>NZ_CP119794.1 GCF_029338315.1 Haloarcula regularis
CCCTGCGGTCCGCCGTCAAGATGGAATCTGATGTGAGCCCACGGACCCATACAGCAGTTACCATTGATTTGGAATCAATGGGTTACGCTTCCGACGGAGTGATACCACACTCAGACGTTGCATCGCGCAACGCCCGCCGCTGACTCAGTCAGCACATTCCGGTTGATCCTGCCGGAGGCCATTGCTATCGGAGTCCGATTTAGCCATGCTAGTCGCGCGGGTTGGACCCGCGGCGTATAGCTCAGTAACACGTGGCCAAACTACCCTACAGACCGCGATAACCTCGGGAAACTGAGGCCAATAGCGGATACAGCTCTCACGCTGGAGTGCCGAGAGCTGGAAACGTTCCGGCGCTGTAGGATGTGGCTGCGGCCGATTAGGTAGACGGTGGGGTAACGGCCCACCGTGCCCATAATCGGTACAGGTTGTGACAGCAAGAGCCTGGAGACGGAATCTGAGACAAGATTCCGGGCCCTACGGGGCGCAGCAGGCGCGAAACCTTTACACTGCACGACAGTGCGATAGGGGGACTCCGAGTGCGAGGGCATATAGTCCTCGCTTTTCTGTACCGTAAGGTGGTTCAGGAACAAGGACTGGGCAAGACCGGTGCCAGCCGCCGCGGTAATACCGGCAGTCCAAGTGATGGCCGATATTATTGGGCCTAAAGCGTCCGTAGCCTGCTGTGTAAGTCCGTTGGGAAATCGGCCAGCTCAACTGGCCGGCGTCCAGCGGAAACTACACGGCTTGGGGCCGAGAGACTTGACGGGTACGTCCGGGGTAGGAGTGAAATCCTGTAATCCTGGACGGACCACCAATGGGGAAACCACGTCAAGAGACCGGACCCGACGGTGAGGGACGAAAGCTAGGGTCTCGAACCGGATTAGATACCCGGGTAGTCCTAGCTGTAAACAATGCCTGCTAGGTATGTCACGCGCCATGAGCACGTGATGTGCCGTAGTGAAGACGATAAGCAGGCCGCCTGGGAAGTACGTCCGCAAGGATGAAACTTAAAGGAATTGGCGGGGGAGCACCACAACCGGAGGAGCCTGCGGTTTAATTGGACTCAACGCCGGACATCTCACCGGTCCCGACAGTAGTAATGACGGTCAGGTTGACGACTTTACCCGACGCTACTGAGAGGAGGTGCATGGCCGCCGTCAGCTCGTACCGTGAGGCGTCCTGTTAAGTCAGGCAACGAGCGAGACCCACATCCGTAGTTGCCAGCGATATCTAGCGATAGTCGGGTACACTACGGAGACTGCCGTTGTTAAAACGGAGGAAGGAATGGGCAACGGTAGGTCAGTATGCCCCGAATGGACCGGGCAACACGCGGGCTACAATGGTCATGACAGTGGGATGCGACGCCGAGAGGCGGAGCTAATCTCCAAACGTGATCGTAGTTCGGATTGCGGGCTGAAACTCGCCCGCATGAAGCTGGATTCGGTAGTAATCGCGTGTCAGAAGCGCGCGGTGAATACGTCCCTGCTCCTTGCACACACCGCCCGTCAAAGCACCCGAGTGGGGTCCGGATGAGGCCTGGATACCCAGGTCAAATCTGGGCTCCGCAAGGGGGCTTAAGTCGTAACAAGGTAGCCGTAGAGGAATCTGCGGCTGGATCACCTCCTACAGAACGGGACTGAGGTTCTACCTCAGCCCACAATCGTTGTCGGCATCCGCCGACGACACCGAAGCGGACTGCTGTATGGGCCCGCTGGGCTCACGAGACCTATCCGAGGCGGATACCCCTTCCGGGGTGTCGGGTGCAACTCCCGACGGGTCCGTACTTCGTGTCGCGCCCGAATCGCTCCCTTAAGTGTGGGACGGGGTTCGGATGTGATACGACGACTGATGCACCAGCCCGGGTGAAACCGCGGCTGGGAAGGGTCGACTCGCCCACCTCTCCCACCTTGGGGGCGAGAATGAAACCGTGTGTACGTGCGATCCAGGCGTCCACTGGACTCGTTCAGTGCAGTTTAGCGAGTCACAATTGACGTTGGCTACTATGCCAGCTGGTGGATAGCTCGGCTCGAGAGCTGATGAAGGACGTGCCAAGCTGCGATAAGCCATGGGGAGCCGCACGGAGGCGAAGAACCATGGATTTCCGAATGAGAATCTCCTCAGCAATTGCCTCGCGCAATGAGGAACCCCGGGAACTGAAACATCTTAGTACCGGCAGGAAAAGAAAGCGCAACGCGATGTCGTTAGTAACCGCGAGTGAACGCGATACAGCCCAAACCGAAGCCCTCACGGGCAATGTGGTGTCAGGGCCACCTCTCATCACTCGACCATCTCGACGAAGTCTCTTGGAACAGAGCACGAAACAGGGTGACAGTCCCGTAATCGAGGTCAGTACGGTGTGCGGTGGTTCCAGAGTAGCGGGGGTTGGATATCCCTCGCGAATGTCGCAGGCATCGACTGCGAAGGCTAAACACTCCTCGAGACCGATAGTGCACAAGTAGTGTGAACGAACGCTGCAAAGTACCCTCAGAAGGGAGGTGAAATAGAGCTTGAACTCAGCTGGCGATGGAGCGATAGGGCATACAAGGTCCCCTGACGAATGACCGACGCGCGAGCGTCCAGTAAGACTCACGGGAAGCCGATGTTCTATCGTACGTTTTGAAAAACGAGCCAGGGAGTGTGTCTACATGGCAAGTCTAACCGGAGTATCCGGGGAGGCACAGGGAAACCGACATGGCCGCAGCCTCACGGCGAGGGCCGCCGTCTTCAAGGGCGGGGAGCCATATGGACACGACCCGAATCCGGACGATCTACGCGTGGACAAGGTGAAGCGTGCCGAAAGGCACGTGGAGGCCTGTTAGAGTTGGTGTCCTACAATACCCTCTCGTGATCTACGTGTAGGGGTGAAAGGCCCATCGAGTCCGGCAACAGCTGGTTCCAACCGAAACATGTCGAAGCATGACCTTCACCGAGGTAGTTCGTGGGGTAGAGCGACCGATTGGTGTGACCGCCTCCGAGAGGAGTCGGCACACCTGTCAAACTCCAAACCTACGAACGCCGCTGACGTGAGGATTCCGGTGTGCGGGGTAAGCCTGTGCACCGTGAGGGGAACAACCCAGAGAAAGGTTAAGGTCCCCAAGTGTGGATTAAGTGTAATCCTCTGAAGGTGGTCTCGAGCCCTAGACAGCCGGGAGGTGAAGCCCTAGAAGCAGCTACCCTCTAAGAAAAGCGTAACAGCTTTACCGGCCGAGGTTTGAGGCGCCCAAAATGATCGGGACTCAAATCCACCACCGAGACCTTTCCGCACCCGTCACAGGGTGACCGAGTAGGTTGGCGCTCTATTTGGGTGGAAGCAGGGGTGAGAACTCCTGTGGACCGAATAGTGACGAAAATCCTGGCCATAGTAGCAGCGATAGTCGGGTGAGAACCCCGACGGCCTCATGAATAAGGGTTCCTCAGCACTGCTGATCAGCTGGGGGTTAGCCGGTCCTAAGTCATACCGCAACTCGACTATGACGAAATGGGAAACGGGTTAATATTCCCGTGCCGCTATGCATTCAAAGTTGACGCCCTGGGGTCGACCACGCTGGGCCTTCGCCCAGTCGAATCGTCAAACTCCGTGGAAGCCATAACGGCACGAAGCGGACGAACGGCGAGATAGGGAAACGTGGTTCAACCTGGGGCCCGTGAAAAGACGAGCATAGTGTCCGTACCGAGAACCGACACAGGTGTTCATGGCGGCGAAAGCCACGGCCTGTCGGGAGCAACCGACGTTAGGGAATTCGGCAAGTTAGTCCCGTAAGTTCGCGATAAGGGATGCCTGCTCAGGAGATGAGCAGGTCGCAGTGACTCGGAAGCTCGGACTGTCTAGTAACAACATAGGTGACCGCAAATGCGCAAGCACTCGTACGGTCACTGAATCCTGCCCAGTGCAGGTATCTGAACACCTCGTACAAGAGGACGAAGGACCTGTCAACGGCGGGGGTAACTATGACCCTCTTAAGGTAGCGTAGTACCTTGCCGCATCAGTAGCGGCTTGCATGAATGGATTAACCAGAGCTTTCACTGTCCCAACGTTGGGCCCGGTGAACTGTACATTCCAGTGCGGAGTCTGGAGACACCCAGGGGGAAGCGAAGACCCTATGGAGCTTTACTGCAGGCTGTCGCTGAGACGTGGTCGCCGATGTGCAGCATAGGTAGGAGGCATTACACAGGTACCTGCGCTAGCAGGCCACCGAGCCATCAGTGAAATACTACCCGTCGGTGACTGCGACTCTCACTCCGGGAGGAGGACACCGGTAGCCGGGCAGTTTGACTGGGGCGGTACGCGCTCGAAAAGATATCGAGCGCGCCCTAAGGTCATCTCAGCCGGGACAGAGACCCGGCGAAGAGTGCAAGAGCAAAAGATGACTTGACAGTGATCTTCCTAACGAGGATCGCTGACGCGAAAGCGTGGTCTAGCGAACCAATTAGCCTGCTTGATGCGGGCAATTGATGACAGAAAAGCTACCCTAGGGATAACAGAGTCGTCACTCGCAAGAGCACATATCGACCGAGTGGCTTGCTACCTCGATGTCGGTTCCCTCCATCCTGCCCGTGCAGAAGCGGGCAAGGGTGAGGTTGTTCGCCTATTAAAGGAGGTCGTGAGCTGGGTTTAGACCGTCGTGAGACAGGTCGGCTGCTATCTACTGGGTGTGTCATGGTGTCTGACGGGAACGATCGTATAGTACGAGAGGAACTACGATTGGTCGCCACTGGTGTACCGGTTGTTCGAGAGAGCACGTGCCGGGTAGCCACGCGACACGGGGTAAGAGCTGAACGCATCTAAGCTCGAAACCCACCTGGAAAAGAGACACCGCTGAAGGTCCGCGTAGAAGACGCGGTCGATAGACTCGGGGTGTGCGCGTCGAGGTAACGAGACGTTGAGCCCACGAGCACTAACAACCTGAAGCCATCAATCATACGCACTGTGACTCGTTGCATGAACGAGTCCAGGCGCAAACTGGATCGCACGTACCCACGGTGGTAGGACCGACCGAGACCTGGTCTGGTACTCTCGTGGTTCGATTCCACGACTCGGCGTTAAGGCGGCCATAGCGGCGGGGTTGCCTCCCGTACCCATCCCGAACACGGAAGATAAGCCCGCCAGCGTTCCGGTGAGTACTGGAGTGCGCGAGCCTCTGGGAAACTCGGTTCGCCGCCGACCATTCATACTTTATTGCCCTCGGAGAGAGCCATCTATGGCGCTCCCCGGGGCTTTTCGTATTTGTACAGCGACCGCGACAGCCGTGAGTGCCGTTTTTGGCTGTGCCGGCCGACGCTCGCGTATGGACGACAGCGAACCGGTGCACGTCCCGGGCACGATCTATCATCTCCCGGACGGCGAAACGGAGTACGCAAAGCGAGTGTTTCGCAACGCAGAGAACCTGTGTGACGACGAGACGGTCGCCGGCGAGGTGGTGATCGTCTGCAACTCGGCGGGGTCTCGCACGTGTTGGACCCGTCGACGGTCGAACCGGCGGTGTTGTGGGTGCTCGACCGCGGGGTCACCGTCGTCGCCTGTCGGAACTCGCTCGACAGTCGCGACGCCCGCGGCGGTGCCGACGACGGCGCTACCGGGAACGGTCGGCAGCGGGCGAACTGGTGGGCAATCCCGCCGTTCCGGGCACTCGAGACCGTCTGGGGCCGAGTGGCCCGCCCCAGGTAGTGGATATATTTGCCGCTAAATGCCACGATTCGAGTCAGAGAACCGACTGGAAGCCGGTTTGGGGTTACGTCGGGATAACCGGCCGTCCCTGGGTGGTCACCTCTCGAGGGCTGTCGTGGCCCTGACGTCGGCCGCGGACCGGCCGACCTCGACGGTGTAGGTCCCGGCGTCGACGGTCCATCCGTCGTCGGGGTCGTACCGGGACCGGGCGAGGTCGGCGAGGTCGACGGCGACGCGCTCGGATTCGCCCGCGTCGAGTTCGACGGCGGCTGCCCCGGCGAACTCGCGGACCGGGCGGTCGACACCCTCGACCTGTGGCGGGCGGACGTAGGCCTGGACGACCTCCCGCCCGCGGCGGTCCGCGACGTTCTCGACGGTGACCGAGACCGTCTCGCCGTCGACCGTCGGCTCGCCGTACTCGAAGGTCGCGAAGGAGTGGCCGTGGCCGAACGGGTAGGTGGGCTGGGCGTCGGTGGCGTCGAAGTGGCGGTAGCCGACGAAGACGCCCTCGTCGTAGCTGGCCACGCCGTCGACGCCGGGGAACCGCCGCTCGTCGCTCGTGGGGTAGGCCGCCTCGGGCGCGAAGGTGACCGGGAGGCGCCCGCCGGGGTCGCTGTCGCCGTAGAGCACGGACGCGACGGCGTCGCCGTCGGCCTGCCCGGGGTACCAGGCCTCGAGGACGGCGGCGACGTCCTCGCGCCAGGGCGTCTCGACGGGGCCGCCAGAGCGCAGGACCACCACGGTCCGGTCGTTCGCGCCGGCGACCGCCTCGATCAGTTCGTCCTGTCGCCCGGGAAGCGCCAGCGAGTCGCGGTCCCTGGCCTCGGTGGTCGTGTCGCGGACGAACACCACGGCGACGTCGGCGGCCGCGGCGGCGTCGACGGCTCGCTCGAGCGATGGCTCCCGGTCCGGTGCGTCGCTCTCGGACTCCTCGCGGCCGCCCTCGACGAACGGCAGGAGGTCGAACAGCGAGACGTCCTCGATCTCGGGGATGCCGCGGGTCACGGTCACCGCGCCGTCCGCCCGGGCCCGGACCCCTTCGACGGGCGTCACCGCGTGGAACGGCGTGGTCTCGGAGGACCCGCCGCCGCCGACCTTCGCCTCGTAGACGTGCGGGCCGACGACGGCGACGTCGACCCCGCCGGCCAGCGGCAGGACGCCGTCGTTCTCGAGCAGGACCGTTCCGCGGGTGGCGAGACGTTTCGCGAGGTCGCGGTGGCGCTCGCTGTCGAGTTCCCCCTCGCCTCGTTCGCCGTCGAGGTGACCGGTCCGGGCGAACTGCTCGAGGACCCGCCGGACCATGTCGTCGAGACGCTCGGCGGGCACCTCGCCAGCCTCGATGGCCGCCGCCAGCGGGTCGCCGAACAGGCCTGCGTGCGTGGCATCGGGGATGCCGTCGGGCCACTCGAACGCCTCGAGGTCGGCGTCCTCGTTCTCGGCGGGCACCCCCGGCATCTCCAGGTCCAGCCCCGCGTTCGCCGCGCCGACCGTCGTTTCCAGGCCGTACCAGTCCGAGACGACGTAGCCCGAAAAGTCCCACTCGCCTTTCAGCACGTCGCCGACGAGGCGCCCGTGGTCGCTCATGTGGGTTCCGTTGACTCGGTTGTAGGCAGTCATCACCGATCCGGCGCCGGCCTCGACGGCCGCCCGGAACGGCGGGAGGTACAGTTCGCGCAGCGTCCGCTCGTCGACGTCGGCGCTGACGCTCGTCCGGTGGGTCTCCTGGTTGTTGGCGACGTAGTGTTTCACCGTCGCGACGACGTCCTCGGACTCGATGCCGGAGACGAGCGCCGACCCCACCGAACTCGCCAGCACGGGGTCCTCCGAGAGGTACTCGAAGTTCCGGCCACAGTGTGGCACCCGGACGACGTTCACGCCGGGCGCGAGCAACGCGTCCTGATTCAGCGCCGTCGCCTCGCGCGCCATCGCGGCGCCCTGCTCGCGGGCCAGGTCGGGATCGAACGTCGCCGCCGTCGCCAGCGAGGCCGGGAAGGCCGTCGCCCGCTCGCCCTCGGCCCGGATACCCAGCGGCCCGTCGACGAGTCGGATGGGCGGAATCCCCAGTCGGCCGACGCCCGGCAGGTAGCCTGTCGCGGTGCCCTCGGGGTCGACGGCCCCGTGGACGAGCGAGCGTTTCTCCGCGGGGGTCAGCGCCTGCACGAGGGCCTCGACCCCGTCCGTGTCAGTCATACCTCGACCGCCGGGCCGCGCGGATATAGGCGTTGGGTGCGCGTCGTTTATCCCCCGGTCAGACGAAGGTACCGTATGCCCGACACCGGTACCATCCACCCCGAGACGACCGTCGGCCGGGTCGCACTCACCGTCGCCGACCCCGACGGACTCGCCACCTTCTACGAGACGGTCGTCGGCCTCGTCGTCCACGACCGGACCGACGAGCGGGTCGTCCTGGGCGACGGGACGACGCCGCTGCTCGAACTCGTCGCCGCCCCGGACCGACCCGAGCGGGGCCGCGACGAGGCCGGCCTGTTCCACCTCGCCGTCCGCGTCCCCACGAGAGCGGCACTCGGCGCGGCACTGGAGCGCGTCGAGGCCGGCGCGCGACTCGACGGGGCCGCCGACCACCACGTCAGCGAGGCGCTCTACCTCTCGGACCCGGAGGGAAACGGGGTCGAGATATACCGTGACCGCCCGCGCGGTGAGTGGCCGGAGACCGCCGACGGCCGGGTCCAGATGGACACGCTGCCCCTCTCGCTCGATGAGTTGCGCGCCGAGAGCGACGGCGGCGAGCGGGTTCCCGCGGGGACCGACGTCGGCCACGTCCACCTCGAGGTGACCGACGTCGAGGCCGCGCGAGCGTTCTACGTCGACACGCTCGGGCTGAGGCGTCGCCAAGAGATGCGGGGGGCGCTGTTCGTCGCCGCCGGCGACTATCACCACCATCTCGGCCTGAACCCCTGGCGCGGGCGGACCGCGCCACAGCGCGGGCGCGGGCTGGCGTGGTTCGAACTCCGCCTCCCCGACGCGGCGGCCCTCGCGGCGGTCAGGGAGCACCTCGAAGCGGCGGACGTCGCGGTGACGGACAGAGACGACGGCATCGCCGTGACGGCCCCGGACGACGTCTCGCTCCGCCTTCGAGTGGGTGTGTGAGTCGCCCACGTCCCGCACGGTCCGGAGGAAACGACTCAAGACCGTCGGGCCGGTACAGACGGTATGACCGCAACGGACAGCGACGTGTCGTCGGAGGGAAGCTGAATGTCGGGGCCACACCAGGGCCAGCCGCTCGTCACGGCGGGGACGCCACTCGAGGACGCCCGCGCCGCCGCGATTCTGGTTCACGGGCGGGGTGCGACGGCCCGGAGTATCGTCCAGATGGGCGAGGAGGTCCACGAGGAGGGCCTGGCGCTGCTCGCGCCGCAGGCGGCCCGGAACACCTGGTACCCAGTCGTTCCTGGCGCCCGTCGAGCAGAACGAACCGGGCCGCTCGTCGGGCCTGCAGGCGATTCGCGACGCCATCGAGGGGGTCGAGGCGGCCGGCGTCCCCACGGAGCGGGTCATGTTGCTCGGGTTCTCCCAGGGAGCCTGTCTCGCGAGCGAGTTCGTCGCGCGCACCCCGCGGCGCTACGGCGCGCTCGTGGCACTGAGCGGCGGCCTCATCGGCGAGTCTGTCGACCCCGACGACTACGAGGGCGACCTCGAGGGGACGCCCGTGTTCGTCGGATGCAGCGACGTCGACCCGCACATCCCGCTCGAGCGGGTCCAGGTCACGACCGAGGTGTTCGAGCGACTGGGCGGTGACGTCGACGAGCGCATCTACGAGGGAATGGGTCACGGCGTGAACGAGGACGAACTCTCGGCCGTCGCGGAACTCGTCGTCGACCTGCTGGACGGGGAGTGACGGGGCCGGGGGGTGTGCCGGACCCCGATACGACGATTCCGGGCCGACCGTACGTAGCGGTATATAACTGCGGAGGCGGTCGTGTGCGGTTACCGGTGCCTCACCGCGAGGTTTTGCCGCTGGCGCGACCAGTAGGTGTATGGACACGAAACGCCGGACCTTCCTGCGCGTGCTCGGTGCCGCAGGCGTGGCCGGCCTCGCCGGCTGTACCGGAACCGGGGGGTCTGGGACTCGCTCGGACACCGAGACCGAGGGCGGCGGGACGTCGACGACGGCGGGCGGGGCGACGACTGGCGAAAGCGGCGCCCGCCCGCCGACGGCCGACCGGCGCCTGTTCCTGGGCCACGACGTCGAAACGATTCGAGGCGAGATTACCAGCGGCGGCGTGCCGAAAGACGGTATCCCGGCCATCGACGACCCGCAGTTCGCATCCGCCGACGAGGCGACGGTAGACCCCGGCGACCCGGTGTTCGGAGCGGTCCGCGACGGCGAAGCGAAGGCCTACCCCCAGTCGATACTCGTCTGGCACGAGATCGTCAACGACGTGCTCGGCGGGGACCCGGTGGCGATAACCTACTGCCCGCTGACCGGCACCGCCCAGGGCTTCGAGCGCGGGCCGGTCGAGTTCGGGACGTCGGGCGACCTGGTCAACTCGAACCTGGTGATGTACGACCGCGGGACCGACAGCCGGTGGCCCCAGGTGATCGGCACCGCCGTCGAGGGCCCGATGGAGGGCCAGTCGCTCCGGGAGTTCCGGGTCGTCTGGACCTCCTGGGAGCACTGGCGGGCGTTCTACCCCGACACCGTGGTCCTGACCGACGAGACGGGCTTCTCCCGGCGGTACGGGTCGGACCCCTACGGCCAGTACAACCCCGACGGGGGGTCCTACACCAGCGACCGGACCATCTTCTCGCCGCTGGTGAGCGACGACCGGACCCACCCGAAGGACGTCGTCGTCGGCACCCGGACGACCGAGGGCGCGCTCTCGTTCGACAAGGCGTCGCTGCTGGACGAACGGGTACTGCGCGGGGCTATCGGCGAGACGGACTACGTCGCCGTCGCCGATCCGGCCCTCGAGACGGGCTACGTCTACGAGACCAGCGAGAAAACGACAGTCACGGCCGACGGCGAGGGCTACCGGGTCGACAGCGAGACCTATGCGGCGGCCGACCTGCCGCTCGAGCGGACGCTCGCGTTCGACGGCATGTGGTTCGCGTGGGCGGGCTTCTACCCGGGGATTCCGTATGTCGAGTGAGGTCTCGACCGGGGATCGGACCGTGCTCGGCCGGACGCTGGGACTGCTGAGCAACACGGCCGTGGCCGTCCGCGGGGCGATGACCCGGCGGGACGGACAGAGCGCTTTCGCCGTCGCCGCGGTGGTCTACCTCGTGGTCTACCTGTACGGGCTCTCGCACCTGGGTACCGGCCCCTGGGGATTCGAACTCTCCGCCGTCGAGAACCCGTTGGCCCGCGCGTTCCGACCGGTCGGCCCCTTCCAGTGGGAGCCCGTGGCCCTGCTCGTCGTCGGCCCCGTCGAACTGCTCGTCGCCCCGTTGAACCTCGCGCTCGGGGGTGTGCTGGCGACTCTCGTCGGCCTGAACTTCGGCGTCTCGCTGGTCGCGTGGCGCGGCCCGAAAGCCTGCCGCATCGGCCCCGGCGCCGGCGCGGCCGCCGGGATTCCGGGGCTGCTCTCGGGCGTGGTCTGCTGTGGCCCGACCGTCCTGCTGGTCGTCGGCGTCCAGGCCAGCGCCGGCGTCCTGACGGTGTTCCAGTGGCTCCTTCCCGTCGCCGTCGTCGCGCTGCTGGGGACGCTGCTATGGGTGGGGACGAAGGTCCAGCCGGACGCGGTCTGAACCGGACCTTACATCTGGAGATCGTACGTTTCCAGCAGCTCCGGCGTCGCCTCGAGGTCGGCCTCGAAGCCGTAGCGCTCGCCGATGGCGAGGAACTGCGGGGCCCACGTCTCGTCGGTCGGGTCCGGCGTCCCGAGGTCGGCTACTTCCTCGAAGAACTCCGAGAACTCGCCCGGCGCGATTATCTCGAGGAACCGGAGCGGCTCGTCGCCGGCGTTCCAGAACGTGTGCCATCGGCCCCGGCCCTTGACGACCGACTCACCGGCCGGGACCGTCGTCACCTCGTCGTCGGCGAGGACCGTCATCTCGCCCTCGAGGACGTGGGAGATCTCGTCCTCGCGGCTGTGCCGGTGCAGCGGCGCCGCGAGTGTGTGGGGCGGGAGCGTGTGCTCGACGATGGCCACGTTCGCTTCGTTCTCGGTGCACGAGATGTCGAGGCGAGCGCCCAGCTGGCCGAGCATGACGTCGTATTTCTCCGGGGGAGCGGTTGTCGAACTCATCGAGGCTCTAGGACGGCGGCCGATAACATAAACTAGCACTGACACATCCTCCGTCACGAACGTCGCGAACGCGAAGCGTCTTCTGACTCGCGGAGAACGGCGGCTCCGTCGACGTCCAGGCACAGTTGAGCGGGACGTTCTGAGCGGGGCCGCGGTTCTCACTCCACGTCGGCGAGCGTCCCGAAGTCGTCGACCGGAACCACCGAATAGTCGATGTTGAGCGTGTCTTTCGTCGCGCGGATCTTGCCCACGAACGACGATATCTCCTCGAGGTCCCCCTCGAGGACGAACAGTTCCATACAGCGGTGTTCGCCGACGTGACTGTGGAAGTTCGAGGCGACGATGCCTTCGTGTTCGTGCCGGAGGTGCATCATCTTCTCCTCGACGCTCGTCGTCTCGTAGTCGAACAGGACGGTGACGATGCCCATGAGCTTCCGCCCCTCGAGGCGCTTGTCCTCGAACTCGCCCAGCAGGTTCCGGCTGGCTTCCCTGATGATCTCGCTCCGGCCGGTGTAGCCGTGCTCCTCGGCGAACTCGTCGATGCGCTCGAGCAGCGATTCCGGCATCGAGACGCTGACTACGGTCATGTATTAATCGGAGGGGACTAAACTATTAAGGATTACTGAACCCGACAGTTTGCCGTGGAACACCCAACCGCCCTCCCAGGGAAAACTTATAATCGGATAGTCTGACCAGCTTCACAGTATGACTGTGAACGTCGTGACGGACGTCAACCGCCCGTACGTCCCGGGAGACGGGGCGAAACTGACCGCGGAGATAGAGGTCGACCCAGGCCGACGGGCGGGCCGTCCGACGCGACAGATCGCGCTGTGTATCGACTCGAGCGGGTCGATGGCCGGCGACGACATCCAGCAGGCCCGCGACGGGGCCGAGTGGGTGTTCGGCCTGCTCGAGGCCGACGATTACGTCTCCATCGTCACGTTCGACACCGAGGTCGAGACGGTGCTGGACGCGACACGCTGGGGCGACATCTCCCGCGATGAGGCCCTCGACCGCGTCGCGAACATTGCCGCTGGCGGCGGGACGGACATCTACCGGGGCCTGGTCGCGGCTCGCGACGCTTTGCACCACCTTCCGGCAGACGACCGGACCGCCCGTCGAATCCTCTTTCTCTCCGACGGGAAAGACCAGAGCCACGGCGAGGCGGAGTTCGAGACGCTGGCCCGCGCCATCGACGAGGACGGCATCCGCATCAAGTCGGCGGGCATCGGGTCGGACTACCGGAAAGAGACCATCCGGACGCTGGGCGAGACGGCCCGGGGCGAGTGGACCCACCTCGAGTCGGCCGGCGACATCGAGTCGTTCTTCGGCGACGCCGTCGAGGCGGCCGGGACGCTCGTCGCGCCCGACGCGTCGCTCGAACTCGACGTGGCCGACGGCGTCGAGGTCAGCGAGGTGTACCGCGCGGTGCCACAGACGCAAGCAGTCGACGTGGAGTGGGCGGGCAACGCGACGGAGATTCCGCTCCCGGACCTGCTGGAGCGGGAGACCCAGCGCGTCGTCCTGAAGGTCCACGCACCGCCACGCGAGGTCGGCCAGACGGTGACGCTAGCCGACGTGACGCTCTCCGCTCGCGGCGAGACGGCCAACGGGGCAATCGAAGTCGAGTACACCGACGACCCCGAGCAGCTCGCCGTCCACAACGAGGACGTCGACATCGACCACCGCCAGACCGTCATAAAGACCGAACTCGGGAAGGGCAACGTCGCCGAGGCTCAGACCCAGGTCGAGAAGATGACCACGATCCACGGCGCCGACACGCAGGCGGTCAAGTCCGCCGAGCGCGAGACCCAGATCGTCGCCGAGGGCGGTCGGGCCGAGGAGAGCGAGGCGACGAAGATCGTGACCGACGAGGGGCTCCAGCAGTGACCGGACGACGGGGCCCCCGATGGTCTTCGGTTGCGCGCGTCGCCGCGCGTCCACGCCAGTGACACCATGACCTGGGAACCCGAGGCCGGCGACGTCATCGCGGACCGCTACGACCTCCAGGAGTTCCTCGGCAAGGGCGGGTTCGCGAAGGCCTACCGGGCCACGGACCGGACGACGGGCGACAGCGTCGTGCTCAAACACCCCAACTACACGGAGTCCCAGAACGACCCCGATGTCATCGAGGCGTACTTTCAGAAAGAGGCCGAGTCGCTCCTGAAGATACGGGCGGCGGGCGGCCACGAGAACGTCATGGACCTCTACGACCAGGTGACCGAACGCGACGTCCCCTTCCTGGTCGTCGAGCTGGTCGCGGGGGGCATCGAACTCGACGAGGTGATCGACCGCCACGGGCCCATCGAGGACACCGAGCAGGTCCGGCAAATCGGCATCGACCTCTCGGACGCGATGGGCTTCCTCCACGAACGTGAGATCGTCTACCGCGACCTGAAACCGGAGAACGTGATGCTCACGCCCGACATCACGCCGACGCTCATCGACTTCAACACGGCGACGGGGTTCGACGCCGACGGCGACCCGTCGACTGGCAACTCCGGGACGACCATCCTGGGGCCGTTCAAACCCCGCGAGGTCGCGGAGGCCAGTCGGACCGACGTCCGTCAGGGGCCCTGGTCCGACGTCTACTCCATCGGGAAGATCCTCCTCTTTCTCCTGAAGGGGAGCGTCCCGAAGAAAGACGGCGTCGACCCGCGGGACTTCGGGGCCGACTGCGAGGACTACCTGGCCGAAATCGTCGAGCGGGCCACCCAGACCGACTACCGGGACCGCTACCGGAACGCGACGGTCCTGAAGGAGGTGCTCGAGAACCGCGACCCCGAACCGCCGGCGCGGGCCTCGGTCCGGTACATCCAGGCTGACGAGCGGTTCACCGTCGAACCCGGAGACACCATCGGGCGGCGGGGGGCAAGTGGCCCGTCGGCCTCCATCGCCATCGATGACCCGCAGGGCGAGTACATCTCGTCGGTCCAGGTGCAGTTCGACACCGCGGACGGCGAGTGGTACCTCCAGGACCGGAGCCTCAACGGCACCTTCGTCCAGCAGGGGCAGGGCTGGCAGCGGGTCCTCTGTGCGGCGGGACGCGAGCGCCTGCGAGCGGAGGGCGAGGACCCCACGGACCGCCACGGGCGGGTCCCGCCGGAGTCGGTCCGCCTGCACGACGGCGACCTGGTGTCGCTCGTCCACCCCACCTACGGCGTCACGTTCGAGTTCCACCCGGAGACATGACCATGCGATACAGCACCAACTACGACATCGGCGAGCGGAAACGCGGACGGGGAATCAACGAGGACAGCGTGGCCCTGACGGTCTTCGAGGAGGGCCACCGCGAGGGCTACCGCGGGGGGACCCGCGACGACGATCGCCCGATGAACCGCTCGGCGGCGGCCTTCGTCCTCGCGGACGGGGCCGGCGGTCACGACGCGGGCGACGCGGCGTCGTACATCGCGACGACGGCCGTCGCGGAACGCCTGGCGCCGGTGGCGATACGCGCGGCCCGCCGCCACCCTGACCAGTTCGACGTGGACGTCGACCGGTCGGTGCTGCCGGACGCCCGCGGGGAAGAAGGTATCCAGGCGGACGTCGAGGCCGCTATCGTCGCGGCCCACCGGGACATCGTCCGGTACGCAGCGGCCGCCGGCACTCAGTCGTACACCACCGTCGTCGCCGGCGTCTACGCCGACGGCTACCTCCACTACGGCTGGGTCGGCGACAGCCGGGCCTACGCCGTCAACGAGGCCCGCGAGACCATCGACCGGCTGACCCGGGACCACTCGGTCGTCCGGGACCGCGAGGACGCGGGTGAACTCGACGCCGTCGAGACCCACGTCCACCCCGACGGCAACCAGATAACCCGCGCGCTGGGCGGGTCGGGCTACGAGGACCCCGAGCAGGCGTCTGTCGAGGTCGACACCCGGAGCGTCCGCCTGTACGCCGAGGACACCGTGGTGGTGACCAGCGACGGCCTCGTCGACGCTCAGACCGACGCCCCCGACCTGTACGACGAGTACGTGGCATCGGGACGCTCGGACGAGGTCGCCGAGCGCGTCCGCGAGGCCGTCGTCACCGACGCCGAGATTCGCGATGTCGCTCTCGAGGCAACAACGCTCGACGCGGCCGCCCGCGAGTACGTCTCGCTGGCCAACGACCGGGGCGGCAAGGACAACGTCTCCGTCCTCCTGTTTGCGGACTCGGCGCTCCCGGAGACGCCCGAGGCCGGCGGCCTGGCGGTTCGTGCCGTCGACTCCGACGTCGACGTCCGGGACCGCGACACCGTCGTCGTGACCGATAACTGAGGGGCATGGCGTGGGCAACTGTTTTTGCCCCCTGGGAGGTAGCGACAGCCATGGCCGACACAGACGACGGAGACGCGGTCGAGTGCCCCATCTGCGGGCAGTCCTTCGACCCGACCGCCGCCGGGGGCTGGTGTACGAACCCCGACTGCGGCGAGTGGCAGTACGACGGCGACACCGAGGCGGGCGACGCCGACGAGGCGGGTGGAGACGCCGCGCCGGCCGCCGACCCCGAGGCCGGACCGATAGCGGAACCGGGCACGGAGACGGCCGACGACGACTCCGGTGACGCCGGCCCAGCAGCCGACGAGACCGACTCGACGCCCGAGGACGAACACGCCGGCGAGGGCGACGTGGGTGCCGCCGACGACCACGGGGAGGAGGCCCCGGCGACCGAGGACGCGGACGCGTCCGAACCGGCCAGTGCCGAGTCGGCGACCGAGGACGCGGCGCCATCCGAGGCCAGGGACGACGCGGACGCCGACGCGGACGCGGCCGACGAACCCGCGACCGTCGAGTGTCCCGACTGCGGGACCGAACTCGACGCGGACGCGAACTTCTGCATCGAGTGCGGGGCCGACGTCCAGGCCGTCGAGCCTGGCGGGGACGAGCTCACGGAGTGCCCGTCCTGTGGTACCGACCTCGAGGGCGACGAGCACTTCTGTGCGAACTGCGGCGAGGACCTCGACGCCCACCGGGGCGGGTCCGAAGACGCCGGGAGTGACGTCGACGGAGAGGGGGACGCCGTCGACGCGTTGGCGGCGCAGTCCGCGGACGAGGACGCCGCCATCCCGGACTCGCTGGTGCTCTCGGTGGCTGGCACCACCATCACCGTCGCCGACGGTGACCGGGTGGGTCGGGAGGTCCGGGCGGCCCTTGCCGACGCCGGCCGCCCGGAGGACGAGGCGGTCCGCATCCACCGCGAACACGTGCGGTTCGTCCGCGAGGCCGACGGGTTCTACCTCGTCGACCTGGGCGAGAACCCGACGACGCTCAACGGTCGCTCCCTGCGGAAGGGCGACCGCGAACCCGTCGGGCCCGGCGACGAGCTGAAACTGTCCGGCGTGGCGACCATCTCCATCGAGGCGCCGTGACCGGGATTCCACCCACACTTAAGCGCCCGCTGTAGAAATCACTGACCAATGTGGGGCGGCTCCCTGCCCGCTGAACTCCGCGACTCCGTCCGCCTGGTCGGCGCCGAGCGGCGAGTCCTCGCGGGCGGACTCCTGGCTGTCGTCGTCTACGGCGGCTGGGTCCTCGGGACCGGAACGCTCGCCGACGCCGTCGCCCCGTCGCTCGCCGGCTCGGTCCTGTTCTCGGTCGACTCTGTCCCCGTCGACGGACTGGTGGTGTTCGCGGCCGTCGGCTGGATACTCGTCCCGGCGATCGTCGCGGCGGCGCTGCTCGACCGCGCGCTGAAGAACACGCGGGGCAACCTCGCGTCGCGCTACCGGTTCGACCACCCGAGCGCGCTGGTCGCACCGTCCGGTCTCGTCGTGCTCGCGCTGGTGGCCGCCAGCGCCGCGACCGGACCGTCCCCCTTGCTGGTCGCCGCTGGCGCCGTTGCCGCGGCGCACCTGTTCGTCCGGACGCTCGCCTACGGCTACCGGGTCTACACGTTCTCGGTGCCGCCGCTGCTCGCTCTGCTCTCCGTCATCGCCGCGGCCAGTCTCGCGGTCGGGTGGCTGGTCCACGCGCCGGCGCTGGGGGCGCTGAGCGTGGTGCTCGGGGACCGACTGGCCGCCGCGGGCGTCGCGTCCGTCGCCCAGACGATTGTCGCCGCGAGCGGCGCCGACGCGGGCACCGTTCGCTCGGTCGCCGTGATGGGGCCCGCGGTGCTCGCGGCGGCCTACCTGGTGCCCCAGTCCGTCGCCGGCCTGGTCGTCGCGCTGCGCGCGCCGCTCGAGAATCCGCAACCGCGGCCGGGTCAGCGCTACCCGAGTGTGGGCCGTCGTACCGCGGCACCATCGGCCGCAGCCGCCCGTCCGGCGCAGGACGACGGGGTGGCCGAGACGGACGCGGACGAGGCCGCTTTGGCAGAAACCGAGCCGTCCGACGAGACCGACGAAGCACCGGCTGACGCCGACGAGTCCGGCGGGACCCGCGTGTTCACGCCGGACCAGCCGCTCCCGGACGAGACGGCGGCTGCGGAGAACGAGACGACGGCGTCCGACGGGACGACCGCAGACGAGTGGTTCGCCGACACCGCGGTGTACACCGACGACGGCGCAGGCGGGGGGACGTCCGACCGGTGTCCGGCCTGTCACGTCGACGTGCCGGCCGACGGGTCGGCGCGGTTCTGTCCGAACTGCGGCGAGCGTCTCGACTAGACGTCGAAGACGACGTAGGCGCGCCAGCCGTCGGCGCGGTCCTCCAGGGCCATCTCGGAGTAAGTCACCGCCTTCACTTCGCGGGCCTCGACGGCCGACAGCGGGACGCCGCGCGCGCTCCCCTCGAGGTGCCACTCGTCGCCGTCGGCGCGCACCGTCGCCTCGTTGTCGACGGGGAGCACCGCGCGGACGTCGCGCTCGTAGATGAGCTGATCGAGGTAATCGAAGAGGAGCGCCTCGCCCGACTCGGCGGTGACCGTCACCGAGAAGCGCTCGCCCGCCGGGGGGACGTCGTCACACATCGCGGCCGCGAGGCCGTCGGCCACGGCGGCGAAGGTGGCACCGAGGCTCTCGCCGGTGGCTTCGACGGCCACGTCCGCAGTGTGCTCGCGGAGGTCGAATGGCATGGGGCCCCTCGGTGACTCCAGCCTCAGTACTGGACGTCGACGGTGTGGTGCTCGGGCCCCGAGTCGCTCACCGGGGCCGTTACCGTCAGGACGCCGTCCTCGTACACCGCCGAGATGTTCCCCTCCTCGATGGCCTTCGGCAGGCCGATGCTCCGGTGGAACACGCCGCTTCGGCCGGTCGCGTCGCCCTCGACGGCCTCGACGTGGAGGCGGCTGTCGTGCCAGCGGACCTCGATGTCGGCGGGGTCGTGGTCCGGCAGGTCGAACAGTACGACGTACGCGTCGTCTTCGCGGTACAGCTCCACGCCTTTCCGGGGATGATGTGTCGTCACGTGTGTCACCTCGGGTGGGGGTTCGCCGGCCACGCTAATAACTTGTGTGCGCCCTTTTCACTGGTTGGAAACCGGAATGTCCCCCAGCTCGACGGTGTAGGCCGTCGAATCCGTCCCACCGTCGGACGTGGCGGTGGCGACGGTCACCGAGACGCTGGCCGGGCGCTCGCCGGACGGGAGCATCCACGAGCCGGTGACCTGGCCGGTCTCGCCGGGTTGGAGGTTCCCGGTCGTGCCCGTCCCCGCCACGGTCGCGCCGTTGCGGGCCGTGACCGCACCGACCTGTACCTCGGTCGGCTCCTCCCCGTCGTTCGTGACGTTCAACGTCAGGAGGAACTGCCAGCCGTCGTCGGTGGTGAGCACGGACGCCCGCGAGATGTGGACGGTGGGTGGGGCCTGTGTCAGCACCTCGTCGCCGGTGTCGGCTCCGGTCACCTCCGGGGTGGGCGTCTTGGCGCTCGCCGTCGCCGCGTCGCCGCCGTCACCGCCGGCGACGTAGTGGCTGAGCATCCCACCGAAGGTGGCGATCTCGATGAGTATCGGGAGGCCGATACCCACGACTATCAGGACTCGTATCAGCGTCGTCTGGTCGGGGCCTGAGACGTCGTCGAACATTGGTGAGCGGATGGGGGAAAACGGGTCGGGTCAGACCGGAATCGGCGGACTACCGGGCGCGGTGATGCCGTCGGCGACCATGGCCGCGAGCGGTGGCCCGTAGGCGATGACGATGAGGACGAGCGCGATGGCAGTCCACAGTTTGTAGTTGTCGAGGACGCGCGGGCTGTGTTCCGGACCGGACAGCGGGTCCGGGAACACGCTGTTGACGCGCAGGCGCCCGCCGCGGTGGGCGATCCAGGTCTCGGCCATCACGACGAGGAACAGCGCCGCGCCGACGAACAGGAGCGTGCCGCCGATGGCGATCTGCAGGCGCATCTCGCCGACGGTGCCGGCGACGCCCTCGAAGGAGAACTCGCTGTACATCGGCTCCGCGGTCCGGCGCGGGATGCCGGCCAGGCCGGCCCGGTGCATCGCGTTGGACATCAGCGCCATGCCGATGAACCAGACGTAGGGCTGGACGGCCGCCATCCCCCGCCGCTGGAGCTTCTTGCCCGTTATCTGTGGCACCAGCCAGTAGCTGATGGCCATCGCCGTCAGGGCGAAGGCGGTGCCGACGGTGAGGTGGAAGTGGCCGGGCACCCACAGCGTGTTGTGGACGAGGTAGTTGATGTTCATCCCGGCGTTGATCATGCCGGAGAACCCGCCGGCGGCGAACATCAGGCCGGCGAGCGCACAGCCGGCGAAGGCCGGTTCGCCCCACGGCAGGTTCCGGAGCCAGCTGAAGTAGCCCTTCCCGCCGTTCTGCCGGGCCCCGTGTTCCAGCGAGGCGACGACGGTGAAGGCGGTCAGTAGCGAGGGCAACAGCAGGAACATCGTGTTCGTCATGGCGATGAACTTGAAGCCCTCGGGGATGCCGGGGTCGACGTACTGGTGGTGGAAGCCGACCGGCGTCGAGAGCAGCAGGAACAGGACGAACACGACGCGTGCGAGCGGATCGCTGAACAGGCGGCCACCGGCGAGCTTCGGCAGGACGGTATACCAGACGAGGTACGCCGGCATCAGCCAGAAGTAGACGACCGGGTGACCGAAGTACCAGAACAGCGTCCGGGTCAGCAGCGGGTCGACGTTGCTGATGAGGCCCAGCGACCACGGGATGAGGAAGACGACGACCTCGACGGCGACGCCGACCGTCGAGATGTACCACATCAGCATCGTCGTCACGACCATGAACGTCTTCAGCGGGATGCGCTCGTCGGGGTTCTCGGAGCGCCAGTTCCACAGCGATCTGAAGTAGGCGTAGCCGGCGATCCACGAGCCGACGATGATGAGCGCGGCACCCAGGTAGAACGCGGGATGGGCTTTCATCGGCGCGTAGAACGTGAACAGCACGTCGGCCTTCAGCGAGTGGCCGAGGATAGACGGCGCCCCGAAGAGGCCACCGAGGATGGCCACGGCGGCAAGCACGGTGCCGACCAGCATCAGCCAAAAGGCGCCCCACGCGGCCCGCTGGGGGAGTTCGCGCTCGAGACTGTTCGAGACCGCCCACGCGAACAGGCCGGCGATGAAGAAGGTCGTGAAGACCAACGCCAGCAGAACGCCGTGCCCCGTCAGGATGGTGTAGTAGTCCGCGGAACTGAATATCCGGAACGTTCCGGTGCGGTGCAGCGCCTGGACGATGCCAAAGAGGGCACCGAGCGCCAGGGCGATAAACGAGACGATGAACTGACTGCGGATGAGTTTCGAAGTCTTGGGGTACTCGTCGACGAAGACCATCAGTTGCTCACCTCCTGTGGTTCGTACTGGTCCTTCGGGACCACTTCGACGGACCCGCCCATCGTGTGGTGGGCGGCCCCGCAGTACTCGTGACAGACGAGGCCGTAGGTCCCCGTCTCGTCGAAGACGGCCGTGACCTCGGCGACCTGTCCGGGGATGACCATCGTGTTGATGTTGGTCTCCGCGATGGAGAACCCGTGGACGACGTCGGCACTGGTCACCTTGAACGTCACGCGCGTATCGGCGGGCACCCGGATGGGTGTCACCGCTGCCCGGCCGGAACTGGAACTGCTGGGCGACGACGTAGACGACGACCCGATCCTCGCTCGCCTGGACCACGCCGGGGTCGTCGAACTGTGTCCCGGTGTTGCCGTTCTGGACTGCCTGTGCACTGATCTGCCCTCCGGAGTCGTCGACCATCGAGATGCCGGCACCGACGGTGCCATAGGAGATGGTGGCGATGAAGCCGACGATGAGGAGTATCGCTGCGCCGAGCCAGATTTTTTCGAAGTTGTGAACCTGCATGCTATCACCCGATCACCGACACGCGGCCGAGGAACTCGACGAAGTACATGAACGCCCACAGGAGTCCGATGAGGACGAAGTAGAAGGCGACCAGCGCCGCCGTCCCCTTGGGGTCGTACTCGTCGTGTGACAGCTCCACCGCCGGTTCGGTCTCCGCCGCTTCTTCGACCGGGGCCGGCCCGGTCGCACGTTCCAGGTCGTCGTCGGTGCCCATCTGGGGCGGCTGTTCCCGGTAGCGCCGGCGCATCACCGCCGCGAACAGCAGCGGCGAGAAGAACGCCAGCAGGACGGACCCACTCAGGAGCCACTGTGGCCCGGAGAGTTCGATGCTCCCGCGGCCACCGCCGCCGCCGTCGCCGCCGCTACCCCCCTCGAGGGGGCCGCCGACGACGACGGCGCCTTTCATGCCCAGCGACTCGTGGGGGACACAGACGTACTGGTAGACGCCCATCTCCTCGAAGGTGTAGGAGTAGGTGGTCCCCGACTCCGCGACGGGGGACCCCGAGTCGAGGGGACCGTCGCCGTCCGAGACGACGTTGTGGCCACCCCCTTCGCCGGTCCAGGTCCAGACGACTTCCGTGCCCGGCGAGACTCTGACCGCCGGCGGGTCGAAGGCGAACGCGCCGTTGTTCCCCTGGGCACCGACCGATATCTCGACGGTGTCCTGGCCGGTCCTGTCGACCGTCGTCCCGTCGAAGTTCGAGACGTTGTCGAAGAAGCCGCCGTAGTCGGGGTTCGCGGGCGGCCCCTGGGGCTGGCCACTGCCGCCACCGCCCGACCCCCCGGGTCGGACCACGACGGCGCCTTTCATGCCCAGCGACTCGTGGGGGACACAAACGTACTTGAAGATGCCCTCTGACTCGAATGTGTGTGCGTAGGTGGTCCCCGATTCCGCGACGGGACCCCGAGTCGAGGGGGCCGTCGCCGTCCGATTTGACGTTGTGGCCGCCGCCCTCACCGTTCCATCGCCAGACGACTTCGGTGCCGGGGCTGACCATCACGGCCGGCGGGTCGAAGGCGAACGCGCCGTTGTTCCCCTGTGCCCCCACGGTGATCTCGACGGTGTCTTGCCCGCGTTTGTCCACGGTGCCGTCGAAGTTCGAGACGTCGTCGAACCAGCCACCGTAGTCGGGTTCTTCCTGTGCCGATGCTAGTCCTGCCGCACCGAGCGCGGTCGCGCCGGCCGCGCCCTGCATGAACTGTCTCCTTCTTAGTGACATCCACATCCCTCCACTACAGGAGGCCGATCCGTCACTGTCGTCGCTCCAACGGTCAGTCGGCCCATATCCACCCGAAACAACGTCACCGACTAAAAAGCACCCAGTGTTTTCAGCGGATAGGAACGCCCCATCCCTTTTTATACACGGTCAGCCCAAGCGTTGTCCATGTCGATGTCGAACCCACGTATCGTGACGCTGCTCGCACTCGCCGGGCTGGCCCCGGTCGCCTACTATCTACAGGGGACAGGCCGGACCATCGTCGCGCTCGCGCTCGTCAACGTCGTGCTCATCGCCGCGAGTCTCTACTGGATGACGGCGAAGGGCGCGTCGGAGGGTGCCCCGGCCTGAGATGGATCCCGGGCTCCCGGTGGGAACGGGCGAGACGGCGGGTCTGCTCGCTTTTGTCGGCCTCGGCCTCGTCGGCAGCGTCCACTGTCTCGGGATGTGTGGGCCGCTGGTCACTACCTACGCCGACAGGCTCGACGACGGCGGTCCGGTCTCGACACACGAGATCCGACAGCAGGCACTTTCAACGTCGGCCGCACGCTGAGTTACACTGCGATCGGCGCGCTGCTCGGTGCGCTCGGGGCCTTCCTGTTCGATATCGCCGGCCTCGCACAGATCGGCACCGCCGTGCGCGGCGCCGTCGGTGTGCTCGTCGGCACGTTCATCGTCGCCGTCGGTCTCGGCTACCTGACCCGCGGGAGCGCCGTGGACCTGGCCGCCTCGCTCCCGGTCGTCGGGACCGGATTTCAGCGGGTCTCGGCGACGCTCGTGGCGAGGATCGACGCCTGGGTCGACGGTCCGGGGATGGTGGCACTGGGGGCGATGCACGGCCTGCTCCCGTGTCCGCTGCTGTACCCGGCGTTCCTGTACGCCTTCGCGACGGGGTCTGCGGTGACCGGCGCCCTCTCGCTCGCGGCACTGGGCCTGGGGACCATCCCGCTCGTGTTCGCCTACGGGACGGCCTTCGGGACGCTCTCGCCGGCCCGTCGGTCGACACTCCACCGGGTGCTGGGCGCCGTCTTCGTCGTTCTCGCGCTCGTCCCCCTCGCGAACGGGCTGGCGGCCTTCGGCGTCTCGATCCCCAAGCCACCGCTGCCGATGCCCTGGATGTGACGACAGATGGCCGACTGCACGCTCTGTGGCCTGCCGGTCGACGCCGCGGTCAGTGACGACGACGTCGAGGGAACCTTCTGCTGTCGGGGCTGTCTGGAGGTCGCACGGACCCTCGACGACCCCGCGACGGCCACCGTCGCGGACGCCGACACCGGCACCGACCCCGACGACGCCGACGGCGAGACGGCCTACCTCGCCGTCGACGGGATGCACTGTGCGACCTGCGAGACGTTCCTGGAGGCCCGCGCGACCGACCACGAGGGCGTGACCGGCGCAGCGGCCAGTTACCCGACGGGGACGATGAAAGTCACCTACGATCCCGCCGTCCTCGATAGCGAGGGGCTCCCGGACGTCGTCGCGGGCACCGGCTACGACGCCAGCCACCGCCACGACGGGGACGACGACGAGTACGAACTCGAGGGGCGGCTCATCGTCGGCGGCTTCTTCGGGATGATGACGATGCTCTGGTACGTCCTCTTTCTCTACCCGGCGTACCTGGGCGTCGAGGGGTCGCTCCTGTTGCTGGACCCGGCCGGGTCGGCCGGCGACTACCTCCTGTGGAACATGGCCGTGATGACCGCCGTCGTCGTCGGCTACACCGGGTGGCCCCTGCTCCGGGGCGCCTACGTCAGTCTGCGGGCGGGCCGGCCGAACATGGACCTGCTGGTCGCGATGGCCGCGACGACGGCCTTCGGGTACAGCGTCCTCGCAGTGTTGCTGGGTCACACCGAGGTGTACTTCGACGTGGCGACGGTCATCGTCATGGCCGTCTCCCTGGGCGACTACTACCAGGACCGGGTCCGCCGGGGCGCGCTCGAACGGTTGACCGAGTTCACGACCCAGCGGGCCGACACGGCCACCCGTCGGACGGCCGGCGGGACGGAGACGGTCGACGTGTCCGACCTCCGCCCCGGCGACGAGGTGGTCGTCCGGAGCGGCGACCGGATTCCGGTCGACGGCACCGTCGTCTCCGGCGACGGCGCGGCAGACGAGTCGCTCGTGACCGGGGAGTCGCGGACGGTCCGCAAGACGGCGGGCGACGAGGTGCTCGGCGGGTCGCTGCTGGCCGAGGGCGGCGTCGTCGTCAGTGTCGGCCCCGACGCCGAGAGCACCGTCGACCGCCTCGCGACGCTGCTGTGGGACGTCCAGAGCGGCCGCGGGGGCGTCCAGCGACTCGTCGACCGCATCGCCGCCGTGTTCGTCCCGCTGGTGGTCGTCCTCGCCGTCGTCGCGGCGGGCGCCCATCTCCTCTTTGGCGCTGGGCCGACCGATGCACTGCTGACCGGCCTCGCGGTGCTGGTCGTCTCCTGTCCCTGCGCGCTGGGGCTGGCGACGCCGCTCGCGACGGCCGCCGGCATCCGCCGGGCCTTCGACGCCGGCGTCGTCGTCACCGGCGAGTCAGTCTTCGAGACGGCCACCGACCTGGACGTCGTCGCATTCGACAAGACGGGGACGCTGACGACCGGCGAGATGGCGCTGCTCGAGCGCGCCGACGAGTCGGTGATGCGCCGGGCGGCTGCCGTCGAGCAGTTCGCCGATCACCCGCTGGCCGCGGCCGTGACAGACGCCGTCGCCGTCCCCGATGCCGACGTCGAGGCGTTCGAGACGCACCCCGGCCGCGGCGTCAGCGCCGTCGTCGCCGGCGATCGGACGGTCGTCGGCACCGTCGACCTCCTCGAGTCGCTGGAACTGGCCGTCGACGGCGACCTTCGGGACCGGTACGACGCGGCGCGTGACGCGGGCAAGGTTCCGGCGCTGGTCGCCTGGGACGGCCGGGCCCGCGGCCTCGTCGTCGCCGGCGACCGGCCGCGGGACGACTGGGAGGCGACGGTCGACGCGCTGGCCTGCGACCACGAGGTGGTCGTCGTCTCCGGCGACAGCCCCGAAGCGACGGCGACCTTCGAATCGCACCCGGGCGTCGACGAGGTGTTCGCCGGGGTCCCGCCGGAGGCAAAGACCGAAGTCGTCCAGCGTCTCCAGTCCCGCGGGACGGTCGCGATGGTCGGCGACGGGAGCAACGACGCGCCGGCGCTGGGTACGGCCGACGTCGGCGTCGCGATGGCCTCGGGCACCCAGCTCGCGGCCGACGCCGCGGACGCCGTGGTGACCACCGACGACCTGGGGGCCGTCCCCGACCTGCTGGACGTGACTGCGGCGACGCGCTTGCGGGTCCGGCAGAACCTCGCGTGGGCGTTCTGCTACAACGCCGTCGCACTCCCGCTCGCGCTGCTCGGCCTGCTGAACCCGCTGTTCGCGGCGGTGGCGATGACCGCGAGCAGTCTGCTCGTCGTCGGGAACTCCACGCGCTCGCTTGCCGAGGGGTCGCCCGCGACCGAGGCGGAGTCGGCGCCGGGCCCGGCGCGACTGGCCCCGGAGAGCGACTGACCGGGTCGGACCCGCCAGCACAGTCACGACGACGGCGAACCGGCCGCCTACTCGGTCCAGCGTGCGTCCGAGAGCGTCCGCTGGACGGCTTCCTCGCCGACGGCGTGGGCGAGCGTCTCGAAGCCCGACCGCTCGACCGGGTCGGCGGCGTTGGCGACCAGTCGGGAGACGATGAACTCCGGGGTGGACTTGCCGACCGTGCCGAAGCGGGGCTGGTAGTCGACCTGGAGTTCGAGGTCGGTGTTCAGGCCCTCGGCGAAGATGCCGTCGACGCGGGCGACGTCGGGCAGCGGCTCGAGGTCGTCGGCCAGGTGGGTGACGAACACGCCCAGCGCGTCGCGGTCGACGGTCAGCGTCACCAGGCCGTGCAGCAGGTTCGCGGCGGAGCCCGGTTCCGTGATGGCCTCGAACTCGTCGACGAGCATCAGGGTCCGGTCGCTGTCGGTCAGCGGCGGGACGACCGACCGGAGCGTCGACTCGAGGACGCCGGCGTTGAACGAGGCGTGCCGGCGGTGGAAGACGATAGTGTCGACGACCCCCACTTCGGCGGCGTCCGCAGGCACCGGCAGGCCCATCTGGGCCAGCAACTGGACCTGACAGAGCGTCTCCAGCAGCGTCGTCTTCCCTCCGGAGTTCGCGCCGGTCAGGACCGCGACGCGGTCGCCGGTCGGCGGCGCGTTCGCCCGGTCGACCGCCAGGTCGTGGTCGCCGACGGCGTAGGTCACCGGCTGGACAGATTCGACGTCGGCGAGCGCGAGATTGCGGGCCGCCCGGACGGCGATGGTCTTGCGGCCCGCCACGAACGTCGGTCGGACGAGATCGAAGGCGAGCGCGAACCGGGCCAGGGACACCGAGAGCGCGATGTCCCCGACCGCCTCGACGGCGGCGTCGACGTCCTCACGGGCGGCCGCGAGGTTCTCCTCCAGCCGGTCGGCCACCTCGGCCTCGCGGGCCTCGAGATCGCTGCGGAGCGCACTCCGCAGGTCGCGCAGGGCCGTCTCCACGAAGTCGCGGGCGTCCGTCGCCTCGCCGGGCATCGCATCGCGGACGCGGGCCGCGTCCAGTCCGGTCTCGGCGACGACGTGGCGCACCAGCGCGTCCTGGAACTCGGCGGGCCGGCGCGCCCCCTCCTGGACGGCCTCGACGACGGTCGCCGACTCCGCCGCGAGGTCCTCGACCTGGCCCAGCTGCTCGCGCAGGCGGTCGAGTTCCTCGTCGGCCCCCTCGCCGACCCGGTCACCGCCACCCGCGAAGCCTGCGAGTGCCGCCCGGGCGTCGGCGAGTGCGTCGCCGTCCAGTTCGGCGAGCGGTTCGAAGACGCCCGCCTCGACGCCAGTCTCGCGCAGCGCGATGGCCGTCTCGACGGCCGCCAGTTCGCCGCCCTCGGCGTCGTAGCCGTCGAAGGCGTCGATGACGGCCTCGCGGTCGGCGTCCGGGAGGTCGGCCCACGTGTCGCGCGCTTCGAGCACGTCGTCGAGCCGCGATTCCATCTCCTCACGGGTCGGGAGCGGCGTCAGCACGCGGATGCGGTCCGCCGCGTCCGCCGTGACGGCGTACTCCTCGGCGAGGTCAAGCAGTTCCTTGTAGACGTCGCGGGTGTCCCGGGTGGCGAGCAGATCCATCGACTCCGCGCCGGTGGCCCGCCGCAGAATCCTGGTCGCCCGCCCACGCGAGAGCCCCGCCGCCGTCAAGGTCCGCGTGTCCGCCGACTCGATGGCCTCGATGGCCCGCTCGACGCCCAGTGCCTCGCTCAGCAGGTCGGACGTCTTCGGCCCGATTCCCCAGTACTCCTCCAGTCGCATGGGCGTGGCGATGGGCGGGCCGCGTTTAGTCGTTTATGAACGACGCGTGATTCACCCCTGTCCGCTCTGGTTCGCCGACAGGGCCTGCCAGGGGACACGCCCCTGCTCGACGATGTTCGCCGGTTCGAGCGCCGGGTCGGTGAGCGTCACCCGCGCGAGGCCCACCGGCCCCGCGCGCGGTGGGGCCAGGTTGTCGGGGTTCGACGTCTCGAAGGGGGCCTCTTCGACGTCGCCGACGACGACGCGCAGGTTCATCCCGAACCCCTCGTGGGGCGAACAAAGGATGTCGTAGACGCCCGCCGTCTCGAAGGCGTGGAGCCAGGTGCTCGGCACCGGGGCGCTCGTCTCCTCCTCGCCTCCGTTCTCGCCGCCCTCGCCATCTTCGCCGTTTTCGCCGTCCTCCCCCTCCTCTCCTCCTTCGCCCGGTTCCGCAGGCGGTTCTATCTGGTCGTCCGCGATGGAGTCGGCTCGCCACCCCAGCAGCGGCGAGGAGAAGGCGTCGACGCCGACCGGGACGCGCCGCCGCATCCCGAACGCCGGGTGGTACGACACCACGTTGTGGTCGGGCGTCGTGAAGACGAACTTCACCACGTCGCCGGGCTGGACGTGGAGCCCGGTGGGCTGGAAGAAGAAGTCCGCCGGTCGCTCGGGATTCGTCGCTGGGCCGGCGATGAGCGTCTGGACCGTGTGGACCGTCCCCGAGTCGTCGTCCGTGTCCCCGTCCGCTCCCTCGTCGCCGTCGTCGTCCTCCTGGGCCATCGCGGCCCCGCCGAGGACCGACACCGCGGCGCCCGCGCCGATGGTCTTCATGACGTCGCGCCGGTACGGGCCGTGTGTGTCTCTCGACATAGCGTCCCAGCCCTCGAACGGGTGCCGTATTGTTATTTACTTGATATTTATTCGTCCCGAACGACGAAGCCGCGATTACCAACGCCCCACGTTCGCTTACCGGTCGGCAACACGCTCTTACCCGCGGGGCCTCGAAGTACGGTGGCATTTGATGCGTTCTCACACCGACGGCCGCTCACGCCGCTGCCGTCCGGAAAGCGGGGCTTTCCGTCTACCCGGTCCCCGGCGCATCACTCAAGCCCCCCTGGACACAACCGGAAGTATGGCTCTCGAAGGCTCCGACGGTCAGGTCTGTGCCGGCTGTGGCGAGCCGGTCGACCCGGACGCGGTGCGCTGTCCGGTGTGTGACAGGCCGCTGCTCGCGGCCCTCGACCCGGAGGCCGTCGCGGCCCGCCTGGACGCGACGGACGGCGACCTGGAGAGGGCGCCGCGCTGGGCCGTGCTGTTGACCGGGCTGGCGCTCGGTATCGCCATCGCGCCCCTCGTGGCCTACGCCGTCGTCATCGCCGTCGGGGGCCTCTCACTGCCCCTGGTGGCCGCCCTCGCACTTCTCGGCTGGCTGGTTCCCGCCGCGTATCTCGCCCGCCTCCCGAACCCGAGCGCCGCGCTCGCCCGCGGGCTCTACCTGGTGGTCGGCGGGGTCGGCGCCGTGCTGGTCGCCGTCGTCGTCGACGCCGGGCGCGGCCAGTCCACTGTCGAGTCGAACGTCCTCGTCCTCGGGGTCGTCGCGCTGGCGGTGCCGGCCGTCCTCGCGCTGGTGCTCGCCCGGCGGGTCGCCGCCCGCGCCGCTCGACAGGCGCGTGGCGAACCTGGGCGGCTCCACGAACTCGCCGGGCGAGCGCCGAGCGACCGCGACCAGCCCGACGAACCAGACTCCTGACGCCCACCTCAGCCCCAGAACGACTGCGTCCGGGCGTACTCTCGCTCCTGACGGAGGATGTCGCGGTAGAACTCGTCCTCGTCCTCGCGCAGGCGGTTGATGATGCGCGCGGCGTTGTGGGGGCCGACCCCCCGGGCCGCCAGCGCGACTACGGCCTGGCGCCCGTGGGACTGGACCAGCGACCCGGCGCGGTAGGCCCGCTCGGTCATCTTTTCCTGCTCCTCGTCTCGCTCGTCGGCCCGGACCGCCGACACCACCTCGTCGGCCCACGGGTTCAGCGCCGCGACGCGTGTCGACCCGCACTTCGGGCACTGGGGCTGGTCGCGCACCCGCTTGACCTGTTGCTTGCGGTCCCACTTCTTGCAGTGGAGACAGCACAGCAGGACGCGGTCGTTCTGGATGCGCTCGCGGACCGTCTGGATGACGCTCGCGTCGGCGTTCTCCGGCGAGAGCAGTTCGCGACCCGACGAGCGCCCGCCCAGGCCCACCGGCGTGCGCTCGGCGACCGTCTCGAGGGCGACGTCACCGGACTGCAGCGCCGCGAGCACCTCGGCCGCCGCCTCGATGGCGAGGTCCTCGTGTTTGACCTCCCTGAGCGCCTCGTCGTACATCGGCGTGTCCTCCAGCGCCGCCAGTAGACGGTCCCGGCCGAAGTCGGTCGAGCCGCGCCCCCGCCAGCGCTTCAGCGACCCGAACTTGGTGGCGACCTGGGCGAGCTTGAACTTCAGCGCGTCGGCGTTCTTCAGGCTCAGGTCGACCAGCGCCGGGAGGTGGTCGGGGTCGGTCTCCTCTATCACCTCGACGACGTCGCCGGCTGTGATGCGCCGCGGCACCTCTAGCTCGATGCGGTACGGGTCCACCTCCATCGCGACCGAGGATCCGGCCCGCTGACCCAGCAGCGCCGAGAGGACGCGCCCGAGCGTCTCGTTTATGTTGTGGCCGAAACAGGCGTTGAGCACGACGTCCCGCCCGTGGAACTCGACGAGGACGGTCCCGTCGTCGGGGATGGCGGCTTCGTGTCGCGCGAGGTCCGAAAGCCCCGTCTCGATGGTCTCGGCGCTCGCGTCGTACCGCGTCGCGAGGTGGGCCGCGACCGACGCCACGTCGGCCCCGTCCTGTAACTGCCGGCCGGCGACTCGCCGGACCTCGCCGACCTCCTGTGCGACGGCACGCGGGACCGGAATCTCCGAGCCGACCCACGACGGCACCTCGCCGGCGGGGTCCTCGATGGGTGAGACGGTGACCGTCTCCTCCTCCTCGTCGATGGTCGTGATGCGCCACATCTCCCCGCGCTGGACGAACACCTCGCCCGGCGTGGCGAAGTTGACGACGAAGCGCTCGTCGAGGGTCCCGACCTGCTTGCCGGAGGCGACGTCCTCGACATCGTAGGTCGCCTCGTCGGGAATCATCGAGAGGTTCTGGTAGAAGTACTGCCAAGTGCCACGGCGCTTCTCGAGGGTGTCCCGGTCCTCGTCCAGCCAGACGACGTTGTTGGCCGCGAGTTCCCTGACGACGTCTTTGAACGCCTCCTCTCGGAGGTCCCTGAACGGGTACGCGCGGGTCAGTATCCCGTATGCTTCCATCGCCCGTATCTCCCCGGTGTCCATGACCAGGCCCGCGATCTGGTTGGCGACGGTGTCGAGGCTGCCGTCGTGTATCTCGGCGGGTTCCACCTCGCCCTCGCGGGCCTGGCGGGCGATTGCCAGCGCCTCCAGCGTGTCGTCGGCGTGGGTCGTCACGACGGTGCCCGAGGAGACCTGGTCGCTCCGGTGGCCCGCCCGGCCGATACGCTGGACGAGGCGCGAGACCTGCCGGGGGCTCCCGTACTGGACGACGTGGTCGACGTGGCCGACGTCGATGCCCAGCTCCATCGAGGACGTACACAGCAGGGCGTCGAGGTCGCCGTCCTTGAAGCGGTCCTCGACCTCGATGCGGGCCTCCTTCGAGAGCGACCCGTGGTGGACCCCGAGGTCCGTGCCCAGTTCCTTGAACCGCGAGCCAAGCGCCTCGGCGGTCTGGCGGGTGTTGACGAACAGGAGCACCGAGTCGTGGGCCGCGATCAGGTCGTCGATGTAGCGGACGTGACTGGCCGTCTCGGCGTCGGTGACGAGTTTGCTCGACAGCCGTTCGTCGCGCTCTGTCACCGCCGGGCGGACCACCTCGACGTCGAGACGGCTCCCGATGTCGACCTCGACGATGGCACACGCCGACCCGCCGGTGAGGAACTTCCCGACCGCCTCCGGGTCGCCGACTGTCGCCGAGAGGCCGATGCGCTGGAACGACCCCGCGAGTTCCGCGAGTCGCTCGAGGCCGACGGTCATCTGAGCGCCGCGTTTCGACGCGGCGAGTTCGTGCACCTCGTCGACGACGACGTGCGAGACGTCCGAAAGCGCGGTCCGCAACTTCGATCCGGTGAGCATGGCCTGTAGCGTCTCCGGCGTCGTGACCAGCACGTCCGGCGGGTCGTCGGCCTGCTTCTGTCGCTGGTAGTCGGTCGTGTCGCCGTGGCGGACGTCGACCTCCAGGCCGAGCGTCTCGCCCCACCAGTCGAGGCGCTGGCGCATGTCCCGGTTGAGCGCCCGGAGCGGCGTGATGTAGAGCGCGCCGATGCCGAATCGCTCCTCGTCGTGTGCCAGCGCGTCGAGCACCGGCAGCATCGCCGTCTCGGTCTTGCCGGTCCCGGTCGGCGCGACGACGAGGGTGTCGCGCCCGCGCACCAGCGTCGGAATCGCACGCCGCTGTGGCTCGGTCGGCGTCGAGAACCCCCGCTCCGAGAGGGCGCTCCGAACCTCGTCACCCAGCGCGGTGAACGCCGCCTCGCCCCGCACGGCCCCGTCGGTCATCGGGGTCGACTAGCCGCCGCAACTGGTTAAACACGTTGTGTCGTCGTGAGTCGACTCGAACACACTGGCCGCGAGGCCCCCGGCCTGGTCACTCGCGCCCGTCGTCCGCTTCCCGCTCGCCGTCCGCGTCCTCGTGCTCGCCGGGGAGTCGCTCGCGGCGCTCCTCGGCGGTCACCTCGACCGCCGTCGCAGTCCGCTTTGCCTCGGCGGCCTCCTCGACGGCGGCGTCCGCCGTCTCCATCGCCCCCGTGGTCTTGTCCCGCACCTCGGCGGCCTCCTCGACGTGCTCGCCCGTCTCCTCGATGTCCGCCGCGGCCCCTTCGACCGTCTCCGCGGCTCCCTCGACTTCCTCGGCAGTCTCCTCTAGCTCCGCCGCGGTCTCCTCGAGTTGCTCCGCGGCGTGCTCGAGGTCGGCCGCGGCCTGGGCGACCTCGGTCGTCCCGCGCTGGTAGACCCGCCCCAGCACCACGAACTCGACGATACCCGAGAGCACGAGGACGGCGACGGCGACGGCCGTCGCGACCCCCAGCACCGACGCCGCGTCGGCTCCGAGGCTCACCAGTCCGCCCTGGACGGCGACGTAGGCCAGCGCAAGGGCAGCGGCGAGGACGAACGTCGCGCGGACGAACAGCCGGTAGGCCCGCGCTCGCTCCCCGAACAACAGCGCCTCGAATCGGCCCCCGAGCCGACCGAACGGCGAGTCGTCTGGCATACCCTGACCGGAGGCCATCTGTCTACATAAGCGTTGGTGGGTGTGCCACGCCACCGGCGCGGCGCTGCCGGGGCCGACCACATGTTCAAGGGCGTCCGGCGTCCATGAGCGGTCATGTATCTCGCCGACGAGGCCTGGCCGGACCTCGAATCGTACTTCGACGCCGAATCGCTCGCGATCGTTCCCCTGGGGTCGACCGAACAGCACGGCCCGCACCTTCCCGAGGGGACCGACCACATCATCGCCGAGTCCTTCGCCAGGGCCGCCGCCGAGCGGACCGACTACCTCTGTACGCCGACCATCAACGTCGGCGTCAGCCCCCACCACCGCCAGTTCCACGGCACCATGTGGGCCGACCCGGGGCCGTTCCGGGATTACCTCGAGAGCCTCACCCGTAACCTCGCGTACCACGGCATCGACCGCGTCGTCTACGTCAACGCCCACGGCGGCAACGTCGAACACCTCCGGGAGGTGGGGCGGCGGCTCCGTGACGACGGCACGATGTACGCCCTCGAGTGGATGTGGGACGAGAGCATCACCGACCGCATCGAGGACGCCTTCGAGCATCCCGGCCCCCACGGCGGTCCGAAGGAGACGGCGCTCGTCCAGCACCTGGCCGGCGACCTCGTGCACGAGGACCGCCTGGAGGAGGCCCGGGACGGCGGGCTCGTTGACTTCGACGACGAGACGGGGCGGGTCCACGGCGCCCGGACGTTCTACGACGCGATCGACAACACGGAGAACGGCGTGCTCGGCGACCAGACGGACGCCAGCGCCGATGTCGGCGCCGAGCTGTTCGAGGCCGCACTGGACCACCTCTGTCGGCTCTGTTCGTGGCTCGACGACCGGCCGGCCGAGGCGCTGCTCCCGGCCGACCACGTGTGAGCAAGGTCAGGATGGGGGGACAACGAGAAATAACCCGGACGAGTCTTTCGAGATCAGGCCCTCACTTGCGACTCTCGACCTGCTGTGAGAGGTCCAGTCGTACCGGATGCCCGCGAGGGGAGGGCGTCCTGTCCGCCTCCGGCCGACGTTCGGGGTAGGACGTCTCGGTCATCGAGAACTGTGTGCCACACTTACAGGTCACGCTCCCGCCGTGGTCGATGGTGAGCCAGGTACCACACTCGGCACAGTAAATCTCTGTTTTCTCGCGGGTCATCGAACGGGTATCGTCTCCCTACGGACGTTAGTATATACTGCTTACCAGCCATTATCAACGGAGAAATCTGAATTCCACCACTTTTCGCCGAGAAATAGTGACAATTTTCCGCGCCAGTTTCGTCGCGGACGCCCCGCCGGACGCGTACGCAGCTGGTACGTGTTACCGACGTAACTCGCTCTTACTTAGGTCACTGTCCCCGGCCCCACCTCGCTTAGACTCGCCGGTAGGGGCCGAGTCGGGTCCCGTCGAGCAGGAACGCCTCCCCGCCGTCGAGGGCGGCCGGGAGGAACGGCGCGAGGAAGTCCTGTCCCTCGACGTTCACCCAGGTCCCGCCCGAGCGGTCGTTGAACGCCGGAAAGACGACGAGGTCGGCGTCTGCCCCGACGGGGGCGTCGAAGGGGTCCCGGTCGAGTGAGCCCCGGAGCCAGGCACGCTCCTTGCGGACGCCGCCGACCTCGTCCTGAAGGCGGACCACTGGGTGCTCGTGGCCCACGCATACCACGTCGGCCGCGAGGACGTCCGGCGACGGCCAGGTGTGGCCGTGGACGAACCCCACGTCGCCGAGGCGGATGCCGTGGGCCGGCGTCATCGTCACGCCCGCGCCGATGGACTCCAGTACGTCCTCCAGGTCGCCGTCGTGGTTGCCCTTCACCAGCGTCACGGGGACGGCGAGCGCGTCGAACAGGGCGGCCAGTTCGGCCCGCTCCTCGGCGAACGGGTCGCCGATAGCGTGCCCGAGGTCGCCCAGGACCACGACGCGGTCCGGGGCCGCCCGGTCGACGAGGTCCGTCAGACGGCGCCGCCGGTCCTCGGCCGCCGACGCGAGTTCGACCCCCTCGTAGCGCAGGCCGGCCTCGATGCCGGCGTGGTAGTCGGCGACGACGAGCAGTCGCTCGCCGCCGGCTTCGACCGTCGCGGCGGGGACGCCCGGGAGCGGTTCGACCGCCATCGGCCCGACGTTGGCGGCCACGCGAGAAAAGCGCCGCGTCTCAGATCGGGGTCAGCTTGCCGTCTTCGGGTTCGTAGCAGCGACCGCCCATCAGCGCGTCCTGGATGGCGTCCTCGACGGCCGCCGGGTCGGCGCCGTGGCGGTCGGCAACGGCCCCGATCAGGTCTTCCCGGTCGGCACCTGTGCCGTCGTCGAGGTCGGTCATCGCTTCCATCACGGCGTCCTCGAGGTCGACGTCGGCCGCGTCCGCGGTCTCAGAACTGCCGGCGTCGGAGGCCGAACCGTCGGCCGTCGGGGCCGTTGCGTCCTCGGTCGCCGGGTCCCCCGCCGGGACGTCCTCGCTCCCCGACGTCGACGTACCGCTCTCCGCTGTCGCTGCGGTCGACTCCTCGGCCTCCGCCGCGACTCGTTCGACCTCCTCGGGACTGGGCGTCTCGATGTCGGCCTCGCCGGGGTCGTCGACGTCGGTCCCGCTCTGGAACTCCGTCCCGAACTCCGACTCGATCTGTTCGCGCTCGTCCTCGTCGAGCTCGAACTCGGGGTCGAAGTCCCCGAGGTCGTCGTCCGCGTCGGTCGCCGGCTCGGCATCGGTCGCCGGCTCGGCGTCGGTCGCCGTATCTCCAGCGGGCCCGGCGTCGGCCTCGCTGGCCCCTGCTTCCCCCGGATCGGGGTCGGGACTTGCCGACGGGGCTTTGTCGGTACCAGCATCGGCCGCACTCATCGCGGTCGACTCTGTCGACACCGTTGACTCCGTCTCCGCGGGACCAGTCTCGACTTGGTCCTCGGGCGCTGGGTCGCGCTCGCTGTCAGCGGTGGACGTCTCGTCCGGGGAGGTCGAATCGCCCGCCTGTTCTGTGGCCGCCGCGCCCTCGTCTGGCTCGGTGGCCTCACTCTCGGTGGGCTCGGTCGACGTCGGTTCGGTCGCACTCGACGGGGCCTCTGTCGTCGGCTCGGTCGCACCAGCTGACGCCTCGCTCGTCGGTTCGGCGTCACCCGGTTCAGTACTGTCCGTCGCCGTCGCTGTGACCCTCTCGCCCGCCGGTTCAGGTTCGGGGTCCGGTACCGACACTTCGGCGTCGGCGAGCAACGGAATCGGGTCGTCCGTGCCGTCGTCGGGGCGCATCGACACGCCGCGGGCCTCGTCTCGCTCGCCGGTGACGACGCGGGCCGCGTCGAGCGCCGTCTCCCGGAGCGCCCGGAGGTAGTCGCCGGTGGTGCCGTAGTGGTCCAGCGCCAGCGTGACGCCGGCGGCCTGGGCCTCGGTGTACCCGCTGGCCTCGAGCGCGCGCCGCAACTCGTCGCCCGCGAGCCCCGTCTGCTTGGCGCTCGCGAGCAGCCCGACGCGCTCGACGGTCTGCTCGGCGGCCTGGACCACCCAGCGGTCCCGCGTCTCGGCGTCCACCTCGCTGATACTCTCCGGGCGGATGGAGGTGTACACCCGGTCGCTGTCCTCCGGCTCGAAGGTTCGTGCCTTGCCCGTCACCGCGACGAACATCGGCGGCTCGGCCGACTCGAGGAACGCCAGCGCCTCGGGCTGGTACTGCCCGGCGTAGACGACGAACGCGCCCGTCGAGTCGGCGACTCGCGCCCGGAGCACCTCCTGGTTGACGGACTCGACCTCGGTCAGCACGCCGACGGCGAACAGACGGTTGACTCGCGCGCCGGTCGGCGTGACCACGTAGTTGGGCGCCCGCTCCTCGTCGGACTCGGAGTACGAGAAGTCGGCGTCGTCGAACTCCGTGGCGAACAGGCGGTAGGCGACCTCTCGCAGTCGGGGCTGGTCGTCGCCGTTCGCGCTCATGCGTCCACCTCCCGGAGGAAGGCCGTGGCACGCTCGGCCGGGTCCTCGGCGGCCGCCTCGAACGACGAGGCGTTGTGGTTGACGCCGTACTCGTCGATGGACAGCGACCCGCGGACGACGAACTCGCGGCCGACGATGCGCTCGGCGATGCGGTCGGCGACCACGGATTTGTCCATCGCGTCGCGTGCGTGTTCGCGCGCCTCGTCGATGTCACCGCCGTAGACGGTCGCCGTGAGGTCGGCGTCGAGGATGACCGTCGCGGTGGCCGTTCCATCGTCGAGGATGGCCTTCGTCCGGAGGTCGTCCTCGCCCTCGACGGTGCCGTGGGTCCGGCACTGGCCGTTCTGGATGACGCGACCGCACTCCGGACAGCGCTCGATGAGGCCCGACCCGTCGCGCACCTCGATGACGTTGCCGCGCAGTTCGACGTCGAACAGTCCGCCGCTGTCGATCGCCTCGCGGATGGCCATCTGCGGGGCGCTGTCGGTGGCCTGCACCGGCGTCTCCAGCGGCGTGACCGCCGAGAACTCCGAGAGGTTGACCGCCGGCGCGCCGCGGAACTCGCGGACGAACGTCTCCTCGATACGGACCGACGCCCCCTCACTGAGCTCGTCGTGGGGGTCCCAGTCGGTGAAGGGCGTCCGGGCGCTCTCGTCGCCGAGGACGCCGCTCAGGATCGTCGTCTCGCCGTCGCGGCCGTCGATGACCTTCTCCTCGCACTCCAGGACCTCGACCTCGACGTTGATGCCGCGGTCGCCGGGCGTGACCTCGCTCAGCTGCCGGTCGCCGCCGACGCGGGCGTCGACCGCGAGGTCCTCCTCGAGGACCGTCGCCCGGGTGCTGTCGCCGAGGTTGAGCTCCGGCTGGCCCTCGTACTCGCGGAGGCTGACGTTCTCGAGCTTGAGCGTCTGGCCCGGCGCCAGGTCGCCGTCGAACCCGTCCCAGGCCGTATAGGAGATGGTCCCGGTCTCGTCGGCGAGTTCGCCCTCGCGGATGACGTGTTCCTCGTCGTTGTACTGGATGGTCCGGTGGCCGGCGGTCAGCACGACCGCGGTGACCGTGACGTTCGAATCGCCGGGTCACCTCGGCGATGGGCTTGCGCTGCCCGGCCCCGTCACTGCTTCCGGAGCCGCTCCCGTACTTCCGGCGGGCGCTCTGTTTGGCCTCGTCCATCGGCACCGAGTAGCTGACGAGTTTCTCTAAGTGCTGTGTGACCTCCTCTTTGTCGACGCCGAGGTCGGAGGCGAGTTCCTCGGCATGGTCTTCGAGAGACATCGAACTGTCGTTCGGCGGGGGCAGGGAAAAGGGTTTGCGGGGCTGTCTCGCGGTCGGCGGCGGGCCGTCCGACAGGGAACCGGACACTGGCCCGAGAGTGTCGGTCGACGCACCAATTGCCACCACGCTTATCTACCAGAGTGGCATCGCTGTGGGTATGGGTCACACGTGCAACCCGGCCCGGGTCACCGGGGTGTGCCGCGTGAGCGACGGCGATTCCACCGACGGTAGACGGGACGGGACCAGGAGGGACTGACGTGGCCGGAGTCTTCGGGTCGAAGCCGTCGGACGCACACGTCATCTGGCGGACCGGGCGGAACGACGACGGGAAGAAGAAGTTCGACTTCGAGTACCTGCGCCTCTGGGCCGCCCACTTCGGGGTCGACTACGAGCAGTGGACGCGAACCGACCACGAGCGGAGCGACGAACCCCGCGTACAGCACGCCTGCGTGTTCAACTGGGCGACGATCGGCGGCCAGGAGATAACCATCGACGACTCGAACTGGTCGATGGGCCAGCAGCGAAAGCCCCGGACGTTCGTCGAGATAGACGAGGCCGGCGTCGCCCGCATCAAGGGCTGGTCGGCCGAGGCCATCCTCGACGTGGCCGAACTCGTCGTCGACGGTCCGGCGTTCGACCTGAAGACGGTCGACGGTGCGGTCAAGCAACTGGACGCGACGACTCTGGCGGACCCGCCCGAGGACGACGCCGGCTGAGACTGCCCGGCGGGCGTCGTCGAACCGGCACCTTTGTGTGTGCCGTATGCGGATGGCCCACGTATGTCGCGACGTGACGAGAACGAACAGCGTTCGGTAGAGGACTCGCTGGACATCGACGTCGGTGGGGGGCCTGGGGGAGGCCCCGACATCGAGTTCCACGGTGGCAAACTGGTCAGCGGGCTCCCGATAGGGTTGTTCATCGTCTGGGCCATCGTCCAGAGCGGGTTGTTCGGTATCTCCGACACCACGGGACTGGTCGCGGGGATGCTGCTGGCGCTCATCGTCGGGATGTTCTTCGTGAAAGGCGACTGGAAGACCTACGCGAACACCATCTTCGAGGGGATGACCCAGCGGGTCGCGGCGACGGCCATCGTCGCCTGGCTGTGGGCCGGGATGTTCTCGGCGACCATCCAGGCCGGCGGGTTCGTCGGCGGCCTGGTCTGGGCGGCCAACGCCGTCGACATCGGCGCGGCGCTGTTCCCCGCGGCGACGTTCGTCCTGGCCGCGCTGCTGGCGACGGGCATCGGGACCGGCTACGGGACCACCGTCGCGTTCACCACGCTCTTCTTCCCGGCAGGGATCCTGCTGGGCGCGAGCCCGGTCCTCGTCTTCGGGGCCATCCTCTCGGGCGCGGTGTTCGGCGACAACCTCGCGCCCGTCAGCGACACGACCATCGTCAGCGCCGTCACGCAGGATTCGGACATCGGCGGCGTCGTCGCCTCGCGGTTCAAGTACGCCATCCTCCCGGCCATCGTCGCGCTCGGGGCCTACGTCGTCGCCGGGTCCGTGATGCCGGGCATCGACGTCGCCGGCGACGCGCGACAGGTGTTCGTCGAGAGCGCCACCCCGGCCGGCTTGCTCCACCTGGTCTCGATGGGCGTCGTCATCGTCACGGCCGTCAGAGGTCGCCACATCGTCGAGGCCATCTCGTGGGGCCTGGTCGTCGCCGTGGCGGCGAACCTCGCCTTCGGCCTGGCGAGCATCCCCGAGATGCTCGTCTTCCGGGCCCCGGCGCGCTCCGGCGTCGCCCAGTCGCTCTCGTCGCTCCCCGTCGTCGAAATCGTCGACGCCAGCGCCTCGCCGAGCGTCGGCGGCAGCATCTACAACGGCGCGCAGGGTTTCTTCCCGCTCATCGTCCTCACCCTGCTCATCGTCGCCGGCGCGCGCATCATGATTCGCGGCGGCGGGTTCGCCGCGCTCCAGGACTGGCTGCTCGACCACGTCGCCACGACGGTCACCCGCGCCGAGACCACGATGGTGCTGGGGACGGCGACGGTCAACGCGATGATCACCATCAACACGGCCGCCGAGATCGCCATCGCGCCATACGTCTCGACGATCGGGCGGCGGTTCAACCTCAACGGCTACCGCCGGGCGAACATCTTGGACGCCAACACCTCGGCGCTGGGATACATCTTCCCGTGGGCCGGCGGGGTACTGGTCGGCATCGCGGCCATGCAGGGTCTACCCGACGCCTACCCGTGGTTCGAGCAGTCGATGCTCGTCAACCCCGTCGCCGTCGTGCCCTACGTCTTCCACGGCTGGTTGCTCCTGGTGACCTTCCTGCTGGCCGCCTGGACCGGCTTTGGCCGCGAGTACGTCTCCGACCGCGAGTCCGAGGAGGTGGCGCGGGTATGAGCCTCGTCGAGAAGTACTTCGCCGGGTGGCGGTTCCGGTCGAAAACGCCTGAGTTCGACCCGGGCGCCGAACTCGTCGCGTTCGTCACGCGCTCCGACGGCGAGACCAGCGTCGTCCGCATCGGCGATTCCCTGCTCACGCTCGACGAGCACGTCCCCGCGGACACGCGGGTCCGCCTCCGCGTCACCGAGTTCGACGACGCATCCCACGAGGGGCGGGCCGAGCTGCTCGAGACGCTCGATACGGCGACCTTCTGAGACGGCCGGAACCGAAAGGCGGTTTTGAGCCAGGGTAATACGGGCGAGTATGCACGTCGTCGTCAACGCCGCGATGAGCGCCGACGGGAAGCTCTCCTCGCGCCGTCGCGAGCAGCTCGATATCTCCGGTCCCGAGGACTTCGACCGGGTCGACCAGCTGCGGGCCGACTGCGACGCCGTGATGGTCGGCGTCGGGACCGTCCTCGCCGACGACCCCTCGCTGACGGTCAAAGATGCTGACCGGCGGGCCGGGCGCCGCGAACGCGGCGACCCGCCGAACCCCGCTCGTATCGTCGCCGACTCCCACGTCCGGACACCGCCCGAGGCGACGGTGCTAGACGGCCGGGCCGAGACCTACCTGCTGGTCAGCCGTGCCGCCCCGACCGACTTCGTCGAACAGATGGAGGAGGCGGGCGCGTACGTCCTCGCGGCGGGCGAGGACCGGGTCGACCTCACCACGGCGCTGGGCAAACTCGAGGGCGAGGGCGTCGAGACGCTGCTGGTCGAGGGCGGCGGCGAGCTGATATTCGGCCTCGTCGAGGAGGGGCTGGTCGACGAGCTCTCGGTGTTCGTGGGGCCGACGATAATCGGTGGCCGGGACGCGCCGACGCTGGCCGACGGCGACGGGTTCACCGAGGGGTTCCCGGAACTCGACCTCGAGCGCGTCGAGCGCCTCGACGACGGTGTCCTCCTGACCTGGTCGGTCTGAGGGTCCCGCGAGCGCCCGACGCGAGCCGGCGAAAACGTTGGTACGCTGTGGTGCGTAGCGGTACCATGCCGACTGATAGCAACTACCTCGACCAGGCCGGCAAACGAGCGGCGTACATCACCGACGAGTGGTCCAGGGACCCGGCGATAATGCAGACGCAGGCGCTCTGCTACGTCGGCTTACAGCTCGAACGAATCGCAGACGCATTAGAGACCGACGGCGGGGACTGACCCACGAGTCGTCGGTTGGCAGCACCTGGCCAACTGCTCATCACGGCTGTCCCCGCTCAGTGGTCGTGGCCGGTCAGTTCGCCGAAGGTCGTCCCGAACCGCTCCTCGAAGAGATCGAGGGTCTGTTCCTCGAGGGCGGCGATCTCCGCGTCCGGTTCGCCCTGGGCGTGGTGGACCGCGCTGTGGATGCGCTGTGCGAGGCCGAACATCGCGAGGTCGCCGATGACCTGGGGGTCCGACTCGCCCGGTTCCTCCCGCAGAATCTCGAGGAGGTCGGCCGGGACCGTCAGTTCGTCTGTGGCGTCGTCCGTCTCGATGGTCAGCGTGACAGTGTCACTTGTCATGGCCGTCGGTTCGCGGACCCGACAGAAGGGTCTGTCGGGTGCGTGCTCGGCGACCGCCACGGCGACCGACGCCCGTCAGACCCCGACCGGGCCGGCACCGGGCTCTTCGACGGCACGACCCTCCACGCGGGTCCGCAGCGCCTCGTTCATCCCCTCGAATCCGTTTCGGACGTCCGCGGCATCGAGGAACAGGCCGACGAGGACGCCCGAGAACGACTCGCGGTGGTAGAATCGCGTGTGGTCGTCGCCCAGGCGTTCCAGGCGGAACTCGTGGCGGCCGTCGAAGAGGCCGGGGACCAGCAGGTGGCCGAGCCACTCGAGGCGCTCGCCGGGCACCACCGCCGTCACGCGCGGTTTGAACGTCATGGCGCGCCCCTCCGGCGGGTCGAGGCGGACGCGCAGTCGCTCGCCCTCGGCGACGGTCCCCGAGATTTCACTCACGAACGGGTTCCAGTCGCCGTAGGATTCGAAGTCAGTCAGCGTCGCCCACACGTCCGCGGCCGGGGCCGCGATGTCGATGCTCGTCTCGATAGTCTTCATATCGTCCGAGACGACTGCCGAGGAGATAAAGCAGTACTGAGACCGGTTCGCAGTGTGGCGTCGGTCGTCAGTCGTCGGCCTGGGCGGTCGCCTCCGACTCCGCTTTCGCCTCGGCCGCCTCGAGGTCCTCCAGGTAGTCGTCGGCGTCGAGTGCCGCCTTCGAGCCGTCGCCGGCGGCGGTGACCGCCTGCTGGTAGTGGAAGTCGACGACGTCGCCGGCCGCGAAGATACCCTCGACGTCTGTGGCCGTCTGGCCGGCGCCCTTGCCGCCCTGCGCGACGATGTAGCCCGTCTCGTCGAGTTCGACGCCGGTGTCCTCGAGGTATTCGGTGTTGGGCGTGTGGCCGATGGCGACGAACACGGCGCCGACGTCCAGGTCGTACTGCTCGGTCTCGGGGTCGTCGAGCTTCTCCGAGGGGTAGCCCTCCGGGTTCTCGGCGAGGGTGACGTGGTCGACGCCCTCCTCGGCCGAGCCGTGGACCTCGAGCAGCTCCGTGTTGCGGAGGAGCTCGATCTCGTCCGCGTCGGCTTTCGCCTGGACCTTGTCGATCCAGTAGTCCTCGGCGCGGAAGTTCTCGCGCCGGTGGGCGACGTACACCTTGTTCGCGAACTTCGTGAGGAAGTGGGCTTCCTCCATCGCGGCGTCGCCGCCGCCGACGACGAGCATGTCCTCGCCGCGGAAGAACGCGCCGTCGCAGGTCGCACACGTCGAGACGCCGTAGCCCATCAGCTCGTCCTCGCCGGGGACGCCCAGCGTCCGTGCGCTGGCCCCGGAGGCGGCGATGAACGCGTCAGCCGTGTAGACGGTCCCATCGCGCAGCTCGACGCGGAACGGGCGTTCGCTGTCGTCGATGTCGGTGACGATGCCGTGGTCGATCTCGGTGCCGAACCGCTTGGCCTGTTCTTTCATCCGGTTGATGAGGTCCGGGCCAGACAGGCCCTCGGGGAACCCGGGATAGTTCTCGACTTCGCTGGTCAGGGTCAGCTGGCCGCCCGGCTCGTCGCCCTCGAGCACGAGCGGGTCGTTGTTGCTTCGCGCCGCGTAGATGGCAGCTGTCAGCCCCGCGATGCCCGACCCAGCGATGATGAGTCGTCGGTGTTCGACTTCCTCGGTCATAGAGGTCAGTACTGTCTACGCCGGTAATTATTTTGCGCTGTCCTGTCGGCACCGCACACGGCCGCCGACACGCTTAGGCGCCGTCGCCCGTTCGCTGTGGGTATGCCCGCCGACCTGGAGGAGAAGACCGACCGCTACGAGGGACTGCTCGCCGAGGCGCTCGACGCCGCCGACGTCGCGCCACCGGAGGGAACGCCGATGCACGACGCCGCCCTCGAGTGTGCGGAGATGGCGGCCTCGTATCTCGAGGACGGTCGCCACTTCCGGGCCGACGACGACCCGGTCAACGCGCTCGCCGCCTTCTCCTACGGCCACGCCTGGCTCGACGCCGGCGCACGCATCGGTCTGTTCGACGTGCCCACCGAGGGCCACCTGTTCACTGTCTGAGACGCCGGCGGGCCGTTCGCCCGGTTCGTCCGCTCCGGTCGGGACACGGCGGCGTCATCGGGGCGGTGCTCGTCGACACGCCCGCAGTCGTGCGGTTTGCTATCACGACCACCAAAGTTTATAACTCTTTCTCCCTAACTATAGGTAAGAAGCCAGCGGGGAGTACTTTTTACCATTACGCCCCCGGCAGGATGTGAGTTCCCCCATCATGAGTGAATCACCAGTACGCACCAACACGCAGGAAGAGCCCAAAGAACAGGAGGTCGAACGCAAAGAGACGGAGCGGATAGACGTCTGTCCGGAGTGTGGCGGCAACGTCCTCACAGACGCCGAGCACGGCGAGACGGTCTGCCAGGACTGCGGGCTCGTGGTCGAGGAAGACGAGATCGACCACGGGCCCGAGTGGCGCGCGTTCGACTCCGCGGAGAAGGACCGCAAGTCCCGCGTCGGCGCGCCGACGACGAACATGATGCACGACAAGGGGCTGTCGACCAACATCGGCTGGCAGAACAAGGACGCCTACGGGCGGTCGCTCTCCAGCGAGCAGCGCCAGAAGATGCAGCGCCTGCGCACCTGGAACGAGCGGTTCCGCACCCGCGACTCCAAGGAGCGCAACCTCAAGCAGGCCTTAGGCGAGATCGACCGCATGGCCTCCGCGCTGGGCCTGCCCCAGAGCGTCCGTGAGACCGCGAGCGTCATCTACCGCCGCGCGCTGAGCGAGGACCTGCTCCCCGGCCGGTCCATCGAGGGCGTCGCGACGTCGGCGCTGTACGCCTCGGCCCGCATGGCGAGCAACCCCCGCTCGCTCGACGAGATGGCCGTCGTCTCGCGCGTCGACAAGATGGAGCTGACCCGGACCTACCGCTACATCGTCCGGGAGCTGGGCCTCGAGGTCCAGCCCGCCGACCCGGAGCACTACCTGCCCCGGTTCATCTCCGAGCTCGACCTCAGCGACGAGTCCGAGCGCCAGGCGCGTGACCTCATCGAGAACGCGCGGGAGGCCGGCCTGCTCTCCGGGAAGTCGCCCGTCGGCCTGGCCGCCGCGGCCGTCTACGCCGCCGCCCTGCTGACAAACGAGAAGGTCACCCAGAGCGAGGTCAGCGAGGTGGCCAACATCTCCGAAGTCACCATCCGCAACCGGTACAAGGAGCTGCTCGAGGCCGAGAACGTCCCTGCGTAAGCATGCCTCGCTCGGCGCGTCCGCCCGCCGCAGCCCTCGTCGCGAGTCCCGGACGGCAAACCTTTATACGGCACCCAGTGTGTGTCATTATCAGACATGGAAGAAGCGTACGTACGACTGCTGTGCCCCGAGTGCAAGAAGGGCTGGGAGTCGACGCCCAGTCAGCTGCCGCCCCACACCACCACCTACCACTGTCCCAACTGCCACGCGAGTCGGCGGCTCGCGGAGTTTACGCGGACCGACCGCGACCTCCAGACCCTGAAGGGGTTACAGTAACTACTCGCCGGTCGACGTTCGCGCCCCGCAGGCTTCACATCGGAGAATTTCGGTGCCCTGCTCGCGCTCGAGCCGCGTGTCCGGCAGCCCACACTCCGAACACAGGACGTATCCCTGGAGGTACGTGACGATGGCCTCCTCCAGCCGGTCACTCCCGAACGATCCTGTCAGCCGCGCGCGCCCGCTCTCGTCGATGTGACCGCTTGTTCCCATCTCCATCTGAAGGTGTTTCATCACGTGTTCGGGATCCCTGTCGAGACGGTCACAGACCTGCTGGAAGTTCTCGAACACGGTGACCTTCCCCTCCTGGCGGACCTCCGGATCGGGCACCTCGAACCGGTCGTCCGTCCCGTCGATGTCCGGCGTCTCGTCGAGCGCCTTCTCGAGTGGTCCTCGTAGTCCATACGTAAGGTACGGTCGCTGGTGAAAAAAATTCTTCCAAACCGCGCGTGGCACATCACCGTGGGTCTCCGTACCACGCCGCTCAACCGACCGTAGCGGGGCTGAGTGTAACGATTGATAATTCTAGTAGTGTGTTAACCTTCGTCAGAGTAGTACTATAAACTTCCAGTCGTTAGAGTGGGGTGACCATGAAAAAGCAGGAGCTCATCCATCTTCACGGCCTGCTTGCGCAGGTACAGAACCACTACGAAGCAGAGACCGGATCCGACGTCGAACACGACGAGTACGCGACACTCGGCGTCAAGCCCACATCGATCCACAAGTCGAAGACGGACCACAAGGCCGCCGTTTTCGCCCTGGTCGACGGCATCACTTCGGAGATGACCGAGGACGCGAAAGAACCCGTTTCTGCCGCTGCGGACTGACTCCCTCTCTTTCCCCGCCCAAGAGATCTGTCTAGCGAGAGCCCTCTCTCCCGACCTGTGCCCGCTCGGGCCGTGTCTGACTCACTCGTCGATGAGTTCCTCGAATTCGGGCAGGACCTCGTCGGCCGACTCATTACCGGCGACATCGTCGGCTTTGACCGACGACTCCGCCTCGTCTGCCTCGACCTCGTCCGCTTCTGGTTCGTCGTCTTCCTCGACCTCGTCCGCTTCTGGTTCGTCGTCTTCCTCGACGATCTCCTCGATCTCGACGACGTCGAGCGGGATGCTCTCGAGTCGCTGGCCGATCTCCTTGCGCGCGATGCGGGCCGCGTGCTCGTCGCGTTCGACGTTGAACACCGTCATCTCCAGTTCGAGGGCGACCAGGCTCTCGTCGGCAGCGATGAACGCCGGTTCGAGCGAGTCGCCACAGTGTGGACAGTGGCGCTCGCTCATGTTTATCTCCACGTAGTTGAGATCCGGATTCAACATCTCGCCCGTCTTCGAGATGGCGATGCGGACCGCCTCGTCCGGATTCGAGACGTCGTAGACGGGCACGGCCGCCTCAACGACAACTCTACAGTCCATACAGGTATGTTTGTTGGCCTATATTATGAAGGTTGGCCCGCGTTCGCACACGACAGCCACGGGGCCTCTCAGCGGACCCGCCAGAGGTCGTCGCCGGGGAGGAACCGGCCGAGTTCGGCTTCCTGTCGGTAGTCCGTCCGGAGGAGTGCCTGCAGGCCCTCGACCAGTGCCGTCTCGTCCTCGTCGGTCCACTCGCCGGGGTCCTTGATGGGGAAGACGAGCCAGCCGCTCCCCTTGACTTCCGTGGCGTGGAGCGCGTCCATGTCCACGTCGTCGGCCGGTTCGGCGGTCATGTTCCTGAAGACGTGCGTCGTCGCCCGCTCGCCGACCGGGAGCAGGACGTGGGACGTGATGGCCCGGACCTCGGTATCGAACATCGGTTCGTGGTCCGCGTAGTCGTCCTCGGTCGGCGTCCGGTCGCCACAGAGAAACAGGTACGAGAGGTAGGTCTTCTCGACCGTCGGCGGCGTGCCAGCGGCCCGCAGGAGGCCGCCGGCAGCGAGCGCGCGCTGGAGGCGGTCGGCGGCGGGCGTCCCGGTGAACGGAATCCCCGTCTCGCTGCCGCCGTGGACCCCGGGGTGGTCGCCCACGACGTGGAAATCCGCGTTCGCGTCGCCGTAGCCCGGCACGAACGGCTCACACGGCGGCTGGAAGCCAAACGGGTTGTGCTGCGTTGCCGTGATGTTCTTCACGAGCGGTGACAGGGCAGGGCCGGGCAAAACTCCGACGGATTCCGTTCGGGTAACGCTTTTCTCGGATGCCCACCACGGGACCGGTATGTCCTGGTCCCGGAGCCGTGATGTCGCGTGACCCACGACGAACGCGTCGAGGACCTCCGCGAGCGGAAGGCGGAGGCGGAACGCGGCGGCGGCGAGGAACGCATCGAGGCCCAGCGCGAGAAGGGCAAACTCACCGCTCGCGAGCGCATCGACTACTTCCTCGACGACGACACCTTCGTCGAAATCGACGCGCTGCGCGAACACCGCTCGACGAACTTCGACATGGCCGAGAAACACGCCCCCGGCGACGGCGTCGTCGTCGGCTACGGCGAGGTCAACGGCGAGCGAGTCTACGTGTTCGCCCACGACTTCACCGTCTTCGGCGGGTCGCTGGGCGAGGCGTTCGCCCAGAAGGTCTGTAAGGTGATGGACAAAGCCATCGAGAACGGCGCGCCAATCATCGGCCTGAACGACTCGGCGGGGGCCCGCATCCAGGAAGGCATCGACTCGCTGGCGGGCTACGCCGACATCTTCCACCGCAACCAGCAGGCCAGCGGCGTCGTCCCCAGATCTCTGCCATCATGGGTCCGTGTGCCGGCGGCGCGGTCTACTCGCCAGCCATCACCGACTTCGTCTACATGGTCGAGGAGACCAGCCACATGTTCATCACCGGCCCCGACGTCATCGAGACGGTCACCGGCGAGGAGGTCGGCTTCGACGAACTCGGCGGGGCCGAGACCCACGCCAGCGAGTCCGGCGTCGCCCACTTCACCGCCGCCGACGAGAAGGCCGCGATGGACGAGATCCGCTATCTCCTCTCGTATCTCCCGCAGAACAACGTCCAGGACCCGCCGAGCGTCGAGCCCTGGGACGACCCGGAGCGGCGCGACGGGAGCCTCGTCGAGACGGTCCCGGAAGCCCCACAGAAGCCATACGACATCGTCGACGTCGTCGACGGCGTCGTCGACGAAGACTCCTTTTTCGAGGTGGCCGAAGCCTTCGCCCGGAACATCGTCACCGGCTTCGCCCGCCTGGACGGTCACAGCGTCGGCGTCGTCGGCAACCAGCCCCGTGTCAACGCCGGGACGCTCGACATCGACGCCTCCCGGAAGGGGGCCCGGTTCGTCCGTTTCTGTGATGCCTTCAACATCCCCATCCTGACGTTCGTCGACGTCCCCGGGTTCATGCCCGGGAAGGACCAGGAGCGAAACGCCATCATCAACCACGGTGCGAAACTCCTCTACGCCTACTCGGAGGCGACCGTCCCCCTGTTGACGGTCATCACGCGCAAGGCCTACGGCGGGGCCTACGACGTCATGGCCTCGAAGCACATCGGCGCTGACATGAACTACGCCTGGCCGACCGCCGAGATCGCCGTGATGGGGCCCAAGGGTGCGGTGAACGTCCTCTACGACGACGAACTGGCTGACGCCGACGACGTCGAGGCCCGCCGCCAGCAGCTCATCGACGAGTACCGCGACGCCTTCGCGAACCCTTACATCGCCGCCAGGCGCGGGTTCGTCGACGACGTCATCGAACCGCAGGACACCCGGCCGCGGCTCATCGAGGACCTGGACCTCCTGCGGGGGAAACGCAAGGACCAGCCCGACCGCAAACACGGGAACATCCCACTGTGACAATGGCGACAGAGACAGCGAACGCCCCTGTCGACGCCGACCTCGTCGAAACGATAGCAGATGCGCTCCCGGACGCCTCCCCGGACGAGGCGGCGGCCATCGCCGTCGCCATCGGCGCCCACGTGACCGACCAGCAGCGGGCCGCGGCCGCCGCTGCCGCCACGAGCGACGAACCGACCTGGGCGGGCAAGGAGTGGCTCTTCTCGAACCGGGTCAGGGACACCCAGAAGCGACACGTCGACGTCCCGGCCGACGCCCCGACGGACCCCTGGAGCGCCGCCGGGCGCGTCGACCGGATGTAACCGCCGACTCAGCGGCCCCGTTCTGCCAGTCGGTCCGCGAGCGCCATCGCTTCCGTGCGAACCGTGAGTTCGTCGAGCCACGTCTCCGGGAGGCTCTCCACGCCGAACCGGGCGCCGGCGACGGCCCCCGCGACGGCGCCGACAGTGTCGGTGTCGCCGCCGTTGTTGACCGCCGTGACGATCGCCTCCTCGGCCGACTGCGCCAGCAGGGCGTGCCCGACGCCGGCCTCGAGCGTGTCCACGACGTAGCCGGTCACGGGGAGCATCGTCGGGTCCGTGGCGGCCCTGGCCTCCAGCAGGGCGACGGCCACGTCGGTCGGGGCGTCCTCGTCCAGTCGGTCGAGCGTCGCCGACACGGGGTCGTCCGCTCCACGGAGATACCCGGCGACGACCAGGTTCAGGGCCGCACAGCCGTGGGTGCAGCGCGGGTCCCAGTGGGTCAGGCGCGAGGAGGTCATGCTCGATTCGATCAGCGTCGCCGGGTCGTCGGCGAAGCGTATCGCGAGCGGCGCACACCGCATCACGCTCCCGTTGCCGGCGTTGTGTCCCTCCGGGCTCTGTCGCCAGACGTGCTCTGCGGCCCGGTCCCACGGTTCCCCGGTCGCGACGCGAGCGAGGGCCCGCCTCGTCATTCCTCCAATTCCCGTCGGGTCGCCCTCGAACCACGCCGCGAAGCGCCGGGCGGCGTCGTCCGCGTCGAAGCCGTCGGACTCGACGATGCTTCGGGCCAGACACAGCGCAAGCTCGGTGTCGTCGGTCACCGCGCCCGCCGGCAGGCCGTGGGCCCCGCGGGCTTGCATCTCCGTCAGGCGCCCGTGTTCTCGGGCGATGCGTGACCGGGGCCACCCTTCGACCGGCCGGCCCAGCGCGTCGCCACAGGCCAGGCCCAGCAGCGTTCCGCGAGCGCGCGACGTTCTATCCATACTATCGCCTCTATACCAGAGACGAGGCAGCGGCGACATTACGTTTCCGCCTAGTTTTATGGGGTGAGTCTCGGTAAGGAGCCATATGTTCGATAAGGTACTCGTCGCTAACCGCGGGGAGATCGCGGTGCGGGTCATGCGGGCCTGTGTGGAGTTGGGAATCGGGACGGTCGCCGTCTACTCCGAGGCCGACAAGCACTCCGGCCACGTCAGGTTCGCCGACGAGGCGTACAACGTCGGCCCGGCACGCGCGGCGGACTCTTATCTGGACCAGGACGCCATCGTCGACGCCGCCAAGCAGGCCGGTGCCGACGCAATCCACCCTGGATACGGGTTCCTGGCGGAGAACGCCGACTTCGCCCGAAAGGTCGAGGCGACGGACGGCGTGACGTGGATCGGCCCGTCCGGCGACGCCATGGAGGCACTGGGCGAGAAGACGAAGGCCCGGAAGATCATGCAGGCTGCGGACGTCCCTATCGTCCCGGGGACGACAGACCCAGTCGACGACCCCACAGAGGTCGAGGCGTTCGGCGACGAACACGGGTTCCCGGTCGCGATCAAGGCCGAGGGCGGTGGCGGCGGCCGCGGTATGAAGATCGTCCAGGGCCCAGACGAGATCGAAGACCAGCTCGAATCCGCGAAACGCGAAGGCGAGGCCTACTTCTCGAACGACTCCGTCTATCTCGAACGCTTCCTGGAGAACCCGCGCCACATCGAGGTCCAGATCATCGCCGACCACGACGGCAACGTGCGCCACCTGGGCGAACGCGACTGCTCGCTCCAGCGCCGCCACCAGAAGGTCATCGAGGAGGGCCCCTCCCCGGCCCTGTCGGACGACCTCCGCGAGCAGATCGGCGAGGCCGCCCGCCGGGGCGTCCGCGAGGCCGACTACTACAACGCCGGAACTGTCGAATTCCTCGTCGAGGAGGACACCGACCGCGAACCCGGCGAGGTGCTTGGGCCCGACACGAACTTCTACTTCCTCGAGGTCAACACCCGCATCCAGGTCGAGCATTGTGTCACCGAGGAGATAACCGGTATCGACATCGTCAAGTGGCAGATCCGGGTCGCCCAGGGCGAGAATCTCTCTTTCGCCCAGGACGACGTCGCGGTCGACGGCCACGCGATGGAGTTCCGCATCAACGCCGAGAACGCCGCCAAGGACTTCGCGCCGGCAAACAGCGGCTCGCTTGAGACCTACGACCCGCCGGGGGGCATCGGCGTCCGGATGGACGACGCCCTCCGCCAGGGCGACGACCTCGTGACCGACTACGACTCGATGATCGCGAAACTCATCGTCCACGGGAGCGACCGTGACGAGGTCATCTCGCGCGGCCGCCGCGCGCTCAGCGAGTTCGAGGTCGAGGGCTTCCCGACGGTCATCCCCTTCCACCGCCTCATGCTCACCGACGACGAGTTCGTCGGCGGCACCCACACCACGAAGTACCTGGACAACACCCTGGAAGAACGCATCGAGGAGGCCCAGGAAAAATGGGGCCACGAGTCCGAGTCCGAACCCGACGACGAGGAGGTCGTCGAGCGCGAGTTCACCGTCGAGGTAAACGGCAAGCGCTTCGACGTCGAACTCGAGGAACGCGGGGCCCCGCCAATCAACGTCGGCGACGTCGACGCCGGCGGCGGCCAGCGCCCCGAACGCCCGGCCGGTGGCGGTGGTGGCGGCGGGTCCAGCGGCTCCAGCGCCGAGGGCGAGGAGGTCACCGCCGAGATGCAGGGGACCATCCTCGAGGTCAACGTCGAGGAGGGCGACGAGGTCGAGGCCGGCGACGTCCTCTGCGTGCTCGAGGCGATGAAGATGGAGAACGACATCGTCACCGAGCGCAGCGGCACCATCAACGAGGTGGCCATCGGCGAGGGCGAGTCCGTCGACATGGGCGACCTGCTGTTCGTCATCGGCTAACTTTTTGCGAGGGTGGTGTCCTCGCGACGCTGTCGCTGCGGGCACCCCCTCGCAGAAAGGTATGATAAAAAGCCGCGAGCGCCGGTCGGCGCTCGCGGTGAAACCGTGCCGAGCGAAGCGAGGCACGGTACGCTGCCGGCCTCCGGCCGCTTTTTATTACGTGGTCACTAACTGGGGGCATGAACGAGACGCGACACGCCGTGCTGGAGGCGCTGGCCGACGGGCCGGTCTCGGGGCCGGCAGTCGCCGAGAAACTGGGCGTCTCCCGCGCGGCGGTCTGGAAGCACGTCGAGGCGTTGCGCGAGAGCGGCTTCGAGGTCGAAAGCGCCGACGACGGGTACCGGCTGGCGGCGGTCCCGGAGTTCGGCGGCGCGGCGGTCGAGTACGGCCTCGACGCCCCCTTTGCGGTCGAGTATCACGACAGCATCCCGAGCACGAACGCTCGCGCGCGCGACCTGGCGGCCGAGGGGGAGCGCGACGTGGTGGTGCTGGCCGACGAACAGACCGGCGGCCGGGGGCGACTCGACCGCGCGTGGTCCTCGCCCAGTGGCGGCATCTGGCTCTCGATTCTGTTCCGACCGGACGTCCCGATGGCCCACGCACCGGTGTTCACCCTCGCGGCGGCCGTCGCGGTCACCCGCGCGGCCCGCGAGGCCGGCGTCGACGCCGGCATCAAGTGGCCCAACGACGTGCTCGTCGGCGACAGCAAGCTCGTCGGGATACTCACGGAGATGGAGGGCGAGGCCGACCGCATCTCCTGGGTCGTGGTCGGCGTCGGTATCAACGCGAACGTCGACCCGGCGGCGCTCCCCAGCGATGCCGCTCCGACGAGTCTCGAAGCGGAACTGGGGCATCCGGTCGACCGCCGGCGATTCACTCAGCGCGTCCTCGAGGAGTTCGACGACCTCCGGCAGTCGCCCGACGCCATTGTCGACGCCTGGCGAGGGTACGCGACGACGCTGGGACAACGGGTCCGCGTCGAGACGCCGGACGGGACCGTCGAGGGCGAGGCCGTCGACGTCACGTTCCCGGGGTCGCTCGTGGTCGAGACTGCGGACGGTCGGGTCACCGTCGCGGCCGGTGACTGCGACCACCTCCGACCGGCCTGACCGGACCGACGGACGCGGCTGACGCCCGCTAGTTGGTGGCCCTGACCGACGAGACCGGTTCCTCGCGCTGCTCGCCCCGCCTGACCGGCACCGTCACGACCGGCAGGTGTGACTGGCGGATGACGCGCTCGGCGACGCTGCCAAGCAGGAGCCTGTCGATGCCCGCGGCCGTGGGTCCCCATCACGATGACGTCACAGTCCGCCTCGTCGGCGTACCGGAGGATCTCCGTCGTCGGGTCGCCCTCGACCATGTGGCCCTCGACGTCGACGCCCCCCACGTCGTAGGCCTCCAGTTCGTCCAGCGCCAGCTCGCCTTCCTCCCTGAGCATCTGCGTGAGGCCCTCCCAGGAGTTACCGACCGGCAGCGACGCGAACCGGCCGGTGTCGACGACGTAGAGCCCCTGGACCGTGGCGCCGTGGGTTTTCGCCAGCGAGACGGCGTGTTCGATGACGTACTCCATCTCCTCGGAGCCGTCGGTCGGGAGCAGTATCCGGTCGTACATGCTCTAGTGTAGACCAGGTAACAGCATAGGTGTTTGGTGGCTGTTAGCACAGTCGCCTACGACTCGGGCAACACGACCCGCTTGACGTCGCTCGTCCCCGCGCGCCGGACGACGGCCCGGACGACGTTCTGTGCGCCGGCGAGGTTGTCGGACTCGCCGTCGAGCACTGTCAGTCGCGCCGGGCGCCCCGGCTCGACGACGCCACAGTCCAGTCCCGCGAGTTCGGCCCCGTTGACCGTCGCCATCGCCAGCACCTCGCGGGCGGGCAGGTCGTACAGCTTGGCGGTGAACTCCATCTCCCGGAACATCGACGGGCTGTTGAGGAAGACGTTGTCCGTCCCGAGTGCCACCGTCGTCCGCTCGTGGAGGTCCTCGACGGGTGGGAGACCCACGTCTGTGACGAGGTTCGAGCGGGGACAGACCGCCACCGGCACCTCGCTGTCGGCGACCCGCGTGAGGTGGAGGGGCTCGGCGTGGACCATGTGCACGAGGAAGTCGGGGTCCAGATCCAGTGCCGGGTTGATGTCGCTGCTGTCGACCTCGCCGGCGTGGATGCCGAACCGCTTGCCGGCGTCCCTCGTCGCCCGCCGTTCGTTGCCGAAGTCGGCGTCGTTGGCGCCGCTGGCGCCGAACCCGTCGGCGACGTCCAGCACGTCTACGGACTCACGACCGAGGACGACGCTCTCGAGACGCGAGTCCTCGAGCGCCGCCGAAAGCGCCAGGACACCCTCGACGCCCCCCTCGCGGAACTCGACGAACGCGCCGGTCCCGGACGCTTCCATGTACGCGAGACTGCGCGCCATCGCCCCCACCAGTTCGCTCCGGTCTGACTCCCGGAGTAGGCGGTGTTTCAGTCCGTCGGGCGGGGCGACCAGCTCTTCCAGGCTCAGTCCTTCGCCCGCCTCCTTCGCGATGGAGTCGCCGACGTGGGTGTGTGCGTTGACGAACGCCGGGAGGACGATGTCGTCACTGTAGACCTCGTCCTCCTCGAGTGCGACGATACGGCCGTCTTCGACGACGACCCGCCCCTCGACTGGGTCGAACGACCGGCCACGGAGGATAGTGCCTTCGAGTATCATAACTAGTGGTCCACCGTCGCTCAATTAAACTCGTCGAGGGTCGCGTGGATGCCCTGGCGGACGTCCCGGACGCGCGCGCCGTCCATGTCGAGACCGAGCTCGCGGACCGCGACCTCGCCGACCCGCTCGCTCTCGCCCTCGGGCGCGTAGACGCCGAGTCGCCACTGGTCGCGCTGGGCCGCCCGTATCGCGTTGACGAGCGTCGACTGCTCGCCGAGGCGACGGACCTCGCCGTTGATCAGGATTCGACTCGTCGACTCTTTCATCGCCGGCTCGGCGGGGACGTCGAGGATGACCGCGTCGGGATCGACGCTGGCGGCCTCCGCGATGGCGTGTTCCCGGGCGCGAACGTCCCGGTAGTCCGCAGTCAGCAGTTCGTCGGGGACCGCGGAGCGTTCGGCCCACACCGACCGCTTGTAGAGGTCGCGCTCGCCCAGGCGGCGCGCGTACTCCGCGGTCTCGTCACAGCGCCGGAGCCGAACCAGGAGGTCCTTGTCGTCCCAGCGCCGCAGGTCGTCGGCCGTCCAGTTGGTCGCCGCCAGCAGACGGTCCGTCGCGCGCCGGAGCGTCGACTTCGCGATGCGCGCGACGTGGTGCTGGTAGACGGTGGGATTCATGAGCGCGCGTGCGAGCAACAGCGACTCTGCGGTCTGGACGTTCCCCTCGTCGAGCACCAGTTCCCCGTCGACGAAGCGCAGTTCGCGGATGAGCCGCTCGTGGTCGATAGTCCCGTACGGGACGCCCGTGTGGTGGGCGTCGCGCACGAGGTAGTCCATCCGGTCGACGTCGAGTTCCCCGGAGACCAGCTGGCCGAGTTCGCCGTCGCCGGCGACCAGGTCCGCGACCCGGTCCGGGTTGAGGCCGTGGTCGGTCAGGACGCGGGCGACGGCCCCGCGGTCCAGCAGCGCGTGGACGTCGTCGTGGTACTTCCCGGTCTCGCGGTGGACCACGGCCTCGACGTTGTGGCTGTACGGCGAGTGGCCGACGTCGTGAAGTAACGCCGCCGCACGGACGCGTTCGGCCTGCTGGCCCTCGATGCCCAGTTCGGAGAGGGCCCGGTCGGCGAGGTGGTAGACCCCAAGCGAGTGCTCGAACCGCGTGTGGTTCGCCGACGGGTAGACGAGCGTCACCGTCCCCAGCTGTGCGATGTGGCGCAACCGCTGGACGGGCGGCGTCTCCAGGAGGTCCTCGGCGACGCCCTCGACCGCGATGTGGTCGTGGACGCTGTCCTTGATGGTGGTCATCTGGTCGTGCTACGGTGGCCGGTTTCTAAACGGTACTGACAGCTACAGTCGCGCCACCGACTCGAGCAGGGCCGTGAGGTCCCCGGGATTGGCGTTGCCGGCCTCGATGGCGTCGCTTGGCTCGCGGCCCATCTCCCTGACCGTCTCGACGGCGCGGTCCGGGCCGTAGTCGCGGTCGTAGACGAGCCACGCGGCCAGGGTCTGCCCGGTCCGACCGATGCCGGCCAGGGAGTGGACGACCGTGCGCTCCTCGGCGTCTCTCGCGTCCGCGAGGAAGGGGAGAATCTCCCCGTGAAGTCGTGCCTCGGACACGAGATGGTGGTCCGGGACCGGCGCGTGGCACACCCGCGACTCGCCGAAGGCCGACTGGTACCGGTCGACGTTCAGGCCGGAGGCGTCCAGTTGCCGGCCAGGGAGGAGACAGCAGACGCGCTCGACGCCCTGGTCTTGCACGTAGTCGAGCCAGTCGTCCAGTGCCGCCTCGTGGCCGGCGGCCGTGTGCCAGCCGGGTGCACAGGCGCCGAAGACGTCGGTCTCGTCGGGCGCGGCGGGTGCGAATCGGTGTGGGTTCAGGCGCTGCATGACAGCGATTATACAACAGCTGCCGGTCCACCGACTTGAACCTGTTCGCTCGGTTCTCATGTCTGATTCTCCAGTGTCGCGTCGCGTCCGGACGCGACTCCCGGACAGGGCCACGTTTATACAATCGGTTCCCCCACGTCGGCGTATGGTGACGTTCCTCGCCGGCGGGACGGGCACGCCGAAACTCCTCGCCGGCGCCGACGACGTGTTCCCGCCCGCCGAGACGACGGTGGTCGCCAACACCGGCGACGACGTCGAGCTGGGCGGCCACCTCGTCTGCCCGGACCTGGACACGGTCCTCTTTCTGGAGGGCGGCGTCCTCGACCGGAAGACGTGGTGGGGCATCGACGACGACACGGCCGAGACACACGACGAACTCCACCGGCTCGCCGACGCCGCAGACCTGCCCGGGGGGCCACAGTACCTCCCCGACGAGCGACAGACCGACGGTCGCGACATCGCCGCCTGGCGCCGGTTCTCCGGCGTCGCCGAGTTCATGCACATCGGCGACCGCGACCGCGCGGTCCACGTGACCCGCACCTCCCTGGTCGATGCGGGCCATTCACTGACCGAGGCCACGCGACACCTCGCCGACGCCTTCGGCCTCGAGCGGACGCTCCTGCCGATGAGCGACGACCCCGTCGCGACTATCGTCCACACCGACGAGGGCCCGATGCACTTCCAGGAGTGGTGGGTCGGCCACGGCGGCGACCCACCGGTTCGTGATGTCGAGTTCAGAGGTGCAGCGACGGCCGCACCGACCGACGCGGTCCGGACCGCCCTCGATGCACCCGTCGTCGTCGGCCCGTCGAACCCGGTCACTTCGCTCGGGCCGATGGTCGCCGTCGACGGCATCGAGCGCACGCTCGCCGATACGCCGGTCGTGGCCGTCTCGCCGTTCGTCGAGGACGAGGTCTTCTCCGGGCCGGCCGCCGAGCTGATGGCCGGGACCGGCCTGGAACCGAGCACGGCGGGCGTCGCCGAGGCGTATCCCTTCGCCGACGCGTTCGTGCTCGACCAGGCCGACGGGACGGACCTGGACCGCCCGGTCGTCCGGACCGACACGACGCTGGACACCGACGCCGACGCCGCACGCGTGGCCCGAGCCGTCGAGACGGCGCTCGCGGAGGTGACCTGATGTTCCGCCCCCGCCTCGCGCTGGCGAGTCTCAGCGGCGAGGCCGACGCCGACTGGGCCCGCGACGGGGCCGAACACGCCGGCTGTGCGTTCCTCGGGGGCATCTCGCTGGACGAGCCGACGCGCGAGGCCGCCCGTCGACTCGTCGACCGGGACCGATCGGAATTCCTCCCGACTGACCCCGTCGCCTTCCTGGACGCCCAGCTCGGGGCGCTCGCCGACGTCCAGATTCGCCCGGGGTGCAACGTCCGGAGCACGTCGCTGGAGGCGACCGAACGCGCCGCCCGAGTGTGTGCCGACCACGGCGCGATTCTCGAAGTGAACGCGCACTGCCGGCAGGACGAGATGTGTGCCGCCGGCGCGGGAGAAGCGCTGTTGTGTCGCCCCGAGCGCCTGGCCGCCCACGTTCGCACGGCCAGCGAGACGGGGGCTGCCGTCTCGGTGAAGGTCCGGGCCGAAGTCGGCGGCGTCGACCTCCCGGCCGTTGCGGCGACCATCGACGACGCAGGGGCCGACGCCATCCACGTCGACGCGATGGATTCTGAGCCGGTCGTGGCCGACGTGGCCGACGCCGCCTCGCTGTTCGTCGTCGCCAACAACGGCGTCCGTGGGCGGCGCTCCGCGCGAGAGTACTTCGAGTACGGCGCCGACGCGGTCAGCGTCGGCCGGGCGAGCGACGACCCAGCGGTCCTCCAGGCGGTCGGGGCCGCGGCCGACCAGTGGGTCGGCCGGGAGGTCACCCGGTGATGGCCCGGGACGTCGCCCAGAACGCCGAGCTGGCGCTCCTGCTCGAGGTCACCGGGACGCCCAAGCCGGGCAACGTCGACCGCGAGCGCGAGTACGACGACCTCCGGTTCGAACACTTCCTGGCCGGTGCGGTGGGGGCACGGCCGGGCCTCGAACTCGCGGCGGACGGCGAGCGGGTCGGCCACGCCTTCGAGCGGGCCGTCGCCGGGATGGCCGAGCAGTCGGCCGGCAACACGCAGTTCGGCGCACTGCTCGTGCTGGCGCCGCTGGTCGCCGCCGCGAGCGAGGACGCACTCTCGCCGGCAGGTGCCGACGCCGCGGTCAGGGCGACGACGGTGGCCGACGCGGCGGACTTCTACCGGGCGTTCGAGCACGTCGACGTCGCCGTCGAGGACCCGCCCGCGGGGCTGGAACCGCTCGACGTCCGGCGCGGGAGCGACGCGGTTCCCGCGCTCGAGGCACGCGGCTTCACGCTGTTCGACGTGATGGAGCGCAGCGCCGCGGTCGACGGCGTCGCCGCCGAGTGGGTCGGGGAGTTCGAACGGGTGTTCGACGCGGCCGCGTCGATCCTCGACGGCGACGGACCGGTCCCGGACCGCGCCGCTCGCGCCTTCCTGGAACTGCTCGCCGCGGAACCCGACACCTTCGTCGTCAAACGCCAGGACCGGGCGACGGCCGAGGAGGTACAGCGCCGCGCGCAGGCGGTCCTCGACGGCGACGAGGACGCGACCGACCTGGCCGAGGAGTTCGTCGCGCGCGACGTCAACCCGGGGACGACGGCCGACCTGGTCGCCGGGGCGCTGTTCGTCGCGCTCGAACGGGGGCTGGTCGTGTGAGCGACGAGCAGCCCGACGACGCCAGCGACGAGGGATCGTGGCCGGTCGACCTGGCCGGCGTCACCGAGTCCGTCGTGACGACTCTGGGCCCGAACGACCACTGGAACGTCGCGGCGCTCGGCGTGCACGAACCCGGCGACGACGGCGTGGCGACGGCGACGACCTGGGGCCGGACCCGGACCTGGCGGAACTTCTCGGAGCGCGGCGGGGGCTACGTGCAGTTCTCCCGGGACCCGGTCGACTTCGTGGAGGCCGCGCTGTCCGTGCGCGAGGAGGCGGACCCGGTCCTCGACAGCGCGGACGCGTGGACTCGAGTGACGGTCACCGAGCGCGACGCCGGGACCGACGCGGGCACGCAGTGGGTGACGTGGGCGCTTCGGCCCGCCGAGTCCACGGTCCGCCGTCGCGTCGTGCCGACGACGAACCGCGGGCACGCGGCCGTCGTCGAGGCGACGGTGGCGGCGTCGCGACTCGACGTCCAGGCCTACGACCGCGAGACGCTGCTGGACCGGTTGCGGTACTTCGAGTCCGTGGTCGAGACCGCCGGCAGCGAGCGAGAGCGGGCCGCCTTCCGGCGGCTCGAGACGCTCGTCGACGCGGAGTGGTAGCGAACAGGCGACACGACCGGTGGGCGACGTGCTGTGTCAGCCGACCGCGGGACACGCCGCCTCGGGAGGTCAGGACATAGCCCGGGCTTGCCCGGTTGCAGTCTTGAATGTTCGCCCGTTCGGGCGGGGAACCGTAACGGGTTCCAGACCGCGAACTGGCGTCGGAAGACGTTTCGAACCCTTTTTGAGTGCCACCAGGCAAGAAACGCGCATGGCAATCAAACCCGCCTACGTCAAGAAGACAGGGCGACTGCTGATGGAACGGTACCCGGACGCCTTCGGCGCCGACTTCGAGCACAACAAGGACGTCGTCGAGGAGCTGACCAACATCGAGTCCAAGGGCGTCCGCAACCGGATCGCTGGCTACGTCACCCGCAAGCAGAACGCCGCCGTCGAAGCGTAACCCGTCTCTTCTCCGCGACTCGCGCCCCGGTAGTCACTGCTCCGTTTCGGCCGCGGCCTGGGCCGCCTCGGACTGGGTTCGCCGGTGGACGATGCCCTGCATGTTGGCGACGCGGCCGGCGATGTCGCGGAACGCGCCGCCGGTCTCGCTGTCCTCGTCGAGGACGATGGGTTGGCCCGTCGCCGCCCTCGCGCACGGACGGGTCCAGGGGCACCTCGCCGAGGAAGGGCATGTCGGTCTCAGCGGCGAACTCGCGGCCGCCGCCGCTCCCGAAGATGTCGTGGTCGCCCCCACAGTCCGGGCAGACGAACGTCGACATGTTCTCGACGATGCCGAGCACGGGCGTCTCGTGGCGGCCGAACATCCGCAGGCCCTTGCGGGCGTCGTCCAGCGCCACCTCCTGTGGCGTCGTGACGATGACCGCACCCGAGACGGGGACGCGCTGGAGCATCGTCAGTTGCGTGTCGCCGGTGCCCGGCGGCAGATCGACGATCATGTAGTCCAAGTGCCCCCAGCGCACGTCGTTCCACAACTGGGTGAGTACGTTGTCGACCATCGGGCCACGGAAGATGACCGGGTCGTCCTTCCCGACGAGGAAGTCCATGCTCATCAGCCGGAGGCCGTGTTTCTCGACGGGGAGTATCTCCTCGTCCTCGGTGGCCCGGGGTGACTCGTCGGCGCCGAGCATCCGCGGGACGTTCGGCCCGTAGACGTCGGCGTCGAAGAGGCCGACGCGCGCGCCCAGCTGCGAGAGGCCGGCCGCGAGGTTGACGGCGACGGTGGACTTCCCGACGCCGCCCTTCCCGGAGGCGACGGCGATGACGTTCTTGACCGTCGGGAGGGGGTCGCCCTCCTCCGGGACGCCCCGGTCGACGCTCGCCGAGAGGTCGACCGCCCGGTCGAGGTCGGAAAGCGCCTCGCGGACCTCGCTGGCGATGGCGGTCTCGGTCGGGGAGTAGGGCGCCCCCAGCGCGAGGTCGATCCGGACCTCGTCGTCGGTGACGTCGATGCTGTTTACCAGTCCCATGGTGACGATGTCGTCCCCGAGGTCCGGGTCGTCCACGGTGCGGAGTCGCTCGCGGACGTCGTCTTCGTTCATGTATCCGGGTAGGCCACGGAGGTGCGATAAGGATTGTGACACCCGGAGCGGTGACCGACGCGCTCAGGGCCGGCGGAACACGTACGTCGTGGTCCCGTCTGGACCCAGCGCGTGGGTCACCCGCAGTTCGCCGCCCTCGTGGTCGAACTCGAGTCGGTCGGCGGGGCCGTGGAAGGCGTGCAGCGGCATCCCCGCCTCGACGCCGCCGTCCGCGGTCACGGTGACCTGCGTTCGCCCGCCGAAGGTCGCCCGCAGGTCACCCTCCTCGGTCGCCTCGACGGCCGACGCCCCGGCGAAGCGTTCCAGGTTCCGGCGGACGGCAACCCGGTCCGCCGGGTCGACGACGGTCCCGCCGTCCGTGCGTGCGTGGTCGTCCATGCCCGACACGTTGTCACTGGAGCGGCAAGTCGGTACTGGCCCGCCGCGTGTACGAGAGCGTGTGAGTGCGCTACAGGGTGTCTGTGGCCCCGTCACGCGTGGCGCTTGCTTCGTTGCGTTTAAATACAACCCCGGAATAGGGACAGGTACACTCGTGTAGGGGGAGCGCCCCCGAGTCCGTGCGACGCGGGCGCGAGTTTCCAGACAGCGTGTGTCGTGGTAGCCAAGCCTGGCCCAAGGCGCAGGGTTGCTAACTCTGTGGCGTACAGCCTCCTGGGTTCGAATCCCAGCCACGACGCTCACCCAACGATTACCCACATATGAGTGCAGAAGACCCCACGCCGGACGAGGACGCGGATGCCGAAGAGGAGGACATCCGCTACTTCGTCCGCATCGGACAGACCGACCTCGACGGGACCAAGTCCGTCGAGCGAGCGCTGACAGAACTGAACGGCATCGGCCACCGCGCCGCTCGCGTCATCGCCCAGACGGCGGGCGTCGACCGGCGGGCGGTCTTCGGTAAACTCGACGACGACGTCATCGACGACGTGGTCGAGGCCGTCGAGAACTACGCCGACGAGGTGCCCGAGTGGATGACCAACCACCAGAAGGACTACTTCTCCGGTGAGACCACCCACGAGACGGGCAACGACCTGCAGCTCACCCGTCGGCAGGACATCAACCGCATGAAGATGATCGACTCCTACCGCGGCGTCCGCCACAAGCGCGGCCAGAAGGTCCGCGGACAGCGAACCAAGTCCACCGGCCGGACGGAGGGCACCATCGGTGTCAACGTCGAGGCCATCAAGGAAGAGCAGGCTGAGGAAGCCGCCGCGGAGGATGACGAATAATGGCGCTTGGCTCGAACACCAAGTTCTACGAGACGCCCAACCACCCGTTCCAGGGCGAGCGCATCGCCGACGAGAAGAACCTCAGCGGGCGCTACGGCCTGAAGAACAAGGAGGAGCTGTGGCGCGCACAGTCCGAACTGCGTGGCTACCGCCGTGAGGCCCGGAAGCTGCTGGGCCGCACCGGCGAAAACGAGAAAGAGGCCGAGGAGTTCCTCGCCCGCCTCCAGCGCTACGGCATCCTCAGCGAGACGGACGCGCTGGACGACGTCCTGTCGCTGGACGTCACCGACGTCCTCGAGCGCCGACTCCAGACGGTCGCCTACCGCAAGGGCTACGGCAACACGCCCGAGCAGGCCCGTCAGTTCATCGTCCACGGACACATCGTGCTGGACGGCCAGCGTGTCACCCGGCCGTCGATGAAAGTCGACGTCGCCGTCGAGGACTCCATCGGCTTCGACGAGAACAGCTCGCTGTCGGACGAACTCCACCCAGCCCGCGCGGAGGCCCAAGAATGAGCGACGAGACAGACGACATCTGGGGCATCGCCCACGTCCACGCATCGTTCAACAACACCATCATCACCATCACCGACCAGACTGGCGCGGAGACGCTCGCGAAGAGCTCCGGCGGGACGGTCGTCAAGCAGAACCGCGACGAGGCATCGCCCTACGCGGCCATGCAGATGGCCGAGGTCGTCGCCGAGAAGGCGCTCGACCGCGGCATCGAAGGCGTCCACGTCCGCGTCCGCGGCCCCGGCGGGAACCAGCAGACCTCCCCCGGGCCGGGCGCGCAGGCGACCATCCGAGCGCTGGCCCGTGCCGGCCTCGAGATCGGCCGCATCGAGGACGTCACGCCGACACCACACGACGGCACGCGCGCACCCAAGAACTCCGGATTCTAACCAATGACACAGGATTACGAGGTCGAGTTCGTCGAACGCGGGGAGCGCGAGAGCCTCGTTCTCGTGCGCGGCATCACGCCCGCGTTCGCCAACGGCATCCGCCGTGCGATGATCGCCGACGTGCCGACCTTCAGCATCGACACCGTCCGCGTCATCGAGAACACCAGCGTGATGTTCAACGAGCAGATCGGCCTCCGACTGGGGCTGGTCCCGCTGACGACCGACCTCGACGACTTCGAGGTCGGCGACGAGGTGACACTGTCGCTGTCGGTCGACGGGCCGAACACGGCCTACTCCAGCGACCTCGTCTCCAGTGACCCGATGGTCGAACCGGCCGACGACAACATCCCCATCATCGACCTGAAGGACGGCCAGCGCCTCGAAGTCGAGGCCGACGCCGTCCTCGACACCGGTCGGGAACACGCGAAACACCAGGGCGGCGTGGCCGTCGGCTACCGCCACCTGCAGCGCGTGTCCGTCGTCGGCGACAAGGGCGAGTTCGAGGACGACGACCCGAACATCCTCCGTGGCGTCATCGAGGAGCAGGCCGCCGAACACGCGGCCGGAGACGCCACGGACGGCGACCTCGTCCGGACCGCCGAGTTCGACAACGACCTCCGGAACCGCTATCCGGGCAAAGAACTCGAGGTGGAAGACGTCGAGAACGCCTTCGTGTTCCACGTCGAGACCGACGGGTCGTTCACCACGGACGAACTGGTCCTGCGCGCCGTCGAGTCGCTGCGTGACCGCGCGACCGAACTGAAAGAAGCAATCCAGCTGTAAGCACAGATGCCCCGTACCACACCCACGCCGCCGATGACCGCCCGCCCCCCGAGCGCGAGGACCGAAAGGGGTTTTACGGGGCACGAAAAACGCAGTAATGCACGCAGGGATAGCCAAGTCTGGCCAACGGCGCAGCGTTCAGGGCGCTGTCCCGTAGGGGTCCGCAGGTTCAAATCCTGCTCCCTGCACTTTTCCTACAAAGGAGGAACGCTATGAGCAAGACGAATCCGAGACTCAGTAGTCTCATCGCCGACCTGAAGTCGGCCGCCCGGTCGTCGGGCGGCGCCGTCTGGGGCGACGTCGCCGAGCGCCTAGAGAAGCCCCGGCGCACACACGCGGAAGTCAACCTGGGCCGCATCGAGCGGTACGCCCAGGAAGACGAGACCGTCGTGGTGCCGGGCAAGGTGCTGGGCTCCGGTGTCCTGCAGAAGGACGTCACCGTCGCCGCCGTCGACTTCTCCGGAACCGCCGAGAAGAAGATCGACCAGGTCGGAGAGGCTGTATCACTCGAACAGGCAATCGAAAACAATCCCGAAGGCTCGCACGTCCGGGTGATCCGATGAGCGTCGCAGAGTTCGACGCGGACGTCGTCGTCGACGCCCGCGACTGCATCATGGGTCGTGTCGCTTCGCAGGTGGCAGAGACGGCACTCGACGGCCAGACGGTGGCCGTCGTCAACGCGGAACGGGCCGTCGTCACCGGCAGCGAGAACCAGATCAAAGAGAAGTACAAGAAGCGCGTCGACATCGGCGACGACAACGCGTACTTCTACCCGAAGCGACCGGACGGCATCCTCAAGCGCTCGATCCGCGGCATGCTCCCCCACAAGAAGCCGCGCGGCCGCGAAGCGTTCGAGAACGTCCGCGTCTACGTCGGCAACCCGTACGACGACGAGGGTGAAGTGCTGGAGGGAACGTCGCTGGACCGACTCTCGAACATCAAGTTCGTCACGCTGGCAGAGATCAGCGAGACGCTCGGAGCGAACAAGACATGGTAACGAACACGTCAGGCAAGAAGAAGACGGCCGTCGCCCGCGCCACCATCCGCGAGGGCGAGGGGCGTGTGCGTATCGACTCCCAGCCGGTCGAACTGGTCGAACCGGAGCTGGCCCAGCTGAAGATGCTGGAGCCGTTCCGGATCGCCGAGGACGACCTGCGCGACGAGATCGACGTCGAGGTGACCGTCGAGGGCGGCGGTGTCATGGGCCAGGCCGACGCGGCCCGGACCGCCATCGCACGCGGCCTCGTCGAGTTCACCAACGACGCCGAACTCCGCGACGCGTACATGGAGTTCGACCGCTCGCTGCTGGTCAACGACGTTCGACAGTCCGAACCCAAGAAGTGGGGTGGCCCCGGCGCACGGGCCCGCTACCAGAAATCCTACCGCTGAGGTGATGCAGGTATGATGGTACCGGTTCGGTGTTTCACCTGTGGTAACGTCGTCGCCGAGCACTGGGAGGAGTTCAAGGCGCGCACGCGAGAGGCCGAGGAGCCCGAGGACCCCGAGATGGTCCTCGACGAGCTCGGCGTCGAACGGCACTGCTGTCGCCGGATGCTCGTCTCGCACAAGGACCTCGTCGACATCGTCGCTCCATACCAATGAACGCACAGGAGAGCCGCTACGAGAAGGCCCGCAAACTCGGCGCGCGAGCGCTGCAGCTGGCCCACGGCGCACCCGTGCTGATCGAGACGGAGCACACGCAGCCGATCCTCATCGCTGCCGAGGAGTACGACGCCGGCGTGTTGCCATTCACTGTCAAACGGGGTGACCACAAGTGACACTCATCACGGACGTCCGACTCCGCCGCATCCTCGACTCGCGTGGCAACGCCACCGTCGAGGCCGACGTCATCACCGAGAGTGGTGGCTTCGGGCGCGGCAAGGCACCGAGCGGCGCAAGTACCGGCGAGTACGAGGCCATCGAACTCCCGGCCAACGAGTCCATCGCGAAGGCTCGCGAGGAGGCCGTCCCGCGACTCGTCGGGGAGGTCCACGCCGGCAACCAGCGCGACGTCGACGCGGCGCTGCACGCCGCCGACGGCACGGACGACTTCTCGGGCATCGGCGCCAACAGCGCCGTCGCAATCTCCATGGCGGCCGCGAAGGCCGGTGCCGACGTGCTGGGCGCCCCCCTGTTCCAGCACCTCGGTGGCACCTTCCGTGGCAACGAGTTCCCGACGCCGCTGGGGAACATCATCGGCGGCGGCGAACACGCCGCGGACGCCACCAACATCCAGGAGTTCCTCGCGGCCCCCGTCGGCGCGCCGAGCGTCGAGGAGGCCGTCTTCGCCAACGCCGCGGTCCACCAGGAGGTCCACGACATCCTGCTGGAACGTGACCTGCCGTCTGGCAAGGGCGACGAAGGTGCCTGGGCCCCCTCGATCTCGGACGACGAAGCGTTCGAGATCATGCACGAGGCCGTCGAGACGGTGGCCGACGACTTCGGCTTCGCCATCCAGTTCGGCCTCGACGTCGCCGGCGCGGAGCTGTACGACGACGACGAGGGCGGCTACGTCTACGACGACCAGGTCCGCTCCACCGAGGAGCAGATCGAGTACATCGCCGAGAAGGTCCGGGAGTACGACCTCGTCTACGTCGAGGACCCCCTCGACGAGAACGACTACGAGGCCTTCGCGGACCTCACCGACGAGGTGGGCGACCAGACGCTGGTCTGTGGCGACGACCTCTTCGTGACGAACGTCGAGCGCCTCCAGAGCGGTATCAGCGTCGGCGCTGGCAACTCCATCCTCATCAAGCCCAACCAGATCGGGACGTTGACCGACGCGGTCGACGCCATCGAGCTGGCGACCGAGAACGGCTACGAATCGGTCGTCTCCCACCGCAGCGGCGAGACAGAGGACACGACCATCGCACACCTCGCCGTCGCCACCGCGGCCCCGTTCATCAAGACGGGCGCGGTCGGCGGCGAACGCACAGCCAAACTGAACGAACTCATCCGTATCGAAGACAACGCAGTATGAGCGGCAACGAAAAAGAAGGGCTCGACGCGGCGGACTCCGACTACGACCCGTCCAGCGAGGACGAGGCAGCGGACGCCGACGCCGACCCCGAGACGGCCGACGAACAGGTCGCCGACGCCGAGGACAGTCCCCCGGCCGAGGCCGAAGAAACAACCGAGGACGACGCCGACGCGGGCCCACAGCTCGACGAGGACGTCATGCCCGGCGAGCAGGAGGAAGCGGACCTCCTCATCCCCGTCGAGGACTACCTCGGCGCCGGTGTCCACATCGGGACCCAGCAGAAGACCAAGGACATGGAGCGGTTCATCCACCGCGTCCGGACCGACGGTCTCTACGTGCTCGACGTCTCGATGACCGACGAGCGCATCCGCACGGCCGCGGACTTCCTGGCCAACTACGAGCCCGAGCAGATCCTCGTGGCCTCGTCGCGCCAGTACGGCCGGTTCCCGGCCGAGAAGTTCGCCGACGCCGTGGGTGCTCGCGCCCGAACGGGCCGGTTTATCCCCGGCACGCTGACGAACCCGGACTACGACGGCTACATCGAACCGGACGTCGTGGTCGTCACCGACCCCATCGGCGACTCCCAGGCGGTCAAGGAGGCCATCACGGTGGGCATCCCGGTCATCGCGATGTGTGACTCCAACAACACCACGTCAAACGTCGACCTGGTGGTCCCGACGAACAACAAGGGGCGCAAGGCCCTGTCGGTCGTCTACTGGCTGCTGGCCAACGAGACGCTCGACCGCCGCGGCGCCGAACCGTCCTACGGGCTCGACGACTTCGAGTCCGAGATCTGACGCCCGCTTCTCTCGCTTCGTTTCCGTCCGGTCGGCCTCGATAGCGACGGCACTCGCCGGTGAGCAGCGGCACAAGACATAGATGGCCCACGAGAACGCCAGTCCATGGCAGAAGGCGATTCCCTCCTCAACGCGGTCATCGGCGCCGTCGCGACAGCCCTCCTGAGCGGCTTCGTTCCGTTCGCGCCAGTCTTCGGTGGTGCGCTCGCCGGCTACCTCGAGGGCGGCGAGCGAAACGACGGGCTCCGGGTGGGCTTTATCTCCGGACTCGTCGGTCTCGTGTTCGCGGCCGTCCTGTTCCTGATAGGCTTCGTGGTGTTCGTCGTGTTCCTGGGCTTTGCCGGGGCGCCCCGCGCGTTCGGCGCGTTCGGCCTCCTCGTGTTCGTCCTGGGCGGACTGTTCGGCGCCGTCTACATCGTCGGACTGAGCGCGCTCGGCGGCTGGCTCGGCAACTACGTGAAAAACGACACGAGCATCGGCAACTAACGACGGCGTCACAGCAACTATTTTCGTCCGGCCGACGAGATGCCGTCCAGAGATGCGAGCGACGCTCGTCGACGCCGGGTGGGGTGCACTGGTGACGCTGGCACTCTCGGTCGTCCCGTTCTCGCCCGTCGTCGGTGGTGCAGTGGCCGCCAACCGGCACGGCGGCGGCTATCTCACTGGGCTATGGCTCGGGACGCTCGCCGGCGTCATCGCCATGCTCCCGCTGCTCGTCTTGCTGGTCCCGGCCGTCTACATCGCCGGAGTGCTCGGATTCGGGATTCCGCCGGGCACGCCGGGCTACGGGCTCTTTCTCGCGCTGGTCGGCCTGCTCTTCCTCTGTTACACTGTCGGCCTGAGCGCGCTGGGCGGACTCGGCGGCGTCTGGGTGTCGGCCAACACCGACTGGGACCTCGACCCACAGCGGTGGCTCTGACGCCCCGTCCCGACCTCGTTGGGCACACGATTCAAACGTGTCCGGCCCTACTGTCGACGCAATGTCAGGCATTCCCCCGGGACCGACGGGCGAACCGCTGTTCGGGAGCAGTCGGACCTACGCGCGCAACCCGTTTCGCTTCATCTCGGCCCTGGAGCGGGCCTACGGCGACGTGGCCCGCTTCGACATGGGGCCGATGGACACGCTGATGATCTGTGACCCGACGGCCATCGAGCGCATCCTCGTCTCCGAGGCCGACCGATTCCGCAAGCCCGACTTCCAGGGTGACGCGCTCGGCGATCTCCTTGGCGATGGCCTGCTGTTGAGCGAGGGCGAGACCTGGGAGCAACAGCGGATGCTCGCCAACCCCGCGTTCTCGATGTCGCGGCTCTCGGGCATGGCCGACCGCATCACCCGCCACGCAACGAAGCGCATCGACCGGTGGGACGCCGGCGACGTCGTCGACGTCGAACGGGAGATGACCCGAACGACGCTCGACGTCATCCTCGATCTGATGATGGGCGTCGAACTCTCCGAGACGCGGGTCCGGACCATCGAGGAGCAGCTCGTGCCGCTTGGCCAGCGCTTCGAACCCGACCCCATCCGCTTCGCCGCGCCGCGGTGGATGCCGATGCCAGACGACGACGCCTTCGATTCGGCCGTCGAGACGCTGGACTCGATCCTGGACGACATCATCGCCGTCCGCGAGGAGTCGGTCGGAACCGACGCGGAGGGCCCGATGGACTTCCTCTCGATTCTCATCCGTGCCCGCGACGACGGCGTCGAGTCTCCCGAACAGCTGCGCGACGAGATGATGACGATGTTGCTGGCCGGCCACGACACGACGGCGCTGACACTGACCTACACGTGGTTCCTCCTCTCGGAGCACCCCGAGGCCGAACGGCGGGTCCACGAGGAGCTCGACGCGGTGGTAGGCGACGACACCCCGGGGATGGAACACGTCCGCGACCTCGAGTACTTAGAGTGGGTCATCCAGGAGGCGATGCGACTGTACCCCCCGGTCTACACCATCTTCAGGGAACCGACCGAGGACGTGACGCTGTCGGGCTATCCCGTCGAAGCGGGGACGACGCTGATGCTCCCCCAGTGGGGCGTCCACCGGTCGCCCCGGTTCTACGACGACCCCGAGACGTTCGACCCCGAGCGCTGGCGGCCAGAGCGGGCCAAGCAGCGCCCGCGGTTCGCGTACTTCCCCTTTGGCGGGGGGCCGCGCCACTGCATCGGCAAGCACCTGGCGATGCTCGAGGCCCAGCTCATCGTCGCCGCGACGTCGCAACGCTTCCGCCTGGAGTTCCTCGGCGAGACGCCGCTGGAACTGATGCCCTCGCTGACGGCCCACCCGCGCCAGGAGATGCAGATGCGTGTGGTGGAACGCTGACGGCGCCGGTCCGAAAACACCTAACACGCAGGGCGTCCACGGGCGGGTATGGTCACGTCGAGCGCCCCCGGCAAGGTGTATCTGTTCGGGGAGCACGCAGTCGTCTACGGTGAGCCCGCGGTCCCCTGTGCCATCGAGCGCCGGGCCCGCGTGACGGCCACCGAGCGAGCAGACGGGTTGCGAATCCACGCCGAGGATCTCACGCTCGACGGGTACACCGTCGAGTACACCGGCGCGGAGGGGGACCGGCCGGACATCGACGTCTCGGACTCGCTGGTCGAGGCCGGCATCGGCTACATCCAGGCGGCCGTCGAGCAGGCCCGGGACGCCGCCGACCGGCCCGGGGCGGGCTTCGAGATCGTCGTCGAGAGCGACATCCCGCTGGGGGCGGGCCTGGGGTCCTCGGCGGCCGTCGTCGTCGCGGCTATCGACGCCGCCACGCGGGAACTGGGTGTCGAACTCGCCCCCGAGGAGATCGCCGAGCGCGCCTACCAGGTCGAGTACGAGGTTCAGGACGGCCAGGCCTCCCGGGCCGACACCTTCTGCTCGGCGATGGGCGGGGCCGTCCGCGTCGAGGGCGACGACTGCCGGCGCATCGAGGGTGTCGACGCGCTCCCTTTCGTCATCGGCTACGACGGCGGCGCCGGCGACACCGGCAAACTCGTCGCTGGCGTCCGCGAACTCCGCGAGGAGTACGACTTCGCGGCCGACACGGTCGCGGCCATCGGCGACGTGGTCCGCGAGGGCGAGTCCGTCCTCGGGACGAGTGACTACGAGACGCTGGGCGAGCTGATGGACTTCAACCACGGCCTGCTCTCGGCGCTGGGGGTCTCCTCGCGCTCGCTGGACGCGATGGTGTGGGCCGCCCGCGACGCCGACGCGCTGGGCGCGAAACTCACCGGCGCCGGCGGCGGCGGGTGTATCGTCGCCCTGGACGACACCGACGAGACGCTGACGGCGCTGCGCTACACACCCGGCTGTGCCCACGCGTTCCGCGCCGAGCTGGCGACCGACGGGGTCTGCCGGGAATGACGGTCGTCCTGAAGCTGGGCGGGAGCGTGGTGACCGAGAAGGACCGCCCCGAGACCGTCGACGACGCGGCGCTGGCCGACGCCGCCGATGCCGTCGCGGCGGCCGACCGCGATATCGTCCTCGTCCACGGTGGCGGGAGCTTCGGCCACCACCACGCCGCCGAGTACGGTGTCAGCACGACCGAGGGGACGCGCGACGCAGCGGGTGTCCGGGCGATTCACGGCGCGATGGGGCGCCTCAACGACGCCGTCGTCAGCGCGCTCGCGGAGCGCGACGTCCCGGCGGTCCCCGTTCACCCGTTCTCCGCCGGCGCGCGCGACGCCGCGGGCGACCTGACGCTCCCGACCGCCCAGGTCCGGACGCTGCTCGCAGAGGGCTTCGTCTCCGTCCTCCACGGTGATCTCGTCGCTCACGCTGGGCGGGGCGCGACGGTGCTCAGCGGCGACGAACTGGTCGTCGAACTGGCGCCGGCGGTCGACGCCGACCGCGTCGGCGTCTGCTCGACGGTCCCCGGGGTCCTCGACGAGGCGGGCGAGGTCGTCGAGCGCATCACGGCCTTCGAGGACGTGGCGGCCGCACTCGGCGGAAGCGACGCGACCGACGTCTCGGGCGGGATGGCCGCGAAGGTCAGGGCGCTCCTCGCACTGGACGCGCCGGCACAGGTCTTCGGGCCCGACTCGCTCGGGGCCTTCCTCGCCGGCGAGTCACCGGGGACGACCATCGAGGGGAGCGGCGGCGCTGGCGCGGAGTAAGGTCGGCGTAACCTATTTCACCGGCGTTATCGATTGTGGACCCATGACCGCTGTTGGCCTCGCTGACCTCTATCGCTACGGGACTCGGTTTCTGGGCGCCCTCCTCGTCGTACTCCTCGCGAGTGCGGTCCTGGCCGGGGCCGGCGTCGCTCTCGTCGGCACTGGGCAGCTCGCCTCGCTCTCCGGCGGGCGGGAGTCGCGCGATCGCGGGCGTCGTGCTCATCGTGCTGGGTGGCCTGGTCGCCCTGTCGGGCCTCGTCGGCCTGGGACACAAGCTCATCGCCGACGCCGTCATGGTCGGGACGGCGGCCGCCGCTGCCCGGGACACATCGATCACCGAAGACACACCGGCCGACGAAACGTCGTCGTCGGACGCATCCGAGACCGCTGCGAGTGCCGCGGCGGCGGGCGAAGCGGCCGGCGGCGACGGCGGGGCCACCGCTGGGCAGATGACGGCGTCCGAGCCAGCCGACTCGGGTCCGACCTCGGCAACGGACGACGCGACCGACCCGTCGAGTTCCGACCCGGCCCCGGGGGACGCCGACCCCGCCTCAGACCCGGCCAGTGCGGACCAGTCGGCCTCGGACGCGCAGCCGGCATCCGAAACAGACGCTCTCGAACCGACAGCGAGCGACGAGAGTCCCGACCAGCCATCGACGGCCGAACCGGCGTCGGCCGAGGGTCACGACGTCGACGAGGGTGCGGCCGGTCCCGCCGGCGACGACCCCACGGAGGCCGACCAGTCGGTGACGGACCTGGAGGCGGAGGACTTCCAGCCGAAGGTGTCGACCGAACCTGCCGACGCCGACGACGATACCGACGACTCTGTGTCACCCGAGGAGTTCGGGAGTGAGTCGGACACGCCCGTGGATGCGACTCCAGGGACCGACGAACCCGAGGAGTGGACGCCGCCGGACCCCGCCGAGTTCGAGACGGCAGGCGCCGACGAGTCGAGGTCGGCCCGGGACGACCCGGCGCCCCCCGCGGACCGCGATGCGGGCGACGGTTTCGGCGCCGACAACCACGCCGAGTCGGTCTCGAGGCCCCGGACAGCCGAGGATCTGTTCGGGGACGGACGTGCCGACGGGGACACCGGTGGTACGGACGCCGGCGAGGCGGACGCCGACGCTGACGCCGGGGACCTCGATGACCAGTCCGACGACGGCCAGACGCTCGCCGACGAGGGCATGAGCGGCTTCCAGCCGGCGAGCGAGAAGGATCCCCTCTCGGACACCCTCGACGACGAGTAGCGCGGCCGAACCCACACCGTTTTAAGAACCGACGTTGTATGCCCGGATAACCGAGCGCACGGCCGCTCGCGAACGCGGTTCGGCGGCCGGCAGACGACGGGTGTCGTCGTCAGGACGAGAGTCCTTCCACTGCGTCGCCAGGGCTACGGATATCCGGTCGGCCTCGGCGACGACGCGGAACCGAGACGCCGTTGCACAGCTGCTACCGTCGCTGCCTCCCCCGACCGCGTTCCGCGACCGGCTCTACTCGGACCTACAACTATGGAAGTCGAAATTGCGACAATCGGCGGTTACGAGGCAGTTGGCCGACAGATGACGGCCGTCCGTGCAGGGGACGACGTCGTCATCTTCGACATGGGCCTGAACCTCTCGAAGGTACTGATTCACGACAACGTCGAGACCGAGCGGATGCACTCGCTGGATCTCATCGACATGGGCGCCATCCCGGACGACCGCGTCATGTCCGACCTCGAGGGCGACGTGAAGGCCATCGTGCCGACCCACGGCCACCTCGACCACATCGGCGCCATCTCGAAGCTGGCCCACCGGTACGACGCGCCCATCGTGGCGACGCCCTTCACTATCGAGTGGTCAAACAGCAGATCAAGGGCGAGGAGAAGTTCGGCGTCCAGAACGACCTCCAGAAGATGGAGGCCGGCGAGACCATGCGCATCGGCGACAAAAACGAACTCGAGTTCGTCAACGTCACCCACTCCATCATCGACGCCATCAACCCTGTCCTCCACACGCCGGAGGGCGCGGTCGTCTACGGTCTGGACAAGCGGATGGACCACACGCCGGTCATCGGCGACCCCATCGACATGGAGCGGTTCCGCGAGATCGGCCGCGAGGGCAACGGCGTCCTCTGTTACATCGAGGACTGTACGAACGCGGGCAAGAAGGGACGCACCCCATCGGAGGCCGTCGCCCGTCGCCACCTGCGTGACGTGATGGAGAGCATCCAGGATTACGACGGCGGCATCGTCGCCACGACGTTCTCCTCGCACATCGCCCGCGTGAAGAGCCTCGTCGAGTTCGCCGACGACATCGGCCGTCAGCCGGTGCTGCTGGGCCGCTCGATGGAGAAGTACTCGGGCACCGCGGAACGGCTGAACTTCGTGGACTTCCCGGAAGATCTGGGGATGTACGGCCACCGCAAGTCCGTCGACCGCACGTTCAAGCGGATCATGAACGAGGGCAAGGAGAACTTCCTGCCCATCGTCACCGGGCACCAGGGCGAGCCACGGGCGATGCTCACCCGCATGGGCCGCGGCGAGACCCCGTACGAACTGGACGAGGGCGACAAGGTGCTGTTCTCCGCCCGGGTCATCCCGGAGCCGACCAACGAGGGCCAGCGCTACCAGTCCGAGAAACTGCTGGGCATGCAGGGCGCTCGCATCTACGACGACATCCACGTCTCGGGCCACCTCCGCGAGGAGGGCCACTACGAGATGCTGGAGGCGCTCCAGCCCCAGAACGTCATCCCCGCCCACCAGAGCCTGAAAGGCTTCGCACCCTACGTCGACCTCGCGGAGAACCTCGGCTACAAGGTGGGTCGTGACCTGCACGTCACCCGCAACGGGAACATGATCCAGCTCACGGAATAACGAAATGTCCGAACGCCATCAGCAGGTCGAAGACGCCGTCCTCGCACGACGGGAGCGGGTCAATGCGGCCCTCCCAGAGGACCTGCCGGTCCAGAAACCGGAGCACCTCTACAAGGCGACCCGCTACCTGCTGGACGCTGGCGGCAAGCGACTCCGTCCCACGGTGCTCCTGCTGGTCGCCGAATCGCTGCTCGACGTCGACCCGCTGTCGGCAGACTACCGTGAGTTCCCGACGTTGGACGGCGGCCGCGCCGACGTGATGGCGGCGGCACTGGCCATCGAGGTCATCCAGACGTTCACGCTCATCCACGACGACATCATGGACGACGACGACCTCCGACGGGGGGTCCCGGCCGTCCACAAGGAGTACGACCTCTCGACGGCCATCCTGGCTGGCGACACGCTCTACTCCAAGGCGTTCGAGTTCCTGCTGTCGACCGGCGCCGCGGACGACCGGACCGTCGCCGCAAACCGGCGACTGGCGACGACCTGCACCCGCATCTGTGAGGGGCAGTCCCTCGACATCGAGTTCGAGGGTCGCTCCGCCGTAACGCCCGACGAGTACCTCGAGATGGTCGAACTCAAGACCGCGGTGCTCTACGGCGCGTCGACGTCCATCCCGGCGACGCTGCTGGGCGCCGACGAGGCGACGGTCGAGGCGCTGTACAACCACGGCCTCGACGTGGGGCGGGCGTTTCAGATTCAGGACGACCTGCTCGACCTGACGACGCCCTCGGAGAAACTGGGCAAGCAGCGCGGCTCCGACCTCGTCGAGGACAAACAGACGCTCGTGACGCTCCACGCCCGCCAGCAGGGCGTCGACGTGGCGAACCTCGTGGACACGGACTCCGTCGACGACGTCTCCGAGGCCGAGATCGATGCGGCAGTCGAGCGCCTCCGCGAGGCCGGGTCCATCGAGTACGCCCGGAACCGGGCCCAGGAACTGGTTCAGAGCGGCAAGGAGAACCTCGAGGTCCTCCCGGACAACGAGGCCCGCGACCTCCTCTCCGGTATCGCGGACTACCTCGTCGAACGCGAGTACTGAACGGTCGACGAGCCCATACCGCTTTCGACCCAGCGGCCGGGCCGGGGCGGAACTAAATGCGCACCGTCCGTACGGACGGATGTGACGCGATTCGTCCTCTACGGCGGGAAGGGCGGCGTCGGCAAGACGACCGTCGCGACCGCCACGGCCCTCCAGCTCGCTGCACGTGGTGAAGAGACGCTCGTGGTGTCGACGGACCCGGCTCACTCACTGGGCGACGCCGTGGAGCGCGAGGTGGGCGGCGACCCGGTCGAGATCCGCGAGAACTGCTGGGGCGTCGAGGTGGACCCACAGGCCGGCGTCGACCGCTATCGCGCCACCTTCGAGACGCTGGCCGCGGAGTTCGCCGACGCTGGCATCAGACTCGACGAGGACGAGGTCGCGGCCCTGTTCACCTCCGGCGTGATGCCCGGCAGCGACGAACTGGCCGCGCTGGAGGGACTGGCGACTTACATCGACAGCGACCGGTGGGACCGCGTCGTCTTCGACACCGCGCCCACCGGCCACACGCTACGGCTCCTCGACCTGCCGTCGGTCCTCGGCCGCGGGATGACGACGGCGCTGGATCTGCGCGACAAGGTCCGCCGGAAGATCTCGACCGCGCGGACGATGATGTTCGGCCCGCTGGCGGCGGGTCGCCGCGAGGACGGCCCCGACGACTTCACCGCCATGCGCGAGCGGATGGAGCGCGTCGGGGCGGTCCTCCGTGACCCCGAGCAGACGGCCTTCCGGGTGGTCACGATCCCCGAGACGATGGCCGTCCGCGAGAGCGAGCGCCTGGTCGCGCAACTCCGGGAGTTCGAGGTACCGGTGACGACGCTCGTCGTGAACAAGGTCATCGAGGATCCCGGGGACTGCGAGCGCTGTCGGGGCAAGAAGGCAGTGCAGGACGAGGCACTGGAGCAGTTGCGCGAGTCATTTCCCGACCTCGATGTCTGGACGGTTCCCGACGAGTCTGGCGAGGTGACGGGATTTGAGGCGCTGGAGCGGGTCGGGACGTGGTTAGACGACGAGACGCTGTGACGTTTCTTTCCGCGCCAGCGGAGCGAACGCGGTTCACGGCACCGAGCGAAGCGAGGTGCCGCCTTTTCCCCCAGGTGTTTGCCGTGAGCGGTTGCCGGTAGGCCACCCGAGCGGCAAAAAGGTGGTCGTGAACCCGACGGCGTTTTGAGGCCTCCCGCCGCACGTTTCAGGCATGGACGAAGGCCTACGCGAGCGTATCGAGGAGGCCGCCGAGACGAACGCCCTCCTCAACGCGGTCAAACACGACAGCGAGGCACAGGTCGGGGCCATCATGGGTCCGCTCATGGGAGAGAACCCGGAGTTCCGAGAGTACGGAGACGAGATTCCGGGCATCATCGCGCCGGTCGTCGACCGGGTCAACGGGATGGACGCCGCCGAACGACGAGAGCGCCTCGAAGAACTCGCCCCGGAGAAACTCGCGGAACTGGAGGCCGAGGACGAGGGCGAGGAGCACCCGCTGCCCGACCTCCCGGGTGCCGAGGACGTCGACACCGTCCGGATGCGCGTTGCCCCGAACCCCAACGGCCCGTGGCACATCGGCCACGCGCGAATGGCCGCCGTCGTGGGCACCTACAAGGAGCGCTACGACGGCGAGTTCGTCTGCCGGTTCGACGACACCGACCCCGAGACCAAGCGCCCGGACCTCGAGGCCTACGACCAGATTCTCCACGCCATCGACTACCTGGGCTTCGAACCCGACGACGTGGTGCGAGCGAGCGACCGCGTCGAGACGTACTACGAGTACGCCCGTGACCTCATCGACCGCGGCGGAGCCTACACCTGCTCGTGCCCGCAGGGCGAGTTCTCCGACCTGAAGAACAGCGGCGAGGCCTGCCCGCACCGCGAGAAAGACGCCGAGACGGTCCACGAGGAGTTCGACGCGATGGTCGACGGCGAGTACGAGAGCGGCGAGATGGTGCTTCGCGTGCGGACCGACATCACCCACAAGAACCCCGCTCTCCGGGACTTCGTCGCCTTCCGGATGATAGACACGCCACACCCGCGCGAGGCGGCCGCCGACTACCGTTGCTGGCCGATGCTCGACTTCCAGAGCGGGCTGGACGACCACCTGCTGGGCGTCACACACATCATCCGCGGCATCGACCTGCAGGACTCGGCGAAGCGCCAGCGGTTCGTCTACGACTACTTCGACTGGGAGTACCCCGAGGTCGTCCACTGGGGCCACGTCCAGGTCGACGAGTACGACGTCTCGCTGTCGACCTCGACCATCTCGGAGCTGATCGCCGAGGGCGAACTCGACGGGTGGGACGACCCGCGCGCGCCGACGGTCGCCAGCCTCGAACGCCGGGGTATCCGCGGCCAGGCGCTCGTCGACGCGATGATCGACCTGGGGACGTCGACGTCGAACGTCGACCTCGCGATGTCGTCGGTGTACGCCAACAACCGCGACCTGATCGACGACGAGACCGACCGTGCGTTCTTCGTCCGAGACGACGACGAGCACGGCGGCCTCGTCGAGCGCATGGTCGTCGGTGGCCCGGAGGAGGGTCACCCCCCGGCCCACCCCGACTACGAGAATCGCGGCGAGCGCGACATCTCGGTCGCGAACGGCGTCGTACTCGAGGGCGACGACCTGCCGCCCCACGGTGAGCGCGTCTGGCTGAAGGGGTACGGCTGTGTCCGTCACACCCGCGACGCCTTCGAGTTCGCCGGCACCGACATCGACGTGGTCCGCGAGGAGGGCGTCGACGTGGTCCACTGGGCCCCGGCCGACGGCCCCGAGCTCCGACTCCGGACGATGGACGGCGACGTGACGGGTCGGGTCGAGCCGGGCGTCCTCGAGTACGACCCGGACGACCTGCTCCAGTTCGAGCGCATCGGGTTCGCCCGCGTCGACGCCGTCGACCCCGACGGCGAGTCGGTCGCGTACTTCGCCCACCCCTGACCGCGGGCGCGACGCCCGTTTCGCTGGGGCGGCGCCCGAACCCTTTTTACGGGGACGGTCGGACGCACCGACGTGACACGCAGCGACGCGACGACGGTCACGGTCCAGCGGGACGTGCCCTTCCAGGAGGTCGGCGACGAGGTACTCCACCTGGACCTCTACGAGGCGACGGCGACGAACGGCCCGAAACCGATGGCGGTCCTCGTCCGCGGCGGCGGGTTCGCCGTCGGCGACAAGGGCGAGTTCGCGCGCCACGCCATCGACTTGGCCGAAGCGGGCTACCTCGTGGTTGAACCGCAGTACCGTCTCGCTCCGGCGTGGACGTTCCCGGCCCCCCTGGTGGACGTCAAGGCCGCCGTGGAGTGGTGCCGGGCGGAGGGCGAGGCCTACGGCGGCGACCCGACCCGCGTCGTCGCCGCCGGCCACTCCGCCGGGGCGAACCTCGTCGTGCTTGCGGCCGCGACGGCAGACGACCCGGCATTCGAACCCGACCTCTACCCCGGGACCTCCTCGGCGCTCTCGGCCGTCGCCGGCTACGCCGGCGTCTACGACTTCCGGGCCTTCGCGCGCCTCGACGAGACGGAACACGACGTGGACACGCACGCCCAGTACCTCGGCGGCACGCCCGGCGAGGTGCCGGAGGCGTACGAACTGGCTTCGCCCGTGGCCCAGGCCGACGTTTCGATGCCATCGACGTTGCTGCTGCACGGGCGCGACGACGCGGTGATTCCCCACAGCAGACAGCACTGATGGCCGAGGCGCTGGGGCCGCTGACAGCCGTGGAACACGATGTCGTCCCCGGCGGCCACGCCTTCCCGTTCAACGGCGCGTTCTACGACGACGTCTACGAGCGAACCGTCCGCTTCTTCGACCAGCACGCGGGGGCCGGACCGGGGTCAGACGCGGGCCACGGGGTGAGTGGGCCGCCTGACGGCGGGTCGACCCCCCGCTGACGGTCGAAACTTTAAGTATCCCCGCCGAGTGGTCCCAGGTACCAATGGCCATCGACCCAGAGTTCGAGGACAACCGCGAGGCCGTTGCACAGCACGACGGACACAACGTGTGGGGCCCCGTCGACGAACCAGAGACGCTCGGCATCCACGGGACGCACGTCGCCGTGGACTTCGACATCTGTATCGCCGACGGCGCCTGCCTGGAGGACTGTCCCGTCGACGTCTTCGAGTGGGTCGACACGCCGGACCACCCCGAGAGCGAGATCAAGGCCGACCCCGCCCACGAGGACCAGTGCATCGACTGCATGCTCTGTGTGGACGTCTGTCCGGTCGACGCCATCGACGTCGACCCCGGTCGGGCCGGTCGTATCTGACCGCGCACCGCACTCGCTGTCTGACTCGCGTCCCGCGCGGTCCGTCCCGAGCGTTCGTAATCCCGCCCGCCTAGCGTCCGGTGTGCCCTTTTATCGTCTTCAGCCCTGCTCGATACCGGCAAGCCCCTCGTGTCAGCGGGTTTGTAAACATAAGTTTATTACCGACCCGAATGTGACATACGGCCACGAGGGTCGTGAGAAATATGCACACTGTAGTCTTGACGAAAGGTGTCCCCGACTTCCGTGAAGGACAGGTCTCCTTCGACGAGGACGGGCACCTCGAACGCGGGAAGACACCGACGGTGATGAATCCGAACGACAAACACGCGCTCCGGGCCGCGTTCCAGACGAAGGTCCGCAACGGCGGGAACGTCTCCCTGATGAGCATGGGCCCGCCCGGCTACCAGGAGGTCCTCCAGGAGGGGATGCGAGACGTCTACGCCGACGACCTGTATCTCCTCTCCGACCGTGAGATGGGGGCCGCGGACACGTGGGCGACGGCGATGACCGTCGCCACGGGCATCGAGAAACTCGACGAAGAACCCGACCTCGTCTTCGCGGGCTTCAAGACCGCCGACGGGGAGACGGGCCACACCGGGCCCCAGACATGCTGGTGTCTCGACTGGCCGATGATCACCCACGTCATCTCGCTGGACATCGACGAGGACGAGCAGGTGGTGCGGGCCAAGCGCCTGGTCGACGGCGACATCTCGGAGATCGAGACGGTCGAGGCGCCGATGCCGTGTTTCATCGTCGCCGACCCGGAGTTCCAGCCGACTTACCGGCGGGCCGAACATCGCCTGAAGCACAAGGACCTCCGCGAGGAGACCCAGGAGCGGGCCGAGGACTACGAGGACCTGGTGACGGTGTGGGACCACGAGGACCTCAACCTCGACCCGGACTACATCGGGCTGGACGGCTCGCCGACCATCGTGGCCGGCGTCGACCCCATCCCGAAGGCCCCCTCCGAACGGGAGGCCACACACGTCGAGGCCGACGACGACGCGGCGATGGAACAGGTGCTCGACGAACTGACCCCCTACGCGGCAGGTGACTGACCATGGTCGACATAGACCCAACGGAACACGAGATCGCGGACCTCGGACCGAAGATCAAGGACATCGACGACCCGGACGAACTCCGGGAGATGCTCGAACTCGAGACGGGCGGTGAGGACCGGACGCCGGTCAAGACGCTCATCGAGAGCCGCATCGAGAAACTCGAGGCCGAAGACGAGGAAGTCGACCCGGAGACGGTCGACCTCTCGGAACTGACCATCGCGGACATCGCGAACATGGTCCGGGACGTCGACGACGGCGACGTCCTCCGGGACATCCTCGAACGCGAGAAAGAGGGCGAGAACCGCAAGGGCGCCATCAGCCAGATCGAGAGCCGCATCGAGTCCGTCGAGGGGACCGAGGAGGACGAGGACGCCGGGGAAGTCGAGTACGTCCCACCCGAGGAGAAGTACCCCGAGCTCGACCACCCGACCAACGACAAGCAGTGGGTCGAAGGGACCGTCGGCGCGGAGTATCGCGACATGTGGGTCTACTGTGAGACCCAGGCCGGCGAGCTCGTCGACGTCTCGAAGGAGATGCTCGGGAAGGCCCGCCAGCTGATGGACGACTACAACGACGACTACGACGAGGAGGAACGGGTCGTCGCCGTCCTCATCGGGTCCGACGCGAGCGAGCACGTCGACGAGGTCATCGCCCACGGCGCCGACCTCGTCCTCTACCACGAGGACGACCGACTCGAGCGGTTCCGGCACAAGCCCTACACGGAGATATTCTGTGACATGGCGCGTGCCGGCGGCGACCTGGCCCACGATGACCGCCAGGAGGTCGACTGGAAGGACTACCACGAACCGCGCTACACGCTGTTCCCGGCGACCAACAACGGCCGGGACCTCTCGGCGCTGGTCCAGGGCGAGCTCGACTCCGGGCTGGCCTCGGACTGCTCGGGGCTGTACATCGAGAACGCGATGATCTCGAACCCCGCGAAGGTCGGCACGGCCGGCGACAAGAAGGAGTTCGAGAAGGTCCTGCACATGAAGCGCCCGGACTTCTCCGGGTTCGAGTACTCGACCATCCTGTGTATCGACAAGCCCAACCGGGACTTCCACCCGCAGGGCGGGTCGGTCATCCCGGGGAGCTTCGACATCCAGGACCCCGACTACGAACGTGAGGCCGAAGTCGTCGACTACGAGATGGACCTCGACGACGACTGGTTCCTCGTGGACGTCACCGAGTTCGACCAGCTCTCGGGCGGCGTGGACCTCACCGGCAACGAGGTCGTCGTCGCGGTCGGCCGGGGCATCGGCGACGACCCGACGCAGGGCGTCGAACTCGCGCTCGACCTCGTCGACGCGTTCGAGGACGCCGACCTCGGGCTCTCGCGCGGGGTCATCACCTCCTCGTACCAGTTCGACGGCCACGTCGAGCAGTACATCACCGAGGAGCGCCAGATCGGCGAGTCCGGCCAGGAGGTCGAACCGGCCGTCTACATCGCCGCCGGCATCTCCGGGGCGATCCAGCACAAGGTCGGCTGCGACGAGTCCGACACCATCATCGCCGTCAACACCAACCCCGACGCCGACATCGCCGACTTCTCCGATTACGTCATCGAGGGCGACCTCTTCGAGGTGCTGCCGCGACTGACGGAGGCCGTGGAGTCGGGTGACCTCGCCGCGGCGCTCCAGGAGGTCAGCGATGACTGACCACGAACACTACGAGGCCGTCGTCGTCGGCTGTGGCCCCGGGGGGGCCGCCGCCGCGGCGAACCTCGCGCGCAACGGCGTCGAGACGCTCGTGCTCGAACGCGGCGTCGACGCGGGCTCGAAGAACGTCTCGGGCGGGCTCATCTACGCCGAGGAGTCCGCACCGTACACCATCGACAGCCTGTTCCCGGAGTTCCGCGAGCAGGCCAGCGAGCGACCGGTGACCGAGAACTACATCCACAACATCGCCGGCGACCGGGTGAAGTCCTTCGACATCGGCGACCTGCACCACCACGACACGGAGTGGGCCGACGCCGTCCTGCGCCGGAAGATGGACTCCTGGCTTGCCCAGCGGGTCCACGAACTCACGCGCGAGACGGGCGGGGGCCTCCTGACGGAGGTCCACGTCACCGGCCTGTTGCGCGACGGCGGCGAGATCGTCGGTGTCGAGACGGAGGAACTGGACCCCATCGAGGCCGACCTCGTCGTGGCCGCGGACGGCGTCAACTCCGAACTGGCCCGCGACGCCGGCCTGATGGACTGGGAGGACCCAGAGGAGTGGTTCCAGGGCGTGAAGGCCACCGTCGAGATGGACCCCGAGACGATCAACGAGCGCTTCGACGTCGACGACGACGAGGGCGTCGCCCACCTGTTCTCGGGCGACCTGTTCGACGGCGTCCGCGGCGGCGGGTTCCTCTACACCAACGAGTCGTCGCTCTCTATCGGGACCGTCTTCCACCTCGATTCCATCGCCGAGGAGCGGGCCGAACCCCACGAACTCCTGAACAACCTGCTGACCCACCCGCTGTTGGCCCAGTGGCTGGGCGACGAGTACGAGGAACTTGAGTACAGCGCGAAGCTCGTCCCGGACTCGAAAGGTCGCTCACACGTCCCCGCACGAGGACCGCCTCGTGCTCGTGGGTGACGCCGCCGGCCAGATGCAGGCTCAGGGCCCCATCATCAAGGGGATGAACCACGCCGTGACGGCCGGGGCACTGGCCGCCGAGGCCTTCGCCGACGCGAAGTCCCGCGGGTCGCCCCACCAGGCCGGCGAGCTCTACGAGTCGAAGCTGTACGACGAGGGCGTGATGGATAAACTCCGCCCCTCGAACTACAACATCTTCGGGAAGATGGGCGAACTCGAGGCCGTCGACAACATCTCGAACTCGCTCGTGAAGTCCACCATCGGCCGCGTCGGGATCAAGCTGACGGGCGGCCTGCTCGAGCGGGCGTACTCCTCGCCGACGCTCGTCTCGATGATCCCCGACACGAAACTGCCCTACGTGACCCTGCCGACGGTCATCGCGGAGGAGCTGGGCGAGCGGGTGACCGACACCAACACGGTCGAACCGCCGGAGCTCGACGACCGCATCGGCGATCTGACCTACGACGTCGGCGAGCCCCACATCGAACTGCTGGACAACTCCTTTGCCGCGTCGGGCACGGCCGTGACGGCCTGTCCGGTCAGCGCGAAGGACTTCGGCGGCGGGTGTTACCGCGACGAGACGGTCAAGACCAACGGCGCCGAGGAACACCTCGTGAGCCTCGACACCCAGCCCTGCGTCGAGTGTGGGACCTGCGCCGTCGTCGCCGACACGCACTGGGAGCACCCGGCCGGCGGGAAGGGCGTCGACTACCAGCAGGGGTAGCCGCGACCAGCGATGACCCGGCAGTACGTCGACCGCATCGCGACCCTCGAACGACGGGTTGAGGCGGTCCGGAACTCGTTCGACCCCGACCCGCCGGACGACGAGCGGGCGATGGACCTCGTCAGGGACGGCTTCGGTCCGACCGTCTCGCTGTACTGCGAGGCACGCACCGGGGACTCGTGGGTCCGCTTCGACGACGACGCCTTCACCCGCCTGGAGGGGGTCATGAACGACTGGCTCGACCTGTACGCGAGGTGTTACGGCGTCCAGTTAGCCGGGACCTACGGCATCCGCGAGGCCGCCGAACTGCTGGTCGACACCCACAACGCCCGCGACACCGCCCAGGTGCTGACGGGCGTGCCCGACCGGTGACTCGTCGGTCGGTAACCGGCACCTTCCCTCCGATTCCTGTATGATAAAACGTTAAGTACCGGCCTGTGGTAACAGGTCTCATGGAACTCACGGAACCGCTCCAGTTCGACCACGACGACCGGAAAGACATCTACGAGTACATCGAGTCACACGGCTCGGTCAAGCCGGAGGTCGCACGGCAGGCGCTCCAGATGGAACCCCGGCCGTTCGGCCACCACGTCGCGCTCCTGAAACGCGACGGCGTACTGGAAGAACGGGAGGGCGAACTCCGGGTCGCCTACGAGGACACCGTCGAGGAGGAGTTCCGCGCCGACGACCTGGAGTTTACCATCCGGCAGGCCCGCCAGGAGGACCTCACGGGCCTCGTCGGGGCGATCCGCGAGGCCATCGGCGGCGGTGGCTACGTCGACGCCGAGACGGTGGCCGACGTCGTCGACAGCGAGGGCGTCCTGCTCCGGCACAACGAACTCGAATCGCGTATCTTCTTCGTGGCCTGTATCGACGACGACGTCGTCGGTTGGGTCCACCTCAAACACCCCGAGAGCACGAAACTGCGCCACACCGCCGAGCTCACGCTGGGTGTCCTGGAACGCTACCGCGGGCACGGCATCGGGTCGCACCTGCTGGAACGTGGGACCGCGTGGGCCGCCTCGAACGGCTACGAGAAGCTCTACAACTCGATTCCGGCGTCCAACGAGGACGCAATCGAGTTCCTGGAGGCCCACGGTTGGGAGGTCGAGGCCGTCCGCGAGGGCCACTACAAGTTCGAGGACGAGTACGTCGACGAGACGATGATGGCAAAGACGCTGTAGGTCAGCGAAACTCAGCGTCGAACTCGTCTAAGGGTTCCGGTACGACGCCGTCTTTCTGCGACCAGACCCGGGCGTGGGCCGTACAGACCGTCCGATTTGCGTCCCACGGGATGTGGAGTTCGACGGCGGCCTCCCGCTCGCAGTCCGCCTCGGCACACTCGGTCATAGCAGCGCGACCACCACCATGGTGACGAGAATCGACCCGGTCAGCAGCGCCTGGACGATGCCCGAGGCGAGCATCCCCACCGTGGTCACCAGCGCGGCCTTCGCACCCTTTCGGGCGTCCTGCTGACGGCGGAACTCGACGAGGAAGACGGTGGCCGTGACGCCGAGGATGATGCCGAGCGGCCCCGTGAGGAAGAAGAGGACGAGGCCGACGATGCCGGCGACGACGGCCGTGAGGTTCGACGCGCCGCCCACGCGGGCGGCGACGGCCCCGCCGGCGACGTCGACGACCCAGGTCAGGACGGCGACGAGCACCAGGCCGGCCAGCAGCAGCGTGCCGGGCTCGCCCGTCGCGTACCGGTAGAGGAGAACGCCGGCCAGCGAGAGCAGCGCTCCCGGGACCTGCGGGACGAGACTGCCGACGACGGCCCCGACGAGCAGTGCGAACGCGGCGAGGACTAGCACCAGCGAGAGCCCGGACGAGATCATGCGTGGCGGTCGAGTTCCTCCTGTACCCAGTCGTCGCCGTAGAGACGCGTCAATCTTTCGACGGCTCGCCCCAGCGCCCGCATGCACTCACGGCGCGAGACGAAGGAGAGGTCGTCGGCGACCGTCGACCAGTCGTCGGCCTGGAGGACCTTCCGCACGAGCAGGCGCTCCTGGTCGGCCGTCAGCGCGTCGGGGTCGGCCGGGTCGACGAGGTGCCGGAGCGTCAGCACCCGGAACGGCGCGGGGTCGGTGTCGAGTATCGACGCGCCGCCGGGGACGCCCGCGACGAGTCGCCACTCCAGGTCGGAGAGCGAGACGTCGGGCGTCGCCGCGACGGCCGCAAGGGTCGTCCGGACCACGTCCGGGTCGCAGTCGTCCAGCGCGTCGGTGAGCACGGACGGAATGCGGTCACAGAACCACGCGGCGTGCCGGGTCGCCAGTGACTCGCCCGCCACAGACGTCGACTGGAGCATCACCGCCGAGTACTCCCCGCTCGTGTCGTTGCGCGTCGTCGAGAGGTGGACCGTGTGGTAGCCGTTCTCCTGCCAGAAGCGGACCAGCTCGGGCGTCGCCCCGTAGCCGACGCCCAGCCAGTCCACGTCATCCGCGAACTCCTCGTGGACCTTCGCGAGCAGGTGCGACCCCAGGCCCTGCGAGCGCACCGCGGCGTGCGTCGCGATGCGGAGGACGCGCTGGCCGACGGGGACGCCCGCCGCCTCGTCGCGCAGCTGGGTAGTCAGCACGTCGGGGACCATGTTGCCGCGGATGCGCCCGCCGCCGTACATCGTCGCTCGGGTCTCGGCCGACAGGTCGCCCTCGCGGGCCAGGAGCGCGACGCTGACGACGTGGCCCTCGTGGGTGAGCGCCCGGACGCTGAGATTGGGGGCATCGAGCATGCGGGCGAGGTCCGCCGGCTCCGTGCGGTAGTGGGCCAGCACCAGCAGGCCGAAGACCTCCCGGAGCAGGTGCTCGTCGGCCAGCAGGTCCGCAGTCGAGAGGCGGCGGTAGGCCACCCTCTCCGGCGTCGCCTCGGCGACGAGCGGGTCGACCGGCGGCCGCGCGTCGAGCAGCAAGGCCCTGAACGCCCACACCTCGACCGGGTCGGCCTCGGCGTAGCGTATGGGCGTCGTCATCGACACGTCGGTCACCTCGTGGTCGCTCTCTGCGAGCCGGTCGCGGAAGCGGACCGAGAACCCCCGGCCCGCCCCCTCGTAGCCGTGGACTGTCGTCGTGAACGCGACGGCCGGCGCGGAAAGCAGCGTTTCCAGGCGGCGGACCGGGAGCGCGGCTGCCTCGTCGACGACGACCACGTCCGGGTCGCCCGGCAGCGCGACGGCCTCGGCCGGCGGCACGAACCGAACCTGGCCGGGTCCGTCCCCGACGGTCAGCGTCCGCGGGTCCGCGTCCCTGTGCCCGGTCACGGCGACGCCGAGCGCCTCGAAGAGCGAACTCGCCCGCGCGAACACCTCGCCCGCACTCCGGTAACTCGGTGCCGTCACGAGCACGTCCTGTCCGTCCAGAGCGAGGTTCGCCGCGGCGAGTCCCGCGGCGCTCGACTTCCCGCGGCCCCGGTCGGCCTCGACGACGACGGCCTGTCTGGGCTCCCGGAGTCGTTCGAACGCGTGGACGGCGGCGACCTGGTCGTCGGTGAGGCAGGCGTCGTACGTCTCTGGCCTGAACGCCGCGTCGGCCGGGGCCGTCGGTGGCGTCCGGGCCAGTCGTGGTGCCGGATCTGTCAGCCCGTCTCTCTCGATTCGGTCGCCGTCGACGTCGACGATGGCGATGCCACGGTGTGCACGCAACGTCCCGACGAGTCGCCGGCGGAAGGTCCCAGTCACGTCGTCGACGGTAAAGGGGAGCACCGCGAGCGTCTCGTCGAATGCATCGTGCTGCTCTGGCCACCCGTCCAGGGGCGGGGTCAGCAGAATCAACAGTCCGCCACCATCGACGGCCCCAGCGGCGCGCCCCAGCGCGTTCGGCCGGAGGTCGGCGTGTGCGTCCAGCACGACGGCGGTTCGGGTCCGGCCGAGCAGTTCGTCGCCGCGGGACTGTCGGTACTGCTCGCAGTCGACGAACCGGTCGGGGCCGAGGATCGTCGTCTCGCTCCGTGGGATTCCGGCGGCGTCCAGTGCGTCGATGGCGCGGTCGCGAACCCGATTGCAGGTACCGGAGAGAACGAGGAGCCGTCGCTCGTTCGACCGGCGGGCTTCGGCACGCAGCGACCGGGCCAGTTCCATACCGGGGCTGGCACGGCCGGAAGTAAGGTGTTGACGGTCGTTCGCCCGATTTTTGGCCCGTCGGACCGATGTCCGACCATGCCCGCCCTCCGAACGCCGCTCTGTCCAGCGCTCGGTATCGAGCACCCCGTCGTACAGGCCCCCGTCGGGAGCGTCTCGACGCCCGAACTCGCAGCCGCCGTCGCCGACGCCGGCGGTCTGGGGCTGCTCGCGATGTCCTGGCGTGAGCACGGTGCAGTCGCCGAGGCGTACCAGGCCGCGACTGACCGCACCGACGGGGTCGTCGGCGTCAACGTCGTCCTCGACGACTCGACCGGGACGCGCTCGCCGTCTGCGTGCCTCGATGCCTGTCTCGACGCCGGTGCGACGGTGGTCTCGTTCTCGTTCGGCGACGCCGGTCCCTACGTCGACCGCGTCCACGACGCTGGCGGTGTGGCACTGGTGACCGTCGGCAGCGCCGCAGAAGCACGCGAGGCGGTCGCGGCTGGTGCCGACGTGGTCGTCGCTCAGGGGGCCGAATCCGGTGGCCACGTCCAGAGCGACGTGACGACGATGGCGCTGGTCCCGCGTGTCGCCGAGTCAATAGACGTTCCGGTCGTCGCCGCGGGGGGTATCGGAGACGGCCGCGGGGTCGCTGCCGCCCTGTCGCTGGGCGCCGACGGCGTGTGGCTCGGCACCCGGTTCGTGGCGACCGCGGAATCGGGTGCACACGAGTCCTATCGTTCGACGCTCACCGACGCCCCCGAGACGGCGACTCGACGCACCGAACTGTTCGACCGTGGCTGGCCTGACCAACCGCATCGCGTCATAGAGACGGGCGACGTACAGGCTGCCGCCGCGGAGGGAGGAGACGAGCGCCCCGGCGTCGGCGATACCGTGGCGACGACGGCCGATGGCGACCCCGTCGAGCGGTACGCCGACGTGCCGCCGCTCGCGGGCATGGCGGGCGACGTCGACGCGCTCCCGCACTACGCCGGACAGAGCGTCGGGGTGACCACCGACGCGCCGCCGGCCGCGACCGTGGTCGAGTCACTGCTCAGCGAGGCCGTCGTCGCGCTCGACGGTGCCACCGAGGCCGTTCGACGGTGAAGACCCCCCGACGACGACCGTGTGCCGCGCTGGCACGGGATTTCGGCTTCGAAAGCGCTTTTAGGGCTGGTGGCACAGAAACGGGTACAGCCTGCGCCGGGTTGATGATGCTCCCAGCCTTCTCAGGAAACCGCGCACCAGCGTGGTGCGCCGCGGCTTCGGCCGCGTCACGGCGGGGGAGCGTGAGCCCGCGTGCAGGAGGTGACCACACAAATGCCAGTATACGTAGATTTCGACGTTCCGGCCGACCTCGAGGACGACGCCCTCGAAGCGCTGGAAGTCGCACGAGATACAGGAAGCGTCAAGAAAGGAACCAACGAGACGACCAAGTCCATCGAGCGTGGCTCCGCGGCGCTCGTCCTCGTCGCCGAGGACGTCCAGCCCGAGGAGATCGTCATGCACATCCCGGAGCTCGCCGACGAGAAGGGCGTCCCCTTCATCTTCGTCGAGCAGCAGGACGACCTCGGTCACGCCGCCGGTCTCGAGGTCGGCTCGGCCGCGGCCGCCATCGTCGACGCCGGCGAGGCCGAGGCCGACGTCGAGGACATCGCGGACAAGGTCGAGGAGCTCCGCTGAGGTGACCGAACATGAGCGCTGAGGAATCCGAAGGCAGCGGCGCCACGCCCGCAGAGGTCATCGAAGTCGTGGGCCGGACGGGGATGCACGGCGAGGCCATGCAGGTCAAGTGCCGCATCCGCGAGGGCGAGAACCAGGGTCGCATCATCACCCGGAACGTGCTCGGCCCGGTCCGCGAGGGCGACGTCCTCCAGCTGCGCGAAACGGCCCGCGAGGCCGACTCCATCGGAGGTCAGTAACCGATGCCCCGAACACGCGAGTGTGACTACTGCGGTGCGGACATCGAGCCCGGCACGGGCACGATGTTCGTCAGCAACGACGGATCGACCACGCACTTCTGTTCCTCGAAGTGCGAGAACAACGCCGACCTCGGCCGCGAGCCCCGGACGCTCGAGTGGACCGAGTCCGGTCGCGGCCCCGAAGGGACCGTCGTCGAGGACGACGAGGCCGACGAAGACGAAGCGGAAGCCGAGACCACCTCGGTCGACGAGGCCGAAGACGCCGACGAGGACGACGAGGACGCCGCGCCCGACCTCGAAGCCGCCGAAGAGGACCTCGACAACGACGCCGACGAGGACGACGAGGAAGCAGAGGAGGCTGAGGCGTAATGGCCGACACCGAGCGCACCTTCGTGATGGTCAAGCCCGACGGGGTCCAGCGTGGCCTCATCGGGGACATCGTCTCCCGGTTCGAGGACCGCGGCCTGAAGCTGGTCGGCGGCAAGTTCATGCAGATCGACCGGGAGCTGGCCGAGGACCACTACGGCGAACACGAGGACAAGCCGTTCTTCGACGACCTGGTCGAGTTCATCACGTCGGGCCCGGTCTTCGCGATGGTCCTGGAGGGCCAGGACGCGGTCAGCCAGGTCCGCACCATGATGGGCGAGACGGACCCCGCCGAGTCCGCTCCCGGCACCATCCGCGGTGACTACGGGCTGGACCTCGGTCGGAACGTCATCCACGGCTCCGACGACGAGGACCCCGGCGCGAACGAGCGCGAGATTTCGCTGTTCTTCGACGAGGACGAGCTCGTCGACTGGGACCGCATCGACGAGACCTGGCTCTACGAGTAAGCCCGGCCTCGGTCGTCCCGGGCTTCGCCGAGCGCAACCACCTTCAGGGACCCGCCCCTACCGGCGGGTATGAGTCGAACACTCTACCAGCTCGACGGGTGCCCGTACTGCGAGAAGGTCGCCGACCGGCTGGACGAACTCGACGTCGAGTACGAGACGGCGTGGGTCGAGGCGCTGCACTCGAAGCGCGACGAGGTCAAGCGCGTCTCCGGCCAGCGGGGCGTGCCGGTCCTCGTCGACGAGGACCACGGCGTCACGATGGCCGAGTCGGAGCGCATCCTGGAGTTCGCCGAGCAGACCTACGCCTGATCGTCGTCGGCCGGCACCGCGGCGGCTGGCTCGCCAGCTGGGTCGCCGTCCTCGGGAGGCCCGATCGCGTCGTCGGTCCGGGACCGGCGGTAGGCAACCGCCGCCGCGCCGAGTGTGACGAGCACCATCGGGAACAGGAAGAACGCCACGAACGTCACCGACAGCATCGGGCCCTGTGATGCGGTTCCGACCGTCTCCTCCTGGGCGACCAGCGCCCACTGCTGTACCAGGACGAACGTCCCGGCGACACCACACAGGAGGTAGCCGACGGTGAACCCGGTGCCGACGAGCGCGCTCTCCTCGAGAACGCTCTCGGCGGGTGTCCCCGGGCGATACGTCTCGAACAGCGCGCCGGCGGCGAAAAGTGCCACGACGGGCACGAGGAAGAACACGACCGGCGGGACCGACGCCCCGGTCGCGAAGTAGAGGTCGTTCCCGAACGGCGACCCCCCGATCTTGATGGTCGCGCGGGTCACCGTGGGCACGTGGTGGGCGTTGAACAGGATGTGCCCGTACTGGATGACGACGGCGGCCGTGGAGTCGATAGGCGCCGCGCTCCGGTCGACCGACGAGGGGCCGACGACGAAGATGGTCGCGACGACGAGGTACTCGAGGAGGAAGGTGGCGACGGCCGCGAGGCCCGCGGGGAGCCACGGGAAGGCCCGGACCGATGGCGCGAGCAGGTGGTCGTCGGTCGATGCGTCGGCTGGCTCGGCGTGGTCTGTGGTCACAGCGCTACTCTATCCCTGTGACCGTCACACACCACCGAAAGTATTGCGGTGGATTCGACCGCCTCGTGTCAGTGAGGCTGCCGTTCTCACTCGTCGTCGGGCACGAAGTCCAGCGCGGCCCCGTTGATGCAGTACCGCTTGCCCGTCGGGTCGGGTCCGTCGTCGAAGACGTGTCCCAGGTGGCCCTCACAGGTCGCACAGACGACCTCCGTGCGGCGCATCCCGTGGCTGGTGTCGAGTCGCGTCTCCACGGTGCCCTCCTCGAGCACGTCCCAGAAGCTCGGCCACCCGGTACCCGATTCGAACTTCTCGTCGCTGTCGAACAGTTCGGCGCCACAGCCCGCACAGGCGAACACGCCGTCGTCCTTGATGTCCAGCAAGTCGCTACTGAACCGCGGTTCGGTCCCCGCCTCGCGCAGGATGCGGTACTCCTCCTCGGTCAGCAGTTCGCGCCACTCGGCGTCGTTCTCCGGGAGTTCGCCCTCGGTTTCGCTCATACCGCAGTATAGGGGCTGGACGGATATAAGCGCCCGGCGAGCGGGGGAGTTCCCAGAGATCAGCGGCTCCGAAACCGACCGGACGACACGCCCGACTCACCGCTCTGGCGCGGACGTATCGGCCGGGCGAGGACTGTCCGCGTCGGACTCGAGGAGGTGACACGCCGCGCGGTGGTCGTCGTCGACCCACGTCTCCGGCGGCGCCTCGCGGGCACAGACCGTCGGGAACGCCTCGACGAGGCGCTCGTGGGCCCGGTCGTCCGCCCCGTCGACGACGAGCTCGAGCGCATCGCGCAGTATCGCGTCGACCTCCGGATCCGAGAGGCTGTCCGGGATGCCGAACTCCTCGCGGACGGCGTCGCGGACCTGGCCGTCGGTGACCGTCTCGACGGGGACGTCGGCCGACGCGGCGACGAACTCGCGGACGCCCGCCTGGTCGATGCCCGCCGACGCGAGGCGCTGGCGGAAGTCGAGGACGGCCCGCCAGGCGGACTGCTCGAGGTCGTACCCGTCGGGCGGGATGACCTTCGGACAGCGGGTGTGGAACCGGCACCCGCTCGGGCGCACTCGCGGACGGGACGTCTCCGGACAGGCGGACGCGCTGGCCGCGCTCGCGCGGGTCGATGGTCGGTATCGAGGCGACGAGCACCTCCGTGTATGGGTGTCGCGGCGACGTGAACAGCTGCTCGGTGGGCGCCTGCTCGACGATCTCGCCTAAGTACATCACGGCCGTCCGGTCACAGACCTCGCGGACGACGCCCATGTCGTGGCTGATGAGCAACAGGCCCAGTCCGAACTCGGCCTGGACGTCCTCGATGAGCGTCAGGATCTCGGACTTGACCGAGACGTCCAGCGCGCTCGTCGGTTCGTCCGCGATGAGCACGTCCGGGTTGAGCACGAGCGCCCGGGCCAGCGCGATGCGCTGTTTCTGTCCGCCCGAGAACTCGTGGGGGTATCGGTCGACGTCGTCGGCGGACAGGCCCACCCGCTCCAGCAGGTCCTGTGTGACCTCCCGGCGGAGCGCCCGATCGGCGACGCCGTGGATGACGAGCGGTTCGGCGACGGACTCGCCGATGGTCATCCGCGGGTCGAAGCTGGCACTGGGGTCCTGGAATATCATCTGGACGTCGCGCCGGTAGGCCTTGAGCTCGCTCCCGGTCACGTCGGTGACGTCTTCCCCTTCGAAGCGGATGGCCCCGCCCGTCGGGTCCTCGAGCCTGACCATCGTCCGGGCCGCCGTCGACTTCCCACAGCCCGATTCCCCGACGAGACCGACCGTCTCGCCACGTTCGACCGTCAGATCGATGCCGTCGACGGCCTTGACCGCGCCGACCTGCCGCCTGAGCACGCCCTTGGTTATCGGGAAGTGCTTCTCCAGGTTCTCGATCTCGAACAGCGGCGGCTCACTCATCGTGATCGCCCTCCCCGTGGCCATCGCGGAGCGCCTCGGGGTCACCGTCGGGCCCGTAGTACACGCAGGAGGCGTCCTGTCCGTTGCCGACGTCGTACAGCGGAGGCTGGGTCCCGGTGTGACACTCCTCGCGGGCGAAGTCACACCGGCCGGCGAACCGACACCCCGGCGGCGGGTCGCGAAGGTCCGGCAGCGTCCCCTCGATGGCCCGGAGATCCCGCCCCCGGCCGGGGAGACAGTCGAACATGGCCTTGGTGTAGGGGTGGGCCGGCGCGTCGAAGACGTCGTAGACGCCCCCGCGCTCCATCACCCGGCCGGCGTACATCACGACCACGCGGTCGGCCAGTTCGGCGACCACGCCCAGGTCGTGGGTGATGAGCAGGATGGACATGCCGAACTCATCCTGGATCTCCTCTAAGAGGTCGAGCAGCTGCGCCTGGATGGTGACGTCGAGCGCGGTGGTCGGCTCGTCGGCGACGAGCAGGTCCGGGCTCGAGGCCAGCGCCATCGCGACGACCACTCGCTGGCGCATCCCGCCAGAGAACTCGTGGGGGTACTCGTCGTACCGGCTCGTCGCGTCGGGGATGCCCACCCGGTCTAAGAGCGTTATCGCCCGCTCACGGGCTGCCCTGTCCCCGACGTCCTCGTGGGTCTGGATGGCCTCGCGGATCTGCCAGCCGACGGTGAAACAGTGGTTCAGGGCGTCCTGTGGGTTCTGGAAGACGTGGGCGATGCGGTCCCCACGGACTTTCCGGAGCTGTCGCTCCGAGAGGTCGAGCAGGTTGCGCCCCTCGAGTTCGACCGTGCCGTCCAGAATGTGCCCCGGTGGCGTCGGAATCAGTTTCGTGATGGTCTCGGCGGTGACCGTCTTCCCGCTCCCGCTCTCGCCGACGATACAGACCGTCTCGCCGCGGTCGACGTCGAAGGAGACGTCGTCGACGGCCCGCAGCGTCCCCCGCTCGGTCTCGAACTCGACGGTGAGGTCCCGGACCGAAAGCAGCGGGCCCTCCGTCCCCGGGTCGGCCGTCCGCTGTCGCTGCCCGCTCATCGGTCACCCTCCGAGCGGGGGTCCAGCGCGTCGCGGAACGCGTCGCCCACGAAGTTGAACGCCAGGATGGTCAAAAAGAGGAAGACGCCGGGGACGGTCGAGACCCACCAGGCCGTCCGGAGGTCCGAGCGCCCGGCGGCGATGGTCTGGCCCCAGGAGGGAATCGTCGGATCGCCCAGCGAGAGGAAAGCCAGGCCGGCCTCGAAGAGGATGAGGCCGGGGATCAGCAGCGTCAGGTTGGTGATGACCGTCCCGGAGACGTTCGGGAGGATGTGCCGGCGGATGACGTGGCTCGTGTCGGCCCCGGCCGCCCGCGCGACGGCGACGTACTCGTCCTCCGAGCGCTGGAGCGCCGCGCTGCGGACCAGGCGGGCGGTCCCGCCCCAGCTGAACAGGCCGAAGACGAGGATGAACATCAGCAGACTGCCGCCGAAGAGGAAGATGAGCAGCAGGTACAGCAGGAAGGAGGGGAAGACCTGCTGGATGTCGACGTAGCGCATCAGCACCTCGTCGACGAGGCCGCCGACGTAGGCGGCGACGGTACCCACCGTCGCACCGATGCTGATGATGAGAAAGGAGGTGATGAGGCCGATGCGTATCGAGACCCGCATCCCCAGCACCACGAGCGCGAGGATGTCCTTCCCGTCGCCGGTCGTCCCCAGCGGGAACTGCCAGCTGCCCCGACACCGACCCTCGACCGTCTCGCCGACACACTGCAGCGGGATGGAGCTGTCGACGGCGAACCCGACCGGCGGCTGGAGCTCTGTATCAGTTCGACGGACGGTTTCGTGACGACGAGGGGGCCGACCAGCCCCAGGACGACGACGACGGCGAGGTACCCGAGGCTGATCACCGCCGCCCGGTTCTTGCGGAACTGCCGCCAGTAGTGGGCGGTCATCCGCCGGTGGGTCACCAGGGGGACGACGAAGTAGAAGGCAAAGAGCGCCAGCGAGAGCAGGAACAGCCAGTCCAGCTGGGTGAGGTCCCAGCCGTCCCGGAGGACGGGGTTGGGGGAGAACAGCGGCGCCTCGCGGATGTAGTCGTACGCGAAGGTCACTCCGAGCGCCGCGAGCGTCGCCAGGAAGCCCGCGGTCTGGCGACTCATCACGACGCCCCTGTCTGCCTCCCAGTCGATGTCCTCGAACCGACGTCTGGGTGTGTCGGAACTCATCACCGATCACCGTAGTCGATTCGCGGGTCCAGCACCGTGTAGGCGATGTCCTGCAGCAGGTTCCCGACGATGGCGATGAACACGCCGATGAGCGTCGTCGCGAGCACCAGCGCCGTGTCCTGTGTCTGGATGGCCCTGAAACTCAGCTGGCCGAGCCCCGGGATGCCGAAGACGACCTCCACGAGGTATGAACTCGCGATGAAAAGGCCCAGCAGGTCCGCGACCAGGATCGTCGAGAGCGGCACTGCCGCGGGTCGCAGGACGTGCAAGAGCAGGATGCGGCGGTCCGAGACGCCCTTGGCCTTGGCCGTCTTCGTGAACGTGGCCTCGACGTACTCCAGCGCCTCCGCGCGGGTGTAGCGGGTCAGGCTGGCTATCGACCCCGTGGTGAGGACGAACACGGGGAGGACCAGCTGCCTGACGTTCTCGAGGCTGAAGACGGGCGCCTCGGGGTTGAAGACGATGGGCACCAGGTCGAGGTGGACCCCGAAGACCACCAGCAGGATGATGCCAAACCAGAAGTTCGGGATGGCGTACCCGAAGAAGGCGGCGAACGTCGCGGCGTAGTCGAACCGGGAGTACTGGTGGGTCGCCGAGTACAGGCCGATACCGAGGCCGAACGCGACGGTCAGGATCGTCCACGGGACGGAGTACATCACCGTGTAGGGGAGCGCCTCCATGATGGCGGCGGTCACCGGCTGGCCCCGCGAGGTGCTGTAGCCCCAGTTCCCCGTCGCCATGTTCGTCATGTAACTGCTGTACTGCTCCCAGAGGGGCCGGTCGAGGCCGCGCTGGGCCTCGAAGGCCTCCTTCGCGGCCTCGGCGTCCCCGCCGCTCGTGGCCGCCTGGAACTGGATGGACGCCAGCGCCTGCTGCTGTGTCACGAACAGCAGCGCCCAGGTGATAGAGAGGATGATGAACGTGGCGACGACCGCCCACAGGAGGCGTCTCGCGACGTACCACCTCATCTGTCGAAGTAGTACGTCTGTGAGTTCCACCCGCTGGCGAAGGTGTCTGTCGGGCCGACGAGCTCGTCCTGGGCGCCCGTGATGTCCGACTCCATGATGAGGAAGCCGAAGGGCTGTTCGCGGGCGAGCTTCTGGAACACCTCGCCGTACAGTTCACGGCGCTGTTCCTCGTCGACGGTCCGTGAGGCCTCCGCGTAGAGCTGGGAGATGTTCGACTCGGGGACGTAGCCGAAGTAGTTGACGCTGCCCCGCTCCTGGAAGAAGACGGCGCTGGAACTGGGCGTCCGCGGGTAGGTGTTGAACCCGAGCACGATGGACATGTCCCACGGCTCCTGGCTGACCGAGACGTCCCGGGGACCGCCGTTGAACAGGCCAGCCTTCCAGGGCACCTCCTCTCCCTCTGGCGAACTGTTCGCGGCGTAGTTCTGCTGGAAGGTGTTCCCCGGGACGGTCTCTATCGAGATGCCGACGCCGAGGTTCCGTTCGACCTCCTGTTTGATGAGTTCGGCGAGAGTCTGGTTGACCTGGCTGGCGGAACTCGCAAACAGCGAGAGCCTCACGTCGTCACCGTCGGGGTCGACCAGCGTGTCGCCGTCGTATCGATAGTCGGTCCCCTCGATGCCCCGGCGCATCCGCCGCCTGGCGACCTCGCTCCCGTACAGGTCGCCGGTCCCGAAGGTGTACTGGTCCATCCCCTCCGAGACGTACCACTTCGAGAACTGCGGTTGCATGGTGTAGGCCGGCTCCGCGAACCCCCGGAAGAGGTTGTTCGCGAGCGTCTCCTTGTTGACCGCCATCACGAACGCCTGGCGGACCGGTATCTCCCGGAACAGCTCCCAGCCGTTGGCCCGCATGTTGTACTTGATGGCCTGGACGAACGGCTGTGGCTGGACGTAGACGTCGACGCTCTCTAAGTCCTGGAACTCCGTGGCGTTCTTCGGCGGGATGCCGGCTGTGGTGACCTCGCCCTCGCGCAGGGCGTTCAGCCGCGAGGACTCCTCCGGGATGACCTGTATCCGGTACGACTCGAAGTACGGGGCGTTCGTCCACTCCTCGCCCAGTCCCTCGACGTCGCGGAGGTAGTAGTCCTCGTTGCGCGTGGTGCGGAACTGCGACTCCCGGTTCCACTCCTCGAACGTGTAGGGGCCGAGGTTGCCCGTGTACTCGAGGTTCAGTATCTCCTCGTCCTGCTGGAGGCCCTCGGCGTCCTTCTCGGGGACGTACTTCTCGAGGATTCCCTTCGGCAGACAGTTCTGTCCCCACAGGATGGGCTTCAGCGGGAACGTCGGGTCGACCTCCGGCAGCTGGAGCTCGAAGGTGAGCTCGTCGACCTGCTCGACCGGTATCGGTTCCCCCTGGCGGAACCAGTCGGTGGCGCTGGTGTAGCCCGCCCAGTTGTCCTCGCCCTGGAAGACGTTCCTGATCATGTACACCCAGTCCTCGGCGGTCATCTGCCCGTAGTCGCCGCCCCACTGGAGGTTGTCGCGGAGGGTAATCCGGTAGGTCTGCCCGTCCTCCGTCGAGGGCTCGGCCCAGAGCGGGAACACGTTCTGGTCGTTGTCGACGGCCCACGCCCCGTCGAGCGTCAGGCCGACGTACGCACCAGAGGTTGTGTCGTTCGTGTAGAGCCAGTTCAGCCCGTTGGCGTCCGACCCCGCGACGCCCACGAACTCGCCCGAGGGCTGTCGTGGCCCCGACCCGTCCGTCGAACCGCCGTCGCCGCCCTCCTGTCCGCTGCCGCTCTCGCTTCCACCACCGCCGAAGACGCTACAGCCGGCGATGGACGCCGACGCACCGACCCCGAGCGTTTTTAAGAGGTCCCGCCGATTCGGTCGGTAGAGCGACGTCGGTTCCGAATCCTTGTTTGGCATTATCTAGCGAAACAGTACCGTACGATTATTAATTGTCGGTCTGCGTCGCCGCCTGCGCGGCCGTGCTGACCCCGGGGTCCGCTTTCCACTGCGTCCCGGGTCGGCGTCACCGGAAGTCGTCGAGGCGCAACTGGTCCGGCGCGACGCCGCCGGGTTCGTCGGCCCCAAGAAGTCGTGGGAGGGCCGTCGTCGCGAACGTCAGCCCCACGACGAGCAGTATCGGCGCGAAGAAGAGGCCATAAAAGCCCAGCACGACCGGGCCGAGCGTGTACGCGAGCATCAACAACCCGACGTGCGTGTTCTCGCCGCTGAGCAGCGGTCGCAAGAGCAGGTCAGGGACCGTGTCGACCACGACGACGGCGACGACGAGGAAGACGAGCACGAACACCAGTAGCGACGAGTCGCCGCCGAGCACGACGGGGAGCGCGGTGATGCCGGTCAGCGGGAGGTAGACGACTTTCATGCCCACGACGGGGACCAGACTCGCGATGCCGGTCAGGGCCCCCGCCAGGGCCGGGTAGGGGACCTCTACGGCCGCCGGGACCAGCGCGTTGTACCCGGAGAACGCGGCGATGGCGATCAGCGAGATGGCGACGACGTTCAGCAGGTTCCCGAAGAGGACCGCCTCGAGTTCCGCGTCCACGGCCTCCAGGTACTCCCGAATCACGGCGTCGTCGTCGAAGCGCAACAGCCACTCGCGGATGCGCCCGCCGTCAACCAGGAGGTAGTAGGTGACGATGACGCTGATAAAGAGGTTCAGGAAGAAGTTCGAGACCACCGACGTCACCAGCGCCGCGTGGTCGCCGACGAACTTGAGCACCGGTGAGAACTGGCCGGACTGGTAGGCCCCGTAGAGCCCCTCGATGGTCAGGTCCGGCATCGTTCCCACGTCGTCCAGCCAGGCGACGTGCGTCGCGGCCACGGTCAGGAGGTCGTACTGTTCGACGAACTGGCGGGACTCGATGACGAGCAACACGCCGGCGTATGTCACAAGCAACAATAGCGGGAGCACGAGCGACGCCATGACGATCACCGCGCGGACGCGGGCCGGCAGTCGGAGCCGCCGCAGCGACTTGTAGAACCGCCGGGTCGAGTAATAGAGGAACACCGACACCGTCAGCGCCGCGATGAACTGGTAGGCGAGCACACCGATGACCAGTGTGACGAGGACGCCAAAGAGGGCGACGACGAGCCGTTTCTCGTCCATATCACTTCCTGCAGGGGGGTATAGATAAATCTGCGGGCGACGCGTGAGAGGGTCGCAGCCGCGAGTCGACAGCGGGCCGACAGGTCGGCCCGCGAACGCGCCGACGAGCGCTACCCGGGCGAGGCTTCGCGGGCCGTGATCGTTCGCTACTCTGCGAACGACTCTGAGAGTTGTTTCAGGTCCGACGTAATCTGGAAGACCTTTGCCGACTGCTGTTCGCTGGATTTCGCGATCTCGTGTATCTCGTCGTCGATCTCAGCGACTCTCTCGGCGGTCTCGTCGATTTTCGTGGCCACCTCCTCTGCGGACCGGGCTTGTTGGTCTGTCGCTTCAGACACCTCTTTGGTCCCGTGTGCAGCATCCGTAACGACGTCGGCGATCTCGTTGAGCTGGTTCATCGCCCGTTCCGCGTTCTCGACGCCATCGTCGATCGTTGCGATAGTCGCCTCGGCGTTCGTGACCGTCTGGTCGATCACCTCCTGGATATCGGCTATCGTCGCGTCGATCTCCTGTGCCTGCTGTTGGGACTCCTCGGCGAGGCTCTTGACTTCGTCGGCGACGACGGCGAATCCGGATCCGGCTTCACCCGCTCGGGCAGCCTCTATCGAGGCGTTCAGCGCCAGCATATTCGTCTGGTCGGCGATGTCGTTGATGACCTCTGCCACGTCGCTAATCTGTTCCGTTCGCTCTTGCAGTTCGATGATGCTCTCCTTGATTTCTCGCCCTCTTCCTCGATCGACTCCAGATCCTCGACTGCTTCCTCGGCGGACTCTTGCCCCTCTGACGCGACCGTCGAGGCACGTTCACTGACCGACTCCACGCGGTCGGCAGTCGCGGCAATTTCCTCGATAGTCGCACTCAAGTTCGACATCTCATCCTGGATCTGTGAGACGTTCTCCGCCTCCGTCTCTGTCAAATCCGCGATCTCGTTGCTTCCAGCGGTCACCTCCCCAGCCAAGTTTTTGAGTTCGTCGACACCATCGCGTGAGCCGTCGGCGATCTCCCGGCGGCGTTCCAGCTCGTCCTCATATACTGCTTCTCGGGTACGAACGAACGACTCGACGATCGCTTGCCGGTCCAGAGTGAGCAACTTCGCCGCCGACTCCAGCGCCTCGTTGTTGGTCTGGATCTCGTCTCGCACCTCTTGGACGGTCGATTCCTCGACACCTGCTGCATCGAGAATCTCACTCACCGCTTCTTGGGTTCGGTCGGATGTCGCCTCCACGAGAATCTCGAAGTTGGAGTGTTGCTGCCCGAGATAGAACGGGACCGGTATCTCAGATTCATCGAGGAACGTGCCGAGACCGGCCCGTGTCCTGAAATAGGACTCACCGTAGTCTCCGGAGACGAGCGAATCGAGATACGCACGCTGAATCTCGGCATAGTCATCGCTATCGATCGAGGACTCGTCGACCGCACCAGAGACGGTCTCATCCGAGTCCTCACTCGGACGGACCGCTTCGTCGAGGGTGTCGATCGCAGGAAGGGACGACGCAAGCGCCCGAAGCCGCCTCACATCGCTGTCATCGAATCCGACAGCCGCTTTCAACCGCTGTATCCTGGCAGGGGAGAAGTCAAGTTGTTCGACTGTCTCTCCAACTTCCAGGTGTTCGCGCAAAGCATCGTCTCCCGTCGTTTCGTCTTCTTCCGGATTTGAGCTCATAAAAAAGGATGGTGGGTTCTGTGTTCCTCCTGTTTCCTGATCGTGACCGAATTACTGGAAGGTCGACTCGTCGATCTCGTGGGTGCCAAAGTCGTAGGTGTCGACCTCGGAGTCGTAATAGTCGCCGTAACTCTGGTCCTGATCGCCGCCTGCGATATGGGAGTCCAGCCAGTCGCGGGCGAACTCGAGGACCTCCATCGTGATGTACTCGCCGTTCTCGTGCTTTTCACGCAGCTCGGTGACTTTCGCTGCGAACTCCTCGTGCATCTCCTGGTGGCCAAAGAAGCACTCGGAGCAGTCGTCTGCGAACCCACAGCCCTCCATGAACTCCTCCTCGTCACTGAAGTGGTACTCCGTGTAGCGCTCGAGCTCCCGCAGGACGTCGCCGAGTTCTTCCTCTGCTCGGCCCTCCTCCATCGCTTCGTGAAGCTTGTTCAGCACCTCGAAGAGCCGCTTGTGCTGCTTGTCGTATCGTTCGATTCCGGTACTGTAGCGTCGGTCGTCCCACTCGATCAGGGGCATATTCTGAACGTCAGCACTGTTGTAATAAAATACCCGCTCGGGTTCCCATTCGATGGGAACATTTGATTTTCTAACAATTCTGAGAACTGCGGAAAAAATGTCGGTTCCACACCGACGGGTCCCAGCGAATCCTCGATGCGGAAGCCGGGCCACTGTCTCTCGTCCCGACACCGATGGTGTCCGCCATGGTCCGTCAGCCGGGCGAGGCTGCCCCGTCACATGCCTCACGCGTCGCGGTGAGACATTTCCTTTCGTCTCTTACGAAATACTCCGTTCCGGAGACGACTGATCGAAGTCAGTCACCCACTGGGGAGCCAGCAGTACCGGTCGGCGTGGAAACCTACGGTACTGGACAGACAGGCCACGGAGGATTGCTTCGAGGTGCCCGGTGCACGTCGTGTCGGACTTCGGGGGAACGGTCGAGAGCCAGGGGTGGGATTTGAACCCACGAACTCTCGATTACAAGTCGAGTGCTTGGACCACCCAAGCTCCCCTGGCGCGTTCGCGTACGGTGATTGCGGGGGGACCGTTTAGAGAGTATCGTTTTCTACCGACTTCTCCAGTTCGACGCGGTGGTCGGTGTAGCCGTGCCTGCGGTAGAACCGGCGCGCGTCCTCGTTGCTGGCCATCATCTCGAGCGTGACCGTGTCGACGCCGTCGTCGGCCAGTCGGCCCTCGGCGGCCGACAGCAGCGCCGAGCCGATGCCCCGTCCGCGGTGGTCGGGCCGGACGTAGATGTTCTCGATCGAGCCCTGCCGGACGTCCTGACGGTAGCGCCCCTGGCGGACGGTGAACATCACGAACCCGACGATCTCCTCGTCGACAGTCGCCACCAGCACGGACTCGCCGACGATTCGACCGGCGATAGACTCGCGGATGTTCGTCCGGTTGGCCGCTGCCAGCAGGTGGGACCCGTGGGCTCGCTGGTCGCTCGCGAGGTCGACCCACAGGTCGACGACGGTCTCGGTCTCACCCGTCGTGGCGGTCCGGATTTCCACACCCGAAGTGCGTGTCGAACGGGGAAAACGATTTGGTCGGCTGGAGGCCTCAGACGTCACGACAGTCGGCACAGAGCAACTGGCCGTTGAACGACGAGAGGTTCTGTGTCAGCGTCCCGCAGGCCGAACAGATGCCCTGGTCGTCGAAGTTGTCCTCGGCGATGGAGTCGGTCCCGTCGGTCGTGGCCGCCCGGCCCGTCGTCGCCATCTGTTCGGCCGTCTCGACGGGTGCTGTCGTCTCGCCCTCCAGCAACGACGTCGAGAGGATGTCGCTCGCCGTCAGCGTGCCCAGCGGTTCCCCCTCCTCGACGACGAGCAACCAGGACGCAGCGAGCGTGGCCATCTTATCTCGCGCCTCGGGGAGCCGTGCGTCCGGGCCGATAGCCGGAAGCGACTCGTTCATCACCTCGCCGACTGTCGCCGAGTCCGTCGCCACCTCGCCTACGACGTGTGCGAGGATGTCGTCGCGGGTGACCCAGCCGACCGGATCGTTTCCGCGCAAGACCAGCACCGCCTCGTCGTCACTCCGTACCAACAACTCGGTCGTCTCGAGAAGATTGTCGGATTCGCTCGCACCGAGGAATTCCCGATCCATCACCTCCCGGACGGTCACGGAACCGTTCATGCGAGGGTGTACCACACGACGAGTCTAAAAGATACCCCCAGTACGCTTATGCCACGTCCATCCCTAGTGTGCTAGTCGTTCAGTCTTCGATGGTGACTGGCTCGCCCGTCGCCCGACAGTGTTCCAGGGCGTGTTTGGCGTCCATGCCGGCATCGGCGGCCGTCCGCCCATCGCCGACCCCGACCTTGAGCTCGACGTCGACCGTCTCCCGGACGTGTTCGATAGCGTCCTCGTAGTCGCGCCGGCCGAGCGAGGGGCAGACGGCGATGACGTTGTCCCCGCCGACGAAGAAGGAAAGCGAGTCGTGGCTCTCGCGCATGTACTTCATCAGCGCGGCGTAGCCCTGTTCGATGCGGATGAACGTGTCGAACTCGTTGAGCTGGTCGGTGTACTTCTCGGTGGCGTCGTCGACGTCGAAGTGCGCCAGCTGGACGTCCGTCCCGGTCCGGAACTCCTCGTCGATGGTCTGGCCCCGCAGGACCTCGCGGCGGCCCTTGTCCTGTGCGCTCCCGGCTGCCTGGAGTTGCTCCGTCGCCGTGCCCAGCGCCGAGGCAGGCGTCGTCCCCGTCGCGACCGAGAGGCTCATCGAGACTGGGTAGCGGTTCCCCACGGACTCCTGGATGAGGGCGTGGTCGTCCATGTCCAGGCCGTTCGTGACGGCGATCATGTTGTCGAACCTGGAGAAGAAGATGTAGCCGTCCCGGTTGCCAAACAGCTGCGCGAGGTCGGCATACAGTCGCGACTGCATCGTCTGGAGGTCGACTTCGCGCCGCGGCTCAGGCGTCACCGTCCACGGGCCGTAGTTGTCGATTTGGATGTGCGTAACCTGCGTATTCGTCACTGTCGGTAGCCGCTTGTCGACGCTCGGCTATTGGTCTGTCGGAATCGGCCGCTCGCCGTCGGGGAGCACGTCCGGGCGGCGCAACTCGACGGTGCCGACCATGGAGTCGTAGGCCACGACGCCGGTGGCGGTCAGCTTTGGGAGGTGGTCCCGGTACAGTTCCGCCCGGACCGCGTCGACCTCGTCGTCCGGAACCTCCGCCTCGGGCACGTTCCGCTCCGTTGCGAGCACCGCCCTGGCGAGGTCGCCGACGACCACCGGTCTGTCGCGCCGGTCGAGAATCTCCAGCGCCCGCCGTCGCCGCTCGTCCGCGAGCAGGTCAGCGACGACGTCCGGCGGTAGCGGTCCGTCCCGTTCCGTATCGGGGTCCTGTGTCGCCATGGTACCAGCTACAGCGTACCAGCATAAGTATGTAGTGCGGTCACATACCACACGAGAAGTCTCCCGGTGAGCTGCTCCAGCCGGTCCGTCGTCATCGCGTAACAGGTGCGCGTCTCGCCGTCGAGCATCGCCGTGGCGGCTCGGAAGTGAATCGCCCGTCCCGGCTGGATGAACGCCTCCTCGAGGCCGTCGATGGCGGTCGCGTGCCCTCTGATGAGCCGCGCGGGAATCGCCCACTCGAAGGCCCCGTCGTCCGTCCGGACTAGCGGCGTGGTGGTCACCTCCCGGTAGTGCTCGCGCTCGAGCGTCCCTTGGCCATCACGAGGACGTTCGCGTCCCCCGGAGGTACCAGTGAAGGCGCTGTCCGTCGGCCAGGTTGCCCCCGAAGAGCGCGTCGGGACGTTTTGGCGGCTCGGGCATCGACTCGGTGGGCGTCGCTTCGACGTCCTCGGATGTCGCGGCGGGCGGGTCCATCTCGGCGACCGTCTCGGGATCGGTGTCGTCGGAAGTCGGCGACGGGTACGCCCACTCCCCGCTCTCCTCGGCGACGTCGGCGGGCGGCTCGTCCACAAGGGCACTCGTGGCTAACTGAAGGATAACTCCACCTGCCACGACCCGGCGCACGGGTCGCGGGGTCCGCGTCGAGACACTCTCCGGAGCAACGCGTGCTCAGGCGTGCTCGAGGCGGTAGGGCCACCAGTCCGCCTCGCGGAGCGCCCGGCCGACCGCCTTGTGGAAGTCCGGGAAGTCCTCGAAGGACTCCTGGTCGACGTACTCGAAGATGTCTTCGACGCTGACGACCGTCTCGTAGTCGATGCGGACCGGGTGGTCGCCGTACGCCTCGACGAACGCCGCCGCCTCGAGCGGGAAGTCCTCGTCCTCGTCGATTTCTTCGCAAGCACTGCGTGGCCGTACTTGCGCCGTCCTTCGCTACCTTCGTCCCCGTCCGGGTCGTGCGGCCAGTCCATACCGGACGGTGGGACACCGGCACAAAAAGGATTTCTCTCCCGCGGTCCGGGGTCAGAGCTCGAAGTCGGAGCCGCCGGGCCCGTCACCGCTTCCACGTCGCATCACTGCGAGCGCACCGAAGAACACGAGCAGTGCGACGGCCACGCCGCCCGCGACGAGCACCGTGTCGATGCCGAACACGGTCGCGGGGAGACCGGCCGGGAGGCCATCGCTGTCGCCGTCGCCGTCACCGTCGCCACCTGGCTGCGATACCGTCCCGGTGTCGGTCCCTGGCTGGTCAGTGGGCTCGTCGGCGACCTGTGCCTCCGTGATGACGACGCTCCCGACGCTCCGGTCGTTCAGCGCGACCCGGTACTCGCCGGCGCTCGTGACGTCGGTCGCGAGCGTGACGGTCCGCTGCTGGCCCGGCGGAACTCTCGTGACGGAGGCGTTGGCCGACTCGCCGTTGACGGTCATCGTTGCCTCGTAGTCGCCGGCGACGCTGCCGCTGTTCGTCACGGCGGTCTCCACGACGATCCGGCGTCCGTCAGTCGTCGGGACGGTCCTGAGGTTCGTCTCCCCGACGTCGAAGACCGGCTGGATGGTCCCGAGGACCAGCGTGTCGAAGTTCGCCGCCCGCGCCTCGTAGACCACGGCGTCGGTCCGCTCGTCGACGACAGACGTCTCGAGTTCGGTCCAGGTCGACCCGTTCTGTGCGTACAGGGCGAGCGCGTCCGTCTCGATGCCGGCGTCACGAAGTGCTGTCCGATTCACCGCGACCCGCATCCGCACCGCGTCGACGCCGCCGCTCGACCCGACCGTCACGACGCCCAGCACCGACGTCCCCTCGTCGTCCGGTAGCGTCACCGACGACGCCGACGGGGTGGTGTACTCGGTGACGCGCTGGGTGAACCGGTCCTCGCTCGCTTCGACCGTCCACCGTTCGATGGCGAACGAACGGTTCTCGGCCGCCGGTATGTCGATGTCGTAGGGGTCGGTCGTCGGGATGCCACCGGTCCGTATTGCCATGGACCGACTCGCATTTGTCTCGTTTGTCACCTGCGCTGTTGCGCGTTTTACGCGCACGATACCGATCTCCTCTTTATTAGCAGTGATCCGGTACGTCCCCGGGTTGTCGAAGACCACGGACTTCACGATCCGCGTGTCCGAGTCGCCGGGCACCACGACCCGCTCGCTCGCGATCTTCGTCCCGTTCCGCTGGATATCCACAGTAAGCCCGCCCCCGCTACTCCCGACGTTGACGACGCGTACTGTGACGTTGAAGTCGTCACCGACCAGCGCCTCCGACGATTCGAGATGCCCGCCGGTGACGACGAGACTCGGTGCGGCTGCTGCCGTCCCGATAACCGCACCCGCAACGAGCATGGCAACAGCACCGAACTGCAGTGCTCTTGTCAGGGTGTCGCCCGGGGACCGCTTCTGTCGGCTCATATACGTGTTATGACCGGCACCGTCCGTATAAAACTGCGTGATTGCTTCGGTCGACGTTTGAGCGACCATCTCGATGACCGTCGAGTCTATATCACGACTCGCACGAGACGGTCCTGCTCGCGTCGCTGCGCGGTATGGGACTCGTCGGCTTCAAATCCAGGTGCACCGTTCACTGCTCACTGTCGTTCGCAGCAAAACGGTGGGGCTGGGATTTGAACCGAGCCGAGACGGTCCTGCTCGCTTCGCTGTGGGGCTGCGACTCGTCGGCTTCAAATCCCAGTTGACGTATTTGCCACTCGCGAGTTGCTCGTGGCAAAATACGGTGGGGCTGGGATTTGAACCCAGGAATCCGTGAGGATACCTGCTTTCAAGGCAGGCGCAATAGGCCGCTCTGCCACCCCACCGCAGTCGGCCCTACTGGACGATTCCTCTAAGGCCTGTCGGTCTCCCGGACGAGTTCGGGGCCCGCGCCCTCGTCGCGGACCTGGAGCCCGTACTGCTGGACGAGCGTGGTGGTCCGTGGTGGGACGACGCGGCCGGCCTGCCGCCGGGCCCGGAGTATCGGCACCGCGGTCCGGAGGTCCGCGCGCGTCTCGACGACCGGATTCGTCGGCAGGAAGTCGACATCGAGGCCGGCGTCGTCCGCCCGCTCGGTCAGCCTCTGGACGCTCGGCGTCGCGTACGCGTCGTCGAAGTCCACCGGATCGCCGAACCCGGCGAAGTACACCCGGCCGTCGATCGTCGGGCCGAGGACGGCGTCGCTGGACCGCAGTTTCATCGCGGCGCTGTCGATCTGCTGGCGGGCGAGCAGGGCGGCGGTCGGTTCGACGGCCGCGGCGGTGGCCACCGACTCCCGTTCGAGCAGGTGGGTCACGGTGTTCCCGACGCGGCCCGCGAACGTCGACCCGACCTGGACCTCGTAGCGGGCGTCGGCCGGCGACTCGAGTTCGGCGTCCAGCGTCTCTCGAATCGCGGCCTCGGGGTCGTCGACCCCAGGTACCTGGTCGGCCGGCCGGTAGTTGACCAGCAGGTCGGCGCCGCTGGACTCGACGGCCCGACAGACGTCGGCCAGCATGGCCGCGTAGAGGTCCGCGGCCTCGCGGTCAGACAGCAGTCCCCCGGCGAGGTCCTCGAGGACGGCGCCCTCGGCGGGCGGGTCTGCGAGGACTGCGACAGTGGTCATACTCGTCACTGGGACCCTCTCGTGTTTGTCGTTTGCGTTCGGCCCCCACTCTTTTTGGTCGTCTCCGCAGTTGTCCAGCCATGCAGGTTCGTGACCTCATGTCGACCGACGTCGTGACGGTCCCGGTCGGCGCCACGCTCGCAGACGCCGTCCGCCGGTTGCTCGAGGAGGGGGTGGGCTCCGTGGTCGTCGTCGACGGGGAGGGGGACCCCGTCGGTATCGTCACTGAATCGGACGCGCTGGGACTCGCGCTGGAGACCGACGACCCGCTCTCGTCGCTTTCCGTGGAGGCCGTCGGTCACCGGCCAGTCGTGACGACGACACCGTCGACGGCCGTCTCGACTGTGGCGCGGACGATGGCCGACGAGGGCGTCAAGAAAGTGCCCGTAATCGACGGCATCGACCTCGTGGGGATGGTCACGCTCTCGGACGTCGTCTGGCACCTCACGGAACTGCGGTCCGAGCTCTCCAACGCCGCCTCGCTCCGGGCGGAGTGGGACCCGACCTGACGCGGCAATACCGGGTTGACGGGTCGCGGGCAGCGAAACGTTGATGTTCGTTTGTGAGATACGTTACCATGGGTCAGTACGCGCTCCCGGCGGGAAGTACCGCTGACGCACTCCGGAATCGGCATCGACGGACGACCAGGCGCCGGGGGGCGTGGCCGCCCCTGGCCGTCAGACCCCTCGACTGGTTTTGCGAGCACACCCGCACCCGTACTGGCGAGTCTGGTCGGCCGACGCAGGGGTTTTCACGCCCCGCATACACGTAGACGTATGGACGCCGCGCGACTCCCGGGCACGGACGGCCCAGACCAGGTGGTCGCGCACGTCGACATGGACTGTTTCTACTTACTACGTTGAATCCCAAACCACCAGACTTCGGGCGATTTGACAACAGTCTCACGGGTATGTTCCCGCATGGTTCGGTCGTTCGTGTCGCGTCCGTTCGCCATCTCGGGGTTCGTTCAATACGGCGGTTGTCTCAAACAAAAAGTACTGCCGATTTCAGCAAGTGGACACACTAGTAGGATATCATTGATCTCACTCTGTAACGAACCGTGTAAACCGAGCCAATGGATGGGAACTCCGTTCCATATCAACTTTCCATCCACGATCCTCTAATCGGTCCGATATTCCAGCCGCATGTTTGTCACCGCACAAAACAAGAACTTCCGAGTATCCCTCCTGTCTGCTGTATTCAACGATTGAGCGTGACATAATCTCATCTCTCTTACTATCATCCCCAATGAGGAATACGGCACAAGCAGAATACACAAAAGGGGTTCCTGCTATCACAATGGCTGGCATCAATTTATTTGGTATCAAGAAGGTCGGTAGGTCAATTATGACTAACCCGATTGCATACGAAACAAAAATGACAGCAACGATATAGAGCATCTTTTCGCCAGTACCTTCGATCCAAGCCCACATCTCATGAAGCTCTGCATCTATCTCCGAATGGACATCCAATCCCTGACGTTCTGCTTCGTCCTGTATGTCCCACAAATTCCTTGACGGGAGAAGTTCGTCAAGCAGATTGAATGTCTGATATAGAAGTTCAAGTGTGAGATATCCGATTAGAAAGAGTACGTACCCTACCGAAGAGTGATCGAGTTGAATAGTTTGCGACCGTCCTTCAACAAATAAGACTTCAGTTTCCTCGGTTTTTCTGTCAAAGAGGTTTCTACTATCTTTTTGTGCAATGTGAATCTCCCCCTGTACAATAGCTTTCTTTGTCACTTTCTTACAGTGTCGATTGTCGCTGCCCTTTTATTTTCCTTGGCATACCCATCATCAAGGCTACACATGGGGATCATTATAGCTGATATGGTCTTTACTTTCACCATGGCCACGACTTCTACTTATGGCTACAATTCCAACGAATATTCGAGCGGAATGCCGAAAAGTGATTCCATGTTTGTTCGTGTCACAACTCCTGGTCTCGTCAGATACCGTGGAATGGCTCTATCTCTGGAGTAGAACCAAAGGAATCTCCACTGTTGTTGGCTGAAAAGTCCGAGCTAAATTCGGCACGCTCGTGATTTCGAATGAATGCGCAACCTAAGATGGGTGGTCTACGGCATAAGCATGGTACAGAATTTAAACCATCAAACTCGACGGATATCTGCACCTTCTCCCCAAACGTTAGGCATGCGTCTCGTCGACGTCGTCAAGACATACGCGAAGATTCTTTCGCATACAAGAGTCGCGACTATTATAATGAAGCTGTCGTTGGCAGTCGCCGTTCGGGAATGACTAATCCTGATACATTCACTGCTTGGACGGGAGCAAATCAGGATGAACCGTTCTCGGACGACCATCGTAAGAATCGGCGGTTGTGGAGGACCCAAGTTGGATGGAGAGACTACGCTAATGACTCGGACAAGCGAGTAAGGAAGAAAGACGATGCAATGGCTGTACGGTGTGTATGCTCACAGCTGGAAACTCCTGAATATGTAATGGAACGAACTGTTGAACGATGCCTCGATGCCGATATGCGAACCTATTCGGCTCATTATTGGGGGATATACGGTGCAGCCATCGGCTTTGCAATCCTCGAACGGTTTGAGTCGGTCAACGAAGCAATCGATTCAGGATATGCTGACCACGCTAATGGCACATTCGAAAAGATCGACACTGAGGGCGTCATCAAACTAACGTTCCGTAAATTCAACACCCATGAGTGAATTAGATATCAAGACGGATATTCCAGAGGATCTGCGCTCGTTTGATCAATGGGTCGTAACAGAAAATAAACAGCCTGTGAGTCCACGGAAATGGTCGGATATCGACGCATTGCTTGATTACGAGACGGCAGTCGAATACTCTGATGGACTCGATGATTTGAGGATCGGGTTTGTTTTGACAAAGTCGGATCCCTTTGTAGTCTTTGACTATGATAACGTAGCCCGTAACGGCACATTCAGTCAACAGACACGTGACGACATCCGCAACCTGGATAGTTACGCCGAGATTTCATCGTCTCGCACAGGAGCGCACGTCTTTGTTCGTGGAGAATTGCTTGATGAGCGAGGGCACAAATACACCGAGCACGATTTTGGAAGCATTGAAGCCTACGAGGATGGGCGTTACATCGTTGTCACAGGAGAGCGGATTCCAGACATCGGTCCACAAGATACTATCCCCGAACGACAAAATCTAATCAAGGATATCCATAGCCGATTCCCTATGACGACACAATCGGGAGAAATTGCAGTTTCTGGCGGAGGGGAGGGAGACAGTCCCCAGGTAGATAGAATTCGAAGGACTATAGAAGCGTATGCTGATGATAGCAGTACTCATGCACAGAAGTGTCTTGATCTACTCAACTCCGAGGGGTCCGTCATGTATTCATCGCCATCTGAGGCAGATATGGCACTCTGTGGTTGCCTCGCCTTCTGGACTCGCGAAGATCCTGAATTGATGAAGAGATTGTGGCGAAAATCCGAACGCGGACGAAGGAAAAAAGTACAAACACGGAGCGATTACGTCAAACAGACGATAAGTACGGCTATTCAAAACAATCACACTACATTTTCAGGTCGTTATGTGAATTGAGATCATAGCGATGAACTCGTGACTAGTATATTAAGTACCAAGATGGATACTCAATTGCTGTTGGGTCAAATGAGAATCCTTAAAGAACGTACTACTCAGTCCTGACACCTCTATTTTTAATTAACTCACAGAATCTAAACTGAAAAATCAACAAAAGTCGTTAGCAGTCTCTATTGGCCGCAAGGTAACACAGTGGTGAGTTACCGTGTATTGGAATATGCGTCCATCCTTGAAGACATCTGAGGATTATTGCCGTGACCCACCACTGTGTACTCCTGCTGCCCATTCAGAATAAGGCACGGAAAGTATTTGAACAGAATCAGATATCATATATCGGATGACCGAATTTCCTTTGACTGTCGTTTTCCTTGAACCCTCCACATTACCTATACGTTCATTGTAGATCCTTTCGGGAGAGGGTCTTTTGCGCGAGCAGGATTGTTGAGTGTTATTATTGCCTGAATATTGTAAGTAAATCTGCGCGTGCCGAACTACGAATCAAAAGCTCTTGGTCCGTGTTTATTGGAAGAACGCTCTCGTGAAATGGAGGCTCGATTATTTTCGATTTTGTAAATCGGCACAGAGTAATGAATAATTGACAAGAGCCCTCCCTAACACCGATCATGTCACTAAAAGCAGACCAAGTGTTAAAGTATAATAAGCAGATACTTTCCAATTATGTCTGATATGACGGACCTGCAGCGGGACATCCTGATTACTGCCAGGAACAACCCAAGGGCAAGTCAACAGATTGCCGATATGTGTGGCTGCTCCTCATCATACGTCAGCAATGTGTTGAACCGATACGATTCAGTCGACGCGTTCAATGCTGAAATGGAATCAATGGCTGGAATTGAACCCATGCAACCTGCATTAGACATGCGTCCCCCAGCTTGGTTGGAACAATCCGAGCCAATAGCGAACGACGAGGAACTGGACCAAGCCGTTGAGGAAGGAATGATGATTCTTGGCCAATCATTGAAGAAGGGTTACAAAGGACTGAAAACCCTTGTTCGGAAGATAAGTAACTAATGAGCGAAAATCGCGCTAAGGGTATCAAGCAATCTTTCGGGTCAATCGACCCATACCAATTTGAAAAATTTATAGCTGAACTATGGGAACGACAGGGGTGGGAAGCAGAAGTTACCACTGAGTCCCAAGATGCGGGGATCGACGTTTTAGTACGGAAGTCCAATCCATTCAACCAGACACAGGTAATCCAGGTGAAACGGAATGCACCCGAGAATAAAGTGTCCTCTTCGAAGATTCAGCAGTATGCTTCTCTCAAGAGACAAGTGCCTGAAGCAGATTCAGTGATCGTCGTAACTACCAGTGATTTCACTTCTCATGCTATGGATCGGGCCTCGGAACTAAATGTCAAGACAATCAACGGAGATTCCCTTCTCGAAATTATTGACGACGTGGATGCATACGATCTCGTCGACAGGTACGTCGACCAGCCCATTGATGATACTCCGACAGACGAGACCAATAACGATGATGCACCGAAATTCCAGTCTACTCGAGATGATCCATCGTCGGTCAATAGCGGTAACGAAGTGAGAGTGGAAACTGATGAAGAAATGTCTACTGAGGAAGCAATCCTTGCAGTAGGGCAAGGATTGCTCGCGCTCGGATTTATTCTACTAATCGTGTTTTTGGTTGTCCGAGTATTCGTATTTTGATAATTCACACCTGGACTTTTTGTTCGATTCGAGGGACAGGGAAGCCCTCTACCATGCCACATATCTAAATCCCAAAGACATATCCTTCGATGGGGGATCTACACACTATCCTGACTGTTGGCTGGCTCCTTCGCGTGGCACGTCCGTGGTATCTCTCTCCAATGGGTGGCTACTTACAGGAGCCTTCGAACGGTTATATATCGTCAATCTGTTCGGCAGTCGTGATAAAACAGAACGCCTACTCAGCAACACCAATTATCTCGAAGAATCGCAAAACTGCTGAAACATATTCTTTACAAGCATTATCTGATCTTATCCGCCCATCATGTTATAAGCACCCAGATTTTGAATGTCGCGTATGAGACAAAATCCAATAACAGGACACTATCTGACCACTACACCAATAATCTACGCTAATGACAATCATGCCACGGGATTCTTTTTCCGATATTCTGATGAGACCTATCTAATTACAAATCGTCATGCTTTGGGTTTTGAGACAGAGAATGGATGCAAGCTACAGAAAGCTAAAATAAGAATTAGAAATGACCCCTCTGATTTAGATAAATTCGAAGAGAGTACTCTCACGCTCCGAAACAAAAATGATGAAAAGCTTTGGCTCAATAATGATCATCGGGTTGATATAGGAATTATACCCCTAAAACCACCAGTCGTAGATTCTCAAATTAACATACTACCGCCAAAGCAAATTTCCAGCGATTATAAGTATGGAAATTTGGCGTTTCGTGAGAAAGATTTTCCAGAAAGTCGTCCGATGTCTATGATTTTTTCTGGGGGATCTGGTGCAATAATATTGGGATATCCACTTGAGTATTTTGGACCCTCGTATCCAGTAGCCCGAAACGCAGTTATATCAAGTCCTTATGGAAGAACAGTTGAGGAGCTGGTTGATACAACCGCAGGGATACCCAAGAAGGCCTTTCTCACTGATGCTGTTACACATCCTGGATTAAGTGGCTCTCCAGTCATTACACAACCACCAGAGAGTATAATGCAGGATCCAAATAAACCAGAGAACGTGCATGTCGCGGCCAATTTAATGACATACGACAATAAGAGAGCATTGTTAGGTGTGCATGCTGGCGAATTTGATCAATATGCTGATTTCAAACTCAATAATGCAGTTTACCCTACTGCTATAATAGATATGATTAACTCTGTGTGAATTTTGGTATACTTATTGATAATACGCAATCGATATTCCAGTATCAACCATTGTCGGGAGGGAGTGAGGATTTTTGTTCAAAGTGCTTAACCAACTACCACCGTCCTTCAACATTTGATGGTAAAACACAACTATCTCCCTATTCTTCATTGTCATCAGACTGTGAAGGCTTCGAGTCGTGGTATCCCCTCCCGAAGCGAGTGGCATTTATGCCCGAGCGAGGAGTGGGATACCCGACCGAAGCCCTATCCACTAGTATCTGTCATCCCACGCTTTCCTCGGATGCACTTTGATGAATTGAGTGATTAGTTAGTCCTCGTTGAACCACTCACGCCGTTGTTCTGCTTTCTCTGTCTCGGTCCGTTCATCATAGTGTCTATCCAACGTATTGATTGATACGTTCATTCTGTCGCTGATGGCACGTTCGGGGACGTCTTTCCGAAGATTCGAAGTGATGCTTCCTCTTCGGATATCATGAGGCCGAGTGTTGTGAGGGCACTTGACGGCTCCACGAAGTGACCCAGTATACTCACATTCATATGGATCTTTGTCAGCTGGGCACGGTTCATTGTACTGACAAGGGCACGTCCATTTGTAGACGTGTTTCGAGAGTGTTCGCTTGTCCATTCGACCGCTATCGCTTGACAGTAACGGGCGTCGACCGTATTCGTCCGTGACGGGTGTACGGTTCACCTCTACGTAATCTTCGAGAATACTGATCGTCGATGCGGGGACCGTGACAACACGTTCTCCATCTTCCTTGTTCTTGAGTCGTGTTCCGTCTTCGGGACGGTGTTCGATGGTAATTCGGTTGTTCTCTGTATCGATGTGTTCCACATCAAGACTGTGGACTCCGCTCATTCGAGCCCCATCTGCCAAAGAAGAAGAATCAGTACGTGGTCGAGAGAAGCGTATTGATACCGTTCGAGGAAGTTGCAGAGAGTGGTTGCTTCTTCCTCGCTCATCATAGTCTCACGAACGTTTTCTCCCTTGTCGAGTTTTGGAACTTGCATATTGGCGGGGACTGATTCATCGACGGCGTCAATACTCACACAGAATCGAAGGAATGTCCGTAGCTCCGACAACTGTGTCTTGAGAGAGACGGTCTTGAGTCCATCTTTACGCCAGTTTTTGTACTGGATGATGTCTCTCCCCGATAACTCATTGAGATTGCTGATACGGTCATCTACGTCGGATAAGTCGGTGTCAGTCGTTCCACGTTCAACGTTGGTTGCTCCTTCACACCAATCAACGAAAAAACCGAGACGGTACCGTTTCGCCTCGATCGTGTTGGGCGATAGTTCGTTCTCACAATCATCGAGGTATAGTTCGAAGGCTCTACGTGCGCCGATAGGTTGGAGTTTGTTCGATACCATTGTTCTGACGAACCCCGATGGGCAACGAATCGCTGTCTACGCACGGTGTGCGTACGTCGACGACGGATCAGGTGGTCGCGCACGTCGACATGGACTGTTTCTACGCCGCGTGCGAACGCCGCCGGGAACCCGCGCTCGAGGGTGAACCCGTCGTCGTCGGGATGGGCTACGAGGCCGACGAGGTCCACGGCGCGGTAGCGACGGCCAGTTACGAAGCCCGCGAGTACGGCGTCGAGTCGGCGATGCCCATCTCGCAGGCGCTCTCGGCCCTGCCCCGGAAGGTGGACGCGGCGGGCGACCCGGACCTGGACGTCGCGGACGCGGGTTTCTACCGCCCCGTGGACATGGAGTTCTACGAGTCGGTGGCCGAGGAGGTCCGGGAGATAATCCACGACGAGGCCGCCGTCGTCCGCGAGGTGAGCATCGACGAGGCGTACCTCGACGTGACCGACCTGGTGGCCTGGAGCGAGGTGGACGCGTGGGCCAGGGACCTGAAAGCGCGTATCCGTGCCGAGGTGGGCGTCGCTGCCAGCGTCGGCGTCGCACCGACGATGAGCGCCGCGAAGGTCGCCAGCGACCGGGAGAAGCCGAACGGGATGGTCGTCGTCCGCCCTGGCGAGGTACGCGAGTTCTTCGCCGACCTCCCTGTCGAGGAGGTCCACGGCGTCGGCCCGGTGACCGCGCGCGAACTGAGCGAACTCGGCGTCGAGACTGCGGGCGACCTGGCGGCCGCGGACCCCGAGACCCTCGAACGCCGCTTCGGCGAGCGTGGCCGCGAGATTCGGCGGTTCGCCCGCGGCGAGGACGAACGCCGGGTCACGCCGCGCGGGAACCCCAAGAGCCTCTCGCGGGAGTCTGCGTTCACCGACGCGACGGACGCCACGGAGACGGTTCGCCGCCGTGTCCGGACGCTCGCCGAGGCCGTCGCCGACCGCGCCGCCCGGAAGGCGGCCCAGTACCAGACCATCGGCATCAAAGTCGTCGAACCGCCCTACGACGTCAACACGCGGGCCCGGTCGCTCCCCGGCCCGGTCGAGGATCCGGAACTCGTCGAGTCGGTGGCGCTGGACCTGCTTTCGGAGTTCGACGACGTTGCCGTCCGGAAGGTTGGCGTCCGCGTCTCGAACCTCGATTTCGCCGCCGGCGAACAGGCCAGTCTCGACGGGTTCGACGGCGACGGGACGGGGAGCGACCGACCTGACGACGACTCTGAGCGGGGGGCCGACCAGCCCTCGCTCGATGCCTTCTCCGACGGGGGCGAACCCACGGACGCCGATGTCGACGCCCAGGCGTCGGACTCCGGCGCGTTCCCGGGCCGACGCCCAGACGGACAGACGACGCTCTGGGAGTTCGTCTGATACCCCTCGCGGTCGTCAGGAGACGCCGTTCTCGAGGTTCTCCAGCAGTTTGCCGACCAGCAGGCCCGCCCGGGGCGAGATCTCGTCCTCGGCCTGGACGACGGTCGGGTGGGCCGCCAGCGTCTGGACGAACTGCTCGCCGTGGGTCATGGCGTTGAGCATGTCGACGACGTCGACGACGAGGCCCTCGTCGCTCGTGTCCATCCCCGGATAGCGCTCCTTCTCGGCGTCCGTGTAGCGAATCGTCCAGGCCGGGCCGCCGACGGCGTCGACGACGTCGTCGAGCGGCGCCACCTCGATAGGGCCGTCGCTGCTGCCGACGTAGACGACGCCGTCTTCGACGATGGTCTCGTATCGCGCCATGCCCACGTGAACCCTCCATGCGTGCTAGCGCGTGCCAGGGCAATAGCCGTTGCCCTCCCCGTGACACCCACACGTCGTGTAACCCGTGTGACTAGCGTCTGACTGAAGGTTATGGGGCGAGGGACGCGTAGCTCCGTCAGAAACGTATGGGAGAGACCGAAACGATAACCGTCGCGGACACGAGCGCCGGCCCGGGCGGGTCGGACGACCCCGGACAGTCCGTCGACATCCCCGTCGTCGAACTGCTCACCGGCCGCGGGTTCATCACGGGCAAGAGCGGGTCGGGCAAGTCCAACACGGCCAGCGTCGTCGCAGAGAAGCTGCTCGACAACGGGTTCGGCCTGCTCGTCGTCGACATCGACGGCGAATACTACGGCCTCAAAGAGGAGTACGAGATCCTCCACGTCGGGGGCGACGAGGAGTGTGACATCCAGGTCACCGAGGAACACGCCGGGAAGATAGCCACGCTCGCGCTCGAACAGAACGTCCCCATCATCCTCGACGTCTCCTCGTACCTCGACGAGGCGGAGGCCGAGAACCTGCTGACCGAGGTGTCGAAACAACTGTTCGCCAAGGCCAAAAAGCAGAAACAGCCGTTCCTGATGCTCGTCGAGGAGTGCCACGAGTGGATCCCCGAGAAGGGTGGGATGGGCGAGGTCGGGAAGATGCTCATCAAGATCGGCAAACGGGGCCGCAAACACGGTCTGGGCATCGTCGGCATCAGCCAGCGCCCGGCCGACGTCAAAAAAGACTACATCACCCAGTGTGACTGGCTGGTCTGGCACCGTCTGACCTGGAACAACGACACGAAAGTGGTCGGGCGCATCCTCGACAGCCAGTACGAGAACGCCGTCGAGGACTTAAACGACGGCGAGGCGTTCATGATGTCCGACTGGTCCGAGCGGGTGCGCCGGGTCCAGTTCCACCGCAAGCAGACCTTCGACGCTGGCGCGACGCCGGGTCTGGACGACTTCGAGCGCCCGGAACTGAAGTCTGTCAGCGAGGATCTGGTCTCGGAACTGGAGACCATCAGCGAGGAGAAACAGGCCACCGAGAGCCGCATCAAGGAGCTGCGCGAGGAACTTGACAAGAAGAACTCCCGCATCGCGGAACTGGAGACCGAGCTCCAGGACGCCCGCGACCTCTCGCGGATGGCCGAGCAGTTCACCAGCGCGCTCATCGACCACGTCGACGACTACAACCCCGGCAGGACCGAGCAAGAGCGGATGCGCGAGCGCCGCGGCCGGTTCGCGGCCCCCGAAGACGCGGCCCCCGACGGCGAGGATGCCGGGTCTGAGGCGGCGACCGACGAGGACCCGCCGGCCGCCGACCGGACGTCCGGCGGCGGGTTCGGCGACGCGTTCAGCGCCTTCGAGGACGCCGGCACCGCGATGAACGGCGGTGCAGACGGCGCCTCGGCCAACGGCTCGGGGCCGACGGCGAACGGGCAGGACGGCGGCGCGACGGCCGAGGGGGGCGGGGCCGACGCCGCCTTCGCCGCCGCGATGGCGAACGCCGCCGACGTGGAGGCGGCGTCCACGAACGGACACGCCGACCCGTCGGACGACGAGGCCGACGCGACAGGGACCGACGGCGAATCCGCGTCCGACGAACCGGACGTCGTCGGCGACATCCTCGCGGACGTCGCCGAGATGGAGACCAAGACCCGGCGGATGCTCTCGTACTACCGGGAGCAGGGGCCGGGGACGCCGCTGAACGCGCACTTCTCCTCCGGTGGCTCGGGCGACCGGACGGCGGCCTACGCCCGGAACCGGACGCTGCGCCTGCGTGGCCTCATCGAGCACGTCGGCCGTGGGGCCTACGACTACCGCCTGCGCGACCTCGTCGCCGAGGAGAGCGAGGCGGACCTCGACGACATGCGCATCGAGGAGTACGCCTCGCGCATCGAGCGCGAGGTCTTCGAGGACGACTGAGGCCGCGAGAAGCGTCTCCCGTCAGACGAGCGGTTCGACGAGGTCTTCCAGCGCCGCGCGCGGGTCGTCTGCCTTCGCGACGCCGCTGGCCAGCAGGACCCCGGTCGCGCCGAGGTCGCTCGCCGAGACGAGGTCCTCGCCCGTCGAGATGCCGGCGCCACAGAGGACGTCGACGTCGCCATCGACGCGTGCCGCGGCGTCGACTGCGCCGGTCACGATGTCCGGGTCGGCCTTGCTGACCGGCGTGCCGGTGCCGATGAGCTCCGGCGGCTCGACGGCGACGGCGTCCGGGCCGAGCGCGGCGGCGGCGCCGATCTGGTCGGGGTTGTTCGCACAGACGATGGTCTCTAGGTCCGCGCGGTCGGCGGCGTCGAGCGAGGCGTCGATGTCGGCCAGCTTCAGGCGGTTCTCGGAGTGGTTCAGCATCGTGCCGACGGCGCCGGCGTCGGCGACGGCCTCGGCGAGCGTGCTGCCGGTGTGGCTGCCGTGCTCGTTGGGGCTGACGTGCTGGGCCCACGTCTCGACGCCCGTCTCGGCCACGGACTCGATGTGGGCCGCCTGCGGGGCGACGGCGACGCGGACGCCCGACTCGTCGCTGACGTCGGCGGCGGCCGTCGCTACTTCGACTGGGTCACACGGGTAGGCCTTGAGGTTGACCAGAACGAACATGCGCGAATCAGCGACGGCCGCCCGCAAATAGGTTGTGCAATCGGGTCGGCGGGTAGTGAAGGTTAAGGCCGCCCGGGCGGAACTCTCAGTCGAACCGTGACTCAGGGGGGCTCGCCCGTGCCGACAGTGCTCGTCGTCGAAGACGAACAGCATCTGGCCGACCTCTACACCGACTACCTCGCGGACCGCTACGAGGTCCTGACGGCCTACAGCGGCGAGGAGGGCATCGCGCGACTCTCGACCGACGTCGACGTCGTCCTGCTGGACCGCCGGATGCCAGTCGTCTCGGGCAACGAGGTGCTTGCCGAGATCGAGGAGCGGGGGCTGCGCTGTCGCGTCGCCATGGTGACGGCCGTGAACCCGGACTTCGACATCATCGGCATCGGCATCGACGACTACCTGGTGAAACCAGTCACCCGCGACGACCTGTGTTCGCTGGTCGAGCGTCTCTCGAAGGTCGCGACCTACAACGACAAGCTCCAGACGCTGACCAGCAAGAAGCTGAAGCGAAACGTCCTCCGGGTCGAGAAGTCGCCAGCCGAACTCGAGGACAGCGATCGCTACCAGCAACTGGAGGCAGACATCGAGGCGCTCGCAGACAGCGTCGACGAGCTCGCGACTGACCTGGACGTCGAGAAGTCGGACCTCAGGCTCTAGTCTTTGCGCTTGACGACGTCGCCGAGCGTGTACTCGCCGCTGCTGGACCCGCTGGACCACTCGGTGTCGTCGCTGCTCCCGGCCGCGCTGAGGTCGATGCCGAGTTCCTTCTCGAGTTTCTTCTGGACGTCGTCGCTGGGAAGCGAGTCTCCGTGTTCGAGCTTCCGGATGAGACTCGCCTTCAGGTTGAGCTTCTGGGCCAGCTCCTTCTGGCTGAGGCCCTGTGACTCGCGACCCTCGCGGATGAGCTGGTCGTAGTCCTGTGCGAGTTCGTCCATCTCGTCGAACATGTCCCGGCGACGGCGTTTGCTGCCACCCGAGGACGACCCGCCAGAGGACGACGAGGACGACGAACTGCTGGACCCGCTCGAGGACGTCGAATACTTCGTGGAGGTCGATGACGAGCTGTCCTGGGTCTTGACCTCCGTCCCGAAGTCCGTACACTCGTCACAGACGTCGAGTTCGGCCCCCTCGATCTTGACGCGGTTGGGGGAGGCGACATCCTTCCCGCACATCTCGCATTGAACCATGTGCCCACGGTAGACGGGCCGACGGTATAAATGGTGCGCTGGGCTGTCACTCCAGGGCCCGCATCGCGTAGTAGAACCGCTGGACGGCGGTAATGTGTCCCACGACGGCAAAGACGACGAGCAACCACCCCACGAGCGTGACCCCGAGCAAGGACGGGTTGACGAACGCGGCCACGCCCGTCGTGAGGCCGACGAGCGCCAGCCGGTCGGCCCGACCCAGCAGGCCGCCGTAGACCCGGTCGAGGCCGACGGCCTCGGCCTGGGTCCCCAGGTACGAGGTCATCAGGACGCCGGTGACGGCGGCGACGCCCAGCGCCCAGCGGTCCAGGCCCGCCGCCAGCCCGACGATGATGACGAGGTCGGCGTAGCGGTCGAGGACGTGGTCCAGCAGGTCACCGCCGGCCGAGGCGACGTCCAGTTCCCGTGCCAGCGCGCCGTCGACGATGTCGAGCCAGCCGTTGAAAAAGACCAGGAGCGCGCCGGCGAGGTACAGGAGCGGACTTCGCGCGGCGAACGCGAAGACGACGCCGGCGGCGACGGCCAGCAGGAACGCGATGACGCTGACGCCGTTGGGCGAGAGGCCGACGGCCCGGGCGGCGCTGACGAAGGGCACGAGCGCCCGGTCGGCCAGCGAGCGGTACTGGTCCAGCGTCATAGCCAGTCGATGAACGACACCTCACCCGCGCTCGGGGCGCGCTCGCCGGCGAGGACGGCCTCGATGGCGGCGGCCACCTCGTCGGGGTCCCGGTCGGTCGTGTCTATCTCGTAGACTGCCTCACGGCCGTGGCGCTCGACGGCCTCCGAGAGGACGACGTCGAGCGCCTCCGCCTCGGCGTTCTCGTAGGCCTTGGCGTCCGAATCGCCCCGGTCGCGCAGTCGCTCGACGACGGCGTCGGGATGGGCGCGGAGCACCACCACCCTGTCGGCGGGGAAGTGGTGGGCGAGGTGGGACTCGAAGACGATATCATCGCGCCCCTCCAGCCACGCCTCGACGGCGTCCACGTCGGCCACGAGGCTCCCTCGGTCCTCGTCGACCCCGGTCGAGAACCCCTCCGTTTTGATGACGTCGTTGAGGTGGACGACGTCGAGGTCGGTCTGCAACCGGTCGGTCGCCGTCGTCTTGCCGGTCCCCGGCGTCCCGGTGACGGCGACTCTCACGCCTCGACCACCTCGATGACGTCGTTGAGCACCGCGACGGCCCGCTTCGTGCCCTCCCTGGTCCCGCAGGTGATACGGATGCACTCGGGCAGCCCGAAGGAAGAACAGTCACGGATTATGATCCCCTCGGCCTGGGCGGCCTCGGCGACGGCCGACGCGTCGCCGACCTCCGCGAGCACGAAGTTCCCCCCGCTTTCCAGGTGTCGGCGGCCAGCTCCTCGCGGATGTACTCGCGGGCCCAGGCGGCCGTCTCGACGGACTTCTGGACGTGGTCGTCGTCGTCCAGTGCCGCCAGCCCGGCCCGACAGGCGAGCTCGCTGGCCGCGAATGGCGTGTTGATGCGCGCGTAGGCGTTGGCCCACGCCTCGGGCACCAGGGCGTAGCCGAGGCGGACCCCGGCGAGGCCGTAGGCCTTCGAGAAGGTCCGCAGGATGGCGACGTCGTCACGGTCGTCCAGCAGCGGGCGCACGCTCTCGGACTCGCTGAACTCGCCGTAGGCCTCGTCGACGACGACGAGCGTGTCGTCGTGCGTTCCGGCGGCGATGGCCTCGACGGAGGCCCGCGAGAACTCCGCCCCGGTGGGGTTGTGGGGGCTCGTCAGGTAGACGATGCGCTCGCCGTCGTAGTCTCTCAGGACGGTGTCGGCCGTCTGGGCGAAGTCGAACTCCTTCGCGAGGGTGTACTCCTCGACGCCGCCGTGGTGGTAGCGGGCGCTCATCGGGTAGTAGGCGAATCCCGGGTCGGGGACGAGCACGTCGTCGCCCGGTTCGAGCATCGCCCGGGCGAGGTAGTCCAGCGCGCCGTCGCCGCCGTTGGCCAGCCACACCTGCTCGGGGGTACAGTCCCACTCTCCCGCGATGGCGGCCACCAGGTCGGTGTGTGAGGCCTTCGGGTACGAGTGCATCCGCTCGGCGGACGCCCGGATGGCCTCGACGGCCCGCGGGCTGGGGCCGAACATGTTCTCGTTCGACGCCAGCTTCACCATGTCATCGGGGTCGAGACCGAGCTCCCGGGCGACTTCCTCGATACCGCGACCCGCCCGATAGACCGTATGCGACGAGAGGTCCCGTGGTTCCATGGCTGACTCAAACGGGTGGGGCGGCATAAACGTGGCCACATGTCCGCTGAGCCGTCTCGGCGGCCGGTCGCCGGCAGGTCGATTCCCCGAGGTTCAAGAGGGGGCCGTCCTACCACCGGGTATGAGCGTCGTCGACGCTGGCGTGTTCGGTGTGCACCTGCTGTTCGCCGGACTCTGGTCGGGAAGCGTGTTGTTCACTACCTACGCCGTGTTACCCCTGGCGATGGCGGGGGACGCACGCCCTGGGCCGCTCGCGGCGATGACCGGGAAACTCCGGACCGTCTCGCGGGCCAGCGCGCTCCTGCTGTTGCTCACGGGCGGGCACCTCGCCGCGACCCGCTACACCGCCGAGTCGCTGACGGGGTCGCCCCGTGGCCACCTCGTCCTGGCGATGGTCGCGCTGTGGTTCCTGCTGGCCGGCCTCGTCGAAGTCGCCGGGTCGAAACTCGAGGACGGGTTCGACGCACAGAAGGTCCGCGAACCGGCCCGCGAGGCCCGCCCCTTCCTGCTCGGGGCGTCGCTGGTCGCCGTGCTCCTGTTGCTCGACGCCGGCGCGATCCTCGGCCTCTTTGGCTGACCAGAAGGCGCTGCTCTCCGACGCCCGTCGGGACACCTACGGTTTCAATAACGATTTCATCTTCGCGAACGGCCGCTCGAACGTCCGCCGTCATCTGGCCGCCCATCCGGACCCGATTATAGCTCCTGATAGTCGGAGGGGAACAGTTTTTCCGAGGTACTCGAGTGACCAAACTATGTCACAATCGGCTGCGACCGGCACGACCCGTTCGGGCGGGACCGGGTTGGGACACTCCGTTCGCGAGTTCCTGCAGTACATCCCCGCCGGTGACACGATCCCCGACGAGACCTGGCGGAGTCGCCACCGAAAGATCCTCTGGCTCATCGTGGCGCACGTCCCCTTCCTCGTCCTCATCGGCCTGTTCGAGGGGACGGAGTCGCTGGTGACCGGCGCGACCCTGCCTGCGTTCGAACCGTCTCACGTATTCCTCGAGGCTGGTGTGTTGCTCGTGTTCGCGGCCCTCGGGTACACGTCCCGCCTGCCGCGGCGGGCACGGACCGCTATCGCCTCGATGGGGCTGCTGACGGCATCGGCGGTCCTCGTCCACTTCTCCGGCGGGTTCATCGAGGCCCACTTCCACTTCTTCGTCGTGATGGCCGTGGTCGCCATCTACGAGGACTGGCTGCCCTTCCTGGTCGGGATTCTCTTCGTCACCGTCGAGCACAGCGTCTTCGGGCTCTACAACCCCAGCGAGATGTACAATCACACGGCAGCGGTCGAGAACCCGCTCGCCTGGGCCGTCGTCCACGCAATCTTCATCCTCGGTCTCGCCGGTGCGCTGATGGCCCACTGGTACTCGACGGAGGTGTCCCGCGAGGAGGTCCACGAGCAACTCGCGGCAGTGGAGGCAAAGACCGAGCAGATCGACGACCTCGAGGCCAGGCGCGAGGAGATAGAGGCCGAGATGGCCGAGGCAGAGCGGCTGAAAGCCGAAGCCGAGGCGCGCCAGGAGGAGGTCGAGGCGCTGGTCACCCACCTCGAGGCCAAGGCCGACGCCTACAGCGAGGGGATGTCCCGGGCCGCCGAAGGCGACCTCACCGTGCGCCTCGACCCGGACAGCGAGAGCGACGCCATGACACAGATCGGCGAGTCGTTCAACCGGATGCTCGACGAGACGGCCGAGGCGATGTGGGAGATACAGTCGTTTGCCGACACCGTCGCCACCGCCAGCGAGGAGGCCTCGAGCGGCACGGCAGAGGCCCGCGACGCGAGCAGCGAGGTCAGCGAGTCCATCCAGACCATCGCCAGCGGGGCCGACGAACAGCGCGAGATGCTCGAACAGGTCGCAGATGAGATGACCGACCTCTCGGCTACTGTCGAGGAGGCGGCCGCCTCCGCTTCGGAGATCGCAGAGCGGTCTCGCGAGATGACCGACGTCGCCGACGAGGGCCAGTCGACGGCCGAGGACGCAATCGCCGACGCCCGCGAGGTCCAGTCGGCCATCGACGAGACGGTCGCGAACGTCGAGTCGCTGGACGACCAGATGGCCGAGATCGGCGAGATTATCGAGCTCATCGGCGACATCGCCGAGCAGACCAACATGCTCGCGCTGAACGCGAACATCGAGGCTGCGCGAGCCGGCGACGGCGGCGGTGGCGACGGGTTCGCCGTGGTCGCCAACGAGGTCAAGCAGCTGGCCGAGGAGACCCAGCAGTCGGCGACCGAGATCGAACAGCTCATCCAGGAGACCCAGTCACAGACCGCGGCGACCGTCGAGGAGGCGCGGGCCGCGGAGTCGTACATGGCCGAGAGCGTCGACGCCGTCGAGGACGTGGTGGCAGCGTTCGACACGGTCGCCGACAACGCCCGGGCGACCGACAGCGGCATTCAGGAGGTGCGCGACACCACCGACGACCAGGCCGCGAGCACGGAAGAGGTGGTCGCGATGGTCGAGGAGGTCGCGGACATCAGCCGGTCGACCGCCGGCGAGACCCAGCAGGCCTCGGCCGCTGCCGAGGAACAGACCGCCTCCATCTCGCAGGTCACCAGCAACGTCGAGTCGCTGCGCGACCGGGCGACGCGCCTGCAAGAGCTCATCGAGACGTTCGACGTCGGCGAGTCGGCGGCCGCCGGGACGTCCGGGGGACGCGGCGCCCACCTCGCCGACGGCGGCACCGAGTTCTAGCCCGCCTACAACCGTTCTGCGACGTGGTCGGCGGCTTTCAGTGCGAGCGCGGCGATGGTGAGCGTCGGGTTCATCGACCCGCTGGTGACGAACACCGACGAGGAGGCGACGGTGAGGTTCGCCAGGTCGTGGGTCCGCAACTGCGGGTTCACGACGCTCGTCTCGGGGTCGGTCCCCATCCGGGTCGTCCCCATGTGGTGGTACGCCGGGCCGGTGTTCTCGGGACCGACCGTCCAGGAGACGTCCACGCCCAGCTCGTCGAGCACCGCGTGCTGGATGTCGGTGGCCCGGTCGACCGAGCGCGCCAACCGGTCGCCGAACGACCACTGGATGTCGGGGACGGGGTTGCCGTGGTCGTCGGTGGTCGTGGTGTCGAGCGTGACCCGGTTCTCGCGGCGTGGCGGCTGGCCGACCAGGCCGCCCATCGCGATGCTGGTGCCGTAGTCCCCTCTGAGGTCCGCCAGCAGCGAGTCGCCCAGTCGTCGGCGTCGAGTGCCAGTTCGACCGGCGAGGGACCGGCGTAGTTCAGGAACTCCAGTTTGATGGGCGAGAGTCGCTCGCCGGCCGACGGGACGACGGTCTCGCCCGTCTCGATGCGTTCGACAGCCTGCCCGGGGTCGTCGTAGAACTGGTGGCACTCGCTGGTGATGAACCCGACGTGGTTCTGTCTGGTCTCCCGGTCGAGGGTCCCGCCGGCACCCGCAAAGAGGTGGTCCATGAAGTACCGGCCGACCAGGCCCGAGGCGTTCGCGAGGCCGTCGGGGTGGGCCGCCGAGCGGGACAGCAGGAGGAGGCGCGGAATCTCGACGCCCCCGGCCGCGAGGACGAACTCCCGGGCCGCCTGTCGGTGCTCGGTCCCGTCGGGGGTGGCGTACACTGCCGCCGAGACGCGCCCGTCGCCGTCCGTCTCGAGACGCTGGACGGGGACGCGGTCGACGACCCGGGCGCCCGCCGCCTCCGCGTCCTGAATGTGGACGCTGGCGTCGTACTTCGCGCCGGAGGGACAGACCGGCTGACAGGTGCCGTAGCCGACACAGGCGCTGCGGCCGTCGTAGCCCTCGGAGTTGCGGGCGTTCGGCACCGAGTGGGTCGTGATGCCGAGTGCCTCGCAGGCCTCGGCGAACAGCGAGTCGCTGTGGGACGGCGGGAACCCCGGGAGCGGGAACGGGTCCTCGCGGGCCGGCGCGAAGGGGTTGTCGGCGTCGCCCGCCACGCCAAGTGCCCGTTCGGCATCGGCGTAGTACGGCCGCAGGTCGTCGTACCCGATGGGCCAGGCAGGGTCGTCGTTCCCGTGGCCGCCGTCGAAGTCCGTCGGGTGCAGTCGCATCACCATCCCCTGCCAGTGCAGCGTCGATCCGCCGACGCCCTTCACGCGGGCGACGTTCAGCGGGTAGTACTGCTCGCCGGTGGCGCTGAACGCGTCGCGCTCGCCGCCCATCTCCCAGACCGACCCGTGGTGCCCGGGGCGAATCGCCTCCTCCATGCGGCGCTGGCGACTCTCGAAGTCGAACCGCGGGCCCGCCTCGAGGACCACGACGTCGTGGCCGTCGCTGGCGAGCGAGCTCGCAGCGAGTGCCCCGGCCGGTCCGGCACCCACGACACAGACGTCGACGCGTTCGGACGGTTCCCGCCCCATCTGGGAACGTCTTAGGTGAGCCTAAACTTATCCGTTGTCATCTCCGCGGCCGCCAGCCCGGTCAGGGAATCTTGACCGAGTGTTTGAGCGTGCCGATACCCTCTATCTCGACTTCCACCTCGTCGCCGGACGACAGCGGGCCGACGCCGGCGGGCGTCCCGGTCGAGATGACGTCACCCGGTTCCAGCGTCATGTAGTCGGTTATCTCCGCGATGAGCTCGGGGATAGAGAAGATGAGGTTGTCACGGGACGAGGACTGCTTGGTCTCGCCGTTGACGCGCAGTTCGATGCTCGCGTCCTCGGGCACGTGTTCCGGCGTGGCCACCACCGGGCCGATGGGCGCGGAGTTGTCGAAGGCCTTCCCGCGCACCCAGTTCTGTTCGACGTCCTGGTCGTCGCGGTTCGAGATGTCGTTGACGCAGGTGAACCCGGCGACGACGTCCATCGCGCCCGACTCGCTGACGTTCTTGCACTGCTCGCCGATGACGACGCCCAGTTCCGCCTCGTAGTCGATGCGCTCTTTCCCGGACAGCAGCGTCAGATTGCTGCCGTGGGAGGCGACGGAGTTGGGGGCCTTGAGGAACAGCATCGGCCGGTCCGGAATCTCGCTGTCGGTCTCCTCCGCGTGGTCGACGTAGTTCAGGCCGATACAGACGATCTTGGTCGGCTCGCACGGCGGCAGGATGTCGACCTCGTCGGGCGAGTACATCTCGTCGCCGAACGCGATGCGACCGTACGGGCCGGCGGCGGCGGTGACCTTGGGTTCGCCGTCCTCGACGGTCCAGTGGCCGCCGCGGACGTTCCCCGCGGAATCACGGAATCGGACGCGCTTCATGGCTTTGCGGACTCGCGCGCGAGGGATAAGCGTTTAGGAGGCGTCCCTTCCAGCAGCCTGTTCGACGACTGTCTACCGCGTCTACGTCTCCTGGGGTATCACCACGTGGCTGGGTGACCGAACCGCTTTTGAGACGTGACGGGCTACGGCCGCCAATGAACGTCTTAGTCGTCGGTGCTGGCGCGATGGGGCGCTGGTTCGCCCGGACCGTCCGGGACGCGGCGTCAGTCGCCTTCACCGACACCGACCCGGTCGTCGCCCGCGCCGCCGCCGAGGCCGTCGACGGGCGCGCGGTGCCGACCGACACGGACGAGCGCTTCGAGGTGGTCTGTGTCGCCGTCCCGATGCCCGCCGCACGGGTCGCCATCGAGCAGTACGCCCCGCTCGCGTCCGACGCCGTCGTCGACGTGACCGGGAGCATGGCGGACCCGGTCGACGCGATGCGGGAGGCCGCACCCGACGCCGCCCGGATGAGCCTCCACCCGCTGTTCGCGCCGGAGAACGCCCCCGGGAACGTCGCCGTCGTCACGGACGGCGGCGGCGAGGCGACCGAGGCGCTGCTCGACGTGCTCAGGGCGGCCGGCAACCACTGCTTCGAGACGACGCCGGCCGAACACGACGAGGCCATGGAGACGGTCCAGGCCGGGGCCCACGCGGCCATCCTCGCCTTTGCCCTGGCCGCCGACAGGGTGCCCGACGAGTTCCAGACGCCGGTCTCGACGGGCCTGTTCGACCTGGTCGAGCAGGTCACCGGCGGCGACCCGCACGTCTACGCCGACATCCAGCGGACCTTCGACGGGGCCGAACCCGTCGCCGAGGCCGCCCGGCGCATCGCGGACGCGGACTACGACGACTTCCAGCAGCTGTACGACGACCTCTCATGAACCAGGCGACGCGCGACCAGATACGGGACAACGCACGGTACCTGCGGAGCGTCCGCCCCGTCGACCCCGAGGAGATATTCGAGTACGTGGAGGGGCAGCCCCACCCCGCCGTCGTCCGGCAGGTGCTGCGCGAGGAGGCCGTCGACCTCGGACTGCTCGAACAGGACGACGGGACGTTCGTCCCGGCGCCGGAGGGGCCCATGGAGGTGTCATTCCACGGCGTCGACCGGTTCCCGGCCGCCTACGAGTCGCTCGTCGACGACCTGCTGACCGACGCGTACGGCCCCGACTGGGAGCTGGGCGACAGCGGTTCCCGACTCCGCGAGCGGATTCGAGACATAAAGGAGGCGTATCTCCACGGCGCCGACGTCGAGTACGACGCGCTCACCGCCCACGGGTACGCCGTCTACCACCTCCCGGACTACTACGCGGCGACCCAGTATCTCCTCGCGGACCTCGCGGCCGACGGCCTGCTTCCCTCGCAACTGCGGGTACTGGACGTGGGCGCCGGCGTCGGCGGCCCGGCCCTCGCGCTCGTCGACCTGCTCCCCGACGACGCCCTGCTGGAGTACCACGCCGTCGAACCCAGCGCCGCCGCGGACGTCCTCGAGACGCTCCTCGAGTCGACCGACACGAACGTCCAGTGGACAGTCCACCGCGACCGCGCCGAGACGTTCGCCCCCGACGGCGAGTACAACCTCGTCGTCTTCGGGAACGTCCTCAGCGAGCTCGCAGACCCCGTCACGGTGGTCGAGCGCTACCTCTCGGCGCTCGCGGCCGACGGGACGATGCTGGCGATGGCGCCGGCCGACCGGAACACGGCGACACAGCTCCGCGAGGTCGAACGCGCCGTCGCCGACGACGGCCCGGCGACGGTGTACGCACCGACGGTCCGCCTCTGGCCGCACCTGGCGCCCGCGAGCGACTCGTGGTCGTTCGACCGCAAGCCCGACCTCCAGGTGCCCGAGATACAGCGGCGTCTCGACGACGCCGGCGGCGGGACCGGCGAGTTCGTCAACGTCGACGTCCAGTACGCCTTCAGCGTCCTGCGGACCGACGGCCGGACCCGCATCGAGCTGACGCCGGACCGTGGCACCCACGCGCCGATGGCCGACGCCGAGCAGTACGTCACCGGCCGGGTGAACCTGCTGGCGGTCAAGCTCAGCCACGACCTCTCGGACAGCGAGGACGCCAACCCGCTGTATCTGCTCGGCGACGGCAGCCAGTCGGTCGACCACTTCGCCGTCCGCACCGACCCCTCGCTGCTCAACGAGGACCTCCGGACGGCCGACTACGGCGACCTACTCTCAATCCGGAACGCGCTCGTCCTGTGGAACGACGACGAGGCGGCGTACAACGTCGTCGTCGACGGCGAGACGACCGTCGACCGGGCGCGGTGAGTCCCCCGGCCACCGAACCGCGAGGAGGCGGTGGGCTTTTCTCGGCCACGACCCGACGGGGGGTATGGACGAGCCGGCTATCCTGCTGACGAACGACGACGGCATCGACAGCGCTGGACTCCGGGCGGTATACGAGGGCCTCTCGGACGTCGGCGACGTCACCGTTGTCGCGCCCGCGACGGACCAGAGCGCCGTCGGGCGCGCCATCTCCCACGAGGTCGACGTCCGCGAACACGACCTGGGCTACGCCGTCGAGGGGACGCCGACGGACTGCGTCGTCGCCGGCCTGGAGGCGCTGGTCCCCCAGACGGATCTCGTCGTCGCGGGGTGTAACCGCGGGGCCAACCTCGGCGCGTACGTCCTCGGGCGCTCGGGCACGGTCAGCGCCGCCGTCGAGGCGACGTTCTTCGACGTCCCGGCCCTCGCCGTCTCGATGTACATCCCGGTCCGTGAGGACGCCGCCTTCACCGACATCGAGGCCAACGGAGACAGTTACGACGAGGCCGTGCGGGCGACGCGCTACCTCGCCGACCACGCCCTCGACGCCGGCGTCTTCGAGCAGTGTGACTACCTCAACGTCAACGCGCCCGTCGCCGAGTGGGGCCCCGCCGACATCGAGATCACCCGCCCCTCGCGACTCTACGAGATGGACGCCGTCCACGAGAACGCCCACGTGACCCTCCACGACCGTATCTGGGAGCGCATGGCGGACGGCGACATCCCCGACCCGGACGGGACCGACCGCCGCGCCGTCGTCGACGGGAAGGTGAGCGTCTCGCCGCTGACCGCCCCGCACACGACCGAACACCACGAGGCCCTCGACGCGCTGGCGTCGACATACGACCCCGAGGCCAGCCCCTAACTTCATAGTCGTCGGTCTCCCCACGTTAGGTGGGATGGCGACGGCCCTTCGATACCGCTCCGGCCGGGTGCGCGCACTGGTCGGTGTCGTCCTGGCCGTCGTCCTGTTGCACCTGCTCGTCTTCTCGCTCGACACCGACGCGATCTCGACTGCACTGCTCGGGGCGGACCTGGGGGTGCTCGCGCTCGCAGCGGCGGCGGCGCTGTTCGCCCAGCTGTGCTGGAACCTGATGACGGTGTGGATACTGCGGACCGTCGACGACTCGCTGCCCCGGCATCGGCTGTTGCTGGCCGCGCTCGCCGGGACCTTCGGGAAGCTCGTCCTCCCGCTGGGGAACCTCGGCGGCGCGGCGATTATCTCCTACGCCGTCACCGAGGACCTGGACCGGCGGTTCGGCGAGGTGTTCCCGCCCGTCTCGGCCAGCGAACTGCTTCGGTTCGGGAGTTCGCTCGGCGTGACCACCGTCGGCCTGGCGGGGCTGGTCATCACGCCGGTCGCCGGCCTCCAGGGGCCGTACGTCGTGGCACTGCTCTCGACGGTCACCGCCGGGCTGTTTGCCGGCGTCGTCATCGTCGCCTACCGTCGCGAGGGAGTCGCCGGCCTGTTCCTGCAGTTCGCGGCGCTGTTGCACCTGCTACTGGACCGATTCTCCGCCCGCGCTGGGCGGCGCCTGGCCCCGGAGCGCGTGGCCGCGGGCGTCGAGTCGTTCCTCCATTCCTTCGAGCGGGCGACCGGGGACCGGCGCCGCCTCGCCGTCGCCGGGACGCTCGGGATAGCCGGGTGGCTGGCCGTCGGCCTCGCGCTCTCGCTGTCGTTCTCGGCCGTCGGCGTCTCCCTGCCGCTGGCGCTGGCGCTGTTCCTGGCACCGGCGAGCGGCGTCGCGACGCTGCTGCCGACGCCGGGCGGTCTCGGAACCTCGGAGGTCGCGCTGACCGGGGCGGTCGTCGTCCTCGCAGTTTCCTCGGCGGAGGTGGCTACCGCCGCCGTCCTCCTCTATCGCCTCGTGTCGTACTGGCTGGTCGTCGCCGTGGGCGGGCTTGCGTCCGCCTACCTCTCGGCGTCGGTCTGGCGGGCCCTGGAGTAGGGGCCCCGGATGACGCGTACCGCCGCCGAACCGCCTCGGTTAAATCCGGGCCCCTGGACGTTCGAACTGACGCCTCGCCATGAGATTCAGAAACGCGCTCCTGTTCGTCGCGCTCGCCGTCGCCTGGGGCAGTGCGTTCACGGCCATCAAGTCCGGCCTGGCGTACTTCCCGCCCGTCCTCTTTGCCGCCCTGCGCTACGACGTCGCTGGCGTCCTGATGCTGGCGTACGCCGGCTACACCACCGACCGCTGGCGCCCCCGGACGGGCAAGGGGTGGCGCGCCGTCGCCGTCGGCGGCGTGTTGCTGATCGCGGCCTACCACGCCTTCCTCTTCGTCGGCGAACGGGGTACGACCAGCGCGACGGCGGCAATCGTCGTCAGCCTCTCGCCGATACTCACGACGGCGTTCGCCCGGGTCTTCCTGCCCGCCGAACGCCTCACGGCGGTCGGCGTCGCGGGCCTGCTCGTCGGCTTCCTCGGCGTCGGCATCCTCAGCGCCCCGGACCCCGATACTGTCGTCACCGCCCGGACCGTCTCGCTCGCGCTGGTCTTCCTCGCTGCCGCCTCGTTCGCCCTCGGGAGTGTTATCACCCGCCGCATCGACGCCTCGCTCCCCATCGAGACGATGGAGGCGTGGTCGATGGTGCTGGGCGCGCTGGTGTTGCACGGTGCGAGCGCCGCCATCGGGGAGTCTCCGGCGACGATTCGCTGGACGCCCGAGGCGTTCGCGGCGCTGGGCTATCTCGTCGTCGTCGCCAGCGCGCTGGGGTTCCTGATATACTTCGACCTGCTGGACCGCCTGGGCCCCATCGAGATCAACCTGGTCTCGTACGCCGCCCCCGTCGTCGCCGCGGTGACCGGCTTTCTCGTCCTCTCGGAGACGCCGACGGTGCTCACCGCTACCGGGTTCGCGTGTATCGTCGTCGGGTTCGTCCTGCTGAAACGGCGCGCGCTCCGGGACGAACTCCGCCGGCTCTCGGTCACAGCTCTTTGACGATGCTCGCGGGGTTCCCCTGGACGACGACGCCGGCCGGGACGTCCTCGGTCACGACGGCGCCGGACCCGACGACACTGCCGTCGCCGACGGTCACGCCCGGGTTGAGCACGGCCTTGCCGCCGAGCCAGACGTCGTCACCGACGGTGACGGGTTTTCCGTACTCGGCGCCCGCCGCCCGCTCGTCGGCATCGAGTGGGTGGGTCGCCGTGTAGACGTGGACGCCGGGGCCGAGCATGCAACGGTCCCCGAACTCGACCCGGCAGACGTCCAGCACCACGCACCCGAAGTTGGCGTAGAAGGAGTCCCCGACGTGGACGTTGTACCCGTAGTCACACCGGAAGGGCGGTTCGACCGTTATCTCGCCGCCGACCGACCCGAATAGGTCGTCGAGAATCTCCCGGCGTCGGGCCGTCTCGTCGTGACCCGTCCCGTTGTACTGCTGGGTCAGTTCGCGCGCTGCTCGCCGCTCGGCGACGAGCTGCGCGTCGCTCGGGTCGTACAGGTCCCCGTCGAGCATCTTCGCTTTCTCGGAGGGCATCGGTGGCGCTGCTTCGGTCGGTCCCCGGATAAAACTACGCCAACGAGCGCCGCCTGGACCGGTTCAGATGACGTACCGGACGATCTCGTCCCGCTGGCAGCAGTGACAGACCGCGTCGTCGACGCCTGCGGCGGTCCCGCAGTGGCGACACTCGTAGAGGACTGTCGACACGTCGGTACACGGGGCACAGTCGTCGTCGCAGACGTGAGCCGGGCGGAACGCGGGGATGGCTATCATCACGTTCCCTCCGCGGAGTGATCGGTCGAACGCTCGATGCCGGGTCGGTCGTCGTGGGTCTCGTTGTGAATCATGTCTCTCTCTCCTGTCTCAGTTCCCCGACGTGACGCGAATCCGGTGTTCGGTCACGTAGAGTGCCTCGAGCGTCGAGAACGGCGAGTCGATGCCGCCCGTGCGCTGGAGGCCGTAGTCGTAGTGGGCCGCCCCGTACTGGCCGACGGTCAGGTTGCCGACCACGGCGAGGCCGTACAGGTCGCCCTGTTTGATGTAGAGGTAGCCGGTCCCCGTCTCGCCGCCGGGGGCGTAGACGAGACCGTCGAACGACGCCCGCTTGTTGTTGGCGCCCGCGACGGTCATCTTGAACGACTTCGGGGCGATCACGCTGAGATGGCTCGACCGCTCGCCTGGCACGTAGACGGCCGCGTTCTTCCCGACGTGGAAGTGCACGTCCTGGTTCCCCAGGCCGGTCGGCGAGACGGTGGTCGCAGCCTCGCTCTGGACGAATATCTGGGCGGTTCCGTCGCCCTGGACGGTCACGTTCCCACCCTTGGTCAGTTTCACGTAGTCGCGGACGACGATGGTCACGTCGCCGCCGCTCGTATCGAGCACGAGCGTCTCGCCGTTGTCGAGCTCGACGTCGTGGACGTAGTACCTGCCCGCGTCGAGTTCGGCCGTGGCCCCGCTCATCGTGAACTCCTCGGCCGTGATGAGCGGCGTCGCGCCGTTGTCGTTGTTCTGTCGCACCTCGGCGGCGACGCGGTCGACGAACGGGTCGATGGGGTTGACAGTGGTCACGCCGGTGATCTGTCTGGTGCCGCCGGCGATCTTCGTCTCCTCGGTGGCGTCGGGCGCCGGCAGGCTGGTGTAGGCGGCGCTGCCGTTGATGTACGCGCTTCCCTGGATGTCGACGACACCGCCGGACCTGACGTTCCCGTCGACCAGCGAGTCCCCGCTGGCTTCGAAGTCGCCGGCGGCCTGGATGAGCCCGTCGGCGGCCCGGGTCTCCGAGTAGTTGCCCTCGGAGGAGTCGTAACTGTCGACGTAGGCGCCGGTCCCGGTGATGGCGAGTTCGCCGTTGTTCGAGGTGGCGATCAGACCCGCGTCGAGCGCGGCCCGTCCCGGCAGCACCAGGAACAGCCCGGTCACCTGCGAGCGCGCGTGGTCGTAGGTCACGATTGCGTCCGTCTCGGCCTCGAGGTACCGACCCCAGGCCTCGTAGTACTCGCTCTTGACGGTCACCGTGACCGTCCCGCCGGCGGGCCGGTTCTCAAGCCCGCTGGTCGCGTTCGGGTAGTGCCGGACCGGTTCGCCGGTGCGGGTTATCTGGACGTCGCTCTGGAGTGCCGGGTCCCCGTCGACGACGACGAGGGGCATCGTGAGCGTCCGGTCACGGTAGTGCAGCTCCGGCCGCGAGAGCATCACCGAGCCCTGGCCGTCGCTGCGCCAGACCCCGCCGCCCTGCGAGGCGACGGTCGTCCCGTCGTTCTCGTACTCGACGGTCCCGAGCGTGGCGTTCACGACTTCGGTGGTCGTCCCGTCGGTGTCGTTGTAGACGTCCACGCGCAGCCAGCTGCTGTCGTGGGAGCGCAGTTCGCCGTCGTTTGCGGTCAGGCCGAGATCGACTTCCCTCGACGGCGAGTTCCCGAGCGCGACCGCGCTCGCCTCGCTGTCGAAGGTCGCCAGCGACCGCTCGGCGGCGGACACCTCGGCGTCGACGCGCAGCTCTCCGATGACGGCCGTCCCGCCGACGACCACGGCGAGGACGCCGAAGACGACGATGGCAAAGAGCAGGACCACACCGAAATCTCCGACTGGCCGCGGTCCTGTTCGCGCCCGCCCACGCTCGGGGCGGTCACGCGGGCAATCGTCGGGGTGGGTCCGTGGTTCATGTATGGGAAATTGTTGGTAGTCGTCTCGTCGGTCTGCGCTCCCGGGTCGGCCCCGTCCCGGTCGGGGGCGGGTCAATCGCCGGAATCGGGAGTCGTCGACGTCGTCGACTCAGCCGTGGTTACGGGGCGACGGAGGCCGCCAGCACGGCGCTCTTGTCGGTGTTGGGGTCGTTGTAGACGACCCGGATGGTCTCGCCGGAGTCGATGGTCTCTCCATCGACGAGTTCCACACCCGCCGAGACGTCGGTGAGCGAGCCCACTTTGGTGATGTCGCCGGAGACAGAGCCCGTGACGGTCAGGTCAGCGGCGTCGATGGTATCGCCTCCGTCGTGCGTGATGGTCACCGCATTTCCGTCGTAGTCGAAGTCGAAACTCGCCTGTGGCGTGACGCTCGAGGAGCCACCGAGTCCCAGGACGAACGACCCGATGACGGCCGCGAGGATGACTGTGATCGCGACCATCAGGACGACGCCGATGACCGGCGACACTGCGTTCTCCTCGTCGAACATCGCTTTGAAGTGCTGTAGTTGCATGGTTGGTTGTGCTCGATGACTCCCGGGCGTGTTCGCGACACAAATCGTCGACCCCCCGCGGACGTTGGTTGTCGGTCGGCCGCCCCTGGCGGCCCCCCACACCGTCACGCCGGCCTGCCGTCGGCGGCAGGCATCCGTTTGCGGGCGGGATTCCGGTAACCCCGTCCTGGCGTCACCGCGATTCCGCGCACCCTATCGGCCATCTCTGCAACTCTCTCAAACTCCCTATGTGGTCATTGTTATTTCAGCAATAACCGGGCCTTACTGGACAGTAGAAGTACTATTCCGAGATGTTAGTGGCTTTATTCCGAGGATTTAGCAGTATGCTTCCGGTATATCGACGAACGTATGTGTGGTATTAACAACGTCTGCTGGACCTGAACGATCAGACAGCGAATGCCACTCGACATCCGAACACACGACAGTACCGCGGTCCGCCTCGTCTTCGAGCGCGGCGGCGCTCCGCACGCGTGCGAGCGCGGACCAGCACGCCGCGGGGCGGCCCGATGACCGACCACCTCCCGACGGGGATCGGCGTCCTCGACCGGAAACTCGCCGGCGGGTTGCCGGCGGGGAGCCTCGTGCTCCTCTCGGCGGACCCCGCCAGCCAGTCCGAACAGATGCTCTACGAGCTGACGGCCCCGCGGCCGACGCTGTATCTCACCACTGCCCGTTCGCCGGCGGCGGTCCGCGCAGCCATCGAGCACGCCGGCGGCACGCTCGAGACGACGAACATCCACGCTCTGGGTGAACGCCCGCTGACCGAGGCGCTGGCGCTCATCGAGAACTCCCCCTCGAACACGACGGTCATCGTCGACACCATCGACATGCTCGAGAGCGGCCAGACACAGGAGTACCTCCACTTCCTCAACGACGTCCGCAGCGAACTCCTCTCGAAGGACAGTTACGCCGTCCTCCACGGCCTCGACGGCCGGCAGGTGCACGCCCAGCGCGACATCACGGAGTACCTCGCGGACGTCATCTTCGAGCTCTCTACCGAGGTCCGGGGCGAGAACATAGAGAACCGGCTCATCGTGCCGAAGTTCCGTGGCGGGGTCCCCTTCGACGAGACCCTCAAACTGGAACTGACCCAGGAAGTCGCCATCGACACCAGCCGCGACATCGCCTGAATCCCCGCTCGTGGCTTCGCGCCGGCCTGCTGGTCGCGGGTTGCTTCGCTGTCACCAGGGTGTCCTGGGTCTTCGCCGAGTCCGCCTGTCCAGTCGTGCTTCCCGATCTTCCGGATTCGCACCCGCCACGTTCCACCGCATGACCCTCGGACTGGACTCGTTGCTACCACTCCGCACGGAAGGCGAGCCGTTCTGAACTCGATTCGGTCAATTTTGACCCCGATTCGACCAGCTTTCGCCACGCCGTCTCGCAAGTGAAAATAATACCACTGGGGCGTGGTAGGTAATTCATTCTTACCCGGTACCGCGATACTTCCACACCCGTCAGGCATAGCCTGCACGGTAGCAGCTCTGTACGGACCGTTACAGGGGTTATTACCAATTTGATACCTGTCGTTGATTGGAACGTAAACATACGTAACGGGTACGCAAGGGATAACACCGGTGAGTCGGTGTTCGCGGCTGCCGACGTGTGTTCAGGAGCGACTCAATGAAGGAACGTACGATCAGAGCGGTGTCAGCAACGCAGGGTGGGGTGGCCGATGGCTGCTGAACGGCAGCCCACGGCCGGCGACGGACGACAGCCGAAACCTGTCGCCGTCGGGACATACACCTGGGACGACCTCATGGCCGAAGTCGGCTACGCCGACGACGTCCCTGCGGTCGTCGAGGAAGCGAGCGAAGCGGCCGACCTCGAGCAGGGGTTCCTGGGCCGACTCGGTCGGCGGAAGCAAGCCAGTCAGGTCACGCACGTGCGTGACTGGAGCGCGACGGCGTTCTCGCCCGAGGCATACCTGGGGTTCCACCCCGACCGGTTCCCGGCCAAGCTGGGCGAGGGCTGCCTCGCCGGCCGGCAGTTCCGGGCCCAGTTTGGCGACTGGATCGTCGAGACGCCGGTCACCAAAGACGAGTACACCTGGGAACACTTCAAGTGGGAGTACTACTACGACGACGAGGGCGACGTCCCGCGGGCCGCCGACGGGTCTGTCGAACCGTTCGACGCCGAGTCGTTCCTCGGATTCGCTCCTGAAGACGTGGAGTCACGGCTCTCGCGCGCGGCCGCGTTCGCCGACGCACTCGACGGCATCGTCGAGGAGCGGACGGTCAACGTCAACCCCGAGATAGACGAGGACCTGTTCTTCTCCGACGTCGACGGCTGCACCACGCTGGCGAACCGCTACGACCTGGAGAAGGCAGTGTCGATGGAGAAGAAGCGCCACTTCGTCGAGGTCGAGCGCTACTGGGTCCACAAGCCCTACGCGTTCGTGGTCGTCTTCCACTCGGTCAAGGAGAACGAGAAGAAGTACTACCTCGTCGAGCCCTACATGAACGACATCGAGGTCAACGTCAGGGACTACCTGACGGGCCGCCTCCGCAACGCCATCAAGTACTCCGAGGACGACGCCCTCATCGACGGGTCCGACGAGGACCGGTCGGTCATCATCGAGGACGAGACGTTCCGACTGCTCGAGCAGTACGACCTCCTCGAGGGCGGCCCCGAGGACAGCGTGGCCGACCAGTTCCGGGCGCTGTTCGGCGAGCGCGAGGCGCGCGAGGACCACGACGGCGAACTCCGCGGGCTGAAGGCCCGGCCGGAACCCGCCGTGCTGGCCGAAGACGCGGGGACGCTCACGGAGGCGCAGGTCGAACGCCTGCTCTACGTGCTCCAGCGCGACTTCCTCGGCTACGAGCGCATCGACGGCATCAAGCACGACGTCAACGTCGAGGACATCTCGTGTGACGGCTACAACTCGCCGGTGTTCGTCTACCACTCCGAGTACGAGAACATCATCACGAACGTCCACCACGACGAGGCCGGCCTCGACAACTTCGTCGTCAAGCTGGCCCAGCGGGCCGGCAAGGGCATCTCGAAACGCCGCCCGCAGGTCGACGCGACGCTGCCTGACGGATCGCGCGCCCAGCTCACGCTGGGGCGGGAGGTGTCGGACCACGGGACCAACTACACCATCCGGCAGTTCAAGGACGTCCCGTACACGCCCATCGACCTCATCAACTGGAACACCTTCTCGCTGGACGAGATGGCGTTCCTGTGGCTCGCCATCGAGAACAACCGCAGCCTGGTCTTCGCCGGCGGCACGGCGTCGGGCAAGACGACCAGCCTGAACGCCATCTCGCTTTTCATCCCGTCGAACAGCAAGATCGTCACCATCGAGGACACCCGCGAGGTGGAGCTGCCCCAGCGCAACTGGGTCGCGAGCGTCACCCGCCCCTCCTTCGGCGACGACGGTACCGGCGACGTCGACGAGTTCGACCTGCTCGAAGCGGCGCTCCGACAGCGCCCCGAGTTCATCGTGATGGGTGAGGTCCGCGGTGAGGAGGGTCGGACGCTCTTCCAGGTCATGTCCACCGGGCACACGACCATGACGACGTTCCACGCCGACTCTGTCGGCGAGGTGCTCAAGCGCTTCACCACGGCGCCCATCAACGTCTCAAAGACGATGTTCACCGGGCTCGACCTGGTGTCGGTCCAGACCCAGACCCGCGTGCAGGGCCGGAAGGTCCGGCGCAACAAGACCATCACCGAGGTCAACCACTACGACCCCGAGAACGACGAGATCAACGTCCGGGAGATATACGAGTGGCAACCGGAGACCGACGAGTTCCTGCGCCTCGGTCGCTCGAACACCCTGGAAGACATCAAGTTCGACCGCGGGTGGGACAGCGAGCAGCTCGAGGACGAGCTGTTCAAGCGCAAGACGGTGCTGGCCTACCTCATCGACAACGGCTACTCCGACTACTCGGAGGTCGCCGCGACGCTCCAGGCGTTCATCAACGACCCGGACACCATCCTGGGCCTGATGGCCCACGGCGAACTCGGCGAGAGTCTCGCCGACCTCCGGGAGATGGAGAGCGTCCTCATCGACATCGACCCCGCGAAGGAGGCACTCGTCCCCCGCCCGGCACCGGGCGAGGAGACGGCCGCGCTCGCAAAGGAAATCCTCGACGTCGCGGAGTCGACGATATTCGGCGACTACCACGAGCAGTCGGCCGGGACGCTCTTCGGGGCGTTGCCCGAGGCCATCCGCGCCGCGGGCGCGGAGATTCGCGACGGACTGGCCACCGACGGCATGGGCGAGACGAAGTCTGACAGCCCCGAGGCCGTGGAACTGAGCGACGACCGAGCGGACGCGGAATCTACGGAGTAAGCAATGGAATACGTTTACGCAGTGCTCATGCTGCACGAGACCGGTGCGGAGATCAACGAACAGAACCTGACCGCCACGATCGAGGCGGCCGGCGGCGACGTCGAGACGTCCCGCGTGAAGGCCGTCGTCGCGGCCCTCGAGGACGTCGACATCGCGGCGACGGAAGCGGCGGCCGTAGAGGCCGGCGAACTGGCGCTCGAAGCCGACGCGGACGAGTCGGCCGACGCCGTCAGCGACGCCCACGAACGCGACGAGGAGTCCGCCGAGGCGACCGCTCGGCCTGACGACGTCGACGGCGAGGCGGTGGATTCGAGCGACAGGTCGGAGGCGTAGATGGCCACCGAGACCGGTGCACAGTCATCAATCCGCACGTTCGAGGGGAACGGGGACCAGCTGGGGAACCTGTTTTATCCCGTCTACGAGCTGCTCTTCGACGAGGACGAACCGTTCGTCCAGTCCGTCGACTCGAAGCTCGCCGAATCGCGGATGCCCGACACCGTCGAGATGTATCTCTCTCGCGCCATCGCCGTGGGCGTCCTCACGGGGCTGGTGTTCTGGGTCCTCGGCATCGGACTCGGGTACCTCCTTGCCTCGCTCGGCTTCTTCGCCGGGCCGCTCCTGGGCGTCCCGCTGCCCGACAGCGGCGCCCTCGTCGACCTCGTGCGAACCGCCAGAGCGCCGTTCGTGGTCCTCTTGCTGGGCTTTGCCCTCGGCGGCTTCGGCTTCGCTGGCGGGTTCGGGACCGTCGTCGGTATCCCGTACCTGCGCGCCAACGAGCGCAAGCGCGAGATCAACATGCTGCTGTCGGACTCGGTGTCGTTCATGTACGCCCTCTCGCTGGGTGGCCTGAACCAGCTCGAGCTGCTCGAGGCGATGGCCAAGGCCGACGACACCTACGGCGAGGTGGCCCGCGAGTTCCAGGCCATCGTGCGGGAGACCAAGACGCTCGACGTCGACTATCGGACGGCCATCAAGAACCAGATGGACCACTCCCCCAGCGACGAGCTCCGGGAGTTCCTCGTGGACATGCTCTCGATCATCCACAGCGGTGGTGACATGACGCAGTTCCTGGAGGACAAGAAGCACAAGTACATGCGCACCGCGAAGCAGGAACAGGAGCAGACCCTCGACGTGCTCGAGCTGCTCGGCGAGATGTACATCACCATCTCCCTGTTTCCCCTGCTGCTCATCATCATCCTGGTGGTGATGAACATGCTCGGCAACGCGTCGCGGATGATGCTCTATATCACCGTCTACGCGCTCATCCCGACCATCGCGCTCGCGTTCCTGGTGCTGGTCACCACGATCAAGCGCGACGAGTTCGGCGACGGGTTCATCAAGCCCCGCAACGCCAGCATCTGGCTCGACACGGAGCGACGGTCCGGCCTGAACAACATCGGGTTCATCACCTCGTTCACGGGCACGTACCACATCTTCGACCGCATCGCCGCCAGGCGAAACCTCGAAGAGACCGTCGCGCTCCTGCGCAAGCCACACCTGTTCTTCAGGGACAACCCGCTGTACACCTTCGCGCTCAGCGTGCCGGCGTCGGTCTCGCTGGTCGCGGCGGCGGCCCTCTCGGGCGTCGTCCCGACGTCCTGGGCCGGCGTCGTCCAGCAGCCGGTGTGGTCGACGTTCGTCTACGTCTACATCCCGCTGTTCCTGGTCGTGATCCCTATGGCGGTCTTTCACACCTGGAACCAGCGCGACCGGCGGGCGATACTCGGGACCCTCTCGGACACCCTCCTGAAACTCTCCTCCGTCAACGCGACGGGGGCGACGGTGCTCGAGTCCATCAAGACCGTCTCCGAGACCTCCTCGGACAAGCTCGCCCGGGAGCTTCGGCTCATCCACCACAAGGTCCACTTCGGGATGAGCCTCAAGGAGTCACTCATCGAGTTCAACAACAAGTACCACATGCCCCAGCTCGCCCGGACGGTGAAGCTGGTCACGAAGGCCCAGGAGGCCTCGAGCCACATCGCCGTGGTGCTCTCGACGGCCGCGAGCGCCAGCGAGAACGCCGACGACCTCCGGCGCGAACGCCACTCCCGCTCGATGATGCAGGTGGCCATCGTGCTCATGACCTACGTGACGCTGCTGGGCGTGATGGCGCTGCTGAAGGTGCAGTTCATCGACGTCATGGCGGGGTTCGGGACCGGCCCGGGGACCGGCAGCGCGGCGGGCATCTCGCTCGGTGGCGGCATCGACGCGAACCTGCTCTCGCTGATGTTCTTCCACGCGGTGACCATCCAGGCCGTGTTCGCCGGCCTCATCTCCGGGTACCTCCGGGAGGCCAGCCTCCGTGCCGGCGCGAAGTACGTCGTCGTGCTCCTCGCGCTCTCTCTGACCGTCTGGACGGTGGTGGCGTAGATGTCCGCGTCCCACATCGCTCGCGGCCAGGTGACCCTCGACTTCCTGACGGGGATGGCGGTGTTCTTCGTCGTGGTCGGGTTCGTCTTCATGTTCGTCCCCGGGCTCGTCTCCTCGACCCAGGGCGACCAGGAGACCCCGATGGTCGCCGATCGAGTCGCGAACCAGCTCGTCGACTTCCACCTCGGCGAGCCGGCGTCCGCGGCGCTCGACCCGGCGTGCACGGCCGACTTCTTCGGCCAGGACAGCCCCGATGCGTGTCCCACGCTCGAGACGAGCCAGCCCCTGACCGACCAGCTGGGCATCGACGACCGCTACCGCGTCACCGTCTCGATACGGGCCGACGACGCGGGCCGGACCGACAGCGCCGTCCTCTGCATGGACGGCGGTGTCGTCGCACCGTGTACCGGTAGCGCCATCCCGCTCGCCGTGGGTGACGCCTACCAGTCCGGCGAGGGTTCGGTCGTCACCGCAGAGCGCCACGTCTCCCTCGCGGGGACGAAGGCGCTCCTGGTGGTGGAGGTCTGGTGACCGTGCACGACAGAGCACAGGTGTTCACGCTCGAGGCGCTCGTCTCGGCGCTGCTCCTCCTGGGTGCGATACTGTTCGCGCTCCAGGCGACGGCCGTCACGCCACAGAGCGCGACGACCGCGAGTGCCCACTCGGTGACCCAGCTCGAACGGGTCGCCGGGGGCGTTCTCGACGACGCCGCCGCGGACGGGTCGCTGAAGCGGACCGTCCTCTACTGGGACCCGAGCGCCGAGGCGTTCTACGGGCTCGATACCTACGACTCCGGGTACGCGAACGGCGACCTGCCGACGGCGTTCGGCGAGCAGCTCCGGCGCAGCTTCGCCGGGGACGGCGTGGTCTACAACGTCGAGGTCCGCTACCAGCGGCCGGGGGACGACCCCGCGACGAGGACTATCGTCGACAGCGGCACGCCCAGTGACGACGCCGTCCGCGTCGCCACGCTCGTGACGCTCTACGACGACGACCCGCTGTACTACGACGACGACGGGTCGGTCGCGACGGCCGCGGTGCCGAGCGGCGACACCGTCTCCTCGGGGTCGTTCTACGCCCCTGACGACGCGGCGGGCAGCGGCGTCTACAACGTCGTCTCCGTGGAGGTGGTCCTGTGGACTACCTGAGCGCAGCCAGGGCGAGCGAGCGCGGCCAGGTGCTCCTGGTGACGACGTTCGGCATCGCCGTCCTGTTCGTCGCCCTGACGCTGGTGCTGAATGCCTCGGCGTTTGCCCAGACGATGGCGACGACCGGCAGCGACGACACCCGCGAGACACTCGGCTTCACGGCCGCCGCGACAGACGGTGTCGCGGGGTCGATGGCCTACGCCAACGCGAACCGCAACGAGAGCCAGGCCGCACTCCGGACCGAACTCGAATCGAGCGTCGCCGACTGGAGCGCGGCCGCAGACGACGACGCGGCGATGCGCGGCGGTCGCGCGGACGTGACCCTCGTGGACTCGACCCACGAGACGCGCATCGCACAGACCGTCTCGTCGCGGGACTTCCGCAGCGGCGCGGCAAGCCCCGACGCCGACTGGACGGTCGCGAGCGACGTCGTCGCGGTGTCTGACCTTCGACTCAACGTCTCCGAGAGCGCCCTGGTCGAGTCCGACCTCGACGGAGACGCCGCCACCCTGACCGGGGACGGCGTCTACCGCGTGGTCGTAACCGACGCCGACGGCGACACCTGGCGGCTGTTCGTCTACGCGAACCAGTCGGCCGTCGTCGTCCGCGTCGAAGACGCGACCGGGACGTTGCACAGTCCGTGCAAAGTCACCGGCCCGCCGGGTCAGCTGGTCCGCATCGACCCCGTGGCGGGGACGATAGACGGTGCCGGATCCTGCAGCGCGCTCGCCACCTTCGGTGACCTGGACGCGCCGGCAAGCGTCGCGTTCCGGGCTGGTGACAGCGTCGCGGGCACCTACACGATGCTCGTCGAGCACGCGCCGACCGGCGTCGACGACGGGAACTTCGGCCTCGACGCGTCCACCGGCCCGACCGCCGACGGACAGATTGCGTCGGCCACGGTCCGGGTCACCTACGTGACCGCCAGCGTGGAGTACGTCGCCGAGACGACGGTCGAGGGAGGTGCCTGAGATGCGCGACCGCGCCGTCTCCCCGGCCATCGGCTTCGTGACCACGCTCGCCATCACGCTGTTGCTGGTCATCTCGCTGTTCACGTCGACTGGGTCGCTGGTCACGGCCGAACGCGACCAGACGGCCCAGACGGAACTGGAGGTACTCGGTAACTCGCTGGCCGACCAGCTGGCGGGTGCGGACACCCTCGTCCGGGCGACCGACGCCCCAACGACGGTCCGTGTCACCGACCGACTGCCCGAACGCGTCGCCGGTGAACAGTACCGCATCGCCATCGAGCAGGTCGGCACCACCGGGGACGCCTACCGGTACCGCCTCGTCGTCACGAGCCCGTCCGTGGGCGTCTCGGCGGCCGTCGACCTGACGACCGGGACCCCCATCGCCGAGACCACCGTCGACGGCGGGCCCGTCACGGTCACGTACGACCGGGCGACGGGCACCCTGGAGGTGACCGGATGAACCACCGCGGGCAGAGCTCGACGGTCGGGTTCGTCGTCATCTTCTCGATGGTCCTGGTGATGGTCGCGCTGGTCAGCGTCAGCGGCTTCGCGACCCTGGGCCACGTCCAGGACGCCGAGCGCGTCACCAACGGCGTCCGGTCGTTCGAGGTCCTCTCGGACAACGTCGATGACGTCGTCCGCGACGAAGTGCCGAGTCGCACCACGACGGTGAAACTGTACGGCTCGCAGCTCGCGGCGGCAGAGACGACCACGATCACCATCGACGTCCCCGCCGACGGGTTCACGCATACCTTCGCGGTCACGCCCGTCGTCCTCGACGGCAGGACCGGCACGGACGTCGTCTACGAGAACGGCGCGGTGATCCGCTCGGACCCGGACGGACAGGTGATGGTCGACTCACCGGCCATGCTCCTGACCACCGAGTACACCGTGCTTCCAGTCGTCCGAACCGAGGGCGTCGGCTCGACGTCCGTCGCCGGACAGCGCAGCGCGACGGTTCGGACCACGCACGCCGGAACGACCGTCCTTCGGGCCGACACCGAGACCGCAGGCGTCTACGACGACGTCACGCTGACGGTGACCAGCCCGCGCAGCGAGGCCTGGTTCCGGTACCTCGACGCCCAGCAGGCGACCGACGCCTGCTCCCGGAGCGGCGACACCGTTACCTGCACGCTGACGACCAGCGAGGTGACTGTCGCCGTGACCGACGTCGAGGTTCGGTTCGACAACTGAACACGCCCCGGTCGACCCGCCGTCCGTCGGCAGTCGGCCGGGGTCGCTCCTGAACGTCGATTCTCACTCTTCGAGTGGCATCGCCGCCTGCGCACGAGGGCGGACCGCCGACGCTGCCCCGGTCACACTCTCAGCGTGGCCAACTGTGATGCCGACGAGCGTCCGATTCATCAAACCCTTTATCCGGCCCGGCCAGTCGTAGTGGTATGAACGAGACTGTCGTGGGCCTCCTCGCGGGCAACGCCGACCACGCTCGCGAGTTTGCCGATCGCTTCGACGACGTGCAGGACGCTCAGTATCCGGATGCCGTCACGGTCTGCTGTTCGGACTCGCGGGTCCTGCAGGACCGGATGTGGGGCAACGACCAGCCCGGCCACCTGTTTACCGCCGGGAACATCGGGAACCGTGTCGTCCAGCACACGGATTCGGGCCCGGCCGTCTCCGGCGACGTCCTCTACCCGGTTGCTCACACGGGCACCGACACCGTCGTCGTCGTCGGCCACACCAGCTGTGGCGCCGTGACGGCGACTTACGCCGCCCTCACCGACGGCGTCGACGAGGCACCGGGCATCCAGCACTGCATCGACATCCTGAAACCCCACCTCGAATCCGGCGTCGAGGCGCTGCCCGACGGCCTCTCCGACAGCGAGGCCGTCAACCACCTCGTCGAGTACAACGTCGACCGCCAGGTCGAGTTCCTACGCGAGAGCGAGGACGTGCCCGACGACACCGACGTCGTGGGCGTCGTCTACGACTTCCAGGACGTCTACTCGGAGCGACGTGGGGAGGTCCACGTCATCAACGTCGACGGCGAGACGGACGTCGAGACGCTGCGCGGGGACAATCCGTCGGTCGCAGGCAGAATCAATCGGCTCTGGGAGTACTAGCGGTCAGCCGCCGCTGCCTTGCCCGGGCGCGGATGTTATCGATTCTCGCGCTGCTCTACCTCGTTCAGGTACTGAAATCCACCATGGATTCTTTCGAAAACAACGCCAGGCTATATGAACTCACACTGTTAAGAACAGGATACAGCGCCTTTCACTAGACGGTGTATATATACAAAACTTCTGTGACCGACAATCAGGATGATCGGTTAGTTAGCGCGTGTCGAATATGCCGATCACATCGGTCGTCGAATATACCTCGACGACATCTTGCTCGTCGAAGTCAGTGTCGTCGCTCCAGATGGCTGCATCACCGGCCAGAGCACAGGCGACGTACAGCACGTCGTCGGGATCAGTCTCACCGATCGCTGCGTCGGCCTCCTCGATGTAAGGATAGAACTTGCTAGCAGGGACGACCTCGATATACTGAAACAGAAGGTCGACGAACTTGGCGACTCGCTCTGGATCCATGCCGGACTTATCGACGATCAACTCTGTGTAGCTCTCTCTCCTCGTAGACGAACTCGGGTGTCGTGAGGTCGGGTTCGAGTGTGACGATGAGTTCACGAGTTTTCGAGTCAGCGATGAGTGCGGAGATAACGACGTTGGCATCGACGACCAGCTTCATTCGTTGAGGCTACTCCGACTCCTCTTCGACGCGCTTGCGCGCGCTCTCGTTGATTTATCGGCTATATCGGCAACGTCGCTCTCGGTGAGTTCACTCCCTGACGTGAGTTCGTCCATCACTTCGAGTGCCTCGATTTTTTCCTGGATGGCCTGTCGGGTAACCTCACTCCAGTTGATTTCCGGGTGTCTCTCCATTTGGTCTTTGAGGTCGTCGTCGACATTGACGGTGATACTAGGCATACAGAAAACTATGTGTACACAGTATATTGTGTTTTTGGGTGGGAGCACAGCAACAAGAACTGACCGCTAGCTTCGCGGTGTTTCTCTCACCGAGACTGGGCGAGGTACTTGAACGGAGTTGCTGGAACGTACTAGATGCAGACGAGTGTCCGGTCTTCCGACTGCTCGTCGAGTCCAAAATTCGCAAGTGACGTCGAGGATCGACACTCCTGTCGACTAATAAGCGGCTAGATGGCCTGAAATAGCCGTTCTATCGTCTATCGGCTCTCTCGCTGTTCGACCTTGTTCAGCTCGATCAGCAACCGGAAGACCGCCTTCACCAGGTTCGAGTCGACGTCGAACTTCTCGGCGTTCTGGCCGGCGCGGTCCATGACGGCCTGCTCCTGGGCCTCGTCGGTGGTCGGGAGGTCCTTCTCCGCCTTGACCTGGGCGATGGTGTCGGCCACGTAGGTCCGCTGTGCGATCTTCTCGACGATCTCCTGGTCGATGCTCCGTATCTCGTCGCGCAGTTCCTCGAGCGACATGTCTTCGGGGTTCGTGCTCATACTGTCTGTGTTCCCTCCGTCTGTGTCGTGGTCAACAGCGTGTGGCCGTCGCGGCGGTCCCAGTACTCCCTGACCTGCTCGAGCGCCCGCCGGTCGCCGACCGCCGTAAAGGACGGCCCGGTGCCCGAGAGCGAGACGCCGTCGACCTGGCTCATGGCCTCGACGAGTGGTTCCGTCTCGAAGCCGAGCGCGGCACAGAAGGCGAGCCCGTTGACCGTCATCGCCCGCTGGTAGTCGCCGTCCAGCGCCAGGTCCTCGACGAGGCGGGCCATCGGCGCTATCTTGCGACACCGCTCGACGTCGGCGTCCGCGCTGAACGATTGCTCGGGCGGCGTCCAGACGAGCACGTCCCAGTCGACCTCGTCGCGAGCCAGCAGTTCGTCGGCCTCGTTGTCGGTGACGGTGACGCCCCCGAGCATCGAGGCCGAGGCGTCGTCGAACGCCCCGGTCACGGTCACACCGACGTCCCGGGCGGCCATGACCCCCAGCCGAGCGACGTCCTCGCGGGTCATCCGCTCCGTCGCGTCGAGGGCGTCCAGCGTCGCGAGCACCGTCGCGTTCGCCGCCGCACTCGAGGACTTCAGCCCCGAGGCCATCGGGATGTCGCTCTCGGTGCGGACGTGGCCGCCCGACACAGCAGGGAATCCGACCGTCTCGGGGCCGCCGTGTGAGTCGATGACGTACTCGACGCAACGCTCGACGAGGCGGGTGTCGGCCTCGGGCGCGCCGTCGACCTCGCCCGTGATGCCCTCCTCGTCCGTCCACAGCTCCACCGTCGCGGTGGTGTACTCGTCGATGGCGAACGCCGAGCCCCGGCCGGTCGAGAGCGCGTTCAGGACCGTTCCGGCGGCGGGCGCGGCTGCCTTCCCTTCCATCGCTCCCTACTCCCGCCCGGGAGTATTTACTACCTGCGGAAGCGGCCACCGCTCCGGCCACAACGCGCAGTTTTTGGGTCGGGGGCCGAATGATCGGGTATGAGCAACCGGTCCGACATCGCGCCCTCGACCCTGTCCGTGGAACTGACCGAGGACGGCGTCGCCGTCGAGTATCTGGACGGCCGGACGGCGTTCTATCACGGCGTCCCGTCGAAGGTAGCAGAGAGCGTCCGCACCGCCCCGGGCAAGGACACGCACGTGCTGGTAACCGACGAGACAGAGACGACGGGTATCCTCGTCTACGTCAACGACCTGCGGACACACGACGACATCATCGAGGACAGCGGCGTGGGCCGGGTCATCCTCCAGGACGGCGCAGAGGACGAACTGTTCCCCGGCGTCACGGTCAGGGACCACCAGATGCGCGTCGAAGTGGACGTCGACTTCGACGTCGCGGACGGGCGTGTCTTCGTCTTCGAGGAGGACGAGATGGGCGAGCGGAGTTTCGAGGTCGTCCCGGACGGCGTCTGAACGATTGAGCCGGGAACCACGCGACCCTCACAGCTCCCCGCGCTCGCTCACTGGATGTACGACGGGTCCTCGTCGTCGCAGTTCGACTCGTGCTGGCGCGCGTCGTCCTGGTCGTCGAACATCAGCCCACAGGTCTCGCACTTGTACCAGGTCATGTCGTCGCGCTCGGTCGTGACCACCATATGACACTCTCTGACGTGCGCCCGTATATTGTTTTCCCGCGACACGAAGGGAATCCTCAAGGGCGTCCGAGCGCTACAGACCGCCATGAGTGGGTCCAGCGACGAGGGCATCGAACTGACGGTCGAGGGGGCACACAAGCGGGACGCCGGACGCGGTATCGCCCGCCTCCCCGAGTCCGCCCGGAGCCAGCTGGGCGTCCTGAGCGGCGACCCCGTCATCGTCGAGGGCGACCGGATGACCGTCGTGAAGGTGTGGCCCGCCGACGAACAGGGCGAGTTCGTCCGCATCGATGCCGACACCCGCGCGAACGCCGGCGTCAACATCGGCGAGACGGTGACCGTCAGCCAGGGGTCGGTGGTGGCGGCCACCGACATTGCCGTCCAGCCGGTCGACCCCATCCCCGGGACCGACGAGTACGAGTACACCGTCCGTGACCGCCTCCTGGATCGGATGGTCCAGGCCGACGAGCGCGTCCACGTCGAGGGCCTGGGAACCTTCCTCGTCCGGCGGACGACGCCCGACGGCCCCGTGCAGGTCACCGACGAGACGCGCGTGACGGTCCTCGACCGGGAGGGAGACGGCCAGAAGAAGCGCCAGCAGGCCTCGCCCGCGCCGTCCGGGGACGACCGGGTGAACCCCGACGCCGCGGAGACCGAGACGGGCATCAGCTACGAGGATATCGGCGGCCTGGACGAGGAGCTCGACCGCATCCGCGAGATGATCGAGCTGCCGCTGTCCGAACCCGAGCAGTTCCGCCGCCTGGGTATCGACCCGCCAAGTGGCGTGCTCCTGCACGGCCCGCCGGGGACCGGGAAGACCCTCATCGCCCGTGCCGTCGCCAACGAGGTCGACGCCTACTTCGACACTATCTCCGGGCCCGAAATCGTCTCGAAGTACAAGGGTGAGAGCGAGGAACGCCTGCGTGAGGCGTTCGACCGCGCGGCGGCCAACGCGCCCGCCATCCTGTTCGTCGACGAGATCGACTCCATCGCGGGCTCGCGCGACGAGGACGCGGACATGGAGAACCGCGTCGTCGCCCAGCTGCTGACGCTGATGGACGGTCTGGTGGAGCGGGGCAACGTCGTCGTCATCGGGGCGACCAACCGCGTCGACGCCGTCGACCCCGCACTCCGTCGCGGCGGCCGCTTCGACCGCGAGATCGAGATCGGCGTCCCGGACGAGGCGGGTCGCCGCGAGATTCTGGAGGTCCACACGCGGGAGATGCCCATCGACGACGACGTCGACTTCGACAGCATCGCCGCCCGGACCCACGGATTCGTCGGGGCGGACCTGGCGTCGCTGACGACGGAGGCGGCGATGGTCGCTCTGCGACGCGACCGGGACTCCCCAGCGGTGACGAAAGTCGACTTCGACGAGGCGCTGGCGACGGTCGAACCGAGCGCGATGCGCGAGTACGTCGCCGAGTCGCCCGATACGACCTTCGCGGACGTCGGCGGCTTAGAGGAGGTCAAACAGGTCCTCACCGAGACCATCGAGTGGCCGCTGGCCTACGGCGACCTGTTCACCGCGACGAACACCGACCCGCCCAGCGGCATCTTGCTGTATGGCCCCCCGGGCACCGGCAAGACGCTGCTCGCGCGGGCCGTGGCCGGCGAGAGCGACGTCAACTTCATCCACGTCGCCGGGCCGGAGATCATGGACCGGTACGTCGGCGAGAGCGAGGAGGCGGTCCGCAAACTGTTCGAGCGGGCGCGCCAGACCGCGCCGAGCATCATCTTCGTCGACGAGATCGACGCCATCGCCAGCCACCGCGGGCAGGGCAACGAGGTGACCGAACGCGTCGTCTCGCAGCTGCTGGCCGAGCTCGACGGCATCACCGAGAACCCCAACCTGGTCGTTCTCGCCGCGACGAACCGCCGGGACATGATAGACGACGCGCTCCTGCGGCCGGGACGCCTCGAACAGCACGTCGAGGTGCCAAATCCCGAGTCGCCCGCCAGGGAGGCGATTCTCGCGGTCCACACCCGGGAGAAGCCGCTCGCGCCGGACGTCTCGATCGCCGACCTCGCGGCCGAGACGGCGGGGTTCTCCGGGGCGCAGCTCGAGGCCGTGGTCCGCGAGGCGTCGATGCTCGCCATCCGCGAGGCCGCCGCCGAGCTGGGGCCCGAAGCCGCGAGCGAGCGTGCAGACGAGGTGGTCATCACCCGAGAGCACTTCGAGCGGGCGCTCGAACGGGAACGGGAGCGGTAGCCGCCGAGCCGGCGCGAGGGCTCGGCGAAGCGTGGCGAAGGTATACCGCGGAAGGTGGGTGGATGAGGAGAAAGGCTGTCCGGACAGCCTTTGGCGGACGAGCGACGCCGTGTGGCCGAGCAGCGAGACGGGCGTTAGGTACCGGCGTGACGTGAAAAGCGCCGTGCCGGCGCGCTGGTATACCCACCCCACCCTCAAAAAACGATTGGTGTCGGCCGTATCTACCCGCTGTCGTCTCGCGATTCGCCGTCGGCGGCGCCCGCCTCGACTTCGTCGGTTTCCGCCCCGGTCGCATCACTCGGGCCGTCCGCTGTCTCGGCGGCGTCTGCCGCCTCCGCTTCCGATCCGGACGAGCGGATGGAGGGCAGCGAGAGGCTGCGCCCCCTGAGCAGGCGCCGAGCGCCGATGGCTGGCACCGCGAGGACCGCCAGCCACGGGAGCGCCGCCGCGGCGGTCACCAGGGTCGCCCGCCCGAAGACGTAGACGTCCTCGACGGACCCGAGGAAGACGGCCACGAGCGACTGCTGGTGATATTGCGTCCGGATGTCGCCCGCGCCGGGGGCGGGTTCCCGGAGTTCGATCCTGAGTGTCGAGAACGCGACGCGCTGTTCCAGCGAGCGTCGCTGGGCCTCCAGACGCTCGATCTCGCCCTGGACCTCGGAGAGCTGTTCCTCGATGCGCAGCAGTTCCTCGGTGTCGTTGGCCCGGCTGTAGAAGGTCCGCAGTCGGTCGCGGCGCTGGCGGAGGTTCTCGAGTCGCGCCTCGAGGTCGACCAGCTGGTCGGTGACGTCCTTCGTCTCCGTCTCCTCGGAGACGACGGTGCCTCGCTCCGCGGCGGCCGCCTGCATCGCCTCGTAGTCCTCGCTGGGGACCCGGACGACGATGTAGCCGGTTCTCCACGTCGCGTCGCCGGTCCGGTGGAGCTGCTGGTTGGAGTCGCTGACGTACCCGCCCATGCCCCTGGCCTCGTCGGCGACGGCGGTCCGACTGGTCGAGAAGTTCTCGACCTCGACGACCATCCGACCGGTCTTGATGATGGCTCGCTGCTGGCGCAGCTGGTCTGCCTGCGCGACGCTCCCGCCGTTGCCGCCGTCGCCGCCGCCAGACTCCGCTGGCTGTGGTGCCGCTTGCTGTGCACCGGCGTCACCGGCGCTGGCGGCCATCTCTGCGCCGTCGCCGCCGTTCGCACTGACTTGGTTCCCGGCGCCGGCACAGCCGGCGAGCAACAGCGTCGCGGCCACGAGGAGCGCAATCGTCGGTCGTGAGGGCATGGTGCCCTCTCCTCACTCCGGGAATAAAGTGGTCAGGGACGCTCAAAACGCGTCTTTTGTGAAAGAGCCGCTGTACATTCACCAGTCGCTGCGGGCGTCCTCCAGCGCGGGGAACTCCTCGCGGACGCGCTCGACGCGCCCGGGGTCGACGTCGGCCGTCACCAGCGCCGGTTCGTCGCTGGAACTTGCGAGCGTCGTCCCCCATGGGTCGAAGATGGTCGACCGACCGAGCAGCTCCGCCTCGTCGAAGGTTCCGACGCCGTTGGCCGCGGCGACATACAGGAGGTTCTCGACGGCTCGCGCTCGCGGGAAGAGCTTCCAGTGCTCGACTCTCGGGTACGGCCAGGCGCTCGGCACGAGCGTCAGCGTCGCACCCTCGTCGACGAGACGGCGGTGCAGCGCCGGGAACCGCAGGTCGTAACACGTCGTGATACCGACGGTGAACCCCTCGTACTCGACGGTCGGCACGCGCTCGCCGGGTTCCAGGAGGTCCGACTCGGCCGACCCGTAGCCAAAGAGGTGGTGTTTGCGGTAGATCGCCCGGCGCCGGCCGTCCCGGTCGAAGAACACCGCTGTGTTCGCGAGCCCCTCCTCGGCCGGGACGGTGAGTCCCGCGGCCGCGCTCGACGCCAGGTCCTCGACGATGCTCCCGGCGAGGACGGCGACACCGTACTCGGTGGCGGCTTCGCGGATCGTCGACAGCGTCTCGCCGTCCAGTGGCTCCGCACGGCGACCGTACAGTTCGAACGCGAAGTAGCCGACGTTGAACAGCTCGGGCAACACGACCAGGTCCGCGCCGTCGGCGGCCGCGCGCTCGATTGCGTCGGTCGCACGGTCGACGTTGCCCTGGACGCTGCCGGGGTCGACCGAAATCTGGGCTAGCGTGAGTCTCATGCTGTGACTTCGAGGTCCTCGCGGAGCGCGGCTTCGAGGTTGTCCATCTCGGCGTCCAGGTTTCGCTTGAAGAACCGCTCGACGCCGGGGAGGCGCCCGTCGACGACGAATCGGTTCGTCAACGATGTCCCGCCGTCGTCCGTCTCCTCGAGCTCGTGTTCGCCCTGGACGCGCATTACCTTCGACTTCCCGACGAACCGGACGTATTCCGGGTGGCGACGCTCGACGTCTCTGGTCTCGACGCGGAGCGTCCGGTTCACGACGGGAATCGGGAGCTCGAGGTACCAGTTGGCCCGCTCGTCGTCGACGACCTCGAAGTCGGTGACGACGCTGATGGGGCGCGCTCGCTTCTCCGGGTCGGCGATAAACTCCCAGACGCGTTCCGGCGCTGCCGAGACGGTAATCGTGCGTTCGACCCGGACAGTCATACCTGTGGGTGGGGTCTACTCCCGCAATAATCCACCGACTAGCCCGTGGTGACCCGCCAGGTCGTCGACCGGGCGCGGCCCCACTTCTCTATCTCTACCTCGTCGGCTTCCTCGGCGAGGCGTGGGAGGCGCGCACCGACCTGCTTCGCCGAGAGGCCGATCTGTGAGGCGATGTTCTTCGCGCGGAAGTAGCTCTCGCCACGGGAGACCCTGTCGCGGAGGTACTCCAGTATGCGCTGGTCTTCCTCGCTGAAGTCGGCCATACTATACGTTGGGCCTGTGCAAATTTAACGGTTGCTCTTGCGGGCGAGCCGGCCGCCAGCGTGCGATTAGGCGTCGTAGACGTGGATTGCGACGATGGACAGCCCGGCCGCGAGCAGGCCGATACCGAAGACGATACCGCTGGTGACCCGGACCGAGGCGACGCCGTTCAGCGCGTAGGCGTAGCCGTTGGCCGCGGTCAGGACGACAGCCACCAGCGCGACGATTCCAAAGACCAGGCCGAGACCGATCCCCATGTCGGTCCCGGGCGAGTTCGATGCCATTGTCGGTCGTACCGCTGTAGCACACTTAGTTCATTCGGGGTGGCGCGGGCCACATAGCCTTTACCGCCCCAGAATAGAGGGTCGCCATGGCAGGGAAACTGAATCTCGTCGTCGTCGGCGCGCTCGCCGTGGCAGTGCTCGTCGGCGGCGGTTTCGCGATGGGGGTTCTGGGGGCACCGAGCGTCGAATCGGTCGAGAACCACTTCGGGAACGTCTCGGAGTCCGCCACAGTTGTCCATACGGACCTCGGGGTGTCGAACCCGAACCCCGTCGGGGTCCAGCTGAGCGGTGCCACGGTGAACTACACGGTGGGAATGAACGGCGTGGAGATGGCCACCGGGAGCAAAGCGGGCCTGGGGCTGGCCCGTGGCAACTCCACGCTCGCGTTCACCACCCGGATGCGGAACGACCGCATCCCCGCGTGGTGGTACACCCACGTCGAGAGCGGCGAGATCTCCGACGTCACCGTCGACGCGACCGTGACGTCGTCGACGCTCGGCCGGTCCGTCTCGACGACACAGGACCGGACCGTCGAGACCGACGTCGTCGGCCAGTTCAACTCCACCGAGACGCGGCCGGTGAACGCGACCCAGCCGCTGGTCGCCGACCCGGTCCTCTATGTCAACGAGACGCGGGGAACCTGGGACCGCGCGAACCTCACGCGCCAGCGGACGCCGCTGGACCTCGATTTCACCGTCTACAACCCCAAACTGGTCCCCTATGCCGTCACGAAGGTCGGCTACACCGTCACGATGAACGACGTGACCGTTGGGACCGGCGAGTCCGAACGCGGATACGTCATCGCGCCAAGGTCCACGGAGACCATCGAGGCACGAACCGCGATCCGGAACCAGCACCTGGACGAGTGGTGGGTCACCCACCTCCGGCGCAACCAGGTGACCGACCTCCGGATCGACTTCTACCTCGTCCTCGAGGGCGGCGGCGAGTCGTTCCGCGTGGACCTCGACGCCATCGACTACGAGAAGACCATCGAGACGGACATCTTCGGGAACAAGGCCCAATACCCGACGGGTACCGACTCGTCGGGAGCGGGTACCGACGACGAGGACCAGGAAGCGACTCCCACACCGACGGCGACAGAAACCGCGACGGAAACGGCGACGCCGACCGCGACAGAAGACGACGGCGGCCTCCTCGGTGACGACTCGACGATGGCGACGGAGACAGCCACCGGGACGGCGTCGCCGACCGCAACGGAGACGACGACGCCGACAGAAACTGCGACAGAAGACGAGGGCCTGCTGTAGGCGCGCGACCCGGCTTACTGGATTTTGGTGTGTTCGGACTGCTCGTTGAGCGCGAGGTTCGTCGCGATCTCGGCGTTCCGGACGGCGTACTCGGCGGTCTGCTGGAGGCTGACGAGCACCTCACGGACCTGCAGGAGGTCCTGATTGTCCATCTCCGGGAGGTCGTTGAGTATCTCGTGTTCCTTGTCGCCGATCTCGCGGTACATCCTGCGGACCTCGATGGTCGTGTCGTAGTCGCGTTCGACGGCCGACTGCACGGCGAGTTCGGTTATCTCGTTGACCTGGTCGGTGAAGTCACGGATGCGTCGCATGGTCGAACTGTCGACGGCCAGCGAGTGGTCGGTCGCCTCCAGGGCGATCTCGGCGATGTCCTCGGCGTTGTCGGCGGTCAGTTCGAGGTTCTTCGCGATAGAGCGGTAGCCGATGAGCGGGAAGCCGTCCTCCAGGCCGACCGCGCGCGCCAGGTTCGGGTTCTGGTAGGCGGTGAAGATGAGCCGAAGGAGGAGGACGAATATCTTGTTGGCCTGCCGCTCCCGGTTGAGGGCGCGTTGGGCGAGGTCAGGGTTGCCGTGGGCCAGCGCCTTGATCGCCTCGTTTCGCATCGTCGAGCCGGTCGACTCCAGGCGCTCGAGCAGGTTGTCGAGCGTGAAGTCCTCGGGGTCGACCGAACAGCGGATGGCGATGCGCTCGGGCGTCTCCTCGATGACGCCGAGTCCCATCAGCTGCGTCTCGGCGTTGTAGACGGCGTTGATGTGAGCAGAGTCGAGGGTCCCCCCCTCGGGGGCCTCGACGTGGATGACCCGGCGGCCGAGCACGTACTGGGCGACGATTGCCCGTTCGACGGCGTCGGCGTCTAAGTTCTCCGCGTAGATGATCGCCTCCGATTCCTCTGTCTGGACGGACTCGGGCATGACCGTCAGCGTGCCTTTGCCGCCCATTCGGAGCGAGACTTCGTCGCCCTTCTCGACGTCGTGTGCGCTCGCCCACTCCGCGGGGAGCGTCATCGCGAGCGTCGAGGGACCCAGTCGCTGGACCTTCCGCGTTTCCATATCCCCTTGGTTAGCGACACCAGACCTTAATCTTGACTATACACAACTTAATCTCCAGAAATGAATACAATCATGTCTCGAGCGGGGACAGTCTGGGCGGACGTGGTCATCGGACCTCGACGAGTCGGCGTTCGTGGCGTCCCACCCGCACCTTCAGCCACCCCCGGAGGTCATCGTCGAGGGTCGGATCGCCGGTGTCGACGCGCAATGTCCCGATGGTGTCGAGCTTCCGCCGGGAGGCGACCACTTCGAGGTCACACCGCCGGATGACCTCTGGGGATAGCTGCTGGTTGCCACGGCCGAAGACGAACCCCTGGCCGCCGATGGGCGAGACGACGACCACGTTCCGGTCGCCCAGGACCGCGAGGATGTCAGACTCCGCGGCGTCCTCGACCAGCACTTCCCCGTCGCGCCAGACATCGACGCCCAGCGTCGTCCCCTGGAACCCGAGCGCCTCCTTGATGGCACCGACGGTGCTCCCCGGGCCGAGGACGTAGGTGACGCCCGGTTCGACGCTGTCGGCGACGCCCTCGGCCAGCGTCTCGACGGTTCCCCCGCCCAGTTGCTTGGCCGACTGGCGCTGCTCGGCCACCGGGACGGTGGCCACTGCCCGGAGTTCGGTCACCACGTCGCCGCCGCGGAAGGCGTCCTCGTCGATGTCGTTGACCTCTGCCCGCTCGGTCTCGGAGAACGAGGCGACGATGCGGCCGGCTGCCCGCGGGGAGACGCCGAACACCGACGAGTACACCTTGACGCCGGCCGGGACGCCGAGTATCGGCGTCTCGTCGTCCAGCTCCTCGAGCGTCTCGGCCACGTCGACGGCCGTCCCGTCGCCCCGACGAACAGGATGACGTCGACTCCGGCCTCGACGAAGGCCCGGACGGCCGCTCGGGTGTCCGCGCCGGTCGTCTCCTCGGGGTCCCGCGGGTCGCCGACCACCTCGGGGTCGAACCCGGTCCCGCGGACGAGCGACGCCCCCATCGGGTCCCCGTAGGTCACCAGCGTCACCCCGTCGGCCACCTCGGCCAGCGACTCCAGGGCGGTGGCGGCCCGGTCGGGGGCCCGCGGTTCCGCCCCCCGTTCGCGCGCTTCGGCTACTTTCCCGTCGGTACCCTTCAGGCCGACGCGGCCACCCATCCCCGCGATGGGGTTGACCACGACACCGATTCTGCGCATCTGGTCACTCTAGCGCAAGCAACGGCAAAAGGGACCCGGGAACGTGCCTTTGAAGCCACCCGCCACGCAACGCCAGGTATGGTCACGCTGCTCGCGAGTCACGTCCAGCCAGGCGTCATCAACGCCGCAGGCGCAGCCATCTCGCTCGGCGGTCTGCTGGTGACGTTCCTCTGGCTCCAGTACCTCTACCGGTAGCCGGTCGGGGCCGACCAGTCACTGGGCGTCCGGTCGCTCGACGCGGTCTTCCAGCCACGCCGCCGCTTCTTCGACGACGGCCTCGTCGCCGCCCTCGAACCGGATCCGGACGTTGTCGCCGGGGTAACTGCCGACTTTCACCGGGAACCGCTCCTGGACCTCCGCGAGGCGGTCGAGCAACGCACTCTCGGGTTCGGCCGTGTCGACGGTGGCGACGTACCGGCTCTCGCCGGCGAAGTCCTCGGCCACCTCCTCGAACATCCGCTTCATCTCCGCGGGGACGCCCGGCAGGACGTAGCAGTTCTCGACGACACAGCCGGGAGCGACGCCTTCGTGGTTCGGCAGGACGCGGGCCCCCTCGGGGACATCGCCGGTGCCCTCGGTCAGGTCGTCGCGGGTGTACCCACCGTTCTCCTCGAGCCAGGCCAGTGCCGCCTCGCTCTCGACGACGTCCCGGCCGAACGCGGCGGCGACGCCGTCGATGGTCACGTCGTCGTGTGTCGGCCCGAGGCCCCCGGTGACGACGACGGCGTCGTACTCGGCGTGGTACTCGTTTACCACTCGGGCGATGTCCGCGAGGCGGTCGGGTATCGTCGTCACTCGCTCGACGGTGACGCCGCGGGCCGCCAGCTGCTGGCCGAGCCACGCCGCGTTCGTGTTGACCGTCTCGCCCGAGAGCAGTTCGTCGCCGACCGTTACCACCGCGACACGCATACCTTCTGGTAGGGAACCGTGATACAAATACTGTGGGACACGGGCGCGCGGTCCGACTGGCCTACCGCATCCCCGGCGGCGGACCGCGGTCCCGGGGGTCGTCGTCGTAGTCCTCCTCTTCGAGGTCGATTCCGGCCTCCTTCCGTCGGCGTCTGACCTCCTGTAACTGCCGGTAGTAGTAGAGCACGCCGCCTGTGCCGACGACGATGGCGACGAGCGCAACCCCGCCGAAGATAAAGAGGTCGCGCTGGAGGTAGTACCGGACGCTGACACCGCGCGTCGTCACCTCTTCCCACCGGATCGTCTGCCGGTCGTTCTCGACGGTCTTCCCGTCTGCTCCGGGACTGACCTGCGAGAGCAGCGGGATGCCCACGCGGGCCCGGCGGAAGCGTGATTGCGTACGAGCCCCCGTCTACGAGCGTCGGCGTCGCGAACGTCTTGCCCAGGCGGGGCGCCGTGAACGCAACCTCCCCGGTGACGTTCCCCGGGAACTGTATCTCGGTGCGCCGGCCGCCCTCCGTCGCGGTCATCGATGAGTTGGCCGCGCTGATGACCGTCCCGTTATCGTACCTGAACCGGAGCGCGCGGATGGGCACCGACTGTTCGCGGCCCAGCCCGTCGCGGCTGTACACCTCGAACGTCGAGTTGTTCCGCACGTCGTAGACGGCGGTGTACGACGACCGGTCGACGACGAGCGTCGCGTCCTCCGGGGTCTCCCAGTCGTAACTCGCGTTCTGGTTCAGGCGCGCCGGGTCCGACTCCTGGGGGCCAAAGAGGCCGGTACAGCCCGAGAGGGCGAGCAGTGCGACGAGACCGATGAGCGCGTAGTGACGCCGTTGCATGGCTCTGTCAGGGGACGACCGCGAGCAGTTCCGACTTCATGAACCGGCCGATGTCGGCCAGCAGGCCCGGCGCGTCGGTGTCGGGATGGCAGACGATGCTCTGTTCGAGCAGGCCGACGCGCTCGACGGTGACGATGTCCTGTGCGTGGCCGGCGCGGTTGACCGTCGCGCGGGCCTGCGAACGGGTGACGCTGTTGGCGTTGACCCGGCCGTTCCCCCGCGACCAGTCGTAGAGCCGGTCGACTGTCTCGTCGGCCAGGCGGGGGTCGTCACCGGCGACGAACCGCAGGGGCATGTGCTGGACGATGCCGAACCGTTTGCGGATCTGGGCCGGCGAGCCCTGGCCGAGGTTCAGCCTGTCGGCGGGAATCCGGACCGACTGGCCGAACCCGACGTCGAGGACGAACCCGTCCTCGTCCCACGAGTCGAGCGTCCCGACGTACGTCTCGCCGGGCTCGTGGTCGGTGACGAGCTCGCCGAACTCCTCGCGCAGGAGGTTCCGGGCCACCGTCGCGTCCGGGCCGTCGACGGTGACGGTGGGGAAGTCGTCCTCCCGGTGCCCGACGTCGAACGACACGTCGAGCTCGCCGAACTCGTTCGTGACCAGCGACCGCAGGCCGTCGAGTGCACGCTGTCGGGCGTCGCCCGTCACGTACACCTTCGTCCCGAGGACGACCATCAGGCTTCCACGCTGTCGACGTTCAGTTCGTCCCGCAGTTCATCGATGCGGTCTTCCATCGCCGTCACGAGGCGCGTGTTCTCCATCGCTTCGACCTGGTTGCCACACTCCGGGCACTGGAAGCCAAACTCCATCGCCTCGCCGAACTCGAAGCGGATGCCACAGTGCTCACAGAGGTAAAACTCGTTGTTCCGCTCGTACTGGCGGCGGTCCTCTAAGCCCTCCAGCAGGCGGTGCATCTCCTCTTCGAGCTGTTCCGGAATCTTGTCGTACTCGAAGGTCCAGAGGTACGTGAGCCACCCGGAGTCCTCGTCGCGGAGGCGGCGATAGGTCGCCAGGTCGTTCTCGTAGAGGATAAAGAGGGCGCGTCTGACGTCGTTGAGTTCGAGTCCGAGCTCCTCGGCCAGTTCCTCGTCGGTCACTTCGCCGTCCGGCGGCGCGGCGGCGACCGGCATCCCCTTCGGTCCGACCAGTTCGTGGAGGTATTTCTGTATCACGGGGTCCTCCAGAAGGTCCTCGAAAGCCATTACCCGTGTTTCCGGCGGTCACGTGGTTAAATCCATCGGGTCCGGGGCTGGTGACGGCCGCTACTGGGCCCGATTACACGCCTGTCTTCCGGTTCGTGTGGTGGGGTCAGTCCCCCCCACGGACCGACGCCGAACGCCCGTCCGACCGCCCAGCCGACGGCGAACGGCGCCAGTATCGCGAGACAGGCGAATCCGACCCAGCGTGCCGGCGGCGGCTGGGTGACGAGGTAGAGGAGATACAGCGTGCCGACCACCGGAAGGACCCGCGAGGTCGCCCCCGTGATGCCGTCGAGCACGGTCAGTCACCGCGACGGGCGTCGCTCACGCCCCCTCGTCGGCCGCGTCGTCGGGGTCGACCACGCGCTTGCCGGTCGCTTTCGGGACGACCACGCGGTCGGGGTCCTCCCACTCGCGGTCGAGTTCGACTCCCTCGTAGAGCCGGTCGAGGAAGACCGCCAGCGAGGCCACCTCGGAGTGGGGCTGGTTGGTGACGCCGACGTTCCAGTCGGCCTCTTCGTAGACCTCGAAGGGGACCTTCTCGGCCCCGACGACGACCAGGAGGGGGCCGTCCTCGTGGGCCGCCCTGACGTCGGCCTCGACGTCCTGGATCGGTTCGCCGTACATCGTCAGGTGGACCACGGTGCCCTCGAAGTCGCGGATGTATCGTCTCGGTTCGTCGGTCGTCTCGACGTCGAATGGGCCGCCGAACCGGTCGGTGATGTCGACGACGGTGTCGGTCCGGGAGCCGGCCGCTCCGGCCATCACGACCCGGTCGGCACCCAGCGCGCGCGCCGTGAGTCCGACGTGGGTGGTCATGCGCTCGTCGCGGCCCGGCCGGTGGCCCAGGCGGAGCACCGTCACCGACTCGTGGCCCCTCATGCGTCCCTCGCGGCCTCGACGGCCTCGCGGATCGGTTCGAAGGCAACCCTGCTCCACTCGACGGGGTCGCCGTCGACGAAGACGGTCGGGGTCCCCTCCACGCCGCGGTCGATGCCGGCCTGCCTGTCGGCGGCGACGGTCGGCCGGTACCGCTCCTCGACTGCGGCCTGTCGTACCGTCTCGCCGTCGGCGCCGATCCCCTCGGTCAGCTCGGCGTAGACGTCGGGACCGAGGCTGGCCTGGTTCTCGAACAGGCGCTTGCTGTAAGTGAAACGCCGCGTCGCCGGCCTCGTCTTGCACGGCGCGAGCGGCGCTGGCGGCCTGCCAGGACACCGCCTCGTCGACCGGGATGGGGAAGTCGTGGAACTCGTATCGCACGCTCCCGTCTTCGAGGAACGCCGCCTCGACCTGCGGGAAGACCTCGACCGAGTAGGTCTTGCAGTGGGGGCAGGCGTAGTCCTCGTAGACGGCGACGGTGACGTCTGCGTCCGGGTCGCCCGCGACGGGGGTGGGAAGCGTCTCGCCGGTGGGCGTCGGGGACGGCGACTCAGCCGTGTCGCTCGACCCGGTGAGACAGCCGGCCGTCGCGCCGGCGAGGGCCACGCCCGCGGCGAGCACGTCGCGACGCGTCGAGTTTGTCATACCCGTCACTCGCCCCGGGAGATATAAAACGACGTTGTCATCGCCGGACCGTCGTGTTACGATACGGATGCGGCGGTCGGTGTTTCGAACGCTCGATGTCCGAGATAGACCGCCTCACGGGAGATTGCGACCGGTTGATCTGGATTTTATCGAGCGCGAGCGGACACCCGAACCAGCGATGGCGCTGGATATTCAATCGCACGGTGCGGGTCTTTCGCTGTCGACTACCGTCGAATCACTCGATTGTCTGGGTCTCTGTCGCAGTCGATAAGCCATCCACGATTGGGTGCAGAAGGCCGATTTACAGCCTGAATCCGGAGAATCATCGACTCATATCGCGCTCGACGACACGGTAATCTGGATCAACGACGGACAATTCTGGCTGTCCGCTGCCGCCGACCCGCAGTCGAACGAACTGCTTTACGTCCGGTTGTTTGGGACAGCTACGACCGCTCTCACAGAACGTTTCCTGCGCGAACTTCGGCAAAGACATGATAGCGAAACCCCCGCTTTTCCCGTCGATGATGCTCAACACCTCCAAATTGCGCTGCAACGAGCAGGGAGCCGATCTCAGGTGTGTCGCCACGAAAATCGGAACGCTGTCTCGCTCTGACTACCTGCTCGGCGGGGCGACTGACTCGTCCAGTCGCCAGCTGACACCGAGGGCATCGACCAGTTGACGGTGATCGCGGACGTGAACGAGCGACAGTGACTCGTTCGCGTCGGCGTCGTCACCCTCCAACTCCTCCGGGTCGGGGACCGTCAGTCGGAACGTCGGCGCGTCGTCGTCCATCCCGCCGAGTCGAACCGTCCGCGTGTCGAACACCCGGTCGACGGCGTCCGTGGTGACCTCGAGGCCGGTCACGGCACTCCGTTCGAGTCGAGCCTGTGGCTCGTCGAGCACCCAGTCGTAGACGACGAGCGTGCCGTCGTACCCCGGTACTCGACGGTTCCGTACCGGAGGTACCGCGAGACCGCCCTAACACCGGCGACTACGGCGACAACGCCGAGAAAGACGAGTCCGACGGCCGTCGCACCGAACGCGAGGAAGAACGCAGCCGCGACGTAGACGATGAGGACGCTACTGGTGAGCGTGTACGTGACACCCCTACCGAGCGCGTCAAGCAGAGCCGCGGTTTGCGGCGGGCGGTCACAGACCACGGGGTCGCCCGGGGGAACCTCGACCGGGACCGACTCCGGTTCGGTCTCGGCGCTCCCGTAGAGCCGGTAGAATACCCCCCGAGCGTCGGGGTCGCGTGCCACCTGGAATCGTCGGAGGTCGTAGAGGAGCTTTCCGACGACGAGGAGTCCGAGAACGACCTCGCCGCTCACCGCGGCACCCTGGAGCGGTCCGGCGACGAACAGCAGCGCGCCGACGCCAAACAGGCGTTTGAACGGCACGAGGACGACCGAGCGCGGCGAGTGATCCCGGTACCCACCGCGAGCGAAGTACTCACGGGCCGTCTCGATCCCTTCAGCGAGGAACACGACGGCGCCACCGAGCACCAACTGCTTGACGACGGGAGTCGTAACCGTCGGGTCGGTGAACGCGAAAACGAGGAACGCCGCGCCGACCTCGAGCGGTGCGAGGAAACATACCGTCAGGAGCAACGTCGGGACGTTCCGGGGGTAGACGGGCGGGAGCGGCCCGGGGAAAGTGACCGATCCCCGTTTCGTCTGGAGTGGCCCGAGGAGTCGGTCGTCCCCGTCGATCATGTTTCGAGGGCGCTTGGCGGCGAAGGGAATCTTCACCACGGCCCAGCAGACGACCGCCACGATCTCGAGGACGAACACCCCGAGGACGACTGCTATGGGCCAGTCTAGGAGGAGGACGCCGACCGGGACGACCAGCCCCTGGAGGAGGGACGTGAACGCGACCGAGCGGAGCATAGCGGGACCCGACACTCTCGGCAGTCCCACCGCAGGGACAAACAACCCTCCGGTTGTCGCCGATTCTGGTGACTACCAGGGGAGGTGGTCACTCCGCGCGTTCAGGCTGTTCGGCGTACGCAATGGTGTCCTCGATCTCCTCGCTGGAACGCCTGTAGCCGTGGTCCTGACGGTGGATCGGGGCCACCCTCATATCGTACTCCATGGAGGACGCGAGTTGGTCCCGCGATCGAGACGGTCGATTCGGTCCCCGAGCGCGACGTTCACTGAGAGCGGGTTCGGTATTCGCCGCCGTGACGGCTCCATTGCGTGAATCTCGGCGTACCGATCGAGTGCCTCGGCGACAGCGGTCGCGCCGACCCGCTCGGAAGCATACTCGTCGGCCGTCCGGATCCCACGACGGGAGGCCCAGAAGCCGACGAGAAGCACCACGAACGATGTGCCGAGAAGGAGCCACCGTTGACCCATACCGGTTACTGAGGCGATCAACGCGACCCCGGCGACGAGCACTGTACTCACCCGTCTCTCGAACACGTGTGATCGAAGTCGGCCCGCCTCAATCGCCAGCAAGGCCGTCGCGATCTCGTCGTCGAAGGCGTCCAGGAACGTGCTCGTGACGAACAGCCGTCGGTAGCCGGGAGGACCACGGACGAGCGTGGTGGCCGTCTCCTCGTCGTCGGTGTCGAGCACACGCACGTCTCGAACGTCGAGACCAGCGTGGGAGCGGAGCGTCGAGAGGCGCTCGGCCGACTCACCGGTCGGTTCACTCGTCTCACGCAAGAACGGAACGATCCACGGGGAGACGTAGAGGATGATGACTCCCACGAGGGCCAGACCGATCGTGAACCCGATCGGTGAGGAACCAAACGAGACGACCTTTAGGGGTGCGATTAGCACCGCAGCGAACCCACTCAATCCGATGACATAGCGGGCCATTTTCGCAAGCGCAGACCGTGTCGACAGTTCGACGTCGCGTGCGTCTCGAACACCACGCACTGTGGGTGCATACGCGGCGATCCAGACGAGTCCCGCAGCGAGGAAGTCAACAAAGTTGGTGAGGACTGCTTCGAGGACGTCCGGAACGCCTGGGGCGCTTCCCACGAGCGCGGGACCGAACCCAAGCAGTGCCAGGAGACCGTAGGCGATGATCGTCACCGGAAACAGCACCGCGGCATACAGGAGACGATACTTCCCGACGGGATTCGACAGTCGACGGACGACCGCATTCCCGACCGTCCCGACGATCATTCCGAGGAGGACGAGTCCGACGAGTGCGGCGACAGCTGGTCCGAGCGGGGCGAGGACGCTTGGAGGGGGACCATACGCATACGATTCTGTGAGACTGACAAAATCGTGTCGAACTCCGGAGAGATGCTAGCGAATCGTACCTTCGAGGATGTCGCCTCCTATGACGAAGCGGCGTTCACGTGGGTCATGTTCCGTGGGTCCGTCTGGCAGTACAATTTTTGTCTCTCGACGGATAGTGCCAGGTGTGAAGCAGTCGCAGTTCCTCTATCTCGGACTCCTCGATCTGTTCCTCGTTGCATGTCTCACAGCCGTCTTCGGACCAGCGGTACTGGTCTCGAGTCCAATCGTTCTCATGGGGCTCGCTGGTCTCGGTGCGATCCTCGCTGGAACCCTCTCAGCACTGTCACTGGGTCCGATTACACTTTCGTGGCGCCACCTCGTTGGCCTGTCGTACGTGACGTTCGCACTCATGTGGCCGGTTACCTACGCACCGGAGATCGTCGCAGGGGCCGCCTCCGGTCAGGATCTCTTTCTATTCGTGGTGACGACGATCGGAGCCTCCTCTCTGGCGTTTTACGGCGCCGACATCGCGCGAGGTGGTCGCCATTTCACCGTCCAGCAGAACGTCGAACGAGTTGTTGGGTTGTAATGAGATGCACACCCACGCTCGAGAACAGTGTCTCTGGGAACGGTTCTCGAGTATGATCCGAACATTCGTCAAATATGTGTTGTCTTTCTCCCTCTCGCTGTTCATCGCCACTACCGCGATTATCCCCCTCGACGGAAGTCCCGAACCAGGAGCTTCCCGAGGTTGGTCTGGGTCCTCCTCTTCTTTACCGTATTCACGCTTCTATTCGCGTGGGATTCCGGGTATCTCAATCGCTAGCACCGGGGGGTACGGAACAATTCAAGAGTACATCGAGCGTGACCGTCGATAACGGCCAGCGGTAACGTCGACGATACCGAGGCGATTCTCACGGACATCGAATTGACGCGAGGACTCACGATCCGGATGACTGCGATCGGAACGCTCGGGATGATCGTCGGCTGGGCGGTGTTCGGTACCCTGTCTCAGATGGCAATCGGGACGATGGTACTGCTCGGTATCGCGTTCGTCCCCGTCTCCGCAGGGATGCAGGCCGTATTTTTGTCAATCTCTCCCGAGACAGTCGCCATCGAGGTCGGAGTGGTCGCTGTCGGCGTCTATCTCGCAGCTGCGACGCTCGGGTTCTCCCTCCGATTAGAGAGTGGTTCTGCCTCCGCAGGTATACGTCGACACGCGCTACTCGCGACAGGCGGTGCGAGTATGGCCACGCTTTTGGGTGTGTCCCTGAACGGAGCCCCGTAGTCGGGCTACAGAAGATCGGGGGTGATGAACAATCACGCGATGATCGGTTCCAGTAACCGTGCTGAATATACCGCGCATATCGTGCGTGGGAATTTCGAAGGTGAGTCTATGTGACTGGCGTTTCCGATTCTGAAACGCTGGCTCCGCTTTTGTTGTGAGAGACTGATAACCCAGACGTATGGGTAGGCGACTGATCGCCGTAGGTAACCGAATATTTCGTGGAACCATCGATAACCGTTTGCGTGCTTCATGGCGCATCGTCATCGCTGTTGGCCTCACATTTGTCGGTGCTCTCGGCGGCGTACTCGTGGTTCAGCGAGTGGCGATCCCGGACCTGTTTGTCCCGCTTGTGGCCCACCTGTTTGCCGTTCTTGCTGTTCTCGCTACAGCTGGACTGCTGGCTCGCTACATCGACCACCGACAGCTCTCAGACTATGGCTTTTCCCTCTCTCCCGGCTGGGGTGTTGACGCAGTAGTCGGTGTTGTCATCGGCATTGGGCTGGTCGGGCTCGCGTTCGGACTCGCTCACCAGCGTGGCGTGGTAACGACGGTGGACACACTCTCGACAGGGGCCGCAGAGACGCTCGCAACGGGGTTCGGAGTCGTCCTGATCGGCTGGGTATTCGTCGGGTTGTGGGAAGAAACGCTGTTCAGGGGCCTCTTTCTTGAGAACGCCGCGGAAGGGTTAGCTGTTAGAGACCTGTCACCGACGATGGCAGCACTCGGCGCGTGGCTGAGCAGTTCGCTCGTCTATGGATTCCTTCACGGTCCACTGGGATCGAATCCGGATGGCGTTTCGTTACTGTACGCGCTGGTCATGACGTCTGTGATGGGCGGCCTGTTCGGACTGGCATACCTCCTCTCGAACGAACTCGCACTCCCGATCGGCTTGCATACGGGCATCAACCTCGCGGAGCAAAACATCTTCTTTGGGCCTCCTGGGGCGGTTGGTCCGGCAGTCGTGCGCGCGGAGCACGCTGTTTCCGGGGCGAGGCTTCAGTTCCAGTCGCTCGATCCGATCGTCATCGTTCCCGTTTTCGTCTGTGGGTATCTCCTCGTCGCCGGTTGGGCATATCTACGGGACGGGCGTCTCTCGGTCAAGCCAGACACGGTAATGAACGAGGACAGTCCGGGTCAATAGACACTTACCGGCGAACTACCGTGTTGTGCGCCAGTTGCGCTGCCCCCTTGAGGACGGATCACAGGTCATACTGAATCCCTCCTCTGTATCTCACACACTGACACTATCAGAGGATACCCATTCCAACAAGGCCTCGGGCGAAACAAGCGCTCTGTTGGGCGTCCGGTTCGTGAATCCGATTGCCTTCCGAACACTTCGAAGCATCGCACTCGCCTGTCGTCCTCCTGGTCAGTGGTTGGCTTCTACTGTCTCACACGTTCGTTGATTTGTACCTGTCCGTCCCGCCAGCGAATGTACGCGAGCAGTAACCGGCCACCGAGACGGGCACAGATGACGTGGCGGTGCCCTCTTTGCCGACCTATGTATCGGGCCCGACGACCTCGACGAATCGAACGTCACAGTGGTGACCAACACGGATGGATGGGGTCCTCCTCTACTGCGAACGAAAGGGTTTGTACGCGGATATAACAAGAATTTATCTGGAGAGGGACTGTATTTTCGTACGTGTCCCCGATACTTGCAAATCAGCTCTCCGGTAAGCAGGTAATGAGCAAAGACGGACAACGAGTTGGCCGTTTATACAGTCTGACAGTGGACCCTCAATCCGGGAATCTCGAGACGGTCATCGTCGAAACCGATCGTGAAGAGATATTCGACATCGAGCAGACTGTGGAAGGTCGTATTCATTTGCCTGCAACGGTGCTCGAAACCGTTAGTGATCACCTCATCATTTCGGCTCCATCGACGCGTAGTGGATAGTTTGAGGCATTGTGCCAGCACCGTGTGACGAATAAAAGAGACTTTACCGAGTCTTTTCGAACTTCGTCCGCATGTCGCGTATGTCGAGCGACTCGCCCGTGTTCGAGCGCGGGCCTCTGGTCCCCATCGTAACGTATCTCCTGATAATCGTCGTTTTATCGGGATTCGCGCTCGTGGCTACAGGTGCATCTCCGTCACCCATTCTGGGAATGGCGTGGGGCGTGTTCCTCATCGTCGCCGGACTCGGCGCACTCACAGTCGAGGGCGTCTCACCCCGTTCACTCTTCCCGTCCACTCGTTCTCTCGTGCCAGTGTTGGGCGTTCTCATCACGTTCTGGGCGCTTTACAATCTCGTGGCCTACAGTCTCGCCCACTTCGGCGTCTCCGGGTTCGACATTGTCGCGTCGCGGGTTGTCGCCCACCCCTTGCCCTATCTGGCAGCACTCGGAAGCGCCCTCGTCTTCACAGCCATTCCAGAGGAGGTCGTGTTTCGCGGCTATTTCCAGTCGAAAGCAGTCGCACTCGCGAGAGGGAATGCCCGACGTGCGGCCGCTATCGGCGTGGCGGTCGGGGCGGTTCTGTTTGCCCTCTTCCATCTGCCTAGGTGGTTTCTCATGTCGAATCACGGACTCGGTCCCGCACTGGCCAGTCATCTCCTCGGGCTGACCCTTGCGGGCCTCGCCTACGGGCTCGTGTACGCAGTGACGAGGAATCTCTGGCTCGTCGCCCTCTTCCACGCGACGATGAATCAGCCACCGTTCCTCCTCACGGTTCAGATTCCGTCGAACCTACACCTTCTCGTAGGGCTTATCGAGTACGCCGCGATCGTCCTGCTCGTGCTCGTGACCGTGTCCCTGACGGAATCTGAGAGAATACCGGTCACGTCGCCACGGCAGGAGGCCTCACAAGCGAGCGATTGAGGGACGAGTCTCACGGTATTCGAGAGGTGACGACCGGGAAACGCTCGAGTACCAGGTCCGTCTCAGTATCGAAGAATAACGACGATTGCCGCTGTAGGAGTGGCACTTCTCTGCGGGCTCTTCTCGGAACTCCGAACGCTTCCGGTCGCCTACTCGACTATCACAGTCGAAAGCCCCCGCTTTCACGTCGCGCCGTCCTCGCGACTATGGCAGCCGGAACTGCTGGCACGTCTGCTGGCTGTTCCGGGTGATAGACGACGCATCGACGACTGCGAACGCCCCATCCGAGCTCGCCAAACCGCACGGTATTCGCCGCTGAAGGGGTCACCTTGTCACGAGCTGAGAGCCGCCACAGAACCACCGACCCAGCGACAGGCGACGTTGCAGTCTATCCGGCCGATGGGCATCGAGTCCAGCACCGACTCTCTTCAGCCTGAGACCGCCACGTACCCCTGGGTCGAGAACCAAGTGTGCGCCGACTCCGTGCGGTATGTCGGAGGTCGCTCCGCGGGAATTGCCACTCCCCGGCTGGAGGAGGCCACGACGTACCGAGAGCGTCTGGGGGACGTTCACTCGGGCTGCCGGAAAGGTCAAGCCCGCCACATCCTGCGAGGCTACTCGTACCGACGAGGCAAATCACGCGGCGCGCTGTGCACCGATTTGCCGAGACCACCGCATCCACGATTTCCTATCGGATCGTCAAAGTGGTTCGGTGGAAGACCGGCGTTGACCGTTCCCGCGAAAGCACGCGTACCCGAGGTTAGATCGGTTCGAGATCCGGCAGCTGGATCACGACTGTCGTACCGTTATCGAGTACAAACGAGAGGTCGCCGTCGAGTTTGTCGACACCCCACTTCAGTTCCCAGAGACCGAGTCCCCGACTGTGCTGTAACGGGTTCTCCTGTTCGGTTGCCAACGGCTCCAGCTCAGATGCGGGGATCCCCGGACCGTCGTCGCTGATTTCGAGGGTACAGCCCGAGTCGGTCGGCTCGACGGAGACACTAACGCTAGAGTCTGCGTACTCGGTGGCGTTTTCCAGCGGGCTCCGGAGTACAGTGGTGAGGATCTCGGTGTCGGTAACTACCGTCCCATCGTCGGCAAGCGAGGTGCTGACAGTGACGCCATCGGCCTCGATATCGTTCAGTATCAACTCGATACGATCGGCGAGATCGACCGTCGTCGGCTGCGGATCCTTGGACAGGATGTGGTCGATGTGTCGAGCACGAGTCCCCAGAGCAGCCAACGTCCCGGTTGCGGCGAGGATCGCCTCGCGATGTTCGGTGTCGTCGAGCGCCTCGGCGTGGCTGTTGATGACGTCGAGTTGGTTCCGGAGATTGTGACGGAGGATGCGATTGAGGACTTCGAGCCGGGTGAGGAACTGTTGCAGGTCGTGGTGCATGGTCGCCACCGACTCGCCGACGCGACCAGGGACGTCGGCTTCTAAGACATCGTCGTCGAATGCTCGGCGAGAGAGTGCCTCAGCTTGATCGGAAATCGTCTCGATGTAGGCCTTGGTGTTGGCGAACGCCGACTGAACCTCTCCGACCTCGTCGATCCGGTTGCCGTGGTCTATCTCGACGTTGAGATCACCTTCGGCAATCGCGTTGGCCTGCCTCGCTAGTCGTTTGACCGACCGAATTGGACCCAGATGGATGACGGCACCGATAAGCAGAAAGCCAGCCATTACGATGCCGACCATCAGCCAGAGATCACGCTGCACTCGGTCAGTCACCGCCAGCGCCTTCGATCGTGGGACTTCCTTGACGACCACCCAGTCGACCTTCTCACCGGGGACGCTGTAGTAGCCCTTCACTTCGGTCTCGGTGAGTACGGCCCCGTGGATGTCGGTGGTCGGATCGGACTGGAGGATCGTTCGCGCGATTGTCGTGTTCGCCCTGTCTCCCTCGTAGGGAGTGATGCCGTTGGACTCGTTCTCGTCGAACAGGACGTAGGCGGTGTAGCCCCCGAGGACGAGCGTGTCGGTGCCGTCGATCGCGCTAGTGAAGCGTTCGGCCCGAACGCTCGTCTCGTACTCGGCGACGAGAACGTGCTCTCCGCCCGGCATCGGTGACGCTAGCGCGACGAAGGTTTCGTTGCCATCCGTGTACACCAGCGAGAGAATCACGTCGCCAGTGTCGTCGAAGTTATACCCGAGTGTCGGTTTCCAATTGACATCAGTCACCGACAATTGCTGACCGACGAACTGAGTGTCGGTGCTGGCGACGATGGTTTCAGTCGTCCCGTTAGAGTGTGTGTGTGGGCTCCGTTCGACGACCGAGAGCGACGCCGTTTCCGGGGAGAGTGCATCGAGTTCGGTCGTGAGGGTGGCCTGCGTTCGGTCACTAGAAACCGGCGTCAGCCCCTCGTGGTTCGAGAGTGTCCGAACCACCTGCTGTTTGCCGTCGATCCACTGGCCAAGCGCACGCGCTTCGAGTTCGGCGTTCGTCTCAACCGATCGAAGCTGGTTATCACGGACGCGGTCAGACACTTGGAACGCGGTCACCGTCGTGAGCGCCGTAATCAGGATGACGATGAGTAGCGATATGCCGAGCAGTTTCAGTGCGTAGCGCGAGCGAACGGACTCGGGTAGAGAGGACGTGAGACTCATATCGGAATTCGATGCGGCGCGTCACAGACCCCGATCATATTCGATGGTCCCGTACGAGATTATTAATTTCATCGGTGGCGCGGTTGTGCTGTCACCATGTGTCGGAGCTAGATCCACCCCACCAATTCGTGGACGCCTATCGGATGGGCTACCGAATCTGAACTCTCGATCGGTCAGGCACTGGGGTCCAGAGAGGCCAGTAGAGATGACCGATCACCTCCGCAGGCAACGAGCCTCCGCCGAGACGGAGGCGAACGCCAAACCGGAGGTGATTACGACGGGTCGATGGCAAAGAGCCGTTCGTTGTTCGCCGCGTAGAGGAACTCCTCCCCCGCGACGACCGTCCCGACCACGCTGTTCGTTTCGAGTTGCCACTGGAGTTCACCCGTCCGCGAGAACGCGTAGACGTGGTTGTCATTCGATCCGGCATACACCGCATCGTCGGTCACGGCGGGTTCGTACACCGTGCTATTCTCGTCCGTGAAGGACCACCGTTCGGTGCCATCTCCACGGTCGAGTGCGACGAGCGTTCCGTGCTCCCGCCCGCTACAGCCGAGATACACCACGTCGCCGTCGACGACCGGACGCGTCCCGCGTTTCGGCGACGGCGTGTCGACCGCCCATCGAACGTCGCCGTCGGTACGGTTCAACGCGAGCAGTCTTCCTGCGTTACCTGGTTCGGTCGACGTGGCCACGTAGACGGTCTCGCCTGCGATCGTCGGGCTTCGCGTCTCGGTGTCGGTACGGTGTGTCCACCGTCGCTCGCCCTCGACGTCGAACGCGGTGACAATTCCGTCGACACGATTGGTGACGACAACACCATCCGCAGTCGCTGCCGGCCTCGTGAGGCGTTCGCCGCCGGTTTCCGCGCGCCAGACGACATCACCACTGGTAGCATCGATAGCGAGGAGGTCTTTCGCATTCGCGTACACCCGTCCGTCGCCGACGCTGACACCCTGTCTGAGCGGCGAGTCGACGTCCCACGCCTGTTCGCCGTCCGATCGACGGAGGGCACGGAGCCCGTCACAACCAGGAACGTAGACTCGTTGGCTATCGACGGCGATGTCGCTGCGAAGACAGAGTCGCTGATCGAAATCGTCCTCGCTGTACTCAGTCACCCACTGTCTGCTCCCGTCGGTCGGCGACAGCGCGTGGAGCGTCAGTCGCTCCATGACGTATAGCGTCCCCCCGTCGAGGAGGGGGCGCCCACGAATACTCTTGCGCCAGCGGATCCGATCGGAGGATGGCCCGGACCCACCGATACACCCAGCGCCAACGCCGGTGAAAAGTACACCGAGTGATTGGAGGGCCGTTCTCCGGGACATCTGACGCCGGGATTCGGTCCGTTCGGCCCCAGCGTCCGAACAGTCGGTGGACGGACTCGGCGAGGTCATTCCCAGGCGTCGTCGGTGTTGAGTCGGTAGTACGTCGTTGCCCCGTCGGCCGTCTCGATTTCCTTCTCCGCGACCATGCCTTCGGCGACGAGCTCGTCGAGTGCCTCGTCGACGTCGTTGGCCAGTATCCCACTTGCGACGACATCACCGACGACATCGACCAGTTCGTCCTGAATCTCGGTCAGCACTTCGCGGATCGTCTCGGGACGAGCGTCGTCGCCGAAGTCGACGCCGCGGACGATCTCGGCCTTCGTGTACGCGTTGTCGACGTTTCGGAGAGGAACGCGACGATCAACTCCCTCTCGTCCTCGTACTCGCTGACGGGGGTCGTCCCGGTCGTCGACGCACGATCCGCTCGGACACCGTCGTTCCACTCGGTATCAGAGATAGGCATGGTCGTCAATGGGTGTCGACACAGTTTAACGTACCTCACTGTTTCCCAGGTAGCAACTCGGGAGGGGTCCACGAGCGAACCGCTCCATCACCCTCCCCCAGCCGGAATGGTTGGGTGAGAGTCGTGGCCATCGATATCTGGCCGTCTGTCGATCTTCTGAACGAGAAACTCTGGTGTAGCTTCACAACTCGTGTGTTCGAAGTCGATCGCATGACGCTCCAATTAGGCCAAGCACTCGGGCGTGGTACTCGACGTGCACTCTCGGTCAGTGGCATCGTCGCGCTGGTGCTAACGATCTGCTATCAGGTCGTCTTCGTCGGGTCGTTCAACACTATCGTCGTGAACCAACTCCCGCCAAGTGTGCAACCCGGTGATGTCGGAACGATCGGCTTTACGCTCCCCCTGTCGACTGCGGTCGCAGCCGCGCTGGGCGGCGCGGCGCTGTTGCTCGGCGTCGGCGTTTTTCTCGTGACAGCCCGGTTGTTGACACGCGATCCCTCCGAGCTCTCGTCGCTGCCCGGCGGGCTGTTCACCCGCCGTATCGGGCGTGCGTTCCTGTCCGCGCTCGTCGTGAGTGTTATCCTCGCAGTGGCAGTCCCGCTGGGGTTTGCGCTCCTGTTTGTCCCCGGCCTGTTTCTCACAGTAAGTTTCCAGTTCGCGCTGTTCGCTGTCGCGGTCGAGGATACCGGCCCCATCGACGCGCTCCGGCGAAGCTGGGGACTAGCGAGCGGAAACCGCTGGCGACTGCTCGCACTCGTCGTCCTGTTCGGGGTTCTCGGCGGCATCGGTGGTGCAATCGGCTCGCTGTTCGCCTTCGTCTCGCCGTCGGCGGGACAGCTCGCCTCGCTCGTCGTCAATTCGGTGCTCATTATCGTGATGTACGGAATTCTCGCCGATTCGTTCGTGCAACTGCGTAACGGAGCAGCACCCTCGAGGAGTTCCCTCGCGTGATCTTCCAAGAAGATGCGGTGACAGCCGTTCAGTGGGAACACACCGTCCAATCGTTCACCGGGGAAACGGCCACCGATATCGGTTATTGACTCTGGCGAACCACCCATAACTTGACAAGTGTGGCGTGCGAGTTACAGAGGGTGTAGTCAGCACGTTATCCTTATTTCTTTCGAGTTGAAGCCAGCGAACCAACTGTTTAGTTGGCGTGGGAGTTAATCGACCTCTTTTTGACACTCTCAAATAACTGAAGTGCTTCCCGGGAGTGATAGTTACACTCTGACAATTTTTCTGACGCCAATGCCTCTTTTAGATGGTCCGTGATTCGGTTGCAAACCCGTTCTTCATTGCCGTTCATATTTATATCTAATTACTAAATATATATATTAATCATTTGGTCATTTTCACTATCCAAGAACTTCTGACAGATTCCTGAATAGACTATACTGAGCACTTCCACTGCCTGAAAGCGGGACGTTGCTCCGTGCGAGATCTGCGCTCTCTATTCAGCATCGTCTTTTCCACCTACGCAGTGTCTGTCAGTTACAGGGTGACCGATGCAGAGGGAGAGTTCAGCACGACGCCTTCATTGCTTTCAGGTACTCCTGAGAGAATCAACTGCCCACTGTGCGTGCGAACTGTGTCCGTCAGTGAGAGCTAAAAATTTCTGCCAGTGTGGTCCGAAGGCGTTCGTCAAAACACCCATACGTACCTCGTCGCTACCGGGAAGTGTGATACTCAACCGATATTTCGGTTTACTTCGTGCTCTCTTGGTTTTCGTTGGGGTTGGTTTGTTCGCTAGTGGGCTTAACACAGTTGCTTCAATGCCGGTAGGACCTCCCGAGAGTGACGGCTTTTTAGAAGGTCTGACATATATCCACGCAATACTGGTCGGGGTTATTGGATTGGTAGTCGTACAACTCGGGTATATTCTCCCGGCCGGACGTGGACGATTCCGTGTTGGGCCCTTGGCCAGTCGGAGTCCAGCCGTACGAGGAGGAATCGCAGTTGTCGCCTACAGTCTGATAGCCTTCTTGATGGTATACGGGATTCCACTACTCGTCCCAAGCGTCACAGCGAGTATGACCTACGCAACAGGCCTCTTCGTATTCGTCATTGCGGGCGGGATCGGTGCAGTCGTAACGGTCTTGCTCACACTGGGCAATCTAACACATAGGCTGATAACCGGTATATAGCCCATCTGTATGCAGCAGTGCCTCAGGAAACTACTTGATTTCTGGCAAAACTGCCGGCGAGATACAGATGGTCCATTCACCACATCGCTACTGGTGATTTCAGGGGAACTTGGGGAACACGAATCGATAATCAGACTGGGTGACTCAAATCCATTCTCGGACCGGTGGGATGAGTTCAAGTGTCGCAGCGGCGAGGTAGAGGCCACCCACCACAAATACGAATCCAGCCACACTCCCGAGCGTCGATGTCGATGAGGCAACTGCTTGCGCGCCGGCAAGAACAAGTACCAAGGCGATACCAACGAGCAGCAGTGTCCCTATCACATCAAGAAGAGCATCTTTGACTGCGGTGTGAATGACTCTGTAGAGAGCAGCCTGATCGAATCCTAGCGAAGTCCCACCGTCGGGTTCTGGCCTCGACTCAGAGCTGCTACTGGATGTCTCAGGAGGTCGTGAATCGGGAACCATTTCGCTTCCCCATTTGTCCCCTAAATAATGTAAGCATTCCGCAACACAGAGCTTGGTACGAGGTTACTCTAAACGTACTTCAATGATGCATAAGCGCTCTGTATGCAGCAGCACCTTTTCGACTTACTCAGGGTCTGTCAGTTACAGGGTGACCGATGCAGAGGGTAGAGGCAGAATGATGAGTTCGTCCGTCGCAGGGTTTCTCAGTTATTGAGAATAAAGGCGTTCTTTTCTCTTCATAGAACGTATGTCAAGGTATGATGCTGGGCCAGACAAGGGTGGAACCAATAGTTGTTGGAATAGTCGATGAATTAACACAACTATACGAATGTGTGGTTGAAGATCTGCCACCCTTACAGGAGTCTGTAGATGTTGATGCCTTGGAATCATTAGTTACCCACGCTGGCGATGATCAAGATCTTCTCGTTCAGTTCGAATATATTGGCACAATCGTCTCTCTAGCTGGCGACGGGAGTGTTTCTGTTCATCCACAACATCAGTGATTGGGTGGGTGTGCATCACATATCACGACAATTCCTCGATTACGCGTTACATTCTTTGGTAGAAAGTCAGTGGCCGACTCACGCTCTCTATTCAGCACGGTCTCAACAAACTATCAGCAACAGAGGGGGTCTACTGTAATTCAGTACCGGTTAGTCGCCGGACCGTCTTTGCGAACCACCGGGACACAGTTACGACGATCCGTATGAGATCTCCCGAGCAGTAGACCATGCGGCGACCGAGAGGGAGGAGACGCGGTCGAGGAGTTCTTCCGGGAACGACTGGCGAGTACGCGTGCCAGTCAAACGACTGCGGTCCTCCACTCGAACAGTAAGAGACTCACCTGCGTCAGAGACGGTCGTAGCGCCGATTCAAGTAGTCGGTCAGTGAGAGAACCGAGACGACCACCTGCAGCGAGAAGACGGCGCCACCGAGGTGGGCGAACCCGGCGAGACTCCACGCGGCGCTCGGCGACCACTCCTCCGCACCCCTGCGTGCCCAGATGTCTCCGAGCAGGCATCCGAGAACGACGAGCGCCACGAAGATACCGCCCCAAAACGCGGCCACGGCAAGCATGAACGAGGCGACGCCGGCAGCGACATTCGGGTCACCTCCGGACGAGGAGACGGCGATGAACGTCCGGGTGCCGAAATGAGCGAGGAGAGTCGTCACGGCGACGAGAACAAGAGGATGCCGTACCACCACGAAGGTGACATCGTATTACGGGACGGGGGAGTAGCACTTTTCGACGTGAGGGCAGGGAATCAGTGGCAACAGTAGTGGCGGAGACGCTCCAGCGTTTCGTATTCGAGCCCTTCCACTAGACCCTACCGCCTGCATCGGCCACACCACCGTGACCGCGCCGTTCGGCCAGCCAGCCACCGACGCGGCCTGCGAGCGCTCCGCAGACGGCCACTACTGCCAAAACAACTCCACCAATCCCAAGTATCATCGCGACGCCGATCGCCCGAAACCACAGCGGATTCGGGACCGTCGGAATCGCCCAGACCAGTTCGCTTAGGGGCCAGACTGCCGGAAAGCCACCGATAAGTGCGGCTCGGAGTCCGGTCGCGGTACTGTTCCCACCGCGTCGCTTGATCAGGTAGCCAGCGATCGTACTCCCGACCACGACCATCCCGAGCGATATATTCTCCGGCGAGCGCCACGCTGCGAGCACAGTGAATGGGAGCGCAAGCAGCCCGCCGACGAGGGCGTACTTCCACGTCTCTGTCATTCGGAGGGGACCAATGTGAACCACAGTCAAATTAATTGACTCTTCTATGAACCCCGTTGCAGTGTTGCTGGGTCGAACACGTCGTTCCGTGTACCCGAAGTATGCCCGTTGGGTAGATCCCCGGACGGAGTCGGTATCTCCCTCAACAGAGCGTGCTCTCTTCGCGCTTGCGAACCCGCTAGTTATCTTCGCGCCTCGTAGAGTCGAATCGTGACCATACTGCCTTCCGGGTCGTTTTCCCGAAAGTGAAGGTCGCCTCCGAGCTGGGTGACCGCCCAGTTGACGACCCAGAGTCCAATTCCCTGTCCGTGTTTGAGCTGCGTTTCAGTTCCCGCAGTGAGTATCTCCTGTTCTCGTTCGGGGAGTCCGGGCCCATCGTCCGAGACGGTAATTTCGACCGTCCCGTCCGACACTTCTCGAACTCCGATTTCGATATCAGGCGAGTCCTTGGTCGTGTGTGCGAGTGAGTTCTCGAGCAGTTCGGAGAGCGTCAGTCGAATCACCGCCCGGTGAGAGGAGATCCATATCTCGTCGGGGCAGACGAGCGAGATGTCGGCTGCATTGTCGTCGGTGCGAAACTGGTCGACGACGGTGGTCGCAACCTCGGTCAGGTCGACCGGTTCCGGCGGGTCGGTGCTCTCGGTCATGACCGCTTCTGCGTCTCTGACTTTCTTACTCAGTTCGAGGAGACCGGATGTGCTCTCTCGAATCCCAGTCCGTAGTTCCTCGTCGTCAACGTGGTCGGCGTATGCGAGTACGACGTCCAGGTCGTTCCGCACGTTGTGGCGGAGAATGCGGTTGAGAACTGTGAGGCGCTGCTCCCGAGTTTGTCGGTCAGTGACGTCACGGAACAGTACGGTTCTAGCAACGGGGTCGTCCGCGTGGTCTGTCGCGGCTTCGTCGACTCCGGAGACGCTGAACTGAAACTGTCGGCGCCCCTTCGACGTCCGAAGTGCAACCGTTCCCGTCGCCCCTGCGGGAAGGTCTGTCCCCTCAAGACCATCGATGACTGACCGGATCGGTTCGCCGATCATCGTCGACCCCGAACCATCGAACAACGCGACAGCGGCCTCGTTCAGATCGAGAATATGGTCGTCCCAATCGAGGACGACGATTGCCTCCTGTAGGGTTTCGACGACGCGCGTTCGTGCGACGTGGTCGGCTTTCGGAAAGCCAGTCATAACAGGATATCGTCGCACGGCGACTGCGAGGAGTACGCCGGACACGAACAGTCCGATCGTCGTCGTACCGACGAGAGTGCTGTTGTTCCCGACAAGGCTGACCAGATACGGCGCAGCGACACCGCCGGTGAGTATCGCTACGAGCGTGTTCGAAACCCGGGCGTGGCTACCCCCGAAATCGAACAGCAGGTACGTCGCGTACACGAACAGCGCGAAACCGTAGAGTAGTTCCCAGCCAATTAGCGGGGCAAGCATTCGTTCGACAGCTCTCTCTGACGGTCCGAGCGCGAGGACGATCCCACTCAACACGACTGGGAGCGCTATCCCAGCGAGCAACCCGATTCGTTTCCATGTCAGCCCGGTTCCGCGACCGGTATAGCTGAGTGCATAGATGATCCAAATCCCGGGAATGATCAGAGCAGAACCGAATTGTCCGAGAGAAAATGCCGTTGCGAGCAGTCCCTCAGACGATATGCCTGGAAGTTCCGCTCCGAATGCGAATATCGCCCAGAGTGTTAGCGTAGCGAGAAGGGCAATAAACGGTTCTGCGCTTGGTTGCTCCCGAGATCGAAACGCGGTCACCGTCGTCCAACCGAGGAGAGAGGCTGCAGCAGCGGTGAGAGCGAGTAAACCGAGTGTCTCTACGAGGGCCATTATTCGAGGACTCAACTGACTCTTGCTCGTCGTGTGGTATGAATTCGGTGATACATTGGCCGTCTCAGCCATCTCAAACAGGTAGTGTGTCGTGGCACGTCGCAAATGAAGACCGCTACAGTTCTCGAATAGAGGGCCGATGTGCGTCGCGAGGACCGGCGGAGGGGGTGGGGTGGGGGTCAGGGACCCGTCTGGGGGCAAGACGGGCAGGTGAATTGTAGCCCCCTCAGATAATAACGGGCAGTGCCGTGTTTCTCTATCAGAAACCGGCGTATGGCTTCGAGATCAATCCGCGACGCTGACCAGCGCGTCCATGCCGCCGTCACCGAGCGAGAGCGAGAGCGAGGTATTGACAGCTTCGAACCGATCTCGATGGTGCCCATCTTCACAGATGGTCATCTCGGTTCTGACGAGACCAGCGTCTCGAAGATCGTTGAGCCGACGGTATACTGTTGGCCGCGAGACGTCGGCAGCGTCGGCAATCTCACGTCCGCTTCGCGGTTGTTCAGCCACGGCTTCGTAGACGCGACGGGTGTACTCGTCACCGAAGAGGTCGAATAGTTCGGCTGTCGTGAGGTCGTCGTTCTCTACGCGGTCGGTTGGACGCTTCGGGGAGGGTGTCTCGGAATGGACGGACATACTATTGGAGATGGCCCGTCACGTACTGGAGTATGATGCTAGGTATGCAGACCTCTCGACGAACTCGACTCTAGGAGTCCAGACAGACACGCGTAGAGAAGGCCATCAATTATGGGGATTCAGTCACGAACGCCGTACGAGAGCACACGACCGATGCCCGGAACTGATGGCGCGATGGATGTACGCACGCTCGTCGTCGACGACGAGCAGGAAGTAGCAGACGCGTATGCACTGCGATTGCGAGGGTTCTGTGAGGTTGAGACCACCTATGGCGGTGAATCAGCTCTCTCGATTATCGCTGAATCACCGGTCGATATCGTCCTCTTAGACCGGCATATGCCGGGCATGTCTGGCGACGACGTTTTGGCGGAACTCGACGAGCGAGGCTTCTATGGCCGTGTCGTCATGGTGACTGCGGTCGATCCGGGAGTCGAAGTCCTGGAGATGCCGTTCGATGATTATCTGTGCAAGCCAGTTGATCGGGAGGACGTGCGCGCGGTGGTCGACCAGCAACGGCAGATTCTCGCCTACGAAACACTCGGAGAATTCTTCAGTGTCGAAGCCAAGCGCGCGGTCCTCGAAGCGGAACTGAGTGCAGAGAAACGCCGTGAGCACGAGGGATACGCAGAGATCGCAGCGCAAGCAGCACATCTCGAACGACGAACGCGACGACTGCTGACTGACGCCGGTATTCTCGACCAATTCGACCAGATCGAGCGCGAAGACGTCTGACACTCACCCCGTAGAAACCCAGCAGCGCTGCTGTTCCGAACTGGTGGTATTCGATTGCAGCGAGAGCTACTACTGTCGTCTCGTTCACTCTCGTTTCGAAACGGCCTCCACGTCACGAAGACGGTGTCACATTGGCAGGTTCGCAAACATAAGTGCAAGTCCGATGAGAACGAACCCGACAGACGCGATGACCCCATACCAAATGACTCCGATTCCGAGGGCGATGTAGCCGTTCAGTCCGTCGCCGGTGGGGGTCCAATAGCCGCGCTCGGGCAGCATTCGGAGTGCGGCAAGCGAGATGACAGCTGGGAGAACGATATTGGAGACGATGACACCGCCAACGATACCTACTGCATCGCTCCCCGTGACCGTATCAGTCCCTGCAGTAAGGAGTATGACACCGAGATACGAGAGGGATTGAATCGTGGTTATCCCGCCGCCGATGCACAGATAGTTCACGACGAGCCAGTTAGTCGGCCAGCGAAACAGCTCACGGAGGCGTGTGACGGCTAGAAGCGGCGACCAGAACAGAAGAATACTGACTGAGAAGCCAGCGACGACGCCCAGTTCCGCCAGGACCATACTCACGCTTGCGTCTCCGGGAACATATCAGTGCGATCTGTGTTTCTCTCTCTGAAGCGCGATTCGACGGTTCACACTGACGCTGTCGTTATCCTCGACGGTTCTCTGAAGGTCGCGTATGTTCGTCGAGGTACGCCTCGAGTAGCTTGCGCTGTCCTGCTCGCAGGTGATACAGGAGCGTCGATCCGGTAATGTCGAGCGAGGCAGCGACTTCTTCTGCTGTGCTTCCACGGGGAGATTCGAAGTAATCCGCGAGGTACGCGGTCCGAAGGACAGTCTGTTGCCGTTCGGTCAAGGAGTCGGTCAACTCCTCGCGATATTCACGAGCGGTCGTCACCGATCGCTCGCGTTCTTCCTTCGCGACGAACTCGAGGTCAAATTCACGACTGAGAGTGTCTGCAATACGCCGCACGTCACCGTCTGGCGGCAGCTCGACGGCGATTTGCCCGGACCCGCTCTCGAAGTGTGCCCGTCGAACAGTCCCGCCGAGAGACGATACCGCGAGTAAGGGTGAGGAACCCTGTACCGTGAGCCCAACGGTCCCACCCGATACGGACTCACGGATCGATCTGGCTTCGTCGATACCCTCGATCTGAGTCGCGGCATCTTCGAGTACCTGGATATCGAGGTCCTCGACCGAGACGAAGCAGAGTAACGCTTCATCCCCGTGGGACCAGTCCTTCGAGCACCAGCGTCGACGCGAGCGACTGACTGAGCCGAGATAAGACCGAACTATCACCGACGTCGAAGGTGAGTTCTGCGACAGTGTCAGAGAGCAGTAGATTCCGGTTCCTGGCAGCGGTGACCGCGAAGCCCGCTACCTCACCTAGCGTCTCAAAACTCGTCTGCTCACGATCGGAAAACGCCTCAGTTCCGGCCGCGTAGACGCCGACCACGCCGTGTACGTTCGAACCGAACACGAGGGGGATCGCCAAGGCGGACTGAACGCCGTCCGCGAATCCAGCCGTCCGAACCGACTCTGGAACGTGAGCCGTCTCCGCCAGTGGTTGCGCAGATTGGAGACGACCACTCTCGATCGCACGTTCCTCCAGGGTAGTCGCTGTCTCCGTGTCGAGTACGTCTCGTACAGCCGCGAATGTCTCGCCGGTTTCGCCGCCGACAGCGTGGATCACGAGATCGTCGCTCCCTATCTCGCGTTCGCCGACCCAGGCAAACTCGTAGATATCGGTACCACCGAGGCTCCGACTGATCGTTTCGGCGATCTCCTCACGAGACGTGGCACCGACGAGTTCCGCAAGGATTTCCGAAAACACGTTCTCGATGATGGCCGTTCGCTTGCGCTCGATCCGCAGTTGCTCGATAGACTGTTCGTATCGTCTCTGTTCTGTCACGTCTTGGAGATAGACCGTGACACCCTCGTCAGTAGCGGCAATCGAGACGTCGAGCCACCGTTCCAGGTCGGGATAGTACTCCTCGAAAGAGGTCTCAGTAACCGCATCGCCTTCGATTGCGATCAGTAGCGAATCCTCGACGGAACGCGGGAAGACCTCCGCGAGGGACGTTCCGATCGCGTCGGCTGTCGAGCCGATCAGTGACTGCGCAACCTCGTTGATGTCGGTCAGCGTCCCATCCGGCAAGACCTCGAGGACGCCGACGGGTGCGTTTTGAAGTCGGTCATCCATAGCTACTATCACTCAAGTCGTTCGATAATGAACTATTGGTTCCGGCCACAGCGCCAGTCGTCGGCATCAGAATCGGATTTCGAACCGAGCACCGCCATTCGGGGCGGTCGTGAGCGTCAACTCCCAGTCGTGTGCAGCGACAATCCGATCGACTATCGCGAGCCCGAGGCCCGTACCGTCACCTCGAGTTGAATACCCTGCCTCGAAAACCCTGCGCTGATCGTCCGGAGGGATACCTGGGCCGTCATCAACGACGTAGAAGCCGTCCGCCAGCGCACCGACGGTGATAATCGTCCCACCTTTCGACTGTGCCTCCCCTTCTTGGCCAACAGGTCGGTCATCGACGTCTGAGCTGTGTTCCACGCTGTCGCCGGCCTGCGGCCGGCTGCCCGTGGAACCGTGTTCCACACTGTTCCGAAATAGATTCTCGAACAGTCTTCGCAGACGGTCAGCGTCGGCAGTGACAGTCGGAAGCGTGTCCGTTACCTCGAGAGTAGCCCGTTCGGTATCGACGGATTCCCACGCATCCCTCGCAGCAGTCTCGACCGAGACGTCGGCCGACGGATCCACAGCGGTGCGATCTCGTGTGATGGTGAGGACGTCACGGATGATCTGTTCCATCCGGTCGTGTGCGTTCGCTACGGCGTCGAAGTGCTCGTCAGCCCCGGTCTCCCGTGCTGCCCGAAGGTGTGCCTTGGCAACGTCCAGTGGATTACGGAGATCGTGACTGATCACACTACTCACCTGGTCGACGGCGGGACCCTCTACAACGTCGCGACACGCACTCAGGTCTGTAAAAACGACGTAGCCGGTATCACGGCCGGACGAGATCGTCCGAGCGAAGAACGGACCGCCCTCACCGACCCCGTCGAGATAGATGCTGACGCTGTCACCACGACGGAGATCCGCAATTGGGGACTCGGTATCCGTTGGGTTGACAACGCGAAACTGCTCGAAGATAGCTGCAACGGGCATCCCCGCTGAGATACCGTCGAAGACGGACTCGAAGGCCCCGTTGAGGGCTGTGATACGAGGCTCGCCACCCTCTATCCCGTACGCGATGATCGGCTCCGGAAAGTCGTCGAACGTGATCGCCATGCGATTCTCGTCTGTCATCGCTGAGTTACGTTCCGACGGTGGTCCGGACCATATTCACACAGTCCGATGGTCGCTGGCTGCCCCGTCGACGGAGAACATTTTGACACCCGGCCATATGCAACACGATGGTGTGGAGAGACGTATATTGTTGCTTGCCGCTTCTGACTCGGAAACACAGTGCCTGAATTAACACCGTCTCCGCTTCGAGTACTGATACAGCCCAAAGCGGAGCTTCGTACCCATGGACATAGATCAGTTCGCCTCCGAACACGTCACCACGGAGTCCGACGCACCGTTCCAACTGGAGAACAGCTACACACTCGACGTCGCTGTCGATGGATCAGTACAGGCGAAAGCTGGGTCGATGATCGCGTTTACGGGTGACCTGTCGTTCACCGGAAAAGCATCCGCCGAAGGCGGAATTACCGGATTCATCAAACAGGCCGCGACCGGTGAGGGGACGCCAGTGATGTCCATCGAAGGACAGGGTCACGTCTACCTCGCCGATAGCGAGAAAAAAGTCCAACTGCTTGAACTCGACGCCGATGACTCGATCACCGTCAATGGCGAGGACGTTCTCGCGTTCGAGCCGAGCGTCTCCTATGAGATCTCCTCGATGGACACGCTCGCGGGATCGTTCGCTGGAGGATTCACGAACGTGTACCTGGACGGTCCCGGATACGTCGCCATCACGACGCATGCCGATCCGATCGTTCTCCAACCACCGGTCTCGACCGACCCGAGTGCAACAGTCGCCTGGAGTGATACTTCACCGACCGTTCAGGTCAACAAGAACCTGTCCGATATGATCGGTCAGGAGTCCGGCGAACGGTTCCAGATGAACTTCGACGGGGACAGCGGCTACGTCGTCGTCCAACCGTACGAGGAACACGCCAGCGAGAATTAGACCCGTCCAGCAGTCCGTCCGCCGATGACAACAGAAGAACAGCCGGCTGGGAACTGTACGGAGTGCTTTACCCAGAAATGAACGAAGCTGACTTGCTGATGAAAATACGGGATGTAGGGCACACTATCTGGGATCGTCCCCTCGGCCGCATGTTATTGCTCCTCGTGGGGGAGTTGTACTTGTGGTCACAGTGACGTTGTATCCCCCACTTCGGGACGTAGTTCAGTGGTTCCTCCCGTTGGGCCTCATTCTCTGGGGAGTGTCCCGAGTCTACCGATACGGGAGAAACGATCTGCTGAGTCTGATTGCGGGTTGCTTGCTCATTCTCGGCGGGATCACGCGTGCAGTCTTTCAACTCGTTCCGTTGAGCGAGCTGGCTGGAACCGGCGCTAATCTCGTCCCCGTAGTTGCGATATTTTCAGAAATGTTCGCTCAGCACTACCGTGAGCAGGAGTAGATGGGTCGCACAGTTCGTGACTTACGACAATCAGCAACGCCCGCACCAATCGCTCGACGGAACGACGCCAGCTGACGAGGCGCTAGACTAGACCGTGCCGGTCGTGGGTATTTGTCGGCCCACGGAGACACACGAATATGGCATTCTTCGTCGGATCTCACTCTCGAATCCCAGCGTCACTAGTCAGTAGAGCCGAACTCGGGTGACGCCCTTCGGACCGTTGGTCTCCCTGTGTTCTCGAGGCGCTGCAGAATCTGAGACCCTTCACTCTTGATCGAGGACACCCGACCCCCCGTCGCGCAACTGCAGATAGGCGTCGGCGATAATCGCGTAATTGACGACGACCAGCGGCGTGGTCACGAGGAGACTGACTACCTGCCCGGCAGTCGGGCTCACGAACGACACGACCGACCCGAGACTACTGATGAGTCCAGTCACGACTCCGACGAGCAAAAGCAATCCAGCAAGCCGCCAGCGATTCTCCCGGGCGATGTCCCAACTACGTCGAAGCGACGCCATGAGCCGGGCGTCCTCGACGGCGATCACGAACAGGCCGAACGCGAAACTCACCATGAGGAAAATCCCGGGGATAACAAGCAGGAGGAACCCGATGAACGTCGCGATGCCGATGACGATGTTCGCGCCCACTGCACTCACAAGCGCTCGACCGATCCGACGGGTGAACAGCGACCCGGTGACCGACCCACGATCGGGCCCCGTCCGAGTGAACGCCCGCGCGGCGGCGATATAGAGCACCATTCCGAACACCAATGCGGCGAGACCGACAACGCCCGCTCCAACACTGGAGAGCGGCAGCGTCAAGCCGATCTGTGCCTGTTGCTGGACATCTGGTGGTAGCTGATTGGCGATGATCGTGTTCACCGAACTGGAAAACAACAGGACGTAGACGGCAGTGAGGACAATCAATACGATTCCAACCGGAGAGAGACTCCGGCGAACACCGTTGCTAATCGCACGGCCAATTTGGAGGGCCATGACAAATCTGCTCAGGAAGGCGTGAAAAAATCTCCACCTCGTAACAGGTCAGAAACTACTCACCTCGCGTACCCGCTACCAACCGTCCCGTTGGGTTACCGTCGGGATTGACTCTTCCTGGCTCCCCTCGAATTAACCACCGCGTGTGTCTATTTGGAGTGTGTTCTTCTGTTGGTCGATGGAGTAGCAAACGAGGTGTTCTTCAGGTATCCCATCCGCCGTACTCGGTCGAGAATTCACGGCCTGTACGATCATCGGGCTGTAACCCAAAGAGACGAAACTCGACTTCTTCGAACGGAACTCCCCAGATGCCAAAATCCGGCGGAAATTCCGCATTTGCAGCCAAAATTGCGTACGCTTTCTCTTCGTCTTCGGTGTCTATCTCGGATATCTCGCCCGTGATGACGACACTCCGCCAGACGCTCTCGTCGTCGACATCCTGCTCGTAGACGGTGAGGCAAACATTCGGATTGTCGCTGATTACCGAATTTCCTGCCTTCGTACCCGCTACCCCACTGCATCGGGAAGATCGGTTGCGAGACATCATATCCAAATGATATCGGGACGGCGTACGGGACCGCTCCGTCGACCATCGCGAGCACACCGACCCCGTTCCGGATGAGCATCTCGTCGATCTCGTCTGCTTCTAGTTCTCTCATATCCGGACGTCACGGGGTAGCGTGGTTAATCCTGTGGCCGGTAGAGTTATACCAAGAAACGTATCAACGGTAATTTTTATGTAAGATGGATCGGTCTCTTGTGGTGTTACGTATGACACGTGCACTCAAAGGCTCCGGATTCCTGGGATTGGCAGTGATGATGGCCGTCGGGATGCATCAGTTCGTTCTCCTGGCAGGTGGGAATGGGGTTCCACCGTGGATGATCGGTGGCCACGCCCACCTGGGTGTCTTGTCGATCCTCGCGATCGTCATGGGGTTTGCGGTCCCGGCGCTAGGGATTACTGGCACGCTTCGAACTGCAGTCACTGGTCTTTTTATTGCCGGTCAGTGGGGAATTCCGGGAATCGTTTGGCTTGGCGAAGGATTCGGCCTCGGATTTCTGATGCCGACAGGATTCCTCTGGGGTACCGCCCTCATTGTATCCATGCTTATCATGTTCTACAAATCAGTCACACAGTCTGCTGACGCTACTGGGGGTGGCTCAGCTGGGTTCGCTACTGCCGACGATTAATTCCGGATCGACATCCGCTCGATTTCAGCACTGTTAGATCTCATCAACAGCGTCATTACGTCCCTAACTCTTCTCTCACAGCGATCTTGTGGCCCGTTGAATACCCGTCTACTACCTGTGGGGAAGTTCTCCCATCCATCTCGATAACCCTCGAGAGACTACGATATCGACGATGCCACATCTTTCGTTGATGACGCCGCCCCCCAAGCCGCACTCTCACGACTCGGACTCCAATTTCATAGTCGTCGCCACGGAACGCGGAATCGCGTCGAAGGTGTCTGTCGTGCGACAAACTGACGACACTCCTCGTTTCCAGATACGTTTGGCAACGTCGAGCCGGCGACGGCAGTATCGTGGCTCGAAGCCTTCGTCGGCTGGTGGAACCGATGGCAAGTTACCACGACGTCGCCGGACCGCAACGCTATTTTACTCGCCTGCACCCGTTGCACCATGATCAGTTCTTCACGGCGCGTCGTCGTCACCGGCGGTGCAGGGTTCATCGGGTCACACCTCGTCGACCGTCTGGTCGGCGACCACGACGTCGTCGTCGCCGACGACGGGTCCAACGGGCGGGCCGAGTGGGTACACGACGAGGCGACGTTCGTCGACGGGGACCTCACGGACCCCGCCGTCGTCGCCGAGGCCATCACGCCGGACGTGGACCTGGTCGTCCATCTCGCCGCCTCGAAGCTCGTCGACACGGACGCCCCCCGCAGGCAGTTCGAGGACAACAGCACCATCACGTACAACGTCCTGGAACGGATGGACGAGATGGGCGTCGACGAGATCGTGTTTACGTCGTCATCGACCGTCTACGGCGAGGCGCCGCGTCCCACCCCCGAGGATTACGCGCCCCTGGAACCGATCAGCGTCTACGGCGCGACCAAGCTCGCAGAGGAGTCGCTCGTCTCGACGTACGCCCACAGCCACGGCATGCAGTCGTGGGTGTTCCGCTTCGCGAACATCGTCGGACCGCGCCTGCGCGGGGCCGTCATCCCGGACTTCATCGAGAAGCTGCGCGAGGACCCCGACTCGCTGACCATCCTCGGAGACGGGCGCCAGGAGAAGTCCTACATGCACGTCGACGAGTGCATCGACGCGATGCTGTACGCCGTCGAGCACGCCGACGACGCCCACAACGTGTTCAACCTGGGGACGCGGACGACGACGTCGGTCGACCGCATCGCGACCATCGTCGCCGAGGAGATGGGTGTCGACCCGGATCGGGAGTACACCGGTGGTGACCGCGGCTGGACGGGTGACGTCCCGCGGATGCGCCTCTCCGTCGAGAAGCTGTCGGCACTCGGGTGGGAGCCCGCCCAGTCCAGCGACGACGCGGTCCGCCAGTCCGCCCGGGAACTGCTGGCCGAGCTCTGAGCCGGTTCAGGCCGGGTACGTCCCGGTCAGTTCACCTTTCGCCAGCGTGTGCCCGCTGGCGGCATCGTAGACGTCGTCCTTACTCGCGCCTGCGGGAAGGTCCAGCGTCGTATCCAGCGCGTAGACGACGAACCGGTAGGTGTGCTCCCGGTCCGGGGGTTCGGGCCGCCCCATCCAACCTCGCCGTAGTCGTTCTGTCCCTCGACTGCTTCGTCGGGCGACCAGTCCTCCGGAACGTGGGTCTGCGCGGCCGGAACGTTCCAGACCACCCAGTGGTCCCACACCTTGCCGGCCGGGTCCTTCGCGTCCGGGTCGTCGACGACGAGCACCAGCGAGACAGCCTCGTCCGGAACGCCGCCAACGTCCAGCGGCGGGTTCGTGTTATCGGCGGTGTAGCCGTACTTCTCGGGGATTCGCTCGCCGTGGTCGAACGCGGGACTCGTCAGCCGAAGGCCCTCCATGTGTGAACAGATGACAGCCGGCTGTAAAAACCTGGCCCGGTACGCATTTGAGCGCCGACCGCCAACCCGCGCACGTGCAGGTCGTCGGATACCAGTCTCGCGTCGAGTCGCCAGCCGCCCTCAGCATCGCCGAGGACGGGCTCGTCAGGACCGAACGGCTGGCACCGGGCACCGAACTCGCCTACACGCTCGGCGAGCGACACTGCGCGGGGACGGTCGACGGCGACACTCACCTCGCGTGTGCGAACGCTGCCGCCCCGTACTGCCCTGACCACACGGACCGCTGGCCCTGTGCGCGGTGTACCGGCGACTGCACCAAACCCATCGACGCCTGCGACCAGGAACACGCCATCTACCTCGCCGCGTTCGCCCCCGACGTCGTCAAGGTCGGCGTCACGCGCTCCTGGCGACTCGAACGTCGGTTGCGCGAGCAAGGCGCCGACCGCGCGGTCCACCTGCGGACTGTCACGGACGGCCGCATCGCCCGGCAGATCGAGGCCGACATCGCCACCGACCTGGGCGACCGGGTCCGCGTCCCGACGAAGGTGGCCGGCTTCGCCGAGCCCGTCGACGAGACGTTCTGGGACGCCCTGCTCGCGGCGTACGACGCCCTGGAGACGTTCGCGTTCGACTACGGCCTCGACCTCTCGGAGCGCCCGATCGCGGAGACGCTGGCGACGGGCACGGTCAGGGGGACGAAGGGTCGGGTCGCCGTCCTCGATAACAACGGGAGCACGTACGCCGTCGACCTGCGGGACCTCGTCGGCTACGAACTCACCGACAGCGGGACCGACCGCGACCTGCAGTCGAGCCTCGGCGCCTTCGGGTAGGTCGCTCAAAACCGCGCCGGTGTCTACACAAGACCCTTAATACAGGCGTCTGGAGACCGACGTGTGAGACGAGAAGTCACACTCGCCCTGGCCATGGCCCTCCTCGCGCTGGCGATGGTCGCCGGCGCCACGGCGGTCCCCGACGTCCTCACCGAACCGGACGAGGACATCCGCCCGAGCCACCTCGACCTCCGCGAGACGACGGTCAACGCCACCGACATCGGCGGCGAGTCGGTCACGCTGGTGCTCGACTCGCGCATCGCCCACCGGGGTGGCACGGCGCGGAACGTCACCGTCGAGACACGGGTCGTCGACGCGGAGACCGGGCTGGTCACGACGACGCGGCGCCAGTCGCTGGGCAACGTCACGGGTGAACAGGAGGTATCGGCCGAGACCGAACTCGCCGTCGAACGCGAGGGCGGCTACCGCATCGAGACCATCGTCTTCGCCGACGGCGAACGCCGGACCACCGGCCGGACCGAGGTGCGAAACGTCGACGCGCTCACGCCCGAGTACGCACGCAGCAGCGTCTCCTTCCACCGCTTCGAGGGCAACAGCGCCGGGCTCCGACCCATCGCCTACCGCATCCAGTCGGTCGCGGACAACCGGACCACGCTGAACGTCTCGGTGTACTTCACCAACCGCGGCGACGAGCCGGCCGGCGACCTGACGCTGCGCCTGCGCGCCCGCCAGGCCGACTCGAACGTCGTCGCCGACGAGACCCGGCTCCGGGTCGGCGAGATTCGGCCCGGACGGACCGAGACCGTCACCGCGGAACTCACCGTTCCGGACGGCTACAACTACTGGCTCGACGGTATCCTCCTGTCAGATGGGGTCATCATCGCCACCGAGAGCGCCCCGGCCAACCTCGACCCACAGGAGACCCTCGAGGTCAACGAGACCCGGCGTGACGTGGGCTTCGAGTCCGGCGACTTCGCCGAGGAACCCGAGCGCGAGCGGGCCACGGAGGCACCGTCCATGGACTCGACCGTTGGCGGGAGCGGCCCCGGGTTCACCGCCGTCGCGGCGCTGGCGGCGCTGGTCGCCGGAACCATCGCACTCGCACGGAGGCGACTATGACAGACACTGCTACTTCGACCACCCCGACAGACACCGACGAACAGCCAGACTCGCCAGCCGAGTCCAGCGACGACGCCGAGGACCGGTCCATCCGAACCTACGCGATGTGGGCGGCCTTCGCCATCCTGGTCCTGGTCGCGCTCGTGGCGACGTTCCAGTTCTACTTCGCCGCCTCCGCGGCCATCACCGAGTTCGTCACGCGGCGCTACCGGCCGCTGTTCCGGGCCGGGTTCAACCTGGTCATCGTGCTGGCCTGCGGCCTGGGTATCTCCCTGCTCGTGCGCCGACTCGCCTGAGGACGACAACCCTTTTCTGCGGCCCTACCGAATCCGCGTCCATGGCAGACGACGAGACAGAGAGCGGCGAGGAAGCGGGCGAAGAGACAGCCAGCGACGACGGCGAGGAGAAGTCCTTCCGCGAGCGCGTCGAGGAGATCCGCCAGCAGCGCGCCGAAGAGCGCGAGGAGGGCGACGAGGGCAAAATGAGCCGCGAGGAGCGCATGGAGGAGATGATGGGCGGTGGCGGCCCCGGCGGCATGGGCGGCAACCCGTTCGCACAGATGATGGGCGGCATGATGGGCGGTGGCGGCCCCGGCGGCCCCGGCGGCATGGGCGGCCAGCCCGGTCCCGGCCGCGAACAGGAGAGCGGGGGCGACAACGAGGAACTCACGCGCGAGATTCGGAAACTCCGCGACGAGGTCCACGACGTCCGGCGGTCGCTCGACCGCATCGCCGACGCGCTCGAAGACTGAGGTTCTCGCGGCGCTTCTGAGCGGTTCGCGTGACGCTTCCGGCCAGTGACGACGCCGTGACGGGCGACCAGTAGCGAGTACCGGCGGAGAAACACCGCCGCGTCGTTCGACCCGGTGCTCAGCCCTCGTAGGCCAGGTTCATGATCCACTGCGAGAACGTGTCGTCGTGAGGGTCGACCTCCTCGTCGCCGATGAACGGCGAGAGCTGGTCCCCGGCCATCAGCAGGGAGAAGTCGAGGTCCCTGGCCGCGGGGGTGAGATAGTAGGTGTTGTGGCCGTCGTAGACCGTCTCCTCGCGCTGGATGAGGTCTTTATCGAACAGCGACTCGACGATGCGACTCCCCTTGCGCGAGGAGACGTCGAGCTCCTTCCAGAAGTCGCTCTGGTGGATGCCGCCCGACTCGCGGATGAGTTCCAGCCCTGCTCGTTCGTCTTCAGAGAGGTCCGCCTCCGACGCTGCCGAGCTCATGTATGGTACACTGACGGTCGGCCGGTTAAATGTGACTTTCGACCGGGCGGTACTCGGTCTCGCAGGGCGGGCCATCCGCGAACCGGTAGGTGCGGCGCGCGCCGAGCGTGATGAGCGACGACGAGCGGGTCCCGAAGCCGTCGCCGTGGACACAGACCCCGAAGTCGTGGTCGCGTATCGCCGCGGCCGTCCGGTCGAGCCACGCGTCGTCGTCCTCGCCGGGCTGGACCTGGAGGTGGTCCCTGAGCCGGTCGGCGCTGACCGCCTGTCGCTCGCCCACGTCCGTGCGGTGGCCGGGGACGCGGTAGTCCCCGTCGGCGCCGACGTTGACGACGACGTGGACGCCGGGATCTAAGTTCCTGACGGCGAGCTGGCCGTCCCACTCGAACAGGACTGCCGCGTTCTCGTCGGCGAGCAGGAGGTTGAACCCGTCGTACTCCGCCTCCCTGGTCGCTTGCTCGACCGCGCGAGCGGCGGACTCGGCGCTCTCGTGGCTCAGCGCGTCACGGACGAGCAGTCCTCGTGACCGCTCTGCGGCCAGGTCGGCGTCCACCCACCGGTTCGTCACCGCCGCGAGGAGGCCGTGTTCGTTGTAGCCGACCCAGGTCCCCTCGGCTTCCTCGTCGCTCGGTGCGACGACGCGGGCACCCCACTGGCGTTCACTGGGCGGTTGCGAGGGTCGGTCGAGTCGTTCGTCGCGGTTCGCGCCGAAGGCGACGGGCGTCTCGGGGAACACCTGCCACGCGAGGACGATGGTACACACGCCTGTGTGGTAGGGGCCGACGGTAGAAAACGACTTGGCTCACGCTTCGAGGAGGTCCCGGACGGCCGCCCGGTCGACGGTCCCCGAGGGTGTCCGGGGGAGCGAGTCGACCACCCGGACCGTCTTCGGCACCTCGTAGCTCGCGAGGCGGTCACGACAGTGTTCGAGGACGGTGGCCTCGTCGACGTCACCGACGACGAGCGCGGCGACTCGCTGGCCCCACTCCGGGTCGGGGAGCCCCACCACGGCGGCTGCGCTGACGGCCGGATGCTCGCGAATCACGCCCGCGACGTCGCCCGCGTCGACGTTCTCGCCGCCGGTGACGACCCGGTCGTCGACCCGGCCGACCACCCATAGCCGCCCGTCTGCGTCGCGGTACCCCAGGTCGCCCGTGTGGAAGCCGTGCGGACCGAAGGCCGCCTCGGTCCGCGCGTCGTCGAGGTAGCCAGGCGTCACCGTAGGTCCGGAGACGACGAGTTCGCCCCGTTCGCCGGGGTCGACCGGCGAGCCGTCGGCGACGACGCGAACCTCGGTGAACACGAGCGGCTGTCCCACCGTCCCGGGATAGGCCGCGGCCGTCTCCGGGCGCGCGGTGGCGATCTGCGAGCTCGTCTCGGTCATCCCGTAGGTGGGACAGACCGGGACGCCCCGCTCCCGGCAGCGCTCGACGAGCGGCTCGCTGGCCGGCCCGCCACCCAGCAGGACGAACCGGAGCGCGTCGTGGGGGGTCCACCCCTCGTCGAGCAACCGGGTGAGCATCGTCGGCACGAGCGAGACGCCGGTCACGCGCTCTGCGGCGAGTACCTCGGGGATTCGCTCGACGTCGAACTCGCGCTGGACGACGACGGTCGTCCCGTAGAGCGCGCTCCGGACGAACGGCGCCAGCCCGCCCATGTGGTAGGTCGGGAGACAGACGAGCCACCGGTCGTCGGCGGCGACGCCGAGCCGGAACGCCGACGCCGTCGCGCTCGCGACGAGGTTGCCCACGGTGAGCCGGACGCCCTTCGGTTCGCTGGTGGTCCCCGAGGTAAAGAGGACGAGTTGCGTGTCCTCAAGGGCGAGTTCGGCGGCAGCTGGCGGGGCCGTCTCGGCCGCGACGTCGTCGAACGTCGCCACCTCGCCGCCAGCCCCACCGTCGAGCGAGACGACCGGACAGGGAGCCACCTCGGCGGCGAGCGAACGCGTCTCCCGCTCACAGACCAGCAGATCGGGGTCGAGTGCCTCGAGATTCGATTCGAGTGCCTCGGCGGCCAGTTCGACGTTCAGCGGTGCCAGCGTCGCCCCGGCGCGCATCGCCCCGAACAGCAGCGACCCCACCGCCACTCGCGTGTCGACGAGCGTCGCGACGCGGTCCGCCGAGAACGCCTCGACGACTGCCGCGGCGTCGTCGACGGCGGCGTCCAGTTCGCGGTAGGTCAGCTCCCGGTCCTCGCCGACGACGGCCGTCCGCTCGGGCGTGCTCTCGACCCGGTGGGTCACCAGGTCCCGCGTCGGCCAGTCCACCGGCTCAGGCATCCGGCCGCACCTCCGCGGGGTCGACGCCGAGACCGGGGTCCTGTGGCACGGTCATCTCTCCGTCCCGGACCGTCGTCGGGTCGGGGCCGAGGTCGCGCTCGAGTCTGTCGCCGGTCGCCAGCCCACACGGTGCGACCTCCGGGATCGCCGCGGCCACGTGCAGCGCCGCCAGCCGCGCGACGACGCCGTCGATAGTCGTCGTGACGACGGGTTCGACGCCGGCCTCGCGGGCGCGCATCGCTAGCGTGTGAGCGTTGCCGGGGCCGCCCAGGGCCATCGGTTTGAGGACGAGCACGTCCGCGGCGTCGGCGTCCAGGACCGCGTCGACCCGGCGGCCGACCAGCGACTCGTCGAGCGCAACGCCTACGTCGAACTCAGATTCGCGCAGGGCGGCGTGGCCCGCCAGGTCGTCGGCCGGCAGCGGTTGCTCGACGTACGAGACGCCGAGGTCCTCGAACGCGTCGAAGGCCGCCTCTGCTTCGTCGTTCGTCCAGGCCCCGTTGGCGTCGGCCCGGAGGGTCACGGCCTCGCCGACCTGCTCTCGGACCGCGCGGAGTCGGTCGACATCCGCGGCGACCGGCCGGTTCCCGATCTTGACTTTCACGCAGTCGTAGCCCGCGGCGACTGCGTCCGCGACCGCCCGTGCCGTCTCCCCCGGCGGGCCGTCGCCGATCGTCGCGTTCACCGGGACCGAGCGGCAGTCCCGGTCGGCGTCGAACCACCGGGAGAGCGGCAGGCCGTCGGCCCTGGCGTCGGCGTCGAGCAGCGCCGTCGAGAACCCGTGGCGTGCCGCCGGGACGTCCAGCGCGTCCAGCTCGAGCAACGCGGTGCTGTGGCCGCCCGACGCTTCGGCGTCGGCCGCCACGTCGAGGGCGTCCTGGCACTCCGAGAGGGGTTCGGTCCACCCCGCGAGCGGCGTCGCCTCGCCGACGCCGGTCTCGCCGCGGTGGTCGTACCGGACGACGACGCCCTCACGTGTCGAGATGGGTCCCGTTGCCGTCTCGAGGGGCTTCGCCAGCGGGAGCGCGAACGCTTCGACTCTCATAGCACCTGCGGGAGCGCCAGGCCCACGGCGAACAGCAGCGAGTGGACGAACAGCGTCTGGCCGACCCGTTCCAGCGCGGGGTTCAGCGCGGCCCCTTCGGTCTCGGTGAGGACGGTCCGCGAGACGGAGACGGCGAGCGGAAGCGAGAGCAGCGGGGCCAGCGCCCACGGGCCGAACGCGGCGTCCAGCGCGAAGACGACCGGCACCACGTACGCCATCCCGACAAGTATCAGAAACTCCACACGGCTCCACGTGTAGCCCAGGTAGACCGCCAGCGTCTTCTTCCCCGCAGCCATGTCCGTCTCCCGGTCGCGGATGTTGTTGACGACGAGGATGGCCGTCGAGAGCCCGGCGGCCGGGAGGCTTGCGGTCACAACCGTGGCCGTGACACTCCCCGCCGGAAGCGTCGTGAGGAACGAGCCGACTCCTGGCATGTTCGCGACGGTCTGGACGTAGTAGGTCCCGATCACGGCGACCAGACCGAAGTAGACGAACACGAACAGGTCGCCCAGGCCACGGTAGCCGTAGGGGAGCGGGCCGCCGGTGTAGAGGATGCCGGCGGCGATACCAGAGAGGCCCACGACGACGATGGGGAGGCCGCCGACGGCAACCAGGTAGACGCCCACGACGACGGCGAGGCCGTAGGTGGCGGCCATGGCCCGCTTGACCTCCGCCGGTTCGATGAGGCCGCCCGCAGTCACGCGGGTAAAGCCCTCCCGTTCGTCCGTGTCCGCCCCCTTCACCGCGTCGTAGTAGTCGTTCGCGAAGTTCGTCCCGACCTGGATGAGCAGCGCCCCCACCAGCGCCGCCAGCGCCGGGCCGAGCGCGAACACCCCGGCGTGGACGGCGACCCCCACGCCGACGACGACGGGCGCGGCGCCCGCCGGGAGCGTCTGTGGCCGGGCCGCCATGAGCCAGGCCTTCCGTCTCGAGACGTCCGCCGTCGCTGTACTCATTGGCCGAATCTGGGGGCCACATCCCCATATCGGCTGTGGTTGTGCCGACCGGCCGCCCCCGTCACGGGGCGTTCTCGTCCGTCAGTAGTGCCAGGGCACGTCGTCGAAGTCCGGCTCACGCCCCTCGTTGAACGCGTCGCGGCCCTCCTGGGCCTCGTCGGTCATGTACGCCAGTCGGGTCGCCTCGCCGGCGAAGACCTGCTGGCCGACCATCCCGTCCGAGTCGAGGTTGAAGGCGTACTTCAGCATCCGCATCGCCGTCGGCGACTTGCTGTTGATGCGTTTCGCCCAGTCGATGGCGGTCGACTCGAGGTCGTCGTGTGGCACGACGTCGTTAACCATTCCCATCTCCGCGGCCTCCGCGCCGCTGTAGGTCTTCCCGAGGAAGAACACTTCACGGGCCTTCTTCTGGCCGACCTGTCGGGCGAGGTACGCGGACCCGAACCCGCCGTCGAAACTGCCCACGTCGGGGTCCGTCTGGAGGAACTTCGCGTGCTCGTCGCTGGCGATGGTGAGGTCACAGACGACGTGCAGCGAGTGGCCGCCGCCGACGGCCCACCCCGGCACGACGGCGACGACGACCTTCGGGATGTGGCGGATCTGGCGCTGGACCTCGAGGATGTGGAGGCGTCCGACGTTTTCGGGCGCGTCTTCGTCGCCGACGTCTCGCGGTTCGCCGCGCTCACCGCTCGACGTGTCCGAGTCGCGCCGCGACTCGCTATCCTCCTCGGCCCGATACTCGTATCCACTCTCGCCACGGATGCTCTGGTCGCCGCCCGAGCAGAACGCCCAGCCGCCGTCCTTCGGCGAGGGCCCGTTCCCGGTCAGCAGGATACAGCCGACGTCGGTGAGGCGTTTGGCGTGGTCCAGCGCCGTCGCGAGCTCGTCGACCGTCTCCGGCCGGAAGGCGTTGCGCTTCTCGGGGCGGTCGAAGGCGATGCGGACCGCGCCCGTCTCCGTCGAGCGGTGGTAGGTGATGTCGCGGAAGTCGAACCGGTCGACCGGGTCCCACCGTTCCGGGTCGAATATCTCTGAGACCATACCGACGGTGACGGGGGACGGCGCAAAAAGATTCCCAGTGAGCGAAACGTTTTCCTGAGCGTTGTGTGTGCATGCTCGTATATGCCCTCCACCTTCGACGACCGACAGATCCGCCTCGCGCTGCTCGGCCTCTCGGTGCTGGTCGTCCTGTACAGCCTGGTAATCGCCCAGCAGATACTCCTCGGGTTCCTGATTATCGTGGCTCTGTGGCTGGTCTATCTGTTCTACCACCTCGTGGGGATATTGGCACGCATCGCGACCGCCCTGGAGGACCTCGCCCGCCAGCGAACCGATGGCGGCGGTGACGCCTGGGGCGAAGACGCGACCGAGACCGGGAACCGCGAGCCCGAGAACCACGACTGAGAATCGGCGGTGAGGATTTACTTCCTCTCCGCATTGAGCCACTACCGCTCGCGCACATGACAGAGACGTTCTACGACGTGCTGGGCGTTGAGCCCGACGCGACCACAGACGAGATCGAGGCCGCCTACCGCGAGCGCCTGAAGGAGGTCCACCCCGACGTGAACGACGACGCGGACGCCGGGGCCACGACGCGGGAACTCATCGACGCCCGCGACGTCCTCGTCGACGAGGCCGAGCGGGCGCGCTACGACCGCATCGGCCACGAGGCCTACGTGGGCGACGAGCCCAGCGCCGCCAGTGCGAGCGAGAGCGACGTCGCCAGCGCGGCCCGTCGCGCCGGGTACGGCGAGGCGACGTCGACCAGCGGCCGACAGCACACACGGTCGACCGCCGAGGACGCCAGAGAGCGGGCACGGGCCCGTCGAGAACGAGAGCGCCGTGCCAGCGAACGCGTCCGGCGGGCGGGCGGCCGAGGCGACCACCGACGCCGGCGGGCCCGACGCCAGCGCGCAGGAGACAGCGGCTGACGCGTCCAGCGACTCGCAGTCGACTGCGACTCGGACGTCAGGGGCCAGCGACGGGTCCGGGTCGGACTGGAACACCGGCGGGGGCTACAGCGTCAGGAACTCCCAGAGCTGGGGGTCCCAGTCCGGCGACTTGATCCCGACCGGCCGGGACCTGACGCTGCTCGGCCTCACGTTCTCGCTGTACCCGGTGCTGCTTTTCAGCGCACTCGTCCCGGCCTTCCCACTCTTCGTGAACGTCGTTCTCGGCGGCTGTCTCCTGCTTGTCGTGGGCTACCTCCAGTCGATGCCCCGCATCGCGCTCCTGGTCTTTGGCCCCTGGAGCATCGTCATGCCCTTTGTCCTGCTGGGGCTGAACCTCTCGTTCGTGTCGCTGGTCGGTATCGCCGTCCTGCTGGCTACCTGGCTGCCGTTGGGCTTCACCGTCCTGACCATCTCCGTCCTTCGCCTGTAGAATATCCATCGACGGTGTGCCGGGAACCTCTCGAGGGGGCCCCGTGCGGTCTCCCATCGGTCACTTCCGTGGTGACCCACTCGCTCCCTCCCTCAGCGAGTGGCAATAGCCTCGCGGACGCGGGCGGCAAGGTCGTCGCGGACGGCGTGGCTCCGTGCGGCGTCGAACTGGACCTCGAGCACTTGCGTGCCCTCTCGCTCGACCGACTCACCGAAGGCGTCGAGGAAGTCCTCGCGACCGTCGACCCGGCGAAACTCCAGGCCGTAGAGGTCGCCAGTCGGGTCGAAGTCCAGTCCGTGGGGCGTCTTGAACTGCTCCTCGAACGTCTCGTAGTCCTCGATGGGGAGGACGTGGAAGATACCCCCGCCGTCGTTGTTGATCAGCACGATGGTCGCGTCGACGTCGCAGCGACCGACCGCGAGCAGGCCGTTCATGTCGTGGTAGTACGCGAGGTCGCCGGTCACCAGCACGAGCGGGTCCTCGGTCGCGCTCCCCGCGCCAAGCGCCGTCGACGTGATGCCGTCGATGCCGCTGGCGCCGCGGTTCCCGAGGACCGTGAGGTCGGCGGCCCGCGGTCGTCCGAACCGGTCGGCGTCCCTGACCGGCATGCTGTTCGAGACGAACACCGTCGCCGGGTCCGGCGCGTTCCGGAGAACGTCCGCAAGGACCCCGCCCTCCCAGTACGTCTCGCCGAGTGCCGCCTCGACAGCGTCCCAGTGGGCGTGCTCGGCGGCAACGAACCGGTCGCGCCACCCGTCGGCGACCCGACCGTCGACTCGCTCGGAGAGGGCCGCGACGGTGGCGTCCGCGTCGGCCACGAGCAGGTCCGTCGCGGTGAACTCCGCTTCGGTCCACCCGCCCGTCGGGTCGACGACGAACTGCCGGCAGTCGGCGTCGCGGAGGTAGTTCCGGAGCGGTTTCGAGGTGGGCGAGGCGCCGACGCGGACCACGACGTCGGGGTCGGGCCAGTCGGCCGTCGCCTCGGAGCCGAGATACGCGTCGTACCCGCCACAGACGGGGGCCTCGAGGTGCGTGACGTGCGGGCCAAAGCGGAGGTCAGAGAGCGGGTCGGCGAGCATCGGCGCGCCCGTGGCCTCGGCGAGTCGCGCGAGCGCGTCCCGTCCGAGTCCGTCGTCGGACGGGCCCGCGACGACCAGCGCTCGTTCGGCGTCAGTGAGCGCGCCCGCGACACGGTCGAGCGTCGCGCCGTCGAGCGTCGGCCGTCCTGACGCCGTCGTCACGAACGGACCCTCGCGTCCGTTCGCCTCGAGCGGGTTGGCCTCGGCCCAGTCCTCGGGCACGCCGTCCGGGTCGCTTCCCGGGACCGGGGTCGGTTCCAGCGGCTTGCGGAACCGGCAGTTGAGATGGACCGGGCCGGGGTCGGCGCCGGTCGACTCGGCGAGCGCCCGGGCCGCCGTCGTCCGCAGCATCCGCACCTTGCGCGGTTCGGCCTCCGGTTCGGGCATGTCGCGGTACCACCTGACGGCGCCGCCGTACAGCTGCTCCTGGTCGACGGTCTGGTTGGCCCCGCTGTCTGTGAGCTCGGGCGGCCGGTCGGCCGTCAGGACGAGCATCGGGACGTTCGACTGCGTGGCCTCGACGACCGCCGGGTGGAAGTTCGCCGCCGCGGTCCCGGAGGTACAGACCAGCGGCGTCGGTCGTCCCGTTCGCCGGGCCCGGCCGAGCGCGAAGAACGCCGACGAGCGTTCGTCGAGGTGCGAGTAGACCGTCACGTCGGGGTGCTGGGCGAACGCGACGGTCAGCGGCGTCGACCGGCTCCCCGGCGAGATACAGACGGCCTCGACGCCGCCGGCGGCGAGTTCCGCGACCAGCGTCTCGGCCCACAGCGTGTTGACGTTCGGGTGGCTCATTCCAGTTCGTCGAGCATCGGCCGGTACTTGAGCTGGACCTCGTCCCACTCGCGGTCGGGGTCGCTGTCGGAGACGATGCCGGCGCCGGCAAACAGCGTCGCGGTGCGGTCGCGGGCGACCGCAGAGCGGATGCCGACCGCGAAACTGCCGTTCCCGGCAGCGTCGACCCAGCCGACGGGGGCGGCGTACCAGCCGCGGTCGAACGTCTCCGTCTCGCGGATGGTCCGCAGCGCCGCGTCCGGCGGGAGCCCGCCCACGGCCGGCGTCGGGTGGAGCGCCTCCACCAGGTCCAGTACGTGTCGGTCGCTGTCGAGTTCTGCCGTGATGGGGGTCCGGAGGTGCTGGACCGTCGCCAGGCGGCGGACGCTCACCTCGCCGGTCCGCACCGACGAGGCGAACGGCTCGAGCTGGTCGCGGATGGCGTCGGCGACTAGCTTGTGCTCGTGACGGTCCTTCTCGCTCTCGAGCAGTTCCGTCGCCAGCCACTCGTCCTCGGCCGGGGTGTCGCCCCGCCCGGTCGACCCCGCGAGCGCCTCGGTCCGGACCGTGCGCCCCCGCAGGGAGACGAGGCGCTCGGGCGTCGCGCCGAAGAAGGTCCCGCCGTCCGACAGCGAGAGCATGAACCGGTAGCAGTCCGGGTACGTCCGCGCGAGTCGCGCCAGCGCGTCGGGGACCGAGAGTTCCTCGCGCAGGCTGGCCGCCAGCGACTGGGCCAAGACGACCTTCTGCAGGTCTCCCCGTTCGACGCTCCGGAGCGCCGCCCGGACCTGCTCGCGCCACCCGCCCCGGGTCGGCGTTCGCTCGACGTGGTCGATGCCGGGCGGCCCCCCGACCGGCCCCTCGTCGACCGCTGCCAGTCGCTGTCGCCACGTCTCGAGGGACGCTCCGGCTGTCTCTCTCGAGTCCGGGCCGGTGGCGACCGTCGTCAGCCAGGCGCCCTCGCCCGTCTCGGTCAGCTGGACCGACGGGAGGAAGAAGGCAGCCCCGGGGAAGCCGTTCCACGGCGACGCCCCGTCGGTCACGTCACCGTCGTGGAAGGCGAACCCGCCGAACAGCCTGGGGCGTGCCGCGCTCGGGAGGTCGGCCTGGACCGAACACGACTCGAAGAGCGATTCGGCGGCCGCTCGGACGTCGTCGAAGCGCGTCGGGCCGTCGGCCGTGACCGTCGCAGCCGCACCGCGAGCGGCCACCGTCTCGGCCCCGTCGCCCACGCGAACCGGGGGCGAGCGTCCGTCTCGAGAAGCCCCCTGACCGGCGCGCGGTCCACGCGACACCCACGTGCGACGACCGCCGTCTCGCCGACCGTCGCCTCCTCGCCACGCAGTGGTTCCATTGGCCCGGTGTTAGGAGTCCGTCCCTTTGAGCCTAACTATCGTGGGAACGGCCCGGCGGCGTCCCGCGGACGAGCCGGGACTCACCGAGAGTCGACGGCCGGTCACGGTCCGGTCCGAACGTCTCAGCCCCCCGCCAGTTTTAAATACGGGTTGGTCTAAGCACCCCATGTTGCGATGCCAAAGGTAGAGATAACGGTCCCGGAACACCTCGAGATGCAGATCGCCCAACTGGTCGAGCAGGGCGAGTTCCTCAACCGCGAGGAAGCCATCGAAGACCTCCTCTCGACGGGTCTCAAGGCGTACAAGACATCCGGACCACAGGATCAGGACGAGGAGCCAGGCTTCGAAGACGACGGGATGATGGGACACGACGACGAGTACGTCTTCTGACCCCGAGCGTGCCGGTCTGGTATCCCTTCCCGGGTAATTCTTATACCGCTCCCATCACATAGAGTAGACAACCATGCACAAAGACGAGCTGCTGGAACTCCACGAACAGATGGTGACGATAATGGAGTTCTTCCGTGACGAGATGGACTCCGTCGACGCCGACCTGTTCGACCAGTATCAGGAACTCGACGTCCGTCCCTCGGACGTCCACAAGTCCAAAAGCGAGCACAAACACGCCGTGTTCGTCCTCGGCAACGCGCTGGCGACGGCGATGAGCGAGGACGAGTTCTCCGACGCCGGCCGCGTCGGCAAGCGGATGCAGGAACTGGCCGAGGACGCAGAGCGCAAGCTCTGACCCGGCGAGCGACCGGGCGCCCCTATTCTCTCTCTCTCTATCGGCCGGTCAGCGACCGCGCCGGCTGCGTGTGTGACTGCGGTTCGTCTCAGTGCCCCTCGAACTCCGGCTCTCGCTGTTCCATGAACGCCCGCGCACCCTCGTCGTGGTCGTGAGTCGTGAAGGCGATGCCCTGGGCGGTGGCCTCGCGGTCCAGCGCCTGCTCGAACGACGACTCGACGCCCCGGTCGACGAGCCGCTTCGACTGGGTCAGGGCGACGGTCGGCCCCGACGCGATGGTCTCGACCAAGGCCGTGACTTCCTCGTCGTATGCGTCTTCGTCGAAGACCCGCGTGACCAGCCCCAGCTCCAGCGCCTCCTCGGCACCGACCGTCTCACCGGTGAACGCAAGCTCCTTGGCCTTGTTCGGGCCGACGAGTCGCGGCAGGAAATAGGAGATGCCCGAGTCGACGGCCAGCCCGACCCGGCGGAAGCCAAAGCCGAGCGCCGCGTCCGGGCTCGCGAGCTGGACGTCACAGGCCAGCGCCAGGCCGGCCCCCGCGCCGTATGCCGGTCCGTCCAGCTTCACGACGACCGGGAGCCGGCAGTCGTAGACCGCCTCCACGGCGTCGTTGATGGCCGTCGCGGCGTGCTCGACCCGGTCGGCCGGCGGAACGTCGGTAGCGACACCCTCGACCATCGCGCCGATATCCCCGCCCGCACAGAACGCCTCGCCGTCGCCTTCGAGGACGACACAGCGGGCGTCGCTGTCGGCGATGGTCTCGAACCGCTCGACGAGCGTCCGCGCGGTGTCGACGTCGAGTGCGTTCCGGCGGTCCGGTCGGTTCAGCGTCACCGTCGCCACGCCGTCGGCGATACGCAACGCCACGGTGTCTGTGGACATGGCTCACCCGACGCCGGGGACCGGGAAAACCCTGGCGTCCAACGTGGTTGGGTACGACCTTTTGTAGCGCCCGAGACGAGAGAGGCGTATGCGCATCCACTGGCACCGCCGGGACCTGCGGGCGACCGACAACGCCGGGCTCGCGCGAGCGACCGCCACCGACCCCGTCGTTCCGGTGTTCGTCTTCGACCGCGACGTCCTCGCCCACGCGGGCCCGCCCCGCGTCGCGTTCATGCTCGACGCGCTGGACCGACTCGCCGAGTGGTACCGCGACGCGGGTGGCCAGCTGCTCGTCGCCCGCGGCGACCCGCGGGAGGTCCTGCCCGAGCTCGCGAACGAACTCGACGCGGACCACGTGACCTGGGGCCGGGACTACTCGGGCCTCGCCCGTGAACGCGACGCGGCGGTGCGACGCGCGCTCGACGACGCGGACGTCACCCGCGAGGCCGTCCAGGACGCCGTCCTGCACGAACCGGGCGAGATCACGACCAACGACGGCGATCCCTACAGCGTCTTCACCTACTTCGGCCGGAAGTGGCAGGACCGCGAGAAGGCGGCGCCCTACGACCCGCCGGACGACGACGCGCTCGCCTCGGTGGACGTGGATCGCCTGGGCGCCCTTGCCGCGACAGACCTGCCGACGCGCTCGGGCCTGGGTTTCGACGACCCGGAGGCCGACGTGCCACCGGCGGGGACGGCGGTCGCCCGCGAGCTCCTGTCGGACTTTCTCGAAGCGGACGTCTACCGCTACGACGACCGGCGTGACTACCCGGCCGAGGAGTGTACGTCGCGCCTCTCGCCCCACCTCAAGTTCGGCACCGTCGGCATCCGGGAGGTCTACGAGCGGACGGTCGCTGCCAGGGACGCCGTCGAACCGGGGAGCGAGCGGGCGGAGTCGGTCGACGAGTTCCTCTCGCAACTGGCCTGGCGCGAGTTTTACACGCAGGTGCTCGCCGCGAACCCGAACGTCGTCACGGCGAACTACAAGTCCTACGAGCGCCCCATCGAGTGGAACCACGACCCCGAAGCCCTCCAGGCCTGGAAGGACGGCGAGACGGGCTATCCCATCGTCGACGCCGGGATGCGACAGCTGCGAGCGGAGGCCTACATGCACAACCGCGTGCGGATGATCGTGGCCTCGTTCCTGACCAAGGACCTCCTGATAGACTGGCGCGAGGGGTACGACTGGTTCCGGGAGAAACTGGTCGACCACGACACTGGCAACGACAACGGCGGGTGGCAGTGGGCCGCCTCCACCGGGACCGACGCCCAGCCCTATTTCCGCATCTTCAACCCGATGACCCAGGGCGAGCGCTACGACCCCGAGGCCGAGTACATCAGGCGATACGTCCCGGAACTGCGCGAGACCGACCCCGAGATAATCCACAGCTGGCACGAAGCGTCGCTCACCCAGCGGCGCAACGCGGCCCCCGAGTACCCGGACCCCATCGTCGACCACAGCGAGCGACGCGAGCAGGCCATCGAGATGTTCGAGCAGGCCCGCGGCGACGACTAGACGCCGGCGGCCGACCCGCCAGTCAGGTCGGCTCGCACGTCGGTACGAAACCCACCGCCTCCTAAACGTTTAACAGGTGTCCGGCCCTGTGAGATACTGGAGGCGATTTGATATGTCCGAACACTCTGACCCGGAACTTCCACCACTTCCGTACGACTACGACGCACTGGAGCCCCACATCTCCGAACAGGTGCTCACCTGGCACCACGACACCCACCATCAGGGCTACGTAAACGGCCTCGACGCCGCCGAGAAGACACTCGCCGAGAACCGCGAGTCGGGGGACCACTCCTCGACCGCCGGTGCGCTCGGGAACGTCACGCACAACGGCTGTGGACACTACCTCCACACGCTGTTCTGGGAGAACATGGACCCCAACGGCGGCGGCGAACCCGAGGGCGCGCTCCGTGACCGCATCGAGGCGGACTTCGGCTCCTACGAGGGCTGGAAGGCCGAGTTCGAGGCCGCCGCGGGCGCCGCCGGTGGCTGGGCACTCCTGGTCTACGACCCCGTCGCCAAGCAACTGCGCAACGTCAAGGTCGACAAGCACGACCAGGGCGCGCTCTGGGGCGCACATCCCGTCCTGGCCCTCGACGTCTGGGAGCACTCCTACTACTACGACTACGGACCGGACCGCGGCAGCTTCATCGACGCCTTCTTCGAAGTCGTCGACTGGGACCACGCCGCAGAACAGTTCGAGAAGTCGGTCCAGCACTTCGAGTAGGGCTCCAACCAGCATTTCTTTCGACGCGATCCGACCAGCGACGCGTACTCCGAGGGATTTACCCACGCCCTCGGCATACCCGCGGGTATGCCTGCCAGGAAGGCCGACTACGACGAGATCCTGTCGTTCGAGTTGCACGAACCAGCGGACATCCTCGACCCGGACCTGCTCTATACGATACCGGAACTGGCCCGGCTGCTGCAGGGCCTGCCAGCCGACGCCGAACTCAGCGACTTCAACGAGTCGGTGTTCATCGACTGGGCCATCCCGTGGATGATCTACAACCAGGACGACCTGGTCTTTGCCGAACCGAGCGACGAGGACGTCGTCGGCCTCTACGGCCTCGCCGACGAATGAACCTCCTGGTCGCCGGCGCCGACCGAGTCGACGCCGGCAAGACGACGTTCACGGTCGGCCTGCTCGAACGGACCGGCGCGCGCGGCTACAAGCCGAGAGCCGGGAACAACTACTGGTTCGACCACGACGACTACGAGCGGGCGACGGCCGAGGGCCGCCTCTACGGGAAGGATGCGAAGCGACTCGCTGCGGCGACGGCCGCTGACGTCTCGCCCGAGGCGATAAATCCAGTCCACCGCCTTTGGCACCCCTCGGCCGGGGCGGGCACGGGCCTGCTGGGGCGCGAGCACGAACAGTTCGTCGTCGACCGCGTGGGCGAGGAGTTCGTGGTCAACGGCACCGTCGACCTGCCGCCCTCCGTCGAGGAACGCCTTCCGCTGGAGAACGCCCCCCGCGTGACGTCGGTCACGGACTTCAACGACCTCATGGCCGCGATGCACGTCCCGGCTCTGGACGGTGTGGCCGAGGACATCGCCGCGGCGAAGCGTGCGGTCGTCGAGTCGTACGGCGACGTCGCCCGCCCGCTCTCTGGGTTGGAACCGGACGCAGTCGCCGTCGTCGAACCTGGACGGGCGCGGTTCTACGACGGCCGCCGCTACGCGAAGGCGTGTGAAATCGCGAGCGGCAGTCCCGAGGAAGGACAGTTAGAGGAGCGGGTCGGGAACGTCGTGGACCTCATCGAGCGCACCGGCGCCGTCCGGCTTCCGGCCCTCACCAGCGAGGAACGGAGCGACCCGGCAGCTGTCGCGGAGGCGTACGACCACGCCTACGACGCGCTGCTGGCGACAGCGTTCGACTGAGGGAGGCGCCGCGCTCGGCGAGGCGTCGTTCCCGAGCCGGGCGTGCGGGGCGGTAACACGGTCTTACCGGGGCGGCGCGTCAGTCGTCGTGGACGTCCCGGTGGAGTTCGTGCGCCTCTTCGAGGGTCACGGTCTGCCACTCGTCGTCTCCGTCCAGTCGGACCTGTACCTTCCCGTCGGGGATGTCGGCGTCGACCGTCGTGGCGTGTTCCGTGGCGACGTGGTCGGCGAGTTGCGCGCGAGCGGCGGCCTCGGAGGGCGCGATGGCCCGCCAGGCACACCCCTCGTGCGAACAGCGTAACATTGGCTTACCGGGGCTTTGCGACAGGGGTACATTAGGGTTCCTCCACCTGTCAACGCCGCTGACGCTCCGTCGGCACGCGGTCAGAACCGGGCCGCCTGCCAGGAGCGTTCGACGTCGTGGTACGGCGCGTCGGTGACGCTCGGGCCGTGACCGGTGTGCAGCTCGCCGAAGTCCTCGTCTACGACGTCGAGCACCCTGTCGATGCTGTCCACGAGGAGGTCCCTGTCGCCCTCCTCGAGGTCGGTGCGGCCGAAACTTCCGTTGGCGAAGACCAGGTCGCCCGCGAAGAGCACGCCCGCAGTCGCCGAGTAAAAGCAGAGGTGGTCGTCCTTGTGGCCCGGCGTGTGGATGGCCAGGTACCCGTGGTCGCCCAGCTGGACCGTCTCGCCGTCGGCGATGGCGTGGTCGACGCCCGGCTGTGTCTGGTCCTGGCCCCACACGTCGACGTCGAAGGCGTCGACGACGGCTCTTAGGTTCCCGACGTGGTCGTGGTGGGTGTGTGTCAGCACGATGGCGTCCAGGTCGTCGGTGTGCTCGCGGACCGCACCGACGACGTCGAACTCGTTGCCCACGTCGACGAGGACGGTTCGCTCGCCGGTGACGAGGAACGCGTTGCTGGTAAACGCCTGGACGCCGCGTGCGAGGTTCCGGATCATGCCCGACCGTTCGGCGGGCGTGCCAATGTGGGTGTCGCTCTCTCGGTCGCTGCCACCTCCGCCCAGCGCTCGATTCACAACGCTGATAACGACACCCACAGGGCTATGTACGTGGATACGGTACCCGCCCAGTAGAATCACTGATGTCCGATGTGGACCCCCCTGTCGTTCTCATTGTGGAAGACGAACCCGACGTCGCAGAGACCTACAAGCTCTGGTTGCAGGACGAATACGAGGTTCGAATGGCCAAGAACGGTGACGAGGGCCTCGAGATGCTCGACGCGTCCGTCGACGTGGTTCTCCTCGACCGGATGATGCCTGGCCTCTCGGGCGACGAGGTGCTCGAGCGCATCGGCGAGCGGGCGCTGGGCTGTCGAGTGGCGATGGTGACGGCCGTGGAACCCGACTTCGACATCCTCGAGATGGGGTTCGACGCCTACCTCTCGAAGCCGATCCGGAGCCAGCAGCTCCACGACACCGTCTCCAATCTGCTCGAGCGCTCCGAGTACGACTCCATGCTCCAGGAGTACTACGCGCTCGTCGAGAAGCAGGCGACCCTCGAGGCCACGAAATCGAGCGCCGAACTGGCCGAGAGCGACGAGTACGACGCGTTGACCGAAGACATCGCGGAGATGCGCGACGGCCTCTCGGAGACTCTCGGCGGCATCGAGGACGACTCCGACTTCATCGCGACGCTCCGTGGCCTGAGTGCAGACGAGGAGTAACGGAGCTACCATGTACGATCTATCATCTGTCCTCGATTTCGAGGAACTGCGCGACGTTCGGCCCGGGTCGAGCATCCTCCTCTCCGGCCCGGCGATGAGTGGGAAGCAACGCCTTGCGTACGATATCCTCACGGACGGGGCCCGAGACGGCGAGGGCGCGGTCGTGGTAAGTACCAACGACAGCGCGAGAAACATCGCGCAGGTGTTCCAGGACGAAGTGCCGGAACTGTCTGACTCCCAGCTCGGCGTCGTCGACTGCCGGGGCGAGGGCGGCGTCGACGCCGACGCACTCGACGGGACCTTCGTCCACCAGGTGTCATCGCCGGGCGACCTGACCGGCATCGGTATCGGCATCACGAAAGCAATCGAGGGGCTCCACAACGCCGGCCGCACCAGGGGGCGACTGGCGCTCGTCTCGCTGTCGACGATGCTGACCTACACCGACAAGAAGACGGTGTTCAAGTTCTGTCACGTCCTCTCGTCGCGGCTGGACACCGCCGACTACATCGGCGTGTTCACCATCGACTCCGGTGCCCACGACTCCCAGACCCTCCAGGTCATCAAGCAGGCCTTCGACGGCCTCATCGAGGTGCGCGAGGCGGAGGCCGGCGGCCGCGAGGCCCGGGTCCTGGGACTGGCGAACGAACCGACGGCCTGGAAGCAGCTCTGAACGACGGTCCCACCGCGGGAGGAAGTATTTTTCACCCTCGGGTTCACCCACCCGGTATGGAAGTTACGCTGCTCGAGTCGACGGACGACCCCGAAGAACTCATCTGCAAGGCGGCACGGAACGACTACAGCGCGGGGTTCGTCGGGGACCAGTCCTTCGAGGAGACGATGGAGACAGTCGAGGGCGAGACCATCGAGGACAAGAAGCGGACGCTCATCGGCCACCTGCTGGACCACGGCCACTTTGGCCCCTTCGAACACGCGCAGGCGACCTTCGCGGTCGAGGGCGTCTCCCGGTCGTGTATGGCCCAGATTACCCGCCACCGGCACGTCTCCTTCGACGTGCAGTCGATGCGGTACGTCTCTTTCGACGACGTTGACCCGGCCGACGTCCGCGAGGGCGAGATGGTCGTCGTCCCGCCCTCGGCGACGGACCCCTCCTGGGTCGGGCGCAACCAGAAGTCCGGCCAGGTCGACGAGGAGACTGTCGCGGAGCGCGAGGCGATATTCACGGACGCCGTCGAGAACGCGGTCCGGTCGTATCAGGACCTGCTGGACCTCGGGATGCCGCCCGAGGACGCGCGGTTCGTCCTCCCCATCGGGACGGAGGTCAACATCGTCATGTCGATGAACGCCCGGATGCTGATGCACGTCGCCGACATGCGGGCGGCCGCCGACGCACAGTGGGAGATTCGCGGGCTGACCGAGGACATGCTGGACCTGGCCGAGGAGTGGTGTCCCATCACCTTCGAGCACTACAACGAGCACATGCGAAACCGGAAGAACCGTCTCGCACCCTGACAGGCGGGGCGCGAAATCGGTCGGCATAGTGTCTGCGGCCGGCACAGAAATCGTTGCGGAACGGGCAACATATTTCTACTAGTGGGGCCAACCAACGGAAGACATGAGTCGAGACCACGATCGACGCACGTTCTTGAAACGGACCGGAACAGTCGGCACCGTCGGCCTCCTCGGGGGCCTGGCCGGTTGTTCGACCCAGCAGACCGGCGACGGCGGTGACGGTGGTGGCGACGGCGGCGACGGTGGTGGCGACGGCGGCGATGGCGGCGACGGTGGCGACGGCGGCAGCACCGGCGACGGTGGTGGCGGCGCCCAGACGCCGGACGTCCTCATGGTCGTCGGCTACCCGCAGAGCGGCGTCCAGCTGTTCAAGGACTTCTACGCCGATTACGGCGACGACGACGCCGACATCCTCGTGACCGACGGGCTCCAGTCCGGCGACCTCCCGGGCGACGTCGGCAACGACATGTCGAACGTCCGCGGGACGGCTCCGACGTCGTCCGGCCCCGGGAAGGACACCTTCGAGAGCCTGTTCCTGGAGGAGTTCGACTACGACCAGGCCGGCGTGTTCACCTCGCAGGCCTACGACGCCTCCGCGGTCCAGATTCTCGCCAACCTGATGGCCGGTGCGAACGACGGCGCGTCCATCCGCGACCACATGCGCGTCGTCGCGAACCCCGGCGGGACGACCTACACGCCCGAGCAGCTGCCCGAGGCCGCCGAGGCCGCGGCGGCGGGGGAGAACATCCAGTACGAGGGTGCCTCCAGCAACGTCAACTTCGACGAGGCCGGCGACATCACGGCCGCACGCTACCAGGTCTTCGGCTTCACCGAGGAGGGCGTCGAGACCCGCGAGACGGTCGACTTCGGCGGGTCCGGCGATATCCCGCAGCCCGAACCGTCCGGCAGCGGCAGCGGGGCGGACCGGACCGTCCGACTCGGTGTGCTCCAGCCCGAGACCGGCGACCTCGGGCCGCTCGGCGTGGCCATCCGCGACGGCGCGCTCCTGCCGGCCATCCAGCTGCGCGACGCGATCGACCAGACCATCGAGACGCAGGTCGGTGACACCCAGTCTCAGGCCCAGGCCGGTATCGACGCCGCGAACTCCCTGGTCAGCGCCGGCTTCCCCTCCATCACCGGCCCGGCGGGGTCCGAGACGACCATCCAGGTGGCCCGGAACGTCCTCGTCGACAACCAGGTCGTCGGCTGCTCGCCGTCGGCGACGTCGCCGGCCATCACCGGGCTCGAGGACGAGGACTTCCTCTTCCGGACGCCCCCGAGCGACGCGCTCCAGGGGCAGGTGCTGGCCCAGGTCGCCACCGAGAACCTCGGCGGCATGACGGCCTCGACGCTGTATCTCAACAACAGCTACGGCCAGGCGCTCCAGCAGGCGTTCGTCGACGCCTTCGAGGAGGCCGGCGGCACCGTCGCCCAGCAGGTCAGCTTCGAGTCCCAGCAGTCCTCTTACACCTCGCAGCTCAACACTGCGATGACCCTCTGAGGAGCGACCGGAGACGGCCGCAGTTTCTTTCGGCACCGTCGCCCAGCGGCGCGTCTCGGCGGCTCACCCCTGGTGGGGCGTCGGGGCCGCGAACTGGCCGTCCTCGAACGCGATGGGTTCCGCCTCGCCGACCACCCGGAGGTCGTCCCGGTCGCGCGCGGCCTCCAGCAGCGCCGTCGAGGCGTACATCCTGTCCAGCCGCATCGTGTCTGTCACCCGGAGGACCCGCGCCTCGCCGGCCGGGACCACGCCGCCAGTCGAGAGCGACGCCGTCAGCCCGGCCCGGTCTGTCTCGACGACGGGCGGGAGCCGCACGCCCCGGACGGTGCTCGCCGTGATGGCGTTGATGAGCGTCTTCTCGGCCTCGAGTTCGTCGAGGACCGCCTCGTGGACGAAGTCGGCCGACCCGATGCCCATGGCGTTGCCGTGGGTCGTCTCCGTGAGGCCGCGGGCGAAGATGCGCTTGATGTCCGGTCGGTCGGGCGCGGGTTCGTTGATGGCGAAGGGCCGGCGCCCGATGACGTTCGTGTCCATCCCCTGGCCGCTGACGTCCTTCCCGACCCGGTCGACGACGACCACGTCCAGTTCGTCGAAGGGGATCGTGGGCATGATGTCGTAGGCCGTCTCGAGCAGTTCGGCCTCCCGGTCTAAGAAGCCCGAGGGCCGGACTCCCTCGATGATTGCGGTGTCGTCGTGCTGGTCCTCGACGATGGCCACCCCGCCGACGACGGGCAACGCCTCGAGCAGCTGCTCGGTTATCTCCGGAATCATGTTCCGGAAGCTCCAGTCGACGGCCCACTCGTGGGCGATCTTCGCGCCGCGCTGCTTGCCCATGCCGATGACCAGCATCTTCGAGAGGCCGCTCTCGACAGCCCCGTCGAAGTCGGTGTGGGGCTTGACGCGGTTGACCGGCAGGATGGCGTCGGCGGCGACGGCGTTCGCGTCCGCGACGACGGGGACGTCACGCTCGGCCGTGCGCCCCACCTCGACGACGTCCATGCTCGAGCGTATCTCACAGCCCACGGAGGACTCCGTGACGCCGAGCGCTTCGAGTTTCTCCCGCTGACCCTCGGCCGTGGCGCCGCCGTGGCTCCCCATCGCGGGGAAGACGAAGGGATCGTACCCCAGCTCGTCGACGGCGGTGACGACGCCGCCGACGATGGCCGCGAGGTTGGCGATGCCGCGACTGCCGGCGCCGATCGCCACCTCGCCACCGTCGGGCACGCCGCCCCAGTCAAGCGACTCGACGGCCTGACGGGTCAGCGCCTCGATGTCCGCCGGGTCGATGGGGTCGGTCTCCCATACCTGTTCGACGACGCCCATCTCCGGGAGCGCCTGTTCGCCTGTCGCTTCGAGGACGACCGATTCCGGGACTGCGAGCGAGTCCTGTCCATACTGTAGGCGGGTCGGGCAGGGAGAATAAACGTGGGGGTAACTCCCGGCGGTGGCGGGGCCGCCCGGTATCCGACCTCGCGGTCAGGCCTCCGCCAGCTGCGTCCCGCGGGCGACGGCGTAGACGAGGACGACGCCGGCACCGACCGCGAGCACGAACTGGCCGAGCAGTCCCACCAGCACGCCCAGAGCGGAATCGCCGAGGACGAAAAACACCAGTGCGAACGGGACCAGACTGATGGCGACGAACAGGCCGATCAGCTTCGCCAGCGGCACGGCCTCGACCAGTATCTGCTGTTCGTCCAGCGAGCCGGTCGCGGGGTCAACGAAGGGTCTCGAGGAGGGCATACGTGCGGTGGTGCGCACCGAGCGGCAAGTGTCTCCCGGTCTCGGCAGTCCGCCGCTCGGATACGCCCCGCTCTCAGCCGCCGAGGAAGTCCTGGCGGACCTGCTGGTCGTTCAGGAGCGTCTCGCCCGCGTCCTGGTAGCGGTTCTGCCCCTGGACGAGGACGTAGCCCCGGTCACAGCGGCGCAGGGCCTCCTTCGCGTTCTGTTCGACCATCAGGACGGCCGTCCCGTCGTCGTTGATGGTGTCGATGCGGTCGAACATCTCCGTGACGAGGTCCGGCGCGAGGCCGGCCGAGGGTTCGTCGAGCAAGAGGAGGTCGGGGTCGAGCATCAGCGCCCGGCCCATCGCCAGCATCTGCTGCTGGCCGCCCGAGAGCGTCCCGGCCTTCTGGGTCGAGCGCTCCCGGAGGATGGGGAAGCGGTCGTAGATTCGCTCTATCTGGTCTTCGGGCACCTCGTCTAAGATGTACGCGCCCATCTCTAGGTTCTCGCGGACGCTCAGGCTTCCGAAGACGTTCTCGTTTTGGGGGACGTAGCCGATGCCCTCGTGGATGATCTGGTCCGGCGAGCGCTGGCTGATGTCGGTGCCGTCGAAGATGACCCGCCCGCCCATGTACGTCGTCAGGCCGAAGACGGACTTCATCACCGTCGACTTGCCCGCGCCGTTCGGGCCGACGATGACGACGTACTCGCCGTCGCCGACGTCCATGTCGACGTCCGAGAGGACCTGCAGGTCGCCGTAGCCGGCGTCGAGGTCCCGGACCGCCAGCAGACTCTCCTCGGGGGCCGGCAGCGTCACCTCGTCGGACCGCTGTGCCTGCTGGCTCATACGTCACCTCCGAGGTACGCTTCGAGCACCTGTTCGTTCGACTGTATCGCCGCCGCGTCGCCCTCCGCGAGCACCGCGCCCTGGTGCATCACGATGATGTGTTCGCAGTGGTTCATGATGATGTCCATGTCGTGTTCGACCAGCAGGAAGGTCAGCCCGTCCGCCCGGAGGTCGTGAATTCGTTCGAGTAGTTTCTCCTCCAGCGTCGGGTTCACCCCCGCCAGCGGTTCGTCGAGCAACACCATCTCCGGGTCGGTCATCAGCACCCGGGCCATCTCTAGCAGCTTCCGCTGGCCGCCCGAGAGCGTCCCGGCGTTCTCGTGAGCCAGGTGGTCTATCTCGAAGAACTCCAGGGTCTCCCAGGCCCGGTCGACCACGTCGCGCTCGTCGTCCCTGACACCCGCGCGTAGTCCCGGGGCGACGGCACGGAACGCCGACTCGCCGACCTGGTCCGGTGGGGCGAGCATCACGTTCTCCAGCACCGTCATCTCCGAGAGCTCGCGGGCTATCTGGAACGTCCTGACGAGGCCGCGCTTCGCGAGCGTGTAGGGGGGAAAGCCGGTGACGTCCGCACCGTCGAACCGGACCTGACCTGCCGTGGGCGCGTGGATGCCGGCGATGCAGTTGAACGTCGTCGACTTCCCGGCCCCGTTCGGGCCGATGAGGCCCGTGAGCGCCCCCGTCTCGACCGCGAAGGACGCCCCGTCGACGGCGGTGACGCCCCCGAACTCCTTCCGCAGGCCGTCCACCTCGAGGAGCGGGTCGTCGATGTCGTCGCTGCGTACCGCGAACTCGCGGTCTCTCGCGGCGGTGGCCTCGGACTCACTCATCGCTGTCACCTCCAGGCTGGGATCGCCGTTCGTTCAGGTCAACGCTCGCTGCGGGTTCGTTCCGGTGACCGAGCAGCCCCTTGGGCTGGTTCTGGATGATGTAGATGAGGACGACGCCGATGAGGACGAACCGGAGCGTGCTGATGTTCCCGACCGTATACGCGACGAAGGGCGTCGGGTCCAGCGAGGCGAGTGCGGCGACGGCCTCGACGATGTTGCCCGCCGACCCGCCGCCACCCAGCGGGATGTTCTCGCCGATCCGCGCCGGGAGATAAAAGAGCAGCGCCGAGAACGTCGCCGCCCCGAGGATGCTGCCCGTGTTCGACCCAGACCCGCCGATGATGAGCGCCGCGAACACGTAGAACGTGATGGCGGGACGGAACTGCTGGGCTGATGTAGCCCGCACCGCCGCGAAAGAGGATGCCCGCGAGCCCCATCAGCGCACAGCCGATCATGAAGGCCTTGATCTTGAACAGGCGGGTGTCCTTTCCGAGCGACTGGGTGACCGTCTCGTCCTCGCGGATGGCTTTGAGCACGCGGCCAAACGGGGAGTTCGAGAGGCGGGTCAGCACCCAGTACGCGCCGGCGACCACCGCCAGTAGCGCGAGGCCGTAGGCGATGTTGACCAGGTTCGGGCTCGAGACACCAACGGCCTCGCCGGCCGCGACGAGCGGGCTTCCGACGCCGGTCACGAGGCCGGCCACGACGTCGTCGGGGGCCTCGAAGGAGATGCCCGTCGCGCCGCCGGTCCCGAACGTCGCGCCGAACAGGGTTATCTCGGCCACGCCGCTCCAGTTGACGAACAACCGGATGATCTCGGAGAGCGCGACGGTCACGATGGCCAGGTAGTCGGCCTTCAGCCGCAGCGCCGGGAGCGCCGCGAGGCCGCCGACGACGGCCGCGACGACCATCCCGCCGACGACGCCGACGACGAGCGGGAGGCCGAATCCCGGGACGCCGCCCGCCCCGGGATCGACCGGCGCGGTGAGTATCGCCATCGTGTACGCACCGACGGCCATGAACCCTGCGACGCCGATGTTGAAGAGGCCGGTATAGCCCCACTGGAGGTTGAGCGCGAGCGTCAGCACCGCGTAGGCGCCGATGAGGACGGTGACGCTGCCCACGAACCCGGCCGCGAGGTTCGGCCACTGACTGCCGCCCACGACGCGTGCGAGGACGACCATCGTCAGCCAGATGGCCACGATGTAGCCGCCGACGAGGACGACGTCGGGCAGCTCGTCGAGTCGGTCGCGGACCGTCGGTTCGCTCATGCTGTGGTCACCCCCCCGAAGATGCCCGACGGCCGGAGCAAGAGGACGACGATGAGCACGAGGAACGCCGCCGCACGCGTCAGTCCCGACGGGAGCCAGATGAGTGCGAGGCTGTCGACGAGGCCGATGAGCACGCCGCCGGCCATCGCGCCGTATATCGACCCGATGCCGCCGACGATGACCGCCGCGAAGATGAGCAGGAGGAGAATCCAGCCGAAGTTAAAGGAGATGGTCCCGCTCTCCAGGACGAGCAGGTAGCCGCCGACGCCGGCCAGGCCGCCGCCGAGGATCCAGGTCAGGCGGATGACCCGCTCGGTCGGGATGCCGCTGACCAGTGCCAGGTCTTCGTTGTCGGCCATCGCCCGCATCGCCTTCCCGAGTTTGGTCCGCTGGAGCAGCAGGTGGACGCCCAGCATCAGGGCGACGGCGACCACCAGCAGGGCGAGTTCGTTGTCGGTGATTGTCACCGCGCGCTGGCCCGCCAGGTCCAGCAGGACGAACTGGACGCCGCTGGTGGCGACGCCGCTGGTCTGTGTCCCGAAGACGAAAGCGATGATGTACCGCATCGCGAGCGCGACGCCGATGGAGGCGATGAGCAGGGAGATGTTGCCCGCGTCCCGCATCGGGCGGTAGGTCAGTCGGTCGACGAGCAACACCACGGCGACGGTTCCCACGCCGGCGACGACGAGGCCCAGCAGGACCGGCGCGAGTGCGGTCAGCGCGCTGAGCTGCTGGCCCGAGTCGAACATGAACAGGTCGGCAAGCGAGGCACCGGTCCCCAGGCCGCCGACGACGTAGGCGGCGACCCACCCGATGAACGCGCCCGCCGTCACGGTGTCACCGTGGGCGAAGTTGGCGAAATCGAGGATGCTGTAGGTCATCGAGAGGCCGATGCCGGCCAACCCCACCGCCAGCCCGACCAGGATACCGTCGAGCACCATCGATGCGAGCGACGAGACGGTCAACGCCCCACCCAGGAGTTTGAAACCGAGGAAGAAAACCGACGTCCCGGCGAGTTTCACTACGAGGTCCAGCAGGAGGAACCCGACGACGGCGCCGATCGCCGCCGTCCCGGGCCGCTCGACGAACAGTCGCCGACTGTCAGCTACTGTGTCTACGATACTCATCTATTGGCAGGCATTGTACCCTCCAGCGTAAATAAGTCTCTGATGCCGTCCAGACAGTGTTCGCGCGTCGTCATACCGGGGCCGTGGGGCCACGGCCGTCGCATGTGCCGGGTATCGGGACGAAACCCCGGGAAGGCGACGGGACGTCGCGACTGATTCGGGTCCATTCACAGTGCTTTTATGCGGTCCTCGGGTCAATGTGGATAGATGTCGCGCCCGGTCGCTGCCTGTGCCATCGTCCTCCTCGCCCTCGTCAGCGTCGGTGTGGTACCGGCAGTCGGCGGTGCCCAGGAGAGCGCCGCGGTCCAGACGCCGGACGGGTTCGACCAGACCGCGTTCCGCGTCACCGTCTACGAGAACGGGTCGGCGCGCTGGTCCATCGAACACCGGACGCCGCTGAACAACGAGTCCGAACGGCAACAGTTCGAGGACTACGCGGCGGCGTTCGAGAACAACGAGACGCAGCTGTACACGAACTTCGTCTCGCAGGCCGACGTCCTCACGCAGGTCGGGACGAACGCTACCGGGCGGGAGATGGACGCACGCAACTTCCGGCGGTCGGCGGGCGTCGACCCCATACAGAGCAGCGGCACCGTCCGGATGTCGTTCCTGTGGACGAACTTCGCCGTGGTCTCGGAGGGCAGCGTCGTCGTCAACGACGTCTTCGCCGGGGGGTTCTACATCGGTTCCAGCCAATCGCTGGTCTTCGAACGGGGCCCGTCGCTCGCGTTCACGGACGCCCAGCCGAGGCCCGACTCCATCAGTCAGCCTGATTCGCTGTCCCGTAGCGCTACCGTCACCTGGAACGGCGAGCAGTCGTTCAACGACCGCCGTCCCTTCGTCGAGTTCGGGCCGCGGTCCGCCGTGGGCGACGGGACGACAGCCACGGACGGAGAGACGCCCACGACCGACGGGACGGCCGCTCCCCCGGCCGACAGCGAGCCGGCGTGGCTGATGTTGCTCGCCGTCGCTGCCGTCGTGGTACTCGGCCTGGGCGGGGCCGTTGCCTGGCACTCGGGTGCGGCCGCCTCCCGTGGACCAGCCGAGGGCGGTGACGGGGGTGCGGTAACCGCCGAGCCCACGGCCGACCGGGAGCCGGCAGAACCGGACGTCGCGGAGGCGGAACTGCTGACCGACAGCGACCGGGTGGTCAAGCTCTTAGAGGAGAACGGCGGGCGGATGAAGCAGGTCGACATCGTCGATAGCACCGACTGGTCGAAATCGAAGGTGAGCATGCTTCTCTCGGACATGGAGGAGGAAGGCGAGATCAGCAAACTGCGCGTGGGTCGCGAGAACATCATCAGCCTCGCCGGCCACGAGCCCGACGCCACGAAGTCGCCCTTCGACGAGGAGTGACCGTTCGGAGGGCCCGACCGCGACTGCCGGGTGAGAAACCCACACAGGGCGGCCGTGAAGCGCAATGATTATACGTCACTCCTCGCTACAATCGAATGCGCTCCGTTGGTGTAGTCCGGCCAATCATATCACCCTCTCACGGTGATGACCAGGGTTCGAATCCCTGACGGAGCATCCTACGTCTTCTCGTGGCGAGCGATAGCGAGCCCGAGCCACATCGATGCGACGGAAGGGCTTCGAACCACGCGAGAGGAGCACAGCGAGTCTCGCCTCGGGTTCGAATCCCTGACGGAGCATCCTACGTCTTCTCGTGGCGAGTGACAGCGGGGTGGCGTTTTCGCCGTGGCAGACTCACCACACGGAGAGGGTCGTCTGCCGCGGCGCGGACCGTACCCGCTCGGTCCGGTGCTCGATGGCGTCGAGGGTCCCCCGCCAGTAGGGAACCGGCCCGTCGGGGAGGGCCCACTCGACCGTCGCCCGCGTCGGCACGAGCCGGCCGTTCCGGACCTGATAGTCCTCGAACCGGCCGGTCCAGGGGGCGTACGCGTCGTCCGACTGGCGGTAGCGGTCGGCCGTGACCCGCTCGACGAGCCCGTCGTCGTCGAAGTGGAAGACGGCCGTTGCGGAGGTCTCCAGGTGCTCGAGCGTCGCCCGCGCCGCCGAGCCGCTCACGGCCTCCCACTCGACGCCGCTACTGGGCAGGAGGGCGGTCGGGAACCACACGGCCTCGGCGAGGTACCGGAGCAGCTCGCCCGCGTCCATCTCGGGCGACGGTCCCGCCCTCGCGACCCGTAGTGCCGAGAGCAGTCGGGCCTCGAGGACGCCGGCGCCGTCGACGTAGGCGTCGACCACGCGGACCGGGAGCAGCGGTGCCAGGTCGATAGTCGCGTCCCAGACGAAGCCGGGCGGCGCGGTCGTGTAGTACTGGGTCGCCGTCAGCGGGCGCCACGGGGTGTCGGCATCGCCGAGGCGGAACGCGCCGGTCTGTTCGAGGCGAACCGCCGCCGTGTACGGCAGGCCGGGTTCGAGGACGGCGTCGAAGTAGCTCGCCACCGGGGCCGGCAGTCCGTCGAGTTCCGCCCGGTCGAACTTTCCCTCTCGAACCGACGCCGTCGTGAGCAGTCTGTCGGTCTGTGCGTCGACGGCGCGGGCGAACCGGCGTCGCTCGAGGCCGGCCGCGACCAGTCCGGCGGTGCCCAGCAGGCCTGCGACCGCGAGCGCCGACCGACGGCCGGGAGGGGCGCCATCACATGGGGACCAATTCATCAACCGGTCGATACGATGGCCTCGAGATAAAACGTGGTGGTCGCCCAGTCGAACTGTCGACCGGCGGGCAGGGTCACACCGCTGGGCGACAGGTGCCGGACCGGGCGGCCGAGGAAAAGTGGGGCGGTAGAATCAGACCGGGTCTTGACCGACTACTCCGTGTCCCAGTTCATTCGGCAGTCCTCGTCACAGAAGTGCGCCGTCTGGACGGTCCCCTCCTCTATCCACGTGATGACTCTGTGTGTCACTTCGTTGGCGATGGGGTCGCCACAGGTTACACAGTTTGGCGCGTCCTCCTCGTCGATATCTTCGTGGTGATCCGATGTCGGGTCGACCATTCTTACCCGAGAGTGGAATCGGCCGTACTTAATCCCACATATTCGTGTCGAGAAAACGACCCACACTACCGGTCGCGCGTGACGCTCTCGCCGGGTACGGTCGTCGCCCCGGGCGAGAGGACTACCCCCGCGTTGAGGCTGGTGTTGATCGCTGTCTTCGCGCCGTCGCCGGCGACGACGCCGAATTTCCGCCGGCCGGTGGAGACGCGCTCGCCCTTGACGGTCAGCCGGACCGGGTCGCCGTCGTGGCGGAGGTTCGCTACCTGCGTGCCCGCACCGAGGTTGACGTCGCTACCGAGGACGCTGTCCCCGACGTAAGAGACGTGCGGGACGTTCGACCCTTCGAAGATGACCGTGTTCTTGACCTCGACGCCGTGGCCGACGTGGCAGTCCTCACCGACGAGCGTCGCGCCCCGGATGTAGGCGTTCGGGCCGACGTGGGCGCCGGACTGGACGAGCGCCGGCCCCTCGATGGTGACGCCCGGTTCGACGACGGCGTCCGCCTCGACGACGACGGTCCCCCTGAGGTCGGCGTCGCCCCGCACGTCGCCGTCGATGCGCCGCTCCATGTCCGCGAGCTTCCACTCGTTTGCCTCAAGCAGTTCCCACGGGCGGCCCACGTCGAGCCATCGCTCTACCTCGACGGCCGTCACCGAGTGCTCGTCGACGACCCGCGCGAGGACGTCCGTTATCTCGCGTTCGCCCCGTTCGCTCAGCGGGACGTCCAGCCAGTCCCGGGCTTCGGCGGGGAAGACGTACGCGCCGGCGTTCGCGAGCTCCGTCGGCGGGTCGGCGGGCTTCTCGACGATTCCGGTCACCGTCTCGCCGTCCGTCGAGAGCACGCCGTAGTTTCGCGGGTCCTCGACGCGGTAGGCGGCGATGGCCGGGGCAGCGTCGAACAGCGCCGAGACGCTCGCCTGGTCGTAGAGGTTGTCGCCGTTCAGGACGGCGAAGGGGCCGTCCAGATGCTGGCTGGCCGCGTCGACGGCGTCGGCCGTCCCGAGTTGCTCCTCCTGGACGGCGAAGGTCACGGGGACGCCCCGGTAGGTGTCGCCGAAGTACGACCTGACGTCGGCCGCCTCGTAGCCGACGACGAAGATGAGCTCGTCGGCGCCCGCGTTCACCGCGGTGTCGGCGGTGTGGGCGACCAGCGGCCGGTCGGCCACCTGCAGCATCGGCTTCGGTGTCTGTGCGGTCAACGGCCGCATTCGAGTCCCCTCGCCGGCCGCGAGTACGACAGCTTGCATGCACGACACGTCACGCGGCCCCGAAAAATACCTACTGCTGTCGGAATCGCCGGTGGTGAGCAATCGGACTGGCACAGAACGCTCGGCTCGTCGGTTTACTCGCCGGATTCGAACGTTCCCCTTACCCGGGCGACGTGGGTACAGATGACCAAACCGGGTCCGCCGACAGAGTCGCCGGCCGCGACGATAACACTGGTCCGAACCGACTCGACCGGAACTCGACCGAGTCGTCGCTCGCCTTCCTCGAGGGCTCTGTGCAACCTCTCGCCAGGGACGGGCGCGCCGTTCACGCCTGCACTCTCGGTTCGAGGACGGAGATCAGAGAGCGCCGTGCCTGGCGATCCGAGCTGAAAACTTCCTGCCTGAACGGTCACAGCCGAGCACGCATTCGGATGCGCTCGGTGAACAACGCGCGACCACGGGTACTCTGTCGTGTTCGAGAACCTAGCGACTCGGAGGCAACCAGGTTGACGTGGAACGCAATCCGAGTATAGCCACAATTGCCGGCTATTGCTATCTACAATTCGGGCTCTCGCCCTTCAGCGGAAAATTCACCCGGTATTCCGGCGGATTTCCCCCAATTATAATGTCCCTGGGGCGACCTGTTGTGAAGAGATGGGAGTAGATACGGACGATGTAGCCGTGATCGGCGGTTCGGTTTCCGGACTTGCGGCCGCAGACAGTCTCAATGATCTGAGCGGGATTGGTGAAGTTCGTGTGTTCGAGCGGCAAGAGTATGACAACAAGCGAGTCGACTGTGGGGAGGCAATAAATGATTCAACGCTTGTCCCGCTCGAGAAGACGGCAGCAAACGGTTTCTTGAACAACGTCCGTGGTTTCCAGCTTCGAGTATACAGTGGCATGAACCGAAGTGCAACCGAGACGCCGCTGGGTACTTCGAACCTCCGATGTGAGGCGGGCTATATCTGCGATCGTGATGTTGTAGAACGCCGGTGGGCAGAATCGCTGTCGGATGACGGTGTGCTCTTCGAGACCGGTCGTTCGGTCTCCCATTCTGAATATCGTGACATCTGTGACGAATACGATTACGTCGTCGATGCGACGGGCCAACCCTCTCTCACACACAAGGTTCACGATCGTGTTCCGGAATACACGGGCGACATGGTCGCATTGAATGCGACTGTCGAGGGTGATTTCAGCGACTACGTTGAGTATCCCCGGATATATTTCGAGGGGTACGTCGGCTACTCGTGGTCGTTTCCGAAGTCCAGGAATCGTGCAAACGTCGGTATCGGCTGGGCGGGCGATGAGCGACCGGATGACTACATGCGTGCATTCGAAGCAGCAGCGGAACGTAATGGATTCCCCGTCCCGGACAGAGCTGATGTGAATATTTATACGATTCCACGCGGCCCGAGCCTTGATCCAAAGAAGACACATCACCCAGAATCAAACGTCTTCCTCGTCGGCGATGCGGCGGGGATCGCCAACCGGTATCAGGGCGAAGGCATCTGTCAGGGAATCCGGTCCTCGTATCTACTGGCGGACCTGATCGCGGCCGGGAAGGAAACAGAGTATTCCACACACTGTACAACAGCATGAAATCGGAATACAGGTTGGCACACCTGATGCGAGGAGCGTGGGTGGAACACGAAGATCCGAAGTTACTGGCCGATGTCGCCGAAGCGCTTGCGGGGTTAACCATCGACGACATCACTCGACGGCCGAACGTCGTGATTCGAAGGATCCTGCGGTCACCGAGTGTGGCCACCAGATTAGTGGCGAATGGGGGCATCATCAAGCGCCTGTTCGATGCCTACACCGATTCCTGGGAGTATACGAATGCCTGAGCGTGTATACGATAAATTCGATTACGACACCCATTGGGTGAGTGAACGACTGGAACGGGGGCTGTGGGGGATAGAGAACCCACTGATTCTGGGAATTTTAAAGTTCTCTATGCCCTGGAACGTCTTGGCGTTGATCTACTCCGTCCTTTTCTGGGAGACGTTGACGCCAGTCTTCATTTACTCGTCTGCCTTTGGATTGCTGTGGGTCAACATCGCACCGTATCTGATCTGGTACTATGACGAACGAGTTCTGCCGGAGTTTTTCACAGACCTCTCCGAGCTTCTCACTGACGAACAAGAGCGGGCTGACATAGCGAAGAAGTACAACGAATTTTTTGCCCGTCATCGTCTTTCGGTCTCAGCGTTTTGGACGGTCAGCATCGCGTCGATCATCTATGTCAGTGAGCCTGCACTGACAACGATGGGAATGAGTGGGGCAGGCTCTCTCTTTCTCTACACGACATACGCATACGGTATCTATATCGGCGCCGTACTCGGGCACGGGTTCGTCGGCCCAGTAACCACGATCCTCTTGATCCACGAAATAACGAAGTACGATCTGGAAATAGATCCCCTACATCCTGATGGATTGGGGGGGGCTGAGTATCGTCGGCTCAATCGCGATCCGGACGACGCTCCTCTTTTCTTCAGCCTCCCTGTTTCTCCCACTCCTCTTTTACTTTGCAGATTCGGGTGGAACGACAGCAGTCATATTTGGGATCACTGGCATCTACATTTTGACGATATTCCTGTCGTTCCTGTATCCGACAGTTATCGTGAACCGGCGCGCCCAACGATATCGCGATTCAGTACTCGAGGATCTCAGACAGCAGTATGCCACGGTAGAGCAGCAGATACATACTCCCGATAAGAATGAGATTTCCGAACTGAACAAGCGACTGGAACTGCAGAGAGTACAGCGGAATTTCGAGAATTATAACTCTGTAAGCCTCTATCCGCTACAACTGAGCATCCTCACTAGACTTGCCGGGTCAATCTTGCTGCCAATCCTGATCACTATCTTCCAGATTTACCTTTCAGACATGCTCTGAGTGACCCGGTAGTGGTTAGTTTGGAGCAGTCTGCCGGCGAGCGAAACGCTGCAGCTGATGTTCGGCCGTTTCAGGGGTGAAGTGTCTGGCGCAGTTCGAACGTGACGAGGTTCGGCGCTCGGACTCTCGAAGGATTCCCCCGACAGCGTTCCGATTCCCCTGGCGACACATCTGCAATCGGCCCCAGCTCGGGATGCGCAGTCTGTAGGCCGGTCATCCGGTGGCCGGATGCCACGGCCTTCAGGCCGTGGAGGAAGTCATTAGAGGCCCTGTCTCGATGACTCCGGTACTGACAGAGGTCAAATAGGTGTCGCAAGTCCCACCGAACAGAGGGTACGAATGGATCGGATTCCCGGACCGTTTTGTGGCGGCACGGGACGGTCTGACGCGGACAGTCACGGACCGCTGTGGGATCGCGAGGGATCGACCCCGGCGTGTTCGATCACCCTATAACCCATCGTCGATCTACGACCATCTGTGGTCGATGAGCCATTTATATTCCCTTGCCGCCGGATGCTCGTCTTGTAGGATGCCCCCTGACTCATATCGGCCCTCCCCCGATCGGACTCGAAGACAGTTTCTCACCCGGAGCGGTACCGCAGTGGCTGGCTCGCTGTCGATTCTGACGGCCGGCTGTCTCTCCAGCCTGCCCCCGCTCGGTGACGACCAGCGGTATGGACGTCTCGACGCACCACCCGCGTCAGACCCGACGTATCGAAAGTGGCTCCCAGCCCCTTCGAGCCTCGATCGATTCGATGAACCGTACCACTTCGTGGCGCTCGATTCGACGACGCGCCGCCCGGATGCACCCGAAAAATTCGTCACCGGACAGGCTCACCTGAAAGCGAGTCTCGATTACTTCGGCATCGGCTTCGAGAATTACGATCGGGTGGTGAGCTTCCCGATTTGGAACTGTAATCGAAGCGTCGTTCGAGCCGTCGGCGGTGATCGAGACTGTCGTAGACAGCGGGTACGAGCGGACGGGCGAGTATCGGGATTTCACGGTCTTCGCTCGGTCGGACACCGTTCGCCGCGTTGCGGTCGGAGACGACGCCATCGTGTGGACGAGCGCGTATCGCCATGCGGCGCCGAATCTCGACGCCATCATCGATGCGGGCACCGGACACCGGCTTCGATATCACGAGGAGAATAGGGCGTTCGACCGACTCATCACGGCCGCCGGGAGTAATCCCTATCTCGGCGTCAACACAGCTATCCACGACCCGACCGGTCGTCCGGTGCTGATGGCAGACGCCTTCCGGTTTGACGAGGACGCTGCCTATCAGGTGGTTTTCTACTATTACCGACAGCCCGACAACGTGGCCACGAGGGAGGCACTGGAGCGTGGTCTCCGGGAGGAAGACTATCGGTTCACATCCGAAGCCGAGACGTTCGACGTCGCCGTCGACGATCGGCTCGCCACGGTGGAAACGCGAATCCCGCTCGACGACACCGATGAACTGCCTCCCGAGTACGACCTCCCCCAAGTGACGTGGGGGCTGACACAGGAAGACGAGCCAGCGCGCGCCACCGTCCGGCATGAGGCGGGTGAGTCTGTCCCCGCCAATCGACTCTTCTACGACCTCGAATACCAGTCCGCCCCTGGCGGAATCGACAAACACCCGCTCTGGCCTGAACAGCGATCTATCGACCGAGGGTCGACTGCGACAGTCGACCTGAAAGATCGGCCGGAGGCGAGGGGATTGAATCTCGTCTATTCGACCGGTGATGTGAGATTCCACGTCCTCTTCGGCGCCGACTTACAGAGGACCACCGATGACTAGTGGAGTCGTTGCCCCGGGGAGCACGTCACAGCAGTGTTTGCACCGTTCCACACCCCATCCGGACCTCCACAAACTATGTACGAGGGATAGTACCCGTGACATATCGATGACCGATTCGGACCTCGCAACCGTCCTCACTCTCCTCGATGACGAGCACGTCCGGTCGATACTGGCCGCCACGAGCGAGCGTCCGATGTCGGCCAACGAACTCGGCGAGCACTGTGGCCTGTCGACAACGTCTATCTATCGACGACTCGACCGGCTACGCGATGCGGATCTCGTGGCGGAACAGACGCGTCCGCGCTCAGACGGCCATCATGAGGCTGTGTACGTCTCTCGGCTCGACCGCTTCGAACTCGCCGTTCGGAATGGCTCTCTATCGTGGGAGATCGACCGACAGCAAGCCGACGTCGCGGATCAGCTGACGGAACTGTGGGGGCGGTTCTGATGGTCGTGTTCGGTCTGGACTCGTCGATCAGCGTCCTCGCCGGAATCGCTGCGACCGCGTCGGCCGTGATCGGTGTCTACATCGGTTATCAAGCGTATCGTGGACTGCGACGCAACGACGACCCATCGATGCGGTGGCTCTCCGTGGGTATGATCCTCCTCTTTGGATTGACGTACCTGCTCGCCGTCGCCGGACAGGGGCTAATTGCCTTCCGGCTCGTTCCGATCCACCTACAGAACGTGTTTCGCCTGCTGGTACGCGTGACACAGGTAGTCGGATTGGGGTGTATCGCGTACTCACTGCGGGTCGCAACGACGACGTGACGAGGCGGTTCCCAACCACACGACACTATTCGGTTTCGGCGACACCGATAGTCCCACAGGAACCGGGCTCGGATTGGCTATCGTCGCGGAGATCGTCGGGGCCAACGGCTGGACGATCTCCGTGACCGATGCCGAGGATGGCGGTCCGCGGTTCGAGATAGCCGTCTCTGCTGTATTCCTCAGCGTTTGAGAGAACCACCGTGCGGAAGATAGTGACTGAGTGTCACACCGGCGTGCGACACAATCCCAGTGCCGGTAGAACACCTCGGCGTCTGTCACGACGTCGAGCGGGTTCCCGTGCTGGTGGTTGGTGCTCGCCGATTCAGCGTCGCTACTCGGGCCAACTGGTTGGCACGTACTGACCGAAGTTCGGCTGAGACGACAGTGCTGTGGGGCGAAACGCCTGCATATCGTTCACCTGGAACTCCGCGATGGTCGCTTGCCCGGGGCCGGTGAGATACCCCACGAACGCCATGGCGAGTGGATATGCGCTCTCGTGTCGGGCGGGGTTTACAGGGATGACCGCGTAGTCATTGCGAAGCAACGGCGGTGGATCCTCGAGTCCACCAGCGACGTGTGCCTCGAGTGGTCCGTCACTGCTCACGTTGAGAAACGTCCCCCGGTCGGTCAACGTGTACGCCCCGACCTGTTCAGCGGTGATCAGCGTACTACCCATGCCCTGACCGGTCTCACGGTACCACGCCCCCGACGGCGTGATACCGGTCTCCGCCCACACCTGGCGCTCACGGATGTGCGTCCCCGAGCGGTCACCCCGTGACAGAAACGGCGCCTTCGCTTCGGCGATCGCACGAAAGGCCCCGGTCGGGGAGCGCTCGGTCACGTCCGCCGGATCGTCGGATGGGCCGACAATCAGGAAATCGTTGCCCATGAGGCGCCGCCGGTTGATTCCGTGGCCGGCGCGAATGAACTCGTTTTCCAGCGACCGGGCGTGAACGAGGACGATATCACAGTCGCCGTCCCGGGCTGTTCGGAGCGCGGCTCCCGTGCCCCGGACGACTGTCTTCAGCGTCGCGCCGAACGACGCTTCGAACTCGGGTGTCAGTGCGCTCAGAAGTCCGCTATCGTGGGCGGTGGTGGCGGTTGCGAGCGTAAGCGTCTTCATCGGTAGGTCGGCGTCGGTAGCGGACAGACGAGTTCCGGCGCAGCCGGCGACCGAGAGCGATCCGCCGACGCCGAGCATCTGGACGTATTTCCGTCGACGCACACTATTGTCAATGTACTATGGACACGTTATACCACTACCGCAATCAGAATCGGTTACTCTAATCCAGGAACGTACACGTCATGGCCGACCGAGACGGCACCCGTCTCTACCGCCCCAAGCAACTCGGTACGACTACCGACCCGTGACCGCCGCGTGCGCGCTACTCAGACGTCGACAGCTCTCACCGGCTGGGACGTCCAACGCGGCAGTTATTTATTACCAACAGTAGCCATCCCGGAACATGTTCGGACAGGCACACTACGCTGGTGCATGTTGGGGATGGCCGCGATCCACCCGGTCGAGACAACAGTTACGAGGCGGCACACCGACAGGCCGGATATGGCTCTCGAACGGCTCGGCATCCACCCGACTGTATCGACGGTCTTTCCGCCGGCGGTATTGCGCGACGAACTGACCGATAGCCCGATCGACACGGTCGTCCTCGAAGACACGCCCGACTCGATCAGGGGTTGTGACGCCGTCGTTACGCTCGCCCATCGCGAGGCGTTTTTCGACGTCGATTGGGTCCACTCGATACAGGCCGGCGTCGATCGATTTCCGGAGGACCGATTCGACGCTGCGGGCGTCGTTCTCACCAACAGCACCGGGATCCACGGGGATGCGATCGGGGAGACGGTCGCGAGTTACGTCCTCGCGTTCGCTCGACGGCTGCACGAACACGTCGCCCACCAGCAAGCCCGCGAGTGGTCCCAACCAGACTGGGACGACGGCTGGACCGTTGCCGGCGAGCGTGCCTGTGTCGTCGGGCTCGGTGGCCTCGGGCGCGGGATCGTCGATAGACTGGCCGGCCTCGGCCTCGACGTGACGGGCGTCCGGCGGACACCGACACCCGAACCCGGAGTCGGCCGGACGTACACACCCAGCAATCTGGAGACGGCCGTCACCGATGCCCGGTTCGTCGTTCTGGCGGTTCCGTTGACCGACGAGACCGAACAGCTCGTCGACGGGGCGGTCTTAGACGCGATGGAGGAGGACGCATACCTGATCAACGTCGCTCGCGGTGGCGTCGTCGATCAGGATGCGCTGATCGATGCGCTCGACGCGGGTTCGATCGCTGGTGCAGCACTGGACGTCTTCGAGACTGAACCCCTGCCGGAGTCCTCACCGCTGTGGGAGATGGACGAGGTAATCGTCTCGCCCCACTGCGGGGCGTTCACCCGCGACTACGGTCGCCACGTCGCTGCCATCGTGCGCGAGAGCGTCCAACGGTTCCGCGACGGGCGATCCCCAGTCAACAGAGTCGTGTAGCCTATTGTTCGGGCTGTGATAGCCAACACAACAGTTCGAAGCCGTCTGCAGCGGCTCGAGGGGGGATGTCCTGTCGCTTTCGGGCAAGGCGAAAGCCGGCCGCCACCCGGTAGGTCTCGTCACTGAGCGGTGGTTCGACTGCTCCTTTGACGGGCAACAGCCGAAGACAGCACGTGGCCCTTGCCGTTTCGCTGACGCTCAGTGAACGCAAGAGGATCCGTGCGGGATATCCGTTCCGCGGGATCGGCAATCAGCTACCGACTGACTGACATCTGTGGCCGCGACGGTTTCGGTCATGTCCCGACACGCGATATCGGTCGACGTCTCGGGACGCCCTCGCCCGGCGAGGTGACCAGCGCCAGCGTGATCAACCCCCCCAACGAGCGACCGCTATGCGTGCGGCCCGGCTCTTGCGACCCGAGGTCGAAGCACGACGGCCCGCCGAGTACGGCATCTTCACGGACGCGATGGTCGGGCTGGCCGTCGTGGTGACCGTCCTCGTCGTGGCCCAGCTGGTCGCTACCTGATGGGTAACCGGGTCGAGACTACCCGACGAACCCGTGGGCGATGCCTGCAGCCAGCAGCGTCCCACGCCGGTCGACCAGCCAGCCGGTGACGAGGCCGACCAGTAGCACCACGAGCACGAGCGGCCACGCCGAGACCGGGTAGTACGTCAGATGGGCGAGCGCGAAGACGGCCGCCTGGCCGACGACTGCAACGGCGCGACCGTAGCGCTCCCGAAGCAGTCCCTGGAGGAAGCCACGGAAGAGCGTCTCCTCCTGGAACGCGGCGATGGCGAACCCGAAGAACCATCCCAGGAGGAGCGTCGTGACCCAGTCGGTCCCCGTACTCCCGCTAACGGCCGGGGCTGGTGCGGCCCCGGCCGTCCCCACCTGACCGAGCCCGGGCAGCATCGCCGAGATCGCGAGCCCGCCGCCGAGCGTCGCGAGGAGTACGGCAATCGTGCCGACGATACCCCACGCCAGGTCACCGCGAAGTCGGCCGCGCTCGACCCACCACGCACGGAGGTCGACACCGACCCAGCGCGTGAATCCGAGATAGACCAGTCCGACCGAGAGGAAAAGGAAGACGCCACCGAGAAACGCGAGGAAGAGCGGATCGGTGCTGTAGCCGCCGGGGAAGTACCGGTTCCAGACGCGGACGGCGACCGCTCGGAGGACGACGAACGCTCCGAGGAGGACGAGTCCGCGAACCTTCTGCGTGCGGGTGAACGACGCCGACTCGAGACTGCTCGCAGACGCACCTTCGGCCTCGCCGCCACCGGCCGACAGCAGCGCCCGACTCCCCGATCGCTCCGCGCCGCTCGCGTACGGCGGCGACGAGAACCGTCCGATCGCGGCCCGATAGCCGGCGAACCCGACGCCAGCCAGCACGACCGTGGTGACGGCAGCAGCGGCGACTGTGATGGCAGACTGGGTGCCGGCGTCACCGGCGAAGAGGACCAGCACGCCCGCTATCGCGGCGATGGCGGCGACCAGCAGGGCCGCGACCATGTACGCGATCAGCGCCCACTGACTCGGCGTCGCCACCTCGTATCCGCGGTACGTCCGCCGCGTGTCGTGTGACGGGATCAGCGTCCCGATTCCGACCGCGACACCACTGCTCGCGACCGTCGTCACCGCCGCGATAAGACCGAGCCCGACCGCGACCACCGGCGCGAGGCCCAGCGTGCCCGCGGCGACGACGGCCCCGACGACGGCAATGGGCGTCCCGACGAGGAGGCCGGCGAGCACGTGGCCGCGCACGAGTGTCCGAGCGTCCGTCGCCGACAGATACTCGATGGCACGCATCTCGTTGGCCTCCCCGAGTGGGTTCAATCCGAACGTGGCCCCGGAGACATACACGCCCGCGAACGCCAGCACGCCACCGACCACGAGTGGCACCTGTTCGGGCTCGCCGAGCACACCGAACACCGCCGTCGCCAGCACGATGACGAGCGGGAACAGCGGTGAGAAGCGAACGGGGAGGCGAATCCACCGCGTCCACAGCCCGAGCGCGACACCCAGAGGTCGCGGACCGAGTCGCGGGGGGAACGGCCGGTCGGGGTTCCCGGTGGATCCGTCCGCGGGTGCGGTGGTCGTCGATTCGTCCCGTCGTGCGAGCGTCGACGGCGTCGCGTCGGCGAACCAGAGCCGCGGCGCGAGCCGGTCTGCGACGGCCAAGAGCGCCGGGATGCTCGCGACCACTCCCGCCCCGACCAGCAGTGACCCCGCAGCGAGTTCGGGCCCGAGCGGCGTCCCGACGAATGCGAACGCGAGGTACAGCACCACGGGGGACGCGACGGCGGTCAGGGGTTCGAGTGAACCGGTCGCACCCACCAGCGGTGCCATCGCGGCGTAACTCAGTCCCAGCAGCGCCAGCAGGAGCACCACGCCGAACGCTCGACCGGCCGAACGGAGGAACTGGCTGTGCAACAGTCCCAGCACGACCAGTTGTCCGAGGACCGTCCCCGTCAACGAGACGGCCGTGAACAGCGGAATCGCCGCCAGCACAGCGGTCACCACGAGCGAGGGAAACCCGGCTCCCAGCGCGAATCCGCCGGCGAACAACAGCGTCGGGAGCGAGATGAAGCCGACGAGCTGGACGGTCAGGTGGGCGGTCGTCCCGAAGAGGACGGCGCGCGGACTCGTCGCGGTCAAGAGCAGGTCGTCGCCCTCCGGACGACCCTGCTGGACGACGCGCAAGGCGCTCATGACGACGAACACGACGGCGAGGAGGCCGACCTGGACGCCAAGCGTCTCGAGTGGAAGGGCCCCCTGCTGGGCGGCCGAACGCCCGGACGAGTGTGCGGTCCGGGCCCAGAACAACAGCGTCGGGGTAAACAGGACGACGAATGCGACCGCCGTCAGCTGTCGCTTCCGGGTGCCGAAGGACTTCCGGATGGACCGGCGGAGTTCGACCCGTGCGATGACGAGTCCGTGGCGGATGTCGTGCCCGACCCTGCTCATGACTGATTCTCGACCACGGCTTCAGCATCGTGGTCGGCCGTCACCTCGAGAAACGCCTGTTCGAGTGTGCGCTCTTCACCCGTTTCGGCCCGCTGTTTGAGGGCCGTCGGCGCGCCCTCGGCGACGAGCCGGCCCTCGTGGAGGACGCCGATGGTGTCGGCGAGTTCGTCGACGACCGAGAGGATGTGCGTCGAGAGGAAGACCGTCGTCTCGTCGTCGACGAGTTCGAGGATCACGTCGAGGACGGTCCGTGCGGCCCGCGGGTCCAGGCCGCTCGTGGGTTCGTCCAGGAACAGCACAGCCGGTTCGTGGAGCAACGCCTGTATCAGTCCGATCTTCTGTCGCATCCCCTTGGAGTACGTCGAGATGCGTCGGTCGGCGGCGTCCGCCACGTCGAGTCGGGACAGCAGGGCGTCGATCCGGTCAGCGGCGGCCGCGTCCGGGATGTCCTGGAGGAAGGCGACGTACGAGAGCTGTTCGCGACCGCTGAGTTCGTCGTACAGCGGCGGGGTCTCCGGGAGGTAGCCGAGCTTCGGGTGACTGCCTCGCGGTCGGTGAGCGGCGCCCCCATGATCGTCGCGCTCCCCGCCGACGGGGGCAACAGGGTCGTCAGCATCCGCATCGTCGTCGTCTTGCCCGCCCCGTTCGGGCCGAGAAACCCGTAGACGGTTCCCCTGGGAACGGCGAGGTCGAGGTGGTCGACGGCGACGTGGTCGCCGAACCGTTTGGTCAGTCCGGTCGTCTCGATGGCGAGGTCCCGAGCGGCCGCCCGTTCCCCGTCGGTGGCTGATGGAGGGCCGAGAGCCATACCTCCAAATATGTCAACCCAGTACAAAACTGTTTGACTCGGCCGTCGTCTCAGGTGTCTGGCTCTCCCCATCATCACGGACGGGACTGTGGGGCGGCGTTTGATCGGCATCCGCTTCCGTCCACCGCATGAGCGTGCCTTCGACGTGTCTCGCTCGCGTCGACGTTCAGCCGAGGACGATCGGCCAGAAGAACTGGATGAGTAGGTAGGAGACACCCGTCGTCAGAAGGATGACGATGCCGTCGAGCAACCCGCCTGCTCGGAGCATGTGCTCGCGTTCGATATACCCCGTGCCGAAGACGATCGCGTTGGGGGGTGTCGCGACCGGCAACGCGAACCCGTAACTGGCAGCGATCGCTCCGGTCACTGCGAGAAGCACCGATGTGAGCTCGCTCGACGTGCCGAGTGCATCAGCGTACGCCGGTCCGATGTTGATCAGGAGCGGGGCGAGGATGGCGGCCATCGCCGTGTTCGATGCCAGCTCGCCGACGACAACCGTCATCGTGATTATCACGAGGAGGATCACGACGACCGGCGTTCCCGTGAGAGCACCGAGTGTCACTTCCGCGAGCCACACAGTCGCCTCCGTATCGGCCAGCGCGTTCGCCAACGAGATGCCGCCGCCGAGAAGCAGTAACGTCCCCCAGTCGATCTCGATCAGGTCGTCCCAGGCTGTCGCGCCGCTGACGACCAGTGCAGGGATGGCGAGCAGCCCGACGAGAACGTAGAACAGCACGCCCTCGTGGCCAGCAGTGCCGAACACGTTCTGCCCCGTTCCGCCAAAGAGCGTCACGTACCACTCGCGCGGGAGGACGTCGTCGAACAGGAACGCGAACCCGCCGAGAAGCCACAGGAAGGCAGTCCCGCCGAAGATGGCGACGGTGCGACGGGCACGGGTCGAGAGCGCCCCCATCGAGCGAAGTTGGTCACGGGCACGGTCCCGGGCACGGCTGACGTCGTACCGTTGCGGAGGGTACACGACGTACGTCAGGAGCACCCACGCGACCGGGAGCGTGACGACCACCATCGGGAGTCCGATAGCGAGCCACTCGACGAACGTGATCTCGTAGCCGAGCAGTTCGTTCAGCTGGCCGGCGACGATGGCGTTCGGCGGGGTGCCGATCAGCGTGCCGACACCCCCAAGACTCGCCGCGTATGCGACCCCGAGCAACATCCCTATCTGGAGGTTCGACGCGTTCGCCGACGGATTCTCGCCACCCGCTTTCGTCAGGTCGGTGACGCTCTCGACGATGCCGAGGACGATTGGAACCATCATGGCGACCGTGGCCGTATTGGAGATGACCATCGAGAGGAGTGCCGTCGCGACCATCACGCCCAGGACGAGTCCCCGTGCGGACGTCCCGAATCGGACGAGCAACGAGAGGGCGATCCGCCGATCGATGGCGTGCTTCTGGAGCGCTTCGGCGAACATGAATCCCGCCAGGAGCAGGAAGATGACCGGATCGGCAAAGCCCGCGACAGCGTCCCTGAAGTCTGGATAGACCCCGAACACCGTCAGGAGAATGGGGATTGTCAGGGCCGTCAGCGGAAGCGGAAGCGCGCCGGTGACCCAGAGCACTGCCGCGAATACCATCGTGGCGACAGCGTACTGGCCGGCGACGGTGAGTGACCTGCCGGTGGGGATCGTCGCAACGGCCCCCAGCAAGAGGAGGGCGACGGCGATCGTCAGGACCGGGGTGACACGCTTCGATGACACTGGACCTACCCGTGCTTTTGTCAGCAGGTTGGTCGGTCATAGTAGTACCTATCTGGACCTGGTCGCAACCGGAGCTGATTCACGTGCGCCGGTCGCTGCAGCCGATGCTACACCGCCGACAGGGAGACGATCGCGGCCCCACGCAGAGACCACGTTCTTTACCCGGCCACGCAGATACTCGGACGGTATGTGGATACGGGACGTTTCCGGGCGGCTCGAGGCGCTGTTGTCTATCGTCTTCGTCCCGGCGGTCGTCGCCCACGAATACACGCACCACCTCACCCATACGTACCTGTTCGGCCGAGAGACGAGAATCGAATTCGAGGTATTCGACCTCTCCTCGACGAAAACAGACCGAGTTGTCTTCGTCGACGATGGGACCCCCCACTCTCGACCAGCAGCTGGCTCGACTCCATCACCGCCACCTGCCGAAACCGCGACCGAATCGCTGGTTGCGACGGTCCTCGCCCCGTTTGCCGTCGCGCTCCCGCTCGTCGTCTTCGTGGTGCTCCCGGGACTGCTCATCGACTCAGGTCAGGGTCCGATATTCGCTGCGGTGGAGCTGTTTCTCATCGTCCAGGGGTTCGGGTTCGTGTTTCAAACCGGTCCGTCGGAGAGTGATATGAATCGGCATTTCACGCTCTTTGGAGCGGACCGCGGTTACAGGGATACCATCGTGTACACTGCTATCCTGCTGGTCGAATTTGGGCTGCTATTGGGATATCTGTTCGTCGTCGTCCCGATGCTCGGGAGGGTTCCGTAGGTTCCACTTCTCCGCACTGCAGGCGGGTCGTTGGACACGGTCGGCCAGACCGATGGTCGCTGGAGTTGTCAGGAACGTTCTCGTCGAGATGGTCCGCACACCGCCGCGGTGTTTCCCGCTGGTTCACCACCAGGCCCGGATGCAGCGTGCGGAACCGCCACACGACTTTACTACCCCGGGACTGTGTGGTCGACTGTGAAACGATGTCCCGAGACACCCGCCGGTAGCGACGTCGAGTTCTCCGGCCACGTCTGGGTGCAGGAACTCCCGACCGGCGCGGAGTTTCGGTTCCAGGTGGCCGCGTCCGGCCTCGTGACAGTTGCGACAGCCAGCCAGTCCTACGAGACGGCCGCTTCCGTGCCACCACAGTACCGTCGGGCGGCAGACTGCATCGACCAGCGACTGGACCGTAAAGCACTGGAAGCGGCGACTGACGACCCGAGCGACGTGACCTTCTGCGGAATCGCGACCCGGAACGAGGGCATCGAGTTCGACTGGCAGCGGCTGCCGGCGTTCGTCGGCGTCGACGTGTGGTCAGGTCGGCAGGACCGATTCCTCCCCCCGGATTCGGCGACCGGTGTCTTCGAGCGCCTGGGCCTGCCCACGTTACCGGCCATCGACAAGGAGGTGCCGGCAGCACACATCGACGTCACGCAGTACACCGAGGGGTCCGAGTTCCCGCAGTCCGAGTGGCGAGACGGACACGCGGCCGGCGTCCTGATACGTGACAAATCCGGTGGGCGCGCCGTGGCACGGTGTGACGACGGCCGTTCCCAGTCGGCGCCCGACGCACGGACAGCTGCAGTCCTGGCGGAAGAGTACGCGACTGACGACCGCATCGAGCGTGCCGCGGCGGCGCTGCGGACGGATGGGCACTCGGTGACGGTCGAGGGGGTCCGCGACCGGCTGGTTTCGGACGTCGCCCGGGAGTCGTACGTGGACCTCTTTTCGGGCGGTGAGTTCGTCGCCTCGCTGGCAGCGTTTCAGTCAGCCGTCGCTGAACGGGTGCAAAAAAGCCTGTCCGACGGGAATCGGTAGTGTTTACTTTAGCAGCACCCGGTTCAGAGAACCAGAACGCCCCGGCTGGCTGTTTGCGGCTATCTTCCCTTAACTAAACACCGCCGTCGCCGCCGCGGAACGAGGTCGGGCGATGGGAGTCGGTTTCGGGCCAGAGGACCCCCCAGCGGCTGGTGGGTACTGCCTGATCTCTCGTTCAGACGGGTTCTGGAAGCGGTGGACGCCGTCTGGACCGGGCGGCAGAACCGCCGAGGTGACATCGGCCAGTGTTCGGGACACTGGCGCAGGGAATCGGCTGACGACATGGTTGCTCGGCACCGCTCGTCAGGTCGTCTCGCCGGAGACCGGGTTCAGTTCGGCGTATCCGAATGGGGCCGAGAACCGTTCACACCAGATCCCGACGCCGTTGATATCTGCGGCGGTGACACCCTCGGGCAGTCGCTGGGTGAAGGTCCCCTCCTTCGTGCTCTCCCCATCGTCGGCCCCGCCATCGATGGGAACCTTCGTGCCGGCGGTAATCTCGGCCCTCGAGTCCGGTGTTGGGGACGGCGTCACGTAGACGAACACGTCCGGGCCCTGGGTCTGGCTGTAGTTCTCGAACCGGAGGAAAAGCCCCTCGTCGTCGCGCAGCAGGAGCACTGTCCCGGTGACGTCGTACCCGGAGGTGCCGACGAACGAGCCACTGGCCAGTACCTCGGCGTCCCCGTCAGCCAGTTCCTCGTCGACTTGCGTGGACTGTTCGGGGAGGAAGAAATCGGACGGGCCGATGACGGCGAGACTCGCGACGACCACGACGACCGCGAGTATCGCCCCGCCAGTCGCGAACGTTCGGATGGTGACCATAGTGAGAGCGACGCGACGTGGGGGGATATCGGTTGTTCCAAATCCGACACGAATCGGGAATCTGTCTGGAGCGGCACAATCATTCATGTGGGCCGCGAGCGTTGGGACTGTTGTGTACGAACGCATCCTCGTCCCGACTGACGGTAGCGTCGGTTCAGCCCACGTCGCCCTCCAGGCAATCGACATCGCGGAGACCTACGGCGCGACGATCCACGTGGTCCACGTGGTCGACGAGAGCCTGCGGACGCTCGTCGGCGGGCAGACCGACGAGACGGAACTGGAGGACCGCGGGCGGGAGGTGGTCGACCGCGTCGCGGGGATGGCGCGTGACCACGGTATCGACGTGGAGACGGCCATCCTGCACGGCGACCCGGCACAGCGCATCGTCGCCTACGCCGACGAGATGGACGCCGACCTCATCGTCTCGGGGACCCACGGCCGTTCCGGCGTCGAGCGGCGCCTCATCGGGAGCGTCGCCGAACGGCTGGTCCGGCAGGCCCGCTGTCCCGTCATGACCGTCAGGCTCCCGGAGACGAACGTCACCGTCGACGACAAGGACGAGGCGATGGCCATCGCTCGTGACGCCCTCGAACGGGAGGGAATCGACGCAACCGTCGCGGCCGCCGAACGACAGGTGAGCGTGTGGGTCGTCGACGCCGAGAGCGAGGCCGACTCGTATCTGATCTACGTCGACCCCGTCACCCAGCGGACGAGCATCATCTCGTAACTCGCAGAAGAGTGTGCCAAACCCCCCCACAGAGGGGGCGTGTCGCTGAACCAGTCGAACTGCGCGGTTCTCCCACTCGAAGGTCGTTCGACGGACTTGGCGACGGAACGCGAGTGTGTGAGATCGAAGTCGGGCAGGACAACACCGAAGAGGGTGACCGCCGAACACACGCCTGAAGGCGGTCAGGGGAATCTTGTCCAGATATGGTCTTCGAAAACGGGCGAAGTATCGGGGTCACCGACGCGATTCATACCGCCGCAGACTGGCCAGTGCTCGTGCTCTTTGGCCTGCTCACTCAGCTCGGCGACGGGTGGTTTCTCTTTCTGCTGGGTGGCACGCTCTACGTGGCCGGTGACCAGCTGCCCCGGTGGGGAATCGAGAGACGCCGCGGGCTCTTCGTCCTGGGGCTCGTGCTCACGGCGGTTGCCCTCGTCGGGGCGCTCAAGGCATATTTCCAGCTGCCCCGCCCACCGTCTGTCAGTGGCGGCGACGTGCTGGTCCTGCCGCCGGTCCTCCGGAGCCTGTTCGCGACCGTCGCGACCGCCGACGGGTACGGCTTCCCGAGCGGGCACGCCCTCGGCAGCACGATGGCCTGGGGCGGCTGTGCGCTCGTTCTTCGGCGCGGCTCGTTCAGAAAACGGGCGGGGATCGCCGGCGTCATCATCGGTCTCGTCGCGCTGTCGCGGCTGGTTCTCGGCGTCCACTACCTCGTCGACGTCGTCGTCGGGATCGTCGTCGGCGGGCTCGTCCTCTGGTCCCTCTACCGGCTCACGGACGGAGGTACCAGGCCCGGACAGGTCCTCCTCGTCGCCACCGGCGTCGGGTCTCTCGGCGTTCTTCTCGGGGTCACGTTCGAAAGCGTCGCCGCCGTCGGGGCTGCCGCCGGCGCGTGGGTCGTCTGGCGGGCCGTCGCGGATTCGACGCCGGCCCACCCGACGACGCGGCGTGCGGCGGTTACCGGATTCGTCGTCCTCGGTGCCGTGGGCGGTCTCTTCGTCGCCATCACCGCACTCGAACCGCCACTCGCGCTCACGTTCCTCGGTAGCGCGGTCGGTGCTGGGGGCACCGTCGGGGCACCGCTGCTGGGCGAGCGGTTCGCAGAGTGGTAGGCCGGTCGGAACTCGGGTCCCTGCCGGCGGCGTCGCTCACCAGGTTGCTCCGTGAGAATGTGCTCGGTAGGGGATTTGAACCCCTGTCCTCGGCTGTCTTCCTCGCGGAGGTCGAACCTCCGGGCGAGCCGAAAGGCCAAGATGATTGGCCGGACTACACCAACCGAGCGCACTCGTCGGTTTCGGGTGCTTCAATTTAACCCCATCGAAATCGGGGCTCTGCGTGGACCGCTCGCACAGTCACTCACCTGTCAGCAACGGCCCCGCGAGCGGCTCCGGGGCTCGACCGGCGGGCACGGTTCGGACCCGGCCAGGGAGCCCGGTTACTTGCCCTCGAACTCGGGGTCGCGGTCGGCCGAGAAGGCGGCCAGTCCCTCCATCAGGTCCTCCGTGGCGAAGAGGTGGCCGAACGCCTGCGACTCGACCTCGAGGCCCGCGTTCTCGTCGTCGCGCCCCGCGTGCATCGCCCGCTTCGTGAAGTCCTGTGCGATGGGCGGCCCGGCGGCCAGCTTCTCGGCCAGAGCCAGCGCCTCGTCGAACAGCTCGTCGTTCCCGACGAGGTCGTTGACGAAGCCGTAGTCGGTCATCTCGGCGGCGTCGTAGTGGTCGGCCGTGAAGATAATCTCCTTCGCGCGCCCCTCGCCGACGATCTTCGCGAGGCGCTGGGTACCGCCCCACCCCGGAAGCAGCCCCAGGTCGTGTTCCGGTTGCCCGAACGTCGAGCGCTCGGAGGCCACCCGGAGGTCCGCCGCCGTGGCCAGTTCCATCCCACCACCGAGTGCGTAGCCGTCGATACCCGCGACGACCGGCATCGGACACTCCTCGAACTTGCCGAACGTCTCCTGGCCCTTCCTCGAGAGTTCGATGCCGTCGAGCGGGTTCGCGTTGCTCGCCGAGGCGACGACGTCGGCCCCCGCCGAGAACGCCTTGTCGCCGGCACCGGTCACCAGCACGGCCCGGACCGCGTCGTTCTCGCCGAGTCGGTCGATGGCGTCGCCGAGCTCGTCGAGCATCTCCAGGCTCACCGTGTTCATGCGGTGGGGCCGGTCCAGCTCGATGTGGCCGACGTGTCCGTCGAGGGTCTCGACGGTGATGGTGTCGTAGGCCATCGCGTCCCCGTCGTCGTCGCTCCCGTAGAAGCCCCCCTCCTCGGCGGCGTCACGGAGCCCCTCGCTGGCCTCGAATCGCGGGTCGTCGGTCTCCCCGTGGAGCTCGTCGAGCGTCTCGACGAGCGTCTCCAGGCCGGCCGCGTCAGTCATCTTCGCCGGCCCCTCGGGCCACCCGCCGCCGAGCATCACGGCCTCGTCGATGTCCGAGACGGGTGCGACGTCGTTCTCGACGAGTTTACCGACCTCGTTGGCCAGCAGGGCCAGCAGTCGGGTCTCGATGTCCTCGCGAGCGGCGTCACGCGGAATCTCCACGCCGCCGTCCTCGTAGTCGTAGAACCCTTCTCCGGTCTTCTTGCCGAATTTCTCCGCCTCGACCTTCTGTTCGAGCAAGGGACACGGCGTGTAGGCGTCGCCCAGCACCTCGTGGAGGTACTCGAGGACGTGGAGGCCGACGTCGTTGCCCACCTGGTCGGAGAGTTCGAGCGCCCCATCGGGAGGCCGATGCTGAACTTCGTGGTGGCGTCGACCTCGGCGATGGTCGCCTCGTCGTCGTGGACCAGCCAGCACGCCTCGTTCATCAGGGGGACGAGGATGCGGTTGACGATGAACCCGGGCGAGTCCTTGCGGACGCGGACCGGCGACTTGTCGAAGGCCTCTGCGAGTTGCTCGATGGCCTCGAGCGTCTCCTCGCTGGTGTGGGCGCCGGAGATAACCTCGACTAAGGCCATCCGCACCGGCGGGTTGAAGAAGTGCATCCCGCAGAACTGCTCGGGCCGGTCGGTCACCTCCGAGAGCTCTGTGATAGAGAGACTGGAGGTGTTGGTGGCGAAGATGGCCTCGTCGGGTGCGTACTCGACAACCTCCTGGTAGACGTCCTTCTTTATCGCCATCTTCTCGGGGACGGCCTCAATGACGACGTCGGCGTCGCCGACGGCCTCCTCGACGTCGACCAGCGGCGTGACCCGGTCCAGCGCCGCGTCGGCCTCGTCCTGTGTGAGCTGGTCTTTCTCCGCAAGCTTGTTCAGCGACCACTCGATGTTGTCGTACCCGTCCTGGACGAACTCGTCTTTGATGTCCCGCATCCGAACCTCGTAGCCGGCGAGGGCGGCCACCTCGGCGATGCCGTGACCCATGTTCCCCGCGCCGAGTACCGCGATAGTGTCGATGTCCTCGAAATCCATGACGTTCGTCACCACAGTCGGCCCACGTTTCAACGTTTCTCTCGGACGAAAACCTCGCTTGAGTTTATTCCGTTCGCCAAATAGTTATTGTGGGTTACGATAACAGGTAGCGTATGGACTTCGAACTCTCAGACGAGCAACGCCAGGTCCGCGACGAGGTCCGTCGCTTCGCCGAGAACGAGCTGAAACCGGTCGCGACGGAGTACGACCGCGCCGAGAAGTACCCGGACGAAATCGTCCGGAAGGCCGCCGAGATGGGGCTGACGGGGAGCAACATCCCCCTGGAGTACGGCGGGACGGGATACGACACGCTCACGAACGTCATCCTCGCCGAGGAGCTGTTCGCGGCCGACCCCGGCATCGGCCTCTGCATCCAGTCGGCGGCCTTCGGCGCCGACGCCATCGTCGAGTTCGGGACCGACGAACAGAAAGCGCGGTTCCTCGAACCCGTCGCCACGGGCGAGGCGGTGATGGGGGCCGCCATCTCCGAACCGGACACCGGGTCTGACGTCTCCTCGGTGTCGACGCGGGCCCGCAAGGAAGGCGACCAGTGGGTCATAGACGGCACGAAGATGTGGATAACCAACGGGTCGGTCGGGGACTACTTCGTGGTCCTCTGTGAGACCGACCCCGAGGCCGAGGGCCGCTACAACGGCTTCTCGCAACTCGTCGTCGAGGCCGACCGCGACGGGTTCGAGGCCGAGAAGATAACCGGGAAGCTGGGCATCCGCGCCTCCGATACGGCCGAACTCGTCCTCGACGGCGTGCGGATCCCCGAGGAGAACCTGGTGGGAACCCGCGGGGCGGGGTTCCTCCAGCTCATGCAGTTCTTCGACGAGACCCGGACCGGCGTGGCCGCCCAGGGCGTCGGCATCGCCCGCGGGGCCGCCGAACGAGCTCTGGAGTACGCGAAGGAACGCGAGCAGTTCGACCGCCCCATCTCGGAGTTTCAGGCCATCCAGCACAAGCTCGCCGAGATGTTCACGGAGATCGAGGCCGCCCGACAGCTGACCTACAAGTCCGCCTGGAGCGTCGACAACGAGGACGAGCAGCTCACGCAACTCGCCTCGATGGCGAAAGAGAAGGCCTCGCGGGTCGCCGTGGAGGTGGCCGACGAGGCGGTCCAGATCCACGGCGGGGCCGGCTACGTCGACGACTTCGACGTCGAGCGGTTCTACCGGGACGCGAAGATAACCCAGATATACGAGGGGACGACCGAGATACAGAAGAACATCATCGCCCGCGAACTGCTGGGCAAGGGCATCGTGTGACGCCTCGACGCCGTCCGCCGAACCGTCGGGTTTTAGTCCGCTCTCGCGTATAGATGTGGGTATATGGGTCACGCCCGACGGCCACACCGGTTCGACCCGCTCGCCGACGAGCATCACCGCCTGCACGGCCCCTGTTGTCGCTGTTGATTCTCCGTCCACTCGCGCGACCGACGTCCCGCCTGCCCGATAGCCGACCAAATCCACCACACCATGTTCACCACACTCAGAGACGATATCCGGACGGCGATGGCGAAAGACCCCGCCGCTGTCAGCACCGTCGCGGTCGTCCTCACCTACGCCGGCCTCCACGCAGTCTGGCTGTACCGCCTGGCCCACGCCCTGTGGGTCAGTGACCACACGCTCGCTGCACGCCTGCTCTCGCACCTCGCGCGGTTCCTGACCGGGGTCGAGATACACCCGGGCGCGACCATCGGCGACCGGTTGTTCATCGACCACGGGATGGGCACCGTCGTCGGCGAGACGGCCGACATCGGCGACGACGTGCTGCTGTACCACGGCGTGACACTCGGCGGGAAGTCGATGCGACGCGAGAAGCGCCACCCGACGCTCGAGGACGGCGTCACCGTCGGCGCGAACGCGACGCTCGTCGGGCCGATAACGGTCGGCGAGAACGCCACGGTCGGCGCGGGCGCCGTCGTCGTCGACGACGTGCCCCCGGAGACCACCGTCGTGGGCAACCCCGCGCGGCCGGCCGAAGCGACCGACGCCGTCCCGACGCGGGACCCCGCCGTCGTCGACGGCTGACCGGTCGGGACAGACAGGTTCTTTCCGCCCGAGGCCGACCTATCCCCATGAGCGATTCGCCCCACGAGACGCTGCGAGCGGACGACGATATCGGCCCGCTGGTCGAGGCCCACGGCGAGCTCACCCTGGATCCGGCCGACGACCTCTTCGAGCGCCTGGTCGTCTCGATTCTCCGCCAACAGGTGTCGATGGCGTCGGCGGCGGCGACCCGCGAACGCCTGTTCGACGCCGTCTCGGTCACGCCCGAGGGGATCCTGGCCGCCGACGACGCTATCTTGCGGGACGCCGGCCTCTCCCGGCAGAAGACCCGCTACGTCAACGAGGTCGCCGACGCCTTCCGGCGGGAGGGCTACTCGATGGAGTACTTCGCGGGGATGAGCGACGACGCGGTCCGGTCGGAACTGACCGGCATCACCGGCGTCGGCCGGTGGACTGCCGACATGCAACTGATGTTCGCGCTGGGCCGCGAGGACGTCTTCCCGGTCGGCGACCTGGGCATCCGCAAGGGGTTCCGGGCCGTCGTCGGCGACGTCGAGGACCGCGCGGCGATGACGACGTACGCCGAGGCGTGGGCGCCGTTCCGCAGCTACGCCTCGCTGTACCTCTGGCGGGCGAGCGAGGACATCGCCGAGAGTGTCGACGAAGTCGTCGAGTCGTAGCTACTCCTCGGCAGTCTCCTCTTCCTCCTCCTCCCGGTCGGGTTCGCTGTCGGCGCGCTTGTTGACGTCGACCTGGTAGTGGGTGAGGATGTCCCGACCCAAAAGGAGGGGATAGTCCATGTGCGAGCGGTCCTCGACGCTGGCGGTGACGGTGTGCTGTTCGCCGCCGATGCCGACCACGAGGTCGACGACGGGGCGGGAGCGACCGGACTTCAGGCTCCCGGACTTGATGCGGACGATGTCCTTGATGGGGCCGGTCCCGATGTCGGCTGCCAGCTGCGAGTCGATGCTGGTCCGTGTCGCCCCGGTGTCAGACTTCGCGAGGATGGTCTCGGTCCCCCGTGTCCCGGTTACCTGGACCTCCTCGATGTAGCCGATGGTGACGCGCTCGGGCTTGCGCTTGGTCTCCTCGCGGGGCATACACGCCGGGCGAGAGTCGTCGAGCACGCCGGAGATTCGGTCGACGGCCGCCTCGGGGACGTGGCCGCCCGCTCGCTCGATGGCGAGTTTGGCGATGTAGGGCGCCGGGCTGATGCCGCTGGCCTCGAAGAGGCCGCGGAACCCTGCCGTGGGGTTGACCTCGAGGACGTAGTAGCCGTCTTCGCCCTCGATGACGTCGACGCCGGCGTAGTCGAGGCCGACGGCGTCGGCCGCGTTCAGCGCGATCTCGCGGACCCGACTGGGGAGCTTGTTCGTCATATCCTCGACGTCGCCGCCCAGGGCGACGTTGGTCCGCCACTCGCCCTCGGGCGCGTAGCGATTCATCGCGCCGACGATTCGGTCGCCGACGACGTAGACGCGCAGGTCGTGGTGACGGCCCCCGTCGTGGTCGATAAACTCCTGGAGGAAGGCGTGGCGGTTCCCGACCTGGGAGTTGACGGGGTTGTCCAGGTCGACCATCCAGGTCCCGCCGCCGTGGGTGCCGATGGCCGTCTTGTACACCGCCTGCTCGCCGAAGCGCTCGCGGGCGGCGTTCAGCTCGCTGTTCGAGAGCGCGAGCACCGCGTCGGGGATGGGGACGCCCGCGTCGACCAGCGCCGTCGCGCTGGCGAACTTGTGGAGCGCCCTCGTGGCGGCGATGGGTTCGTTCAGCATCGGCACCAGTCGTTCGAGGGTGAGCGCCAGCCCGATTCCCTCGGCGGGGTGCTCGTCGCTCGAGAGCAACAGGCGGTTGGCGATGACGTCGACCTCGGGGTAGAGGGTCGCCTCGCCGTCTTCGACCTCGACGCGCGTGTTCTGGGCGCGCAGCCACTCCGTGTCGTAGCCCATCTCGTCGGCGGCGTTCAGAATGGCCTTCGACTCCTTGCTCGAGTGGAGGCTCAACACGCCCACCGTGATGTCTTCGTCGCTCATGGCGCGACATTCACCCCGCCCCAAAAAAGGGTTGCTGGTCCACCTGCCGTATCACAGGTCGTCTCACTCCGGGCGGTGACGTTTATATACCCGGACCCGCTCGTAGGTGGCATGGACGAGGCCACGCCGTTCACGTACGACGGCGGCCGGGTGGACCCTGGTGAGATTCAGAACGTGCGGTACACCGTCAGCGAGACGTACATGGGCGATGCGGTCCGGATGCCGGTCACCATCGTCAACGGCGAACGGCCAGGGCCGACGGTGTTTCTCAGCGCCGCCGCCCACGGCGACGAGCTCAACGGCGTCGAGGTCGTTCGGGAGGTCGCCCAGGAGTGGGACCACGACGACCTCGCGGGGACGCTGGTCTGTCTCCCGGTGTTGAACGTCCCCGCCTTCATCGCCCAGGAGCGGTACCTCCCTATCTACGACCGCGACCTGAACCGGTCGTTCCCCGGCCAGCAGGACTCGACCAGCGCCAAGCGGATGGCCCATCGCATCTTCCGGAACTTTCTGGAACCGTGTGACCTGGGCCTGGACTTCCACACCTCGACGCGTGGGCGGACGAACATGCTGCACGTCCGGGCCGACATGTCCGACCCGGACGTGGCCCGGGTGGCGAACGCCTTCGCCTCGAACCTCATCATCGCCTCCGAAGGCCCGGAGGGGTCGCTCCGCCGTGAGGCCAGTCGCGTGGGGACGCCTACCATCACCATCGAGATGGGCGAGGCCCACCGGTTCCAGCGCGAACTCATCGACAGCGCCTTAGAGAGCGTCCGTTCGGTTCTCGCGGAGTTCGGCGTGCTGGAGAGCGAGGTCGTCCGGTGGCCCGGGTGGCGCGCCGTCGTCGAGAACGGGTCCGGCGACAAGACCTGGCTCCGGGCCGACGCGGGCGGCCTCGTCGACATGCACCACGAGCGGGGCGGCATCGTCTACGAGGGCGATACCATCTGTACGATCACGAACCCGTTCAAGACAGAGACCACGGACGTCACCGCGCCCTTCACCGGCCTGCTCGTCGGTGTGCTGGAGAACCCGCTGGTCTACCCCGGGAACCCGCTGTGTCACCTCGTGCACCTCGACGAGCGGACCCGGCGTGCGCTCGAGCAGATGGGTGCGGTGTCGACCGAGGACCGCTGACCGGGGCCATCGCGTTCGGGTGTCGAACGTGCGAGTCGCTGACAGGACACCGGCAGTCCTATATGTCTACGAGGCAATTATTACACTTAGTTTACAGCACGGGCTCGCCCGACGGCCACACACGGCCTCAATCCACAGTCCATCCCATGAACTCCCGACAGACTACGCTCGACGAACGCCGTTCTCACCAAGGCGGTACATGCCGCCCCCGCCGACGGACGCTCCCTGGAACACCATGCCCCTAGACGCTCCGGAACGGTCCCGGGTGTCGGTCCCGGTCTCGGTCCGCATCGTCGAGGCGATAGCCGAACTCGACGGTATCGATCCACTCGATCTGGAACCGGGGCTGGACACCGTCATCGACACGGACGCGCTCGATCACCTCGTCCGCCACGACGGCGTGTCATTCACCCTCGAGTTCACGTACGGGATACACCACGTGATCGTGACCGAGGACGCCATCCACGTCGACGGTACGGTCTCGAAACCCCTCGACTGACCCCGCCACCCGGTGGCAGGTGACGCCCGGTTTCCGTCGGATATTGCCGGAAACCGCCCGCCAGTCCCGGCGACGTGCGCACGCGGTAGTAACTACTATCTGTCCCCGGTCCAACCCCCCACTGTATGAGTCAGTCTTACAATCGCGGCACCGTCGAGGACTTCGGACGGTGGCGGGAGTTCACGGCCGGGATGTGGGCCTGGATATTCCACAAGTTCACCGGCTGGGTGCTCGTGGGCTACCTCTTTACCCACATCGCGGTCCTGAGCACCGCGATCAACGTCGATCCGGCGGCCGCACAGTCGAGCGCGGACATCTACACGAACACCATCGCGGGCCTGGAGAGTCTGCTGGTCGTGCGGTTCCTGGAGGTGGGGCTCCTGGCCGTGGCCGTCTTCCACATCCTCAACGGCATCCGACTGCTGATGGTCGACCTGGGGGTCGGGCTGGAATCGCAGGACAAGAGCTTCTACGCGTCGCTGGTGCTGACCGGCGCCATCGTCGTCGCCAGCGTGCCGACGTTCCTCGGGGGGAAGCTCGTCTGATGGCCGAACACTACTCCTCTTTCGAGCGGGGCGGCCGCCGCTGGTTGTTCCAGCGGCTGACGGCCGTCTTCCTGATCGGCGTCCTCGCTTTCCACTTCGTCTTGCTGCACTTCGTGAACCACGCCGCCGACATCACGTTCCTCGGTACGCAGGCACGGATGAGTCAGGTTGGCTACTTCGCGACGATGTGGCTGTTCCTCGTGACGGCGACGTTCCACGGCGTCAACGGCGTCTACAACGCGCTCGTCAACCAGGGCCTCACGGGGTCGCAGAAGAACGCCGTCAAGTACCTTCTCGTCGTCGCCGGCCTCCTGCTCGTCGTGCAGGGGACCCGCGTCGCACTGGCCATGACCAACCTCGTCTAACAATGAGCACACAAATCGAACAACAGGAGACGGAAACGGAAGAGCAGGAGGCGGAACCGGAGGTCGAGTCCCCCGGTGACCGTCGCCGAGCGGCGAAGCGCCAGCGCCTCCAGGAGGAGGAGGCCCAGCGCGTCGCCGAGGAAGAGACCCTCGACGACGAGGAGACGGTCCACCTCAAGGTGTTCCGCTACGACCCCGAAGTCGAGGGCAAGCAGGAGCCGCGCTTCGACGACTTCACCGTCCCCTACCACAAGGGGATGACCGTCCTCGACGCGCTCATCTACGCCCGCGACCGCTACGACTCGTCGCTGACCTTCCGTCACTCGTGTCGCCAGGCGGTCTGTGGCTCCGACGCGCTGTTCGTCAACGGCCGGCAGCGACTCGGCTGCAAGACCCAGCTATCGGACCTCGAGGACCCGGTCCGCATCGAACCGCTCCCCCACCAGGAGGTCGTCAAGGACCTCGTCGTGGACATGGAGCACTTCTACGACCAGATGGAGGCCGTCGAGCCCTTCTTCGACCCCGACGAGCTCCCCGAAGACGACCTAGAGGAACAGCGACAGACCCGCGAGAACCGCGAGACGGTTAAGATGTCCACCCGGTGTATCTGGTGTGGCGCCTGCATGTCCTCGTGTAACATCGCCGCCGGCGACAACGAGTATCTGGGCCCCGCGGCCATCAACAAGGCCTACCGCTTCGCGATGGACGAACGCGAGGGCGAACAGCGAAAGCAGGAACGACTGCGCATCATCGAGCAGGAACACGGCGTCTGGCGCTGTCAGACCCAGTTCTCCTGTACCGAGGTGTGCCCGAAGGACATCCCGCTGACCGAGCACATCCAGGCGCTCAAGCGGGAGTCGGTGAAGAACAACCTCAAGTTCTGGTAATCCTAAGACGCGACATCAACTAATGTACGAACACGACGTTATCGTGGTCGGCGCGGGCGGCGCCGGCCTCCGGGCGGCCATCGCAGCGCACGAAGAGGGTGCCGACGTCGCCCTCGTGACGAAACTCCATCCGGTGCGAAGTCACACCGGGGCGGCCGAGGGCGGTATCAACGCCGCGCTCCAGGAGGGCGACTCCTGGGACCTCCACGCCTACGACACGATGAAGGGCTCGGACTACCTGGGTGACGCGCCCGCCATCGACACCTTCGCGAAGACGGCCCGAGGAGGTCATCCAGCTCGAACACTGGGGGATGCCGTTCTCCCGCGAGGACGACGGCCGGGTCTCGCAGCGACCGTTCGGCGGTCTCTCCTACCCGCGGACGACCTACGCCGGAGCCGAGACGGGCCATCACCTGCTGCATACGATGTACGAGCAGGTCGTCAAGCGCGGCATCGAGGTCTATGACGAGTGGTACGTCACCAACCTCGCCGTCACGGACCACGACGACCCGGAGGACCGCGAGTGCCACGGCTGTGTCGCCTACGACATCAAGTCCGGGAAGATAGAGGGCTTCCGCGCGAAGGGGGGGCGTCATCCTCGCGACGGGCGGGCTGGGCCAGGCGTTCGACCACACGACAAACGCCGTCGCCAACACCGGCGACGGGTGTGCGATGGCCTACCGCGCCGGCGTCCCGATGGAGGACATGGAGATGATCCAGTTCCACCCGACGACGCTGCCGTCGACGGGCGTGCTCATCTCCGAGGGGGTTCGCGGCGAGGGCGGCATCCTCTACAACGACAACGAGGAGCGTCTGATGTTCGAGTACGGCTACGCGAACAACGCCGGCGAACTGGCCTCCCGCGACGTCGTCTCCCGGTCCGAACTCACCGAGATCAACGAGGGACGGGGCATCGAGGACGAGTACGTCCACCTCGACATGCGCCACCTGGGCGAGGAGCGCATCCTCGACCGCCTGGAGAACATCCTCCACCTCGCCGAGGACTTCGAGGGCGTCGACGGTCTCGACGAGCCCATGCCGGTCAAGCCCGGCCAGCACTACGCCATGGGCGGCGTCGAGACCGACGAGAACGGCGAGACGTGCATCGAGGGGCTCTACGCCGCCGGAGAGACGGCCTGTGTCTCGCTGCACGGCGCGAACCGCCTCGGCGGCAACGCCCTACCGGAACTGCTGGTCTTCGGCGCCCGCGCCGGCTACCACGCAGCAGGTAAGGACATGAAGACCGCCGAGATCGAGACCGGCCCCTCCGCCAAGAGCGAGGCCGGCGACGTCCACCCGCCGGTCGAACCCGGTGCCATCGACGCCGGCGGCGAGGACGTCGCCGCCGACGGGGCGGCCGTCGAGCCGAAAGCCGTCATCGAGAACGCGGTCGAACGGGAGCGCAACCGTGTCGACACCCTCCTCGAGTCCGACGGCATCAACCACGCCGAAGTCCGCGCCGACGTCCAGGAGACGATGACTGACAACGTCAACGTCTTCCGGAAGGAGGACGGCCTCATGCAGGCCCTCCGCGACATACGGCAGGCCCGCGTCGACTACGAGGAGGTCGCCGTCGCCGACCCCTCGCGCACCTACAACACCGACCTCATCCACACAATCGAGACGCGCAACATCTTAGACGTCGCCGAGGCCATCACGCTCGGCGCGCTGGCCCGCGAAGAGTTCCGTGGCGCCCACTGGCGCGCCGAACACCAGGAGCGAAAGGACGACGAGTGGATCAAACACACGATGCTCGCCTGGAACGACGGGACGCCCGAACTCTACTACAAACCCGTCATCCTCGAGGGCGACGAACAGACCTACGAGCCCAAGGAACGCTCGTACTGAACCGCCGGACATGCCTCTCGACTGCCGTTTCGCCCGTTTCTGACCGGTCACGCTCCCAGTAACTTCGGTGGCGCGCCCAGGAGTGCGCCGCTGAAGGGTGGCTCAGTGGTAGAGCGTTCCGGCAGGTTACCCCGGCCGGGAGTCGACCCGCACAGGGCTCCGCGTGGTTCGAATCCCGCCCCTTCCAGTAGCGATCGGCTGATCAGTCGGCGACAACAGCGACGCTCTGCTGGCAGGGAAAGGGGAAAGGAGTGAAGGACCAGGCACCACCGGGGTGCCTATGTAGACATCAACGATAGTAGGTTATAACTCTTGACTATCAATTTCAAATGTTGAGAACAACCCACGTCTTGACGGTCTGGTTCCGGTGGTGGTCGGACACGAGTGTTGCGCTTGCTGCCTCGTGAGACGTGTCCGGAGGCGGCGCTCATCGAGTGATCCCGGAAGGAATTGTGCGTGGGTGCTGACCCATGTAGGGAAAGCACCTGCATCGACCTCGGCGCCGGTAGCGCCTCGTATCGAGGGCCGTGCTTCGCACGTCCCTCGCATGCGATGCGTGGGACCGGATTTGAACCGTCTGCAGACGGTCGCTCGCGCGCTGCGTCTGCCGGGGTTCAAACCGGCCGTGCATCGACAGACACTCGCGATGTGCTCGTGTCGTAGCGATGCGTGGGACCGGATTTGAACCGGCGGACCCCTACGGGACAGCGCCCTCAACGCTGCGCCGTTGGCCTGGCTTGGCTACCCACGCTCGCTCTGTCTTACTGCGTTATTTCGTATCCCGTGGCATAATAAAAGCGCTTTCCTTTGGACCCGACCGCGCCAGGGTGTCCCATCCCTGCCGAACCGGGCGTTTCAAATACGACGAGGACGCTACCGACCGCATGGCCAAATACTCGACCGGCAGCGGGGGCGACAGCGCCGGCGGGAGCTGCGAGCTCTGCGGTGCCGAAGGCGGTGACCTCCAGACCGCCGACGTCGCGGGTGCGACCCTCCAGCTGTGTCGTGACTGTGCACGCGACCACGGCGAGACCGACCGGACACAGACCAGTGGGGACGACGACGAGCGAGCACGCCGGAAGAAGGCGGCACAGAACACCGCGCGCCTCCGGGACGCCCAGCAGGGCGACCCCTCCCACTGGGAGGACGGCGCCGACTACGACGACGACCAGCTGCCCTACCTCGTGAAGGGGTACGGCAAGCGCGTCACCGAGGCGCGACAGGCGGCCGGCCTCCAGACCGCCGACCTCGCAGCCGAGATCGACGCCGACGAGTCGGACGTCCTCGCGGTCGAACAGGGCCGTGCGACCCAGGCCGGCGTCGGCGGGTCGCTCGTCGCCAAGCTCGAGGAGTTCCTCGACGTGGAACTGGTCGAGGACTGACCCCGATACCTTTCTCCGTGCCGCCCCTACCGGGGATATGGACCTCTCGCCCGACCAGCGCGCGATTCGGGACGCCGTCAGAGACTTCGCCGTCAAGGAGATCCGTCCGACGGCACGCGAGGCCGACCGCGCCCAATCGTTCCCCGAGGACGCCTGGGACGGCCTGGCCGCCCTGGACGTCACCGGCCTCACCACCCCCGAGGCCTACGGCGGGTTCGAGGCGGACCGGCTGACCTACGCCCTCGTCAACGAGGAGCTGGCCTACGGCTCGCTGTCGGTGGCGACGGCGCTCTCGGTCCACTGCCTGACGATCTCCTGTCTCGCCGAGTTCGGAGACGAGCGTGTCCGCGAGGAGTGGCTGCCGGAGATGGCCACCGGGCGGCCGGTCGGCGCGTTCGCGCTGTCGGAACCCCAGGCCGGGTCGAACCCCCGGCAGATGGCCACGATCGCGCGACGCGAGGGCGACGAGTACGTCCTCGACGGCGAGAAGCAGTGGATAACGAACGGCCAGCGCTCGGGCGTCGTCGTGGTGTTCGCAAAGACCGACCCCGCAAACGACGACTCAATCACGCAGTTCCTCGTGCCGAAGGACACGGCGGGACTGTCGGTCGGCGAGAAGGAGGACAAGCTGGGCTTGCGGGCCAGCGACACGACCTCGCTGACCTTCGACGGCGTGCGGATTCCCGCACGCTACCGACTCACGGAGGAGAGCGAGGGGCTCGCGGCGGCGCTCTCGATACTCACCGGCGGTCGCATCGGTATCGCGGCCCAGGCGACGGGCGTCGCCCAGGCCGCGCTGGACGAGGCGCTGGCCTACGCCCAGGAACGCGAGCAGTTCGACGGCCCCATCGCCGACATCCAGACCATCCGGCACACGCTCGCCGAGATGGCGACGACGGTCCGGGCCGGCCGTCTGCTCACCTGGGACGCCGCCGCGCGGATGGACCGCGGCGAGGACGCCCGACGGGCGGCCAGTATGGCGAAGTACTTCGCGAGCGAGGGGGCCGTCGACGTGGCCAACGAGGCCGTCCAGATTCACGGTGGCTACGGCTACACGACGGAGTTTCCCGTCGAGCGGTTCTACCGGGACGCCAAGGTCACGACCATCTACGAGGGGACCAGCGAGATTCAGCGGAACGTCATCGCGCGCGACCTGCTGGAGTGACCCGCGGGTGGGAAGGCATTTGGTCGGCGGCCCGCTACCCTCGCCCATGACTCACGACGCCGTCGTCTACGACCTCGACGGCACGCTCGTCCGACTGGCCGTCGACTGGGGGGCCGTCGCGTCGGCGGTCGACGAGGTACTGACCGACAGAGGCGTCGCCACGGGGACGCGCGGCCTCTGGGAGATGCTGCATCTGTCCGACGAGACGGGCCACCGGGACGTCGTCGAGGAGACGATAGCGCGCTTCGAACGCGACGGCGCCCGCGAATCGACCCGTCTCGACCTGGCAGACGGACTCCCACACGCCGTCCCGGTCGGCGTCTGTTCGCTCAACGCCGAGGACGCCGTCCGGACCGCGCTGGGCGTCCACGACATCGAAGGGCACGTGGGTCCCGTCGTCGGGCGCGACAGCCTCGGCAGCGCGAAACCGGACCCCGAGGGGCTACTCGCCGTCGTCGACCGGCTGGACGCAACGCCAGCGGCAACGGTCTTTGTCGGCGATTCGGAACGCGACGCCGAGACGGCCCGTCGGGCCGGCACCGACTTCGCGTGGGCGCGGTCGTTCGATCAGCGCCGGTACCGGGCGTAGAGGTAGACGCTGACGGCGGTCAGGAACCAGACGACGGCCCCGACCCGGACGGCAAAGAGCGCCCGCGCCGACCAGGTCGACAGCGTCACGAGCGCCGAGAGCGCGACGACGACGGGCGTCCCGACGAGGATGGTCGTCAGGAAGGTCACCTGCATCACCCACCCGAAGTCGACGCCGTCCGGGTCGGTCTGTTCGACTGCTGGCACGCATACAGGTTCTGCCGGCCGTGTGATGCCCCTTGCGGTTCCAGCCAACCCGAACACGTAATACCTCGGCGCACCCGGCCACGGACATGACCACTGTCAGGACCTGCAGGCGATGGCCGGCGAGGAGCCGATAACGATGCTGACCGCCTACGATGCGGTCACCGCCCGACTCGTCGAGGACAGCGGGGTCGACGTCGTCCTCGTCGGGGACAGCATGGGCAACGCAGTCCTCGGCCACGACGACACGCTTCCAGTCACCCTCGACGAGATGGCGTCCCGGGTCGGTGCCGTCGCTCGGGGGACCGACGAGGTCCTGGTCGTCGCGGACATGCCCTTCCTCTCCTTTGGGGCCGACGAGGGAGAGAGCGTCCGGAACTGCGGCCGGATGCTCAAGGAGGAGGGCGCCAACGCGGTCAAACTGGAGTCGGGCCCACACACCGTCGACCTGACCGAACGCCTCTCGGACCTGGGCATCCCGGTGATGGCGCACCTGGGGCTGACGCCCCAGAGCGTCAACCGGAGCGGCTACACCCGGCAGGCGACCGACCGCGAGGAGGCAGCGGAGATCCTCGAACTCGCGCGTGCCCACGAGGACGCCGGTGCGTTCGCGCTGGTGCTCGAACACGTCCCGTCGAACCTCGCCGCGCAGGTGACCGAGGCACTCGACATCCCGACCATCGGCATCGGTGCCGGCGGTGACTGCGACGGCCAGGTGCTCGTGTTCACCGACGTCGTCGGCCTCGCCGAGTCCTCCCCGCCCTTCGCCGAGCAGTTCGGCGACGTCCGGAGCGAGGTGACCGACGCCGTCGCCGACTACGTCGCGGCCGTCCGTGACGGCGAGTTCCCCGCCGAGGAACACGGCGGGACGGTCGACGAACTGGACGACCTGTACTGACCGATCGACGCCACCCGAATCTTTTTCCACCCGTCAACAGACACTCGAGGTGTGGTTTACGAGACGGGTAACCGCACGGTCGACGACGCTATCGCACGGGTGCTCGACGGTGACCGCCTCGACAGACGCGACGGCCTCGGACTGATCGCACAACCGGTCGACGCTCTGGCGGCCGGAGCCGACCACGTCCGGCGCGAGCTCGGCGACGGCACCGTCGACGCCTGTTCAATCGTGAACGCGAAGGCCGGCAACTGCGCCGAGGACTGTGGCTTCTGTGCCCAGTCGGTCCACTTCGACACCGGTATCGACGAGTACGGCTTCCTCGGCCCGGAGGAGATACTGGCGGCCGCGAGGCGCGCCGAGCGCGACGGCGCACAGCGGTTTGGCATCGTCGTCGCCGAGAAAGGCGTCTCCAGGGAGCAACGGCCCGAGGAGTGGGCGGAGGTCATCGAGGCCATCCGTCTGGTCCGCGACGAGACGGCCGTCGAGGTTGACGCCAGTCTGGGCATCCTCACCGAAACCGAGGCCGAAATCCTCGCCGACGAGGGGGTGAACCACTACAACCACAACATTGAGACGTCGCCGGGGTACTTCCCCGACGTCGTCCAGAGCCACACCTTCGAGGACCGGGTCCACACGCTCGAAGTCGCGAAGGCGGCGGGGATGGACCTCTGTGCGGGCGTCATCCTCGGCATGGGCGAGTCCCCGACCGACCGCGTGGACGCGGCCATCGCGCTCCAGGACATCGGCGTCTCCTCGCTCCCCGTCAACATCCTCAACCCCGTCGCGGGGACCCCACTCGCCGAGCGGGGTCTGCCCGACATCACCACCGAGGCGGTCGTCAAGACGATCGCCGTCTACCGACTCCTCCACCCGGACGCTCGGGTCCGCCTCACCGGCGGCCGGGAGGTGAACCTCGACACGGACGGTCAGGTCGCGGCCCTGGAGGCCGGCGCGGACGGCCTCCTCACCGGAGATTACCTCACCACGGAGGGCCAGTCGGCCGCCGACGACCTGGCCATCATTGAGGCCGCGGGCCTGGCCCCGAACACCGAGGCGAACGACTTCGACCCCGCCGCCGTCCGCGAGCGAGGCCACGCCGAGGACGGTCCCGAGACGGCTACCGGCACGGCACACGGTAGGTCGGACGGAGAGTCGGACGACTGACGACGCGGGTCGGTTCGAGCGGGCGGCGGCTGTGACGGTTCCGGACAACAGCCAGTCCGTTCACGAGACGCGTCGCTCGGCGGGGAGACACCAAAGGGAACTTTCGGGGGCGATGCCCCCGTAGCGTGTGACACTACGGAGCCTTCCGGCTCCACTTTCACTTTCAACGTCTGACGCAAAAAGTCTGACGTACGTTTCATCTGGAGATAATGGTAGAAACCCGTCAACGAGCCTAGTTTCGGCCCTCGGAATCGCAATCGAAATCGGGGCCTACAGGTCGAGCAGCGAGTCGAGACTCCCGCTCTCGACCAGCAGGTCCTGCATCCGCTCGACGGTGTCCCGGTCCCGGGTGCGTCCGGACCGCAGGACGTCTTCGACGCGGTCGATGGTCGTCCGCGTGTCCGACTGGACGAGCAGTATCGGGACGTTCTCGTCCTCCGCGCGGCCGAGGACGGCGCTCGCGGGCCTGAGACCGCCGGTGAGAAGCAGGGCCTTGATGCCCGAGGACTCCAGGGCCGCCGTCTGGACTTCCGACCGGTCCCCGCCGGTGATGAGCACGGCCCCGCGGGTACGGCGGAACTGCTCGAGGGCGGCGCTCCCGCCCATCGCCCCCACGGAGAATCGCTCGACGTGTGCGCCGGTATCGGCCTCCTTGGTGAGGATGTCGGCGCCGACGCTCCGCGAGAGGTCCTCGACGGTGACCCCCGCCAGTTCCTGGACCCGCGGGAGCGCCCCGTAGACGGGGACGTCCCGACCGGAGAGGAACGGCATTACGTCGTCGGTCAGGGTGTCCATCGCGTCGTCGGTGACGCCGTTGAACAGCACGCCGGCGAGACGGTCGCCAAGGGTCCGTGCGGCGTCGAGCACCTCGTCGATGTCGCCGCCCTGTGCATACCCGCTGAGCAGGAGCACCTCCGCGTCCACCGCCTCGGCGATGTCCACGTCGGTCAGGTTCACGATGCCGCCGGTCTCCAGGCGGTCGCTCCCCTCGAGGACCATCAGGTCGACGTCCTCCGAGAGCGACTCGAAGTTACTGACCACGCGCTCGCGCAGTTCGGCGGGGTCCTCGCGGCCCCGGATGGCCTCCTGGATGAACGTCGGCGAGTAGACGATGGGCTCCATCTCGTGCATCTCCGAGTCCAGTTCGAGGAGGTCGCGCGCGAGCATCGGATCCTCGTCGCGGGTCTTGCCGACCGCGCTCTGGAGTCGGGTCCCCTTCGGCTTCATGTAGCCGACGGAGAGGCCCGATTCCTTGGCCTGTTTCGCCAGGGCGAGCGTGATTGCCGTCTTGCCGATACCTTCCTCCGTGGACGTGACGAGTAGCGTGTTCGTGTCGGTCATAGTTTCTCCTGGTCGAGCGTGAGTCGCAGGTCGACTGCCTGTACCCCGTCGGGGGTGGCGACGAGCGGGTTGATGTCCAGTTCGACGATGGCCGGGAAGTCCGTGACGAGCTGGGAGAGCCGCTGGACGGACTCGACGAGGGCGTCCTCGTCGACCGGGTCCCGGCCGCGGGCGCCGCGCAGCAACGGCGCGGACTCGATGTCGTCGAGCATCTCCCTGGCCTCGGGCTCGCTGACGGGCGCGACCCGGACGGTGTTGTCCTCGAGCACCTCGACGAAGATGCCGCCCAGGCCAAAGAGGAGGAGGGGCCCGAACTGCGGGTCGCGGTTCATCCCGAGGATGGTCTCGGTGCCGGACTCGAGGTCGACCATCTCCTGGACCTGGACCCCAGCACCGTCGCGTCGGACTGATAGTTTCGGGCCCGGACCACGAGGTCCTCGTAGGTGCTACGGACCTCCTCCGGCGGGACGCCGACCTCGACGCCCCCGATGTCGGACTTGTGGAGGATGTCCGGGCTGACGATCTTCATCACGACGTCGTCGCCGATGTCCTGGGCCACCTCCTCGGCCTCCGTCGGCGACCGTGTCACGGCGCCCTGTGGCGTCGGGATGCCGTAGGCGTCGAGCAGTTCCATCGCCTCGACGCCGAGCCGGTTCGTGTCCCGTCGGGCGGCCGTGCGGAGTATCTCCTCGGCCCGGTCCCGGTCGACGTCGAACGAGGCGGGGGACTCGTACTCGCGGGCCTGAATCTGCCGGTAGTCACGCAGGGCGTCGAGGCTGTCGACGGCCCGCGCGGGGTCGAAGTAGTTCGGGATGCCCGCCTCGCTGAGTACCTCCTGGCCGGCGCCGACCGACTTCCCGCCCATCAGCGTCGTGGCCACGGGCGTCTCGTGGGCCGCCTGTTTCTCGACGATGACCTCGGCGAGTTCCTCGAACGAGAGGACCGCCGTCGGGCAGGCGACGACCACGGCCATCGAGACGTTGTCGTCCGCGAGCACCGTCTCCAGGGCGAGCTCGAACCGCTTTGCCGGGGCGTCCCCGATGATGTCCACCGGATTGTAGATGTTGGCCTCGTCGGGCATCGACTCACGCAACCGGTCGAGCGTCCCGTCTTCGAACTCCGCCAGCGAGAGGTCCGAGTCGCCGACGGCGTCCGTCGTCATCACACCCGGCCCGCCGGCGTTCGTGACGATGGCGATCTCGTCGCCGTCGGGGAGGGGCTGGCCCGAGAGGATCTGGGCGTAGTCGAACAGCTCCTGGACCGACTCGACGCGGAGCGTTCCGGCCTGTTCGAGGCCCGCCTCGTAGGCTCGCTCGGACCCGGCCATCGCCCCGGTGTGGGAGGCGGCGGCGCTCGCACCGGCGTCGGTGCGGCCGGACTTGACGAGGACGATCGGCGTGTCCTGGGTCACCTCCCGGGCCGTCCGGATGAACTTCGTCCCGTCGGCGATGTCCTCCAGGTAGCCGAGGATGACCTCCGTCTGGGGGTCCTCGCCCCACTCGGCGACGAAGTCACCCTCGTCCAAGATGGCCTTGTTGCCAAGCGAGACGATGTCCTTGAACCCCACGTCACGCTCTGCGGCCCAGTCCAGCACCGCCGTGACGAAGGCCCCGGACTGGCTCATAAAGGAGATGTCTCCCTCGTTGGCCATCTCGTTGCCGAACGTGGCGTTGAGTCCGTCGGGCGTCGACATCACCCCGAGACTGTTGGGCCCCACGAGGTTGAGATCGTACTCACGGGCGGCCTCCTTGAGTTTTTGCTCGCGGGACATGCCCTCGCTACCGGTCTCGCCGAACCCGGCAGTGATGACGACGACGTTCTGTACCCCTGCCTGACCTGCCTCTCTGATTGCCTGGACCGCCGCGTTCGGTGGCACGACGACGACGGCCACGTCGACGCTTCCGGGGTCGTCGACGTCGCCGATAGTGTCGTAGCACCGCAGGCCCAGCGCCTCGTCTTTGTATGGGTTGACCGCCACGACATCGCCGTCGAACGATGCGAGGAGGTTCGACGTGATGGCGCGACCCACGGACCCGTCCGAGTCGGTCGCACCGATCACGGCCACTCGTTCCGGCGCGAAAAGCGTCGATAGTCGTCCCATGCCTCTAGTGGCGGTTCTCCCGCTGATCGAATATATCTGCTGGGTCACTCTCACGGGGTGAGAACCGGGCCCGGCATCGAAATTCATTTGCGGGAGGACCCCCGTCGGCGGCCGATTGCACGCCCCTTTTGCCTTCCCGGGGAGTAGGCTCACCGATGACAGACGCCGACCTCATGGCACCGTTCGACGACGAGGTTGTTCGTGCCGTCGCGGCCGAGAACGACGTCTCCCGGGACGTGCTGGCGGACGCGCTCGTCGACCACCAGCGGACGATGCAGGAGAACCCCGGAGTCGAGGACCTCGTCTACGAGTGGCGCAAGCAGTACGCGGACCCGGTTCTCGAGCGGACCCCCGACCGGTACGTCGTCGGGGTCAGGGCCGCCGTCTGGGAGGAGTACGGGGAGTACCTCGACCTGGATGACCAGGTGCTGGCGGCCCTGGTCGCCGTCCACCAGGAACAGGTCCTCCGGACGCTTTCAGCGGACGCGCTGGCGGGGGCAGAGAACCTGGTGCCACTCATCGCGGTCCGGTCGCAGTCAGCGTGACCCCGTAGTTGCCGACGGCCGACCTGCTCAGTGACGGGGCCAAACTTGACATTTCGGGACACATTCACGCTCGCGAGGAATTTATGTCGGTTCGGCCCCTACGTCTGATGCTATGGCGACACAGGAACACGTCCGCCGAGAGTTCGGTTCGGTCGAAGCGAACGGTCTCCGTCTCGACCAGGAGAAGGCCCGACAGGTAGTCGACGCACTGAACCAGGACCTCGCGGACACGTACGTGTTGTACCACCAGCTGAAAAAGCACCACTGGAACGTCGAGGGCGCGGAGTTCCGCGACCTCCACCTGTTCCTGGGCGAAGCCGCGGGACACGCCGAGGAGGCCGCCGACGAGCTGGCCGAACGCGCCCAGGCGTTGGGTGGGACGCCGGTTGCGGGCCCGACCGCCATCGCCGACCACGCCGCCGTCGAGTCCGAGCCGGACGACGTGTTCGACATCCGTACCTCGCTCGAACACGACCTCGAGATGTACGGCGACGTCATCGAGTCGCTGCGCGACCACGTCGAGCTGACGGCGAACCTCGGTGACCACGCCACGTCGCAGATGTTGCGCGACATCCTCGTCGAGGTCGAAGCGGACGCCCACCATATCGAACACTACCTCGAGGACGACACGCTCGTCCAGGGGTAGCCCGGGACCGACTCACGGACGGGGCGTGACGGTCAGATCGGTCGAAATCCACCCGTCGCTGTTGTCGCGCTCGGTGAAGACGGTCCGTTCGGCTTCGCTGCTGTGAGCGCTCACGACGGGCCGACCACTGTCGTCGTATTCGACTGCCATCGACTGGATTAGGCGAGCCTAAAGACAAAAGCGTTTCTCTCTCCACCGGTCGACGGCGGGCTTTTGTAGGTCACGGGGCTAGTGGGGGCATGAGCGACCGCTCCGACGAGGACCTGACTGCCCTGGTGACGGACCTCGTGACGACGCTCCGGGACCTCGAGACGGCCGTCGAACCACGGACCGCTCGCGGCCGGCGACGGCCGCCCACGCCGGGGGAGCTGCTCCGGTTCACCAACGACGTGACGATTCCAGCGGCCATCCTCGTTCTCCGGACGAACATCGAGGCGCTGAAACTGCTTCGGCGGGCGATTCGGCTGGCAGAGGGGCGGCCGTCAGCGGGGGGATCGGCGGCGGCAGACGTCCGCCAGCGGGCCGCGAACCTGAGCGACGTCACACTGCGGCGACTGGACGACGCCCTCGCGGAGATCCAGCGTGCCGTCGAGGGTACGCCAGAGGACGAGGACGCCCGGGAACTGCTTACGGAGGCCCGCGAACTCCGTTCGGAACTCCGTGACCGCGTGCAGGCGGCGGAGGACAGCCGGTCGGGCGAAGACGAGGCCCCCGAGGACGTCGCCGTCGACGTCGACGCCGAGCTGGAATCGATAAAGGACGACGTGAACCGACGCGAGGACGGCGGGGACGACAACGAATCCGACGACGGCTCGTAGCCGACCCGGGGAGCCACAGGTCGCGAGGTCTGCCCAAACATAATGATTTATTATGTTATAGTGTCTTGGTCCGGACAGAGATGTCAAACAGCGAGTACCCCGGCCACCGACGAGCCGTCTTCTTCGTCCGCGCAGACCTGCCCGCGCCGTCCGCCCGGCGCCGGGAAGCCCTGGAAGAGGCACTGCGGAACCTCGTCGACGCGGGCGTACTCGACGACGTCGAGACGGTGGTCTGGGACAAACGGGTTTGTGCCGATAGCCCGGCAGAATCCACCGAAGAGAACCGCTACGAGGATTTCCGCGAGTGGGCCGGGCAGGCCCACGTCTCGCTGGCGCCCTTTTTCGACACCCGTGAATGCTACAGCACGACCACCGGCGAGAAGGAGACCCACCTCGTGATGCCGACGATGTGCCTCGCCGTCTGCGAGGGCGACGAACTTGTCCGGGTCGCTCCCCACGCGGACGCCGGCGGCACCGAGTCCGTCACCGAGTGCGTGGAGCGCCTCTCCTCGCGCCCGGACGTGCTCCGGAAAGAGGCTACCCGTGTCACGATGGCCGAGTGACCTGTCCGGGCTACCGATACGGCTATCTCGTCACCTGTCGTAGGTTCTTCGAATACCGGTGGATGTTACCATGAAACACGTTGACGGGGCTACACTGTACGTGCGGACGCCAGCACCGATGGCGACGGAGAAGCGCCGGGAGACCATCCTCGGACGGCTCGAGGCACTCCGCGTGGCAGGGGCCATCGACGACGTGACGGTAACCTACTGGTTCCGACAGGCCAGCTCGACGGACGGCGACCCGGTGATGCCCTCCGTCGTCGCCCTGGAGGCGTGGGCCGACGACCACGACGTCTCGCTCGAACCGGCCTTCGAACACCACGCCCGGTCGAACTGGTTTACCGGCACGAACGACGACGTCGTCTCGCTCCCGGTCATCTGCCTGGCCCTGCTCGCCGGCGGCGACATCCGTGCCGTCTACCCCCACGTCGGCCCCACCGGCTATCAGAGTGTCATGGACGGTATCGACACGCTCGAGGCCGAAACCTCGGCCGAACGGTACTCCTCGGCCTGACGAGCTCGAGTACCCGTCAGACCGGGTCCCAGCGATAGCCGTCCCAGTCCTGGCTCTCGGGCTCTTTGATGCCCTCCGCCGGGTCGCGCAGCTGGTCGACGTAGACCGGTTCGACCTCGTCGCCGGTCTCGACGTGTTCGGTGGTGACCTGGCCGAGCGCGCGGACGAAGTCGTCGGTCAGGTCCTCGTCGGTCAGGTCGAACTCGACGATGGCCATCGTGTTTGGCTGGCGGACGCCGGGCGGCGTCGCCGTCGACTTCGTCCAGGTGACGACTTCCGCCGTGCGTGCAGAGAGGTCCAGCGTCTCGTCCTGTGGTTCACCGCAGTCGGGACAGCGGGGGTGGGTCGGGTACGAGACGTGACCGTTCGGACAGATGCCTGCTTCCAGCGTCATTCTGCTGCCTCCATGATGGTGGTGATGACACAGTTCCCGAAGCCGCCGACGTTACAGGCCAGCGCCGTCTCCGCGTCGACCTGGCGCGGGCCGGCCTCGCCGACGAGCTGTTCGTATATCTCGACGCCCTGGGCGACGCCGCTCGCGCCGAGCGGGTGGCCCTTGGACTTGAGCCCGCCCGAGGTGTTGATGGGCAGGGCGCCGTCCTTGGCGGTCGTCCCGTCCATCGCCAGCTCCCAGGCGGTCCCCTGCTCGGCGACGCCGATGCCCTCCAGTTGCAGGAACTCGAGGATGGTGAACATGTCGTGCAGTTCCGCGACGTCGAGGTCCTCCGGTCCCAGCCCGGCCATCTCGTACGCATCCTTGCTCGACTGGACGACACCGCCCATGATGGTCGGGTCGTCGCGCTCGTGGACGACGTGGGTGTCGGTCGCCCCGCTGATACCCGAGACGACGGCGTACTCGTCCGCGATCTCCGCTGCCTTCTCCTCCGTCGTGAACATCATCGCCGCGCTCCCGTCGGTGATGGGACAGAAGTCGTACAGGCGAAGCGGGTCCGCGATGATTGGTGACTCCAGGGCCTTCTCGACGGTAATCTCCTTCTGGAACTGCGCGTTGGGGTTGTCGACGCCGTTCTTGTGGTTCTTGACGGCGACTCGGGCCAGCGACTCCCGGGGCGCGTCGAACCGCTCCAGGTAGTGCCGGGCCGTCATCCCCGCGAAGGAGGGGAGCGTCACGCCGTGTTTGTACTCCGTGGGGTGGGTGATGGAGGCGATGATGTCCGTCGCCTCGCCCGTCGTCTTGTGGGTCATCTTCTCCCCGCCGACGAGCAGCGTCATGTCACTGGCGCCGGAGGCGACCGACTGCCAGGCCTCGTAGATGCCCGCCCCGCCGGAGGAGGACGTCTGGTCGACCCGTTCGCTGTACGCCGGCATCAGGCCCAGGTCGTGGGCGAGCAGGTTCATCACGCCGGTCTGGCCCTCGAACTCGCCGCTGGCCATGTTCGAGACGTACAGGTGCTCTACGTCGTCCGGTGTGACACCCGCGTCGTCGAGACACTCTTCCCCGGCCTGCGAGAGCAACTCGCCGAGCCAGGCGTCACGTTGCCCGAATTTCGTCATCGACGCGCCGATTACTGCGACTCCCATGTGCGGTGACTCTCGGGGACGCCCCGTGTAGATTTCGGTCCGACTACACATTGGGTGTGGCTCTCGCCCGGACGCTGTCCCGACGGGTGCGAATCCGCACAAGATTCATTACCGTGTCCCGGTCAGCCACGGACATGGAGGAAGCCTGGATAACGCTGCAGTGTCCCGATTGCACCGAGCGCTGGGAGGTAAATCCCGCCGACCTCGACGGGCCGTCCGTCGACTACGAGTGTGACGCCTGCGGCGTGACCCACCCGGTGAGCGAGTTTTGCGAGACGAAACGCGACCTCGAGATTCTGACCGAGCTGGCCGCCTGAGCGGGCCGGTATCCGGCACGCTCTCACGAGATGATAAGACTAAATCACTTATAAGCCCCGGGCGGGGGTACCTCGGACCATGGACCCACTCGACCCGGGGCGGGGCGTGGGACCGCCGGGCCGGACGGACAGGGAGGCGAGACGTGTCAGATGAGCGGGAGCGCTGGCATCCTGTTTGTCTGCCCCGAGTGTGCAGAGCACATCGAGGTCAACGAGTCCATGAAGGCGGCGATTCTCGAGAGCGGATGCATCGTCTGTGGGACGACCGTGCGCGCCACTGCCTTCGAGTGCGAGTAAGTCAGTCACCGGCGGGCACGGCTTTCCGCCCCGAGAGCTCGGTCTCCTGCAGGCAGTGGACGCTCACGTCGAAGCGCTCTTTGTCCGCCTCCCAGATGTCGAAGGCCGGCGTCTCGCCCGCACCCAGGACCTCGATGCGGTGTGGCGAGAGGTCCGTCTTCTCGAGTTCGTTCAACTGGCCGTCGCAGATGACGCTCCGTGGCCCTGCCGCCCCGTCGAAGACGACCAGTCTGGCCGGTGTCGACTCGTCGAGGTAGGTGTCTTTCTCGCTCGTCTCGAGGTGGCCTAGCCGGAGCAGGAACTCGCTGCGTGTCTCGTCGTACACGTAGGAGACCGGAATCGCGTACGGGCGCGCTGTCGCTGCGAGCGAGAGGACGCCGAATCCGTTCGTCTCGAGAAACCGCCCGATCTCCGTCCCCGTCATCTCCACCGTCCCGTCCCCTGACATTGTCCGAAATAAATTGTGGCCGATAGTAAGTGTGCCGGTGGTCGAGACCGGGGACTCACAGCGGTAACAGCGCGGAAGCCCACACCCGCTTTAGCGGTGGGAGGAAGCGCCTAAGCTCCGCGGAGCAATCCACCGAACACAGCATTGCCGACTCCCTAACGCTGTATAAAATATTAATAAGGAGTAGCCATTACTGTGACATACATGGCGTGGGAGGTGACTCGAACGGTTCGCGTCCGTCTCGACGTGCCTGACGACCGCAAGAGCGACCTCCACGCCACCAACGACAAATTCCAGTACTCCGCGAACCGCACTGCAGACTGGGCGTGGCGCTATCCCGACGAAGACTGCGTGACCAGCAAGAGCGAAGCCGAAGCCGCCATCTACGACGACCTTCGTGAAGAAACAGACTACCTGCACGCGAACCTCGTCCAGAAGGCAATCAAACGCGCCACCGACGATATTGGCAACTGCGTTGACCGGCTTGCCGAGGGCGAGAACACCAGCAAGCCTCACTACGACACGTTCAGCATCGTCTATGACAAGCGAGCCGCCACCTACTACCGAGACAAGGTGAGTCTCGCCACCGTCAACGGCAGGGTCGAATGCGAATACGACCTGCCCGATGACACAGACGGAACACCACACGGCGAGTACCTGCTGAACGACGAGTATTCGTTTTCGACCAGCACTGTCCACTACGACAGCGAAGCCGACGAGTTCTACCTGCACGCGGTCATGGAACGAGAACTCGATGTGAGCAGTCCTGAGAAAGCCGAGCATTCGAAAGTGCTTGGCGTGGACTGCAACGTTGATGACCATATCGCCGTGACCTCAACGGGTGCATTCGTCGGCAACGCTGATTACCTCAATCATCAGCGCCGCGAGTTCGAGAAACGACGGGCCAGCCTGCAGCAGACTGGAACACGGAGCGCACACCTGACCTTCCAGCGCATTGGCGACAGGTTCGGTCGCTGGAGTAGAGAGTATCTTCATCGGTGTTCCAAAGAAATCGTTGCCGAAGCCAAGGGCCACGCCTGTACGCACATCGCCTTCGAGGACTTGGAGCAGATTCGAGCGCGTATCAGCGACGACAAGAAATTCCAGCAGTGGGCGTTCCGCGAACTTCAACAACAGACCGAACACAAGGCGGAACTGGCTGGTATCGTGGTCGAAACAGTTGAACCGTCCTACACCAGCCAACAATGCTCGAAGTGTGGCTGTACGCTCAAAGAGAATCGTGACGCCCAGCACTTCGAGTGTCTCGACTGTTCGTACTCGGTGAACGCCGACTACAACGCAGCGAACGTTGCCCGGAAACTCGCACTCAAACTCCAGCGAGGGCAGAAGCCCCCCGCTGGAGGGGCGTTCTGTCAGTACGCCCTGAAGTCGGGGACGATGACCGTGAACGCTACTGACGTGGCGTCCGACACCTACGTGTCGGCAGAACGGGAGTCCACCGACAAGCCAACGGCTTCAGCCGTTGGTAGCTGACTCCGCCAGCAACGCGTCGAGGACCTTCGACTGGGCCGCTGCGAGGTGCTCGCTGAACGTCGGCCGACTGATGCCCATCGCCTCCGCGACGTCGCCTGCGTTGGCCCGTTTCGGGTGGTCGAAGTACCCCAGTTCGTGGGCGCTGCGAAGGGCCTCCCGCTGCCGGGCCGTCAGCGCCCCCCGGTCGACGAACACGAAGTCGTGGTCGTCGCGACCCCCCCTCCGACCGGAGCAGTCGCTGGACGTCCACCGCCGGGAACGTCTCGCGGAGGTCCGCGACGAGGTCCTGTAACGTTCCGACGTCGGGCGCGTGGAAGGTCAGGAACACCGACCCGTCGCGGACGTAGCGGTCCGCGATGGGGCAGTCGTACGTCTCGATGCAGTCGCACGGACACCGGTCGGTCCCGTCGCTCGTGTACCGGTAGACCGTCGTGTCCCCGTAGTCGAAGACCGGGTCGACGCCGTCCGGCAGGTCGGCGCCGGCGTCGACGGCGCAGTCGTTGCCCTCGAGCATGAACTCGACCGTTGACCGGTCGGGCGCGTCGGCGTTGACGCTCTTCCTGACCGCTCGGCTCTGTGTGCCCGTCCGTGCGGCCGTCCGTGCGACGAGGCAGGTCGCCCCGGGTTCGACACGAACCTCGGCGCGGATGCCGGTCCCCATTCGTTCGGTACCTCGTGGGACTCCTATCTAAAACTCCCGACGCAACTACTTAAACCACCCATCATATGCTGGCTAACCCACTCTCACTGCCCGTCGCATACAGCGAGGTAGAGTCACCCCGATGTCGTCACACGCACACCGGTTCGAGACAGCCAGTCGAGACGAGACGGCGTGTAGAGCCATCGCCGAGTCGGACCTGCTGTCGGTCCTGACCGACGAGAAGTGTCGCGGGGTCCTTCGCGCGCTCGAGGCCGACTCGCTGACCGTCACGGAACTCCACGACGCGCTGGGCGTCCCGGTGTCGACGCTCTACCGGAAGGTCGACTGTCTCGTCGAGGCCGGACTGATCGAGGAACACACCCGGTTCCGGGCCGACGGGAACCACAAGAGCGAGTACGTCCGCACCGTCTCTGCGGTCTCGCTCGACGTCGACCTCGACGAGTTCACCGTCACCGTCGAGGATAGCGAACGGACGGTCGGCCGCTGACCCGGTCGGTCAGTACGTCGCTCTCCCAGCGGCGGCCCACTCGTCGCCGCGCTCGACGTCGCGTGGCCACCGCCGCTTCCCGAACCGCTCGAGTCGCGCGGCCAGCGTCCACTGGTCGGTATACTCGACGCCGTCGGCCGCCGCAGCGGTGACCGCCGCTCGCTGTCTGTCGCTCACGTGCGCCCCGACGGCACTGGCGATGGCGGCGGCCTCCGACTGACTCGCGTCGGCGGGAATCGCCACCGTCAGGTCCCCTCCCTCGACGGTCACCGTCGTCGAGACGGTGTCGGCCCCCTCCTCCGGTCGCGCTTCGGGGTCGTCGAGTGCGGACATCTTACAGCGGGATGTTGCCGTGGTCTTTCGGCGGTGTGTCCTCGCGCTTGCGCTCGAGCAGTTCCAGGTCGTCGATGAGGCGCTTGCGCGTGTCCTTCGGTTCGATGACGTCGTCCAGGTAGCCGCGCTTGGCCGGGCCGTAGGGGTGGGCGAACTCCTCGCGGAACTCGTCCATCAGCGCCTGACGCTTGGCGTCGGGGTCGTCCGCGTCGGCGATCTCGTTGCGATAGAGGATGTTGACCGCGCCGCGGGGACCGAGGACGGCCATCTCGGAGCCGGGCCAGGCGTAGTTGACGTCGCTGCCGAGGAACTTCGAGGACATGACGATGTAGGCGCCGCCGTAGGCCTTCCTGACGACCACCGAGAGCAGCGGGACGGTGGCCTCGGCGTAGGCGTAGATGAGCTTCGCCCCTCTGCGGATGATGCCGTTGTGCTCCTGGTCGGTGCCGGGCATGAACCCGGGGACGTCGACAAACGAGACGATCGGGATGTTGAACGAGTCACAGAAGCGGATGAAGCGGGCGGCCTTCTCGGAGGCGTCGATGTCGAGCGTGCCCGCGCTCACGCGGGGCTGGTTCGCGACGATGCCGACCGAGCGCCCGTCCATCCGGGCGAACCCGACGACGACGTTGCGCGCCCAGTTGGCGTGGGTCTCGAAGAACGACTGCTCGTCGACCACCTGGTCGATGACCTTCGTCATGTCGTAGGGCTTCCGCGGGGCCGACGGGACGATGTCGGTGACCTCGGGAATCTCGCGCTCCGGGTCGTCCCAGGGTTTGACCCGCGGCGGGTCCTCCATGTTGTTCTGGGAGATACGAGAGGAGGCGGCGGATGTTCTCTAAGGCCTCCTCCTCCGATGGGTACGAGAAGTGTGCGACCCCCGACTTCGAGGAGTGTGAGCCGGCGCCGCCGAGTTCTTCCTTCGAGACCTGCTCGCCGGTGACCGTCTCGATGACGTCCGGGCCGGTGATGAACATGTGGCTGGTGTCCTGGACCATGAACGTGAAGTCGGTCAGCGCCGGCGAGTAGGTCGCGCCGCCGGCACACGGGCCCATGATGGCCGAAATCTGGGGGATGAGGCCGCTGGCCTTGGTGTTGCGCTCGAATATCTTCGCGAAGCCGACCAGCGAATCGACGCCCTCCTGGATGCGGGCCCCGCCCGAGTCGTTGAGGCCGATGACGGGCACGCCGTTCTCGATGGCCTTGTCCATCACCTTGCAGATCTTCTGGGCGACGACCTCGCCGACCGACCCGCCCAGCACCGTGAAGTCGTGGGCGAAGAGGAACACCTTCCGGCCGTCGACGTCGCCGTAGCCGGTGACGACGGCGTCGCCGGGGAACGTCTTGTCCGCCATCCCGAAGTTGGTCGACCGGTGCTCGACGAAGGGGTCGACCTCGTTGAAGGTCCCGTCGTCGACGAGGAAGTCGATGCGCTCGCGCGCGGTCATCTTGCCCTTCTCGTGCTGGGCCTCGATACGTGCCTCGCCGCCGCCGAGCTTGGCTTCCTCCCGTCGCTCGCGGAGTTCCTCGACGGCGCTTTGCTCCTCGCTCTCGTCTTCGGGTTCTTCCTGTTTGCTCATGTTACCACTCCATGCCGCCGTTGACGCCCAGTACCTGTCCGGTCATGTAACTCGACTCCTCGCTGGCGACGAACCGGACGATGCAGGCGATGTCCTCGACGGTCGCGAACCGGTCCAGCGGGATGTTCCGCAGAATCTTCTCCTGGACCCGCTCGGGGACTTCCTCGAGCATGTCCGTGCGGACGAACCCGGGCGCGACGCAGTTGGCCGTCGACCCGGTGTGTGCGAGTTCCAGTGCGAGCGTGCGCGTGAACCCGAACAGCCCGGACTTCGTCGTCGCGTAGTTGGCCTGCCCGATGTTGCCCTGCTGGCCGACGACGCTCGAGATGTTGATGAGCCGCCCGTTCTCGGCGTGGCGGATGTCGTCGTAGAAGGCGTCGGTGCAGTTGAACACGCCGCCGAGGTTGACGTCGATGACGGTCTGCCAGTCCTCGCGGGACATGTGCTCGAACTTCTTGTCGATGGTGATGCCAGCGTTGTTGACGAGCACGTCCGGCGACCCGAACTCGTCGACCACGGCCTCTCGCATCTCCAGGACCTCGTCGTGCTTGGCCACGTCCGCCTGGACGGCGACGGCCTCGCCATGCTCCATCTCCGCTATCGTGTCGACTACCTCGCGGGCTTCCGCCTTGGAGGACCGGTAGTTGACGACCACGTTGGCGCCGTGTTCGGCCAGGTCCTCGGCGATACCCCGACCGATACCTCGCGACGAGCCGGTGACGACACAGGTCTGGTCCTTCAGATACATGTGTCCGGTGCGCAACCCCCGTGGTTTGGTGTATTCATCTCTCACCATAGAGGGCAAAGCACAGCCAAATAATAGTTCGCCTTATACTTCGTTAATCCCCGAACCGGGAATATAATGACCTTGCCACCCCCTCTCAACCTGCCGGTACGTATACAGATCCACGTGGGAACTACTCGGACCGTATACAATTAGGGCAACCTAAAACAGAAGCCTCTTTAGGGCGGCCTAAAGAATCCCGAGTACGATGACACGGGACATCTGCGTGGTGGTACCCACCATCCGCAACCACGAGTGCCTTCGCGAGTACTGCCAGAACGCCCGGGACCACGGGTTCGACCTCGACCGACTCTTCTTCGTCCTCGTCACCGAGGACTTCTGTGACACCGACGCGATGGAGACGATGCTCGACGAGGAGGGCGTCGCCGGTGCGGTGTTCGACGGCACCGCCCGCGAGGCGTGGTTCGCCGACCACGGCGTCGGCGAGTACGACCACCTCGTCCCGGCGGCCAGTCACGCCCAGACCTCCTTTGGCCTGCTGTACCTCTGGGCCAACGACTTCGAGTACGGCTTTTTCATCGACGACGACACGCTGCCCCACGAGGACGTCGACTTCTTCGGGACCCACATGGAGAATCTCGCCTTCGAGGGCGAGATAGAGCGCGTCCGCTCCGACGAGGACTGGGTCAACGTCCTCTACCAGAACGAGGACGAGCACGGCCTCTACCCGCGGGGCTACCCCTACGCCGCGATGGACGAGTCCGTCGAGACGGACACGACCTACGTCGACGACGTCGTGGCCTCCCAGGGACTGTGGACGAACGTCCCGGACTTAGACGCCGTCCGCATCCTGATGGACGGCGACCTGCAGGGGCAGGCCCAGACCCGGACGTCGGCGTCCGACTTCGACGAGGACTTCGTCGCCGCCGAGGGGAACTACCTCACCGTCTGTTCGATGAACCTCGCGTTCCGCCGCGAGGTCGTCCCGGCGTTCTACCAGCTGCCGATGGACGACAACGAGTGGGACGTCGGCCGGTTCGACGACATCTGGTCGGGCGTGTTCCTCAAGCGCGCGGCCGACCTGCTGGACAAGCACATCTACAACGGCGCGCCGCTCTGTGAGCACAACAAGGCCCCGCGCTCGACGTTCTCTGACCTGACCAACGAGGTCCACGGTCTCGAGCTCAACGAACACGTTTGGGAGGTCGTCGACGACGCAGCCGACGACGCCGACTCCTACCGGGAGGCCTTCGACGCCATGGGCGAAGCGCTCGCCGACGGCGACTTCAGCGACTGGGAGAACGGGGCCTTCCTCAACTACTGCGGGGAGTTCATGCTCGACTGGCTCGACTGCCTGGCCGAACTCGACTCGCGACGGGCCGACCGCATCCCCGTCGCGGCCGACGACTAAAACGCAAACCATTTAGGTAAACCTAAAACTACTACAATACAACATGACCGACGACACTCTCTCCGACGGGACCTCCTCCCGTCGTCGATTCCTCCAGTTGGGTGGTGCGACGGCCGCTGCGGCACTGGCCGGGTGTTCCGGCCTCTCGCTCGGCGGCGACGGCGACACCGGACCCGTGTCGCTTGCGGACTTCCGCGGGTCGGGCCCGCTGGTCGCCCAGCGACCCGACCCCGACGGCCCCTCCATCGAGGACCTGCCAGCCCTCGAGGGCGAACTGACGCTGTACCTGGGTGGGGGCGAGGGCGGCCTGTACCTCGACCTCATCGAACTGCTCGAGCGTCGCTACCCCGACTTCACGACCAACCACCGCCTCGAGGCCTCGAGCGATCTCGCGAACACTATCATCGAGGAGGCCAACGCCGGCCAGAGCCCGGCCGACGTCTTCATGGCCGTCGACGCCGGGTCGCTCGGTGCCGTGGCCAACGCCGGCGCCACGGCCTCGCTCCCCGAGGAAGCGCTCTCTGCAGTCCCCGCGGAGTTCCAGGACAGCGAGGGGCGTTGGGTCGGCATCGCCGGCCGCGCACGTGCCATTCCGTACAACACGAACGAGCTGTCGGCCTCCGACATTCCCTCCTCGGTCCAGGCGTTTCCGGAGACGGCCGCGTTCCAGGACAGTCTCGGCTGGGCGCCCACCTACAGCGCGTTCCAGTCGTTCGTCACGGCGATGCGGCTCATCCGCGGCGACGAGGAGACCAGGACGTGGCTCCAGGCGATGCTCGACGCCGGTATCAGCGAGTACCCCGACGAGTTCCGCGTCTCGAACGCTGTCGCCGACGGCGAACTCGTCGCCGGGTTCGCGAACCACTACTACTCCCAGCGGGTGAAGTCCGCTCGCGAGGACGCCCCGCTCGACCTGGCGTTCACTGAGGGCGACGCGGGCGCACTCGTCAACGTCTCCGGCCTCGAGATTATCCAGGGGACCCAGAACAGCGAGCTCGCGGCGAACTTCGTCCGACACATCCTCTCGGCGGAGGCCCAGGAGTTCTTCGCCACGCGGACCTTCGCGTACCCGATGATTCCGGGGGTCCAGCCCGTCGGTGGGCTGCCGACCATCGACGAGCTGAACCCGCCGGACATCGACCTGACCGAACTCGCCGACGTCGCGGGGACGGTCGACCTCCTGCGGGAGGCGGGAGTCCTCTGAGATGAGTTCCAGCGACCGCTTCGAGCGGCTCCGGGAGCAGACGTCCGCCGAGCACACCGACTCGACGGCTCCCACACTGCTCGCAGTGGTCGCACTCACCATCTCGCTGGTCGTTCTGTCGCCGCTGGTGTGGCTGTTCCTCCGGGCTGGCGAGATAGCCGTCCCCCGGGCGATAGAACTGCTGACCAGCCAGACGACCGTCGAGGTGACGCTGAACACGCTCGCGCTCGTCGTGGGCGTGACCGCCGCCTCCATCGTCGTCGGCGTGCCCCTCGCGATCCTCACCGCACAGACGGACCTCCCGTTCAGGCGCTTCTGGACCATCACGTCGGCGCTCCCGCTGGTCGTTCCCAGCTACATCGGCGCGTTCGCCTTCGTCTCGGCGTTCGGGCCGCGTGGCGCACTCGCAGACCTGCTCGCGCCGCTCGGCGTCGAGCAACTGCCGACCGTCTACGGCCTGCACGGCGCCGTACTCGTGCTCACGCTCTTTACGTACCCCTACGTCTTCCTGACGACGCGGGCCGCCCTCCTCTCGTTCGACGGCACCGTCGTCGAGGCGGCCCGCTCGCTGAACCACACCCGCTGGGAGGCGTTCAAGCGCGTCACGCTGCCACAGATCGCGCCCGGCATCGCCGCCGGCGCCCTCCTGGTCGCACTGTACACCCTCTCGGACTTCGGGACGCCCGCCATCATGCAGTACGACGTGTTCACCCGGATGATTTACAACGAGTTTGGCGCCCGACGGCTCGATTACGCGTCGGTGCTGTCGATGCTGCTGCTGGTGATGGCGCTTGGCATCCTCGCCGTCGAGTCGCGGCTCAACGCGGGCCGTGACGGCGCCTACGTCAGTCGCGGGTCGCGCCAGCCGGGACAGATACGACTCGGACGCTGGAAAGTTCCGGCCCTCACGTTCTGTGCCGGTATCGCCTCGCTCTGTCTGGTCTTACCCGTCGCCATCCTCCTGCGGTGGCTCGTGCGTTCGGGCACCGGCTACGTCGGCGGCGGGTTCGCCTTCGAGCTCTCCTACGCGTGGAACTCCGTCGGCCTGGCCGCGGCGGCCGCCGCCATCAGCGTCCTCGCGGCGCTGCCCGTGGCGTACCTCGCGGCGCGCAGCGACACGGGACTCGCGTCGCTGCCCGAGCGAGCGACCTACGTGGGCTATGCCGTCCCCGGCGTCGTGCTGGGGCTGGCGCTCGTGTACCTGGGACTGGCGTACGTCCCCTTCCTCTACCAGAGCGTCGTCCTGCTCGTCTTTGCCTACGTCGTCCGGTTCCTTCCACAGGCGGTGGGGACGACCGAATCGTCGATTCTGCAGGTGGACCCGAGCTACATCGAGGCCGCGCGGTCGCTGGGCTACGACCCGATCTCGGCGTTCCGGCAGGTCGTCCTGCCGCTCGTGGCGCCGGGACTGGCGGCCGGGGCGGCGCTGGTCTTCCTGACGACGATGAAGGAATTGCCGGCAACGCTCATGTTACGGCCGACGGGCTTCGAGACGTTCGTAACGTACATCTGGCTCGTCCAGGGGGCCGGCTACTACGGGCAAGCCGCAGTCCCGGCGCTGATACTCGTCGGCGTCTCCGGGCTCTCCATGCTGGTCATCCTCAGACGGGAGGGTAGTTCCTAATGTCGAACCAAACACGCTCACGACGGCTCTCCGCGTTCGAATCTGTCGACGCGGCGGTATCGGATCCGGACCGGACGGTCCTGCGACTCGACGGCGTCTCGAAGGACTACGGCCAGGAACTCGCCGTCGAGAACCTCGACCTCGAGGTCAAGGAGGGCGAACTCCTGACGCTGCTCGGGCCGTCCGGCTGTGGCAAGACGACGACGCTCCGGATGATCGCGGGCCTGGAGCGACCGACCGCGGGGGCCGTCTCGCTCGAGGACGATGTCATCGCCGGGGAAGGCATCTTCCGCAAGCCCGAGGAGCGGGACGTCGGCATCGTCTTCCAGGACTACGCCCTGTTCCCGCACCTCTCCGTCGCGGAGAACATCGCCTTCGGCCTCACCGACATGGACGCGGAAGCGACCGCCAGCCGTGTCGACGAACTGCTCGAGCTGGTCGACCTGCGGGACCACCACGACAAGATGCCCGCCCAGCTCTCCGGCGGCCAGCAACAGCGGGTCGCGCTGGCGCGCTCGCTCGCGCCGGAACCGGACGTCCTCCTGCTGGACGAACCCTTCTCGAACCTCGACGTCCGCCTGCGTGTCGAGATGCGCGAGGAGGTCCGCAAGATCCTCAAGCGGGCCGGCGTCACCGCCATCTCCGTCACCCACGACCAGGAGGAGGCCCTGTCGATCAGCGACCGGGTCGCCATCATGAACGACGGCGCCATCGCCCAGGTCGGCGACCCCGGCGAGGTGTTCGAGAACCCCGAGAGCCGCTTCGTCGCGAGCTTCCTCGGCCAGGCCAGCTTCCTCTCTGCGCGGGTGGTCGACGAGACGATAGAGACCGGCCTGGGCTCGTTCGGCACGCATCGACTGAACGGACCCGTCGAGGCCTACGACGGCGCCATGGTCGACGTGCTCGTCCGGCCCGACGACCTGCAGGCCGTCCCGACCAGCGAGCCGAAGGCCGACGGCTACGTCGTCCACCGCCAGTACAACGGCCCCTCCTTCGTCTACCGCGTCGAGCTACACAGCGGCGACATCGTCCACTGCATGCACAACCACGTCGAGACGTTCGAACCGGGCGAGCCGGTCGAAGTCGACCTCGCGGCGGACCACGAACTCGCCTGGTATCCCACCGAATGAGGCGGCTGCGTCGCCCCGGCGTCCAGGCCGCGCTGCTCGCGGCGGTCGGCGGGGTGGCCGTCTTCGCGCTCGCTCACGTCGTCTTCCCGTACCACACCTCCAACCACGACGAGGCCGTCTACCTCCAGCAGGCGGCGATGCTGCTCGAGGGCCAGCTCTTCATGGACCCGCCAGTCACAGAGACGTTCCGCCCGTGGTTCTTCGTGGACGCGGGCGGAAAGCTCTATCCGAAGTACACGCCGGTCGCCGCCGCCACGTTCGCCGTGGGTGGCCTGCTGGGTGGCTATCGCATCGCGCTCGGCCTGGTCGCGGCGGCGACGCTCGCGCTGACCTACCTGACGGTCCGGGAGGCCTTCGACGGCCGGACCGGCGTCGTCGCCACGGCCCTCCTGCTCGGGTCGCCGCTCTTTCTAGTCGACGCGTCGGTGTTCCTCTCGTACGTTCCGACGACGATGTACAACCTCGGGTTCGCCGCCGCCTACCTCCATGCGGACCGCACGGGAAGTCCGCGTACCGCGGCGCTCGCTGGCCTCAGCATCGGCCTCGCGTTCTTCTCGCGGCCCTACACGGCCGTCCTGTTCGCGACGCCGTTCGTCCTGCACGCGCTGTGGTCGCTCCGTGCCCTGGACCCGCCGGTCGTCGCCCGGGTCGGCCTCACCGCCCTCTGTGGCCTGGCCGGCGTCGGCGTGACGCTCGCGTACAACGCCGTCGTCACCGGCGACCCGCTCGTGTTCCCCTACCAGGTGTTCGCCCAACGACGGCCTCGGGTTCGGTCGGCGGTCCATCCTCGGGTACTCGCGGGACTTCACACCGGCGCTCTCCCTTACCGCCAACGCTGAACTCCTCTCGAAGTACGCGACCCGCTGGGTCGTCGCCGGACCGCTGGGGACGCTCGTGGCGGCCCTGGGCCTGTGGACCGCGACCCGGCGCGGCCTCGACTCCCGTCGCCTCGCGCTCGCGGGTGTGCTCCTCGCTGTCACGCTGGGCAACCTCTACTTCTGGGGGACGGTCAACATGCTCGGTGACCTCGCGGACCCCACGGACGGCCTCGTTCGGTTCCTGGGGCCGTACTACCACGTGGACCTGCTCTTGCCGACCGTCGCGTTCGGGGCGGTGGGCGTCCGCCGTGGCTGGGAGTGGGTTCGGACCACCGTCGAGGAGCGGGTCGAACCCGACCGTGTGCGGCCCGCGCTCGCGGTGGCGGTCGTGCTGCTCGCGACGCTCGGCGGGGCCACCGCCGTCGCCGTCGCCGCCGAGCCGGTCGGCGACAACCTGGAGGTGACCCGCCAGTACGAGCAGGCCTACGAGCCCTTCGAGACCGACGACTTCGCCGACAGCGTCGTCTTCCTCCCGACGCCCTACGGCGACTGGCTGAACCACCCGTTCCAGGCCCTGCGCAACGACCCTGGATTCGACGACGGGACGGTCTACGCTATGCAGCACCGGCAGTTCGCCGTCGTCGACGCCTACCCCGACCGGACGTACTACCGCTACGTCTTCCGCGGGCAGTGGGCGCCGTTCCTGGGCCTGTCCGTCGAGCCCCACGTCCAGCGGGTGCGCGTCGTCGAAGGGGGCGCGGTCCGGACGGACGTCAGCGCGGGTCTGCCCGGCGAGGCCGAACTCGTCTCGCTCCGGCTCACGGACGGCCAGGAGGACGCCTACGCCACCGCGAGAGGTGCCGAGACGCTGAACCTGACCGTCCGGGTCGACGACGCGGAGACCCGCCTCTCCGGCCCCGCACTGGACGAGACGGTGACGGTCCCGACGCCAAACAGCGGCCCGGTTGCCGTAAACGCCTTCGTCGACTACGGGACCGGCGCGGGCGTTACCTACCGCGTCGTCGTCCCGGTAGAGCGGACCGAAACCGGCGTCCGGGCGCTGACGCCCCGACTGGAGATGTGCCGGGACCAGCGGCGCTGTGGGGGCGAGGCGGCGTATATCCCGGGAAGCCATCGCGAGGGGATTCGACTGAACGCGACGCTCACGGAGGCCGATTCATGACCGACTACGAACTCACCCGACGGGACGCACTGAAAGCGCTGGGCGCCGCGGGGATCGCCGTCGCCGGCGGTGCGGCGGCGCTCACCTGGGACGAACAGGAGAAAAGCGACGGGCCGCTCTCGGCCCACGACCGCGAGACGGTCCACGCTGTCGCCGACGTGGTCTACCCGAGCGCGGTATCGGGTGTCCGCGAGTTCGTCGACGGCTACCTCGCCGGCCGTGTCGGGGCCGACCCGGAGCGGGCACGCGGTATCGCCGAGGCCGTCGACGCGCTCGACGACTACGCGACCGAGTGGGAGGACGCCTCGTTCGTGGCGCTCTCGCCGGAGAGACGCGCGGAGACGCTGCGAGGCATGGGCGTCGCCATCGCGGACCCGGACCCCCACGGCGACCCACGCGAACGGGTGCGCTACTACCTGGTCAACGAGCTCCAGTTCGCGCTCTACAGCTCGCCGACCGGGGGGCGACTCGTCGGCATCGAGAACCCGCAGGGCCACCCCGGCGGCACGAACAGTTACCAGCACCCGCCGGAGTGAGGCTCTCCCGGCGGGGCGACGTTTCCGGTGTGGCGTCTCAGCGGAACCGCTCTTCGAGTGCCACCTTGCCGATGGACTTCGCGATGGCGAGGCCGCCCGAGAACGGGTCGAGCTTCGTCTCGCCGGCCCGCTCGTCGTACTCGATGGGGCGCTCGCGGACGTCGTAGCCCCGCATCAGCGGCCGGATGAGCAGCTCGGCCGAGAGGCCGGTGTTCTCCGTCCAGCGGATCTGGTGGAGGAGTTCGCGCCGGTACGCACGCATCCCGGTGGTGGTGTCGTGGACGCGCCGGCCCATCAGCGCGCTCGCGAACAGGGCGAACAGCTCGTTGCCGAGCCGGTTGAGGGCGGGCATCTCGTCGGCCCCGAAGTACAGCCGGTCGCCGCTGACGACGTCCGCGCCGTCGTTGATCTCGTCGAGGAAGTCCGGCAGGCGTTCCATCGGGTACGTGTCGTCACAGTCCGTCGTCACCACGATGGGGCGGTCCGGCGTGAGGACGGCCTCGCGCACCGCGACGCCGTACCCCTGTGGTTCCTGTTCGACGACGCGAGCGCCGTGTTCCCGGGCGATCTCGGGCGTGCGGTCGCTCGACCCGTCGACACAGACCACCTCGGCCCGGCCGTCGGTGACCGACTCGATGTCCGAGAGCACCGTGCCGATGGCCGCCTCCTCGTTGTACGTCCCCATGACGACGGCCACGTCGTCGAAGGTGTAGGTCCCATCCGTCCGGTCTGCAGTGTGCTGCAGGCTCATTAGCAACTCCTCTGGGCTGGCCCCTCTTGAGTTTTAGGTTCGCCAAAAACAGCGACAGCGGATTGTCGGATCCGTGGAGTTACAGTTCGGGGACGCCGTCGCGGCCGACGAGAATCTCGTAGGCCTCGATGTCCTCGTAGGCGGCCACCTGGCCGCCGACGTCGACCATGCCGTCGTCCGTCTCGACGACGAGCGTCGCCACCTCCCGGTTCGAGCTGTAGGAGGCTTCGGCGACGCGCCCCTCGACGACCCAGTGGTCGCCCGTCTCGACGTCCCGGCCCTCGATGGTCGCGTAGAACTCGCCCTCCATGCTGCTCAGGTCGGAGATACAGCGCCTGATGGTGCCGTAGCGCCGCGGGAAGGGGAGTCCGTCCCCGTCCGAGGATATCGTGTCCGCCGTCGTCCACAGGACGGTGTTGAGGAACCCGGAGACCAGAAAGCCAAGCTCTGACCGGTTGAAGATGACACCGTAGCGGTCGGTGTCGCCGCGGACGCTCTCGCGGGTGGCGTACATCGAGTAGTTCCCGTCCGCGATGGCCACCACCGGCGTGGTGATGCCGCGCCGCCCTCGAACGGTGGTTGCGACGCTCTCGTAGTCGAACTCCGACTCGTCGGGGGCGTCGCGGGCCGGCGAGACCAGGATCTCGGTGGCGATGCCCGCGTCGTGGCGTTCCCGCAGGCGATCCTCGAACCGACGCAACAGCGAGGGGGTCAACGAAAGCATCAGCTCGTACTCGGCGGCCTCGATGATGTCCTCCAGGTACCGGAGTATCGTCGGGCGGGACTTCACCAGCGACACCGCCTCCGGTTCGCGGGCCGGCGCGGTGTATCGCTCCGAGAGGCTGTCGACCAGGTCGTCCAGCGAGGACTGGATGTCGCCGAAGGCGTCCCGGGGGTCGATTGCCAGCACCTTCATCGGGCGCGTCTCCTTCAGCTCGACCAGGCCGACGTCGCTGAGGCTCCGGACGGTGTCGTAGACCCGGGGCTGTGGGATGTCGGTGTTCTCCGCTATCTCCGAGGCGGTCAGCTCGCCGTGCTGGAGCACGGCCAGGTACGCTGCGACCTCGTACTCGCCGAGGTTGAACTGTGAGATGACCTGTTCGAGGGCGGCCTCCAGGTCGTCACTTGCCATGTGGAGGGGTTCTCGAGTCGCCTACAAAGAGACTTCGCCTTCAGATATGGGGTCAGAGACTGGGCGCGTCGGCCGCCGAGAGTTCGCGGTTGTGGAGCGCCTCGCCGGTCGCCCGGTCGAAGAGGTGGATCGCCGACTCCGGGAAGCCCGCGACGAGCCGCTGGTCCGCGTCGACGCTGCGCATCCCGTCGATAACGGCGGTAAACAGCGCGCTCTGTGCGGCGGGCGCGCCCTCGAAGGCGAGGTGGACGACGTTCTCGTCGCCCTTCGGTTCGACGACGTCGACCAGCGCGTGGTAGTCGTGGTCGCCGTCGACGGCCGACTTCAGCTCCACGTCCTCGGGCCGGATGCCCAGCGTCAGGTCGTTGGTCTCACCCAGGTCCGCAAGCGTCGCCTCGGAGAGCTCGTACTCGAAGTGGTCGGCGACGAGCGTCGTCCCCTCTCTGGTCACCTCGAAAGTTCATCGACGGTTCGCCGATGAACCCGGCGACGAAGAGGTTGTTCGGCTCGTGGTAACACTCCAGTGGCGTGGCACACTGCTGGAGGACGCCCTCGTCTAAGATGGCGACCCGGTCGGCCATGGTCATCGCCTCGACCTGATTGTGCGTGACGTAGACCGTCGTCACGCCCAGGTCGTGCTGGAGCTGCTGGAAGCTCGGTGCGCATCTCCGCTCGCAACTTGGCATCGAGGTTCGCCAGCGGCTCGTCCATCAGGAACACCTCCGGGTCTCGGACGATGGCGCGCCCGAGTGCGACGCGCTGTTGCTGGCCCCCGGAGAGTTCGTCGGGCTTGCGGTCGAGCAGTTCCGGGATACCCAGCAGGTCGGCCGCCTCCTCGACGCGCTGGCGGATCTCGTGGTCGGGGAGGTCGGTCGACTCCTCGAGACCGAACGCCATGTTCCCGCGGACGGTCATGTGCGGATACAGCGCGTACGACTGGAACACCATCGCGATGTTTCGCTTCGTCGCGGGGACGTCGTTGACCACCTCACCGTCGATGCGCAGCTCGCCCGTCGTGACGTCCTCGAGACCGGCGATCATCCGGAGCGTCGTTGACTTCCCACAGCCGGAGGGCCCGACGAGGACGAGGAACTCGCCGTCCTCGATGTCGATGTCGACGTCGTCGACGGCGACGATCTGCTCCCCGTCGTCGTCGAAGACTTTCGTCACGTTGTCGAGTGTCAGTCGTGCCATCGCGTGGTGGGTGATTGAGAGACCGCGTATATCATTGTTGCCCTATCGCTCGATATCGGCCCGTAGACCTCCACATTCGGCTCTCTCGGTCGGGTCCTCGACCCGCGTCGGCGTCAAAAGACGGCGTCGGGTGTCGGTGTCTACTCGCTGTACGCGCTCGACAGCTGACTGATGACGTCGTCGTTGGACGCGCCGGAGATGAACGAGCTGATCGCCGAACTGACACCCGAGGCGACTTCGGGCGGTGCGGCCAGGCCGTGTGCCAGCGACCGTGGCTGGGCGTCGCTGTTCTGGAAGTCCTCGATCTGGTCCGTCGAGAAGTCGTTGAACGGCTCCGTGGAGACGTCGTTCCGGGGTGGGATGGCGCCCTTGCCCGGACAGAATATCTCCTGGGCCCGGGCGGTGCCGACGAACCGACACCAGAGGGTGGTCGCCTCCGGCGACGGGTTGTTGATGGGGTACGGGAACGAGTCCATGTTCAGCGCGTAGTTGCCGGCGGTGCCGGGGAACGGCACGTAGTCCCACTCCTCGCCGTAGGCGAGGTCGTTGGTGATGTACGTGCCGGCCGCCCAGTCGCCCTGGTGGATGAAGGCGGCGTCGCCGTTGATGACCTGCGAGTTGGCCTCGGTCCAGGAGATCGAGCCGGCGTCGCTGGGGTAGAACTCGCTGTAGTCACGGACGATGTCGAGCGCCTCGGCCAGCGCGTCGCTGTTGGCGTCGATCTCGCCGTCCTCGAACGTGGCGCCGTACGTCTCCGCGTCGGTGATGCCCAGATAGACCGTCGCGAACAGCTGGATGGTCGACCACGGCGCGTTGGTCTGGTGGGCCATCCCCGTGTAACCGGCGTCGGAGACGGCCTGCAGGGCCTCGGTGACGTCGGCCGGCGTTTCCAGGCTGGTCGGGTCGACGCCCGCGTCCTCGACGACGCTGACGTTGTAGAACAGGTTGTTGATGCGGTGGATGTTCAGGGGCACCGTGACGAAGTTGCCGGCCGGCTGGGCCGCTGCCTTCGGCCCGTCCAGGTACGCTTCCTGCATGTTGTTCTCGCTCCAGACGGAGTCACCGATGTCCTCGAGCAGGTTCGCGTCCGTGAACGGCCGCAGCGCCGCCCCGGGCCAGTTCTGCCACGTGCTCGGGTGGTTGCCGTTCTGGATGCGCGTCCGGATGTTGGACTGGAGGTTCTGGCCGGCCCCGCCCGCGATGAGGTTGTCGTCGAAGTCCACGAACGGGTACTCCTCGACGAAGGCGTCCATCACGGCCTGGATGGCCTCGAGGCCGTCGCCTTCGCCCCACCAGTGGGCTACCTCGAGCGTACTCGTCTGTGTCTGTTCGCTGCCGCCGTCGCCGCCGTCACCGTCGCTGCCGCCGTCGCCACCGCTGCCGCCGTCACCGCCGTCGCCACCGCTACCACCGTCGCCGCCGCTGCCACCGTCGCCGCCACACCCGGCGAGTGATGCAGCTCCTGCAGCGCCCGCGATGCGAAGCGCGTTACGTCTCGATAGCCGCCTGTCAGAGGATTCGTCAGTCATGAGTACAGCAGTACCTCATCACTCCGTATTGACGATTCGCACTTAATACCGCGTATGACAACAGCGTTCATTTTACTTTCAGCTCCGAGAGCGAAACCGCCTGACACGTGGCCGGCTGTTTCGCCTCCCGCCGAACGTGGCCGACAGAACGTCCAGGAACCAATTCAGTCGGCGTAGGAGACCTGTCGGATTGCGGACGACTGTGTTCGCCGGTCCGAAACATCCACCGACCCGAACAGCCCGGGCACTTACAGCGTGTCGAACTCCACGACGGCTTTGATCTGCTCGTCGTCGTCGACGAACGCCGGGTCGACGTTCTCGGGGCCGACCACCGTCGTCACGAGGTCCTCGAGCAGCGACTCGGGCATCTCGCCGAGCGTCTCGCGGGCCATCTCGAAGTGCTTGACGTGGGAGTTGACCGTGCCGATGAGACACTTGTTGTGGAGGACGATGTCGTTGTGGAGCGCGCCGCCGTCGATCTCGAACTCCCACGAGGCCGGGATGCCCAGCAGGGCACCGACGCCGTTCTGGGCGAGTGCGTGGACGGTCTGGACGGCGTGGGGGGCGAACCCGGTCGCCTCGTAGATGTAGTCCATCCCCTCGTAGTGCTCGGGAATCTCGTCGACGGGCGTCTGGCGCGAGTCGATGTACGTCGCCCCGAGGTCCTCGATGATGTCGACGGTCGGGTCCGGCCGGTCCCGGCGCCCGACACAGTGGGTGCGGTCGAACTCCTGGCCGAGCATCCAGACAGTCAGGAGTCCGAGCGACCCGTTCCCCAGGACACAGGCGGCCTCGGGGCGCCACTCGAAGGGCTCCCGCGTGGCGAAGGCGTGTTCGGTGGCCTTGGCGGTAATCGAGATCGGTTCGACGAAGAACCCGTACTCGGCCAGCGTCTCGGGGAGCGGGACCAGGAAGTCCGCCGGCGAGGTGAAATACTCCGCCATGAACCCGTGTTCGCCGACGATGCCGCGCTCGTAATAGTCCCCCTCCGGGGCCATGTCGGGTTCGCCGCGCCGGAAGAAGTCGTTGGTCTCGCCGTTCGGCTTCCGTCTGACGGTCGGCGCGACGACCTGCCCCTGTGCCAGTCCCGTCCCGTTGGGGTCCTCGACGACGCCGACGGCCTCGTGGCCCAGCACCATGTGGTCCTCGCCTTCGGGGTAGCCGCCGTGTTCGCCGCTGATGACCTCGTGGTCGGTCCCGTCGACGCCGACCCTGAGCGTCCTGACCAGCGCCTCGCCACGGTCGGGCGTCGGCCGTTCCTTCTCGACGAGCGCCGGCTCGGTCTCCCCCTCGCGGACCGCGATCGTTTTCATACTGTTGAGAAGGTCAGACGCCACGGATTAAGCTTTCTTCACTGCCACCGCGCTGTTACTCGATTCCGACGGCGGCCCCGGCCTCGCTCGACCGGTAAATGCCGTCGACGACCCGCTGGACGGTCAGTGCCTGCTCGACCGTGTTGACCGCTGGCGACTCGCCGGCGGCCACGGCCTCGACGAACCGCCGGGCCTCGACGGCGTGGGGGTCGTTCGGCGCCGTCTCGACGTCGGTGGTGCGGTGGTGGATACCGCCGACGTCGGCCGTCTCGTACAGCGTCAGCGACCCGTCCCCGAGGTCCAGTCTGGCGCCGCCGGCGTCGCCTCGAACGTAGTACTCCTTGCTGTCGGGCCGGTTCGTCGCCCAGGCCACCTCGAGCGATATCGTGGCTCCGTTCGCACAGCGGACGAACGCGCTCGCCGAGTCGTCCACGTCGAACCCGCCCTCGCCCTCGTCGGCCCGCCAGGCACGGACGTTGCCGTAGTCGGGCCGCGAGCCGAACTCGGAACGGGTCGTTCCCGATACCTCGACCACGTCCGGGTCGCCAAGCAGGGACAGCGAGAGGTCGATGGCGTGGACGCCGATGTCGATGAGCGAGCCCCCGCCGGCGACGTCGGCCTGGGTGAACCACGACCCGCGGTTCGGGATCCCGCGCCGGCGGACGTAGTTGGCCTCCACGTGGCTCACGGTCCCGAGCGTCCCGCGCTCTCGGTAGGCGGCCAGCGTCCGGACGGGACTCGCAAAGCGGTTGTGGAAGCCGACCATACAGAATCCGGGCGCCGACCGGGCGGCCGCCGCGATCCGCTCCGCGCCGGCCAGGTCGTCGGCGAGTGGCTTCTGGACCAGCACGTCGAGGCCGGCCTCCAGTGCCGCGACGACGTACTCCTCGTGATAGCGATTCGGTGTGGTCACCATGACGGCGTCGACGGCTTCGAACACCGGTTCCGGGTCCGCCGACACGGAGACGTCGTACTCGGTTTCGAAGGCCGCCCGCGCGTCGGCGTCGACGTCGACACCGGCCGTGACGACGTCACCGAGGCCCTGGCTCTCGAGTGCGTCACAGTGGATGCGGGCGATGTTTCCGAGACCGACGATTCCGAGGCTCACCGAAGACGGGTCTGTCATGTGCTGTGTGTGCGTGCTCTAGAACGGGTCGGTGCGGGTCAGTAGAGCTGCTGTTCCCGCTCCTCGCGCTCTTTCTCGCGCTGTTCCTTCTGTTTCTGCCTGCGACGCCCCCGCCGATACTGGATGAGGCCGGGGATGATCGTGTTTTTCAGGTCCAGGACGAACGACACGATACCGTACGCCCAGAAGAAAAACAGGAGCAGCGCCAGCGTCCACCAGAGGGTCCCGGGCATCGTGCTCAGTCGTCGGATTCGACCTCGCCGCCGGACGCCGACCCGGCCGGTTCGGCCTGCTGGAGGCCGTGGACGATGGCCTCACCCGACGCCGTGTCGAACAGGTGGGTCTTGCGCCGGTCGACGACGACCTCGATGTCCTCGTCCTCCTCGATGTCGGAGTCCGGTTCGATGCTCATCAGCAGCTGGTCGTTGGTCGCCTGTTCCTGGGACATCGACGTCTCGCCGTCGCCCAGCAGCAGGTAGGCGAATATCTCGTCGCCCATCGGCTCTAACACGTCCGTCTGGGCCTCGATGTTCATCGAGGGGTCGGCGACCTCGTTTTTCAGGTTCGCCGGGTAGATGTCCTCCGGGCGGATCCCCATCGTCAGCTGGTCGCCGACGCCGACGCCCTCGACGGTCGAGGGGTCGAAGGATATCGAGAAGTTCTCGGAGACGAGCTCGGTCTCGGTCACCTCGGCCTCGACGAAGTTCATCGACGGCGACCCGATGAACCCGGCGACAAAGAGGTTGTCCGGTTCGTTGTAGCAGGTCAGGGGCGGGTCGATCTGCTGGAGGCTGCCGGCGTTGAGCACGGCGATCCGGTCGGACATCGTCATCGCCTCCTCCTGGTCGTGGGTGACGTAGATGATGGTGGTGTCCAGTTCCTTGTGCAGGCGCTGGAGCTCGGTCCGCATGTGGACCTTGAGCTTCGCGTCTAAGTTCGCCAGCGGCTCGTCCATCAGGAAGACGTCCGGTTCGCGGACGATGGCGCGTGCGATGGCGACGCGCTGGCGCTGCCCGCCGGACATCTCCTCGGGCATCCGCCCGAGCATGCCCTCGAGCTGGACGATGTCGGCGGCGTGTTCGACGCGCCGGTCGATCTCGTCTTGCGGGTAGTCCCGCAGCCGGAGGCCAAAGGAGATGTTGTCGTAGACGTCCATGTGGGGAAACAGCGCGATGTTCTGGAACACCATCGCGATACCCCGGTCCTTCGGCGGGAGGTTGGTCACCTCGCGGTCGCCGATGTAGACCTCGCCCTCCGTCGGGATGGTCAGGCCGGCGATGGTCTCCATCGTGGTCGACTTCCCACACCCCGAGGGGCCGACGAAGCAGATGAACTCGCCGTGTTCGATGTCGAGGTTCATGTTGTCGACGGCGGTGACTACCTCACCCTGGTCGTCGTAGCGTTTCGTTACGTTTTCGAGTCTGACTCGTGCCATTGTTGTATTACTCCTTGAGTGCTCCTGAGGTCAGTCCGCTGACGATGCGCTCCTGTGCCACGACGACGAGGATGACGACGGGAAGGACCCCGACGACGCTCGCGGCGGCCATCAGGTTGAACTGCGTGGTGTACTGTGTCTGGTAGCTGAGGATACCGCCGACGATCGGCGACCACTTCGCGGGTTCCGGCGACGTCGCCATGATGGAACTGAAGAAGTACTCGTTGTAGACGGCGATGAACGTCAGCACGGCCGCCGTCGCCACACCGGGTGCCGACAGCGGCATGATGACGCGGAACAGCGCGCCCAGACGCGTGGTCCCCTCGACCCGCGCGGCGTCCTCAAGGCCGTCCGGAATCTGGCCGTAGAAGGTCGTGAGGATGAACACCGACAGCGGCATGAACAGCGCGCTAAAGGGCAGCACCATCGATCCCGGCGTGTTCAGGAGCCGCGGCGGCGTGAACAGCGGGACCTGCGTGAACGGAATCGTGATCGGTGCGTTCGCTGCGAACGCCTGGAAAAGCGGGATGACGAACGCGGCGGGCGGGAAGTAGCTGATCGCCAGGATGCCCAGCATCAGCACGGCCCGGCCCGGGAAGCGGAGCCGACCGAAGACGTAGCCGGCCAGACTCGCGACCAGGAGCACGATGACCGTCGTCGAGACGGCCAGCGCGAAGCTGTTCAGCATGTACAGGTGGAACGGCACCTGTTCGAAGACGGAGATAAATGCTCCCGGATTGAACCCCTTCGGCGTCGGGAGCGGGAACGTGAACCCGGCGACCTGGGGCAGGAGCTCCCGGCGAGCAGGTTCCCCTCGGGGGTGACTGCCAGCACGAGCAGCCAGTAGAAGGGGAACATCGTCGTCACCAGGAAAAACACCATCGCTGCGTAGAACAGCGCACGGTACACCTTCTCCGGGTTCGCCATGGCGCTCTGTGTCCACCGAGCGAGCGGTCCGCCCTCGTCGTCGGAGTCTTGGTCTGTCGCGGTTGCCATCTCAGATCGCGTCCTCCCCTTGCCACAGGATGATTACCATCACCACGGCACCGATGATGGCCGCCGTGACGAAGGCGATGGCCGCCGACGTGCCCTCGCGCGTGTTGAAGGTCGCGACGACCATACACGAGAGCGACGGGACGACCGAGCATTTCGACACCGTGTCGATGATACCGTAGACCCGCATCGCCTGGACCGACCGGAAGAGCACGGCGATACCGATGGTCGGCAGGATGAGCGGGAACGTGATCATCTTGAACTGCTGCCACTTGGTGGCCCCGGCGACCTTCGCGACGTCGTAGAGGCCGCGATCGATGCTCTGGAGGCCAGCCAGTATCAGCAGCGCCATGAACGCCGACGTCTTCCAGATGTCGGCGACGATGATGATAAAGAGCGAACTCGCCGGGTCGTTGAGCGTGTTCGTCGGAGCCAGGATCCCGAGGTCAGCCAGCACGGGAGTCAGGAAGCCGATGTTCGAGTTGAACATCAGGAAGAAGATCATCCCCTGGATGACGACCGGCACCGCCCACGGGATGATGATGGCCGCACGGACCCACCGGCGGCCGTAGAAGTCCTGGTCGAGGATGAGCGCCTGCCCGAGCCCGATGAGGGTCTCGAAGAAGACGCTCACCACCGAGAAGATGATCGTCACCACCAGCGCGCTCGTGATGAGCGCCTGGAGTCCGAGACTCCCCGGCAGGAAGTTGGTGTCGCCCGGGAGGAAGACGTCTTTCTCCCCGGCGAACAGTTCTACGTAGTTCCCGATGCCGACGAACGACGTACTCGAGAAGTCGGCCGAAACCTCGAACAGCGAGAGCTCGAAGGTCCGCAACAGCGGGTACAGAGCGATGACCCCGAGCAGGATGAAGACCGGTATCAAGAGCAGGTACGCGTACTGCGTGTCGCTCAGGTTCTCCATCCAGCGCATCGCGTTGACGAGTGCGCCCGACCGGCGTGATTCACGCTCGCGTGCGGTATCTGTGCTCATGTCCCTCTTTCCCTCCGCGTATTGTTCCACTCCATAATCAATAATAAACTAGGATTGTGTTAAAACTAGCCCCAGGCTACGGCGCCGTTATGCGTTCTCGATGTCCGAGAGGCTCTGGGCAAGCGCGTCCATCGCGTCCTGCGAGGACGCTTCCTGACCGACAGCGCGGTTCGCCTGCTGGGCGATGTTCGTCGACTCCTGGCTCCAGACGGCCGTCACCGGACGTGCGAGCGAGTTGTTCCCGGCGACCTTCAGGGTGTCCATGTAGCGACCCACGACCGGCACGTTGGCGGCCTCGTCGGAGTCGAAGAGTTCTGGCCGCGGCGGGAGCCACCCCTGCAGGGACAGGAGGGTCAGCTGGAAGTCGGGCTGCATCGCGGCGCGGATGACCTCCACGACGGCGTCCTTCTGTTCGCTGTTGGGGTTGATGGTCATGTGCCAGCCACCGAGGGCGGACGTGGTGCCCCCGACGCCCTGCTGTGCGGCGTCTTCCTCGGAGACGGCGTACGGGATCGGCATCGCGCCGAGGTCCTCACCCAGTGCCGGGTCCTCGGTCTCCTCCGGGTTCCGGCCGGTGAGCGCCAGTGAGTAGGGCCAGTTGCGGTGCATGACCGCGTCGCCGTTCGCGAATGGTGCCCGCGAGGCCTCCTCGATCCAGCCCAGAATCTCGGTGGGGACGATGTTACCGGCGTAGCCGTCGAACTCGCCGCCGAAGTCCTCGTCGTGGACGAACTTCCGCATCATGTTGAGCGATTTGACCGTCTCGGGCTCGTTGACCGTGATCGGCCGGTCGCCGACCGGCCCGAAGAGGTTCTCGCGGCCGCCGAAGTACGCGCCGCCCCACGAGGACATGACCTCGTTGAAGGTACAACAGGAGGTCCCCTCGTAGATGTCCCACTGGACCGTCCAGCCGTGTTCGACGCCGGAGTTGTCGAGCGTGTCGGCGGTGATGTTCGACCACTCCTCCCACGTCATCGGCTCGGTGGCCCAGTTGTTGCTCTCGGGGCTGTAGCCGGCCTCCTCGACGAGGTCCTTGCGGTACTGCATCGTCGGGAAGTCCGGGAAGACCGGGACACCAAAGAGGTTCCCGCTGGACGGGTCGATAGCCGTCTCGGTGAACCCGGTGAAGTAGTTGTCCTCGATGTCCGAGAGGAGGTCCTCCGGGAGCATCTCGGTGAGGTTGGCGATCTGTCCCCGCTGGATGAAGATGTTCGTCCAGCCGTTGTCCATCAGGAACATGTCCGGGTCCGTCTCGCCGGCCGAGAGCAGGCGGTTGTAGTTGGACCGCGCCTGCCCGGTGTCCTGGTCGCGCGGGACGAACTGGATCTCGATGTTCTCCGGGAGGCCGTTGTCGCGAAGGGCCTGCTTGATGGCGTCACCGTTGTTCTGGACCGCGACCGGGTCGAAGCCCCAGCGGACGGTCGTGGTCTCGCCGCTGCCACCGTCCCCGGAACTGCCACCGTCCCCGTCGCCACCGTCGCCGCCGGAACCGCCGTCGCCGCCGGAACCGCCGTCACCACCGCTGCCGCCGTCGCCCGCACAGCCAGCGATACCCGCTGCCACGCCAGTCGCCCCGGCGGCCTGCACGAACCGTCGCCGCGAGACGCCTGTCGATGTACTGTCGCCTGTGGTGTCGTTGTCCGACATGTCTATCGTGTGATTACACGGTCAGTACTTAAATGTTTCCCATAATTAACCACAGGTGTTGTAAATACAATCGTCCCACCGCGAAATAGTTGGTACTACGACAGGAGTGCGCTGTCGAGCAATCTCGATATATAAATATGCCGAAATACAAAACGATTATTTGTGAAATCAAGCCGCTCGAACGCGTAAACTCTCGGAAAGTTTCTCGCGCTCAGTCGTACCGCACGTCCTCGACGACCAGGCGGGTCGTCTCGATGGCTTCGACCATCGCACCCCACCCGCCGATCTCGTAGGTCCCCTCGTCCGTCTCGAGCGTCGCACTGACCCTGCCGGCCAGCTGTGCCAGCGGGATCGGTTCGGTCCGGCCCAGCGAACTCCCGGTGTAGTCGACGTCGGTGATGACGCCGTGCAGTTCGATGGGTGTCTTCGTCCCCGTCTCGTACCCGTTGACCGCCACCGTAATCGTCGCCCCCTCGTTGAGGAGCGGTTCGATGTCCCTGACTGCCTGTCTGAAGTCCACGTAGGTTATCGGCGTCTCGGGGGTACGCTCGGTGTACACGGTGTCCCATATCTCCCAGAGGCAGGTCCGGAAGTACCAGTGGAAGACGTAGGAGTGGGTCCGGTCGTGGACGAGGACGCCGTACTCGTTGATGGACCGCTGGTGCGGGGCGAAACACGTCCACACCCTGTCGACGATGATGAGGAAGGGGGAGGGCATGTCCCGGTGGCGGGCCTCCATGCAGGTCCCCTCGAGGTCCGCGATATCGGGGACGTAGTCCTCTGACTCCGAACAGATGCTGAGCTTCACGTCGACGCCCCTGTCGTGGGCCGCCATCAGCGCGTCCCGGAACTCGAGGAACTGTTCGGCGCTGACGCCCAGCTGGATCTCGTTCTCGGCGTCCTCGATGAGCTCCCGTGCCCGATTCTTGACCGTCTCGAAGCGCTTGACGATGCTCACCTCGTGGTCAGTTATCTCGGGCTGGTTCCACCGCTCCTCGATGGACTCGGCGGCGTCAAGGTAGCGACTCGACCGGGCCCGCAGGTCCTCGAGGACGACTTCCGGGTCGTGTGCCCGCGCCGAGAGGCTGTCCTGTTGGAACGTCTCGATGTAGCCCTTCGACTCCAGGTCCCGCAACACGTCGTAGATCCGCGGGTCGGGGACGTCACACCGGTCCGCGATGTCCGTCGCGGTGGCCGTTCCCATCTCGAGCAGCGTGACGTACGCGTCTGCCTGGTACGGGGAGAGGCCGGCGTCCTCGAGTATCTCCGTGAGTTCGTCGTCGTTCATCGCTCTCGTGGTCGAACGACAGCGTCTCTCGCGGGTCCGGTACGTCCCGTCTCGACGCCCTCGGCGGCCGTCCACCCAGGGTCATCTGGCGTGGACCGGTCGACTGGGCGAGGGTCGAGAGCCGTCGACGAGCTCTCGTCTCTATCCATGCACATACATAACAACACCTGTTGTTAAATGCATTGGTGGCCGTTCACACAGCCTGTCGTCCCGACGGGAACGCTCTTAGGGGCGACTCCCATACATCGGGGCGATGACCGACCTCGATGCCCTCCGCGACGAGTCGTACACCGGAGCGAATCGCTGCTGGCCGTGCACCGTGGTCAATCTCGTGCTACTCGGTACTTTCGTTCTTCTCTTGCGCGTGCGCGAGCGAACCGTCGCCAGCCTGGTCGTCGGCACGCTCGGTGTGGCCGTCGTCTACCTTCGCGGGTACCTCGTCCCGTACACACCTCGGTTCGCGCCCCAGCTGGTCGGCGCGTCGCCGCTCCCGGACCGCCTGTTCCACGGGGATCCGGACACGGACGGGGCCGGCTCGTTCGCGGACGACGTCGAACTCGACGGCGAGCAGGTGCTGGAGGAACTTCTGGAGGCGGGCGTCGTCGTCGCCGACGACGAGATGCTGTACGTGGCCGACGACGTAGACGCCGACTGGCACGGGCGGATGGACCAGCTCGCCGACCGCTCGCTCGACGGTCTCGCAGTCGAGGTCCGCCGGACGCTGGCCCACGTCGACGACGCCGACGCACTGGTCGCCGACGGCAGGGAGTGGGTGGTCGTCGGCGCCGAGAACGATCTGGTCGCTCGACCGCTGGCCATCGCCGAACTCGCCGCCTACGAGGTCCTCGACGACCGTCTCGACGACCAGCGACTCCGTCTCGCGGCCGCCGAGTCGTTCCGCATGTTCCTCGAGGACTGCCCGGCCTGCGGGACGGAACTGCGCGAGTCCTCCGCGGTTTCGTGCTGCGGTGGCTACACGACGCCACGGGAGTCACCCCGGGAGACGCTCGTCTGCCCGTCCTGCAGACAGCGCCTGTATACGTTCCCGGCCGAGTGAGCACGGCTGGATCCGGCGGGCGGCGGGTGCCGTTCCGAGAAACCGGAGACACTTGTCCCGAGAGCATGGCCTATTAAGTCCTCCAACGCGGAGACACGTACATGAAGAACATCGACGACCTCGTGGACAGCGCCTCGGACCTCGCCGAGCGCGGCCTCTCGAAGGGCGAAATCGCCGACGAGCTCAACGTTTCCCGGGAGACGGCGAGCTGGCTCGTCGAACGAAGCGGTGCCGGCGCGACGCCGACCCCGTCAACGCCCACCGGCGGCCCGCACGACATCCACGTCGACTGGTCGGCCATCGGCCGCGACAGCGCCCGTCTCCGCCACCTGGGCGCGGCGATGGCGGACCTCCTCTCGAAACAGGGCGAGGATATCGACCTCACCATCGGCATCGAGAAGGCCGGCGCGCCGCTCGCGACTACCGTCGCACAGGAACTGAAGACCGACCTGGGGACGTACGCCCCGACGAAACACCAGTGGGACGACGACGACGACGCCACGAGCGACGGGTCGTTCTCGCGGAACTTCGCCCAGATTCGCAATCGGGACTGCTTCATCGTCGACGACACCATCACCAGCGGGAAGACGATGTCCGAGACCATCAACGCCATCCGCGAGCAGGGCGGGAACCCGGTCGCCTGCGTGGTCCTGGCCGACAAGCGCGGCGTCGAGGACATCGAGGACGTCCCGGTGTACTCGCTCGTCCAGGTCATCCGAGTCGAGGCCGACGAGTAAGTCCCGGTCCCGGCGGCGCTGGTCGCCCGTTCGAATACGGTTCTGCCGCTTTCTCTCTCGCCAGGGCAAGCGACGCCGTCGCCACAGCGACCGGTGTGGGCGCGTCGACGGTCGACCGTTCAGTGCAGGTCGTAGACCCGCGCCTCGTACGGCCTGAGCTGCAGATTCGAGAGTTCCGCCTCGGCGCCGCCGTAGTTCGCGCGAACCAGCGTCGCGCCGTCCGCGACGTCGCCCAGGTCGACCGACCGGGAGTCCTCGCCGAAGTGCAACACCACCAGCATCGACTCGTCGCCGAGCGTCCGCGTGTAGGCGTAGATTGCCTCGTCGTTTGGCAGCAACAGGTCGTACTCGCCGTAGACGAGGACGTCGCGCTCGTGGCGCAGGTCGATGAGATCGCGGTAGTAGTGCCACACGGAGTCGGGATCGGCCCGGGCGGCGGCGACGTTTATGTCCCGGTAGTTCTCGGCCACCTTGATCCAGGGCTCGCCGTCGGTGAAGCCGGCGTGCTCGCTGTCGTCCCACTGCATCGGGGTGCGTGAGTTGTCCCGGCTCCGGGCGTTGACGACGTCGCGGACGTCCTGGTAGTCGTCGGTCCCGTGTTCCTCCATCAGGAGCTCGGCGTGGTTCTTCGCGTCCACGTCGCGGATCTCCTCGAACGTCTCGAAGTCGACGTTCGTCATCCCGATCTCGTCGCCCTGGAAGATGTAGGGCGTCCCGCGAAGGGTCAGCAGGAGCGTCGCGAGGAGTTTCGCGGACTCGACGCGATACTCCGCGTCGTTCCCGAACCGCGAGACGGGCCGGGTCTGGTCGTGGTTGTTCAGGTAGACGCTGTTCCAGCCACCGTCTTCCATCCCCTCCTGCCACCGGGTGAGCACCCGCTTGAGGTCCCGCAGGTCCCACTCGCCCAGCGACTCGTCGTCGGCGACGTCCCATCGACTGTCCCCGTCGACGTCGATCAGCATGTGCTGGAAGTGAAAGACGCTGCCGAGGCCGTCCTCGATGTACTCCCGGGCCTGTTCGACGTCCGTCCCCGGCGTCTCGCCGACGGTCATGACGTCGTAGTCCGAGAGCACCTCGTCGTTCATCTCCCGCAGGTACTCGTGGATGCGTGGCCCGCCAACGAAGTGTTCGGTGCCGACCTGCCCGCTCTCCTTTCCGTCAGGGAGTCCCTCGGTCTTCGAGAGGAGGTTGACGACGTCCATCCGGAAGCCGTCGATGCCCTTGTCCAGCCACCAGCGCATCGTCCCGTAGACGGCCTCGCGGACGTCGGGGTTCCGCCAGTTCAGGTCCGGTTGCTTGGTGTCGAACAGGTGGAGATAGTACTGCTCGCGCACCTCGTCGAAGGTCCACGTCGGCCCGCCGAAGTACGACTCCCAGTTGTTCGGGAGGCCGCCGTCGGCGGGTTCGTCGCGCCAGTAGTAGAAGTCCTCGTACCCGGGTTCGCGCCGCCGGGACTTCTCGAACCACTCGTGTTCGTCGCTGGTGTGGTTGACCACGAGGTCCATCACCAGTTTCATGTCCCGGTCGTGGAGCGCGTCGCGCAGGGCCTCCCAGTCGGCCATCGTCCCGAACGTCTCGTCGATAGCCCGGTAGTCACGGATGTCGTAACCGTTGTCGGCCTGCGGGGAGTCGTAGACGGGACACAGCCAGACGACGTCTACCCCCAGATCGTCCAGGTACGGCACCTTCTCGACGATCCTCTGCAGGTCGCCGACGCCGTCGCCGTCGGTGTCGTTGAAACTCCGCGGATAGATCTGGTAGACGGTGGCTTCCGTCCACCACTCGCGGTCGATTCGTTCGGCCGGCGGCGGGTCTCCACTGGTCATCGCTCTGCCGAATATCGTCGGGCGCCCGCCCTAACTGTTGTGTTAGCACCCGCGGGCGCACGGCGGTCCGGGGCCGAGCGGTCAGAGCTCGTAGATGCGTGCCTCGTAGGGTCGCAGCGACAGCGGCGCCAGCGGTTCGCCAGGGTCGTCGTAGTTCGCGACCAGCACCACGGCGTCGTCGGACTCGACCCGAGCGGGGAGTTCGTAGGTGGCGCGTTCGGCAGACCAGTTCAACACGACCAGCGCCTCGCGGTCGCCCAGCGTCCGGGTGAACGCCCACACCTGCGAGTGGTGCTCGCTCAGCAGCTCGTAGTCGCCGTAGACCAGCAGGTCGCTGTCGTGGCGCAGGTCGATGAGGTCCCGGTAGTAGTGCCAGACGGAGTCGGGGTCGGCTCGGGCGTCGGCGACGTTCACCTCGTCGTGATTCGGGTTGACGTTGATCCAGGGCTCGCCGTCGGTGAAGCCGGCGTGCTCGCTGTCGTCCCACTGCATCGGCGTGCGGGCGTTGTCCCGGCACCGATACCTGATGACGTCCCGAACCTTATCGAAGGAGTCGATGGCGCCGTCCTCCAGTGCGAGTTCCAGTCGGTTGCGCGCGTCGGCGTCCCGCAGCTGGTCCATACTGGTCCAGGGGTAGTTCGTCATGCCGATCTCGTCGCCCTGGTAGACGTAGGGGGTGCCCTGCAGGCTGAAGAGGAAGGTCGCGAGCAGTTTCGCCGACTCGCGGCGGTACTCCTCGTCGTCGCCGAACCGGGAGACGATGCGTGGCCAGTCGTGGGTGCCCAGGAAGATGGTGTTCCAGGCGTCGTCCTCGTTCAGTTCGCGTTGCCACTCCGAGAGGACCTCCCGGAGGTCCGACAGCTCCCACTCCTCGATTTCCCACCACCCCGACTCCGAACCGAAGTCCAGCAGGATGTGCTCGTAGTGAAAGACCATGCTCAGGCCGTCGCCGCTGGGCCCACAGTACTGCTTTGCGTCCTCGGGTCCGGCGCCGATGGCCTCGCCGACGGTCATGACGTCGTAGTTGCTGAACGTCTCGTCGACCATCTCGCTGACGTAGTCGTGGACCTTCGGCCCGTTGGCGAACAGCTCGCTCCCGACCCAGCCCTCGTCTTCGTCGCCGTCGGGGAGGTCCGGGGGCTTCGAGATGAGGTTGAACACGTCCATCCGGAAGCCGTCGATGCCCTTCTCCAGCCACCAGGTTATCATGTCGTATATCTCTCCGCGGACCTCGGGGTTCTCCCAGTTCAGGTCCGGCTGGGCTTCGTCGAACAGGTGGAGGTAGTACGCCTCGCGCTCGTCGTCGTACTCCCAGGCCGACCCGCCGAAGCCCGACGTCCAGTTGTTCGGCGGGTCGTCGTCCGGATCGCCCTCGACCCACCAGTAGTAGTCGTCGTAGGGCGCCTCGCCCGCGCGGGACCGCTGGAACCAGGCGTGCTGGTCGCTGGTGTGGTTCACGACCAGGTCCATGATGAGGCGCATGTCCCGCTCGTGCATCCCCTCGAGGAGCTCGTCGAAGTCGGACATCCGGCCGTACTCCTCCTTGATGGCGCGATAGTCCGCGATGTCGTAGCCGTTGTCGACGTGTGGGGACTCGTACAGCGGGTTCACCCAGACGATGTCGACGCCCAGATCGTCGAGGTAGTCCAGACGCTCGATGATGCCACGGATGTCACCGAGCCCGTCGCCGTCGGTGTCGTTGAAGCTCTGGGGATAAATCTGGTAGACGAACGACTCCTTCCACCACCGCCTGTCGACGTCGGGTTGGCTGGGACACATCAGTGAGGGCTCTCCAGACCATTGCGCCAAACTGCTAATAAATGTTGTACTCGGTGCGGAGCGCGGGCCGGTCGGCTACAGGTGCAGGACGTCGTGGCGCTCCAGCTCGAGGTCGTGACCCACCGCCTCGACGCGTCGGGTGGGCCACTCGCCGGTCGCCGAGAGCGTCTCGATGCCCTCCTCGGTGACCAGGTGGGTGTCCTCGCTCTTCGCGCCCTGAATCGTCGGGTTCCAGGCGTACCCCTGTGGGAGCACCACGGGGGCCTCGCTGTCGGGCGTCGCGATCCACTCCCGTCCGTCGAATCCGGCAGCCCCGCCCTGGTGGTGATTTCGCCACTCGCCGTCCCACCCGACACCGTCGTAGGCGGTCTGAATCGCGGCGAAGACCTCGGCCGCCGTCCCGCCATCGTGGCCGACCGCTCGCGTGGCGGCCAGCGCCGACGTCTCGACGCGCATCGCCTTCCGCGTGCGCGCTTCGAGCCACGCTGGCGGGTCGAACGCCACGGTCCGGGTCGTGCTGGTGAACAGGCCGTCACGGTTGCCCGTCACCGAGAGGAGCGCGTAGTCCCCGACCGGTGCCGACGAGGGCGTGTAGTGGCGGTGGCGCTGGGCCCGCTCGCTGCCCCCGACCAGGACGACGGGCGAGGCGATGCCCCGCGCCTCCAGCGCCTCGTGCAACGCGGCGGCGACGTCCCGTTCCGTGTCGGTGGGGTCGATGTCCCTGGCGACGGTCTCGACGGCCGCGGCCGTCTCCTCACTCAGGGCCCGGTAGGCGTCGACCTGGGCGTCGGTGAGGGGCTGGCGGAGGACGCTGGCGTCGACCGACGCGAATCCCCCGACGTCGAAGTCGGCGGCGGCGGGCGTCGGACTCACCGCGGCAACGGCCTCGGCGAGGCTCCCGTCGTACCACTCGAACGTCTCGACATCGACGTCCGCTGCGAGTTCCTCCTCGCGCAGGCGCGGCGCTTCGATGTTGTTCGTGACCACGGTCACCCCGTCGCCGTCGTAGCCGGCGGCCGCGACGCCGACGTCACCGGCCCGGTCGACGACGTTGTCGCCGCCGGTCAGCCAGGTGAACGAGTTGGGTCGGGCGAACCACACTGCCTCGTGGTCGTTCTCGGCGAGGTACGCGTCGAGTCGCGCTTCGATTGACATACCCGTCCATCCCGAGGACCGGTAATAAATTCGGCCGACCCGCTCAGAGGAAGTCGGTCATGTCCGGCGCCCCGCCGCCGTCGTTGTCCCGGTTTCCCGGGAGCGACTCGGCGATGGCGGCGATAAACGAGTCCAGCCCGCGCGTCTGGTACCAGACGGTCCCGGGACCGGTGAAGTCCATCACCAGGCCCTCGCCGCTCAGCAGCGTCGACTTCAGGCCGCCGACCCGCCGCGCGTCGAAGTCCACGGAGTCCTCCCACGCGACGACGTGTTCGTTGTCGACGGTGTAGGTCTCGCCGGCCTCGAGTTCGACGGACTCGAGGCCGCCGAATGCCTCGATGAAGACGTCCCCGGTCCCTTTCAGCGCCAGCGGCGTGATGCTCGCCCCCGCGAGCAAGGACTTGATGCCGCCGAACTCCGAGTCGATGTCAATGGACGGGTCCGCCGCGAGGAACGCCCCGTCGACGGCATAGAGCGTCTCGTTCTCGAGTTCGTGGTGGCTAACGTCGCCGGGTGCCGGCGGGGCCAGCGTCAGGCGCCCCGGTCCACCCCTGGCCGTGAACTCGTTTGCCAGCAGTGACTCGCCGCCCAGCAGTGACTTCGCCGAGCTGAGGATGCCGTCCCTGCTCGTCGTGGTCTCGATCGAGATGGTCGACGAGTGGCTCACCATCGCGCCCGGTTCCGCGAGTATCGATTCCCCATCTTCCATGTCGAGGACTACGTGCGTGTACGCCGGCTTGTGTGTCAGTTGGATGTCCATGACAGTTCAGTGTACCTTGCGCGCTATCCGGTATAAATGTTCACAGGATGAGAACTCTCGACGAGGCCGAGCGCGGCCGGTTCAGTCGACTGAGACCCACTCGCCGCGCTCGTCGCTCCGTTCGACGGCGTCGAGGACCCGCTGGACCGCGAGGCCGTCATCGAAGCTCGGCTCGTACTGTCCGTCGGCGGCCACGGCGGAGAGAAACTCGTAGTTCTCGTGTACGAACGTGTGCTCCCACCCGATGACGTGGCCCGGGGGCCACCAGTGGTCGACGTAGGGGTCGGATTCGTCGGTCACCAGTATCGTCTCGAACCCGCGCCCGTCCTCGCGCAGGAGTTCGAGCTCGTTCAGCCGTTCCAGCGAGAAACGGAGGCTCCCCTTCGACCCCTCGATCTCGATGGTGTGGTCGTTCTTGTGGCCGTTGGCGAACCGCGACGCCTCGAGGGTACCCATCACGCCGTTCTCGAACTCGACCTGGGCGCTGTAGGCGTCGTCGACGGTCACGGGTCTGGTCTCCGACCCGTCCTCGGTGGGTCGTTCGTCCACGAACGTCCGCAGGTGGCCGCTCAGGCGGTCGACGTCGCCGACGAGGAACCGGGCGAGGTCGACGGTGTGGGCCCCGAGGTCGCCCAGAGCGCCGCTGCCGGCCAGCTCCGCGTCGTTGCGCCAGGACCACGGCGCCTCGGGGTCGGTCAGCCAGTCCTGGAGGTAGCGCCCGCGGAAGTGTCGAATCTCGCCGAGCTGGCCGTCCTCGACGAGTCCCTTGGCGTACTGGATGGCCGGGATGAACCGGTAGTTGAACGCGATGCCGGCTGGGACGTCCGCGTCGCGTGCGGCCTCGGCCATCGCCCGGGCGGGTTCAAGCGTCGGCGCGAGCGGCTTCTCACAGAAGACCGGCGTCCCGGCTTCCAGCGCCGCTATCGAGGGGTCGGCGTGGATGTGGTTCGGCCCGAGGTTGTAGAAGACGTCCACCTCGTCGACCACGTCGCGCCAGTCGGTGGCGGTGCGAGCGAAGCCGAGCCTGTCGGCTGCTTCCCCGAGTGCGTCCTCGTCCCGGCCCACGAGCACGTCGCGTTCGACGGCCGGCGCGTCCTCGAAGAACATCGGGAGGCGCGCGAAGGCGTTCGCGTGGGCCTTGCCCATGAAGCGGTAGCCGAGGACGCCGATGGAGAGGGGGGCTGTTGTCATGTCACGGTCACCTCACTCTGCCCAGTAGGCGTCGCCCGGTTGCGTCTCGAAGACGGCGCGGTCCAGCACGTCGACGGCCTTCTCCAGCCCCTCTCGCGCGCTGGTGAGGGAATCCTCGTGCTCGATGGAGAGCGTCCCGTCGTAGCCGACCATCCGCAGCGTCGAGACGACGTCCTTCCAGTGGCTCTCGTCGTGGCCGTAGCCGATAGAGCGGAACAGCCACGACCGGTTGGGCTCGTCGGTGTAGGGTGCGGTGTCCAGCACCCCTTTCTCGCGGGCTTCGGACTCGTAGACCTTCGTGTCTTTGGCGTGGACGTGGTGGATGGCGTCGTGGTCGCCCAAAAGGCGGATGGCCTCGGTGACGTCGATGCCCTGCCAGTAGAGGTGCGAGGGGTCGAAGTTCGCGCCGATACGTTCGTTGGTCATCTCGCGAAGTCGCAGGAGGCCGCGAGGCTCGTAGACGAGCATGTTGGGGTGCATCTCGATGGCGACGTCGACGTCGTGAGCGGCGGCGTGGGCGGCGAGGTCCGACCAGTACTCGTCGGCGACGCGCCACTGGTACTCGTGGGCGTCGGCGTGTTCGGTCGGCCACGGTGCCGTGATCCAGTTGGGCACCTCGTCGTTGGGGCCGCCGGCCGGGAGCCCAGAGAAGCAGGTCACCGCGTCGACGCCCAGCTGGTCGGCCAGGCGGATGGCCTCGCGCAGTTCGGTGTCGGCCTCCGCGGCACGCTCGTCGTCGGGGTGCAGCGGGTTGTTGTGCGTCGCGAGCGCGCTGACGTCCATGTCGTGTTCGTCGAGCAGGGCCTGCAGTTCGGCCTGTGTGCCCTCGTCGTCGAGGTAGTCCGCGCGGGGGAGGTGATCGTCGCCGGGGAAACCACCACAGCCGAGTTCGACCGCGTCGACGCCGATACTGTCCAGGTAGGCCAGTGCGTCCGGGAGGGACTGGTCACCGAGCGGGACGGTGAGTACTCCGACTTGCATAGGTGAGTAGTCGAAAATGACACTGATAAAACCTTCCCGTGCGGCCCATCGTCGTCCGCTCGTGAGACGGTTCCCGCACTGTGTGCCGTTCGCACGGCTCCCCGCCCGTTCCCTCTAGACTTTTGTGACGGGGATAGCAAGACCTCCACATGGGACACGCGAACGACGTGGATTACGCTGACCTGCACGACCCGAACGCAGAGTATACGATGCGCGAGCTCTCCGCGGAGACGATGGGCGTCACCGCCAAGCGGGGCGGCGGCCGGGACGTCGAGATCACCGACGTCCAGACGACGATGGTCGACGGGAACTTCCCGTGGACGCTTGTACGCATCTACACGGACGCCGGCATCGTCGGGACAGGTGAGGCCTACTGGGGCGCGGGCGTTCCGGAGCTCATCGAGCGGATGAAGCCCTTTGTCGTCGGCGAGAACCCGCTGGACATCGACCGCCTCTACGAACACCTCGTCCAGAAGATGTCGGGCGAGGGCTCCATCGAGGGTGTGACCATCACCGCCATCGCCGGCATCGAGGTCGCGCTCCACGACCTGGCCGGCAAGATTCTGGAGGTCCCGGCCTACCAGCTGCTCGGCGGGAAGTACCGCGACCGGATGCGGGTCTACTGTGACTGTCACACCGAGGACGAGGCCGACCCCGACGCCTGTGCCGCCGAGGCCCGCCGCGTCGTCGACGAGCTGGGCTACGACGCCATGAAGTTCGACCTGGACGTCCCCAGCGGCTTCGAGAAGGACCGCGCGAACCGCCACCTGCGTCCGGGCGAGATCCGCCACAAGGCCGAGATCGTCGAGAAGGTCACCGAGGAGGTCAAAGACGAGGCCGACGTCGCCTTCGACTGCCACTGGACGTTCTCCGGTGGCTCGGCCAAGCGCCTGGCCGAAGCCATCGAGGACTACGACGTCTGGTGGCTCGAGGATCCGGTCCCGCCGGAGAACCTCGAGGTCCAGGAGGAGGTCACGAAGTCCACGACGACGCCCATCACGGTCGGCGAGAACCGCTACCGGGTCACCGAGGAGCGGCGCCTCGTCGAGAACCAGGCGGTCGACATCATCGCGCCCGACATGCCCAAGGTCGGCGGCATGCGCGAGACCCGCAAGATCGCCGACGTCGCGAACCAGTACTACGTCCCCGTCGCGATGCACAACGTCTCCTCGCCGATTGCGACGATGGCCAGCGCCCAGGTCGGCGCCGCCATCCCGAACTCGCTGGCCGTCGAGTACCACTCCTATGAACTGGGCTGGTGGGAGGACCTGGTCGAGGAGACCGTCATCGAGGACGGCTACATCGAGATTCCCGAAGAGCCCGGCCTCGGCCTGACCCTGGACCTCGACGCCGTCGAGGAACACATAGTCGAGGGCGACACCGTCTTCGACGAGGCGTAAAGACGCTTCTGCGGTCGGTTCTCACGTTTCGTGGCCTCGACGTACCCGGTCGACCCCAGTCTTTATCGTGTCGGATAAGTAATGGTAACACATGGCACGGAGCGGGAGCGGCCTGACGCCCTTCGAGCGGCTCAGCCAGCGCTACACCGACCAGGACCTCACCTGTCCCAAATGCGGATACGAAGACGACGACGGGTCCTGGCAGACGGCGGCCGACGGGCGACGGATCAACTACAGACACCTCTGTCCGGGGTGTGGCTACGTCCGGACGCGGACGGTCACGCTCTGAGCGTGCCGTGGGCCCGGTCGCCCTGTGGCGGACGACACCTCCGGGGACACGGACCGAGTGACGACACGGCGAGCAGCGGCGGCCGGCCGAGACCGCGTGCTGTGCCCGCTCCGTCGGTCAGAGCGTGAACCGCTCGACCGTCGTTCCGGCCGTCTCGAGGTCGGTGTCGGTGGCGGCGGCGACGGTCACCCGGTTCTCGCCGGCGGCCGCGGCGACGCGGACCACGAACTCCCCCCCGGTGGTCGGTTCGCTGACGACCGTCTCGGCGGGGGTCTTGATTGCGACGAGGTCGCCGTCGGTCTGGACAGTGATGACCAGGCCGCCGGTCTCGTAGGCCGTGTCGACCCACAGCTCGGGACCCTCCGGCCGCTCGGTCTCGAGGTAGCGCTCGCGGAGCACCGCGGGCGTCTCGATGGGTTCGCCCTGCTCGATACCGTGTGCGAGGCGGATGAACTGCGCCATTGACCACACCAGCGGCGTGGCGGACCCGGTCCCCTCGCCGAACTCCCAGTTGTAGTCGCTGGGGTCGTCGATGTCCCAGACCTGCTCGGGGATCATCCGGCCGGAGTTGGCGAAGTTGGCCATCGTCTCCAGCAGGCGCTGGGGGTCGTTCTCCCCGTCGGTCGTGTCCGCGAACAGCTCGTACTCGCCGCGTTCGCCGGTGAAGATCGGCCAGAGCCGACCCTTGCCGTCCGGCTCGTGGGGGTGCCACGGCGCCCCCTCGTCGTCGCGCTCGAGTTCGCCGTAGCCGTCGCCGACGTAGCGGTAGAAGCCCGGCCCGTTGGGCGTCTCGACGCGGATGGTGTCGTCGACGACGTCGACGCTGTTCCGGACGACCTCGTCGTCCCAGGGCTTGATGCCCAGGCGGACCAGCTCGAGGAAGCCGCCGTCGATAATCTCTCGCTCGTCTATCATCGGCCCGCCGTTGGCCAGTGCCCGCCGCGCCGCGTCGTCGGGGTTGCCGTCCCGGGTGATACGGACGTAGTACGGCGTCTGCTGGATGCCGTCGGTCCCCTCCTCGGTGACGGTCCAGGACTCGACGTCCTCGACCCACTGGTCGGCGACGGCGTACCAGACGAGCGCGTCGCCCAGCTTCCCCTGGTCTTCGGCCACCGCCGCCCCGCAGACGAGGCCGGCGATCTCGGCGGCGATGGAGCTGGGCGAGTACCCGGACTCCTCTTCCCAGCGCTCCTGGGCGGTCACCGGGCCGTTCCGGACGACGTAGTCCGAGGACCGCCGGACGTTCTCGTACGCGTAGTCGACGTCGTCGAACGTGTACCCGTGCTCGGCGAGGTGGTAGGCCATCACCTGCGGGAACGAGATGTTGTCCATCTGCTCGCCGCCCCACCGGGTGCGACCCTGGAGGTAGGTGTTCTGATGAACCCGTCCTCTTCCTGCTGGTACTCGTAGATGTACGCCAGCGCGTCCGCGGCCGTCTCCAGCTCGCCGATGGCCTCGAAGGCGGTGAACGTCTGGTAGAGGTCCCGAGACCAGACGAAGTTGTAGCCGTAACTCTTGGGCCGGTCGGAGGGCACCGCGTCGCCCCACGGCACCGACGGGCTCGCGATGGCCGCGCCGTCGAAGGTCTTGTCCTCACAGGCCTGCAGCACCATCATCGACGCCTTGTACTGGGCGGCCAGCTCCCGCGGGTTCGTGACCGACGCCGGGAGCTGCTTGTCCTCGAGGAAGTCCGCCCAGGAGTCGACGTAGGCGTTTTTGACCTTGTGGTACCCGCGCGTCAGTGCCCCGTCGGCCTCACCGAGCGCGCCGGCCGTGTCTGACTCCTGTGCGAACCCGATGGCGACCGTATCAGACAGCGACTTCCCGGTCCCGATGCGCCCGACCAGGACGACGTTCTCCTCGTAGGCCTCCTCGTGGGGGTCGGGCACCTCGCCGTCGGCAAAGAGGTTCCGGACACGGTCCGTGGCCGCCACTTCGACGGAGGCCCAGTCGAAGCGGTTAGCGCTGGTCAGGGCCACGGCGACGTTGTACGGTTCGCCGTGCTCGTCGACGAGGAGGTGCTCCTCGTCGTAGACGTCGAACGCGGAGGAGTCCCGCGCCGCCAGCGAGTACTCGCCCGACTGGCCAAGCAAGAGGCCACGGTCGGTGTCGCCGGTGTTCGTCAGCGCCGTATCGACCACCGTGAACACCTGGTACTCGTTGTCGTCGGCCGCCTCGAACGAGACGTTCGCGAGGATGGCGTCGTGTTTCGGGTCGGTGACGTAGTCGGCCACCAGCCGCCACTTGTGGCCGTGGCCGTCGCCCGTCTCCTCGATGGTGTGCCGGAACAGGAGCGCGTCCTCCTCGATGAGTTCCGCCCGGCGCTCGACGGTCTCGGCGTGGTCGTCCCGGCGTGACTCGTTGTGAGTCCGGGCGACGTAGTCCGAGTCCGCGTCGCTGTCGATGACCAGGAAGTCCATCGTCCGGAGGTTCATCGAGTCGATGCGGGTAGCGGGCCTCGGTGAGCGCCCCCTCGGTGAGCGTGAACCACACCTTCGACGGTTCGGCCGCGTCGTGGTCGGCCACCGTCGCGACGCCGTACTTCTCGCCGGTCGTCCAGTGGGGCCGTTCCTCGGGCCCGGCCGGTTTCGCGGGCGTCGGCAGAGCGCCGAGGTCACGGAGCGTCGCGGTGGCCTGGAGGCGGACGGCGTGGGTCCACCCGAGCGGCGCCGCGCTGTCGGGCCGACCGTCGTCGAAGACCTGTTCGGCCAGGAACCCGACGTCCGTTCCGAACGGGCCGTCGTTCAGCAACAGCGAGTAGAGGTCGCCGGCCAGGTCGAGCAGTTCGGCGGCGTCGTACCCCAGGTCGTCGGCGAGGATGCCCAGTTCCGTGGCGGCCATCGTCCCGAGCGCCGTCGACACCGACCAGAGCTTCTCCTGGGCCTGCTCGTGTCGCCGCCAGGGGTCGCCCTCGTAGCGGATGAGCCCCGCGACGCCGTTGCCGTTGTCGCGGTACAGTTTCGTGACGACGTTCTCGACGTGTTTCTCGAGGCGCACCAGCGTCTCGTCGTCGACGTGTGCTATCTTCGCGTAGGCCCGCACGCCGCTGACCAGCTCGAGCGCCGCCGAGTCGGCCCGGTCGTCGAGACTCCCGTCGCGCAGCCGGAGCCCGTAGTGGTCCTGCTCCTCGCTCCAGAGGGTGTCGAGGGCCTCGTAGATGCGGTCGGCCTGCGTCGCCGCGTGCTCCCTGAGTTCGCCCTCGAGTGGCGCGTCCGCCACCGTCGCGTACGCCTGCAGGAACTTCGCCGTGGTGTGGGTGAACCGTCCGGTCATGTCCTCCCAGGCGTTCTGACAGGGCAGCGGCAGGCCGTCGTCCCCGAGGCTGTCGTCCAGGCCGCGCACGGCGTCCTGAATTGTCTCGACGATTCGCGCGCGGTCCTCCGCGGTCAGCAGGTCCTCGCGTTCGCTCAGGATTGTCGCGAGGTACGCAGTCACCGAGGCCGTCTGGTCGGCCTGGTAGCCGTTGCCGACGCCCTCGATGCGCTCGTTGGCCCATCCGGGCGAGTCGCTCGTCGACCGCCCAGATGCGGTGGGGCCAGGTGCCGTCCTCCCGCTGGGTCCGGCAGTACAGGCGGGCGCTGTCGAGCAACTGGATGTCGAGCTCGATGCCCATGCGCTCGGACACCTCCAGCAGCGCGGCCGACACCTCGCTGTCGTCGCGGAACCAGGTGTAGCCGTACCCGCCCGAGTGCTCGAAGAACGGATCGAACTCGGGGGCCGCCAGTCGGGCCCCCGTCGGGGCCGTCAGCAGCGACAGCGCGCGCAGGTCGGCGGTCACCTCGTCGCTGTGGGGCGTCTCCTCGGGGATCGCGGTGATCGCCCGGTCGAGCGCGGCGTCGCGGATGTCGTCGACGGAGGCGTGGGTCCGCGCCGCGTGCGTGACGTCGCTGAGTGCCTGCTCGCGCGTCGTCTCCTCGTGGTCGGACAGCTGGGTGACAAGCGTCGTCCGGGCCGCGCGGCCGACCTTCTCCAGCTCGGCCGCGACGACGATGTCGCCGGTCAGCGACCCGCGCTCCATCTTGCCGACGTGGCGCTCGCGGGGGTACTGGATCGGCGCGTCGTCGAGCAGCTCGGCCATCGTCTCGACGCGGTTGCCGACGGCCATCTCGACCTGCGTCGACGCCGCGACGTAGTCGTGTTCGCGCCGGTGGTAGACCTCGACGACGCGTTCGTCTTCGTAGCCGGCCGACTCGTGGACGAGGCGGCTGACCTGCGTCTCTCTCCCTTCCGGGGCGAGCGTGAGGAAGGCGACCAGTTTCGCGTCCGCCGGGACCTCGCCGCGTAGTTCGACGTGGGTGAGGTGGGCCCGTCCCAGCGTCAGGTCGTACTGGTGGACGCTGAAGGCGCCGGCGTCGTACTCCGTCTCGACGAGGGGCGTCTCGCGGTAGTAGTGCTGGCGGATCGGGTCGATGTCGTCGAACCACTGGATAGAGTCGCCGGTATCGATACCGAAGCGGGACCGGTCGACGCCGTGGAGGCCAGACAGTTCGGCAGAGTAGTCTCGAAACGAGCCGTCCCTGTCGACGTAGATGAGGCGGTCGCCGAACCCGGAGAACGCACCGGTGGTCGTCGGTGCTTCGCCGGGAAACGGCTCGTCGAGGCGGCCCTTGTATTCGTTGAGGGCGGTTCGCAGGCGCATTAGTCGGCCAACGTGGCAGACGGAGTAAAACATTGGCGGTTGGGGCAACGAAAACGGGCACGAACGGGTACCGCCGGTGCGATGACCTGTGTGCAGGTGATCGAACGTGTCCGGTATCGGGCGTAAAGAAGTTGATTAATTTTGCAAATTAATACGCATACCCGAGCTCAATGAGTAAGAAACTTTAGGTCGTGAAGAGGGTTCATAGATATGAAGCATCCAGGGCAGCCCCGATTCGCGGCAGTCGGCGAGACCATAGAACTCGCGCCGAGGGACCCGAACCCCGACGCGACGTACCGATGGCAGATTCGCGACGCACCGGCCGCGTCGGACGCCACACTCGGCGACGACGCCGTCATCTCGTTCACGCCGGACGCAGCCGGCGTCTACACGGTCGTGCTCTCCGGGCCGACCGGCGACCACGAACTGACCGTCCGCGTGTTCCCCTCGGAGAAATCCGTGGGTGGCCTCGCGAGCGGCCAGAGCGGCGTCAGCGGCGTCAGCGGCGTCAGTGGCGAGAGCGGGCTCAGCGGCCAGTGGTCCGGCGGCGCGAGCGGGAGCGCCCGCGGCTCCGGACTGGGCACCGACAGCGACGACCAGCGCGGTCGACCCCGCATCCAGCTCTCCGGTGGCGTCCGCGGCGACGACGTCGTCGTCGAGGCGACGGTCAAGACCTCGCCCAGCAGCGACGCCACAGACGAGACGCTCGACGTCGAGTTCGTCGTCGACGACCGGGACCCCGAACCCGAGGGATTCGAGACGGGCGACCGCGAAGCGACGGCCCCGCTCGAGAACGTCGAGGAGGCGTTCCGCGTCCACGCCGTCGCCATCGGCGAGCAGTACAGCGTCCCGGACGCCGTCCGCGTCCACCCCGACGGCGAGGTCGAACTGCTGAACGACCCGCCCCAGTGGGGCAAGGAGATGAGCCTCTACGAGATCTACGTCCGGGGCTACAAGGACGGCGACGAGGACCAGTCGGTCTTCGAGGTCATCCAGGACAACTTGGGCGAGATCCAGGACAACGGCGTCGACACGCTGTGGCTCACTCCCGTCCTCCAGCACGACGGCTTCGACCACGGCTACAACATCACGGACTTCTTCTCGATCGCCGACGACCTCGGCACCGAGGAAGAATTCACCGACCTCGTGGACGCGGCCCACGACCGCGGCATGAAGGTCCTGTTCGACCTCGTCCTGAACCACTCCGCGCGCGACCACGAGTTCTTCCAGAAGGCCCAGGCCGGCGACCCCGAGTACCGCGACTGGTACGAGTGGCAGGACGACGGGTCGCCCGGCACGTACTTCGACTGGCAGTACATCGCGAACTTCGACTACACGAACCTTGAGGTGCGCCGACACCTGCTCGACGCCGTCGACAAGTGGGCCGAGTACGTCGACGGGTTCCGCTGTGACATGGCGTGGGCCGTCCCGACGCCGTTCTGGCAGGAGATCAGGGAGCGCGTCAAGGAGGACCACCCCGAGTTCGTCCTGCTGGACGAGACCATCCCGTACATCGCGGACTTCCACAACCTCGCCTTCGACATCCACTTCGACACGACGCTGTACTTCACCCTGCGACAGATCGGCCGCGGCGACGCCGACGCCGACGACATGCTGGACGCACTGGAGCAGCGCGCGGTCACGGGCTTCCCGGACCACGCCGGCTTCATGCTCTACATCGAGAACCACGACGAGACGCGCTACGTCGAGGAGTGCGGTCGCGAGGCCCTGGAGGCGGCCGCCGCCGCACAGTTCACGCTGCCCGGCGTCCCGATGCTCTACGCCGGCCAGGAGATCGGCGAGCGCAACCGCCGCGGGGAGATCCACTGGGAGCACGCTCAGGAGGACCTCCGGGAGTACTATCAGGACCTCACGTACACGCGCAACACCATCCCCGCTCTGCAGTACGAGGGCGAGTACGAGGAGATCGAGTACCAGTGTGACGACGACGCCGTGACGGCCTTCGCCCGCCAGGACGACGAGGGCAACCGCTACGTCGTCGCGCTGAACTTCGGCGGGAGCGAGGCCACCGTCTCGTTCCCCGACGAGGACGTCGACGCGTTCGACGAGGTCCACGACGAGGACGTCTCGGCCGCCGACGGTGACGCTACCGTCGAGAACGTCGCCGTCCTGTACGCCGGGTCGGAGTGAGCCATGTCGCTCCCTGACTGCAGGACCCTCGACGAGGAAACCGCCGCGCTCGCCGAGTGGCAGCGCGAGCGACTGGACGCCCACGAGGAGCGCTTCGAGGCGGCAAAGGAGATAACAACCCGTCTCGGTGCCCACTGGCGCGACGGCTACGCCGAGTTCGGGTTTTGGACGCCACAGCTCGTCGACGCGGTGCCGACCGACGACGTCCGTCTCGAACTGCTGACGGCAGAAGACGACGTCGACCTGACCGCCGACGAGCAGACGGTCACGTTCGACCGCCAGTTCGTCGAGACTCGCCGCGAGGGCGAGTTCACGTGGGCCGCCGTCGAGGGGCCCCGCCCTGGAACGCGCGAGCAACTCGGCACGCTGTACCGGCTCAGTTACGAGGTCGACGGCGAGCGAGAGACCGTCACGGATCCCTTTGCCGACTCCGTGCCGTTCGGCGCGTACGGTCCGCCCGAACTGTACGACATGGACCGCCTGGACGAGGAGCGCGACGACCGCGAGTACTTCCAGAACCTCGAGGCAGACGGCGTCGAACCGTACGCCTCCGAGGACGACGGCCTCCCGCGGTTCGAACCGGCGACGAGCATGCTCGAGATCCACCCGGGAACGGCCACCGAGTCCGGGACGCTCGCGGGCCTGAAACGCCAGTTCGAGACCATCGGCGAGAAACTGGCCGACGACGACGCGGAACTGATGCCCGCGGAACGCAATTTCGTCGGCTACGACGCCGTCCAGCTGATGCCCGTCGCCCCAATCACGCAAAACGAGGACGAACTGGGCTACTGGCTCGTCGACGGCTCCCGGGGGGACAAGCTCCGGGTCGACGTCCGCCGCCCGGACATGCTCAACTGGGGCTACGACATCGTCATCTCCGGGTTCGGGACGGTCAACCCGGCCATCCTCGAATCGCGCCGCCCGGACGAACTGGTCGACCTCATCGCGACGCTGCACACGCTGCCCGAACCGGTCAAGGTCATCTTCGACATCGCACTGGGCCACGCCGACAACGGCGCACTCCCCCTGCTCAACGAGGAGTGGTTCGCCGGGCCCGGCATGTACGGCCAGGAACTCGACTACCTCGAACCCGTCGTCCGGGCCGGCCTGCTGGAACTCCAGCGCCGGAAGATGGACTTCGGGGCCGACGGCATCCGCGTCGACGGCGCCCAGGACTTCACGAACTGGGACCCCGAGGCCGAGGAGGAGTGGCACGACGACGACTACCTCGAGGAGATGGACCGGGTGACCCAGGAGGTCGCCGGCGTCGAGTACCGGCCGTGGATGATCTACGAGGACGGCCGGCCGTGGCCGCGCTCGGACTGGGAACTTGCCTCGACCTACCGGACGCTCATCGAGCAACACCCACTCCTACCAGTGGGGGCCGGTCACCTTCGCGCACAACACCCCAGCGCTCCAGACGTTCTGGGCGACGAAGTGGTGGCGCGTCAGGGAGGTCGCCGACATGGGCGAGAATTGGATCTCCGGGGTCGCCAACCACGACACCATCCGCCGCGGCACCCAGCTCGAACCGGACCCGCCCTTCAGCCAGCCCCAGATCAACCGCTACCTGGGCGAGACCCGCAACGAACAACTGCGGAAGGCGTACAACAACCCCGCCTCCTCGATGCTGTTCCACGGGTTTATGCCCGGCTGTCCGATGGACTTCACGCACGCGAACATGCGCGGCCCCCTGGGGCTTCGTCCGCGACACGGACGCCGTCTGGAACCTCAAGGTACTCTCGGAGGAGGCGAACTTCCCCGAGTGGCAGGTCCGCCCGCAGGACTTCGCGAGCGACGAGCACTTCGGGCGGCTCAAGGAGTGGGGCTTCGAATCCCGCGAGGAGCTGAGCGAGTTCCTCGGCCTGCTTGCCGACGTGGTCAGCATGACCGACTACGACAAGGCAGAGATGGTCGACCTGCTGAACGCCGCCGGCACGCCCGTCGGCGACGAGTTCACGGTCGGGGAACTCGAGCAACTGGGCCGCGACTGGATGCGAGACATGGGCGAGTTTTTCAACCTCGCACACTGGCACGACCAGCAGGGCGACGAGCGGACCGCCTTCGACCTCGCGGTCCGCGAGTTCCGCCACGACCACGAGTGGGTGACCACCGGCCTCACCGGCGACGACGAACTCGATTACGTCTACCCGACCGACGGGACGGTGCTGTACTACGGCTTCCGTCGCGCGCCCGACGAGAGCGAGGAGATCCTCTTCGTCGCGACGATGGAAGGCGTCGCCGAGGAGGTCGTCCCGACGGATCTGGTCGACGTCGACGACGCCGGCTGGGAGATCGCGCTGTCCTCGCCCGACCTGGACGTGGCGGCCGCTGACGAACCCGTCGAACTGGCCGATAGCCAGTCGACGCTGTTCGTCCGCTCACTGGACTGACGGCAGCCCCCTGTCGCGTCGACGCCGCTCGCATTCGACGGGTGGTTGTCACGACCGCCCCCTTTATGTTCCCGAGAGCGAAAGTTCCGGTATGGCAGACAACCGCGTCGTCGAGTTGCTCCGCAAGGCCTACTCCGACGAGATCGAGACCGTGATGAACTACCAGACCAACGCCATCGTCCTCGACGGCGTCCGCGCCGAAGAGATCAAAGAGAGCCTCAAGGCCGACATTCAGGAGGAACTGGGCCACGCCGAACAGATCGGCCAGCGGCTCAAGCAACTGGAGGCCCAGCCGCCGGGATCGATGGACTTCGTCGCCCGACAGGAGTCGCTCCAGCCGCCGGCGGACTCGACAGACGTCCTGACAGTCATCGAGGGCGTCCTCGACGCCGAGGAGGACGCCATCGCGACGTACCGCGATCTCATCGACGCCGCCGAGGCGGCGGACGACCCGGTGACCGAGGACCTCGCGGTGACGTTGCTGGCCGACGAGGAAGCGCACCGGACGGAGTTCCGCGGGTTCCGGACCGAGTACCGCACGGACTGAGCGCGCCCGTCACGTTCACATCCGGGACGGACGTCCCGGACCGCCAGTCGTCGAGTTACAGTTTAATCGATCGCGCACGCGCGGGACGAGTGTGCTAGACGCTTTCTCGCCGATCAGTCCCGCCTGTGCGCTTCGGTCATGTCCGACAGTCGGGTCCACACGGCGTCGTCGGCAAGCCCCGACCGGGTGAGCCGCCAGGTCCAGTTCCCGTCGGCGGTCCCGGGTGTGTTGAACCGGGTCTCCCCGCCCAGTCCGAGGAGGTCCTGGAACGGCGCGATGGCGAACACGGAATCGGTGGCCCACACGGCCTCGATGACGTCCCAGTGGACCGCGGACCCGTCGGTATCGAGGGCAAACTGGAGGCAGTCGCGCTGACGGTCGGAGGCGACGTCCTCGTACCAGCCGACGACCGTCGTCGTGTCGTGGGTCGACGTGTACGCGACGGAGTCCTCGGGATAGCGGTGGGGCAGGTACTCGTGGTCCTCGGCACACCAGTCGGCGTAGAGGGCGACTTTCATGCCAGGCAGCCCCAGCCGTTTCCGGAACGCACGCAACTCCGGGGTCACCCCGCCGAGGTCCTCGACCACGAGCGGGAGGTCGCCAAGCGCGGCCTCGACGGCCTCGAACAGGGCCTCGCCCGGTCCGTCGCGCCACTCGCCGTCGGCCGGGTTCGCGGTGCCGGCCGGGATGGCCCAGTACTGTTCGTACCCCTTGAAGTGGTCGACGCGGACCACGTCGACGCGGTCCAGCAACGACTCGAACCGGCGAACCCACCAGGCGTAGTCCTCGGCCCGCATCGCGTCCCAGTCGTACAGCGGGTTGCCCCAGCGCTGGCCCTCGCCGTGGCCGTCGGGGTTCGTCGGCATCCCGGCGACGGCGGCCGGTTCGTTGGCCTCGTCCAGGTCGAACAGGTCCGGGTTCGCCCAGACGTCGGCGCTGTCGAGTCCCATGTAGATGGGCATGTCCCCCACGAGCGAGACGCCCCGCTCGTTCGCGTGCTCGTGGAGGGCCCGCCACTGGCGGTCGAAGCAGAACTGACAGAACACGCGGAGCTCGATCTCGTCGGCGAGGTCGTCGCGATAGCGGGACAGCGTATCCGGGTCGCGTTCTCGGACGGCCGCCGGCCAGCTCGTCCAGCCATCGTCGTCGAAAGCCGTCTGCAGCGCCCGGAAGAGCGCGTAGTCGTCGAGCCAGGCCGCGTTGGCCGCCGCGAACGCATCGAGTGCGGCCCGGTCGTCGTCAGTCGCCGTCGTCCGGAACCGCTCGAACGCACGTCGCAGGCGGTCGGTCTTGTAAGCGTTCACTCGGTCGTACTCCACCCAGTGCTCGTCGAAGTCGGGGCGGTCCGCGAGGTCGGCGTCGGTCAGCCAGCCGGCCGCCCGCAGCGCCTCGAGGTCGACCAGCAGCGGGTTGCCGGCGAACGCCGAGTAGGCCTGGTACGGCGAGTTGCCGAAGCCGCCGGCCGTCGGGCCGAGCGGGCAAAACTGCCAGAGCGACTGGTCGGCGGCCGCGAGCGCGTCCACGAAGTCGTGGGCCGGTGCGCCCAGCGTTCCGACGCCGTCCGGGCCGGGCAGCGCCGTGAGATGAAGGAAGACACCGCTCGAACGATCGAACGTCATTCGAGGGTATTCGACAGCCCCGGGTAAGTATCCCGTGGCCCCTAGATGTCGAAGGCGTCACTGACCTGGATCTCGACGACGGTCTTCTCGGCGCCGTCGTAGGTGATGAGCCCGTGGGCGGTCAGTTTGGGGAGGTGGTTGTGGTGCAGGGCGACCTTCACGTGCTCGGGACCCTGTCGCTCCATCTGTACGCCTGCCGTCGCCCAGATGGTGTGTGAGAGGTCCTGGAGTGTCACTGGTGGCGCTGCCCGGCCAAGTACCGAAATCGTCTCCCGCCGCAGTTCGTTGGCGAGCAGTTCGTGGCGCTCGGTCTCGGTTAGTCTCAGTTGTTGGGTACCGTTTAGGTTGTCACCGTTGGCCATGGTTCAGTCCTGCGGGATGTCTCTCCGGAGTCGCCGGGGCCCCGCACGTGTCCTACAAAGGTTGCAGTGACCAATAAGGAAATAACCTAGGTATCTAGGCTCTCTAGTGGTCACTCGCCGAACCGCTCGACGACGGCGTCCCGATCGAGCTTCGAGGGCCCGGACGTCGGCATCGTCTCGACGAACGCCAGCGAGCGCGGGTGTTTGAACCGGGCGAGACGGCCATCGAGGAAGTCCCTGAGTTCGTCGACGGTCAGGTCCGTGTCGCCCTCGACGACCGCGCGCCCGACCCGGCCCCACTGGTCGTCGGGCACCGCGACCACGATCACCTCGTCGACGGCCGGGTGGTCGGCGATGGCGTCCTCGACCTCGGACGGATAGACGTTCTCGCCCCCGCTGACGAACATGTGTTTCTTGCGCCCCTCGACGTGGTAGAACCCCTCGTCGTCGACGCGGGCGAGGTCACCCGTGGCGACCCACCCGTCGTCGCCGAACGTCGCCGCCGTCTCTTCGGGGGCGTCCAGATAGCCGGCGGCGGCGTGGGGCGACCGCAGCTCCAGTTCGCCGACCTCGCCCCGGTCGACGGGAATGCCGTCGTCGACGACGCGTGCGTCGACGTGCATGGCCGGTCGTCCCACGCTGTCGGCTTGCTCCCGGGGCCACCCCTCTGGCATCGCGAAGTTGTTCGGTCCACACTCCGTGAGGCCGTAGCCCTGCGAGAGGTCGACGCCGCGGTCCCACCAGGCCTCCATGACGGCCTGGCGGCACGGCCCCCCGCCGGACTTGACGACCCGGAGCGTCGAGAGGTCGGTGTCCGACCAGGCCGCGTGCTCGGTCATCGCCCGCAGGACGGCGGGGACGGCCACCAGCACCGACCCGCCCTCGTCCTCGACGACCCGGAGGACCTGGCCGGGGTCGAACTCCCGGGCGACGACGACGGTCCCGCCCATGTGCCAGATGGGGACGGTGACGACGTTCCACCCGCCGGTGTGGAACATCGGGAACACCATCGGCGTCACGTCGTCGTCGCGCAGGCCCCACGAGGTGATGGTGTTGACCGAGTTCCAGACGATGCCCCGATGAGTCAGGACCGTCTCCTTCGGTGTGCCCGTCGAGCCGCCGGTGTGGAGCAGGAGGTGGGGGTCCGATGGCGCGAGCGTCGCCGTCTCGACCGGGTCGTCATCCGCCGGGAGCGCGTCGACGTAGGCCTCGGCGTCCGGGAACGACCCCTCGGTCGACGTCCCCGCTTCGCCGTCTGTGAGCGTCACCGCCGGACACTCGACGTCTGTTCCCTCGAGCGCCTCGCCAGTCAGCTCGACGAAGGGCGCTTCGACGACGAGGAGTTCGGGGTCGACGCGGGCCAGCAGGGTCCCCAGTTCCGGCGGCGCCAGCCGGTGTGAGAGCGGCGCCAGCACGCTCCCGGTCTTGCCCGTCGCGAAGAACAGGTCGACCAGCCCCGGCCGGTTTCGCGAGACGACGGCGACGGCCTCACCCTCGTCGACGCCCCGGTCGCACAATAGCCGCGCCGTCCGATTCGCGCGCCGGTCGAGGTCGGCGTAGGTGTAGCGCTCGCCCGTCGTCGCATCGACGAGGCCGGTCCGGTCGGGCGTGAGCGCGGTGCGTTTCTCGCTCCAGGCACCGACCCACTCCTGGGGGCGGCCGAACTCAGACATCGGCGAGGAACTCCCGAAGGCGTTCGTTCACCCGGTCGCTGTGCTCGATGAACAGCAGGTGGGGGGCGCCCTCGAGCCGGACCACCTCCACGTCGGGAATCCCGGCCTCCAGCAGGGCGGCGTTCTCGACCGGAACGACCCGGTCGTCCGTCCCGTGTAGCACCAGCGTCGGGACCCGAATCTCCCCCAGGCGGTCGTGGACGTCGAAGGCGTCGACCGCCGCTGCCTGCCACGCCAGAGCCTGCTCGCCGGCGTCGGACTCGATGCGCCAGTCCACGATGCGCTCGACGAGGGCGTCGTGCTCGGCCACGAACGACTCGTTCATCGCCGCGGCCATCTTGTACCGGCGCGCTTCGCGCTCGTCGTAGGACTCGGGGACCTCGAACATCCGCTCGGCCGTGGCCTCGGGCATCGGGACTGCCTCCGGGCCGCCGGGCGTGGTGCACATGAGGACCAGCGACAGGGTGCGGTCGTACTCCAGGGCGAACTGCTGGGCGACCATCCCGCCCATGCTGGCCCCGACGACGTGGGCCGTCTCGACCCCCGCGTCGTCCAGCACGGCGGCCAGGTCGCTCGCCATCGCATCCATCGTGTAGGGCCCCTCCGGCGTGTCGGAGTCGCCCGTCCCGCGGTTGTCCCAGACGATGGTGTCGTACTCGTCGTCCAGGGCCTGCCGTTGCCAGCGCCACATCCACCGGCCGTAGCCGATGCCCTCGACGAACGCGACGGTCGGTGCGTCCGTGGGGCCGCGACGCTCGTACGCGAGGCGGACGCCGTCGTTGGTAGCGTACTCCATGCGTGGTCGCTGTTGCCGTTGCCCCGATGATCGGGTCCCGGAGGTAAAACCTTCGTCCCCGTAGACCGGCTCCCGGTGGGAGGCGATCGCGTGGGCCGTTGGCCACTCTGACGGCGCGGCCCCGCCGCCGGTCGACCCGGGGCGGGTTTGTCATTATCGAACGCCTACCCCACCCCATTTCAATACAGTTTTACGCTTCGGCTTGGGACGGAATGGTATGACTTTGCACGCCAGAGATATCAAACAGGACGTGCGGGAGCTGGGGGAGCTCCTCGGCGACGTCCTCGAGGCCCAGTCGTCGACCGACGCCTTCGAGACCGTAGAGAAGATCCGCACGTCGTCTATCGAATACCGACGGGGCGACGCGGAGACGCGCACGGACGTGGGCCGTACGCTCGACCGCCTCTCGCCCGCCGAGCAGGACATCGTCTCGCGGGCCTTCACGACGTACTTCGAGCTCATCAATCTCGCCGAGGAGCGCCACCGAGTGCGACAGATTCGCGAGGAGAGCCAGGAGGGGGTCCTCGAGGACAGCGTGGCCGAGGCCGTACAGGTGCTCTCCGAACGCGGGGCCGACGCAGAGACGCTCGAGGACGTGCTCGAGGACGTTCTCATCCAGCCGACGTTCACCGCCCACCCGACCGAGGCCCGCCGGAAGACGGTGAAGGCCAAGCTCCGCGCCGTCGCTCGCGACCTGGAGACCTTAGACGAGGTCCGCCTGACAGACCGCGAGGAGGACCTCGTCGAGCGCGACCTGGAGGCCGAAGTGACCAGTCTCTGGCAGACCCCACAGGTCCGTGACCGCCGCCCCGAGGTCACCGACGAGGCCCTCAACGTCCAGTGGTATCTGGAGAACGTCCTCTTCGACGTCATCGACCGCGTCTACGACGAACTCGAACACGCCATCGACGAGGAGTACGACGAGGACGTCGACGTCTCCAAGCTCTACGAGTTCCGGTCCTGGGCCGGGTCCGACCGCGACGGCAACCCGTTTGTCACCCCTGAGGTCACCGAGGAGACGCTGGAACGCCAGCGCGACACCATCCTCCCGCTGTACCGCGACAAACTCAAGGAACTCTCGGGCGTGCTGAGCCAGGACGCCGACAACATCGACACCGACGAGCGCTTCGACGAGCGGCTCGCGGACCACAAGGAGCGTCTCCCCGGCGTCGCCAGCGAGGCCGAGGAACGCTACCCCGACGAGCCCTACCGGCAGAAGCTCAAGCTGATGCGCGAGTCGGTGCTGCGCGTGGGCGACGTCCGGCAAGGCGGCTACGACGGCCCCCAGAATCTGCTGACGGACCTGCGGGCCATCTCTGAGAGCCTGCGCGAGAACGACGCCGAAGTCATCGCCGAGTCGCAGGTCGACCCGCTCTACCGGAAGGTCGACACCTTCGGCTTCTCGCTTGCCAGCCTCGACCTGCGCGACCACCGCGCGATGCACACCAACGCCATCGCCGAGGCCGTCGACCGCCACGGCATCGACTACGAGGGGATGGACGAGGACGAACGCGTCGAGTTCCTGACCGAGGCAATCCTCCAGGAGGACTCGGTCATCGACATGACAGAGACCGACGGCCTCTCGGACGACTCCAAGCGCGTCATGCGCCGGTTCCGCGAGACTGCCGAGTGGCAAAAGGAGTACGGCGTCGACGCCATCGACACCTACGCCATCAGTTGGTGTGAGGAGCCCAGCCACGTCCTGGAGGTCCTGTTCCTGGGCGACCAGGTCGGCATCGTCGACCTGCCGGGCTACTGCGGGCTGGACATCGTCCCGCTGCTTGAGTCCGAGTACGCCCTCTCGGGCGCCCGGCGCATCATGGGGACCCTGTTCGAGAACGAGGCCTACTCGCAGGCGCTCGAGGCGCGGAACAACATCCAGGAGATAATGCTGGGGTACTCGGACTCCAACAAGGAAAACGGGTTCCTCGCCGCAAACTGGTCGCTGTACAACAACCAGAAGCGCTTGGCCAACATCACGGGCGACTACGACGTCGAGATGCGGCTGTTCCACGGTCGCGGCGGATCTATCTCACGCGGCGGTGGCCCGATGAACGACGCGATGCTGGCCCTGCCAAACGAGACGGTCACCGGCCAGATCAAGTTCACCGAGCAGGGCGAGGCCATCTCCGAGAAGTACGCCAACGAGGACATCGCCGAGCGCAACCTCGAACAGATGCTCAACGCCCAGGTCCGGGCCCGTTACAACGCCTTGCAGGAACCGGTCGAGGACATCCCCGACGAGTGGTCAGAGGCGATGAAGACGGCGGCCGACGCCGCCCGCGACGAGTACCAGAACCTGCTCGAGACCGAGGGGTTCGTCGACTACTTCGAACAGGCCACCCCCATCACGGTCATCGAGAACCTCAACATGGGGTCGCGGCCGGCCTCCCGCAGCGAGGACCGTAGTGTCGACGACCTGCGCGCCATCCCGTGGGTGTTCTCCTGGACCCAGGCTCGCTGTATCATCCCCGGGTGGTACTCCATCGCCACCGGCCTCGAGGCCTACCTCGAAGACGGTGGGGACATCGAATCCCTGCAGGAGATGTACCGGGAGTGGCCGTTCTTCCGGACGAAGATAGACAACGCCTCGCTCGCGCTGGCCCGGACCGACATGGAGATCGCCCGGGAGTACGCTGACCTCGCCGACGGGGACCTTCGCGACCGCATCTTCCCGCGCATCGAGGACGAGTACGAGCGGACCGTCGACCTCGTCACGGAGATCACCGACCGCGAGGGACTGCTCGACCGCGACTGGCTCGAGGAGAATCTGGATCGGCGCAACCCCTACGTTGACCCGCTGAACCTCCTGCAGGTCCGCCTGCTGGCCCAGTCTCACCTGACAGAGACCGAGAAGCGCACGCTTCGGCTGACCGTCCAGGGCATCGCCGCCGGGATGAAGAACACCGGATAACCGTCCAGCGGGCACCCTGTCTGTCGGACTCGGGAAATTTACCACAGTAGTAGTATTTCCGAAGCCTTTACTGTTCAGCCGAGTGGACAGATGCCCATGGCGCTCGAAAAGATACTGCTCGCGGTCGGCCCGAACGACAAAGACCGCGTCGAAGAACTCGCCCGCACCGTCATCGACATCGCCGGCCCCACCGGCGCGGAGGTCACCGTCGCGCACGTCTTCACGGAGGACCAGTACGAGGACGTCGTCGACCGACTCGAGTTCGCCTCGACCGGCGAGGCGGACCCGGACGAAGTCGCCGACCGACACACGACGGTTCGTGATCTCAGCAACCGACTCGAAGAGGCCGGCATCGTCCACTCCGCCCGAGGAGCCGTCGGGAACCACGGCGACCAGATCGTCTCGCTCGCCGAGGATACCGGCGCCGATCTCGTCGTCGTCGGCGGCCGCAAGCGATCCCCGACCGGCAAGGCCGTCTTCGGTTCGACCGCACAGGAGGTCATGCTGAACGCGCCGTGCCCGGTCACCTTCGTCCGCGGCGAGGAGTAAACGCCCTTCTTCTCTCTGTCTCTGCCGGCGAGCGGGACGCAGCGACCTCCACGCTCGAGTGACGACCCCCCGACTGAAGCACTCGTCGCGGCCGCCCGCTCGAGGCTGCTGCCACCGCAGAACGACCATCCCGAGTGACATCTGCCGACACCTCTTTGTACCGGCACTCGTCTACAAGCAAGGGTGACCGTGGCAAGTGGCGGCACGATTCGGGTGCTCCACGTCGACGACGACCCGGAGTTCGCCGAGCTGACCGCGACGTTCCTCCAGCGGGAGGACGACCGGTTCGTCGTCGAAACGGCATCCTCCGCGGCCGAAGGACTCGACCGCATCGAAACTAGTCGGCCAGACTGTGTCGTTTCCGATTACAACATGCCCGGGAAGAACGGGCTGGCGTTTCTCGAGGCGGTCCGGAGCGAGTACGCCGACCTCCCGTTCATCCTGTATACCGGACGAGGGAGCGAAACGGTCGCGAGCGAGGCTATCTCGGCCGGTGTGACGGAGTACCTCCAGAAGTCCGGCGGGACCGAACAGTACGCGATGCTGGCCAACAAGATATCGAACGCCGTCGAGCGCACGGAGGCCGAGGTGGCCCGGAAACGGCACCTCGCGGCCGTCGAGAGCGCACAGGAGGGCATCAGCATCCTCGACGAGGACGGCCGGTTCGTCTACGTAAACGGGGCCTACGCCGACATCTACGGGTACGAACCCGCGGAGATGCTGGGCGAGCACTGGGAGCTTGTCTACCCGGACGCGGCCACCGACGTCGCGTACGACGAGATACTCCCGGCGGTCGCGTCGGAGGGGTACTGGCACGGGGAGACGACCGGCCTCCGGGCCGACGGGTCGACGTTCCCGGAGGAGCACGTCGTCTCACGGACCGAGACGGGCGATATGGTCTGTACCGTCCGGGACATAAGCGATACACGGGACCGTGAGGCCGACCTCGCTCTGAAAGAGCGCGCCATGGACGAGGCCCCCGTCGGCATCACGCTCACCGACCCCTCACAGGACGACAACCCCCTCGTCTACGTCAACGACCGCTTCGAGGAGATAACCGGCTACGATCGAGCGGAGATACTCGGCCGCAACTGCCGGTTACTCCAGGGCGAGGGGACCGACCCGGAACCGGTGGCAAAACTGCGGGCGGCGATCGACGACGAGCGACCGGTCACCGTCGAACTGCGGAACTACCGCGCGGACGGCACCGAGTTCTGGAACCGGGTCACCGTCGCGCCAATCGCGGACGGGACCGGCGAGGTGACGAACTTCGTCGGGTTCCAGGAGGTGGTCACCGAGCGCACGGAGCGCGAACTGGCTCTCGAACGCAAGAACAAGCGACTGGACGCGTTTACCGGGATGGTGAGCCACGACCTCCGGAACCCGCTTCACGTCGCGGAAGGCAGCCTCGAACTGGCCCGCGAGGAGTGCGACAACGAACACGTCGACCGGGCCAGCGAGGCGGTCGACCGGAGCCTGGCGCTCGTCGACGACCTGTTGACCCTGGCACGGGAAGGGCGCGACCTGGACGACGTCGAAGCCGTCTCTCTCGCCGACGTCCTCGAGGCGTGCTGGACGACCGTCGACACGGAAGCGGCGACGCTCGCGATACGGGGCGACGTGCGGTTACGGGCCGACCGGAGCAGGCTGGTGCAACTGCTCGAGAACCTCGTCCGCAACGCCGTCGAACACGGCGGGCGGGACGTGACCGTCACCGCCGGTCGCCTCGACGGTGGCTTCTACGTGGCCGACGACGGTCCGGGTATCCCACTCGAGGAGCGCCAGGCGGTGTTCGAACCGGGCCACTCGACGAACGAAGACGGGACCGGTATCGGGCTGGCGATCGTCGAGCGTATCGCCGACGCCCACGGCTGGGACATCTCGGTCACCACGGGGCCCGAGGGCGGCGCCCGCTTCGAGTTCACCGGCGTCGACCCGGTCGGGTGACCGGCCGCCTCAGCACTCGCACTGTGGTGGGTCAGTGACGCTGTGGTCCTCCGAATCCCGTCGTCGCCGGGACGGCGACCGACTCACTCGACGAGGGCGGCCTCGAGCAGTTCCAGCGGGTGGCGGATCTCGTACCCGGAGCCGTGTTCCATCTGCATGGCACACGTGGGGCACTCGGTCATGCCGACCTCGCCCTCGGCGTGGGCCATGTGCTCGAACATCTCCTCGCCGATCTCCATCGACTTCTCGTACTTCTCTTCCTTCCAGCCGTAGGTGCCCGAGATGCCCGAGCAGGACTCGCCGACGTCCTCGATGCCCGCGCCCTCGAGGTCGCGGAACAGTTCGACGGCCTGGCGGTCCAGACCCTGATTGCGGGCGTGACACGGCGCGTGGTAGGCGAACTCTCGGGCCAGGTCGCCCGAGACCTCCGCCTCCCGGACCGCGCCGGTGAGGTCCTCGTTGATGCGCAGGTACTCGAGGGCCTCGAAGGTGTTCGCGGCGACCTCCTCGATGCCGTCGATGTCGAACAGCTCGGGGTACTCCTGGCGCAGCGCCATCGAACAGGACGTACAGGACGCGACGGCGTCGTACCCCTCCTCGACCAGGTCCGACATCGAGGAGACGTTGACCTCCGCGTGCCGGCGGGCGTCGGCGAGCATCCCGTTGGCGAACATCGGCGTTCCGGAGCAGCGCTGTTCGGGCGCGACGACCTCGTAGCCGAAGTGCTCGTAGACCCTGACCATCGCCTTCCCGACCTCCGGGGTGTTGTAGTTGGAGTAACAGCCGTGGAAGTACGCCACCTTCTTCTCGCCGTCGGTGGGTTCGCCGCGGCGCTCGCGGCGCTCGCGGGCGTTCCGGCGGGAGGCGTCGGCCCCGCCCCGGTCGGCCCACCACTCGCGGAAGGTCTGTGTCGCAAACTCGGGAAAGTCCCGTTCCCTGGTGACCCCCAGCGTCTTCTCCATCAGCCAGCGGGCCGGGCCGAAGTTCATCGCGACGTTCGCGAGGCGCGGGACCTTGCTCGCGAGGAACGCCGACGTCCGGTAGTTCGCGAGGATGCGGTTGCGGACGTACTCGACGGAGAGCGTGTCCATCTGCTCGCTGACGTACTCGCCCCGGGCCGTGTTGTGCATCTGGCTGAGCGGCACGCCCGACGGACAGGCGTTGTCACAGCGCATGCAGTTCGAACACGACATGATGGAGTCGTCGACTGTGTAGTCGTCGTCCGTCTGTTTCAGGCGCCACTGCTCGGGCCCCTGGAACTTCGGCCCGGGGAAGTCGTCGTCGACCTCCGCCACCGGACAGTTCGTGTCACAGGTGGAGCACTTGTAACAGGAGTCCGCGCCGGGGCGCAGGTCGAAGTCGTCGCTATCGGGGAAGACGTCGACCGGTTCGAACTCGTCTCCCGTGTTCGGTGCAGCTGGCTCGAATGTAGGGCTCTCTTCGGCGTCGCTCATTGTACCTCCCGTGCGGCGTTCCGGCCCGCCGCGTAGCCTGTCGCGATCGATACCCCGCTGCCGGACTTCTCGGCCGCGTAGTCGTACCCGCCAAGCACACCGCCCGCGGCCCGGAGGTTGTCGAACTCCGGGGCACCGGACTCGTCCAGCGGTCGCAACGTGGCGTCGGTCGTCACGCCGAACGCCGCGAACGGGTGGTCGCCGAAGACGGCTTCGTCGAACCAGTCGTAGCGGTCCGCTGGGTGGGGCACGTGACAGTCGAAGACCGGTTCGCGGACCGCCTCGCGGTCGGACTCGATGCCCTTGCCGACCAGGCCCCCCGTCGCGAGGACGTACTGGTCGGCCGAGACGGGAATCTTCGCGCCGTTCTTCTCGAGGAAGACCCGCTCGACGCCCCCGTCGCCCTCGTACTCGACGACGGGATTACCGGTCTCGAAACTCGCACCCGACTCGTCCAGGGCCTCGAACAGCGCGTCCTCGAGGCGCAGGCCGGGGAGCGACGGCGGGCCCGCGGGGACCTCGAAGACGTCGACGCCCATCCGCTCGGCGAGGGTCGCCCTGACCGCGTCGGCCCTGTCGTCGCCCAGCACCGCCGGGAAGCCGACCCGCTTTTCGCCTTCGAGCAGCGGGTTCACGCGCTCGGCGAGCGCGTCGCGTACGGGGCGCTTCCGGCCGCGGACGGCCACCTCGCCGTTCGTGTCAAGGAGCTTCGCGTACCGGGTCACCTTCGCGTCCGCGCGCAGGTCGCCGGGGAACTGGATGGTGACCCCCCGAACGCCGAACGGGACGCCGGCGGCGTCCATGTGGGCGGCGGCGTGGGGTGCGTCGAAGTCGGTCATCGACTCCAGACCCACCAGCAACATGTCGCGGTCGTCGCTCGCCACACCCGCGGCGGCCCCGGGGGGATACCGCGCGGTCGGTTTCACCGTGCCGCCGTGGGTCGGGAGCAGGGCGTTGGCGTCGGTGTGGCCGCCATCGTAGGCGGTCACCGCGTCGAACAGCGACATCGCCTCACGGACCGTCTCGACGCCCACGGTCCGGTAGGGATGCTCGTCGGGCAGGTCGGCCATCGCCGCGTACGGGTCGGTCAGCGGCCCCTCGCCGTCGGGCGTGTACCCGAGCAGGTCGACCAGCCCGGAGGCGTGTCGGAGCGTGCTCTGTTTGTAGGAGACCAGGCGCACGTCCGCGCCCTCGCGGGCGGCGGTGATGGCGCTCGTGAGTCCGGCCAGGCCGCCGCCGACGACCAGTACCTCCGACTCAATCGCCATGTCGCCCCCCGTCGGCGGCGACGTCCGCGCCGCCCGACCCCCCGGTGTGGTCGACGCCGTCGTCGAACGCCGCGAAGTCGACGGGGTCGCCGTCGGCGGGGTCGTGGTCACGGTTCTGGGTCGTCGCGTGCAGCGAGTAGTTCAACGCCGCCTGGGAGAGCTGTTCGCCCCACAGCGCGTGGCGTTGGCCCTTCCAGCGCTCCTGGAGGAGCTCGTCCCACGCCTGGCGGACGACGTGCTGGTCGTACTCCCGGTGGAGCTCGTTCGCGAGTCGGTGACTGCAGATGCCGCCCTGGCAGTTGCCCATCGTCGCCCGCGTGCGGATGCGGACGGCGTTGAGGTCCGACCCCGACTGGGTGATGGCGTCCTGGACTTCAGCGCGGGTCACCCCCTCGCACTCGCAGACCGTCGGGTTCGGCCGGTCGGTCTGCAGCACCTCGTCGGCCCGCGAGCCGAGGCGCTCGACGCTGCGGCGGCCGATTGGCGAGCGCAGGCCGAACTCGTCCATGTAGTCCCGCAGGACCGAGAAGTCCTCGCTGCCCGGGAGCGGTTCGGCCGCAGTCCGGCAGGTCGCGTCGATACCGAACTTGCCACAGACGTGGTCGGATATCTGCTCGCCCATCATCCGGTAGGTGGTGAACTTCCCGCCGACGATGCTGGTCATCCCCGGCATCCCGTCGCGGTCCTCGTGGTCCAGCAAGAAGAAGTCTCGCGTGATGTCCGTCGGGTCCGTGCTGCCGACGTCCGGCGGTTCGTACAGCGGGCGGACGCCCCAAAACGAGCGGATGGTCCGGGCCTCTTGGAGCATCGGCACGAGTTCCGACAGCGTGTCGATCATCATATCGACCTCCCACTGCTCCTCGGGGTAGTCCTCGGGGTCCTCGACCTCCTCGTCGGTGGTGCCGAGGATGGCCGTCGTCTCGTGGGGGACGATGATGTCGGCGTCGCCCTTGGGCTTGCAACGGTTGATGACCGTATCGACCTGCCGGATGTTCATGATGGTCATGACGCCCTTCGACGGGCGGACGGCGATGTCGAGGTCAGCCATGTCGCCGATGCGCCCGGCCCAGGCGCCGGTGGCGTTGACGACGTAGTCGGCGCGTATCTCCTCCGTGCCGCCCTCGGTCCCGTGGACGCGCTTGCCCGGCCCCGAGGCGTGTTCGACCTCGACGCCGACGATCTCACCGTCCTCGACCAGCAGGTCGGTCACTTTCGAGTGGGTCTCGATCCGGGCACCGTGTTCCTGGGCGCTGGCGGCGTTGGCGACGACGAGCCGGAAGGGGTCGACTGCCCCGTCGGGCACCGAGATGGCTTTGTCCACGTCCTTCGCCAGGTGTGGTTCCATCGCCCGGGCCTCCTCGCCCGAGACGACTTCGGCCGGGATGCCACAGTCCGCACAGCCCTGCAACTTCGCCTCGAAGTACGCCTCGGAGTCCTCTGGTCGCTTGACGAACAGCCCGCCGGTCATCTCCACGCAGTGACTGGCGATGTCGCGCAGAACGCGGTTCTCCTCGATGCACTCGGTCGCGCTGGCCTGGTCCGAGACGGCGTATCGGCCCCCGCTGTGGAGCAGCCCGTGCATCCGCCCGGTCGTCCCGTGCGTGAGGTTCCCCTGTTCGAGGAGCGTCACGTCGAGCCCCCGCATCGCGAGGTCCCTGGCGATCCCCGCACCGGTCGAACCGCCACCGAGGACGGCGATGTGTGGTGTCGATGCCATCTACCTTACCGCGACTTTGGATGCCACGCACTTTATTTTACCGTTGAACCGGATGGCGTCAGTAAATTTCCGTGCGGAACCGTGAACGAACCGTGACGTGGACGGACGGTAGCCGGTCCGGTTCGTTATTCCCGGTCGCGGTCCCCGAGTGACGAAGCCGGCGACGCGTGGCGACCTCCCGGCTTCGCCGGTTCGGGCCGTTGTGCACTGCTTCGTCTCCCGAACGTGCCGTCTTGCGGGGTCGACATCGTCAGGTTTCGGCCCGTCGTGAACCCGACGCCGGGCCGGATCTTCCGGGCGTCTCGAACGAGCCGACGCCCCGGCTCGCAGTAATCTTTATACCCGTCACTGTAATGTTTACCGTCACGGTCCGGGCCTCGGTAACTATCCGGACCACCGCTCCCGAACGATGGACCTCGAATCCCGCATCCAACGGCGACAGCGGCGTGAGGGCGCTCAGGGACTCGTCCGCGACTACGAGTCGCTGTCGCCGGTGTTCCACGCCGAGGAGCCGACGGACCGGGGCCCGGTCTTCGAGCGGTTGCTCGACCACCTCGATCCGGTCTTCGAGGGCACCCTTCCGCCGAACGCGTACGTCCACGGGCCGATGGGGACGGGCAAGTCGGCCGTCGTCACGGCCTTGTTCGCGAAGCTCGACGCCCTGCCCACGGACGGGCGGTCGGTAATCCACACGAGCACGCGGGCCGAACCCGCGACGTCGCCCGCCTTCGTCTACGTCGACACCCGGGCGACCGGGAGCGAGTTCGCCTTCTATCACGCCATCCTCGACAGCCTCACCGAGGAGGCCGTACCCGAACACGGCATCGGGACCGAGACGCTCAGATCACGTCTGGGGGAGCTGCTGGACGGGCGCCCCACCGGCGCCGTCGTCGCCGTCGACCACGTCGACGACCCGGACGGTACCGACCCGACGGCGCTCGTCGACCTGTTTGCCGGCCTCCCGAGCAACACGAGCTGGCTCGCCGTCGGCCAGTCCCCGCCCGCGGCGGCCCGGCTGACCGACTACACTGCCCGCGAACTCGGTATCGAGCCGTACCGACAGCAGACGTTGGTCGACATCGTGATGACACGGGCGTCGGACGGCCTGACACAGCAGGCGCTCGAGCACACGGTCGCCCGGCGCATCGCGAGGTGGGCCGACGGGAACGCCCACCACGCGCTTGCGGTCCTCCTCGTCGCGGCGGCCACCGCCGAGTCGGCCGGCCGGGACCGTATCTCCGGCGGCGACGTGGAGGCGGCCATCGACGAGATGCCGTCGCCCTGCGTCGAACTGGGACGCGTCCTCGCGCTCCCGGCGAACCGCCAGACAGTGCTCAGAGAACTCATCGACCTCGACGACGACGAGACGGCGTCGGTCACGCGGACGACGGCGGCCATCAGCGATCGCGACGTCGTCGACCTCTCGCCGGGAACGGTCAAGCGCTTCCTCTACGAGATGGCCGAGGCGGGCATCGTCGACCGCGTCAAGGCCGACGGTTGGACCGGGCAGGGTCGCCCACCAAGTCGCGTCGAACCGCGGTTTCCGCCGACGGCCTTTTGCCGCCTCTACGACCTCGGGGGCTGAGCGCCCGGTTTACCGCAGCATGTCGCGGTCGCCGGTCCCGCGGGTCAGCGCCGAGGCGAGTGCGCCCCGGACCACGACATCGTCACCCATCGACGTCAGCTGGATGTCGGGGATGTTCGCCATGACCATGTCGTCGAGCCGGTTGCGAATCGGTTCGAGCACCTTGTCGGGGTTGTTGAGGGCGACGGCACCGCCGACGTAGATGACCAGCGGCGCGTAGGAGTGGACCATGTTCGCGATGCCGATGGTGTTCCAGTGACAGATCTGGTCGAGGACGTGGGAGGCGAAGTCGTCTTCGCCCGCATACTCGAAGATATCAGCAGCCGAGAACTCCTCTGTCTCGATGGGCAGGGCCGTCTCGACGGGATCCTCGCGGTGGAGTGCGATGGCGTATTTCGGGATGTTGTCCCCCGAGCAGTACGCCTCCCAGTGACCGTCGTGGCCACACCCGCAGGTCATGAACCCGTGGGGGTCGATGGTCATGTGGCCGACTTCGCCGGCGTTGCCGTCCCACCCGCTGAGGATGTTCCCGTCGACGGCGACGCCGGCGCCGATGCCCGAGGAGATGGTGAGATACACCATGTCGTCGGGGTTGCGGTCGGAGTAGAAGCGCTCGCCGATGGCCCCGGCGTTGGCGTCGTTGTGCAGGAAGACCTGCTCGCTCCCGACGAGCTTGGAGACGGGGCCCGTCAGGGGGATTCGGTCGATGGTGTCGGGGAGGTTTGCGGGGTTCTCGATGATGCCCTCCGCGAGGTCCAGCGGTCCGATGGCGGCGATGCCGGCCGCGGTGACGTCGCTCGGCCCGATTCCTGCGGCATCCGTTGCCTGCCTGAGCGCGTCGAGGACCGCCTCCGTGACGGCGATTCCGGTGGGGCCACGGGGCGTGTTCGTCTTGTGTGACCCCAGAATCGTCCCGGACTCGTCGCCGATGACGGCGCGGATATGTGTCGCACCGAGGTCGACGCCTGCGTATGCGGCCATGTTGGTTGTGTGGTCGCCCCAGCAGTACTTAATTGCACATATTCGTTACCGGGGCCGGTCGCCGGTCCGGCCGCGGTCGGTCGCTTCCCGGTAGACGACGCCCCGCTCGGCGTCGAGCGTGACCGTCGTGCCGTCGGTCACGGAGTCCGGGAGGGTCGTCTCCGAGACCATCGGCACGCCCAGCTCGCGGGCCACAATGGCGGCGTAACTCGTCATGCCGTCGTGTTCGTCGATGATACCGCCGATGCGACTCGTCTCGCCGACCAGCTCGGCGTCGAAGTGCTCCGGGACGACGAGGATGGCACCGGTCGGCATCGCTTCGATGTCGCCCGAGGGGTCGATGCGGTGGATCGGCCCCGTCGAGATGCCCTCGACGACCGACCGGCCGCGGGCGGCCGTCTCTGCGGCGACGTGGACCTTGAGCATGTTCGCGGTGTTCATCCCCTCGAGCTCGGTCATCATCCCGGAGATGACGACCACGGTGTCGCCGCCCGAGGCCGCCTCGGTGTCCAGTGCTGCCTGGACCGCGCTCTGGATGACCGCGTCCGCACCCTCGCTCGTGTACTCGGTCGTGACCGGGGAGATGCCCCACGAGAGCGCGAGTTTCCGCTTGACCTGCGTGCTCGGCGTGGAGGCGACGATCGGGATCGACGGGCGGAACTTCGAGGCCTTCAGCGCCGTGTACCCGGACTCGGAGGCGGCCACGAGTGCCGAGGCGTCGACGTCGCGTGCGAGGTACCGGCCCGACCGTGCCAGCGCGTCGGTCCGGGTATCGCCCGCGGCCGGCACCCACTGCTCGCGGGCCTCGTCGTACTCCTCGCTCTCCTCGACGTCACGGACGATACGGTCCATCGTCGAGACGACGCGGGCCGGGTGGTCGCCGATGGCCGTCTCGCCCGAGAGCATCACCGCGTCGGTGCCGTCGAGGACGGCGTTGGCGACGTCCGAGGCCTCCGCGCGGGTTGGCCGCCGGGAGTGGACCATCGAGTCGAGCATCTCCGTGGCCGTGATGACAGGCACGCCGGCCTGGCGGCACTTCCGGATGATGCGCTTCTGGATGATGGGGACGTCCTCGAGCGGGCACTCCACGCCGAGGTCCCCCCGGGCGACCATCACGCCGTAGGCCGCCTCGATGATGGACGCTAAGTTCTCGACGGCGCCCGACCGCTCTATCTTGGCGATGACCGGGATGTCGACGCCGCGCTCCTCGATCGCTTGGTTGATCTCGTAGATGGCTTCGCCGTCGCGGACGAACGACGCCGCCACGAAGTCCGGTTCCTTCTCGGCGGCGACGTCCAGCTCCTGCTCGTCGTTCTCGGTGATGGTCGGCAGGCCGAGTTCGACACCGGGGACGTTGACGCCCTTGCGCGATTCGAGCTCGCCGCCGTTCTCGACGGTGGCATAGACCACCCCGTCTTCGACCCGGTCGACGGTCGTCTCGATTCGGCCGTCGTCCAGCAGTACGCGGTCACCTGGGCCGGCCGCCGCGATGGACTTCGAGAGGCCGACCTCCTCCGGCGTCGCGTCGTCCCCGACGACGAACCGGACCGTCGACCCCTCCTCGAGCTGTATCGGCGCTTCGAGGGGCGCGGTCCTGACCTCCGGCCCGGGCATGTCCAGCATCGCCGCGACGGGCTGGTCGACGATCTCGTCGACCTCCCGGATGCGGTCGATCATCTCCCGGCGGTGCTCCGGCGACCCGTGGCTCGCGTTGAGCCGTGCCACCGACATCCCCGCCCGGGCGAGTTCCGCGATCTCCTCGACCGACTCGGAGGCCGGGCCCAGCGTACAGACGATCTTCGCGTTACGCATCTACGGGTCCCTCCGTGCGCCCTGGTAGCGAAACGGGAGTAGACTGAGTCATACTCCAGCGTACCGTGGCAGGGGATAAGAAACTTGTCTGACGGCGCTGTGCCGACGCCCTTAGGCGATTGTGGCGTCTCGCTACCGGGAGATCTCGGCCCTGTCGCCCTCCATCACCCGTTCGACCTCGTCGGGCGAGAGCACGGCGATGTCGCCGGGGACCGACCGCTTGAGCGCTGCCGTCGCCGCCCCCCACCGGAGCGCCTCGGGAATCGGTTCGCCCGTGACGTACTGGGAGAGGAACCCGCCGACGAAGGAGTCGCCCGAGCCGACCGGGTGCGCGTCGGTCGCCTCGTAGGCCGGCTGGTCGAACTGCTCGTCCGCGGTGGCTGCGACGGCGCCCTTCGCGCCCTGCGTGACCACGGTGACGTCGAATCCGTAGTCGTCGGTGAGCGACGACGCTATCTCGACGGCCGACCCCGTGCGGTCAAAGAGGTTCTCGGCGTCGCGCTTCGCGGTGAGCAACACGTCGACGTGCGGGAACAGATCGGTCAGGACCGACCCGGCCTCCTCGGGCGGCCAGACCTTCGACCGGTAGTTGACGTCGAGGCTCGTCGTCGCGCCCGCCTCGTCGGCCGTCGCCAGCAGGTCCGCCGCCGTCTCCTCGAGCGTCTCCGAGAGCCCCGGTGTGATGCCCGACGTGTGGAACGCCGTCGTCTCTTCCAGCAGCTCGGTCGGCAGCTCGGCCGTCTCGGCCGTCGTCACGCTCGCGCCCGCGCGGTCGTAGATGACGTTGTTCCCACGCGGGACCTCGCCCTGCTCCAGGTAGTAGGTCCCGACGCGTGCGTTCGCCGTATCGTCCCAGACGATGTCGGTGTCGACGCCGTGGCCGCGGATCTCGTTGACGACCTTCCGGCCGGGCGGGGAGTCGGGGAGTTTCGAGACCCACGTGCTCTCGAGGCCGAGTCGCTGGGCCGCCACCGCGACGTTGGACTCGGTGCCAGCGACGTGGACGTCGTACTGGTCTGCGGTCTCGACTCGCTCCTGGGTTGGCGGAGAGAGTCGGAGCATCGTTTCGCCGAACGTGACCAGATCAACCATACGCCTCCGTGGTGGCGGGGTCGGTATAAATCCCTGAGAATTCGTCGGCGAACCTCCGCCGCGGTGTCCTATTCGGGCGTCGCGGCCTCGCCGGCGGCCGCGTCCGGCACCACCCGGGAGAGGCGCATCGCGTTGCCCGTGACCCCGAGGGTCATCCCCGCGTCGCCGGCGAGGACGGCCAGCCAGATTGGGACGTAGCCGAAGGGCACCGCCAGCGCGAGGCCCGCCTTCACCGCGAGGCTGGCGCCGATGTTCTGTTTGATGACGCCGTTGGTCTTCCCGGCGAGTTCGTACAGGTAGGGCAGTTTCGTGAGGTCGTCGCTCAACAGTGCGACGTCTGCCGTCTCGATGGCGGTGTCGGTCCCCGCGGCCCCCATCGCTATCCCGACCGTCGCCGTCGTCAGCGCCGGCGCGTCGTTGATGCCGTCGCCGACCATGGCGACGTCGCCGTACGCCTCGGCCAGGGACTCGACGGCCGCGACCTTCTCGTCGGGGAGCAGCTCGGCCCGGTACTCGTCGACGCCGACCGCGTCGGCGATTGCGCGCGCCGTCCGTTCGTTGTCCCCGGTCAGCATGACCGTGTGCTCGACGCCGAGCTGTTTGAGTCGGCGGACCGTCGCTGCGGCTTCCGGGCGCAGATCGTCGGCCACCGCGATGACGCCCTCCAGTTCGTCCTCGGTCCCGACGAGGACGACGGTCTTCCCCTCTGCCTGGAGCGCCGGGACCGTCTCCTCGAGCAGGTCGAGACAGTTGTTCCGGTCGCACATCGCCTGTGCGGTCCGGGTGACGACGCCGCCGTCGGTTGTCGCGTGGACGTGCGAGAGGTCGAAGCCCAGCTCGTCGAACAGCCCCGGTTTGCCCGCGTAGTGCGGGGTCCCGTCGAGGTCGGCGCGGACGCCCTTGCCGGTGATGCTCTCGAACTGGTCGACCGCCGGTTCGGGCTCGGTGCCGTCGGCGGTAGTGAGGATGGCCTCGCCGATGGGGTGCTCGCTGCGCCGTTCGAGGCCGCGGGCACACTGGAGCACCTCTGCCTCGGTGTTCCCGTTCAGCGGGACGACGTCGGTGACCGTGAGCTCGCCCCGGGTGAGCGTCCCGGTCTTGTCGAAGGCCACGACGTCGACGGCCCCCATGGCCTCGATGTGGCGTCCGCCCTTGACGAGCACACCGTTCTTCGCGGCGCTCGTGATGCCCGAGACGACCGACACCGGCGTCGAGATGACGAACGCGCACGGGCACGCGAGGACCAGGAGGGTGAGCCCGTAGACCACGGCCGTCGCCCAGGTCACACCCAGGACCGCCGGTGCGCCGACGGTCACGAGGACGGCGAAGGTCACGACCGCGGGCGTGTACCGGTCCGCGAACCGCTCGACGAACTGCTCGCGCTCGGTCCGGTTCGACTGGGCGTCCTCGACCATCTCGACGATCCGCGAGAGCGTGCTCTGGGCGGCCGCCGAGGTCACCTCGACCTCCAGGTACCCGCCCTCGTTCAGGGACCCGGCGTACACCTCGTCGCCGACCGTCTTGTCGACCGGGACGCTCTCGCCGGTGATGGGCGACTGGTCGACGGCGCTGTCGCCCTCGACGACGGTGCCGTCCATCGGGATGGTCTCGCCGGGGCGGACGACGACCACGTCGCCGACGTCGACGGCCTCGACAGGGACCGTCGATTCCCCGTCGCCGTCGAGGACCGTCGCCTCGTCCGGCGAGAGGTCCATCAGCTCGCGCAGCGAGTCGCGGGCCTGTTCCATGGAGTATCGTTCCAGGAGCTCGGCGATGCTAAACAGGACCGCCAGCGTCGCAGCCTCGAAGTACAGGGCCTCGCCGAAGGCCAGGCTAGCGACGATGGCGCCCAGTATCGCCACCGACATCAGGAAGTCGATGTCGAGGTTCCGGTTGCGCGCCGAGTAGTACCCGTTCCGGAGAATCGCCTGCCCGCCGACGGCGACGGCGACGAGGAAGAGGCCGTCGGCCGGCGACAGGCCCGTCCCCAGCACCGGGCCAAACTGCTCGTTCAGCTCCGGCACGACGAACTCCAACATCAACCCGAGCGTGGCCACGGCGGCGCTCGCCCAGGTCTTCTGTGCCCTGGGCCCCGTCCAGATGCTGGCAGTCCCGTCGCCGTCGGCCGTGTCGTCGTCACGACCGGTCACCTCGTACCCTGCCCGCTCGACCGCTGCCACGATGTCGTCGATGCTAGCTTGTGCCGTCTCGTACTCGACGTCGACCGTCCCCGTCGTCGGGAACGTCTCGTACTCCAGGACGCCGGACACCCCGTCCAGGGCGTGCTCGACTTTCCCGGCACAGGAGCCACAGTCCATCTCGGGGACCGACAGCGTCGTCGTCTCGACGCCCTGGACCGTGGCGCTGTACCCCGCGCTCCGGATTCGCTCGCCGATAGCCGCCGGCGAGGTCTGGTCCCCGTCGTACCGGACGACGAGCGTCCCGGCCGTCACCTGTGGGTCGACGTCCTCGATACCGGACAGTGTCCGGACGCTCGACTCGACTTTCCCCGCACACGAGGGGCAGTCCATCTCCGGGACGGCAAAGCGGACGGTCGACGCGTCACCGACGGCGTCGTCGTGCGCATTCGTCCCTCGCCGACTTCGTCCACCGCCGCTCCCGGATGGCTCTCGACCGTCGGCAGTCATAGCTGTATCTAGCCGACGCCCGGTTATTAAGTTGGCTGCTATAAATCGCCGTTGAAGTACTTAAGAATATTATATTGCGGGAGATGGATTATTAATCCAGCCGTCGTTATCCGAGCAGTACTCGTGCGATCCGGGGGTCTCGACGGCCGGTGAATCTGTCGCCGTCGGCGAGACGATCATCAGCCACTCTGCCCCGGTCCGCGGGGCCGGTTGTCTTGACGGTTAGAGTGCGTCGCTGGTCGCCGCGAGCCCCGCTTCGACGTCCACGTCGGCGCTCTGTTCGGTGAGAGCGTCGCCGAGTGCCGTCATGAGGTAGCTCACGTTCTTCGGCCGGGCGGAGTGGCCCATGCAACCGATACGCCAGATGTCCCCTCGAGGGCACCGAGACCGCTGGCGATCTCGAGGTCGTACTCGTCCAGGAGGGACTGGATGACAGCGCCGTCGTCGACGCCGTCAGGTACCCGAATCGTGTTCAGGCTGGGGAGCCAGTACGCCTCGGGGGCGTTCAGCTCGAGGCCCATCGCCTCGACGCCGGCCTTCAGCGCGCTCGCGACGGCCCGGTGTCGCTCCCACCGCTGCTCGATTCCCTCCTCGGCGACCAGGCGCAGGGCCTCCCGCAGGGCGTAGACGTTCGTGATGGGTGCGGTGTGGTGGTACGCACGCTCCTCGCCCCAGTATCCCTCCAGCAGCGAGAGGTCGAGATACCACGAGCGGGGTGGCTGCTCGCGTGAGAGCACCTTGTCCATCGCGTCGTCGTTCAGCGTGAGCGGGCTCGCACCCGGCGGGCACGAGAGGCACTTCTGTGGCCCCGAGTAGGCGACGTCGACGTCCCACTCGTCGGCACGGAACTCCACGCCGCCCAGCGACGTCACGGTGTCAGCGACGACCAGCGCGTCGTTCTCGTGGGCGATGCTCGTGAGCTCGGGGACGGACGGCTGGAGGACCCCGGTACTGGTCTCGGCGTGGACGAAGCCGAACACGTCTGGACTGTGTTCGTCGAAGGCGGCCTCGACGTCGGCGGGGTCGAGCGGTTCCCCCCACGGTGCGTCGACGGTGACGACCTCACCGCCGGCGCGGTCGGCCATACTCGCCATCCGGTCGCCGAAGTACCCGTTGGTCGGCACGAGCATGGTGTCGCCGGGCTCGACGAGATTGCCGACGGCGGCCTCCATCGACGCCGACCCGGTGCCGGAGACGGGGATCGTCCACTGATTGTCGGTGCGGAACGTGTACCGCAGGAGGTCCTGTACCTCGTCCATGATCTCGATGAACGACGGGTCGAGGTGCCCGACAAGAGGGGTGCTCATTGCTCGGAGGACCCGTGGGTGGACGTCACTCGGCCCAGGCCCCATCAACGTTCGGTCCGGTGGCGTGAGTTCGCCGACAGCTGGTTTCTCGACCATGCCGAACCGTTTCGACACGATACAATAAAAAAATACGACTTCGTCGGACCGTCCGGCCACTGCTGTCGACGGCAGCGCGTACACAGTGGTCTCTACGGGAGGTAGTCCGGCAAGAACCCGCGTTCGAGGACTCGGAGCGTCGGTCGGACAGCGATCCGGCGCACGATCGAGGCGTCCGGTGGCGAACTCTCGGCTATCGACGTCGACCACCCTGTCGTCACCTGCAGTTTGTCGCGCGTCCTCGGCATCGGCGACGATGGAGTCGGCGTCCATCGACCGGACGGTTCCCTGCTTCAAGTAGCACGGTCCGGTCGACGATTACGGTCTCGACGTCACTCGCCGGCATCGTGTTTATGATCGCGGACGGGACGTTACTGAATGGCCGATGTCGTGCGGATCGAGTACCACGATGTCGGTCCGTTTTCCCACCTCGATACTTCCAATCTCCCTCTCGAGACCCAGCGCGTGGGCACCAGTGATCGTCATCTCGGATCTCGACATCAGTTCGGTCGGTTGGCGTGTAATCGACAGCCGGTCGGTGAGGTAGTGGACCGTCATAATACAGCAGTTCAACTGGCTTAATTTTCACCGCACGTCGAGTGCTATCTCGATCGGACCGCCCGGCTTGAGGTTCGTACTGGCGATGAGGTCTGGGTCCGGGTCGGACACGAGCTCGAAGGAGTATTCGTCCAGCAGTGTCGCGAGAACGGTTTTCATCTCCATACGCGCGAATCGCATCCCGATGCAGTGACGAGGGCCGCCGCCGAACGGGAAGTATGCGTACTCTGGGCGGCCGGCGTCGCCGTCGAATCGCTCCGGACGGAACGTTTCCGGATCGTCCCACCACGCCGGGTCACGGTGGACGGCCCACTGTGGCAGGACCAGCGTCGTGCCTGCCGGGATGTCGTATCCCTGTAACGTCACGTCGCGCTTCGCTTCCCGGAAGAACATGTACACGGGCGGATAGAGCCGCAGCGCCTCGTCGATCGCGTGCTCCAGCCGTTCGAGTTCCGGGAGGTCCCCAGCAGTTACTCGCCCGTCACAGACGGCGTCGACTTCCGCCTGAAGGTCGGCCTGTCTGTCGGGGTGTTGAGCGAGACAGAGGAGTGTGTAGGTCAGCCCAAGAGCCGTCGTCTCGTGTCCGGCGAAGAGGAACGTGACCATGTTGTCGCGGAGTTCGTCGACCGTCAGATCGCCCGCTTCGACGAACCCCACGAGGAGCGACAGCAGATCGTCGCCACGATTCTCGGGGTCTTGCTGACGCCGCTGTCGGGCCAGGTCGTCGACGAACTGCTGGAGTTTGTCGAGTTTCCGTCTGTACCGCCGGTTCGTCGGTGTCGGGAGACGGTCCGGGAGGAACGACCAGAACCGGCTCGTATCGAACCGGGTGAGAATCGCGTCCGACGCTTCCGAGACGATTGGGTTTTCCCGCACGTCCACGCCGAACAGCGTTCGACCGAGCACGTCCATCGTTGTCGCGGTCATCGTGTCGTTGACATCGACAACCATGCCATCACGCCACTGTTCGACTGTCTCTGCTGCAGTTGACTGCATCTCGGGGACGTACGTGTGCAACTGTTTCCGGTAGAACGCCGGTTGCACCTGCGTTCGTTGATTCTCCCACTGGTCACCACCGGACACGAACAGCCCCTCGCCCATCGCGTCTGCGAGATTCCGGGTCAACACCTCACCCTTCCCGAAGGCTTCGTGATCGTCGAGGAGCACCCGCTGGACCGCGTCCGGATGGGCGATCATACACGCATCGGTCCCGAACACCTCGTAACGTGCGACGCGACCGTACTCGTCGCGCAGTTCTTCGAAACGCCAGGATGTCGCGGCTCAAATCGATTGTGTTGCCGACAACTGGCAATCCGCGCGGACCGGGTGGGTCACTCACTTCCGAGCTCATATACACGTGTTTTCGACACCGGGGCGCTAGCGTTTTGTCGGACCTGTCCATGCCCTTTTATAATTAACGGACAGCTATCTCGCTAAATGCGGTATCTCCAGTTACAGATCCACTTCCCGCCGGCGGCTCGCCATCGGATGCACCAATTCCTCGTTGAACAGGACTCGCTTCGTCGCGCGTACCTGCGCCACTGGAACTTCTCGAACCCCGAGTACGTCACTACCCTGCTCTATATCGTCGGGGATGTTGCGGAGGGGAAAGAGGCGTACCTCGCTGCGCTCGACACCGTCGACGATATCCGAGAGTACGAGGTGACGCCAGTCGATGACCGCAGCTTCTACGTCTACATTCGGGAGAAACCGCAGGGATTCGCCAGTCGCCTGCGTGCTCTCCTCACCGATACTGAACTACTCGTCGTCCCACCGATCGAATACGGCACCGATGGTGAGATGCTCTTCGAGGTGGCTGGCAAACAAGATGCCCTCCAAGGGCTGGTCGCAAATCTCCCTGACCACCTTTCGGTATCGATCGACCGTCTCGGGGAATACGATGCATACCGGGAGTTGCAAGTTACAGCGTTGACCGACCGCCAAGCGGAGGTACTCGACGTCGCACGGGAACGCGGATACTACGAAATCCCGCGCCAGGCGAGCGTTCGAGAAGTCGCTGACGAGGTCGGCTGTTCGAAAAGTACCGCCGCAAACCATCTGCGAAAGGCAGAGGCGCGACTCGTAACGCTCTACGAAGACCGTTCTACCACGAAGTGACACCCTCACCTGCCGTGAGCGGCGGGGGCTCCGGCAAGACCGGTTGCAGTGGACACAGGGATAATATCCCCGTCACGGAAGTCCAAACGTGGGGCTAACTGGTGATTGTGTCCTGTGTGTAACAGCAGACAGGGCCTATAGACGGTGTGTTCCAGGCCTACAGACGGTGTGTTGCGAGGAATTCACGAGTCGATCGAGTTGGCTCTTGACGCTCGTCCTCTGCTTTGCCCTCCTCCTCGTTCTGGACCATCTATCGATTCGACAGCTGTACGAAGATTCGATGGCTGGACGCGAACGATTTACTAGGGCTGTATCGACTCCATTTGCAATGTCAGAACGAAACGACCGACACGCCGGTGATAGCGATTCGAACCCGGGAGGCAGCTAATCATGCGTGCCCCTGTCCCCAGAAACAAACTCGTTGCCTTCACTCTTGTCGGTGCGCTCCTCACAGCTGGTGTCGCCGGGGCCCTCGCTCTGCCCGGTGGCGGCCTCGCACAGGGTGGCGTGCAGTCTGACGCACCAGACGCGACCCCGTCGGACGCATCACAACAGGTCGCGGCTGATGCGCCGACGCCCAACCGGGACTTCACCCCAGCAGTCCAGACACAGTCTGGATACGAGGACGAGGAACACGAGGGCGACGAACACGAAGCGAATGGTGAAGAATACGAAGCGGAACACGAGGACGACGAACACGAAGCGAATGGTGAAGAACACGAAGCGGAACACGAGGACGACGAACACGAAGCGGACGAATGACCGAGATGATTGGTTCGTTCGCACCGGTCTACGACCGGTTCGGAGACAGCCACCGCGAGTTCGACTGTTGCGATACGACGTTTCGGATCCAGGCGACAGGCATCCGGGCCGAAACTGCGGTGACTGGGGCTCGAGAAACGGCGGAGTCACTTGAAGCACAGTTGAACGCCTTCGACGAGACGAGTGCTGTCAGCCAGCTCAACCGTGCTGGAGCGGTCGTAAACGAACACGTCGCCCGTATCGTTCGCCGTGGGCTCGAATACTACGACCGGACCGACGAGGTGTTCGATATACAGCAGGGTCGCGTCGAACAGGACCTCAAAGCGTACCTGCGCGGTGACAGCGACACACTACCCGAGACGTTCGACAGCGGTACAGTCCACGTCGACGGCGCCACCGTCACCAGCGACATCGAACTCGACCTGAACGGGCTTGCCAAGGGCTACATCGTCGACCGAACCGCCGAGACGCTCGCGGGACTCGGCCGACGCGGGTTCGTCAGCGGTGGCGGGGATCTGTCCCCACCGACTGGACCGGTCGCCGTCGAGAGCCCGTACGACGACGACATGCCGCTGAAGGTTCTGCACACGGACTGGCACGTCGCGACCTCCGGCGGGTACCGACGCTCGCGAAACGGCACAGACCACGTCTACGATCCGACCACCGAGACGGTCGGCGCTCGTCACGAATCTGTCACCGTCGTGGCGCGGCGAGACTGCATGGAAGCCGACGCCTTAGCGACGACGCTGGCGTCGCTCCCGCTCGCCGAGGCACGCGAGTTAGCAGTGGAGTGGGAGGGGGTTGAGGCGCTCATCATCCACGACGGCGTCTTTCGTACGACTGAGGGGTTCGACACACATGTCATGGACACATAAACAGCGGCTCACCGTCGTCGCGATCGTCGTCCTGGTCGTGGCGGTACCGATCCTCTGGCAGATCGGCGACGTCCGTGCTACCCAGGCGACCGAGGAGAAACAGAGTGACCTGGGCACTCAGAGAGTGTCCTCGAGACAGGCACCAGCCGATTACGACGGCGACGGGACCAACGACTCCGCCGATCGGTGTCCGACGCGACCGGAGACGACGAATGGGTTCCAGGACGCGGACGGCTGTCCCGACGTCGTGGCGACGACGGGGGCCTCGTGATGTCGGCGATTGTCTGGTATCTCGACCGCGGTGCTGCACTCGTCACGTATCCGACGCTGTATCTGGCAGTTCTCACAGGCATCCTGTATAACACCGAGTCGTTCGGTGTGCTCCACGAGGCCGCCCGACGCGTCCACATCGAACTGTCCGTGTTCGCGATGATCGTCACGCTGCTGCACGCCGGGCTCGGTGTCCTCGACGCGTGGTTCGTCGTCACCGGACAGGTCCCGGCGCCGACATACTCGATGTCGTACTTCCTCGCCGCCGTCGCCGTGGGCGCGGGGGGACTGCTCGTGCTCGTCGTCGCAGTCCTGGGCTTTACGGACGCGAAGCGCTTCCAGCAACCGTGGGGCCCACGCGTCGTCCACTCGTTCGCGTACGCCGGGTTCGCTTTCGGAACAATCCATGCTGCGGCGATCGGTACTGACCTGATGGGACTCGTCCGGCCCCTGCTGGGCCCCTCGGTGGCGTTTCTCGCGTACGTGCTCCTGTTGCGACTGCTGGTGCTTCGAGGGATTTCGTCGAACGCGACGGGTTAATAGCTATCCCAGAGACCCAGCATACGGTCGACGACCTTGTCAGTGAACGAGGGCCGGTGAACCGTATACAGATATTTGACCCGATCAGGATCGCTGACTTCGTAGACGACACGCCGGCCGTCGCGTTCTTTCGTGACGAGGTCGGCCTCGGCGAGCCTCGAGAGATGCCACGAGACGGTCGACTGGGCTTTATCCAGGCGGTCGCTCAGGTCAGTCGTCGAGAGCGGGCCGTCAGTGAGCAGGTGCGCGAGAATGCGACGGCTGTACTCCCGGCGAAGGGCATTCATGACTGTCCGATCGGTTTCGTCGAACTCGGCAGCCGGATAGTACCGCGTGTACTTGCCGTCGTCCGAGACGTCGATCAGACCCTCGTCGGCGAGCCACCGGAGCTGATACTGGAGTGTCCCCTGTGCGTACTCGAGGTCGTCGAGGAGCCCACGAAAGTGAACCCCTGGCGTGTCGGCAATCCGCTGGTAGATTCTCCGTCGAGAGGCCAGTTCGAGATCCGGGTCCGACATTGCTCAGTCCCGGGTCAGCGCGATGAAAAACGTCAGGAGGCCACCGAGAATCAGGATCGCACTCCCGTGTTCGAGCAACTCGAGCGTTGCATACGGGAAATACGGGAGCAACGGATACTCGAGAAACACGATGAGTCCGTAGACCGCGAACATCCCGTATCCGAGCGTGACGATTCGCATCCGGCCATCGCGTTCCCGTCGCCATGCGAGGAAACTGAGGACGCTGAGCCCTGTAGCGAGGACGAAGATACCGAGACTGACGTACTGTTCGAGGAGTTGCGAGAGTGGCATACGTTTCTATCTGTGCACACGGTCGGTGCGACGTGCTCGGCGATCGATACAATTCAACCGTGGCGGGTAGCGGGGAAAACGATTGGCGTTCAACCGTCGAATCCAATCCTACACATCGAGACGATTAGTCAACTTCTGTGAGCCAATTATGTATCGCGATATGAGGTTTACGTGAGCGAGAGCGAGCATTTGAATTTGGCTCTTGAGATGACACATTTGGTGGTGGTGAGCTCCTGATGGCCCAGCACCCCACTGGCGAAGGCGGCACCGAGGCTACGACTCGAACGTGTATCGCACGAGATACCGGAGTAGATAGAGCGACCCGACGATGCTGAGGACCATCACGACGAGGACGATCAGAACCATGAACAGGAGGTCCAGTTCAGATGCCATCGTTTGCCCTCTGTCCCGGACGTTGCCTCCGCCGGCCCCCGCTGTGAGCGCCTTTCATGTATCCGCGTAGCCGGCCCGGGAGTAAGAGAGTATCTCTTCGGGAACCAGTAGTGAACTGCCACGTATCGTCGCTCTCGGCGTCTCGGGGCACGTCAGTAGACTTCCCTCGTCCCCGAACACGCCACACTCCCCTCGTCGAGAGATGCTTTCGGACCCTGTCGACAGCGCGCCTCTCTGAGTGGGTGGACGTGGAAGATTTTCGGCTACGAGTCGTTCGCCGGCCGATACACAGGGATTGTCAGGCGGGACGGACGTCAGGTCGGCGTGCTAGTCTTCACCTGCGGCCGCTGGTAGCCGGGGCCGTTTCTGTCGGTGGTCCACTGGTGCCCACTTCGTTGGCAGTCGGGACTGTCGAGTCGTCTCTCCGCCTGCGTACGCCGCCTGAAGGCACCGGTCGGTCTGTTGCTGGGGCCGCTTCGGAGTTGAGAGGTAGGCGCTCACTTCGGGGCATCCGCCGTGGGGATACCGGGGGAGGACCTGTTCTGGCCATCCGGTCAACACCAAACTGTTTGCAGTGCTGGTTCTCGAGTCTACAAGGTACCGGGTCGCGCTGTCGGCGCTGTAGGGACTGCCGGGCTGTTCGGAAGCCGAACCGAACGGGTCTCGATTGGCCGTCCCGCGGGAACCACTTGCCGTCCGTGATGCCCCCACCCGAGTGATAGGGGATCTGCAGCTGAGCCGACGAGATGGACAGATTGCTCGACGCAGTGGGAACTGCTTGGGGAGTAGCCGTTCGCCCTCATCCGTCGATGCCACCTAAATTTATATTTGTGATTATAGTTATGTAGAGTTACCCATGCTCCATTCTATAAGTGTTTATCCGTGTGTGTGGCCCCAGACTGGGTGCAAAAGTATACTCACTTGCACGAATAAGTGTGTTTATCCGTGTAGATGGCCACACTTTGATAATGGTCGGGTGAGTGGGCCCTCACATGCCGAGTGACGACAGCACCGAGCGCGCGGTCGTCCGGACGTACGTTCCGGCCTACCAGAAAGCTCACTGGCAAGACCACGCGGACGAACTCGACATGAGTCAAAGCGAGTTCGTCCGAACGATGGTGCAGGCGGGCCGCAGCGGGTTCGAACCGCCCGAATCGACGTCGTCGGACGACGCCTCGGAGCGTAGCCCCGAGGAACCCCTTCCCGGGACGTGACCCCTGGGGGTGAAGGCCTCGAAGACCGGGTCCTTCAGACGCTCTCCGACGGCGGGCACTACGACTGGGACGAGTTGCTCACCGAGCTCACCGACGACATCGAGGCGCGCCTCGACGAGACGCTCCAGGACCTCCAGTCGCGAGGGCAGGTCAGATACAGCGGTCGCCACGGGGGGTACGTCCTCGACCGATGAGTTCCGAGACTGCCGGTTCCGACCCCGACGAAGACGCGATCGGGTACTTCCTCGACGACATCACGTTCCACGGGAAGAGCGACCGGACCCGGACGTTCTACGAGCGCGTGCTGCGTGACTTCGAATCCTTTCTGGCGTCGGGTGACCGCCCAGTCCCGATCGAGGATGCGAGCCACCGGGACTGCATGGCTTACGTCCACGGCCTGCGGGGTGACAAGAGCGAGAGTACGGTCGCGACCTACGCGTCGTACCTCCACCGGTTCTTCGCGTACATGACCCAAGTCGGGACCTTCGAAGGCAACCCCATGACGCTGGTCATGGAGGAGATGGACGAGTCCATCAACACCGATCCGACGCGCCGCGAGATCGACGTAGCGGCGATGCGAGCCTTCGTCGCTGATATCTCCCACCCACTGGAACGGGCCGTCGTCGTCACCCTCTTGAAGACGGGGATGCGTGTCGGCGAACTCTGTAACCTCGACGTCCGGGACCTCAACCTCGAAGACCCGGGTCCACGACCGCCCGTGCCCGTCAGGGCCGCGCTCGACGGCCGGCCGAACTCGCTGTACGTGGCTGCGAGCCCGGCTCGCGGGACAGTCGTCAACGGGGAGGAACGGACGGCCTCGAACAAGCGAAAGCGTGACACGACAGTCCCGGTCGACGACGAACTGGCGGCCGTGTTGCGCCGGTGGCTTGCGATTCGCCCAGATTCGCAATCCGATGCAGAGCCGCTCTTCCTCTCGACGAGTGGAAGTTGGGGGCAACGGCTCACCCCGGACATGGTCCACCACGCGGTCGAGAACCACGCCCGGGAACGTGGCTGGTACCGGGATGGTGGCGGTGCCGAAGAGAACGTCACGCCCCACTACTTCAGACACTTCTTCACGACACATCTACGGGACCGAACCGGCGATAGGGGCGTCGTGAAATACCTCCGCGGGGACGTTGCACAGGACGTCATCGACACGTACACCCACGAGTGGGGTAACCGTATCCGGGCAGTCTACGAGTCCAATATCTACCGACTACTGGACTGAAAGTATTGGACTTTGACAACTCGTGTGGCCGGCGGAGTGTTTGCTGCCGCCCTTGTAAACTGTATGTCGCTATACCGAATCGCGGCCACGACCGCGTCTCCTGGGCCCCGATCGGCGGGTCGTTCTGCAGCGATGCGTCGCCACGTCGAGTCGGGTGCCGACCTCGAGTAACACACAGAACGAAAGCCGACGCTACTGGGACCCGCGCAACGTACAAAGGTAAAGTGTCTCTGCCGCGGACACCCCGGTATGGTTGACGGAGACATCGACGAGGTCGACAGGGCGATACTGTACGCGCTCCAGGAGGACGCCCGGAACATGTCGTCCGGCGACATCGCGGAGCGAACCGGAACCTCGGACAGCACCGTCCGCAAGCGCATCCAGCGCCTCGAGTCCGAGGGCGTCATCAAGGGGTACAGTGCCAGTGTCGACTACCAGAAGTCCGGGTACCCGCTCCGGATGTTGCTCTACTGCACCGCGTCGATCCCGGACCGGGGCGACATCGTCCCCGAAATCCTCGAGATAGACGGCGTCGTCTCGGTGCAGGAACTCGTCACCGGTGAACAGAACCTCCTCGTCACCGCCGTCGGCGAGACGGACAGCGACATCACGCCGGTGGCCCAGGAACTCCTCGACATGGGCCTTACCGTCGCCGACGAAGTCCTCGTTCGAAGCCACGTGACGACCCCCTTCGGTAGGTTCGACACCCGGACGGGGACCGCGGACGACGAGTGAGCGCCGAAGGGTGGGGCTAAACACGGGTGACTCCCCGTCTGAACCCCCTCGCTGCTCCAGATGCTCACGTCCCCGCGTCGCGATAGGCGTCGCGGATGCTGTTCTGCGGCCGGTGACGTCGCCGGGTTACTGTCGCTCAGCACGGGTTGGCACTGCTCCGACGGACGCTCTCATAACCCCCAGCACGAGCCGTGTGGACCTGTGGTGTGCTTCCGGTACCGTCGACCCTGTGCCTGCTCCCGTTATCGCGTGCCCGTAATCAAAAGGGTCCGTCGGACTATCCACCTGGAATCATAATGTTCTTTCATAACCTATTGTCGAACAGTCTGGTAAATTAGATAGATTTAATAGACAGTTTGTTACAATATCGGGGTAGAGACGACCGGTGACGGTATCCGGGCCACCCCGAACGCCGGAACTGGTCGCAGACCGGACCGAACGATGTCAGGACACAACCCGAAACCGACGGTCGGAGCGCTCCCGGACACGACGGCGGAGTCGCCGTTCGTGCCCGTTGCACTAACGTGGCTCGTGTGGTCGCTGTTCGCGGCGAGCATCGCCGTCCTGGGCGCCCGACTCCTGTCCGACGGCGCCTGGGTGGTCCCGGGCGTGGCCGTCGTCGACGGCCTGACCGTCCTGCTGTGGGTGGTTGTCACGTTCTTCAGCGGCATCGTCCACAGTTATTCGCGCCGCTATATGGCCGGCAACGCCGTCGAGACCGACTTCTTCGTCACCGTGTTTGGCTTCACCGTGGTCGTGATGGGGCTCGTCGCCGCCGACCACGTCGCCCTGTTCGGCGCGCTGTGGCTGACGATGGGACTTCTGATGGCTAGACTCGTCGGCGTCGTCGACGGGTGGAACCAGGCACAGGCGGCCGCGAAGGTCGCCCGCAGGTACTTCCTCGCGAGCAGCGCGCTCCTGGGTGTCGCGGTGGCGACGCTCTGGTGGACGACGGGGGCGACGACGATCTCAGGAGTCGCCTCGGTGTCCGGGTCGCTAGATGGGACGGCCCTGGTCGTCGCCGCTGGGACGCTCGTCCTCGCAGCGATGATACAGTCCGCCCTGGTGCCTTTCCACACCTGGCTGCTCTCCTCGATGACCGCGCCGACGCCGGCGTCGGCGCTCATGCACGCGGGGTTCGTCAACGCGGGCGGCATCCTGCTGACTCGCTTCGCCCCCGTCGTCAGCGTCGACCCCACGATACTGCTGGCCATCGTCGTCGTCGGCGCCGTCAGCGCGCTAGGTGGGAAGCTGCTCAAGTCAGTCCAGTCGGACGTCAAGGGCGAGCTCGGTTGCTCGACGGTCGGGCAGATGGGATTCATGATACTGCAGGCCGGACTCGGGTTCTTCGGAGCAGCGATAACCCACCTCGTGCTCCACGGCTTCTACAAGGCCTACCAGTTCCTGGGCGCGGGAGGCCAGGTCCAGCGCCGTGCTCCTGGGTCGTCCGCGACGGCGGGGACAGGCCTGACCGACATCTCCGTCACGCTCGTGACGGCACTCGCCGGCGGCGCGCTCTTCGCGTTCTTGACCGGAAAGGGCACGAGCCCCGATAGCGGCCTCCTGCTGGCCCTGTTCGTGGTCCTCACCACGCTCCACGCGGCCAGGAGCGTCGTCCAGCACAGCGACCTCTCGGCGACGGTCCGTTACGGGGCGGTTCCGCTGGTCTTCTTCCCGGCCATCACCGTCTACGCGCTCGTCTACACCGCCATCTCGGGCCTCCTGTCCGGACTGCCGGCCGTCACGGCGGCGACCGAACTGACCGCCCTTCACGCCCTCGTAGCGGTCGCCTTCGTCGGCGTCTATCTCGCCGTGGAGACCGGCATCCATCAACGGAGTCACCGCCTCTACGTCGCGCTGGTGAACGCGAGCCAACCACCACAGCAGACCATCACGACCACCGCGGAGGACTACGATGACTACTGAGACGACGATTCACGACAGCATCGACAAGGCAGCGACTACCGTCGGGTCGGTCTGGCCGATCCACTCGTTCGTGACGGCCAACCCCCTCGCGGGGTTCGAGGACCTCCCGTTCGACCGGGCCGTGATCCAGGCCGCAGATCTGCTCGGCGGGCGCGGGTACCCGCGCCCCGAGACCTACCGGGCCGCCCTCGAGGACGGGCAGATAGACCCCGAGATACTCGAGGCAGAGCTCGCGGAACGCGGTTTCGAGGGAGACCCGGAGAGCCTGCTCGACCGTATGGACACCGACGCCGAGCACGACGCCCCAGACACCGCCACCGAACGCGTCGACCACGTCCTGACGAAGTGGCTGGCGGACTTCATCGACGAGGGGCGCGCCGAGTGGGCGATGCCGGACCGCGAGGCCGGGTTCTACGCCGCTTTCCGGACGGTGGCCGAGCACGACGGCGACATCCCCGAGGAGGGGATCGTCCGTGACCTGCCCGAGACGCCGCTGACGGCCATCGAGAGGCTGCTCGACCCATACCCGGAGAGCCAGTGGGTCCCGATCCTCGAGGAACAGTTGGCCGCGCTCCCGGGCTGGACCGGGTTCGTCAAGCAGCGCGTCGAGGACGGCGGGGACTGGCAGTCGGCCCACCCCATCACGCTGGAGGGGTACCTCGCCGCCCGCTTCGCGCTGCTCGACGCCTTCGACGTGGATATCGAACCATCGACCGGTCCCGACAGCGCCGACGCCGACACCGTCGACGAACTCGCCGACGCGTTCCTGACCGCTTGGGAGGCGAGTTACCGCAGCGACGTCGTCGAGCACGTCGCCGACGAGAGCAAGTTGTTCACAGAGCGCGAGTCGTCGGGGCGCCCCGACGCGCAACTGGTCTTCTGTATCGACACCCGATCAGAGGTCATCCGCCGTCACGTCGAGGCCGCGGGCGACTACGAGACCCACGGCTACGCCGGGTTCTTCGGCATCCCCATGGAGTACCAGGGTTACGACGACGTGGCCGTCGACGCCTGTCCGCCCATCCTCGACCCGCAGCACCGCATCTCCGAGGTACCGACCGACGACGACACGCGGGCGAGTCACGCGACGTGGACGGACCTCCGCGAGACCGCGGGGTCGGCCGTCAAGACGCTGAAGACGAACCCCGCGACGGCTTTCGGCTTCGTCGAGCAGGCCGGGAGCGGGTACGGACTGGCACTCGCCGCCCGGACGCTCGTTCCCGGCCGCGTCGCCGACCTGTTCGACACCGCTGAGGACGCGGTCCCCGACGGACACGAGTTCTGCGACCAGACCGTCCACCACCAGCACACCTACGCGGGCGACCTCCCGGTGGGGCTGACCCACGAGGAGAAAGTCGAGTACGCCGCGACGGCCTTCGACCTGATGGGGTGGGCGGAGTTCGGTCGCCTGGTCGTCTTCACCGGTCACGCCAGCGAGACAACCAACAACCCCTACGACGCGAGTCTCGACTGCGGGGCCTGTGCCGGCAACCCCGGCGGCCTAACGCGCGCGTGCTCGCGTCCATCTGTAACGACCCGGACGTCCAGGCGGCGCTTCGCGAGCGCGGCGTCGACGTACCCGAGGACACCGTCTTCCTCGCCGGCGAACACAACACGACGACCGACGAGGTCGAACTGTTCGACGGCCACGTCCCCGAGAGCCACGCCGACGAGCTCGAGCAGTTGCGCGAGGACCTCGCCACCGCTCGCGAGAGCGCGGCGGCCGAGCGCGCCGGGTCGATGGACGCCGGCGCCTCGACGGGTGTCGGCGAGACGGAACGCCGCGCCGCCGATTGGGCGGAGACCCGCCCCGAGTGGGGGCTGGCCGGCAACGCCGGGTTCGTCGTCGGGCCACGCGCCCTGACCCAGGACCTGGTTCTCGACGGCCGGTCGTTCCTCCACTCCTACGACTGGTCGACCGACCCCGAGGGCGACGCCCTCGAGGCCATACTCACGGGCCCGATGGTCGTCACGCAGTGGATCAACGCCCAGTACTACTTCTCGACGGTCGACAACGCCGTCTACGGCAGCGGGTCGAAGGTGACCCACAACCCCGTCGGGAACGTCGGGGTCTACCAGGGCAACGGCGGCGACCTGATGACCGGGCTCCCGTTCGAGTCGCTGATGGCCGCCGACGGCGACCCGTACCACCAGCCGCTCCGTCTCTCGACGGTCGTCCACGCCCCGGTCGACCGCACCACCGAGGTGCTGGCCGGCCACGACCACCTGACCGAGCTGCTGGACAACGACTGGCTCTCGCTGACGGTCGTCGACCCCACCCAGGGCCACCGCGCGTTCCACTACGAGGCGGACCTGGAGTGGACCCCGGTGGCCGACCAGCCGGAAGTGCGCCCGGCGGAAGCGAGGGCGCCGACGGTCGCGGACGACTGACCACACTGGATTCGAGCTCGCTACTGCCGGCGGTGTCCGCGACCACCCGCCTCCCGCCGGACCTCCCCCGCTGGCGAGCGGCCCGGTCATAGTGCCCGCCGACCGAACCGTGCGACCGCCCTACTTTAGGCCGACCTAAATATCGAAAGGGGTTTTATTCTTTAGGTTGGCCTAAACAATATGTACGACGACGCGGACGGATCCGACCACACGACACGACGATCGTCCTGCAGTACGGCGGCGCCCTCCTCGCTGGCTGTTCGAGCGACGACGGCGCCGACGGCAGCAGGTACACGACCGCCGAGCCGTCGACCGACACGCCGACGGCCACGGCTACACCCGAGCAGATAGCGTCCGCGGACGGGGAAGCGACGGAATCCCGGGGCGATTCCTACGCCGTCGAGATGGCGCCCGCCGGCCGCGTCGAGTTCGACGCGCCGCCCGAGACGGTCACGCACTACTTCCCCGACTAGGGAGACATGGCGGTCGCGCTCGGTCACGGCGACTCGATTCTCTCGATGGGGGTGCCCTCCCGGTTCCATACGAGCCACTACGACGACCTCGCCGGCGTCATCGAGGCCGAATCCCCGCCGTACTGACCACCTCTCCCGCCGTCTTGACTTACTCTCGCTGGAGGTTCGGGCCCGGTTTCCAGGTGTTGCCCTCCAGGACGACCAGGTCGTACCGTTCGAGCACCTGCAGGGTGTCGACGACTGCCTGTGCGTCGAAGTCCACAGTCATCGTGTCGGGCAACCGTTCCGCGATGGCGCTTCGCGTGCCACCGTCCATCTGGACGACCGTCTCGAGCAGCGTCTCCAGGTCGGCCATGAGCGGTTCGAGCCCCGGGCTTCCGTCGGTCGGCGACTGGAGTCTGTCCATGACGTCGTCGTAGTTACCCGTAATTTCGAGTGATACGGCCACAGTATCGCTTTCCGGTTCGGAATCGTCGGACATATCGATGGCATTCACAGAGAAATCCTAAAAGTGTTTCCATCTATGGCGGTTCTGCGAACGTATCGATTCGAGATACGGGCATCGACCGACCGACGCCGGGGACTCGCTATACGGCCGTCGAAGGTGTGTGGTGTCGTCGAACTCCACACGGCGCGACACGTCTCGCCGGTCAGGACCCGCGTTCGCAGTCACAGCCGCGCTGTTCGAACAGTTCCGTGACGGAGTACTGGGCGCCACACTCCTGGCAGAGGACCTGGGCGTCGAGGAACACCTCGAACTCCCCGAGGTCGAACCGCCCCGAGTTGCGCAGCTTCTCGATGCGCTCTTCGGTGACCGACATCGTCCGCGTCATCAGCCGCTGGATGCTTTCCAGGTCCTTCTGTATCTTCTCGTCGTCGGACGGCCCCTCGTAGGCCGCGCCCCGCCACTCCTTGAGATACGAGCGTATCGCCTGATACGTGACGAAGTCGCCCAACAGGTCGTCGACGTCGACGCCGTTTCGCTCCAGTCGACTGCGCGTGTCGGTCTGGACACCCGTGCTCACTTCCTCGTCGGTGAGGTTCCGGTAGGTCATGTCCACGTTCGTCTCGAGCGCGCTCATGCCGGCGTCGAGCAGTCGCTGTTCCAGGAGGCGTTTGTTGAACAGGGTCGCGAGGTCGCGGAGGCTCATCCGCTCTTCGCCCGTCCCCGTCCAGCGAGCTTCCAGTTCCGCGCCGAGTCCGTCGAGGTCGTAGTCGTCGATGAGCCGGGCTACTTTGCTCGACGGACGGTCTTCTGTCGCGTCAGCCATCTATTGCTTGAAACGTGGGGCGAGACCAGTAAAAGCGTGTCGCCCTCAGATGTCGGTGATTCGGTGGTAGTCGTCGTCGAGCGCCTGGGCGTCCTCGGGGAGGAGCGCTACGACCAGATACTCGGCGTAGTCGCTGAAGTAGTCCACCAGCGCCGCGATGCGGTCCGCGTCGATGGCCTCGAGCGAGTCGAGCAGCATGAACGGGACCACCTCGTGGAGGTCGTGGACGAGGTAGCCCGCCAGCGCGAAGATGAGCCCCGTCACCTTCCGCTCGCTCTCGCTGAGGTGGTCGATGGTGTCCTCGTAGGCCGCGCCGTTCTCGGTCGTCCTGACGATGTGGAGTTCGAACATCGCGCGGTCGACGGTGCGACGCCCCTCGCGAACGGAGCGTTCGACGCGCTCGATCCAGATGCGGTCCAGGTTCTCGTACTCGAGGGTCTCGAGCAGGGCGTCCATGTGCTGGTTGAACTCCTCGACGGCCTGGCTCTCGATCTGGTCGATCTTCGTCCGGAGGTCCGTGAGCTGGTCACCCAGCTCCTCGCGCTCCGTCCTGAGTTCCTCGGCGTCCTCGAGCATCCCCTCGATGGTCTCTATCTCCTCCGTCGCTTCGTCGAGGTCAGACTCGAGGCGGTCGATCTCGAACTCGAGCTGGTTGGCCTCCGTGTGGAGGGAGAGGATCTCCTCGAAGTCCTCCGACTCGAGGTCCTCGACGTCGGACTCGAGGGTCTCGACCGTCTCGGTCAGCGACTGGCGCTGTTCCTTGAGCGACTCGACCTGTTCGGTCCGCCGGTCGATCTCGGCCGCGATGTCGTCGATCTTCTCGTCGAGTTGCTCTCGCCGGCGCTGTTTGCGCTTGGCCTCCGACTGCTGGTCCTTGAGGTCTTCCAGTTCCGTCTTGAGGTCGTTCAGTTCGGCGACCTTCTCCTGGCGCAGCGACTGGAGCCGCTCGACGGTCGCCTCGATCTGTTCGCGGTCGACGGTCGACCCACAGGTCCAGCAGACCAGGTCCTCCTCGTCGTCGGCGAGCAGCTTGTCGGTCACTTCGCCACTCGTCGACGTGTCCTCGAGTGTCTGCAGGACCTCGTAGTCGTCGTCCTCGAGTCGCTCCTCGTTGTACTGGATGAGACTCTGGAGGTCGGAGATCTCCGTACTGAGCGACTGGCGCTGTTCCCTGAGTCGGACGATCTCGTCCTCGAGGTTCGCGTGTTCGCCCATCGGGGCCGACGGGAGCTCCTCGCGTTCGGTCTCGAGTTCGCTCCGTTCCGATTTCAGCGAGGCGATGCTCTCCTCCTGGGTCTCGATCTTCCGGCGGATGGACTCGATCTCCGAGCGCGTCTCGCGGAGCTCGTCGAGCTTCGACTCGAGCTTCTGTTGCTCGCGACGACTCTCCTCGATGTTCTGGCTGTTCTCGTCGATCTCCGCCTCGAGTTCGGCGACTCGTCGCGCTTGTCCTCGATCTGTTCGCGCAGCTCGGTCCGGCGCTGTTCGAGCCTTGGGAGGTCCGTTTTCCGATTCTCGATGGTTGCGAGCTCTTCGTTTATCTCCTCTTTCTCCGCTTCGAGTCGGCTGATCTCCTCCTTGATAGCCGTCGTATCCACGGGGCGCATGATGATCTCCCGGAGGTCGTCTCCACGGGCGACGGACTGCCGGGGTTCGTTGGTCTCGAGCAGGAACGCGAAGAGGTCCGCCACTTCTGGTTCCTCGAGGAACGGGTCCCCCGAGAACTTCACGGCGTCTCCCGTGCGAGCGAGGGTTCGCTCGTACGTCTCGCCGCCGAACTCGAGTCGGATGTGTCCCTCGTCGGCATCGCCTTTGAGTGTCACCTCCCGACTGCCCATCGCACCCATGATGGACTGGAGGAACGACGTCCTGTTTGTCGCGTTCTTCCCCGTCAGGACGGTTACCCCGGGTGGGATGTCGACCTGTGCGCTATCGATCCCGCCGATGTGCTCGACGTCGAATCGGGCGACATCGGAGACCTGACTCGATGAACTCATTGCTACCCGTTTGGCACGTCCATTATAAAAATCAACTGGTCGAAGCGACGTCTACGGCCCGCAGCGGCCGTGATAATGAATGTACAATTGTTACTCACGAGCGCGTGTTACGTCCCTCACCCTGGTGCCCACGCCCGGGGCGTGGGGACAGAGTTGTCCGACCGTCCTGTCATCGCCACACCGTAGTGATGCCAGCCCAGACTGGCGGCGCCGTCCCGTAGCTGCGGGGTGGCGTCGCCCTCTGTCACGTTTACCCCGTGTTGGGTCCCTGTCCGGGGACTCCTTTGGGACCAAATCGTCGAACTTCTGTTCAAACAAAATACATTTGGCTGCGAATATCTCAATTTCGTGTCGAGTGTGTCTGGGATTGTCTCTGACTCCCGACGTATCGCTCACCTGGGCGCCCGGACTGAGGGCCACCGGTCGAATCCGGGCGGAGAGGACCGCTCCGTATCGATTGGACCACACCCGTCCTCCACGGGCAGGTCTGGGTTGCCACGCTCGTATATAAAGCCACGCGCGTGACCCGGCGATATCGGTTGGTAAGTAAAACATTTATTGTTCTTAACACGGTACAGTCACCCATGTCAACTTCCCCCGCCCGCGAAAACCCCCACTGGTTCCTCGACTCGCTCAACGAGTACGTCGCGGAACCACTCGAGACGGCGACGGCGTCTCTGGAGCGCGAACGGCGGGAACTCACGGCAGAGTGTGACGCCCTCGAGTCGTTCCGGGACGCTGTGGAGGACGTGCCTCCGGAGGCGGTGAGCAGTCGCGGGCAGTTCCCAGTCGGGATCGACACGGGATCGAGCGACGAGACGGACACCGTCCGGCGGGCCTACGAGGAGACGTTCTACGCCGTCGATCACCAGCACGAGGTCTACGGGGACACGCTGGTCGAGAGCATCGCGAGCGAGTTCGGCTGGGACTTCGCCGCCGTGTTGCGCCCGGGTAGCGACGTCCAGTTCTCGCGGACGCTCAAGGAGGGTCTACTCGGCGGCGTCGACCGGGCCATCGACGAGCGCCAGTCGCTTCTCTCCTGCGTCGAGGCCGAGGAGGCGTCGGTCGAACGGGCGGCCGCCGACCTCGCCGACCTCCTCGAGCCGATCGACAGCAGCGTCTTGCCCGAGTGGTACCGGAACTCCTTCGAGAGCGAACTGCGGGCCATCACCGACACCAGACAGCGAACACTCCACGACCGGACCAAGACGTTCGACAACCACGACTTCTGTTCGTACCTCTACGAGGAGCCCGAGTGGACCTACCCCGTCCTGACCAGCGTCGCCCGCCTGCGTGAATCGGTGTCGCTCCAGTAGGCCAGGGCAGTCGGCATCCGTCGTGTTGCTGGTCCGGCAGGCGCGCCGATACTAAGTAGTCGACCAGACGCCACGTCCCCCAGAGTAATCGCTACTTATCGTATCCGCCAGTCGACGAATTCCCGATTCGCTCCGTAGCGACCCTCTCCCGGGCAAGTGGTACTGCCGCCGGAGCCGCCGGACGTGCCATTTCACCTGGCGAAACCGGCGATAGGGAGAGATTTACAATGCCGAATCGCGCCGCACCCGGCGATGCCGGACACCGTCGGACCCCGGCGGAAGCCTGCTGGCCGCGGCCGGTCCCGACGTCGGCACAGACTCCACTCGCGTGTGACGCCTCCCGCGTCGACGGTAGAGCGGGCCCCGGCCGACTTCAGCACTCGGCCGGCGTGCACGGGCACGAGGACCGCCCGCTCTCTGGATTGTCAGTCGTCCTTTATCAATGGGTTTGCCCGTTCGGCGCAATCCGCTATTACTCCCGGATAACTCGGTTATAACAATATCACTGTATCGCCTGGTACTACTCGGGGAGAGGAAGTTACAGCGACTATTTGGCCGACATCCCTTGCCATCCCACCCGACCCCACCCACCCCAGGCCAAGCATCGGGACGACTGCCGGGCCGTTTTCGGCACTCGCACCCCGCATCTCTCCCCCAAAAACTCCGATTCGACGTTTCTTTCGAACACCGTCCCACAGTGGCGACGACGCAGTGCAGGTGCCCTCACAAGACGCCACTAGCGGCTCCGACAGTGTCGGACAGTGAGACGCTCCTCGATTGCAACGGCCTAACTCCCAGTATCAAGGGGTGAAGGAGAACGAGGCCCCCGAGGATGAGAAGACCCGAAGTCTCAGAAAGGCACCGGGGACACACCGGGTCGTCTGCCCGGCCCAAGTTCACTCGACTGTGACGCTCTTCGCGAGGTTCCGGGGCTTGTCTATCGCCCTGTCGAGCGTGTCGGCGACGTAGTACGCGAACAGCTGGAGCTGGAGGTTCCCGAGGACGGCTGTCAGTTCGGGAGCGGTGTCCGGGACAATCAGGACCTCGTCGAACCCGCCGTCGACCAGGTCGCTGCCCTCGGGGACGACAGCGACGACCGGGGCGCCCCTGGCCTGGACCTCTTCGACGTTGCTCAGCGTCTTCTCGTCGTGTTGCCCCGAGAACAACGCGATCACTGGCGTGCGGGAGGTCACGAGCGCCAGCGGCCCGTGTTTCAGCTCGCCGGCGGGGAATCCCTCGGCGTGCTCGTATGAGATCTCCTTGAGCTTCAGCGCCCCCTCGAGGGCCACGGGGTAGCAGGTCCCGCGCCCGATGAAGAAATATGAGTCGGCGTCGGCGTAGCGGCGCGCGACGGCCCCGGCGCGAGACCGGTCGAGCGTCTCCGCCGCGTGGTCCGGGAGTGCCGCCAGTGCGTCGAGCGGGTAACCGCTCGCGTCGCCGTCGCGTGCTCGGACCAGGTGCTCGGCGAGCAACAGCAGGGTGGCTATCTGTGAGGTGAACGTCTTGGTGGCGGCGACCCCGATCTCGGGGCCCGCCCGTATCAAGACGTGGTGGTCACACTCTCTGGTCACCGTGGACCCGACGACGTTGGTCACGGCCAGGGTCGTCGCGCCCTCCGCTCGCGCGTGGCGGACCGCCTCGAGCGTATCGGCCGTCTCGCCACTCTGGGTGACTGCGACGGTGAGGACGTCGCCGCCGACCGGCGGTGGCGAGTCGCTGTACTCCGAGGCGAGGAACGTCTGGGCATCGACCCCTCGCTCGCGGAGGAGCTGTTCACAGTACAGACCGGCGTGATAGGACGTCCCGCAGGCAACGAAGTGGACAGCAGAGAGCGACCCGGCGTCGAGTGCGTCGAGCTCCTCGAGTCTGACGGCCCCGTCCGAGAGACGGCTCTGTATCGTCTGCTCGATGGCCGACGGCTGCTCGTAGATCTCCTTGAGCATGAAGTGGTCATAGGTTCCCTTTCGGGCGTCGGCCGGACTCCAGTCGATGGTCTCGACCTCGCGCTGGACGACCCGGCCGTCGTTGGTGACCTCGTAGGACGTCGGCGCGAGCGTGACCAGGTCGCCGTCCTGGAGGTAGACGACGTGGTCGGTATACTCGAGGAAGGCGGGCGCGTCGCTCCCGAGATAGTACGTGTCGGCACCGACGCCGAGCGCGAGTGGCGACCCGCGCCGCGCCGCGAATAGCCGGTCGTCGTCCTCGACGAGCACGGCGACCGCGTAACTGCCCTCGAGTCGGTCGATGGCCGACCGGACGGCCGTCTCAGTGTCGGCTCCCGACTCGATGGACTGCTCTATCAGGTGTCCGACCACCTCGGTGTCCGTCTCGCTCGTGAACTCGTGGCCGCGCGCGCGGAGTTCGGCCCTCAGTTCCTCGTGGTTCTCGATGATACCGTTGTGGACCACCGCCACCCGACCCGAACAGTCCGTGTGCGGGTGCGCGTTCGCGTCGGTCGGCGGCCCGTGGGTGCTCCATCGAGTGTGCCCGATGGCTCTCGTCCCGTCGGGGAGGTCACGGCGGACGTCGTCCACGAGGGACGAAATCTGTCCGGCGTGCTTGCAGACGGCAAGCGAGTCCTCGAGACCCACGGCGACTCCCGCGGAGTCGTAGCCCCGATACTCGAGGTTCTGCAGTCCACGCAGGACGCTCGCGAGGACCGGTTCGGTACCGTTGGCCGCGATGATGCCACACATCGCTACCTCCAGTGCGGGCCGCACTGTTGGGCGGTCGGACCGTGGTCGCGCTGGCTGGGTGCGTTCCGTTCCGAGAGCGACTCCGGCGTGCTACGTTGAATCATAGTGGGGACTGTTTGCTGGTAGACGCTCACTCAGTCACGTCGTCACCGTATTGTAATCGGAGTCTTTCTGGAAAGTATACGACGTCTACCCGACTGCCGGAGCTGCGGAAAATGAAGCCTCAGTCGTCGCTGTTCTCGGCCGCCCAGTGCAGCGCGGAGGTGACGCCGGCGATACCGACGACGAGTGCGAGCATCGCCATGACCGCCCAGCCGGGAACCGGTGCGAGGACCGAAAGCGCCAGGACGAGGACCCCGACGACGGAGACGCCTGCGTAGTACTTGTACCAGCGACGCGCCGGTCCGTCGTCGGCGTGGTCCAGGTACTTCTCGAAGTGGACGGCTTCGTCGGTGAGTTCCACGTGACCGCGGTTCTGGTTGAACTCGACGACCCCGATGTCGTCCATCTTCGGGAGGTGACACTGGTAGAGGCCGACGTAGACCCGCTTGCGCTGGCTCGAACTGAGTTCGGCCGTCGTGATACCGTTCTCGACGGCCGCGACGTGTTCTGCGAGGTCCGACAGCGAGACTCGTTCGTCGCGCTCGCGGAGATACTTGATGACCTCCCGGCGCCGGCTGTTCTTCAGGATCTCGAAGATGAGGTCGAGTGACGGTTCCGGCGGTTCGTCGGACGCCTCGTCGGTCTCTGACTCCGCTGTAACCTGTTCTGAAGTGCTAGTAGTGACTGATTGTTCGTCCACGTTCCGTTCCGATTGCGACATTGATTGATCCTTGACTCCCATAGTTTCCCTTTCCCGCTACCGTGGCCCATTCACGAGGCCTTACGAGGGTGTGTCGGCTCTTCCCCGTGGCTGGAGTAGCCACCCGATTGTACTCGGTATAACTGTTATTCTATTGGAAAGTACTTAATCCTTTGCAACTGCTGAGTAGGCGATACTAATTCGATAATATCATCTTATACAGATAGTAGGGAAGACGTTGCTGTGGCCAATCGGGTCCCTGGGACGCTCTTCGAGGTCGTGCTGTCGGCGCTCGTAGCGGACTCGGTAGGTTCGTCGTTCCCCGGGTTGGGGGTAACTGACACCGTGTCGGCTACGGCGAAACGGTTACTACCACGTCGATTCGGTAGCATCGGGGGGTCCGGTCGTTCGTACGTGGAACGCAGCAATACAAAATAACCAGGGATTGCGCCAGCTATCTCGCCATTTGGCTCCGAATACATGAGGTATGGCCCAGGTAACAAAGGCCTTTATACGCCAAATCCTGTACTGTGATTTACGAAAACCACCTGACTCGGACCCCGTACGAAAGACACTGGGAGTAAAAGCCGATGATAGGCTCTGACTCTGCAGTGATACCACGTGACGACGCCTACGAGGTGCTCAGCAACCCTCGCCGTCGAGCGATACTCCACATCCTCCGGACCGCAGCGACACCGGTGGAAGTGACCACGCTGGCTGCGAAGGTCGCCGCGTGGGAGGAGGGTGTCGCGCCCGTCGACCTCACGAGTCGACAGCGCAAGCGTGTCTACGTTTCGATGTACCAGACGCACATTCCGAAGCTCGAGTCGGTGGGGCTCGTTGCCCACGAGGGAGAGTCGGTTCGCCCGACAGATCGGATCCACGAGATAGACGCCTACCTGTCGAAAGAGAGCCGGTGGGTTCCCTGGTACTACCTGACGACGGCGACGTCCGCGTTCGCGGTGGTCCTGTTCGGCGTCGCCTCACTGGTTCCGTCGTTGACCCTGTCGCTCGCTTACTTCGCCGTGTTCTTGCTCGTAGCCGGCGTCGGACTCAGCGCAGTCGGCGGCTTCGTCGAACACAGGAACCGCACCCGAAAACTCCCGGCCGAGCTCTCGCGCTACCCGGCGTCGATACAGGTGACCACCAGTGACTGACACCTCCCGTCCGGGAACGGTCGCGGGGACGTGCCTCTCGAGTGCGCAAGAGTTATCCGCGAACCACGTGAAATATCTATCAGTCGGTGTGACAACAAACCGCAGGGACCGGCGTCAGCGCGCGGTCGGCTCCTGGACTACAGCGCCGAACAACGCATAATGGCAGACTTCGATCAGTGGGACAAGGTAAGTTACGTGATCAGTTCACGGTATCGCGTGGAGACGATTCGACGGCTGTCGGAAGGTCCGGCGACACCGTCACTCATCGCGAGTGACCGCGAGCTCAGTATCGCGCACGTCTCACGGGCACTACAGGAGCTTCGGGAGATGGACCTCGTCGACCTCCTGGTATCGGAAGATCGGAAGAAAGGGCGCGTCTACGGTATCACGGACAAAGGATTGCAGGTCTGGGAGACCATCGAACGAAAGAACATGGCCTGACGGTCCCCAGTTTGGACCGACCGTCCCGCGACGTTTCTCGTCCCGGTATCTGGGTCACTCGCGTGCGCTGTCCAGTCGGTCGACCTCGATACCCGTCGGGTCCAGCTCGACGTGACAGCCCGCGTGTGTGAACTCGAACCGGAAGTCGGCGCCTGCGCTCCGCTGGAACAGACGGTTCAGCGCGTCGGTGTCGATCTGGTTCCCGATGGGTTCGATATCCGTGACGTCTTTCTCGAGTGTCTCGGAGAGCTTGAAAGCGATCTCCGCGCTCGGTGGCCGGTCGACGAAATCCTCGATGCGACTCTCTTCAGCTCCCGGTTTCTCGTCCGTCCACATACCTCCGCTTTCGCGAGCGGTTATAAATATCTACTGAACTCGGTGGGGACGACGTGTCCCCACGTCCGCCGGCGGCCCCGCCGGACACTGCCGAAACCGAGCGACGGAAGCCCTTCCTAATCGAATCGTTCCAGACTGCTTACCGGGTCGTTCGTGACGCCATCTCGAACTGGAACGTACCCGGATGCTATTACAATCTATCTAACAATATCTCCGTATTCGGTCTACTGTGACATGGCTATCAGCCACAGGCAGTTGGTTCTGATCGGCTTCGCAGTCGTCGGAATCGTCACGGTCGGTGCCGTGACGGGAGGGTTCAGTGAACCGCTCTCTGCACAGGAACAATCACTCGAGACAGCAGACGTCGACTTCGCGGTCGGCGACGTGGACGACTCCGATCAGGTCCTCCCGGGCGAGGACGTGACCGTCTGGGCGACGGTCCAGAACCCCGAATCGTCCGAACGGACGCGGCAAGTCGAACTCCGCGTGGACACCGACGGTGACGGCGTCCTCGATACGACCGTCGCAAAGCAGGAGGTCACGCTCGGTGCGGACGCGTCCAGGACAGTCGAGCTGACCGTCCAGAGCGAGGGGATGGACCCGGGCACCTACACGTACGGGATCACGACCGGGGACGACGACCCGCTCGAGACGAACGAGTTCGTCGTCCTCCGACCGGCGACGTTCACCCTCGACGACAGTGACGCGTCCTCCCCTGTCGTCCAGGGCGACAGCACGACCATCACTGCCACCGTCACGAACGACGGCGAGACGAGCGGTGTCCAGGACGTCGAGCTCTACCTGACCGACGGGAGCGGCTTCGGCGAGGACGACCTCGAGACGAGCAAGTCACTCTCGCTCGGCCCAAGCGAGTCCGGCACCGTCTCCTTCTCGGTCGGGACTGCCGACCGCTCGCCCGGGTGGTACCGCTACGAACTGCGCACCGGGGACGACGAGCGGAGCGGCAGCCTCGTCGTCCACCAGCCGGCCACGTTCGAGGTGACCGACGTGAACGGCTCACTCGACGTCGTTCGCGGTGAGACGGCCAACGTCACCTGGACCGTGTCGAACGTCGGCGACGTAAACGGCACGCAGACGGTCACGTTCACCCACGACGGCCAGGCACTCGAGAACAGAACGCTGACGCTCGGCGCCCGTGAGTCCGCCGACTTCCAGTTCAGCGTCGACACGGCCACCCACACGCGCGGGAACTACACTTACTCGCTGGCGTCGACCGACCACGAGGCGTCGGCCGACCTGCGCGTCCGCGAGAGCGAGTTCACTGTCGTCGAACTCCGCGGGAACGACACCCTCTACATCGGCGACCCGATGGTGTTTACGGCCACGATCCAGAACACCGGTGACGCGCCGGACACGCAGTCTGTCGAACTCAAAATCGACATCGACGGTGACGACCAACCGGAATCGTATGGCCTCACGCAGAACGTCACGCTCGCGGCCAACGAGACCAAAGACGTCGTCTTCGACGTCCCGTACCTGGAGGACCCGGATCCGCTTCCGGTCGAGGACTTCATCACCGGCACGTTTATTTACAGCGTCAAGACTGAGGATACCGCCAAGAACTCCGTCTTCGTAGCCAAGTGGCCACCGTACAGTGGTTCCGGTGGGGCAGACGACGATGATACCGAAGACACCAGTGCGGACATCGAGTACACCACGCTCGACGAGATCTCGGTGGCCAAGACCGGCCACCACTACGACGAGCTCAGCGGAGAGACCACGCCCCAGATCGAGGAGATATTCGCCCGCCAGCCGTTCGCCGATGGCCTCGACATCACGCAGGTCTACACCCGCGAAGAGTTCGCGCGCAAGGTCTACGACGTCCCGGTGCCCCGAAGCGAAGACTTCGAGTTCAGCGAACTCGACATGGACCTCCAGCAGAAGATAGAGGCGGAGTACGACGCCCAGTTCCTCACCGAGGAGGGTGACACGGTCGAGTCCTGGGACGAACTCGCCCAGGCGAAACACGGGACCGACTACGAGAGCCTGAACGACACGGAACAGGCAGCCATCCGCGACGCGTACCTGGCGCAGTTCGACTGACCCACGGTCGCGGCTCGTTCTTTCTTGCGGTATCACCGCTCGCTCACGGATCGATTCAGCGCAGCCACCCCGGGCCTCCGTCGCGCTGTCCTGTTCTGTGTCGGTCGTCTCACACCAGGTGCGTACGTCAGTCGTTGCGGTCGGCCGACGGTTGGCGACCGTGGGCGAACGCCCTGCGTTGCCTGATTCATCCTGCACGCAACATCCTGGTATCGAGTTGCCCCGAATACCGTCACTACCGACTGAAAGCAAGGAATAACAATGCGACTTTCTGGGGAAGGAGAGGGTGGAAACGGGATGGTCGACACGGGGTCGACGTCACCGGTACCGACGCAGCATGACATTTACTGAACGTACCCACGCACGAATCGACGACGGTCGCTCTGATGGCCACCCGCAGGACGTGTGCCTCCAGCACGGACGACGAGCGGTCGATACGTCGACCGGGACTCGACTGGCCACCGGCGGAGGTGGCTGAGATGTACCGCGGATCCTCGGTCGGCGTCGTCATCCCCGTCTACAACGAGGCTGATTTCATCGGCGAGGTGCTGGAGACGATACCCGGCTTCGTCGACAAGGTGTTCGTGGTCGACGACAGATCGACCGACGAGACCTGGTCTGTCATCACCGAGTACGTCGCCGAGACGCCGCCGGAGACAGACCAGGCACCCGAGACAGCCACTGACGGGATCGCTGCCCTCACCGACGGTTCTGGCCAGGAGTTCGCGTCGCCGTCCCTGCTCGGGGACCGCATCGTCCCGGTCAGACACCAGACAAACAGCGGGCGGGGTGCCGCGGTCAAGACCGGCTATCGACTCGCCTTGATAAACGACCTCGACGTCGTCGCCGTCATGGACGGGGACGGACAGATGGACCCGGACATCCTCGACCGTATCATCGACCCGGTCGTCGAGGGCACCGCCGAGTACGCGAAGGGGAACCGCCTGGTCTCGCTCGAACACTGCCGGCAGATGTCCAACTGGCGGCTCTTCGGGAACACGCTGTTGAGCGTCCTCACGATGGTCGCCAGCGGTCACTGGACCATTCGGGACCCACAGAACGGCTACACGGCCATCTCCGGGGAGGCGCTGGACCGACTGTCGCTCGACGACCTCTACGACGATTACGGGTTCCTCAACGACGTGCTCATCAAGATGAACGTCCACGACTTCACTGTCGTCGACGTCCCGATGGACGCGTTGTACGGCGACGAGGAGAGCGGTATCCGCTACGGTTCCTTCGTGCCCAGGCTCTCCTTGCTCCTGTTGCGCGGCCTTCTGTGGCGGCTGTGGACGAAGTACGTCGAGCGGCCGAGCCGCTCCGCCACGACGGCATGAAGGTCGTCCGAGCCGAGGCGTTCCGGTTTTTTGTTGACGATGGCCAGTTCAGTGAGCCGCTGTGCTGGTTGGAAGCCGCTCTCTGTGGTGGCCGCCTCGAGTCAGACGTGCCGTCGAAACACGAGCGACGACAGTCGAGCTAGTGTCCGGGAGTGAATCGCGGACGTGATCGAGATCGACGACGACCGGCCCGGTCCGGAGATCTCCTGCTCGGTCCCACCACCACGACAGCCGGTGGTACGGAGGCACTGCTGCCGACATCGTGAACCCGGGGATCGGAATCCTCACCGCGTTCTACCGGTCTGTGCTTCCGCTCCCGTGAGACACGTCGCCGTGACTCGGCCGTCAGAATCTACGTCGGCCACGCTCGCGCCGCAGGGGTGGAGCAATCGCTCACAGCGCGTCTCGTCACTGGACGACTGCGGTCCTGAAAACCTTCGTTACAGCTGTTCGACGTCCATGCCGTGTTCCGCCCACTCCTCGGCGTCGAGGACCCACTTCGTGTCGATGACGAGGTTGCCCCGCATCCGGTCGCGGAGGTCGTCCGGAGAGAGGTCGGCGAACTCGTCGTGGTCCGTGGTGATGACCACGGCGTCGGCGTCGGCGAGTGCGCTCTCGTAGTCCGAGAGCTCGAACTCGGAGGTCGTGACGTACGGGTCGTAGACGCGGACGTCGAGACTCTGCTCACCCGTCGGTGGTGATGAGCGGCGGTTCCTCGAACAGGGTCCTGGCGAAGCGCTCGCCGGGGCTGTTGCGGGCGTCGTCGACGTTTCCCTTGTACGCCAGACCGAAGACGGCGACGTTGGCGCCGGCCAGGCTCCCCAGTTCGTCCGTGAGCATATCGGAGACGTACTCGACCATCCCGTCGTTGACGTCGCGAGCACACTCGATGAGGTCCACGGAGTCGGAGTTCTGGCCCAGGTAGTGGGGGTCGACAGGCAAACAGTGGCCGCCGACCCCCGGCCCTGGGGTGAGCAACGAGACGCGCGGATGGGTGTTGGCGAGGTCGAAGCTCGAGCGCACGTCGACGCCGTAGTCGCGTGCCACCTTCGCGAGCTCGTTGGCCAGCGCGATGTTCGTGTCCCGGAAGGTGTTCTGCGTGAGTTTGACGAACTCCGCCGTGGTCGGATCGGGAGCGCGGTGGACGTGGCTCTCGGTCACGGACTCGAACAGCCACGCGGCCGACTCGGTCGAGTCGTCGTCGATACCGCCGACGATGCGGTCGTTGTGTTTGATCTCGTGGAGGATGTTCCCCGGGAGGATGGTCTCGGGACAGTGCGCCAGGTGGAAGTCCCGGCCGGCGCGGAGGCCGCCTATCTCGAGCGCGGGGCCGACGACATGCTCGGTCGTCCCCGGGGGCGAGGTCGAGGTGAGGATGACCGTGTCGCCCTCGCGGAGGTGGGGTTCGACGTTCCGGGCGGCCTGCTCGACGTACGTGAGCACGGCGCGCTCGGCGTCTTCGTCGAACGGCGTCGGGACGCAGATGAGGTGGTAGTCACTTTCTGTAGCCGTCGTCTGGAGCGACAGGCGCCCCGAGTCCAGCGCCTGCTGGACGTACGCCTCGAGTTCGACCTCGTTGTACGGCGGCGCGCTCTCACGGAGCATCTCGATGCGCTCGCGGTCTGTGTCGACGCCGACGACGGAGAACCCCTCGTTGGCAAAGAGCGCGGCGGTCGGCAGACCGACGTACCCGAGTCCGTGGACGGCGACGCTCGTCATGCCCGCACCTCCGAGGTGACTGCCGTCTCGATGCCACATCCCGCCAGAATGCGGGCCGCGGCGTGGCCGTCGCCGAAGGGGAGGTCCCAGTCGGTGTCACGGGTCTGCATCTCGAAGGCGTTGACCACGATGCTTTCCGGTTCGGGACCGGCGAGCACGTTCGACCCGACCTCGAGCGTCTCGGGGCGTTCGGTGTTCTCCCTGAGCGTGACACAGGGTCCCGAGGATGCACGTCTCTTCCTGGACGCCACCGGAGTCCGTGAACACGAGCGAGGCGGTGTCCTCGAGGTGGAGGAACTCGAGGAAGTTCAGCGGCTCGATGCACCGGATGTGTTCGGGCACCGTCAGGCCGAACTCCTCGAGCTTCGCCTCGGAGCGGGGGTGAATCGGGTAGAGGACGGGCTTGTCGGTCAGTTCCGCGTACCGGTTCACGCCCTCGAGTAGCTGGGCGAACCGCTCCGGGTCGTCGACGTTGCCTGGCCGGTGGGCCGTAAGCAGGACGAACTCGCCGGCGGCCACACCCAGGTCCTCGAGGACGGTACTGCGGTCCGCGGCAATGTCTCTGTTCTGGAGGACCGCGTCGACGACGGTGTTGCCGGTGACGCTGACTCTGTCGGCGGGGATGCCCTCCTCCCGGAGGCGCTCGGCCGAATCGCCGGTCGGCGGGAACAGGAGGTCTGCGGCGTGGTCGACGAGGACGCGGTTGTGTTCCTCGGGCATGTCGCGGTCGAAGCTACGGAGGCCCGCCTCGACGTGTCCCAGCCGGACGTCGAGTTTCATCGCCGCGATGCCACCGGCCAGTGCGGAGTTCGTATCGCCCTGGACCAGCACGACGTCCGGGTCCTCGTCGAGGAGGATCTGCTCGATCTCGACGAGCATCTGCCCGGTCTGGGCGCCGTGAGTCCCGGACCCCACACCGAGGTTGTAGTCGGGTTCGGGGAGCTGGAGGTCGGTAAAGAACACGTCGTCGAGCTTCTCGGAGTAGTGCTGTCCGGTGTGGATGACCGTGAAGGGCACGTCTCCGTCGACACACGCTCTGATTACCGGGGCGAGTTTGATTATCTCGGGTCTGGTCCCGAGGACGAACGCGATGTGTGTGCTCACAGGCCTGAAGACCCGGTATATCCGCTTTGTAAATTGTTTCTTATCGATTCGGGCGTGAAAAACAGATCGCTGGAAGCAACTCCTTTCGTCGGTTCGGTCTCTTTACCACCTGGTCGTCTACTTACTATTCAAATTTCTAATAGTTGTGTCGGAGTAGCATTCGTTTGCTAGCCGGGCGGTGGGTGGTTTCCCGGGCAACAGCGACGGAGCCGTCGCGACGATCCGCCGTATCGAGGGTGGAACGACCCGTCGAGGACCCTCGCGTCTGCCCCGGCACATGGTCGCCTCGTGACGGGTTAGTCACTCTCTTCGGGTCGTCGGTCCGGATAACGACCTCCTTCTCTCCTCGCTGTAACGTGCTGAATCGGACCCACGATCAGTCGGTCACCTGGGCATCGACGGTGACCCGGCCGGACCGTGCGCCACCCCCGGTCACGAGCCGGTCGTACGTCGCGAGGAGCTGGTCGGTGATGTGGTCCCAGGTGTACCCGGCCTCGATAGTCTCCCGGTTCGTCCGGGCCATCGCGGTCCGCCTGTCGTCGTCGCGGACGAGTGACTCCATGGCTTCGCAAAGCTCGTCGATGTCGCCGGGCGGCACCAGGATACCGTTCCCCGGGCCGACGACCTCGGGGATGCTCCCCACGGTCGTCGAGACGATGGCGTTCCCGCCGGCCATCCCCTCGAGCAGCGAGATGGGGAGCCCCTCCGCGTACGTGGGGAGGACGTATATCGACCCCTCGTTCAGGAGTTCGAGCTTGCGCCGCTCGCTCACGAACCCGTGGTACTCGACGGCGTCGAACTCGGCTGCCAGGTCCGTCACGATGTCCGACCGCGGTCCCTTCCCGGCGATGCTGACCGTGAACGCGAGGTCCGCCCAGTCCAGGAGGCGGCGCACCGCGGTCACGAACTCCTCGACGCCCTTGCGGTCGATGAGGTTCGAGACGAAGACGATCCGTGGGGGGTCGACGCCGTAGACCGGGGCGAAGTCCTCGGCTTGGACCGGGTTCGGGAGCACGCTGACGGACTCGAGGGTCAGCTCCTGCTCGAGGACCGTCGCCCAGTACTCCGAGAGGACGACGACCTCGGTACAGCGGTCGAAGATGAACTGGATGTACGCCCGCCGGCCCGGCCCGGCCTCCGCGAGGAAGTCGTCGAAGTCCGACCCGTGGATGTGGACGACGATGGGGGCGTCACGGAGGAGCGCAACCAGCAGGATGTATATCGACTTCCGGTAGAACGAGACGCGGGAGGACGCGTGGACGTGAACGACGTCGGCGTCGAGATACAGGGGGAAGAGCACCACTCGCGAGAGCGCCGAGAGGGCCGCGAGGACCAGCCAACGCGCCTTCGCGAACCCGCCGGCGTCCAGGGCGTCGCTCCCGGCCGGGACGCTGGTGTTGTAAACGGTCACGTCGAGGTGGTCACTGAGCTCGTCTGCCTGCCCCCGGAGGAACTGTGAGACGCCGCCGGTCTCTTGCCGACACGGTCCGACGATGAGCAGCGACTCGGGCGATGGGTCAGCCATTGCGGAGGGCTACCCGGAGTCGACGTATTGTTAATCACTACATGTCGCCGACCTGCCCGGCCGGGACGGCGGTGATTTCAGGGTGGAAAGGGACGTATAATAAATACTGACAGTGTCGAGCTTTCGAACGAAGATTTCAATGGTTTCGGTAAGCGTCGTCGTGGCGACGTTGCAGTCCTACGACGAGTTAGACGTGGTGGACTATCTCGAACGGGGGACGTACGACGACTACGAGGTGGTCGTCCGTGACGACTATCCAGTCTGTAAGGCACGGAACGAGGGGATACGACAGGCACGGGCGGACAAAATCGTCTTCCTCGACGACGACTCGCTCCCGCGCGAGGACTACCTCGAACGGGCCGTCGAGACGCTCGAGCAAGAGCCGGCGTACTCCGGGCGGACGGTCCACCCGCGGTCGGACATCTTCGCGCGTCACTTCACGGCCCACTACAACCGAGGTGACGAACCTCGCTACGTCGATACGTTCTGGGGCAACAACATGGGTGTCCGCAGAGAGGTGTTCGAGGCAGTCGGCGGCTGGGACGAGAACATGGGCTGGGGCCACGAGGAGAAAGAGCTCGCCGCACGGGTGCGGACCCAGTTCGACATCCGTTACGACCCAGACCTGGTGGTCACACACTCCTACGCCGACAGCGTCCCCGGCTACTGGCGCAAGATGTACAACCTCGAGACACAGCATCCGTACTACTGGCGCAAGGTCGGCTACTCGATGCGCGAGGTCGTTTCGATGACGGTGTTCGGCGCGCTGAACCCGAAGTACTACGTCGTGCGGGGCTCAGGGGATCGCTGGTCAAGGCCGGGGCCCAGCTTGCCGGGACTGCAGGCCGCATCAGGGGCGTCCTCGACCTGCTGGGGAAGGACGCACCCGAGTTGGACTCCGGGGTGCCTCCCTTCGAGCGTCGAGCCACCCGCGAGAATCCGACGACGTCCGCAGAATAGGGGTCCGTCTACCGGTCAGTTCTCGTTGTACCAGACGTCGACGTGGTGATCCGGCGCGTATGACTTCCCGACGATGTCTATCCGGCCGTCCCCCGTCATGTCGACGGCGACGGCCTCGTGGGTCTCGATGCCCCTGGACACGACTTCCCTGTCGAAGGTCCCGTCGCCGCGGTTCCTGAACAGGAGGTGGACCGGGTCGTCGTTCTCGCCCAGCCCCATCTCGGCGACGTATATGTCGGGGGTCCCGTCGCCGTCGAAGTCCGCGACCTGCAGCGTGTGGGGGCAAAAGAGACCGTCTTCGAGGATTGTTCCGGTCCACTCCGGCCCGTCGAAGACCGCGACGCGGCCAGGATGGGTACCGTAGTGGGGGAGTCCCCCTCCGAGAAGATCACTTCGAGGTCCCCGTCGCCGTCGAGGTCGGCCAGTTCGACCCGCGTGTCGTCCCACCCGGTGACGACCGGGTCGCGACGCCACCCGGTCGCAGCGCCGCTGTCGCGGTGGTAGACGTAGGTGCCGGCGATGATCTCGTGTTGACCGTCGTGGTCGATGTCCCTGATTCGGAGCCCTTCGATCTCGATGCCCCGGTCGACGATGTGGAGACAGGATTCCGGCCACGGTTCGACTGTCGGGTCCTCCGGGATGTCGTAGTAGAACACGGTCTCGGACTCCTGGGAGAGACCCACGAGTTCGTCGACACCGTCCCCGTCGACGTCGCCGGCCGCCAGGTCGTGGTACTTCTCGAAGGTGTCGGTGACCAGGTGAGGCGTCCACGGCTCGCGGGGGTCGTCGGGCATCTCGAACCAGTAGACGTCGGTGTTGTTGATGCCCTGGCCGACGACGACGTTTTGCCGCCCGTCGCCGGTCACGTCACACAGCGTCGCGCCGACGTCCAGGTTCGGGGCGAAGGCCACGTCGTGGCGCTCCCACCCGGGGTTCTCGTACCAGAAGAGGTTGGTGTGTTCCACCCCGACCAGATCGAGCATCGCCTCCACCGGAAGGGGGGTGTCTCGGTCGAGCTGGGCCACGAAATCGCGGCCGGGGAACCCCTGTCCGGCGCCGCCGACGATCACGTCGGGGAGGCCGTTCCCCGTCAGGTCTGTCGTGAGACAGAACCCGAGGCGGGAACACGGTGGGTTCGCGTCGATCTGTTCGTGTCTGAACTTCGTCCGGGACTGCTGTCGTTCGGTTTCGCTCATGGTTCGTGGTCGGGACCGCGGACCGACGCTCGCGCCAGCGCGTGCACAGTCCAGCTAGGCCCCGTCTCGTACTGATCGTGAGTCGCCGGGACAGATAATTAGCCAGCGCGTACCGCCCGATGTCGTCGCCGACGGCGTTTCGCTCCCCTCGCTGTGACGCGGTCGCGAGCACGCTCCCACTCACCACTGTCGGAGTGAATCCGAGACGCGAGGGCGGCCGACAGTACGCGGCTTCTAACCTTGTGAACTCGGCCACACTGGTTCACCGATGACCTACAAGGTTGCAATCGTGGGGACCGGTGCGGACCCGGACAATCCAGACACCGACGGGTTCGCCATGGCGTACCGACACGCCGGCGCGTACGCCCGACTGGACGCGTGTGAGCTGGTCGGCTGTGCCGACATCGTCCGGGAGAACGCCGAACAGTTCGCCGAGCGCTGGGACATCCCGGCCGGGAACGTCTTCGAAGACGCGAGGGAGATGCTGGCGGCCGTCGAACCCGACATCGTCAGCGTCTGTGTCCCGCCACACGTCCACGCCCCCGTCGTGATGGAGGTCGCCCGGGGCGAGAGCGTCCGGGCCATCCACTGCGAGAAGCCGATGGGTACGACGTGGGAGGACTGCCGGGAGATGGTCGAGACGTGCGACCAGCGCGGGGTGACACTGACCTTCAACCACCAGCGCCGCTTCGCGGGCCCGTTCACGAAGGCCAAGGAGGCGCTCGATGACGGCACCATCGGGACGCTTGAACGGATCGAGATCGGCGGCGACAACCTCTTTGACTTCGGGTCGCACCTCTTTGACCTCTGTGGCTACTTCACCGACCAGGCACGGGCCGAGTGGGTGCTGGCAGGCCTCGACTACTCCGAGGAGAACGTCCAGTTTGGCGCCCACAACGAGAACATGGCTATCGCGCAGTGGCGCTACGAGAACGGCGTCTACGGACTCGCCGCGACCGGCGACGACAGCATGCTCTCGTGTCTGCTACGCCTGGTCGGCAGCGACGGCGTCATCGAGATCGGCGGGGACGAGGCTCCCCTCCGGGTCCGGACCGACGGCGGGTGGCGCACGCTCGACACCGGTGGCGACACCGTTCACGGCCCGAAGGGGTCGCTCGTCGAGGCCGCGAAACAGCGCGTCGCCGCCCGGTTGCCGATGGTGAGCGCCGAGCGCGCTCGCACTCCGACGCTGATCGACCGGGCCATCGCCGACGTCGTCGACGCGGTGGACGCCGACAGCGAATCTGCCCTCTCGGCGTCGAACGCGCTGCAGGCGACAGAGCTCATCTTCGCCTGCTGGGAGTCCTCGCGCCGGCGGACGCGCGTCCACCTGCCGCTCGAGATCGCCGACAACCCCCTCGAGTCGATGGTCGAGGAAGGCGAACTGCTGGCCGACTGATTCTCGATCCGTCGCGTCGACGGTCCACGTAACTGTGACAGCTGCACTCAAATGGTCGAGACGACCGTCTCCGAATCGCTGTTCGCTGAAAAGCGTCGCGTTCGATATCGTACCGGGTACCGGACAATCAGGCGGGTTCGGTGACGTCGACGGACAGCGACAGGTACCGGTAGGCGTTGTCGGTGGTCGGGTTCGCTGGCGGTGTGCCCGCGTAGACGAGGTAGGCGACCCGCAGGTCTTCGCCGTACAGCGTGGGCGTGACGGTGTGGTCGTACTCCCAGCTCTCGCCGCTCTCGACACGCTGGACCTCACGGAGGAGTTCGGACCGCTCGGTGACCGCTCGTGCGCCCTCGCTCCCCGCCTCGAGTCGCTGTAACTGCACGACGACGGTGTAGACCTTGTCTTCGCCCTCGTGGTTGGACACGCGCAAGACGAGGTCGGCCCGGCCGTCGGGACCGAGCTCGGTGGGGTAGTTGCCTGCCACCAGCTTCCCATCGGGTGATTCCGTCAACAGCGACGCCTCGGTGTACGTGACGCCGTCCTGGGGGGTCGTGAGCGCCATGGCGAAGGTGCTCATCGCCGCGATGACAACCACTGCCAGCCCGACGTTGAGAAGGACGTCGACGGTGTTGCCCTGTAACCCACGGTAACCCTCGCCCAGCCAGTACCAGAACGGGGCCTTGTAGCGTGCGTCGGACGAGGTCCGCAGCCGGCGGACGGTGCCACCGGCCAGCGCCACCACGACGAACGCCGTCACGACGAGCAGGATGTTCTGCACAGTCAGCGGGAGGGCGGAGAAGGCCATGCCTATGCCGAACAGCGGGAGGAGCGCGACGCTGAGCCCGAGCGAGAGAGCGGCCCGCTCGCCCTCGCCGAGGACGCCGTCGTTCAAGTTCTGCCTGAACGGGTTCGCCGTCTGCCGCCCGCGCCGTGCCGGGAACACGAGCGTCGTGAGCGCGTAGCCCGGCAGCAGACACAGGAAGACGCCGGCGAGTAACAGTCGAACGGGCGAGGGGAGCAAGAGCAACGCGACGTTGGCCACTGCGAGCAGGCCCACGATCAGCCAGACGTCCGCGAGCTGCGCGACGAGGGACCGGATGCTATCGCCCACGGTCCCCTCCTCGCGTGTCGGCGTCGAACCCAGCCTCACGACCCGATTCGTCGGTCCGCTCCCGGGCCCCACCGGCCCGCACGTAATCTACGATAGCCATCTTGTAGCGCCACTTTGTGGATATTCGTCTTTGTTATGGTCGTACTATGCTCCCGCGTACAGGCCCGTACGAGCGGCCGGCATCGCATCGCCCGGTCGCCCGGAGATGGTCGAACCGACAGGCCCGCCGCAGGTCGTCGGACGGCGCTGGAACCGTCGCCGTGGCCCACGGCCGTTCCGTTGCCGATACCCGAATAGGCACCTCCTACCGGATATTAGCAAGGCCAGTACAAACCGTTCGGGGAGACACCCGATACCAAATGAACGGGTCCCCAATCTCGCGACGTACCGCCATCAAGGCCGGCGCGATAGCGCTGACAGGGCTCGCGGGCTGTCTCGTGCGGCCGGCGAACTCGAGCCCGGGCGCGGGTAGCGAGGACCAGGAACCGACCGACGGCGACGCTCGTGACGGCCCCGTCGGCACGGACGACGGCTGCTCACCGGCGACGGGGTCGGGGCCGACCGGTCCCCTGACCGTCGAGCTCGACAGCCGCGAGCGCGCTCGCTGTCAGGGGCGCCTCCTCGAGGACTTCAGCAACCTCAGTTACTGGGACGTCTTCGACGGGTCGCTGGCCGGCGGCGAGTCACCGTACCCCGGCCAGTCGGCCCGACTGACGGCGACCGAATCGGAGGTGCGGACGTGGATCGGCCGGTCGTTCGAGGACGGGATCGACCTGAGCGACTGGGACCTCTCGATGGCCGTCCACCCGGGCACCGGCGAGACGCGCGTCTCGAACCTCCGCCTGCAGCTCATGGCCCCGAACCGGCAGAACCGACTGGACATGTGGCGCCCGCTGGACGAGACCGACGGCTGGCTGCGGCTCGACTTCGGCGCGACCAGCGAGGTCGGATCGCCGGACCTGACCGACGTCCGCGAGATCCGCGTCCAGTCGTGGGTCGGCGACGAACGCGAGGCCGACTTCCGCATCGACGAGCTGCGCGTCACGCCGAAACTCGACGAAGGCGCCGTCCTCATCACGTTCGACGACATGTCGCTGTCGCAGTACGAGAACGCGTTCCCGGTGATGCAGGAGTACGACGTCCCCGGCGTCGCAGGGGTCATCCCGCGCCTCGTCGGCACCGAGCAACGTATCGACCTCACCCAGCTGCAGGCGCTGCAGGGCGCCGGCTGGGACGTCGTGAGTTTTCCGCAGGGCGAGTCCGCTCTCTCGGATTTCGTCCGGTCTGAACAGGACGCGATGGTGCGCGGGGCCAAGCAGTGGCTCGTCGACAACGGCTTCGAATCCGGCGCCCGATTCGTCACCTTCCCCTTCGGGCGCGTGACGAAGACGACATTCGACATCGTCTCGAAGTACCACTACCTCGGCCTCTGGAGCGGCCGGTGCCCGAGCGGGCAGCTGACCGGGCCACTGTCTGTCAGCCGGGTCAACGGTGCTGACCTGGAGACGACGAAACAGACGGTCGAACTCGCCCAGAAGTACCGTCAGGTCGTCCCCATCATGTACCGCACGGTCGGCGATTCGACGGACCACGTCGCGACGGCGGCCTTCGAGGAGACGATGCAGTTCATCGACGACCTCGGGGTCCCCGTCGTCACGATGTCGGATCTCTGGGACATGCAGTCCATCGCGGACGGCGCGCCGTCGGCCGAGTGACAGACGAAGCGACAGACGGCGCGGAACAGACGTATCATAACAAAGTGGTTCGTCGGGAACTGACGAGTGATGGAGACAGACACCGAGTCACCGCTGGTCAGCGTCGTCATCCCGACGTACGGCCGCCCGGAGTTTCTGACGGACGCCGTCCGGAGCGTCGTCGACCAGACGTACCCCGAGGTCGAGCTCGTGGTCGTCGACGACCACTCCCCCGACCCGGTCGAACCGTTCCTCGCGGACGTCTCGTTCGACGACCTCGCTCGCGCCGAGGTCGTCCGCCACGACGAAAACCGGGGTGGGAACGCCGCCCGCCGGACCGGCATCGAACGGTCCAGCGGCCAGTTCGTCGCCTTCCTAGACGACGACGACTACTGGGACCCGACCCTGGTCGAGCGCGTGGTCTCGGTGTTCCAGGCGTCCGGCCCCGACGTCGGCGTCGTCATGACCGGGACGCGCATCGTCGACGAGGAAGGTGACGAACTCGGGAGGGTCGTCCCGGACGCCGAGGGGGACGTGACCGAGGGCATCCTCCGCGGGACGGTCCGGGCGGGTTCGTTCTCCCGCTTTACCGTCCGTCGGAGCGTCATCGACGCGACGGGTCTCCCGGACGAGCAATTGCCCAGCTGGCAGGACTTGGAGTGGCACATCCGCCTCTCGACGAACTGCGAATACGCGTCGCTCAGGGAGCCCGTCGTCACGCGACGGGTCACCTCACACGACCAGATCACCGACGACTTCGAGGCGAAGCGAGACGTCTCGTACCCGCTCTTGCTGGAGAAACACCGCCCGCTGGCCGCCAGGTTCGGCCGGGGAACCGAGCGGCGCTTCGTCTCGACGCTGACGCTCACGCTCGGGTCCTCCGCGCTGCGAAACGGGTATTACGCGACGGCTGTCCGGACGTTCGGCCGGGCGATCAGGTACGACCCGCTCGCCCCGAAGGCGTACCTGTACCTCCTGCTGGCGGTGGGCGGACCGTTGACGTACAAGCCGGCGCAAGGACTCCGGCGAAAACTCAAGACTTCGATAGGATAGGTGTCGAGCGACCGGTCACTCGGCCGTGCCGGCGCTGGCAGTGGGTCTGACGGGCGTTTCGCTGTCGGTCGAATTTATCGAGGTGCAACTGGAACCAGCGTTCGACCGTCGAGAGCGCCGCGAGCGGCCCGAGGTTGTTCGCCTCGCCGTTCCAGTGGGCCGTCCGCAGCGCCTCGATGGCGTCCGCGTCGAACACCTCGCGTTCGCACGCGTCGTCGAGGAGGCCGTCGATCATCGCTCGCATCTCGTCGTGGTCCTCGTACCACACCTGCTGGAGGCGTCGCCCGCCGTAGGCGTTCTTGCCGAGCAGTCGCTTGGTGGCCGTGTTGACGACGAAGCCGACGACGTGGAGCCAGAGCGGACGGCTCGGGGGCATCTTGGTCCGTTCGTAGGGGATGCCGTTCAGCCCATAATCCAGCCGCCGCGCGAGTTCGAGCTTCCCGCGTGACGTGCCGGCCGGAATCGTGCCGCCGGTGAACGGAATGGTATCGCCGCGGTACTCCAGGGGGAGTTTGCTCACGGCGTCGAGGAACCCGCTTGTACAGATGGGGATGCGGCTCCCGACCTGACTCCGGGCCAGCGGGTTGCTGGCGAACTCGCCGCGGGCCATGTAGTTCCGGTAGTAGCAGTCCAGCGCCTTCCCGACCGAGTCCGGCGCCGTCGAGTCGGCGACGACGCTCCGGTAGGTCGCCATCGGATCGACGTCGGCGGCCAGCAGCCGTCGGACGTCGCGCCGACTGCTCTGGTGTTTCTCCTGGTAGAGGGACTCTTCGACGGTGTCGTAGCGACTGAGCACGTCCTGGCTGAGGCCGCCACCGAGCATGGTCCCCTGGCCACAGCCCTCAAGGACGACGTCGGCCGGGTCCTCGATGTTGAACACGGCGGTGAGGTTGAGGAAGGTCCGCCAGGTCAGCATGCCGCTGGTGAGCGTGACGGCGTCGTCGAAGACGTCCACGAACCGGTCCGGGGTGAGCGGGACCTCCTCGTTGCGCGCGCCCAGGCGCTCGGATATCTGGCGCGCGATGCGCCTGTTCCCGCCGTTCGAGGGGTTGGCGTTGTAGGTGTAGGTGGTGATGGTATCGAAGTGCTCGCACAGTTCGCCGGCGAGAGTCCGACTGTCGAGGCCGCCCGACAGCCAGAGGCCGATGGACCCGTCCATGGTGGCGGACGTGTCCGCGACGGCCTGCCGGTACGCCTCGACGATGGGCGCCATCGGGTCGTCCTGCGGGCCGGTCTCGAACTCGAACTGCCAGTACGAGCGGACGTCGCGGATCCCGCCTTCGTATTCGAGGACGGACGCCGCGGGGAGCGCCGATATCTCCTCGACGAGGGTCTTCTCACCCCAGACCTGTCCGATGAGCAGCATGTCGCTGAGGCCCTGGGCGTCGATGGTCGGACCGGACACCGCCGCGAGCGGCGTGGCGAGGTTCGAACCGAACGCGAACGGGCCGTCGCTGGTGTAGAAGCACTGACGCGTCCCGAGCTTGTCGGTCCCGACGACCATGCGGTCGGCGTCCCGGTCGAGCGCGACGAGCAGGAAGGGGCCGTCGAGGGCGGCCAGCGTCTCGTCGGGCCGGGAGAGGACCGCCTCGAAGAGGCCTTCGCTGGAGAGTTCGAGGTCGTCGAGGTTCGTGATGGCCCCGTAGACGACGCCCGCACGGTGGTCGTCGTGCCACGTCAGTCCTCCGCCGGGGTCCCTCTGTCCGTGGTGGACGAGCGCGACACCCAGGTCGCCGAAGTCGACTGCGTCGACCTCGTACCAGGATTCCTCGTGCATGGGCTCGAGCAGAGAGTCGAGCGGCGTCGACCCGGTCGACCCGCCGGCGACGCCGGTCATCGGGCACTCACCGTCCAGATATGACTCGTGGGGTCCACGGCCGACGGACTCCGCCGCGTCGTCGGTGCGTCGGGCTGTAGTACCGTCGAGGCGAGCAGTATCGGTAGGTGCGTCCGTCGTCGTATCATGGCAAAGTAGTCCCGGGGAACGAGCCGGTTCGAGTCGGCCCGCTGGGGGATACCGGTAGTACTGCCGTCGTCAGACATTGTTATCGGTAGACTAAATGGCCACGCCGACGCCCGGCTGCCGGTTTCGGGGGTGTATCGAGACAATAACAATGCATAGATATCGGAAAGGACGCCCATGTACGATTTTCAGCAAGTGCTGCGCGGGATGGCCAACCCCGGCCTGGCCGTCCGTGAGGTGAACCGCCTCTATCACACCCGGCTTGGCCGCCAGACCGGGAATCCCCGGGGCATCGACGTCTTCGAGGAGGACTGGGACAACCTCCTCATCCTCGATGCGTGCCGGTACGACATGTTCGAGGAACAGCACTCACTGCCGGGCACGCTCGAGTCACGCATCTCGAAGAGCTCGCACACCAGCGAGTTCCTCAAATCGAACTTCGCCGATCGCGACCTCCGGGACACCGTTTACGTCACGGCGAGTCCGATGTACTACCGCAACAGGGACCGCCTGAACGCCCAATTGCACGACGTGATCAACGTCTGGCAGGACTTCGGGTGGCACGAGGAGTACCGGACGGTGCTTCCCGAGACGGTCCGCGAGTTCGCGCTGGACGCCGCCGAGACGTATCCCGACAAGCGCCTCGTCGTCCACTTCCTCCAGCCCCACTACCCGTTCATCGGGCCGACGGGCCGGCAGCACTTCGACTTAGACCAGCTGAACTTCGAGTGGGACAGCGCGCTCACTGGCGACCTGGGCATCTCCGATGCGGTGCTGTGGGCCGCCTTCCGCGAGAACTTAGACGTGGCGCTCCCGCACGTCGAGGCGCTCATGACCGAGTTACAGGGTAAGACGGTCGTGACGGCCGACCACGGGCAGATGATCGGCGAGCGCTCCGCGCCGCTGCCGGTGACCGACTACGGCCACCCGCCGGGACTGTACACCGAGCAGCTGGTGACGGTCCCGTGGCTCGTCTACGAGAACGGGCCGCGCAGGGAGATCACCGCCGACGCGGCCGCCAGCGAGGACGCCGACGTCAGCGAGGAGGCAGTCCAGGACCGCCTCGCTGACCTCGGATACCTCTGACCAGGTGGAGTTCGAAAAGCGATGGGGAATCGTACGGGTCTGCCTCGGTGAGCGCCACGCCGTCTCGGGTCGACGGCTGACCCGACCGGCGGTGGCGGTTACGACGAGACGACTGTCTGGTCGGTGACGGAGTTGCCCGCCAGGTCGGTCACGGTGATCGACACCGTGTAGTCGACCCCGCCGCCCTTCTTGAAGCGATACTCGTCGGTGTCCGAGGCCGTGCTCGTGCCGTTGAACGTCCAGGACGTGCTGCGGACGACGGACCCGGAGTCGTCGGCGATCTCGATCGAGACGGTGTCGAGGTCGCCGTCGACGTCGGAGACGTCCCAGTTGATCGTGATCTCTGCGTGTGGGTCGTTCCGACCGGCCTCGGAGACGTTGAAGCGGTTCACCACCGGCGGGGAGTCCGTCGTGGCCTCGCCCGAGGTGAACGTCTTCGTACCGCCGGTCGCCGCGTCGCCGTCCGACGCGGTGGCCGTCGCCCGGTACTCGTAGTCCGTGCTACCGCTCAGCCCCGAGACCGACTGCGAGAACGACCCGGCGGCCGACAGCGTCTGGGCCGCAGTGGCGGTCCAGGACCCGCCGACGGGCCGGTACTCGAAGGCGACGTCGGCTGAACTGGCTCCACCGAGGTCGGAGAGCGTGCCGTCGAGCGTCGCCGACGTGCTGCCGACGTCGCTGACGGCGTCGGTAGTCACGGTCAGCGCGGGTTCGCTCGTGGTCCCGTCGAAATTGGCGGGGTCTATCTGGGACCCGTTCAGGTAGACGGTGGTGCCGCCCTCGACGAACTCCAAGGACTCCAGCTGGCCAGAGAACTGGAGGCCGTCCATCTCGTCGGTGACCCAGCCGTCGACGGTGCCGCCGTCGACCGTATCGTACTGGCTGAGCGACGTGCCGAAGGCCGGGTGGTCGACGATTTCACCGGAGACAGAGGCCACGTAGTTCGTGGTCGTGCCGTCCCCGACGATCTGGAGGGTATTGGGGTACGCCGAGTCCGCGCTCAGCGTCGCCGGGTCCACCTGCACGCCGTTGACCGACACCTCGGCCTCGCCCTCGACGAACTCGACGCTCCCGATCGCCTTCGAGTAGGTGTAGGTGTCGTTGGTGCCGTCGCTGGTGATCCAGGCGTCGACGGACGACTCGTTGACCGTGTCCCAGTCCTCGATGTCGCCGGTCGCCTCGACGGTCCCGCTGACCGCGTACTGGTAGTTGGTCGTGGTGCCCGTGCCGGTGACCGTGACCTGGTTGTCCAGCGTCGTGGTCGTCGTGTCCTCCTCCTCCTCGGGCGTGGTGGTCTCCTCATCGGTCGAATCAGCGGGTGCGGAGGTGTCCGGAATCTCGCAGGCGTCCCGCGAGACGTTGTCGTAGACGTCGACGCCCGAGACCGGCGACGAGAGACAGCCGCCGTCCATGACAGCGGGTCGCCCGCCGACGACCTCCAGTTCGCCAGCGCCGGAGAACTGGCTGTCGATGACGTCGATGCTCTGGTCCGGGGCAGGGTCGCCCCACCGCGGGTCGGTGCGCGCGTAGACGGCGTTGACGGCCGACACCTCCGAGCGAACGCGGCTGTTCCGGATCTCGAGGGGACCGGCGTTGCCGTCGACGAAGATGCACCGACCGCGGTCGGGACCGCTCTTGTACATGAACTCGCAGTTCTCGACGAGGATGGGCCCGGGCGTCACGCGCTTTGTCTCACAGATGACGCCGTGCGGGTTGATGAACTCCCCGCCGATGTCCGGGTCTGCGTTCTCCGTGTCGATGAGAAACGTACAGTCCCGGATCGTGTTCTGGTCGCCGCCGCCACCGCCGATGCGGATGGACGTCTGGTTGTTGTTCTCGAACAGACAGCTTTCGTAGTGGACCGTCCCGGGCGTCCGGGAGGCGTAGACGGCGTTCGTACCCGTGTTCGCGAAGTGGCAGTTCCGGAAGAGGATCGACCCCTCGTGGCGCTCGCCCAGCCAGACGGGGCCCTCGTTGGAGTTGCCGTCGAGGTGGCCGTGCGAGACGATGTCCGTCGGGCCGGTGCGCTTGACGCCGTCGATGACGGCCGAGCCGTTCGGGTCGGTGGCCATCGGGACGAGGTTGTTGACGGCGCCGGCCTCGTTGACCGGATTGAACCCGACGTAGTGGACGTCCTGGACCCGGATGGCGTCCGGACCCCGGATGACCATCCCGAGGCTCCCGTCGTTGTCGGAGCTGTAGTCGAGGGTCACGTTCTCGACGAGCTGGCCGCTGCCGCCGTTGGTCTTCAGGAAGAACTTGCCCTCGCCGGCGTCGGTGAAAAAGCGGACGTCGCCGGGGGTCGACCCGAGCCCGCAGATCCCCCAGTTGTCCGGCGACCCGAAGGTGTTCGTGCTCTCGAAGTAGTAGTCGCCGGCCGGGAACTCGATGAGAACGTTCCCGTCACTGAGGGTGTTCTCGAGCGCCGAGTCGATGGGGTCGTTCCCGTTTGGGTCCATCCCCAGGTCGTCGACGGCGTCGACGACCGTCCCGAACTGGATGCCGTAGCGTTCCGTCGCGGCGGCGGCGCTCCCGACGATGCCCGTCGAACTGACGGCGACCGCGGCGGCGCCGAGTCGGAGGTAATCACGCCGGTTAAGGTCTGGTTTCCAGCGACCGTCGGCCGCCTCGTCTGGCGCTTCTCCCGCCTCCGCGTCGGGGGGCGTCGATTCTCGTTCACGCGCTCCGCGGGGGGTTGCGTCGGTCCGTTCCGTCCCGGTAGGGACATCTTTCTGCGGTGGTGTTTCGTCGTCCATCGCTGTATCCGAGACTTAATAGGCCCTTAATTAGCCGTTCTTCCCAGCTTACTCTAGCATACACTCCACTGACCCCCACGTTGCGAGCCAGGTAATCTCGTTTACGTACCAGTCGGCGCGATATCAACCAGAAGTACAGCTCTATCCTCCATCAGCCGATGGACTCTCAACCGGACTCGCTCTGTAGTAAGAGCACCTTACTGGCCCGAACAGCCGTCAGCGGTCGGTCGGTAGTCCCCGTCTCTCCGGGCCGGGCCGTCCTCAGAGATAGCCGAGGTCCTTGAGCTGGCGCTCCATGTTCCGCGAGAACGCCGCTTCCCCCTCGGACGCGCGCGTCCGTGAGTGCTCGTCGAGCCACTCGGCACAGCGTGCCTGCATCCGCTCGAGTTCGTCGGGGTGGTCCCCGGAGACGTCCACCACCTCGTCGGGGAGCCGGAACAGGGCTTCCCCGGAGTCGCTTCGCTGGTACCGGAAGTCCCGGGTCCTGAGACTGGTCAGGTCGCCCTCGGGGAACGCCGACCCGTCGTAGTCCGGCCGCTGTTCTTTGAGCTGGCGGACCTTCTTGGCCGCTCGCTTCCCGCCCCGCTGGGTGACCGCGAACGGACGCTCGGTCTCCCTGAGGTCGAACCCGGCCGGGACCGGTATCTCCAGGCCACACTCGTTCAGCGCCATCCGCATCGCGTCGGCGTGCTGGACGAGTTCGTCGCTGCCCGCAAGGCCGTCGACGCCGTAGACGACCATCGGGACGTTCGAGACAGCGGTGTTGGCCACGAGCATGTGCGCGAGGAGACCCTGTTCACCAAGCAGTTCGCCGTGGTCCGACGTGACGACGATTATCGGGTCGTCGAGCCGCTGCCGTGCCTCCTCGACGATAGTCCCGGCGAGATGGTCGACGTAGAGCAGGCACTGGTCGTACATGACCTCGATGGCGTTCCACTCGGCGTCCGTGAACGACGCCCCGTTCGCGATGTGTTCGACCAGCCGGTCGGACATGTCCAGCGAGACGGCGAGCGCCTCCTCCAGCGAGAGCTCGAGGTCGTCCTCGAACTGGGTGCGCCACCCCTTGGGCGGGTAGTAGGCGTGGTGGCTGTCACCGATGTGCGTATAGAGGAAGAGCGGGTCGTCCGACGTCTCGGCCTGCCGGATGTGCCGCTTGGCGATCTCGGTTCCCAGGTAGCCGATACAGTGTTTCTTCGTATCGGTCGTCAGCCCGGCCGAGTGGCGGTTGAGGTTGCTCAGGAACTTCGCCATCGTCACCGGGCCGGCCTCCTGCAGGAGGGTGTCGTAGTTGAGATAGTGGAAGTCGTCGAACCCCCTGTCCAGGCCCGTCGCCTCGCTAACCTGCGCGATGGGCGAGATACAGGCGGTGTGGTAGCCGGCCGCGGCCAGCTGCTCGGGTATCGTCGCCACCTCCGAACTGAGTTTGGAGTCGAACGCGAGGACGCCGTGGTCGACCGGCGCCCGCCCCGTGAGTATCGAGGTGCTCGACGTCCGGGTCCAGATGCCGTGCGAGAAGCAGTTCCCGAACGCCGCCCCCCGCGGGTCGGCCGCGAGTCGCGCCAGGTTCGGCGTCGTGTCTCTGTCGTGTCCACCGATGGTGGTGTGGTCCTGTCGGACGCTCTCGAGGGAGATCCAGACGATATCTCGCTGTACCATTATGCTCCCAGTGACTGTCGATCGGTTTAATTCAATGGTGACTACCGCCGCTTTCAGGGAGGGTAGCGCCCGAAATCAGGCCTTGATGCTCGAGATGACGGTCTGGACGTTCTGCCGGACGCCCCAGTTGAACTGGGTCTCGAGGAAGATGACCACGGCGCCGTAGACGACGACACCCAGCACGATGAGCATCGGGAGTTCGAAGACCGGGCGCAGGTCCAGCACCGAGGCGGCGTACCAGCCGACGGCGGCCATCGTCCCGCTCGCGACGAGTGGGTAGAACAGCTCGCGGAGCACCTGCGTGAAGGTGCCGTCGATGGCCTTGACCGTGATGTACATGTCCATCGGCATCATGGGGAAGATGAAGATGCCGGTCACCACGAGCGCGGTGCCGACGATGCCGTAGGCTTCGGTCGCCGGCCAGATGAATATCGCGAGCAGCACCACGCGGATGGCGCTCAGCTTCGTGATGTAGTCCGGGCGGCCGATGGCCTTCCAGAGCGGGCCGAAGGTCTTGGAGATGGCGCGCAGGAGGCCGAATATCGCGAGTATCTGCATCACCGGGATCATCGTCTCCCACTCGGGGCCCAGGAACACCTTGACGAAGCTCGGCGCGATTATCATGATCCCCATCGCCGCGGGGAACGAGACGAACGCGGTGACCCGCAGCGTCTGTAAGTACCCCTCACGGAGCTTGCTGGTGTCTTCCTTGAGCTTCGAGAGCGCCGGGAACATCACGCTCGAGACGACCTGGGCGATCTCGGTCGCCGGCGCATTCGAGAACTGGTAGGCGTACTGGTAGAACCCGAGCGCGGCCGGGGTCAGCAGCCACCCGATGAACGCGTCGTCGCCCTCGCTGTACAGCCAGTACAGGATCGACGAAGCGGTGAGCCACTTCCCGTAGTCGATGAGTTCGCCCGCCTTCGCCCGGTCGAACGAGGGCCACGGGCGGTAGTCGTGGAGGACGTACGACAGCACGAGCATCATCACGTCGCCACTGACGAACCCGATGATGAACGCCCAGGCGGTCGGTTCGTAGAGCGCGTAGCCGACGGCGACGGTCAGCTGGAGGACCTGTCCCGACAGGTAGTAGACGAACCGTTTGTGGAAATCGAGGTTCTTCGAGAAGTACACCACGCCCGGGTTCTGGAGCCCGAGGATGAGCGGCGACAGCCCGATGACGCGGATCATGTCCGCCGCACGCGGGGTGTCGAAGAACTGGGCGATAAACGGGGCCGCGGCGAACAGCACCGAGAAGATGATGACGCCGCGGGCGATCTCTAAGAGCCAGGTCGTGTTGAGATAGCTGTCGACGTTCGAGTCGACCTGCTGGATCAGCTGGGAGTTCAGGCCCATCTTGGTGAACTTCCGGACCCCGCTCAGCGTGAGCAGGGCGATACCCATCAGCCCCACTTCGGAGGGCCCGATGAGGCGCGCGAGGATGATGAGCATGACCAGCTGTAGCGCCCGGCCGAACGCGTTCTGGCCGGCCATCCAGATACCGCTCTTGACGGCGCGTTCGGCGACGCCCCCGCTGGGAATCAGACGGTTGACGAGGTTGCTGAGCTTCGAGCGGAGACCCATGTCAGTACCCCCTCGACGGTCCGCCCGCTCCCGGCGACGGCCGGTCGCCCGGGCGGCGGCCGGCAGCGACACTCGTCGACGACCGATACCGTAGACCGGCGACAGACTGGGATACACACTCTTTCGCGTGCGTCCACGACCCGTGCGCCGGGCGACCCTGCGAGCGGACCGCCTGCCGTATGGCAGACGACCCGCTCGGTCTGGGTGTTGCTTCCATGTGGGACTCACTTTCGATGACCGGGGTATTGTTATGGTCGGGATAATGGATTCACAGACCGACGTGGCAGCCGGTGTTCGGCCGCCCTCCCGCGAAACTTCGGTCCCAGCGCGCTGGCTCGTGTCCGTACCCGCCTGCGGTCGTCGGCGCCGTCACGGTCCCCGTTCACCCGATCACCGAAAACGACGATTACCGCCCCGTGACGGCACGGCACGACCCTCCGGGCGGGTCGAGCGTCCGCTACCGTCACTATGGCCGGTGGGAGAGTACCGGTACCGGTCGACGAAGCTCACCGAACGGACTGCATCCGGTCGTTGACGGGCCCTACTGGTGGTTTCCGCCCCGGTGGCATGACACGGACACCGGCCGGACGAGCCCGCCGTCCGACAGGTTCGGCAGGGACAGGCCGGCCATAACAAAGCCCACAGACGGTTCCTGTTGACACATCCGAGACATGAGAGTGAACAGGCACTACGGCAGCCGTGAACGTCGGGTAGAGCACGTCCCAGTCACACAGCGGTGCGTCGCCGAGTCGTCGCCTCCCAGTGGTGCGAGCGACCGGTCCGGCCGCCGGCCGGCGGGTGGAGGTGCCGATGGCGACTGAGGCGAGCGTCGGGTCCTCCGCCCCTCGGCAGTCCCACGCGTGGGTGGACCTCGTGAGTCCCTCCCACCCGTTTTTCTTCCGTGCGCTGGTCGACGGCCTCGACCCGATGACGACGACGGTGACGGTCCGGAAGAAGACGGAGACGGTGCCACTCGCCCGAGAGGTCGGGTTCGACGTCCGGACGGTGGGCCGTGACTTCGACAACCCGACGGTCCGCAAACTCGGGATTCCCCTCCGGACGGCACAGCTGGGCCTGCAGGCGCCCGACGCCGACCTCGCGCTCTGTTCGCGAAACGCCATGTGCATCCTCGCGGCGAAGGCGCAGGGCATCCCCTCCATCCACTTCACCGACAACGACATCACGGCCCACGTCGACGGCCTCCGGGCGGAGGAACTGTACAACCGCCTCGAGGCGATGGCGACCCACAACGTGGTGCCCGCCGCGTTCGACACCTGGGAGCTCAAGCGCTGGGGGGCCAGCAGCGGGTCGATTCACACCTACGACGGCCTCAAGGAGCACGTCTACGTGGCCGACTTCGAGCCGACCCCGCAGTTCCTCGATACGCTCCCGTTCGACGAGTACGTCGTGGTCCGACCCGAGGCGATGACCGCGGCCTACGTCGACGTCGACCAGTCTATCGTCCCGCGCTTGCTGGCTGAAGTGGTCGACCGTGGCTTCAACGTGGTCTATCTGCCCCGGTCACGCGGCGACGAGACGTACGCGGACGCCTTCCCCGACGACCGGGTGTACACGCCGCCGAACGCGCTGAACGGCCTCGACCTGGCCTGGCACGCCCGGTGTGTGATGACCGGGTCGGGGACGATGGCCCGCGAGGCGGCCTGTATGGAGACGCCCGCGGTGTCGTTCTTCCCGAACTCGTTGCTCTCGGTCGACCAGCAGCTGGTCGACGATGGCCGGGTGTTCCACTCGCGGGACGTCCCCGAGATCGGCGCGTACCTCGCGGGCCTCGACGCGGCCGACGCAGCGCCGAGTCGCGAGCGCGCCCGGACGGTCAGAGACGAAGTCGTCTCGCTCACGCAGGGCCTCGTCGACGACCTGGAGGCCGACAGATGAGCGGGGACGGACTGGAAGCGCCCGCCCGCTCGAACGGCGAGCGGCGAGTCCACGACACGGCACACCGCGACGACCTAGCGGCCGACGACGCGTTCTTGCTCCAGGTGATGCTCGAGACGCTCGAGTACGCCCGGGAGCGGGACTACACCGGATACGACTACTTCGACGGGATGAGCAGCCGCGTCCTCCAGGCGCTTCCCGTCGACAACAAGTGGGTCAACATCGCCGTCCAGGAGAGCATCAAGCGCGCACCGGTGAACGTCAGGCCTTTCCTGCTGGTCGAACAGCGTCAGAACTTCAAGGGGACCGCGCTGTTCTCGATGGCCAACGAGACCGCGTACGCGCTCACTGACGACGAGCGGTACCGCGAGGAGTCGCGGGCGCTCGTCGACTGGCTGGTCGACAACAGAGCCGAGGGCTACGCCGGGTTCTGTGGCGGGCACACCCACGAGATGCAGCAACTCGACGAGCGCCGGCCGGCCAACACGCCCAACGTCGTCCCGACGTCCTACGGCGTCAAGGCGCTCCTCCGGGCAGCGGCGTACGACGACGAGTACGGCGACGTCGCCCGGTCGGCGGCGTCCTTCGTCGCAGAGGACCTGAAATACACCGAGTTCGACGGCGGGGCTCGAATCGTCTACCAGCCGCTCTTCGACGGCGAGTTCTACACGCTGAACGGCGGCGCACTCGGGGCACGCATCCACGTCGACCTCTACGAGGCGTTCGACGACCCCGTCTACCTCGAACGGGCACAGAAACTCCTGGACTACATCGCGACCAAACAGGCCGACATCGGGGGCTGGAAGTACCGCGATCCTCCCTCGGCGTCGCACCTCTCGATGGACAACCACCACAACGGGTTCGTCCTCGAGGCGTACCAGCGGTACCAGGAGGTCGTCGGCGACGACCGGTACCGCGAGACCATCGAGCGGGCGCTCGACTTCCACCGGGAGTACCTGTTCGACGCCAACGGCGCGCCCAACTGGGACGAACAGAAGGCCTACCCGAAGGACATCCACGCGGCCACGCAGGGCATCATCGTCTTCTCGAAGGCCGGCGAGTTCACCGTCGCCCGGAAGATACTGGACTGGGTCTTCGCCAACCTCTATGCCGGCGAGGGGCAGTTCTACTACCAGAAGCGCCGCTTCTACACGAAGCGGTTCACGCTGATGCGCTGGTGTCAGGCCTGGATGGCCTACGCGATATCCGTGTACTTAGAGGAACGCCATCGCGACGGGGGGACCTGAATGGACATAGACATCGTCCGGACGAACCTCCGGAACCACTGGGACGACCCGGCGTGGTGGCGCGAGATAGCGATGCCCTTCGCCGTCCGCGCCACGCTCGTCCAGCCCTACTTCCGGTACGTCCACGGCAACGACGGCATCGACGTCATGGACGAGGAGTGGGACAACCTCCTCATCCTCGACGCGTGTCGCTACGACATGTTCGCCGCGCACAACACCCTGGAGGGCGACCTGCAACGCCGGGTCTCGAAGGGGTCAAACACCGCCGAATTCCTGCAGCGGAACTTCGCTGGGCAGACGTTCGACGACACGGTCTACGTCACGGCCAACCCCCAAGTCGACGTCAACCTCGATGCGCCGTTCTACGAGACGGTGTCGGTCTGGAAAGCGGCCTGGGACGAGGACTTCAACACCGTCCGCCCCGAGGCGATGGTGGCGGCGACCCTCGAGGCCCAGGAGCGGTTCCCCGACAAACGCATCATCGCCCACTTCGTCCAGCCACACTACCCGTTCATCGGGGAGTTCGGCCGCACGCTCGTCGACGATCAGGCCGGCATCGAGCTCTCGAAGCGGCAGGCAACCGGCGAGACCGCCGAGAGCGACCACCACAACGTCTGGGACCTCCTCCAGCGCGGCGTCGTCTCGGAGGCCGACCTCTGGAAGGGGTACAACGAGAACCTCCAGCTGACCCTCGAGCACGTCGCGGACCTGCTCGAGGAGCTGGGCGGCCGCACCGTGGTGACCTCGGACCACGGGAACCTCGTCGGCGAGCGGCCCACCCCATGCCCGGTCCCGTTCCGGATGTACGGGCACCCGCCGTCGGTCTACGCGGACGCGCTCGTCACCGTCCCGTGGCTGGTCGTCGAGAGCGAGACGCGCCGCGACATCGTCGAGGGTGTCGCCGCGGACGAGCGGGCGGGAGAGACAGCCGACGAAGACGGCGCCGAGGAACGACTCCGTGCGCTCGGATACCTGTAACAGGGTCGACACTCCGGCGGGGGGAAGTCCCGGTGTCGGAGCGTTATTCTGACGATAACTATCTGGGAACACCGTCTAGCGGGAGCAAGATGGCATCATGAACGGGACTGGGAACCGTCGGTCCAACCGGCGACAATACGGGCTCAAAGCCGCCCTGCTCGTCGGGTTCGGCGCCCTCGTCTTCGCCTTCGTCACCGCGCACAACAGCCCTGCCACCGGTTACGAAGTATCGATATACTCGGGCACGCCGCTGCTGTACTGGGTCGGCCTCTCGATTGCGCTCCTCGTTGCGATCGGCGTGGCCATCGGGGCCTACGACAACCGACTGGGCTCGCTCGCACTCTTGCTCGCCGTCCTCGGTGTGCTGAGTATCTTCGCCCTCCCGATCATCCGTGGGTACCTGTTCTACGGTCACGGCGATTCCCTGCACCACCTCGGCTGGGCGCGCGACATTGCCGACGGGATGCTCGCCCCACAGGAGATGATATACCCCGGGTTCCACATGATCTCAGTGTTCCTCGCCGCCGTCGGGCGTCGAGATGACTCAGTCAATGCTCTACGTGACGCTCCTGGTGAAACTGCTCTTCGTCGTGTTCGTCCCGCTGGCACTCTACGTGCTGTACTCGAACCGGAAGGCGATCTTCGTCGGCGTCTTCTCGGGGTTCCTGATGATGCCGATAAACCACATCAGCACCCACGAGAGCTTTCACACGTTCTCGATGACGATTCTGTTTACCGCCTTCATCTATTATCTGCTGTTCGCGCACGTGACGAAGAAACACGTCGACGAGGCCCTGCCGCGGTTCCTGTCGCCGACGGGGCTCGTCCTCCCCGTCGCCCTCGTGGCGGTCGTCTTCTTGCACCCCCAGGCCGCGTTCAACGTGTTGCTCCTCTTTGGGACCATCACGCTGGTGCAGTTCGTCTACCGGCGCCGATCTAAGGAGCACGCGGTCTCCCAGATGCGGGGTATCTACGGCCAGTTCGTCCTGCTGGCCGTCGTGTTCGCGCTCTGGGCCGGTCAGTTCGAGAACACGTATCGCGTGCTCGATCTGATGATAACCGGCGTCCAGGAGACCATCACCGGCAACGAGGAGGCCGGGCAAGTCGTCCAGCAACACGGCGAATCGACGGCCGCGGCCGGTGCCAGCCTCGCCGAGATATTCGTGAAGCTGTTCGGCGTCAGCACCATCTACTCGCTGCTGGCCGGCGGCCTGGTCCTCAGCGTACTCTCCTCGCGCTTCCAGGCCCGGTCACAGAAGACCGACGGGGTCGTCATCTACTTCGCGTACGGCGGCCTCGTGCTCATCCCGTTCCTGGGCGTCCACTTCCTGGGCGACATCGATGCCTACCTCTTCAGGCAGGTCGGGTTCGGGATGGTCCTGGTGACCATTCTCGGGGCCATCGCGCTCTTTCACGTCGCTTCGACCCCGTTCCGGCGTGACCTGCGTCCGGTGCTCGGCGTGGCGACGGTAGTGGTCCTCGCGGCGGCCCTGCTCGTGGCGTTCGCCTCGCCGTTCATCCTCCTGCCGAACGCGCAGGTGACCGAGACGGAGATGAACGGGTACGACACGCTGCTGGAGAACCAGGACAAGGAGGTGCGCATCTTCGGCGGGGTGCGGATGGGCGCCGGCCGCTTCATCAACGCTCTCCAGTACAGCGAGGATGGGCGCGACCGTGGCCCGGAGGTGTTCAACGAGACGGTGTTCAACGGGGGGGTGACAGGGGTCTACGACACTGACAAGTATCTCGTCATCAGCCAGTACGATCGGACCCGCGACCTCGAGGTGTACAACGGCTTCCGGTACACCGAGGCGGGCTTCGAGCGCATAAAGACCACAGACGGCGTCCATCGCGTCCAGTCGAACGGCGACGTCAACGTCTACTACATCGACGAGTGATGGCCCGGGGGTCGACACTGGGTGTCACGTGAGTTTCGCCGGCCGTGTTCGTCCACTGACGACGGCCTCATCGCCAGTAGGCCATCAATAACCTTGCACGCAGGAGCCAATCGTCAGCCAACGTGAAGCGACGCGATTTTCTCACTAGGAGCGCCGCACTCGCCGGGGCGGGGGTGCTCGCTGGCTGTGCGTCCCTGTCGTCGGACGATGACGGGGATACAGAGCCGACGCCCTCGAACCGGACCGAGGAGCCGCCCGCCAGTGAGACACCGACCCCCGAGCCCTCCGGCTCCCTGAATCCACGTCACGGAATCTCCTTCGAGACGGTGGTTCACGCCGTCGACGACCTGGGGATGGACCCGAAGGGCAAGAACCCGATCGACGACCAGTTGCTCTCCACGTTCGAACAGGGGAACGTCCTCATCACGTTCCCTCCGGGAACCTACCGCTTCGAGACCGAACCGCCGGCCGAACCGGTCACCAACTGGGGCGTGCTCGGCCTCGGCAAGAACCCCCGCGACGTCCGTTTCGTCACGACGCCCGGCAAGGGCCGCCGATTCGTCAACTCCGACGGCGGCAGCGGCCAGCTCGTCGAGAACGTGGCGTTCGACTACAGCCAATCCAGGGAGGGGAGCCTCGGCTTGGTCATGCGGGCCGAGGACAAGGTCCACGTCCAGGACGTCGAGTTCATCGGCTTCAATCCGGTCGTCGAGAAGGGGGCAATCGACAACCTGGTGCCGATGGCCCTAGACCCCGGCGGGACCGCCGTCGTCGACGGACTGGTCCGCACCGGGCCGACCGACATCGTCTCCCACGGCCACCTCGACAACAACGCGAACGCTGGCTGTATCTGGCTCGGCCAACGACACGTCGGCGACCTGCACATCCGGAACTCCCACATCTCGAATACGGGGACGAACGCCATCTACGCCTCCCGGACCCCGGGGTCCGTCCGCATCTCGGACTGTCTCTTCGAGAACAACAACCAGACCAGCCTGCGCATCGGCGGCGAGGGGTCGGTAGTAGAGAACAGCCGGTTCGTCATCGACGCCGAGACGCTGCATCCGGACAGCCGCGGCTCGCTCATCAACCCTCACGGTATCATCTGGGAGACGGGCAGGCTCGGCAAGACCGGTGGCCGTATTGAGAACTGTGAGTTCATCGTCAAGAATACGCCCGAGCGGACGAAAGCGGCGGTGTGGGCCGACGGCTCGGCCGGCGCCTTCGAGGTGGTTGACTGCCGGTTCGAGATCGACGCCGACGGCGTCCAGGCACTGAAGATAGACGACCCGCGCGACCCCCGCCTCGGCGTCACGGCCGAGCGCCCGTGGAACGTGACGATACAGAATCTCGTCGCCATGGGCAGCTCCTACGGCAAACCGATCATCGAAATCAACGGGCGCCCGGGGTCGCTCATCGAGGGCGGGTGCATCCTCTGGAGCCAGTTCCGCGACGCCATCCTGATCAACGACTCCAACGACACGACGATCCGCGACCTCAACATCGACGTCCAGGGTGCGGACATCACGAACATCGCTTCGACGGTCAACGTCCAGGACCTGACCAGCACCAGCGAGTGTACCGACCTGCCCATCGAGGCGTCACAGCGGAGTCGCGGTGGGAACGTCTCGGTCGGTGACGGCGATACCTCCTCGTAGGCCAGCAAGCGGTGTGGCGCCCACAGCGACACTGCAGGTGCGTTACTGCGTCTGTGTGACCGCCGACTGCAGTCGACGGTCGGCCTCGTCGCGGTCCTCGGGGTAGCCGACGTCGATGCGCCAGCCGTCTATCGGAATCGCGTCGATGGTCCGTCCGGAGTGCAACAGGAGGTCGATGGCGTCGGACAGCTCGTACTCGCCGCGGTCCGAGGGCTGGACGAGGTGACAGGCGTGGAAGATGGCCGGCGAGAACGTGTAGAACCCGGTCATCACCAGGTTCGATGGCGGGTCGGCCGGTTTCTCGACGACGGCGGTTATCTCGCCGAACTCGTTCGTGTCACAGACGCCGTAGCGGCTCGCCTCGTCCCAGGGAATCTCCTCGACGAGGAACGCGGCGTCCGCCCTGGCCTCGTGCTGGCGGTTGACGACGTCCGCTAGGTTCGCCCGGAAGACGTTGTCGCCCAGTATCAGCATGAAGTCGTCGTCGATGCGGTCCTCGACGGTCAGCAGGGCGTGGGCGAGGCCAGCCTGCTCGCGTTGGTGGGCGTACGTGATCGGGATGCCGACGTACTCGTCGCCGAAGTGACTGATGATGTCCTCCTTGCGATAGCCGACGACGAGGTGAAACGCCGTCGCGCCCAGGTCGCGCAGCTGTTCGAAGCAGTCGGTCAGAATCGGGCGCCCGTCGATCTCGACCATGCCCTTGGGCTTGTCGTCGGTCAACGGGCGGAGCCTCGTCCCCTCACCGGCCGCGAGAATGACAGCGTCCATGGGCTGGATACCAGCAGACCGGTATAAAGTATACGTCCGCTTCTCAGGCACTGATGTCGCGTTGCTGGTCGCCAACCGAGATGATGTCTCGCGCCACCTCGAAGGTGGCAAACGAGCGCTGGGAGTGGAAGACGAGTTCGCCGACCCGCTGGACGAGCTGGGCGTTGTCCTGCACCGGGGTCTCGCGGTCGAGATAGAGGTTGTCCTCCATCCCGGTCCGCACGTGTGCGCCGTAGAAGGTGGCGATGGTGGTCAGGGGGTACTGGTTGGGGCCGCTCGCACTCACGAGGACGTTGGCCTGGTCGGGCGGCATCGAGCAGCGCCAGCAACACCTGTGGCGTCGCCACCGTCCCGTCGCGCGCCCCGATTTTGAGCGTCAGGAGCGGATCGGATTCGACGACGTTGGACCGAACGAGTCGGTACACCTCGTTGAGGTCCCGCCCGCTGGTCACGAGCAGGTTGGGCTTGACGTCCCGGTCCCGGAAGCTCCTTGAGGAACCGGTCGACGTCGCGGCGGTTCACCGTGCTGACCCCGCGGTGCCCGTACTGCTCTGGACCGACCCGCACCTCCGCGATGTCCGGCCGCGGGCCCTGGTCGATGACGTCGAGGTAGTCACCCAGTTCGGTGTCCGGGCCGACGCCGTACTCGACCAGCACGTCGGTCGTCTGGGCCCTGATGGCGCGTGCGACCGCGGGCAGGCGCCTCGGCTCCGGCGTCCCGTCGTCGCTCCGACCGTGGACGTGTGCGATGCTGACCCCCTGCAGCTGGCCCTCGTAGACGGCTGTTGCGATCTCCTCGGGCGTCACGGGTACGTAACTCGTCTGTTCGTCTGGCTCGCGGTAGCCGGTCGGTGCGAGGCTGAGAATCAGATCGTCGCCTCGCAGATAGTCGTGGTAAGTCATCGTTTCGTCGAGTCCCCCAGGCAGGAACTGATACCGGTGGCTAGGCCAGAACGGGGTATTGTTATTAGGTGCGTATCCGGCGGCGCGCGGTCCACGACGGCGCGTTACTGTTTCAGTTCACAGAGCGCGCGCTTTCCGACGACGATGAACTCCTCTTCGCCGAGCTGGGACTCGTCGGCCGGGAGAAAGATGTACTTCGAGTCCGTGGCCGATTCGATGACCGTGAGCTCCTCCATCTCGTACCCGAGGTGCTTCTCGGGGTGCGGGTCGTCGGGGACGTCGTCCCAGCTTGTCTCCTCACCGAGCTGTGCCATGTCTTCAGGCCTCCCTGGCATCGGCCTGCCAGGGCCGCTGATCGATGCGAGTAAGTCCAACTTTACGCCGCCCACCGGTTCGTCCACGTCGGTCCATATCGCGGAAAGAACATACTACCTGAAAAGGATTTGCGTCAAAGTACCAGCCAACTGCTGACAGTATACTATCTTGTACATCCCAGATACGTACCAGTCTGGCATCGGGTGGTCGGTCGCCGGTGCGCGCTTCGTCCGACAGACGAACGGTCTACAACCCTCGATAACGTGGTAAGTCCAGATTACTGGACCTAAACGGATAGAACGGGGAGGCTGTTCGGCCCCGGCCGCCGAGGCGCTCGCTCTCGCCCGCCGAGGATCGACCGAGCCACAGAACTGCGGTCGACGCTCCCGGTTTGCACACGGACTCAGTCAGGTCGTCCTCGGCGTCTGGTATCGCTCTCAGGAACACACTGTGCGATGGGAGGGCGGGACGACACTCCTGTCTCTCGACGATAAGCTCGTACTTATCGTACCCGGGTAGCCGACTCTGAGCGGGTGCCCCGACCCCCCTGCGAGCAACCGTCGATTAGTTCGAATCAACCGACGTGAACGGTCACGAAACACCGGAATTACCGTCGAAACGGTCTGCTACAGTTTTATCTATACCCTGGAAACTAGTCGAGCGAGACGAATGGACAACTACAGCGGCACCGAATCTCCCATCGGAGCGTATCTGCCAACTCCGGGACCAGAGAGTCGCATCGAGTTTTTCGTCCAGACGCTCGCTCCGGTCGAGAATCACGAGTCACAGGGACGGCTCGTCGATACGCTCACCGAACTCCAAGCGAACGAACGGCTGGGTGACGTGTGTGTGACGGTGTGGGGGAGGCGAATCTGTACGGAGGGACCGCTCGCCTCGCTCGACAGCGGCAAACACATCGTCGAAACCATCGGCGACTTCTTCGCGTTCGCGGCGGACGAAGACGTGAACATCTCTCCGCACTTCCGAATCAAGGATGTCGACTCGTCGATGACCGGACAGTCGTTCAGGAGTATCGTCCCACCGAGTCAGTGCACTGCGATGTACGAGGCAGACGAACTCGTGGGCGTCTTCCCCTGTATCATCGACGGCGAGTGCTACACAGTCAGGGACGCCGTCGAGATCCTGGAAGCCCGGGCGGATCAATCAACAGAACACGTCGCCGGGACGCCGGCGACAGAGTAAGTTCCCCTCTCGGGGGACACGCGTCTCAGACGCAGGCCGCCGCGTGATTGATAAAGAGCATCGTGTTGAGCACCGTCGCGGTCAGCTGGGGGATGGTGAATCCCACCAGTGCCGCGAGCGCGTACTTCACCGGAAGCCGCTCGACGACGCCGTAGAGGACCACCAGGGCACCCCCCTTCAGCAGTATCAGCCCCAGCCCGCCCATCCGTTCGATCGCCCACGCGGCGACCGGGTTCGCCTCCACGAAACAGAGCTGGAGACCGACGAGTGTGAGGACGGTATCTGCCGTGGCTGTCCCCAGCACCAGAGCCCAGAGTCCTCGTTCGAGAGACGAGACCCACCCCACGGGCGGCCGAACGTAGAACCAGCCGACGTTCACTGACCCTCGCTGGTCGGACATACCTCTTCATCGACATGACACTACAAGGTAACGAGCTCAGTACCGGCGGAATCAAACCGTAACCTCGGATTACCAGCGCCCTATCGAATGAAGAGAACAGATGGGCCGGATAAGACGTTACCTGGGGGTGAGGACCACGGACCGGTCGCCGGCGACCTCGGCCGTGTAACCGTCGATGGAGAAGGTGATCCGGAAGTCCTCGTCGGTATTCTGTGCTACGAGTTTGTTCAGCGCGTCCGTATCGATATCGTCTGCCAACGGGCCGACGTCCAACGGACTACACCCCTCTATCTCCGCGAGCATTCTGGCGATAGTCTGCGTCGCGAGTTGTTCGTTCGGAATATAACCCCGGTAGGCGCCGTGCTGACTGTCGATTCGTTCTGAGTTGGGCTTTGTTTCGGCCATGATACTACACTACTGGATCGGCCAGTACCTGAGAGTAGTGTCCGTGAATATATAATCTTTGAGTAACCTGATACTGAGTGGGTAGTATCCGGCCCCTATCGCGAGGGCGTGTTCTCGTCTGCGGTGCGGCGACGGCCGCTCGTCGGGAGCCCCGGATGCCCGTCTCGCAGCCACAGGACCAGCGCCGTCCCCAGCAACAGCGCCTCGAACACGATGTAGACGGGCCCGGCACTGCTCGTCAGCTCGCCGGTGAAATACGTCAGTAACTCGAGCGTCCGGCCGAGTATCGTCACCGGTTCAGACTCGGGCGCGGGGACGATCGGCCAGAGGAGGAAGCGGTACGCCACGTCGCCGCCCAGCAGCGCGGGGTAGGCCATGTCGCCCGGGAGGTGAAACAGGTAGCCGACGGCGAACGCCGTCCCGACGTCCCGTCGGCCGAGGTGTCGCGCGACCAGATACCCGACTACAACCACCGGCACGACGAACAACAGGGAGTGTCCGAGCGATCGCCCGCCAGGCAGCACACCGAGGCCCCATCCAAGCAGTTTGTCGACGAGATCAGGCAGCTGGGTCCCCAGCGCGAGGGCGACAGCCGCCGACGTCCGGACGCCCCGGCCGTCGCGTGCCCGCTGGAGGAGCGAGAACGCGATGTATCCGACGGCGAGATGTTCCCACGGCCACATCAGGCAGTCACTTCCCCTCGTGACGACGGTCCTGGCTTGTTCACAGGCCTGCTACTACCGAGTCGCCAGTTGTTATAGTGATACTACGCGTACGAACGTTGTATTCGTACCTTTCTGCAGGGTCTGACGTTTGTTTACTCAGGAATAAATAAACTACCACGCCGGAAGAACACGGCCACTACTCGGCTATACGGTCTGAATTACTATGTCTTCGGCTGTCGTGGACTCGTGTAATGCCAGAGTTCATTTCTGAAAGCGAGATGGAACGAATCGCCGAGTTCGCAAAGACGCCGGTCTACATGCGGAAACCGGAACAGCTCATGCCCGAACAGAGCGCGGACGACGAGGAGTGAGAGACGCGACGCGGTGACCAGCGACGGCGGTAACGCGAACTTACATTTCTTCGAAGCCGCCCGAGGCCCCTGACTGCTCCCGGTAATGGATGGCGGCGTGCACCGCAGTGAGCACCAGAAACGAGGCAACCACGACGAACGCGACGGCTGTCTCGCCGATGCCCAGGAAGCCCAGGCTCGTGAACGCGAGCAGGACGACGTTCGCTGCCGCGAGCACCATGTAGTAGAGGTACCACGGTCGCTCGTCGTTCTCGGTCCCGAGGTAAGGGTCGATCTCAGACGCCTGGTTCGAGAGCGCCACGTCTCCGGACTCGGAGTCGTACTCGATGAGTCCCGCTTCCGAGAGCTTGGGGATATGCGTTTGATAGAGCGATACGTAGACCCGTTTTCGGTCCTGCGACGATAGTTTCTCGACGGTCGTGTCGTTCTCCCAGGCTGCGACCTCTTCGGCGAGTGCCGTCAGCTCGATGGGGCTCTCCTCAGTTCGCAGGTAGTGGAGCACGTAGCGGCGTCTCGGACTACTGAGGATGTCGAAGACACGGTCCCGCGAGAGTTCCGTATTATCAGTTGACATTGGTTCCGTTCAAGTTCTCCTTGCCGTCCAGAGGCTGTCACTGGTTTGTCAGTGGCTACACGTACCCTCCTCCGGGTAATGCATTGTTACAACTACGTTACCTGAGACCCTATGGGTAAATACGAATTAACGCTCACGTGCACGGTCATTAACGGGATTACCGGTCGGTAGCGTCGGGTAGCATTACTGAGGAGCAACCGTGTCTGTCGCACTCGAAAACGCGTGACTCGTCCCACGCTGCGTCCCGTCGGGCAGTACTCCCCCCAGTCCGCTGACCGACGGACGGACCTGCCGAGCGATGCATCCCTCCGCGACACGCGAGTCTCGGGGCCCGGACTTATCGCATCAGTTCGGAGAACACGAACGAGCCCTCCGTCGCGGACAGCCAGCGCGTCGCGCTCATCTTCCCGCTCGAGTCGGTGTCGAATATCGTGCACCGATCGGGACGCTGCCGGGACCGTTCGATGACAGTCCGGCAGACTTCTTCGTCGTCGAGCACCCCTTCCGAGTTGCCATCCGTGTCAAACCGTGCCATTCTTCTTCGCAAAGGAGTCTCCCCGTTGACGACAAGGTTATTGACATACTGATAACAGTTAGGCCCGGTTTACGACACGATCAACGCATCGAACCCCTGGACGGTCGAGTGTGGGTGAGTCACAGTCAGCGCGTGCCGTTGGCTGTGATGCCTCTTCCTCCAGAGGGGTGTTTGCATCTTTCGGCTATAGTGAGCGAGATTTCTTAGAAGCGTTCGGAAATTTTGACCCATATACGAGACATATATATCCAAACGCAGTTTTAATAATTGAGCATCCAGATAACATAACTAGATAAGTCTATAATGGGGCCATATTGGTGAAAAGCATAGCGAATTCCGTGTTCCTGTAACGTTCGAGGTTGTCGACTCGGGTCGCGCGCCGCCGGCGCACGCGGCACTGAACTGCTCGGTGCGTGAGGGGCCACAGCATCACTCCCCGGGGCGCTTCATCGGGGGTATATGAAGACGTCCCGAACGTATTCGGGTGGGTTCCTGCCCGGTGAAAGCCTAGTTCCCCGTATATAGGGGAGTCTCCCTCACGTCGAACTGTGAGGCATCATGACCACGCGTAGAACGTTCGTCCGTGGACTCGCCGTGTCGGCTGTCGGCGCAGGGATCGCCGGGTGCTCTTCCTCCGGTGGCAGCGACTCCGGGGGAAGCGACGCCGGTGGCAGCGACTCCGGCGGCTCCATCGAGACGGAGGAGGGTTCCGGCGGCGACGGCGACAGCGGTTCGGAGTTCGTCGAGGCGACGACGGTCGAGATGACCGACGGCCTCGCCTACGAACCGAAGCAAGTGAAAGTCGAGGCGGGCACGACGCTCACCTTCGAGAACGTCGGCAGCATCGGCCACACGGTGACGGCCTACGAGGACAAGATTCCGGACGGCGCCTCCTACTTCGCGTCCGGCGGCTACGACTCTGAACAGGCCGCGAAGGACGCCTACGGCGACGAACAGGGCGGTAACATCCCGAAGGGCGAGACCTACGAGGTCACCCTCGAGACGACCGGCACGTACGAGTACTACTGCATCCCCCACGAGATGAACGGGATGGTCGGTACCATCAAGGTGGTGTAACCTATGTCACAGCACTCCAACGAGTCCGAGATTCGCGACCCGAACGACGTCATCGACGAGTACGAACAGACCTTAGACGAGGTGCTGGCCGAAGTCGACGCGCCAGAACCGGACGACGACGGCGTCTCGCTCGACCTGCCGGGCCTCAGCCTGAACCGTCGTGACTTCATGAAAGCCGGCGCGGCCGTCGGCGCGATGGGCGCCGCGGCCGGGTGTTCCGGCCTCTCGAACGGCAGCGGGAGCCCCGGTGGGTCCCAGTCCGACGGGGGGTCCGCCGCGGACCACCTGGTCGCACCCGGCGAACACGACGAGTACTACGGGTTCTGGTCCGGGGGCCACTCCGGCGAGCTGCGCATCGTCGGCATCCCGTCGATGCGCGAACTGACCCGCATCCCCGTGTTCAATACGGACTGTGCGAGCGGGTACGGCTACACCGATCGCAGCACGGAGATGCTCGAAGACGCCGGCGACTACACCTGGGGCGACAACCACCACCCGAACCTCTCGGAGACGGACGGCGACTACGACGGCGAGTATCTCTTCGTCAACGACAAGGCCAACGGCCGCATCGCCCGTGTCAACCTGACGTACTTCGAGACGGACGCCATCACCGACGTCCCGAACATGCAGGCCATCCACGGCTGTACGGTGCTCTCGCCGGACACCAAGTACGTGCTTGGCAACGGCGAGTTCCGCGCGCCGCTGCCCAACGACGGCACGGACGCCGCCAACCCCGACGAGTACACGTCCCTGCTCGTCGCGGTGGACCCCGAGTCCATGCAGGCCCAGTGGCAGGTCAAGGTCGACGGCAACCTCGACATCAACGACACCGGGAAGGAAGGCCGGTGGGTCATCGCCTCCTGTTACAACAGCGAGGAGGCGACCGCCATCCAGGGCATGACCAAGGACGACCGGGACAACGTCAAGGCCTTCGACGTGCCGGCCATCGAGCAGGCCGTCGAGAACGGCAACTACGAGGAGGTCAACGGCGTGCCCGTCGTCGACGGCACGCAAGAGAGCCCGCTCAACCAGGGCGACCGTCCCATCGTGAAGTACGTCCCGACGCCCAAGAGCCCCCACTGTGTCGAGGTCGGACCCAACGGCGACTACGCCTTCATCGCCGGCAAGCTCTCGCCGACGGTGACGATGCTCGACATCAACAAGCTCGCCGACTCCAGCGACCCCGAGGAGGTCGTCGCCGGACGGCCGCGAGTCGGGCTCGGGCCGCTGCACACGACCTTCGACGGCAACGGCCACGCCTACACGTCCCTGTTCATCGACTCCCAGGTCGCCAAGTGGGACATCCAGCAGGCGGTAGAGGCCGAGACCGGGTCCGAGGACCCGATCATCGAGAAGCAGGACGTCCACTACAACCCCGGACACATCCAGGCCCTGGAGGCGATGACCACCGACCCCGACGGCGAGTGGCTCGTCTGCCTGAACAAGCTCTCGAAGGACCGCTTCCTGCCGGTCGGCCCCATCATGCCCGACAACGACCAGCTCATCCACATCGGCGACGGGGAGTCCTCGATGGAACTGGTCGCGGACCACCCGGCGTATCCCGAGCCCCACGACTGCGTGTTCGCCCACAGGGACAAGATCGACGCCAAGAAGGTCTACGACCCGGCGGACTACGAGGAGACCTACATCGAGGAGGCCGACTCCGGCGTCGAGCGCACCGGCGAGAACAGCGTCGAGGTCAAGATGACCACGAAGCGCTCCGAGTTCGGCCTGCCGGACTTCACCGTGCAGCAGGGCGACGAGGTGACGCTGAAGACGACCAACATCGAGAGCGTCCAGGACATCATCCACGGCGTCGCCATCCCCGAACACGACATCAACTACGCGGTGGCACCGCAGGACACCCAGCACGTCACCTTCACCGCCGACGACCCCGGCGTGTACTGGATCTACTGTACGTACTTCTGCAGTGCCCTGCACCTGGAGATGCGCAGCCGGATGATCGTCGAACCGGCGGAGACTAGTCACAACGCCCACCGGAGGTGCCCAGTCATGCAACGACCCACCCTCGACGACTTCGGCGAGGTCAGGCGGGGCCTGCCCGTGCTAGCGGCGGTGCTGTTCGTGGTAGCCCTCGCCTTCCCGATGTGGGAGATTAGCGTCAAGGCGGTGCAGTACCCCGACACCATCCTGCACCTCCAGCTGTACGCCTACCCGCACCTGAGCGGGGACTTCACCGAGATGGCGCGGCTGAACCACTACATCGGGTTCTACTACCCGGATCCGGTGTTCATCGAGCCCAACTACCCGGTAGAGGAACGAGCCATCGACGTCCCCGAGTGGTCGCTGGGGCCGGTCGCGTTCGTCGCCGTCTCGCTGCTGACGGTCTTCGTCGCCATCGCACCGACCACGGAGAAGCTCAAGCGGGGGCTGACCTACCAGTTCGCCGGCACCGTGACGGTCTTTACCGTCATGGTCGCCGACATCCAGTACCGCCTCTGGCAGGCCGGCCACACCCTCGACCCGGACGCGCCCGTGATGGGCGTCAGCGGCTTCACCCCGCCGCTGTGGGGCCGCTACGAGGTGGCGAACATCACCAGCGTCTCCCGGTTCGGCCTCGGCGCGTACATGGCGATGACCGCCGTCGGGATGCTCGCCGTGGCGTTCTACTACCGGAACGCAGACGTGCGCTTCGGCGAGCTCCCCGGTCGGGTTCGTGACGGCTTCTCGCGGCTGCCGGCGGCAGTCGGACGAGGGACCGACGAGCGAACCGAGCAACCGAGCGAGTCAGCGCCACCCCGCGTCGACGCCGAGCGCGAGGACCACTGACCATGTTCGAGACCCACCGCGCGGAACGCGCGTTCGCCGTCGCGACGGCCACCGTGCTCGTCCTGTCGGTTGTCGCGGCGGCCGCCGTCGCCGGCCAGGACCGACCCGACGGCGACCTAGTGTTCGACCCCGACGTCCCCGAGACCGACGGGTTCAGCGCCCCGGCCGCCGACGGCACGGCGACCGTCGCCGGGGAGTCCTACGATAGTCTCCAGCGAGCCGTCGACGTGGCCGAACCGGGCCAGACGGTCCGTGTCGACGGGCGCTTCGACGAGACGGTCACCGTCCGAACTGCGAACCTGACCATCGTCGGCGGGGAGCCGGGGTCGGCCCTGCTCCACGGTGACGGCGAGGGCGACGTGCTCACCGTCGATGCCCCCGGCGTCACCGTCAGCGACCTGTGGGTCCGCAACAGCGGCTACAGCACCGCCGAGAACGACGCGGCGGTCCTGGTCAACGCCAGCCACGTCACGGTACGGGACAGCCGCATCACCGACATGACGTTCGGCGTCTGGCTGAACGGCGTCAGCGACGCCCGCGTCGTGAACAATACCATCGTCGGCCGCGAGGAGATCACCCGACTGACCGACCGTGGCAACGGCATCCAGATCTGGAAGACCGAGGACTCCATCATCCGGAACAACGCCATCACGACCGTCCGCGACGGCCTCTACTACAACTGGGCCAAGGACGTGGTAGCCAGCAACAACACGCTGTGGGACCTCCGGTACGGGGTCCACTACATGTACTCCGACGACTGCCACCTCTACAACAACACCGCGTTCGACAACGACGTCGGGTACGCGCTGATGGTCTCGAAGCACCTGGTCATCCGGGACAACGTCGCGGTCAACAACACCGGCCAGTCGGGCCACGGCCTGCTGGTCAAGAGCATCGACGACACGGAGATCAGCGGCAACCACCTGGTCGGCAACGACAACGGCCTGTTCGTCTACAACTCCGTGAGCAACGAGATCACCAGCAACCTGGTCGTCGGCAACGACGTCGGCGTCCACATCGCGGCCGGCAGCAAAGACGAGACGGTGGTCAACAACAGTTTCGTCCGGAACGACCGGGCGGTGCTGGCCGTGATGAGCGAGCAGGTCACCTGGAACGAGAGCGTCGGGAACTACTGGTCCGGCGCGAACCCGACCGACCTGGACGACGACGGCGTCGGCGAGACGCGTTACCAGCCCGCCGGGGCCGTCCAGCAGTTGACCGCTGAGACGCCGGCCGCGCGGGTGTTCGCGAGCAGCCCGGCGTTCGACGCCGTCCGTCTCGCACAGTCCGCCGTGCCGGTCATCGAGTCACCCGGCGTGGTCGACGCCCGCCCGCTGACCGAACCGCCCCACGACAACTGGAGGACCTACTATGAACGCGATTGACATCGAGGACGTGACGAAGCGATACGGCGACGTGCAGGCCCTCGACGGGCTCAGCCTGTCCGTCGAGCGAGGGACGACCCTGGGCGTGTTCGGGACCAACGGCGCCGGAAAGACCACGCTGTTCAAGCTGCTCGTCGGCCTGAACCGGCCCGACGACGGGACCGTCCGCGTCGCGGGTCTAGATCCGGCCGACGGACCGGCGGTCCGCGAGCGGGTGCGCTACCTTCCCGAGCACGCGGGCTTCCCGCCGAACCTTACCGGCCGGGAGATACTCCGCTTCCACACTCGGATGCGGTCGGTGCCCGCCGAAAAGCGGGCCCACCACGTCGAGCGCATCCTGCACACCATCGGGCTGGCCGAGGCGGCCGACCGTCCCGTCAGCGGCTACTCCAACGGGATGAACCGCCGGCTCGGCCTGGGGACGGCACTCGTCGGCGACCCGTCGGTGCTCGTCCTCGACGAACCGACCGCCGGCCTCGACCCAGAGGGCATCCAGGCGTTCCACGACATCGTCGAGTCGCTGGCGGCCGAGACCGAGGTGACCATCGTCTTCTCCTCGCACGCGCTGAGCGAGATCGAGCAGCTCTGTGACGAGGCCGTCGTCGTCGCCGACGGCAGGGTCGCGATGCAGGGGCCGGTCGAGGTGCTCCGGCGGGCGACCGGCGACGAGGTCACGGTCCGCCTCACGCTGGCCGACGCCGACGAGGCCCAGGCGGCCACGGCGACGCTTCGCGACGAGGCGAGCGCCGGGAGCGTCTCCCGGACCGGCCCGCGTCTCGAGGTGACCTGCCGGCCTGATAGCGCGTACGACCTGCTGACGATAGTCCAACAGCGCCACGCAGTCGACCGGTTCGAGGTTCGCGAACCCGGCCTGGAGGCCGCCTTCCACGAGGCCGTCGGGACGGCGTCTACTACTTCCGGGCCGGACGCCAGTCCCGGCGACGCCGCCGGAGGTGAGACGGCATGAATCCCGAGGAACGCGGCGACGGAGAACATCCCGGGGCCACCGCGGTAGAGCCAGACGGCGGGTTCGCCGCTGCGGGCGCCACCAACGAGTTGCGCGCCGACGGGGGTGCCCTCCGGCTGCCCGACTGGCCGGTGCTCACCGTCGCCGCCCGCGAGTATCGCCTCGCGGTGCGGAGTCGGTGGGCGCTGGGCGTCGTCCTCCTGTTCGGTCTGTTCAGCGCCGCCGTCGTCCAGTTCGGGGCCACGTCCGTCGGCCCCGGCCGGTTCGACGCCGTCGTGGCGACGCTCGCGGAACTCGGCGTCTACCTGGTCCCGCTGGCCGCGCTCGCGTTCGGGTACGACACTATCGTCGGGGCCGACGAGCAGGGGTCGCTCGAGCTCCTGCTGTCGCTCCCGGTGTCGCAGGGCCGGGTCGTCGCGGGCGCGTACCTCGGCCGGGCGGCCGTGCTGGGCGGCGCGATGCTGCTCGGGTTCGTCCCCGGCGCGCTGCTGACCGTCCGGTACCTGGGGCTGGGGAGCCTCGGCACGTACGTCGCTGTCGTCCTGACGGCGGTACTGATGGCGTGTGCGGTGCTCGCCGTCGCCGTCCTCGTCTCGACGCTCGTCGCGGAGAAGGCCCACGCGCTGGGCGTCGCGCTGGCGCTGTGGCTCTGGATGGCGCTCCTCCACGACCTGGTGGCGCTGGGCGTGGTCGCCACGCTCGACGCCGGCGGGACAGCGGTCGCAGCGGCGGTCCTGCTCAACCCCGTCGACTGCTTCCGGGTCCTCGCGCTCTCGCAGGTCGACGTCGTCGCGGGCGGCTTCGGCGCCGTCATGGCCCAGGCCGGCCTCTCGGTGCCCGTCGTCGGCGCGGCGCTGCTCGCTTGGACCGTCGCGCCGATAGCCCTGGCGAGCCGGGCCATCTACCGGCGGCGACTCTGACCGCCTGTGGTCAGCGGTCCGTCTCTGCGGTCCGCTGGAGACCGACGAAGAAGGCCGGCGTCGACCCCCACCGACGTTCAAAGCGTGTTTCGTAGGCGAAGACGAGGTCCCAGCCGGCGCCGAACCGCCGGTCGAGTTCTGCCGGTCCGATGCCGTAGGCGGGCCGGTCGGGTCCCGCGGCGTCGCCGAGGACACAGTAGAGGCCACCGGGTCGGAGCACGGCTTCGAGCGCCGCGACGAACCGGTCACGCTCGCGGTCGCCGAGGACGTGGTACATCGCCGAGTCGAGGACCGTCCGGAACGAGAGGCCCACGGTGCGCAGTCGCGGGAGGTCCAGCGCGTCCATCACGAGGAACTGTGCGGGTATCCGTCGCCAGCGCGCCTTCTCCCTCGCCTGGCGGACGGCCAGTGTCGAGAGGTCGATGCCGAGCACGTCGTGGCCCCGGCGCGCGAGAAACAGCGCGAGTTCGCCGGTGCCACAGCCGACGTCGAGGACCGGGTCCCGGACCAGCCCCTGCTCTTCCAGGTAGACGAACGGCCGCTGTGGACGGCCGATGTCCCAGTTGGGGACGCCCGTGTAGGCCGCGTCGTAGACGTGCCGGAGCGGACACTCCCGGCTGGTGACCATGTCCGTGCTAGTGTCGGTACCGTGATAACTGTGGGCCCCGACGGCGTCTCAGACCGACTGGAGCGCCGTCTCCTCGGGCTGCTCGAACAGTCGCGCGACCCGCTCGGTGGTCGGCGTGCGCTCGTGTTCGTTCTCCAGCAGCACCGTCTCGCTGGGGAACAGGCGCTCGCCCAGTTCCAGGCCGTGGTCCCGTGCCGTCGACCCAGAGACGGTGAGGTAGACGCCCAGGCCCGTCTCCGCGATGTCTGCCTCCTCCTCGCGCCCACCGTCCGGATAGGTGAACGAGACGTCATCGAGGGCTTCCGTCCCGATGACGGCCTCGACGAGTCGCTCGTAGCGGGGCGAGATACACAGGTCGCCCGCGTACGCCGAGACGAACGCCCGGTCGAGGGCGCAGTCCTGCGAGTCGACGACCTCCGGCGTCGCGAGCAGCGTGTGATACACCGTATCCCCCAGGCCGGTGACGACGCGCACGTCTGTGTCAAGCGGGTCGATGCGGTCGTTGATCTCGGCGATGCTGGTCAGGGGATCAGCACGCAGCTGGACGACCTCCTCGAGGACGAGATCGGCGCTGTCGAAACCCAGCGCGAACTCGTGGGTCCGCAGCGCCCGAAACGGTTCCTCGCGGCCGACCAGTTGCACGTCGCCGTGGTCGGTCGGGACGGTGACGCTGTCGAAGACGACCCGACGGGGCATCCCGTCCCGGTCGTCCCGGAGCAGCGTGAACTCCGGTTCGGTCGGGTCCTCGAGCGAGGAGTAGTCGGCGAGTCGCTGGTAGACGTGCTCGTCGGCGGTCTGGCGGCCCTTGGTGACGGCTTTCTCGTACTGAAGGGTGGAGATGATGTCGTCGGCCAGCTCGGTCGTCCCGGTCCGAGTGGCGAGCCGTTCGAGCACGGCTTCGAGGGGGCGTCCCTTCCGCGGGACGGCCACTCTGGTCGTCGTCATTGTCGGGAGGAGAGCGGGCGGCGGTAAAACGAGTTCGGTTGCTAGTTGCCGCCGATGACCGAGGAGAGCTGCTCGCGCCACTCGTTGAGGTCTTCGATGTCCGACTCGAGATCCGAGAGCCGGTCGTCGATTTCTCCGTCACCGAGTTCGTCGCGGACTGCCTCGACGTCGGCCTCCACTGACTCGACCCAGTCCCGCAGGTCGTCCAGCGACGCCTCGACGTCGTCGACCTCGTGGCCCAGTTCCGAGACCTCGCCGGAGACGTCCTCGACCTCGTTCGAGGCCTGTTCGGCCGTCGACGTGGCCGCCTCGATGTCGGCCTCGTAGGCATCCAGTTCGGCCTCGAAGGCGTCGAGGCGCTCGCTGAACTCCTCGATGAGCTCCTCGCCGGTCCCGTGTTCGTCGAGGAACTCCTCGAGAGCGTCGGTGTACGCGCGCAGATCCGCGATGTCGGACTGGATGCGGTTGATGCGGGCAGTGTTCGCGCCGCTCCCGCCCTCGTCGTCGGAGACGGCCTCGAGCGCCCGTTTGAGCATCTCGACGTCCGCCTCGGAGACCTCGTTGTTGCGGATCTCGGCGGCCATCGCCGCGACGACGCTGCCGTTCGCGAGAGTGGCCGCCGGAGTCTGGGCTTCGGCCTCGGCTGCTTCGACGTCGTCGCCCTCGGCCTCGGCGTCGTCCTCTGCCGCCTCGATGTCGTCCTCGGGGACCGCGCGCCCGGCGCTGGGGTCTTTCAGGTCGAGCGTCTCGACGTCCTCGGTTTCCTCGTGTCCCTCGTCGTCCTCCAGTCCCGGCATGCTGTCGGCCTCCCCGGAGATGACGTCCTTGATGGCGTCGTCGGTGCTGCCGACGATATCGTCCTCGTCGCCCTCGAACGGTGGGTCGACACCCTCGATGACGGGCTCGGTGAGGAACTTCTCGATGTCGTCGGTGCCTGTCGCCCGGATGCCGTAGACCGTCGTGTACTCGGATTCGGGTTCCAGTTCACGCTCGAAGGTGATCTGGTCGTCCGTGATGTCCCAGTACTCGCTGCCGTACTCTGGGTGAAAGCCCAGGTCCTCGACGGCGACGTCGTCCGGGACGCTGTCGACGAGTCGAAGGGTGACGGCCTCGGTCCGCTGCGATACGACGTTGAATGCGATAGCAGGCACGGGGAAATCGTCCTCCTCGAACCGCTTCGTGACGGTCACGCCGTCGGCGGAAGCGGTGACTGTCTCGTAGGCCTGTGAGTCGCTCATGTATCCTATTGCGTCAGTCAACGCTCTTAAAGATACGTGCCAGTTCTCGGGACTGGGTCCGGGAACGTCGTGTAAATTAGACTATAGGTCGACGCGGTCGCCGATCTCGACGACCTCCAGCGAGCGGGGGTACTCGAAGCTGTTCGCGTGGTTGTGCAGCACGGTCGGCTCTGTCGTCATCCCTTTCCACATGTCCCAGTGGGTCGGCACGAGGGCGTCGAGCTGAAGTTCGTTGGCCGCCTCGATTATCATGTTCTCGTCGTTGTACCACCGCGTTCGCGTGGGTTCGCCGGTCTCGCTGTCGGCTATCATGCCGACGGTCCCGAACGCGAGCGCACCGAGGTCGATGTCGTAGGCCTCGCCGACCGACTCGAACTCGCCGGGTCGGGCGTCGCCGCCGTGGAAGAAGGTCCCCGCCTCGTGTTCGAAGACGAGCGACACCGGGTGGTCAGCGTCGGGGTCGTTGGCCGGTTCGACGTGGACCGTCAGGTCGCCGAGTTCGATGGCGTCGCCCTCGGTGACCTCGTGGAGCTGGTCGTCGGTGACCGCCCAGTTGTCGAGCCACGCCTCCTCGCGGATGACCTCGTGGCCGCTGTCCGTCGTGTAGTAGTCGGCGTTCGTCCCGGCGAGGATGGGCGCCTGGGACGGGCCGTGGACGTGGTCGGTGTGCTCGTGGGTGCCCAGGACCGCGTCGGCCTCGACGACGTCCTCGGGGTTGAACGGCACCGGAATCATCCGGACGGTCCGCGGCGGGTCGCCGATGCCCAGGTACGGGTCGACGAACGCCGTCGTCCCGCCGCTGGATTTCACGGCGAAGCCGTTACAGCCCAGGAACCAGACGGCGAGGCCGTCGGGGTCAGCGTCTTCGATAGCGCGCGGGAGCCAGTCGTCCCAGTCGGAGTCTACGGGCATATCCTGGACTGCTCGCGGCGCGGGTTAAGTCGTTACGGACCACCGGCGGGGCCGTCCCCGAGTAGGCATCAGAAATGGGTCCTGAAAGCCTCGCGTACCCGCCGCTCAGTCCTCGCAGCAGCCGCCGGCCTTCCCGCCGAAGTCGACTGTCAGCTCCGCGGAGACCAGTTCGTTGAGCTCCTGCAGGCGCAGTTCGAGCTCGTTTTGGACCTCGAGGTACTCGCTCATCACGGGCATCTCGTGCAGCTCCTCCTGTGCCGACTGGACCTTCCGGAGGTCCTCCTGGGTGGCGCGACCGGTCTGTCGGGCCAGCATGTACTCCTCGCGGATCTGCTCGAACTCCTGGATGGCCGACTGGGCCTCCTCGTCGGCCTCGACGGCCGCCTTGGCCTCCTGGTAGCGCTGGTAGACCGGCAGGTCCGCGATGGCCTCGCCGAACTCGCGTGCGAGCTGGTCGACCCGGTCGCCGGCGTCCTCGGTCGCAGTGTCGGTCTCGATGCTCATTAGCGATCGGTTGGGACTCGCGCTGTATGAACCTGCCGAAGGCGTGTGCGGGGCCGTCACGGCCGCCAGGACGAAGCGCGGAGGTTTTACGCACCGAGCGGGTATCCGGGGCCAATGAGCCAGGAACGGACCGAGGGCGACCTCCGCAACACGGGCCTCTCGCTGAAACACGACCGCGAGTGGGACTACGAACTCGACCGCATCGTCGACGCGGTCGTCGAGCGGGACGCCGCGACCGTCGGCCTCCAGTTCCCGGAGGGGCTGAAACGCCGTGGCCCCGCCGTCGCCGACGACCTCCGGGTGGAACTGCCCGACGACGTGCAGGTGATGATATCGGGCCAGCCGTGTTACGGCGCCTGCGACCTCGACACCTACCTGATGCGCCGCACCGACGTCTTCGTCCACTTCGGCCACTCCCCGATGAAGGAGTCGGACAAGATAATCTACGTCCCCCTGTTCTCGAACGTCGACGTCTTCCCCATCATGGAGCAGGCTTTCGAGGAGGAACTCGCCCCGCCTGAGACGGACCCCGACGTGGGCCTCGTGACGACGGCCCAGCACATGAACAAGTTCGGCGAGATGCGCGAGTGGCTCGAGGACCGCGGCTTCGAGGTCCACACCCGCAAGGGCGACGACCGCCTGACCCACGAGGGACAGGTACTGGGCTGCAACTACGCCTCGGCTGACGTCGACGCCGACCAGATTCTCTACGTCGGCGGCGGGAAGTTCCACCCGCTCGGCCTCGCGATGGAACATCCGGACAAGAAGGTAATCATCGCCGACCCCGTCAACAACGCGCTGACCATCGCCGACACGGAGCAGTTCATGAAACAGCGCTACGCCGCCGTCCACAAGGCGATGGACGCAGAGACGTGGGGCGTCATCTTCTGTACGAAGATCGGCCAGGGTCGCTGGGAGCAGGCCCAGGAGATCGTCGAGAACAACGACGACGCCTACATCATCACGATGGACGAGGTGACACCGGACCGCCTGACCAACTTCGGGATGGACGCCTACGTCAACACCGGGTGTCCGCGCATCACGACCGACGACGGCCCGCAGTTCAAGAAGCCGATGCTGACGCCCGGCGAGTACGAGATCGCCGTCGGCGAGAAGCCCCTGGAGTCCCTGGAGTTCGACACGTTCCACGGCACCTGGTAGTCCCATTTTCGGCAGTGAGAATGCAGGAGACATACTCTTGTAGGGACACACGAATCGCTACCCATGTCGACGGACACGGACCGCGCGCCCTATCGCGACATCTTCGAGCTCTCTCCGACTGCGGTCATGGTGCACGACCCGTCCACGGGCGCTATTCGCGCTGCGAATCAGGCCGCCTGTGAGTTGGTCGGCCTCGACTACGAGACGCTCTTGGAGACGCCGGTCGGCGCGTTCAGCCCGCCGGGGTTCACCACGGCTGACGCCGCTTCGGTCGTCGAGGAGGCGATGGAGAACGGCTCGGCACAGACAGAGTGGGTGGTCCAGACGCCGGCCGGAGACCGACGGTGGGTCGACGTGACGCTGAAGCGGTCGACGGAGGGTGACGACGACGCCGTCCTCGCCTTCGCCGAGGACGTCTCCGAGAACAAGCAACTCGAGCGCGAGCAAACCGAACAGACCGAGCAGCTGCGGACCCTGGTCCAGAACCTTCCGGTCGTCATGTTCACGCTGGACCCGGACGGGACGTTCGCGAGTTCGGCGGGGAAGGGACTCGATGCGCTCGGGATATCGCCCGGCGAATTCGTCGGGGAGTCGATTTTCGACGTCTACGCCGAGAGCCCGGACATCGTCTCCGCGGCGAAACGGGCTCTCGCGGGCGAGGAAGTCCGGTCCACTCAGGCTGTCGATGGCATGGTCTTCGAGACGTGGTATCGGCCGATATTCGACGACGGCGACCTCACGGCGGTCGTCGGCGTCGCTCGCGACATCACCGAGTTGAAACGCCACGAAACCCACGTCGAATCGCTGAGCGAGGCGACCAAGCAACTGCTCTATACACACACCGAGTCCGCCGTGGCGGAGACGGTCACGGAACTGGCGAGAGACATCGTCGACCGCCCTTTCGCTGTGATGTGGACCGACGACGGGACGGACGACACGCTGCACCCGGTCGGCGGCACGGTCGACGCAGTCGAGTTAGCGGGCGTCGACTCGGTCAGGGACCTCCCCGCGATTGGGCCAGGCTGTGACGAGCAGGCCATTTTCGACAGCGGCGAGCCGACAGTGGTCGACGACTACCGGGAACTCGACACTCCCTGGGCATCTGACGTCCCGCTCGGGACGGTCCTGTATCTCCCACTCGACGAGTTCGGCCTGCTGTGTGTCGGGTCTACGAGCGTCGAGCCGTTCTCGGACAACGAACGGGTCCTGCTGGAGATCCTCGCCAGGACCGCGACGGCCGCTCTCGAGCGGGTCGCCCGGGAGCAACGGATCGAGGCGAAGAACGACGAGCTCGAACGGGCCAACGAGGCGCTGCGGCGTCAACAGGAGCAGATGGACTTCTTCAACAGCATCCTGCGTCACGACATGCTCAACGGGATGCACGTCATCCGTGCGCGCGGGGAGTTCCTGGCGTCGGCGCTCGACGGCCAGCAACGGGAGTTCGCGGAGACGATCGTCGACTGGAGCGACGACATCATCGACCTGACACAGAAGGTCCGGGCCGTCCTCGAAACGCTGGCTGACCCTGGCCTCAGCAACTCGAAGCCGGTTGCGTTGACGCCGGTCGTCGAGTCGGCCGCACAGCGTGCGCGGTCGATGGACTCGTCTGCGACGGTCAACGTCTCTCTCCCCGGCGACTACGACGTGCTGGCCGACGAGTTGTTGAGCGACGTGTTCGGGAACATCTTCACCAACGCCATCGAGCACGCGGAGGTCGACGGCGGTGTCACGATCGACGTGACGGCGACGGCCACCGCCGAGGCGGTCACCGTCAGAATCGCCGACGACGGCGGCGGAATCCGTCCGTCAGTCCGTCGCCGGGTCTTCGAGCGAGGGGCAAAAGGCGTGGAGTCGGCCGGAACGGGCTTCGGGCTGTATTTCGTCGACGCCATGATAGAGAGTTACGGCGGCACGATCTGGGTGGAGGAGAGCCACAGTGGCGGCGCCGCGTTCGTCGTCGAACTCGTCCGCGACTAATAACTATCAAACATCACCAAAGGTTTTTACATGACCTCGATTTATTAGAACTGATGCCGACGAAGAGCGCCCTCGCCCAGCAACTCGCCGTCGTCGCCGGGTTCGAGAACCCACGGGCCAGTCTGGAACAGTATCGGACGCCGCCCGAGCTGGCGGCACACCTCGTTCACACGGCCGACCTGCAGGGCGACATCGAGGGCCGCACCGTCGTCGACCTCGGGTGTGGCACCGGGATGCTCGCGCTCGGTGCGGCGCTCCGGTCGCCCGAGACGGTCGTCGGGGTGGACATCGACCCGGCGCCGCTCGCTACCGCCCGGCAGAACGAGCGCAAGGTCGGGTCCACCACCTCTGTCTCCTGGGTGCGCGGTGACGCCACGGCGGCGCCGCTGTGCCCGCTCGTCTCGGAGACGACGGTGGTGATGAACCCGCCCTTCGGTGCCCAGTCGGGCAACGAACACGCCGACCGGCGGTTCCTCGAGACGGCCGCCGAGCTCTCGACCGTCTCCTACTCGGTCCACAACGAAGGGAGTCAGGAGTTCGTCGAGTCCTTCGCGGCCGACAACGGCGGCGAGGTGACCCACGCCTTCGAGACGGCGTTCGAACTCCCCCGGCAGTTCGACTTCCACGACGAGGAGACGCGCGTCATCACCGCCGAGGTCTTCCGCGTCGCCTGGCAGTGAGTCACCGCTCGCGCTGGTCGGTCTGGTAGCGCGCTATCTGGACGCGAGTGTCGTTTCGCGCCACGAAGAGGCGCGTCCTGTTGCGCTCGAAGGTCAGCCCACCGACGTCCGCCGTCGTCATGTTGGCCGGGACGCGGCCGACCCCGAGCGTCTGGTTCCCCCGCCAGACCTCGAGGACGAACCCGTCTTCGGCTGCCTGAACGGTGACGTTCCGGCCCGCGACGGTCGTCGGCGGCGTCGAGGGCGGCGACTCGAACACCGGTTTCGGCTCGCCGCCAGCCCGGCGGAGGGTGACCCGATAGACGGTGTCGTTGCCGAGGACGACCCACCCGGTCCGGTTGGCGACGACCTGTTCGCGCCACCCGATACCGCCGACGACGACCGTCGCTCGCCCGTTCAGCGCCAGCTGCCCCTTCTGGACGACCGGGAGCCACGTCTCGCGGGCGTCGCTCGCGACGATGACGCCGCTCTCGTTGACGATCGTCCGGTCCGTCTCGACCGGCGTCCAGATGCCGGCCGCGTACTCGTTGCGGACGTTCTCGTCGTAGGTGACGACGTAATCGCGGACCGTCACGCCGTCGTCGGGCACCTCCTCGGGCCCGATGGTGACCACGCTCGCGGGGACCGCCGCGAACGCGAGGGCCCCCAGAACGACCAGGAGCGCCAGCGTCGCAAGCGAGGCACTCGGCCGCTCGAACCCGACCTCGAGCGGTTGATCCACGTCGGCGACGGCGACAGCCACCAGGAGCGCGAGCAGGAACACGCCCGCCGTCCCGACCCACCGAAACAGCGTGAATCGACCGCCGCCGAGCGGCACGTAGATGGCCCACAATCCCTGGAAGACGGCGAAGACGAGGGCAGCGAAGAAGACGCGGGGCACGTTGGGCTGGGACTCACGACGCCGGAGCATCCAGACAGCGAGCACCACGCCGGCCAGCATCCCGATGGCGTGGCCCTGGATGGCGACGTCGGCCCACCACGGCGTCACGAACTGCTGGCGCGCCCGCGCCGTGAACTCGGGGAACCGGAGCGCCCGCACGAACAGGTCGACGATGCGCCCGGCGAGCAGGGCCCCCAGGAAGAGCACCGGCCGGGTCACGAGTGCGAAGCCCGCCAGCGCGAAGACGACGCCGGAGAACCCGACCACGGGGCCGATGGCGAACAGCGCGGTGAAGAGGCCGACGACGAATGCAGCCAGCGGAATCGCGAGCACCCTGGCGAAGGGATTTGTCCGGAGCGAGGTGAACGTCTGGACCCCCCGCCGTCTGGGGTAGTGTCCCCAGGCGTACTCGACGACAGCGCCGTAGACGAGGGTCCCGAGCAGGTTGCCCGTGATGTGGCTCTGCCCGCTGTGGGTGAACGCGCTCGTGAGGATGCCCAGCGGGTAGAAGTACGACCACGTCCGGAACGGCGTCACGAGCGGGCGCGGGTGCCACCACGTCCCCTGCAGGAACAGGTAGACGGCCACGAGCGCCCCCATCGTCAGGAGCGTCCCCCACGGCACGCCCAGCAGGAGTCGCGTCCGGACGACGTCGGGCACCCGCGCGCCGGTCACGCGTCGCAACCCGAGGCCTGTCGCGAGGACGACGAGGACGACAGCGGCCGCACGCAGTGGCAACCCGGTCAACACACCCGGCAACTCGGGCGTCGCCTGTATCATTGGTTTCCCTCTGGACGGCGAGGATTTATGACTGACGCCGTGTCAGCGGCCGTCTTCGGCCGGCCGTACGCGAATGGAGCGCGCAACGAGGGGCCGCACCGGGCCCCCTCAGAACAGGCCGACGCCGAGGCTGTAGGGCCAGTTCGTCCCCGCCACGGCCAGCAGCGCGAACGCGCCGCCGGCCATCGCGACGTTCTTCAGGAACTGCGTCATCTCGTCTTGCTGCTGGTCCTCCGGGACGGCCCAGAAGTCGTGCATCGTCAGGGCCGACCCGACGAGGAAGGTCGCGAGCGCACCGGCCGCGAGCACCGGATACGCACCCAGGACGAGCAAGACGCCGCTGAACGCCAGCAGACCCCGCTGAAGTACACCGACAGCGCGGGCGCGGGGAGGCCCTTCATCTCGGCGTACGGGATCATCTGGTCGCCGTTCAGGAAGTGGTTCAGCCCCATGAACGCCAGGATGCCGCCAAACAGGACTCGGCCGAGGAGGAACACCTCGGCCGCACCGGCAGTCTCGAAGGCCATCAGGCCCGCACCTCCGTCGCCGCGGCGGTCGTCGTCCGGTTCCGGTACCAGTCGTCAGGTGATTTCGTCACGTTACCTGGTTCGAATCCGAACCTATATATCGATTCCCGGACATAGGCGATACCAGGTAGCATCGATGTCATCGGACGTATTCACAGACGCCGTCGAGGAAGAGACCGGACCGTGTGCCGTCGTCGAGTCGCTCGACCAGATCGGGTCGCGGTGGCGGCTCGTCGTCCTCCACGAACTCCAAGAGGGGGAACGACGCTTCAACGAACTCAAGCGCGCGACCGACGCGAGCTCGCGGACGCTCTCGCGCGTCCTCGACGACCTCCAGGAGACCGACTTCGTCGAGCGCCGCCTCGAGGAGGACGCGCCCGTCGCGACGTACTACCGGCTCACCCCCAAGGGACGGTCGCTCTGTCCGGTCTTCGAGGAGATCGAAGCCTGGGCCGACGAGTGGCTCGCGACCGACGCCGAGTGAGGAACACGAACACAGGATTTTCGACCCCCCCGGTCCGAATCAGCACCCAATGGGAGTCCGGCCACCAAGCGACGACAGCGACGAACCAGACGTCATCGAGTTCGGTATCGCGGCGCTGGACGGCAAACTGCCCAGCGACGACCTGGAGTTTCCGGCCACCGCCGGCGAGGTTCGTGCCACGGCCGGCACGATCGAGGTGCCCTACGACCCGGCCGGACACACGATGACGGTCGACGAGGCCCTCGACGAGAGCCCGGAGCAGCGCTTCGAGACCGAACAGGACCTGCTGAACGCGCTCCACCCGGTCTTCGAGCGCAAGCGGCTCTCTGGCGGGACCAGCCTCCTCGCGCAGTTGCGCTCGCTCGTCCCCTTCTGAGTCAGTCTTCCGACTCGCCGGAGGTGACAGTCGCCTCCGTCTCGACGTTCCCCGACCGCTGGTCGGTGCGGTCCTCCTCGGTCAGTTTCCGAGCGATGTCCTCGAGTTGACGGGTCTGTTCGCGGTTGACCGCGACGATCATATCCGAGAGGACGCCGAACATCAGCAACTGGAGGCCGAGCAGGATGGCGACGCCGCCCACCATCGCGATGACCTCGTGAGAGGTGCTGTTGACGAACCAGTCGTACGCGACGTAGGCCGCGAGCACGCCCCCCATCAGAATCGAGCTCAGGCCGACGCTCCCGAAGTAAAACAGCGGGTTGTTCGTCTTGGCCATCTGGTAGAGCGTGAGGATGATGGTCGCCCCGTCGCGGAACGGGTGCAGGTTCGTGTCGGACTCGTCGGGCCGGGGTTCGTACGTAATCGGGACGACCTCGGTCCGGACGTTGTGCTTGACACACTCGACGGCCATCTCCGTCTCGATGCCGAACCCTTCGGCGGACAGCGACAGCCGCTCGAAGGACTCGCGGGTAAACGCCCGGTAGCCCGAGAGGATGTCCCCCATCTCGCGGCCGTGGATGACCGCGAACGCGCGATTGATGAGACGATTCCCGACCATGTTGAGCCGCGTCATCGCCCCCGGTAACATGTTGGCGAACCGGTCGCCGATGACGTGCTCGGCGTCGCCGTAGAGGAGCGGCTCTAGCATCCGGTCTGCCTCCTCGCTCCGGTAGGTCGCGTCGCCGTCGGCCATCAGCACGTACGGTTCCTCGACCCACCGGCGAACCGCCTCGCGGACCGCCTGGCCCTTGCCGCTGCCGGACTGCTGGACGACGCGGGCACCGGCCGCCTCCGCGATGGCTCGCGTGTCGTCGCCCGATCCACCGTCGACGACGAGGACGTTGTCGAACCCGGCCTCCCGAAAACCCGTGACGACGGACCCGATGGTCTCCGCCTCGTTGTAGGTCGGCAGCAACACGCAGACGTCGTCACGGTCGACCATTGTCCGAACGTCCACCACGCGCACTCAAATAAATCACGGGTCCGGCTGGCAGGCAGTTGCCCCACCGTGCTGGGAGCGCGCCGAGTCGCGCCTTTTACTACGATGGCCCCGATGGCTCCGGTATGGCCGACCCGTCGGACGTGTTCGAGCTCCTGGGACTGACCGAGTACGAGACGACAGCCCTGGAGCAGCTGCTCTCGCTCGGTCGCACCACCGCGCCGAACCTCGCTTCGGCCACTGGCATCCCGAAGGCCCGCATCTACGGCGTCCTCGACTCGCTGGCCGACCGGGGATTCATCAAGGTCGTCCCCGGACGGCCCAAGGAATATCAGCCCAAAGCCCCCGAGGCCATCCTCGACCGCGCAGTGGAGAACCGCCGCCAGTCCTTCGAGGGGTTCACCCAGGACATCGACACGCACCGGGAGGCGTTCCTCGGGGAGTACCGCCCGCGGTACGAGCGGGCCAGCGAGGACATCTCGCCGACGGCGGAGCTGTTCCACGTTGTCGACGTCGGCGACCCCAGCGAGCGCGAGACGCGACGGCTCTATCGTGACGCCGACGAGACGCTGCGCATCATCACGAACAGTTTCGCCTACCTCGACAGCGTCGCCGGGGCACTCCGGGACGCCGTCGACGCGGGCGTCGACGTCGCGGTGCTGTTCCTGGACCCCGACTGGTTGCCAGCCGAGAAGGCTGCCGTCCAGGCCGAGGTGGTCGAGCGACTCGAGCAGGAGTTCCCGACCGTCGACGTTCGCTTCAGCGAGCAGCGTCTGCCCTGGCGTGGCACCGTCGTCGACCCGAGCATGGACTACGACGGCGGCGAGGCCATCCTGCTGGTCGAGGAACCCGACGTCCCGAACCACATGCGCCAGGCGGCGCTGACCGAGAACGGCTCGTTCGTGGCCGGGATGCAGCGGTACTTCGACCTGGTGTGGGAACACGAGAGTCAGGCGCCGGCGGACGTCTACACGTAGCCCAGGTCCTCGAGCCGGTCGTAGGTCGCGCTATCAAGTTCGTCGAAGTCCTCGCCGTCCTCGCGGACGTCGAGTTGCTCGATATCGGCGAAGGCCGCCTCGACGCGCTCCAGGCCGTCCGAAGCCGTCTTGTAGCTCGTCTGTGCGTCCCGTACGTCCACCGTCACCGCCGAGCCCTCCTTTGCGCAGTACTTGTGGACCACGTCCCCGTCGCGTTCGTAGACGGCCCGAGACGTCCCCAGCCACGGCGAGAGGTCCTCGACGTACTTCCCGGCCCGCTCTCGCAGCGGCTCGTCGAGTCCGACCGCCGTCGTGATGACCGGGTCGTCCGAGACGAACGCACCGGGGGTCGTCTTACCGTCCCGGGCCCCCGCGACGACGTCCGGGAACGCGGTGAGGGAAACGGGCTCGTCGAACCGAGCTGCGTCCATCTGGCCGGGCTGGCGGACCACGAGCGGGACGTGGAACAGCACCTCGTGGATCGCGACGCCGTGTTCGGCGACGCGGATACCCGGGCGGAGTCGGCTCGGTTCGCCAAAGCCCTCGCCGTGGTCGCTCGTGATCACGAGCAGGGTGTCGTCGAGGGCCCCTCGGTCTCGAAGTGCCCCGACGAGTCGTTCGAGTTCGCCGTCGAGCTGTCGTATCGCCCCGTCGTAGAGCGACTCGACGGCCCGCTTTTGCCACCACGGCCGGTCGCCGGCGTTGAACGACCACTTCTGGTCCTCGAATGCGGACTGGAGACTGCGGGCCTTCGCCCCGCCCCACTCGTCGTACTCCCGAGTCGGCTCGTACGGGATGTGAGCGTCCATCAGGTTGACACACGCCGCCCACGGCCCCGCCCGTCGCTCGCTCCACTCGAGGAACGCGTCGACGTAGACGTCGGCCGGCGTCGAGGACCGGACGCCGTCGGGCAGGAACCGTTTGTAGTCCGACTGGACCTTCGTCGCGACGCCGTTGGCGAGCGACTTGAACGGCTGGTCGCTCCCGAGTGCCGCTCTGACGAAGGCACTGTACTGCCCCTGTCCCTCGTTGGAGACGAACTCGTGGGGATTCATGCCCGCCGGGAACGGGACGTTTCGCGCGCCCACGACGGTGTCGAACCCGTCTTTGAGCCCGACGTCGACCGCCGTCAGCCAGTCGTTCTCCGTGAACACGCCCGTATCGTAGCCGGCCTCGCGGAGCGTCGCGAAGACAGACACCGACGGGTCGAGCCGGTGGCCCGCCGAGACGATGCCGTGTTCCTCGACGTGGAGCCCCGAGAAGAGGCTGGCGTGGCTCGTGACGCTCCTGGCGCCGGGCGAACGTGCCTGTTCGTAGACTGTCGCGTCCGCCGCGGCGAACGACTCGAGGAACGGGGTCGTCTCGTTCGCGTGCCCGTAGAGGCTGAGATTCTGTGCGCGAGCGCTGTCGAGGACGACCAGGAGGACGTTCGGATCAGTAGTCATCGGTCACATGTACCCCAGGTCTTCGAGCTGTTCCCTCACCGCGTCCGCGTCGCCGGGACCCGCCGTTTCGACGGTGCGCTCAGGAGGGCTGTGGTCGACTCTCTCGAGTTCGGCCTCGATGGCGCCTTTCACGTCGAGGACGCTCGAGATGGCCTCGACGATTCCCGGTCGGGTGCTGGCGACCATCGCCTCGTGGGTGTGCACACCGTCCTGCAGGCCGTGGTCGCTCACGAGCACCAGTTCGTCCCTCTCGCCCAGGTCGTCACGGACCTCGCCCACGAAGTCGTTTAGTTCGTCGTACGCCTCGCGCTGGAGTCCCGGCGCCTCGTAGGCGACGTGGCCGACGAGGTCGAGGCCGCTCGTGTACGCGAAGACGAGCTCGGACGTGCCGCCACGAAGCGCCCGCCGGGCCCGGGCGATGCGTATCATCACCATCTCGAGACACTGCTCGTAGAACGCCACGGGGTCGGACGACCGGTGGCCGCCGACGGCCTCCGGGTCCCGCTGGAACAGGTCGCCCATGTTCTGGCGGAGCTGGTTCTCCCGGTCGGTCTCGTCGGGGTCGACGACGTAGTTCGGGATGCCGATAGCGGTTCCGTCGGTGGTATCGAACACCGTCTCGATGCCCCGCTTTGCGTAGTACGTCGCCGGCGTCCGGAACGCGTCGGCGGTGGTGTTCGTGAGTATCCAGGCGCCGATGCGGGTCTGGATCGGGTCGGGCAACAGGTAGTCGGCGACCCGGCTCCCGGCGTCGAGCAGCGGGTTCTCCCAGGCGACGCCGTCGTCGTCGAGCGTCAGGCCGTGCTCACGGGGTTCCAGTCCCGTGATGATCGTCGGCCAGAGCTCGTGTGTGCTCGGTTCCCCCTCGACGCTGTCGATCGTCGCTATCGAGTCGTGGGCGTCCAGCACGAGGTTCGGGTGTCGCTGCCCGTCGACGAGTTCCGGGTCGAGAGCGTCGATACCCAGGACGACGAGGACCATCGTTGTCACGGGGGAGTCCCGGCGGCCGCTAATCTCTTTCGGATGGCAACCGGAACACAGAAACTTCTCCCCCGGAAACGGACCACCCACGTAGCGATGGAGCGCCCCAACATCGTCTGGATCACGCTGGACAGCGTCAGGGCTGATCACACCACCCTCGACGGATACGACCGCGAGACGACGCCGGAACTCGAGCGTATCGGGCGCGACGGACACGCGTTCCGGAACTGCATCGCCCACAGCCTCTCGACGCTGCCATCGACCGGGGCGATGATGAGCGGCTACCCCCCCCTCACACAACACCGTCGGCGTCGACGGCAACCGGCTCCCCGACTCCATCACCACGATGCCAGAGCGATTCGCCGACGCCGGCTACGCCACGGCGTGTCTCTCCCGAAACTCGTATCTCAGTTCGGCGACCGGCCTCGATAAGGGATTCGACCGCTTCCAGTGGCTCTCCTCGTCGACGCTCCACGAGGCCGGCATCGGGCCGCTCCTCTCGTACGCGCTGAACCTCCGGACACATTCTGCGGGATTGTCCAGGGATACGGCCAAGCACTCGTCGGCGTACCTGATGAACGAGGTAGCGAAAGACTGGCTCGCTGACTTCCGGCGCAACGACGACCCGTTCTTTTTCTACCTGCACTACAACGAACCGCACCGCCCGTACTACCCGCCCCGGAAGTATCTGGAGCGGTTCACCGACGACATCTCGATGTCGGGAACGGAGGCCGCCGAGTTCGCGCTCGATGTCCACTACAACCTGGAGGACGTCGTCGCGAACGGCTGTGAGCTGACCGACGACGAGTGGGCCGCGCTGGAGGCGATGTACGACGCGGAGATAGCCTACACCGACGAGATGGTGGGGCGCCTCTTCGATTACATCCAGTCGCACGGCGACCGGGACACCGTCGTGGTAATCACCGCCGACCACGGCGAGCTGTTCGGCGAGTACGGCCTCCTGTCGCACAGTTACGTCCTCCACGACGCGGTTACGCGCGTGCCGCTGGTCGTCCAGGGACTCGACGAGGACCTGGCCGTCGACGGCGACGACACGGTCCAGCACCTCGACGTGTTCCGGACCCTGCTGAACGTCGCCGGCGGTGACCCGGGCGACACAATCGGCGTCGACCTCCGGGAAGAGACGCGGGACTTCGCCGTCTCGCAGCGCGGCCCGACGGATTTCGACGAACTGCTCGCACACAATCCGTCGTTCGATACCTCTCGGTTCCACACGGAGACGCTGACGGCACTCCGAACGCCGGAGTTCAAGTACCAGCGGAGTTCCGAGAAGGCCGAGCTGTTCGCGCTCCCCGACGAGGACGAGGACGTCTCGGGGGACTATCCCGAGGAACGAGCGGCGCTTGAGGAAGAACTGGGCGACTGGTTGGACAAGTACGGGCAGCCGGTCGGGGACGCAGAGGAAGGCGAGTTCTCCGACGCGGTGACCCGGCAGCTCCGCGACCTCGGGTACATGGAATGAGACTCGGAAAGACCGCCGCCTCCCACTTCACCTCACAGGTCGTCGTCACGCTGGCGGGGTTCCTCGCGACGTGGCTCATCGCGTTCGTCCTGGGAGCTGAGGGGCTCGGCCGGTACTCGGTGGTGGTCTCGCTCGGCTTCTTCTGGCTGGTCATCCCGTCGAACGCGGTCAGTATGGCGGTCACGAAGCGGATGAGCGAACGGGAGTCGCCGGCGGCGTTCTTCGGCGGGGGCGTCCTGCTGAACATCGTGTTGGCCGCCGGGCTGGCCGCGCTCGTGCTCGCTGCCGGTGAACTGCTGGGCGGTGTCGTCTCGCGAAACCGCGAGCTGATGATCGTCCTCATCGAGTACGACGTGGAAATAGCGGTGTTGCTCACCGCCGCCATCGCCCACCAGACGGCGCAGGCGGTTCTTCAGGGGCAGAAGCGCGTCGCCACGACGGGATGGTTGAAAGCCGGGGAGCGAATCGGCCGGACGGCGTTCCAGGTCGGGGCGCTCGTCCTCGGGCTGGGCGTCGCAGGCATCTCGTTTGGACACGCCGCGTCGCTCGCGCTCGTCGCGGTGGCTGGCTTCGTCTTCAGCAAGTATCGGCCCTCGATTCCGTCACTCGCCCAGGTGAAAAGCCTCCTGCGATACGCACAGTTCGCCTGGGCCGGGGCGCTGCGCGGTCGCGTGTTCGGGTGGCTCGACACCATCGTCCTCTCGTTTTTCGTCAGCGCGTCACTCATCGGCATCTACGAGGCCGCGTGGGGTATCGCCTCGATGTTGGCCATCGCGAGCGGGTCCATCAGCCAGACGCTCTTTCCGGAGGTGAGCGAACTCAGCACGGACAGCGGGTTCGACCGCATCCGCCACTATCTGGACGAGGCGCTGGCGTTCAGCGCGATCTTCGTCATCCCGGGGCTGTTCGGGACGCTCGTGCTCGGCGAGCGCGTCCTCAGGTTCTACCGGCCCGAGTTCGGGCAGGGGACACAGATACTGCTCGTTCTCATCCTCGCGTACCTGGCAGATGTCTTCGCGTCGCAGTTCACGAACGTCCTCAACGGCATCGACCGTCCCGACGCGGCGTTCCGCGTCAACGGCCTGTTCATCGTGGTCAACATGGTGCTGAACGTCGTCCTCGTCTGGCAGATCGGCTGGTTCGGCGCGGCGCTCGCGACGGCGTCGTCCTCCCTGCTCCGGGCCGTCGCCGGCTACTGGGTCCTCGAGGGGATTCTCGAGAGCGTCAGCATCCCCGTCGGCGAACTACTCCGGCAGGTCGTCGCGGCACTGGTGATGGCCGGTGCAGTCTTCCCGGTCGTCGGCCTGGCACCGAGCGGTCGGGTGGGGACCGTCCTGCTGGCCGGGTTCGGCGGCGTCGTCTACTTCGGCGTCCTGCTGGGGATTGCACCGAGAATTCGCTCGAAAGCGTTCTCGCTCGTTCCGCAGGCCGCCTGAGAGTCCCCTGGTCGCCATGGGAATCCTTAATGGCGACAGTGCTGGAAATCCACACATGGAGAAGGTCCTCCTCGTTACGATCGACTCCCTGCGAGCCGACCACGTGGGGTACCACGGGTACGAGCGGGACGTCACGCCGAACATCGACGAGCACGCGGCACGCGGCAGCCGGTTCACGAACGCTCACTCGCACGTCGGCGGCACCAGGTTCTCGTTCCCCGGCATCCTGACGGGCGTGACGCCGATGATGTACGGCGGTCACGAGCGCATTTCGGCGGACCAGACGCTCGTCTCGGAGGTGTTCCACGACGCCGGCTACCGCACAGGCGGCTTCCACTCGAACCTCTACGTGTCCGGGCAGTTCGGCTACGACAGGGGCTGGGACGAGTTCTTCGACTCGGCGCCCGACGAGTCGGCCACCTCGAAGTTCCGCAAGTGGGCGAAGACGAATCTCGACGGCGTCGTGCTCGACGTCCTGAAGAAGGGCTACGACTTCCTCGAGTCCTCTCAGGGGATGAACGTGGGCTCGTACCACGTCCCCGCCGACGAGATGACCGACCGGGCTATCGAGTTCGTCGAGGACACGGGCGACGACCCGACGTTCGCGTGGGTCCACTACATGGACGTCCACCACCCGTTCCTCCCGCCCGAGGAGTACCAGCGGGAGTTCCTCGACGAACCGGTCTCCCACGAGGAGTCCATCCGGCTCCGCCGGAAGTTCATCGAGAACCCCGACGACGTCACCGACGAGGAATACCAGACGTTCATCGACCTCTACGACGCCGAGATCAAGTTCAACGACGCCGAGGTCGGCCGCCTGCTCGACGCCGTCGAGCACGAGTGGGGCGACGACTACCTGCTCGCACTCACCGCCGACCACGGCGACCACTTCCTCGAACACGGCTATTTCGGGGCGCACGACTGCTCGAGGTCAAGAACCACGTCCCCCTGTTCGTGAGCGGATGGGACGACGAGGGGGAGTACGACGAGCTCGTCGGCTTGACCGACCTCCCGTCGACCCTCGTCGACAGTGCCGGCCTCGAGATTCCGGACAACTGGTTCGGGTACACTCTCCGCGACCTGGTGTTCGACGGCGAGTGGGAACGGACCGACGTTATCGGTGGCTACCGCGACGAGGACGGCGAGCACATCCGCGTCAGAGACTCCGAGTGGAACCTCGTCGTCCACGAGAACGAACCGGACGCGCTGTATCACCTCGCAGAGGACCCCGGGGAACACGAGAACGTCCTCGACGAGCACCCGGACGAGGAACGGCGGCTGCGGAAACGCCTCGACACACACCGACAGCTCGTAGAGTCGACGATGGCCGAGGACGTCGAACGCCCCGACATGAGTGAGGACGTCAAGGAACGGCTCCGCCGCCTGGGCTACAAGGAGTAGTCAGGCAACGGCCGCGAGAATCTCGCGATACCGCTGGCAGGCCGCCTCGAAACTGTACTCGGTTTCGATCAGCTCCCGTCCGTTCGCACTCAGTGCTGCGAGGTCGTCGCGGCCGAGTATCGCCTCGATGCCGTCCCGCAGCGCGGCCGGGTCGCGACTGTGGATGTGGAACCCCGTCTCACCGTCGCGAACCACGTCAGGGACCCCGGAGACCGGCGACGCGTACACGGGAGTCCCACAGGCCAGCGCCTCGAGAATCGTCGTCGGCAAGCCCTCGGTCGGCTGGGACGGGAGCACGAGCAGGGACAGCCGGTTCAGTTCCCCGGGGACGTCGTCGTGGTCGACCCAGCCGGCCAGCTGGACCTGGCCGGATTCGATCTCGGCGGCGAGTTCGCCCGCCAGCCACTCGCGCAGGTCGCCGTCGCCGATGAAGCGGAAGGTGACGTCGTCGGGGAGGTCCCGGGCCACCTCGGCGAGCGCCCGGATCCCCTTCTCCTCGTCGAGTCGCCCGAGGAATCCGACGACCCGCTCGCGCTCGGCATGTGGGGTGGTCACGTCGAACTCGTCGGTCCGCACGTACCGGGCGCCCTGGGGGAAAACGTCGGGCGCTTCGGGATGGAGGCCGAGCTGGCGAGTCATCGACGGCGTGTAGGTCACGACGCCGTGCGCAGCGGCGAAGCCGGCCCGTTCGAGTGTGCGGACCAGGCCGGCGAGGCCCCGGGCGACCGGATCTGGCAATCGCTGCTCCCAGTTGAGTCGCAGGGTCAGCGGCACGTCGCCGCGGGGTTCGACCAGGACGGTCTTGCCGAGGAGTCGCGCGGCGAGTATCGGGAGGAGATACGACGTCGCGCCGTAGAACAGGACGACGTCCTCGTCGCGATTCGCGAGCACGCGACACATCCGCAGCTGGTTCAGGAGGAACCTGCCGGCGGCGACCGGCACGGAGTCGCCGGCGCCCTTCTGGGTCAGCTCGATCAGTTCGTGCCGGTCGCGAATCTCGGAGTCGGCCGGCAGGTCCGCGGTGACGAGCGAGACAGCGGTGATGGCCGAGAGGATGTCGAGCAGGCTCCGGGTCGCGTTCTCGCCCGCGGCCGCGAGAGGGTGAGTGACCACGCAGACATCCGGCAGGTCGGTGTCCGACATCGTCATCCCCACACGTACATGCCATAGAGGTAGCCGACGCCGACGGCCCCCGTCAGGACGAACAGGAAGACGAGCTGGAGGACGCCCGCGACGGACGGTGAGCGGGCGAGGCCGCCGAGACGGTCCGGGACGAACGAGCACAGCAGGTCGCCGAGGAAGGCCGACTCCTCGCCGGTCGACTCGGGGACGAACACCTCCATCCCTCGTTTCGAGTACCCCTGCCAGAAGGCCCGGTCGACCAGCCAGCCGGGGTCGGTCCGGTAGTCGAATATTTTGTGGGCCACCAGCGCGTCCGGGGTGTAGTAGACGCCCGCGTCGTACTCGCTTCGGAGCCGGGCACAGAGTTCGGTCTCACCGCCCTGGAGGTTCTTCTCCCCCTGTCGGCCGCCGATGTCGTCGTCGAACCCCCCCAGGTCGAGGAACACCTCGCGGTCAAACGAGATGTTCGAGCCGAAGGTGTTGCGGACCTCGCCCGCTGCCTCCGGATCGCCGTCGGGGCCGAACCCGCGATGGGTGACGCCGACGAGCCAGTAGAACTCCTCGGGGAGGAAGGCCGGTTTGCCGGCGATCCACGCCGGTGTCATGCGGCCGCCGACAGCCAGTGCATCCTCGCGGTCGTACGCACACACGAGTGCTTCGACCCACCGCTCGTCGGCGATAGCGTCGTCGTCGATGAACGCGACGACGTCGCCCGTCGCCACGGCCGCGCCGTTGTTCCGACTCTCGAGCAGGCCGACGTTCTCGTCGTTGCAGTGGGTCAGGACGTCCTCGCGGCCGCCGAAGTCCGCCTCGTAGCGCTCGTAGACGGCCTCGTCGCCGTCCGAGACCAGCACCAGCTCGACGTCGTCGTAGGTCTGGTCGAGGACGCTCTCGGCCGCCGCGCGACAATCGTCGTACCGGTCCAACGTGTGTGTACAGAGGACGACCGAGACACGCATGTCGGGCCATGGACGACCGGTGCTGTTAGTCGTTTCTATCCGTCATGTAGTCCGTCGCTCGCGGCGGCGCGGGATGCTGAACCGCCAGACCGCCGACGTGTCGCTGCTTGTTCGAGGCGCGCGCTCGTCCAGAGGTCAAAAGGCTTATGCGCGCCTTGGCAGTTTCTCCGTCCAATGAGTCAATCGTCGGGCTATTTTGACGACAACCCCGAACTCGACGCCGCCCTGGACTGGGCCGAGCGGTGGTATCACGTCCCGATACTGCTGGTCATGGTCGGGTTCATGCTCTGGAACCGCGTACAGAACTGGCGCCGTTTCGTCGTCGACGGCGAGGTGCTCTTCCGCGGGAACGACCCGTTCTACCACTTCCGGTCGACGATGTACGTCGTCAGGAACTGGCCGGCGACGATGCCCTTCGACCCCTGGACACGGTTCCCCATCGGGAATCGCTCCGGGCAGTTCGGCACCCTGATGGACCAGGTCGTCGGGACCGTCGCGCTGGTGCTCGGTCTCGGGTCACCGAGCGAAGGCACCGTCGCGATGACCGCGCTGTTCGCGCCGGCCGTCATGGGGACGCTCGCGGCGATCCCCACCTACTACGTCGGCAAGCGCCTGGGCGGACGCATCGGCGGCGTCACCGCCGTCGTCGTCCTGGCACTGTCGGCCGGCACCTTCACCCAGCGGAGTCTCGTCGGCGTCTACGACCACCAGGTCGCCGAGGGCCTCCTCCAGGTGACGGCGGTGCTCGGGGTGATGGTCGCCCTGAGCGTGGCCGAACGCGACCGACCCATCTACGAGCAGTTCGTCGAACGCGACGTCGCCTCCCTCCGTGACACCGTCGGCTGGTCGGTGCTCGCCGGGTTCGGCGTGGCCATCTACCTGTGGACCTGGCCGCCGGCCGTCCTCCTCATCGGCATCCTCGGCGCGTTCTTCCTCTTCCGTCTCGTCGTCGAGTTCTGGCGCGGCCAGAGTCCGGAACACACCGCAATCGTCGGCGCGGTGACGATGGGGACGGTCGGCGTCCTCACGCTTGCGTCCCTCCAGAAGTTCGGACTCACCGCGACCGACCACTCCGTCCTCCAGCCGCTCCTGGCTTTCGCGGTCGCGTTCGGGTGTGTGTTCATGGCCTGGCTCGCCCGCTACGTCGAGGCCGAATCGCTCGACCGGAACCTCTACCCGGTGACGGTCTTCGGCATCATCGCCGTCGGGGCGATACTCATGGCCATCCTCCTGCCCGACGTCTTCAGCTACTTCGTCGACCAGGTGCTCCGGGTCGTCGGCTTCACCGCTTCGCCATCTGCGACCCAGACCTCCGTCGGTGAGGCCCAGCCGCTGCAAAATCCCTCGTCGCTGTACAACGAGTACGGTCTCGCGCTCCTGCTTGCCATCATCGGCGCGCTGTACGTCCTCTTCCAGCAACTGTTCGGCAGCAGGCGGTCGGCCGAAGAGTTCCTCGTCGTCGTCTGGACGGCGATTATCTTCGCGGCAACGCTCACCCAGCTGCGCTTTGGCGTCTACGCCGTCTTCCCCATCGCGACGCTCACGGGTCTGGTCGTGGGCAAGGCCGTCGACTGGATCGACCTCTCGGCGGCGGACGGCGTCGACACGTACCAGGTACTCGCCGTCATCACCATCGTGTTCGTCGTCGTCGGGCCGCTGGTGTTCGTCACGCCGACGGCACTCGACTACGGCAGCACGGCCAACCCCGGTGACGGGATCCAGGGCTGGGACCAGAACCTCGAGTGGATGCAGGGCAACACCCCCGAGGAGGGCGCCTACGGCGTCGGCGGCAACCGGTCGCTCGAGTACTACGGCACCTACCAGATTCAGGACGACTTCGACTACAGCGAGGGCGAGTACGGCGTCATCTCCTGGTGGGACTACGGGCACTGGATCACGACCCAGGCCGAGCGCATCCCCAACGCGAACCCGTTCCAGCAGGGCTCTGACCTCGCGGCGAACTTCCTGCTCGCGCCGACCGAGGAGCAGGCCAACTCGGTGCTCGACGGGATCGACGAGGACGACGCCCACACGCGGTACGTCGCCGTCGACTGGAAGATGACGCAGGTCGCCGCCGGTCCCGGCTTCCAGGGCAAGTTCTTCGCGCCGCCGCGCTTCGAGGACCAGTACAACACCACCGCCACCGACTACTACCGGGCAATCCAGGTCCAGCAGAACGGCCAGGTGACCAACCAGCGGTTCTACTACCGGAGCCAGGACTACTACGACACGACGGTCGTGCGCCTCTACGAGTTCCACGGCAGCGCCGTGCAGCCACAACCGTTCGTCGTCGACTGGGACCGCGAGACGGTCAACGGACGGACCTTCAGGGTCACCCCCGCCGACGGTCGCACCCTCAAGCAGTTCCCCAACATGTCCGCCGCTCGCCAGTTCGTCCGCGAGGACGGGACCGCCCAGGTCGGCGGGTTCGGGACCAATCCGGGCGAACGCGTCCCGGCGATGGAGCACTACCGCTACGTCGGGTCGAGCTCGATGACCGGCTACGAGTCCTCGGCGCACAACCGCGCGACGCTCATCGAGGCACAGAGCATCGGGCTACGGCTCCGGCAGGCGAGCACCTGTACGGCAAACGAGACGAGCATGCCCCTCGAGGGAGTGAACTACTGCATGCCCGACGCCGGGGCGGACCTGATGAACGCCAACACCCCGGCGTGGACCAAGACGTTCGAGCGAGTCCCGGGCGCGACCATCGAGGGCACCGGTCCGGCCAACACGACGGTGACCGCCGCCGTGCGGATGCACAACGAACAGACCAACGAGACGTTCGTCTACCGCCAGCAGACACAGACCGACGCCAGCGGGGACTTCGAGATGACTGTCCCGTACTCGACGACCGGCTACGACGAGTGGGGGACCGAAGCCGGCTACACGAACGTCAGCGTCCGCGCCGAGACGAGTTACCAGTTGACCGCGACGGGCGCACAGAACGGCGTCCAGATGCCCTTCGCCGCGACGACCAACGTCACCGAGGGGCAGGTCATCGGCGAGAACGAGTCGGCGTCGACCGTCGAACTCGAACCGGCCTTCGAGATACAGACCAACGACACCCAGAGCGAAAACGAGACGGCGGGCAACGCCACCACCGACGACGGTGAGCAGACGACAACGAACGAGACCAGCGGGTCGGACACCTCGACGAACGCCTCGAGCTCGCTCGCGCCGATCTCCGGCGAGCGGTCCGTCGTCGCCCCCTGACTGCCCTCGTTCGTTTCGGTGCGGGTTTCTGCGCATGTCGCCGTCGACGCACTGGCTCAGGCTGTAGATGTCTCTCTGGCACAGTCACACAGAAGGTGTTTGCGTCGGACCGACCGCCGGCCTCAGGCGAGCGGGTTGTAGGTCCCGCTGATGTCCCACTCGTGCAGGCAGTAGGGGCTGCCGGCCTCCCTCTCGCCGTCCTCGACGGCGATGACCCAGCCGACCGTGCTGTCGTCCCACACGTCGTGTCGCCCACACCGTTCACAGACCCGCTCCCGTGGGGGTACGATTTCTGCCATGTGCGGTGACAGTAGACGAATCCCTATCAGCGTGCCGGTCTCCCGGGGTGACCGGCTCAGAAGTCCGGCAGGTCGTCGACGTCGGGTTCTTCGGCCTCCCACTCGAGGTAGTCGTCGGCCAGCACGTCACAGACGACCTGACCGAGTTCGGTCAGGGCGGCGTTGATGCCCGAGACGGTCGCCCATGACTCGATGTCGGGGTGGACCTCCCGCTCGCGCCAGTCCTCCGGGAGGCCCGGCGCGTGGTAGCCGACGCGACCGGCAAAGGAGTCCCAGAAGAAGTCGAACTCCCCGACCAGACCGAGGTCGGTGACGATCTGCCACGCTGACTCCTCGAGGCCGGTTTGCGCCGCCCACTCGTCGAACGCGTCGGCCCAGGCGCCCGCTTCGAGCGCCTCGGCGAGTTCCTCGCGTCTGTACTCGTCGCCCTGGACGTCCGCGTCGTCGTACTCGTCGACCGACGTTCCGGTAGCGAGCTCCGGAACCGCCGGCGTCGCGACGTCGAGCCCCATGGCCGACCGTACGGCGCCACACGGGATAAAATCAGGCCGTGGGAGTCCCGGAGAGGGCCCTCTAGGTCACGTCCCCAGTTGTGACTGGCCGCGGCCCGGTCGTATCCGGCACACACGTCGGGCGTTACGCCGAGACGTACTGTGCTTCCCAGTCCTGCCGGGCGTCGAGTTCCCGCAGCCCTCGCTGGGTCAACGTATAGAAGTTCGTCCGCCTGTCGAGCTGGCCCTTCTCTACGAGCCCCTTCTCGACCAGTGTGTCGAGGTTCGGGTAGAGCCGCCCGTGGTTGACGCCTCCCTCGTAGTACTCCTCGAGCTCCTCTTTGATGGCGAGGCCGTGGGGTTCGTCCAGCCCGGCGATTACGTACAACAGGTCACGTTGGAAACCAGTTAGGTCGTGCATAAACGGTAGGTTGTTCAACGTACCCTACATATATCACTCTTGTTAATCTCGGAGTGAGTAGCTACCTCGGTGGTACGTTCGTAGTGAACCGACGGGAGACGAATTGTGCCGCTCCCGACGCACCACTGGCCGGGCTCCGGTCCCGCGCCACGGCCCCACATCTAGACGAATAAACATTACGGGGAGCGATGTCGGGGCGATAAGTGTCAGGGATAGATCCTGAACTAGCGGACCATCGCACTATCGGGGACGGCATCGGGTCCCTCGGGTGCTCGTCCCCGTGCCCTCGCCCGTACCCGACAACGGTAAAGGAGATGACTGTGTAAGGCGGGTGATGACCGAATACGCGGAGTCGGCGCCGGACGACCTCCCGGAGCCATCGGGAAAGGGGTCCGTCCAGGTCGTCGGAACCGCCCACGTCTCGGAGCACAGCGTCGCGGAGGTGAAAGAGGCGATAGCCACCTCGCGTCCCGACATCGTCGCCGTGGAACTCGACGAGGGTCGGTACCGGCAGATGCAAGGCGAGACGCCCGACGACCTCGACGCCAGCGACCTGCTCAAGGGGAACACCGTCTTTCAGTTCCTCGCGTACTGGATGCTCTCGTACATCCAGACCCGCCTGGGCGAACAGTTCGACATCGAACCGGGCGCCGACATGCAGGCGGCCATCGACACGGCCGAGGAGCTGGGGCTGGGCGTCGCACTCGTCGACCGCGACATCCAGACGACCGTTCAACGGTTCTGGGCTCGACTGACGGCCAGAGAGAAGCTCAGACTCGTGGGGAGTCTCCTGGCCGAGCTCGGTCCGCCGCTCACCGTCGGCCTCAGCATCGGCGCCGTCCTCGGCATCTCGGGGTTCGTCGTGGCCTCGGCGCTCGGTGGCCCGTTCATCCTCCCGCCGGCCGTCGCGGGCGCCGTCGGCGGGTCGATCGTCGGTATCCTGGATGCGCTGCTGGTCGGCGTGGCGGTGACGCTCCTGGTCGGGACGGCCATCGCTGCGCTGCTCGCCCGCCAGCGCGGCGGGGACGACATCGACGAGTTCGACATCGAACAGCTGACCGACACGGACGTCGTCTCGGCGATGATGGAGGAGTTCCGCCGCTTCTCGCCGGGCGGCGCCGAGGCGCTCATCGACGAACGCGACGCGTTCATCGCCCATCGCCTCGTCGGCCTGCGGGAGTCGGGCTACGACGTCGTCGCCGTCGTCGGCGCGGGCCACCGGGAAGGCATCGAGCGGTATCTCGAGAACCCCCAGTCGCTCCCGCCGATGGAGTCGCTTGTCGGGAAGGAGACAGGTAGCCGGTTTTCGCTGTACAAGCTCGTCGGCTGGGGCATCACCGTCGGGTTCGTCGCGTTCTTCGCCCTCCTGGCGATGGCCGGCGTGCGCGACACCTTCCTGCTCCAGATATTCGCCGCCTGGTTCCTCATCAACGGCATCGTCGCCGCGGGCCTGGCGCGCCTGGCCGGTGCCCACTGGAGCAGTTCCCTGGTCGGCGGCGGCGTCGCCTGGATGACCAGCGTCAACCCGCTGCTGGCCCCGGGCTGGTTCGCCGGCTACGTCGAACTGCGCTACCTCTCGGTCAACGTCGGCGACATCGGGAAGCTCAACGAGATCCTGGCCGACGAGGAGTCGCCGGTACTGGACCTGGTCCAGCGCATGCGCGCCGTACCCCTGTTCAGACTCATCCTCATCGTCGCCATGACGAACATCGGGAGCATGATCGCGAGCTTCCTGTTCCCGGTCGTGGCGCTGCCGTATCTCGCCTCGCAGGACCGCGACGTCGGCTGGGTCGTCTCGAAGATGATCGAGGGCGCACAGAACAGCGCCGACCTCATCTGGGGCCTGGTCGTATGAACATCACCTTCAGCGACGAGGAGCTCAAGGACCTGCTCGTGGCCTGGGCCGCCCTGGGCGTCGCGTTCACGCTCTTCCTCGAGCGGGACATCCGGATGGCGCTCCTGGGCCAGATCGGCGGCCTCACCGTCAGCGGCGTCGTCTCGACACTCGTGGTCAGTCTCCTGACCGTCGGCGTCGGATTCTTGCTCCACGAGCTCGCCCACAAGGTCGTCGCCGTTCGCTTTGGCCAGCTCGCCGCGTTCAAGGCCGACTACCGGATGCTGGGTTTCGCCATCGTCGGCGGCCTCGCTGGCTTCCTCTTTGCGGCGCCCGGCGCCGTGGTCCACCGCGGCCGCATCACGGAACGCGAGGGCGGCCTCATCGCGCTGGCCGGCCCGGTGACGAACCTCGGGCTGGCATTGCTGTTCATCGTCTCTGTGCTCGCGACGCAACTGGCGGGCCTGCGGGGGTTCCTCCTCGACCTCACCCGGATGGGCGTCCAGATAAACCTCCTCCTGGCCGGGTTCAACATGATCCCGTTCGGCCCGCTCGACGGTCGGAAGGTGTGGTCCTGGAGCAAGGCGGCCTTCGTCGGCACCGTCCTCGCCGTCGTCCTCTTCGGCGTCGCTGGCTTCGCGGTCCTGTAGGCCAGCCCCGGGAACGATGCGCTTTGCCCGCGCCACGTGCCCACTCGGATATGACCGACGAGCACGGGGACCCGGAGGACGAGGGCGCAGAGGACGAGGGACTCACCTACGCCGAGACGGGCGTCGACATCGACGCCAGCGAGGCGGCGACGAAGGCGCTCATCGGCGCTGCCGGCGAGTTCGAGGGCGACTACGCGGGCTTGGTCGACATCGGCGACCAGTACCTCGCGCTCGCGACGGACGGCGTGGGCACGAAACTGCTCGTCGCCGAGGCCGTCGACGACTACTCGACCATCGGCATCGACTGCATGGCGATGAACGCGAACGACCTCGTCGCGGCGGGGGTCGAACCGGTGGCGTTCGTCGACTACCTCGCGGTCGAGGCGCCCGACGAGGCCACGAGCGAGGCAATCGGCGCAGGGCTCCGCGAGGGTGCCGAGCGGGCCGGCGTCGCGCTCGTCGGCGGCGAGACGGCCGTGATGCCCGACGTCATCAAGGGACTGGACATCGCCGGCACGTGCGCGGGCCTGGCGCCCAAGGACGGCGTCTTCCCGGGCGAGGCCGAGGCCGGCGACGCCATCGTCGGATGGCCGTCCTCGGGCATCCACTCGAACGGGCTGACGCTGGCCCGCGAGGCGGTGACCCGGAACCACGAGTACGGCGACCCGTTCCCGCCGAACCCCGAGGTGACCATCGGCGAGGAACTGCTGACGCCGACGCGCATCTATAGCGACGTCCTCCCGGCCCTCCGGGATCACGAGACCCACGCGGCGGCCCACGTCACGGGCGGTGGCTGGACGAACCTCACGCGGATGGGCGAATTCCGCTACGACGTCGACGACCCGTTCGACGCACAGCCGGTCTTCGAGTTCGTCCAGACCGAGGGCGACGTCAGCGACGAGGAGATGCACCGGACGTTCAACATGGGGACCGGGTTCGTGGCCGCGCTGCCGCCCGAAGACGCCCAGTCGGTCGTCGACGCGTCCGAGGACGCGCGAATCGTCGGCTCCGTGGCCGAGGGCGACGAGGTGGTCTCGATTCGCGGCCTCGAACTGTCCGGCTGAGCCCACTCAGGCTGGTTCGACAGGCTCGAGTTCGGCGTCGCTCTCGCGCACTGATTCGGCGACGCGCAACTGGAGCGCTTCTCTGAGATGATAGCGGACACGGTCGTGCTCTGCCTGCTCCAGGGCTGATTCCAGACGCTCGTCGACGGACACGGTTCGTGACATGGCTCTAGCCCAATCGTCTCGCGACCGACCGAAATACCCACCCGATAGTTCGAGCGCGAAGGCAGTGGCTGAGCGACGGAAGCGGGTACATAACGGTCGCAGACGGCGCGGGCCCGGCGCCGTCAGCTGACCGTCCGGGCGATGTCGGCTTCGGTGATGACGCCGACGGTCCGCCCGTCCTCGACGACCATCACGGCCGCGTTGTGGTTGAGGTAGGCGTCGACCTCGTCGATGGTCGCATCGGGCTCGACCGTCGCGATCGACTCGTGCATCACTTCTGCGACGGGGAGGTCGCCGACGTTCTCCTCCGGGCGCTGGCGGATGTCCGAGTTCCCGATGAGTCCCTGTGGCGAACCGTCGCGGATGACGGGGACCTGCGAGTACCCCCGCTCGTCCATCAGCGCCTTCGTCTCGTGGACCGAGTCGTCCGGGGCGACCGAGACAACAGGAGAGTTCATCAGGTCCGACGCCCTGACGATGCCGCCCTCGGCCTCCTCGAGTGCGTTGACGATGCGGCGGAGCGTCGAGAGGCGCGGGTCGACGTCCCCGCCCTCGATGCGCGCGATGAGCGGCTGGGAGACGTCGGCCTGTTCGGCCAGTTCGCTCTGGGTCAGTCCGAGCTCGTTCCGGCGCTCCCGGAGGTCCTCGGGCGTCGGCAGCTCCATACGCCGTATTACTAATGGTTATACAAAAAGCCATCGGCTACACGCCAGGGCCAGCGACGGTGATGCGCGCCGGTCAGGCCTCGGCCTCGGCCTCGTCGTCCTCCTGGGTTTCGAACACTTCGATGACCTTCAGGGGGACGTCGCGGAGAGCGCCGCCGATCTCGCTCTTGGCGATGCGCTGTGCGTGTTCGGTCGACTCGGCGTTGAAGACGTCCATCTCGAGGACGAGCCCGACCAGCGCCGTGTCGGCGGCGATAAAGGCCGAGTCGAACGGTTCGCCACAGGCGGGACAGCCTGTCGCGCCGACCTCGACCTCGACGTAGTCCATCTCCGCCTCGTTGAGCCGTTTCCCCGCCTCGCTCACGGCGACACCGATGGCGTCGTCGATGTCTTCGACGTCACGGACCAACCAGGCTGCTTCCATCGCTACGAGATAGTTCATACCCGATGCAACGACGCCCGCCTATTCGTTAGTTTTGATTCGCTCGCGGTGCGCACGTCATCGCGAATATTCCCATAACTTATCCAGACTCCGGTGCTCCCTCATGGTCCAGTTACACCGCGAACGGGGTGAACGACTCAGTGACTTGGACTCTCTACAAGTGGAGTTTAATCGCCAGACTGCGGCCGGATTATCTGTCACGAACGTTCAAACATGACTGAGCGGTGGTGATAACTTATTTATACCGGCGTTTTCCTCTGGACGACCGAGGGACGATGGAATCCCAACTGTACAAGACGACGTTGCTCGCGCTGTACCAACTGAGCCTGGTGCTGGGTATCGTGCTGTTCCCGGTGGCGATGGTCACCCAGCGACTCGGTGTCAGACTGCCCGTCGAACGACTCGTGACGGGGCTCAACGAGGCCTACGAGCAGGCGAGCGCGTGAGGTGAGAGCCGCCTGGTGGCGGTCAGGCTCACCACAAGAAGAGGTTTTATCACCGCCCGACTGATACCGGTTGGTAATGCGAGAGACAACTCCCGGCCCCGATTTCTCCCGACCGCCGAGTGCGGACGAGTTCCAGAGCGACCCGTACGCACCCGAGGTCGGGTCGCTGCCCGAGAAATCCCCACAGGACACAGAGAAGGTGAACAAGACGGGGACGACCACCATCGGCATCACGACGGCCGACGGCGTCGTCATCGCGACGGACATGCGCGCCTCCCTCGGTGGGCGGTTCGTCTCCAACAAGAACGTCCAGAAGGTCGAACAGATCCACCCGACCGGGGCCCTCACGCTCGTCGGGAGCGTCGGCGGCGCCCAGTCGTTCATCCGCACCCTCCGAGCCGAGGTCAACCTCTACGAGGCCCGCCGGGGCGAGGACATGTCGATGCAGGCCCTCTCGACGCTCGCGGGTAACTTCGCCCGCGGCGGCCCCTTCTTCGCTATCAACCCGATTCTGGGTGGCGTCGACGAGGACGGTCACCACGTCTACTCCATCGACCCGGCCGGCGGTGTGATGAAAGACGACTACACCGTCACCGGGTCCGGGCTGACTGTCGCGTACGGGACCCTCGAGGACCGCTACGAGGACGACATGAGCAACGAGGAGGCACGCGAGGTTGCCGCGGCGTCCATCAAGGCCGCCGCCGAGCGCGACACCGGGTCCGGCAACGGCATCTACCTGGCCGACGTCACCAGCGAGGGCGTCGACATCCAGGGGTACGACTTCGACGAACTCCTGTAATCCGGCTTGTTCGTTTCCCGGGACACGTTGTTCTCGGTCCGCTGGTCCGGCTCGGCCCGGAACGTTCGTCGCATCCGGGACGACGTCGCCGGGAGTCCCGCACGATTTCACCGACGTACATGCATATTCGTCCAGAAATTCCTCGTTACAGAAGGCACTTATACTGCTAGTCGAAGGATTACGTATGACCTCCACGGAACCGCCCCGAAAAATGAAATCGACGTTGTTCTGTCCCAACTGCGAGTACCGCGGCGACGCCGACACCGACTGGGTGGAGTACACCCTCCGAGGACACACCCAGCGTCGCTGTCCCGCGTGTTACGACGTCGTGGACAGGCGGCCAGCACGCGGCGACGACGACGCGTGGGCACGGTACACGGCACCGGTGCAGTCCAGTCTCGTCGCGTGGAAAGCCGGCCTGCACCGCGTCAGCGAGTCGGTAAAGCAACTGACCTCGCTGTAGGCCCCCATCGAATCCGCTGTCGCGTCCCGCCGTCAGCGGGTGACCTCGACGCCGGTAATCTCGAACCGGGCGCCGCCCGTCTCTGTGGCGGCGTAGTCGAGTGACCAGCCGTGAGCATCGGCGACCTTGCGAGCGATGCTGAGGCCAAATCCCGTCCCCTCCGCGAGATTCGACCACCCTGGCTCGAAGACCGCGTCCCCGATTTCGGCCGGAACCCCTGGACCGTCGTCCTGGACGTAGAAGCCGTCCGCCAGCGTCCCGACGGTGACTGTCACCGACTCCCCGCCGTGTTCGACGGCGTTTCGCAGCAGGTTCTCGAAGAGCTGTTTGAGCCTGGACCGGTCGGCGTGGACGGTACAATCGCTGTCCGCCCGCAGCGTCGCCGCCTCCGTCTCGACGGTCTGCCAGCACTCCGTCACCAGGGTCGCGAGGTCGATCGCTTCGGCGTCGTTCACCTGATTGCCGTCCCGAGCGAGCTGCAGGAGGTCGTCGATGAGCGTCGACATGCGCTCGTGTGCGTCCTCGACACGGTCGAGATGGTCACTCTCACAGTCCTCGCGGGCGAGTTCGAGGTTGGCCCCCGCCACGTGGAGTGGGTTTCGGAGGTCGTGACTGACGACGGACGCGAACTGCTCGAGTTGCTCCTCGCGCGCTTTCCGCTCGGAGATGTCCCGGCTGACGACGATGAACCGCGCCTCGTCGTCCATGTCGTGGCGCCGGGTGTGGACCTCGACGGGGAACGTACTCCCGTCTTTTCGGCGGTATCGTCCCTCGACCGTGAGTTCGTCGTCTTGGTCCATCGACTGCCAGTGGGCCCTGGCGGTCTCCGGGTCGGCGCGCTCGTCGATGTCCCAGACCGCCATGCCGGTTAGCGTCGACTTGTCGTAGCCGGTCTCTTCGCACAGTCGCGGGTTCGGGTCGATGATATTCCCGTCCGCGTCGTGGAGGTTGATCATGTCCGGCGACTCGTCGAACAGCGATTCGAGTCGTCCCTTCGTCTCCTCGAGCGCCTGTTCGCGCCCTTTTCGCTCGGTGATGTCGCAGCTGTTGACGACGACGCCCTCGATGCCCGGGTGGTCCCGGTAATCGGTGGCCCGAAGGTCGAGCCAGCGCCACTCGTCGGTCGCCGTCCGGAACCGGAGTTCGTCTTTGGTCCGGCGCTCGTCGCTCGTCAGGAGCTGCGTGAATGTCTCGTACGCCGAGGCCCTGTCGTCCGGGTGGCCGTAGTCGAACCCCTCCTCGCCGACTCGTAGCCGAGAATCCGTGTGACCGACGGGCTCTGGTACTGTATCCGTCCGTCCTCGTCGAGGACGGTGATGATGTCCGTCGACCCATCGAGATACGCCTTGTACCGCTCGAGGTCGCGCTGGCGCTCTTTCCGGTCGGTGATGTCCTGGAACAAGGAGATGATGGTCACGACGTCGCCGTCGTCGTCGGTGATGAGGCGATTGTGCCACTCGCAGACGATTCGCTCGCCGTCCTTGCGGACGTTCTCGTCGACGCTTCGGAACCCGCCCCGCGCCTCGATGAGCTCGTCGGTGACCCGGTCGACGTCCTCGTAACTCTCCTCGGTGACGAGCACCTCCCACGTCTCGCCGACGAGTTCCGATTCAGAGTACCCGAGGATATCCTCGCCGGTCTCGTTCAGTCGGACGATCTCGAAGGCCTCGTTGTACTCCAGAACGCCCATCGGCGACTGCTCGACCAGCAGCGAGAGTCGGTCCCGGCTCGCCTCGAGCGCGGTCGCGGCCCGGTACTGCTCGACGGTGTTCGTGATGCGGTTGGCGAGCACTGTGTACTGTCCCGTGCCCGTGTCCTTTTGCAGGTAGTCGGTGACCCCCTTCGAGATGGCCTCGCTGGCGATCTCCTCGGACCCTTTCCCGGTATAGAGGATAAAGGGTAGGTCCGGGAACTCGGCCCTGACGGCCTCGAGAAACTCGATGCCGTTTCGACCCGGGATTTCGTAGTCGGAGACGATGCAGTCGAACTGGCGGTCGGCGAGCGTCGCCAGCCCCTCGTCGACGCCGGTAGCCGTGGTCACCTCGAACTGGTCGTTCTGTGTTTCGAGATAGGTCTTGGTGAGCGCCAGGAGGTCCGGGTCGTCGTCCACGTGCAGGATGGCGACCGGGCCGCCGTCGGCAGCGTGCTCGCTTGCAGGTGAGGTCATCCGTCGACCACCCCGCTTTCTGGAGCGGTCGCCAGCCTTGCGTCGTCGATCGATGCCGTGACTGGGCCGCCAGTCTCACGCGGCAGCGGCCAGTCGACCACAAATGGCGTGGACAGCGAGCCACAGGAGCACCTCGCGAAATCGGTGGCGAAGGCCTGGGGACAGCGTAGTATCATCATGTGTTTCGTGGAGGACGGCAAGATGGGGCAGATCGGGCATCGCAAACGGGCGAGGTGTGGCCCGGGTGCTCGCAGACACCCCGACGTGAGACGCTCCCGGGTCCGACACCCAAGCATACAGTGTACGAAACTGACGTATCGGGATATAGTCTTTATGTTAGTCTGTGACAATGTACACGGTTCCAGGGAAGGGACTAGCGCGATTCCGAAATGGACGCCCGGGACACTTCCGAGTGAGTCTCTACGAGTAGGCTCGGGGAAAATGACGGTCGAAGAATCGGTCGGTGAAACGCCGAGCTACGTGGGAACCGACTCGTGTTCGAGGGCGTCGTAGATGTCACGGTGTTCGTCCCGGTCTGCCTTGGCGACCCGCAACACCAGTTCCCGTCGGCTGTCGTCCATCTCGTCGTCGAGTGGAGTGCGGTCACCAGTCTGTTCTTCCGTCGAGTCGTCGGACAGTTGATCGAGACCATCTTCGACGAGGTCACCTCGCTACTGCGCGATGACTTCGTCCAGGTCGACATCGGTGGGGTGCGTGCGGGGATAGTCGATCACTTGGTCCTCGTCGACTGTCTTTCATCCGTTCCGGACTGCTTCAGTATCTCCCTGATTTCATCGGCGCAGGTAAATCTGTGACCGTTGATCGGATAGAAGACTGTCGTCGTGTTACTGAACGTGCTGACGATCCGCCCAGTCTGCACCACGGCTGCAGAAACCTCACCGAACGCTGTCAGAAGCAGCGTACGAGATACAGAGGATGTCTCTCGTACCGGGGGCAACGAGGACCACTGGAAACGAGCCAGTCGTGAGTCGTGCATTACTTACTCGACTCTGTGCTCGCGCCGGAGCTGACATCCGAGTTCGCTCCGGTGGAATCCTTGCTTTCGGTGGTGACGTCGACCGTATTGAGGGTGGCTCCGTCTCCGCGGAGCCTCGGGACGAGCAGATCAACGTGGACGCCGATTCGGCCCTCACTGAGCCTGGCGTAGACGAGGACCCCCACGAGGCCGGCAAGTGCCGCGAGGACGCCCAACAGTCCGGCCTCGGGACCGAAAGCCCCGCCAGTCCACGTCGCCGGCCCGGTCGTGTCGACTACGAGAATGCGCGCGGGCGCCTCTATGCCGCTGACGGGGTGACCGAATACCACACCCATCACCAGGTTCCAGCCAGCGTGGAATCCGATAGCGAGACCGAGCCGTCCGGTTACCACGTAGCTCACCGCGAGGGTAATCGCAATGACGGCGATGCCGATGACTGCGACGAACGACGCCCCCGCGTTCGTTACGTGGACAACACCGAACAGAAGGCTCGAAACGGCGACGGCGATAGCGACTGCCACTGTTGCACCGTATCCCGCGAGGCCCTCTGCGACGTTCTTTAATACGAATCCACGGACGACCAGCTCTTCGTAGAGGGCGACAACCGCGAACAGCGCGAGCGAGGCGACCATCGCCAGCACGAAGCCTCCGGGTCCCGCGACGAGTGTCTCCGTGATGACGGCCCACCCGCTCGCCAGTTCGACGCCGAGTACGGCAGTTTGGACGGCGGTCGCCAGGCCGAGACCGACGACCAGATCACGCCACCAGGTACGACCGCCACGGAACCCGTAATCGGTCAGTGGACGCCTGTCAAGGTAGCGGGCGACGATGCCGACGCCGGCGACGGCACCAACTCCGAGACCGAGAGTCGTCCCGACGAGATAGTATGCGAACGAACTCGACGGCCAGAAAACACTCATCGCGAGTTCGGCGACGAGAGTCCCAACGACGGCAAAGAGGGCGATCACGACGAATCCGACAGCCACGCGAACGGGCGCACGAGCGCGCCCCTCCGAAGCGTTCCAGATGTACCTGCTGAAGATCATGAAAGCAGTACGCACCGCGACCGCATAACTGTAGATGTGGCCACATTTATCACAGACGCTGCCTCTCTCCACGTACACCGATTCACGCCATTCCTCCGGTCGTCTCCGGTACTGTGGGGCGTCTCCGTAAATTGGACTCATCCAATTCTTCGACGGTTGCGGTAGGGCCGAGTGACCGATTCGCGCTCTATCTGAAACACAGTCGTGAAAGGCTCCTCGAAGGCTGTCAGAGCGGCGTACGAGATACAGGGCTCTATACGGTTGCCTCGACGGCGTCCACGTCAGCGAGTCGCTCGCTGCCATAAACGACGACGAGGACCAGCGCGGCTAACAGGAACACGACCGCATAGAGCCCATTTGGCAGATCGGTCTGGAGCGCGGTCCCACCGCCGACGAGGTAGAAGATGCCGCCAGTGTTTACGGACGCGTGCAACACCATCGTCAGCAAAACACTGCCGCCAGTCTCGTTGTAGAGCCAGGTGAACACGACCGAGAGCGCTATCACCGCGAGGGCGTAGTAGTACACCGGGTCACCGGCCTGTGTCGACCCCGCGACCAGAAACAGTGGCAGGTGCCACGCGAACCAGCCGACGCCGATGATCAGGCTCGCGGCGAGTGCCGAATACGATCGCTGTAGTCGCGGCAACGCGAAGCCACGCCAGCCGAGCTCCTCGTTGCCACCACCGACGAGGAAGACCTGGAGGAACAGCACCGGATACAGCAGGAGGACGCTGGTCGACTCGGGGCTGAACTGACCATCGAACACGAACATGTGGATGGCACTCGCCGTGATGACGGCGATAGCCGGGAACGACAGTGCGAACACCCAGTACCTGACGGGAACGTTCCATCGGAGGAGTTGCGCTGCCCACTCACGGATGCTGTCGCCGATGACCCACGTAACTAGCGCTGCGGCCACGAGCGGACCGAACCCGCCGACCATGATGAACAGCATCGTCTGGAGGTCGTTTGCGAGTATCAACGGAGACCACGTCGCCCACCAGTCGCCGAAAACCAGCGGCGTCCACGCCGTCCACGAGAGCAGGTACGCGACGACGAAGAACGTCGCCACTGGGTGGTTACTGACGTGTCTGCGGATGCGGAGGGCCATAGCGTTAGACTATATTCACATATATTTGAACATTTCCAGAGTTCTCCCGTGGCGAGAATCGAGCTCCGTCAGTAGAACCGATGTAACTGCGCCGACGGTCCCGGGATAGACCGTCCACGGACGTCGCCTCCGCTCACCCCATCATCCGGTATTCCCACCGGCTAATACTGCCAGCCACGATAATGCGCCCCACCGACTAGTTTCGAGTATTCCAGCAGCGACTGGAACCCGAGGGCAATCCCAGCGGTCACAAGGAGTGCGAGAATGAACCCGGCGACACCCCACGCGATGTCTCGGAACAGGTGCTCGCGGTCGACCCACCACGAGACGATACCGGCTGCGTAGACGATGAGAAACGGGACGACGATGGCCGCGCCGTACCACTTCGGATGGACCCGCACCTTCGCGACGCTGCGGAACCACTCGCGGACGTTCTCGCCGCTGGCCCAGACGACGATTGCCGCGGCGACCGACGGTGCGAGCGCGCCCAGGAAGCCCGCGAAGAACCAGCTCGTCCAGGAGGGCTGTGTCATCCCAGTCAGGTCGGGAACCAGCTCCACACCCCACGCCAGCGCGTACGCCAGCACGAAAAACGACGTGAGACGCCGTTCGCGAATCACGCTCCCCAGATACCACTCGGACCGTTCGGGGCTCATAGATAAACTGACACAGAGCGTGAACGTAAGTCATCCCTGCACCTGATTTCAGTTAGATATCTTACACTATACGGGTCAGTAGATGTAACCGTGAGTCACGAAAGCCACACACAGATGTCCCAGTCCGGAATCGAATCGGCGCGAATCTCCTCTCGAACGAGACCCGGTTCGAGGTACTCTGTGCACTCGCGAATCAGCAATTCGAGGAACCGAGTGCGCCCGGAATGTCCTTCAGTGAGTTGTTCGGAGCGACGACCACGGACGATTCGGGGAACTTCACCGACCACCGGAAGCGCCTGCTCGACCAGCTCGTGACGAAAGAGGACGAGTGCTATCGCCTCACCCACGGCGGCATCCAGTTCTTCAGTCTGTTGCAGGCGACGACGTACGCGCCGGAGCACGAATACGAGGCGGTCCCACTCGGACGAGCGTGTCCACTCTGTCCTGCTCCCCTGACCGCTACGTATCAGGAGAGATACCTCGAGATCGGCTGTGACGACCATCTCCTCCTCGAAATCTATATCCCTCCGAGCTGGATCGAGTCCCTTTCGGCCGACCAGTTCCTCGACCGTGTGAGGCTGCTCTTTCACCACTACATCGAGAAGATAGCGAAGGGTTCTGTCCACTCTGCTGGGGCGCACTCGGACACGGACTCCGAACCGACGAGGAGCCATACCCGATCCAGTACTACTACCCGTGCAGCCAGTGTGGTACCGAGCTTCGGTTGCTGCCGCCGCAGACGGTCATGCACAACCCCAGCGTGGAAGCGTTCTATCGAGAGCACGGGATCGAACTCCGTGAAACTCCCCCGTGGGAACTGTGCGAGACCTACGGCGAGATGCGAGTCGTCTCCGGGGACGAATCACGTGTGGAATTCGACCTCCGCCTCGGCGATGCCGTCGCTGTCTCGACTGTCGACGGCCGCGGAACTCTCCTCTCGTTCGAGCGAGAGAGTTGAGACGAGCGCACCGAAGCCTGCCCGCGCCACAGGACCCGTGACCCGATTCACACTCGCTGTGGTTCCTATTTTCGGAACCCTAGCAGTCGGAGGCCGTTCAACGACACGAGAACCGTCGACCCCTCGTGGCCGACCACGGCGAGCGGCAGCGGGATGCCCCGGAGGAGAATCGCCCCGACCATGAGTGCAATCGCGCCGAACGCGATTGCGAGGTTGACGACGAGCGTCCGTCGGGTCCTGCGTCCCAGTCCAAGGACGTAGGGGATCTTGCTGAGGTCGTCACCCATCAACACCACGTCGGCGGTCTCGAGCGCGACGTCGGTCCCTGCACCACCCATCGCGATACCGAGGCTCGCTGTTGCGAGGGCGGGGGCGTCATTGACGCCGTCGCCGACCATCGCCACGTTTTCGTGTCGGTTGACCAGCTCCTCGACAGTCGTCACCTTCTCCTCCGGGAGCAACTCGGCCTGCACCTCGTCGATGCCGACCTCGTCGGCGATCCGCTGTGCGACGCGCTCGTTGTCACCCGTGAGCATCACGATGTGTTCGACGCCGAGCGAGCGGATGTCGGCGATCATCTCGGCCGCACCTGGTCGGACCGTGTCGGTGAACGCGAGCCACCCCAGTACAGTGACACCGCCCTCGTCCTCCCGAGCGACGAGGACGCTCGTCTTACCCTCTGCTTCCAGCGATCGAAGCCGCTCTAATCCAGGTTCGAGGCCCTCGATTCGTGTGTCCTCCAGGACGGTCCGGAAGTAACTCCGGTTCCCGATGTGGATGGTCACCTCCTCGACTTCCGCCCGGACGCCTTTCCCGGCGACAGACTGGAAGCCCCGTGCGCTGGGCACCGTCAGCGAGCGTTCCTCTGCCGCCGTGACGGTCGCACGAGCGAGGTGATGTTCGGAGCGAGCCTGGACCGCGGCCGCGGTTGCGAGCAGTTCGTCCTCGGTCAGTGCACCGTCGCCCGCTGACGCTCGGACGAACGCGTCGGTCAACTGCGTATCACCCTGCGTGAGCGTCCCGGTCTTGTCGAAGGCGACGGCGTCGATTGTCGCTGCTGTCTCGACGTGCTCACCACCCTTGAACAGCACGCCCTGCCTGCCCCCGGAAGCGATCGCCGAGAGGACCGCCGCGGGCGTCGAGATGATGACCGCACAGGGCGAGGCGGCGACCATGAGCGTCATCGCCCGGTAGAACGTGCTGGTGAATTCGCTCCCGAGCGCGAGTGGAATCCCGATTGCGGCGATCGTGAGTGCGAAGACACCGAGGACGTAGGGCTGTTCGAGTCGGTCGATGAGTCGCTGTGTCGGGGCCTTCTCGCTCTGGGCCCGTTCGACCATGTGGATGAGGCGACTGATCGCCGATTCGTGGGCCTGCCGGGTGACCTCGATTTCGAGGCTCCCGCTCTCGTTTATCGTCCCGCCGAACACCTCGTCGCCGGGTTCCTTCGGCACGGGGACTGACTCGCCGGTGAGCGAGGACTGATCGACCGTTCCCTCGCCGGACGTGACGACGCCGTCGAGCGGGATCTTGTCCCCCGGGCGGACGACGAACACGTCACCGACTGCGACCTCGTCGATGGGAATGGTGACCTCTTCGCCGTCGCGAAGCACCTGCGCGTCGTCCGGCCGCATCTCGACGAGGGACTTGATCGCCCGGCGAGAACGGCCGATCGCGTAGTGCTGGAGCGTGTTCGACAGCGAGAACAGAAAGAGGAGCATCGCGCCCTCGAACGGCGCCCCGATCGACAGGGCACCCACCGCGGCGACGATCATCAGCAAGTCGATGTCAACAGCGCGGTGGCGGAGTGTCTCGATTGCGCCTTTGAGCCCGTACCAGCCGCCGAAGACGTACGCGCCGCCGTATCCAACCCACCCGAGCAGAGTCGGCCCGTCGAGCCACCCCGTCACGAGACCGGTGACCATTCCCAACAGTGTCAGGGCGACGAACACTGCCTCCCGTCTGAGTTCCGAGCGAGTGCTGACCTCGTCCGACTCCGTCTCGCCCTCGTCGTGCAGTGAGACGTTCCGGTCGCGGACCACCCGTCTGATCGTCTCCTCGTCAGTGACACGCTCGTCGTACGCGACCCGAACGCTTCCGGTTCTGAACGAGACCTCGACGTCGTGAACGCCAGGCGCCTGCTCCAACTGTCGTTCGAGCGAGCGTGCTCCCGCTTCGCCACGTCCCCCTCGACGTTCGATGGGGATCGTACACGTCGAGAGTGGGTCGGAATCAGTACTGGCCATTGGTTGCGTGCCTCCGGTTCGAGGGACTGTCGCGTCGCGTTGACGGCATCGACTCGCCGACCGGTGGCCTGTGGGTCCGGTCAGCCGAGCGAGCGACGACTGTCGCCGTCTCACAGCCCGGCCCAGAAGGAGTCATGCGATGACCGCCACCGGAATCTGTGCGCGGCGAGTGACCGTCTCCGCGACGCTCCCGAGTAACGCCCGGTCGAGTCCCGACCGACCGTGGCTACCGAGTACGATCTGATCGATGGCGTTGTCGTACCATTCGTGTGCGACCGCGAGCCCTCCGGCCTCCACGTCGATGACCGAATCCACCGGGTTGATGACGTAGATGGAGGTGAAGTTCGCATCCGGAACGGTCTCGAGCGCGTATCCGAGCGCACGCTCGGAGAGCTGAGAGCCGTCGAAGGCGACGAGCACGTTGTCGGGCATACGACTGAATTCGACAGAGCCAAAAATGAACGTACCGCTCCGAGCAGCGTCATATTGCAGCGTGGCATCCTCGAAATCAGTTCTCTGGGTGGGCCCTCATCAGAGCAGCGCAACCTGCACCACCGAGAGCGCGAGGATCGGGACGTGGAAGGAGGCGTGAGACACCATCGCGGCCTCAAGGCTGCGTCGCCAGTAGAGCCACCCGAACAGGATGCCGGCGACCGCGTTCAGGAGTACTGTTCGCGCGACCAGTGCGGGAGTGAGATCGACCGCCTGGGCGAGCGCGGGGAGGTGCCCCAGACCGAACAGGACGGCGGCGACGACGATCGCGGTCCACATGACGGCAGGTCGCGGACCATCCGTTCGGCGGCCGGTGACGCGCCACCCGACGAACGCGAGGAGCGACATGAGTCCGAAGCGGAGCATGAGCTCCTCTGTGATGCCGCCGTAGAGGAACCGGACGGGAGCGTACGCGAGGACGTCCAGCACGGTCGGTCTCGTCGCCCCGATGGCTGTCTGAGGAAGGTCCTGAGAAACGAACTGTATCAGCACCGCGTCGAGGAGGACGATCAGGACACCGCCGCCGAGACCGACGGCGACGGCGAGACCGATGTCGTCCCGGAGGTGACGCCAGATACCGTCGCCACCCTCTCTCCGGTCGATGACGTACGATTGGAGTCCAGCCCGGGGCGCAGCGTACGCACCGAGGAGGCACGCGACCACGAGGAGGAGCGTGGGGTTGACAGCGGAGACGACCGCGAGCAGCGGGAGCGACAGGCCGGCCGGGACGGCACTCGGCGGTGTGCTGAGGTAGATGTAGCTGACGAGCGCCACTATCCCGGGCAGGCCAAGCAGCAAGGCCGTACCGAACCGACGGGCAAACGTCGAGCGAGTCGCAGTCGGGGACATGGGTTCGTCGACACCCGGCGTCGAGAAAGCCGTTGTGCCACCACCGTCTTTCCCCGTCATTGACCCTCCGAACTGTGTTCGGCAGTCCACGTCCTTGCTGCACTGTCCTCGGTCTCGTACCCGAACTGGCCGCGGGTTGTGGCGAACAGCACAGCGACGATCACCCAGACAGCGACCGTCGTGACGGCGAGGACCGTCGTGGAATCGCCGGCGCTGATGACGTCGAGCGGGAGCGGGACGAGTGTGCTGTTGGCCGTGTTGAACCCGGCGTGTGCTAGATCGCGAGCAGTACACTCCCTGTCTCATTGTAGATCCAGGTCAGGATGAACGCGATCCCGACGATGTTGAGGATGCGGACCCCGATCGACGGTGCGAGGTCGACGAACTCCGCGAGTCCGTGGAAGGTCGTGGGTCCGGTCGCCAGCAGCGGGAGGTGCCAGAGTGCCCAGACGACGCCGAGAATAAGGGTCGCAGACACCGGTGAGTAGCGCTCCTCGAGTTTCGGGAGTGCGAACCCCCGCCAGCCCGGTTCCTCGTTGCCCCCACCCACGAGAGCGATGCTGACGAAGGAAACGAGGACGAGCGAGGCCCGGCCGGGAAGGAGTCCGGGATCGACAGACGTGCCCACGAGTTCGAGACCCACGCTCGTCAGTGCGACGAGTACGAGTGGGATGGTGAGTGCGGCGACGTACCACCGCGGCGCGACGCGCCAGTCGACGATCTGGCGTGCCCACGCCCGGACTGAATCGCTCCCAGCCCATACGACGACGAGGGCCGAAAGGGCTGGGCCGTACCCCCCAAGGATGAATCCGAGCGTCCGTATCGGCTCGGCCAGCCCGAGGACCGGACCGAGCCACGCCAGCCACGAGATGGCGTAGGCGAGCGCGAAAAACGTCGCGACTGGATGTGCGTCGACGAGCCTGCGAAGTTGTTGTCTCATGGTTCGATACGCCGGCGGTCGGTCGTTGGTTTTGGAATCATGTGTCTCGAATCGCCATTACAGGGGCAGAACCCCGAGCAGGGAGAGTTGCCAGGCGAACAGGAGTGCGAGCGCCGTCACCACTGAGTAATGCAGTCGGCCCAGGCGAGTCCAGAGACCGTCACGCCACGCGACCCCAGTCGCAACGACGGCACCGACCGTCCCAGCGAGTGCGACCCATCTGAGGGCCTTCCCAGCCTGGAGTGCCAGCGACGGCGAGGCGGCTTCGGCGTCGAAGTTGATCCAGGCCAAAAGGAAGATGACCAGCACTGCCAGCCAGAGCAAACTCACCACGCCGAGGAGCCAGCGGGCCGCTCGCTCGCGGTCGCTCGGGATGTCGCCCCCTCGCCACCGTCGCCACACCGGGCCACCGACCCAGAGCAACAAGACCGAGATGAAGGCGACGACTCCTGCGCCGAGGACGGTCTGGAGCACCGTGAGGCCCTCGTACCACGGGACGCGTTCGTACGTGGCCGGCCCGAAGGAGTGTCGGAACATATGGGTCGCGCGGCCGTCCTCGTCGAACTGGAAGACCAGCATGTCGCCCCCGCCGACCTCCTCGTATACGCCGGGCCGACGTTCGACCCACGTCTGTGTCCCTGCCCCGAGTCGGTTGGTAGTCAGATAGCCCTCGTCAGTCCCCCTGACGGTGTACGTCCGGGTCATCACGCCGAGGACGCGCTCCCAGGAGGATTCCGAGATGGTCAGCGAGCGGTAGTCACCCGACAGTTCTCGGGCTCGCTCGGCGGCTCCGTCTGGTGGTTCCACGTCTGGCGTATCCGACCGCGGGTAGTACCGATCGGTGAACGCGTCGAGGAGTTCGAACCGGGCAGGGCCACCACCGGGACTGTTGTAGACGACGAATATGCCGGTATCGCGCTCGGGGTACAGCGCGAGCAGGCTCTTGAACCGGGGCGTATCGCCCCAGTGGCCGACGATCGTCTCGTCGTTGCGGTCCATCTCGATGAAGCCGTAGGCCATTCCGTTGAGTTCCGGGACTGCCTCGGACTTCGTGAACTGTCGGCTGTGCATCTCACGGACCGTCTCTGCCTCGAGAGTGCGTTCCGAGCCATATTGCCCCTCGTTCAGGTGGGCGAGCATGAACTGCCCCATGTCGGCCGCCGTCGTGCGGAGCGATCCGCCCTCTGGCGGCAGTGTCCAGATCACCGGGTCGTGGGCCTGATACTCGCCGTTCTGGAAGGTATACCCGATGGCCCGCCGGGACTCAAGTCGGGCGGGAAGCGGTTGGGCGTACGTCGTGTCGTCCATCGCGAGGGGCGTGAAGATGCGGTCGTCGACCAGTTCGGTGAAGTTCGCCTCGTACTGCTCGGCGACTACGTGTCCAGCAAGGGCTGTTCCGTAGTTCGAGTATGCGACGAACTGGCCCGGCGGCCTGACGCGTGCAGGCCGGTGCTCGGCGAGAATTGTTTCCATCGGACGTATCTCCGCAGGGTCGTCCGTGACCATCCCCGCGAAGGTGTCCTCGAACCCAGCCGAGTGCGTCCCGAGGTGTTCCAGTGTGACTGGTTCGTCGTACGTGTCCGGGACCGTGACTGCGGAGTCGGTCAGGTAGTCGTTGACGTCGGTGTCGCGTTCGAGTCGATCGTCTTCGACGCCCTGCATCACTGCCGTCCACGTCACGAGTTTCCCGGTCGAGCCAACGCTGAAGACCGTCCTGTCGGCATCGACGGGTCGTTGCGATGCGAGGTCAGCGTCCCCGTAGCCCTTCGCGAGAACCACCTCGCCGTCGCTGACGATGACGACGGCTGCGCCCGGGACGTTGTATTCCTCCAGCTGGCGGGCCATCGTCTCGTCGAGCCACGCCTCGGTCTCCGTCCGGTCGGTCGGGTCGGCCTGATCGACCGGCGTGGACGCGGGGGTTTGCGGAGTCGAGGTCGCGGCGGTAGTCGGGGCGACTGTCGCGACGAGCGGCGTGCTCAGGAGTGTGACGACGAGTACGACCGTGCCGATGAGCTGTATTCGTCGGTCGAACATCCGACCTACCGAGTAGAGACAGTCGCGTGGTCGTTCTCCCCGAGCAGGTAGCCGCCGAAGGCGACCAACCAGAGCATCACGGGGTAGACGATCATCCGTTCGGTGCCGCCGTGCCCGATGGGGCCGAACGCGGCAGTATTCCCACCGTCACCGAGCGCCATCAACACGACGAAGACAAGTCCCAGCCCGCCAGCAAGCAGGGCCAGTGCCCGCATAATACCACTGAGGCGAGTCCCGCTCCCGATGGCCTGTACGTTGAAGAACACGAACGCGAGCAGTGCGGCGAGGCCGTGGAGGCCACCGGTGTCGAGCGGGAAGAGGCCGGCGCCGATCGCACCGACGCCGGCCAGCGCGAATATCGTCAGCAGCCATCGCTTCCCGTGGACGCGGTAGAAGAAGTAACCCCCCGCCAGATTCAGCACGCCGACCGCGACCAGCGAGACGTTGAACAGGAGTGCCGTCTCGGGGAACACGCCGAGATCACTGATGGCAGCCGCGCGGAAATCGTAGCCCGGGACCATCGCCGCCGCGAGCATGATGACGGTGATAAACTGTGCCGCGAGTGCGAAAGCAGACACCCGCCAGTGTTCCGGGTGCGATCGCTACCCCCCGAATCGAGATGACCGGTTCAGCCGTGGATTCGACTTGACTCATGTATTGTTCACCGTACTAGTGTTAGTTAAATAATACTATAAGTCGAGACGGCGCTTCCCACTGGGTGAGAACGAACAGCGGGCAATTCCAAAACGATGTGGCGTATCCCTCATCCAGACTCGTTCAGGAACGCGGAAAACGGTCAGTCAAATCTCGTCACGGTTTCGTCGTCGAGAACTCCAGGGCGTCTGCGTTCGACGAGGAAGAGCGTGTCCAGCAACTACATGCCGAGCCGACCTGCGCCTGGCGAGGCTGCAGTGTAGTCAGTCCGGACGATCCAAGCGGTCGGTGAAAGACTCACAGCACGTAGTTGATAAGGAACTAGAACACCGGATCCCGGAAGATCACGTGCCGTGGGCCAGTCGCCCTCTTGAGTAGTCCTCGACTGGTCAGTGGAGCGCTGGCAAAACAAGAATCATGACGACGTTGATGACGCCGTGGGTGAGCATACAGGCCACCACGTTGCGTGACCAGACGTAGACACCCACGATGACGAGCGTGAAGACTGCTTGCGGGATTGCCCCGACGATCCCAGGCGGGGAAGTGGACGGCGAGGAACACGGTTCCACTGACGACAGCACCGATCCACACGTTGCCTGTCACCTCGGTCAGGCGTTCGATGGGATAGCCACGCCAGAGAATCTCTTCTGTGACGACGGCTGTCACGACGATCACCAGTTGCACTGGCAGCGAAAGCCGGCGTGAAGATGTTCGGTGATTCGCTCCGACTCGACATCGCTGAGAATGGGATTCACGTCGCTACCATCGAACCGGGGGCAGTCGACACGGAACTGCTCGAACACATCCCCGACGAGGAACTGCAGTCGAACGTCAAGGGCTACGTCGGGTCGATGGACGCGCTGGCACCCGAGGACATCGCTCGGACGATCACGTTCGTGGTGACTCAACCCCCACGTGTCGACATCAACGAAGTGCTGATTCGTCCTCTCGACCAGGTTCAGCCGTAACGTCGGGTCGTATGAGTCCGTCTTATCGAGATTCGACGGGCGAAGGAACACCTTCTAGCCTTGAGGTTGGCACAGATACACTCATAAATACGCTTTCCTGATAGCACCGGACCTAACTTGTCAGTCAACCAACTACAGAGCAGATACAACGCATGGACATCACTGACGGTTGTTCGAGACCATCTATCGACGGCCCCGACGAGTACTTCACAGGAAACACCCGAATCGACCCCTTGTTCGACTCGCAAGGAGAGGCTCGGGCAGCAGCGGCGAGCGTCACGTTCGAACCGGGGGCTCGGACCGCTTGGCACACCCATCCGCTCGGTCAGCGGCTAATCGTAACGAGTGGCTGTGGTCTCGTGCAACGCGAAGGCGGCGAAATAGAGCGGATTCGAGCGGGGGACGTGGTCTGGTTCCCACCCGGAGAGAAACACTGGCACGGTGCGACACCGGAGACCGCGATGGCCCACATCGCTATCCAGGAAGAGCGAGACGGGACCGCCGTCAACTGGCTAGATCACGTCACCGACGAGGAGTACGATCCCGGGTTGGATACCTGACCCCTGAAGCTACAAATCCGTCCGAGCGGGGTCCAGCAGAAACCTCTGGGCGACAGGCGTCCTGTGTCCAGCTCAGGTCTAATCGCGTTTAGAACTCTGTGAGCGCCGATATTAATTTAGAATAATTTCAGTAGTGTGAGTGAATATCGCCCGGGCATTACCGGGCGAGAATCTACTAATAGCCTCGGTGGGAGTGGAAATAGCTTAGAAGAAAACGAGTAGCGGTCGGAGTATGCTGAATTCCGAGTTAGTCGGACATTCCACGCGTTCAGGGGGATACTAAGCGAAGTTCTTAGTCAGTTCAGATTCGGAATCTCACTTCGATCTCGTCTGGACCGTTGACAGAGATCCCGTCGGCTGTCTCAGTCGTCTGATACTGACTATTTCCGATTCGCTCTTTGAGTTCGTTAAGTGCCGCTGGGTCAGGAAGGACCACCTCGAACCAGGACAACCCTCTGCCGTCGATGGGCTCGGTTCGGTGGTGCCACGTGTTCGCTGCGATGTGGTGGTGGTAGCCACCAGCACCGACGAAGAGTGCGGCTGGCGCTTCTGTTTGGATTTCGAATCCGAGGATGTCCCCGTAGAAGTCACCGAACGCCTTCAGCGAGGATACTTCGAGGTGAACGTGTCCCACATCTGTTCCAGCAGGGAATCCTGTGTCACCTTCGGCAGCGGCTTCCACCGGGTCGAGATTGAGAGGATACGTACCCATCCGGATGCGTCCGTTGTCGGCCCGAGGCCAGTCTCTACGGGGGAAGTCCCGGTAGATTTCGATGCCGTTTCCCTCTGGGTCGGTCAGGTACAGCGCTTCGCTGACGCCGTGGTCAGACGCGCCGCCGAGCTGCCAGTGGTCTCGAATCCGAGATAACGCGTCACCCAACGCCGCACGCGAGGGGACTCTGAACGCATTGTGAAACAGTCCCGCTCCCGACCGGTGCCGGCCGAGCGCATCTTCATCACTCTCCAAGACGAGGAGCGGTGTATCCTCGACACCCAGAACGGAACTGGTGTCGGACTGACGAAGCACGCTGAGCCCAACGACATCCCGGTAGAATCCTGTCAGCTCTTCGAGGTCGTTGACGCGAAGCGCGGTCCGACCGATGTGCGCCTCTTGGGGGAGTACGTCTGCATTTGGTTGGGTGGTCATGGATGCCATCTCAGAGTCCGATGTTGAATGCGTACGGCCATGCGATACTACTGAATGCTGCAAAGACGAGCGCAGCGCCGAAGAGTGTCGCGTTCTTCAGGAAGTTCGTCATCTCCGCCTGCCGCTGTTCCGGGTCGTCGACCGTCCAGAAATCGTGCATGAACGGCGTCACCCCGAGGAAGAACAGGGCAATCACCGCTGCACCGACTATTGGGTAGACGCCAAGCGCGATGGCGAGCCCGCCCACGATGAGCATAAGACCAGACACGATGACAGCGAGTCTCGGGGCGGGGACGCCCTTGGCCTCGGCGTAGCCGCTCATCCCGTCGAGGCCAGTGAAGTGTCCAAGGCCCATGAATCCGAGCAGGACGCCGAAGACGACGCGACCCACCAGAAAGGCGAGCCCACCAGCTGCAGTCTCCAGCGCCATTAGGCTACCACCTCGGACTGGCTACCGGTCAGCTGGACGATCTGGCCCCTCACACCCTCGTTCGAGAGCAGGTGAACCACTTCATCGACGATGGCTTCGGGGGCCGTCCACTCCGAGAAGTCGGCGTCGGGCATCGCTTCGCGGTTCCCCGGAACGTCGATGAGGAACGGGGCAATCGCGTTGACGCGTGCATCGAGTTCGACATCGAGTGATTCGGCCAACGTACGGACCGCCCCCTTGCCGACATCGTACGCGAGCGTACCACCGACAGGGTCGATGGCGCGGTCGGAGCTGAACAGGACGACACTGCTCTGCTCGTCGAGATGGCCCGCGAAGGCCTTGACGGTCAGGAACGCCGTCGTCGCGTGGCGATTAAGTGCGGCTTGGAAGGCATCGGCGTCGGTGTCGCTGACGCCGCCCATCGAGAACCCGCCCGCGAGTCCGACAATATGATCAACCGCTCCGTGTTCGTCGGCAACGGTTTCTGCGAAGGCTTCGACAGTGCCTGATCGGTCAGATCGACCTGGTAGTACGATACTGCATCGGCGTTCTCAGCGCGGGTCCCGATGTCATCTCTTGCCGTGTCGGTGACGTAGGTACCGATGACGTTTGCTCCACTATCGATGAGCGAATCGGTCACGTACGGGCCCATGTTCCCGGTTGCACCGGTCACGAGTACCGTCGAGTTTTGTAGTTCCATTACATTACCTAGTTTGCTCCCAAACCTATATATAATTCAGGCAACAATAGAGTGACCAAGTAATGGCGACCCAACCACCATCGACTGAAACTGACGAAGACTCCGAAGTCGAACGACGAAATGCGGACCTCTGCAACGTTGTCGGGGCGATCGAGGAAATGGGGGCGAAGTGGAAAGCTCATCGTCCTCAACGACCTGCGAGACGGCGAAAAGCGATTCAACGAACTCAAACGTTCAACCGGAGCGAGCTCCTACACGCTCTCGCGTGTGCTCGACGACCTGAAGGAACAGGGTTTCGTCGAGAACCGCAAGGAGTTGGAGTCACCAGTCGCCAGCTACTACACGCTGACTGAGAAAGGAAACGACCTCTGCCCTGTGTTCGATGCATTAGACAACTGGGGCGCGGACTGGCTCGAATAGACTGAATCGAAACGTGCGAATCGCCGAATTAGTCACTGTCCACTCTGTACGACCGTTGAGAGAACGCGTAACAAAGACGCGTCGTGTGTACAGCACGGACAAGTAAACCGTCAGACCACGATTCACCGGCAGACCTCATTCCTGGTCGGTCAGAATCGGCTGGAACCCGGAAGATACAGCGAGAAACCGGCTCACTATGGATAATCTGTCTCAACAACAGCCCGCAGCTGAACTCAATTATATTATTCACAAATAATTTAATAGCATACTCGAAATGTACGCCCGGAACACTACCGGGCGAGAAACTACTAGTAGGCTCTGTGAATGTGTTATTCACTACTAAACGGCCTCTACCCTCTGCTGTGAAATCGGTGGCGCCCACGGATCGAAGTCTCCAACGTGTTTGTCGTGTAATGACTGCTGGAGCGCTACCCGTATCAGTCTGTGTTCGGCCGCTAAGTGGTAATATTTCGCAATGTACCGATAGCCAAAACGAATAGTTCACGCCGAAGTGGATTAGATAGTATCCCACCTCAGAATTATTGCTGTAATCCAGGTCACAGATGTAGCGACGAAAAGGATCACTGTAATCGTGAGTAATCTGTCCAACTTCGGCTGGGTTTCCGGTACGCCAGGATACAAGCCAAAGAAGTAGAATGCTGTTATCAGCAGGGAGAAGAGAAATACGGCGGTGACCATCGTAGCATAGGGATGCTTGTTGAAGACGGTTCGTGGATCCATCGCTCGTTTGGAGTCCTCACCGGTATCAAATTGGGGAAGTGATATTAATCGTTCGCCTGAGAGTTACCCGTCGGCCAATCCTATATTCACATCGACTTATCACAGTCATCACAACAGTTTGTAACCGGTAGCAATCCGACCATAGAGCTCGTCGGTCGGTAACCACCTAGCTGGTGTGGCTTTGAGCGTCGCGGTATCGCTGCTAGCTCGCCACTGTCACTGGATTATACTCCCCAAAAGAATACGATGCCGACTGTCGTGAGGACAGTCAGGATCAATTGTAATGGTCCACCGACGCGTGCGAAATCCGTGAATTTGTACCCGCCTGGTCCGTAGACCATCAGGTTCGTCTGGTAGCCGACGGGGGTCAGGAGTGGTGTGCTGGCCGCGAAGGTTACAGCCATTGCGAACGCGAAGGGATTGGCCCCGAGTTGGCCGGCGACCTCGACCCCGATTGGCAACAGCAATACGACGCTGGCGGAGTTACTGACCATCTCTGTGATGACCGCGGTCCCAAGGTAGAACAGCCCCAGGACCACAATCACGGGAAAGAGGTCACTGACGGAAACGACGAGGTCGGCGATGAGATCCGCAGTTCCCGATGCCTCAACTGCGATGCCAAGCGGGATGACACCCGCCACCATGAAGATCACTTCCCAGTCGATCGCTTCGTATGCGTCCTCGGGTGTGAGGATGCCCGTGAAGAACATCGCGGCAACGCCCGTCAACGCACTCGTCATAAGGCCGAGGACGTCGAGTGCCGCGAGGCCGAGGGCGCCAGCGAGGATTCCCAGCGCGATGGGGATCTTCGATCGGTCGAAATCCTCCCATCTGTCCTCGCCTGCGATGGCGACATTCGTGTCTCGCGCGATGCGATCGAGTACTTGATCGGGTGCCTGGACGAGAATAACGTCGCCGGCCTGCAACCGGACCTCTCGGAGACGCTGGCGGATCACTTCGTCGCCGCGCCGGATCGCTAGAACTGTCACGTCGTAGTCGCGCTCGAAGTCTGCGACACCGCTGCGCCGACTTGACCAGGGCCCGGGCAACAGCACGACTTCGGTGAGTTCGATCTCCTCGTCGGGAGCCTCTTCATCCGTCTCGTCGTCGTCCTCCTCTGTGTCTTCGCTAGACGTCTCATCCCCGGCGAGAGAGTCGCTGCGCTCCGCCTCGGGCGGCTCCCAGCCGTGACGCCGTGGCGAGAAGCCGGGCGGGAGGGACGCATCGTCCTCCGTGGCCGCCTCAATGAGCTCCGGTAACAGCTGCAGGTGGCCCTGTTCGATGACCTCTTGGAGAGTTTCCTGGTCGGCCCTGACGGAGAGGACGTCGCCGGCCTGGATTCGTTCCGATCCGAGCCCGCGGGAGAGCGTCCGGTTGCCACGGACGATCTGAAACACGTCGAGATCGAGGTCCCGCTCGCTCAGTTCCCCGACCCGGGAACCGACGAGCGGCGAGTCCTCCATGACGACGACATCAGTGAGGTAGTCGGTCATACCGAACGCGTCGGTGGGCGAGCCCGCCGGCTCGATCCGTGCCGGAGTGAGGTATCGACCGACGGTGAGCAGGTACACGATCCCCACGAGCAAGACGATAGCGCCGAGCTGCGTGAACTCGAGGAGCGCGAACGGTTCCGCATCGGGACCACCCACCTGGACCCACACCTCGCTCGCCAGGAGGTTCGTTATCGTCCCGACGACGGTGAGCATGCCGCCGAGCATCGAGGCGAACGACAGTGGTATCAGGAGCTTCGAGGGCGACGTCTTCGTTTGCCGAGCAAGGTTCATTATCGCCGGTATCAACACGGCGACGACCGAGACGTTGCTGACGACCCCGCCCGGCGGCCCGGAGAGTGTGACCGTGGCGAGCAACTGCCGGAACTCGTTATCCCCGGCGAACGCGATTAGTTTCCGGGTAAGGATCTGAATAACGCCGGTCCGTCGGACGCCTTCGCTCAGGACGAACATCGCCAGTACGGTGAGAGTCGCGGGGTTCGAGAACCCCGAGACGCCCTGCTCGGGTGACACACCTGTCCACTCGCCAAGGAGGACGAGTGCGACGACGAGGCCGACCGCGGTGGCGTCGATCGGAACCGGCTGGGTAACGAAGAGGACGAAGACGATAGCGATGATCGACAGTACGACGACTACGTCGAACGAGATCGGAAGCTGCACGGGGAGTTGCTGTAGAGGGACTATTGTTCCATGAAATAAGAAAAAAGAGAGGACCCATCTTTTCGCCTTCTCCGGGGGTTGTTCGACTGATCACATAGAATTTGTGTTGTATGCAGCACGGATACCCAAACCTGACAGATGTGAGCCCTCCCGCCAGCCCTCATCCCTGGCTCGTCCTCATCGACAATTTCCGAAATCCGGCGAAAAAGAGGGGCCAATACGGAAGAACCTGACTCAACGATAGACGGAGTCTGAAGTGGTCTATATTATTTATAGATATTACTGTTAGAACACTCGAAATGTACGCCCGGAACACTATCGACCGAGTTTCTACTAGTAGGCTCGGTGGACGTGAAATCGGTGTGTTTACTGACTGAACCTCAACGTACCAACGAAACCTATTGTCTACTCGTTTTCGAGCGCGTCGTAAATGTCGCGGTGTTCGTCCCGGTCTGCCTTGGCGACTCGTCGCACCAATTCTCGACGAATATCGTCCATCACGTCGTCGAGCGGGGTACGGTCACCAGTCTGTTCTTCCGTCGCCATGAGTGGTTGTTGTCTACGAGTCCGGTTAATCGTTCGGGTCCGTCGAGTCGTCGGACAGTTGGTTGAGCCCATACTCTACGAGGTCGCCTCGCCATCGTGCGATGACTTCGTTCAGATCCACCTCGGTCGTGTGCGTTCGGAGATATTCGAGCACGTCGTCTTCATCGACCGTCCGCTCGTCCGTCTCGAACTGCTTCAGTATCTCCCTGATCTCGTCGTCGTACTCGAACCGATGCCCGTTGAGCAGATAGAATACTGTCGTCGTGTTGAGCGCGGTTCGCTTGTTCCCGTCCACGAACGGGTGATTGGCCACGAGGAGCCGAAGCAGGTGGAACGCTTTCTCGTGAATCGTTTCAGGGACCTCACCGTAACTCCCCTCGCTGACGTACGTCAGCGCGAATTCGATATCCCCGCGGTTCTGGACGCCGGGACTGGTGTCCGGATACTCGGAGACGATGTCCTCGTGGATGTCGAGAACGTCGTCGACCGACGGATACCAGAGCGAGTCGGTCATTGTCGGAGCATCACGCTGAACGGACCTATTGGTTTCTCTCTCCGAGGGTGTGTCTCGGACGTACTCTACAGACGGGTTGTGGACGGAACGAATAGACTGGTAGGCTGGAGTGGCAGGTGAACGGTTCGGTTCAACAGAGTGGAAATACGGTGTATGTTCGAGTATTCCGAGAACCGACCGTGCTGACTCTGCGCCCTGTATGCAGCACGACTAGCCGGAGCTGACAAATGTCAGTACTCCCGGCAGACCTCATTCCAAGCTCGTCATCATCGACTGTTCCCAAACTCCGTAGGAAGAGCAGTTACTAGGGGCGAACAGGTTTCAACGGCAGACGTGACTGAAACGATTTGTATTATTTTCAAATAATTTTAATTGCATATGGAAATGTGCGCCCGGAACACTACCGGCCGATTTTCTACTAGTAGGGCCGGTGGAAGTGAAATTGATGTGTTCTCCGACTGAACCGCAGCGTACCGTCGAAAGCTAGTGCCTACGCGTTTTCGAGGGCGTCGTAGATGTTGCGGTGTTCGTCCCGGTCTGCCTTGGCGACTCGTCGCACCAGTTCTCGACGAATATCGTCCACACGTCGTCGAGCGGGGTACGGTCGCCGGTGTGGCTATCGGATGTCATCCTGTCCGTCCTGATTAGGCGTGGCGGTCGATCCACTCACAGAACGCGTCGAAGTCGTTGGCCCCGGCACTGTCGGCGATGCCACGGAGCGTTCCGGTCCGAAGCTCGTCGTGTAACGGAACTGTGACTCGCCGTCGGTCGTCCACGTTCGTGGGGTGCTCGTAGTAGAGTTGTGCGTGATCGCCAGTCGTCCGTCGCCACTCGAAGCCCCCGACGTTGACCAGGACCTTCACGACTTCCATGCCGGAGAACGTCCGTCTGCCCATCGATTAGTCGAGCACGTCCGGTGGGTCCCGGTCACCGGTCCTGTTGTCGGCCGGGTCGATTCCCATCTCACGGAGTTCCTCGTCGGTCGGCTCTCTCCCGATCTCGTCGTTGTGGAGCGCAACCGCCTCGTCGAGGTTTTCTAGTGCACCCGTTCTGGACTGGCCTTGCGTCGTGACTCCGGTTTCGACGTGTTTGGCGACCCACCAATCGTCCTCGCGCCACAGACGAATCTCGTCGGTGTGAGTCGCTCCGTCTCTGGTCGAACTGGCCATTCTAGCTACGGATAGTGCAACGCGTCGAATAAGCGTTTGGTCGGTGGCTATCCGAACGTCTCACATCTATCCAGATTCCTCGAACAGTCGGAGTAGCCGGGATAGCCCACTGACCGAAGAAGGTCGACACATGTAATCTACTTCAGGAATGACCTTGGCACGGACGGATTCCGAGTCGTGGATGTCGATATCCTGGTACTATATCGTCAGCAATTGCCTGCTGAATACAGAGGGTGAGCCCAGCAGGCAATCAACGACCAAACACTCACTCTGTGTACATTCGCAATACGCCGAGTCTTAGACAGAAAACCTACAATTACAGGTTACGAAATCGGGGCTTGGAATGTACTGGGCTGAAGTTCTCTTTGGGAGTAACGATGTGGACTTGAGGACATCAATAGTCGGGTCTCTTGCCGTCTCATTCGTCGTCGCAATCGGTTATCTAACAGGTGTCTTCGGCTCTGCTTCGTTTGTTTCGTGGGGTGGCCCGAGCCCCCCGTTCATTGCGACACTCATCGCAATAATATCGTCCAGTGTACTCGCGTACTTCAGTCGCGGGTTCATTCTGGGTCTTGCCAGTTCCTGTTTCGTGTTTCTCCACAGGCCTTGTCGAAGTGTTCTTCCTATACCAAGGGTTCACGGTCACAGAGCGATTGGGTTTTCTCTTCGACCTTGATTTCCTCATCGTCTCATGGGGGTGTTTATTCGGCTGTATCGGGTACGTGGGCGGGGAGTTGCTTCGCCGCCAGATTAGACGCAGGTAATCAGAATCCAGTAAGAAGAACGGTTACTACCAAAGAACCGGACTCATCGGTAGATCACAACTGAATCGAGATATATTATTTACAAATATTTCTAATAATATACTCGAAATGTACGCCCGGAACACTACCGAGCGAGTTTCTACTAGTAGACTCGGTGAACCTGAAATCTGATAGTACGACCCAGCTAACTAGCGCAACCGAGACTATACTGTTCGACGGTAGTTTCCACTGCTTTTCCAGAAGTCGGAGTCGGACGGCGGACTGGAGATCGCAGGTCTGTTCGGTATCCGAGTAAGGCATGATGTAATACGCGTTCTTACCAGACAAATGGCGGATAATTTTTGTCAACCATGCAACCATCCTTGAGCATGGTTTCCGGTTGGCGATTGGTCAGAGTAGGTGCTTCTCTCACATTGTCTATCGGTATTGGTCTGCTTGCGGTTACGGTTACACTCGTTCGAGAACCGGGTACAGCAGGTCCGCTGTCCATGCTGATTAGTGTCGGAGGTTCGTTCCTCGTAGCATACGTTTTGTTGCAGCAAAATCCTCGAATCTCGGAACGGAGTCTATGGCTGTTCGGTGGACTCACTTTCGTCCTTTTCGTACTCGGGAACGTCGCCGCGGCAAACGCAATCTATGCTCCCATGGGAGAAGAGTCTCTGCTTCTAATCGGTGGGTTATGGCTCCTTTCCCTAGCGGTTGCGTATGCTACGGGTTTCGGAGGTGTGTACGTCCGGATTAAACGACGAGTTAGTTCGCGCTAGATTCCTGTAGCTGAACGTCCGTGGTACAGCAGTACACTAATTACATCAGCACACTAATTTCATCCCATGCCTGTGAGCATCGACGACTTCGAGTCGGGAGATCTCCCACAGGGGCCGACGATCCCCGAGCAGGTGGTTACGTATCTGTACACGCACCGCGACCAGGCGTTCACCCGGTCTGAAATCGCCAGTGCTATCGGCGAGAACCCAAACGCAGTCGGAACCGCCCTCTCGCGGCTGAAGGCACGTAATCTGGTTCGGCACCGAGGAGAATACTGGGCAATCACCCCCGACGAAAGCCGCCTCGCTGACGCATACGACCTCCACATCGAAAGTGAGCGATTGGACGAGAACGATGGCGGCATCGACGCCGACGAATGGGACTCTACGGCTCCGGACACACCGCATCCGAGTGAACGGGACGTGAGTGAGGACGAGTCCTAAATGCAACCGGAGCGCGGCGACGTCGTACGGAGTTCGGATCCGTTCAAACTCGGGACTGATAGACAGCGTCCGTGGCTAATCGTCAACAACGAAACGCACCCCTTCGACGGCGAACAGTACATTTCAGTCGCCATCTCGACGAAGGCGTACGACGATTCGCTTGCACTCTCAGACGACGTCTGGGAAATAGGAGGTGTGCCTCGGGCATCGTACGTCGCCCCGTGGGCTGTACACTCTCCACGAAGTGAGGATTTCGTCGCCTGGCAAGGCCGCGTGACGGATGCGTTCGTTGAACAGGTCGTAACCAAACTGGAGACGTATCTACGCTAAGGTAGAGTGTGCGCCCGGAACACTAACGTCCGGCATCATCCTGGGCGGTGTGCCAGGTCAGCCGACAAACCCTCGTGCCGGGCGGTCGCCAGAAGGCGACGGGTCTGCTGTGTCACGCGCCCGGGTTCTCCGGTCTGTCATCGTCCCGATGTCGGGCCTCGGCCGGGGATTGAAGGCACGTACTCTAGACTATCGGGTCGGGACACCTAAGCGTGACGTTCGGGTCGGCAACGGCCTGGCGTCGGCCTACACCGTGTAATCGGACTCGCGCAACTGGACGTACCGGCCGTTCCGGTAGCCGAACTTGCCCCACTTGTAGGACAGCACCATCTTCAGGCCGTAGTAGCCGCCCCGGAGCGCCGCGTCGGCCTTGATGCCGCGGGCGTCCATGAGGTCGTTTGCGGTGCCGAAGGCCCGGTCCCAGTCGGCCGGGCCCCAGTCGCGGACGATGTCGGCGAAGGTGACGTTCCGGAGTATCTCGTCGCCGATGGCGGCGTGCCACTCGTCGTTGTACCGTTCGAGACGGCCCTGGGCGGCGAGTCGGCCGGCGATCTTCCCGGTTCGGACCGCGACGTGGTCGCCGCCCTCGTGGAACGCCGACGTCGCGCCCATCGCCCCGCCGGCGACGGCGATGCCCGCCCGGCAGGGCGATTCGATGGGGCGCGTCGAGGAGATGGGGTAGGTCTCCGACCCGCCGGACTTCCCCCTGTTTTCGACCAACGGGAAGTCGGCGAGGTCGTAGTCGGGGAACTGCCGTTCGAGCAGTCGCTCGATGTACTCGTTCCCGCGGGGGATCCCCTCGTCCTCGGGGCGCAGCAGGTCCCACTCGCTCTTGTCGTAGTCGGCGATGTCGAGGCCGATAGGCATCGTCAGGCCGATGCGGGCCACCGGCGGGTCGTTGGGGAATATCCAGGGATAGGCCGTGTGGCCGGGCATGATACCCCACCAGAAGTCGATGAAGTCCGGGTCGAACAGCTCCTCGGGCATCCGGCGGTGTTCCTGGTAGGCGATGTGGTTGGCCGACGTCGAGGGGAGAATCTCTGCCATCGAGCGGCCGTCGGGCAGGAACTGGTCGAGGGTCCCGCTGGTCACGGTGCGCTGGGGCCCGTCGGCCAGCACGACGGCGTCGGCCCGGAGGTCCTCGCCGTCGGCGAGGGAGACCGTGTGGCGTGGCGTCCGGGAGAGGTCCGACTCGACCCCGGTGACGCTGACGCCCGTCCGGTAGTCCGCGCCGGCTTCGAGGGCCCGCTCGCGGAGCCAGTCGTCGAACTTCGCGCGGTGGAACGTGAACCCGAACCCGTCGTAGGTCGCGTCGATGCCCGTCTCGGTCAGTTCGAGTTCGCTGTCGGGGCCGTAGAACCTCGCTCCCTCGAGTTCGCTCAGTACTACGTCCTCGGGGAACTCGCCGGGCTCGAATTCCATGATGTCGAGCCAGTAATCGAGCAGTCCGGCCGCGTCCGTCGAGTCCGGACCCAACCCTTCGCGGTCGGCCCTGGGGACCCCCTTCTCCAGGACCACAGCGTCGGCGCCGTGGGCGGCCGCGGCCCGGGCAGCCGAGGACCCGGCCGGGCCGCCGCCGACGATTGCGACGTCTACGTCTTCCATACGCACAGTCGTGCCGCCCCGGTGGCTAAAACCTATTGTCTCGGACCGCTCGAGTGCCCGTCTCGCGGCCGTTCGCCGTCACAATTTTGCCAGTCCGGTGAGCAGGCCACCTATGCGCGATATCGACGCACGGAGGCCACGATGACAGACATCCTCGTGATGCGACACAACATCCACGGGATCCCTATCGACCGGTACGTGACCGCGCTCAGAGACCGCCTGCCCGACTACGACGTCGCCGTCGCACGGACACCGGCGGAAGAGCGCGAAATGGTCGCCGACGCGACGGTCCTGACGGGCGTGACGCTCCCGCAGGCGGTCCTCGACCGGGCCGAATCCCTGGAGCTGTTCGCCAGCATCTTCGCGGGCTACGACCACCTACCGCTCTCGGAACTTGCGGCCCACGACGTCGCCCTGACGACGGCCTCCGGCGTCCACGGCCCCAACATCGCCGAGTACGTCATCGGGAGCTGGCTGTCGTTCGCGCGTGACTTCCTCACCGCCCGCGAGCAACAGAGCGCGCACGTCTGGCAGTCGTTCCCCTCGACGGACTTCGCGGGGAGTACCGTCTGTGTCGTCGGTCTCGGCGCCATCGGCCAGTCGATCGTCGACCGGCTGGGCGGGTTCGACGTCGACACCGTCGGCGTCCGGTACTCGCCAGAGAAAGGGGGACCGACCGACGAGGTGTACGGCTTCGACGAGATCCACGAGGCCGTCGTCGACGCGGAGTACGTCGGTATCGCGTGCCCGCTGACCGAGACCACGCGACACCTCTTCGACGCGGAGGTCTTCGATACGATGCGGCCGTCCGCGGTCGTCTCGAACGTCGCCCGCGGGCCCGTCGTCGAGACGGACGCGCTGGTCGACGCGCTCCAGCACAACGGTATCGGCGGCGCGGCGCTTGACGTCACCGACCCCGAACCGCTGCCCAACGACCACCCGCTCTGGGACTTCGACAACGTGCTCATCACGCCACACAACGCTGGCCACACCGAGTCGTACTTCCAGCGCCTGGCGGACATCGTCGCGGAGAACGTCCGCCGCCACGAGGAGACGGGGACCTGGGACGACCTCAGGAACCAGGTCGACCTGTAGGTGCTGTTGACGGCGGGGAGACGCGTCGCTCCGACCCGTAGCTCCTCGAAGAATCCGCGGGCGTCGGCTCCTTACAGGTAGCCGCGCTGCTGGAGGAGCTCGCCGTTCAGCACGCTCGCACCGGCGGCGCCGCGCATCGTGTTGTGGGCGAGGCAGTTGAACTGGACGCCCTTCGTCGTCGTCTGGAATCCGCCGACGGCGACGCCCATGCCGTCCTCGACGTTCCGGTCGAGGCGCGGCTGTGGGCGGTCGGGCTCCTCGAAGACGGTGATGAGTCGCTCGGGCGAGGACGGGAGGTCGATGCCGGTGACCTCAGCCATCGCGTCCTCCGCTTCGTCGGCAGTGACGTCCTCGGCCGTGTCGGCCCAGACGTTCTCCAGGTGGCCGTCGAGCGTCGCGATGCGGTTACACGAGGCCGCGACGTCCATGTCGTGGAGGCTGACCTCCGCGCCGTCGAACGAGCCAAGCAGTTTCCGGGATTCGGTCTCCATCTTCTCCTCCTCGCCGCCGATGTGCGGAATCGCGTTGTCGATGATCTCCATCGACGTGACGCCGGAGTAGCCCGCGCCCGAGACGGCCTGGAGCGTCGAGACGTTCACGTCGGTCAGGCCGAAGGCCTGATCGAGGGCGGCCAGCGGCGGGACCATCGTGATGGTCGAGCAGTTGGGGTTCTTCAGGAGCGCGCCGTCCCACCCGCGCTCGTCGCGCTGGACCTCGATGAGGTCGACGTGGTCGGCGTTGATCTCGGGGATGGTCAGCGGGACGTCCGGGTCCATCCGGCCGTTCGAGGAGTTCGAGGAGACGACGTAGCCCGCCTCACAGAACTCCGGTTCGACCTCGGCCCCGACGCTCGAGGGGAGCGACGAGAAGATGAGGTCAACGTCGTCCGGGACGTCCTCGGGGGTCGTCGCCCCGACCTCGATGTCGGCGACGTCGTCGGGGATGGGTGAGTTGACCCGCCACTTGGCGGCTTCCCTGTAGGTCTTTCCGGCACTCGATTCGCTCGCGGTCAGTGCGGCGATCTCGAACTCCGGGTGCGGGTCGAGCAGCTGGATGAGCCGCTGTCCCACTGCCCCGGTCGCGCCGAGAACGCCTACGCGTACAGACATTGTGCTACCGGTCTGCGTCGGGTACACTAAGCAGTTTGGGTATCGTCCACCGCTGTCAATGCGCCGTCAGATTCAGTGCTCGACCAGCGTGTCCTCGAAGGCCCACGTGACGACCCGCGCCTCCACCAGGTCGCGCTCGTCGACGTATGGGTCCTCGGGGTCCGAGAGCACCGCTGCCGCCGACTCGCGCATCTCGCGCTCGAGGTCGCTGTGGTCCGGTTCGTCGCGGACGTCGTTCAGCAGCGCCTCGAAGTCCTCGCGCAGGTCGAAGGGGGCGTGGGCGACGTTACACCGTGAGAGGGGGCTCATCCCGGTTTCCAGCACCAGGTCGCGGACCGTCTCCCAGCCGCGCTCGCAAAAGTAGATGGACACCTCCCCGACGATGTCGCGCCAGGCGATGGCCGTCGAGTGTTTCAGCAGCGGGACGGCACGCGGAGGCAGGTCGATACGCGTCTCGATGTCCGGGTTTCCACACAGACAACAGGCTGTCTCCGTCTTCCCCGTGTACATGTCGCCGTGTTGGGCCGGACGGACTTGTGTGTGCCGCTCCCGGGCGAGGCGACACGGAACGTTTTACTCGCCGGAGCGGGGACCGGAGCGTATGGATACGGCCGAGCGACTCGACCTGGTGACGAGACACACACAGGAGGTCGTCACGGAAGACGAACTCGAAGCACTGCTCGACGACGACCCATCGGCCTACATCGGCTACGCGCCGACCGGCGAGATGCACATCGGCCACTTCACGACGATGCGGAAGCTCGCGGACTTCCTGCAGGCTGGCGTCGAGGTGACGGTGCTCATCGCCGACCTGCACGCCCACCTCGACGACAACAAGAGCCCGTTCGACCTGCTCGACGCCCGCTCTGAGTACTACGAGGTCGCCATCGAGGCGATGATCGACGCGGCCGGTGCCGACCCCGACGATATCGAGTTCGTCCGCGGGACGGAGTTCCAGCTCGACGAGGAGTACACCCTCGAGATGTACCGGATGGCCGCGGAGACGACAATCTCGCGCTCCCAGCGCGCCGCGAGCGAGGTCGTCCGGGAGTCCGAGAGCCCGAAACTCGGCGGCTTGCTGTACCCGCTCATGCAGACCCTCGACGTGAAGGCGCTCGACGCGGACATCGCCTACGGCGGCGTCGACCAACGCGGCATCTACATGCTCTCGCGCGAGATTCTTCCGGATCACGGCGGCGACGCCCCCGTCTGCCTGTTTGCCCCGCTCCTCTCGGGGCTCTATGGCGACAAGATGAGCGCCTCCGAGGAGGAATCGAAGATCAACTTGACGGACAGCCCAGAGGAAGTCGAAGAGAAGATCGGCCAGGCGTACTGTCCGGCCGGCGAACTGGAGGACAACGGCGTCCTGGAGTACCTCGACCACCTCGTCTTCCCGGTGCTCGAAGAGCGCGGCGAGGACTTCGTCGTCGAACGACCCGAGGAGTACGGTGGCGACCTCGTCTACGAGGCCTACGACGCCGTCGAAGCGGAATTCCTGAGCGGCGAACTGCACCCCGCGGACCTCAAGCCCGCGGCGGCGTCGGCGATCTCCGACGTCATCGACCCCGTGCGGGAGCGACTGCGCGAGGAGGCCGACCTGCTGGCCGAGGCCTACCCCGACGTGTACGGCGAGTAGCGAGGGGGCGCCCACGCAGCGGGACCGACAGTCGTCGTGCTCCGCGACATTTCTCGAGCCGGTCCGTAACTCTGAGTGACCGGGTCACGGTCGAGCCACGCTGTCGAAACCCGTAAGCCGCCGGTTCACCCAGTCGGTGACATGGACGAGCGGTCCCGCCACGGCGTCCGCGAGACGTACGAGGTCATCGGCGAGCACTTCTCGAAGACGCGCGAGTACGCCTGGCCCGAGGTGGAGGCGTTCGTCGGGACGGGCCGAGACGTCGACACCGCACTCGACCTCGGGTGTGGCAACGGCCGTCACGCTGCGCTGCTCGCCGACGTCGCGAGCCGCGTCGTGGGCGTCGACGCGAGTCGTGCGCTCCTGTCGGCGGCCCACGAGCGGGTGGGCGGCGACGTCGCCCTGGTTCAGGGAGACGCCTCGCGGTTGCCGCTGGTAGCCGATAGCGTCGACCTGGCGGTCTACGTCGCGACGTTACACCACCTCCCGACGGCGGATGACAGGGCGGCAAGCCTCGACGAACTCGCTCGCGTCCTCGCTCCGGACGGCCAGGCCCTCGTGAGTGTCTGGAGCACCGCACACGACCGCTTCGACGCCGACGCGGAGGCGGCGACTGGATTCGACACCACCGTCGACTGGACGCTCCCCGGCGGGGATACGGTCCCGCGGTTCTATCACATCTACGCACCGGCTGAGTTCCGTGCCGCCCTGGACGCGCGTGCGCTGCAGGTCGTCGACTTCGAGGTCTCGAGCGGGAACTGTTATGCCGTCGTCGAACCGGAAGGGAAACGCCCTTAACGGACACCCGGGTAAGACCAGGTACGTTCGCGACACGGCGTGCCCGTGAACGGACGTCCGACCCGAGCGGCGGTGGTCTAGTGGTAGGACCTGAGCCTTCCAAGCTCATGGCCCGGGTTCAAATCCCGGCCGCCGCATTCTGCGAGGAACGAACGCGAGCAGCGAATGTTGTACAGAGGGATTTGAATCAAAACGGGTGAAGAACCGGTGTCACACCCATCGAGCCGTCACGGCTCGACGTCTTCCCACACGTCGGAGGTTATCGAGGCGTCGGGGTTGTCCGGGTGCGTGATGGTCAGTGTATCCTGGCGTGTCTCGCCGACGAGTTCGACTGCGTTTCGCTCCGAACGGTTCCGCGCCGGATACGTGAACGGACGGCGCCGGTCGGGGAGTCCGGCGACGCTCCCCCCTTGTGGTGGGTCGACGGCCGTGTCCGCCAGCGAGTCTCCCGATACTTCCGTTCTGTCCCTGTCGTCGCCCTCCGGGACGACTCGCCGGACACCCGGCACGCGCCGGAGCACCTCCGTCAGTCCGTCCAGCACCCGTCGCGTCAGCGACCGGTCGTCCGCGTCGTCTCGCGGTACGGATTGCCCACCCGTTCCCCCACCCTTGGGTGTGACACTCATACCCAGAGATATGTTACCTGGATACAAAATCGTTGTGTCACGCCCTCGCTCAGAGCTCGATTCGCTCGACGATCTGGTCGCCGTTGTCGTGACTGTTGATGGCCACGATGCGGACCTGGCCCTCCAGGCCGGACTGGTTCAGCTTGGCTTTCAGGAGGTTGTCGACCTGGTAGACGCCGGCCGCGTTGTTCATGGTTATCTCGACCAGCACGGGGAAGTCCTCCCCGGGGTTCAGCTCCACCCGCTCGATGGCCTGGCTGGAGACGGTATTGATACCGCGGCCGCCGCTCTCGTAGGGGATTCGAGAGCGTCCACGTTCCATGTCCAGTGCGTCCGCGACGCGTACCACGCCAGCCTCGAGCGTCAGGGGAGTCTCCTCGGTGTGGTGACAGAGGATGGCGTGAAGCACCTCCCCCTTCACGCGGATCGCCTCGGGCACGTCGTAGAACTCGGGCAGGAAGTCGTCGAGGATGTCGGCCGCCAGCGGGATCGAGTAGTACGGGTGAGAGTCCCGGTGGACGACGTGGCCGATGTCGTGCAGCGTGGCGGCGAGCGCGATGATGACGGCCTCGTCGGCTTCCTCGAGGCCCTGGTCGCTCGCGCCGTTGAACTCGACGTCGCCTCGCTTGAGGAGGTCGTACAGGCACAGTGCCCGGTGGCGGACGATATCGATGTGTTTCGCGCCGTGGTCGTTGTACCGCATCCGCTTGACTGGGTTGACGTTCTGTGCGTCGAGATAGGTCTGTATCCGCTCGTTCTCGGCGATCGAGTGGAGCACTGCGTTCACGCGGCCGTCGGGGAAGGCGTGCTGAGAGTCCTCGTCGTAGTGCCGGCCGCCGTGGGTGGCATCGTCGCTACTCATACTCTCGAAGAGGCGGGCCGACACAAAAAGGGCTTCCCGGGGAGTCAGTCGTCGCGGACAGCCTCCAGGACCTCGTCGTAGTCCGGTTCGACGCCGGGGTCGTCGCTGACCCAGGCGTAAGAGACACTTCGATCCGTGTCGACGACGTATACCGCTCGCTTTGCGAGGTTCCGGACGCCGCTCGATTCGAAGTCCATCGAGATGTCGTAGGCGTCGACTATCTCGCGGTTGGTGTCGCTTACCAGGCCGAACTCGAGTCCGAGCTGGGCACGGAACTCGTTGAGGGTGAACGGCGTGTCGATGCTGGCGCCGTAGACGTCGGCGCCTGTGTCCGCGAACTCACCGAGCCGGTCCTGGAACGTGCTCATCTCGTGACTGCAGGTACTGGTGAACGCGGCAGGGAAGAACGCGAGGACGACTGGCTGATCGCTGACGGCCTCCGAGAGCGTGAACTGGTCGACGGTGCCGTTGGCGAGCGGTGCAGTGAAGTCCGGGGCGGTGTCACCGACAGTAATCATGTCCGGCGGGCGTTTGCAGTGGGCGCTGATAGCCCTTGGGAAAGAGTCCGACCGATCGAGGATGATGGCCCCGCCGTGGGCCGGTTCGCTGCCGCCGGAAAATCCATCAACGGCGGCCCAGGAACGGGACTTTTGCAAAGACTATAATAACAACCACGTAAACTCCGGTTACAATGGCAGCACCATTCGTACCACTGTTCCCCGGCATGCCGGGGACGACGGAGATGATGGTCATCCTCCTCATCGCCGTCCTCCTGTTCGGAGCGAACAAGATCCCCAAACTCGCCCGGTCGACCGGTGAGGCGATGGGCGAGTTCCAGAAGGGGCGCGAGGAAGTCGAGCAGGAGCTCGAGGAGATGCGTTCGGGGGCGACGGGCGAGGCCGATTCCGAGACGACCGAGGTCACCGAGGCCGACGCCGATACCAGCACCGAGACCGAGAAGTAACTCCGCTCCATCTTCCTCCGCTTTTCGACGCCGCCAGCGGTAGCGAAAGCGTTTTTCACACGCTCCCCGACGACCCGGTAGGGCGTGTGGCCTAGTGGACGAGGGCGAGGGGTTCCTAACCCCTCGATCGCGGGTTCGAATCCCGCCACGCCCGTGCAGCGACCGAAGGGAGCGAACCGGCATGGCGGGATTCTAATCAGGGAGGTCGTGCGCAGGAAGCGAGCACGTCCGACCGTGGTTCGAATCCCGCCACGGCCGCTCACTCGCTTCGCTCGTTCCCGGCCGTGGCGTAGTTCGCAAAGCCTCCGGCTTTGCTCACTCCCGCCACGCCCGTAGTGGGTGAGCGACAGCGAAGCCTGGAGGGCGACCATCGATTCGCAACCCTACCAGAGGCAGCGCCGAGCGGAGTGAGGCGACCGTCCCGCTCCGGCTCGAGTCCCAGAGAGAAGACCAGTGGAGACGGGCTTATTCGACGACGACAGTGCCTTTCATCCCGAGTGAGACGTGGGGTTCACACTGGTAGAGGTAGGTTCCGGCCTCCTCGAAGGTGTGTTCGAAGGTCGTCCCCTCCTCGGCGACGGCCGAACCGGAGTCGAACGCGCCGTCCTCCTCGACGACGTTGTGGGTGCCGCCCGCGCCGGTCCACTCCCAGACGACGGTCGTTCCCGTCGAGACGGAGATGGCGACCGGTTCGAAGGCGAAGGCGCCGCCGTTGCCCTCGGCGCCGACCATGACCGTCACCTCGCCCTGCCCGGTCATGTCCTGGACCTGGCCCTCGAAGTTGGAAGCGTCGCTCAGGTAGTCCGAGACCTCGCTACTGGCGTCGCTGCTGCCGGAGCCACCGTCACCGCCGTCGCCGCCCGAACCGCCGTCACCACCGTCGCCGCCCGAACCGCCGTCACCACCGTCGCCGCCATCGCCACCACAGCCAGCGAGCATCGAGACGGCCGAGACAGCAGCGGTACTACGGAGGAACGTCCGTCGATCCAGGTTTGGTTGCATACACGCATTTGTTGGGATTCGAGACATAAAAGGAGGGCGTTTTCCGGACCACCAGAACGGGCTCAGGGACCACTCTACCCGGAGAATACGCACGATTAGATCACGATTATTTGTGGACGTATCACAGCCGTTACCAACCTCGTTGGGCCGTGGTTTGATGACGTTACGCACGGTAGCGGCGGTCATGCACCGGAGGACCACGCCGTGACTGTCTGGCTTCGCGGTGACCATCTCGTTCGCCGCCGCGGCCCGCTCGCGGACCGGCCGAACGAACGCGTCGTGCTCGTCGAGGCCACGTCGTTCGCACGGAAACTCCCCTACCACCCACACAAGCTCACGCTGGTGTTCAGCGCGATGCGCCATTTCCGGGACGAGCTCCGGGACGCCGGGCGGACCGTCGACTACTACCGGGAGGAGACATTCGCCGACGCCCTCGAACGCCACTTCGAGGCGCATCCGAGCGACACGCTGGTGACGCCGGCGCCGGTCACGGAGCGCGAACGCGACCGCCTCACGGAACTGGTCGAAACTGCGGGCGGGTCTGTCGAGTTCGTCGACGACGAGCGGTTCGTCTGCTCGCCGGCGCAGTTCGACGAGTGGGCCGGTGAGGCCGACGGCTACCGCCACGAAGACTTCTACCGGTTCCTGCGCCGCGAGACGGGCTACCTGATGGACGGCGACCGACCGGTGGGCGGCGAGTGGAACTACGACGACCAGAACCGCGAGACGCCACCGGCGGACTGGACGGCGCCGGACCCGCCGGCGTTCGAACCCGACGCGTTGACCAGGGAGGTGGCCGCGTGGGTCGACGAGACGTTCGCGGGCGGGTACGACGAACCGCCGTACGGTGGGGACTGGGCCGACCCCGCGCCCTTCCGGTGGCCGGTCACGCGACGGCAGGCCGTCCGGGCGCTGGACGACTTCGTCGCGAACCGTCTCGCCGAGTACGGGCCGTACCAGGACGCCATGCGCTGCGACGAGTGGGCGATGAGCCACAGCCTGCTGTCGACGTCGCTCAACCTCGGCCTGCTCGGCCCGAGGGAGGTCATCAAGCGGGCGATCGCCGCCTACGAGGACGACCAGGCGCCCCTCAACAGCGTCGAAGGGTTCGTCAGGCAGGTGCTCGGATGGCGCGAGTTCCTCCGCCACGTCTACCGGCGCGAGATGCCGGCTCTCGCCGAGGCGAACCAGCTCGGTGCCGAGGAGGACCTGCCGCCGTTCTACTGGACGGGAGAGACGAACATGGCGTGTCTCGCGGACGTCGTCGACGGCGTCCGGACGCGGGGCTACTCCCACCACATCGAGCGCCTGATGTTGCTCTCGAACTTCGCGCTCGTCTACGGCGTCGACCCGGCCCAGCTCAACCGCTGGTTCCACGCGGGCTACGTCGACGCCTTCCACTGGGTGACGACGCCGAACGTCGTCGAGATGGGGCTGTTCGGGGCGGGCGTCTTCGCGACGAAACCGTACGCCGCCTCGGCGAACTACGTCGACCGGATGAGCGACTACTGCTCGGGGTGTCCCTACTACAAGACCAAGACCACCGGCGAGGGAGCCTGTCCGTTCAACGCGCTGTACTGGGACTTCCTCGACCGAAACGAGGGCCACTGCGGTCGAACCACCGGATGGGGTTGGTTTACGGGCACCTCGACAACAAGGACCAGGAGGAGCGGGAAGCGATACGTGAACGGGCCGAAACGGTTCGGACGATGGCCACACGGGGGGATCTCTAGACCCACCCGGGCCGGCGCTCACTCGTCGGTGTCGGTCCCCCGCTGGCGGAGTTCGTGGCGGGTGAACTGAGGCTGGGCGAGTCGGGGGCCACGCCGCCGGCGAAACGAGACGAGGAGCGCCGCTGCGGCGATGGCCGTCACCGCCACGGCCGTCCCGAGGGCGACCAGATCGCCGCGTGTGTAGAAGAAGGCGACGACCGGGACGCCGGCACTCACGACGATACCGAGCAGGAGTCGACCCGCCATCCGTGTCGTCAGTCCATCGCTGTCGGCGAGCAGCGCCCGGAGCAACAACTCCTCGCGGCTGGCGGTGTCCAGCGCTGACTCGAGCGACGGCGGCGTGCGAACCAGCGCCCGGGCGGTGGCCGTCGCGGCGGTCCGGACCTCCTCCCGGACGGCCGTCCCGGCGTCGGCCGCGCCCTGTTCCATCACGTACTCGGTGATGATGTCGATGAAGTCGAACTCGGGGTCGAGCGCCCGGCAGACCCCTTCGAGCACGGTCGTCACGCGCACCACGAGCGCGAGGTCCTGCGGGAGTCGCATGGGGAACTCGTACAGCTGCGCTTCGAACTGGCCGACGAGTTCCTCGATGCGGTACTGGCTGATGTCCTCGCCACGGAACTGCTCGATGACGATCTCGAAGGCCTCGCGCATCACCTCGCGGTTGGCCTGCGGGTCCAGCGCACCCATGGCGACGAAGGCGTCCATCACCCGGTCGACGTCGTCGGCCGCCAGCGCGACGTAGAACTCCATCAGCTGCGCCCGGGTCCGGGCACCCAGGTGGCCGGTCATCCCGAAATCGTAGAAGACGAGCGTCCCGTCGGCCTGGACCGCGAGGTTCCCCGGGTGCGGGTCGGCGTGGAAGACGCCGTCCTCGACGATCATCTGGATGTAGACCTCCTCCAGCCGGCGGACCAGTGCCCGCCGGTCGATACCGAGTTCGTCGAGTCGCTCGACGTCGTCTATCTTCACGCCGTCGACGTAGGTCATCGTGAGGACACGGTCCGTGGTCCGCGAGGGCAGCACCGACGGCATCACGACGTCGTCCCTGTCCGCGAAGTTCGCACCGATCTCCCGGAGCATCCGCGCCTCGTGGCCGTAGTCCATCTCCCGGCGGATGGTCGCCGTGAACTCCTCGGCGAGGTTCTCCAGGGTGTAGGCCTGGCCGGGCGGCGCACCGCTGGTCAGAATCGGCGTCAGCGCGCGCAGGACACGGAGGTCAGATTCGACCCGCTGTCGGATGCCGGGTCGGAGGACCTTCACGGCGACCGTCTCGCCGTCGCACTCGGCGACGTACACCTGGCCAAGCGAGGCACCGCTGATGGGCGTCGTGTCGAACTCGTCGAACTGCTCGTCGACGGGCCCCAGTTCCGCATCGATGACCTGCCGGATGTCGCGCCAGTCGTCCGGCGGGACGCGGTCCTGCAGTTCCGCGAGGACGTCGACGTACTCCTGTGGGATGGCGTCCGGCCGGGTCGAGAGCATCTGACCGAGTTTGATGAAGGCCGGGCCGAGGTCGACGAACGTCGCCTTGAGTTCGCGGGCCCGCCGCGTCCGCTCGGCCGCCGGCACGGAGCGCGACCGGCCGAAGAGGACGAACCGGCGTCTGTCCCGGGCCCAGGAAAGCACCAGGGACGAACTGCCAGACGATGACCACCGTCCGCAGGAGGGCGCGCAGGGTGACACGGAGGCCGGTCGGCCGCGCCTCGCCGCGCTGGTCGGACCCGGGACCCCCGCTCTCGGAGTCGCTCACTACCGGTCTGTCGGGGCCCGTGACAGATGAGTGTACTGGACGAGGCAGCAGCGGCACCCGGTCACACCGGCACGAGGCCGCTGGCGACCTCCACCACGGTCTCCCAGACGGAGACACCGACGGTCACCGCGAGCGCGAAGTCGGCGGCGAAAAACAGGAATATCGCCGCGCCGACGAAGTGGGCCTTCCGGAGGTCGAACGCGTGCGAGAAGCGGTGGAAGAACAGCGCATTCGCGATGCTCACCGGGATGATGGCCAGCATCTCGCCGGTCCAGATGGCCGTGGGGAAGGCTGGGTACTGGGTCGCGAGCGCGATGGTGATGGTCTGGGTCTTGTCGCCGAACTCGCCGAAGGCCATCATGGCGAAGATGGGGAGGAACCCGCCCAGTCTGTTCGGGACGCGCACGTCGAGGACGGGGACGCGGACCTCCAGTTCGCCACCGTCGCTGGAGATACCGGGCTGGCCGCTGGTGTCGGGCGCGCCGTCCGACGGTGCAGACCGCACGAGCAGGACGGCGAAGACCACGAACAGCAGCGCGGTGAGCGCGTCGAGGTAGACGCCGGGCAGCAGGTCCGTGACGCGCCGACCGACCCAGATCTCGACGACGGTCCAGCCCGCGAAGGCGCTCCCGGCGGCGGCGACGACCATCGCCGGGTGGAACCGAGTCGAGAGCCCCGCGATGATGAACTGGACCTTCTCGCCGGGGAGGACCGCCAGCTGGGCCGCCGCCGCGATGACGAGGACACCGAGCCAGGTCACCTCGCTCATGACTGGGTGGATTCGTCGGTCTCGAGGGCGGTCGATTCGGCGCGGGGCTCTTCGAGCGGCCGGACCTGGATGGCCTCGGTGATGTGATCGGGGAGCGAGACGGTCCCCGTCCCGTCGATCCGGACGGTCATCAGCCCGATGGGCGCGATCTCCTCGACGGTGAACCGGGTCCCTGGCGTGATGCCCTCCCGGTCGAGGTACGTGAGTTCCTCAGGGTCCCGGTCCCGCACCCGGACCACCTCGAGGTGGTCGCCCTCCCCGTGGTCCGACAGCGACGACTCGCCCGCGTCGTCGATTGGTTCGAGCGCGTCGTTGGGGATAGGATCGCCGTGCGGGTCGACCGCGGGCTGGTCGAGGCGGTCCGCCACGCGACGCTCGAACTCCTCGCTGATGTGGTGTTCGAGTATCTCGGCTTCCTCGTGGACCTCGGCCCAGTCGTAGCCCAGTTCCTCGCTCAGGAACGTCTCGATGAGCCGGTGGTGGCGGATGACCTCGAGCGCGACCGTCTCGCCCTCTCGTGTCAGCGTCACGCCCTTGTACTTCTCGCGGTCGACGAGGCCACGCTCGGTGAGTTTCTCGATCATGCTCGTGGCCGTCGGCGGCGTGACCTCGAGCTTCTCGGCGAGTCTGGAGGTGGCCACCGACCCGCCGCCCTCCCGTTCGAGGGTGTAGATGGCCTTCAGGTAGTCCTCCATCTTCGCGCTCAGCATAGCCGAATTTAGACGCGTCTAATTCAAAAGTGTGATGATGTGGTGACGTTCCCGGCCCCGTGGGGCCCTCACTCGTCGGCGGTGTAGGTCTCGGTGCGGTACCTGGTCAACAGGTACAGGAAGAGGTACCCGATAGCACCGAGGATGAAGAGCGTCGCCGGGATGAGAAACGGGCCGAACGTGCTGACGAGCGTCTCGACCACCGGCGTGACCAACATACCCGCGCTTGGGAACGGTCACTGATAAAACGACGAGACACGCACCGGCGGCTGTCACGGCGCCGCGGCTCGCAGTCGACGTACCCGTCCGACCGGAGCCGGCCGTTCAGATGAGGTCCTGGTTCTCGAGCGACTCCATCACGTCGTCGACGAACGCGTCGACACTCTCGTAGGGGAACTCCCCGTCGAGTTTCGTGTTCAGTTCCATGGCCGTCATCGAGAACTCGCCCGACTCGAACTTCGTCGACGGGCCGGCCGGCAGGGCCGGGACGAGGTCCATCGGACTGGAGATGGGGTAGTCCGCACCCTCGAACGCCTCGACGAACTGCTCTCGGAGGTCTGCTTTGTCTACCATCGTTCGTCTCACTGTACCGCCAGCCGTTCCATAAAAGGTTCGAAGAGGGGACACTCTTCCGTTGTTTGAAGTTTATTCCGCGCGTTCTTGTCACTCCAGCCCCAACGGCGGGTATGGTCTCACAGCGCCGACGTCAGTTCCTCCAGGCGGGCCTGCTCGGACTCGGCGGGCTCGCAGGGTGCGTGGGTCCGGGTGGGTCCGCGTCCTCGCGTACCGAAACGGACGACGACAACGGGCCCTCGTCACCGTCCCCTGACGAGACGCCCGATCAGTCGCTCGCCTCGCTCGAACTCACCGGGGACCCGGTGGCGGACGGGTTCACCGCGCCCGTCGACGTCCTCGCGCCCCGGCCGGACGAGTACTTCGTCGCCGACCAGGCCGGTGTCGTCACTCGCATCGGTCCCGAGGGGGAGTCTCGCCCCGTCCTCGACGTCCGCGACCGGATGGTGTCCGTCAACGGCTACGACGAACGTGGCCTGCTCGGCCTGGCGCTGCACCCCGACTACGACGGCGACGGCCGCCTGTTTGTCAGGTACAGCGCGCCCAGACGGGACGGGACACCAGAGAACTTCTCGCATACGTTCGTGCTGGCCGAGTTCGAAGTCAGCGACGGAACCGTCGACCGGGGGAGCGAACGGACCGTCCTGGAGATTCCCCAGCCACAGTCGAACCACAACGCCGGCGCTATCACGTTCGGGCCGGACGGGTACCTCTACGTGGCCGTCGGCGACGGCGGTGGTGGCGGCGACCGGGGACGGGGCCACGTCGACGACTGGTACGACGCCGTCGAGGGCGGCAACGGCCAGGACGTCACCGAGAACCTCCTCGGGAGTGTCCTCAGACTCGACGTGGACGACGCCCCCAGCGGCGAGTCCTACGGGATTCCGGACGACAACCCGCTCGTCGGGGAGTCCGGCCTCGAGGAACACTACGCCTGGGGCTTTCGCAACCCCTGGCGCTTCTCGTTCGGTCCGGACGGTCGATTCTTCGTCGCCGACGTCGGGCAAAACGAGTTCGAGGAGGTGAACCTCGTCGAACGGGGTGGGAACTACGGATGGAACGTCCGCGAGGCGACACATTGCTTCGATGCGTCGGATTGCCCGACCGAGACGCCGGACGGCCAGGCACTCGTCGACCCCATTATCGAGTACCCCCACGGTGGGAGCGATGTCTCGGGCGTCTCCGTCATCGGCGGATACCTCTACGACGGGGCGGCGATTCCGGCCCTCGAAGGACGGTACGTCTTCGCCGACTGGCGGGCGAACGGCCGCCTGTTCGTCGCGAGCGAGCACGACAGCGGCCGCTGGCCTGTCCGTGCTGTCCCCATCGTCGGCGAGGACGTAGGCCAGAACGTGCTCGCGTTCGGCCGGACGCCGGAGGGGGAGCTGCTCGTCTGTACGACCGAGCGCGCGTGGGTGGCGAGAGCGGCGTCGTGCACCGGATTCGGGAGCGCTGAGTGTCGGCTATCCGATCTGGCTGCGGGAGGCAGTCGGCGTGGTACCATACCTGCCGATACGGTTTTACGTCGTAACGCGATATCTTCGGGCGAGATGATGGCAACGACCCACGCGCTCGTCGGGGTGGCCGTCGCGTCCGTCGTCGCAATCACCAACCCGGAGTACGCGGGTGTCGCGATGGTGGGGGCGTTCGCCGGCGGGGTGTTCCCCGACCTGGACCTCTACGTGGGCCACCGCAAGACGCTGCACTACCCGACGTACTACTGGGTGCTCGTCGGCGTCGCGGCGATGGCCGTGGCCGTCGCGAACACGCCGGTCACCGTCGGGGTCGGGTTCTTCCTGCTGGGGGCGGCCCTGCACTCGACGATGGACATCTTCGGCGGGGGCCTCGAGTTGCGCCCCTGGGAGGCGGGGTCGGAACGTGCGGTGTACGACCACTTCCGGGGGCGCTGGCACGCCCCTCGCCGGTGGATTCGCTACGACGGATCGCCGGAGGACGCCCTCGTCGCCTCGGCCGTCGCGATCCCCGCACTCGCCGTGACGGACGGGCCGGTGGCGATGCTCGTCGCCGGGGCGGTACTGGTCTCGCTTGCCTACGCGCTGGTCCGCCGGCGGATACCGTGGCTGACGAAGCACGCGCTCCGGTTCGTCCCAGCGCCGCTGTACGCCTACGTCCCCGACCGGTTCGTCGAGGGATGACCCTCAGCGGCCGTCCTGGGTACCCTCGTCCCGGTCGACGAAGTTCTCGAGGTACTCGTCGCCGACGGCGATGACCACCAGCGCGCCGACGAGGTTGAAACAGAGGTCAAAGAGCGTGTCCGTCCGCCCGTAGGTCCGTAGCATGGGTTCGATGTCCAGCGCTTCCGCGGCGCTGTGGATGACGTACTCCGCGAGTTCCCAGGCGATGCCGGTCAGGCCGACGGCACCCAGGACGGTCGCAGTGGGGTCGTTCCCACGCCGTCGCGTGACGACGTGGACGAGGCTGCCGACCAGCGTCGCCGAGTGGGTGTGCGTGAGGTGGTCCCACCACCAGACGTCGTCGTAGGGGCCGAGCATGCCGACGGCGTGGGTCACCATCGCCGACCCGGTGTACAGGCGCTGCCACGGCAGAAACTCGACGTCGTACCTGGATTCGATGGCCCGCGGGAGGAAGGTTCCGGCCAGCGAGAGCACGGCGTTGACCGCTGCACTCCAGTTCCGCCGACGGACGCCGACGAAGAAGATGGCGACGAGTGTGACTCTGATGCCCCGCTCGGCGTTCCGAGCGAGGCCGGTGGAAGATGACGACACTGAGACTCGTTTCGTATCTGACGGATGGCGTCGAAAAATGTGTTTCGCCCGCGAAGGGATGTCAGTCGTCGGCCGGCACCGCCGCGTCGCCGTGGGTCACCTCGTCGCCCATGAGCGTCATGAACTCCGCGAGCCACTCGGGGTGGTCCGGCCAGGCCTGGCCCGTCACGAGGTTCCGGTCGCGGACGACGCCGTCGACCCACGTGCACCCGGCGGCCTCACACTCGGGCCGACAGGCCGGGTACGACGTCGCCTCGTACCCGTCGAGGACGCCCGCGGCGGCGAGGATCTGCGGGCCGTGACAGAGCGCCGCGACGGGCTTGTCGGCCTCGAAGAAGTGCTGTACCGCCTCGATGACCGACTCGTAGGTCCGGAGGTACTCGGGTGCGCGGCCGCCGGGGACGACCAGCGCGTCGTAGTCGCCGGGGTCGATGTCGGCCATCGTCGCGTTCAGCTCGAAGTCGTGGCCACGGGCCTCCATGTACGTCTGGTCGCCACGGAAGTCGTGGACGGCCGTCTTGATCTTCTCGCCGGCTTCCTTGTCCGGACAGACCGCGTGGACGTCGTGACCGACCATCTGCAGTGCCTGGAACGGGACCAGTATCTCGGCGTCCTCGCCGAAGTCGCCGACTATCATCAGGATGTCGTTGCTCATTGGTTCCACCGTTCGTACGTTCTCGCTCGGCGGAAATAAAGACAGAGGTGAATTATCAGATTACTTTATTCCGGCGTCTCCTCGAAGAGCCGCCCCACCTCGGCGAGCGAGTCGAGGACGTAGTCCGGTCGAACGTCGCTGCGGGCGAGGTCGGCCTCGTCAGTGACGCCCGTCGTGACGAGCGCCGTCGTCATGCCGGCTCGCGCCCCCATGGCGATGTCCGTATCGAGGCGGTCCCCGACCACCAGGCACTCCTCGGGCTGACGGCCGAGCCGGTCGAGGGCTGCGTCGACGGCCACCTGCGAGGGTTTACCCAGGACGGCGTCCGGGTCCCGGTCGACGACGCCGGCGATGGCGTTGATGATGGCGCCCGAGCCAGGGGTGGCCCGCCCGTCTTCGTCGGGGAACGTCCGGTCCGGGTCGGTCCCGAGGAATGTCGTGTCCTCGTCGACGGCACGGAGCGACGCCACCAGGTCGCGGTAGTGAAACGAGTCCGTCCACGAGGCCAGCAGGACGTCGGCCGCCGCCGGGTCCGAGACGACGTCGACCGATGTTCCGCGGACGTGCGCCCGGAGCGGGTCGCTGCCGACGACGAACACCCGGTCGCCGGCGTGCTGCGAGTCGAGGTACTCACAGGTGACGACCACCGACGAGCAGGCTTCGCCCGGGCGGGCGTCGACGCCGAGGGCACCGAGTCGCTCGACGTACTCGGTGCCGTCGTGGAGCGGGTTGTTCGAGAAGAAACAGATGTCGGCCCCCTGACGCCGTATCTCGTCGATGGCGTCGGAGACGCCAGGCAGGAGGGTGTCGCCGCGGTAGACGGTTCCGTCCAGATCCAGAATTACACCCCCGTAGGTCATCTACCGGGGTTTGGGGCCCGAGAGACAAAAAGCCGTCTCGCCCGACCCGACGTCACCGACGCCGTGACCCGGCCAGTGGCGTCGGCGGCGCCAGGGAGACCTCGATACCGGGGCTGTAGTGGACCAGCGGGTCGGCGACGGCACCCTCAAGCCCCACCAGCTCGAGAGGTGCACTCCCGACGGACGCCTCGACCGGGACGAGTCGCCAGGGGTCGTGCCCGACGCTCCCGACGAGGCGCGTCCCGGCGGGCCCCGTCGCGAAGTAGCGCTCACGCTCGACGAGGAAGCCCGCGAGCGAGTCTGGCGGTGCCGTCGTCCCGTCGCTATCCGCGGGCGTGTACTCGACGTCCAGTGCTCGGCGACCGTCCACGTCGAGCGTCCGGCGGGTCGACCCACCGGCCCCGTGGCGGACGGCGAGACGCCCGCGGCGATAGGGGAGGCCGAGCAGGCGGCCGGCCGCCTCCCGCGTGAACCGGTCGTCGGTGTACAGACCGAGGAAGTAGACCCCGCGCTGGTCGGTCGGCCCCCGGACGTACGTCCGCAGGTTCACGGCAGCGGCCGGCCGCGTCAGGTCGACGCCGAACGCCCGGACGCGCTCGACGGTGTGCGCGACCGCCGAGATCCACGCGTCCCCGTCGACGGCCTCGACGGTGAGCCAGTCGGGCACCACCAGTCTCGGGGCGTCGGGGTCGACCGGCCAGTGACAGAAGCACACGTCGTCGAGCGTCGTCCGCAGCGGGCTGACCGAGACCACGTCCCCTGCTTGGGGCAGGACCGCAATCAGTGTAGCGCCCGGCCCTACAACCGGTGGAGGACGCCAGCGGAGACGTCGATGCCCTCGCTGTAGTGGACGAGCGGGTCGCCGTCGGGGTACTCGAAGCCGTTGACGTCGAAGAGCTCGTTCCGGCGGACGTCGGCCGTCCCGCCCTCCAGTGGCCAGGGCTCGTGGTTGATGTCGGCGTAGTAGACCTGCCCGTTCTCCGCGCTTGCGTAGAACCGGTACCGCTCGACGAGGAACTGCTCCAGCGAGTGTGTGTCGGGTGTCGACGGCGCTCCGTCACCCTCGTAGGTCACGTCGAACCGGGCCGTCGGCCCGTTCGTCCCGGGCCGCTCGCTCTGGAACCGCACTCGACCGTCGCGGGACTCGACGCGCATCGACGCCGAGTAGTACGGCAGCATGAACAGTCGACGGGCGAGGCGGACGCTGAGCGCGTCGTCGGCGTCCAGGTTGTAGAAGTACACCCCGGGGGTCCCGCCGGCGCGGACGTAGGTTCGCAGGTTCAACTCGCCGAACGAGCGGCCGACAGGGCTCCCCCGGGGCCTGATGTCGGCCATCCGGAAGGGAACGACACCCAGGTACGCGTCGCCGTCGTAGGTGTCGACGGTCAACGGGTCGGGGAGGGTCTCGGCGACGACGGACGGGTCGACCGGCCAGTGGAGGAATCCCACGTCCCGCCAGCGCATCCGGAGGATGTCCATACCAGCCGTACGTACTCGAGGACTTTCGGCCTGTCGTGAGAGGTGTCCCCACGCTCCCGGCAACGCTTTGACCACGGGGCCGACGGCCCACGTATGGACTTCGAGGTCATCCAGGGCGACATCGCCGCCCAGTCGGCGGACGTACTGGTCAACGCCGCGAACACGAGCCTCCACATGGGGTCGGGGGTCGCCGGGGCGCTCAAACGGGCGGCCGGCGCGGGGCTGGACGACGAGGCCGTCTCGAAGGGGCCGGTCGAACTCGGCGGCGTCGCGACGACGGACGCGTACGACCTGGACGCCGAGTACGTGATTCACGCGGCGGCGATGCCTCCGGGCGGGTCTTCCACAGCCGACAGCATCCGCGACGCCACGCGGAACGCCCTCGAGGAGGCCGACGCGCTGGGCTGTGCGTCGATGGTCCTCCCGGCGCTCGGGTGTGGCATCGCCGGGTTCGACTTCGAGGACGGTGTCCGAATCATCTGTGAGACCATCGGGGCGTTCGACCCCGACTCGCTCGAGGACGTCCGGCTCATCGCCTACTCCGACGAGGACTACGAGCGCATCCGGCGCGTGGCAGACGAGGTACACACGGCGTGACGGACCTCGACAGACCGGCCGACACCGGGGCCACCGAACCCGAGTCGGACGGCCCCGTCCGCTGTCCGGTCTGTGGCGCAGACTTCGAGTCGGTGTCGGTCCACGACGAGGGGCTGATGGTGAACCTGCTCGACAACGAGCGGTTCAGGCGCGTCTGTTTCCAGCCAGTCAGCGACGACGACGGAACGCCGCTGGTCCGCTTCTTCCATCACACGCACGAGCAGGCCGGGACGGGCCAGCCCGGAACCCGCGGCGGGCGGGTCCCCTGACGGCGACGGCGCTCAGGTCAGCACCAGTCGGCCCGCGCGCCACTCCCACAGGACCTCCAGCGTGAGCCAGACCAGCAGCCAGGCGGCCAGGAAGGTAAACACCAGCAGCGTCGACGAGAGGTAGTGCAGGACCTCGCTGGCAGCCGCTAGCGCGGGGTAGACCATCGCGGTTCCGACGAGCGTCAGCGCGAACCCGACGAAGCCGGTGACGTAGTGTTCGACGGGGTCGACCGGGAGCCCATCCGGAGCGTCCGCTCCGCACGTGCGTCCCGACTGCACCCGGTCGTCGGTCCGTGACATGGGCATTGCTCACACACCTCATCTAGACGAACGGGATGGTTCTATTTAATCTTTGACACCACCGGCACCCTGCCCGGGGTGACCTGCCCGCCGAGGGGCACGGACCGGTCGGCGGTGGCGCTCAGTCGACCGCTTCCTCGAGGAGTCCCGTCACGGCCTTCGCGGCGTCCTGGAAGGCCTCGACCTCCATCTCGTCGGTCGTCAGGAGGACGCCGATGCCGTCACCGAGGAGGCGGATGACGTAGCCGTCGTCGTGGATCCGTACGGTGAACTCGTAGGTCCCGATGCTGGAGGGGTCGCTCGGGACGGAGAGCACCGACCGGACCGGCGCCTCGTCGAAGCCGATGCGTTCGAACTCGACCAGCCGCGACTTGACCTCCATGGCGCCCTGCTGGGTCTCGTAGAGGTCCTTGCGGACGTAGAGCAGGTCCATGTCTCGTTCTGTGAAGTAGATGACGCTGCGGAGGGTATCGCCCAGCGTCGTCCGGGCGGCGCTGATGAGGCTGTCGGCGAACGTGGTGTCGATGCCGGTGCTGAACGGGACAGAGTACATGCGCCCCGTAGGGATTCTGACATCTTAAAGTTATGTGTCGGATTTCCCCTCAATCATTCGAAATCGGGGCGAAGAACGGCGATGGAACAGCAAATCTCCTGGAAGCAACTGTGGCTGCGGGCGCGTCCATCCTGGTCGGGGCCTCCGTCCGTCACTCGTGGCCGGACACGCGGACCGGCTCGTACGGTTCCTCGAGCCACTCGACGTCGCTCGCCGAGAGGTCGATGTCGAGGGCGGCGACGGCGTCCTCCAGGTGTTCGATGCTCGTGGTGCCGACGATGGGTGCGTCGACCCACTCCTTCTCGAGGACCCACGCCAGCGCGATCTGGGCCATCGAGGCGTCGTACTCGTCGGCCAGCTCCTGGACGCGCTCGTTGACCTGGCGGCCGTTCCCCTCGAAGTAGGGGTGGCCCCGGGCGTGGTCGTCCGTCTCGCCGCGCGTGGTCGCCTCGAACTCCTCGTGGGGCCGGGTGAGATAGCCCCGCGCGAGCGGACTCCACGGGATGACGCCGACGTCCTCCTTGTCACACAGCGGCAGCATCTCGCGTTCCTCCTCGCGGTAGAGCAGGTTGTAGTGGTTCTGCATCGTCAGGAACCGTTCCAGCCCCTCGCGGTCGCTGGTGTGGAGCGCCTCGGCGAACTGGTGGGCCCACATCGACGACGCGCCGACGTACCGCGTCTGGTTCCGGCGCACCAGGTCGTCGAGGGCCCGCATCGTCCCCTCGATAGGCGTATCGTAGTCCCACCGGTGGATCTGGTAGAGGTCGACGGTGTCCATCCCCAGGCGGGAAAGCGAGTTCGCACACTCCTGTTCGAGGGCCTTCCGCGAGAGCCCCGCCGAGTTGGGGTTGTCCTCGTCCATCCGGTGGAATCCCTTCGTCGCGACGACCTGTGCATCGCGGTCGTAGTCCGCCAGGACGTTCCCGAGGACCCGCTCCGATTCGCCCAGCGAGTACATGTTGGCGGTGTCGAAGAAGTTGATGCCCAGGTCGATGGCGCGCTCGATGATCTCGCGGCTCTCGGGTTCCTCGAGGACCCAGTCCCGCCAGTCGGAGGTCCCGAAACTCATACACCCCAGACAGAGGCGGCTGACTTCAACGCCGGTCGAACCGAGTGTCGTGTACTCCATACCCACGGCGACCGCCGAGCATAAAAAGGGAGGACCTGATTCAGAGCCCCTCGGGGTCGACGGCGCCGACGTACCGTCTGGCGACGGCGTAGGCCCCGGCTGCGACGGCGACCGTGGCGACGACGTGGCCGTAGGTCAGCAGCGTCGAACTGTCGACGGCGAGCTTGGCCACCGTCGTCGCCGGGTGCTCGGGGAGCAGCACCGCCGCGCCGAAGACGACCAGCGTCAGCACCGAGTACAGCAACTGAGCGGGCCGTCGGCGCTTCGTCGCCAGGCCCAGCACGACGCCGAACGTCACCACGAGCAGGGCGACGGCGGTGACGAAGACGAGCAGCGTCCCCAGGTTGGCGACGGCGATGCCGTTCGTCGAGAGCAACAGGACCCACAGCAACGCCTGGAGCGGCGCCAGGACGACCATCCCCAGCGCCTTTCCGTCGACGATGTCGAGCAGGGAGACGGGCGCGACCCGCAGGAGTTCCAGCGTCCCGCGCTCTATCTCCTCGGTGACGACGTCGACGGCGACAGACCCGCTGATAAAGGGCGGCAAGAAGAGCAAGAGCGGGATCAACACGGTGTAGGTGAACCCGAAGTACGGACTGGCACCGATCTGGCGCGGGAGCGGGGCCGGTGGCTCGTCGAGCGAGCGGCCTCGCTCGACGCGTTCCTGGCGTTCGAGCGCATTCAGGACCCGCCTGACCTCCACGACGACGAGCGTCGACCGGATGCTCCCCTCGGGCCGTCGCGATGACGTCTATCGTCCGCCCGCCCCCGTCTGGCGCCGAGACGTACTGCCCGACGAGGACCGCGTCGACCCGCCTGTCCTGGAACGCCTGCCTGGCCCGGTCGGGGTCCTCGAAGACGATGGCGCGGGCCCCCTCCTGTTCGCGGGCCGCTTCGAGCAGCTCCGCCCGCGCGTCGCCGGTCACGGCCATCTCGACGTCCTGGGTGGCGACCGAGGACGGGTCGTACAGCGAGGTCAGGCCGACGACGAGAAAGGACGAGAACCCGGCGACGAACAGCTGGATGAGCAGCGCCAGCACGATGGTCTTCTCGCGGGACAGCGAGAGGACGTCACGCTTCGCCACGACGAGACGCGGGTCGCGCCACCACGGCCGATCAGACAAGGCTGGTCACCACCGTGAGGTTGTACGCGAAGTGGACGACCACGGCCGCCCCGAGGCCGGCGAGGTAGCCCGTCCGGCCCCGGGTCGCCCCGACAGCCGACAGCGCCGCAGTCACCGTGTGCAAGACGAGCGGCGCGAGCAAGAACAGCAGGGCGACGGCCCACAGCGGGACGCCGGCGGGCGGGGTCGCCCCTGGAGCGCTGCCTGGCCGATGGAGAGACTCTCGAGGTCCGAGAGACGGGCGATGAGGAGGCCCTTCTCGGCGAGGAAAAAGCCCAGCCCCGAGAGCGCGCCGAGCCCGAGCGCCGAGCGAACCGTCCGCTCGTACCGGGCGGCGTCGTAGCCAGCGTACACGTGCAGGCTCTTGGCCACCTCCTCGACGACGGCGACGACGCCCAGAATCAGCAGGACGCCCAGCGTCTGGTTCGTCCCGAAGACGTTCAGCGACACCGAGTCGAGGACGAACAGGAACGCGATGGCGACCAGCTCCGCGACGACGACGAACGGGAGGAGGACGACGCTCATCTTGGCCGCGCTCCGCCGCGACCTGATGCGCCCCGACAGCGCATCGAGCACCTTCAGCGGGATGGGGCGCTGGGTGAACATGTCCTCCTCGCGGTAGAGGCCGGCCCCCAGGCCAAAGAGGACGAGCGCCGTCACCAGCGGCGGGAGCGTCGAGAAGGCGAAGGCCGACGGACTGATCGCCTGCCCGGTGAGGTCCATCACGACCAGCGTGAGCGGCGAGATGAGCGCGATGGGTGTGATGTCGGTGAAGATGGCCGGCACGAACGCGTAGGAGGTCAGCGAGACGGTTATCGTGACGGTGACGAAGGTCAGTTCCTTGAACGACCGGGCGAACATCGCCCCGCAGAACGTCGCCGCGAGGAAGAGCAGTGCCAGCGGGACCACCGCCAGCACGGCGATGGGGCTTCCACCGGGCGCGAGGCCGCCGAAACGCAGCGTCGCGGTGATGGCCGTCGCCACCCCGACCGCGCCCAGCAGGTAGGGGAGTGTCTTGCCCGCGATGATGTCGGCCCGCGACGCCGGCGTCACGAGCAGGAGCTCGCCCCGGCGGTTCAGCCGCTCCGAGAGCATCGACGACCCGTAGGCCTGGATGACGAAGTTCATCGGGACGATATAGAGGAAGGCGAGCACGAGCGACTCGAAGGGGAACGGCGGGGAGATGTCCGACGGCGTACCGCCCTGCACCTCGCCGGTCAAGCGGGCGCCGAGACCGCTCAGGCTCGCCCCGCCACCACCGGCTTCGCCGAGGCTGCCACCACTGCCGCCCGCGCTCGCGCCGCCGTCGGACCCACCGCCGTCACCGGTGCCACCGCCACTGGCCCCGTCGTCGCTGTCGCTATCGCTGCCCGCGGCCCCACCGTCCTCGCGCGGGTCCAGCACGTCGGCACCGGCCTGCTCCCGGTAGACCAGCGTCACCGAGACGGGGAACGCCGCCGTCTGGTTGTCGTCGCGAGCGAGCGTCCGGTCGTTGTACCGCTCGGTGCTGGAGCGGAACTCGTCGAGTGCGGCGCGTTCTTTCGGCGTCCGCGGGACGCTGACCAGGCGGGTCCCGCGGAACAGCAGTTCCTGCTCGCCACGTTCGACGGCCGCCGGGTCCGGGTCCCGGACGACGAACGTCCCGTCGGCGGCCGCCACGTCGTAGAACGGGCTCGCGTCGTCGGCGCCGACGCGGTAGAGGCCGTCGTCCAGGCCGGCGCCACCGCCGCCGACGGCGATGGCCGCGACGCCGCCCATCGCAATCAGCGACAGCGCCATGACGGCGACGGTCCGCCGGTCGAGGCCGCCGGCGTTCTTGGTCACCTCCCACCGCGCGACGCGCAGGAGCTTGTCCCACTCCATCTACGTCGCGTCCTCCCCCACGTACCGCGTCCCGCGCGTGCCGGCGTCGGCCACGTTGAGGAACACCTCCTCGAGGCTCGACTCCTCGGTCCGGATGTCGACCACTTCGCCGCCCGCGGCCTGTGCGGCCTCCCGGGTCTCCTCGACGGCGGCCATGCTCTCGACCACCCGCTCGTAGTTGCCGTTGACGCGGGTGGCGTCCGGAACGTCGACGGTGGTGTAGACGTGGTAGCGCGTCTCGCCGTACTCGTCCTGGAGTGCCGCCAGGTCGCCGCGGGCGACGATGTCGCCCTCGTTCATGATGGCGACGCGGTCACAGATGGATTCGACGTGAAAGAGATTGTGCGCGGAGAAGACGATGGTCTTGCCCTCGGCGGCCAGCTGCTCGGTGAACTCGATGACGTAGTTGGTCGTCAGCGGGTCCAGACCCGACGCTGGTTCGTCGTAGATGAGCACGTCGGGGTCGTTGATGAGCGATCGGGCGATGGCTACCTTCCGTTTCATTCCCTTCGACATGTCGCCCAGCTTCCGGTCGCGGTGCTCTAAGTCCAGTTCGTCGAGCGTCTCGTGGGTCCGCTCGTCGGCCACGTCCGGGTCGACGTCGTAGAGGTCGGCGAAGAAGTCCAGATACGAGAGGGGGGTCATCTCCTCGTAGAGGGGCGACTCCTCGGGGAGGAAGCCCAGGCGACGGCGCATCTCCGTCGTCTCGGTGTCGTAGCCGGCGATGGTCGCCTCGCCGCTCGTCGGGTCCAACAGGCCGGCGAGCATCTTCAGCGTCGTCGTCTTGCCGGCGCCGTTGGGGCCGATGATGCCGAACACCTCGCCCCGGTCAACCGTGAACGAACTGCCCCGGACGGCGACGAAATCGCCGTACTCCTTGCGAAGATCACGGGCGTCTATCATCTGCGCGTCGGTTGTGACGGCACGAACCTATACCTTGGCGCCGGTCTATTGGTTTTGATAATGACCGCCATCGGCGAGACGGACGTCTCGGTACGGCACACGGCGGACGGACGCCGACTGGTCGTAAGCCACCCCGTCGACGCGTCGCGGGACACGGTGTGGACAGTCCTGACCGACACGGCGCTGTGGCCCGACTGGGGGCCCTCCATCACCGACGTCGAGGCCGACATCCGGGTCATCGAGGCCGGGACGACCGGTCGGGTTCGGACCGTCGGGGGCCTCTGGCTCCCCTTCGAAGTGACGGCGTGCCGGGCCTACCGGTGGACGTGGGACGTCGCCCGGATTCCGGCGACGGGCCACCGGGCGGACGCGGGGACCCACGGCTCGCGGGTCGTCTTCGAGATCCCCGTACTCGCCGCCGGCTACGTGCCGGTGTGTGTGCGAGCCTGCCGGAACGTGGCGTCGCTCGCCGCCGGACGCTCGGTGGGCCCCTGAGCGCTGCTCGGGGGTGCTGTGCCTGTGTCGGGACGGGTGCAGGACTACCGGTTCGTTACTCGCGCGTCAGAGACGTTGTGGATGTCCTCGCCGATACCCTCGCCGTCGCAGTCCTCGTTCGGACAGCGATAGTACCACCCGTCCTCTGTGGCCGAGCGCTCCGTGAAGCGCCCGCCACACTCGTCGCAGTAGAGCTGGCCCGCAGAACAGGTGTCGAGGTGGAGTTCGAGTTCGAGTTCCGTGCCGAACGTCCGCTTGCAGTTCCGGCAAGTGTGAGGCATAGAGGAAGATACATATTCATGCCTTATATCTACACCGGAACGTTCACGAGTAGCGTTTCGGCGGTCCTACCCCGATATCTCCGTTCTCGGTAGCGGCGTCGATGTAGCGTCCGTCGGTCCGCCCATCTCGTCGTGGGCGGTCGGTTCAGCCAGCCCTACCGCGGCGTCACTCAGCGGCCGGTGATCACCGACAGGCGGGCCCCGCCGGCCTCGCTCTCGCCGACCTCGAGGGTCCACCCGTGGGCGTCGGCGATCGTCGCGGCGACGAACAGGCCGTACCCCTCGCCGGCGTCCGTCGTCGCGTACCCCTGCTCGAAGACGTGGTCACGGTCGTCGGCGGAGATGCCGGGTCCGTCGTCAGAGACGGCGAAGCCGCTGTCAGTCGCCGTGACGGTGACGGTGACGTCCTCGCCGCCGTGTTCGAGGGCGTTCTCGAAGAGGCGTTCGAGCAACGTCTGCAGGCGCTCGGGATCTGCCTCGACGGTGACGTCGTCGTCGGTCTCCAGGGTCGCGTCGCCGGCATCGAGGGTCCGCCAGACCGTCTCGGCGACGTCGCCGACGTCGACGCGTTCCGTCTCCGTGACCCGCCGGCTCGCCGACCCGAGCGTCGACAGTTCCTCGAGCAGCGAGCCGATGCGGTCGACCGATCGGGAGATCGCGTCCGCGTGTACCGGGTCCACCTCCATCAGTTCAAGCCGCCCGACGACCACGTTCAGCGGGTTCTTCGCGTCGTGGGCGAGGCTGCTCGCGACGTCGCTCCAGCGGTGTGCGACGCGGTGGCCGTCGCCGGTCGGCGTGGTCGTCCGGGCACTGACCCGTGCCACGAGCTGTGCCGGACTCCCGGGACTGTCGAGTACCGTCACGTCCGTGGCGCCGGCCGACAGCAGCGCCTCGACGCGCGCCGGGTCGGTCGACTCGGTGGCGACGAACACGGGCCGCGCCGGGTCAGCCTGGCGCGCCGCCTCGAGTTCGGCGAGTCCGTCGTGGCCCGGCGGCGCGTCGATGACGACCACGGCGTCGACGTCGCAGTCGGCTGCCGCCGCCGCGGTCTCCGTGGACGCGACGACATCCACGGCCCCGGCGTCGAGGTCCGACTCGAGGGGCTCCGAGTGCGTCGTGGCTTCGCCGACGACGGCGACCCGTACTGCCTCACCCGTTCGGTTCACTGCCGACCGCTACGAAAGGGGCCCCTATGAATCCGTCGCCGCCTACAGCAGGTCCTCGACGTGGTCGGCGACCTCTTCGGGAGTGTCGCCGACAGGGACGCCGTTGTCCTCGAGCGCGTTGATCTTGGACTGGGCGGTGCCGGTCCCGGACCCCGAGACGATGGCGCCGGCGTGACCCATGCGCTTGCCCGGCGGTGCCGTCCGACCGGCGATGAAGCCAGCGACGGGCGTGTCCATGTTGGCCCCGATGTATCTCGCGGCCTCCTCCTCGTCCTCGCCGCCGATCTCACCGCACATCACGACGGCGTGGGTGTCAGGGTCGGCCTCGAACAGCTCGAGGGCGTCGATGAACCCGGTGCCGATGATGGGGTCGCCGCCGATGCCGATGGCGGTGGTCTGGCCCAGGCCCCGGTCGGTGAGGTTGTCGACGACCTGGTAGGTCAGCGTGCCGGAGCGCGAGACCAGCCCGACGTTCCCCGAGGAGAAGATGTTGCCCGGGAGGATGCCCAGCTTGGCGACGCCGGGCGTGATGACGCCGGGACAGTTCGGACCGACGAGATGTGCGTCGGTCTCCTGCAGTTTGCGGTAGACCCGCGACATGTCCTGGGTCGGTACCCCTTCGGTGATGGCGACGACGAGGTCCAGCCCCTTCGCGTCGAGCGCCTCGAAGCAGGCGTCCGCGGCGAACGCGGGCGGCACGAACACGACGGAGGCGTTGGCGTCCTCCTCGCGAGCGGCCTGGTGGACCGTGTCGTAGACCGGCACACCGGCGACCTCCTGGCCGCCACGGCCCGGCACTGCTCCCGCGACGACGTTGGTCCCGTACTCGAGCATCTGCTCGGTGTGGAACTTCCCTTCGCCGCCGGTAATACCCTGTACGACCACGCGCGTGTCTTCGTCGACTAGAACACTCATTTGTCCACCTCCCCGGCGTAGTCGACGGCACGCTGGACGGCGTCCTCCAGCGTGTGCTCGACGGTCACCAGGTCCTCGTTCAGAATCTCCATACCCTCCTCGGCGTTCGTGCCCGCGAGTCGGACGACGACGGGTTTCGGAATCTCGTCGAACTGCTCGAGGGCCTGGTTGATACCCATCGCGACCTCGTCGCCGCGGGTGATGCCGCCGAAGATGTTGAACACGACCGAGTCGACGTTCTCGTCGGAGAACACCATATCGAGCGCGTTCGCGATGCGGTCGGCCTTCGCGCCGCCACCCACGTCCAGGAAGTTGGCGGGCGACCCGCCGTAGTGGTCCACGAGGTCCAGCGTCGTCATCACGAGGCCCGCGCCGTTGCCGATGATGCCGACGTTGCCCGACAGGCGGACGTAGTCGAAGCCGTACTCGTCGGCCTTCTGTTCGAGCTCGTCGCCCTCGGCCGCCTCCTCGCCCATCTCGGCGAGTTCGGGCTGGCGAAAGAGCGCGTCGTCGTCGATGTTCATCACCGCGTCGGCCGCGATGACCTCGTCGTCGCTGGTGATCATCAGCGGGTTGACCTCGACGTCGCTGCCGTCGCGGTCGTCCCAGAGCTGGTAGAGCGTGCGCAGGACGCTCGCCACGTCGTTGGCGAGGTCGCGGTCGACGCCGGCCTCGTAGACGACCTTCCGAGCCTGGAAGGGGTGCATCCCGAACGCGGGGTCGATGTGCTCGCGCGCGATGGCGTCGGGGGTCTCCTCGGCGACCTCCTCGATGTTGACACCACCCTTCGTCGAGACCATCGCGACGGGCTTGCCCTCACCGCGGTCCATGGTCACGCCGACGTACAGCTCGTTGACGAAGTCGACGGCCTCCTCGACGAGCACGGTCCTGACGTGGTAGCCCTTGAGGTCCATCCCGATGATGTTCTTTGCGGCCTCGCGGGCCTCCTCGGCGTTCTCGACGAGTTCGATGCCGCCGGCCTTCCCGCGCCCGCCGACGTGTACCTGTGCCTTGATAGCGACCGGATAGCCGATCTCCTCGGCCGCGTCGACGGCCTCCTCCACTGTCTCGGCCAGACTCGATGCGGGAGTGGGGACGCCCGCGTCGGCGAAGACTCGCTTCGCCTGGTATTCGTGCAATCGCATGTCATGCGGAAAGGGGAGTGGGGACGGTTTAAATCCGTCTGTACACGACGGGGCGGCCGGTTCCCGACCCACAGTATTGCCGGTCGTTTCGGCACCGTGTTCCCGGTCGTGCGATTCGGGGCACAGAGGCCGTCACGGAGCCTCTCGAACGACGGTGACCGGGACCGGCGACTGCCGCATCACCTGTTCGGCGACGCTCCCGAGGACGAGTCGCGAGACGCCGGACCGCCCGTGGCTCCCCATCACGACGTGGTCGACGTCGTGTTCGTCGGCGTACGACAGTATCTCGCGGGCAGGTCGGCCGGTAACGGTGGCAGTCGTCACCGTGCAGTCGTAGTCGGCCGCCAGCGCCTCCGCGTCGGCGTGGAGTGTCGCCGCGTGCGCGTCCATCTCCTCGACCCACGAACTGGCGGCGGGGAGTCCCTCCGTCTCCGCGTCGTAAACCGCGAGCATCGGGTCGACGACGTAGAGGACGTGTATCTCGGCGTCGGGGTGGTGAGTGAGGACCCGTTCGAGCGCGCGCTTCGAGAGCGGGGACCCCTCGTAGGGGACCAGAATAACTTCGGCCATATGATACGCTCGCGGCGCTGGGTCCAAAACCTTCCTCCCCGTTCGATGGCACAACGTAATTGTCGGCCACCGACCTATCGCGGCACGTGATCGAACGGCTCCTCGGCGACGAGGTGCAATCGCCCGGCCGGTACCTCGCGGAGGTCATCTACGGCGCCAACGACGGCATCGTCACGACGTTCGCCGTCGTCTCGGGAATCGCCGGCGCGGCCCTGAACCCCTCCATCGTCCTCGTTCTCGGGGCCGCGAACCTCTTTGCCGACGGGTTCTCGATGGGCATGAGCAACTACCTCAGCCGCCGGTCCGAACTCGACTACAGGGAGTCGGTACGGGCCGACTCGTCGGACGGCCCCCCGGCTGACCTCGACGGCGGGAAGTCCCCCAGACGGACGGCGCTGGTCACGTTCGGCGCGTTCGTCGTCGCCGGGTGGGCACCGCTCGTGCCGTACATCATCGCCGCCACGCCTGCCTTCCCGCTGTCCATCGGCTTCACCGGTGTCGCCTTCTTCCTCGTCGGGGCGAGTCGGAGTCTGGTGACCCGGCGCGCCTGGTACGTCAACGGCGTCGAGATGTTCGTCGTCGGGATGCTCGCCGCGGCCGTCGCGTTCACCGTCGGGCGACTGCTCGGCGGCCTGGCCTGACGAGACTCAGGCCGATCCGAAGAGTCCCTCGCCGCGACCACCGAGACGGGCCCGCCCACGCTGGACGAGTGCCCCGGCGACGAACAGACAGAGGTGCACCACGGCCCCCAGCGCCACGGCGCCCGCCACGCTCGCGACGACCAGCAACGCGGCCGCCCCCTCGAACAGTGCGGCACCGAGGACGAGCGCCCCCGCCAGGCCGCCGTTCCGGAGCGAACAGCGCAGTTCCGACGCCACCAGGACACGGAGCGGCGTCTCGGCCACCCCGTCCTCGGTCAACCGGTCGTAACACATACCCATCGCTGGGGCCGATACCCGTATAACCCGTCGGACGTGGCCGTCGTCGTACCGTCGACGCTTTGCCTCGCTGTCGTACGCCCGGACGTGACCGGGGACGACGTACTCGAGAACGTGGCCAGCGCGATAGAGACCGCCGACTCGACGGTCGCGCTGACCGGCGCGGGCGTCTCGACGGCGTCGGGCATCCCCTCGTTCCGCGGCGAGGACGGGGTCTGGGACGAGTTCGACCCGATGTCTTTCCACCGCCGACGGTTCGACGCCGACCCGACGGGGTTCTGGCGTGACAGACTGGACCTCCGCCGAGCGATCTACGCCGACCTCGACCCGGCCCCCAACGCTGCCCACGAGGCGCTCGTCGACCTCGAGTCAGACGGGCTACTCGAGGCCGTGGTTACACAGAACGTCGACGGCCTCCACCGCGCCGCCGGGACCGACCGGATCGTCGAGCTCCACGGCACGCACCGGCGTGTCAGGTGTGACGACTGCGGCGACCGGCTGCCGGCAGACGAAGTGTTCGACCGGGCCGCAGACGGTGACCTACCGCCACGCTGTGACTGTGGCGGCGTCTACCGCCCCGACGTGGTCCTGTTCGGGGAGTCCGTGCCCGACGAGGCGATGGACGCGGCCCAGCGCCTCGCCCGGGAGAGCGACGTATTCCTGGCGCTCGGGTCCTCGCTCTCGGTGCGGCCCGCGTCGCTCCTACCCCGGGTCGCCACGCAAGCGGGGAGCACGCTCGTCGTCGTCAACTACGACCCGACGCCGCGAGACGACGAGGCGACTCACGTCGTCCGCGACGACGTCACGACCGTCCTGCCGGCCGTCGTCAGGCGTGTCCGTTGACATCCTCCCCGCGCTAAATCACGGGGCTTTCTCCTCGGTTCTCCGTAATCACAGCTGGACGCCGCCGGGAATCAGGCTCTGACTGCGAAGCAGGCTTCCGTCGTGATCGTAGACGAGCAACGTCCGCTTCTCGTAGACGATCGACTGCCCCTCACTGTCCGTCAGGCGGACCTCGTACGTGCCGTCCTCGCGGTCCTCGGCGGCGCTGACGAGGGCCAGAATCGCCTCCGTCGGGGCGGCCGCCTCGAGGATGTACTCGCCTGTCAGCCGCGTCGACAGCGAGACGACGCCGTCCTCGTCGCCGGGCTGACGACGCAGCGTGACGTCTATCTCGTCGGCGTCGAGTGTCCCGGTGGCTGTGCTGAGGCGCTCGCGCAATCCCTCTGTCGGGCCGCTGTAGTCGATGCGTATCGTCGGTTTCCCCCCGTCGGTCGGGTCTGGCTCTACGTCGACGGTGAAGTAGTCGCGCCTCATTCGGGTACGGTTCGCTAGGTGTCGCGATGCAATGAACGTAACGGCGGCGGGGTGACGATACCCGGTCGAACCGATTGGCTGGTATCGGTAGCTTTTCCCTGGCACCCCATCCTTCTGGAGACGTCATGGCCTGGGTCAAATCCGAGTACGCCGGCGAACTGGCCGTCCTCTCGACGTGGCTGGTCGCGCTGGCGCCGTGGTCCGTCTCCGTCTTCCAGGTGTCGAATCTCACCGTCGTCGCCCTGCGCTTTCTCCCCTTCCGACTCCAGTTCATCTTCGGGGCGACCATCGAGAACGAGCGCCCATTCCTGTGGGCGTGGGAGGTGGCGCGGTTCCAGACGTCGTCCGAACTCACGCTCGCCGGGACGCTCGGGTTCGCCGCGCTGGTCCTGTTTGCCCTGCCGTTCGCGCTGAGCGCCTACTACTACTTCGAGGAGGAACGGGTCGGCGACGTGCTCCCGCTGGATCCAGTGCGTCTGTTCGGCGGCCTGCTGGGACTGGTGGCGCTCGCGACGCTGGCCGCCACGGCGCTGTTCGTCCGGTTCTTCCCCGGTGTCACCCTCCCGGTCGGTGCGGCGCTCTCCGCCCTGTTTGCCTATCTCCTGTTGACGATAGACCGCACCTGACTCCGCTCGCGCGACGATACCGTACTCTCTCGTGATAATTTGGAGAGCGAATTTAAGTAGGAGGCCGAACAAACCAAGACAGACCGTAGCCTACGCCGCGATCACCGGTCGTTTGAGTAGATGTCCAATCCCGAGACACCAGATCCAGGTGACGTCGTCAAGGACCCGCTCGGCCACATCCAGTCGTGGCTCTCGCGGACGGCGACCATGCTCAGTGGCGGGGCCATCCCCGAGTCGAACTACGACCCGGGCCGACACGGTTCGCTGGTCGCCTTCGACGGCCTGGCGGGCCAGGAAGAACTCGACCGCTACTGGCTCAACGCCCCCTTTGCCTTCGTCTCTATCAACCACGACCCCGACCGTGACGAGAACCGGTACCACGTGGTCGAACCCTCGCTGACCGACATCGAGGCGGAACTGCTGGACCGACTGTACGATGACATCCGCGGGCCGCTCATCTACCGGGACTCGGTGGACCGCGACCCCGAGGCGGCGCTACGCGAGGAACTCCGCGTTCGCCTCGAGGAGTACGGCGTGGTCATCGAACCGGAGACGTTCTACCGCCTCTATTACTACCTCTACCGCTCGTTTCTCGGCTATGGCTACATCGACCCCCTGATGCACGACCCGGCCATCGAGGACATCTCCTGTGACGGCGCGGGCCTGCCCATTTTCGTCTACCACGACGAGTACACCGACGTCGAGACGAACATCACCTACGAGTCGGAGGAACTCGAGGAGTTCGTCATCCAGCTGGCCCAGCGCTCGGGCCGGCACGTCTCCGTCTCGGACCCCGTCGTCTCGACGACGCTGCCCGACGGGTCCCGCATCGAACTCGCGCTCGGCCAGGAAGTGACCCCGCGAGGCAGCGCCTTCACCATTCGGAAGTACGCGGACGAACCGTTCACGCCGATCGACCTGCTGGAGTACGGCACCTTCTCCGTCGAGATGCTGGCGTACCTCTGGCTGGCCATCGAGTCGAACAAGTCGCTCATCTTCGCCGGGGGGACCGCCGCCGGCAAGACGACGTCGATGAACGCCGTCTCGATGTTCATCCCGCCCCGGTCGAAGGTGCTGACCATCGAGGACACCCGCGAGCTCTCACTGTACCACGACAACTGGCTCTCGTCGGTGACCCGGGAACGCCTGGACGACTCGGACATCACGATGTACGACCTCCTGCGCTCGGCGCTCAGGCACCGCCCGGAGTACATCGTCGTCGGCGAGGTCCGCGGCCAGGAGGCCATCACGCTGTTCCAGGCGATGAACACCGGCCACACGACGTTCTCGACGCTCCACGCCGACTCGGTCCAGACGGTCATCAACCGCCTGGAGAACGAACCCATCAACGTGCCCCGACCGATGGTCCAGTCGCTCGACATCCTCTGTGTCCAGGTGCTCGCCCGGTCGGGCGACGAGCGCGTCCGGCGGGCCAAGACCATCGCCGAGATAGAGGGCATCGACCAGCGGACCGGCGAACTGGACTACTCGAACACCTACGCCTGGCAGTCGACCGGCGACGAGTTCAGTCGGTCGAACAGCGAGCTGCTCGACGAAATACGCTCGGAACGGGGCTGGAGCCAGTCGGAGTTGCTCACGGAGCTGCAGAACCGCCGACGGTTCCTCCAGTACCTCCGCCGGGAGGGAATCTCCGACTATCGCCGGTTCACTGCGATGGTCAACAAGTACTACGCCGACGCCGAACAGGTCATGGAACGCATCGACGACGAGTCCACCTGAGATGGCCCTGAACCCGCTCGGCCTGACACCGCTCGCGCTGCTGGTCGTCCTCCTCTCGGTCGTCGGCCTCGGCTTCGTCAGCGAGCCCTGGGACCGCCGCCTGACGCGGTTCTCGCGGCGCCTCTTCGGCCGGTACGTGGGGGCCTCACCCGAGCGCAAGCGAGTCCTGGAATCCGCGTACATCGGCGAGACCTACCGCGGATACGCTGCCCGCACCTACCTGTTTACGGCGATCGCGGCGGTGTGCGGGGCACTCGGTGGGGCCTACCTCGTGGGTCTGCTCCTGCTCGCGATTCCGACCATCGTCGACCTGCTGCTGGGCCTGCCGAACACGATGGTCAACGCCCTGGGCATCCGTGGCTTCGAACTGGTGCTGGCCCCGACGCGGACGCTCGCCGTCCTCGCCGCCGGTGGCGTCTTCACCGGCGCAGGGGCGGCCGGGCTGACCTACATACTGCGCTGGGAGCTCCCGAAGAACACCGCGGCGGTGCGCCGGCGCAACATCGAGGAGGGGATGCCACGGAACATCGCCTTCATGTACGCGCTCGCCCGGGGCGGCATGTCGTTCCCCGACATCGTCCGGGTGCTCGGTCGGAACCAGGACATCTACGGCGACATGTCCCGCGAGATATCCATCGCCGTCCGCGAGATGGACCTCTTTGGCCGGGACGTCATCTCCTCGCTCCAGCACGTCTCACACCGCACGCCCAGCGAGAAGATGAAGACGTTCACCGAGAACCTCTCGAGCGTCCTCCAGAGCGGGCAGTCCCTCGAGTCGTTTCTCCGCGACCAGTACGAGCGACACCAGGAGGACGCGGCCCAGCGACAGGCGGACATCATCGAGAGCCTCGCCACGATCGCGGAGGCCTACGTCACGATCTTCGTCGCCGGAGTGCTCTTTCTCATCACGATACTGCTCGTGTTCGGCCTGACGACGACCGACACGCTCCCCTTTCTCCAGTTGCTCGCGTATCTGGCCATCCCGCTCGCGAACGCCGGCTTCATGGTCTACCTCTCGTCGAAGATGGAAGCGCTCGGGATCAGCGACAGCGGCACGACCGACGTGCTGGACCGCCTGGAGACGACGACGTTCGGCAAACCGGCGGTACGGCCCGAGACCGGCGTCACCGACGGTGGCCACGTCGATACGGCCACCGACAACTGGGCCCGCCTGCGCCTGTACGACCGGGTCCGGCGGGTGAAACGGATACTCCGCTCGCCGGTCGAGACGCTCGTCTGGAACCCGACGCAGGTGCTCTACGTCGCCGTCCCCGTCGCGGTGCTGGCGTTTGCCTTGCGCGCCCCGGCGGCCTTCCAGACCTCGATCGTCAACGTGCGACTGCTCGACGACCTGCTCGTCCAGTCGGCGTTGCTCGTGCTGGGCGCTTTCGCCGTCGTCAGGTTCGTCTACGTCCGTCGGGTCGCCCGTATCGAGCAGGCGACGCCGGAGTTGCTAGAGCGCCTGGCGAGCCTCAACGAGGCGGGCATGACCATCGTCGAGAGCATCCGCCGCGTCCGGGGGAACGACGTCGGCGTCCTCACGCCAGAAGTGAAGCGCATCTGGGCGGACATCCGGATGGGCCAACGTCGACGACGCGCTGGTCCGGTTCGGGCGCCGCATCAAGACGACGGCGATTATCCGGGTCGTGACGCTCCTGATACACTCGATGCGAGCCTCCGGGGAGCTGGGGCCGGTCCTTCGTATCGCCGCGACCCAGGCGCGCTCCGAACTCCAGCTGCGAAAGCGCCGCCGGCAGCAGATGCTGACGTACCTGGTGGTCATATACATCTCCTTTCTGGTCTTCCTGGTCATCATCGTCGCCGTCCAGGAAGTACTCGTGCCGGCGCTCCCCTCGGACGTCCCGACGCCGGTCGGGTCGGCGAACCGCCTGGGCGTCGGCGTCGACCAGTTCGCCCGCTTCGGCAGGGTCGACAAGGCGGCCTACACGCTGGTGTTTTTCCACACGGCGCTCATCCAGGCCGTCCTGACCGGGTTCATCGGCGGCCAGCTCGGCGAGGGGACGCTCAAGGACGGCGCAAAACACGCAGCCGTCCTGCTCGGGGTGGCCTACGTCGCCTTCCTGCTCCTTTCCTCGCCCGTCGCCTCGCTGACCGTCGCCGACCAGCCCGTCGACGGGGGCGAACTGACCGTCGAATCGGCGTCGCTCTCGGACGGCGGGTTCGTCGTGGTCCACGAGAGCGACACCGAGGGCCCGGTGGTCGGCACCTCCGGGTACCTCCAGGCCGGCACCCACCGTGACCTCCGGATTTCACTCGACGGGTCAGTGAACACGGGCACGCCGCTGGTCCTGGTGGTCCACCAGGACACCAACGGGAACCAGGCCCTGGACTACGACTTCGAGGGTGCGGGCGGCCCGGACCAGCCCTACGCCGCGACCGGCAACGCGGAGTTCGTGACAGTCGAACTGACGGTCGAGTGACGCTGGGTTTACGGTCGTCAGCGGGGAAGACGCGGTAGATGGAGTTCGCCGCCTTCGCCGATGCCGCCGCCGAAATCGAGGCCGAGAGCGCAGACACCGCCGTCGTCGCGGCGGTGACCGACCTGCTGGCCGACGCCGACGACGACCTGGCCCACCTCGTGCGCTTCGTCCAGGGTCGGGTGTTCCCGGCTCACGACTCCCGCACGCTCGACATCGGGCCACAGCTCTGCCACGAGGCCATCGCCCGCGCGGCCGGACAGAACGTCTCCGCCGGAGACGTCGAGGACCGCCTGGCCGAGGTCGGCGAGATCGGGGCCGTGGCCGCCGCGTACGACTTCGGCGGGCAGCAGGGCCTCGCGGCGTTCGGGGCCGGTGGACGCGAGCAGTTGACCGTGGCCGAGGTGGCACGCGAGTTAGTCGATCTGGCGGCCGTCGACGGCGACGGGAGCCAGTCGACGAAAGTCGAGATGCTCTTTGGCCTGTTCAACCGCTGTTCGCCGACGGAGGCCCGGTACCTGGCGCGTCTCGTCCTCTCGGAGATGCGCATCGGGGTCGGGACGGGCACCGTCCGTGACGCCGTCGCCGCGGCGTTCGACGTCCCCGTCGCGGCCGTCGAGCGGGCCCTCCAGGTCTCGAACGACTACGGCTACGTGGCGACAGTGGCCCGCGACGAGGGCGTCGATGGCCTCGACGCCATCGACCTCGAGGTGGGTCGGCCGGTCCAGGCGATGCTCGCACAGGCCGGGACCATCACCGGCGCGCTCGAGGACTGGGGCACGGTCGCCGTCGAGTGGAAGTACGACGGCGCTCGGGTCCAGGTCCACTTCGACGGCGAGTCCGCCCGCCTGTTCTCGCGCAACATGGAGGAGGTGACCGACCCCCTCCCGGAGGTGGTCGAGACCGTCGAGTCGACGCTCTCGGTGCCCGCGATTCTGGACGGTGAGGTAGTCGCCGTCGACGACGGCGGTGACCCGTTGCCCTTCCAGGAGGTGCTGCGGCGGTTCCGACGCAAACACGACGTCGCCGCAACGCGTGCCGACGTCGCCGTCCGCCTGCACGCGTTCGACTGTCTCCACGCTGACGGCGAGGACCTGCTCGACGTCCCGCTGCGAGAGCGCCACGCCCGCCTGCAATCGCTGGTTCCGGATGGGAGCGAGACAGTCTCGACGCTCGCGCTCCAGTCAGACGCCGACGCTATCGGCGACATCGAACGCGAGGCGCTGGCGGCCGGCCAGGAGGGCATCATGCTCAAGGACCCCGGCGCCGCCTACACGCCCGGCAAGCGGGGCAAACGCTGGCGCAAGCGAAAACCCGACGTCGAGACGGTCGATTGCGTCGTCACCGGTGCCGAGTGGGGCGAGGGCCGGCGAGCGAACGTGCTTGGGACGTTCGAACTCTCCGTGCGGACCGACGATGGGTTCACGACGGTCGGCAACGTCGCGACGGGCATCACCGACGAGCAACTCGAGGCACTGACCGAGCGTCTCGAACCCCTCGTCACGGCCGAATCCGGCCAGCAGGTCCGCCTGGACCCGACCGTCGTCTTCGAGGTGGGCTACGAGGAGATACAGGCCTCCTCGAACTACGACTCGGGCTACGCGCTCCGGTTCCCCCGGTTCGTCGCCGTGCGTGAGGACAAGCCGCCCGACGAGGCGGATTCCCTCGAGCGCCTCGGGCGACTCGCCGAGGGGCAGTGAGCGGCCGCGACCGACATCTGTTTCAGACTGGTGCGTGTATCGTCACACATGACTGTCAGACACGACAACATCACCGCCGAGTGGCTCGGCTACGCGACGCTCCGACTCGAGGCCGACGACACCGTCGTCTACTTCGACCCGGGGCGATACGGCGTCCTCACCGGCGAGTGGGAACCGGACGACCCCGACGCGGGCCACCCGGACCCCCGGGACTACGACGCCCGTGACGGCGACATCGTCTGTGTGACACACATCCACCACTACGATCCGGACGGCATCCGCCGTGTCGCCAAGTCCGACGCGACGATAGTTGCGTTCGAGGGCATCGACGTCCACCAGTCAGACCGCGACCTCGATCGGCTCGCCGACCTGGACTACGAGGTCCGCGAGGTGTCGATGGAGGACGAACTGCTCGTCGACGGGACGCCGATCTGGACGGTCCCGGCCTACAACCACGAGGACGGACCGAACGTCGAGCCAGACGGGGCGCCCATCCACCCGAAGGGGATCGGCTGTGGTTTCCTCGTCTCCCTCGACGGAACGAGAGTTTTCTGGACCGGCGACTCGGACGTCCTCGACGGGCACGCCGAACTCGACGTATCGCTGTTCGTCCCCTCCATCGCGTCCAGCTTCACGATGGACCGCCACGAGGCCGCCGACCTGGCCGAGGCGATGGATCCGGACCTCGTGCTCCCGATGCACTACAACACGTTCGACTCACTCGCTGCCGACGACGAGGCCTTCGCGGCCGACGTCGCCAGCCGACACGTGCCCGTCGTCCTCGACCGGTAGGGCGCGTCGCCCCCAATCCGTCCGCTCACTCCCCGATGTCGGGATACGGCTGGCGCCCCCCGCTGGACTTGCGCGCGACCAGTTGCGCCGTCGCGGACCGGCGGCCATCGGGACGCGCCGTCGTGCGCTCGTCGTAGTGCAGGACGGTCAACCCCAGGCCGGTCCGCAGCAGTTCGTTCGCGGCGAACCGGTAGCGGTCCGTCGACGGCCCGACGTCGGCGTCGTCCGTCGTCCGGAGGTGGTGCTGGACGAAGCAACAGCCGCCGTCGGTGAGCGCCTCGACGACGTCGGGGAACCGGTCGACGACGCGGTAGAAACTGACGGTGACCACGTCGTACGTCGACTCGGGGAACCCGTAACTGGGGACGTCGGCCTGGATCCACTCGATGCGGTCCGCGACGCCGGCTTCCGTCGCATTCTCGCGAGCGACGCGGAGGCCGGCGCGCGACTGGTCGATCGCGTCGACGTCGTAGCCTGCCTCGGCCAGCGGAATCGCGTTGCGACCGGTCCCCGTCGCGATGTCGAGTGCCCGCCCCTCGGGGAAGGTCGGCAGGTACCGCTCGAGTACCGGGTGCGGGTCGGGCTTTCGCGGGTACGACCCGCTCCGGAACCGTTCGTCCCAGTCCATACGACGGAGTGAGGGCCGGCGCGGGGATGAATCCTCTGCCCAGCGTGGCCACTCGTGCTGGCGGTGCTGTCGAGTCACGCAGCGAAGACAGCCGGCGTGGCCTCAGAGGACGCCCATCTCGGTCAGGCGCTCGGGCAGGTAGGTGTCGGTCACGAAGTCGAGGCCACGCGAGGCCAGCGCCTGCTGTTCGGCCTTCTTCCCGATGTCCAACTGGAGTTCGATCTGTTCCGTCCAGAACTCCGTCTGGAACCGGGGGTCCTCGAGCTCGGATTCGAGGGCGTTGATGTCGGAGTCCGACAGCGGGTCCGTCGGCAGTTCGTACTCGACGATATCGGCCGGTCGGATGCCGATGAACTCCGCCTCCGGCGTGGCCAAGTACTCCGAGAGGTGGGCCGACTTGATAGAGCCGTAGGCGACGGAGCCGTAGATGCGGTACGACCACGGGTCGCCGTCAGTGAACACGGTGACCGGGAGGTCGAGTTCGTCGTGGAGGCGCTTGGTGATGCGGCGGGTGGCTCGGGCCGGCTGGCCCTTGAGGTGGACGACGATGACGTTGTACTCCTCGTCGAAGCCGTTCTCGACCAGCCGGTCGCGCATGCCGCCTGTCTCGACGCAGAGCACGAAGTCGGCGTCGTTCTCCAGGAACTCGATCGTGTCGGGGTTGTTCGGAATCTGGTAGCCGCCCTCGCCGACGTCCTCCTGGCAGTGAATCTCCCGCTCGCCCCGGCGGGTCTGCTCGCGGAGCCTCAGCGGGCCCATGATAGTCGCGCCGGACTCCTCGGGGCGCATGTGGAAGTCCTCGCGCGTGACCTCGGAGACGATCTCTAAGTCCTCGACGAGCTGGTTGGACTCGTCCTGGTCGTTGAACTGCGCGTCCTCCATGTCCCAGGACTCGGAGAGGTAGTACAGCTCACGCAGAGTCGACGAGCGGTCCTCCTCCAGCTGTTTCGAGAGGAAGTCGATTGTGTAGATGGCCTTCAGGAGCTTCTGGGCGCCCGAGACCGACTTGGCCGACCGCGTCGAGTGGCGGTCGCCGTAGACCCAGACCTTCTTGTCCTCGTCGTACTCGATGTTGGACTTCGTCCGCGTTGGGATGCGCATCGACGGCACCTCGCCGCCGGCGAACTGGTCGTAGAACTCCGCCGCGAGGTCGATGAGTCGCTCGCGGGCCGTCTCTGATTGCTGTGGGATATCTGACTCTGAACTCATATCAGGCGTTCACCGTCAGTTTCTCGTCTTCGACGCCGTCGACCGAGACGGTGAACTCGGCCTCGTCTGTCACGCTGTACTCCAGGACGGCACGCTCGCCGGCCCCGACCGTCGGGGACCACTTGACGAACCATTCGCCGTCCATCTCGACGACCGTCGCCCCGTTCGTGTCCTGTGGCTCGGCGGTCACGATGTCGGTCAGTTCGACGTCGGCGTTCCGGTCGTCGTTGTTCTCGACGATCAGCCGGACCCGGCCGTCCTCGACCTCGCGCTCGACGAGGACGTTGTTCATGATGCGGGCCAGCGAGTCGTCGATGTCGAGTTCCTCGTTCCCGGTGACCTCGGTGAGCTTCCGGGCCATCTCCGGGAGGATAGTGGCGAGCTTGTTCTGTTTCTTCCGGCGTTGCTGCATCGACCGGCGCTTGTTGAGATAGCTCTTGAGCTCGCGGGCGGCCTCGCGGATGGCGAGTTCGATCTCGTCTTCCATCTCGGGGATGTTCGCGATGGCGTCCTTGGACTCGCTGGTAAAGGGGACGTTCGTCGAGGCGACGTGGACCATGATGACCGCCGGGCCGTTGGGGATGCCCGAACCGCCGGGCTGGTCTAAGTTGTAGTTGCGCCAGTTGATGTTCTTGATCACGTCGGTGGTCGCACACGCGCCGCGCTGGTAGACCAGCGGGACGCGGTTGGCAAAGCGCATCACGTCGACGGCGCCCTCCGCAGGCAGGGCGCCGCCGTAGGCGATGCCGGCCTCGACGACGAACGGGTCGCCACCGTGGACCGCGGCGTCGCGGGTCGAGGCGGCGAAGAAGTCGGCGTCGAACTCCTTGCGAAGCCCCTCTTCGACGAGTTCCGCGGTTATCGGTGAGAGGCAGTCGGTCGGCGGGGCGATGATGTCCGCCTCGCGCATCGCAGTCAGGAGGTCGCTCGCGGTGTCCCGGTCGTCGGCGACGGCAGAGACGTTCGGCGGGTCGTCCGGGACCGGGACCGCGGCGTCCCAGAGCGCATCGATGATGTTCTCGCGGGCCGTCTCGCCGAAGGTGGCGTCGTCGTGGTCCTCGGTCATGTCGGCGGCCCGGTCGACGTAGTCCCGGAGGTCCTTGCGCGTGACCCGGTGGCGGCCGTCACCGAACTTGTCCACGAGGCGGCTGGCGATGCCCTCGACGGCAGCGTCGTCCTTGCGGGTCGACGTCGCGTCGTCGACCAGTCCGTAGAGGTCGCTCTGTCGCTCGGCGACGACGGCCGACCAGGCGGCCTCGACGGCGTTCTCGGTGACCGTCGCGCCGAAGGTTGTGTCGTACTCGGCCTCGATGTCCTCGGCGACCTCGTCGACGATGGCCACGATCTCGTGGTGGGCGACGCGCTCGCCGTCGCGGATGGCGTCGGCGACGGCCTCGGCGAACGCCGCCGTCGCCTCGGCGCCCTTGTTGGCGACGGCGTCCTCGACGGCCGCCCGGACGTCCGTGTCCTCGTGGGCTTGCGGTGGCCGCCAGGCCATGCCGCGACCGTAGTGGTAGTCGTTGAAGTTCGCGATGACCTTGTCGGCCGTCTTCGCGCCGACCCGGGTGAACTCGCCCTGCAGGAACCCCGAGATGGAGTACGAGTCCGTCTCGTCGAGCATCTTCAGCAGCGTCCCGAGTTCGACGCCGTGGGTGCGGGCGTATCTCCGACGTCTCGGCCGGCAGCTCGGCGCCCTCGACGCGTTCGAACTTCAGCGGTTCGTCCAGCCCCGGTTCGTCGAACTCGATGCGGGCGTGGGGGTTGACGACGGCGGTGTCCTGGATGTAGTCGTGCAGGCTGGACCGGGCGCGCATGTTGGCCTCCATCTCCAGTTCGATGCGGGTGCCGTGGGGGCGCTCCCAGGTCGTCGTCTCGTCGACGCTTATCTCCGGTTCGTTCGTGTCCGTGTCCACGATGAGCTCGAAGTACTGGGCCTCGGACTGTCCCTTCGGTCGGGAGGTGACCTTCGCGGGCTTGCCGGAGGTCAGCTGCGAGTACAGGACGGCCGCGGAGATGCCGATGCCCTGCTGGCCGCGGGACTGTTCGCGGGCGTGGAACCGGGAGCCATAGAGGAGCTTCCCGAAGATCTTGGGGAGCTGTTCCTTGGTGATGCCGGGCCCGTTGTCCTCGACGACGAGGCGGTAGTAGTCGCCGGCCTCCTGGATCTCGACGTAGATGTCGGGGAGGATGCCGGCCTCCTCGCAGGCGTCGAGCGCGTTGTCGACGGCCTCCTTGACGGCCGTGACCAGCGCCCGGGCCTCGGAGTCGAACCCGAGCATGTGCTTGTTCTTCTCGAAGAACTCGGCGATGGAGATGGCCCGCTGTGTCTGGGCCAGCTCCTCGGCGATTCCCTCGCCTTCACCGAGTTGCGACTGAAACGAGGTCATTGACGTGGGAATGTACTGACGTCGAGTTTAAAAGGTGTTCGCCAGGGGAGTGAAAGTGAAACGGGCGAACCCGGGGTCGACACTCCGTCGGGGAGACGACCAGAGCGACCGTCCACGGCAGGGGTGAATCGGCGTCCCGGACGACGGGAATCTGGGCCGTGTGAGCAGTTCTTGACGGAGAAATCCGACGGCTCCCGCACGCGCGTGCGGGGATTTTATATTCCCCCCCGCTACTAGACCTCGTAAGTTCCTATGTCAGGTGAGTCTGATGAGTACGGCGCAAAGTCTATCCAGACCCTCGAGGGGCTCGAGGCCGTCCGGAAACGGCCCGCGATGTATATTGGCTCGACCGACGCGAGGGGGCTCCACCATCTCGTCTACGAGGTCGTCGACAACGCCATCGACGAGGCGCTGGCGGGGTACTGTGACACCATCGGCGTGACGATTCACGACGACGGCTCGGTCTCCGTCAGCGACGACGGCCGCGGCATCCCCGTCGACATACAGGAAGAGCACGGCGTCCCGGCCGTCGAAGTGGTGATGACCATCCTCCACGCGGGCGGGAAGTTCGACAACAAATCCTACCAGGTCTCCGGTGGCCTCCACGGGGTCGGCGTGAGCGTCGTCAACGCGCTCTCGAAGTGGCTCGAGGTCGAGATCAAGCGCGACGGCGCGGTCTGGAAGCAACGCTTCGACCACGGCGAACCCGAGACTGAACTCGAACGGGTCCGCGACCTGAAACCCGGAGAGGAGACCGGGACGACGGTCCGGTTCTGGCCCGACGACGAGATCTTCGAGACCGGCGAGTTCGTCTTCTCGACGCTCGAGTCGCGCCTGCGCGAGCTGGCCTTCCTCAACTCCGGCGTCGCCATCTCGCTGGTCGACGAACGCGACGGCGACACCACGACATTCGAGTACGAAGGCGGGATTCGGGAGTTCGTCGAGTACCTGAACGAGACCAAAGAGCCCCTGCACCCCGACGTCATCTACTTCGAGGACGAGGAGGACATCGGAGACGGGGTCGTCCAGGTCGAGATCGCCATGCAGGGCACCGCCGACCTGCAGGGCTCGATACATGCCTTCGCGAACAACATCAACACCCGCGAAGGCGGGTCCCACCTCACCGGCTTCAAGACCGCACTCACGCGCGTGGTCAACGACTACGCGACCGACAACGGCCTCCTGAAGGACTTAGACGACACGCTGAAGGGACGACATCCGCGAGGGCCTGACTGCGGTCATCTCGGTGAAACACCCCGACCCGCAGTTCGAAGGCCAGACCAAGACCAAGCTCGGCAACAGCGAGGTCCGCGGCGTCGTCGAATCGGCGATGCACGACGGCCTTGCGACGTTCTTCGAGGAGAACCCCGACACCGCCGAGGCCATCGTCGGCAAGGCTGTCGAGGCCGCGAAGGCCCGAAAAGCCGCAAAGAAGGCCGAAGAGCTGACTCGGCGCAAGTCGGCGCTGGACTCGACGGCCCTGCCGGGGAAACTGGCCGACTGCCAGACCCGCGATCCGAGCGAAGCGGAACTGTTCGTCGTGGAGGGCGACTCCGCAGGCGGCAGCGCCAAACAGGGTCGGAACCCCGAGTTCCAGGCCATCCTTCCCATCAAGGGCAAGATCCTGAACGTCGAGAAACACCGCCTGGACCGCATCTTAGAGAACAATGAGATCCGCAACCTCATCACCGCGCTGGGCACCGGTATCGGCGACGAGTTCGACATCGAGGACCTCCGGTACGAGAAGATCATCATGATGACCGACGCCGACGTCGACGGGGCCCACATCCGGACGCTCCTGTTGACGCTGCTCTACCGGCACATGAAGCCGCTCATCGAGGCCGGCTACGTCTACGCCTCCCAGCCGCCGCTTTATCGCATCCGCTATCGCGGCGAGACGTACGACGCGATGACGGAGGCTGAGCGGGACCAGATCGTCGAGGAGAAGTGCGACGGGAACCCGACGCAGGTCCAGCGGTTCAAGGGCCTGGGCGAGATGAACCCCGACCAGCTCTGGGAGACGACGATGGACCCGGAGAACCGCATCTTAAAACAGATCACCATCGAGGACGCGGCGGCCGCCGACCGGATGTTCAACATCCTGATGGGCGACGCCGTCGAACCGCGCAAGGAGTTCATCAAGGAACACTCCCCGGAAGCGGAGTGGGTCGACATATGAGTTCGGACGCATCAGACGACGCGACGCCGCCGGCACAGCGCATCAAACACGTCCGCATCGAGGACGAGATGGAGCAGTCCTACATCGACTACGCGATGTCGGTCATCGCGGGGCGGGCGCTCCCGGACGTCCGTGACGGCCTCAAGCCCGTCCACCGGCGTATCCTCTACGCGATGCACGAGATGGGCATCACGTCGGGATCGAGCCACCGGAAGTCCTCCTCCATCGTCGGCGAGACGATGGGTGACTACCACCCCACGGCGACAGCGCCATCTACGACACGCTGGTCCGGATGGCCCAGGACTTCTCGATGCGCTACCCGCTGGTCGACGGCCAGGGGAACTTCGGGTCGATGGACGGCGACCCGCCCGCGGCGATGCGGTACACGGAGGCCCGCATGGCCCCCATCGCCGAGGAACTGCTCGAAGACATCGAGAAAGATACCGTCGACTTCTCGAGCAACTACGACGACCGCCTGCAGGAACCCGACGTCCTGCCCGCGAAGGTCCCGAGCCTCCTGCTGAACGGCTCGTCGGGCATCGCCGTCGGGATGTCGACGAACATCCCGCCCCACAACCTGGGTGAACTCGTCGACGCCACCGTCGCGCTCATCGAGGACCCCGACGCCACCGTCGAGGACCTGATGGACCACATCAAGGGACCGGACTTCCCCACCGGCGGCAACATCGTCGGCCGCGACGCCATCTACTCGGCGTACACGACCGGCCGCGGTCGCCTCCGGGTCCGCGCCGAGTACGAGGTCGACCGCGAGGACGGACGCATCGTCATCTCGGAGCTCCCCTACCAGGAAAACAAGGCCCGCATCGTCGAGCGCATCGCCGACGACGTCAACGAGGGCAAGATCGAGGGGATCGCAGACCTCCGGGACGAGTCCGACCGGAACGGCGTCCGCATCGTCGTCGAACTCAAGCGCGGGGCGAACATCGACGTGGTCGAGAACCGCCTGCTCGACCACCACCTCGAGTCGACGTTCGGCGTCATCAACCTCTCGCTGGTCGACGGGCAGCCGAAGGTACTCTCGCTGAAAGAGACGCTCCAGCACTATATCGACCACCGCCGCGAGGTGGTCCGCCGGCGTTCCGAACACGACCTTGCCGAGGCCGAGGACCGCGCCCACATCCTCGAAGGGCGGCTGAAGGCCTTAGAGAACGTCGACGACGTGGTCGAGCTCATCCGCAACAGCGAGGACCGGGACGCCGCCCGCGCGGGCCTCCACGAGGAGTTCGACTTCTCGGAGGACCAGGCGGCCCACATCGTCCGGATGCAACTCGGCTCGCTGACTTCGATGGAGACTGCCGAAATCGAGGAGGAGTACGAGGAGGTCCAGGCGACCATCGAGTATCTCGAGTCGGTGCTGGACAGCCGCGCCAAGCTGGACGGCGTCATCGTCGACGAACTTCAGGAGATGAAAGCCGAGTACGACGACGACCGACGCACCTCCATCGTCGAGGACGAGGGCCAGGTCACCCACGAGGACCTCATCCCCGAGGAGGACTGCGTCGTCGTCATCACCGAGGACGACTACATCAAGCGCATGCCCGTCGACGCCTTCGACCCCCAGGGTCGGGGCGGCAAGGGCATCATCGGCTCGGACCCCAAGGAGGGCGACCGGGTCTCGAAGGTCTTCCGGGCCAACAGCCACGACTACCTGCTCTGTTTCACCAACCAGGGCCAGGTCTACCGGCTGAAGACCTACGAGGTCCCCGAGATGTCCCGGACCGCCCGCGGGAAGTCGGCGGTCAACGTAATCGACCTGGACGACGGCGAGGAGATAACCGCCGTCGTCTCCACCGACGACTTCGAGGCCGACGAGTGTATCACGATGGTCACGCGCCACGGCTACGTCAAGCGGACCTGTGCGGCGGACTTCGAAAACATCCTCACCACCGGTATCCGCGCCGCGAAACTCGAGGACGGCGACGCGCTCATCGACGTCGAGGTGACCGACGGGACGAAGGACCTCGTCGTCGCCAGCGAGCACGGGATGACCATCCGCTTCGACGAGAACGAGGTCCGCGAGATGGGGCGGTCGGCACGCGGCGTCCGTGCCATCGACCTCCGGGACGACGACCGGGTCGCCGCGATGGTCGCCACCGACGACGCCGACGAGCGCGCGCTGCTGACAGTCACCCGGAACGGCTACGGGAAGCGGACGAAACTCGCGGAGTACCGGCGCCAGTCCCGGTACGGCAAGGGCCTCATCGACATCAAGACCGACGAGCGAAACGGTCCCGTCGCGACGGCGAAGGCCGTCACCGAGGACGACCACCTCGTCATCATGTCCGAAGCGGGGCAGATAATGCGCATCCGGGCCGGCGACGTCTCGCAGGTCGGCCGAAACACCAAGGGCGTCACCATCATGGGCCTGGAGGCGGGCGACCACGTCGCGAGCGTGACCGTCGTCCCCGCCGTGGACGACGGGGCCTGAGTACCGACCCGTTCCGATGGCAGACCCCCCGACGACCATCGCACACCGAGGGTTTGCCGGCCATTTCCCCGAGAACACCGTCGCCGCTGTCCGTGGCGCCGCCGACTGCGGAGCGGACGTGGTCGAAGTGGATGTGATGCCGACTGGGGACGGCGACGTCGTCGTCTTCCACGACAACCACCTCGGCGACACCGACGAGAGCAGGGGTGTCACCGACTGCGAGGGTCTGGTCTGGGACCGGCCGACGGACGTCGTCACGGGGCGCGTGTCCTCGGAACCGACCAGCGAGTCCCCACGCTCGCCGACGTCGTGGCGGCACGCCCTTCAGACGTCGGCCTGAACGTCGAGCTGAAAAATCCCGGCACGACGGCCATCCGGCCGTTCGAGGCGCTATCGGGACAGGATCGGGTGGCGGCCCGCGAGCGATGGACGCCCTTCGTCGAACGTGTGCTGTCCATGGCCGACGAGTGCGAGACCGAGGTCCTGTTCTCCTCGTTCTGCGAGGGTGCGCTCGCGGCAGTCCGGGCACGCCGGCCAAACGCCCGTCTCGCCGCGCTGTTCGGCCGGCGGGACTGGAAGGCCGGGGCGACGGTCGCTCGGCGCTACGACGTCGACGCGCTCCACGTGCCACTCGCGCAGGTCGACCATCCGGAACTGGTGGATCTGACTGCGGCGCTCGGAACGGCCGTCAACGTCTGGACGGTCCGGGACTGGCAGGACGCCCGCCGGGCGCTCGCGGCGGGGCCGACGGAATCATCGACGATTACCCGGACCTCCACCGCTACACCACCGGTTAGAGGGTCCGCTTGCCGAACGCGCTGGCGACCAGCTCACAGGCCAGTTCCGCCGTTCGGTTGTGGTCGTCGAGGATGGGGTTGACCTCGACCAGCTCCATCGAGCGCAGCGACTCGCGCCTGTCGGCGACGGACTCCATGGCGACGTGGGCCTCGCGGTAGGAGACGCCGCCGCGGACCGGCGTCCCCACGCCCGGCGCCTCGGTAGGGTCGAGCCAGTCCATGTCGAGTGACACGTGGATGGCGTCGGTACCCTCGGTCGCGACGTCGAGCGCCTCCTCGACGACGGCGGGGGCGCTCCGCGTGTCGATATCCGACATGGTGTAGGCGGTGACCTCGCTCTCGTTGATGAGGCGGCGTTCCCCGTCGTCGACGTCCCGGAGGCCGACCAGCACGACGTTCTCCTCGCTGACCGCCGGCGTCGGTGCCCAGTCGTGGTCGGCGAACTCGCCTCTCCCCAGGATGGCCGCGAGCGACATCCCGTGTGTGTTCCCGCTGGGCGAGGTGGCGGGCGTGTTGAAGTCGCCGTGGGCGTCGAACCAGACGACGCCGACCTCCTCGTCGGGCCGCGCCGCCCCGGCGACGGTGCCGATGGCGATGGAGTGGTCGCCGCCAAGCACCAGCGGGAACTCGTCGTCCGCGACGGTGGCCTCGACAGCCGTCCTGACGTCGGCACAGACGTCGCGGGTCGCTTCGAAGTACTTCGCACGACCGCGTTCGAAAACCGCCGAATCCGGGTCGCGTTCCTCGGGGTTGGGGACGGCGATGTCGCCGCCGTCGACGCAGTCGTATCCGAGGCGCTCGAGCTGGCCGGCGAGCCCGCCGTACCGGATGGCGGAGGGTCCCATGTCGACGCCACGACGGTCGGCGCCGAGATCCATCGGCACACCCAGGATACGGACGTTCGACTGCATACACCGAGTTCTCGGGGCGGCGAGAAAAAGCCCGGTGCTCCTTCGATAGCACTCAGGTGTACTGCTCGCAGACGCGCTCGATGCCTTCCTCGAACGATATCTGGGGTTCCCATCCGGTGGCCTCCCGCATCTTCGAGGCGTCGGCACAGGTGTCGTGGACGTAGACGTCGTCGGGGATCGGGTTCTCGACGAACTCGGGGCCGACGTCGGTGCCCAGTTCGTCGTTTATCATCTCGACGACGGTGAGGAAGTCGTAGGCCTCGCCGGTCCCGAGGTTGTAGATACCGTCCAGTTCGTGTTCGGCCGCCTGCACCAGTCCGCGGACGATGTCGTCGACGTGAGTGAAGTCCCGGGTCTGGGTGCCGTCGCCGTACAGCACCGGCGACTCGCCGTTCGCGATGTCGTCGGCGAACTGGGCGATGACGTTCGCGTATTCGCCCTTGTGTTCCTCGGCGCCGCCGTAGCCCTGGTAGACCGAGAAGAAGCGCATGCCAGCAAGCGAGAGGTCGTAGTGGTTCTGGAAGTACTCGGCGTACGTCTCGCGGGCCATCTTCGAGGCCTCGTACCCCGTGTTGACCGTGACGTCCATCGACTCCGGGGAGGGTTCGGTCCGACTGCCGTAGATAGAGGACGTCGACGCGTAGACGACCGTCTCACACCCGTCGTCGCGGGACTGTTCGACGGTGTTGACGAACCCCTCGACGTTGACTCGGGCCCCGCGCGTCGGGTCGTCCTCGTGCATCGCGTACGAGGACAGCGCCGCGAGGTGGAAGACGACGTCGACGTCGGTCGGGAGGTCGTCGTCGACCACGCTCCCCTCGACGTATTCGACGTCTTCGTCGAGGTTCGCCGGTGTCCCGAGGTAGCCATCGTCTAACGCGACGACCTCGTTGTCCTCGGCCAGCGCGTTGGCCAGATTCGACCCGATGAACCCGCCGCCGCCGGTCACCAGCACGCGATTGCCGTTCATGGATAGTCACCCACGAGCAGGCGTCATAGTGGTGTCGTTTTCCGCACGAAAGCTGCCGGACAGCGGCGATTGTTGATGATGTTCACCGCCGGGTTTAAGGACAGCTACACCGAACGAGGCAATATGTCATCAATCGAATTGACTCCGAGTCAGAAGAACATCCTCCAGGAATTGGTAAACTTATACCGGGAGAGCGAGTCCGCCGTCAAGGGCGAGGACATCGCCGCCGAGGTCGACCGCAATCCCGGGACCATCCGAAACCAGATGCAGAGCCTCAAAGCCCTCCAGCTCGTCGAGGGCGTACCCGGACCGAAGGGTGGCTACAAGCCGACCGCGACGGCCTACGACGCCCTCCAGATACAGGACATGGAACAGGCCGCGGAGGTCCCCCTCCGACACAACGGCGACCTCGTCGAGCACTCGAACGTCGAGGAGATCGATCTCACCAGCGTCCACCACCCCGAGGAGTGTCGCGCCGAGATCCAGCTGCAGGGCTCGATCTCGGGGTTCCACGAGGGCGACTCCGTCACGGTGGGCCCGACCCCGCTGTCGAAACTCCAGATCATCGGGACCGTCGAAGGAAAGGACGACACCAACAACAAGCTCATCCTGACCATCGACGACATGCGAGCACCGGCGGGCGAACCCGAGCACTAGTCCGGTCGCGATTTCTTTCTTCGGTCGCTCTGTTTCCCCTCTCGCCGACCAGTGCCGACGCCGACCGCCATCTCACATGATTATTATCGCGGGAAGACGGTACTCTCGCAGACGTTTCAAAGCCTTTGTATCACCCCACTTCTCAAGGTGAGATATGACTGATAAGGTCGTCGTGCTCGGTGCTGGCTACGCCGGTGCAGGCGCCGTCAAGAGCTTCGAAGACGAGTTGAACGGTGATGCGGACCTGACTTGGATCTCGGAGACGGACTACCACCTCGTTCTCCACGAATCCCACCGCTGTATCCGCGACCCGTCCGTCCAGGACAAGATCACGATCCCGGTCCACGAGATAAAGCAACCGACGACGTCGTTCATCCAGGACGAGGTCGTCGACATCGACACCGACGAGCGCGTCGTCGAACTCGCCGACAACGACGCCGTCGACTACGACTATCTCCTCGTCTGTCTCGGCTCCCAGACGGCCTTTCGGCATCGAGGGCCTCGAGAAGTACGCCCACACGCTCAAGAGTCTCGACGACGCGCTGGGCATCCACGAGGCCATCCAGGACGCCGCGCGCGAGGCCACGCAGAACGACCCCGCCCAGGTCGTCATCGGCGGCGCGGGCCTCTCTGGCATCCAGACCGCCGGTGAGGTCGCGGAGTTCCGTGACATGCACAACGCCCCCATCGAGATTCACCTCGTCGAGGGGCTCGACGAGATCTTCCCGGGCAACGACCCCGAACTGCAGGGCTCGCTCCGCAAGCGCCTCGTCGAGCGCGAGGTCGAGATCATGTGCGGCGAGTTCATCGGCGAAGTCGACGACGAGACCGTCTACATCGGTGACGACGAGGAACTCGACTACGACGTCCTCGTCTGGACCGGCGGCATCACCGGTCGCGACGCCATCCGTGACGTCGCCGTCGACAAGGACGAACGCAACCACCGGATCCACACGGAGAGCGACTTCCAGACCGACGACGAGCGCGTCTTCGCTATCGGCGACTGTGCCCTCATCGACCAGCCCGGCGAACAGCCGGCGCCGCCGACGGCCCAGGCCGCCTGGCAGGCCGCCGAGGTCGCCGGCGAGAACCTCGCCCGCGCCGTCCGCGGCCAGCCCCTGACCACCTGGACCCACAAGGACAAGGGGACCGTCATCTCCGTCGGCGAGAAGGCCGTCGCCCACGACGTGATGGGCGTGCCCATCTCGACCTTCGGTGGCCTCCCGGCCAAGATTCTCAAGAAGGGCATCGCCACCCGCTGGATCGCCGACGTCACCGGCATCGGTCGCGCCGCGAAGGCGTGGCCGGATATGTAAACCCACTTTGCAACTCCTTCGGGCGCTTCGCGCCCTCAGTCGTGCAAAAACTTGGGGAAAAATCGCTGCGTGCTCCTTTCGCGCGGCGTCGCCGCGCGGCAGTCCGCGCGCTGCGGGTGAACCGGCGCCTTCGGCGCCGGATGCAACTACTCACGATATCAATTCCGATCCGTATCCGAGAGCCTGCCCTTCCCCGAATCATGCGACGGAGCGCACTCCTGGCCCCAGCCTCGCTATCGCTCTATCGAGAGCCCGGCGTGCCAGTGGTCGCTGTCGCTTGCCTCGACCGCTTCGTCCATCCGCTCGAGGTAGGTCACCGCGAGGCTGGCGCACTTGGCGGCTTTCCGTTCGCCCTCGGTCCGGAACTCGCCCGTGACGCGGTTGGCGTAGACGGTACAGACCGCGCCGGCCCGGAGGCCGTAGATGCTGGCGAGCGTGAGGATGGCGGCAGCTTCCATCTCGAAGTTCAGGACGCCGGCCTGTCGGAGCTCCTCCAGGTTCTCCTCGCTTCCGCGGGCCTCGAACCCGTCGAAGCCCGGGCGTGACTGGCCGGGGTAGAAGCTGTCCGTCGAGCAGGTCACGCCCAGGTGGTAGTCGTAGCCCAGTTCCTCGGCGGCAGCGACGAGTGCCGAGACGACGCGGTGGTCCGCGCTCGCCGGGTAGTCCTCGCGGACGTACTCCTTGCTGGTGCCTTCCTGACGGACGGCGGCGGTCGTGATGACGAGGTCACCGACGCTTGCTTCCTCACGGATGGCGCCACAGGACCCGACTCTGAGGAGCGTCTCCGCGCCGACGCGGGCCAGTTCCTCGACGGCGATGGCTGCCGAGGGCGACCCGATGCCGGTGGAGGTCACCGAGAGCGGCGCCCCTTCGTGGGTGCCGGTCGCGGTGCGGTACTCGCGGTGGTCGCCGACGACGTCGTGGTCGTCCCAGCCCTCGACCACCTTTTCGACGCGCTCGGGGTTCCCGGGGAGCAGGACGGTGTCGGCGACGTCGCCGGGACCGACTGCCAGGTGGTACTGGACCCCGTCGCTGGGGTCCTCGCTGTCGCCGGTCATTTGCCCAGGTGCTCGGGCGAGATGGTCGCCGGCAGGAGCTCCCCCAGCGTGTACTCCGTCCCGTCGTCGCCGTCGGTGACGATGGGGAACGAGTCGTCACAGAACTCCGCGAGCGTCTGGCGACACATCCCACACGGTGTCACGCCGTCCCGAGCGGCAGAGGAGACAGCCAGTCGCGAGAACTCGGTGTGGCCGTCGCGGATGGCCGACCCGATGGCGAGTTCCTCGGCGTGGAGGCTGTTGCTGTAGTTCGCGTTCTCGACGTTACAGCCGGTATAGACAGTGCCGTCGGCCGTCTCGATGGCGGCACCGACACGGTACTCGGAGTAGGGCGCGTAGGACGCGTCGATTGCGTCCCGCGCGGCCTGCATGAGGTCGTCCATGGTCACGGGTGGACTGGCCGGGTGAAATACCCACCGCCGGGTGAACTGGCACGGACCCTACCTCGCGTCGTCGACAGCGGTCTGCACCAGCGATTCCACCTGGTCGACAAGGTCGTCGACGGATTCGCTCTCCGCGTAGACGCGGACGTACGGTTCCGTGCCGCTCGGGCGGACGAGCACCCAGGCCCCGTCGTCGAACGAGAGGCGGACACCGTGGTCGGTCGACACCACCCCGTCGGGGAAGGTCGCGGGAAGGGACTCGCCGAGCGTCTCCATCGCGTCGACCTTGGCCGCCGCCGGACACGGGACGCTCAGCTTCCGGTAGGGCCGTTCGTCCACGACGGCACGGCGCTCCGAGAGCGGTGTCGCCGCGAAGAGTCGTGCGAGGACAGCCGCGCTGGCGACGGCGTCTATCCAGCCACCGAACGCCGGGTGGACGTGCTTCCACGGTTCGGCGGCGAAGACCACGTCAGTGTCCCGGCCGGCGTCGGCGCGAACGGCGGCGATACCCTCGTGGAGGGCGCCCAGGCGGACGCGTTCGACGCGGCCGCCGGCCGCCTCGACGCGCTGGTCGATACGGCCCGAGGCGTTGGGCGTGGTGACGACGACCGGATCGTCTGCACTCGAGCGGGCGGTGTACTCCTCGGCCAGCATCGCGACGATGGTGTCCTCGTGGACGACCTCGCCCTCGGCGTCGAGGATCACGAGTCTGTCGCCGTCGCCGTCGTGACCGATGCCCAGGTCGACGTCGGTATCTCGCACGAACGACCGGAGGGCCGCGAGGGACTCGGCCGTCGGTTTGCTCTCGCGGGCCGGAAAGTGCCCGTCGACGTTCGCCTCCGTCGCCACGACGTTCGCGCCCAGTTCCCGGAGGACCTGGGGCGTGGCGACGCCGGCCACGCCGTTGCCACAGTCGACGGCGACGGTCAGTGCCGACGGGTCGGTCCCCAGCGTGCGGGCGTACTCGGCCACCGCCGCCCGGTAGGCCGGCAGGACGGCCTCGTTGTCAGAGGCGCCCCACTGGTCCCACGATGCTGTGGCCGCGTCGGCGGCGACGCGGTCCTCGATGCGTCGCTCGGCGTCGCTGTGGTACTCGACGCCGTCGACGAACAGTTTGAGGCCGTTGTCCGTCGGGGGGTTGTGACTCGCGGTCACCATGACGCCGCGCCGGCCCTGCGAGGCGTAGGCGAGCGCCGGCGTCGGCACGCGTCCGAGTTCGACCACCCGTGCGCCGGCGCTCTCGAGACCGGCGGCTACCGCGTCGGCGAGCGCGGGGGAGGTGACGCGACCGTCGTACCCCACCACGAACGTCTTGCCGTCCCGGCCAGCGGCCCGCCCAACCGCCAGTGCCCGTTCTGGCGTGACGTCGGCGTCCACGGGGCCTCTGATGCCGGCCGTCCCGAACAGCTCCATACGGTGCGTTCCGTGAGGGCGGTTTAATTCCCCCGTTCTCCCGAGTTCAGGACTCGGCGGTCCGGTTCGCGACCCACCGGTCGTACTCGCTTCGATTCAGCACGACCACCGTCCCGTCCATCCGACTGTGGCCGGACCCGCACAGTTCCGCACAGTGGAGACGGTACGACCCTGTCTCCGTCGCATGGGTCCGGGCAATCATCTCCTGGCCGGGGAAGACGTCCTGCTTGATGCCCAGTTGTGGGACGTAGAAGGAGTGTATCACGTCTACCGTGCGCAGCCGGAACCTGACGTCCCTGTCGACGGGAATCACGAGTCGCGACTGGGTTGTGACCTCCGAGTCCGGGTAGTGGAACTCCCAGCCCCACTGGTAGGCGAGCACTTCGACCTCCATGTCGGCGGCCCCGTCTCCGTCGGCGGGTGTCGCCGCGGCGGGACTGATATAGGGCGTCGCGAGCACGAAGAACGCCGAGATGCCCACGAACACGAGGATGGCTCCCGTCGCGGCCGTCCAGGTCACCTCCAGCGCCGGGTCGTCGACGGTCGGACGAGGGGCGTCGTTGTTCCGGAAGCGGTAGATGGCGTAGACGAGGGTGAGCTCGACGAACAGCGTCAGCGGCAGGGCGACGTAGAGCAGCTGCTCGTTGAGCTCGTCGATGGCCGCCCGGTTGAGTGACTGGGCGGCCGCTGGCGAAGCGAGCGCGCCCAGCGCGGCCACGGCCAGCAGCGACCAGGACAGGACCCGACTGAGACGCATTAGCACACGATTGTAGTGGGACTGTCATATAACTTCGCCAGGCCGCCGTCGCGTAGTTTTATTATCGAGCCACTGGCAACGTCGGTAGATGTGTCTCTCGGCTGAAATTCGTACCGTGCTCACGGGGCACACGGGAGGCCGCCGGTGAACCGCGCCGTCGTCGAGGGGACCGCGCTCGGCCTCCTCGCGCTCGCCGTGCTGGCGCTGTGGATCCGCTCGCGCTGGCACGCGCGCCTCGAGAGCGACGGCGGCGCGATCACCCGCGAGGGGCTCCAGTACGAGGTCGACCGCGTGGGGTCCGAGCTGTACCGGTGGCTGACGACGACGAACCACCGTGACATCGGACTGCTGTACATCGCTTTCGGTACCATTGCTGGCCTGTGGGGCGGCGTCGACGCGATGATGCTCCGGACGGAACTGCTGACACCGCCCGCGGACATCTGGACGCCCGAGACCTACAACGCGCTCTTTACCACCCACGGGCTGACGATGCTGATCTTCTTCGTCCTCCCCGTGTTCTACGGCATCGGGAACTACGTCCTCCCGCTGCTCGTCGGGGCCGACGACATGGCCTTCCCGCGGGTCAACGCCGTCGGGTTCTGGATGCTCCCGCCGGCGCTGCTGATGGCCCGGATGGGGCTGCTGGTCCAGGTCGGCGGACAGGTCCTCTCCCTCTTTCCCGCCCGAGGCCATCGAGTTCTTCCTGACCGTCCGCGAGGTGAGCGTCGGGTGGACCCTCTATGCCCCGCTGTCGGTCCAGCAACCGAACCCACAGATAGACCTGCTCCTGTTGGGCCTGCACCTCTCGGGCATCGCGACGACGGTCGGGGCTATCAACTTCATCGCGACCATCGTCTACGAGCGCGAGGACGGCGTCACCTGGGCGAACCTGGACATCTTCTCGTGGAACATGCTCGTCACGAGCGGGCTGGCGCTGTTTGCCTTCCCGTTGCTGGGAAGCGCCCTGGTGATGCTCCTGCTGGACCGCAACCTCGGGACGACGTTCTTCGCGACGGAGGGGGGGCGGGGCCATCCTCTGGCAACACCTGTTCTGGTTCTGGGGCCACCCCGAGGTGTACATCCTCTTCCTCCCGGCAACCGGGCTGTTGAGTACCATCCTCCCGAAGTTCGTCGGCCGGAAGCTCTTCGGCTACCAGTTCATCGTCTACTCGACGCTCGGCCTCGGCGTCCTCGCGTTCGGCGTCTGGGCCCACCACATGTTCACGACGAGCGTCGACCCACGGCTGAAGGCCTCGTTCATGGCGGTCTCTATCGCCATCGCCGTCCCGAGCGCCATCAAGGTGTTCAACTGGATCACGACGATGTGGGACGGCGACGTCCGGCTGACCGCGCCGTTCATCCTCTGTGCGGGGGGCATCTCGACGTTCATCGTCGGTGGCGTCACGGGCGTCTTCCTCGCGGTCATCCCCGTCGACGTCCTCTACCACGGGACCTACTACGTTGTCGGGCACTTCCACCTCATCGTCGTCGGTATCATCCCGTTCCTGATGATCGCCGCGAGCTACTACTGGTACCCGCTCATCACCGGCCGGTGGTACGACACGCGCCTGGCGCGGTTCCAGGCCGTGCTCCTCATCTTTGGCTCTTTCGTCACGTTCGTCACGCTGACGGTCATCGGGGGTCTCGGGTTCCCGCGCCGGCAGGCCGTCTACCCGCCCGAACTCCAGTTCGGCCAGCAGATAGCCACCATCGGCGCCTACGTCATCGGGTTGAGCGCCCTGCTGTGGCTCTACAACATGCTGGTGTCGTACTGGCAGGGCGACGTCGTGAAGACGACCGACCCCTGGAACCTGAAGGCGACGAACCAGTTCACCCGCGAGTGGCGGTGGTTCGAGCGGCGACTGGTCGAGACGTACGACATCGAACCCACCGAACCGACGAGCACGCGGCGTTCGTACGCGCCCGAGGGCGAGCCGAAGGGGTTCACCGAGGGCAGCGTGGGCAACGTCGCACAGACGGTCACCCGAAATGCGGGGCTCGCGGCCATCGGGGGCTTCGTCGGCACCGTCCTCATGGCCGGGGGGCTGGGCACCGCCTGGCTCGTCGGCGTGCTCGACCCGGCGTCGTTCGGCGAGATCGCCGAGATCGTCGGCCTGCCCGCCCGGCCGCTGTTCGGCGCTGTCCTGTTTCTCGTCGGGGGCACCGTCACGTGGCCGCTGCTGTTCCTGGCGTTCTCCGAGTACCTGCCGGGCCGCCTGCTGTTCGAGACGGGCCTCGTGTTCGCGACGGTCATCTCGACGGGCTTTGCAGTCGCGTTCTACACGGGCCAGCGGGGCCTGGCGCTGGTGGGCTACCTGGGGTTCGTCCTCGTGGCCCACTGGGCCTACGGCCTCGGCCTCAGCGTGACCTACCAGTACCTCGAGTCCCGGCGCCGGGCACGCTTCTGGGGTGTCGAGTCGGATGACTGACGGCGACGGGGAGCGCGAGTCGGTGGTGTTCACCTACGTCGCGCCCTTCGCCGGCGTTTTGCTGGTGGCTATCGGCATCGGCGCCGCAGTGCCGGGCGGGTACGCCATCCTGGAGGGCCCGGTGCTGAACTGTGGCGAACCGACCATCGCCGTGGAAGGGCCAGACGCGACTACCGAACGGTTCGGCGAGGAGGGACCGAACCTCCGACAGTTCCAGTTCGAGGACCTCTCGCCCGCCGAGCAAGCGGCCTTCCGGGAGGCGCTCACTGCGCCGAGGAACGAGGCCCACGTATCGGGCGAGTTCCCGAACGCGGCGGCGTTCAGGAACGGGTCGCTCGTCGCGTACGAGGGCGAGCGACACTACGTCACCACCGTCTCGGAGAATCCCTGTTTCCGGGCCGCGCCGCTTCAGTTCCCGCTCGGCGTGTTCGCCATCGGGCTCGGAGTCGTGATGATCCTCACGCCACCCATCTACCAGCGACTCGTGGCGCTGGACCGACGCGCCCGGTAACCCGCCGGTCAGACGCTCGCGCCGACGTAGAGGACTACGACCAGGAACACCCACACGGCGTCGACGAAGTGCCAGTACAGCGCCGTCGTCCGGATGGCGGTGTCACGCTCCGGAGAGTAGTGGCCGCGGAGCGCGCGAGCGAACGCGATGCCCAGCAGGACCACCCCGAGGCTGACGTGCAGGCCGTGGAGCCCGGTCAGCCCGTAGAATGCGCTCGCGAAGACGCCGCTGGAGAGGGTAAAGCCTTCGCCGACGACGAACTCGACGTACTCGATGACCTGTCCGGCGACGAAGACCACGCCCAGGGCCACCGTCAGCCCCAGCAGGGCGATGAAGCGCCGCCGGTCGCCGCCCTCGAGCGCGTGATGTCCGTAGTGCAGCGTGATGCTGCTGGCCAGCAGCAGGGCGGTGTTGACGAGCACCAGCGAGCTCAGGAGCGGCGGGAGGTGCGCCGGCGGCCACTGGCCGGCGCGGACGAACGCGTAGTACACGAACCCCGCGGCGAAGGTGGCCACGTCGGAGACCAGGAACAGGACCATCGTCGTGTCGTAGAGCGACCCCGACGCGCCGCGAGCGGCGCGATAGTCGCGAACGAACGCTTCGTTGGCCCAGCCCGCGAGCCCCGCGACCAGCCCAACCGCCCCCAGGCCGCCCAGCGCGACCGGTATCACGGCGGGGACGAGGTCGAGGCCGACGAAGGCGAGCCCGACCCCCAGGTACAGCGCGCCGGCACCGAACGCGGCCACGAGGGGCCAGCGACTCGCGTGCTCGTGGTCGCTCCCGCTCGCGTGCACTCCGGCAGTCGAACCGGCCATACCGGCCACAATGGACGCCGTCGGTATAAACGCCTCCCACTACAGTGACAGGAACGAGACCGACAGCAGGACGAGGTTGTACGTGGCGTGGACCGCGATGGGGACCGCAAGGTTGCCGGTCCGTTCGTAGGCGACGCCGAAGACGGCGCCGACGGCCGTCAGGAGTGCGATGGTGGCCAGAATCGGCGGCAGCGCCCCGGTGAAGTTCGTCAGATGGACCGACCCGAAGAGGACGCTTGCCCCGGCGATAGCCGGCTTCGGACCGTACCGCTGGCGGAGACGTCCCTGGATGGCGCCGCGGAAGAGCAGTTCCTCGGCCGGGGCGACCAGTACTATCGACAGGAGCGCCAGCGCGAGCAGGATGGTCGGGTCGCGCTCGGCGGCCGTCTGGATCACGGACTCGGGGACGAGCCCCGCGGCCGAGAGCAGCGCCGAGGCGCCGACGGCGACGACGAGGGCGACGAGCGTCCACCCGACCACCTCGCCGACCTCCCGGCGAGAGGGACGAGCGACCCGGACAGAGAGGGTCCGGCGCCTGACGAACGCGTACGCAACGAGCAGGAGGCCGACCTGGCCGGCAGCCGTCGCACCGACGAGGACCGGCGTCGTCCCGAGGTCGAACCCGAGCGCGAGGACGGGCACGACGAAGGCGACGCCGGCAACCAGCGAGATGAGGATGGCGACGGCCGTGAGGCCCACGACCTCGGGGACCGTCCAGCGGAGCGCGCTCGCGTCGGGGTCGGGTGACGACATCCACCTGACACTGGGGGACGACGGCGAAAAGTATGGGTTGGTTATCGGGTGTCGAACTTCGCCGACGCCGACTCAGGAGAGAACTGACTCGAGCGCCCCGTCAAGCGCGTCGACGTGGACGGTCCGGGCGGTCGGGTCGACCGGGTCGACGTCGCGTTCGGCGAAGCCGGTTCCCGTGGCCACCAGCACGACGTCGTCGGTCGGGTCGAACGCCCCCGACGCCGCCAGGTCGCGGGCGCCGGCAAGCGCCGTCGCGCACGCCGACTCGACGAACAGGCCGGTTTGTTCGACGAGCGTCCGCCGGGCCGCCAGGATGGCGTCGTCGGCGACTGCGAGGACGGCACCGCCGGTGTCGCGGGCAGCCGCGAGCACCCGGGTCCCGCTGGGTGGGTCGGCGTTCGCGATGGAGTAGGCCACCGTCTCGCCGCCGTCGACGGGCGCGACGGCGTCGGCGTCCCGGGCCCACGCCTCGGCGATGGGTGCACACGCCGACGCCTGCACGAAGTACAGCGCGGGCGGGTCCGCGAGCAGGCCAGCGGTCTCCAGTTCCCGGACCGCCTTCCAGAGGCCGCTGGCGTGGCCGCCGCTGGAGACGGGGACCACGACGGCGTCCGGCCCGTCGGGCGCGAACGCCTCCAGAATCTCCAGGCCCGTCGTCTGCTGCCCGGCGACACGGAGCGGCGTGTCGGAGTTGACGAACCGGACGCCGTGGTCGCGCCCGACCCGCAGCGAGGCCTCGTAGAGGCGGTCGTAGCCGCCCTCGACGCGGAGGACGATCGGGTCGTAGCGCGCGATGAGACCGAGCCGTTCGGTCGGGATATCCGCCGGGACGAGCACCACGCAATCCAGGCCGGCGCTCGCGGCGTGGGCAGCCATCGACCGGGCCATGTTCCCGTGCGAGACCGTACCGACGGCCGCGGCCCCTGCCGCCTCGGCGACAGTCACGCCCACGGCGCTGCCGCGGTCCTTGAACGTCCCCGTCGGGTTCGCGCCCTCGTACTTGACGTGGACGCGGGCGCCGACATCGTCGTCCAAGCGGTCGGCCCTGACCAGCGGCGTCCCGCCGGCGGCCGCGGCCAATCCCTGGGGGTCGACCGGCGGCAACAGGTCGCGGTACCGCCACAGCGAACGCTCGGCGGTCTCTGGCCACTCGAAGCCGGCCGCGTCGGTCCGGAGCCAGTGAGGCTCGCCGCAGGCACAGCGGGTCCCGTCGGCGAGCCGGCCGTCCGAACCGCAGGCATAACAGGTCACGTCGAGATCCATACGCCGCGTTCGAGCGGCCCGGAGAAAGCCCTTGCCGGACTACCGGATGGTCCGGTCGGTCACCTGGCGCAGGCGCTCGGCCACGTCCGCGTCGAATCCGTCCTCGGTGACGCGCCACTGCCAGTTGCCGGTGGCGCTGCCCGGAAGGTTGAACCGGGCGTCGCTGCCAAGTCCCAGCAGGTCCTGCATCGTCGTCATCGCGACGACGGCGTTGGAGTTCCAGACCGCCTCGACGATGTCCCAGTTGATCTCGCTCCCGTCGGTCCCCAGGTTGTAGTGCAGGCAGTCGCGCTGGCGGTCGTCGAGCTGGCGGTAGTAACCGACGATGGTGTCGGTGTCGTGGGTCGAGGTGTAGCCGACGGCGTTCTCCGGGAAGTGCATCGGCTGGTACATGTGCCCCTCCTGGCACCAGTCGGCGTACTGCGGGACGCGCATGCCGGGGAACTCGAAGCGGTCGCGCAAAGACACCATGGTCTCGTCGATGAACCCGAGGTCCTCCGCGAAGAAGGGGAGGTCGCCGAGCTCGGCCTCGACCGTCTCGAAGAAGTCGGCGCCGGGCCCGTCGCGCCACTCGCCGTCGGCGGGGTCCTCGGAGTCGGCGGGGATGGCCCAGTATTCGTCGAAGCCCTTGAAGTGGTCGATGCGCGTGATGTCGACCATCTCGAACAGGCGCTCCAGGCGGTCGATCCACCAGTCGTAGTCGTTCTCGGCCAGCGTCTCCCAGTCGTACAGCGGGTTCCCCCAGCGCTGCCCGCTGTCGTCGGGGTTGGGCGGGACGCCCGCGACCACGGCCGGGTCGTTGTCCTCGGTCAGCTGGAAGGCGTCGGGGGCCGCCCAGACGTCCGCCGAGTCCAGCGCGACGTAGATGGGCAGGTCGCCGACCAGTTGCACGCCGGCGTCGCTGGCGTACTCGTAGAGGGCCTGCCACTGTTCGTCGAACACCCACTGGACGAACTCGTGGTAGCCCACCTCGTCGGCGAGCTCGTCGCGGTACTCCTCGAGCGCATCCGGCTGGCGCGTCTTGACTTCGTGGGGCCAGTCAGTCCAGATCTGGCCGTCGAAGTGGGACTTCAGCGCCATGAACAGCGCGTAGCCGTCGAGCCACCCCGCCTCGCGCTCGCGGAACGCCGCGAACGCCTCCCGGTCGGTATCGCTCGCGTCCTCGTCGAAGCGCTCGTAGGCGCTGCGGAGGCGGTCGCGCTTGAACTCGGCGACGGTCCCGTAGTTCACCGAGTGCTCGGAGACGCCCTCGGGCGGGTCGAGCTCGTCGTCGGCCAGGTAGCCACGCTCGCCGAGGTCGCGCAGGTCGACCAGCAGCGGGTTCCCGGCGAACGCCGAGAACGACTGGTACGGCGAGTTCCCCACTCGGCCGAGGTGGGCCCGAGCGGACAGAACTGCCAGAGCGACTGGTCGGCCCGTTCGAGGAAGTCGACGAACCGGCGCGCGCCGGCCCCGAGGTCCCCGATGCCGTGCGGGCTCGGCAGCGACGTGTGGTGGAGAAAGAGTCCACTCTGTCGTTCGAATCGCATGGGAAGGAGTTCACAGGACTGCCTCTTCAACGGTCCGATACTTTCCGAGGGGGCTGCTGACCGGGGCTGTGGCCCGTTGGACGGCCGCGCCCAAAGTTACATAACCGCATCGGCCATCCACTCGGGTATCCGAATATGCCACCCAAAGTGCTGATGCTTGGCTGGGGGTTCCCACCGAACATCACCGGCGGCCTCGATACGGCCATCGGGGAACTGTTCGAAGTGATGCAACCCCGCGACGACGTCCAGTTCGAGCTGGTGTTGCCCGAGGAGTACGCACCGGAGGGGCGCGAGAACATCCACGGCGTCCCGACAGGGAAAGGTGACATCATCACCCGCATCGGCCGGCTGGCGGGCGCCTTCGCCGACCACGCCGAAGACGCGGACATCATTCACACGAACGACTGGTTCGGCTACAATCCCGGTTCGCGGGCGAAGTCAGCCCACGACGTCGAGTGGATCACGACCTTCCACTCCCTGTCGTCGGACCGGAACGTCAACCCGCCCGAGCGGGAGGTCGAGACCGAACAGCGCGTCGCCGACCGATCCGACCACCTCATCGCCGTCAGCGAGTTCACCGCCGGGAAGATAAAATCCGAGTACGGCGCCGACGCGACGGTCATCTACAACGGCTTCTCCTCCGTCGAGGCCACTGGCCGGGACATCAAGGCCGAACTGGCCATCGACGGGAAGATGCTGTTTCGTCGGCCGCCACACCGACCAGAAGGGCATCGCCTATCTCCTCTATGCCCTCCCGAAGCTCAAACGCGACGACGTCACCCTCGTGCTGGGTGGGTCGGGCCACCTCACCGACCAGCTCAAGCGGTTCGCCGAGCTGCTCGGCGTCGAGGACCAGGTCCGGTTCCCGGGGTACATCCCCCAGGAGGAGCTGGGCGACTACTACGCCAACGCGGACCTGTTCGTCTCGCCGTCGCTCGCGGAACCGTTCGGCATCACCTACGTCGAGGCGCTCTCGGTCGGGACGCGCGTGCTCGCCTGCGAGAACGGCGCCGGCGAGATCCTCCCGGACGACTGCGTCATCGAGGTGGAACCGAACTCCGACTCGATCGCCAGGGGCATCGAGTACGCCCTGGACATCGACTCGCCCATCGAGTACGAGGAGCGGACCTGGGAGCAGGTCGGCGAGGAACACGTCGAGTTCTACTACGACGTGCTCGAAGCTAGCGGAGGAAGCGGACGTCCGTCACCGGTTCCGGGTGCTGGATGATGTAGCCGTCGGCGGTCGGTTCGAGCCCCGTGACGGAGGTCGCGTCGGGGTGGGAGTCGTACGGACTGTCGCCGCTCCCGCTCCGTGACTGGTAGGGACTGTCGTAAGGTGTCTGGCGGCCCTCGGCCGCCGGCCGGTCGAAGTCCTCCGGCGGCAGGTATATCTTCTCGCCCGAGTCCGAGACGACGACGACGGCGGTGTCGCGGTCCCCCGACACGACGATCCGTGTCTCGCCGTCCACGATGTCCATGTCGAAGGAGACGGTCTCCGCCGCCTCGGTCGATTCCGCGGTGTCCCTCGGCTCTGTAGGGTCGGCCATACCCCGACTCGGTGTGTGAGCCCCTTAGGTATTCTCCCGTCGCGGCCCGAAAGCCCGTGGTTCCTGAACTGGCGTCGGTGTGAACAGCCCTGCGGGCCGGTTTCTCGACGAACGGGACCGTTGGCGCTACGGAGAGCTCGCCCCAATAGTAGACACCACACCCGGAAAGCACCCAATTTACTAAACACGACGCGCTGTAGGGGTGGGGTATGCGGCTGCGCACGGCGCTCAACGACTACAAGCGCGACCGGTCCGACCCCGACAGGTACGCCGGGGAACGGCGGACCACCGAGGGGGCCTTCTCCGGGCACGGCGACCGGCTGGTACACGTCGACTCCGACGGCTATCTCCGCGACTTCTCGGCTCCGCTCTCCGAACTGTACGGCATCGACCGATCGCGGCTCGGCATCAGGACCGAGACCGACACCTACTGGTTTGGCGACCTGGACACGATTCGCCAGCACTACTACCGCGAGACGAACCTCGTCGAGACGGAGTACGACGTCGGCGAGTTCACCGTCCACCAGTACGACCTGACGCTGGGGCGGGCCCACGTCACCCACGTCGAACTCCGGGGGGCCGTCCCGTCACAGGCCCACCTCGTCGCGTTCATGACGCTCGCGCCGGAGGGGCGAGAGACGCGCGTCGGCCGCCTCATCCACCAGGACGGCGGGCCCGACGGGAGCAAGGCCGTCGAGGTGTTCCACCACCACGAGCACGACTACGTGACGGCCTCGACCGGCCTGGACGAAGTCCACGGCCAGGTCCCCGAGCGGTTCGACGAACTCCTGGGCGAGGAACCGGTCTCGTTCCCCCGCGACGTCGCCGCCCGGCGCTACGAGGACACCCACCTGAGCGGCGACATTCTGGTGACCGCGCCGCTGGAACAGACCGGTCGCGCGGCGCGGACCTCCCTTGTCACCCACTGTCGGACCACGACGTCATCTCCCGCGAGGCGGCACTCGAGGACCTCAGACACTGCGTCAGCACGCACGAGACGTCCGACGACCTCCGGGCGGCGGCCCGCGAACGGACGTCCGTGGCGGTCCCCGAGGCGTCGCCACGCCCCTCGCTCGTCCGGACCGACCTCCGCGTCCTCGACCTCCTGCTGGCCCCGACGGGCGCGCACGTCTCGGCCCCCGACTTCGACCCCTTCTTCGTCAACTCCGGGGGCTACGGCTACTGCTGGTTCGGCGAGGACGCCACCGTCGCGAAACACCTGCTCGCGGTCGACGACAGCGTCGACCTCGGCGTCGCCGACCGCCTCGGCGAGAAGGCCGCGTTCTACTGTGCCGGCCAGCTCGACGACGGGACATGGCCCCACCGCGTCTGGGCGTCGGACGGTGACCTGGCGCCGGGATGGGCCAACGCACACGTCGAGAACGACGATACGTCCGGCGAGTACCAGGCCCACCAGACGGCGCAGGTGACTGCGTTCCTCGCTCGCTTCCTCCGGACCCGGGGCGACGACGTCGGCGACGACCTGGGCGGGGAGATCCGGGAGACGCTCGCCGACGCCGTCGACGCCCTGGACGACTCGCTGGACCAGAACGACCTGCCCGATCTGTGTCAGAACGTCTGGGAGGACGCGATGGGACAGTTCGCCCACACGGCGGCCTGCTACCTCGAGGCCTACGCGGCGGTCGCCAGAGCGCCGGTCGGACCGGCGGTGGAGGCCGCCGCGACGGCCAGTGCTCACCGGGTATACGAGGGACTGGACGAGCTGTGGGACGAGGACGCCGGGACGTTCGCCCGCCGTCTGGACGGCAACGGCATCCCGGACCGGCGCCTCGACGCCTCGACGTTCGCGCTCGTCGACGCGTTCAGGACCTACGCCTCGCTGGAGGGCGAGACGCTCTCGGAGACCGACCTCGACCGCCTGACGGGCCACGTCGGCGCCCTGCTCAACGGCCTCTACCGGAACCCGCGTGGCAACCCCGTCGGCGGCCTCGTCCGGTTCGAGGGGGACCGCTGGCGGACCATGGACCAGGCGAGCGAGAAGATCTGGCCACTCGCGACCGCGATGGGGGCCGCAGCCGCCGCCACGCTCGGTGAACTGCTGGAGGGATACGGCCGGAACGGCGAGGCGTTCCTCAAGCGGGGGAGCGACCTGTACAACCTCCTGCGGGAGGACGGCCCGCTGACCAGCGACGTGGGGTACCTGCCGGCGCAGGTCTTCGACGACGGAACGCTCGACGGGGCGACCCCGCTGGGCACCGCCCACGCCCTCAGACTGCGGGCCACGACAGTGCTGGGCGAACAGAACGCCCTGCCCACCGCGCCCGCCCCGACCGGGCCGGAGGAGCGACTGCGGTGGACGACCGGGGAGAAGTACGGCGTCAGCACCGTCGCAGACCACGGCAGTCCGGACCCCTCCAGGGTGTGGTTCACCCTCACCGAGGGCGCGCTGACGGAGGCGCGCTTCCCGCGCGTCGACCTGATGAACCTCCGGACGCTGGATTTCCTCGTGCGCTGCCGGGACGAGCAGTACGTCGTCCGGACCCACAAGGAAAACCGGCGGCGCAGCGGTACAGACACCGTCGACAGACGCGTCGAACCGGCGGCCGACGACGCCCTCCTGTTCCGGCACGTCATCACCGAACAGAGCGACGGCCACGGCCACGAGTGGTCGCTGACCGTCGAGTACGCCGCCGACCCCGACCACGATGCCGTCGTCGCCGACGTCACGTTCGAGGCCCGCGACGGGAAGCGCTACGACGTCTTCGCTGTCGCCGACACCGCCTTGAGCACGACGGGCGAGACGGAACGAGGCCTCCGCCTCTCGGGATCGACGGGTCACCACCTGGTCGCCCGCGACGCGGAGGCCTACACGCAGTCGGCCACGCCGCCGCTGCTGGTCGACGAGAACGGCGAGGGGTACTCGGTGGCGCTCGCGCTGGCCGCCGAGCGCCGCTTCGACTGGGCGACGGTCGGCGTCGCCGGCGACCAGCACCTCCAGACGCTCTTCTCCGAGGAGGACCTACCGGCCGAACGCGACAGCGTCGAGAGCGACCACGTCGTCCTCGTGGGTCGCATCGGGAGCGGGGAGGCGACGGACACCCGCATCGCGCTGGGGTTCGCCGGCAAGGCCGACACCGCGGCGGCGCTCGGCGAGGCCGAGGGCGCGCTGGCGGCCGGGTACGAGTCCATCCGGGACGGCTACCGGGACAGCTGGCAGTCGTTCCTCGCGGACAAGCCGCTGCCGGAGGCCGTCGCCCACGACCCGGACCTGGCCGCCCAGTACCGGAGCGCGCTGATGACGCTGCTCGCCGTCGAGGACAAGACCTTCGAGGGTGCCTCTGTCGCGTCGCCGTCGGTCCCCTGGGGCGAGGTGGTCACCGCCTCGAAGGCCCAGGGCGTCGGGTACAACTTCGTCTGGTCGCGTGACCTCTACCAGGTCTTTACCGTCTTCGACGCCGTCGACGGCATAGACCGGGCCATCGACCACCTGGAGTTCGTCTACGACCACCAGCAGCAACCGGACGGGTTCGTGCCACAGAACACCTACGTCAACGGCGAGACGCGCTGGGTGGGCGAGCAGATGGACAACATCTCGTTCCCGCAGGTGATGGCCTACCACCTCTGGGAGCGGGGACTCTCGTTCGACGACGTGGGCTACGACTTCGAGAACCTGCGCCGGTCGGCCGACTACGTCGTCCAGAACGGGCCGGCGACCTCACAGGAACGCTGGGAGGAGGAGGCGGGGTACTCCCCCTCGACTATCGCCGCCGAGATAGCCGGCCTCGTCTGTGCCGGGAAGGTGGCGATGGACACCGGCCACGACGCCGACGCCCTCTCGTGGTTCGCACTGGCCGACCAGTGGACCAACGTCGTCGAGTCCTGGACCGCGACCGAGACGGGCACCGAGAAACACGGGCACACGCCGTACTACGTCAGGGTGACCCGCGACGGCGAGCCGGAGTCGGGGGTCAAGCGGACGCTGGCGAACGGCGGCCCCACGCTCGACGAGCGGGACATCATCGACGGTGGGTTCCTCGAACTGGTCCGTCTGGGTATCAAACCCTGGGACGACCCGGTCGTCCGCAACTCGGTGGCCGAGGTCGACAAGACCATCCGCGTCGACCTGGACGGCAAGCCGGCGTTCTATCGCTACAACGGCGACGGCTACGGCGAGCGCGAGCGGGGCGACCAGGGCGGCCCGTGGTCCGTCGAGCACAACGGCAAGGGGCGGCTCTGGCCGCTCCTGACCGGCGAGCGCGGGGAGTACGAGCTCCTCACGGAGGGGGAAGCAGCGAGCGACGACCCGGGATCTCCTCTCCGCGATGGCCGGCTTCGCCAACTCCGGGCGGATGCTCGCCGAACAGGTCTGGGACCGCCAGTACACCACCGACTACGACTGGGAGCTCGGCGAGGGGACCGGCGCGGCGACGCCGCTGGCCTGGGCGATGGCCCAGTTCGTCCGCCTGGCCCACGGGATCGACGCCGGCAAGCCCGTCGAGACGCCGGAGTTCGTCCGCGAGCGGTACCTCGAACGGGAGGTCCACGAGCACGACCGGGGGCCGGCGCTCAGCGTCGACACCCGCTTCCAGGGCGACCGAATCGTCTTCAGCGGCAAGACCACGGGCGCGCTCGTGGCGATAAAGACGCCGGTGGACTCGACGCTCGTCGAACCCGAGGACGGCGTGTTCGAGGTGGGCCTCGAGATGGAGTACGGCGAGAACACCTGCATCGTCGCCGCCGCGTCGGGGACAGACCTGGAGCGAGCGGGGACGACCGTCTCGCGCTTTACGCTTTGAGAGGGCCCTCAGAACACCATGGCCGCCTCGGGCAGCCCCTCGCCGTACTCGATGGCGACGTACAGCAGGGTAAAGAGCGTCGCGTTGTAGACGCCGTGGATGAGCGACGGGACGACGATGTTGTCCGTGAACTCGTAGGCCAGGCCGAAGACGAGCGAGGGACCGACCAGCACGGCGAGGACGACGAGGTTCCCGGTGGTGGACCCGCCGCTGAGCGCGAACCAGTGGAGGCCGGCGAAGATGACGCTGGCGAGGACGACCGCCACCTGCCACCCGAACACCTCCTTGAGTCGTCCCTGGACCACGCCTCGGAAGAGCAGTTCCTCGCCGGGCCCGATGAGGAGGATCGAGGCAGGGATGAGCAACAGCAGTACCTCGGGGTTCTGCATCCCGACCTCCGCGGCGGCGTTCTGGCCGGTCTGGACGTTCAGCGCCGAGGCGACGAGGCCACCGAGCATAGCGGCACCGATGGCGGCGACGTACCCGACGCCGACGACGAGGACCTGGCCGACCGTCGGCACCGCTGCCGGCAGCGAGAGCGAGGAGGTGCCGCCGGACAGACCCAGCACGGACCACACCCTCGGCGCGAGTCGCGGGCGATACTTGCGATACGTCAGCGCGACGCCGGCTGCGCCGACACCCTGGACGAATATCAGGCTGAGGACAATGAACCGGACCGGCGTCATCTCGATGCCGACGCCGGCCGAGAGGACGAACCCGGCGAGGAGGGCCAGAACGAACCCCAGGAAGAGGCCGCCGCCGCCGAGGCCGACGGCCGCGACGAGTGCGACGGCCGACCGGACGACGGGGCGCTCTCGGGCGACAGTTTCCATACCCTCCTCTACTGTCGGTACGACGAAAAATGTTCGTTCTTGAGGTGAGGGTTCCGGGCCCAGTGGAGACGGCTACCGACTGCGCTCGCCCGCCTCGACGGTGGTCTCGAGCCAGTTCTCCTCCGGTGGCACCGGGCAGTCGAACGTCTCGCTGTAGGCACAGAACGGGGCGTACGCGAGGTTGAAGTCGACGGGGAAGGTGTCGCCGTCCTCCAGTTCGCGGTCGGCCTCCAGTTCGAGGTACCGGCCCTCGTGGTAGGTCTCCTGTCCGGTCGTCTTGTCGCGGAACGGGACGAACAGCGACGTCGGGTCGTCGCCCGCCTGGCGGTACCCGTGCAGTTCGTACTGTTCGCCGTCTAGGTCGAACGACAGCGTCGCGACGCGGAGGTAGCGCACGGTGCGGCCGGCGGTGGTGTCCATCTCGACGGGCTCGGGGTCGTCGTGGACCGTCACCGTCGCCTCGACCCGGTAGGACGGGTCGGGGTCGTAGTAGGCCAGCCCCTCGAAGGCGTCGCGTTCGTCCGGCGGGATGGGCGACTGGTCGTGGTCGGCGAGGAACCGGTCTTTCTCGGCGCGGTTGGCGCGCAGGCGCTCGGCCCAGTCCTCGGTGGCGTCGGTCATACGCAACTGTTCGCGGCCAGCAGTTTGGGTCTGTTGGAGCGCGCTCGGCGGCCCCGTCGAAAGGGAAACCCGTTTTTCCACGCGTCACGAACGTCGCCTATGAACGTACGTACGGTTGCCGATCTCTCGCCGGACGAGCGGGCAGCGCTGTTCGACCGGGACGCCGGGGTCGAGGCGGTGCGCGACGACGTCCGCGACATCGTCGATCAGGTCCGCGAGGAGGGCGACGTGGCGCTGCGGCGCTTCGCCAGCGAGTTCGACGGCGTCGAAGTGGGGAACGTCGACATCACCGACGCGGCCGAACGCGCGGTGAAGGAAGTCGACGACGAGGTGCTGTCGGCCATCGAGACGGCCGCCGAGAACATCCGCGAGTTCCACGAGCGCCAGGTCCCCGAGGACTGGCGTGAGGACTTCGACGGCCGGGAGCTCGGGCGCCGCTTTCGCCCCCTGGAGAGCGCCGGCGTCTACGCGCCCGGTGGCACGGCCGCCTATCCCTCTAGCGCGCTGATGGGCGTCATCCCGGCGACGGTCGCCGGCGTCGACCACGTCGCCGTCGCGACGCCGCCGGCAGACCCGGTCAACCCCGTCACGCTCGCTGCCATCCACGTCGCCGGCGCTGACGCCGTCTACCAGGTGGGCGGGGCACAGGCCATCGCCGCGCTGGCCTACGGCACGGAGACGGTCAGCGGGACGGACATCGTCGTCGGGCCGGGCAACCGCTGGGTCACGGCCGCCAAGGCCGCGGTCCGGGGCGACGTCGCAATCGACTTCCTCGCCGGCCCCTCCGAGATCATGGTCGTCGCCGACGAGACGGCCGACCCCGCGTTCGTCGCTGCGGACATGATCGCCCAGGCCGAACACGACGAGAACGCCTCCGTGGTGACCGTGACGGACGACGAGGCGCTCGCCGAGGCGGTCGTAGGCGAGATCGCGGCCCAGGTCGACGACCGGGAGCGCCAGGCGGTCATCGAGGCGGCCCTCGAGAACGACGCCTCGGGCGTGTTCCTCGCCCGTTCGATGAGCGAGGCGGTCCTCTTCGCCGAGGAGTACGCCGCCGAGCACCTCTCGATACAGGCCGCGAACGACGAGGACCTCCTGGAGCGCATCCCCTCGGCGGGGTCGGTGTTCCTCGGTCCGTACAGCCCGGTCGCGGCTGGCGATTACGCAACCGGGACGAACCACGTCCTGCCGACCGGCGGGGCCGCGCGGGTCACCGGCGGCCTCTCTGTCGATACGTTCGTCCGCTCGACGACCGTCCAGCGCCTCTCAGTGGACGCGTTCGAGGACCTCTCGGCGACTATCACGACGCTCGCCGAGGCCGAAGGGCTGGAGGCCCACGCCGAGAGCGTCCGCAGGCGCTCGGAGGAGTAGGTCGGCGTCAGTGTTAACCCGTTCCGGAACGCACGTTCTCCCATGAGTAGCACCGCCGACGACGGCAAACCGGAACCGGGCGGGACGAACGTGGCCGTCAGCGAACAGGCGGCAGCCGAGGCGCGCGAGCTCATGGAGAGCGAAGGGATGGACCTCGACGTCGCGGGGCTGCGCCTGTACGTCCAGCAGGGCGGGTGTGCCGGCCTCTCGTACGGGATGCGCTTCGAGCACGAACCCGAGACCGAGGACAATGTCTTCGAGCGCAACGGCCTGCGCGTGTTCGTCGACGGCGCGAGCATCGACTACATCGAAGGGTCGGTGTTAGACTACGAGGGCGGCCTCCAGGGAGCGGGCTTCCACGTCGAGAACCCGAACGTGGTCAGCGAGTGTGGCTGTGGCGAATCGTTCCGGACCTGACCGGCCGACACGTTCCCGCCGTGCGGTCCTGACCGGGCTGGGGCTCGCTCGCCGGACTGCCTGGCTGTACCACCCTGAGCGACCGCCGTACGGACACGGTCACCCCGGCACCGGTCCCGTCGCCGGACGCGACGACGCCCGGTCTCGACGACGGCGAGATGGCTCCGCCCGACGAAGGGGCGTCACTGCGACTCCGAAACGAGCGGGACTCCCGCCGAAGTCTCGTTGTCCGGGTCACACTGGATAGGACGGTCCTGTTCGAAGCAAGCGAGACTGTACTCGGCGGTCAGAGGGTCACCTACGGGGGTGTCCTCCCCCGGACCTACGGCCTCACGAGCGACAGTCCCGTGACGGTCGCGCTATCGACGCCCGACGGCCGACTCCGCTCCGATCGGGACGTCGCCGTGACCGGTTCCACCCGCGTGCTCGTCGCCAGTCTCGTCCACGACGGCGTCGAGTGGACACGACTCGACCGCTGATTACTCCTCGAGCTCGAAGGCGACGACGACTTCGGCCTGGTACTCACGGCCCTCGACACTGGCTATCTCGACGCCCAGTTCCTCCACCTCGACCCACTTCAGGTTGTCGAGCGTCTGTTCGGCACGCTCGATGGCGTCGTCGGCGGCGGCGTCGAAACTCTCGGGACTGGTACCGATTAGTGTAATCTTCTTGAATACCATGGCGTACTGTCGAGTCGCCCGGTGACGACATAAAACTACGGCCGGAGGTCGGTTCGCCCTTCCAGCCACTCCTCGACGTGGCCCACGACGTCCGTGAGGTGTGCGGTGCCCCAGACGGCGACGATGACGGCGCCGATGGTGTCAAAGACCAGGTCGAGCATCGTGTCGCGGAGACCGTACTGAGTGAGAATCGTCTGGTTACCCGTTGACTCGGCGAAAAGCGAGACGGAGAACTCGATGACCTCCCAGAGGACCCCAAATGCCATCACGAACAGGAGGACGAACACGAACACGAACCGGGGCGGGAGGTAGAGCTCCTCGGAGTGCCTGTCCAGAGCTCGAACCGTCGTGTAGCCGACGGCGGCGACCACGGACGACGAGAGCGCGTGTGTCACGTTGTCCCAGAGCGGGACCGTGGCGTAGAAGTTCTGCTCGGCGCCGGGGAGACCGACGACCCCCAGCGCGTGGAGGAAGACGGCCGAGGTGATCCATAGCGTCAGGGCGGGGTCGAGCGCGATGCCGTAGTCGCGCTCGAGCAGCGGCGGCAACTGCGTGACCAGCAGGCCGATGCCCGTGTTGACCAGGATACCCAAGTTACCACGCTCCAGGCCGATGGCGAAGATGCCCACGAGACAGAGCGTCAGGAACCGCGATATCTGGCGCTGTCGCCGGCGGCCGATGCCGATGCGGTCGCGGAGTCTCATGGCTCCGGTTGCACCTCCGACGGTATCCGACGTGTCCCCAACTGGCGGCGGACGTAGAACGCGAAGACGAGACCGGCGCCGACCCCGGCGATGGTCGAGGCGACGAACTCCCACATCAGTGCCTCCTCGATTTCGTGTTCGGTCAGCGCCGGGTCGAGGACGAACGTCGTCCCCACCAGGACGTCGGCCCCCCACCGGAGCACGGCCCACCCGCCGGCCGCGGCCATCGTCGCGATGGCGACGAAGACGACGGCAAAGCGGGGCGTCATCCGGACCGGCGTGAACACGTGGAGTTCCACGGCGATGATGAGCGCGATGGCCGCCACCGAGAGATAACTGGCCAGGTTCCCGGTGACCGGCACCGTCGCGAACAGGCGCCCGACCACCGGGAGAGCGGCGAGCAGGAGTATCTCCCAGGGCAACATCGCGTAGCGATTGACGAGCAGGAATGGCGGTAACGACGCCAGCACCGCCACCGTCGCGGCGAACACCGTCCAGAGGATGTTTCCCTCGAGAAGACTCGTCGCGGCCACGGCGAAAAGGACCGCTACGATGATCCACCCGACCAACGCGTTCAGTTGCTTGTCGCGCAGGAGGTCGGTGACGTCCCGGCTCATACTCTCTGCAAGCGACCCGACCCCGAAAATGCTATCGGCTATCGAACAGTCTACCCGGGCGACGATTGAGACGCGTCCGACGGGGTCAGAGCAGGCCGTAGGTCAGCGTGTACGCCACGGCGGCGATGGTCACGGCGGCGAGTCCAGTCACGAGCGCCTGCAGCCAGTCGACACCCTCGCTGAACGACCGGACGGGCGTCCCGACCGCACCGAGGGCCAGCACGCTGAACACGAAGTGCGCCGACTGGTCGAGCGTCGGGGCGGGGAGGACGAACGCGGCGACGGCGTACCCCGCACCGAGCGAGGCGCGGGGATAGACCAGCGCCGTGAGGGTGTGCCCGTGCAGTCGCGCGTAGGTCCAGACGGCCAGCCACACCGTCGCCAGTTCGACGGCGAACGCGGCCAGCAGGTGGCCCGTCGGGTCGGGGTGCAGGAGGACCCGCTCTGCGACCAGCGTGACCTCGAACGGGTAGAGCAACGGCGGCGGCGACCCGGTGAAGAGGTCGCCGAAGGGGTGTGAGAGCAGGCCGACCATCGCGACGGCCAGCGCCTGGCGCGGCCCCACGTCGAGGCGCTCGGTCAGGAGCGCCACCGCGAGGCCGCCCAGGCCGTACACGAGGACCACGAGGCCGCCCACCACGCCGCTGAACAGCGTCGCGACGGCGACGAGGCCGCCCACCACGCCAACCGAGAGCACCCGCGCCGGGTCGCGGCCGGACACCCACAGGGCGACGGCGACGGCCAGGACCGCCCCCATCACGAGCGAGTGAGTCGGCCCCCGGTGGATGACGTTGGCCGTCTCCCAGAACACGTCCGGGCCGAGCGAGTTGACCGACCGCAGGAGGAGGCCAACCGGCGCGTAGACGACGTCGACGTCGGGCACGGTGGCAAAGAGCGCGGCTAGCGCGCCGACGGTCAGCGCACGTGCTCGCGGGAGCCCCCACCGGTCCGCGGCGAGGGCAACGAGCGAGAACGCCAGCAACCCGTGTCCGACGAACATTGAAGGTACTTTGTGGTCAGGACTCTTAACTATCCCTGTGTCACGTGCTGGCTTTCTTCGTCCACTGCTTCTCGATGTCAGCGTTGGCTCTGACGACGGTGTCGCCGTCGACCAGGAACCGGGTCTTCCTGAGTTCGATGGCGACGACCTCGCCCGTGATGCCGCCGGCGGTGACCTGGTCCCCGGGGTTGAAGTCGGGGTCCCGGAGGAGGTAGACGCCGGCGACGGCGTCGGCGATCATCCCCGACAGGGCGTAGGAGACACCCAGGGCGAGGAACCCGGCCGCCGTGCCGAGCGACGCGGCGATAGCGGTGAGCCCGACGATAGAGAGAAAGGAGAGCACGGCCGCGAACCACAGGAATACGAGCACCATGACGGCGATGAACTGTCGGTACACGGGCGATTCGCCGGGTAACGCGTTGTCGAGGACCGTCCTGACGACGGCCATGACGAGTTTGATGAGCACCGCGGCTATCGCGAGGAAGACGATGCCGGTGATGATGTCCGGCAGCGCGTCGGTGACGTTGGTGACGATCTGCTCGAACGCGCGATTGAGGACGTCGACTTGCACGCTGGCGAGTCGAGCGTCGCGGGCTTAAAATGTGGGCGTGGCTTCGGCGGGGAACACCTCGTATTCCCCGTCGTCCTGGACACCGATGAGCGCCCACTCGTAGGACAGGTCCATCCCTCGCAACCGGGTATAGAGACGGCCGACGTCACCGTCCCGTGTGACGAAACACCGGAGTTCGCCGGTCTCAGGTGGCATCTCGTCCGGTTCGAGCACGGAGACGGTGACGGTGCGCCACTTGTACTCCGCGCGGATCTCTGAGCCAGTGCGCGACACGGTGTAACCGAGTTCGTCGAATATCGACCGAGCCTGCTCGCCTAGCGATGTGGTAACGGCCCCCATCTGACAACCTGTACCAATGGGGAGGGTATAAACGTTCCTACTGACAGGAATCCACGTACAGTCAGGTAACGGTCACTCGTGTGCGGCGTCCCACTCGTCGGGTTTCCGGAGGTTGCTACACTCGTTACAGCGGATACGCCCCATGGAGTCCATGGCGTTGTCGAACGTCTCGCAGTTACTGCAGAAGTAGCCCCACCGTCGCGTGCCCGCTGTGTCGGCATACACGACGTAGAACGGTCCCTTGGTCCCGATGTCGCCGTCGGTGGTATCGACGTACAGCGTCGTCCCCGTCGGCCCGTCGTAGGCGTCCATACGTGTCCGGAGGTCGGCCACGGGCTAAGGTGCTACGACTCCGGAGTCACGGACGGTGGTCCCGGTCCCGCAGCAGGCAGACGTCCCTGTCGCTAGGAATATAAACACCCAGAGCCAACCACCGGTCGATGCAACAGGTCGTCGTCCCGGTCCGCTATCCGCTGTCGGAGAACTCGCGAGCGACGCTCGCGGAAGCCATCAAGGTCGCAACAGAGGACGACGCCGACCTGACAGTTCTCCACGTGAATCTCTATCAGAACGGCGCCCGCGTGACCCGCACCGACCTCAAGCGGGCCGTCGAGGAGTCGTTCGGCCACCTCCCGCGGACCCGTTACGTCGTCCGGACGGGCCTGCTCGTCGAGGAGACCATCCTGGACGAGGTGGCTGCCCAGGACGCGGACGTCGTCGTCATCGGGAGCAAGCAGGTCAGCCGGTGGCGGAAGATGGTCCGCAGACTCGTCGACGACCCGGACATCGACCACTTCCTCCGTGAGGAACTCGACTGTGACGTCGTGACGGTCAGCCCCGACGCTCAGCCGTCGCGCACCTCGTCGAGTTCCTCCGGGGCCTGACCCGCGCCGCCGGCCGGCGCGTCGTCGGCCAGCGAGACCTGCATCTCGCCGCTGGTCTCGTCGAAGTACAGGTGCGAGTGTAGGCGATCTCCACGTCGGCGTCGTCCAGCTCGTCCCAGACGGCCGTCTGAATCCGCGAGCGGACGCGAAGGAGTTTGTACGGTTCCATCGCCCAGTACCGGAGCGTCAGCAACACGCCGTGGTCGGCGAAGTTGTCGAGGTAGACTGTCGGTGACGCCGGGTACCGGGCGGCGCCGATACGGATGTCGGGGCCGCCCTCGATGACGTCGTCACAGCGCCGTGCGCCGCGCTCGATGAGGCGCCGTGCCTCGTCGATGTCGCTCTCGTAGGTGACCAGGAACTGCTGTGAGAGCCGTATCCGGGGGTCCTCGGCGGAGTAGTTGATCACGTCCCGCTGGCGGATCTCGCCGTTTGGAATCACCAGGAAGGTGTTGTCCAGCGTGAATATCTTCGTGTGACGGAGCGTGATGTCCTCGACGAACCCTCGCTGGTTCCGGTCGGCCAGTTCGATCATGTCGCCGATCTCGTAGGGCTGGTCAGCGAGCAGGAACATCCCCGAGATGATGCTCCCGACGATGGGCGCGAGGATGACGCCGATGACGGCCGAGAAGACGGTGACCGATAGGGCGATGTCGCCCAGCTGGAGCCCGTAGATGTTCATCACCGTCAGGAGCGCGAAGATGAACACGAAGGCGCGGATGCTCCGCAGCGCCGTCCGGGTGAGGCTGGGGCGGCGGAAGCGCTGGGCGATGCGCCGGCCGAGCAACCGGACGAGGAGGCGCGAGATGACGAAGGCGACGGCCAGCACGAACAGCGCCGAGAGCAGTTGATTGACCCAGACCGGGACGGCGACGGGGAGCAACCCGCCGAAGTCCGTGGCTGCCTCGGTGGGTGTCGTCTGGAACAGCCAGACGGAACCGGCACGCATAGCCCACCATCCACGTGCCCCCGAGAAAAGGGTTGCCCTCAGGAACAGCGGGCTCGACCCCTGGAATCGTCCCCGTGGCCACCGACGGATGAGACGAGTTATCAACTATCTATACGATAGTAAAATCACCAGACGAGAGCGGTCTGTCGTGAACAATCAAACAGTTGCCCGACACTTATATCCGTGTTCGCCACCTCCCTCTAGGTGATGACCTCCACCGAGCCGTTCACCATGGACGGCGTCGACGAGTTCTCGCCCCCCGACGAGCGACGCAAAGCCGTCCTGTTTTGCCCCGACTGCGGCCACGAGATCGACCTGCGAGACGACTGGGAGTCCGACGAGCGTGGCGACCACGAGCAGCTCCGCTGTCCGGTCTGCCGGACCGTCGTCGACACGGACTGACCACGCAAAACAGATTTTCGCCGCTGCGGCCGACGACGCCCGTCAGTAGTCGTAGACCTGGTCGTCCGTCACCACGCTGTCGAGCAGTTCCGTCGGCGTCGCGTCGTAGGCCGGGTTCGCGAGCTCGAATCCCTCGGCCGGTTCGCGCATCACCTCGGCCACGGGGCGGAACTCGTTTTTGAAGGCGAACCCGCCCTCCACGAGTTTCGCGCCGGCGCCGACGACGGTTATCGGGACGCCGGCGTCGACCGCCGCCGTCGATATCTGGTAGGTGCCGACCCGGTTGTAGTACGTGTCGCCGACGATACACGTCATCCCCAGCAGGACCCGGTCACACTCGCTGACGTAGTAGCCGGCCGCGCTGTCGACGATGAGCGTCACGTCGATGCCCTCCCGCTGGGCGAGCTGGCGGGCCGCCTTCCGGCCCAGCATCCGGGGTCGGGACTCCGTGACGTATATCTCGAACGTGGCGCCGCCGGCCAGCGCCTCGTCCAGCGCGGCCATGACAGTCGAAGAGAAGTCGTGTAGCAAGAGGACGTCGTCGTCGGCGATGAACTCGGCCGCCCGTTCGGCGGCCCGGTCTTTCGCCCCTTCGACGTCGGTGACCACGTCGTCGATGGCCGCGAGCGTGACGGCCTTCGCCGCCTCGACGTCCTCGGGGTCCGCGTCGCCGACGCGCTGGACGATCTCCTCCTGGGTGGTGTGGAGCGACGCGTGAGACGGGTTCGCCCGCTGGAGGGCGTGGCTGTTCCGTTCGAGGGTCCGGAGGTACGCCTCCACGGTCGGATAGTCCCGCTCGGTCAGCGTCTGGAGTGCCTTGGCGGCTTTCACGGCGACGACAGAAGAACTGTGGGTCTGCATCTCCTCGATTTGCTTGACCGTCTCGTCTATCATACCAACTGCTGTGGCCCGGACCGTCATGTGTCTTCCCCACGAGACCCGAATGACCTATACCGCTGGTCACCCATCCGTGGAACGAGATGGGTGGGCGACGACTGCGCACCGACACGCTCGGGATGTCAGAGGCCATCGGCGTAGCGGTGCTCATCGGCCTGACGATAACCGTGACGGCGATGGTCGGGGTGAACGTCCTCGTCCTCTCCGGCGAGGACGACGGCGGCGTCCCGCAGGCCAACTTCACCTACGACCACGTCGAGGGCAGCGGCCTCCTCATCGTCACCCACGCCGGCGGTGACGAGCTCGAGGCGGGCAACATCGAGTTCCGCGGGCGGGGGAACAACGCCACGTGGGCGGAACTGGCCAACCGGAACGAGACGGCCACGGTCGGCCCTGGCGATATCACACAGCTCGGGTCGGGGAACGCTTACGGGCAGAGCGTCCAGCGTGACGACCGGATAGCGATATACCTCAACCGGAGCGGCAACCGGACCAAGCTGAGCGAGTGGAACGGGGGCTGACAGTCCCCGCCGGGTCAGCCCTTGATGTTACAGACGGGGAAGGTGCGGGCCACCTTGTCGCCGATGCCTAACGCGTCAGAGACGCGAACCACTTCGTCGACGTCCTTGTAGACGCCGGGGGCCTCCTCGGCGACGGTGGCGCCCGACTGGGCCTTTACGTAGACGTGCTCGTGTTCCCGGAGGTCGTTTCTGACGTCCTCGCCCCAGTACTCCTGTTTGGCCTGGGTGCGCGACATAAGCCGGCCGGCACCGTGGGCCGTCGACCCGAACGACTCCGTCATCGACTCGGTGCCGCCGCGGAGCACGTAACTCCCGGCGCCCATGCTCCCGGGGATGATGATGGGCTGGCCGACGTCGGCGTAGGCGGGCGGCAGTTCCGGCCGGCCGGCGGGGAAGGCGCGTGTCGCCCCCTTCCGGTGGACGAACAGCTCCCGCTTTTCGCCCTCGACCTCGTGGACCTCGCGTTTGGCGATGTTGTGGGCGACGTCGTACAGCAAGTGCATCCCCATGGCCTCCCACGAGCGGTCGAAGACGTCCTCGAAGACCGTCCGGGTCCGGTGCATCACGAGCTGGCGGTTCACCCAGGCGAAGTTGATGGCCGCACACATCGCCTCGTAGTAGTCGTCGGCCAGTTGCGACCCCGCAGGGGCGGCGGCCAGCTCCTTGTCGGGCAACTGGTTCAGCAGACCCTGGTGGGCCTGCTCTATCTTCCGGAGGTAGTCCGTACAGACCTGGTGGCCGAGTCCGCGGGAGCCACAGTGGATGAGGACCACCACCTGGTCGGTCGAGAGGCCGAAGTCCGCGGCGACGTCCGCCCGGAACACGTCGGTGACCCGCTGGACCTCCAGGAAGTGGTTGCCGGACCCGAGCGACCCGACCTGGTCGCGCCCGCGGTTCTTGGCCTTCTCGGAGACCTTCGACGCGTCCGCCTCCGGCCGGTAGCCCTCGTCCTCGCAGTGGGCCAGGTCGTCCTCGACGGCATAGCCGTGTTCGAGCGCCCAGTCCATCCCGCGTTCGAGAATCGCCTCGACGTCCTCGACGGTGCCCTCGTGGACGCCGCCACCGCCCAGCCCTGACGGGACGGCGTCGAACAGCGCGTCGACCAGTTCTTCCTCGTGGCCCTGCACGTCGTCGTAGGTCAGGTTCGTCTTCAGCATCCGGACGCCGCAGTTGATGTCGTATCCCACCGCGCCGGGCGAGATACAGCCCTCCTTGGCGTCGATGCCGGCGACGCCGCCGACCGGGAAGCCATAGCCCTGGTGGCCGTCCGGCATACAGAGCGTGTACTTCCGGACGCCCGGGAGGTGGGCGGAGTTTCGCAGCTGTTCGAGCGTCTTGTCGTCACTTATCTCGTCCAGCAGCGCCTCGCTGGCGAGCACGCGCGCCGGCACGCGCATCCCGCCCTGCTTGGGAATCTCCCAGACGTAGTCCCGGACCTTCTCGAGCGTGACGTCGCCGGCCTCGTAGGTGGTCATGTTCGACACTCCGACCCGCAGGCTAATGTCACCTGTGCAACGGCAGGGCGTCAGTCGGCCGCCGCAGGCGACGCCCCGTCGGTGACGGCCGGGCGTCCGATCCAGTGATCGATAGAGAGCGGGCCGGCCCCGAGCGTGAACAGCGCCGAGACCAGGCCATAGAGGGTGACGTGGACGAGGACCGGGTCGTCGGGCAGGCCAAAGAGCGTGGTCGTAAACAGCAGGAACGAGACGGCGGCGGCCCCGCGGGTGAACAGGCCGACGACGAACGCGAGGCCGACGGCGACTTCGGTCAGGCCCGCGCCGAGCACCCACAGTCCGGGGTCCACTGGGACGACGGCGGTTAGGTCGTACTTCTCGACGACGAGCAGGGCGCTCCCGGGCGTCGCGAGCTTTCTGGAACAGGCCGAGGTAGACGAACGTCGCCCCGACACCGACCCTGAGCACGACGGGGACGTACCGGCGGTACGGGGCCGTCACGTCGTCGAGGAAGCCCTTGAGGAGGTGGATCGGGTCGAAGCGACCGTAGAGTGTCCCCTCCGTGCTGGCGACCTGCTGGAGCATCTGGTCGGCGCTGGGCCGACCGCCGCCGAGAATCAGCAGTGCGAGGAAGGCCGGCACGAACTCCATAGCGATGACGGCGGCGGGGTCGACGGTAAGCGTCCAGGCGTAGGTCGCCAGGCCCACCGCGCTGGCGATGCGGACAGCGAGACCGAACAGGAGGACGAACCCGAGGCCGATGAACAGCACCCGGAGGCCGGGGTTGGCCGTTGTCGAGAAGGCCACGATCGGCGCGAAACTGTACCCCTGAAATCCGGCGCCGACGAGCGGCAGGCCCACGCTGAGGCGAATCATCCAGGGGACGAGGTCGGCATAGCCCGCGAGGGTGTTCCGCAGGACCACGATGTCGGGTATCGTGGGCCGAGCCCAGAGGTAGCCGGCGGTCCCGGCGACAGTCAGGAGGCCGGCACCGGCAAACAGCGCCGCGTTGAACGGGTTCGACAGCACCGCGAGTGCGAACTCGACCGCGTCGACGGCCGCTCCCGGCCCGTCGGTGACGTAGTCGACGTGGCCGGCGACCGGGCGACTGAACGCGAGCACCAGCAGGACCGCGGCGAAAGGGCGAACGCTCCGGCGGAGGGACATGGGGGAGAGTACGGGCACAGACACCTAACCCTGTCCTTGTGTGCCGGAGGGGCACACGCGGTCCTGCGGTCGGAGGTCCCGTAGCACCGGCAGGGCGGTGGAATTATGGTCGTCCCCGCGGTAGGTACTCCCCAGTGAGCGTCAACGTCGAAACGCGCATCGTAGAGCGAGGCAGCGACGACTACGTCGATGCTGCCTGGCGGCTCAAGGAGGACATCCGCCAGTCGGAGGGAGTCCTCCGCCAGCGACACGGGTTCTTCCGCAACGCGTACCGCCGCTCGACGGTGTATCTCTACATCGACCGCTCGAACGACCGCCTGGTCGGGTTCGCGGCGGTCCGGCGCGACGGCTACATACTCTTTCTCGCCGTCGACGACGAGTACCGCGGTCACGGGTTCGGCAAGCGGCTCATCGCCCGCGTCGCCGAGGACTACGGCACCGTGACATGTCACGCCCGGACGACTAACGAGGAGGCGCTGGGATTTTACAAACACATCGGCTTCCAGATTCGGCGTCGCATCGACAACTACTACGAGGACGGCGGCGACGCCTACTACCTCCGCCTGGGCGAGGAGACGATTCGGGACAAACTGTCGAAGTTGCTGCGCGGCTAGGAGAACGCTTTTGAGTGGAACCGACCAACGGAGTAGCCGATGGAAGAGCGGACGCTCTCGTACCTGCGTGGCCGCTTCGGTGACCACTACCGGCGGGCCTCGATAACGCCGCCGCCGGCCGCGAACGAACGCGAGTGGGGGTTCATCCCGTGGACCGAAGGCCCGGGCGAGACGATGGTCCGCCACCGATCGCTGCTGGACCTGGGCGAGCTCTCCGAGTTCCTCGGGCGCAAGAAACCCAGACACGTCTACTTCTCTGCCGGCCGGTACGACGACCCCAGCGCGTCGACGATGAGCGACAAGGGGTGGCGCTCGTCGGACCTGGTCTTTGACCTCGATGCCGACCACCTTCCCTCGGTCGTGCTGGGCGAGGACACCTACGGCGAGATGCTCGAGAAGTGCAAGGACGCCCTGTTGCGCCTGCTGGACTTCCTCGAGGACGACTTCGACTTCGATGACATGACCGTCGTCTTCTCGGGTGGCCGTGGCTACCACGTCCACGTCCGCGACGAGAGCGTCCGCGGCCTGAACCGGGAGGCGCGCCGCGAAATCGTCGACTACGTGCGGGGCATCGGCCTGGAGTTCGAGGAGCTCGTCAGCGAACAGGCCGTCTCCGGCACGGCGGGGCGCTCCAGTCCCGCACAGAAACGGACGCTCGTGACCGAGGGCGGGTGGGGCGAACGCACCCACGGCCACATCATGACCGAAGTCGACAGATTGCTGGAGATGGACGAGCAGGCGGCCCTCGAGCGCCTGCAGGAGTACGACGGCATCGGCCAGGGCAAGGCGTCGGCTGCCCTGAACGCCGCCCGCACCAACTACGACCAGCTCGCGGCCGGCAACATCGACGTCCACCCCGCGTTCTTCCAGATTGCGCGGGTGCTCCACCACGAGGCGGTCGCGAACGACAACGCCCCTATCGACGAACCGGTGACGACAGACACGAACCGCCTCATCCGGTTGCCGGGCTCGCTCCACGGCGGGAGCGGCCTCGAGGTCCAGCGCCTCGACCGCGACGACATCGCGGCCTTCGACCCGCTGGTCGACCCCGTCCCCGAGACGTTCCGCGGCCACGAGATAACCGTCGACGTCGTCGACCCCGGCCTGGCCGAACTCGGTGGCGATAGTTTACAGTCGAGGCGGGTATCCAATCAGTACCAGAGCACGTGGGTATCTTCCTGATGGCCCGCGGGCGCGCCGAGAAGGGCAAGGAATGAATCTCGACGAACTCCAGTCCGTGCAATCCCGGGAGCGCCAGACCGACCAGCTCCAGCAGCTGCGCGCGACCTTCTACGAGGAGGCGGGGGAGTTCATCGCCCAGTTGCGCGAGGAGCGCTCGCGGGCGGCCGAGCGGGCCGAGGACCCCTTCGACGCCCCGGAAGTGAACCACCTCACCGACGACATCAACACGGCCGAACAGACCATCGAGGCCATCTACGAGCGCCGCGTCGGGAAGATCGTCAAGATGGCCTCGCTGGCCGCTGCCGACATGCCGATGGAAGACGACGGCCTCACCCAGGAGGAACGGACCCTCTTCGAGACGATGGTCCAGGCGATCAAGGACAACCGCAACCACGTTCTCGACGTCGTCTCCGGAGAGGCGAGTGGCAGTCCCGTCGAGACAGGGACGTCGGCCGACGGGAGCGCCGGGTCCCGGACCCCTCCGTCGACAGACGACACGGTCGGTGCCGGAGACACCGACCCGTCGGGAGTCGACGCGGCGGACGTGATGGGCGCGTCGGCGTCCGAGTCCGCGGCGCAGTCACCACCAGTCCCCGACGACGTCGGCGGTGACCGGCCCCCGGACGAGGCCGCTATCGCGACGTCACCGGACGATTCGTCACGGGACGTACCCGACGAGGACCCACCAGTGGACGCCGCCAGTGACGAGGCTAGCGGTCCGTCGACGGAAGGCCCCGAGGGCGACGCACCGGACGACGTGGCCCGTCGGACCGTCCGCATCACCGACGACGTGGGCGAGATATTCGGGGTCGACGAGCGCGAGTACGACCTCTCGCGGGACGACGTGGTCACGCTCCCCAGCGACAACGCGGACCCGCTGGTCGAGCAGGACGCCGCCGAACCGCTGGAGTGATGCTCACGGGCAGAGAGATCGACGCCGCCAGCGCGGGCTGTACCGGTCAGGGCTCGGGTCGTTCGCCGAGCGTCAGGTCGACGGTCTGCTCGCGTCCCTCGCGCTGGACGGTGACGGCGATGGTGTCGCCGGGACTGGTCTCGAGGGCGAGGTACGTCGCCAGCGCCTGCCGTGTCTCCGTCGGCGCCCCGTCGAGACGCCGAACCACGTCGCCGCCGGTCGGTACCTCCGTTCCGGAGACGACCCTCGAACCGTCGCTCCCCCTGAGGACGCCCTTGGCGGGCCCACCCTCGACCGTGTCGTCGATGTAGACGCCACTCGCCGTCGCCAGGTCGTTCGCCCGCGCGACCAGCGGGGAGACGCTCCGCAAGAGGACCCCCATGTAGGAGTGCTCGTACGTGCCTCGACTGACCAGCGCGGGCACGACCCGCCGGGTCAGCTGGGCGGAGATGGCGAAGCCGACGTTGTCGCCCCCGCCGGAGTTGATGACGCCGAGGACAGTCCCCTCGAGGTCGACCAGCGGGCCGCCGCTGTTGCCCGGGTTGACCGCCGCGTCGGTCTGGATGGCGTCCGCGATGGAGAAGTTGTTCGCACTCCTGAGCGTCCGGTCGACGCCGCTGACGATACCGGCCGAGACAGAGCCCGAGAGGCCGAAGGGGTTGCCGATGGCGACGACCTCCGTCCCGATGGCGGGGTCCCGCTCGGCGAGCGTCAGCGGGGTCGCGGCCGCCGACGGCTCGGCGACCTCGAGCACTGCCAGGTCGCTGTAGACGTCCGCCCCGACGAGCGTCGCCTCCCGCCAGCCGGTGTCCGCGAATCGGACGTAGTAGGCGTCGCCGCCGGCGACGACGTGTTCGTTGGTGACGATGTGACTGTCGCCGACGAGGAACCCACTGCCCTGTGACCCGCGACTGTCGTCGGTGACGACGCGTATCGACACCACCGACCCGGCGACCTGCCGGTAGACGTCGGCGTACCTGCTCCCGTCGGTCTCGGGCCCGACGGCCTCCGAGGCGGGGCTGACGTCGTCAGTGAGCGGTCCCGTGACTGGTCCTCGACCTGCCCGGGCGACTGACAGCCGGCTGCCCCAGCCAGACCGACGCCGAGCGCACCGAGAAACCGGCGCCGAGACAGGGAACTGTCCATGTCCCTACGTCGGGACCGAGTCCGATGAATCCCACGGTCGGCCGAAGACTCAATACTGTCGACCGCCCACCGCCCCTCATGGCAAAGAACGCATCCGGGTCCGAGACCCCCTCGCCGGGGTTCGTCCTCCCCGGACTCAGAGCGGGCGTGGAGATGGCACTCGTCGGCATCATCGTCGCGCTTGTGGGCCTGCCGGCCCGGGAACCGCTGGTCCTGGGGGTCGTCCTGCTCGTGGCCCTGCTCGCGATGACGGTGGTCCTCTTCTGGGCGATGAACCGGCACATGCGAAAGTGGATCCGCTACGCGCAGGGCAAACCCACCCGGACGAGCCTGTTCGACTGACGGGGACCTGCCACCCCACTGTACAGTTAAGTGCGAGCCACGTGTACCGTCGGGCGCTTATGGAGCTAACCTGGCACGGCCACTCGACGTGGCACGTCTCCGTCGACGGAACCGACCTGCTCATAGACCCGTTCTTCGACAACCCCGTAACCGACACCGATCCCGAGGAACTCCACCCGGACTACGTCCTGCTCACACACGGGCACGCCGACCACATCGCCGACGTCGACCGCTATCGGGGCAGCACCGTCGTCGGGACGCCCGAGGTCGTCGAGTACTGCGAGGACAACTACGGCGTCTCGGACACCATCGGCTTCAACATCGGCGGGACAATCGAACTCGGGGACGCCTTCGTGACGATGCACCGGGCCGACCACACCAACGGGATGGACACCTCCTACGGAGCCAGCGGCGGGATGCCGGCCGGCTACGTCGTCTCCGATACGACTCCGACGCAGGTCAGCGACGCCGAGTCGACGACCTTCTACCACGCCGGCGACACCGGCCTGATGACCGAGATGCGCGAGGTCATCGGCCCGTACCTGGAACCGGATGCCGCCGCCTTGCCGGTCGGCGACCACTTCACCATGGGCCCGTGGCAGGCCGCCGTCGCCGTCGACTGGCTCGACGTCGACCACGCGTTCCCGATGCACTACGACACGTTCCCGCCCATCGAGATCGAGGTCGAGGACTTCGCCCGCGAGGTGAAAGCGGCCGGGAGCGACGCCGAGGTGCACGTCCTCGAGGGCGACGAGACGTTCACGCTCTAGTCGCGACCTCCCGCCAGAGCCCTCACAGTAGAAGCCGCCCGTCGTCACCCCCGCCGAGACGGCGCAGTCCCAGTTGTGTAGTTCTGCGCGGGCCACCCAGCAACACTTACCACGCCGGGCCGAGAGTGGCCGAACGCAATGACAGACATCGAAGTCACCAGCACGTGCGAGGAAGGGTACACGGTGGAGAGCGTCATCGACGGCGAGTGGGAGCTCGTCGTGGACGCACTCAGCGAGGACGGGCCGTCGGCGAACCAGGTCCTGGCGGCGGACTACGCCTCCTGTTACATCCCGGCGTTCCGCGTCGCCGCGAACAAGACCGGCTACGACGACATCGGGACGGTCACCATCGACGTCGAGGCCGACTTAGACGAGGACGACGACCTCGAGGCCATCCGCTGGCACATCGAGGTCGAACAGGACCTCGGCGACGACGAGGAGGCCATCGTCGAGCTGGGCGAGGAGATCTGTCACGTCCACTCGGCGCTCCGCGAGGAGCTCCACGCCGACATCACCATCGAGTCCGGCGTCTGAACGGCCGTCGACGGGCACCGCAGCGGCGGTCCCGGGAAACGCTCATACGCACGGCCCCCCAAGGACGGGCCATGAGTGACTCATCCTGGACCGACCGCATCGCGGCCGAGCGGATGTCCGTCGACCAGCAGTTCAACGAACACGTCGAGGCCTCGTCGTTCTCGAGCCAGCAGTGGGGCCTCGTGATGACCGCCGTCGAGTTCGAGATAGAGAACCCGCAGAACCCCGACGAGGCCCGCGTGGTGGCCAACACCTCGAAGCTCTCGAGTGTCATGCCCGAGATGGACCGCATCGAACAGCAGTCCCCGATGGGCGCCGGCGGCGGGTCGGGCGGATCCAGCGGCGGCGGCATCTTCTCGGGCGTCAAGGCCGCACTGGGCCTCGGTGGAGGTGGGAGCAAGAGCGCACGGAAGGAGGAGGCGGCGAAACTGGCACAACAGTACGCCGAGAAGCTCCAGGAGGAACTGGAATCCAAGGGGCGCTGGAAGGCAATCTGCGAGATAGCGGCCTGACCGACCGCGACGCACGCGGTGTGGCGTGACGGAGCCTGCACGTTCGATACGAAACGTACACAATCGAAAACGGTTAGTGCGTATTCCGGGAACACCCTTCGTATGCGACACGCTAGCGCCGGTCCGCCCCCACGGACCGACGTCGGGAGGCACAGCGACGACGCCCGGGCCGCACGTTCGAAGAGCAGCAGCGAGTGTGCAGCGGGGCGGTGTCTGCGATGACCGTAGACGACGACACGCGCGCGGCGGTCGAGGGGGCCCTCGAACAGTTCCCCGAGGCGACCGCTCTCCCGAAGGCCGTCGACCGCGGCCCCGTCGTCTTCGGTTTCGACGGGTACGTCGATCGCGTCCGCGAGATGGTCGCTGACCGGTCGGACCCGGAGACGTTCGACCGGCTGGCGACGCTGGCCGCGCTGGGCGAGCGCATCGAGCGGTCGGTGGCCGCCGACAGCTCGCTCTCGTTCGAGTGGCTCCAGCACGGCACCCGGACGGGCGGCCACACCTGTCACCTCTCCCGTGCTTTCGGCACCTGGGCGTTCGACCCGGTGATGGTCGGGATGTACGGCGCCCCCGTCGCCGACCCCTTCGAGCGTGAGTTCGGCGACTACGAGATGCACTCGCTGGGCGAGCACGGCGTCACCGACGCCGTCGAGTTCGACGACGGCAAGCTCATGCTGACCGAGACGGGCGACACGATGGGGTTAGACTGGGCGACACTGGACGAGGCAGTCGGCCACGACACGCTCGTGGACCGCCTCGACGGCGCTCGCCTGCTCGGGACCGGCTACTGGTCTGAGACGCCCGACCTGCCGGACGTCCTCGCGGGCCTGTGCGACCGCTGGGACGACGTCGAGAATCCGCCGAGTCACGTGCTCGTCGATCCCGGGGACGTCCGCAAACTCGACGACGATCGGCTCCGCGCCGGCAGCGAGGCAATCGCTCGCCTGGACGAGGTGACGAACGTCGTCGTCTCGTCGAACCGGGCCGAGACGAGTGTTCTGGCCGACGCCTACGCGGGCGCGGCCGACCGGTCGCTGGAGGGCGACGTCCGGGCGGCCTTCGACGCGCTGGACTCGACCTGGTTCGTCGGCCACGGCCTCGAGCGCTCGGCCGTCGCGACATCAGACGGCGTCTTCAGCGTCGGTAACCCGACGGTCGACGAACCCGAGATGACGACCAGTTCCGGCGACCACTTCAACGCCGGGTTGGGCCTGGGTCTGGTGACCGGCCTCGACGCGGCGCCGGCCCTCGTGCTCGGGAACGCAGTCGCCGGCTACTTCGTCCGCACGGCCGACCAGCCGTCGCTGTCTGACGTCCGGACGTTCGTCGAGGACTACCTCTCGAAGTTCTGACTGCAGCGCCTCAACGGCGCCTACTCGTCGAGTCGGCGGACCGAGACCCGGTCGCGCACGTCCTCGAACCCGTCGAAGACCGGGACGGAGGTGCCGGCCTGCTGGACCACGCGCGAGGAGACGGCCACGCCCGTCCTGAGCGCCGTCAGGTCGTCCGCCCCGTCGTCCCAGGCACCGACGAACCCCGAGAGGAGGGCGTCGCCGGCCCCGACCGTATCGACGACGTCGACGTCGAGAGCATCGGCGTGGTACAGTGCCGATTCCGTCGCGAGCACGGCCCCGTCGCCACCCATCGACGCGAGGACGCGGTCGAAGCCCCGACTCCGGAACCGGTCGGCCGCGCGGGCACACCCGGCGACGGTCGAGACGTCGGCGCCCGTGGCCTCGCCCAGCTCCTCCCGGTTTGGCTTGCACAGGGCGTAAGACGACTCGAGCTGGGTGAGGGACGCGCCGCCCATGTCGACGAGCGTCTCCCAGTCGCCGGCGTCGGCGATGCGGTCGACGTCCGCCGTCGAGACACCCGGCGGGAGGCTCCCCGCGACGACCACGCGTTCCGGGTCCGCGGACCGGACAGCCTCGACCAGGTCGTCGACGGACTGCTCGGCCACCGGCGCGCTGTCGTGGTTGAGCTTGTACTCCTCGCCGGCTGCGATGGCCGTCGTGTTCAACCGGGTCGGCCCGTCGACGTGGACGAAGTCCGCCTCGACGCCGGCCTCTCGCAGGTCGTCGCGGACGAACTGTCCGGTGAACCCGCCGACGATACCGGTCGCGAGGCACGGTCGATCCATCGCCGCGAGTATCTGGGCCACGTTGATGCCCTTGCCGCCGGCGTCGAATTTCGCCTCGGTGGCCCGGAGCACGGTGTCCGGTTCCATCGGTTCGTCGAACTGTATCGTCTGATCCACTGCCGGGTTGTAGGTGACTGTGACAATCATGGGCTGACACTCTCTACGAGTACGTCCGCTTCCTCGAGCGCGGCCGCGAGGGCCGCGGGCGGGTCGGCGTCCGTCACGAGCACGTCGACCTGGTCCAGGTCGGCGAAGGTGACGAAACTCCGCTCCTCGAACTTCGAACTGTCGGCGACGAGGACGACCCGCCCGGCGCGCTCGACCATCCGCGCTTTCACCTCCGCCTCCTCCTCGTTGGGCGTCGAGAGCCCCGCGGCCGCGTCGATGCCGTTCGTCCCGAGAAACAGGAGGTCGAAGTTCGTCCGGTCGAGGAAGGCCGTCGCCGTCGGGCCGACCAGCGCCCGCGTCCGGGAGCGAAGCGTCCCGCCGGTGAGCTTGACGTCGACGCCACGCTCGGAGAGCTCTGTCGCGAGCGTCGGCATGTTCGTCGCCGCAACGTACCCGCTGTCGGGCAGCGCACGAGCCACCTCGATGGTCGTCGTGCCGGAGTCGAAAAACACCACCTGTCCGTCCCGGACCTCCGCTTTCGCGTGGTCGGCGATGGCCTGTTTGGCCGACAGTCGCTCCACCTCCCGCTGGTCGTAAGGCCGTTCGGTCCCGACCGAGGACGTCGGCACGGCGCCCCCGTGAGAGCGCTCGATCCGGCCCTCAGCCTCGAGGTCACGGAGGTCACGGCGGATGGTCGCCTTCGAGAAGCCGAGTTCGTCGGCCAGCTGTGCGACGGAACAGCCGTCCCGTTCCGTCACCAGTTCCACGATAGTCCGTTTTCGCTCGGCCGGGAGCATCTCGCTCGTCCGTTCTCCCGGCCCGGATTTACCACTTTCTATCGTATCGTTTCGTTTCTGCGCGCTTCGGGCGGGAGCTTACAGTTCGCCCAGTACCGCGTCGGTGACGTCGCGGGTGGACGCGTCGCCGCCCAGGTCGGGGGTTCGCGGGCCGCTCTCGAGAACCGTCTCCACGGCGGCCCGAACCCGGTCGCCTTCCTCGTCGTAGCCCAGGTGGTCCAGCAGCATCGCCGCCGAGAGAATCATCGCGGAGGGGTTGGCGACCCCCTGGCCCGCGATGTCCGGCGCGGAGCCGTGGACGGGTTCGAACAACGCGTTCTCCGGGCCGACGTTGGCCGAGGGGAGCAGGCCGAGGCCACCGACCAGGCCGGCCGCCAGGTCCGAGAGCATGTCGCCCGCGAGGTTCGGGCAGATGACCACGCCGTAGTCCTCGGGGTGCATGACCAGGTGCATCGCCAGCGCGTCCATCAGCGCCGTGTCGTAGTCGGCGCCGCGTTCCTCGCCGACGGCCTCGGCCGTCTCGAGGAACAGGCCGTCAGTCTGGCGCATGACGTTGGCCTTGTGCGCGATGGTCACGTCGTCGTAGCCGTTCTGCCTCGCGTACGTGAACCCGAACTCGGCGATGTCCCGCGAAGCCTCCTCGGTGATGACGCGCGTACACGTCGTCACGCTGTCGGTGATCTCGCTCTCGATGCCCTTGTAGACGCCCTCGGTGTTCTCGCGGATGAACACGAGGTCCGTGTCGGGCTGGACCGCGTCGAGGGCCGGGTAGGAGACGGCCGGCCGCACGTTCGCGAAGGAGTCGACGACCTGCCGGAGCGGGAGGATGACGTCGGCGGCCGTCTCGCCGGCCGCGCCGAACAGCGTCGCGTCGGCGTCGGCCGCCAGGTCCCGTGTCGCCTGGGAGCGCCTCGCCGGTCTCGGCCTGCACGGCGTCGCCGGCCTCGCCCTCGACGAAGTCGAAATCGACCGATTCGATGGCCTCCAGTACCTCGACGGCGGCGGGCGTAACCTCCTGCCCGATACCGTCCCCGGGGATGACTGCGATCTCGTGTGTCATGGACGTACTTCCACCGCTGGCCGAAAAGAGGGTGTCGATATCCGAGACGGTGACCGGCCGGCCCGGGCGGACCTGGCCGTGACCACTCTGCGCTCGTCTCCCGTAGCACGTCAGAGCCACTCGTAGAGGTAGCTACCGACCAGGACGAGCAGCAAACCGAACGTCCAGCTGAAGATCTGGACGATGACGTCGGGCGGCGACATGGCGACCGCGATCACCGGGACGATGATGCTCCCGACCGCGACGTTCCGGGCGATGTAGTACTTCGACCCCGGTTTCCCCTTCCGGTCGTGACGGAGTCGCAGATACAGGAGCGTCAGCGGAAAGAGCGGATACGTCAACACGATCACCGAGATCCACTTCCACGGCCACTCGACGCCCCGCGTCGCGGCGTCGAAGGCGACCCAGACGACGGCCGACCCGACCGTGACCGGGACGATGAACCCGAACAACAGCGCGAGGAGCAGCCAGTGGTTCACGACCGTGCTACCGGGTGAGAGACCGATAAACTACACGATTCCGAGCGTCAGCGGACGGTCACCGTCCACCGGGACGATGGAACGCCACGCAGTCCCCTCGCGGTGAACCGCTCAGCGTGTCAGAGCGTCTTCGAAACGCAGACGCTCTCTAATCGTCCGCTTCTACGAACCGGACGCTTCCGCCTCGGACATGAAAGTCCTCGTGATCAATCGTCCGCTTCGAGGTCCGACCGCGTCTGGTCCAGATACGGCAACTGCGCGGCCGTCTCCTCGATGGCGTTGCGGTTGGCCTTCATCAGCGCCGTCGTGTCCCAGATGCCCTCGACGAGGGCCTGGCGCTGGGCGTCGTCGACGCTGACCGAAATCTCGTTGCCCCCGTAGCGGACCGTCTCGGCCGCCACGTCGACCTCGATCTCCTCGCCAGGGTTGTCGTCGACCCACTGTTGGAGCGCGTTGATGGTCTCGTGGTCGGCCGTGACCGTCGGGATGCCCAGCGCGAGGCAGTTCCCGGCGAAGATCTCGGCGAAGCCCTCGCCGATGATGGCGTCGATGCCCCAGCGCATCAGCGCCTGGGGGGCGTGTTCGCGCGAGGAGCCACAGCCGAAGTTGTTGTTGACCACCATGACGTTCGCGCCCTCGAAGCGCTCCTCGTTCATCGGGTGGTCTTTCGGGTTGTCGTCGTCGTCGAAGCGCAGGTCGAAGAAGGCGAACTCGCCCAGGCCGTCGAAGGTGACGACCTTCATGAACCGCGCGGGGATTATCTGGTCGGTGTCGATGTCGTTCCCGCGGATGGGAATACCGGTCCCCTCGACGTAGTCGACCTCCGGAATCTCCTCAGTCGCGTCGGTCATGCGAGGCTCACCTCCTTCAGGTCGCGCACGTCAGAGACTTTCCCGTTGATCGCCGCGGCGGCGACCATCCGGGGGTTCATCAGGACGGTGCGGCCATCCTTGGAGCCCTGGCGGCCGACGAAGTTCCGGTTCGAGGAGGAGGCACACGCCTCGTCGCCCTCGAGCTGGTCTTCGTTCATGCCCAGACACATCGAACAGCCGGCGTTGCGCCACTCGAAGCCGGCGTCCTCGAAGATGTCCTTGAGCCCCTCTTCCTCGGCGGCGCGCTGGACGCGCTGGCTGCCGGGGACGACGAACGCGCGCACGTCGTCGTGGACTTGCCGGCCCTTGACGATGCGGGCCGCCCGTCGCAGGTCGGGCAGGCGGGCGTTGGTACACGAGCCCAGGAAGGCGACGTCGATGTCGTAGCCCTCCATCGTCTGACCGGGTTCGACGCGCATGTGCTTCTGGGCGCGCCGGGCGGTGTCCTGCTTGTCCTCTGGGAGGTCTTCGGGCCGGAATCGGGTCGTCGATGCCGATACCCTGGCCAGGCGTGGTCCCCCACGTGACGACGGGGTCTAAGTCGCCGGCGTCGATCTCCACGACGTCGTCGTACTCGGCGTCCGCGTCGCTGCGGATGGACTCCCAGTAGGGTTTCAGTTCCTCGAACTTCTCGGGGTGTTCCTGGAAGTAATCGGTCTCTTTCATCCACTCGTAGGTGGTCTCGTCGGGGTTGACGTAGCCCGCGCGAGCGCCGCCCTCGATGGACATGTTGCAGATTGACATCCGCCCCTCCATGTCGAGGTTCTCGATGGTCTCGCCGGCGTACTCGTAGACGTAGCCGACGCCGCCCTCGGTGCCGAGTCGGCGGATTATCTCTAAGATGATGTCCTTGGCCTCGACGCCCTCGTCGAGTTCGCCGGTGACCTCGATCTTGCGGACCTTTTGTTTCTCCATCGCGATGGTCTGGGTCGCCAGCACGTCGCGGATCTGGCTGGTCCCGATTCCGAACGCGAGCGCGCCGAAGGCACCGTGCGTGGAGGTGTGGCTGTCGCCACAGACGATGGTCTTGCCGGGCTGGGTGATGCCCTGCTCCGGCCCGATGACGTGGACGATGCCCTGCTCGCCGGTCGTCGGGTCCGAGAACTCGATGCCGGCGTCCCGGACGTTCTGTTCCAGTTCGGCCATCATGTTCTCGGCCGCGTCGTCGCTGTACGGCCGGTCCTGGTTGGCCGTCGGGACGATGTGGTCGACCGTCGCGTGGGTCAGGTCAGGCCGTGCGACCTCGAGGCCCCGCTCCTGGAGCATCCCGAACGCCTGCGGGCTGGTGACCTCGTGGATCAGATGCAGGCCCACGAACAGCTGGTCCTGCCCGTTGGGCAGGGTCGTGACCTTGTGCCGGTCCCAGACCTTGTCGTAGAGCGTGCCGCTACTCATACTGACTCGTCCCGTCCTTCCGTCCCGCGCTCGTAGGCGCGGGAGACGCCCTCACCGGGTGCCTCGTGGTCGACGTCCTCCATCGTCTCGTCGGCGCTGGCGGTCGACTCGCCGTCCGGGTCCACAGCGTCCCGCTCGCCGCCGTCGGCGGCGACTGCGGGGCCGCGGACGAAGGCGGCGCCGAACGTCTCGTTCGTGTGTGGATGCGTGTGGTCCACGTCCTGCATGGTATCGGTCCCTCGCTCACGGCGTTCGCCGTTCGCGTTCCCCGAGAAACTGCGTTTCTCGCTAGTCATCTGCTGGTGCTTCCTGTGTCTCTTGCTCGGCGTCCTCGCTCCACGAGAACAGCTCGCGGAGTCGGCCGCCGACTTCCTCCAGCTGGTGGTTCTCCTCTGCGCTGCGGTACTGCTTGTAGGCTGGCCGGTTGGCCTGGTTCTCGTTGATCCACTCGCGGGCGAACTCGCCGTTCTGGACCTCCTCGAGGATCTTGTCCATCCCCTCGCGGTCGATGACGTCCTCGCCGCGGGTCAGCCCGCCGTACTCGGCGGTGTCGGAGACGGAGTTCCACATGCCCATGTGGCCGCCCTCGTACATCAGGTCGACGATGAGCTTGAGCTCGTTCAGGCACTCGAAGTAGGCCATCTCCGGGGCGTAGCCCGCGTCGACGAGCGTCTCGAAGCCGGCCCGGACCATCTCGGTGACGCCGCCACAGAGGACGGCCTGCTCGCCGAAGAGGTCGGTCTCGACTTCCTCCTGGAACGTCGTCTCGATGACGCCCGCGCGGGTACAGCCGATGGCCTTCGAGTACGCCAGGGATTCTTCCTTGGCCGACCCGGTCGCGTCCTGATAGATGGCGATGAGCCCCGGCGTCCCCTCGTCGCGCTCGTAGGTCCGGCGCACGAGGTGACCGGGGGACTTCGGAGCCGACATCGTCACGTCGATGTCCTCGGACGGGCGGATCTGCCCGTAGTGGATGTTGAAGCCGTGGGCGAACTGGAGCGTGTCGCCGGCCTCGAGGCCGTCCTCGATGGCCTCGTAGACGGCTGGCTGGACGGTGTCCGGGACCAGCATGACCACGCGGTCGGCCTCCGCGGCGGCGACGTCGGGCGTCTCGACGCGGAGCCCCTCGGCCTCGGCGGCCTCGCGGGACGAGGAGTCCTCGCGCAGGCCGACGACGACGTCCATGCCCGAGTCCTTGAGGTTCAGCGCGTGGGCGTGCCCCTGGGACCCGTACCCCAGGACGGCGATTGTCTCGTCTTCGATGAGCGATACGTCTGCGTCCTCGTCGTGATAGACCGTGGTGGTGAATTCTTCAGTCATGTTTCTCCAGTGTGTCTGCGCCCCGTTCCAGTGCCGCTGCACCGGTGCGGACGACTTCCTGCACGTCAAACTGCTTGAACGCCTCGACTGCGGCGTCGATCTTCTGCTTGCTTCCCGTGACCTCGACGGTCACCGAGTCCGTGGCGGCGTCGACGGCCTGGCCGCCGTACATCTCCGCGACGGCGTTGACGTCGTCGGGTTTCTCCCCGCCGACCTTGATGAGCGCCAGCTCGCGGCGGACCGCCTCGGGTTCGAGCTCGGTGACCGAGATGACCGGAACCAGCTTCTGCAGTTGCTTTTTCGCCTGGTCGATTCCGGGTTCCGGTTCCTCGATGAGGATGGTCATTCGGGCCGTATCCTCGTCGACCGTCGGCCCGACAGTGAGGCTTTCGATGTTGAACTGCCGGCGGCTAAAGAGGCCCGAGATCTCGGCCAGCACGCCGGGCCGGTGTTTGACCAGCGCCGAGAGCACGGCCTGTCGTGGGTCGTGAGTCACTTCGGCCTCGGGGTCGACGCGGATTCCCTGCGAGTTGCGTCGACCCTCGGGGCGCATCCGTTCGTCAGGTGCGGGGCCTGGCATTCCTCCTGTCATCGTTAGAGCATCTCCAGATGGGATTCTTCGAGCGCGAACAGCCCGTTGTCACCGCCGCTTGGCACCATCGGGAAGACGTTCTCCGCCGGGTCGATGATGGCGTCGATGACGGCCGGACCGTCGTACTCGCGCGCTGCCTGGATGGTGTCCTCGACGTCGGCTTCGTCCTCGAGTCGGAACCCGCGGGCGCCGAAGGCCTCGGCGAGCTTGTCGAACTGCGGGATCCACGGGTACTCCGAAGCCATCCGACGACCCTCGTAGAAGCCGTCCTGCCACTGGCGGACCATCCCGACCGCCTCGTTGTTGAGGACGACGTAGGTGATGTCGAGTTGCTCGCGGACCGCGACGATGAGTTCCTGGACCGTCATCAGGAACGAGCCGTCGCCGTCGAAGCAGACGACCTCCTGGTCGGGCGCCGCGAGCTTCGCGCCGATGGCTGCGGGGACGCCGTAGCCCATCGTCCCCAGACCGTGCGAGGAAACCCAGGTGCGGGGCTCGGTAAACTCCCAGAACTGGGAGGCCCACATCTGGTGTTGGCCGACGCCGGTACAGACGATGGTGTCGTCGTCCGTGACCTCCGAGAACGTCTCGACGATGTACTGCGGTTTCAGCGGTTCGTCGTCGGGCATCTCGTAGGTCATCGGGTACTCCGACTTCCAGTCCTGGCACTGCTCGCGCCACTCGTCGGCGTCGGGCGCACGCGGCATCGCGTCGTAGAGCTGACGCAGGACCATCTTCGCGTCGCCGATGAGCGGGTGGTCCGCGTAGATGTTCTTGCTGATCTCGGCCGGGTCGATGTCGACGTGGATGATCTCGGCGTCCGGCGCGAACGAGTCGACGCCGCCGGTCAGGCGGTCGTCGAATCGAGTCCCGATGGCAAGCATGCAGTCGGTGTTCGTGATGGCGAGGTTGGCGTACCCGGTGCCGTGCATCCCGGCCCACTCCAGCGAGAGCTCGTGGTCCTCGGGGAACGACCCGATGCCGGGCATCGTCGTGATGACCGGAATCTCGTATTCGGTGGCGAACTCCCGGAGGGCCGGCGAGGCGTCGGCCTTGATCACGCCGCCGCCGGCGAGGATGACCGGGCGCTCGGCGTCGGCCAGTGCCTCGACTGCCTCCTGGACGTCGGTGTCGTCGGCTTCCTCGGGGACGTCGTAGGTGTCGGGCGTCGTCGGCGCCATCGGCTCCCGGTCCGTCTCGCCCTGCGTGACGTCCTTCGGGAGGTCGACCAGCGTCGGCCCCTGCCGGCCCGAGGCGGCGAGCGCGAACGCCTCGCTGACGTTGTCGCCGACGGTGTCCGAGTCGCCCGCGAAGTAGCTCTCCTTGGTGATCGGCTGGGTGATGCCGACGGTGTCGGTCTCCTGAAAGGCGTCGTTGCCGACGAAGTCGGTCGGGACCTGGCCCGTGAGTGCGATCATGGGATCGGAGTCCATGCTGGCGTCGGCGATGCCGGTCACCAGGTTCGTCGCGCCGGGCCCGGACGTCGCGAAGCAGACGCCGGGATCGCCGGTCACGACGCCGTAGGCGTCGGCGGCGTGGGAGGCCCCCTGTTCGTGGGCCATCGTCACGTGGGTGATGTCGGAGTCGTACAGCGCGTCGTAGACGGGCATGATGGCCCCGCCCTGGACGCCGAAGACGTAGTCCGTCCCGGCGTTCTCCAGCGCCCGGATGACCGACTGGGCCCCCGTGGTTATCGGCTCTCGGTCGTCGTCCTGTTCGGTCTCTGTCTGGTCCTCTTTCGGGACCGATGCGCGTTCACTCATAACTTCCTCCTGTGGGTCGCATCGTCGTGGGTGTGTGCATAGCTCTGTAGTTGGATGGTAGCGAGTCGGTACGAGCGGCGTCGGATGTGAGGTTGTGTGGGGCTAGAAGGCCCCTACGATACCCTCGTCGAGAAGTACGGACGCGCGGCTGGTCGACGGTCGGTCGCGGTGTCCAGCACGCGCAGTCGTCACGTACGGAACCAAATCGCCCCGGATAATAAGCGTTCTGTGAGAGGATTTGCCGCACGTGGCGGCCGATGGCGGGCGTTCGGGGCACAAATCGGCGCCCCGAAACCACGCGTCGCTCGCGGGGACGAACTCTGACCGGAGACGGCGTCATGGGCCTACGCCCGGACCTCCTCTTGCTCCTCGTCGACGCCGAGCTCCTTGGCGAACCGCTCCAGCTCGGTCATCGTGACCTGCTGTTTCTCCGCGCCGTAGTCCTTGACGCGGCGGGTCACCTCGCGGACCTCGGCGTCGGTCGGGGCGTAGCCGGCATCCTGTAGCCGTTCGCGCACCGAGTGGGTCCCGGTGTGCTTCCCGAGCACCAGTTCGCGCTCGGCACCCACCATCTCGGGGGTCATCACGCCCGGTTCGAACGTGTCTGAGTTCTCGATGACGCCGGCGGCGTGGATGCCGCTCTCGTGGGAGAACGCGTTCGAGCCCACGATGGGCTTGTTGGCCGGCACCGGGATGTCGGACTTCTCTTCGACCATCCGCGACAGCTCGGTGATGCGGGTCGTGTCGATGCCGGTGTCGACGTCGTAGAGCGACTCCAGTGCCATCACGACCTCCTCGTAGGCGGCGTTGCCGGCCCGTTCGCCGATGCCGTTGACCGACACCTGGGCCTGGCTCGCGCCGGCCTCGAAGCCGGAGATGGCGTTGGCCGAGGCGAACCCGAAGTCGTCGTGCGTGTGCACGTCGATTCGCGCGGTCGTGTGTGCGTCGACGATCTCGATGAGATCGTAGAACCGCCGGGGCGTCGCCACGCCGACGGTGTCCGGGATGTTGATCCAGTCCGCACCGGCCGCGGACGTCTCCTCGATGACCTCGATGAGGAACCCCTCGGAGGTCCGGGTGGCGTCCATCGGCGAGAACATGCACTCGACGCCGGCCTCTTTGACGCGCTCGATGCACTCGATGGCCGCGTCGAGCGCCTCCTGCCGGGTGGCGTGCATGGAATCTTGCAACTGTACGTCGGACGTCGAGACGAACGTGTGGACCATGTCGACGCCGGAGTCCAGCGCCGCCTCGATGTCTTTCTCGACAACACGGGCCAGTCCGCAGGTCGTCCCCCGGGTGGACTCGGCGATGTCGCGCACTGCCTCGAACTCCGCGTCGGAGTTGACGGGGAACCCGGCCTCGATGACGTGGGTCCCCATCTCGTCTAACAGCGCGGCTATCTCGCGTTTGTCCTCGTAGTTGAACGACGTGCGTGGCGACTGTTCACCGTCGCGCAGCGTGGTGTCGAAAATGCGTGCGTCTGTTATCTCAGACGTGGAATCCAGTGTGCCCTGGAAGAACTCGATCCGCCGGAGAATCCGACGTGCCCTCGTTGTTGGACATAATCACTTCTTTCTGGACGCTTCCGGTACTTATAGTTGTCCGTTGCGGGCGTCGGCGTCTGGCGCCGGCGTAGCCGGCGCGACTCCGGCGGATTCGCACACTCACCCGTGGCCGGCGACGGAATTGAAGAACTACTTAGTGGCGCCACGGAGTCGTTCCACCAATGAGCGATATCGACAGGACGGACGGCGACGAGTCGCTGCGGGAGGCCGTCGAGCGGTCCCGGAGCGGGGCGCCCGCCGTCGGCAGCGTCGTCCGGGACCGGTTCTCGTCGGACGAGGTCTTCCAGCGCATCGTCGCCGCCGCGGACGAAGAGATCACGTCGGGGTCCCGGGAACTGTTCTTCAGCGCACTCGCGGCGGGCTTCGCGATCACGATCACCTTCATGCTGTACGTCTCGATGAAGACCTCGACCGGGTCGGACCCGGTGCTGAGCGCGCTCCTGTATCCGCTCGGGTTCATCTACATCATCATCGGCGGCTACCAGCTGTACACCGAGAACACGCTCCCGCCCGTCGCGCTGACCCTCGAGCGCCTGGCCAGCGTCCCGGCGCTCCTGCGGAACTGGCTCGTCGTCCTCGCGGGGAACTTCACCGGCGGGGCACTGGGGGCGGCCGCACTCGCGTTCGGCGGCGTCCTCTCACCGGAGGCCGCGACGGTCGCGGCCGACATCGCCCGCGAGGGGGTCGACACCGCCTGGTGGAGCCTGTTCAGCAAGGCCGCCTTCGCCGGGCTCATCGTCGCCGGCGTCGTCTGGGTCGAGTACGCCGCACGGGACACCATCTCCCGCCTCGTGGTGGTCTACCTGGCCTTCCTCGCGATTCCGCTCGGAGGGCTGTACCACTCCGTCGTCTCCTTCACCGAGATGACCTACCTGGTGTTGCACGGCGACATCGCGCTCGGCCTCGGCCTCGCTGAGTTCGTTCTCCCGGTGCTGCTCGGCAATACTGTCGGCGGCGTCGTGCTGGTGACCGTGGTCAACTACTTCCAGACCACCGAGGAGCGGCTCGCGTCGGCCCGGTTCGAAGGGGCTGAACGACAGCTCTCCATACCGGAGTGGACGCTCGGGAGCCTCGCCGGGCGCTCCTATGTGCCGCTGCTGGATACTGAGGACGCGCCCGCCGTGGCCGACGAGGACGGCTACCGGATTCTCGTCCCCATCCTCAACCCCAGGACCGAAGGTGACCTCGTCCGCCTGGCCTGTCTCCTGGCGAGCGACAGGCCGGACGCGGTCGTCTCCCCGGTCCACATCGTCCAGACGCCCGACGGGCGTGGCAGGTACGGCTCGAGGGAGCGCCAGCAGGTCGTCGACGAGTCGGACAGACTGATGGCGGACCTGGCGGACGTCGCCGCCGACTACGACGTCGACTACGAGAGCTCCACGGTCGTCTCCCAGCGCTCGTTCGAGGCCCTGTTCGAGGTGGCCCGCCGGAACCAGGCGGACCTGGTCGTGATGCAGTGGGACGACGACCGGGTGTGGGGCGCCGCGAGGGCCTCCCGGTCGCTCAGCGACCTGACACGCGAACTCCCCTGTGACTTCCTCGTCCTCAAGAACCGCGGGTTCGACCCGTCGCGCGTCCTGCTCCCCATCGAGGCCGGGCGCAACTGCGAGCTGAGCGCGCAAGTCGGGCGCACGCTCCGGTCGGTGGCCGGCGCCGACCTCTCGCTGTTGCACGTCGTCGACGGCCCCGACGAACGCGAGGCGGGGGAGGCGTTCCTCAAACGCTGGGCGCACGAGCAGAATATCGAGGACGCGACGCGAACGGTCGACGACTCGGGCGACGTGGAGACGGCAATCGCCCGCGAGGCCCGGTCGCACTCGCTGGTCATCGTCGGGGCGACCGAACGGGGCCTCCTTACGCGTCTCGTCCACGACTCGCTGAACCTCTCGGTCGTCGACGACCTCGAGTGTTCGGTGTTGCTCACCGAGCGGGCGACGCCCCGGTCGCTCTCGGAGCGGTTGTTCGGCCGTCGCTGACGGGGCGGGGGGTCCGGCCCACGGCCACCCAGGGCCGGCCGGCGGCAAAGGACCGGCGCGGCCCGCGCTGCGGTGGATTTTTGCTGGTGCCACGTCTGCTCCCGTGCATGAGTGATTTCGAGGGGCTCGACCTGCAGGCCGTCGAGGACCAGATGGACGTCGACGCCGACACCAGCGGGAGCAACCGCGTGGTCCTGGGCGTCCTCGACGGGACGACGGCGGACGAGGAGTGGATCGACGCCGTCGACGGCGGGGCCGTCCTCGTCTTGCACGTCGACGGGGACCTGAACGAACTCGCGTCGGGGTTCGCCCGTCCGATAACCGAGGCCGGCGGCGAGCTCATGCACTTCCGCGGGTTCCTCGTCGTCACGCCCCCCGGCGTCAGCATCGACACCGACCGCCTGGACTGACGTCGACCTACTCGTCGACCAGCGTCAGGTAGTGGCCGTCGGGGTCCCGTATCCGGACACCCTCCTCGACGGCCGTCACCGCGGGCGCCTCGTCGGTGACGGCCCGGGCGGTCGACGCCGGGTCCTCTGCGACCACGCCGAAGTCGACGTGGACGCCCCCGCGGGCGTCGGCGATCCCCAGTCGCGGTGCCCACAGTTCCAAGTCGAGGTCGCCGGTGGTGCACCTGACCCGCCCGGACTCCCGATCGTCGTCCACCACGTCGAAGCCCAGCGCGGTGTAGAACTCGACGGCGGCCGGGAGATCCTCCACCTCGAGGACGAGTTCGAACAGCCCGGAGACGCCACGGCCCTCGTGGGCGCGCTCGCCGAGTTCCACGCAGTTGCCCTCTGGATCGTAGAAGTACAGCGAACGGTCGCCGCCGAACGTCTCCTCGACCAGGTCGAACTGCGCGTCGAGGCGCTCGTACCAGTCGTCGTACTCGCTGTCGGGTATCGTCAGCGCGTAGTGAGTGTGCAGGCCGCCACGGGGGACCACTCCCGGGGCACGCAACCGGAGGTCGGTGTCGCCGGCCGCGAGGACGGCTTCGGACTCGGACTCCTCGACGACGTCGAGTTCGAGGAAGGCGTCGTAGAACGCCGCCGCGCGGTCGGCGTACTTCACCTCGAGGGTCAGCCAGGCCGGGGCAGAGAGCATGGCGGACGTACGCCGCCCAGCCCCAAAGGTCCCGGTACCTAACCCAGTGGCGGACCCATTTATCTGCCCGAAGGCCGTACGCTCTCACATGTCACTCAAGCAGAGCGGTCCGGCGACAGACTGGACGGCGGTCGACCGCTGGGACCGCGGCGTCAGCTGGATTGCGTACCCGGACGAACCGATGCAGCGCGCGAGCCACGTGCTCTCGACGGACGCGGGCGTGTTCGTGGTCGACCCGGTGGACGCGGAGGGCATCGACGACCTGTTCGCCGAGTTCGGCGACGTCGTCGGCGTCGTCCTCCTGCTGGACCGCCACAAGCGCGACTGCGCCGCCGTCGCCACCCGGCACGGCGTCCCCGTCTACGTCCCCGACTGGATGAGCGGCGTCGAGGACGACCTCGCGGCCCCGTCGAGCGCGTCCACCGCCAGCTCCCGGATACGGACTACGGCGTCCACAAGGTCATCAAGAACCCGCTCTGGCAGGAGGCGGCTCTCTACGGGGACGACGACGATACACTGGTCGTCGCGGAGGCCGTCGGCACGGCGGACTTCTTCCTCGTGGGGTCGGAGCGCCTGGGCGTCCACCCGGCACTCCGCCTGACGCCGCCGACGAAGCTCGGACGGCTGGCCCCCGAGCGGATTCTGGTCGGCCACGGGCACGGCGTGATGGACGACGCGGCGGCGGCACTGACGGACGCACTCAAGGGCTCTCGGACCCGGGCGCCGGGCCTGTTCGCGAAGACGGTCAAGTCGCTGGTCATGGGGTGAGGGGGCGCCGACGGGACTTTACGCTCACCGCGCTAACGTAGGGTGTGGTCTACATCACCCGCGGCCTCGTCGACACTCTGTTGCGCCTGGCAGGCGAGGCGGAACCGTCCGACGTGACCATCTCGCTTTCCGTGACCCCCGCCGGCGAGTTGCCGGAGACGGGGCTGCCCGACGAGGCGCCGGTGTTCACCGACTTCTACCTCCCGTCGGCCGGAGGGTCGGTCAACGCCGTCTTCGGGATGGACCTTGGGATGCCTGCCGGCCAGACTCAGGGGCGCTTTGTCTCGCACCCGAAGGGCGACCTGAGCATCAGCGAGGCCGACGACCTCCACGAGGTGGTCTTCGTCGGGATACCGCCGTGGGGCCACGACTCGTTCGCGGCGTTCGACCGGTCGGGCCGGAAGCAGGACGTCAGGATTCTGGACGTCGAACCGCCCGAGGAGTACCTGGCCTGACCTACTCCAGGTAGCCCAGGTCGCGTAGCTGGTCGGTGATGTCCTGGAACTCCGCCTCGGTGAGCTCGCCCTCTCGCTGGTGCTGGACGACGATGCTCCGGAGCAGGAAGCGAACGAGGTCCGACGTGCTGGAGAAGCTGGTCCCCTCGATGGTCTCCTCGACGCGGTCGGCGAGGTCTTTCGGGATAGAGACCGTGGTGTAATCGGCCATAGCGTATCCTACGATGCCGACGGGAAAGGAGTTGTCCTCTCAGGCCTGGTCGGCCTCGGTGTCGAACTGTCCCATGACGGCGGCGCTGGTCGGCGAGAACATCATGGGTGCGCGGTCGCTGCGCGAGCGAGTCTCGGGGAAGGAAGCGGAGTCGGTCGTGAACGCGTCGTCGTCGGTCGGGGTCGTGATCTGTGTGGTCATCCTGGGGGTCGATAGTGTCGTGTTGGTTCGGTCGATCGGGCTTTGGTCGAGTCGCTGTGGCGTGCCGGCGGGCGAATTGCTTTGGGTACAAGCATGACGTACTACTCCGTTACGAGCCATCGGTAATAAACGTTAATGATTTATTATCCACTATTCTGCGGTGTGGTATCTACCCACACACCCTCTCGGGCGGATTCCCTCAGACGACCAGCCGCTTCTCGTAGTCGGTCAGGTTCTCGTACCCGTCCTCGGTGACCACCAGGATGTCCTCGATACGGACCCCGCCCACGTCGGGGTCGTACAGCCCCGGTTCCACGGTCACGACGTGACCCGGCCGCAGTTCCCCGCCGTCGGGCGAGAGACGCGGGAGCTCGTGGACGTCGAGGCCGACGCCGTGGCCGGTGCTGTGGATGAACCCCGTCTCGGTCCGCTCGTCGCTCCGGAGGGTCGGCAGGCCGGCCTCCTCGTAGACGTCACAGACGGCGTCGTGGACGGCCTCGCCGGTCACGCCCGCCTCGAGGACGTCGTAAGCAGCGTCCATGGCCCGCTCGGTCAGGTCGTACCACTCGGCGATGGTCTCGCTGGGCTCGCCTTTCACGAACGTCCGGGTCATGTCGGCGTGGTACTTCGTTGCCTTGTCCCGGGAAGATGTCGACGATGATGGCCTCGTCGGCCGAGAGCGGGCCGCTCCCGCGGTCGTGAGGGTCCGCCGCGTCGGTTCCGCAGGCGACGATGGTCTCGTCGAGCGAACACCCTGCCTGCAGGAGCGTGACCTCGATCTCGGTCTTGACGCGCTCGCTCGTCAGCACCTCCCCGTCGGCCTCGAGCGTGTCGTCGTCCCGGACCGATGCCGAGCGCAGGAGGTCCTCGGCGGCGGCCATCGCCGCCTCGTTGGCCCGCTGTGCGGTCCGGACGTGTTCGACCTCCGGGTCGGTCTTCGTGGCCCGAATCTGGGTGACGATGCCGTCCGTGTCGGGGGTCACCTCGATGCCACGGTCGCGGAGGCCGTCGGCCGTCTTCAGGGGGAACCGCGGCGGGACCGCGACGTGTTCGACGTCGTACGAGCGCAGGAAATCGGCCAGGACGTAGGCGACCGCCGTCTCGGCGCCGTGTGCCTCGATGTGGTCTGCGTGGTCGAAGTCGACGTAGCGCTGGACGGTGTCGGCCCGCGACTCCCGCTTGGCGCGGCCGAACTCGAGGCTGCGCGGGAAGAGGAGGTGCGTCTCGCCGTCGTACAGCGTCATGAACGGGTCGGGCGCGTCGAACCCCGAGAGGTACAGCTGGTCGGACAGCGTCGAGTCCGCGTCGACGAAGTAGCCGTCCGCACCGATGTCGTCGAGATACGTGTCGAGGCGCGAGAGGTCGGGGTCCATACTGTGGCTACCGACGGCGAGGGGCATAGGCGTGGCGACACGGGACCCGCTCAGTCGTCGCTCTCGACCTGGCAGGTGAACTGCGTCCCGCGGTTGTCCGCCACGTAGCGGTAGACCCTGGTACCGGCGCGGGCGACGGGTGCGAGCCCCATCAGCCAGACCAGCGGGAAGAACACCCGGAACTGCCGGAGCAGTTCACGGAAGGCGTCGTAGCCCGCGTAGGCCGTCGTCCCGTCGAACGCGTACATCGCGCTCTGGAAGTCGACGTCGCCGCGCTGGCGGTAGGCGTCGGGCGCCTCCGCCTGCGGGATGAACCGGACCGTGTCGGTGACATCGAGTATCCTGAACAGGTACAGGCTCCGCATGCAGAAGTAACACTGCCCGTCGAAGACCACGTCGAGGGCCCGGTCGCTGACGACGCGCTCGTAGATGCGGTCCCACGCCAGGAACGTCAGCAAGAGCGGGTAGGTGTCGACGAAGATGCCAAGCAGGAGCAACACGCCCGTCTGGAACCCCAGCAGGCCGATGATAAAGGGCGTGACCGTGACGCCGAGCAGCACCGCGACGAGCAGTCCCATCTCGACGACGAGCGTCCCGATGGACCCGGCGGTTATCAACGCCGGGTACTCCACCAGCGCCGGGCCGAGGGGAACGTGCCACTGGTAGAAGGCGTCGCGGACCACGATGATGCGCGAGAGCGTGACCGGTCCGAAGTAGCCGGCGTGGAACCCGCCGAACGGCCCGTTCGGGAACAGTTTGTTGAACCCGGACCCGAAGTAGATCATCGCGATGACGAGCAGCGACCACTTCAACGCTGGCAGCTGGTAGGAGTCTCGCCCGGAGACGATGAAAGACCGCAGCGAGTCCACCGACCAGTCTCTCGTCCGGCGCAGGCCGTCGACGGAGAGCGCGTGCGTCTCCGAGAAGAGACTGTAGAACAACAGGAAGTAGACCCCGAGGAACAGCGCCTGGGACTCGCCGGAGTTGTTCTGTATCTCCCTGACGGTCCCGAAGTGCGCCAGAATCAGGGCACTGACGCCGCCTGTAAAGCGGATGCGATAGCCCACGGCAAAGAGGACAAGCAGGGCGATGAGCATCCACTTCTCGACGGTCATGAACAGGCCCGGCGCCACCGGTGGGACCGCCCACGTGAACTCCGGCGTCAGGTAGAACGGCACCTCGAAGAACTCGTTCCAGTCGTACATCGCCGTCTTCCAGACGAGCCACACGGTGAGTATCGTCCGCCCGACCGCGAGGTTGACCGGTGACGAGCGCGCCTCGTCGGCGAAGTAGTTAACGAACATCGCGTGCCTCCAGTTCGGCCGCGGCTCCTGGCTCGCCCTCGTCGTAGTACTCGAAGACGACCGCCTCGGACTGGGAGACGACTTCGGACCCGTCGGCGGACGACTCGATCTCGACGCGGTAGAGTCGGAGGCCGACGAACTCGCCGTACTGGCTGAGTTCGGCCGGCGTCCAGGTAGTCACGTGGCCGTGGGCCGGGAAGTTCGTGGCGTGGCGAAGCTTGACGCCACCGTCGGACCAGACGAGGGAGTTCCGGCCGCCGCCCGCCTCGAGCTCGCCGCGGTACTCCCGGGCGCTCTGCAGGAGGAACCGCGCCACCACCCGGTTCTCCTCCTCGGAGTACTCGGTCAGCATCTGGTGGTGGAGACGGGACATCCGGATCCCCTCGAACTCGAGCGTCGACTTCGCGTCGAACCGCAGTTCCTGGCCGTTCTCGTCGACGACGCGGAACTCGTACTCGACGCGCTCCTGGTCCCACGTGTTCGAGAACTTGTGGTAGGTGGTGAGCGGCGGCACCGTGAGGGGGACGAGGCTGACCTGGCAGAGCAGGAAGACGACGACGAACCCGACGGCGAACGTTCGCCTGACTTCCGGGTGCCGGTTGAACAGGAGCGCGAGGCCGGCGACGGCGAAGAATCCGAAGAATACCAGTGGAAGCACGAGACCGGCGTAAGCCCGGAGTACCTCGATGAGAGACTGGAGTAGCATGATTCTATCGGCCGCCCGCCTCCTCGAGGTGCGAATCTGACATGGTGGTAATACGTGATGCAGTCGCCCACACCGCAACTAAGTATTCCCCGCTTACCCGGTTCGAAGCGGCCTTCGGGGCCTGTCGTCGCTACGTCGGCTTCCGGGAGCGGTATCCTCTTGGCAGCAGGTCACCACGGGCGGATATGGACGTCACAATCGCGACCTCGACGGTCTCCGGGGTGGCACAGGCTCCGCCATCCAAGAGCTACACGCACCGTGCGATTCTCGCTGCCGGGTACGCCGAGTCGGCCCAGGTCCACGACCCGCTGGTGAGCGCCGACACGCGAGCCACGATGCGGGCCGTCGAGGCCTACGGCGGCAGCGTCGACCGCTCGGCCGACGAGTCGACGCTCGACGTCGAGGGCTTCCACGGCCGCCCCGAGACGCCCGACGACGTCATCGACTGTGCCAACAGCGGGACGACGACGCGACTCGTCACGGCCACCGCCGCGCTCCAGGACGGCCTGACGGTGCTCACCGGTGACGACTCGCTCCGTTCTCGGCCACAGGGAGCGTTGCTCGACGCGATCGAGCAACTCGGCGGGCGGGCAGAGAGCACGCGCGGGAACGGACAGGCACCGCTCGTGGTCGGCGGCGGCATCGGCGGCGGGTCCGTCGCCATCCCCGGCGACGTCTCCTCGCAGTACATCACGGCGCTGCTGATGGCCGGGGCGGTCACCGACGAGGGTATCGACGTCGACCTGACGACCGAGCTCAAGTCCTCGCCCTACGTCGACATCACGCTCGAGGTACTGGGCGTTCGGCGTCGATGCCGAGCAGACGGACGCGGGGTACTCGGTCGCGGGCGGCCAGACCTACGACCCGGCGGGCGGCGAGTACCACGTCCCCGGTGACTTCTCGTCCATCAGTTACCTACTGGCGATGGGCGCACTGGCCGCAGACGACGGTCTCCGGATCACGTCGGCGTTCCCGAGCGCCCAGGGTGACATCGCCATCGTCGACGTGCTAGAGCGGATGGGCGCCGACCTCGAGTGGGACCGCGAGGCGGGCGAACTCACCGTCCGGAAGTCGGCGCTTTCGGGCGTCGAGGTGGGCGTCGAGGACACGCCGGACCTGCTCCCGACCATCGCGACGCTCGGGGCCGCCGCAGATGGCGTCACCCGCATCACCGACGCCGAACACGTCCGGTACAAGGAGACAGACCGCGTCAGCGCGATGGCCGATGCGCTCACCGCGATGGGCGCCGTCGTCGAAGAACACGAGGACTCGCTGGTCGTTTACGGCGAGGACAGCGACCTGACCGGCGCGACGGTGGACGGCCGCGCGGACCACCGCATCATCATGTCGCTGGCCGTCGCCGGACTGGTGGCCGACGGCGAGACGACGGTCACCGGCGCCGAGCACGTGGACGTCTCCTTCCCGGGCTTCTTCGACGTGCTCGCTGACCTCGGGGCGACCGTGACGCGGGCCTGATCCCCGGGTAGAGCGGCCCCGTCCAGTCCCGATTCGTCGCGTCAGTCGTCGAGTAGAGTGACTTCGAGGTCACCGTCTTCGCCGAAGTAGACTTCCGTCCCCGCGTAGGTAAAACAGATATTGAGGTGGGTGGCTGCCTCCGGGCTGACGAGTTGGTTGAGGGCCTCCGGGTCCACGGCGTCGTACAATGCAGGGAGGTCTACGGGGTCGGTGTCTGTCAGTACGGCGACGGTCTGCACCACCCGGTCACTGGGTTTCGCGTCTCCGTCTGAGTCGAACGAATCTCGAACCGACGTGCCCGGGGCCTCGGGAGTGTCGCTTTTCTCTCGCATCCCTCAATCGTCTGCTCGTTGCTGGGGAGCCGCAGTCTGGGGAGGTACCAGCTGGGGCGTGACCGTTCCGATGGGGAGCCGGTACGCCAAGGCGTTCAGCGACACGGTCCGCTCGGTCGGTTCCCAATCGACGAGGCCCGCGCTCGCGAGCGTCGGGAGCGCCGTGTGGTGGAGGTAGGCCGAGACGGCTTCGTCCGTGCCACCGTCAGTCGCCTCGTCTGCCGTCAGTTCCGTCGCCAGTTCTTCCACCGCCAGTTCCCCGTTCCTCTCGAACAGTGTCCGGAGGACCGTCCGGCGCTCTTCGCTGGCGAGTGCGCGGAATATCAGGTCCCAGTCTGCCTTCTCAGTCTGAATCATTCAGGTGCTTCTTAGCAAGAGACTAGCAATAGTGTGCTCCTTGTTATTTCAGGACTTTTATGTAGCGGGTAAGCCCCGATTTCTCAGGCCAGTTGCCGACAGCGGCCTGTTATCCCCGGTAGTAAGGCGTTCTTTCGGTCCCCGTCACCGCTCGCTCAGGTCGGTCGCCGACTGCTCCAGAAGGACTTTGCGCAACACCTTGTTCGCACCGCGCCGGACGTTCTCGGAGGCCGTCTGTTCGGTGATGCCCAGATCCTCGCCGATCTCACCGAGTGTGGTCCCGCGTGGCACCTCGAAGTAACCGTTCTCTACCGCGAGCATCAGGGCCTTTCGCTGTGAGTCCGTCAGGCCAAACGAGTAGCCGCCCTTCTGTTCGTCGGTGAGCGTGTAGACCCGCTCTAAGTTGAACGAGATGTCGTGTTCGGTACAGTAGTTGTGGAAGTCCGCCAACCCCGAGTGGTCGTCGAAGCGCAGTCGGAAGCTCCACCGGTCGTTCCCGCTCGCCTCCAGAATCGTGGCGTTGACCTGGGCCATCCCGTAGACCAGGCTCTCGACGTCCTCGTTCCACTGCACCCGGTAGAGTCCCTCCCCGTCGACGTAATCCAGCGCCGTCAGCGACTTGATGCTGTCGTCGGCCCGGACGTGTTTCTCGAAGTCGTCCAGATCGACTCCGGAGACCCAGACGTACGGCATGACCTGTCTCGACGCCGGCACGACGCGCTCCATCTCGACGTGTGTCCCCGCGTCCATCGAGAGCACCTGGCCGAGGATGAATTCGCTGGAGTCGATGGTGAACTTCGCGATTACAGACATCTGATCTGACTCTACTTGCTCCGGAAATATGATAAACCCATGCATCGGCACGGGAGACCGGGTGATCGGTGGTCCCGTCATCTACAAGGTTCAAATGCCCCCGTCCCTCACACCGGTATAATGAACGGCAACGAGTTCGGTCGTCTGTTCCGGATGACGACCTACGGCGAGTCTCACGGCGAGGCGATGGGGTGTACGGTCTCCGGCGTCCCTGCGGGCGTCGAACTCTCCGAAGAGGAGATACAGACGGACCTCGACCGGCGCAAACCGGGCCAGTCGATGATAACGACCTCCCGGGGCGAACCGGACAAGGTGAAGATCAACTCGGGGCTCCAGGACGGCTACACCACCGGGACGCCCATCGGGATGGTCATCCAGAACAAGGACGCCCGGTCGGGCAAGTACGAACCGTTCATCACGGCTCCCCGCCCCTCGCACGGCGACTACACCTACTCGGCGAAGTTCGGGACCCGCAACTGGGGCGGGGGCGGCCGGTCGTCCGCGCGCGAGACGGTCAACTGGGTCGCCGCGGGCGGCGTCGCGAAGGCGGTGCTCGCCCAGTCCGACTACGACGTGACCATCAAGGCCCACGTCTGCCAGATCGGCGACGTCGAGGCCGGCCCGGTCACGTTCGAGGACATGCTCGAACACAGCGAGGCAAACGAGGTTCGGTGTGCCGACCCCGACGCCGCGGAGAAGATGCGCGACGTCGCCGACAGGTACCAGAAAGAGGGCGACTCCATCGGCGGCGCCATCTACTTCGAGTGCCGCGGTGTCCCGCCGGGGCTGGGCGCGCCTCGCTTCGACAGTTTCCCCTCGCGACTGGCCCAGGCGATGTACTCGATCCCGGCGGTCAACGACTTCGAGTACGGCATCGGCCGCGCGGCCCGGACGACCGCCGGCAGCGAATACAACGAGGACTGGGAGTTCGACGCGGACGGCGATCCCGTCCCGGTCGGCAACGACCACGGCGGCATCCAGGGCGGCATCACGACCGGCCAGCCCATCTACGGCGAGGTGTCCTGGCACCCGCCCGTCTCCATCCCGAAGACCCAGGAGACCGTCGACTGGGAGACCGGCGAGCGAAAGGAGATCACTGTCACCGGGCGCCACGACCCCGTCTTGCCGCCGCGCGCCGTACCCGTCGTCGAGGCGATGCTGTACTGCACCGTGCTGGACTTCATGCTCCTGGGCGGACGCATCAACCCGGACCGGCTGGACGACCGCCCCGGCGAGTACGACACGGCCTATCACCCCTCCAGCCCGCAGAACGACCCCGAGGACGCCGGGACCCACGCGAAGACCGTCGACGAGGACTGAGATGGACGCGAACCAGGAGTCGATGTCGAATCCCTTCGGGATGGACGCCGAGTGCCGGAACTGCGAGGCGCTCTGTGCGACCCGCGAGAACGTCGTCCACGGCTACGGCGACGTCGGCGCGGAGTTCCTGTTCCTGGGCCCGTCGCCGAGTGAGGGGGCCGACGCGTCGGGGATCCCCTTCACTGGCGCGACCGAGCGGGAACTGCTGGACATCCTGGCCGCCGTCGACATGTGCGAGGACCCCGACGCCGACGAACCGGAACTGCCCAACGCCTTCCTCACGTACGTCACGCGGTGTCGCCACCCCGACCGCGAGGCGACCGAGGAGGAGATGCTCAACTGCGAGCCGTACCTCAACAGCGAGATACGGATGATAAACCCCGAGATACTGGTCCCGGTCGGCCAGCGGGCGCTCGAGGAGCTGGCCTTCGAGTACACGACCGAGAACGCGGCCGACCTAGACGTGACCGAACGGCACGCGACGACCATCCGCGGCCGCGGGTTCGAGATCGTCCCGATGGTCCACCCGGCCGACCAGACCGACGCGCAGCGGACCGCGTTCCTCGAGCACTTCAGCGAGACGCTCGGCCGCGACTACCGACAGACGAAGGGGCGGCGGGGCCGGTAGGGACAGCGACGCCGCCCACGTGTCAAACTATTTAAATTCGTGGACCCTATGCGGAGTCATGGTCCCCGCCGCCGATTGCCCGCCGGAGATATCGCGGCTACTCGAGGACCTCCGGGCGGATTTCGGCGACGGGTTGCGCAGCTGCGTCGAGTACGCCCCGTCGAAGAACGACGTCTACTACCTCAGGGACGACATCGACGAGACCGTCGCCCACGGGCGGCTCGTCCGTGTCGAGGAACTCTACCAGTCCGAGCGCGTCGGTTCGGTGCCGGTCGAACCCGACGAAGAGATGACGCGGCTCCACGCAGCGACGTTCCTGTTCGACGAGGTGCTGGTCATACACCTCGTCGGCGACGACAAGCGCGTCGTCGGCTTCTCCGTCGACGCGTCCGCGACCCCGGACCTGAGCGGGATGCTCTCGTCGTACCTCGAGACGGTGTTCGACCCGGGCGATTCGGCCTGAGGCGCGCGGCCGTCGCCGGGTCGAGCGACCCTCAGATCGACTTGAGAATCTCCCGCTGCATCTCCATCTTGCGCGTCTTGTAGTTTATCTCGACCGGGTCGACGTCGCCGACGTCCTCGGGCCGGAAGATAAAGGAGAGGGCGTCGAAGTCGAGGTGGGCCTCGATGCCGTCGGGGACGCTGACGAGGTACTCCTCGAGCGTGTCGGCCGAGACGAGCGCCAGCGCGTCCTGCTGGCCCAGCAGGTAGAACTCGGCCATGTCCGGAATGTCCGTCCCCTTGTTCTGCCCGAGGCTGTTCTTTATCTTGGGCTTGATGCTGCTCGAGGGATTCTTTCGCGCCGCGGTGTACATCAGGTCCGACTCGTACTTGAACTCGATGTCGAACCCGTACTCGGCGTCCCGGAAGTCACGGCCCTGTTCGTCGACCCACCGGAGGCGGCCGTCGGAGAACTCGGCGACCCCCTGTTCGATGAAGTCGGACTTGTCGAAGCGGTCCTGGGCGCGGTTGAGTGTGACCCGAGCGAGACGATGAGGCGGGCGTACCGTTCGGCGTCGATGACGTTCTGGAGTTCCATAGCGTACGAACTTGCATCCATGATGTGTCCACCTTCGAGTAGATGGATATAAATCCTCGAGTGTGACTCTCAATCTTGATCACAAGGTCGCCTCGGGTACCGACCGGACAGAGCGACCACGTCGCGTCGCCGCTCGGCGCTCAGTCGAACGAGCTCAGCGTCTGCTGGCGCCCCGGGAGGACCTTCGTCTTCAGGCCGTCCGGGTCGTCCTCGACGTGGACGTCGCCGCGATGTGCGATGAGGATGCGGTCTATCTCGGTGGCCTCGCCCTTGGTCTCCCCCCAGATGCGTGAGACCTTCTCGTTGTCCGGCACCCTGTCCTCGACGATGCGGCCGACCTCGAACCCGTCCATGGGGGCGACGACCTCGTCTGCGACCTCCCGGGCGAGGTTGATGGTCTCGTCGCCCTGGTCGACGTCGCCGATGACGAACGCGGCGACGCCGCTGTCGTCGTCGAGCACCGCGTCGGCCACGGCGAACGTCTCGGTCATGAACTCGAGATAGGCTTCGAGGTCGAGCTCGTCGTCGAGGCGCTCGTCGACGACGTCGGGTTCCTCGTCGACGAACCACAGGCGAATCCAGTTGTAGAGACCGTACTTGAGGACCTTCAGATAGGGCGGCGACGTGAAGATGAGGTCCACACCGTCGACGTCGTCGAGGTCCGCGAGCGTCTCGGGCAGGTCCCGGGCGTCCCCGAAGATCGCGTGGCCGCTCCTGGCCGGGGCGCCGTCGCTGTAGATGGTGCGTAGGCGTTGCTGGAGTTTGTCGAAGACGTCCCGCCGGGGCGGTTCGAGCCCCTTCTCCTCGATGTAGTCGCTGACGTACCCCTCCGACATCGAGAACGTGTTGGGCATCGAGACCGAGAGGTACTGCCCGCTCTGGCCGTGCATGATGCCAAGCAGGAGCGCCGTGACGAACGTGTCGACCTGCGAGAGCGAGCGCAGGTCCTCGGGGATGCCCTCGGTCCCGAGGTCGAACGTCTGCTTGAGGTAGACGAGCTGAGCCAGCGTATGGTCGTGATAGAGCATCCGGACCTTCTCGGGGACGTGGTCGATTGCGGGCGCCTCGTAGGCCAGGCGCAGCTCCTCGAGGCGGTCGTGCACCGCAGCAGCTGAGGGCGGGTCGACCTTCGCCCGCGTCAGCACGTACGCCATCGGGTTGAGGTCGTTCCCGATACCGACCCGGTCGTCGACGCAGGCCTGGAGCGCCGTCGTCCCGCGGCCCGAGAACGGGTCCAGCACGACGTCGCCCTCGTCGGTCAGCTTCTGGATGAAGTAGTGCGGGAGCGACGCGGGGAACATCCCCATGTACGAACACATCGGGTGGAAGCTGTGCTCCCACTTGCGCTTGAGCGTCCGCCACTCGGGACGGATGTCGTCGAGGCTTCCCATTGGACACTCCTGTGACGGTTCGGCTATTGAACCCGGCGATACGTAACTCGTCGGTCTCACGCTGGCTGCCGGTCCGTCGTCGCTCACCTAGTCGGTCAGCGCTGTCATCGTCTCGGCGAAGACGTCTTTCGCGTTCTCGTTCAGGTCGCCCAGCACCGCCTCGCGGTCCTGCTGGGCGGCCGCGATACCGACGACGCCGGCCCCGGCAAGCGGGTCGAACACCGTATCGCCCGGCTCCGAGAAGTGGTCGAGGAGGATATCGACCACCTTCGGCGGCAGTCGCGTCGGATACTTGGGCATCTCGCGGAGGTAGTTGCGCTTGACGTCGAGCACCGAGAGGTTGGCCTCGCCCTCCTGACAGTGATCGTAGGAACACTCGTTGGAGTAGTACCAGTCGTCGTCCTTGACCATCCAGAACAGCTCGTAGACGTTGTGCGCCGGCCGGAGCTTGCAGTAGGGCGCGAAGTTGTATGCCCAGTAGAGTTTGCCCTCGAGCCGCCACTCGTCGTGGCCGAGGACGGCCTGGTGGACGACGTGGCTGTTGTCCTTCCCGGAGAAGACGATGGCCTGCCCCTCGTCGTGGGTGTTGCGCGCGAGGACGTCCAGCAGGGTGTCGATCTTCGCGCTGTACTCTTCGGTCTCCCACTCGACGTAGCCGTCGACGACACGCGACGTGTCGCGGTTGTAGTTGCTCGCCTTCCCGTCGAACTCCAGGCCGAAGGGTGGGTCGGTTATCGCGAGGTCCGCGTCGACCCCGTCCCACTCGGTCATATCGGTGAGCGTATACTCGACACGGTCGGCGACGGAAGACTCGGTCATTGGCGGGACTCACACTATCGCCGTATAAATGAATTCTGAAGGTCCGGCCGACTGCCGGACCGTACCCGGCTGGCCGCTGTCGTGTGCAGTGGCCCGTCCCTGAACGCCGGTTCACCACCCGTGTATTGCATGGGATGGCAGGCTATCATCGGGGCAGTCTGCGGACGATATTATGAAACAAAGGTCTCCCTATCCCTATAGACCCATCCTAGACAGATCCTTTAGGTAGCGCCCCCCGACGGGAACGCGAGCGATGACATCCACCGACCGACCGGCCCCGACGAAGGGGACGTTCTTCTGTCCGACCTGTGGACACCAGAGCCACTACGAGGGTGACTGGCGCGTCGTCACCCGCCGCGGCACGCGGACGCTCAAGTGCCCCGACTGTCACACTGCCGTTTCCTCCCGCGGCCCGGCCCGCTCGCCGTGGTCCCCGGCGACAGTCTGGGACCGCTGGAGCGAGAACCTGCTGACCTGGCAGACCTTCTGGTGGCACCGTCTCACGCCGTGAGATGCTGGCCCAGAAGCCACCATTCGAAAGGCCGAGCTGGAAGGCGGAGTACGCTCCGTGGCAAAAACCGAGACGCATCCGGCCGACGGTACCCAGGCCCGCTCAGTCGATGAGATCGACGGTCAGCGGATAGTCGTAGACCTCCCGGTCGCTGGCCCGCACCGTCGCCAGCACGACGATGACGATCCAGGCGACGGCCACGACGGGAACGAGCAGGAACCCGATGCCCACGAGCAACGTCAACAGCGCGACGAGCATCAGCATCGTCCAGGTGAGCTGGAAGTTCAGCGCCGCCTTCCCGCTCTCGTCGATGAACGCGCTCTCGTCTTTCTTTATAAGCCACACCAGCAACGGTCCGAGCACGTTCCCGAAGGGGACCATCAGACCGGTGAACGCGGACGCATGGAGGATGACCGCCCACGTCTGCTCGTCGTCGGTCACGACGCGCGTCTCGGACGCCGTGTCCGGCGTGGCAGTGGCGTCCGCCGATACCGTCTCGCCGTCGTCGGTGTCGTCACTGGAGGGATCGGACAGGTCCGGGTCGTCGTCTCGTTCGGAGACCATACTCGTTCGTCACCCGACAGGTACAAAATACGTGGGGTGTCAGGGCACCGGTTCCGTGGACTGGGCCCGGCGACGGCCGAGTCACAATCAGTTCGAGCGAGTGAGAGTCAGTACACCGTCGTACTGCTTCGGGTCGTCTCGATGTCCCGTGACTGGCGGTGGCGGCCTCCGCCACGGGTCACTCCAGTTCCGCTTTTGCCTCGCTGTCGCTGAACACCCGTCGGAAGAGCGCACCGAGCAGTCTCACCCGTTGGGCGCACCCCGCCGGGTTACACGTTCGAGTGTGGTTCTGGATGAGTCGGGGAACGTCTGGGTTACAAGGTCTTCGAATCCATCGAAACGATTGGGTTCATCTCAACGCCAGCGGCAGACGCCGGGTGAGGCGTCGAGAGGCGGCGACGAACAGCAGTAGAGTCGACTATCCGACCCACCGTCGCCGAATTGCAGAGCGGTTCACGGGAGGTACGTGGCAAGGAAATCGACGATGCGATCCAGCCGTTCGTTGATTCTCTGTTCGTCGTCTTCTTCCGTATCGCTGTCAGGGCGGGACTGTTCCATACGGACACAACAGCCCACGGCGGCCTGTATCTTGTGCCCCGACGAAACACGTATCGGGACCGTAGCTGTCCTGTTGCGTGTTTTCGAGCATTCCTGCTTGTTCGTCGATCGTAGAAAGTTTACCCACAGCGGTATCGTTCGCCCCTCCGTGTGCAGCTCGGACGGAGAGGGCCAACAGGGCGATCGTTGCTCTCGTCGAAGAATCACAGTGTGGTTTCCCCGGCACGGGTGATTCGCGTCCCGTGGTTACGTGATGTGGCGGCGTAGCGCTTCGGTGACTTCGTCACGCTCATGCTGTACCCAATGAGATGCGCCAGGGAACAGCCGTAGCTGCCCGTCTTTGCAGTAGTCGACGCTCTTTCGGCCATCGAGGACAGGAGTGCGACGTCGTCTTCTCCCCAACAGATCAGCGTCGGCTGGGGAACGGTATCGCGTGGTGGGTGGTCAGAACGACGGAATCCACGATACCAGTGTATCCTCGGTGTGATTCCAGTGTGGCGCCACGCGGCCTTGTAGCAGGAGATCGTGTCTTCGTCGAACGTTCCTGGGTTGGACGTTATTTCGAGCGAATCAACCATATTAGCCATCCCGTTCCGAGCCAACATCCATTCGGGGAGTTTCGGTACCTGATAGAACCAGACGTACCAGCTCCGCACGATCTGCTGGGGGCTGGATCGGAGCGTCTCCCGATACACCCTCGGATGTGGAACGTTGCAGATCCCGATTCGATCGACAGTGGAGGGGTGACGGAGTGCCAGGTTCCAGGCGACGAATCCTCCGAAGTCGTGCCCGACGACGTGTGCCGACTCACGTCCTTCGCTGTGGATCAATTCTCGCACGTCAGCTACCAGTTCCGACTGTCGATAGGCATCGATCCCGTCGGGTGCTTCGCTCAGATTACAGCCCCGCTGGTCGGGGACGACCACGCGGAAACCAGCCTCGACCAACGAACGGATCTGATCGCGCCAGCCGTACCAGAAATCAGGATGCCCGTGCAGGAGGACGACCAGTGGCGCGTCGGGGTCGCCGGCGGCGACGACGTGTAATTGCACGTCGTTGACCTCTCGATAGGTGGATTCGACATCGCACTCGGTGAGTAACGATGCATCCGTGTGTGAGACCGTACCGCCGGTCGTTGGTGGTTTCGTGACTGACATCACGTGGTAGAGAGACGAGACGGAACCGAATACGAGAACTGCCACACCGATGTGGCTCGTTTTATGCGCTCGAGGCCCACCACGTCGGGAATATTCACTTCGTCGGCACAACCGGTGACCAAGAGCAGGAGTCAGTGAACGAGTTCGGTGAACACACGCTCTTCGGCTTTCCGGAGGTGCTCACCGACCGTTCCGGGAGCAATACCGATGGCATCGCCGATGTCTTCGAGCGACGCCTGGCGAGGATCACGATAGTAACCCAGATCGACTGCTGCCTCGAGCACCTCCTCCTGTCTCGATGTGATCAGCCGGTCGAACGATGATCCGTCGGCGGTATAATCACCCATCTTGAGAATATCAAACGTAAGCTGGTCCATGTCATCGGCATATTCGTACAGTTTGCTGAATGTTTCGTCGGTCCCCAGGTAGGTGACCTTGAGATGGTCTTCGGACGTGAAGTGAATCGGTGTCTCGATTACCAGAAGCGATTCCCGCTGTAGTTCGAGGGATCGGCGAACCCCTTCTGTCGGCTCTAAGTGACTCACAGCCATCCACCGTTCGTCTCCAGCCGTGAGATAACTGATGACGTGAGGGGAGTCCTCCATGATCTGGTCGTACCGTTCCTTACTGCCGCTCGCCTCGGCAAAGAGGAGTACCGTCTCATCATCAAGCAGTTCGATGTGATGAATAGCCCTCCGATTGATAGAGGGGTCGTCTGACAGTTCCTCCCCGAGTGGATGGAACCCCCCTCCTCCATCTGGTTTGACGATCACTGTGAGATATCGCATACGAGCACCAGGAGCGCGGAAGTTAAACAACCACGGCTTAGCGGCACTTAAACTCCACCACGGATGAGGCAGCGTGCCTACTGAGCTACACCGGAAACCGATACTCTGTGGACGATGCAACGGCACCACCGCTCGACCGCCGGCCAGTTCGTCGACGAGGCGGTCACAGCCCTCCCAAACGACGCAATCCGCAGCCGTGATGCACACAAGAACGCTCCCGTACTCGTGATTCGGGCTGACCGAGTCCAGCAGGTCCTTTCGACACTTCGCTCCGAGACAGGGCTCGATCACTGCTCGTGTGTGACTGCCCAGGAGTACGACGATCGCTTCGAGACGGTCTATCACCTCACCAGCTACGACGACCGGAGGCGCGAGCTGTCGGTCGTCGTCCCCACGACCAAAGACGACCCCGTCAGCGAGTCGGCCACACCGGTCTACCGGACGGCCGAGTGGCACGAGCGGGAGGCCTACGACCTCGTGGGAATCGAGTACCAGGGTCATCCGGACCTCCGGCGCATTCTGCTTCCGGAGACGTGGCAGGGTCACCCACTCCGCAAAGACGACGACCAGAACCAGCCACAGATCGTGCCGCTGCGCGAGCGCGCCAACCCCCTCCAAGATGACAGTCGGCAGGGTGAGACGATGTTTCTCAATATCGGTCCCCACCATCCGTCGACCCACGGCGTGCTCCACCTGGAGGCGGTCCTCGACGGCGAGCAGGTAGCTGACGTCGAGCCGGATATCGGCTACATCCACCGATGCGAGGAACAGATGTGCCAGCGAGGAACCTACCGCCACCAGATCATGCCCTATCCCGATCGCTGGGATTGGGGTGGCGCGGGCCTGCTCAACGAGTGGGCCTACGCCCGCGTCATCGAGGATCTCGCCGATATCGACGTCCCCGAATACGCCCAGGTCATCCGGACGATGAGCGCCGAGCTGTCGCGCATCCTCTCGCATCTCTTGGCCACTGCGATGTACGCCCTCGACGTCAGCGGCGAGTTCACCGCGACCTTCATGTACGGCTTCCGGGACCGGGAAGTCGTCCAGGACCTCCTGGAGGACCTGACCGGCCAGCGGATGATGTTTAACTACTTCCGGGTCGGCGGCGTCGCCTGGGACATTCCCGAACCCCGAGCGGAATTCTTCGAGAACGTGCGTGCCTTCACAGATACCCTTCCACAGAAGCTGGCGGAGTATCACAAGCTGCTGACGAGCAACGAAGTGTTCCAGGTTCGCTGTGTTGACACTGGTGAACTGCCGCCCGAGGTCGCAAAGCAATACGGCTGTACGGGGCCGGTCGCTCGCGGCTCCGGCATCGACTACGACCTCCGGCGGGACGACCCTTACGGCTACTACGAACACCTCGACTGGGACGTCGTCACCGAGGACGGGTGCGACAACTTCGCGCGCGTCCTCGTCCGCCTGCGGGAGATCGAGGAATCGGCAGCCATCGTAGAGCAGTGCGTGGATCTTCTCGAAGACTGGCCAAACGAGGAGCGCATCTGCCAGGCCAACGTTCCGCGGACGCTACGGCCCGCTGGCGAGTGCTACAGGGCCGTCGAGGGTGCCAAAGGTGAACTCGGGATCTACATCCGTGCCGACGGCACCGACACCCCCGCCCGGTTCAAGATCCGTGGGCCGTCGTTCTCGAATCTGTCAGCACTGCCGGCGATGGGAGCGGGTGAGTACGTTCCCGATCTGGTCGCGACCCTCGGGAGCCTCGACACCATCATGGGAGGTGGATCGGTGACGATGACACCCTCGACGCTGTGGGGCGACGACTCCGCCCACCAAGTGACGTGCATCGCCTGCGGCGAGACGCTCGACCGCGATGACGCACGTGAGTACGACAAACACGGTGACCGCTGGGACCGCGAGGAAAAGCAGTTCGAGTACCTCTGTAAACCCTGTCACCGTGCGTGCTGCCACCAGAACCGCGACGGACTCGAAGCGATGCTCGTGGCGGCCGACGCCGGGCAAACCACCCGCAAGACTTTCTGAGACAGTTCTGCGAGCTTGCAGCAGAAGACGCAGAGATCAAGTAAGAGCTCGAATACGTGACTCTCCCTCCTGGAGGTGCTATCGTACTGGCCGTCCTGCGCCTGGTTTGCCGAGCGAACACCGATGCCGCGACAGGCTCATGACCCAGACACATCTCGGAAAACGGAAGCCGCATCAGGCGATGAGAGACGCCCCCCTCGCTACGACGCCGGGCTGTCTCGACCCGGGGGACTGAACAACACTGGGGCGGCTGGACGGGTAACCGGGAGCTCGGCCCTGCTGGAACCACGATCAGCTCGACGTCTGTCCGGGACCTCAGTATGGTTCTGCGCCGCCGTCGTTTCCTCCGACTCGTCGGGAGTACCGGTTCGATAGCCCTCGCAGGGTGCAACTCGTCTCCCGAACCCCATCCATCGAGATGCCGGCGGACGGGCTGAGAGACGAACAAATCCCCGTCGAAATCACTGGTCTGGAGCCGGGGACGTCGGTGACGGTCCGGTCTTTGACCCGGAGCCGAAGTGGAGCGAGCGATCTCGACCGGGGACACTCGGCGGCGAATCATCGCTCGGAAGCGACGAGGAGCACGACTCGACGCAGGGCCAGTCGGTGCGCTAGTGGAGAACGGTGTACTCTCGGCGGGAGATAAGCAGGGCTATGACTCGTTCGTTCGAAAGAAGCCGGGCCGGAAATGAGTGACCGGCGGTGACCACGTCGTGACACACCTCACACTCGACGCGCCCGTTTTGCATCTTGTGAACGCAGGTGGGGCGTCGAGCGAAGTGAAATTCAAAGCGGGGGCGGAGTTATCGAAGGCGTGAACTGAGTCGCCGCGGCTCGGGCCGGGGACTCGTACGCAGCACACTCACGTGGATGCACCGCCGGATGGCTGTGCCGTATCGCGCGAATGCACCACGAATTACCGCCCGTCAGTACGTACAGCGTCGGTCGATACAGGAGAACACACGTCCCGGGGCAGATGTCGACCTTACCGGATCTTCTCAGTACCGTCGTGCAAAATTCAGGTTAGTTATCGTGGGGAAATATATTTGCCCCTGGTAAACTCATCTGCATCGTAATGTCTAACAGCACTGAATGGACCACTGAGGATCTTCGGGGGTATATCGAATATATCGAAGAAGACCTAGATGACATCGGGGAGTATATCATGGATCAGTACAATATGGACTATTCCAATCGAGAAGAGCATTGGGCCTATTTTGCAGCCGCAGTTCACAACTATCTCCGAACACAGGTCAGTTACTACGATCAACACGACGGGTACCGGAGACCGAGAACAACGTGGGAACACGGTGGTAGATGTGGTGACCAGTGCATTCTAGCGGCCTCGATTTTTTCCAGTTACGGATATCCGTGGCGGATCGTGAACGTCGAAAGTCCACAGTACGATCGGATTCACGCATTGCTAGAGGTGGGATTCCCCGAAGAGAAAGGGCTGAGTGAGTCTGGTGTTCGGGACGGGCTCGCGAAGTTTTATCAGGCCAATCCCGTCGACCATGGCCGCATTTCCCGAAATTACGCTTGGAAAGACATCATGTTTTACCCAATGGATACAGAGTATAGTGACTGGGTCGGTGGCATACAGAATTTGGTCGACTCCGGTTTCGCCGAGCAGTATTCTGATGGCACTTGGGGATGGACGAAACATCGACGGAACCTCGATGCGGCTTTTGATGGTCACCGGACGTTTATCGGAGAGGAGATCTATTCCTGACTCGGAGTTGACAACGCACAGTCAGTGACCGATTGGTCTAGCGACGTCGAAGAGAGTCGAACATCACGATCGTGCGCTGGTCAGTCGATATCGGCGCCGTACGTCGCGATCCACTTGTCGAACGCACTGCTGGTCGACTGCCGAAGGTCCATGCGCACCAGTCCAGCGGCGCGGTCGGCGGCAGATTCGATGGCGTGCTCGACGGACTGGATGATGCCCAGGACTTCTTTGCGAGGCGTTTACTCACGAACTGGACGTGGCCGTTGGTCGATTCGGAGACACCACCCATCCGTTGCAGCACGCGGTACACGGTCGACAGCGACGTGTCAGTCACCTCGGCGGCATTTGGCACGTCCCCTCTGACCGGTTAGCGGTCGGACTCACTGACCGGTATTTGTTTATCGACCGCTCGTGACACCACACAAACGATGGTCCTCCAATACCTCCTCCCGGCCCTGCTTGGGTTCGTTTTCGTAATGGGCGCTGCCTACGCTGGCACGCTCCGGGCGTTAGAGGTCTATTTCGACCCGAACCGCCAGAGCATCTTTCTGTCAGATGACCACGACCCGCCGAGCGGTCAATAACGCACACAGCCCACTCACCCTCGCCGGCCGACGCCAGCGGGTCGACGGCACCGATGACCAGCAACTCGACGTCGGTCGCTCCCACACGAGCGAGTCGGTCACTACTCGGCGATTCACTCCCGGCTGAGACACACCGCATACCGGACCTGCGCGGGCAGGGCCGAAGCGTCCAGGCAGTCACGAGGCTGGCGTTCCTCGGACGAGCACGGTGCGTGTGCGCGTGATCGCGGACGTCGTCACCATCGATAGCGTGCCCGCGAAGCGACACACCGTGCGCCCAGGCATCGACCGGACCACGACCGGGTCGTCCGAGCGCCGGAGCCAGCGGCGACCGTCGACGTGGTCGGCGACGTGGGGCTATCACCGACCACCTGAAGCATGGTTGGCCGAAGAATGCTCTCGACGAGCGCTGTGATGTTAGCGTTGATGTCCTTGAGAAACACTACGACGCGCGGGGCGGGGAAACGACATGGACGGCGTGACTATGTAACCGAGTTATCGAACTAGACTTTATCGATAGTCTTGATGACCGGGCACTCGGAGGCGTTCTGCGTCTCGATCTCGTTCGCTCGGGATCCGGTTTCAGCGCACGTGATTAATCAGCCGTGGGAACGACGCATGAGGGGTGGTTTCCGGGTACGATTCGACGCCAGGGTCTTCGATGAGGTCAGGGGGTGGCCGTCAGAACGATAGCGTCGTGCATCGTCCTGCCGACTGCATGTTCTAGATTCGCCGTGAGATCGCGGTGTCACGCGTGGCGTCACTCTCCTCGGCCGTATTCTCAGGGGGGGAGAGAAGTGTTGGCGACCTGGCGGCGTCGCAGCCGGCGAATCACCGCGTCAGGAACGGCCTTGAAAACGCAATTGCGGAGTCGACAGCCGAGACTGGACTGCATCGTCCCCAAGCGGCCGAGTCGGTGAGATTCGTGGCGGACACGGTTCGCACGCGGTTTGCGCTCGCGTTCGTACGCTGCGAACGCAGCCTCGTGACCGTCGTGGGAGGCGATGGCGTCCGCGAGTGTCAATCCATCTTCGATGGCCTGTGCCGCGCCCTGTCCGGCAAACGGAAGCATTGCGTGGGCGGCGTCGCCGGCGAGTACAACGCGGCCACGGGACCAGGAGTCGAGCGCCGGGAGGTCGGTAAGTTCGGTGATGATGAGGTCGGCGGGGTCGAGCCCGTCCAGTATCGACGGGATCGGTTCGGGATACTCGGCGAGGTAGTCACGCAGTGCAGCCTCACGTATTTCAGGGTCTGCCTGGCCGTCAGTGAGCGGTTCGGGTGCGGTCGCAAACCAGTAGAATCGATCCGTATCGATGGGGGCACCGCCGGTGTACGTGCCAGTGCCCCATACCTCGAATCCCTGTGTCCGGTACAGTTCAGAAAGCTCAAGCGTCACGAGGGCACGGTACGCGACGGCCCCGAGGGGGCGCGGATCGACTCCCGGGGCGACCGCCTCACGAACAGTCGAGTGGATGCCGTCCGCACCGACGAGGATGTCCGGCTCGATCGTCGTGCCGTCCTCGAAGTGGGCTTTCGGCGGGTCAGTAGTGACGACATCCACGCAGTCCATTCCGGTCTGTACGTCGGTGTTCAACTTCCTGAGAAGAATGCGCTGGAGGTCGGCACGGTGGATGGCGACGGATCCGTAGCCAAACTCATTGCGTTCGACGCCGTCTAAATCGAATCGCGTCATGAACTCGCCGTCCAGTGACCGTAGACCACCGTTCTGGAGCGGGACACCGGCATCACGGATCGAAGTGGCGATGCCGAGGCGGTCGAAGACGAGCATGGCGTTCGTCTGGAGCAGGATGCCAGCGCCGACGGGTCTATACTCGGCAGCGGCCTCGTACAAGGTCGGCGAGATGCCCCGTTGTTCGAGCGCAACCGCCGTGGTGAGTCCGCAGATGCCACCACCTACGATGGCGATATCCGCGTTCGCTTCGAAGTCCCGGGTCGTCTGGTCGTGCGGCGGGGGTGACTGTTCCATCGTCATATATCCAGGTACGGGTGTTAATCGGAACGGGGTTCTGTGGGTCATCCGCGCTATTTTAAGGCAATCGCTGCGATGGGTTCTGATATGCGGTATTTGACAGTCCGCTTAGCGCCCACCGAAGTGGCGGGGTTCCACCCGCTCGGGAAGCGTCTCACCGATGAACCGTCGGTTCAGCGGGATGCGATCCACCATGTGGAACTCCTCGATGACGGCACGGTCCTAACGCTCGCTGAGGGGAGCGGAGATCGAGAGCGCTACGAGGAGATTATGTCGTCATCTTCTTTCGTCCACGAGTACATGCTCTCAGGGGACGACCGCTGGATGGCGGTCAGCAGATTCGATCCGAACGAAGTCGTCCGCCAGGTACTCGAATGGCAACAGGAGGCAGATGTCGTCGTCGAGACGCCGATCCCGTTTCTGGCCGATGGCTCCCAGCGTGTAACCCTGTTAGGCGATCAGGCGTCATTCAGGGAGCTGTATCAGCAGTCGATGTCGACCGAATCGTTCACGTTCGAGATTGAGGAGACGGGTGAGTACAACCCTGCCACTGCTCGGTTCATGCGAGTGCTGACGGCCCGACAGCAGGAGGTACTGACGGCTGCCATCGATGTCGGCTATTACAAGGCACCGCGTGAGGCCACTCACGAAGACGTCGCTGATGCGGTTGGGTTGGCACCGTCGACCGTCGGTGATCATCTTCGAAAGATAGAGCAGCGCGTCTTCGAGACGATCATCAGGTGAGTCCCCTCGGACAGTTACCCACGCCTTGTAACTGCAATTCAGGACTCGTCGAAATCCACAGCCGATGATAGATTTCGACGGTTGTGCTGGATACTTAGTGCGTGCCAGCCGAACCATTACAATCGCTAACGGACTGATCGCGTGCCACAGAAACTTCCCGAAAGAATTTACAAAGCCATTACATACACGAAGTCAGTGAATCTGGATGCCCTGATAGTCGGATTCATCGCAGTGGCTGCTGGACTTCCCTCGGTATTCAAACCACAGGCTGTAATCGACTTCACTTGCCGAATGAGTCCCCTCTGCAGATCCCCTCGACAATTGAGCCCTGCCGGACGAACGTACAATAGGATACTGGGTGGTGGACTCTCTTTTGTCGGGGTGCTACTGATTGTAGGCGTTCTTATCAGCACACTCAGCTGACTGTGTAGAACACGTTCGCAATCGATCAAACAGGCAGCTCACCATTCGATTATTCATTTTACAGGACGGGTAAGAACGCGGTAGCTGAAGCCCAAAGACGTTTCCAGTATTCAGCAGACGTATTTCGTTCGTTTCACGTCCATTGCGATGGCGGAGACCTGCGCGCCGCAGTTATCGCACTGCGGGCTCACGGCCGACACCCCTCATTGTCGAGCGCGGGGTAGCGCTGCTTTGGATCTTCGATGCCCGTTCCACAGAACTCACAGATGAGCGGGAGGCTCTCCGGCGAGTCGGAGACCCGACTCACTGAGAACCACCACCAAAGTAGCGGCAAAATGCACCGCTGTACTTTTATACTGAATGGGGTCGGAGGGATTTGAACCCCCGATCGGCTGATATCTCCGTCCTGTGCCTCGGAACTCCAGAGGGTCATCGTCGCGAACCGGTGATCAGCCGGCCGCTCAGTATATCAGCCCTAGAGTCTCGTCCCAGGCACGTGGCCTCTGGAGTCAGCCGCCTTCCCGGACTAGGCCACGACCCCGCACTCCTGCCTTACCCGAGTTGCATTAAAGGGATTTCGGTTGGCAGACGGCGGTCACTCGCGGTCGGTGGCAGACCAGTCGCACTCCTGGCACTTGTAGCCGGTGACGAATTCGAGGGCAGAGGGCATGTACCCGACCGAGATGACGTTCTCGCCGCACTCGGGGCAGTCCCGGTCGGCGTCTTCGATCGGCTCGGCGTCCATCACGCTCTCGCCCTCGATGAGCTCGGCGAGGCTCTGGGGGGTCTGCATCCGTCCCTGCACGACGCGGTTATCGGCCATACCGGACACCGGTGCCAGACGGGCCTAAAAGTTCCCGTTCTCAGAGCCAGGGCGCGCGTTCCTCGTCGGGGTCGTAGTCGACCGCGGCGCCGTGGTCGGTCCGCTCGCTGCCGGCGACGCCCTGGGAGGCGCCGCCGTCGGCGAAGGCGGCGGTGAGGTCGACGTGGTCCGGGCGGTACTCCGTGTGGCGCTCGCGGGCCTCCTGTGGGTCGAACGAGAGCAGCGCAGTCACGGCGAGCACCGCCAGGGCGACGGGCGCGGCCGTCGGCATCACGCCGAGCACTGACAGTGCCAGGACACCCAGGGCGACGGCGCTCCCGAAGCGGAACCGGTCGATGTCGACGGCGTTGCGGAGCCACGGACTCGCGAGCGCGACGGCCAGCGCGAACCCGACGCCGATACCGGCGGTGGCGGCCGCGCGAGCCATCAGCTCGGTGTTGGCATCGACCACGAGTCGCGCGCCCGCCGGATCGACACTCGCGAGCAGCCCGAGACCAACGATGATGGCCGGCCGAGGCAGGTACTCGCCGACGCGGGCGCTCGCGGTCTGGGCCGCGACGGCCAGGATGACGATGCCGGCGAACCGCTCGAACGTCGCGAGGTCGACGACGGCGGCGAGCGTCGGGGCCAGGGCGGCCTCGAGGACGGCGAGCGGGAGCAACACGGCGCCGATGAGGAGCACGACTCTCGCTTGCTCGCGGGGCGTGCCGTCGAGTTCCGCGAGGACGACGGCGACCATCGCGGACCCCCCGAAGACGAGCAGGCCCACCTCGAGCATGCCGGTAGCCGTCGAGAGCGCGCCCGCGAGGACGAGCGCCGGGAAGATGCCGTCGACCAGTGGGAGGCACATGACGGTGGCGAGGAGTCGGCCGCCGCGGCCGACCTGCCGCTCGACGTCGAGTGCGACCGGGTGTCTGGAGCTACTCATCGAGTCCTACGGTCGGGGATACCCCAACTCCCGTCGGGCGGCTACGGCACTGGACTGGCTGGATAGGGGGGGACAGCCAGTTCCCTTTCCCGAAGCCCACCGAAAATGTCGCGACGGTCTCCGGAGAGAGCGTCCGTGGCCGGGCAGCGCCCGCGCGGGTGGGTTCGGTCGAGTGCATATCTGTAATTAACGTTGATATTAGTATAAGCGTTGTGTGAGATTCGGCCGCATACACCACGAGAGTTCCACGGGAAGCGTACACAAGTGAACGTGTGTCCCACCAGCGGTCCGAAATCTGGACGGTACGCTACGTGTGAGTGTGTGACCGTTCGCCAGTCTCGGTTGCTCTCGCAACGTTTTTCACCGGCGATACTGGACGGTTTACATGGCGAACGATTCCGAGCCCTTTTCGGAGAAACTCCGCGTTCCGGAGGCGCTGACCTTCGACGACGTACTGCTTCGACCGAAGGAGTCCCGCGTCGAACCCGACGAGGCCGATACGACGACGCGTGTGACCAAATCGGTCAATCTCCACAAGCCAGTCCTCACCGCCGCGATGGACACGGTCACCGAGGGCGACATGGCCATCGCGATGGCCAGGCAGGGCGGCCTCGGCGTCCTCCACCGCAACATGGACGTCCCGGAGATGGTCGCCGAGATAGAGCGCGTCAAGCGCGCCGACGAGCTCATCATCCGCGACGTCGTCACCGCACGGCCGACACAGACGGTCCGTGCGGTCGACGAGATGATGGAGCGGGAGGGCGTCTCCGGCGCCCCGGTCGTCGACGAGGAGACCGACGAGGTGCTGGGCATCATCTCCGGGACCGACATCCGGCCGTACCTGGAGGTCGGTGAGGACGACGCCGTCAGCGACGCGATGACCGACGAGGTCGTCACCGCGCCCGAGGACGTCACGCCACGCGAGGCGCTGGAACTGATGTACGACCACAAGATCGAGCGGGTCCCTATCGTCGACGGCGACAACCGGCTCGTCGGCCTGGTGACGATGCAGGGCATCCTCCAGCGCCGCGAGTACGACGAGGCCGCACGTGCCGACGACGGCAGTCTTCGCTGTGGCGCGGCCGTCGGCCCCTTCGAGGTCGACCGCGCGCAAGCGGCCGACGAGGCCGGCGTCGACATCCTCTTTATCGACTGCGCTCACGCGCACAACGCCAACGTCATCGACAGCGCCCGCGAGATCAAGGCCGAGGTCGAGGCCGACGTCGTCGTCGGCAACATCGGCACCCGCGAGGCCGCCGAGGCCGTCGTGGACTTCGCCGACGGCGTGAAGGTCGGCATCGGCCCAGGCTCGATCTGTACCACCCGCGTCGTCACCGGCGCCGGCATGCCCCAGATCACGGCCGTCGCACAGGTCGCCGACGTCGCCAGTCAGCACGACGTGCCCGTCATCGCCGACGGCGGCATCCGGTACTCCGGCGACGCGATCAAGGCCATCGCGGCCGGTGCCGACGCCGTCATGCTCGGGTCGTACTTCGCCGGGACCGACGAGGCGCCGGGCCGCGTCATCACGATGAACGGCAAGAAGTACAAGCAGTACCGCGGGATGGGCAGCGTCGGCGCGATGAACGAGGGCGGCGGCGAGCGCTACCTGAAGGACGACGACGAGAACGAGGAGTACGTCCCCGAGGGCGTCGAGGCCGCGACGCCGTACAAGGGCTCGCTCGCCTCCGAACTCCACCAGCTCGTCGGCGGGATGCAGTCCGGCATGGGCTACGTCGGTGCCGAGACCATCCCCGAATTCAAGGAACGGGCCGAGTTCGTCCGCGTCTCGGCGGCCGGCCAGCAGGAGAGCCACCCGCACGACGTGATGATCACGGACGAAGCGCCCAACTACAGCCCCGAGAGCTAGCTGGTGAATCGCTCAACCCCGTCGGTCAGTCGTAGTACTCCTCGCTTAGGGGCAGCGACACGTCCGCTTCCTCGACGGCATCCACGGACGCTGTCAGCGCGAGCGTCTCGCTACAGGTCGGACACGGGACGGCCACGGTGACGACGAGGGCGCCGTCGCGCTCGGCGACGTCGAGCACCGCGGCGTCGGCCGGATAGAGGTACTCGGCCGAGAGGTCGTGCTCGTGGTCGGTGACGTGGTCGAGTTGCATACACGAAGGGATGCGACACGAACGCTGTTGACAGTTACGGGCGTTCTCGGATCCTGGGCCGCCGTCGAACGCAAGATACAGAGTCCCGGTCCGCGAAATGCGGTCGTGTCATCCTACGTCCTCCACAGCGGCACCGACGCGGAACTGGGCGACCGGGCCCGAGCGGTCCGCCGGACAGTGTTCATCGACGAGCAGGGCGTCCCCGAGCGCATCGAGATGGACGACAAGGACGCCGAAGCCAGGCACTTTCTCGTCACCGACGACGGCACTCCCGTCGCGACGGCGCGGACCCGGTTCGTCGACGAGACGACGGTGAAGGTCGAACGGGTCGCGGTCCTCGACGCCTACCGTGGCGAGGGACTGGGCGAGCGTGTGATGGCGGCCGCCGAACAGGACGCGAGCGAGCGCGGCGCGACGTCGGTACTGGTCCACGCCCAGCGCCGCGTCGAGGAGTTCTACATCGGGCTGGGCTACGAGGCGGCCAGCGAGGAGTTCGAGGAGGCCGGCATCCCGCACGTCGAGATGGTGAAGTCCCTGTAGGGTCAGTGCCAGCGGCGGTCAGCTACGGCCGATAGCGACGTACAGGATGATGACCAGAAGGCCCGGCAGCAGGCCGAGGAAGAAGCCAAAGCCGGTCGCGAGAGCCCAGATGAGGGCGTTGTCGTTGCCGCGCTTCGACGCGTCGGAGTACACCCAGTAGCTCGCGCCGACCAGAATCGCGAGGCCGACGAGAAAGATGAACAAGACGATGAGCAGTTCGATGGCACCGGGCATCTGCAACAGTAGGAGGGGCGGCATGGTCGGTGGCTCTCCCGGGTCGGATATATACCTTCTGTCTGATAGGACTCGGAGAGCAGTCCAGCGGGGGAGTCGATCGCCACTCCGGTGAGTAGACGGTCGAGAGAACCGTGGCGAGGAAGCCGGCCGGAGGGGATCTGAACCGGAGACAGACGGTTGCTCGCGACACTCGCGCCGCGACTGCAGGGTTCGAATGCTTCGTAGACGCCTCGCTCCTCACGAAAGGTTCGGAGCAGAAGACGGGCCGGAAGGGATTTGAACCCTCGACCGACGGCTTAAGAGGCCGTCGCTCTGCCAGACTGAGCTACCGGCCCAGCAACTCATCGTTACGGAGGGGGTTGTAAATACGTTTCCTTTCGAACCCGCTTCGGCCGGTGGAATCCGGTGACGGCGGGCCGGGTCTCTCCGTTCACGGATGGGTACGGGCCACCATTTGCGACCGCTGTCGCGGTTGCTGTCTCCGGACTGAGACGGTGTAATATAAGTGCGTCCGTACGTACGTGACAGTCAATGAGTGCAGCCAGCGGCATCACGATGGCCTCGATGTCTACCTATGCCATCCTCGGGTGTGGGAGCGTCGGCCACGCCGTGGCGGAGGAACTCGTCGAGGAAGGCAAGGATGTCCTCATCCTCGACGCCGACGAGGGCCGCGTCGAGGCCCTGCGCGACCAGGACCTGAACGCCCAGCAGGCGGACATCGCCGAGGAGACCATCGTCGAGACGGTCAGCGACCGCGACGTCGTCCTCATCATGTCCTCCGACGTCGAGGCGAACGCCGAGGCAGTCCTGAACATCCGGGAGGCCGACGGCGACCAGTTCATCGTCGCCCGGGCGGACGACCCCGTCTCGGCCGACGAGCTGGCCGACCTGGGCGCCGACGTGGTCATCAACCCCTCGGCGGTCATCGCCGACTCGGCCCTGCGTGCCCTAGAGACCGGCGAACTCGAGTACAAGGCGACCCAGCTGGGTGACGTCATCGACGGCACGGAAGAGCGGATGGCGATTCTCGTCCAGCGCTCGCCCGACCCGGACTCCATCGCGTCCGCGGCGGCGCTCAGGGCCATCGCCCAGAGCCGCGACGTCGAGGCCGACATCGTCTACGAAGGGGAGATCGGCCGCCAGGAGAACCGCGCGTTTGTCAACCTGCTGGGCATCGAACTCGCTGCGCGGGACGACGTGGACCTGAGCGAGTACGACACCTTCGCGCTCGTCGACGTCGCGAAGGGCGGCGAACCCAGCATCGAGGACGTCGACATCATCATCGACCACTACGAGCACGAGGACGACCACGACGCGACGTTCTCTGACGTCCGGCCGAACGTCTCGGCGACGTCGACCATCCTCACGAAGTACATCCAGGAACTGGACCTGAACCTGAGCGAGACGGTGGCGACGGCGCTGCTCTACGGGATTCGCGCGGAGACGCTCGATTTCAAACGCGATACGACGCCGGCGGACCTGACCGCGGCGGCGTATCTCTACCCGTTTGCCGACCACGACACCTTAGAACAGGTCGAGTCGCCCTCGATGAGCCCCGAGACGCTGGACGTGCTGGCCGAGGCCATCCGGAACCGGGAGGTCCAGGGCAGTCACCTCGTCTCGAACGCGGGGTTCATCCGCGACCGGGACGCCCTCTCGCAGGCGGCCCAGCACCTCCTCAACCTCGAGGGCATCACGACGACGGCGGTCTTTGCCATCGCCGACGACACCATCTACCTGGCCGCGCGCTCGAAGGACATCCGCATGAACATCGGCAAGGTCCTGGGCGACGCCTTCGGCGAGATGGGCGAGACGGCCGGGCACTCGACGGACGCGAGCGTCGAGATTCCCCTGGGCATCTTCACGGGCCTCGATACGAGCGACGGGAACCGCGACACGTTGCTGGAGTTGACGGAGTCGGCGGTCAAGCAGAAACTGTTCCAGGCGATGGGCGTCGACAGCTCGAGCGAGAACGGGAACGGCAGTTAGGCCGGGACTTCCTCTTCTTCGTCGTCGGGGTTGCGCAGGCGCTCGACGATGTCGTTGACGATGATGACGTCGCCGACGGCCTGTACCCACCGGTACGGGAGGATGATGCCGCGTGCTGTTCGGACCTCCTGGTCGAACAGCTCGGTGTTGACCTGGTGCAGGGCGAGGCCGGTGACTTCCTGGCGGTCCAGGTCGAGGCGGAGGTCCTCGACTTCGCCGACGAAGACGCCGTTGTTCGAGTACACCTCGCGCCCGACGAGTGTCGTTATCTCCTGTGGTACGCTCTCCGGGTCCATAGAAGGAGGTCGGACGGACGGGTCTTAAAACTTCTTCGGCGACTAGCACTTCCCGGCGGTCCCCCAGTGACGCGCGTGGCAACGCGACCCACGGGAGCCTTTTGCGTCGAGGGTCCCTAGCCAGTCCCGATGCCCGTGATAGCAGCGTCCATCGACGTCCCGGCACCGCCAGCGACGGTGTGGGAGGTGCTGACCGACGTCGAGGCGTACCCGCGGTGGAATACGCTCCTCCGTGTACGCGGGGACCTGACCGAACGGGAGACGGTGACAGCTCGCCTGTCGATACCCGGACTCCCGGCCGTCTCGTTTTCCCCCACCATCCTCGCGGTGGTCCCCGAGAGGGAGGTTCGCTGGCGCACGTCGCTGTTCGGCCACGCCGCCGAGCACGTCTTCCTGCTCGAACCGCTCGACGAGGGCGCTGGCACGCGGTTCACCCAGCACGAGCAAATCGACGGCCGGTTCGCCACCCCGGTCGTGAGCCGACTCGAGCGGCGGATGCGGCGGGGCTTCGAGCAGATGAACGTGGGCCTGCGGCGCAGAGCCCTCGAACTCATAGAGACGTAACTCCCGCGGTCGTGCACCACGGGAGCACAGAGACAGACCGGCTAAACCCGTCCTGCCCCTCTCTGCCGGTATGCATGACGCAGGCCCGAATACAGACGACGTCCCGGTCACGAACCCGCGATCAGTCGACGCGCCGGTCCACGTCGAGAGCAGGGCGCACTTCGAGTCGCTGGTCGCCGACCAGGCCGTCGTCCTCGTGGACTTCTACGCCGACTGGTGTGGCCCCTGTCAGATGCTCGAGCCCGTCGTGGCGACGCTCGCCGCCGAGACACCGGTCGTCGTGGCGAAGGTCGACGTCGACGAACACCACTCGCTGGCCCGGGAGTTCGGCGTCCAGGGCATCCCCACCCTCTTACTCTACGACGGCGGCGACCAGGTCGAGCGCCTGGTCGGGATGCGCGACGAGTCGACGTTGCGCGAACTGATCGAGCAGTACGACTGATAGCGGCCGACGCTCCGCACCAGGGGGCTACCACGAACCGATACCGCCGGAGGTGTCCGCGAGACCGAGGGGACGTGGTCGGATCGACCACAACACTCATCTCGTCTGTGACGAGTGACAACGTATGCCCTCGCTGGTGGTCCACTACGCGCTGGTCGGACTGCTCGCGGCGACGTTGCTCGGGGCGGCGTTCGACCGGCGGTCGCTCCTAGTGTCGCTGGCCGTGGTCACGATTCCCGACGTCGACGCGTTCATCGCGCTGTTCTCGACGGCGGGCCATCGCACGGCGACGACGAACCTGGTGATTCCCGCCGTCGCGGCGGCCGTCCTCGCCGTCGACCTCTACGTGCGCGAGGAGTCGTTCGTCAGGGAGCGGTGGGGAGCCTACGGGATCCGCGTCGCGTGGTTCTGCGTCTTCGTCTACGCCGTCGCGCACGTCCTGCTGGACGCCGTCGGCGGCGGCGCGAACCTGCTGTGGCCGCTGCACGACCAGTTCTACCAGATTCGCGGACGGCTGGAGCTGTCGACCCAGCGCGGCATCGTCCAGACGTTCGTCGAGACCAGTCCGCCATCGTCGGGCGGTGACGGTGGAGGCGGCGGTGGCGGCGTGCCGACGCTCCGGTCGATCGGCAACACCAGCGAGGTCCAGATGAGCACGGGGATCGACCCCAATCCGGGCGCCGAGGAACAGCCGGAAGTCGTCGACCGCGTGTTTCCCGTCGCGCGTGGCGGGTGGCAACTGTACCTCCTGATTGTGGGGACGCTCGCCACCGCCGCTCGCTTCGTCGTCGGCCACGACCTGCCCGAGGAGTGAGCCAGCGCCGTTCCGGGTCATTCTTGTGGGCGGTTGCCGACCGGACACCCATGGGCTTCGACGTGCGCCGACGGCTCAGTGTCGCCGATGCGGTCACGCTCGCCAACGCGGTGGTCGGATTCGCCGCGGGCGCGGTGGCCTCCACCGACCTCCAGCTCGCGGCTCGGCTCATGCTCCTCGCGATAATCCTCGACGCCGTGGACGGCATCGTCGCCCGTGAGGGCGACAGTTCGGCGGTCGGGCCCCTGCTTGACTCCATCACCGACGTCATCTCGTTCGGGGCGACGCCGAGCCTGTTTCTGTTCGTCGCGCTGACGGGCACCTACGGCGGCGTCGGCGAATCGTCCCCGCCGGTGATCGTCGCCATTACGCTACTCGCCGCAGTCTACGCCGTCTTCTCGGTCATCCGCACCGCGTTCTACACGACGTACATCGAGGGCGTCGACGCACGACCCGGCATCCCCAACACGCTGGGCGTCATCATCCTCGCGACGGCCTACCTCTCCGGAATCACGAGCCCGCTGGTCCTCGCAGCCGGGGCGGTCGTCCTCTCGCTGTTGATGGTCGCCCCCTTCGACTTCCCCAAGCCGGGTGCCAGGACGGCGATACCGATGGGTGTGGTCCTCTCCGTCTCCGTCGTCGCACCGACGGCGCTGGGTCGGCTCGGACCCCGGATGATGCTCGTCGTCGCGCTGGCCTTTCTCACGCTCGGCCCGCGCTACTACTGGGAAGGGGACGGGACCTCAGTCGAGTGACGCCAAGAACGATTCGACCGCCTCGTTGAAGACGGCTGGGCGTTCGACCATCGCGAGGTGAGCCGCGTCGGGGACGATGGCGAACTCCCCCTGGGGAATCGACTCCGCCAGGTCCTCGTGGTACGCGCGCGGGGTGAGCCGATCGTGCTCGCCACAGACCGCGAGCGTCGGCACGTCGATGTCGGCCAGCCGGTCGCGCCCGTCGAAGCCGTGACAGGCCAGGAAGTCCCGTCTGGTGACTCGCTGGCCGACGGCGCGCATCTGGGACTCCGACCGGGCCAGGGTGTCGGCGTCGGCGTCGTGGAACAGGCGGTCGGGGCCGTGAAGGAACTCGACGGCCCGGTCGAAGTCCGACGCCAGCCACTCCCGCAGGCCCTCGAAAACCGGGAGGGTCGGCCCGGTACCGAGCAGGACGAGCGCCGAGAGGTCCAGATTCCACCCGGTGGCGGCGCGCTGGACGACGGCACCACCAAGTGAGTTGCCGACCAGCACGTCCGCGTCCACGGCCCGGGCGACGGCCGCCACGTCGGCGGTGTACGCGTCGATCGCGTCCGCCGGACCGGCGTCAACGTCGTCGGACGCCCCGTGGCCGCTCAGGTCGAGCGCGGCGGCCGGATGGGTCGGTCCGGCCGTGCCGTACTGATGTCCCCAGACGGCGTGTGTCGCGCCGCTTCCGTGAACGTACAGCGTCGTCTGGCCGTCAACTCCCGGGCGGGCGTGACGGTACGCCGTCTCTCGTCCGTCGTGCATCGTGGTCTCCATGTAACGGTTTCCACGCGAGCGCCGGGAATAAACGCGGTGGCCCACTGCACGGAACGAGTGTGAACCGCATTCAATCGATTATCACCATACCGCTGCCGTGTTGCGTATTTGCGAAAACTTTAAATAGTTGTCTGACTTACCTTGCGTTAGGATGAATTCAGAACGTACGTTGTTCGGCGACGTTCCCTTCCGTCGGTTCGAGTACGACGACCACGTCGTGTTCGCGGCGGACGTGGGACCCGTCGACGACGCCAGCGTCGACATCGTCGACGGGACGATAATCGTCGTGGCGGGCGACGACCAGTACGAACAGGAACTCCCCGCGGGTGTGGACGCACGAGCGTTTATCAACCACGGCGTCCTCACCATCGAGCTGTCCGACCCCGAGGAGGAGATTCGATGAAACTCACCGTCAAACCACTCAAGCAGAAGGACGCCGGCCGCGGACTGGCAGCCATCGACCGCGGTGCGATGGACGAGATGGGCCTCGAGAACGGCGACTACATCGTCCTCGAGGGGCGCCAGGGCAACCGCGCTGTCGCGCGCGTCTGGCCAGGCTACCCCGAGGACACCGGCGACGGCATCGTCCGCATCGACGGCCAGCTCCGCCAGGAGGCCGGCGTCGGCATCGACGACAGCGTCTCGGTCGAGAAGGCCGACGTGAACCCGGCGACCCACGTCACCGTCGCCCTGCCCCAGAACCTCCGGGTCCGGGGCAACGTCGGGCCGATGATCCGCAACAACCTCAGCGGCCAGGCCGTCACCCAGGGCCAGACCGTCCCCGTGAGCTTCGGCCTCGGTCCGCTCTCGTCGATGTCCGGCCAGAAGATCCCGCTGAAGATCGCCGAGACCGAACCCTCCGGGACCGTCGTCGTCACCGACTCCACGGAGATCCAGGTCAGCGAGAAACCCGCCGAGCAGATCCGCGGCGGCGAGGCCGCCGAGGGCCGGGAGACGCCCGACGTCACCTACGAGGACATCGGCGGCCTCGACGGCGAACTCGAGCAGGTCCGCGAGATGATCGAGCTGCCGATGCGCCACCCCGAGCTCTTCCAGCAGCTCGGTATCGAACCGCCGAAGGGCGTGCTGCTGCACGGCCCGCCTGGCACCGGGAAGACCCTGATGGCGAAGGCCGTCGCCAACGAGATCGACGCGTACTTCACGACCATCTCCGGTCCGGAGATCATGTCGAAGTACTACGGCGAGAGCGAGGAGCAGCTCCGTGACATCTTCGACGAGGCCTCGGAGAACGCGCCCGCGATCGTCTTCATCGACGAGATCGACTCCATCGCGCCCAAGCGCGGCGAGACCCAGGGCGACGTGGAACGCCGCGTCGTCGCCCAGTTGCTCTCCTTGATGGACGGCTTAGAGGAGCGCGGCCAGGTCATCGTCATCGGCGCGACCAACCGCGTCGACGCCATCGACCCCGCGCTCCGCCGTGGTGGCCGCTTCGACCGCGAGATCGAGATCGGCGTCCCCGACAAGGACGGCCGCAAGGAGATCCTGCAGGTCCACACTCGCGGAATGCCCCTCTCGGAGAAGATCGACTTAGAGGAGTACGCCGAGAACACCCACGGGTTCGTCGGGGCCGACCTCGCCTCGCTGACCAAAGAGAGCGCCATGAACGCGCTCCGGCGCATCCGTCCCGAACTCGACCTCGAGTCCGACGAGATAGACGCCGAGGTCCTGGAACACTTAGAGATCACCGACGAGGACTTCAAGGAGGCCAAGAAGGGCATCGAGCCCTCGGCACTCCGGGAGGTGTTCGTCGAGGTCCCCGATATCACCTGGGCCGACGTCGGCGGACTCGAGGACACCAAGGAACGCCTCCGCGAGACCATCCAGTGGCCCCTCGAGTACGGCAGCGTCTTCGAGGCGATGGACTTAGACGCCGCGAAGGGCGTCCTGCTGTACGGCCCGCCCGGCACCGGGAAGACCCTGCTCGCGAAGGCCGTCGCCAACGAGGCCGACTCGAACTTCATCTCGGTGAAAGGGCCAGAGCTGCTGAACAAGTTCGTCGGCGAGTCCGAGAAGGGCGTCCGCGAGGTGTTCAGCAAGGCCCGCGAGAACGCCCCCACCGTGGTGTTCTTCGACGAGATCGACTCCATCGCGACCGAACGGGGCACCCGGTCTGGCGACTCGGGCGTCGGCGAGCGCATGGTCAGCCAGCTGCTGACCGAACTCGACGGCATCGAGGAGATGGAGGACGTCGTCGTCATCGCGACGAGCAACCGGCCCGACCTCATCGACAGCGCCCTGCTGCGCCCCGGACGCCTGGACCGGCACGTCCACGTGCCGGTGCCCGACGAGGAGGCGCGCCGCGCCATCTTCGATGTCCACACCCGCGACAAGCCGCTGGCCGACGACGTCGACCTGGACCGGCTTGCCCGCCGCACCGAGGGCTACGTCGGGGCCGACATCGAGGCCGTCGCCCGCGAGGCGTCGATGGCTGCGACCCGCGAGTTCATCGCCAGCGTCGACCCCGAGGACATCGACGACACCGTCGGCAACGTCCGCGTGACGATGGACCACTTCGAGCAGGCCTTAGACGAGGTCAACGCCAGCGTCACCCAGGAGACCCGCGACCGCTACGAACAGATCGAAGAGCAGTTCCAGCGTAACGAACCCGGCATGGCCGACGAAGACCGGGTCGGCCGGACCTTCCAGTAGGGCCGGTTTCGGCCGGGCGTCCGCATTCGCTCGCTCGTTTTCTCCGTCTACAGCGACGAGGGTAGTCCCATCGCCGCGTCGCAGAACGCAATACACATTGTGCCGTTGTCCTAACCCCGACCTATGCAGGTGACTGTTCGTGACAACGTCGGGCCGATAACCGGCCTCCTGACGGTCGTCTCGCTCGCCGTCGTGTTCGGCGCCGTCCTTGGTGCGATCCCCCGGTCGGTGCTGCCCCATCCCCCCGACGCCGTCGTCGGCGCCATCCCCCACGTCAACGCCGCCCTGAGTCTCGTCGCCATCGGCACTATCGTCGGCGGGGTTCGCGCCATCCGTCGCGGCGACGTCCGCCGGCACCGGCGGTTGATGCTCGCCACCTTTGGGTTGTTCGTCGCCTTCCTCGTCCTCTATCTCTACCGGGTCATCTTCGAGGGGCCCACGCAGTTCGCTGGCCCCGCCGTCCTCGAGACCTACGTCTACTTCCCGCTGCTCGCGATACACATCCTGCTGGCCATCGTCGCCATCCCGCTCGTGTACTACGTCCTCCTGCTCGCGTTCTCGCACCCGCCCGCCCGACTGTCCGAGACCAACCACCCGCGAGTGGGGAAGGCCGCGGCGACGCTGTGGCTCGTCTCCTTCTCGCTGGGTGTCGTGGTCTACCTCATGCTGTACGTGTTCTGGTGACCGGCGGCGGGACCTCGGGGTCGACCCGCGCGACCCACAGGTTCGGCGCGTCGAGTTCCTCCCGGGTCGGCAGGTTCTCGGGGCGGTCCCAGACCCGGCCCGCGGCGGCGACGCCACGGTCGTCGGCCACCGCGTCGAAGAACGCCTTGCCCCGCTCGTACTGCTGGCGCTTCATCCCGAGGCCCAAAAGGCGCCGGACCAGCGTCGCCACCGGTCCCCGACCCTTGCGGCGCTCGTCGACCTTCCGCCGCAGGTCGTCGTACTGGTCGTCGAACGCCCGGTCCATCAGCAGCTCGGCGTACCCCTCGACGGCCGTCATCGTGGTGTCGAGTTCCCCGAGCGACGCGCGGTCCAGGTTCCCGTCGCTCAACTTGTCGATGGCTGTTTGCATCGACTCCTCGAGATGGGCCGAGAGCCACGGCGCGGCCCCGAACTCCGCCGCGTGTGTCACCTCGTGGAAGGCGATCCACCGGCGGAACCGGTCGCCGTCGACGTCGAGTTGCCCGGCGACGCGCTGGATGTTCGGCCGGACGAAGTACAGCGCGTGCTCGTCGCCGTCGGCCAGCAAGAGCGGGTCGTACTGCCCGAGGACGTTGTTGCCCAGAAACGAGAGCGCGAAGGCCATCGACCCGGTGTTGACGACCCGGGCGATGCCCGGGATGTACTCCGCCTGCTGCTCGATCGGCGCCATCACCCGCTCGAAGGTGGCGACGTTGGCGTCGATCCAGTGGTGGCGGTTCTGTATCTCGACCGTCTCGGGCAGGTCGAAGTCGAGCTCGCTGACGCGCCGGACGCGGTCTCGCGCGTCCCGGACGTCGGTCGCGTACCCCTCACGCTCGGCCGTCGAGACGTCGAGGTCACCGGGGTCCGTCCCCGCTTTCGCCGCGGCGGCGACGGCCTCCCAGTCGATGGGTCCGTCGCCCGACGCCCGCGCGACGGCCCTGACGCTGTGGTACAGTCCCATACCCCATCGACGGGACGCGCCGAAATATGCCTTCTCCCCGTTCGCCGTCCCGCCGTCCGGCACTGTGGTGCCGCTGGACCGGTAACCGGGGGCTACTGAGATGGCTGTCGGACGCGCACGACGAATCGTGGTGGAGGAACCGCGGCCGCCTGCGCCGGTCAGACCAGCGAGCCACAGGACCGACAGCGAGCGCGGCCCGCTGTCGGGTCGTACGCGAGCCCGATGGCCTCGCAGTGACGGCAGTACCTGTCGTCGTCGCTCTCGGGGACTGCGGCACGCCGGGCCTCGACGGCCGCCCGGTGATCAGTGACGGTCATACGTCATTTGACACCACGATTCCACTAAAGTACGAGCCGCATACCCCCCGTACGCCGCGGACTGTGACGGTTTACACTCCCTACCGCTATCGCCTCTCCCGGTGTCGAGTGACGTTTCAACGGACAAATCCGTGACTCGATAGGTATTATCGAGCGTTATCCGTGCCAACTATAGCCTCGTTATTTTCAGTTCGGGATTATATTCGACAGGGATGCAGATATAATTTCGACAAGCGCCCGAACGAGACGTTTTATTTGTCTAATAGTCGAGAGTGGGTCTACAGAACTAGAGATAGTTCGATATCGGTCCGCAATGTCGTCGAAATCCGTGTCCCATGTCCATAATTGGAGGATAATTCGGCAGTTTACGGTATCTTTGACCAGAGTGAGAAATCGGATACCGGTACGGCGGTCTTAGTAGTTGAGGTAGACGGTCTTGGAGATGGTGTAGAAGTCCAGGCCGGCGTCGCCCTGCTCGCGGTAGGTCTCGCTCGAGGAGTCTTTCATCCCTCCGAAGGGCACGTGCAACTCCAGTCCCGTCGTCTTCTCGTTGACCTTCACCACGCCCGAGTCGGCATCGGCGACGAAACTGTGGGCCTCCGAGAGGTCCTCCGTGACGATGCTCGCCGACAGCCCGTACGGCACCCCGTTGGCCACCTCGACAGCCTCCTCGTAACTCGAGACCGGGATGACCGACAGCACCGGCCCGAAGATCTCCTCCTGGGCGATCCGCATCTCCGGCTCGACGTCCGAGAACACCGCCGGCTCCACGAAGTAGCCGCCCTCGCCCGCCTCGACCTCGCGACCCGGTCTCCAATGTCGCCCCCTCGCTCTCGCCGACCTCCACGTAGTCCAGCGTCCCCTCGAGCTCCGCCTCCGAGACGTGGGGACCCATGTCGGCGCCCTCGAGACCGGGACCGACCTCGATATCTTCCGCTTTGGCGACGATACCGTCGAGGAACGCCTCGTAGAGGTCCTCGTGGACGATCGCCCGCGAGGTCGCCGTACAGGCCTGGCCCGTCACGCCGAACGCTCCGGCGGCCGCGATGTCGACGGCCTCGTCGACGTCGGCGCTGTCCATCACCACGACCGGGTTCTTCCCGCCCATCTCCAGCTGGACGCGCTTGCCCGACTCGTTGGCCTGCGACCCGACCGTCTCCCCGACGGCCGAACTCCCCGTGAACGACACCGCGTCGATCGCCTCGTGCGTCGAGACCGTCTTTCCGACGGTCCGACCGGGACCGGTGACCATGTTGAGCGCGCCGTCGGGCAGGCCCGCCTCGTCCAGACACTCGACCAGCTGGCGCGCGACGCTGGGCGCGATGGAGGCGGGCTTGAACACGACCGTCGTCCCGGCGGCCAGCGCCGGCGCGATCTTCCAGGCAGGGATGGCGATGGGGTAGTTCCAGGGAGTGATGAGCCCCGCGACGCCCACGGGTTCGTTGACCGTGTACAGCGTCTTCTCGGGCGCTGGCGGGCTTGACATCGCCGCCGACCTCGCTGGCTTTCGTCCCGTAGTAGGCGAAGATGTCGATGGCGCGCTGGACCTCACCGCTGGCTTCCGGGCGCGCCTTGCCCTCCTCGCGCACCAACGTCTCGGTGATCTCGTCCTTGCGCGCGGCCAGGTTGTTCGAGGCCTCGCGCAGGATGGCGCCCCGCTGTGGCCCCGGTGTGGTGCCCCACTCGTCCTGGGCGGCCGCCGCAGCCTCGACGGCGCGCTCGGCGTCAGCCGTCCCGGACTGCTGGTACCGGGCGACGACCTCCGAGGGGGCCGCAGGGTTGTGCGTCTCGTAGGTCTCGCCGCTCTCCGCTTCGATCCACGCTCCGTCGACGTAATTGTGGTACGTCTCTACCATTAGTGGGAGCGACTCGCCCCGGCTACGAGAAGGTTTTGGTGACCGTCGGGCTTCGCGCACACGTGTCGCGCACGACCGAGCGGCGAACTGGGCAGAGCCAGGTATAGGGTCCTAAAGCGAGGCCAGCCACGCTCGACGGCGATTCGACCGAGTGCGAGGGCATCCAGCGGTGGCCCCGGACCGCGTGAGTACGGGCGACCGAAGTGCTCCGGGACGAATTCACCACTGATGAACAGAATTTCTGACGATCGTTCGTGAGAGAGTCGAAGTTTCGTGACATATGTACATTTGTTAGAGTATACGTCGGTGTTCGGAATTCGGATTCCAGTGACCGAGTTCGCACGCCTGGAAGCAGCCGGGGATCGACAGAATTCGGGCGTTTGAGGCCCCCTAAGCCGGTTTCGAAGATATTTCCCGTCTGTGTGACTGTTCGTTCACCCTGGATGAATTACTATTCTGTCAGGGAAGACGGCACGTACGCAGAGCGTGACCGGCGTCGGGGTCCCGCTGCCGTAGCCGACCACCGACCACCTGCCCCCCACTGCCGGGGACCTGCCAGGCCGTCCACAGGTAGGGCCGGGGCCACGCCGCCCGTATCGCCGGGTCGGACCGTCGGTCGTGGTCGGGGAAGACGAGCGGGACTTACGTAGCGACGTCGCCGATCTCGATTGCGTCCGAACAGGCGAAAGCGGACCGCCTCGACTCCCGCGATCTATGCGAGATTCTCCCGCGAGACGGGGGACACCTCTTTTCAGCCATTCGACATCCCTGTTCTACATGACAGGATAAGGGCTGCGGGCGGTCCGGGGGCGAGGCAGTTCTGACCGCCCGAGAGCCGCAGGGTACTGCGATTTTCGCCACGCCTGTCGAGAGTATCGGGCAGATCGGTGAGAGTGATCGTTCACACGAAGTGAACACGGTAAGGACGTCCAATCGAGAGCGGAAGGAACCGGTTACCAGAAGGTGATCGCCACGTCCTTCAGTGGCCGGTCGAGCGGTCTCGAGACCTGGCTACCGGTGTGGTGAGCGACGGGGAACGCGACGACGATCTCGAGCGGGCGGGCCGCTCCCACGCCGGTCGACTGGTTCTCGATGTCCCCGTCGAGGACCGCGACGACGTCGCGGACAGCGGTTGGGAACGCCCGCCGGTCTCCTCGTCGTACATCCCGACGAGGACTATCCTGGCGAGACCCCCGGTCCCGACGATACCGGCCCCGTCGGTCAGCTCACTCGTAGGTGTGGAGGCTCCCCGTCTGGTTCGCTTCGATGTAGTCCCAGTCGTAGTCGACGCCCAGGCCCGGGCCGTCGGGCACTTCGACCATGCCGTTCTCGTCGACGGTGTCGATCATGTCGGAGTAGTCGCCCTCGTAGACGGGCGGTTGCGTGTTGGGACAGTCCGGGTGCACCAGGGCGAGCTCGTAGTAGTTGGTGTTCCGGATGGCCGCGATGCAGTGACGCTGTGCGGGTCCGGGCGCGTGGAACTCGACGTCCAGGCCGAAGCCCTCGGCCACGTTGGCGCGTTTCATCGCGCCGGTGATGCCGGCGTCGTACTCGGGGTCTGCCCGGAGGAAGTCCGTGGCCTCGTTGGCGACGAAGTCCGTCGCCGGTTCGAGCCCCCGGACGTGTTCGGTCTGGAGGATGGGGGTGTCGAGCTTCTGACGGAGCTTGCGGTGGCCGTGCTGGGAGATGCCGCCGTCCCGGTACGGGTCCTCGTACCAGAAGAAGCCCTCCTCGTCACACGCGCGGCCGAGCTTCAGCGCGTCGGCGAACGTCTCGAGTTCGCAGGCCGGGTCGTGCATCAGGTCCATCTCGTCGCCGACGCGGTCGCCGACGGCGTGGACCGCCTCGAGTTCACGCTCCAGGTCGCGCGAGCCCTCGCTCCCGCCCCAGCCGTGGATCTTGAACGCGCCGTAGCCCATCTCGAGACACTCCTCGGCGAAGTCGGCGAAGGCCTCGGGCGTGTCGAGGCCGCCGTTCTCGTCGCCGTGGTAGGTCGACGCGTACGCGGGGAACTTCGTCCGGTACGTGCCGAGCAGCTCGTGGATGGGCGCGTCGTAGTACTTCCCGGCGAAGTCCCACAGCGCGATGTCGATGGGGCCCATCCCCATCCGGTCGTACTTCCGGAGGGCGCGCTTGATCTCCGACCAGTGGTGTTCCCGCTCGAGCGGGTTCTTCCCGAGGAGGTAGTCGGCGAACATGTTGACCTGGGCCGCACCCGGCGAGTTCCCGCCGACGTACTCCCCGGTGATGCCCGTGTCGGTGTGGATCTTGAGCCCGAACAGCTTCCGTTCGGTCACCGAACCGGGTTCGTAGACGAGGTTGAACCCGTGCTGGTCCGTCCCCACGTCTTCGATAGGGTAGGAGAACTCTACTGACTCGATGCTGGTAATCTCTGGTGCCATACGGGTCCCAAGAGAGACCACCACAATAAACCTGCGTGCTTCCCCGAGGATTACCGCGTCGCGTCGGGCGAACGTCCCGACGCCGTCCCGGGCTCTCGGAACCACCGGTGGATTCATCACGACATAGTGAGACGGTTCGCGTGCCATGGTAGGGCACACCGAGTACGACTACACCGGCGAATCAGCTATCGTCACCGGGTCGACGAAGGGCATCGGCCGGGGCATCGCCGAGGGACTCGCCGAGGCCGGGGCGAACGTCGTCGTCAACGCCCGGGACGAACAGGAGGTAGCCAACGTCGCCGACGAACTCGATGACCACGGGGAGGGAAGTGTCGTCGGCGTCACCGCGGACGTCAGCGACCCGGCGGCGATAGAGCACCTGGTCGACAGCGCCGTCGACGCCTTCGGCGAGATAGACCTCCTCGTGAACAACGCTGCGACGTGGCCCGAGGAGGCGTCGCTCGTCGAATCGTCGCTGGACCAGTGGAACCGGACGATGGACGTCAACGTCCGGTCGCAGTACTACGCCGCGAAGCTCGTCGCCGAACACATGATCGCCGAGGGCATCGAGGGCTGTATCGTCAACCACACGAGCCAGGCCGGTGACCGGCGCACCGGCCCCTTCGGTCTCTACGGCATCTCGAAGACGTCGATAAACGGGCTGACCTGGCGGATGGCACAGGAGCTGGCCGAACACGGCATTCGGATGAACGCCATCTCGACGGACGTCACCGAAACCGCACAGACCCGCTACGAGGCCGAACAGACGGCGATGGACCACCCGGACAGGACCGCCGAGGAGGTACTCCGCGAGCGGGGGGAGAAACGCCCCCTCGGCCGCCTCGGACAGCCCGAGGACCTCGCGGACGCGGTGCTGTGGCTCGCCAGCGACCGGGCGGACTACGTCGTCGGCGACATCGTCCGCGTGAGCGGCGGGGGGAACCTAGAGTAGTCCCATGCGGTTCGTCGACACCCACACCCACACCTGGGGCCCGGACACCGAGGAACTGCCCTGGCCGGCCGACATCCTGCCGCCGGGATGGGAGGGCGCCTACACCGCCCACGACCTGGTCGCCGACATGGACGCCGCCGGCGTCGAGGAGAGCGTCATGGTCACGACGCCGCTGTACGGCCGCGGCGTGCGAGCAAACGAGTACACGATGCGCTCCATCGAGGCCTACCCCGACCGCCTGTGGGGGGTCGGCCTGATGGACTTCTTCGGGGACGACCCCGACCAGGTCCGGGCGGACCTCCGGCGCGTCGTCGGCCACGACCGGATGCTCGGCGTCAGGATGCACGCATGCCTGGCCTACGAGGAACACGCTTCGGAGCTGGACCGGACAGCCGACTGGATACTCGACGACGCGCTCGAACCCGTCTGGAACGAGGCGGCCGCGCTGGACACGTCGGTGTTCGTCTTCCCGAAGGCCGAACAGATTTCGATGGTAGAGACGCTCGCGGGCCGCCACCCGGACGTCCAGCTGGTCGTCGACCACATGGCCTTCCCGGACGAGACGACCGACCCCGACGAGTCCCCTGGACCGACTTCGAGGCGCTCTCTGCCCACGAGAACGTCGCCGTCAAGGTGAGCTCGCTTCCCCGGTCGAGCGATCAGGGATGGCCCTACGAGGACCTCTGGGGGTACGTCCGTCACCTCGCCGACTGGTTCGGGAGCGAGCGACTGATGCTCGGGTCGGACTACCCGTGGATGGACGACTGGGCCGACTACGAGGCCTGCCTCTCCTGGGTCGAGGCGGTCCCGTTCCTCTCGGCCCGGGACTACGCGAATATGGCCCACCGGACCTTCGAGTCGGTCCACGAGGCGTAGCGTGGGCGCTCGCCCTCGATAGTGCGGTGCCGCCGCGTGCGCGAGAGCGCGGCTGACTTCGGCCGGCCGTCTCAGACGTCCGCCGCCTGCTCGCCGCGCTCACCCTCCGGCATTCCGCCGACCATCCGCTTGACGATCTCGTCCTGGTCGAACTCGTCGGCGTCGACGATGCCCGCGCTCTTGCCCTGGTGGAGGACGTGGATGCGGTCGGCCGCCCGCCGGATGTAGTCGAGGTTGTGCGAGATGAGGATGATGGAGATACCCTGTTCCTGCATGCGGTCGATGAGGTCGAGGACCCGGTCGGCGCCCTCTACCGAGAGCGCACTCGTCGGTTCGTCCATGATGACGATCTTCGGGTCCGACAGGAGCGTTCGGGAGATGCTGACGAGCTGTCGTTCCCCGCCCGAGAGGTTCGACACCTTCTCGTCGACGTCGACGCGTATCTCGAGGTCGTCCAGCAGCTCGCGGGCACGCTTTCGCATCGCCGGTTTGTTGAGGACCCCGAACAGCCCCGAGGGCCCCGACACCGACTCGCGGCCGAGGAAGATGTTCTGGGTGACGGTGAGGTTACCGGCGACGGCGAGGTCCTGGAACGTCGTCTCGATACCCAGGTCCTTCGAGGCGCGGGGATTCGCTATCTCGACTACCTCGCCGTCGACGCGGATGGTTCCCGAATCCGGCTGAAGCGCCCCGGCGAGACACTTGATGAGCGTCGACTTGCCGGCGCCGTTGTCGCCGGCCAGCGCGAGAATCTCGTTGCGGCGGAGTCTGAACGTGACGTCCGACAGCGCGACCACCTCGCCGAACGTCTTCGTGATGCCCTCCATCTCGACGATGTGGTCCACGTCGGCGGCTGTCGCCTGGGCCATGGCTGTGAGATGTCGGCCGTACAATAAAAGGGTTGGCCCGGCACTGTCTAGTTCTGAATCTCCTCAGCTGGCGTTCGGCCGTCGAGTGCTTGGTTTGGTCGTTCATGGTTGTAGTGGTATCTGAAGCGTTGTAGCCACTGTTTCGCGCTGGACTGACTGCCCCTCCAGAAGGAGTGGAAGCGGTCGATTCGCATAGTCACAGTCTGGAACCACTTTTCGATGTGGTTCCGGATTCGGTAGTCGAGCCGACCGCTCAAATCGTGGCGTGAGAGGGCAGTCAGATAGCCGCCAGCATCGACGAGAAACACTGTATCGGCAACATCATGTTTCTCGGTGAGTCGATGCAGGAACGCCGCCGCGGGGTCGGTCCCGCGGCGACTGAACACGTCGATTTCTAGCAACAGCTTCGAATCGACGTCGACGGCGGCATAGAGCCACTTTTTCTCACCGTCAACCTTGATCTGTTTCTCGTCGACCGCGACCCGCGACGGCGCTGCCGTCGGCGGGTCGCTCTGTGCTTCAGACAGCGTATGAACCCAGTTCCAGACCGCACCGTGAGAGCGATCGACTCCCAGCAGGTCTAAGATAGCGACCGTCTCCCTGATCGACAGCCCCGCCGTATGGAGACGCACCCCAAACCGCCGGACGGGTGTCGGGGTGCGCTCGTTCTCCCAAACGTCTTGACTGTCCTCATCTAACGTCTCGCTGAGGAGGTCTGCGAGTTGCATGGACACTTCTCGCTACGGCCTCCTCGCTTCTCAAACTCGCTCAACTAGACAGTGCCGTTGGCCCCGTCGCGGACCGTCAGACAGCGAGCAGACATGTCACTTCGGCCAAAGACTTACTACCGCGTCGCCTGAAGCACCCGACCATGGCGCGTACGGCCGTCGACGTCGGTGCTGCCAGGGAGCAGGTCACGCTCAAACAGATCAGCCAGTACGGGCCGATAATCGGGCTCGTGGGACTGTACGTCGCGTTCACGCTGCTGAACGACAGGTTCCTGACAGTCGGGAACCAGGTCAACGTGCTCCAGCAGGTGTCGATAATCGGCATCATGGCCATCGGCGTCACCTTCCCCATCCTCTGTGCGGAGATCGACCTGAGCATCGCCCAGGTGATGGAGGTCGGCGGGCTGACGATCGCGACGCTGGCGGTCGGTGCGCGGCTGTTCGAGGGGTTCGCCATCCCGGTGCCGGCGGCCATACTCGTGGGTCTGTTGCTCGGTGCCACCTTCGGGGCCGTGTCCGGGTTCGTCACCGCGCGGTTCGGCGTCCCGTCGTTCATGACCACGTTGGCGATGCTGTTTCTCGCCGACGGGTTCGGTCTCATCGTCTCGGGCAACCGCCCTATCATCGGGTTGCCGGCGTCGCTGACGGCCATCGGCGGCTCCCGCGTGCTCGGGTTCCCGAGCATCGTCATCGTCTTCCTCGCCCTGCTGGTCGCGTCACAGCTGCTCCTCTCGTACACGAAGTTCGGCCTCTACATCTACGCTATCGGTGGCGACCGGCAGGCTGCAGAGCGGATGGGTATCAACGTCCCGCTGGTACGGCTGGGGACGCTCATCATCTCGGGGCTGTTTGCTGGCATCGCCGGCCTCGTCACCCTCGGACGCCTCGGCAGCGCCGTCCCGACGATGGGCGGGACTCCTGTTGCCGCCCATCGCCGCCGTCATCCTCGGCGGGGCCAACCTGTTCGGGGGCTCAGGCAACATGGTCGGCACGCTCGTTGGCGTGCTCATCCTCGGCATCCTCCAGAACGGCCTGAACCTGATGGGCGTCGGCCCGTCGGGCCAGCTGGTCGCCCAGGGCATCGTCCTGATGCTGGCCGTCCTCGCGAACGTCGTCGGCCAGGACTGATACCTGATAACTGAAAGGACGTTCGTTTATACCGATAGTTCTTTGACAGGGCGTGTCAAATTGCGGTAGTGTATGTCACGCGACATTCCCAGGCGACGGTTCATCCGTACCAGCGCGATCGCAGGCACGGCACTCTTCGCCGGTTGTGGGGGTGACGGCGGCGACGGTGGCGGCGACGGCGGTGACGGAAGTGGCGACGGCGGGGACGGCAGTGACGGCGACGACGGTATGGACGGCGGGGACGGCGACGACGGCATGGACGGCGGGGACGGCGAGCAGACGACCACAGAGAGCGGCCCCCCCCTCGGTCGCGCTCTCGGTGCCGTCGCTGGAGTTCACGTTCTTCGCCCGGATGCAGAACGCGTTCGACGCCGCCAAGAGCGACGGGACCATCGCCTCGGACTCGACGTTCTACGACGCCGGTAACTCACAGAGCACGCAGGTCTCCGACGTCGAGACGGCCATCTCGAACGAGGTGGACCTCCTGCTCATCTCGGCGATTACGGCCGAGGGAGTCATCAACGCCATCAGTCAGGCCAACGAGGCCGACATCCCCGTCGTCGCCATCGACCGGAACGTCGCTCAGGGGGAGACGGTGAGCTACGTCGCCTCCGACAACGTCCAGCTGGGCCGTCGCTCGACGGAGCTGTGTCTGGGCTTCATGGAGGAGATGGAGCAGAAGGACACCTACAACATCGTCCAGCTCGAGGGGACGCCAGGGGCGAGCGTGACCAACGACCGCGGCGAAGGGTTCAGCAACGCCGTGAGCAACAACGACAGTCTCAGCCGCCTCGCCAGTCAGACCGGCGAGTTCTCCACGCAGAACGCCCTGAGCGTCATGGAGGACTTCATCACCCAGTACGGCGACGAGATTGACGGCGTGTTCTGTCAGAACGATCTGATGGCGCTCGGCGTTCACCAGGCGCTCCAGAACGCGGACATGTCGGTGCCGGTCACCGGCATCGACGGCACGGAAGCGTGGGTCCAGCGGTTTTCGGACAACGAGTTCTACGGGACCATCGCGCAGCTGCCAGAGGAGATGGTCAACACCGCCATCGAGACGGGGAAGGCCCACCTCGCCGGCGAGGACGTCGAGGACACCATCGTCATCGAGGGCCTCGAGGTCACCCAGGACAACGCATCCGACTACCTCAGCCAGTACTTCGGCTGAGCGGGTCGGTGCCGTTCGACCGCCACCGGACCAGATTTTAAGCGGCGTCGGTGAGAGTGGACGGCCCGTAGCACCGACGGAGGCTCCCTGAACATGACACAGGACACGATTCACGCGACGTGGGGAGACTGGCTCGCCGGAGAGATAACGGGCGCGACGCCGGACGGCGTTGCCGTCTGGTATCTCGGCTGCAACAGCGTCGTCCTCAAGTCACAGGCGGCGACACTGTACGTCGACCCGTACTTCGGGGACGGCGACCCGCCGAAACTCGTGCGGATGATTCCGGTCCCGATGGACCCCGCCGACGCGGCGGCCGACGCCGTCCTCGTGACCCACGAGCACATCGACCACATGCACCCGCCGTCGTACGGCCCGCTCCTGGAGGACGACGGGACACTCCACGCGCCGCAGGCGTCCTACGACGAACCGGACTACGAGGGCGACCTGCGGGTCACGGAAGACCGACGCTCGGTCGTCGGCGAGGGCGACTCGTTCACGGTCGGCGACTTCACCGTCCACGTCCGCGGCGCCGACGACCCCGACGCCATCGAACCCGTCTCGTACGTCGTCGAGCACGAGGCCGGGACGTTCTTCCACCCGGGCGACAGCAAGCCGGCCGACGCCTTCGCGGCCATCGGCGACGAGTTCGACATCGACCTGGGCGTGCTCGCCTTCGGCACCGTCGGCCGCATCCACCACAGCGAGGGCAGCGAGACCAGGCCGACGAAGTGGTACATGTCCGAGAACGAGGTCGTCGAGGCCGCGAACGACCTCCGACTGGCCCGCCTGCTGCCCACGCACTTCGACATGTGGAAAGGCGTTACCGGCGACCCGAAGGGGCTGCACGAACACGCCGCGTCCTACGAGTACCCCCGGGCACTCGAGGTCGTCAGCGTCGGCGACCGAGTCGACCTCGATGCGCCCGGTGTCGTCCCGCCGTCGACGCACCGCTGACCTATCGAAGGTCGACCGCGCGCCCGTCGGCCGCGGCCTCGTAGACGCCCTTGAGCGTCCGCATGTCGACGAGCCCGTGCTCGCCGTCGGCGTAGGGCGCCTCGCCGGTCAGCAGGCAGTGCGAGAAATACTCGAACTCCTCTTCCATCTGGTCGATCTGCTCGAAGGCGACGTCCACGTCGGACCCGCCGTGGGAGACGTGGAGCTCCCGCTCGTCCCACGGGTAGAAGGCCGGTTCGACGCGCACCTCGCCCTCGGTGCCGGTCACTCTGATGTGACTCGCCATGGTCGCGTTCTGACTGGCCGTACAGTGGGCGTACGTGTGGTCCGGGAAGTCGACCTGGAAGGCGGCGTGTTCGTCGGGCACGTCGTCGAACTCCGCCTGGACGGAGGCGACCGAGCCCTGGACGCGTACCGGGTCGGCGTCGAGCAGGAACCGGGCGGTGTTCAGCGAGTAGATGCCGATGTCCATCGCCGCACAGCCGCCCGACAGCTCCCAGTCGAGCCGCCACTGGTCGGGGTCGGGGACCAGCTCGAGGATGGGTTCGGTCATGTTGCCGTGGACGAACACCGGGTCGCCGACGTAGCCCGCGTCGATGAGGTCTCGCGCCCGTCGCACGGCCGGTTCGGTGTGCATCCGGTAGGCGATCATCAGCGTGACGTCGTGTTCGTTGCAGGCGGCGACCATCTGCTCTGCCCGGTCGACGGTCGCCTCCATGGGCTTCTCACAGAGGACGTCCTTGCCGAGGGCGGCGGCGCTCTCGACGAACGGGAGGTGCTTGGCGTTCGGCGTGACGACGTAGACGGCGTCGTAGGCGTCGCTGGCAGCGCCGTCGTGGAACTCCTCGTACGTGACGGCGTGCTCGACGGTCTCGGACTCGGCGGCGACGGACGCGGCTTTCTCCCGGTCGCCGCTGACCAGCACCGTCGTCTCACAGAGGTCGCCGGCGGCGACGGCCGGCATCGCCTGTTCGCGGGTCCACCAGCCAAGTCCCACCATCGCGAACCTGACGGGATCGTCGGTCTCTGTCAGGTCTTGCCAGTCGCGTCGGTCGAAGTCCTCGGTGAGTGCGGAAACCTCCATACGGGTCGTTCGATCGCGTTCCAGAAAGAACTACTGGCGCCCACCGCCTGCCCCGGCGACGGCGTCCTGAGCGCGGCGCGGGGACCGACCGTCAACGTCGAGGACGTCGGTTCGACAGGTCCGGGGAGACCCACCTGGCTCTCAGCCCGGACGAGACCGTGCTCACGAGTACGCCATGTTGATCTCGACGACGTTGGCCGCCGAGAGGAGCAGTTCGGGGATCTCCTCGTGGAACATGTCGCCCTTGATGCGCGTCGTCGGGCCGGAGACGCTGAGGGCGGCCACCACGCCGTCGGTGACGACCGGCGCGGCCACGCACCGGAGGCCGGGCAGGCGTTCCTCGCGGTCGTAGGCGTACCCCCGCTCGCGAATCGTCTCGAGTTCCGCCTTCAGCTCGTCGGGGTCGGTGATGGTGTTCTCCGTCCGCTGGGGCATCCCGTGTTCGTCGAGGATTTCGTCGACGCGTGGCTCGGGCAGTTCGGCCAGTATCGCCTTCCCGAGCGCCGTGCAGTGGAGATAGACCCGCTTGCCAGCGTACGTGTCGACGCTGACCGCCTGCTGACCCTCGTGGCGGGTGATGTAGACGCCCTGGCCGTGTTCCTCGACGGCGGCGTTGACCATCTCGCCGGTCTTCTCGGCGAGCGTCTCTGTCTCGGGACGGACCGTCTCGTAGATGTCCATCCGGTTGCGCGTGAACTCGCCGAGTTCGAGGAAGCGGAGGCCGACGCTGTAGGTGTCGCCCTCCTTGAGCACGTACCGCTCCTCCAGCAGCGTCTGGAGATGGTTGTGGACGGTACTCTTCGGGATGTCCAGCTCGCTCGCGACGGCCGTCACGCCGGCCCCGTCCAGTCGTTTCAGGACCTCGATGATGCGGAACGACGTCCGTGTCGCGTTGACGGTGTTCGCCTGGGAGGACATAGTGAACCATACCGGATCCCGGTACTTAACTGTTCAGTTCGTCCGAACGGATTATCAACCCAGGCGAACGATGACTCACTCCCACGGAATGTCGTCGTGAAACTCCCGTATCTCGTCGAGGCCGGTCAGCGCCGAGACGGCACCCGGTCGGGTCGTCGCGACGGCGCCCGCGGCGTTGGCGAGACCGAGCAGTCGCTCCGGATCCCGGACGCCGCTGGTGAGCGACGCGATGAAGCCCGCGAGGAAGACGTCGCCCGCCCCTGTCGCGTCCACGGTGTCGACGTCGTACCCGGGGTGTTCGACCAGGCCGGAAACCGGACTCTCCTCGGTTCCGTAACAGACCGCCCCGTCGCTGCCCCGCGTCAGGACCACCGTGTGGGGACCCAGCGCCGTCACCGCCTCCGCGACAGCGGCGGGGTCGTCGTCGAACCCGGCGGGACCGAGGTCCTCGGCGGAGGCCTTCAGGACGTCGACGTTCCCGAGGGCACCCCGGACGACGGCGGCGTACTCCTGGCGACTGTGCCACATCTCGGGTCGCCAGTTGGGGTCCAGCGACACCGTCGCGGTCCCGGAGGCACGCTCTTGCAGGTCCAGCGTGGCGGTGCGACTCGACTCGACGCTGAGGGTGACGCCGGTCGTGTGGACCCAGTCGGTCTCGGCCAGCGTCGCGTCCGGGACCTCGCCGGCCTGCATCCGCGTGTCGGCGCCGTCGCCCCGGTAGAAGTTGAACGAGCGCTCGCCGTCGGCGTCGTGGGAGACGACGGCCAGCGTGGTCCGGGCGTCGGGGTCGGTGACGAGGTGGGTCGGCGGAATCGCCGAGTCGTAGAGGTGGCCACGGAGGAAGGTGCCGAAGTCGTCGTCGGCCAGTCGCGTCCAGAACGTCGGCGGGACGCCGAGTCTGTCGAGCGCGAGCGCCACGTTCGCCCCCGACCCGCCGAAGTTCGGCGTATACCCCCCTGCTTCGCCGGGCGGCCCCGGTTCGTCCGGGAGCAAGTCGACGAGCGTGTCGCCAGCGACCAGAATAGTTCCGTCTTCGGCCATACCGGCACTGTCGCCCCCGTGGTACTTATAGCATGTCGCGCGAGCGGCGACTCAGTCCTCGATGGGACTGCCCCGGTCGCCCCAGTCGTCGTCGAACCCCGCGATGCCCGCTTCAGTCTTCGGGTGGTCGACGTGGGCTTCGAGCAGGGGCGGGTCCATCGTAATGGCGTCGATGCCGGCCTCGTACAGCGCCGTGGCCTGGGTCGTGTTGCGGACGCTCGCCGCGAGGACGTCCGTCTCGAACCCCTGGCGGTCGAAGGTCCGCTGCATCCGGGTGACCGTCGCGAGGCCGTCGGCGCCGGCGTCGTCCAGTCGGCCCACGTACGGGGCGACGAAGTCCGCGTCGTTCTTCGCGGCCAGCATCGCCTGCTCGACGGAGAAGACGACGGTCAGTCCAGCGGGGACGCCCTGGGAGCGGACGCGAGCGAGCGCCTCGACCCCGGCCCGACTGGCCGGAATCTTCACCACCACGTCGTCGGCCCACTCCTGGTACCGGTGGGCCTGCTCGACCATCTCGTCGGCCGTGTCTGCGATGACCTGCGCGAAGACGGGCCCGTCGGTCACGGCGGCGATGTCGGCGACGGCCTCGCGATAGGAGCGTCCCGACGCCGCGACGATTGACGGGTTGGTCGTGACGCCGTCGACGACGCCGAGCGCGTCGCCGGCGCGGATCTGCTCGACGTCTGCCGTATCGAGGTAGAGTTTCATTCGTCCGGTCCTGGGCGGGCGGGTTCAAAGAAGGTATCGCCCGCCCCTGTCCTCAGCGGCCGGCGCTGTAGCCGCCGTCGACGAGCAGCTGGGCGCCGGTGATCCAGGCCGCCTCGTCCGAACAGAAAAACCGGACGGCGTTGCCCACGTCTGCCGGTTCGCCAAGGCGCGAGAGGGGTGTCTTCTCGGCTTCGCGCTGCTGTGTCGCCTCGTCGTTCAAGTCCTGCATCGGCGTCTTGACCACTCCCGGGAGGACGGTGTTGACCGTCGTCCCCGCCTCGGCGGCCTCGAGGGCCAGCTCCCGCGTGAGGTTGACCAGCGCGGCCTTCGTCGCCGCGTAGGGCGCGCCGCCCCCGCCGAAGTGGGCGTTGACGCTCGAGACGTTCACGATTCGGCCAGCCGGGGCCTCGTCGAGATACGGCATGGCGTACTTCGCCGTGGTGAACGCGCCGGTGAGGTTCACCCCGAGGACCTCGTACCACTCGTCGAGCGAGATCTCCTGTGTGGTGCCCGGTATCTGGATGCCGGCGTTGTTCACGAGGATGTCGAGGCGGTCGAACCGGTCTAGCGTGCCGGCGACGAGTTCCAGAACGTCGCCCTCGTGGCTGACGTCGGTCTCGACGAACAGCGATTCGACGCCGTGTTCGTCGACGACCAGCTCGTCGGTGGGAACGGAAACGTCCGTCTCGAAGTACTGGCCCTGCTTCGGAGCACGGCGGACGTCGGCGACCACGAGGTTCGCACCGGCTGCGGCCAGCCGATCGGCGATGCCGCGTCCGATGCCGCTCGAGGCGCCCGTGACGAGTGCCGTCCGACCGTCGAGTGCCATAGTGGAACTGTGGCACCGGATCACATGACCGTTGCGGCTTCGTGGACTGTGTGAGACGTGTCAGCAAAACCAACGGATTATTCAATCGAGCATAGAATTTCGATAGGTGAAATCGCCATCCCGCATAAACTTTTATATTAATAGGAGCAGAATCGTCGTTCGCATGGTAGACACCAACAGGCGAGCGTTCCTGAAAGCGACCGGCGCAGCGGTCAGTGCGACAGCGATTGCCGGCTGTTCCGCCGGCCCCGGGGGCGGGAGCAACACGCTCGAGAAAGTCGGGATGTCGGCGTACGTCCGTGGTGGTGCGTGGATTACGGCGTACATCGAAGCCGCGGAGTTCTACGCCGAGGACCTCGGCATCGAACTCGAGGTCCGGCCGAACCAGCAGAGCGCACAGAAACAGGTCCAGGACATCCGTGATTTCACCAACGGGGACCACGACGCTATCCTCGTGGGTGTCTGGTCGACCGGTGCCGCGGAAGGCGCCATCAACCAGGCCATGGAGCAGGGGACGCCGGTGTTCGCGACGAACGCCGACACCTCGAGTTCGGAGATTCCGCTCTACGTCGGGTTCAGTAACTACGACGGCGGCGCGTCCTCGGCCGAGCAGATGGTCGCGGCCCTCGAAGAGCAGTACCCGGACAAGGACACCTGGCGCGTCCTCAACGTCCGTGGCATCCAGGGCAACCAGTCTGCCAACCAGCGTTCGCAGGGCTTCCTCGACGTCATGGCGGATAACGACCGCGTGGAGGTCGTCCAGACGCTCAACGGCGAGTACGCCCGCGACGTCGCCCAGTCGACGGTCCAGCAGTGGATCAACGCCAACGGGCGCGTCGACGGTATCTACTCCGGAAACCTCTCGATGGGGCTGGGCGTCGTCCAGGCCCTGCGGAACCAGGACATGCTCGTGCCGAAGGGCGAGGACGGCCACGTCGTCCTGACCCAGATGGACGGCAGTCCGGAAGTGAACCCGCTCGTCGGGGAGGGCATGATCGACGCGGCCGTCGACCAGCCCAACTACTTCTACAACCCCATCGCGATGCAGTACATGAAACAGTACGTCGAGGCTGGCAACGACGACAGCGTCATCCCGGAGGTCGGGTCCGAGGTCACCTCGGACGACCTCACCATCGAGTCCGGCCAGCACAAGGGCGTCGAGATGTGGTCCGAACCCATCTGGGAGCCCGGAATCATGCGCGAGCAGAACGGGCACCCGTGGTTCCGCACCAACAGCATCGTCATCACCCAGGAGAACTACGACCAGCCGTTCCTCTGGGGCAACGTCTGGGGCTGAACCGACCCACGACTATCTTCAGGACTCCACTACATCATGTCTACCGAAGAAGGATTCATACGTAGCCGTTTCGGCGACACGGACGACGCCGTACTGACACTGTTGGACAACATGATATGGCCCATCCTGGGCCTGGTCATCGTCGGGGTGCTCGTCTTCGTCCCGCAGACGCTCCGGAACGTCCGGTCGGTCCAGCTCCTGCTGTGGGCCGCCGTGCCGCTTGGACTGCTGGTGCTGGCCGAGAGCCTCTGTCTGCTCTCGGGCCACTTCGACCTTTCTATCGGGTCGATCGCGGGCTTCTCGGCGATGTTCACCGGGATGTTGCTGGGGACCTGCCCGAGCTGCTGGAACGTCGTCTCCAGCCCGTGGATCGGCTTCGGCATCATCCTCGTCGCGGGCGCACTCATCGGCCTGGCCAACGGCGTGATGATCGCTCGCGTCGGCCTGAACCCGTTCCTGCAGACGCTGGCCTTCCTCATCATCTTCGAGGGCGCGAAGACGGCGATGCAGACCCAGCCGGTCACGGGGCTGCCGGCGCTGTACTTAGACGTCGGCGGCACGCCGAACTTCGCCATCGGTGTCCTGCTGGTCGCGTTCCTCGCGTTCGGTCTCCTCATGCGGTTCTCGCGGTTCGGACAGGCCGTCTACGCGCTGGGTAGTTCCGAGAAGTCGGCCCGCGAGGTCGGCATCGACACCTCGCGGCTCATCATCGTCATCTACACCATCAGCGGCGTGCTCTCGGCCATCGCGGGCCTGATGCTTACGGGTTTCGTCGGCGTCGTGCCACCCCTCATCGGCGAGGGGCTGGTGTTCCAGGCGTTCGCCGGCGCCGTCATCGGCGGGATCAGCCTGTTTGGCGGCCGCGGAAAGATCACGGGCGCGCTGGGCGGGGTCATCCTCATCCAGCTGGTCCAGTCGGCACTGAACAACAGCACCGCGGTCGGTGCGACGGAGATTCAGATGATAAACGGGTTCGTCCTGCTCGTCGCCATCCTGCTGTACAGCACGCAGAGCAAGATACGCTCTCGCATCCTCGCGAGTGGTTCGGTATGAGCGCCGACGACGCCACCTCCGACTCGGAGAGCGTGGCACAGATGGAGGCGCCGGCGGTCAGCGGGACCCCGAAAATCCGCGTCGAAGACGTCGTGAAGACGTTCGGCCGCATCACCGCGGTGGACGGCGTGACGCTCGACATCGAGGAGGGCGAGATATTCGCGCTCATCGGCGACAACGGCGCCGGCAAGTCGACGCTGATGAACATCCTCAGCGGCGTCCACCAGGCCACCTCGGGGTCGATGTACGTCGACGGCGAGGCAGTCTCGTTCTCGAACCCGAGCGAGGCCCGCGCGAAGGGCATCGAGACGGTGTACCAGGACCTCGCGCTGATGGACGACCTGGACATCGCGACGAACATCTTCATGGGCCAGTTCCCGATGAAGGGCTTTGGCCCCATCAAGTACATCGACTGGGACGAGACGTTCGAGCGCTCCGGGGAGATCATGATGGAGCGCCTGGGTCGGGACATCGACCTCAACACCGAGGTCGAGTTTCTCTCGGGCGGGCAGCGCCAACTGGTCGCCATCGGTCGCGCGCTCGCGTTCGACCCCGAGGTCATCATCTTAGACGAGCCGACGAGCGCGCTGTCCGTCGACGCGACGCGACTCGTCCAGGACACCATCGAGACGCTCTCGAAGGAACAGGGCATCACCATCGTCATCGTCAGTCACAACATCGAGTCGGTGCTGGAACTGGCCGACCGCATCGGCGTCCTCTACCAGGGACAGCTGGTCGACATCCTGGACCCGTCCGAGACGGGGCTCGAACCGCTCAACGACCTGATGACCACCGGGACGCTCCGCGAGGGTATCCGCGGCGACGACTGACCGCCCGCCACCCATTCTTAAGGTGTCCTCCGCCGATATCTCGGCTATGACAGACCCGTCGATAGTCGCCGACGTCACCTGCGAAACGGGCGAGGGACCGCTCTGGCACCCCGACGAGGGGCGTCTCTACTGGGCTGACATCCCCAGGGGCGCATCTACCGGTACGACCCGGACACCGGGACCCACGAACTCGTCTACGAGGACGAGACAGAGCGTATCGGCGGCTTCACCTTCCAGGAGGACGGCTCGCTGCTGCTGTTTCAGGAGGCGGGGGCCGTCCGCCGTCTCGACCAGGCCGACGGGGCCACCCGGACGGTGGTCGACCCGGATCCCGACCGCTTCCACGAGCGGTTCAACGACGTGATCGCCGACCCGGAGGGGCGCGTGTTCGCCGGCGTGATGCCCGACACGGACCGGGACCGCCCCGGCCAGCTGTACCGCCTCGACACCGACGGCACGTTCGAACTCGTCCGCGAGGCGTGTACCCTCCCCAACGGGATGGGATTCACGCCCGACCGGGCACAGTTTTACTTCACCGACACCGGTCTCGTCGACCCGGACAACCCGGGGAACATCTACCGCTACGACTACGACGGGGCGACCGGAGCGATCTCGGACCCCGAGGTGTTCGTCGAGTGCGGCGGGTTCGAGGGGTATCCGGACGGCATGACCGTCGACGAGACCGGCGACGTCTGGTCGGCGTTCTGGGACGGCAACGCGCTCCACCGGTTCTCGCCGGCCGGCGAGCACCGGGAGACCGTCGAATTCGCCCCGCGGAAGGTGTCGTCGCTGACCTTCGGCGGCCCGGACTACGAGACGGCGTACGTGACCACCGCGTGCGTGGAGACCCGGGAGACGGAGGGGGCGGGCGCGGGCAGCCTCTACACCGTCGACCTCGGCGTGGGTGGCGTCCCGGAGTTCCGCTCGGCTATCGAGGGCTGACCTACCGGTCGCTCTGCGTCTGTTCCCGCAGGCCCCGCATGTAGCCGATGGCGAACAGGCGCCCGAGGGTGTGGTAGCCGGGGTTGGAGTTGTCCTCGCCGGCCATCGTCTGGACGTGGTCTGGCCGCATCGGGACGTCGTCGCCGACGTGTTCCTCGTGGGCGCGCATCGCCGCCAGCATGTCGGTCTGGCCCTCGTCGTGCCACGTCTCGACGAAGTGGTCGGCGTCCCCGCGGATGTCGCGGAAGTGGACGAAGTGGATCCGGTCGCCGAAGTGCTCGATGGCAGCCGGGACGTCGGTCTCCATCGCGGCGAAGTTGCCCTGACAGAAGGTGATGCCGTTGTGCTCGCTGTCGTAGGCGTTGAGCACCCGGTCGTAGGCGTCGACGCTCCTGATGATGCGGGGCACGCCACGGAGCTCCTCGCGTGGCGGGTCGTCCGGGTGGAGCGCGAGTTTCACGCCGGCCTCCTCGGCGACGGGCGTGACCTCCTGCAGGAAGTACTCCAGGGCCTCCCAGAGGTCCTCGTGGGTCGCGCTGGCCGCGTCCGACGGCGGCCCGCCCTGGACCTTCGCGTTGTCGAACTCGGTCGTATACGAGCCGCCGCGCGACTCGACGTGGGCGGCGGTCCGGGCCCACCGCACGCCGGCCATCCAGTCGTAGGCGACGACGGGGATGCCCACCTCGCCGCAGTCCCGGAGGAACCGCTTGAACGTCTCGATGTCCTCGTCGCGTCCGTCCCGGCCGAGTCTGACCCGGTCGGAGATGGGGACCGAGCCCTCGAGGACCGAGAACTCGAGGCCCGCGTCGGTGAGCCAGTTGTCGAGGCCCAGAAGGTCGTCGTACGACCAGTGGGTCCGGCCGTCGCCGATCTCGAGTGGGTGGATGACAGTCTTGTGAACTCCCATCTGTTTCGCGAGCTGCCATCGTTCGTCCGGCTCTGGCGGCAATATTAGTGCTGGAGCTACCATAGGGGGGCTGGGAGTGGGGGTATTGTAAGTCTCACGGTGGGCCCAAACACTCTTCGGCGGCGAAGCCCTCGCCCCCGTTATGACCGAACGAGCAGTCTACATCCAGCGACTCGACCCCACCCAGCGAGACGAGTACGTCGAGGCCCACGAGGACGTGCCCGAGGGAGTGACAGACGCGATGGAGCGTGGTGGCGTCGAGGAGTTCGAGCTCTACCTCAGAGACGACGTCGCGGTCTGTATCCTCGAGTGTGAGGACGTAGACGAGTACCTCGAGGCCGTCGACGGGGACGAGGCGGTCGCCGAGTGGGAGCGCTACACCGGTCAGTTCAAGCGCGAGGGCGTCGACCCCGACGCCGACCCCGAGTCCGGCATCCCGTTCATGGACCGCATCTGGCGGTTCGAACCGGAGGACTGAGGCGGCCACCGGCGGCGGACCAGACCCACACTACTGTGGACCTTCGCCTGCCTCGCCGCCGCGTTCGGCCCGACAGCGTCCTCACCAGTTGGTAACGACCGGAGGTGTTTTTTCGGACCCCCGAGAAGCAAAACGTGTATGGATACTTCGTTCGACACTCTGGTACTGGCCATCGGCCCACGTGACGACGACAGGCTCGAGACCCTCGCGCGGACGGTCCTCCAGGTCGCGAAACCGACCGGCGCGACGGTCATCCTCTCACACGTGTTCACCGGCGACGAGTTCAAGGAGTTCGCCCGGGAACTCGACTACCCCCGCGCCACGGAAGAGGACATCGACGACATCGTCGACCGACACAAGTCGGTCCGCTACATGGAAGACGTGTTCGACGAGCACGACGTCGACTACGAGGTCGAGGGGTTCGTCGGCAACGCGGCCGAGAAACTGGTCACCCTGGCCGAGAAGCGCGAGGCGGACCGCGTCGTCATCTCCGGCCGGACGCGAACGCCGGTCGGGAAGGCCGTCTTCGGGAGCACGTCACAGACGGTCCTGCTCGACGCGCCTTGTCCCGTCACCTACGTCAAACCCGAGGGACGGAGCGACTGAGAGGCGGCCCGTCGACGCTCAGCCCCAGAGGTCGCCCTCGGGGTCGTAGCGTGCGTCCATGATTCGGTCCCACTGTTCGTCCGAGAGGTCAACGTCAGTGGCGGCGACGTTCTCCTCGAGTTGCTCGGGCGTCCGCGCGCCGACGATCGGGACGCAGGTGAACTCGTCCCAGTCCATCACCCACCGCAACGCCACCTGTGCGGGCGTCGCGTCCACCTCGTCGGCGACGGCACGGACCGCCTCGAGGACCTTCCAGCCCCGTTCGGAGGCGTACCAGTCGCCGAAGAAGTCGTCGAAGCTCCCGCGCGCGCCGTCGGGGGCCTCGACGGCCTCGGGGTCGTCGGGGTCGGCCCGCTCGTACTTCCCGGTGAGGAAGCCCCCGGCAAGCGGCGAGTAGTTGCAGACCGCGAGGTCCTGGTCGGCACAGACCTCGAGGTACTCTTTCACGTCCTCGTAGTAGCCGGCGTGGTGGAGCGGCTGGGTGACCTCGAAGCGCTCCAGGCCCTCGACGTCGCTGGTCCACAGCGTCTTGGTGAGCTGCCAGGCCGCCATCGTCGACGCGCCCAGGTAGTGGACCTTGCCCTCGCGGACCAGTTCGTCGAGCGTCCGCAGCGTCTCCTCGATGGGCGTGTGCTCGTCCCAGCGGTGGATGTAGTAGACGTCGAGGTAGTTCGTCCCCAGGCGCTCTAGGGTCCCCTCGATCTGGGCGCGGATGTGCTTGCGCCCCAGTCCCCGGTCGTTGGGCCCGGGTTCGCCGTCGCCGTTGTACGGGAAGTACACCTTCGACGTGACGACGAAGTCCTCCCGGTCGTGGTCTGCGAGCCAGTCACCGACGTACGCCTCGCTGCGACCGTGGGGCGTCCCGTAGACGTTCGCGGAGTCGATGAAGTTGATGCCGTGCTCCCAGGCCGTATCGAGGAGTTCGTGGGCCTCCTCGCGGTCCGTCTCGACGACGCCGCTGGTCTCCTTGCCGAAGCGCCACGTCCCGAAACAGAGTTCGGAGACGCGGGTGCCGGTGTTGCCGAGCTGTCGGTAGTCCATCTCGTCGAGATGTCCGTCTGGTTCGGTAAAGGAGCTTTCGTCACTCGGCAGGTCTCACTCGGCGGACTCGCGCTCGACGAGCGTGATGTGCTCGCAGGCCAGCAGCGTCGTCCCTTCCTGATCCTCGACGACGTACTCGTAGACCACCCGACCAAGCTCGTCGTTGTAGACCTCCGTCTCGACGACCTCCCGGTGGACGGTCAGCGTGGTCCCGATGCCGACGGGGTTGACAAAGCGCAGCGAGTCGTAGCCATAGGAGAACGACCGAGGGTTCATGTCGGCGACGAGCGCCTCCGCCACCGAGAACACAAGGTTGCCGTGAGCGATTCGCTCCCCGAAGTCCGACGCCTCGCCGCGTTCTGCGCTCATGTGGAGCGGGTGGAAGTCCCCCGAGAGGCCGGCGAAGTTCACGATGTCGGCTTCAGTGATAGTCCGGGCGGCCTCGACGGTGAAGGTCTCGCCCTCCTCGATGGCCTCGAAGTACCGGTCGGTATCCTTGGCGGGTGCGTCCATGTCTCCAGTGACGCCGGAGACGATATTAAATCCAGGCGACGACGCTGCTTGCGGCAAGGAGGCCTGAGAGCCACTCCACGGGTCCCCGACCCAAAGGGATTATGCACTCCGGTCCGATGGGGCGCACATGCAGTTCGATTGGATGGTCCAGTGTTACGCCGGCGCGGGCGTCCACCGGGACACGCCGATGCTCGAGACCGTGGAGCGCGAGACAGTACTGAACGGGGTCGACGCCGCCGTCGACACCGGGCTCGAGGGCCTGTGGGCCCCGGACCACTTCATGCTGGGCCCGAAAGCCGAGGAGTACGAGGTCTGGACGCTGCTCAGTGCGCTGGCCGAACGCACCGACGACGTCGACATCGGCCCCCTCGTCGGGTCGGTGACCTACCGCAACCCGGCGCTGCTGGCGAAGATGGCGACCACCGTCGACATCCTCTCCGAAGGACGGCTCAAACTCGGCCTGGGTGCTGGCTGGCACGAGGAGGAACACCACGCCTACGGCTTCGAGTTCCCCGACATCGGCACCCGCATCGAGATGTTGGAGGAGGCGATACACGTCGTGAAGTCGATGTTCACCGAGGAACATCCCACCTACGAGGGCGAGCACTACCAGATCGACGACGCGCTCAACAACCCGAAACCGACGAGCCAGCCCCACCCTCCAATCGTCATCGGCGGCGCCGGTCCCCGGATGCTCCGGCTCATCGCCCGCCACGCCGACGAGTGGAACGTCGAGATCAGCGCCCGGGCGCGGGGCAAGCCCATCGACTTCAAGGTCCGGAAGTTCGACGAGTATCTGGAAAACGAGGGGCGGGACCCCGACGACGTCCGCCGCTCCTGGCTGGCCCACGTGCTCGTCCGCGAGGACGAGGCGGCCGTCGAGGCGGCCGTCGACGACATCTTCCCGCTCCCGTGGGGTGAGGAGTCGGATATGAACGAGGAGCTGAGCGACGCCGACGACGCCCGCGAGAAGGGCAGCATGCTCATCGGGACGCCCTCGCAGGTCGCCTCCCAGATCGAACGCATCCAGGGCCTGGGCTTCGACCGCCTCCAGCTGATGTTTCTGGACTTCCCCAGCGAGCGGAGCATGGAACTGTTCGGCGACGAAGTGGCCCCCGAGTTCCAGTAACGCGCCGACCGAGCTATTTGTCGCCCGGCGTCGAAGGCCGCCCATGGGCTGTACCGTCACCGACGAGTACCAGCGTCGGGGCATCGATACCGTCTTCCTGGAGAACGACCACCTCCGCGTCGAGGTGCTCGCGGGGAAGGGGAGCGACGTCACGGAGATCCGAGACAAGCGTACGGATACGAACGTCCTGTTCGAGGCGCCACACGAGTGGCGGCCGCCGGGTACCGGCCCAACCGGCGCGCCCGACGGCGAATTCGCCTTTCTCGACCACTATCCCGGGGGGTGGCAGACCGTCCTCCCCGCCGCGGGCGGGCCGACGTCGGTCGCCGGCGCGACCCTCGCGCTCCACGGCGAGTCGAGCCTCGTCCCGTGGGACGTCCAAATCACCACCGACTCCGACGAGCGTGTGGCCGTCGAGTTCTCGACGTCGCTCACGCGCTACCCGTTTACCGTCGAGCGCGAGATGGAACTCGAGACAGGCGAATCCGCGCTGCGAGTCACGGAGACGGTCAGGAACGAAGGGGAAGTAACCGTCCCTTACTCGTGGCTCCAGCACGTCGCGCTCGGCGAACCGCTCGTCGGTCCCGACGCCCGCCTCGAGGTGCCCTGCGAGACGGTGCTCGTCGACCCCGACCAGACCAGCGACAACGCGCGACTGCCGCCCGGCGAGTCCTACGCGTGGCCGGTCTGTGAGACGCCCGAGGGCCCCGTCGACCTCCGGGAATTCCCGCCGCGCTCCGAGCGCGTCCACGACCTGGTGGCACTGACCGACCTCGCAGAGGGCCGCTACACCGTCTCGAACCCGACGCTGGACCTCGGCGTGACCGTCCACTTCCCCGAGTCGCTCTACGAGTACCTCTGGTACTGGCAACCCTTCGGCGGGTTCGACGAGGCGCCCTTCTTCGGGCGCACCTACAACGTCGGTCTCGAACCGTGTACGTCGATTCCCAACGCCGGCCTCGAAGCGGCCGTCGAGAACGGCACCGCGGAGTCACTCGCCCCCGGCGAGACGCGTGAGTCGACGGTCACCTTCGAAACCCACCCCATAGCGTAGCCCTACTCGCCGAAGGCCTGCATCGCGACCCAGGCGTTGTTGAGCGGGTGGTAGCCGGGTTCGACGGCGACGCCGCGGTTCGGGTCGTCGCGCTTGTGGCTCCGGGTCAGTCGCGCGTACCAGTTCCCGTGACGAGGGTTGACGAAGTGGGCCGTCGAGTGCTCCCAGATCCGGTCGTACCACTCGAGATAGGCGTCGTCGTGCTGTGCGAGCAACGCGGCGGCGCCGATGGCCTCGGTGAGTTCCCAACTGTACTTGTCGTCGACGACCGGGTCACCGTCCCCGTCGACGGTGTAGTAGAACCCGCCGTGCTCGTCGTCCCAGCCCGCCTCGGTGGCGTAGTCGAACAGTTCGGTGGCCCGTCGGACCTGCCAGTCCGCCGGGTCGTGCTCGTGGAGTACGAGCAGGAGCTTGGCCCACTCCGCGTGATGGCCCGGCTGGTAGCCCCACGGCCGGAACTGGTGGGCCGGGTCGTCGCGGTTGTACGCCATGTCGGGGTCCCAGTCCTCGGTGAAGTGCTCCCAGAGCCGCCCGGTGTCGTCCTCCGCGAGGTCCCTGGTCACCGTCGACGCGATGGTGCGCGCCCGGTCGAGGTAGCGGTCCTCACCGGTGGCCTCGTAGGCCGCCAGCAGGGCCTCACAGGTGTGCATGTTCGCGTTCAGGCCGCGGTAGGGCGACAGGTCGCTCCAGTCGCCGCTGGCCTCGTCCGCACAGAGGCCGTGGCCGGGCTCCCAGAACCGCTCGTCGACGACGTCGTAGGCGCGTTCCAGCGTCTCCTTCCCGCCCTCGATGCCGGCCTGGTGGGCCCGCGCGCCGGCCAGCATCACGAAGCCGTGGCCGTAGCAATGCCGGGTCGCGTCGACCGTCTCGCGGCCCTCGAGGAGCCAGTCGTACCCCTCGTGGGTCTCGTCCCAGTGGCCGGTCTCGAGGAACGTCAGGCCGTGTTCGGCGGCGGTGCGACACCAGACCGGTCCGTCCAGAAGGACGCCGACGCTGAAGTTGTGGACGGCCCGCGCCGTCGCCACGAGGTGACGGGTCCGCGAGTCGTAGCAGTGACCGTCACGCTCGTCCAGCTGCGCGGCGTAGCCGCCGAAGTGGATGTCGATCGACGACGGGTAGTAGAACGACAGGACGTCACGGACGTGCTGGCGGAGCCAGTCGGGGTCTCGATAGCGTGACTCAGGCATGGGCGTCGGTACCGCCGGACGGCATAAAACTCTACGTGACCCGAACCGCCGCGTCGAGGGACCGACGACAGCCCGCGAGAGCGCAGGCGGGAGCGTACTGTTATGCCGTTGCCGGCCGACGGGCGACTATGGACGAGCCGTCACTCGCGGAACTGACCAGCAGGTACGAGGCACTCTACCCCGGGGCCGTCGTCGACGTGCTCGACGACCGGGGGTTCGCGGACCAGACGATGCGGGCCGACATCGCACCGCTCCGCGACGAGATGCGGACCGCGGGCATCGCGTACCCGGTGGTCGGCCGGCCCAACCGGAGCGTCGATCCAGAGGCGAACATGCGCCGGATACTCCGGATGCTCGGGGAGGCGCCCGAACACGGGGTGCTCGCATACCAGACCAACGACGACGGCGACGCGGCACAGCTGGGCGAACTCTCGGTCGTCGCCCTGAAGGCCGCCGGCGTCGAGGGTGCCGTCCTCGACGGGGGCGTCCGGGACGTCTCGTACATCCTGGAAGAGGACTTCCCGGTGTTCTCGGCGTACCAGACGCCGGCCGACGCGGTGCCGCGCTGGGAGATTCTCGAGTGGGGTGACAGCGCCGTCGTCGGCGGCGTCGACGTCTCGGCGGGCGACGTGGTCCTCGGGGACGTCGACGGCGTCGTGGTCGTGCCCGAGAAAGTGCGGCTGTCGGTCCTCGAGGAAGCCGAGGAGTTGGCTGCGACGGAGAACGAGGTCCGGGACGCCGTCCGCGATGGGATGGCCCCGCTGGCCGCCTACGACGAGTACGGCGTCTTCTAGAGGCCGCTGTGGGCCAGCCACCCGCCGTCGACGGGGACGTTCGCCCCGGTGATGAACGACGCCTCCTCGCTGGCGAGGAAGACGGCGACGTCGCCGATGTCCTCCGGCGTGCCGAAGCGCGGGAGGAGAGTGTGTTCGGCGGATTGCGCGATGTCCTCCTCGGTGAGGTAGTCCTGCAGGGGTGTCTCGACGTAACCCGGGTTGATGCAGTTGACGCGCACGCCGTCGTCGCCGAGTTCGACGGCCAAGTCCCGCGTCATGTTCACGACGCCGCCCTTCGCGGCAGCGTAGGCGGGCCCGCCGCCGCCCTCGAAGCCCCGAACCGACCCGATGTTGATGATCTGGCCGCTCCGCTCGACGATGTGGGGGACGGCGTACTTCACGGCGTAGAAGACGCCGCTGAGGTCCACGTCGAGCGACCGCGCCCAGTCCTCGACGTCGGTGGTCTGTGAGTCCCCGACGACCTGGATGCCCGCGTTGTTGACGAGCACGTCGGTCCCGCCGTAGGTGTCGACGGCCGTCTCGACCATCGCTTCGACGCTCTCGGGGTCGCCGACGTCCGTCTCGACGAACGTCCCGTCGCCGCTGGTCTCCTCGGTGATGACCTGATCGGTCGGGACCGTCTCGTCACTGTCGTATCGCTCGCCCTGTTTCGGGTCGCGGCGGACGTCCGCGACGACGACGTTCGCGCCCTCCGTCCCGAACCGCCGTGCGATGCCCCGACCGATGCCGCTGGCCGCGCCGGTGACGATAACCGTCCGGTCTACGTGTCGCTGGGCTTCCATACCGCAGACTCGCACGCGAACGGCTTATATTTTGGTCGCCGCCACGTCACTCGTTTCGCTCGTGGCGAATCGCGGTGAGCATCCCGTTGAGGTAGCCGACCGCGTGGGCCCGCCCGCGGTGGTCCCAGTCGGTGTCGTCGTCGACGTGTGGCGTGTGGTCCGGGATGACCATGCCCGAGAACCCGACCTCGTCGAGCAGCGAGAGGATCTCGTAGGCGTCGTAGTTCCCCAGGTCGATGAACGTCTCGTTGAACCGCGGGACCGTGCCGTCGACGTCCCGGAAGTGGACGTAGAACAGCTTGTCGCGCTCGCCGAAGTACCTGATGACCTCCAGCAGGTCCTCGCCCATCTCGGACCAGCAGCCGAGACAGAACTCGAGGCCGTGGTTCTCGCTGGGGACCAGGTCCATCGCCCGCTTGAAGTTCTCGAAGTTGCGGAACAGCTGCGGGATGCCCCCAAGGGACTCGACGGGCGGGTCGTTCGGGTGCAGACACATCTTCACGCCGGCCGCCTCGGCGACAGGGAGCAGTTCCGAGAGGAAGTACTCGTAGTTCTCCCAGAGCTCGGCCTCGGTGTATTCCCGGTCGTGGGTGAGCTCGTCGTCGACGGCGTCGAGGTCGAAGCCCGAGGCACTGGCCCCACCCCGGACCTCGACGTCGACGTTGCGCCAGACGCCGCTTGGCATCCAGTGGTACCCGAACATCGGGATGCCGGCCCGGCCGATGTTGCGAATCGTCGTCTTGACGTGTTCCATCTGCTCTTCTTTGCCCTGCGTGCCGAGCATGATCTTGTCGTAGAAGGAGATGGGGATGTTCTCGATGGCGTTCAGCCGGAGGCCGTAGGACTCGACGCGTTCGCGCAGTTCGACGAGGTTCTCGTAGGCCCACTCCTCGTCGCCCTCCAGGGGGATGCGCTCGTTGTCGGGCATGTGCGGGTAGTCGGGCGTGTACCGATACATGTTCAGGAGGACGTCGTCGACGCCCAGCTGCTTGGCAAAGCGGAGCTTGTCCGCGGTCGGGTCCATGAACTGCCCGAGGCCGATTCGCAGCGGGAGCGACTCGAAGTCGGTCGCGGGGCTATCTGTCTGCTGGCTCATACTAGTAGAAGCCACAACGCGAGCATAAGCGTTGTCCAGCCTGACGGTTCGACGGTCGCCTACGCGAGCAACCGCTCGGCGCGCTCGCTCGCCTCGGAGAGGGCCGCCTCGACGGAGACGGACCGCTCGACGACTGCCGCCTCGACCATCTCGTCGAGTATCTCGTTCAGGTCGACGTACTCGGGGATGCGCGGGAGGGTGTTGACCGGGCCCGTGTTGACCTCCTCGACCATGGAGTAGAAGGAATTCTCCCGGAGGATTTCCGGGTCGCGCCAGGTCGAGAACCGGGTCCCCGACGCACCTTCGCGGGTCGTCACCAGGTCGTTCTCCGGGGACGCGGCGTGGCGGATGAAGTCGTACGCGAGGTCGGCTTGCTCGCTCCCGCTCGGTACCGTCAGGCCATATGTCACGGTCAGCGAGGTGTGCTCGCCGGCAGGGCTCTCGGACCGCGGGATGAGGCCGTAGTTGGTCCGTCCGAAGACCTCAGAGTCCGAGGCCTCGGCCATCGCGCCAAAGCCCGACCAGTTCCACATCATCGCGGCCTTCCCGTCGGCGTAGAACTGGCCCGTCTCGACACTCTCCATCTGGACGGACTCGGGAGGAACCACCTCGTGTTCGTGGATCAGGTCGTGGTAGTACCCGAGCGCCGCCCGCCCCTCGGGGCTGTCGAAGGCGGGCATCCCGTCGTCGTCGAGCAGTCGCCCCCCGCGACTCCACAGCTGGATGCAGAAGTCGTAGACGTCGTTGTGCCCGTCGGGCTTGGCCGCCACCACGGTCCCCCAGAGGTCCTCGTCTGGCCGGGTGAAGAACTCGGCCACCTCGCGGAACTCGTCCCAGGTGCGTGGCACCGAGAGCGGCCGCCCGTACTCGGCGCGGAAGGCGCGCTGCTCGGAGACACTCTCGAAGCAGTCCACGCGGTAGTGGAATATCTCCGGACCGTCGTGGTACGGGATGCCGTACGTGGTGCCTTCGTAGGCCATCAACCCCCGCAGGCTCTCGGCCCACCCGTCCGGCCAGTCAGGCGGTGGATCGCTCTCGAGGGACTCGTCGAGGGGCGTCAGGGAGCCGGCGTCGGCGAGCATCGGGAGCCAGTCGCTCAGACACAGCAACAGGTCGTAGGTGCCGTCGGCGATGTCGCCCGTCGCCACGAGGTCCTCGTGTATCTCTGGGAGCGGGCGATGTTCCCGCACGAACTCCACGTCGGCGTCCACGGACGCGGCGAAGGAGTCCATCTGGCGTTTTAGTGCGCGTTCGAACCCCTCGAACGGACGTCCGACGAGCCGTAACGTTACCATAGTACGAGTGACACGACTGCACACTTGAAGGTACCCCACGGCCGAACGACGACGATAGTGATCAGGCCCCGGTAGTTACCACCTTCTCACCCGAAACGGGCAAAGAACATATACTGGCAGGCGAGAGAAGCACGAACATGGATCGCGCACTCGAAGACGTCGTCGTCGCGGACTTCACCCAGATGATGCAGGGTCCGTGGGCGACGCAGAAGCTGGGGGACATGGGTGCCGACGTCGTCAAGATCGAGCGACTGGGCGGCGAGTGGGAGCGGACCCTCGAGGCCGGCGGCCGGCTGCTCGACGACGTGAGCCCCTTCTTCCTCGCGATGAACCGCAACAAGCGAAGCATCACAATCGACCTGACCACCGACGAGGGCAGGGACGTGGCCCTCGACGTCGTGCGGGAGGCCGACGTCCTCGTCGAGAACTTCCGACCGGGAGTCATGGACCGGTTCGGTCTGGGCTACGAGGACGTCCGCGAGGTCAACGAGGAGCTCGTCTACGTCTCTGCGACCGGGTTCGGCAGCGACGGCCCCTACGTCGAGCGCCCGGGCCAGGACCTCCTCCTGCAGTCGATGAGCGGCCTGGCGAACTACACCGGCCGGAAGGGCGACCCGCCGACGCCGGCCGGCACCGCCGTCGTCGACGAGCACGCGGCGATGCTCATCGCTTTTCACACGATGGTCGCTCTGTTCCACCGGGAACGCACCGGCGAGGGCCAGCGCGTCGACGTGAACCTGCTGAACGCGGCCCTTGACTTCCAGTGCCAGGAGCTCACCGCCGCGCTCAACATGGACGTCGAGTTCGAACGCAGCGAGGAAGGCATCGCGCAGGCCTGGCTCGGGGCACCGTACGGCATCTACGAGACGGCGGACGACCACGTGGCCATCGCCATGGCGCCCATGGACGCGCTCGCGGAGACGCTGGACCTCCCGGAGCTGGCCGAGTACGGGACGCCCGAGGAGACCTTCGAGCACCGCGACGAGATAAAGCGGACGCTGGAAGCGTATACGCGCGAGCGCCCGACGGACGAGCTCCTCGAGACGCTTCTCGAGGCGGACGTCTGGGCCGCCGAGGTCAACGACTTCCACGACGTCGCCGCGGACCCGCAAGTCGGGCACAACGAGATGCTCGTCGAACTGGACCACCCCGAAGACGGGACGTTCACGACCACCGGTATCCCGGCGGAGATGTCCGAGACACCGGGAGAGATTCGGTCACCCCCGCCCCGTCCCGGCGAGCACACCGACGAGGTGCTCGCCGAGATCGGCTACGACGAGGGCGAGCGCGAGACACTGGTCGAGGCCGGGGTCGTCGGACGTCCCTGAACTGCGTTCCAGGGCGGAGTTTAAATACTATCACCGGCACAGTAACGCGTATGGATAGGGGGGGCTCGCGAGTCGTACACCGGAGCACTGGCCGCGTTGCTGGACCGCGTCGAGACCACGCTGGAAGCCACGGGCTCGCGGTTCCCCTACGTGTTCGACCGGGACGACGGTGCCTGGGAGACGACGGCCGACGGCAACTGGTGTGGCGGCCACTGGGTCGGCCTCCTCTGGCTGGCGAGTGCCCACGCCGAGACCCCGGCGGACCGCGAGCGGTTCGAACGGGCGGCGCGGGCCCACACCGAGCGACTGCGTGCGGCGATGCCACGGGACTCGATGTTCTGCGGGATGAACTTCGCCTACGCCGGGTTCCGGGGGTACGACCACAGCGGCGACCGGACGCTGTTCGGGGTCGGCCTGGAGGGGGCCGACGCGATGGTCGACGCCTTCCACGAGGGCGCGCGACAGGTCCCCCTCGGGAAGCTCGCGATCAAGGGGCCCGAACAGTTCCGCGGGCCCGACTCCGACCACGGCCCCCCGGGGGACCGCATCGGCGCGGTCGACAACCTCTACACCGCCGTCGCACCGCTCTGGCGTGCCTACGACGAGGTCGGCGACCCGCGCTTTCGCGACGTCGCCGTCTCACACGCCGACCGGCACCTCGACTGGTACGTCCGCGAGGACGGCCGGACCTGGCACCACGCGGTGTTCGACGCCGACGGGGAACTCGAGCGCCAGTACAACGAACTGGCCCACAGCGACGACACCTGCTGGGCGCGCGGCCAGGGGTGGAGCATCGCCGGGCTCTCGGCGGCCTACGCCGCGACGGGTGCCGACCGCTATCTGGACGCCCTCGAGGCCAACGTCGAGTACTACCTGGACCACGCCCCCGACGACCTGGTCCCGCACTGGGACTTCGAGGTCCCGGCCCCCGAGGGCGAACCACGGGACAGCAGCGCCGCCGCGCTGGCCGCCTACGGTCTGCTCGTCCACCTCGAGGACCCGACGGCGGGCGAGCGGGACCCGCGGGTCGCGAACCTCCGGTCGGTCGGGGACGACATCCTCGACTCGCTCGTCGAGTCGTACCTCCGCACTGACCCGGACGACCCGGCCCGCGGTCGGGTCGAACACGGCTGTTTCAACCGGCCGGGTGGCTACGCCACCGACACGGAACTCGTCTGGTCGACCTACTACCTGGCAGAGGCCCTCGCGAGCGTGCTCCCGGAATGACGGGGAACTGGACCGGCTACACGATACCGGAGGCCCCCACCGACTACGAGGCGCTGCGTGCGGGGTTCGCGTGGCAGGTGCCCGAGACCTACAACATCGCCGCCGTCGCCCTCGACGGCGACCCCGACGCGGTGGCGCTCCGCCACGTCCCCGACCGGGGGAGTTCGGCCGCCGTCAGTGGACCGACGCGGACCGTCACGTACGGTGACCTCGCGTCGGCGTCGGCCGCCGTCGCGCTCCGACTGGCCGCCGACGGCGTGAAACCCGGCGACCGGGTCGCGGTCTGTCTCCCGCAGTGTCCCGAACAGGTCGTGGTCCACCTCGCTGCCTACCGCCTCGGGGCCGTCGTCGTCCCGGTGTCGATGCTCGTGGGCGACGGGGCGTTCGACCACACGTTGACTCACGCCGCGCCGTCGGCGCTGTTCGTCGACGAGCGGCGCTGGGACCGGGCGGACCTGAACCGCATCCGGCGGCCCGAGACGACGGTGACCGTCAGGGTCGACGCGGACCGGTCGGCGCTGGGCGGCCTCTCGCGGTTCGCCAGCGACGCGGGCGGCGGCGCGACCCCGCCGATGGCCGAGACGGCGCCCGAGGACCCTGCGCTCGTCCTCTATACCTCCGGGACCTCGAGCGACCCGAAGGGCGTCGTCCAGGGCCACCAGTACCTCCTCGGGTCGATGCCGGGGTATCACTGCTGGTACGACCTCTTCGACCCCGAGGCGGCCGCGGCGGCCCGGGTGTGGACGCCCTCGGAGTGGGCGTGGGCGGGGGCGCTGTTCGACGTCGTGTTCCCGACACTCGCCGTGGGCGGCACCGTCGTCTCCTCGGTCCGCAGACGGGGGTTCGACCCGGACCGGGCGCTGGACGTGGTCGAGCGCCAGCGCGTCACCCACGCCTTCCTCCCGCCGACCGCACTCCGGAAGCTCCGCGAATCGACGGACGTGGACGCCGACCGGGCGACCTCCCTGTCGGTCGTGATGAGCGGCGGTGAACCGCTCCCAGACGCCGTCGCGACGTGGGCCGAGGAAACGCTGGGCGTACAGGTCAACGAGGCCTACGGACAGACGGAGGCCAACGCGCTCGCGGGCGAATCCCAGGGCGTCTATCCGCGGGTCGAGGACGGCCTCGGTCGCCCCTATCCCGGCCACCACGTCGCCGTGATAGACGACGACGGCGACCCGGTCCCCGACGGCGAGGTGGGCGAGATCGCCGTCGCCCGTCCGGACCCGGTCGTGATGGTGGGGTACCTCGACGACCCCGACTCGACCCAGGCGGTACTGGACGACCGGTGGCTCAGGACCGGGGACCTCGGTCGGATCGACGCCGACGGCACCCTGGAACACCTGGGCAGGGCGGACGAACTCGTCGTCTCCTCCGGGTACCGTATCAGCCCGCTCGAGGTCGAGGCCGTCCTCACGGACCACCCGTCGGTCGCGGCGGCGCTCGTCAGTGGCGAACCCGACCCCGAACGTGGCCAGCGCGTCGTCGCGTCCGTCGTCCTCACGGGCGAGGGGAGCGGGGACGAGGACCTGAAAGACGCGCTCAGGGACGCTGTCGCCGACCAGCTGGGCGCCCACAAGAAACCCCACGTGGTCGAGTTCGTCTCGGACCTCCCCACGACGCGGACCGACAAGACGGACCGGTCGGGAACCTGAGCGGCCCTGACCGCGGTGTGGGTCTAAGAGGCACCTCGCGGCCGACCCCGCAGTCGGCCGCCCGTTCGTCGTCCCCTTGTCGGTGGCACGTCTCGGAACCGCGCGCCCTCGAGTGGGCTCTCGACGGCCGAGGAAGGGGCCGGAATCAGCAACATGTCCGAGAGAATAGTTACGAACGCAATGTGTGCGTTGTGCGGACAAAACCGACCTATTGGCACCGGATGGTCGTCCGTGCCTGACAGTTAATGTCAGTGAAAATTTATTACCTCGTTCCACGAACTGTTCCACATGGCACTGACATCGACTGCCCTCCGGCGACGGGCCCTCGTGCTCGTCGTCGTCCTCGCACTCCTCCTCCAGGCAGGGACCGGCGTAGCCGCGGCCCAGTCTGTCGAGGGCGCTGCGGAGACCATCGTCGTCGAGGAGGGCGAGACCGTATCGAGTATCGAAGCCGTCGCGGGTACCATCGTCGTCCGCGGGACCGTGACCGGGGACGTCTCCGGTGCTGCGGGGACGATCCACGTCACCGAGTCCGGTCGCGTCGACGGTAACCTGCAGGTCGCCGCCGCCACAGTGCGAATCGACGGCACCGTCGCCGGTGACGTCGACGTCGCCGGTGCGACCGTCGAACTCGGCGAGACCGGGTCCGTCGGCGGGAACCTGCAGGCGGGCGCGAACTACGCGCTCGTCGACGGGGCCGTCGCCGGTGACGTCACCATCGGCGCCGAGACGCTGGATCTGGGCCCCAACGCCGACGTCGGCGGCACCTTCCGCTACGACGCCGGGACGTTCACCCAGGACCCCGACGCCGCCGTCGCCGGCGGTGTCGTCCGCGACCCGGACATCCGGGCGTCCGGCGGCCCGGACTTCCAGGCGCTGAGTATCCCGTCCTGGGTCGGCGTCGTCTACGGACTCGTCGCCAGTCTCCTGCTCGGCGTCGTCCTCCTCGGGGTATTCCCGCGGTTCTCGACGGGTGTCGCGTCGAGAGTCGCCGAAGAGCCCCTCCAGAGCGGCGGGGTCGGGCTGCTGACCCTGATCGCCGTGCCGGTACTGCTCGTGTTGCTGGCGATCACCATCGTCGGCATCCCGCTGACTATCCTCGGGGCCGTCGCGTTCGGTATCGCCGTCTGGGTCGGGAGCGTCTACGGCCAGTACGCCATCGCCGCGTGGGCGCTGACCCGGATAGGGTCGCCCAACCGCTGGCTGGCGCTGGTCGTCGGTCTGGTCGCCTTCGCCATCCTCGGAACCATCCCCTTCCTCGGTGGCCTCCTCGAACTGGTGGCCTTCCTGCTGGGACTTGGTGCGTTCGCGCTCGGCCTCCGGGAGAGCTACCGGAACCGCGGCGAAGGCGAGACGTCGGGCGGTCGACAGACCACCCTCGACGAGACGGCCGGCGACACGCCGACGGCGTAGACCGCTACGAGGTGTCGGGTGAGACGCCCAGCCGACCCTCGACGAACGCCGCAAAGTCGTTCGTGAAAGCGTCGACCTCGTCCCAGTCGGTGTACTCGTAGTCGCGGGCGGTGTCAGTATCGCCCGTGGCGTCCCTGGCGATGCGCTTGAGCATGAGTCGCTTGAGGAACCCGAACTGCGAGTACCGCAGGGCGCCGCCGAACAGCGCGATGCGGTCGGGGTGCCACTCCGTCGCCGCGACGAAGTCCTCGACGTACTGGGCTGCCTCCGCCTGGCGCGCCTCGTTGTCGACCGCCGACGAGAGAGACACCTGGAAGAACGCCGTCGGCCGCGTCCGCAGGTCCTCGCGCTGGCGCTCGACGAACGCGACCACCGAGTCCTGCTGTTTGCCGAGATGGATGGACGACCCGACCACGACAGCGTCGAACCCCTCGAGGTCGAACGCCGCCGGAAGTGTCGCGACATCGCGGGCGCTGGCGTCGTGGCCACGGTCGGTCAGCGTCGCCACGACGCGTTCGGCGATCTTCTCGGTCTGTCCCTCGCTGGTTCCGTATGCGACGAGAAACGTTGACATTAGTACTCACGGACCTGTTTGTCGGCATGTACTATTACAGCGGTGGTTGGTCCGGTCTCTCGCGGTCGGACCGATCGTGAGCGAAGCGGGAAAACCGGTGGACTGCATCGGGCCTCCCACGGACCGTCCGACTCCGTCAGACGTGACACGAATATTTATACACCTCTCGGACGGACGTCTATCTGTCATGTCCCGAACGAAACTCATCGCCATCGTCGCCATCGTCGCCATCGTCGCAATCGCCGCCCGCCGCCGTGGCGGGGCCGACAGCGAGGAGTGACCGCCCGGACAGCCGGGCACACTGACTCAGGAGGAAGACGGTCGTCGTCTGAAGCCAGTCCTGTAGCCAAGCAACCGTCAAAGATGTATTGATCACGTAGTCCAGAGTATATCTAGGTATAGATGGGCACACGCTAGTTTAGAATTGCCATTTCGAGTACGATAATGTCCTTTAGAAAGTTAGTTCTATCCGAAAGTGGCATTTTATACTCATATATCCATATTTGAGTCCTCGATAGGTCACTTCTGGAATGTCTGATCGAATAGTTCGAGTGGGTAGGTTCCGGACTGGTCTGTCCGGGGCGTCTCCACTGTCGACTCACTCGACGGCGATGCCGCCCTTCATCCCGAGGGCGAAGTGCGGTTCGCAGTGGTAGAGGGCGATACCCGGGTCCTCGAGCGTCCGGGTGTACTTTACGCCGGACCCACCCTCTGCCTCGCCGGAACTGAACTCGTAGTCCGACTCGCCCAGTTGCTCCTCGGGCAGGGCTTCGACGTTGTGGGGGTTCCCCTCGCCGGTCCAGCGCCACTCGACGGTGGTGCCCGCACTGACGACAACGGCTGCCGGTCCGAAGGCGAAGGCGCCCCCGTTGCCCTCCGCACCCACGTCGACCGTCACGGTGTCTGTGCCCCGTTCGTCCGCGAAGGTACCGTCGTAGTTGTCCGCCGCACCCCCGAGGTCCGTTTCTGTGAGCCACCGGTCGATGACCGGGTAGTCGTCGCCAGTGACGGAGTCCCCGCCGTCACCACCGTCCCCGCCGTCGCTCGAACAGCCCGCCAGCCCGGCCGCCGACCCGCCAAGGACTCCCCGCAGGAGGTGTCGCCGTGTCAATATGTGACTTGGCATAGAGTGAGTGATGCACGCCTAATAGTTAGTTACAGATGACTTTCTCCTCCGGTGATAGAGAACGTCGGCCTTACCGTCGCAAACGGAGGTTTTAGGGCACTCGGGCGGGCGCGTTTGCCAGCGGCGCTCTCCTCGAAACGGGTAGGCAGCGTGGTGACGCCGCTCACTCCTCTTTGGCCCAGTCGAGCGAGCGCTCGACCGCTTTGCCCCACCGCTCGTACATCCGGTCGGCCGCCGAAGCGTCCGTCTTCGGGGCGAACTCGCGGTCCATCTGCCAGTTCTGCCGGAGTTCGTCGACGGACTCCCAGTAGCCGACGGCCAGCCCGGCGGCATAGGCAGACCCCAGTGCCGTCGTCTCGTCGACTTCGGGGCGCTCTATCGTCGTCTGGATGATGTCCGACTGGAGCTGGCAGAGGAAGTTGTTCTTGACGGCGCCACCGTCGACCCGGAGGCTGGTCGTCTCGACGCCGGAGTCGGCTTCCATCGCCTCGGCGACATCCCGGGTCTGGTAGGCGATGGCCTCGAGCGTCGCCCGGACGATGTGCTCGCGGCGGGTGCCACGCGTCATCCCGACGATGGTCCCCCGAGCACGCCCGTCCCAGTGTGGCGCACCGAGGCCGGTGAACGCCGGCACAACGTAGACGCCGTCCGTCGAGTCGACCGACCGTGCCAGCTCCTCCGTCTCGGCGGCGTTCTCGATGAGGTCGACGTCCTCCAGCCATTCGATGGCCGCACCCGTAATGAAGATGGCTCCCTCGAGGGCATACTGGACGGGTTCGCCCGAGAGCTGGAAGCCGATGGTCGTCAGGAGGCCGTGGTCGGATTCGACGGCGTCGGTCCCCGTGTTCATCAGGTAGAACGAGCCGGTGCCGTAGGTGTTCTTGGCGTCGCCCTCGTCGAAGCAGGTCTGGCCGAACAGCGCCGCCTGCTGGTCGCCCAGCGCCCCCGCGACTGGCACCTCGGCGCCGAGGAACCCGTCCGGGTCTGTGGTTCCGTAGTAGCTCTCGTCTGAGGAGGGGCGGACCTCCGGCACCATCGACGCGGGGACGCCGAACTCCGCGAGCAGTTCGTCGTCCCACTCGAGATCGCGGATGTTGTACAGCATCGTCCGCGAGGCGTTCGAGACGTCCGTGATGTGGTTGCCCGTCAGGTTGTAGATGAGCCAGGAGTCGATGGTTCCCATCAGGAGTTCCCCGTTCTCGGCGCGTTCGCGGGTGTCCTCCGGGCGGGAGCGTTCGGTCTTTATCGGGTCCGAGTTCTCGAGGATCCACTCCGTCTTGGTGGCCGAGAAGTACGCGTCACACTCGAGGCCGGTCTTCTCGCGGATCCACTCGACCTTCCCTTCCTCCTGGAGTTGCTCGACGCGGTCGGTGGTGCGGCGGTCCTGCCAGACCAGCGCGTTGTGGACAGGCTTACCGGTATCCTTGTCCCAGACGATGGTGGTCTCGCGCTGGTTCGTGATGCCGAGCGCCTCGAGCTGGCTGGCAGACAGGCCGGCGGCCTCGAGGCCGTCCTGGACGACCTGCTTCGTGTTGTCCCAGATCTCCATCGGGTCGTGTTCGACCCAGCCCGGTTCGGGGTAAATCTGCTCGTGCTTCTGGTAGGCGTTCGCGACGACCTGGCCGCTGTGGTCGAAGACCATGAACCGTGTCCCAGTCGTCCCCTGGTCTATCGAACCGATGTATGTCTCTGTCATGGGTTGCTCTCCAGCAGCTCGCGAAAGACGCGACGAAAGCGCCGTGTTCACCCCCAGACTCAGATGGAGCGCAGATAAGTATTGTCCATCGATGGCTCCCGACATCGTAATCACTGCAGGGACCGTAGTCACACGGATGCAAACGAAGCCGACTCGCCCTGCGGCCCCGTTCTTTACGCTGCTCGGGAAGGCACACACCATGGGAATCCTCCACCAACTGGTCCGGGCCGACGCGCGGCCCTGGCGGTTCACCGAACTCCAGCGAGCGCTGGAGCTCTCGCCGAACACGCTCTCGACGCGACTCGAGGAACTCGCCGAGGCCGGCCTGGTCACACGGACACAGTACGACGAGAGTCCACCGCGGGTGGAGTACGCGGCGACGGCGAAGGCGGCCGACCTCGCGCCCGTGTTTCGCGAGCTCCGCGAGTGGGCCCGCACGCACGAGCGACCGGCGGACCAGTCCGCTCGCTTCGGAGGGCGGAAGTGACTCTCCGGGCCTGGACTGACCAGTACATCGCTTCGCGAATCGTAGCGAGGGGTGAATGACGACACGCGCGAGAGGCCGGAGGCGGACGTGACGAGTGAGCCGTCACGGTCAGACGGTGCTGGGTCGATGTGGCAACTGTACGCCGAGTACGGCCGCGAGAACGGCGCCTTCGCCGTCCTCGGGACGGGCATGGCGCTGGTCGCCCGGGCGTCCGGACTCGTCCCCGCACTCGCGCTCGGCCTGGCGATAGACGCCATCCTGCTCGGGACCCGCCCGTTCGAGCTCCCACTGGTCCCGGCCACGTGGCTGCCGACGACGGCGACCGGACAGGTGTGGGTCGTCGTCGCCCTCCTGGTAGCGGTGACTGTCGGGGTGCCATCGCGTCGTGGCTCCAGAACTACGGCTGGAACCGGTTCGCCCAGAACATCCAGCACGCGCTCCGCGTCGACGCCTACGAGCGGATGCAGGCCCTCGACCGGGCGTTCTTCGACGCGTCGCGGACCGGCGAGATCCTCGCGGTGCTCAACAACGACGTGAACCAGCTGGAGTCGTTCCTGACCGACGGGGTCAGCTCGGCGATTCGACTGGTCGCGCTCGTCGTCGGCGTCGGCGTCGTCATGGTCGTCCTGAACCCGTGGCTGGCGCTGGTCTCGCTGCTCGCCGTGCCCGTCCTGGGGGCGTTCACGTTCCTGTTCGTCCGCCGAGTCCAGCCCAAGTACGCCACCATGCGCCAGCGCGTCGGCGACTTGAACGCCCGCCTGGAGAACAACGTCGGTGGCATCGAGGTCATCAAGACCGAACACGCCGAGGCCTACGAGGCCGACCGCGTCGCGGCGGCGTCCCAATCCTACTACGACGCCAACTGGGACGCGATCAAGACGCGCATCACGTTCTTCCCGGGGCTGTCGGCCATCTCCGGCCTGAGCTTCGCGCTCACCTTCGGTGTGGGCGCGTTCTGGGTCCTGCAGGGCCCGCCCCTGGGTCTCTCGGGGACCGTCAGCCCCGGTGCGTTCGTGACCTTCCTGCTGTACACCCAGCAGTTCATCTGGCCGCTCGCCCAGTTCGGGCAGATCGTCAACAACTACCAGAAGGCCAAAGCCTCGAGCGACCGCGTTTACGGGCTGTTAAACGCCGAAGGAGGGATCACTGAGTTGCCCGACGCGCGCACGCTCGACGACGTGGCCGGCCGCATCGAGTACGACGACGTCGTGTTCAGGTACGCCGCAGGGGACGACGGGGCCGAAGCATCGACCGGGGGCGACGAGACGCCGACGGGCGACCCAGTCCTCCGCGACGTCTCCTTCGCTGTCGCTCCCGGCGACACCGTCGGCATCGTCGGTCCAACCGGCAGCGGTAAGTCGACGCTGGTGAAACTGCTGGTGCGCCTCTACGACCCCGAGTCGGGGACCGTCAGCATCGACGGCCACGACGTGCGCGACCTCTCGCTCGAGAGCCTCCGCCGCCGGGTGGGGTACGTCGCCCAGGACCCGTTTCTCTTCTACGGGACGGTCCGGGAGAACATCGCCTACGGGACCTTCGACGCGACGGACGAGGACGTGACCGCGGCCGCCCGGCGGGCCGCCGCCCACGAGTTCATCGAGAACCTCCCCGACGGCTACGACACGCTGGTCGGCGAGCGCGGCGTGAAACTCTCGGGCGGGCAGCGCCAGCGCGTCGCGCTCGCGCGGACCTTCCTGAAGGACCCCGCCATCCTCGTCCTCGACGAGGCCACGAGCCACGTCGACACCGAGACGGAGGCCATCATCCAGCGCAGTCTCCGCGACCTCGCGCGCGACCGGACGACCGTCGCCATCGCCCACCGGCTCTCGACGGTGAAAGACGCCGACGAGATTCTGGTCCTGGAGGGCGGTCGCATCGTCGAACGGGGCACGCACGTCGACCTTCTGGCCGAGGACGGCCTCTACGCCAACCTCTGGCGCGTCCAGGCCGGCGATCTGGAGGAACTGCCGGATTCCTTCTTCGAGGCCGCCGTGGCGCGCCGGGCCGCCATCGAAGGCAGTTCGAGCACGGACTGAGCCGACCGCGCCCCCGGTCGTCGGCACGGCATCCCCTCGAACTTCGACTGACAGAGCCGTATATGCCGGACCAGCGCGTACGGACTAGTGAGGTGAACGACATGAAAACAGTCTCCCGTTCGCGTTCGCCCGCGGCCGCCGCCGGGGCGAGCGACCGACCCCGCACCCGCCCGCATCGCCTTCGGCAACTCGCTGGCCTCGCGCTCGTCGGCGCGCTCTACTGGGCCGCCGTGAGACCACGCCTGCTGAACTGGGGCGCGACCCCGTCGGAGGTTCGGCGCTACCTGCCCGGCGACGCCCTGCTCCCCGACGCGGACGGCGTCTCGACGATGGCCGTCACCGTCGACGGGACGCCCGAGGACGTGTGGCCCTGGTTGCGCCAGCTGGGCCAGGAACGCGGCGGGTTCTACAGCTACACCTGGGCGGAGAACCTCGTCGGGCTGGGCATCCGGAACGCCGACGAGATCGTCCCCGAGTACCAGGACCTGGCCGTCGGCGAGACAGTGCGACTCGGCCGTGCCGACCGGTTCCCCGACGCGGAGCTCGAGGTGGCGTCGATGAACCCCCCGGCCTCGCTGGTCCTGCAGACGCCGGACGACCCGCCGTGGTGGGTCTGGGCGTTCGTCTTAGAGCCCGTCGGCGAGAACGAGACGCGACTGCTCGTCAGGGCCCGTGTCAGGTTGCCCGAGAACCCCCTCCTGCGGGTGCTCAGCGAGGCGGTGCTCGATCCGGTCACCGTCCTCATGACCGTCGGGATGCTCCGGGGTATCAGGTCACGGGTCGAACGCGCCGTGACCGGCCCAGAGACGTCGGTCACCGAGCGCTGACGTCACCGGGTTCGCTCGCCGGCAAGCCGCTCTCGGAGGCGCTGCAGCCGCGGCACGGCACTCCGGTAGCCCCAGGCCGTGAGCAGTCCCAGCGAGAGGCCCCAGACGACGTGACTCACCAGTATCGAGGTCGAGAAACGCGGTATCGGGGCGGGAATCCCGAGCAGGCGCAGCCACATCGGGCCGACGACGCTCGCCGCGACGGCCCAGAGCACTACGCCCCAGAGGAGTCCGACGCCGACGTACGTCGAGAGGTCGTCCCGGCGCTCCTCCGGGGCCAGGGTCACCAGGCTCACGAAGACGAACCCGAAGACGACGCTGTGGAACTCGTGGGTTATCCACCCGACGAGCGGGTTGGCGACGCCGTAGAAGACGCCGATGCCGGCGATGGACCCGCCCAGCAGTTCGGAGACGGCGCCGTAGACGACGCCGGCGAGGAGCGCGCTGACGACCGCGACCAGCAGGTGCGGCGTCGCCGGTCGGAGGCGGGAGAGCGTCGCCTGGGACGGCCGGAGGCTGGCGGCGTCCGGCGTGACGCGAGCGAGGTCGACGGTGACCGTCGTCCCGGACTCGCCCGTGGCCGTCTCGATGTCGCCCGCGTAGCTCTCGGCGAGGAGGCGGACGACGTTCAGCCCGTACCCGCCTCGCGGGTCGTCGAACTCCCCGATGTCGCCGGTCTCGAGCAGTTTGCGCTGGCTCTCCGGGAGGCCCGGACCCTGGTCGCTGACGCTGATCCGGACCCGCGGGCCCGTGACGGAGACGGATATCTCGGGGGCCGCGTCGTCGGCGTGGACGACGGCGTTCTCGAGCAGGTTCGTGAACACGTTGGACAGTCGCTCGTTGGCGTACACCTGGAGGCCCGGCGGGCAGTCGACCGGCGGAATCTCGGTATCGGGATACCGCGCCTCGATGGTCTCGACGCTCTCGGCGATGGCCGCCTCGAGATCGACGGGGGTGCCAGCGGCCCGCGCGTGGCCCGCGTGCCTGACCAGATACTTCACCTCCTCGACGGTCCGCTGGATGTCGTCGAGCCGGTCGTTGACGACCCGTTCGGCTTGCGGGTGGTCCGAGGGGTCGACGGTGGCGAACCCGCGCAGCGGCGTGAGCGCGTTGAGAATCTCGTGTCGGAGGATGCGGTTGAGGATGACCAGCCGGTTCGTCTGTTGCTGGAGCGTGCCGCGCTGGCGCCGGTTGCGTGCGGCGTAGATGCCCGTCAGCGTCCCCCCGACACTGCCCCCGATGAGGAACGTCGACAGGTACGACTGGGACCGTATCGTCGCCAGGTTGGACATGTCGGCAGTCTTCGACCCCAGCACCGTCAGGACGAGCAGGACCGTCATCGCGGCGGTGCCGAGGACACACCACAGCGCGGTCGTCCGGACGGTGGCCCGGTCGACGTCGGCGACGAAGAGCGCGACCCCGAAGGCCGCAAGTCCCAGACCGAGCGCGAGCGGTGCGATGCCCGCCAGAAAGAAGCGCACCGGGTCCTCGTAGATTGCGAGCGCGACGGTGAACCGGGTGAGCACGAACCCGATGACCGCGATGACGAGTCCGCTGGCGTTGAGCCGTCGCCTCATAGTATCCGGATAGTTACAAACCACGTACAATAAAGTTCGTCATCGAATACCAATCGTGAGAATCGTCGGCATGACACACCGGCGTCCGCGGCCGACCACCTATCAACTATCGACAAAATCGACACTTGTTCGACGCTCGAGTCCGAACTACCCCCGATGACCGTTCGAGTACCCTGCGGTGGCGGGGCCGTCGCGGTGTCGCTGCCCGACTGCTCGGTGACGGTGTGTCGCCCGCCGGGCGGCCAGGCCGTCGACCCGGACGAGGCGGCCGCCGCGGCGATGGCCGACCCCCACGGGCCCAAACTCCAGGCACGAGTCGATCCCGACGACACCGTCGCCATCGTCGTGACGGACGTGACGCGGGCGACGCCCGACGACGTGCTCGTTGAGCACCTGCTGTCGTCGCTCGCCGGCGCGGGCGTCCACCGCGAGCAGGTGAGCGTCGTCGTGGGGCTGGGGCTGCACCGGCCGATGACCGACGACGAACTGGCGGCGGCCCTGGGCGAACACGCCGACCTGGCGGTGAACCACGACCCCGAGGCGACTGTCACGGTGGGAGAGGTCGACGGCGTCGACGTCGACGTCCACGAGACGGTGGCGGCCGCCGACCACGTCCTCGCGACGGGGATGGTCGAGCCACACCAGTACGCGGGCTTTTCCGGCGGCGCGAAGACCGTCGTCGTCGGCGCCGGCGGCGAGTCACAGATCGGCTATACCCACGGCCCGGACCTCATCGGCCGAGCAGGGGTCCGCCTGGGCCGCGTCGACGGCAACCCGTTCCGCTCGTTCCTGGACCGGGCCGGCGACGCCGTCGGCGTCGACTTCTGTCTGAACGTCACGCACGGCCCCGCCGGCATCCTCGACGCGGCGGCCGGCGACCCGCGGGCCGTCGTCCGCCACCTCTCGGCCAGCGCACGCGAGGCGCTCTCGGTCTCTCTCGAGGGCACTTACGACGCCGTGGTGGCCGGCGTCGGCGCGCCCAAGGACGCGAACCTCTACCAGGCGACCCGCGCCGCGACGTACGTCGCGCTGGGCGACTACGACCCGCTGACTGAGGGCGGTCGCATCGTCGTGCCGGCCGAACTCGCGGAGGGCGTCGGCCAGGGCACCGGCGAACAGCGCTTCTACGACTGGCTCTCGGGCGCGGACAGCGCCGAGGACCTCTACGAGACGATGGCCGAGGGGTACGAACCGGGGGCGCAGCGTGCCTTCGTCGTCACACGGGTCCTGCGGGACTACGACGTCTGGGTGACAAACAGCGAGGCACCCGACGTCGTCGAGGAGTGTCTCATGCACGCCGCGGACGACGTGGCCGACGCCATCGAACCGGGAAGCGACGTCCTCGTCGTCCCCGACGCACTGAACACGCTACTCGTCCGGTGAGTCCCCGTCGCGCGTCTTTGGGTCGGCGGTGTCGGGTTCCTCAGCGTCCGGTTCGTCTTCGTCCGCTTCGTCCGCTCCTTCGGTGGCGTCGTCCGTCCCCTCGGTCAGCGGCCCCCATTCGTCGTCCGGCCAGTCGTCGGCGCCCGTCTCGCTACCCGACGACTCGTCCGCTGCGCTCGTCGTCTCTGCGGGCGCCTCGTCTACGGGAGCGCGTGCCCGGGCCGCGGCTTTCCGTTCCAGGAGGTCGGTCCGGAGGCGTTCGCGGAGTTCGTCCCGCAGGTCACCGGCGACGTCGGCGTCGACGTCGTAGGCGCTCGCGCTCCCCCCGACGAGGCTCGAGGAGCTGGCCGTGTCGGCGGTCACGGTGGCGAGGCGGCGACGGCGCTGGAACGGCGTCCGGCGGACGAAGACGGTCTGGATGCGGTAGTACGGCACGACCCGCGTGGTCCGCCGCCAGAAGCCCGTCCGGGTCGCGAGCACGTCGTCGTCCAGCGCGTATCCGCGGTGGATCCAGTGGTAGTACGCGCCCGGCACCACGACGGCGAACAGGCCCAGCAGCACCCACCAGCGGCCCGATTCGAGCACGAACGTGTCGACCGCGTAGCCCACGACGACGAGCACGGTGGCGACGAAGCCGTACCGGAACGCGTACCGGCGGCGGGCGCGTTTCGGCGGCCGTTCGAACGCCAGGTCGCCGAAGGGCGCGACGTCGCGGGCCAGTTCGTAGACGTCCTCGCGGGGCGCCATGGGCACGGCGACGCCCTGGCTCGACTGCTGGCTCTGTGGCCCGTACCCGGCCGTCTCGACGACCAGCGTCGCGTACCCGAACCGGCGCATCAGCGCGTTCTCGCGGATGCTGACCGTCTGGACCTTCCCGACGGGGATAGTCCCGCTGTAACGGCGCAACAGCCCCCGCTCGTACCGCAGGTCGTCGTCCTCGCGAGTGAGCGTGAACTGGTAGTACTCGACGACGGTCAAGACGGCACTGACGACCAGCGCGACGAGCACGAACTGCACGCCCGTCAGCACGGCGAGCACGACCAGTCGCGGCGTCGCCATGTCGCGGAGCATCGGTATCCCGAGGCTGCCGTTCGCCGCGAGGAGGCGGAGGTTGAACCGCAACACCGCGACGACGACGTCCGACCCCAGCGGCAGGCCGACGAGCGTCAGCACCGGCGCGGCCGGTCGCACCGAGACGACGGCGTACGTGAGCAGATCCCGCCAGGAGAACGTAAAGAGTAGTTCCGCGGCGACACCGGGCGATTCGTCCGCGGCCCCAGTCTCGCCTCGGTCCGCCGCGTCGGCGGCCCGGGCTGGGTCGGTCCTCCGGCGGTCGTACCCCTGGACGAGTCGCCTGAGGCGGTCTGCCTCGGCCACGCCGACGGCGTCGAGGGTGGCCTCCGTCGCGCTCCCGCCGGCCGTCTCGAACTCGACCACGGTCAGGCCAAGCATCCGGTTGAACACGCCCTGTCGGGTGTCGACGTTCTGGACGCGCCCGAGGGGAATCTCGCGCGACTGGCGTGCGACGACGCCCGACTCCACCCTGAGCGTGTCGTCGTCGACCTCGTACCGGAAGCGCAGGTAGCGCAGCAAGCCGTAGCCGCCGAACAGGGTGGCCGCGAGCGGCGCGAGGAGCGGAACGGCCACCGCCGGGAGTCCGAGCACGCCCGCGAGAGCCGTGCCGACGAAGAAGCCGAAGATGGCGCCCTGTACCGCCGCCCGGGCGACACGCAGAATCGCGCTCCGTGGGTGCAGGCGTCTCATACTGCGTCGGTGGCCTCGCTCTCGCCGGCGAGGTCACGGAGGCGTTCGCGCAGTTCGGTCGCCCGCTCGGGCCGGAGCCCTGGGATGGTGATGTCGGCCCCTCGCGAGCCCGCCGTGTAGACGACGACGCTCGACAGGCCGGCGGTCCGCTCGATAGGGCCCCGCCGCGTGTCGACGTGCTGGACGCGGACGTAGGGGACGGACGTGTCGGTCCTGGTCACGACGCCCCGGACGAGATAGAGGGCGTCGTCCTGAAGTTCGAACCGCCAGATGCGGTGGGCGGCGACGGCGTGGACAGTCCCCAGGACGACGAGGACGAGCCAGCCGGCGGCGACCAGCGTGGGCGGGAGCGTGAGGAGAAAGCGGTCGATGCCGACCGCGATGGCGGCAAGCACCGTCGCCTGTATCACCCGGCGACCGACCCACAGCATCCTGACGCGGGGGTGCAACGACTCCATACACCACTCGTGGAACGACCGTCGGATTAATAGTTTGGACCGCGGTGGACCGCGGCGACCCGGTCAGACCCGCTCGTTGACCTGGTCGGCGACGCGCTCGCCGGGGCGGCGGAGGTGCCCGCTCTCGACCTCGTAGACGTAGCCCGAGACCGTCACCGCGTCGGGGACGAGCGGGTGGTCACGAAGCAGTTCGACCTGTGTGCGACAGGCCTCGTCGATGTCGTCGGTCATCCGGACCCAGTCCGAGAGGCTCGCCCCGCCGAGGTTCAGTTCGGGGAGCGCGGGGTCTACGTCGACGGCGTCTATGTCGCCGCCGGCGGCGGCTTCGAGGCCCTCGACGACGGCCTCGTCCGGGGCGCTCATCATCCCGCAATCCGTGTGGTTGACGACGATGATCTCGGTCGTGTCGAAGAACTGCGTCGTGAGCGCCGCCGACCGGATGACGTCGTCGGTGACCTTCCCGCCGGCGTTGCGGAACACCTGCGCGTCCCCGAGGTCCAGTCCCAGCGCCTCCTCGACCGGGATTCGCTCGTCCATGCAGGCGACGACGAGGAGTTGCTTGTCGGTGGGAATCCCCTTCCGTCGCCGGCGCGCCCAGTCGTCGCGGACGTCGATGTCTCGGTCGACCGCCGCGTGGACGTGTCCCGGTTCGGGCGATTCGGCGTCGTGGTCGTGCGTGTGATGTGGCATCGTGCGATACGAAGGGGGGGAACCCACCTCGAACTAGTTGTTCAGGTAACACGTACCGGCGTCTGTGACGCGGCTCAGTCCGTCGTCGCCGCCGTCTCGCCGGGCCGGTCGTCGTCTATCTCGGCCAGGACGCGGCGGTGGAACTCCGCGAGGACCTCCGACTCGTCCTCGGCCAGCACCACGTCGCTGGCCATCAGGGTCGCGAGGCCGAAGGCTCTGGGCGAGGGGGACTCGACACGGGTCGATACTACCTCGATTGCCCCGCGGTCGATGTCCGTGACGACGGCCTCGATGCCGTCGACGTGGAGCTTGTCCTCCAGAATCTCGCGGTAGGTCTCCTCGACGACGGCGAACTCGCCGAGGTCCGAGGCGAATCCCAGCAGCATCTCCGAGGAGACCTGCTGTTCGCTTGCGGACTTCTCGTAGCCCTTGTAGCGTTTGAGTATCATCAGCGACCGGGTGGCGTTGATTCGGAAGTACCGCTGGAGCAGGTCCGTTCCCTCGAGGCTGGCTCTGAGGTCCTCGCGAACGTCGGCCGGATCGATGGCCTTGACGAGCCCCGCGACGTCGACTTTCCGGTTCAGCGGCATCGAGAGGGTAAAGCCGTGGTCCGCGACGGCCACCTGGACGTTGGCGGTGGCCCGCTGGGCGACGTAGTAGGCCACCAGCCGCGAGAACCCGTCGTTGAACCGCCGGCCGTACGTCGAGTGGACGTAATAGTGGCGCTCGTACTCGTCGTGGTCCAGCGCCTCTTCGATTACCAGGCGGTCCGGCGTCGAGACGCTCGTCGACCCGGCGTAGGCCACCTGTTCGCGGAACATGCGGGCGATGGCACGGACCGTGTTCTCGTCGACGGGGAACGTCCGGAGCCAGTTGCGCACCTCCGACATCCCGCCGGCCTCCAGCTTCTCGAGCAGCGTCGCCTGGAAGGCGAGCATCTCGCGGCCCATGTCGTAAGACAGGGGGAGACGCTCGGAGAACCACGAGGGTACCGTCGGCCTGGCGCTTGTCGGGTCGACGTACACCTTCGACCCGCGGCGGTAGCGGTACTCGAAGCGGTCGCCGCCAAGGACGAACACGTCACCCTGCTCCAAGGTGTCGAGGTACTGCTCGTCGAGCTGGCCCACCCAGCGGCTGTCGCCCCGGGTGTAGACGTCACAGGTGAACGAGTCTGGAATCGTCCCCACGTTGGTCATGTAGATGACGCGAGCGAGGCGCCCGCGCTTGCCCACGAGCGGTTCGCCCACGTCGTACTCGTCGTAGTGGTACTCGCCGTCCGGCGGGTCGTTGGTGTCGCGCCAGATCTTCGCGTAGACGTTCTTGTCCTCCAGGCCCGGGTAGTCGGCGGTGAGATAGCGACAGAGCTGTTCCCAGTCCTCGTCCGTGTAGTTCCGGTACGGGTAGGCCCGCTGGAGGATGGCCCTGACCTCGCGCTCCGGGCGGACCTGGTTGATGGCCATGCCGTAGACCTGCTGGGCGGCCACGTCCTGGGCGTTATCCGGGACGAACACGCGGTCGACGAACCCCGACTCGGCCTTCTCGAGCATGACGGCACACTCGACGAGTTCGTCCCGGTCGAGCGCGACGACGCGGCCCTCGACCGTCTCGCCTAGCTGGTGGCCCGCCCGGCCGATGCGCTGGAGGAGCGCGGCGACGGACTTCGGTGACCCGACCTGGACGACCAGGTCGATGTGGGGCATGTCGATGCCCAGTTCCAGGCTCGTCGAGGTGGTCACCACGTCGAGGGCGCCGGCCTTCAGCGCTTCCTCGACCTCGTGGCGCTTGTCCTTCGAGAGCGATCCGTGGTGACATCCGGAGTTCGTCTCGTCGTAGTCGTCGAACCGCTCGCGGAGGGTCTGGAGGACCCGTTCAGCCCCCGAGCGCGTGTTGGTGAACACGAGCGTGTTGGTGTGGGACTGTATCTCGTCGTGCAGCTGCTGGTAGAACCGGCCCGTGACGACGTCGCGTGGCGTGTTGATGAGGTCGTCGGTCGGACAGGTCAACTCGACGTCGAAGTCCCGGGTGAACCGCGTGTCGACGAGCTCGTAGTCGCGGGGCGGCCCACCCGGTTCCTCGCGGCCCACCAGGAACTCCGCGACGTCCTCGAGCGGTTCGACCGTCGCCGAGCAGCCGATGCGGGTGGGCGACGTGTCGGCCATCGCCTCCAGCCGTTCGAGCGACACCGAGAGGTGGGTACCGCGCTTGTTCTCGGCGAGGCTGTGTATCTCGTCGACGATGACGTACTCGACGGTCTCCAGTTTCCGCTTGAACTTCGGGGAGTTGAGCAGTATCGCCAGGGTCTCCGGCGTCGTGTTGAGGATGTGCGGCGTCGTCTCCAGCATCGCCTGGCGCTCGCTGTCGCTGGTGTCGCCGTGGCGGATGGCGTGGCGGATGTCGACGTCCTCGCCCCGGTCGGCCAGGCGGTCGGTGATGTCCGCGAGCGGGACCTCCAGGTTCCGGTGGATGTCGTTTGCCAGGGACTTCAGCGGCGAGACATAGAGGCAGTACACGGAGTTCTCGAGGGCGTCCTCGCGGGCCTTCGCGAACACTCGTTGATAATGCCCGTAAAGGACGCGAGCGTCTTGCCCGACCCCGTCGGTGAACAGATGAGCGCGTTCTCCCCCTCGTGGATGAGCGGGATGGCCTCCTTCTGGGGCGGGGTGAAGAAGCCGCCGTTTCCGGGGACGAACTCGCCGAACTGCTCGACCCACCACTCCTGGACGACGGGTGCCAGCAGGTCCAGCACCGGCTCGTCGTCGACATCGACGGTGGCGGGGTCGAAGGGCAGGTCCAGCTCCGCCAGGTGGGCTCGTCCTCCCATCTCGCACTCTGGTGGTGACGTGGGGCCGTGCAGGGAAGTGGGTTCCGACCGCGGAGTGAAAGTGAACGTGGGTCCGCCAGGAACCGTGAAATTTCCATCACAGTCTCCACGAGATATATACCGCTGGGGGTCACTGATTCCGATATATGTCCCTGCTACCCTCGCGCGGTCCCGAGGCGAGCACCTCCCAGGACGGCGAACTCGAGATCGTCGGCGTCGACGAGGACGTCTCCGCCGTCATCGACGCGCTCTCCTCCGAGACGGCCCGCGAGATACTCAACGCGGTATACGACGATCCGGGAACGCCCTCCGAACTGGCCGACCGGCTCGGGATGTCTATCCAGAAAGTCTCCTACCACCTCGAGAAACTCGAAGAGGAGGAACTCATCGCCGTCGCCGGCACCCGCTACTCCGAGAAGGGCCAGGAGATGAAGGTGTACCAGCCGCCCGACGACCCGTTGGTGCTGTTCGTCGGGACCCGCGAGCGAAAGCGGTCGCTGCGCGCGCTCGCGAGGCGACTCGTCCCCGTCGTCGGCATCCTCACCGCCGCGAGCGTCGCCGTGCAGGTCATCACCGAGGGCGTCCCCTTCGTCGGGCAGTCCGCGAGCGGCGACGGGGGCGAGGCCGCGAGCGGAGGCGGCGACGCCGGCGCGGACCCCACGCTCTCGACGACCGCAGAGCCGACGGCCGAACCGACGGCGACGGCCGGCGGTGACGGCGGCGGGGTGAGCATCGCCGAGGCGACCGAGACACAGACCCCGAGTGGCGACGACGGTGGGGTCAGCATCGCCGAGGCGACCGAGACGCCGGTCCCCACGGAGGAACCGACGGTGACCCCGACGGAGGCCCCGGTATCCGAACCGGCGACGACCCCCACGGACGTCGCCACCGAACTCGCAGAGGTGTCCGGCGCCGCCGGCGGATTCGACGTCCCGCCGGGCCTGGTCTTCTTCCTCGGCGGCCTGCTGGTCGTCGCCGTCGTGGCCGCCGTCTGGGCGTACGACCGCTGACGGTCGCTCAAACGGAGTTTTTACCGTAAGGTGGGCTTTTGATACTCCCCTCCCTACGTCTATCTGCGCCGTCGACGGGGTCGGGAACCGCCGCCCTGGTTCCCCGCTCCCCGACGATGGCCACACCTGCCCGAGCCATCGCCGTTCTCTCCGGAACGGCCCCTTCCCCCACTCCGCTGGCGCCCCTACGCTGGTCCCTGGCGTCCCAGTGTCACCCTCCACCGATACAAACGCCTATTCCCGTCCGGTCGTTCTCTCCCGCTATGCGACTCACGTTCCTCGGCACCGGCAGTGCCATGCCGACCGGGACGCGCGCACAGACCGGTTACCTCGTCGAATCCGGCGAGCGATCGCTCCTCGTCGACTGCGGGAGCGGCGTCCTCTCGACGCTGGCCCGGACCGACGTCGGGTACGAGGGCGTCGACACCGTCCTCCTGAGCCACCACCACCTCGACCACGTCTCGGACCTGGACGTCCTGCTGAAAGCCCGCTGGCTGGCCGGCGAGACGGACCTCACCGTCGTCGGTCCGCCGGGCACCGGGCAGCTGGTCCGTGACCTCCTCTCGGTCCACGAGTACATGCAGGGCCGTCTCGACCTGACGCTACGCGACGTCGAGGCCGGCGCGTTCGATCTCCCCGGGTTCGCCCTCGAAGCCACCGAGACGCGCCACTCGATGCAGTGTTTCGCCTACCGCGTCGAACCGGCCGGCGGTGGCCCGACCGTGACCCTCAGCGGCGACTCCGAGGCGTTCACCGATCTCGTCGCGTTCGCGGACGGGACGGCCGTCCTCGTCCACGACTGTTCGTTCCCCGACGACGTCGACGTCTCGAACCACCCGACGCCGTCCGCGCTGGGCGAGACGCTCGCAGACGCGGACGCTGACCTCGGGCGCATCTATCTGACGCACCTCTATCCACACACCGAGGGGCGACACGACGAGATGCTGGCGTCGCTCGGGCGCCACTACGACGGCGACGTCCGCTTCGCCGAGGACGGCCTGACGATATCGCTTTCCGACGCCGACTGAGCGCTCACACCCGGTCGAGCGTGATATGGAAGGCCGCGCCGCCGGCCGCGCTGTCGCCGACACTGACGCTCCCGCCGTAGGACTCTGTCAGCGCCCGGACGAATCCGAGGCCGAACCCGCTGCCGGCACTGTCGGGCCCCTTGCGTCCCATCTGGAAGAGCTCGTCCCGGACTGCCTCGTCGACACCCGCCCCGTCGTCGGCGACGGTGACGGCCACCTGGTCCTGAGTGCTCTCGACGCGCAGCTCGACAGTCACCGCGCCCTCGTTGTGAACAGCGGCGTTCGAGACGACGTTCCGGAACACCGAGTCGAGCAGGTCGCCACCGAACACCCGGTAGTCGGCCTCACCGGGGTCGAACTCGACGGTGAGCGACGGGTAGGACGCCTCGACGTCGGCCACGACCTCCGACAGAATCGCCTGCAGATCACGCGGCTGGGGTTCGTCCTGCGATTCGAGCGACGAGACGAGGTCTCCCACACGCTCGATGAGGTCGGCGGCGCTCTCGGCGGCCCGCTGTATCTTCTCGGCGTGGTCGGCCGTCTGTCCGTCGACGTCGGCGGCGACGGCGTCGGCGAACCCGGCGATGACCTGGAGGTCGTTGCCGAGGTCGTGGCGAAGCAGGCGATCGTACATCTCGATGAGTTCCTTCCGGGTCTCGAGGTCACGCCGGGCCCGTTCCAGTCGCTCGCGCGAGCGGATGTTGCTGATGGCCGTTGCCGCGTGCGAGGCGAGGATGGTCATCGGCCTGCTGTGTTCGTCTCCGAACGACTCGACGGACGTCGAGCGCGTCTCGAGAATGGCGGTCACGTCGTCGCCCATCAGGGCCGGGACGGCAAGCGCCGCGGTCACCTCCGAGTCGTCGCCGACGCCGGCCCCGGCCCCCGTCTCGGTGGCGACGCTCCCGGTTTCGAAGGCCCGCATCGCGATGTCGGACGGCGGGTCGCCCGGGGCCAGGTTGGGGTTCGTGCTGTGGACCACCCGCGGGTCGCCGCCCCGGACCTCGACGAACGTCGAGTGTGAGAACTTGAACAGCACGGACATCGCCTCCAGCGTCAGCGAGACGACTTCCTCGACGGTCGAACACTGGTTGAGTGCCTGGCCGTACTTGTTGAGATCGGCGACCTGGCTCGCGAAATCACGCTGGTCTTCGAATGACATTGTGTGCAACCCCCGGCCCGCACCGTGGTTGGCCGACTTTGGGACCGCCGGTAATTACCGGTTTGGATAGTTCCCGGCGAGCGAGAACGCGCCGCGGGCGACCGGCGACGCCAGTTCAGTCGAGTCGGTACCGGAGGAGTGCCGCGATGCCGCCCAGGTTGGACAGCTGCTGGCCCGGGGCGAACTCGGCGGAGAAGACGGTCACCGACCCGCCCTTCTGTTCGGTCGTCTCGATGATGCGGTCGACGTCGACGTCCCAGTCGCCCTCGCCGGCCCGCTCCAGGCGGAGTCGCTCGTCTAAGACGAGCAGCGTCTCGATGGCGCCGAAGTCGGCGGCCCTGGCGACGTCTTCGGGCCCGTAGGCGGCCTCGCTCCCCTGTGCGATGCGGGCCATCAGCTCGTCGATGAGGTCCGCCTCCTCGGCGATGCGGGTCCGCTGCTGGACGTCCTCGACAGCCCCCCGCTTGAGTACCTCGTGGACGCCACGGTCGCCGACGCTGGCGGTGTCGACCACCGTCATCTGCTCGGCGATATCCGGTATCTCCTCCCGGAAGTAATCCAGTGCGTCCTGCTTGGTGAACCCGGGGCCGGCGAGGATGTAGGCGTCGACGTCCTGGCGGCGGACGACCTCTGCGAGCTCGGCAAACAGCTCCTTGCGGGGGCGGGCGTACTCTCCCTTGCCGGTCGTCGAGGTGATGCTCGCGCGCTCCTCGGTGCCGTACTGGGCGACGGTGTGGACGTGGGCCTCGCCCTCCTCGACGGTCACGATGGCGACGTCCGGGTTCTCGGCGGCCTCCTCGGCCTCCGCCAGGCGGTCGTTCTGATCGGGCTTCCAGCGTTTCTCTATCTCGAGTTCGGTGTGCTCCTCAACGTTGAGCGTGTGGTGAAAGCCCAGCTGGTCCTCGCGGGAGCAGTCGACGATCTCGCCGCCGACGCGCAGGCGGTTGGCGAACTTCGCGAACTCGACGTCGGTGACCTCGATCTTCAGCCACATGGGCTCGCGCTCGCCGCCCGTGTCCCGGAGGGTGTCGTCGTCGCGCTGGATGCGCCGGGTCGTGTCACCCGCAACCAGGTCGCCCGGCTCGACGATGTAGGAGAGATGCCAGAGGTCGTCGAGCGTCTCGGGCACCACCTCGGCGCGTTCGCGCCCCTCGGTGGTCGCCACCCGACTCTTGACTTGCATACGATCCTCTCGACCGCGGTGACAGAAGTGCCCTGCTATTCAGACCGCCGGCCGTCCGGTCGCTGACTCGCCCGCCTGTTCACCCGGCCGGTCCGCGTCTTCGATACCCCGGCCGATCGCGTAGGCACTGGCGATGTTGCCGTAGAATGTGATGAACGGGACGAAGATGAGTCCGAGGACCGTGACGGCGACGGCACCCGCGACGATCTGCGCGATGACACCGATGACGATGGCGATGAGCCACGCGACTGCGTAGTCTTCGCTGGTGCCGATAGTGCGGATCGTCGAGGGCGAGAACGCCGCCCCGACCGAGCCCGTCCGGGCGAACGCCGCGATGGCCGCGGGGAAGAGGTAGACAGCGGCCAGCAGCGTGAGCACCCCCACGGCGGCTGTGGCGAACGCCAGCAGCACACCCAGGATAGCGACGGAGTTCCCGCCGGTCCCGCCGACACTCGTGCCGACGCCGACCGGGAGAATCCAGGCCAGGACGCCGACGGAGATGACGATGGCCGGAACCAGGAAGTACACGAGCGAGATGACGAACGCCAGGACGCCGTCGACGAGCAACTCGCCCCACTCGTCGAACACCGGGGGGACCTCGTCGTCACCCGCGCCGACCTGCCGGATGACCCTGACGAGGTAGCCGTAGACGAACAGCGTCGGGATGATAAAGACGCCCAGCAGACTCAGGACGCCACCGATGATGATTGTCTCGACGTTCTTCTCGCCCTTCCACGGGAACTTGAGTGCATCTTCTAACATGGTTTCAGGTACTGTCGTGACCGTTCGGAGGACGGCGGGGACCGCCGTGTGACAGTAGGCACTCGGCGATTGACTCAGCAGAAATATAAATATTTGCCAACAGGACTCGCGGACCCCTCAGAGCGTCGTGTAGAGATGTGCTGCACCGAGGAGTGCGCCGCCGTATATCCAGCCCGCGGAAAACCAGGTATCGAACTCGACCTTCGGGTGGTCCCGCAGGACCAGGTGTGCCCCGGCGTGAGCGATAACGAACACGTCGAACCCCCGCTGGAAGTCCGGAGTCTCGAAGACCCAGAGGACGACCAGGAGTGCGGGAGCGTGGAGCGCGGTGAAGATGCGGAACGCCGTCTCGTCCGTGACCGGGATCGGTGCGAAGAAGAAGCGCCACTCGTGGTGGTACATTGCGTCGAGCTCGTGGATTACGAGCCAGGTCACGACCGCCGCGAAGAGGAGTTCCATCGTCTAGCGCGGCGCGGCCCAGACCTATCAATCCCGAACACCGTGTACTCGAACACGAAAAATCGACCGAGAGACCGCTCCGCGCTTAGATCGCGGCCTGACCGGCGGTCGAGTCGGGGCCCTCTTCCATGGCGGGCATCTCTCGGACAGCCTCGCCGATGGCGTGGGTCCCGGCGAGGTTCGCGTAGAACGACACGAACGGGGCCAGGATGACACCGATGACGACGGCGTTGAGTACGCCGATGATCACGCCGCTCAGGATGGCGATACCGAACGCCACGAGCCAGCCGGTCGCGTAGGTCCGGCTGAACAGCATGGGGCGCAGGTCGCCGTAGGAGAACGCCGCGCCGATGCTGTCCTCACGGGCGAACGACACGACTGCGGCCGGGAGCACGTACGCCAGCGCCAGGGAGACGACGAACAGGACCAGCGACGCCACGAGGAAGATGAGCCCCGCGGCGAGGCCGCCGGCCGCGCTGTCGCCGCCCAGGCCGATGGACGCGCCGCTGGCGATCACCGCGACGAAGGCGATGATGGCCGGGACGAGCGCGTAGACGAACCCGATGACGAACACCTTCAGCCCGTCGGTGAGCAGTTCGCCCCACTCGTCGAACTCAGGCGGTTCCTCCTCGCCGTCCATGACCATCCGGAGCGCCCGGACGATATAACCCATGACGAGGAACGTCGGGACGAGCAAGAAGCTAAAGAGCAGCAAGAGGCCGCCGATAGCGATGTTCTTGATCGCGCTGTCACCGTTGCGTGGATAGTTGAGTGCTTCTTGGAACATTGTGACCCTCCAGTGGGATCGGGATGCTACGGGCGACGATGGCGAACGTCGGATGTCCGCCGACTGCCACAGGTACCACGTAGTATCTTCGTTCGTCTAGTACAACCAACAAGTATATAACCGTACGTATCAGATGCGTGTCGCTATCACGCTACGGAGTGGCTCACTGGGCCCGGTGCCGGTCACTCGTCGACCATCCGGCTCCCCCCGGGCGGGAGGAACTCCTGGATGCGGTCGGGGCTGGCGACCTTCCTGACGAACGTCTCGTCGGCGAAACGGGACTTGAACTCCCGGTAGAGGCGCTTGGCGATGTCGTTCTGGGCGTACTGGCCCGGTTCGACGGTGATGCTCGTCGCCGCCTGCGGGCGGATGGCCGTCGGCGGGCCGCCGACGACCCGCGTCTCGTCCTCGCAGGTGATGCCGACGGCCACGCCCACCTCGGTGTCCTCGAAGTAGGTCCGGTCACCGCGGATGGCGAACCCGCCTTTCTCCAGGTACTCGCCGCTCTCGGGCGTCTTCGACACCTGGTCTTTCTCGACCATGTAGACGTCGCCGGCGAACTTCCCGTCCTTCCAGACCGATGAGTACGAGACGGCGAACTGTGCGGCCTCCTCCAGCGAGGACTGCGGGAAGTCGACGTCCTTCGAGGGTTCGCTCGGGCCCGTCGCTTTCAGTATCGTCACCGGGCCGCCGTGGGCCTGGGCGTGGAAGAACCTGTCACCGCGTTCCAGATACTTCTTGACGAGTTGCTCGTTCTCGTCGGCGTCGCGGCCGCCGATGACCAGGAAGCCGTCCGAGGTGTGGAACCAGCGGAACTGCTCGTACCACTGCTCGGTCTGGCGGACGGGGATCGAGGGTTCCGCGAGCCAGTCGGTCGGTTCGTCGTCGGCCGCGTCGTCGGGTTCCTCCTCGTCTCCGTCGTCGGCCTCCCAGGCGTCACGGCGCTCCTTGACGTCCGCCAGGTCCTCGCGCGTGTCCTCGATGGCGGCCATCGCGCCCTCCTTCTTCGACTCGATACGCTTTGCTTCCTGGTAGAGGCGGTCGGCGTTCTTCTCGACGCCCGTCGACGCGTCGACGGTCACCCGGGTGTCGTCTATCTCCAGCGTGACCGTCCCCTCGCTGCCGTCGACGTCGACGACGGCCTCGGCGGCGGCGATGCCACGGTCGGCCCCCTCCCGGAACGTCTGGCGGATCTCGTCCCAGGACACGTCGTCGGCCCTGGCGGCCTGGACGGTCGAGAGCACCTCGTCGACCAGATCGTAGCGGGCATAGAGCAGTTCGGCCTTCTCGCGTTCGGCCTCGGCGTCGGCCTCGAAGTCCTCGATGGCCTGTTCCTGCTGGCGGATGATGTGCTCGTGTTTCTGTATCTCGGACTCGAAGTCCGGTCGTTTTGCCTCGCCGCCTTCGACCTCGCTCTCGCGCTGGACGTGGAAGAAGTAGTCGTCCAGCGCCGCGTTGAACGAGTCGAAAGACTCGCTGTGGAGGTGTTCGTACTCCACGAGGGGGACCGGCGTGACGTCGACCCGCCGGCGCGACTCCTCGCCCTCACCCGTCGACTCGTAGTAGACCCGCGGGTCGAGATTCCCCTCCCGAAGCTGGGTCGAGAGGTCGGTGACCACGTCGTAGAGCCGTTCGAACTGCTCGTCGGTCACCTCGTCGACGTCGACGTTGTACTCGATGTCCGCCCGGGAACACACTCCTCGCCGTAGAGACCGCCGAAGTTCAGCTGGGTCGCGAGCGTCCGTACCAGGTCTGCGTCGGAGTCCCGGACGCGGGCGACGAACCCCTCGTAGTCGACGGTCAGCGGGTTGAACCGCGCCGAGGGGAACTCGTAGGTCGCGCCGGGCGCCACCGTGCGGGACTTCAGGCGGACCGTCTCCAGCGAGTCGACGACGTCGCCGTACTCGTCGACCACCGCGACGTTCCCGTCGCCGAACAGCTCCGCGACGATAGTCGTCGATCCGTCGGCCCGGTCGAACTCCAGTTCGATGATGCGGTCGAATTCGAACTGCTCGACGCGGACGAGGTCGGCCCCCGACAGTCGGTTGCGCAGCATCATCGCGAAGTCCGGCGGCCGGCCGGGGGCGTCGGGGACGTGGTCGGGTGCGACGACGTGGGCTCGCTTGACCTCGCCGAGCTCGATGACGAACTCGACGCGCCCGCGGTCGAAGTCGCGCAGCTTCAGCCTGACGAGGTCGTCGTCGGCATAGAGGTACGCCTTGTCGAGCTTCGCGCCCTCGTAGGCCCCGAGTTCCGTCTCGAGCGCCGCGAGGTCGACGCTCGTCAGTTCCCGCTTGTGGTCCATGTCGGTGGCTGACGGCCCCGACGCAAAGGCGTTCCGTTCAGCGCCCGGCAATGTCCGCGGCGACGTCCAGCCCGGACCTGAGTGCCGCGTGGATGCGTCCCTCCCCGGCGACCCAGTCGCCCGCGAAGTACAGGTCGTGGTCCCGAGCGCCCGCGAGCGCGTCGTGGTCGACCTCACCCTCGGGTTGGGAGTAGCGCCAGTGCTGGTAGTCCGTCCAGTCGGGGTCGGTCAGCCGGTCGTCGCCAACCAGCGCGGCCGCCCGCTCGGCGATGGCTTCGACCAGCGTCTCGGGGCGTCGGTCGTAGTTCGCGACCGACCACGACTCGTTCATCTGGACGACGAGCAGCGACTCGCCGTCGGGGACGTGGCCGCGCTTGCACTCCTCGCGCGAGACCCAGCCGACGTCGTGGGCCTTGTCCGCGTTCACCGCACCGTACCACGGGACGTCGAGTGTGAAGTCGTAGTGCAGGACGCCGGCGACGACGGTCCGGTAGGGCACCGACGCGACGGTCTGTCTGAGCGCCCGGCAGTCGTCGTGGTCCCACGCCGCCTGGCCCAGGAGGTCGGCCGTCTGTGGCGCCGGCGGGGTCAGGAGGACGACGTCGTAGTCTCCGCGGTCGGTCCCCTCGCTGTCGACGACCCGCCAGCCGTCGGCGCGCCTGTCGAGTACCTCGACGCGCACCTCGTTCTCGACCGTGGCGTCTGTCGCGCCGAACAGCCGCTTGGCGAGCTGGGTGATGCCTGCCTCGTAGGTCCACTTGTGTTCGTCCGCGTCGCGACCGGGAGTGATGTCGCCGTCGGCCGCGAAGGCGTACACGGGTTCCGCGATGTCCACGAGGCCGTCGGTGGACACTCTTCCGTGACGAGGTCGGTCACCCGGTCGTCACCCGGTTTGAGGTAGTTGGCGCCGTACTCGTAGACGCAGTCGTCCTTCCGGCGGGTCGCCGCCCGACCGCAGACGCCGCGGCTCTTCTCGAAGACGGTCACCTCGACGGGGTCGTCCCGGAGGGCGTACGTCGCCGCGGCGCCCGCTGCGCCGGCGCCGACGACCGCCAATCGCTCGGTCATGTAAGCTGTCAGACGCGCTGCGAGTAAAAATCCACCCCCAAACGAGCGGTGTCAGTGCTCGCTCGCGAGCGCGGCGAGGGCCTCGAACCCACCGACGGAGAGCGGGTCGCCGTGGCCCATCGCGGCCACCTCGAAGGGCGGAATCCGCTCGGCCAGCTCGACGACGCTGGCCCGAAGCTCGACCATGTCGTAGGAGTCGAACCGGATCGGCGTCGTCAGCACTCCGTCGTCCTCCCAGACCAGGTCGCCCAGGAACGCCGCGGCGACGTCCGGGTGGTAGTAGACGACATGCCCGGGGTTGTGCCCCGGAGTGGTGTAGGCCGTGAAGCGACCGACTCCGTCCCCGTCGTGGACGGGGTAGAGGTCGAGGTCCGGGAGGGGGAACAGCTGTCGCGTGACCCGGTGGAAAAGCCCCTTGTGGTGGAGCCAGGCCGGGTGGGCGTCCCCGTTGAGGAGGTCCAGGTCGGCGGTCCCGACGTACACCGGCCCGTCGAACTCGGGGACCAGTCGGTTCAGCCCCCCGACGTGGTCGAGGTCGTAGTGGGTTATCAACACACGGTCGAGGTCAGCGGGCGCGAACCCGGCGGCACCCAGCTCGTCGACGATGGTCGGCTCGTTCCACCACAGCCCCGTGTCGACGAGGGTGAGGTCGCCGTCCCCGTCGCCAACGGCCGTTTCGTCGACCAGGTAGGCGTTCGACGCGAACGGGGGAATCAGGCCGAGCTCGAGCAGCCACACCCCGTCGCGAAGCCGTCGCGTCATACCGGTAGGAGGGGACTGAGCGGGAAAACCCTGCGGGTCCGCCGCCGAACGGCCCGTAGCGGCGGCACAAGATTCTTTCCACGTCGCTTAGAATTCCGGAACGTGTCCCCCGCAGATCCCCCTCCACCCCAGCCTGGCCCTTCCCCGGCCGAGCTAGTACCGTCGGAGTCGAGCGGGCGCGACACGTCGCGTCGCAGGTTCCTCGCGACGGCTGGCGTGGCGGCCGCCACGGCAGCACTGTCCGGGTGCAGCGCCCTCGCCCCAGACTCCGGAACGGTGCCGTTCCACGACGGCGACTGGCACTCCTTCGCCAACGGCCCGACGAACCCGAACCGGGTCCCCGGCGGCGCGCCGGAATCAAGTGAGGGATCCGTTCTCGCCGGCGCGAGCTGGCCGTACGCGCCGCCGGCCGTCCACGACGGCGTCGCGTACTTCGTGAGCGAACGTGAGGGCGTCGCCGTCACCGTCGACGGAGTCGAGCAGTGGTCCCAGTCTCTGGAGGGCGAGCTGTCCGGCGCCCCCGCGATCGACCCGGCCCGCGACCGACTCTACGTCCCGACGCGGATTGTCCCCGCGACGAGCGGTCCGGACCCCGCACCGGCGTTCGTTGCCGTCCTCTCGCTCGGCGACGGGAGTGTCCGGGACCGGTACCGCGTCGGCACGCGCCGGACGTACGGCGTCACCGTCGTCGACGGCGCCGTCTACGTCCGAAGCGCGACGGCCTGTGTGAAACTGGCCCCGGACGGCACCGAACGCTGGCGGCGCTCGCTCGACCCGCTCGTCTACGACGAGTACAACCTCGGCGACTTCACCGCCACGCAGGTCGCCCCCGCGGTGACTGGGGACGGCGTCTACGTCCCCGACCGCGACGCGCTGGTGAAACTCGACCCGGATTCGGGCCGGGAGCGCTGGCGCGTCGCCGTCGACACGGCGTACGCGGCCCCGGTCGTCGCCGACGACGGCGGAGTGGTCCAGACCGGCCACAGAGAGACCGTCGCCGTCGACCCCGGCGGCGAGGAGCGCTGGCGCCGCTCACTCGGGACCCGGGCCGCGGCCGCGGCGGCCGACGACGTCGTCTACGTCGTTCCCGGCGACGTCCACGAGCTCGACCTGGCGACCGGCGAGACGAACTGGCAGGCACACGTCCCCAGCGAGGGGACTGCCGCGCCCGTCGTGACCGACGAATCGGTACTCGTCGTGTCGGGCGACGTCCGGGCCTACCGCCGGGAAGTCGGGGGCCTGTTCGAACCGGATCGCCTGCGCTGGCGGACCAGCTCGGTCCACGCCCACGATTACGCCTCACCGGTAATCGCGGCAGGCCGAGCGTTCGTCGTGGGGCCGATGGGGCTCCAGGCCCTCCGCCCGGGCTCGACGGACGGCTGAGTCGGCGCAGCGCTCGAAACGCAGTTGTCGCGAGCGAGCGAAGAACGGTCGTGGTGAACCAACTGGACCTCCTGGCTGGACTGCTCTGTCTGGGCGGCGTCGCTGCGGCTGGGGCGCTGGCTGGACCCGGCACCCTCCTCGCGACGCCGGGGCGAGCGGTCTTCGTGGGCGGCCTGGGGATCGCCGGGTGCCTCTTTCTGGTCGCGTCGGCGGAGCGGTCGCTCCGGGTGAGAGACCGGCGGGTGACCCGCTACACACTGAGCGCGCTCGGCGACGCGGCCGTCGGCGTCGCGATCCTCGGCGGGCTGGCGAGGGTTCCACCCGGCGCGTCCGGCCTGGCCTACACGCTCCTGGTCGTCCTGGGCGGGGCGAGCGCCGTGCTCTTCGGGGCCATCGGCCTGGCCGAGAAGTCTGGGTGATTGTAGCCGCTGCGTCGCCGGATGGTCAGTCCAGGCGCTTCGACACGTACGGCCCGTCTTGCTGGTAGTCGAGTTTCTCCCGGTAGTACTCGCGGACGCCGATGCCCGAGATGACCGCGAGCTTCGAGAACCCGGCGTCGCGGGCGATCTCCTCTGCCTCCGCGAGGAGTCGCTTGCCGTATCCCTTGTGCTGGTGGTCCCCGTCGGCCCCCTGCTGGCCGATGCCGACGGCGTTGCCGTAGACGTGGAGTTCCCGGACGAGGGCGGCATCCTGGAGTTCCGCCCGGACGGGGTCGTTCGGGAACCGCAGGCGACAAAAGCCCACGAGGACGTCGCGCTCGAAGTCCTCGAAGGAGACGAAGTGCTCCGTGCCGCCACAGGCCTCGTAGGTCATGACGTCGAGTTCGACGTCTTCGGCCACCTCGTCGCTGTGGCCCGCCTCGCGACAGCGGATGCACTCGCAGGTCCAGCCGTGTTTCTCCATCTCCTTCCAGGCGAGTTGCCGGAGATTGGACTTCCAGACGCCGCCCTCGATGAAGTCCGCGGGGATGTCGCGCTGGACGCGCTGGAGGCGCGTGTAGCGGGGGATCATCTCCTTGATCTCCGCGACCAGTTCGGCGGCCTCCTGGTTGCCCAGCGGCTCGAACTCGTCGTTCGTCCACCAGTCGTAGGTGACCGTTCCGGGGACGACCAGCGTCGGGTAGATCTTCAGGTAGTCGGGCCGCCACGCGCTGTCCTCGAAGATGCGCCGGAAGTCCTCCAGGCACATCTCCTTCGACATCCCCGGCTGGCCGGGCATCATGTGGAAGCCGACCTTGAACGCCGAGTCACGGAGGCGGCGGTTGGCGTCGATGGAGGCCTGGACGCCGTGGCCGCGGTGCATCTCGCGGTTGATGCGCTCGAAGGTCGTCTGGACGCCCACCTCGACCTTCGTCCCGCCGAGGTCGAGCATCCGGTCGATCTGCTCGGGGTCACACCAGTCGGGCTTGGTCTCGAACGTCGTCGCCACGTTGCGGACGTCGGCCGTCTCGTTCTCGGCGATGACGTCCTCGAGGTACTGCCACTCGTACTCCTCGCGGTCCTGGGCGAACGACACCTCCTCGGCGGGACTGGGGTCGGCGTCGACGTCGAAGTCGTTCATCGCCTCTAGGGCCCGCTTGACGAACCACTCCTGGTAGTCGTGGCTCCGGGCGGTCATCGTCCCGCCCATGACGATGAGTTCGGCCTTGTCGACGGGGTGGCCGATCTCCCGGAGCTGGTTGAGTCGCAGGGTCACCTGCCCGTACGGGTCGTAGTCGTTCTGCTCGCCGCGGGCGGCGGCCGGTTCGTGGCCGGTGTAGGACTGCGCGGAGGAGAACTCCGAGTCGGGGCCGCCGGGGCAGTAGAGACACTTCCCGTGGGGACACCGCTCGGGCGAGGTCATGATGGCGATGGGCGAGACGCCCGACGCGGTGCGGACGGGCTTTCGCTGGAGCACCTCTTCCAGGACTTCGCGGTGCTCCTGAGGGGCGTAGTCGAGCAGTTCGGAGTTCTGGGGGACCTTCGGCGCCGAGTACTCCCGGCAGACGTCGATCTTGGCCGATTCGACGTCGTCGCGTTCGACGTCGCCGGCGAGGATGCGGTCGACCAGTTCCGCACAGACCTGCTGGAAGGCCTCGGTCTCCTCGGGGTCCGGCGTCTCCGTGCGCATCGGTTGTGGGATTTCGTCGTCTCGCGCGAATAAGCGTGTCGCTCGGGGACGAACGCGACCCGTCGTGCTCGCCACCGGCGCGGTGTGGTACCGCGCCCCCTCACATATTTATCAATTCGTCGGGTAGATAATGTCGATGAAACGACGTGATGTGCTCCGGGCTGGTGCGGCGACGATAGCCGCGACTGTGGCCGGGTGCAGTGGCGGAGACGACGGGGCAGCGTTCGAGGAGGGGTTCGAGGACGGTATCGGGGACTGGGAGAGCGGGGCCGCCATCGGCCCGGAGGTCGAACTAGAGGAGTTCGAGTGGGAACTGGGCGTCTCGGACGCCGAAGCCGCATCCGGGAGCCGTTCGCTGCGTATCTGGAACGAGGGTGACTACGACGACGGTGTCACCTGGGGTGTCCACCCAGTCGGCGTCGAGCCCGGCCAGGCCTACACGGCCAGCGTGACCGTCCAGTTCTGGAGCGAGTCCGAGTCGTTCAACACGCTCCGGGACGCCGTCGTCCGCCTGGGGCCCGAGCGACCGGCGCGCGAGGAGGACTTCCCGCATCCGGGCGTCAACACGACCGAACTCGGCGAGACTCCCTACGGTGGGCTCCGGGAACCGCTCTGGCTGTCCGAGGGCTGGCGCGAGTACGCCTTCGAGTGGACGACCCCGCAACTGGACGCCGACACGCTCTACGTCGCCGCCGGGACGAGCGTTATCTGGGAGGGCGACGCCACGCACTACGTCGACGATGTTGCGGTGGAGCTGGAATCCCGCTGAGGCGCTCGACCGCCGCGAAGAGACCGGAGACGCCGACGCCCGTCGTCCCGGGTCGTCGACACCTCGCTACGCCTCCCAGTACTCCAGTTCCGCGGTGGCGTCGACGAACTTCGAGAGGCGCCGCTCCTCGCCGTCGTCGCCTGGGGCCGCACCGGAGTACAGCCCGACCATCTCCCGGTCGGGATAGACGGTGATGTCGGGCTCGTTCATCGTCGAGACCATCAGGAACTCCAGACCGTCTTCGCCCGCCTCGATCTCGTGGGTGCCCGCCTCGCCGGCGGGCAGTGCCACGTAGTCACCGGCCGCGAGCCGATGCTCGTCGGCGTCGGGGCCCAGCCACAGGGTCCCGTCGCCCTCGCGGACGAAGATCGCTTCCTCGTTTCCCTCGTGGTAGTGTCTGAGCCACAGTCGCTTCCCGACGGGGACGGTATAGAGACTCGTCCCGAGTTCCTCGCCCCCGGCGGCCGCGCCGAGTTGCTTGCGCCGGAACTGCCGGTCGCCGTGGTCGTAATCGGTCCACTCGAGGTCCGCGACGTTGACGGGGCCGTCGCTCATGGCAGACAGGACGGCGCCGGCCGCAAAAAAGTCTCGGCGCGTTACAGGCGGTCCGAGAGGACCTTCAGCGTCGCGTCGAGGACGGCACCGCGCTCGCCGGCGAGGTACCGGACCGACCCCTCGCGGACGCTCCGGGTCGCCACGCCGCCTTCGGGGGCCTCCGCGGCGACCGCCTCCGCCAGGTCGTGTAAGTCGACGTCGGCGTCGGTGCGGACGTACAGCGTGTCGGTCGAGATGCCGACCAGCGCGTCGGCCTCGTCGCGGACGTCGCGGTGGAGTTCGTCGAGCAGGAGCGTCTCCGGCGGGAACTCGTACTGGTGGGAGAACGCGTCCGTGTCGAGGACGGCGATACGTGCGTCCCCGACCGTCTGGTAGTCGAGGTTCGCGCGGGCCGTCGCCACCTCGGTGTCGACCTTCTCGCGGAACTGCTCGGCGATGTGGCCCGCCAGGTCGCCGATGTCCTCGTCCTCGTCGCCGAACACGAGGTCGGTGATGAGTTCGCGCTTGTCCTCGTAGGACTGGTAGAACGCCTCCAGGGCGACGGCCTCGCGCAGTTGCGCGATGGCCCCGGCGTCGTAGCCTGCCTCGGCAGCGAGGGCGACGTAGGCGTCGGGAGCGTCCTCCCAGAAGCTCACGGCCGGGAGGTGGCGCAGGTCCTCGCGGACGGCCTCGTTGACGTGGGCGGCGAGGTTTGCCGCCAGCGTGGTCGCCGTCGTGGTCGCCGCACCGGAGGCGGACGGGGAGACGACGGCGTCGACGGCCGCGGCGATTTCGTCGTCGACGGCGATGTCGTCGACGACCAGGGTGGGGGCACCGTAGACCTCGAGCAGGTCGAACCCGTCGAGACTCTCGCGCGTGCCGCCGGCGGCGACGAACACGAACAGCGGGAGCTTCTCGTCGTGGCGCTCGCGGTTGTCCAGCATGGTCGTCACGTCCTTCGTGGCGTCGTCCATGTCGTAGACGCCGCCCTCGAGCGGCCGGCGGTCGAAGTAGTGGTACTGCGCGTCGACCCGGCGGTGCTCGTCAGTGACCAGCGGCAGCGTCGCGCGCTCCAGGGCGCTCCCCGCGAGGTAGCCGTCGGCGGTGTTGGCGTGGCGGACGATGACCGGCCGGTCGGTGAGGACCGCCCGGCGGATGAGCGTCGCGGCCTCGATGAGTTCTTCGCCGAGCTGTTCGACGACCTCGTCCTCGGCCAGCGGGTCGACGGCGTCGGGCCGGGCCTGCTCGTCTAAGGCGTCGGCGAGTCGCTGTTCGACCTCGTCGCGCGCCTCGGCCTCCAGCACCGTCAGGTCCGCCGTCTCGACCTGGATCTCGCCGCGACGCCGCCGGACCTCGCCCTCGAGCGTCACGAGGTCGGTCTCCTCGACGTCGGGGTACGCCCGCACGCCGGCCTCGACGAAGGCGGCGCAGTCGACGGTGCCGGTCGTATCCTGGAGCTCGAAGACCGTCGGCCCAGAGGTCTGTCGGATGCCGACGACCTCGCCCTCGAGGCGGACGTCCTCGCCGACGTGGTCCGCCAGGTCGCCGATGTCGGCGGCGACCGGTTCGGCCGCCGTCTCCGACTCCGACTCCGACTGCTCGACGACGGCGGCACCGCCACCGGTCGACGTCGTGGTCTCGCTCTCGTCGGTCGTCCCGACGGTGCCGCCGGCGCCCTCTACCCGGTCGGCGTCGCCGGTCTGGCTCACTTCGCCGGCGGAGGGGTCGGTGGTCGATTCGTCGTCCCGCTCGCCCTCCTGTGTGTCGTCGGCCTCCGCGTCGTCGGCCTGTGTGTCGTCACTTGAGGGTCGGTCGTCGGTCTGTACGTCGTCGGCATCTGTGTGGTCGGCTTCCCCCTCGAGTTCCTCGAGCTCGACCGCGTGGCCGATCTCGGGGTCGTCGACGAGGACGCCACGGAACTCGCGCTCGGACTGGCGGATGGACCAGCCGAGATCGATGTTCCCGTTGTCCCGGACGTTCTTGACCTGGACGTAGACGGTATCGCCCGGCTCCCAGTCGAGGGAGTCGAGCCGTCGGTCCAGTTCACTCCGGTGGAGGAGGCCGGTGACGCTGTCGCCGATGTTGACGAAGACGCCGAACTCGGCGAAGCCGTCCACGTTCCCCCGGTAGTACCGGCCGACCGTCAGCTGGTCGGGGCGGTGGCCGCGGAACTCGAACAGCGCGTCTTCTTCGTGGATGTCACAGATGCTTCCGTCGACAGATTTGCCGCAGATGATACACGAACCCATTGAGAGGAGTGAATAGTTCGGCCCTAAAACTGTTGTCGAAATTACTGCGAGAATCTCCCGGCGACCGACCGGGTGTTCACTCGACCAGGTCGCTCTCGGATTCGAGCAGTTCGAGGCCGTCAGCGACCGCCTGGACCTGTTCCGGGAACAGCGCCACCTCCACGACGCTGCCCTGGTCGTCCTCGAAGGCGATTTTCACGCGTTCGTCGCCGAACTCCCGGACGTCCACCCCCTCGACGTCGTAGAGCTTGACCGTCGCCCGCTTGTTCGACGCGCCGATGTTCTTGAACGCGCCGTCTTTCAGTTCGAGCATGAAGTCGTCAATGTCCAGACTCAGCATAGCCGAAGGCGGGCGCGCCTGGCATAAAAACCCCGCCGTCAGAACAGCACCGAGAGTGCGAGGAAGCCGCGGAACCCGTACCCGAAGACGATAGCGGCGGGGACGGCGCCGACGAGAACCGCCTTCCCGAGGCCGACGTCGTGGACCACCGTCGTCCCGATAACGTAGAGTCCCGCGCCCCACGCGGTCACGAGCACTCTGACCTCCGGGTGCGGGAGGCCGGCGAGGACACATGGCGCCATCGCGTAGCACATGACCTGGACCGTCTCGCTGACCCCGCCGCGGTTCTCGGCGACGGGGGCCAGCAGGAGCGTCTGGAGCGCCGCGGTCAGGTGCACCGTCGCGGGCATCACGAAGACGACGACGCCCAGCATCGCCAGGAGGGCGACGCCGGGCGAAAAGTCGCCGATCGCCGGATACGCGAACGGACCGGTCGAGACGACGCCCCGCGCCGCCAGCCTCGCCACCGCGAACCGGCTGGCCTCCTCGAGCAAGACGACACCCGCGGCGAACACGAGTCCGGGGGCCTGGTCGCCGGGCGCGACGCCCACCTCGAAGAACCGCCGCGGCCGGACGAGTATCTCGGCCCACGCGCGGAGGACTGCGGCCGGACCGCGGTCACGCCCACCGGTCGGGTTCTCGACCCACTGTGTCACACCCGGCAACTAGACTGGGTGGCTTTGACCGTTTCCTTCTCTGCCCGTACGGCCGGCGTTCGACGGCGGTGTGGGCGTACAGCGGGCGACGGGGGCCTACGGTTCGGGCACGCAATGCGGCCCGCACGGCTACTCTTCTGCACCGACGTTCTCCGTGCTCTCGAAGCTCGGCGGGTCAGGTTCGATGTTCGCGAACTGGACGGCCTCCTCGCCGAGTTTGACCACGCGGTCCTCGATGCCGTCGTCGGTGATCCGGCCGTCCTCGACGACGTCTCTGGCACGGGGAATGGCCGCCTGGTGGGGGATGACCCAGCAGTCGAGCGCCCGACAGACCGACCGGAGGTGTTCGAGGGCGGTGATCGGGAAGCCGCCGCCGGCCACGGCCAGCAGGCCGACCGTCTTGTGCTCGAACTCGTCGAACCCGCAGTAGTCGAGCGCGTTCTTCAGCGGCGCCGAGAACGACCCGTGGTAGACCGGCGTCCCCAGGAGCATCGAGTCGGCGTCGCGCACCCGCCGGGCGAACGCGTCGGCGTCGCCGGCCGACCGGTCGTCCGCGTCGAAGACGGGCAGATCGAACGTCCGAAGGTCGAGCAGTTCCGTCGTCGCGCCAGTCGCCTCGGCGGCCGCGAGCGCCCGTTCGATGCCGACGCGCGTGTAACTCTCGTCCCTGAGGCTACCGACGATACCGACGACGTGTGGTCCGGTCATACCGTTTCGAACGCGCGCCGGGGATAAACGACCAGCGGTGGCGGCGACCCACCGCAGCGCGCTTTCGACGCCTGCACCATAGCGTACAATACTGTCAGCCACGTACGAACCCGTATGGAAGACCGACCCTCCGAGACCGACCGGCGGCGGTTACTCGCTCTACTGGGAAGCGGGCTCGCAGTCGGTCTCGCCGGGTGTGGTGGCGACGGCGAGCCCACTCCCACCGACACGCCCACGCCGACCGAGAGCGAGGGCGTCCCGGCGGCCTACGAGACGGCGACCAGCCTCGGCGGCAGCCAGCGCGATCCCTCGTCGCTCGTCTCGAAGTCGGCCGTCAGTTACCAGGAGGAACCGAGCGACGGACAGCAGTGCTCGAACTGCCACTCTACATCCCGGACAAGAACGGGGACGGCCTGGGCGCGTGTGCCGTCGTCGAGGGGACCATCGCCCCCGAAGCCTGGTGTACGAGTTACGCCGCCCACGAGACGACGGCCACCGGGACCGAGACGCCCGCGGCGTCGCTGGACGAACCGGTCACGGTCCCGGCCGAGGGGTCCTGTCCGGTCTGTCAGATGGTCCCCGCGGACTATCCCGACTGGAACGCGCAGGTGGTCCACGAGGACGGCGAGCGGGCCTTCTTCGACACGAGCGGTTGTCTAGTCGCCTACTACGCGGTGCCCGACCGGTTCGCCGCCACCGACGCCCCTATCAGCGGCGTCTGGGTCACCGACTTCGAGACCCGCGAGACCATCGACGGACTGACCGCCCACTACGCGCTGGAGACCGACCCCGACCGGGTGGACGACCCGATGATGCGCAACCCCGCGCCATTCGCCGACCGGGCGGATGCCGTGGCGTACGTCGACGCCGTGGACTACCTGACGGCCGACGACGTGGTCGGCATCGAGGCCTTCGACCGCGAACTGGCCGAACAGTACCGCGGCCGGTTCTTCGAGGAGGGGTGACCGGGCGATGAGGCTTGCGGGGGCGGTGTCGCGAGCGGTCCCGCTGGCCGAACGGCCACCGCGAGGACTTTCACCCGCCACGAGAGTAGACAGGATACACTGATGTGGCTCGAAGACGCGACCGTCGAGGACTGGGCCGTTGCCACCGCGGTTGTGGTCGTCGTGAGCCTCGCCGTCGGATCGTTCGCGGTGGACGTGAGCGCGGCCACGCCAGACCCGGTGCCGTTCGAGGACACCGTCGAACTCGGGGCGTCGATGGAGACCGAACAGGCGGCGGCCCACCGCGACCTCTCGATCCCGAAGGCCGAGATATTCTACTCGCAGTACCGCTTCGTCGTCGGGTACGCCGGCGTGGGACAGGCGGTGGCCGCGCTGAACGAACCCGGCCGGGAACAGCAGTTCGGCTACCCGCTCGCCGTCTACGTCTCCGACTACAGCGAGGTGACGCCGACGTGTCGGGACGACGGGTCGCTGACGGCCTCGCGCAGACCCGACTGGGTGGCGGCCCAGGACGCGACGTTCGTCGTCGGGAGCGATGCGCGCATCCCGTCCGGGCCGGTGGTCGTGCCGTTCGCGTCGCCCGACAGCGCGGCCGCGTTCGCCGACCGGTGTGGCGGGGAGACGGTCGACTGGGCCACGCTCCGCGAGCGCGACTTCGAGTTGCTCCGGGCGACCGACGTGCGCGAGCGGGTCGACGACCGGCGCGCCCTGGCAGACCGGCGCGTCGAGGCGCTCGCCCACGCTGGACCGGCCCGTTTCGGTCGTCGTGGGCCGTGACGCACCGACGATACAGGCGGCCGTCGACGCGGCGCCACCGAACACGACCGTCCTCGTCCCCGCGGGGACCTACCGGGAGGAGGTTCGGATAGCCAAGCCGGTCACCGTCCGGGGGCAGAACGCGAGTCTCGTCGGGTCCGGGAACGGGACCGTCGTCCGGGTGACGGCCGACCGGGTCACCCTGACCGGGCTCGCGATCTCCGGCGTCGGGAACGCCACGCTGAACCGCACGACCCGCACCGAGGGCACCGACGGCACGGGCGGCTGGGACACCAAGATTCTGCACAGTTACGGCGGCGGCGATGCCGGCGTCGCGGCGGTGAACGCATCGTCGCTGCTAGTTGCGGACGTGACCGTCGAGACGCCGGCCAACGGCATCCTGTTGCGCCGGAGCGAGGGGACCGTCGTGCGCGACGTCACCGTCAACGGGACCGCAGAGTGGCGTGACGGATTCATGGGCGTCATCGCCATGAACGCGCCGGTGGTCGTCCAGGACTCGACGCTGCGGGGCGGCCGCGACGGCGTCTACCTCCACCGCGCCCACGGCACCGTCGTCAGGAACAACACCTTCCTGAGCGGCCGGTTCGGGACGCACCTGATGTACACCTCCGACACCCTGGTCGCGGATAACCGGGCCCGCGGGCAGCTGTACTCCGGCATCGTCGTCATGACCGAACCGACCGGGAACGCCGTCGTCGGCAACGACGTGCGTCACTCGGGCAGCGGTATCGCCACCGCTGGGTCACGGAGTACGTCGCCGAGAACGTCGTCGTCGGAACCCGACGGGGCATCACGACCAACGCCGTCCAGTCGCTGTACGAGCACAACGTGCTCTACGACAACGAGGTCGGCGTCGTCGCCGAGAACGTCATCCCCTCGAATCGTGTCGTCGGGAACGACTTCGTCGCGAACGACCGCCACGCCACTGCCGGTACCGGACCGCTGCGCATCTACACCCACGACGGCCGGGGGAACTACTGGGCGGGCGCGTACGACATGGCCGGGACTGCCGCCACACTCGACCGGGCCTACTCGCCCACGGACGCCGTCGACAGGCGACTCCACCGAACGGACGCGGCCGTGACGCTGAGCGCCGCGCCCAGCGTCCGTGGCGTCCGGGCACTGCGGGGGACGACGCCCGGCTTCCGCAAGGCGAGCATCGTGGACCTCGCTCCGCTTCGTGACCCGGCGAACCCGGGATTGCTGGCGTCGGCGCGCAACGAGACCGAACCCGGAGGTGCCCCGGCGTGACCGACCCGTCACTGACGGCGGAGGGCGTGACGCGACGCTTCGGCGATGTCACCGCGCTCTCGGACGTGACCGTCGAGGTGCCCGCCGACGCCATCACGGCGCTCGTCGGCCCGAACGGGTCCGGGAAGACCACGCTGTTGCGGTTGCTCGTCGGCCTCGACTCACCCACCACGGGCACCATCGCCTACGAAGGGCCGTCGGCGACGCGCCGGCTGGGGTACCTTCCACAGCGGCCGACCTTCCGTCCGGGCTTTACCGCCCGCGAGACGCTTGCGTTCTACGCCGACCTGGTCGACGACGACCCCGACCGACTGCTCGAACGCGTGGGCCTCGACGCGGTCGCCGACCGTCGTGTCGAGGCGCTCTCGGGCGGGATGACGCGATTGCTCGGCATCGCGCAGGCGCTGACCGGCGACCCGCCGGTGGTCGCGCTCGACGAACCCGCGAGCGGGCTGGACCCGGAGATGAGCCGGCACGTCTTCGACGTGGTCGACTCCATCGCGGCGGACGGCCGGGCGGTCGTGCTCTGTTCGCACGAGCTGCCGCTGGTCGAGGCGACGGCCGACCGCGTGGTCGTCCTGGACCAGGGGGCCGTCGTCGCGACGGACACGCCGGCGGCGCTCCGCGAGCGAACCGGAGGCCCGCTCCACGAGACGTTCTCGGCACTCCTGGACCGCGACGCCGAACCGGTCCGGGCCCAGGTGGAGGGTGGGGAATGACGGGGACGCGAGCCCGACTGTGGACGGTCGTCCGGCGCGAACTCCGCGGGGCGGTCCGGACACGGACCTACGTCTTCCTGGCCCTGGCGCTGACCGGCGTGGCTTTCGGCGTGGCCCGGGCGGGCGGCGGGCCGTCCGGGGGCTACGTCCCCACCGTCGTCGACGTCCTGCTCGTCGTGGAGGTACTCGTCCCAACCGTCGCCTTCGCCGTCGGCTACCGCGCCATCGTCGACGACGCGGTCCGGGGCGAACTCGACGTCCTCAGGACGTACCCGCTGCCGACGTGGGCCTACGTGACCGGCGTCTACGTCGGCCGGGCGGTGGCGCTGCTCGCGGTCACGGTGGTCCCGCTTGCACTGCTGGGCGTCCACGTGGCGACCACGTCCGGGCCAGAGATAACCGTCTTCGCGAGCCACCGGGGCATCGACTCGCCGTTCCTCTACGTGCGCTTCCTGACCCTGACGGCGCTGCTGGCGCTGGTGTCGCTTGCCATCGCGCTGGCGCTGTCGGCCGTGGCGGGGTCGGGCCGGAGCGCCATCCTGCTGGCCGTCGCGGGGCTCCTGCTGGTCGTCGTCGGGACGGACGTCGCGCTCTTCGGCGCGCTGGATGCGGGCCTGGCGAGCGAGGGCGGGTTGGGCGCCGCGCTGGCGCTCTCGCCGACCAGCGCCTATCGCGGGCTGGTCTTCGAGACGGTGCTGTACGTCGCCTTCGAGGGGCGGTCGGGGTTCGTCGCCCCGATACTCGCCTGGGTCAGCCTGGTCGGCTGGGTGGTCCTCTCGCTCGCCGGGGCCACGGCCGCCGTCGAGTACCGCTGAGAGTCCAGTCTCCCCCTCGGAGCGTCGACCGTCGACGACCAGTCAGAGACTCTCGAGGAGTTCGCGCGAGATGGACTCGGCGGGGATGCGTTCACCGCCGTAAGAGTTGATGAACGCGTCGGCGGCGTCGGGGTCGCTGAAAGGCACGAGCGCGGGCCCCATCGCCCCGACGACGTCGGACCCGACGACCACCTCCAGCTCGTCGCTGGGCGCGAAGGCCTCGGCACCCAGATGTGCCGAGACGAACTGCGACCCGCCCTCGGTCTGGACGGCGTAGTCGACCGTCGCGTAGTCGGTGAGGTACGTGACCCGGACCTGCCACCCCCGATCGCTCGCGGCGAAGCGGTGCCGGTAGGTACAGATGGTGCTGCAGAACCTCGCCGGTGGGTCGTGTCCCGCCGGCGAGTTGTCGCGGTAGTACGTCTGTCCCGACGGGCCGGGGTGCTGGTCGACTATCATCCCGCACTGGTCGCAGTGCTGGCCGGCGTCGAGCGCGATCGGCGCTGGGCGGTCCGCACTGCCGAGACACCCGGCGACTGCGGCGAGGCCGGCCCCGGCCACCAGGAGGCGGCGCCGGGACACGCCGGTAGGCTCGTGGTCGCTCATACGGGAGGCTACGTGGCACCGGCAGAAAGCACTCGTGGTGCAGCCGTCGAAACTGTCGTGCCCAGCACCTGGCGCAATCGCCGTCTCAGGACCGGAGCCGCGCGACGGGCTGGCCGTCGCGGCGGTCCAGTTCGACCAGGCCGTCGGCAGCCAGGTCGCTGCACAGGTCGCGCAACCACGCGCGCCCGTGCTCGCCGTCGGGCGCGTAGTCCACCCGGACGCGCGGACCGAGGTCGTCCAGGGGCAGTTCGTCGTACTCTTTCAGGACCGAGACGACGCGGCCCCGCATCTGCCGGCGACTCCCCTCGAACGCCGGCTGGGTGGGCACGTCCGGTGCGGTGAAATCGCCCGACTGGTACGCGCCACACCACTGTCGCCACGGACAGCCGGCTTCGTCACACCGTGGCGTCTTCCCGCAGGCCACGCCGCCAAGTTCCATGATCGCGTTGTTCCAGGTGCGCGACTCGCCCTCGGGCATGAGGTGGGCCGCGCCTGTCTCGAAGGCCGCGTCGTCGTCGGGGACGCCGAACGCGCGGTAGAGCACCCGCTTGACGTTGGTGTCGACCACCGCGCCGCCGTTGTTGAACGCGAACGAGGCGACGGCGTTGGCGGTGTACGGACCGACCCCCATCAGGTCCGCGAGGCCGTCGGGGTCGCGGGGCCACGCCCCGCCGTACCCCGCTGTGACCTGTCGCGCGGCCTCGTGGAGGTACTTCGCCCGGTTGTTGTAGCCCAGCGAGTGGTCCGTCCAGAACCCGACCACGTCGGCCCGGTCGGCGGCAGCCAGGTCCTCGACCGACGGCCACTGCTCGAGGAAGTCCGTCCAGGCGTCGACCACCCGGTCGAGCTGGGTCTGCTGGCTCATCACCTCCGAGACGAGAATCGGGTAGGGGTCGTCGGTACGGCGCCACGGGTAGTCCCGGTGGTCGTCGTCGTACCACTCGACGAGCGCTCGCTGGACGGCCGCCGGGTCGGCCGGCAGGTCGCCGGGCAGGTCCGTCGCTGTCGACTGGTCGGTCATCCAGCGAGGGTTGGGCGGGTCCCGGTATGGACCTGGCGGTCCGTGGCGGGCGAGTCAGTCCTCGTCGGAGCCGCCCCACTCGAACCGCTCGTCGGCGGCGTCCTCGCCGTCGGTCACGTCCGCGAAGACGAACATCGCCCCGTCCCCGGCGGTCGTATCCACGTACAGGCGCCAGCCGTGTGCCTGCGCGATGGTCTCGGCGATAGAGAGCCCCAGTCCCGTCCCCGTCTCGCTGGTCGTGTACCCGTAGTCGAAGACGTCGCCGGCCGCGTCTTCGTCGATGCCGGGGCCGTCGTCGGCGACGTAGAACCCGTCGTCGAGGTCGCCGACTTCGACCGAGACGTCCGGGCCGCCGTGTTCGACGGCGTTCCGGAAGAGGTTCTCGAGCGCGCGGAGCAACCGCGAGCGGTCGGCCTCGACGATCCGGTCGGCCGTGACGGTGAGCGTCGCCGCTTCGCCGTCGATGCTCGCCCAGGCGTCCTCGGCGGCCTCGCGCAGCGAGACGGGCGACGGGTCCCGGACGGTCGCCCCCTCGCGGGCCAGGGTCAGCACGTCCTCGATTATCGCCTCCATCCGGTCGTGAGCGCGTTCGAGCGACTCGGTGTGCTCCCGGATCGCCTCCTGGTCGGCCTCCTCGAGGGACGCCAGTTCCGCCTCGAGGAGTTCGACCTGCCCGCGGGCGACCGTCAGCGGGTTGCGGAGATCGTGGGAGAGCGTCGAGGCGAACTGTTCCAGGCGCTCGTTCTGTCGTTCCAGTTCCCGGTTCGACCGTTCGGCCGCCTGCCGGGCCCGCTCTACCTCGCGTATCTGCTCGCGGAGGGCGTCGCGCATGCTGGAAAGCGACGTGAACAGGCGCCCGACCTCGTCGTCGCGGTCGGTTTCGAGGTCGACGTCTAAGTTCCCGCGCTCCATCTCGCGGGTCCGTCGCCGGAGTTCGACCAGTGGCGTGACCGTCTGTCTGCCGATGACGACGCCGACGAGCGCCAGCGAGGCCACGGCCGTCCCGACGAGCAGCACCACCGCGCTCCGGACGGTCCGGGCGGTATCGTAGAGCATCGACGCCTCGGCGGCGGTGACGGCCACCCAGCGGGAGTTCCCCACCGGAGCGTAGGCGAGCACCGCGTCGCCCTGCTGGTCGGTCGTCGCGATACCACGTCGCGCCCGCGCTACTTGCTCGTCGGCGATCGGGATGTCCGCGGTCGCCCCGTCGGCCCCGAGCACCGGGACGCCCGACCCGTTCAGCACCACCGACGGAGTCTCGTCGTCACCCGTCCGGAGGAGACGGCGCTGTTCCGCGGCGCTGGCGACCAGCACGAGCACGCCGGAGGCGTTCCTGACGGGGCTCGCGACCGACAGTGCGAGCGAGCCGTCGCGCTCGTATGCGGTGCCCGAAACGCTCACGGCCGTGGTGGCCGAGGCATTGCTCGCTACCCGCTCGACCAGGGCGTGCCAGTCAGCGTGCCGTGGCGCGCCCGTCTCGCCGGCGGTCGGTTCCGTGCTGGCCACGACGCGGTGCTCGGACCCGGACGTATCCACGTAATGAAGGGCGAGGACCGGTTCGGCCGCCGTCGCGTGGACCTCGCGCAGATAGCGGGTCGTCGCTTCCGGACTGCTCCCGTACACGTCGGCGACCGAGTAGTCCCGCACCTGCGCTTCGAGCGTCGCGCGCCACTCGCCGACCGACGCCGCTCGCCGTTCCGTGGTCGCCTCCAGGTTCTCCGTCGCCTCCGCGGAGACGTCGTTGTAGGTCTGGACGTAACTCACTGCCCCGGCCGTAGAGACGAACAGCACGACGAGCAGGAGTGCGAGTGCGAGCTTCGCCACGTAGCGGTTCGCGAACGCGCCCAGGCGAGTGCCGGCCGAATCGAGAGTTTCGTCGCTCCCCGACCCACTCACACCGGCCCCGCTGTCGGACGACCCATGCTCCCCGTCGTTCCCCATGGTCGAATCTCACCGAGAACCTGTCGGCGAGTCAGGTGCAAGCATTTACCGCGATTTTATATTAAACGTTGTCATATCCGGGCGCCGGCACGACCGACAGCGACCGGACGCGAGTCGGAAGGCGTTTGTTCGGCCGACTGCTGACTCGTCTCATGTCCCTCGAAGACCTGCAGGACGATGTCACGGACGCCTACGCCGACTTCGGTTCGGAACTCGCCGTCGGCCTGGACCGGGAGACGAAGAACGAACTGGCGATGCTGTCGGTGGCACTCGATCCCGAGGACACCGACGAGCTGGTCCGGCGGGCCGTCCACATGCTCTTCCAGTCGGCCGTCGAACGCGGCACGCTCGACTTCCATCTCCGGTCGGGGTACGACTGTACCTACGACGAGTACCTCTCGGGCATGACCTACGACGAGATGACCGGTGGCCCGACGCCCCAGCAGGACGACGACGACAGGCGCTATCAGTTCTGAGCGACGACTCCCCGGTCAGACGAGCAACACGACGGCCGACAGCCCGGCCACCGCGAGGACGGCCACACTCCAGAGGGCGACCCGGCCGGCCAGTCGTCGGTCGGGGCCGGTCGCGGTGAGCGCGGCCTTGACGAGGACGCTCGCGGCCGTCGCGGTCAGTATCGAGACCATCGCGGTCTGCTGGCCGATGTCGCCGGCCCGGTAGAGCAGGACCGCAGAAGTGGTCGCGCCCGCGCTCGAGACCAGCCCGGTGACGGCCGAGGTGACCGCCAGCCCCGCCGACCCGAACCGCGCGCTGGCGACGCCGCCGACGACGACGATAACGAGGAAGACACCGCCGAAGCCGAGTGCGTTCCGGAGCGAGAAGGGGCTCTCGAGGTCCATCTCGACCGACGCCGACCAGTCGGCCGTGTAGGTCGCGACGGCTACCGTCCCGACGACGATGACCACCAGCGGGACGAGGGCGGCGAGGAGCGCCCCTTCCTGGAGGGTGAAGACGAGCGCGATGAGGAGGTTCCGGAACGCCATCGCCGCGTCGGCCAGCAGGATGGCCGCGAGCGCGTACGTGGCCGCGGCGGGATGCTGGTCGACGTGGTCGAGCATCGTGCCGACGACGGCCGTCGAGGAGGCGAGGCCGCCGAAGAACCCGGTGACGACGATGCCCCGCCCGCCGTACGACCGGACGATAGCGTAGTTGACGATGCCGATTCCGGCGACGAACACCACCATCAGCCAGATGACCCGGAGTTCGAGCGTGACCGCCGAGAGCGCCCCGGCAGGGGCACCGGTTCGCGGGGCAGGAGGGGGAAGACGACGAACGCCAGGATGGCGAACTCGGTCGCCGAGCGCAGCTCGGCCCGACTCAGCCCCCAGGCGAACCCGTGCAGTTCCCGCTTGAGCACGAGCAACAGCGAGGAGAACACGGTGACGACGACGCCCTCCAGGATGTAGTCGTTGGCGACGAGGACGCCGATGCCGTAGGAGACCAGGAGCGAGACGGACGTCGTCAGTGCCAGGCTCTCCTCCTTGCCGGTGAGCAGCCCCTCGACGGCGAGCAAGACCCCGTGGACGATGACGAGCACGCCGCCCAGGACCAGCAGCGTCTCGCTCCCGACGATAGTGAACACCGCCCCCAGCAGGCTAAAGAGGGCGAAGGTCCGGATGCCGGCGGACTTGTGCGACCACTCGCGTTCGAGCCCCAGAAACATCCCGAGCGCCGCCGCAAGCGAGATCCGCAGCACCGCCGTGTCGAGGGGGATCGCCCCGAGCTGGAGTCCCATCACCGAGAGATCTCACGGAACCGATTTAATATCCCACGGTCGCCCGTGCGCGTCGGGAAGGAAGGGAGCCGGGACGATCAGTCACCGCAGCACACTTTTTTCCCCACCCGTGTGGTACGGGCGAGCATGGTTTCGTCCGACCTCGACATCGACTGGCCCCGTGCCTTCTGGATCGGGTTCGGGGTGGTCCTCGCGGCCGTCCTCCTGTTCGTCCTCTACTCGTTTATCGGCACGTTCGTCTTCGGGGTGTTCCTCTACTACGCGACCCGCCCCATCTACCGGCGCGTCCACAGACGGGTTCGCCAGCGGACCCTCGCGGCCACCCTCTCGCTGTCGCTGTTCGCGCTCCCGCTCATCGTCCTGCTGTACTACACGCTCGCCATCGCGGTTCAGGAGTTCAGCCGGTTCGCGGAGTCGGCGAACTTCGGGCCGTTCGAGGAGTTCGTCTCTCCGTACGTCAACGTCTCGGCGCTCGTCCAGAATCCGCAGGCGCTGCTCACCGACGCCGGGAGCACGGGCGTGTTCGTCGACTCGGCTGCCCAGCTGCTCAACTTCCTCGGCATCATCGGGACGGGACTGGTCCACGGGTTCGTCATGCTGGCGTTCGCGTTCTACATGCTCCGGGACGGCGGTCGGCTCGCGGAGTGGTGCAAGAACTACCTGGACCATCGGGGCAACCTGGATCGCTACTTCTCGGAGGTGGATCGCAGTTTCGACCGGGTGTTCTACGGGAACATCCTCAACGCCATCGTGACCGGGGCCATCGGTGCCATCGCGTTCAGCCTCGTCGACGCAGTGGCGCCGGCCGGCCTCTCTGTTCCGTATCCCGCGCTGACGGGCCTGCTGGCCGGCGCGGCCAGTCTCATCCCCGTCATCGGGATGAAGATCGTCTACGTCCCGATGGCCGGCTACCTCGCGCTCGGAGCGGGCATCCAGGGCGACGGCTGGTGGTTCGTCGGCCTGTTTGTCGCCGTAGCGCTCGTCGTGGTCGATACGATACCGGATCTCATCATCCGACCCTACGTCTCGGGCGGCGGGTCGCTGTCTATCGGACCCTTCGGAACGAAGACGGGCCAGTTCGAGGACCAGCCGGGGCTGCACACGGGGACACTGATGTTCGCGTACATCCTGGGGCCGTTCATGTTTGGCTGGTACGGCATCTTCCTGGCGCCGATGATTCTCGTCCTCGTCGTCCACTTCGCCCGGTTCGTCCTCCCGGAACTGCTCGAGGGCCAGCCTATCGAACCCAGAGTGATCGACCCGACGAACTTCGCGGGCCAGGATACGGACGCGACGGCGTCCGCTATGGAGTCAGAAGACGCCGACCAGTCCGGAGGGAGGGCCGGCAGGCAGGGAGGGCCGGCGCCGTCGGCCGACCCGACCAGCGAGTGAGTCCCGGTCAGAGGTCGACGTACTGGTCTTCCCAGTCCCGCCTGGCGTCGATCTCGCGGCGACCGCGACGGGTCAGCGTATAGAAGTTCGTCCGCCGGTCGCGCTGCCCCTTCTCGACGAGGCCCTTGTCGACGAGGGTATCGAGGTTCGGGTACAGCCGACCGTGGTGGATCTCCTTCTCGTAGTACGCTTCCAGTTCTTCCTTTATCGCGAGGCCGTGTGGCTCTTCTCGCCCGGAGATGACGTAGAGGAGGTCTCGCTGGAATCCCGTGAGGTCGTGCATCGGTACGTTCTAGTAATCTGTTAGTGTCTGAAACGTTTAACTATGTCGAATCCGATAGATTTCGACTCGCCGGACCTCCAGGAAATCGGGGTCATCGGGACACAGGTGGCTGTATTCGGGCGTTCGCACCTGTCGACCATTCGAGTCAACAGCATATCATACTCGTCGAACGGTGGCCCGACGGGATTATTAAGTTGGCTGACAAACGTCGGGTATGCCCGAAGAAGTGCTGTTCGAGACCGAGCGTGTCATGGACCGAAGCGACGTCGCCGACTACCTCCGCACGCTCGCGGACAACTTAGACTCGGGGTCGGACGTCACACTCCGTGCCGGCGACCAGTCGGTGACGCTCGACCCGCCGGCTCGCGTCGAGTTCGAGGTCAAAGCGGAACGCGAGGGGCCCGTCGACGGCGACGGCGAACTGAGTATCGAGGTCGAACTCGAGTGGCCCGAGAACCCGAGCGACGACGGTGAACTGAGTATCGAGTGAGAAGGCGGTGGCTACCGGATTTCGAGCGAAGTAAGTGGAAAGCGGCCGCCGAAAATGCGGCCGCTTGCCGCCCTGAATTGGTCCCCGCTGACGCTTCGGCCCTCCAAGCGAAGCGTCACTTGGAAGATAGAGGGAGAATAACTTAAAAGTACCGGACCGCCGCCGACCTGCCAGCCGAGAGCGGCGGTTCCGGTGCCGCGGTTCAGATGTGGTCTTCCTCCAGGACCCACCCCAGCGCCCGCTTGTAGTGTGTAAACATCATCCTGACCCGCTCGTGTCGCATCTCCTCGCTTTCCAGTTGTTCGGCCAGGAACTCGTACTGGTCCCGGATCTCGGCTTCTGAACGCATACCCACGGCTACGGTGCGGGCGCGGAACAATCTTGAGGCCCGAACGCCGAGGGGGAGATATGAAAGTACGCGGCGAGCGGGAGTGCCAGGACTGCGGGACGCGCTGGTCGTACTACGAGACCGGGAGCATCGCCTGCCCCGAGTGCGAGAGCGTCCACAGCGTCGGCGTCGACGAACCGACCAGACACACGGACGCGCCGGTGACGCTCGACCTGACGCCGGTCCGCGGCCGCATCGACGCCGAATCGACGCGTGACGTCGCGACGGCTGCGGCAGAGCGGTGCCGGGAGTATACGCGCCAACGGGGATTCATCGACGCCGGCACCCTCCAGCCGCTGGACGAGACGTTCGTCGCCGCGACTGTTCTCCAATACATCGGTGCCCACGTGGGCAGGGAGATGCGGGTCACCGAAGACGAGGAGCTGTACTTCCTGGACTTGCTGGGCGGCGCCGACCAGGGCGACAGACCCGGTGCCGACGCGGTCCCGTCGTCGCTGCGGGTCCCCTTCGGACTGGCGATGACTCACGCCGTAGAGGCCTACCAGCGCGACGTCCGAACGGTCCTCAACGACGACGAGGACGAGACGGCCAGGCGCCTCTCCGGGCGCATCCGCGACCACCGCAAGCGAATCGAGGCCCTCGACGGCGACGTCGACCCGGCCGACGCGAACCGACTGCTCCACGCCACACGTGACCTGGGTCGGTACGTCACCGGCGAGGAGAGTGCGTATGTCACCGCGGACAACTGGCTCACCGGCATCGAGGGCGGCGTGCTGTAGCGCAGGCGCGCCGTGCGGTCCCCTCGACGGGCTGGACGACGGCAAAGTCCCCGGACCGCCCGAAGCCCGTCCGGGTACGCTCACCGGACGAGGGGCACCCGCACCACTCAGGGACCCGTCTCAGGGCAGGTCGACGTCGACGTCGTGCTGGAGGCTGGCCGCCTTGACCGTGTTGTACAGCAGCATGGCGCGGGTCATCGGTCCGACGCCGCCGGGGACCGGCGTGATGGCGCCCGCTTTCGCCTTCGCGCTCTCGAAGTCGACGTCGCCGACCAGTTCGTAGCCCTTCTCGGTGTCTGCCTCGACCCGGTTGATACCCACGTCGATGACCGTCGCGCCCTCAGCAATCATCTCGCCGTCTATCATCTCGGGAACGCCCGCCGCGGCGATGACGATGTCCGCGTCGCGGGTCTCCGCGGCGAGGTCTGCCGTCCGCGAGTGACAGACCGTCGTCGTGGCGTTGCCGCCGGGCCTTCTGGATGAGGAGGTTCGCCATCGGCTTGCCGACGATGTCAGACCGGCCGACGACGACGGCGTCCTTGCCCTCGGTGTCGACGCCGGCCGACTCGATGAGCTTTCTGGATGCCGTGTGGCGTACAGGGCTTGTACCGGGCGTTGCCGGCGACGAGTCGACCCACGTTCTCAGGGTGGAAGCCGTCGACGTCCTTCAGCGGGTCGATGGCCCGGAGCACCCGTCGGTCGTCGACGTGGTCGGGGACCGGCATCTGGACGAGGATGCCGTCGACGTTCTCGTCGGCGTTCAGGTCGTCGATGGTGTCGTAGAGTTCGGCCGCGTCGGCCTCGGGGTCGATCTCGATGTCGATCGCCTCGATGCCGACCTCCGCGCAGTCGTCCTGCTTCATCGAGACGTACGTCTCGCTCGCGGGGTCGTCTGACATCAGGACGGTGGCGAGCGATGGGCGCACGCCGGCGTCGTCGAGCTGGTCGATGCTCTCGGCGAGGCCGTCGCGGACCGACTGGGCCAGCGCGTCGCCGTCGATAATCGCTGTCATTGTCTAGTGTGGCGTCACCGGGGGTTTTCTAAGGTGCGGATTCGCCCGGCGCATGCCTCGGCGTAGCACGCATGGGGCGCCGTCGACGGGGCTATCGCGACGGTGAATATAGATAGCGTCGACTCCCCGGCAGTGAATACGTATTGTCGTCACAGCCATACCCGACTCCGTGCTACGAGGGCCAACGACCCATGAGTGAGCGTCCGTTCACGGCAGTGTCCGGCGACTGGCAGGGGACCGACCGATGACCGACGGCGAGTCGCGCACCTCCGAGCTCGCGTACGGCGAGTTCCTGTGTGCCGGCGAGCGCGTAGTCCGCATCGAGGACGTCGACCGCGAGGACGCCTGGATACGGTCGACGGTATTCGTGCCCGTCCGGCCCTAGGGACAGGACTGGTCGGCCATCGACCGTGGTTCCGGCCCCTGGTCGACGGCCCGCGTCGCACCGCTCTCCACCGATACCAGCATCGCCTGCCCGCCGTAACCGTGCGTCTGGTCGTGACCCCGGACGACGACGCAGTCGACGGCCGCCGGGACGGCGATAGTCTCCGACCGCGTGAACGGGGCCGTCGAGTGGGCGTGGAGCAGTTCCCGCCGGCCGCGGCGCTCACCGTCGAGCGTCTCGACCTGCCACCAGTCGGCGTAGCCGTCCTCGCCGTCGTCGTCGTGATAGCGGGTCACGTCGAAGCGGAGGTCGCCGGCTCCGGTCGCCTCGACGGCGACGTCGGTGACGTTCGCTTCACGGAGGTCCAGTGCCTCGGTCGTTCGCTCGTCGGTCGGTGCGGCGGTCGGCATAGCAGCCGATTCGGTCGGCGGCTGTGTCACGGTGTCGGACGGTTGCGCCGCCGAGGGAGGCCCGTCACGACACCCCGCGAGCGTCACCAGAGCCGCGGCCCCCGCCAGGAGGACGGCGCGTCTGGTCCCGTCGTGGTCGGTCACACCGGCCCAACGCGGCGAGCAGTGAAAACTTCGCGGGGAGACGTCACGACCGGCGACTGCTTTCACTGTCAGGGCCTACAGTCATAGTGTCAGCGGGCCATGTTCTCTCATGGCTGCAGGACGTCTGCTAAACTGGCTCGTCAGGGACACGACTCGCGGCGCACGGCGTGACGTGAGCAGAGTGAAGCGAAACGCGGTCAACATCGTCACCCACCCGATTCGGACGCTCTTCAACATCACGTTCATGACCGTACTCTTCGGCGTTCTCTACACCGTCTTCTACGACAGCGGGTCCGTCGCCGCGATGGACGCCGCCGAGGGGAACTCCCTGGCGATGGCGCTGGCTATCCTGCCGCCCACACCAATCCTCGTGCTCCTCGCGCTCGCGATGGCGATTCTGGTCCCGATCACGATGCTGTTCAGGGGCGTCGGTGACGGGAATCGGTACCACCGATAGCGAGCCGCGTCGGACGACTACTCGGCGTCGTACAGCGGGTACTCGTCGGTCAGCTCGTCCACGCGCTCGCTGACCTCGGCGACGACCTCGTCGTCGTGGGGGGCGTCGACGACCTCGTAGATGAGGTCCGCGACCTCGCGGCAGGTCTCCTCGTCGAAGCCACGGGTGGTGAGCGCGGGCGTGCCCGCGCGGATGCCCGATGGGTTGAACGCCGAGCGCGTCTCGCCGGGGACGGTGTTTGCGTTCAGGACGATGCCGGCGTCCTCCAGTGCCGCCTCGACGTCCTTGCCCGTCGTGTCCGGGTGCGAGGGCCGGAGGTCGACGAGGACGAGGTGGTTGTCGGTGCCGTCGGAGACGAGGTCCAGGCCGTGTTCCTGGAGGCGGTCGCCGAGGGCCTTCGCGTTGGCGACGGTCTGGCGGGCGTAGGCCTCGAACTCGGGTTCGAGCGCCTCGCCGAAGCCCACGGCCTTGCCGGCGACGTTGTGCATCAGGGGGCCGCCCTGGGAGCCGGGGAAGACGGCCGAGTCGACGTCGTCTGCGTACTCCTCGTCGCACATGATGATGCCGCCGCGGCCGGCGCGGATGGTCTTGTGGGTCGACCCGGTGACGAAGTCGGCGACGCCGACCGGCGACTCGTGGACGCCGGCGGCGACGAGGCCGGTGATGTGCGCGATGTCCGCGAGGTGGTATGCGTCGACGGCGTCGGCGGCGTCCTGGATGCGCTCGAAGTCGACCTCGCGCGGGTACGCCGAGTAGCCCGAGACGATGATGTCGGGGTCGAACGCCTCGGCCTGGTCCGCCAGGCCCTCGTAGTCGATGTAGCCCGTCTCCTCGTCGACCTCGTACTGCTCGACCTCGTAGACCTGGCCGGCGAAGTTCGCCGGATGGCCGTGCGAGAGGTGGCCGCCATGGGTCAGGTCGAGCGAGAGAATCTTGTCGCCCGGGTCCAGTACGGCCAGGTAGACGCCCATGTTGGCCTGGGAACCCGAGTGGGGCTGGACGTTCACGTGGTCGGCGCCCCACAGCTTCGTCGCGCGGTCGATGGCGAGCCGTTCGACCTCGTCGGCGTACTCACAGCCGCCGTAGTACCGCGAGCCCGGGTAGCCCTCGGCGTACTTGTTGGTCAGCTCGGAACTCTGGGCCTCGAGAACGGCCTCGCTGACGTGATTCTCGCTCGCGATCATTGCCAGCGTGTCGTTCTGTCGGGCCCGTTCGCCAGCTAGTGCGTCTGCGACAGCAGGGTCCGTCTCGCGGACTGTGTCGTAGGTCATATCGGGTTCTCTGGACCCGCCGGACAATAAGCTACCCTTTGGAGGACCGTGTGATAGCGCGTGACGGACCGGGTTTCCGACCTGTCAGGTCCGGTTGTCATTGTTTCTTCCGTTCCCGAAAACGGTGTTTAGAACCGTGTTTCGGGGCGGTATATAATGAGCCGAAATATTGTGGATCGGCAACACGAATCAGTACGTATTTAGTGGAGACTCGCAGAGTTGGTACCGTAGTCACCAGGGTGACAGCGTTCGTGGGACTGAACGACGATTACGCCGACGGGTGGACCGGCGAGCCATCGGAGGCAGTCGCAACCATACTGCGACAGGCCGACGACCTGACCGACGACGTGGTCCGCCCGATCCGGCGCGCGACGGACGAACAGTACGCTGGAGAAGCCACCGAGTTCGTGGTGCCAGGGGGCACACCGACCGTTGAGACCCTGGACGTCGGCGGGGTGGTGCGGCCGACGTCGACGGTGACGCTGCCGTCGGGCACGTACCTGCTCACGGTGACGCTCGAACCGGGCGGCGAGACCCGGGACTCGACGGGGTTGCTGGTCCAGTTCGAGGGGCCGGCCTCCATCCGGCCGGTTGCCGAGGGCACGCGCGTCACGCTGCGAGGGAGCTCCGCCGTGACGGTCGGGTGCCGGACCGACGACAAGACAGGGCCGGCCCGGATACGGGTCCCAGAGACGGTGTCGGGCGTCGCGGCGGGCCTGTCGTACCTGAGCGTGGCCCACGAGACGATGGGGCCGGCGCGGTCACATCCGGGCCGCCGTCGACACCCGCCGCTGGTGACCGTCGACGACACGCTCTCGGTCCCCCAGTCGGTCCGCGACCGGCGAGCGGAGACCGGCATCGAACTGCGGGTGCCGGCCTCCGTCGCCGACCTGTTCGTCGCCGCACCCCTCGCGTACTACCTGGGGGCCGACCTGTGTGTCGGTGACCGGGACAGGGCTGTCCTGACCGCGGCGGACACGGACGTCAGGCGGACCTTCGACCGGCTGCCACAGTTCCAGGCGGACGTCGCGGGTGTCCTCCGGCGCGTGTTCTATCTCGACTGCCTAGTGCGGCGGCTCGACCCCGACACGGCCGCCGAGGGCCTGCTGGACCGACTGGACCTCGACCCGGGGACGGTCCGGTCGCTCTCGCCGGCCGGCCGCCTCGAGCGGTACCTCGAGGTGCCGACAGCCCCGCTGCGGGAAGAGCTGCCCGACTGGCACCTCTCGACCCACGTCCGCCCGTCGCTGTCGCGGACCCAGTGTCTCCCCTACCTGCTCGACAAGCTCAGCTTGGTGTACATCGCCGAGGGGGCGGAGATGGAACCGCAGGACCTTCTCGACCGGACGCTGACGGACGCGTTCCCCACGCGCGGGGCCGATTCGCCACCCGGGTCGGTGCTGGCGCCGAAACTCGGTGCCGGTCGGTCACAGGCATGGATGGCGCCGGGGACGCCCATCGACGCGTTCAAGCCGACGCCGGCGGCCTTCGAGAACCGCTTTCGCTACCGGGACCGCGAGACGGGCGAGATGCAGGTCACCGTCGTCCGCAACGACGACGCGATGGGAGACGAACACGACGCAGTCGCCGAGATATACCGCGGTGCGGACCTCCCGATGGACGTCGCGGTCTGCGAGCGACTGACGACGGCCGAACTGGCGTCGGTCCTCGAGGACGAGAACGACTTCGTCCACTTCATCGGCCACTGCGACGCCGACGGGTTGCGCTGCCCGGACGGCAACCTCGCCACTGGCTCGCTGCGTGACGTCCGGACACGGACCTTCTTCCTCAACGCGTGTGGCTCCTACGACGAGGGACTTGCACTCGTCGAGCGGGGTGCCGTCGCCGGCGCGGTGACGTTCACCGACGTGCTCAACAGCCACGCGGCGATGGTCGGGACGGCGTTCGCCCACCTGCTGAGCAACGGCTTTTGCCTCCAGCGGGCCATCGAACTGGCCCGGCGGCGTATCATGATGGGGAAAGACTACGCCGTCGTCGGTGACGGCACGTACGCACTCGTCGCCCAGCACACGCAACCGACCGTCGTGTGGCTCTCGGAGTGTGACGACGGTTTCGAACTGTCCTGTGAAGTCGTCACGCCGCGGTCGGCGGGCGGGAACTACCGGGTCCCGTTCGCCGACGAACGGACGCTCAACGGAACGAACCGGCGGTTCACCGTCGACGAAGCCACCCTGCGATCCGGCCTGCGCGAGGCGTCGTTTCCGGTCATCTTCGACGACGAGTTCTACTGGTCGGACGAGCTGGCGGACGCGCTCGAGACGGGTGTGAGTGCCGCGGTTCTCCGCGCTGTCGCCCGTCAGGCAGCGTCGTGTCGCGGTTCCGGGCAGCGGAGTGGCGCCACTGTCGACGCTGCCGACGAGGTTCAGCGGTGTGATAACGACGCTCCCCCGACAGATCCGAACAGTCGACCTGTGATGGAGGGGTTCTCGCGGATGAATTCAACGGAATTTGGCCAATAAAATTAAATATGATACTGGACTATATATCTAGCAAGAACAATGAGTACAAATCTTGTGCAGGACGACATCGGGACCATTCTCACGTCGGTCTTCGACACCGGTGAGACCCTGTACGTCGTCAATCCCTCCGGAGAGACGATCTCGGAGTTTATCAGCACCCTGGACGAACATCCCGATCACCCGGAGGTACGGATGCTGGCCGCGGAGAGTGTCCTCAAGGGCGTCATGGACGACTTCATCGTCGCGAGCACTGCCGCCGACCTCATCGAATCCGAGTCGCTCTCGCTCCGGCTGCTCGAGGCGGGGCCGAACCACTCCATCGCGGTGACGAGCGACGAGGTGTACGCGCTGGTCACCGTCGGCGACACCGTCGCCGGCCTCGGCACCGACGACGACGAGTTCGTCAGCGACGCCTACGGGTTCTACGCCGACGTCTGGGACGACGCCGAGACGTTCACACTCCGGACGCCGCCGCTCTCTCGCGTCCGTGAGACCCTCGAGGCGGACATCGGCCCGGAGACAGCCGACGACTTCGACGCCGTCCTCGGGTCGCTCGCGACGGCGCGGGGCAACGGAAACGGGCTCGACGAGGTGACCATCGCGCTGCTCGTCGCCGCGAAGAACGGCGAACTGCTATACGACATCAGCAAGTGGGGCGAGGACATCGGCCTCGCGAGCAAGGCGACGTTCTCCCGGACGAAGACCAAGCTCGAGGACATGGGTCTCATCGACACCGAGAAGGTCCCCATCGACGTGGGTCGACCGCGACTCCGCCTCATGCTCGGCGACGAGCGACTGAAGGAGGCCGACAGCGACGACCTGGCGAGCATCACCCAGAGCATCCTGGCCGCCTGACCGGCCGTCGTTGGCTGTAGGTTTTTCTGTCCCCTCCGTGTCTCACCGCGCATGACCACCATCGACGTCGCGGGGACGGGGCCGGCCGCCGACGCCCTCCTCGCGGCGCTCGCCGACACGGATACGGAGGTACGACACGAAGACGAACTCGACTTCGAGGGCGCCGACCTGGCCGTCCTCGTCGAGCGAGTCGCCAGCGACCGCTTCGCGCGGGCCACCGACCGAGCGCGAGCGGTGGGGACGCCCTGGGTCGCCGTGGAGCTGGGCGGCATCGGCGGCGTGCCAGTCGTCGACGCCGCGGTGAGCGGCTTCGCCCCCGAGACCGGATGTTTCGACTGTCTCTCCACGCGTGTCGCCGCGAACGTGGCGGAGCAGGAAGCGCCCGCCCAGGCCCCGTCGCCCGGCGTCCAGCGGTTCGTCGGCGCACTGGCGGGCCACCGAATCGAGCAGTTCCTCGCGGGCGAAGCGGCCTTGCCCGGGACCGTCACGGAGGTGCCACACGCCCAGCGCCAGTTCCTGCCCGTCCCGGGCTGTGACTGCGCCGGGGCCCCCGACAGGACGCTCCGACGTGACCACGACGCGCCCGACGACCCGGCGCTCGCACGCGCTCAGCAGGGACTCGACGAGCGCGTCGGCGTGGTCCACGAGGTCGGGGAGGCCGAGTCGTTCCCGGCCCCCTACTATCTCGCGACGCTCGCTGATACGTCCGGGTTCAGCGACGCGACGGCGCCACGCCAGGCCGCCGGCGTCGCCGACGACTGGAACGCGGCGTTCATGAAGGGGCTGGGGGAGAGCTACGAGCGCTACGCCGCGGCCGTCTACCGGAGCGCGTCGCTCCCGACCGGGCCGCCCGAACGCATCGAGAACCCGGTTCTCCCCACGAGGTTCGTCCGCCCCGACGGATGGGCCTGGGACGGCGAGTCAATCGAGTGGTACCCCGCCGAACGACTCGAGACCGGGGAGGGGGTCCACCTCCCGGCCGAGACAGTGCTCTATCCGCCGCCCTCGCGCCGGGTCCGGCCGCCGGTCACCACCGGCCTTGGCCTGGGCAACACGGGCACGGAGGCGCTGCTGTCGGGCCTCTACGAGGTCGTCGAGCGCGACGCGGCGATGCTCTCGTGGTACTCGACATATGACCCCCTCGCCGTCGCCGTCGAGGGCCACGACACGTTCGAGACACTGCGCCGGCGGGCACGGTCCGAGGACCTGGACGTGACGACGCTCCTGCTCACCCAGGACGTCGACGTCCCCGTCGTCGCCGTCGCGCTCAGCGGCGACGAGTGGCCGGCACTGGCCCTCGGGTCGGCGGCGGCGCTGGATCCCGTCGACGCGGCCACGGGTGCACTGGAGGAGGCGCTACAGAACTGGATGGAACTCGACGGGATGGGCCCCGAGGGCGCGCAGGCTTCGGACGGCGCCATCGGCCACTTCGCGCAGCGACCGGACGCCGCGGCGTCGTTCCTGGAGACGGAGACGACCGTCCCGATAGACAGCGTCGGGCCCGACACCATCCCCGAGGGCGAGGCGGAACTGACCGCCCTCGTCGACCGGGTGACCGCCGCCGACTTCGACCCGTACGGCGCCCGAATCACGACTCGGGACGTCGAGGCACTGGGCTTCGAGGCGGTGCGGGTCGTCTGTCCGACGGCCCAGCCGCTCTTCTTCGACGACGCCTTCTTCGGCGAGCGCGCCGAGCGCGTGCCAGAGGCGATGGGCTTCGAGGCGCGACTGGACCGGGAGCACCACCCGTTCCCGTAGGTCAGCGGTGCCGGGAGCGAAAATGGTTCAGATGCCGAACGTCGCCCGCAGCATGTCGCGGGTCCCCGGACCGAGGCCGACGGCCGTGACCGCGACGAGCAGGAGCAGAGCGTAACGCGGGCTCTCGTCTAAGAACTCCTCGTTGAACAGCCACACGACGGCGGACGCGACGACCAGTTTCACGACGAGGAAGGGCCAGGAGGTGCCCACGAGCGCGGTGACGTTCGCGGGCTGGAGCGCCTCCGTCGTCGCGATTATGAAGGCGTTGGCCGGGTGCTTGGGGTAGTACGTCAGCGGCACGTTCAGTGCGTCCAGCCAGTCGGCGAGGACGACGTTTGCCACGCCGTCGATAGCGTGCCCCCAGATGACAAGCAGGCCGATGCGGCCGGTGCCCGAGTTGATCTCCGGCTTGTAAGCGTCGAAGGCGCGATAGAGGCCATACGAGAGGGCGGTGGCGATGCCGACGGTGACCAGCAACACCGACGGGTACGCCGTCGAGTACTCCGTCGTCGCGGCGACGACGGAGAGGTACGCCAGGGTGACGACCACCAGCACCGACCCGGTGACGGCCGTCGCGCGCGAGTAGTTCTCGATGTAGCCCTCCTTCTCGGCCCAGACGGCGGCCACGAGCGTCGCGAGCGTCAGCAGGAAGACGGTGCCGTAGATGACCGGGCTGATGATGAGCGAACTGAGCGGATACTCGATGATCGGCGTAAAGCCCGACTCGAGCGCGCGGTCGGTGGCGTCCTCGACGGTCCGCAGCGCCCCGCCAAGCAGCATGAACGGGACGAACGCGAAGAAGAGTGTGGGGTCGTCGGCGATCTCTAAGTTCTCGAGCAGGAGGTAGACGCCCACCAGCATGAAGATGAGAATGAGCATGTACCCCACCTCGGAGACGATGGTGTATCCGGGTTCGGCGACGATACGCCCCTCCCGGATGGCGGCGGCACAGCCGCTCGTGAGCGCCTCGGGCCCGGAAGGGGTCATCACGGCACAGCTGGCCGCTTTGGCGTCTGCGTAGACGGGCCCCAGAAGTACCGCCAAAGAAAGCGGTCCCAGACGACTCGGGGGACGGCGAGGGCTGCACCGATTCCCACGACGAGGATGGTGACGAACGAGCCGATCCAGAGCCGTTCCGGACCGTACTCGTCGACGACTCGTCCGAAGGTGTTCATGGGTCACAGACCGGCGTGGGGAGATTTCAGGCTTCCGGTCGCGTGCGACAGAGGCGCGAAAACGACCGACGGGCCGGCGTCAGTCCAGCGCGTCCGCGGCCGCGTCGAGCAGTTCGTCGTGGGCCCGGCCGTTGGAGGCGACGAGTCCGTCGCTGTCGAAGTCCCACGGGTCGCCCGCTACGTCGGTCACCGTCCCGCCCGCCTCGCGGACCAGGTGGACGCCGGCGACGGTGTCCCAGAGGTACGTCGGGGTGGTACAGACCGTCCCCTCCAGCGCGCCGTCGGCGACGGCCGCCAGCGTGGCCTGGAAGCTGCCCAGCCGACGCATGTCGCCGAAGCGCTCGACGACGGCGGTACAGAGATCGCCAAATTCGGTGCGGTCGTCCCGGTCCCACCAGCCGGCCGGCGCGACGGCGAACGTCTCGGGGTCCGTGCGCTCGCTGACCGACACCGTCCGGCCGTCGCGGGTGACGCTTTCGGGCCCCGCCGCGTACAGGTCGCCCGTCGACGGGAGGTACGTCGCCGATCCGACCGCCACCCCGTCGACGGTCGCCGCCACGCTGGTCGTCCACGTGTGTAACCCGCGGACGAAGTTGGCCGTCCCGTCGATCGGGTCGACGATCCACGCGGCCCCGCTGTCCGGCACCGTCTCGAGCGCCGTCGGTTCGTCCTCGCCGGACTCGGGGCCCACGAGCTGGGTGAGGTCTTCCTCGCAGACGAACCCGTCGCCGGGGAACTCCTCGCGGACGGTCGCAACGACCTGCCGCTGGGCGTCCCTGTCTGCCTCGGTCACGTAGTCGTTCTTGTTCGCTTTCGTCTCCACGGCCACCTCGCCGCGGAACGACTCGCGCGCTACGACGCCCCCCGACCGCGCGGCGCGTTCCGCGACCGCCGCCCGGTGGTGTTCATCGGCCATGTCGGCGTGTTCGGGGCCACCCCATTAACACCCCCGGTATCCCGTCCGGGACCGTCACCCGGGGCTGTCGAGCAGTTTTGACCGACGGCGATAGACCCCCACGGTCGCTGTCAGCGCCGCTCGTCCGCGTCCCTCGCGGTCTCCAGAATCTCCTGGGCGATAGCCTCGGCCTCTGCTGGCGTGTAGCGCAGCTGGTTGCCCAGCGACTGCTCGATCCGGACGTACCCCTCCTCGGTATCCTCGGCTGTGATGACCGCGGCGTTGGTGAACGGATGGCCGTCGAGGCCGGGTGTCCCGGACTGATCCGTAGCCATGTGTGTCAATCACTCACCAAACAGTATAAAGGTAGGCCCGTGTGCGGCGGTCGAACGAGCGCCACGGCCCTCCAAGAGCGGAGCTCGAGTCCGCCTCGTCCACTGCAACGACTACTCTGTGAGGCAGGTAGGAATTTGCGAGGGAAGACCGCTCCGAGCGAGTCTTCCTGCATCTTACTCGGCGCGACGGTGCGCCTCGTGCGATGCGAGGGAAGGGATTTGAACCCTTGGACCCCTACGGGAGCGGATCTTGAGTCCGCCGCCGTTTCCTGGCTTGGCTACCCTCGCACGCGTCTGTCGGCCAACCACCGTCCAGGGTCGGGTACCGTGACTGGCTCGCTAGTGACTCGCGCAGACTCGTATAAATGTGCCACGGAAACAGTACTGGCCCGTGACCTGTCGTGACAAACGTGAGTCCCGACGGCCGATACGGTCCCGCCCTCGTGTGGACCATCCAAGACGCCGGTGGGTGGCCCGGCGCTCGAACCGGTGTCACTCGAGATAGGGCTTCTCGATGTCGGTCTCGACGGGGATGAACGCGTTCAGCCGCCTGGTGACCCCGTCGAACAGAGTGATGAGCGGCGAGAGGGCCAGTTCGACGACCCGGACCGGGGACGCGACGGTCAGCGACCACCGTTTCGCGTTGGCGAGGCCGAACGCCTTGGGGACGATCTCCCCGAACAGCAGGATGAGCACGCTCGTGAGGGCGGTAGTCGCGACGACGGCCGGACCCGGATCGAGGGACTGGGCCACGAGGACCGTCACGATGCTCGAGATGGCGATGTTGACGATGTTGTTCCCCACGAGGAGCGTCACGAGGAGGCGATGCGGGTTGTCGTGCAGTTCCTTGAGCAGTACCGCACGGTCGTCCCCGGCCGCCGCCTGTGTCTCGATCCACTCGCGCGGCAGGGAGAACACGGCGATCTCCGAGCTCGAGAAGAACGCACTCAGCGAGAGTAACACCACGACGGCCAGGGCGCCCCCGACGACGGTGAGAGCACTGCTCATGGCCTGTCATCACAGAGCCTAGTCTTGAAGCCGTCGCTACAGGTTGCGGGCGACGGCTGCCAGCCACCGGAGGATTCACCCGGCCTGCGAGCGTACGGGCGGTATGGACGACCACACGCGGGACCCGACCGTCGCGCCTCCCAGCGGGAACCCGGCCGGGTGGCGGGGCGACGGCCAGTGGGAGCACGCGACGCTCCGGCAGGCCGTGGTCCACGGGGTCCGGTTGTACAACTCCGGAGAGTTCCACGAGTCACACGACTGTTTCGAGGACGAGTGGTACAACTACGGTCGCGGGAGCACCGAGAGCAAGTTCCTCCACGGGATGGTCCAGGTGGCCGCGGGCGCCTACAAGCACTTCGACTTCGAGGACGACGACGGCATGCGCTCGCTCTTTCGGACCTCGCTGCAGTACTTCCGCGGGGTGCCAAACGACTACTACGGCGTCGACCTGCTGGACGTCCGGACCACCGTGACCAACGCGCTCTCGGACCCCACGGTGCTCGAGGGGTGGCAGATTCGGTTCGACGGCGGCTATCCCACCGCCAGGGACGTCGACTTCGAGTACGCCGAGGCTCTCGACTGAGACGGCGGTCGACACGGCGAATCCACACGACTCTAAAGGCTGGCCCTGTAAGCACCCGATAGATGCGAGTCGAGCAGCTGGGTGCGGGCGAGCCGGACGTCGCGATAGTCGGGAGCATCCACGGCGACGAGCCGTGCGGTCGCAACGGCATCGAGGCAGTGCTCGCCGACCCACCGACAGTGAACCGACCGGTGAAGTTCATCGTGGTCAACGAGGAGGCGTTGGCGGCGAACCGCCGCTACGTGGAGGTTGACCTGAACCGGATCTTCCCCGGCGACCCGGACAGCGACGTGCGCGAAGTCCGCCTCGCCGCCGAGCTGGCGGCGGAGATACGCGACTGCACAGTGCTGTCCCTGCACTCCACCCAGTCCTACGACGACATGTTCGCGCTCGTCGACGAGGTGACGCCGCTGGCGCGGGCGGTCATCCCCCAGCTGTCCGTCGACGCCGTCGTCCGGACCAAGGGGAAAAACGAGGGGCGGCTCTTCTCGGTGGCCCCGGAGGCGATCGAGGTCGAGTGCGGGTACCAGGGCTCGGCCCAAGCGTCGGCCAACGCCGAGCAGGTCATTCGCGAGTTCCTCGCGGCCGTCGGCGTGACGGAGGACTACGAGACGACGCGAAACGAGTCACTCCCCGTCTTCCAGCTGGGCGACCCGATTCCGAAGTCGGCGGCGGACCGCTACGAGGTGTACGTCCGGAACTTCGAGCGCGTGGACGCCGGCGAGGAGTTCGCGTCCATGGACGGCAAACCGGTGGTCGCCGACGAGTCGTTCCACCCCGTCCTGCTCTCGCCGGAGGGCTACGAGGACGTCTTCGGGTACCGGGGCACGGAGGTCGGGGTGCTGAAATCGGACGCGGCCGAGTGATCCGACGCCGGGACCGGCACTCGACGTCGCCCGGACCCTGCGGGACGGTCACCGTGACGTGCCGGTCTCGACGACGTCGACGCCGGTGACGTCGAACCTGGCCCCGCCGCCATCGCTCTCGGTGACGCGAATCTCCCAGTCGTGGGCCTCGACGATGTCCGTGACGATCGAGAGGCCGAAACCGGTCCCGTCCTCGGCGGTCGTGTAGCCGGTCTCGAAGACGCGCTCGCGCTCGCTCTCGGGGACGCCCGGCCCGTCGTCGGCGACGAAGAAGCCGTCCGCGAGACCGCCGACCCGCACGGTGACGTCCCCACCGCCGTGTTCCACCGTGTTCCGGAGCAGGTTCTCGAGCAGCTGTTTCAGGCGGCGGTCGTCGGCGCGGACGACGGGTAGCGACGCCACCTCGAGTCGCGCCTCGGCCGCGTCGACGGCCTCCCAGGATTCCGCGACGAGCTGCGCGAGGTCGACGTCGCTCCGTTCACCGACCTCGTCACCGTGGCGCGCGAGCGCCAGGAGGTCGTCGACGAGCGCCTGACTCCGGTCGAGCGCGTCGCGGACGGACGCGAGGTGGGCATCGGCCCCGCACTCACACTCGTCACGGGCCAGCTCGAGATGTCCCGTCGCGACTGTCAGCGGGTTCCGGAGGTCGTGGGAGACGACGCTGGCGAACTTCTCGAGCCGGTCGTTCTTCCGTTCGAGCTCGTGGCGGTACTCGTTGCGCTCGGTGACGTCGTAGTAGATGCCGTACGAGTGGGTCCTGCCCTCGTCGGGCTGGAGCGGGACCGAGTGGAGCACGAAGTCACGGACACCGTCCGCCGTCTGGCGCTGGACCTCCGCGGTGAACTGCTCACCCGTCAGGACCCGCTCGTTGAGGTCCGCGGCGCCGGCCCGCCTGTCGTCGGGAACCAGTAGGTCATCGAGGTTTCGTCCCATCGCCCCGTCGGCATCGTATCCGAAGACCCGCTCGAACGAGGCGTTGACGTCCCGGACCACCGGCTCGCCGTCGGCGAACTCGGTGTAGACCATCGGGACGGAGGCGTTCTCGAACAGGGCCTCGAAGTGACGCTCGCGTCGCTTCCGTTCGGTCACGTCCCTCGAGAACCCGAGGACCTTCCTGTCCTCACCGCCGGCGTCGAACGCGGTCAGGCGGAGCGAGATGGCGATCTTCCCGTCGGGGGTCTCGGGTCCGAGCTCGACGCGCACGTCGTCTGTCTCGCCCGCCGCGATGGCCGCGATGGCGTCCTCGACGGTCCGAAACTCCCCCTCCGTGACGACGCTGCGGTCCCGGAAGACCGAGACGTGTTCGCCCACGAGCGAGTCCCTGTCGACGCCCGAGACCGTGGCGACGCGCCGGTTGACGAACTCGACGGTTCCGTCGGCGTCAAAGAGGTAGACGCCGTCCTCGGTGTTCTCGACGATGGCCTCGTAGCGGGCGAGTTCGCGGCGGCGGTCCTCCCGGGCCGTGATGTCGCGGTAGAGCCAGATGTTCGCCTCGCCGCCGGGTAGTTCGTACGGGACGTAGTCGCGCTCGAAGGTCCGACCGTCGGCGAGCTCGAGGCGCTCGTTACTGACCGGTTCGCGCTCCGCCAGCGTCCGCTCGATGTCCGCGAGGAACGCCGCCGGGTCGGCAAAGTGATCCTGCAGTTCCTCGGCGGCCTGCTGACAGTCGCGACCCACCAGGTCGGCGCCGCTGACGTCCAGGTCGAAGAGGTCACAGAGCGCGTCGTTGGCCATGCGGATCTCGCGGTCGGCCCCCTCGACGATGACGCCCATCGGCAGTCCCCCGACGAAGGTCTCGAAGAGCGTGTCCATGGCCTCGAGCTCGCGCTCGCGCTTCCGACGGTCGCTCACGTCCCGGACGAGGGCGAGCACGCGGTCCTTGCCGCCGATGCGCGTGTGTTTCAGTCGGACCTCGACCGGCAGGCGCTCGCCAGTCCCCGTCTCGTTGACCCACTCGAAGACCTGGGGCTCGCCGTCGACGGCGTTGCCGATGCGTCGCACCGCCTCGCTGTTCGTGTACGGCGGTTCGTCCACCGAGAAGTCACCGACGTGCATGCCCAGGACCTCCTCCCGCGAGTACTCGTTCATCTCACAGAACCGGCGGTTCGCGTCGATGACCTCGCCCGTCTCCGGGTCGTGGATGAGGATGGCGTCGGTGGCCTTCTCGAATATCTCGCGGTAGTCGAGTTCTGCCCGCCGCCGGGAGACCGCCTGCTCGATGCGGTTTGCCAGCAAGGAGTACTGCTCGGGGGTCGCCTCCTTCTGGAGGTAGTCGGTGACGCCGGCGGAGATCGCGTCGCTGGCGACGGCTTCACTCCCGTGGCCGGTATAGAGGATAAACGGCAGGTCCGGGTCGTGCTCGCGGACAGCCTCGAGGAACTCGATGCCGTCCCGCCCCGGCATGTCGTAATCCGAGACGACGCAGTCGAAGTCGGTAGACTCGAGGCGGTCGAGCCCTGCGTCCGCGCTGGTGGCTGTTTCGACGTCGAACTGGGCGTGCTCCCGTTCGAGGAACGTCGCCACCAGCGCTGCGAAGTCGGGCTCGTCGTCGACGTGCAGCACCCGTATTGCACCAGTCGAGGCAGCCATTACCCGCCCATCGAGAATGGAGATAATAATAGTTTGGTGGCATTTATCACGGCTGCGAACGGGGCCGGGTCCGGAAGAAAACTTTGGGCGGCGCGTCGCGGCGCCCTTACTCCTCGGGCGCCTCGAACTCCACCATCGTGAGGTCCCGGTCTAACATGCAGTAGTCGTGGGGCGGGTCACCCACGACGGTCTCGATGCGGTACTCGTCGTCGAAGTCGGCACCCGCGGGCTCACAGAAGGGGTGGCTCGGGCACTCGGTGTGCGGGCAGGGACCGGCTAGTGAGGCCTTGCTGCCGGCGAAGGCGCCTTTTGTCGGGACGTTCGCGCGTATCGGGGCGGGTTCGACCTCGACGGCGCGAACGCCGCCCTCGTGGACCGCACAGTCTAATGTCTGGCCGTTCTTGCGGACGTCGACGATGCGATAGCGCCGGCCGGGCGTGAGGTTGAGGCACTGCGTCCGGTACGGACAGCCGCTACAGCCGCTTGCCTCACCGTGGTAGACGAACTCCTCGCCGACGTCGGCGAGGCGGGTTCCGACGAGCGTGACGGTCGACATAGCGATACGTACTCGGTGGCGGAAGTTAAGCGTCAGGAACGGCCGGTCCGCTCGTCGAGTTCGGCGAGGTAGTCGTCGCGGGGGACTTGATAGAGCGCTCGGTAGTCGACGTCCCCGACGGCGAACCGGTTCGCGAGGTCGACCGCTCCCGCGACGGCACTCCCGCGGTCCCCGTACCGCTCGGTCCCTGCGTCGACCTCCGGTTCGAGGTAGAGCGTGACGAACCAGTCGTCGCCGCTCCGGCCGGCGCCCGGCCGACGGGTCCGCCTGCCGCGAGTGAGGTAGAGCGTCGGCAGACAGGGCGCGGGGAACCCGTCACCGTCGAAGACGTCCGGCCGGTAGGCGAGGACGACCTTCTCTGTGCTCTCGGTCCAGACCGTCCAGTCCTCGGCCAGTGCGTCGAGTCCCATACCACTCTCTTCGCCCGGGCGACCAAGAAGCCCGCGATGGCGGGGGCATTTATAAACCAGCCAGCATTGCCATGCGTTGTGTTACCATACCATCGCCGCGCCGTAGCCGTATTTCAACTCGAAACGTGACTGTAAAAAGACGGAATATAACCGTGGCGGGGAAAAGGCTCTTATTGTTGAAGCCCTCATACAATAAATAGTATCGGAAACAGTCGCACACTGTCCCCGCTACCACCCCGGGCGAACGTCCTACCCCGCCCGGGCGTCAGACATGGCAAGGATTCGTACAACCGCCGCCCCGATGCTACGGGTCGGTCGTCGGCCGTCGGCACGCATGCCCAGAGCGGTCGATGAACCGGCGGCCCGACTGCGACCGACACCATCAGGCGGACGCCGTCCGCCGCGGCCCGTGGTCACAGACCACTGCGTGCTGTTTCGAGAAGCACCAACCACCATAGCATGAGCAAGAACAAAGAGACACTCGAAGCGCTGAGCAAGGAATACCGAGATTCGATACCGGCCGACCTGCGGACGACCCACACGTTCGACTGGTACCTCGAACAGTGTTACGACGAACCGCGCATCGCCCGGAACGCCCACCAGCGCGTCGCGGACATGTTCGACTTCTACGGGACGTCCTACGACGAGGACGCCGGCGTCGTCGAGTACGAACTCGCGAGCGAGGACCCGCTGAACGACGGCGAGAACACGTTCTACGGTCGCGTCATCCACGAGGCCATCCACGAGTTCGTCAACAAGGTCAAGTCCGGTGCCCGGGGCCTTGGCCCCGAAAAACGCATCAAACTCCTGCTTGGCCCGGTCGGGTCGGGCAAGTCCGACTTCGACCGCCAGCTGCGCCGCTACTTCGAGGACTACACCCGCCGCGACGAGGGGCGGATGTACACCTTCCGCTGGACGAACCTCTGTGACGTCGTCCACGACCAGGACCCGGCCGACGACGTCGTCCGGTCCCCGATGAACCAGGATCCGCTGGTCCTGCTGCCACAGGAACAGCGCGACAGGGTCATCGAGGACATCAACGAGGAGCTTGACGCCCCGTATACCATTCGCAACGAGCAGGCGCTCGACCCGGCCTCGGAGTTCTACATGGACAGCCTGCTTGCCCACTACGACGACGACCTGCAGGCCGTCCTCGAGAACCACATCGAGATCGTCCGTTTCGTCGCCGACGAGAACCAGCGCCAGGGCATCGAGACGTTCGAACCGAAGGACAAGAAGAACCAGGACGAGACCGAACTCACGGGTGACGTCAACTACTCGAAGATCGCCATCTACGGCGAGTCCGACCCGCGGGCCTTCGACTACTCCGGCGCGTTCTGTAACGCCAACCGCGGCCTGTTCTCCGGCGAGGAACTGCTGAAACTCCAGCGGGAGTTCCTGTACGACTTCCTGCACGCCAGCCAGGAACAGACGATCAAGCCCAAGAACAACCCACGTATCGACATCGACCAGGTGATCGTCGGCCGGACGAACATGCCCGAGTACCGGGACAAGAAGGGCGACGAGAAGATGGAGGCGTTCAACGACCGCACGAAGCGCATCGACTTCCCGTACGTCCTCCAGTACGAGGAGGAGGCCCGCATCTACCGGAAGATGCTGCGCAACGCCGACCTGCCGGACATCAAGGTCGAGCCACATACCCTCGAGATGGCGGGCCTGTTCGGCGTGCTGACCCGCATCGAGGAACCCGACTCGAAGTCCATCGACCTCGTCCAGAAGGCCAAGGCCTACAACGGCGAGATCGACGAGGCCGACGACATCGACGTCAAGAAGCTCCGCGAGGAGGCCGATCAGATGGCCGACATCGGCGAGGGGATGGACGGCGTCTCCCCGCGGTTCATCGGCGACGAGATCGCCGAGGCCATCATGGACTCGATGCACCGCGACCGGCAGTTCCTCTCGCCGCTGACGACGTTCAACCACCTCGAGGGCAACCTCGAGAACCACGGCTCCATCGACGCCGACTCGTTCGACGAGTACTACCGCTACCTCGAACTCGTGCGCGAGGAGTACAAGGAACGCGCCATCGAGGACGTCCGCCACGCGCTGGCCTACGACATGGACGAGATCCAGCGTCAGGGCGAGAAGTACATGGACCACGTGATGGCCTACATCGACGACGCGACCGTCGAGGACGAGCTTACCGGCCGCGAGCAGGAACCCGACGAACAGTTCCTCCGGTCGGTCGAGGAGAAGCTCAACCTCCCCGAGGACCGCAAGGACGACTTCCGCCAGGAGGTCTCGAACTGGGTCTCCCGGCGCGCCCGCGAGGGCGACACGTTCAACCCGCAGGACAACGACCGCCTGCGCCGCGCTCTGGAACGCAAGCTCTGGGAGGACAAGAAGCACAACATCAACTTCTCGGCGCTGGTGTCGAGTTCCGAGATGGACGACGACGAGCGCAACAAGTGGATCGACGCGCTGATCGAACAGGGCTACGGCGAAGAGGGTGCAAAGGAGGTGTTGGAGTTCGCCGGTGCCGAGGTCGCAAAGAGTGAGATGGAAGAGTAATGTCGGGTGAGGAGTTCATCGACCGCGCGGACGAATCGCTCGACAGGACCTACGAGGCGCCGATGAGCCTCGGCGAGTACGTGGACGCCGTCCTCGAGGCGCCCGAGATAGCGTCCCACGCCTCGAAGTACCTGCTCGCGGCCATCGAAGATGCCGGCACCCGGACGGTCATCGAGGAGGGCGAGGAGAAACAGCGCTACCGGTTCTTCGACGACCCCTACAACGACGGCGAGCACGCCATCCTGGGCAACACCGAGGTGCTCAATGGCTTCGTCGACGACCTGCGCTCTATCGCGGCGGGCCGCGGGAAAGACGAGAAGATAATCTGGCTCGAGGGGCCCACGGCGACGGGCAAGTCCGAGCTCAAGCGCTGTCTCATCAACGGCCTGCGGGAGTTCTCGAAGACGCCAGCCGGCCGGCGCTACACCATCGAGTGGAACGTCGCCGGCGCCGGCGAGGACGACCCCGGGCTGACCTACGGAGACCAGACCGTCGAGGACGAGGACGACTGGTACGAGAGCCCGGTCCAGGTCCACCCGCTGACGGTGTTCCCCGACGACGTGCGCGGGGAGATCGTCGACAGCCTCAACGAGCGCCTCGAGGACCACATCGAGATCCGCGTCGACGGCCAGCTGGACCCTTTCTCCCGGGAGGCGTACGACTACCTCGAGGAGCAGTACCGCCGCCAGGGAGTCACCAACCTGTTTTCCGCGGTGACCGACCCGAAACACCTCCGGGTGAAGAACTTCGTCGCCGACGTCGGCCAGGGTATCGGTATCCTCCACTCGGAGGACGAGGGGACCCCCAAAGAGCGCCTGGTCGGGTCGTGGATGCACGGCATGCTCCGCGAACTGGACTCACGGGGCCGGAAGAATCCCCAGGCGTTCAGTTACGACGGCGTCCTCTCGCAGGGCAACGGCCTGCTGACCATCGTCGAGGACGCCGCTCAGCACGCCGACCTGCTCCAGAAGCTGCTGAACGTCCCCGACGAAAGTCGGGTGAAACTGGACAAGGGCATCGGGATGGACATCGACACGCAGCTGGTCATCATCTCGAATCCGGACCTCGAGGCCCAGCTCAATCAGCACGCCGAGCGCGAGGGCCAGGACCCGCTGAAGGCGCTGAAGCGGCGCCTCGACAAACACGAGTTTACCTACCTGACGAACGTCTCGCTCGAGGCCCAGCTGCTCCGCCGCGAGCTGACCAACGAGACTGCCGTCTGGGACCCGGCCTCCTGGGACGACCTCGAAGCGAGAATCCAGGAGCCCGTGCGCATATCGGTCCGGAGCGACATGGACCGGGTCGCCGAGAAGGAACTGGCGCCCCACACCGTCGAGGCAGCGGCCCTGTATGCCGTCGTCTCACGCCTGGATACCGCCCAGTTGCCCGGCGGCCTCGACCTGGTGGACAAGGCGCTGCTGTTCGACCGGGGCTACCTGATGGAGGGCGACGAGCGGCTGGACATCGAGGACTACGACCTCGAACCGACCGACGACGACGGCGAGCACGGCATCCCGGTGACCTACGTCCGGGACGTCATCGCGGACCTGCTCCACGAGACCCAGGACCGCCACCATCCCGACCTCCCGGTCGAACACGTCATCATGCCCCGCGACGTGCTCAACGCCATCGCCGACGGCCTCGGCGACGCGCCGGTCTTCTCGGCCGGCGAGGCCGGCGAGTACGAGGAACGGGTCGTCCAGGTGAACGAGATATTCAGCGAGCAGGAACGGGACGTGCTCGACGCTTTGATGCGTGACAAGCGCGTCGACGAGGCCACCGTCGAGGAGTACATCGAACACGTCTACGCCTGGGAGTCCGACGACCAGATCACCAACGAGCGTGGCGAGTTCGTCGACCCGGACCCGCTGAAGATGAAGGTCTTCGAGATAGAGCACCTGGGGCGGTTCGACGAATCCAACTACGAGGGCAACGACCCCGACGAGGCCGTCCGCTCGTTCCGGACGGACAAGATAATCACCGCGCTGAACCGCCACGCCTGGCAGCGACGCGACGAGGAGTTTCGCGTCGGCGACGTCAGCCCCAAGGAGATCCCGGTGATCAAGACCGTCCTCGGAAGCCACGACTGGGACGACGTCCGGCGCACCTACGAGGACTTCGACCCCCGGCAGTGGGACAACCCGCCGTCGGGCACCCAGACGGCCCGCCTCAAGGAGACGGCGACGGAGAACATGGTAGAGATGCACGGCTACAGCCACGCGTCGGCCGAACTGACCAGCCGACACGTCATGAAACAGGTGAGTTACCGATGGGACTGAAAGACGACCTCGAGCGGTACCGTGAGGTCGGCGAGGAACGGAGACAGGACCTCGCGGAGTTCATCCAGTACGGCGACCTGGGCCAGTCCCGGGGCGACGAGGTGCGAATCCCGATCAAGATAATCGACCTGCCGTCCTTCGAGTACGACCAGCGTGACAAGGGCGGCGTCGGCCAGGGCGAGGGCGCCCAGCCGGGCGACCCTGTCGGCCAGCCACAGCCCCAGCCGGGCGACGGCGACGAGGACGGCGAACCCGGCGAGAAGGGGGGCGAGCACGAGTACTACGAGATGGACCCCGAGGAGTTCGCCCAGGAGCTGGACGAGCAGCTCGGCCTGGACCTGGAGCCGAAGGGCAAGAAGGTCATCGAGGAGATGGAGGGTGACTACACCGACATCACCCGGACCGGTCCCTCGAGTACGCTCGACTTCGAGCGCCTGTTCAAGCAGGGGTTAAAGCGCAAGCTCGCGATGGACTTCGACGAGGAGTACGTCCGCGAGGCGCTGAAAGTAGACGGATGGGGCCCGGCGACGGTCTTCGAGTGGGCCCGCGAGAAGCACATGCCCGTCTCGAAGGCCTGGATCGACGACGCCTACGACGAGCTCGACGCCGACGAGAAGGCCACCTGGGACTCAATCGAGGAGATGGAGGCGAACGTCGAGATGGTGGATACGCCGACCCGCATCCGCCGCGACGGCATCGAGCAGATACCGTTCCGCCGCGAGGACGAACGCTACCGCTACCCAGAGATCATCGAGGAGCGAGAAAAGAACGTCGTCGTCGTGAACATCCGCGACGTCTCCGGGTCGATGCGCCAGAAGAAGCGCGAACTCGTCGAGCGGACCTTCACGCCGCTGGACTGGTACCTGACCGGGAAGTACGACAACGCCGAGTTCGTCTACATCGCCCACGACGCCGACGCCTGGGAGGTCGACCGCGAGGAGTTCTTCGGCATCCGCTCGGGCGGCGGGACGCGCATCTCAAGCGCCTACGAGCTCGCCGCCCAGAAGCTCGAGGAGGAGTACCCCTGGAGCGAGTGGAACCGCTACGTATTCGCCGCCGGCGACAGCGAGAACTCCTCGAACGACACCGAGGAGCGGGTGATTCCGCTGATGGAACAGATCCCTGCGAACCTCCACGCATACGTTGAGACCCAGCCCAGCGGCAACGCCATCAACGCCACCCACGCCGAGGAGGTCGAGCGCAACTTCCGCGACACCGAGAACGTCGCCGTGGCATACGTCACTTCGCCGGAGGACGTCATCGACGCCATCTACGAGATTCTCAGCACGGAGGACCAATGACGACAGACGACAGATTCGCGAAACAGCGCATCGCCGACGAGCTGGAGGAACCCGTCACCGAGGCGGGCAACCTCGCCCGGAGCTCGGTCTCTCGCCGTACGCGGTGAACTACTGGATCGTCGACTACGACGAGATGAACGAGCTCATCGCATACGGCGGGTTCCAGAACCGCTACCCGCACTGGCGCTGGGGGATGCAGTACGACCGCCAGCAGAAACAGGGCCAGTTCCTCGGCGGGAAGGCCTTCGAGATCGTCAACAACGACGACCCGGCCCACGCGTTCCTCCAGGAGTCGAACACGCTGGCCGACCAGAAGGCGGTCATCACCCACGTCGAGGCCCACGCGGACTTCTTTGCCAACAACGAGTGGTTCGGGCTGTTCGCCGAGAACCCCGACGCGGCCGGCATGCTCGCGCGCCACGGCGAGACCATCCGGGAGTACATGCAGGACCCGGACATCGCCCGCGAGGACGTCGAGCAGTTCATCGACCACGTCCTCTGTCTGGAGGACAACATCGACCAGCACAAGCCGTACAGTCCGGTCCAGACGGTCGAGGAGCGCCTCGAGGAGATCGAGGGCGTCGACCCGGCAGAGCAACTGGAGAACCTCGACCTCTCCGAGGAGGTGCGGCGACAGGTCTTCGACGAGGAGTGGCTCGAGGCCCAGGCGCCAGACGGCGACAACGTCACCTTCCCCGCCGAACCGGAGAAGGACGTGTTGGGCTTCCTCCGCAAGCACGGCAAGCGCTACGACGAGGAGGCCGAACGCGCCGTCGAGATGACCGACTGGCAGACGGACCTGCTCGAGCTGCTGCGCCGCGAGGCGTACTACTTCGCCCCCCAGAAGATGACGAAGGTGATGAACGAGGGCTGGGCGGCGTACTGGGAGTCGCTGATGATGACCGGCGAGCGGTTCGCCGGCGACGACGAGTTCGTCCTCTATGCCGACCACATGGCCCAGGTCCTCGGGTCGCCGGGGCTGAATCCGTACAAGCTCGGCCTCGAGCTCTGGGAGTACGTCGAGAACACCGAGAACAGGCGGGAGGTCGTCGAGCGCCTCCTCAGGGTCGACGGAATCTCCTGGCGCAACTTCACCGACGTCGTCGACTTCCGGGAGATCCAGGACCTGCTGGAACCCCCCGAGTGGCTGACCGACGTCGTCGGCCACCTCGAGGCCCTTGACCCGGACGATCCGCGTGTCGACGCCGAGGCCCTGGCGGCGGCCCGAGCGGGCGACGTCGACGTCGAGATGTATCCCTGGAAGGTGCTTTCCTACGAGGGGATGGCACAGCGCCACTACTCGCTCCTGAGACCGCAGTTCCGGGGGTTCCTCTCGCGCATCGGCAAGTCGGAACTCGAACGCGTCTCGCGGTACATGTTCGACGACGCGCGATACGACTCCATCGAGGCCGCCCTCGCGGACGTCGACTACACGCGTGGGTGGGAACGGATGCGCGAGATCCGCGAGAGCCACAACGACGTGACCTTCTTGGACGAGTTTCTCACCCAGGAGTTCGTCGACGACAACGACTACTTCACCTACGAGTACACCCACGCCTCGGGCGACTACCGGGTCACCTCGACGGACCACGAGGACGTAAAGAAGAAGCTGATGCTCCAGTTCACCAACTTCGGCAAGCCGACCATCGTCGTCGAGGACGGAAACTACCGGAACCGCAACGAACTGCTGCTGGCCCACCAGTACAACGGCGTCATGCTGAACATGAGCAAGGCCACGGACGTCCTGAAGCGCGTCTTCGAGCTCTGGGGGCGGCCGGTGAACCTCCTGACCATCGTCAAGGAGTTCGACGACCACGACGTCGAGGTGGCCCGGCGGCGCGACCGAGAGCCCGAGCCCAGGGAGGTCGGCAAGCGCATCGAGTACGACGGGTCCGAGGTGGTCATCAGGGACGTCGACTGGACCGAGGTCGAACACCTCGCAGCGACGGACATCGACTACAGCACCAAGCCCGACGAGTGGCTCGCCTGACCGGCGGGTCGCCGTGACGTTTTCGGGGGAGCCGCCCATACGGGGGGTATGGGAACGTCACGCATCCTCGTCTCGACGGAGGACCGGCTCTCGGTGGTCGACGTCACCGACCGCGTACAGGACGCAGTCCCGTCCGACCTCCAGGGGTCTTGCACCGTCTTCGCCCGGCACACGACCACCGGCGTCACGGTCAACGAAGCGGAGTCGAGACTGCTGGACGACTTCGCGTCGGCACTGTCCGACCTCGTCGCCGACGAGGGCTGGGAGCACGATGCCCTCGACGGCAACGCCGACGCACACGTACGGGCGATGCTGGTCGGGCCCAGCGAGACGGTGCCGGTGGTCGACGGCGACCTGGACCTGGGGACGTGGCAGTCGGTGCTGCTGGTCGACTGCGACGGGCCCAGAGAACGGGCGCTCGACGTCGTCTGGTGACGGCACGACGCGCCCGGCTCACCGCTGCTTGTAGTCCTCGCCGTAAATCTCCCGGAGCTTGGCCTCGAACTCGGTCCGGATGTTGCGGCGCTTCTTCTTCATCGAGGGTCAGCAGGTCGTTCTCGGCCGTCCACTCTTCGGGGACGAGTTCGAACTGCTTGATGCGCTCGACCTTCTCTAGGTCCTCGTTGACGTCGTCGACGGCTTCCTTGACCCACGCCCGGACCCGCTCGTCGGAACACCGGGCGTAGTCGTCCGCCGGCAGGTCCACACCCTCGCGCTCGGCCCACCGCTCGAGCTGCTCGAAGTTCGGGACGACGAGCGCGCCGACGAACTTCTGGTCGTCGCCGACGACCATGATCTGTTCGACCCGGTCGCTGGTCGCGAACTGCTCCTCGATGGGCTGGGGGGGCGACGTTCTTGCCCGTCGAGAGCACGAGCACCTCTTTGATTCGGTCGTGGTAAATCAGAAAGTCGTCGTCGGTCTGCTCGACGATGTCGCCGGTGCGAAACCAGTGCCTCCCGTCGATTTCGGTGAAGGCACGCTCCGTCGGCCCCGGCTGGTTCCAGTAGCCGCGGGTGACGTTCGGGCCGTCGACGAGGAGCTCACCCAGGGGGCCCTCGACGTCGTCGAACTGGGTCGCGTCGACGACGGACTCGTCGATTCGGACGTCGACGTCGACCACCGGGACGCCGAGTGTGCCCGGGCGGACGTTCTCCGGCGGGTTGATGGTCACGACCGGCGACGTCTCGGTGAGCCCGTAGCCCTCGACGATGGTCAGGCCCATACCGAGGAAGGTGGCACAGAGGCGCTTCGAGAGCGTCCCGCCCCGCTGACCATGAACTCGAGTTCGCCGCCCAGGTTCTCCGCGACGGTGCTGTAGACCAGGCGGTCGGCGACGGCGTGTTTCAGCCCGAGGACGGGTCCGGGGTCGTCGGTCCGTGTGTAGGCCCGCGCGACGTCCATCGCCCACTCGAAGATGCGTTCCTTCACCGGCGACTCGGCGGCCTGGGTCCGCATCGTGTCGAAGATGCGCTCGTAGACCCGGGGGACGCTCGCCCCCATGTTCGGGCGGATCTGCTGGATGTCGTCCGCCAGCGTGTCCGGGCTCTCGACGTAGCCGACCGTCCCCCCCCGAGGCGTACACGAAGAAGTGCCCGGCCAGCCGTTCGAAGACGTGCGCGAGCGGGAGGAAGGATATCGAGCGGATGCCGGGCCGGACGCTCGGCAGGTCCGGGTGTTTGTCCGGCCGGGGCCCGAGTCGCTTGCGGGCCTGGTTGACGTTCGACCGGAAGTTCCGGTGGGTGAGTTCCACGCCCTTCGGGCGCCCAGTCGTTCCCGAGGTGTAGATGAGGCTCGCGAGGTCCGTCGGCGACCGCTCGTCCAGCCACGACTGGTAGGCCGTCTCCTGGAAGACGTCCGCCCCACGATCGTGGACGGACTGCAGGGAGTAGACGTCGTCGCGGTCGACGTCGGTGTCGTCCATCACCACGTAGAACGACAGCGAGAGGTCGTCTTCGACCTCGAGGACGCGACGGAGGTGCTCCTCGTTCTCGACGACGACGGCGTCGGCGTCCGGGTCGTCGAGGAGGTACTGGACCTGTCGCGGCGAGGACTCGCTGTAGACCGTCGTGACGACGCCGCCGGCCGAGAGCACGCCGAAGTCACAGAGCGCCCACTCCATGCGCGTACTCGCGAAGAGACCCACCCGGTCGTCCGCGCCGACGCCGAGGTCGCGGAACCCGGCGGCCAGGTGCTTGACGATGTCGTGCATTCGTTCGTAGGAAATAGTGCCGTACTCGCCGTTCGGGGCCGTCGCGATGACCGACTCCGTCAGCGTCCGGTCGTAGACGCCGCCCTTGTACATCTGGGCCGGCCGGTCGGCGTTTCGGCGGGCACTCGCCGCGAACATCTCGCCGATGGTGTCGTCCCCGACGACCTCGTCGGTGTAGCGCTCCTCGGCGTCGCGCCACGCTGGGCGCGGGTCGTCACCTGCCATACCCTCCGTTTCGACCTACCGGGTCAAATATATAAGGGAAGTTAACAGATTCCACGTTTCGAAGAGTTTCTCTCGAAGCCCACGGTCAGCCGCATCCGTCACCCACTCTCCTGCCACCGTAACCCGCTTTCGGGCCATCGCAATACAGAATCGGTCGGCCGGGCTGTCGAGCCCCGGATCTACTCGATGTCGATGCTGGTTCCTTCGTCGGAATCGTCATCGATGCTGAACTCGACTTCGAGCACGCCGTTGCGGTAGCTCGCGCTGACGTGCTCGGGGTCGGGCCGGGCCGGCAGCGAGATGCGCTCGTGGACGGTGCGGCTGCGGGAGCCGTACTCGTCGCCCACCTCGTGTTCGCCGCGGATGACCAGGACGTCGTCGTGGAGTCGCAGGGAGAGTTCCTCGCGCTCGAATCCGGGGATGTCGGCCAGCACGACGAAGCCGTCGTCGGTGTCCTCGACGCTGATGCCGGCGTCCCAGGCGTCGACCCGCCCGAGGTCCTGTCGGTCCCAGTCGCTCATCATCTCGTCCCAGCCGCCGAACATCTCGCGGCGCATCTGGTCGAAGAACTGTTCCATGCTGTCGAAGGGGTATCGTCGGATTGCCATAACACCCTACTGAAGGTCGTTTGAAAATATAAAGTAGTATTCACCTGTGCTAGCAACGGGCCGGTCCAGCTGTGTACACCGACGGACGGGCGTGGACAGCGCGCGCCACGTTCGTCGCGGGGCACCACGTAACCGGGCCCCTTTTCCCGGGGCCCCGGCAAGGGAGAGATATGACAGACGGGTGGTTCGCCGGCGTCGACGCCGACGACGTGGCGGCTGCTGCGGCACGGGTCCGGGACGGGCGCGCCGACGGGCCCGACGACTGGCCGACGCGGGCGGTCGAGACCGGGTTCGTCGCGGACGAGACAGCGTACTACGACCGGCTGAAGGACGCGACGATGGCGGCCGCCGAGACGGCCGTCCGGGAACGCGAGGGCGCCGACGACAGGCAACTCGTCCACGCCGTCCGAGCGATGGCCGACTGCGAGCGGACCGCGAACGAACTCGCCGAACGGGTCGCCGAGTGGGCAGGGAGCCGCTACGGCGAGTCGGGCAGTGGTATCGACTGCGCCCGCGCGGTGGCGACCCGCGAGAACGACGCGGACGCCGACAGGGCGCTGCGCTCGCTCGCCGAGCGGACCGTCGCGCTGGCTGACGAGGCCGACTCGCTCAGGGCGTACATCGAGCGGACGGCCCCGGCGGTCGCGCCGAACCTCTCGATGCTCGCCGGGCCGGTGCTGGCCGCCCGCCTCGTCGCGCTGGCCGGCGGCCTGGAGGCGCTCGCGAAGAAGCCCAGCGGGACCGTCCAGCTGCTCGGCGCCGAGGACGCGCTGTTCGCCCACCTCCAGGGCGGCGCCCCCTCGCCCAAACACGGGGTCATCTACACGCACGAGTACGTCCGCGGGACCCGGCCCGAGGACCGCGGGTCCGCGTCGCGGGCGCTGGCGGGCAAGCTCAGCATCGCGGCGCGCATCGACCACTACAGCGGTGACCGCCGGCCGGAACTGGCCGAGGAACTCGAAGACCGCATCGCAACAATCCAGGCACGCGGGGGTGCGGACGCGTGACGCTCCCCGACGGGGTCGAGCACCACGAGTTCGACGGCGAGACGGGCATCGCGACCCGCGGGGAACCGGTCTACGGGGAACCGACCGACGGCCCCTGGCGGCGCTGGGACCCCCACCGCTCGAAACTGGGCGCGATGCTCGAACTCGGGATGGCGACCGGTCTCACGGGCGGCGAGACGGTCCTGTACCTGGGTGCGGCGGCGGGGACGACGGTCAGCCACGTCGCGGATTTCTGTGGCCCGACGTACGCCGTGGAGTTCGCCCCGCGGCCGATGCGGGACCTCCTTGCCGCGGCCGAGAGCCGACCGCGGCTCTTCCCGCTGCTGAAAGACGCCCGGAAACCCGAGACCTACGCCCACGTCGTCGAACCCGTCGACGTCGTGGTCCAGGACGTCGCCACCCGCGGCCAGGGACGCGTGGCGACACTCAACCGGCAGTTCCTCGGCGACGACGGGCGGTTGCTCGCGGCCATCAAGGCACGAAGCGAGGACGTGACGGCCGACCCACGGGCGGTGTTCGACGACGTGCTCGCGGACATAGAGGCGGAATACGAGGTGCTGGAGACGAACGAACTCGACCCGTACCACGACGACCACCTCGGCGTGGTGGCCACGCCTCGAGACCGGTAACCGCCGGGTGACGGAAGGCTTTAGCGCCTCGATTGCGATGCACGACTCGATGGACGAGACGGGGTCTGCCGAGAACTTCACCCGGATGGGGACGCTCGGCATCGAGGAAGAGTTCTACGTGGTCGACGAGCACGGACGCCCGACGTCGGGGACCGACGAACTCGTCTACGGGGGCGACCCTCCGGACCTGCTCGCGGGGCGACTCGACCACGAACTGTTCAAGTGCGTCATCGAGACCCAGACGCCGCTCATCGAGGCCCCTGCGGACGCCCGCGAGGAGTTGCTGGGCGTCCGCGAGGCGCTGGTCGACCACGCCGAGGCCCACGGCTTCGGTATCGCCGCCGCCGGTCTGCACCCCGCCGCGAAGTGGCGCGAGCTCGAACACGCCGAGAAACCGCGCTACCGCGCCCAGCTCGACCGCATTCAGTACCCACAGCACCGGAACACGACGGCGGGCCTGCACGTCCACGTCGGCGTCGACGACCCCGACAAGGCCGTCTGGGTCGCCAACGAACTGCGCTGGCACGTCCCGCTGTTGCTTGCCGTCTCGGCGAACTCGCCGTTCTGGAACGGGTTCGACACGGGCCTGCAGTCGGCCCGCGCCAAGATCTTCGAGGGGCTTCCGAACACCGGGATGCCGACGGCCTTCGAGGACTACGCGGCCTTCGAGCGCTACGAGGAGCGGATGATCGCGACCGGGAGCATCGACGATCGGGGCGAGCTCTGGTTCGACGTGCGGCCCCACTCGGGCCACGGGACCGTCGAGGTCAGAGCACCCGACGCACAGGCCGACCCGGAGCGCGTCCTCGCGTTCGTCGAGTACGTCCACGCGCTCGTGACCGACTACGCCGCCCGCTACGAGGACGGGGAGTCCGGGACCGAGATTCGACGCGAGTTCCTCGACGACAACAAGTGGCGTGCCCTCCGACACGGCCAGTCGGCGGCCCTGCTCAGACCAGACTGCTCGGAGACGGCGTCCGTGGCGACGCTGGTCGACGAGGAGTGTGACCGGCTCGGCGTCGACGGCCTCCGAACGATGATCGACCGGGAGAGCGGCGCGGCCAGACAGCGACGGCTCCGCAGCGAGGGCATCCAGGCTGTCTGTGACGACGTCAGACTCGGCGGGTAGCGCGAACGGGTCGCGAACCGGTCGGCGAGAATCGCGTGTCGGGCTTTGGGAGCCACCACGTTTCCCCACTCCGAGCAGCACCCGGAGCGTACCTGGCGTGCGGCCTGTGTCCCACCGGTGGACAGACCGGCCGGGCAGCGGACGAACGACCCCGAGCGCGGGTCGAATCGTCCGACGCACTCCCATACCACCTACAGTGAAGTAATACCCGAGGGACGGTTTCAGCGGCGATAGCAGGACGCCGATTTCGGGGCATTTATATACAATGCTCTCTGGAGAATACCGTTGTGCCCGTCGCCGGGAGCTGGTGGCGCGGTCCGGTCCTGACGACACGAGGCAAGGATTTTTATCTCGACAGAACTTCCGTCCTTACAGAGACAACGCATGTCCGACGACGACACAGACGAGGAACTTCGGGAGAGCGGCGACGTACGCGACCGACTCGAACAGGAGGCCGACCGCGCGGTCGAGCAGTTCGACGAGGGCATCGTCGACCTGCTCTCGTGGGTGCTGGACACCGAGACGCGGGCGCGGATCTACGTCCACCTGCGGCAGCATCCACAGAGCACGAGCGAGGAGGTCGCCGACGGCACGGGCCTGTACCCCAGCACGGTCAGGGAGGCGCTGGCCGAACTCCACGAGGAGGCGAAGGTGACACGGACCAAGCGAGAGAGCGACGGTGCGGGCAACAACCCGTACGAGTACAGCGCCATCGCACCCAGCGAGCTCGTCAACGCCATCGTCGGCGACGTCCAGACGGAACTGAACACCGTCTTCAACCTAGACGAGTACCTCGGCGGCGAACACGAGGAGATCGACTCGGGGAGCGAACCGGTCACCATCTCGGTCGAGGACGCCGACGAGGACGAGCGGGACGACGCCGAAGAGTGAGGACGGACCGTATCGATAGGCGGGCTCCGGTTCGCCCCGCACTCGTGGGACGCAGTGACGAAGATTGCGAAAGTCGACACCACTAAATCCGACCCCGCCATTCCCCGGTGTATGGAAGTCGCGCTGGGCGGGACCTTCGACCCTATCCACGACGGGCACCGCGCCCTCTTCGAGCGGGCGTTCGAACTGGGGAACGTGACAGTCGGCCTCACCAGCGACGACCTCGCCCCGAAGACGCGCCACGACCAGCGCCACATCCGACCGTTCGACGAGCGCCGCGCCGAACTCGCCGACGAACTCGACGACCTCGCCGGGCGCCACGACCGGGCGTGGCAGATCCGCGAACTCGACGAGCCGACCGGCATCGCCACCGAACCGCAGTTCGACGTCCTCGTCGTCTCGCCCGAGACGGAGACCGGCGGGAAGCGCATCAACGAGATACGCACCGAACGCGGGCACGACCCGCTGGAGATCGAGGTCGTCGACCACGTGCTCGCCGACGACGGCGACATCATCTCCTCGACGCGCATCGTCAAGGGCGAGATCGACCAGCACGGCAACGTCACCCCGAGCGAGAGGGGCGCGGGACGCCGTCGTAACTACCAGTCCGGCGCCTCGAGACCGGCGCTCTCGAGCAACCCCTTCCAGCGCTGCTGAATCGTCAACCGCGAGACGCCCGTCGCCTCGGCGACGGCGGACTGCGACCGCTCCTCGCTCGCCAACAACGCCCCCACGTAGACGCTCGCGGCCATCGTCGCCCGCTTCGAGCGGTCCTCGTCAGGAATCGTCGAAAGGAAGAGGTCCACCGCGTGCGACCGGGCCGCCGTCCCGAGGCCGAGGCTGTCCGCCGCCGTCTCGATATCCGAGAGCCACTCGTCGTGTTCCACCCGATCGCTCGCACGGTACATGGGCAGGGGTTGGTCGCCGGGCCACCTAAACCTTCGTCGCCCGCAAGCGAAGGGTTCTTGCCTCCCTCGGGGAAACTGGCGGGTGCGCGCGGGTTGCCGAGCCAGGAAAAGGCGTAGCGCTTAGGACGCTATCCCGTAGGGGTCCGCCGGTTCAAATCCGGTCCCGCGCATCCCGTCTCGAACGGACGTGAGAGACGTGTCTGCGCCAGCGGATTTGAACCCTGCAAGGAACGCGCAGCGAACGGACGTGAGCGAGCATTTCTTGCTCCGGTTCAAAACCGGTCCCGCACACCGCTTCGCGAACAACTTTTGTGGCCGACGGAGATGAACTCTGGAAGACGAGCGAAGCGAGTCTTCGCCCGGTTCGAATCCGGTCCCGCGACCTACCTAGCGATGCGTGAACAGGATCACCGAGTCGTCGTGGATGCCTGTACAGAGGTCCATCTCGAAGTCCATCTCTAAGGACGTCAGGTCCCGCTTGCAGACCACCATGTCGTCGAACGGCTTCTCGCAGGCCGGGCAGGCGACGGCCGTGGTGTTCTGGTAGGACTTGATGGCCTCGTTGTCCTCGCGGGGCGTCAGCGAGGAGACGAGTTCTTCGAAGTCGTCCATAGTAGAGCGGCGAGGGGCGTGCGTATAAAACATACGCCGGCCCGCACCGACGCGTTCAAGTCCGGTTGCAGTAACTCACGACCACATGCGCCGAGCCCCCGACGGAATCAGGTTCGTCCTCGTCGCCGGAACGACGGAGACGGCCCAGCGAGACGGAATCAGCGCCGCAGGTGCCGACCCGGACCTGATGGCGACGACGCCCGCGGCGGACGCGGAACTGGTCACCTACGGGCGACCGGTCAGGACCGACACGGTGCCGGTCAGCCCCAGTGGGTGCCCGACGCCGGCGCTGGTCACAAGGGCGGTGCGGGAAGTGCTCGGCTTCGACCTGGCCGTCGTGGACGGGGGGCTGGCCGAACGGACCGGCGCGCCGACGGTCACGGTGGGGGCGCGGCCCGGGAAGGACATCGCCGAGCAGGACCCGGTGCCGTCGGCCTACGGAGCCTTCGAGGCGGCCCGACAGTTCGGTCGCCGGCTCCCGGCGGACGAGTTGTGGCTCGCGGAGTCGGTTCCCGGGGGCACGACCACCGCACTGGGGGTGTTGCGGGCACTCGGCGAGACGTCGATGGTGTCGTCGTCGCTGCCGGAGAACCCGGTCGAACAGAAGGAAGCCGTCGTCGCCGAGGGGCTCGCGGCGAGTTCCATGGAGACCGGGGACGCGGCTGGCGAGCCAAAACGGGCGCTGCGGCGGATGGGCGACCCGGTGCTGGCGACGCTCGCGGGCCTGACGGCAGGGGCCGTCGAGACGGACACCGCGGTGACGCTGGCCGGGGGGAGCCAGCAACTCGCCGTCGCGGCGCTTGTCCGACACGGAGGCTACGAGGGGCGACTCGGCCTGGCGACGACGAGTTACGTCGCCGAGGACGGGACGGCCACGCTCCGAGCGGACGCCGAGACGCTGTCGCTGGACCTGACAGTGACCGACCCAGGGTTCGAGGCGGCCGACCACGTGGCCATGGAGCGGTTCGTCGCCGGCGAGGCCAAAGAGGGGGTCGGGATGGGCGGGGCGCTGGCGCTGGCCGACCGGGCCGGGGTTCCCCTGGAAGCCGTCCGCGAGCGGTTCGCGGCGGTGTACGACGACCTGGTGGGAGCACCACCCGCCGGCGGAGACAGCTGAGGAGAGGGAGCGGCCTGCGTCGTCCGGGGTCCAATAGTATCAGATATAGTATGAAAGAGTGGCCGGGACCAGCGTCTGCCGGACGGCAGACTACCCGCAACCTTTTTTCCTCTTAAGCGAGGCGATAGGTACAATGACCGAGTTGCGCGACCTGCTCGACGGCGTGGTCGCAGACGTCGACGCGGTGTTCCTGTTCTCGCCGAACGCCTCGTACGCCGAGCAGTTCGGGGAGCTCGACGACGTCGACGTGGTGGTCGTGGCGCCGGACAACACCGTCGACGCTGATCCGTTCGTCGAGCTCCCGCTGGAGTTTACGGACATCGAGGGGCGGGTTCGCTTTGGCATCGAAGGAGCACTCGAGCAGGGCGTGGTCGACGAGGGGGCGGAGGTAGTCTGCGTGGCAGACATGCTCGGCGGCACGGCAAACACCGTTGTACGCGTCGAGACCAGCGACTTCTCCCCGTCGGGCGTCTACGACCTGTTCGTGAACTCGCGAGCGGAGCCGGGCGTCGTCCGCGATGTCTTCGAGGTCGCGGTCGAGCTGGGCAAGAAAGGACAGAAGGGCAAGCCCGTCGGCGCGCTGTTCGTCGTCGGCGACGCCGGCAAGGTGATGAACAAGTCCCGGCCGCTGTCGTACAACCCCTTCGAGAAGTCCCACGTCCACGTCGGGGACCCCATCGTGAACGTGATGCTCAAGGAGTTCTCGCGACTCGACGGGGCCTTCGTCATCTCCGACGCCGGGAAGATCGTCTCGGCGTACCGGTACCTCGAACCCTCCGCTGAGGGCGTCGACATCCCGAAGGGGCTCGGTGCACGCCACATGGCCGGCGGGGCCATCACCCGCGACACCAACGCGATCGCGATAGTGCTCTCCGAGAGCGACGGGCTGGTCCGAGCGTTCAAAGGCGGGGAGCTCATCCTCGAAGTCGACCCAGAGGAGTACTGACGATGCAGTTCGGAATCGACTGGCCGGAACTCGTCCGGACCGTGTTCTCGCCGGAGGGCGCGTTCGTCCTGTCGCTGGCCGTCCTGGTCGTCGGCGCCATCTTCGGGTACTTCGTCTGGCGCTCGCTCCGGCAGTTCATGCGAGAACTTGGAGTCCCCGAGGCCGTCGAAGGGACACCCTTCGAGCGGACGGCCCGCAGTCTCGGCACGTCGACGGTCGGCATTGTCTCGAACCTCGCGGCGCTGTTCGTCTACATCACCGCCATCACCGTCGCGCTGAACATCGCCCAGCTCGTCGACCCCGAAGCGTACTGGACGCGGTTTACCGCCTTCCTGCCCGACCTCTTCATCGCCGCTTTCGCCCTCATCATCGGCCTCATCGCCGGCGACAAGGCCAGACTCATCGTCTCGGAGCGCCTGCGGAGCGTGAAACTGCCGGAAGCGACGGTGGTGCCGGAACTGGTCAAGTACAGCATCTTCTACCTGGCCGTCCTCATCGCGCTGGGCCAGCTGGGCGTGGACACGCTGGCGCTGCTCATCCTGCTTGCAGCCTACGCGTTCGGCCTCGTCTTCCTCGTGGGACTGGCGCTCCGGGACGTCCTCACGGCCAGTGCCGCGGGCGTCTACGTCCTGCTGACCGAACCCTACAGTATCGGCGACGAGATCGTCATCGGGGACCGGCAGGGAATCGTCCAGGAGATCGACATGTTCGTGACCCACGTCGAGAGCGACGGCCGCGAACACGTCATCCCCAACCAGAAGGTGTTCCGTGAAGGCGTCGTCCGGATACGCGACTAGGCGTCGCTGTCTGTCTCTCCGACCGGTGCCGCCGGCACGCCGGCGACGGTCGTCTCCGGGGGCACGTCCTCGACCACGAGCGAGTTGGCCGCGACCTGTGCGCCCGCGCCGATGTCGACGCCGGGGAGGACGACAGCGCCCGCGCCAATCATCGCCCGCTCGCCGATTCTGACCGCGCCGGTCCGGTACTCCGACTGGAGGAACTCGTGGCACAGCACCGTCGCGTCGTAGCCGATGATGGCGTGGTCCTCGACGGTGATGAGGTCGGGCCAGAAGACGTCCGGCGTCGACTCTAAGCCCCACGCGACGCCGTCGCCGACGGTCATCCCCAGCCGGCGCAGGAGGACGTTCTTCAGTCGCATGCTGGGAAGGATTCGACAGAGGAAGATGACGGCGTAGTTGACCATCACGCGAACCGGGTGGCGCGCGTCGGTCCAGTGGTACAGCGAGTTCAGCGGCCCGGTCGTGGGGTGGCGGGTGAGTCTGTCGTGGCGCCGCTCCCCGTCGGTCGAGGCCGTCCCGTCGTCGTCGGTACCGTCGCGGGCTGTCACGGCAGTCTGTAGGACGGTCCCCTCTTGAACTCCCCGCCCTACCGCCGCCAGAACGCGGGGGTAAACAGCACCAGCACCGGGATGATCTCGATGCGGCCGACCCACATCAGCAGGACCATCAACAGCTTGCTCGACCGGGCGAACCCCTCGTAGGTCCCGTACGGGCCCGCCTTGCCGAAGGCGGGGCCGATGTTGAAGAACGTCGACGCCGACGCGCTCAGGGCCTCGAACTCCGTGAGTGGCGCACCCGCTCGCTCGCCGTCAGCGATGAGCAGGACCGTCCCGAGGATGAAGAACACGAGCGCGACCAGGGTGTAGGCGTAGACGTTCTGGACGGTCTGTTCGTCAACCACCTCGCCGCCCAGCCGTATTGGGCGGATCGTCCGCGGGTGCGCCGAGACGTTGAGGTCGCGCCAGAAGGACTTCGTGACCAGCAGCCAGCGCAGCGACTTGATCGAACAGGTCGTGCTGCCGGCCATCCCGCCGACGAACATCCCCACGAACAGGACGTTCTTCGCGGCGGCCGACCAGAGGTTGAAGTCCGTCGAGGCGTAGCCAGTCGTCGTCACGATAGAGACCACCTGGAAGACGGCGTGGCGGACCGACGCCTCCGGACCCGCGATAGTCGCGTTGGCCACGAGCAGGCCGAGGATGAGCGCGCTCCCGCCGCCGAGAATCCCCAGGTAGAAGTGGAGCTCGTCGCTCTCGCGCAGGCGCGAGACGTCACCCCGGAGAACGGCGTACATGAGGATGAAGTTCGTCGCGCCGACGACCATGATGCAGATGATGGCCCACTGGACGGCCGGGGAGAACGCGCCCACGCTCTCGGCCCGCGGCGAGAAGCCGGCCGTGGCGATGCTCGTGAAGGCGTGGGCGATGGCGTCGAAGGCCGTCATCTCCGGTGCGAGCCCGACCGCGCCGAGCAGGCCCAGCAGGAGCGCCGCCGCGGCCGTCAACCCGAGGTAGAGCGTGACGATTATCTGGGCCGTCTCGCCGATGGCCGGGGTGAGCTTCGTGACGTTCTTCGTGCGCGTCTCGGTCTCCATCAGCTGCGCGCCGGCGACGGAGAGCCGCGAGAGGACCGCCGTCGCGAGCAGGAGGACCCCGAGGCCGCCGAGCCACTGGATGACCTGGCGCCACATCAACAGCCCCTGGGAGTGGGCTCCGAAGTCCCGGACGACCGTCGCGCCCGTCGTCGTGATGCCGCTCATACTCTCGAAGAGGGCGTTGACCGGGCTCGCGAACACGCCGGTCCCCTCGAGCACGAACGGAATCGCGCCGACGAGGGCGATGGAGAGCCACGACAGCGAGACGGCCAGGAACGCCTCGCGGTCGTAGATACCCTCGCGCCGGAACTGGGCGAGTGCCGTCCCGACGGCCAGCGCCACCGCGATGGCCGCCAGGTAGGGGACGGGATCCTCGCCGTAGAGCACGGCCGTCGCGAGCGGAATCGTGAGCGGAACGGCGAGCCACTGGAGAATCGACCCGACGATGTTCAGCGACGCGCCGACGTTGACCGACGTCAGCGCCACCGTCGAGTACCTCCCCCGGACGTGCCCACTGGTCCGGCCCCCGGCGTCGCGTTCACGCAACCCCGTACCGGCCGGTGGGACTTGAACCCCCAGTCCGACCGGGCCGGCGAGGGAGTCAGTCGCCGCCGCGGATCTCGTCCATGTGATCGATGCGCTGCTGGACGAGGTCCGGCTTCCCGATGTCGTGGCGCACGCGCAGGCCCTCCGTGCCGGCGCGTTCGAGCGCGCCCTCGGCGATCTCCTCGGCCTCGGTGATGGTGTCGGCGACGCCGACGACGGCGTAGGACCGTGAGGTCGTCGTGTAGATGCCGTCCTCGCGGTCGTCGACGCTGGCGTAGAACAGCAGCGCCTCGCCCGCGTTCTCCTCGTCGATAGTCACCTTCGCGCCGGACTCGGGGTCGGTCGGGTAACCGTCCGGGACGGCGTACTTGCAGACGGTGGCCTTCGGCTGGAAGGACAGCTGCGGGAGCGAGTCGCCCTCGCGGGCAGCCGTGAGCACGTCCAGGAAGTCCGTGTTCAGGACCGGGAGCGTGTTCATCGCCTCGGGGTCGCCAAAGCGGGCGTTGAACTCCACGACGCGCGGCCCCGTCTCGGTGAGCATGAACTGGCCGTAAAGGACGCCCTTGTAGCCCTCGAGCGCCTCGACGGTGGCCTCCATGACCTCGACGGCGTCGGTGTAGTCGTCCTCGGTCATAAACGGGAGCGCGAGGCCGGCGTCGGAGTAGCTCCCCATCCCGCCGGTGTTCGGCCCTTCGTCGCCCTCGTAGGCGCGCTTGTGGTCCTGGACGGCCGGGGTGACCCGCAGGTCGCCGTTGGCGACGAACGCCTGGACGGTGAACTCCTCGCCGACCAGCCGTTCCTCGAGGACGACGCGGTCGTAGTCCGAGGTCCGGAGGTACTCCTTGGCCTCCTCGGCGGTCACCTGGTCGCCGATGACCCGGACGCCCTTGCCGCCGGTGAGGCCGGCCGGCTTGACCGCGAGGTCGCCGTCGTACGCGTCGATGTACTCGCAGGCGGCCTCCATGTCCTCGAACGTCTCGAAGTCTGGACAGCCGGGGATGTCGTGTTCGCGCATGAAGCGGCGCTGGAACGCCTTGTCCGTCTCGATGCGGGCCTCGGCCTCCTGTGGCCCGAAGGCGTAGACGCCGGCGTCGTCGAGCGCGTCGGCCACGCCAGCCGCGAGCGGTGCCTCGGGGCCGACCACGGCCAGCGTCGCGTCGACCTCCCGGGCGTAGGTCGTCACGGCCTGGGTTCGTCGTGTCGAGCGCCTCGAACCCGTCGGCGAGGGCGACGATGCCCGGGTTCCGGTTGCCCGCACAGGCGTACAGCGCGGCGTCTGAGTCGGCCAGCGCGCGAGCGACGGCGTGTTCGCGCCCGCCACCGCCAACGAGCAGCACAGTCTCTGTCATGTTCGTAGGCCGGATGGGCGTGGACGTAAGTATTGCTCTCTCACGGCGACCGGTCGTCCGTCTCGTCGGACCGTTTTTCCGGGCGCGACACCGAGTGACGGGCATGAGCGACAGCACGGACCCGACGCGACGGAACCGCCTCGACGAGGCCCAGAGCCCCTACCTCCGCCAGCACGCGGACAACCCTGTCAAGTGGCAGCCGTGGGACGAACAGGCGCTCCAGGCCGCGCGGGAGCGGAACGTCCCCATCTTCCTCTCTATCGGCTACGCCGCCTGCCACTGGTGTCACGTCATGGAAGAGGAGAGCTTTCAGGACGAGGCCACCGCGGAACTGCTCAACGAGCACTACGTCCCCATCAAGGTCGACCGCGAGGAGCGGCCGGACGTCGACTCGGTGTACATGAGCATCTGCCAGCAGGTGACCGGCGGCGGGGGGTGGCCCCTGTCGGCCTGGCTGACGCCCGACGGGAAGCCGTTCTACGTCGGGACCTACTTCCCGCCAGAGGAGAAACGCGGCCAGCCAGGGTTTCGCGACCTGTTGCGCGACCTGGCGAACTCCTGGGCCGACCCCGAACAGCGCGCGGAGATGGAGACCCGCGCCCGGCAGTGGACCAACGCCATCGAGAGCGACCTGGAGGCGACGGCCGGCCAGCCGGCGGACCCCGACGAGGACCTCGTCCAGACCGCGGCGACGGTCGCTCACCGGGGGGCGGACCGCCAGCACGGCGGCTGGGGTCGGGCGGGCCGAAGTTCCCACAGACCGGACGTATCCACGCCCTCCTCAGAGCACACGCGGATGGTGGCCAGGACGACTACCTCCAGGTCGTCGAGGAGACGCTGGACGTCATGGCCGACCGGGGGCTGTACGACCACGTCGGCGGCGGCTTCCACCGCTACGCCACCGACCCGCAGTGGGCGGTCCCCCACTTCGAGAAGATGCTCTACGACAACGCCGAGATCCCCCGGGCGTTCCTCGCGGGCTACCAGGCCATCGGGTCGGAACGGTACGCGTCGGTCGTCAGGGAGACGTTCGCGTTCGTCCAGCGCGAACTCCAGCACCCCGATGGGGGCTTTTTCAGCACGCTCGACGCGGTGAGCGCCCCGCCGGAGGACCCGGACGGTGACACCGAGGAGGGCGCGTTCTACGTCTGGACCCCCGAGCAGGCCCACGCGGCCATCGACGACGAGACGGCCGCGGACGTCTTCTGTGCGTATTACGGCGTCGACGGCAGGGGCCAGTTCGACGGCGCGCGGGTCCTGGCGGTCCGCAAGCCCGTCGGGGCTGTCGCCGAGGAGTTCGACCTGACCGAGGACGAGGTGCTCTCACACCTCCAGACCGCGCTGAACCAGGCCTTCGACGCCCGCGAGTCGCGCCCGCGACCCGCCCGCGACGAGAAGGTGCTCGCGGGGTGGAACGGCCTGATGATCTCGGCGCTCGCCGAGGGCGCTATCGTGCTGGACGACGCGTACGCCGACGTGGCGGCCGACGCGCTCTCGTTCGTCCGCGATCACCTCTGGGACGCCGACGAGAGCCGTCTCCGGCGCCGGTACAAGGACGGCGACGTCGCCATCGACGGCTACCTGGAGGACTACGCCTTCCTCGGGCGGGGCGCGCTGAACCTCTTCGAGGCCACCGGCGACGTCGAGCACCTCGCGTTCGCCCGCGACCTGGCGACGGCCATCTGCGAGGCGTTCTGGGACGCCGACGCGGAGACGCTGTACTTCACGCCCACCGGCGGCGAGTCGCTGGTCGCCCGGCCGCAGGAGCTGACCGACCAGTCGACGCCCTCCAGCACCGGCGTCGCCGTCGAACTCCTGCTCGCGCTCTCGCACTTCGGGGCCGAGGACCGCTTCGAGTCGGTGGCCGAGGCAGTCGTCCGAACCCACGCGGACCGGGTCTCCTCGAACCCGCTCCAGCACGCTTCGCTGACGCTCGCGACGGACACCTACCAGCAGGGCGCGCTCGAACTCACGCTCGTTGGCGACGTCGAGGCCCCGCCGGCCGAGTGGGAGCGAACGCTGGCCCAGCGGTACGTCCCGCGTCGCCTGCTCGCCTGGCGGCCGGCCGACGGGGCGGACTTCGAGGACTGGCTCGAATCGCTCGGACTCGAGGACGCACCGCCTATCTGGGCCGGTCGCGGCCCGGTCGACGGCGAGCCGACGGTCTACGCCTGCCGGAACTTCGCGTGCTCGCCGCCGCAACACGACCTGACGGCGGCGCTGGAGTGGGGGCAGAACTGACGGGACGCGGGCCTTCGCTCAGGGCTCGACGACGAGCTTGCCCATGAAGCTGTCCTCCATGACCGCCCGCTGGGCCTCAGCGGCCTCCTCCATGTCGTACGAGCGGGCGATCTCTATCGACAGCGCGCCGGCGTCCATGAGGTGGGCGACCCCGCGAAGCGGGACCCGAAGGTCCGGCGTGTTGAACATGCTCATGAACTGGTAGTTGACGTCCTTCGAGCGAGCGGCCCCGTCGTTCGTGAAGGCGGGGTCGGGCTGGTTCTCCCCGATGCCGACCACGCGGGCGCCCGTGTTCGCCACGTCGGCGTCCAGCTGGAGGTAGTCGTCGAGGCGGTGATCCAGAACGACATCGACGCCGCCGTCGGAGGCTTCGGTGATGGCATCCGCCAGGTCGTCACGGGCGTAGTCGAGCACCGTCTCGGCGCCCAGGTCCGCCAGCGTCTCGTGGTACTCGGGGGCCGCCGTCGTGACGACGCGGGCGCTGACCGCTGCACCGATCTGGACGGCCGCGTGACCGACGCCGCCCGAGCCCCCGTGGATCAGACAGCGCTCGGCGGGGTCCAGGCCGGCGTGGTCGACCAGCGCGCGCCAGGCCGTGACGGCGACGACGCCCGCCGCGCCGGCCTCCGCCATGTCGACGCCGTCGGGCAGGTGGACGACCCTGTCAGTCGGGACCGTCGCGTACTCGGCGTAGCCCCCCTGGAAGGAGCCGTTCCCGATACCGGTCCCGTAGACGCGGTCGCCCGGCTCGAACCCGGAGACCGCGTCGCCGGTGGCGCTGACGACGCCCGCGACGTCGACACCCGGCGTGAAGGGCAGCGAGACCGGCGTGTACGACCCGTCCCGGAAGTACGTGTCGACGGGGTTCACGCCGGCGGCGCCGACTTCGACGAGGAGTTCGTCTGCCACCGGCTCCGGTCGCTCGGTCTCTTCGACACTCAGTACGTCTGTCCCACCGTGTTTGTCGAGGCGTACGGCTCGCATGTCCGGGGAGAGACGTGGCCCCGACATAAAACTGGGCGGCCCCGCACCGGCGGGTCGCGGCTCACTCCATCCAGTCTGGGTTGGTCCGTGGCGGACTGAAGATGTCGACGGCGAGCAGTTCCTCGTCGCCGCGGTTCTCGACCTCGTGGACCTCGTGGCTCGCGAGCTGGTAGGACCCGCCGGGGCCGACGGTCACCGCCTCGCCGTCCGCGAGGATGAACGTCTGTTCGCCCTGGTAGACGTACCCGACCTGCTCGTGGTGGTGGCTGTGCTCCGGAATGAGCGCGTCGGGTTCCATCCGGAGGTGCTGGATGCTCATCTCCTCGCCGCCCGCCAGTTGTGCGAGGTAGACGCCCGGTTCGACCTCGACCTCTTCGAACGAATCGTCGGCAACGACGTTCATATCCCTCCTGCACGACCCACCGTGAAAATAGTATCCGAGGCGCGGCGCTCACTCGAGGGCGTCGGCGATCCGCTCGGCGAGGTAGACGGCGATTGGCACGGGTTCGTCCTCGACGAACCGCGCGATCTCCTCGCCGTCGTACTCGACGACCACCGTCGGGATGTACTCGATGCCGTACGCCTCGACGCCGGGACCGGTCTTCGAACCGTCCTCGGCCTTCTCGGTCGGGTAGTGGTGGACGTTCGCCTCGGGCACCTCGGCGGCCTTCAGGGCCGCGCCGAAGTCGGGCAGCTGCGACCGGCAGTCCTTGCACCAGTCGCCGCCCCACACGCGGAAGACGAGGTCGTCACCGTACTCGCTCAGGGTGTCCACGGTGTCGGTGTAGGCGTCGGCGACCCACACCGGGTTCGGTTCCATCGTCTCGAGCCGCTCCGTCTCGCTCATGGTGACGCCTAGCACGTCGGGAGGCTTGAAATGTCCGGCTTGTCGGGCCGTCGGAAAACGCTGCCGAGACCCGTGACTCCCCGCACGCTTTGGCGGTGCCACTAGGGGTTTATGCCGGGGTTGCGTACGCCCCGCCAATGGACGCGTCTATCGTCGACACCATCGGGTCCCCGCTGGTCTCCGTGCGGGCACCCGAGGGCGCGACAGTCGCCGCGAAGGTCGAATCGTTCAACCCCGGCGGGTCCGCGAAGGACCGCCCGGCGAGGTTCATGATAGAGCGGGCCGAACGCGAGGGGACGCTCGCCGACGGCGACACGCTCGTGGAGCCGACCAGCGGCAACACCGGCATCGGGATGGCCATGGTCGGCGCCGCGAAGGGCTACGACGTCGTCCTCGTGATGCCGTCCTCGAAGTCGCCCGAGCGCCGCCAGATAATGAAGGCCTACGGCGCCGACATCGAGCTCGTCGACGGGGACATCTCGGCGGCGAAAGAGCGCGCCGACGAACTGACCGAGCGGGAGGGGTACGTCCAGCTGCGCCAGTTCGAGAACCCCGCGAACCCCGAGGCCCACTACCAGACGACCGGCGTCGAGGTCGTCGACCAGGTCGGCGACCGGACCGTCGACGCGCTCGTCGCGGGCGTCGGGACCGGCGGCACCATCACCGGCACGGGCCGCCGGCTCAAGGAGGCGTACCCGGACCTCGAGGTGATCGCCGTCGAACCCGAGAACAACGCCGTGCTCTCGGGCATGGAACCGGGGACCGGCGAGGACAGCTTCCAGGGGATGGGGCCGGGCTTCGTCAGCGAGAACCTGGACGTCGACCTCCTGGACGACGTCGTGACGGTCACCCTCGAGGAAGCCGAGACCGAGTGTCGTCGACTCGCCCGCGAGGAGGGTATTCTCGTCGGCCAGTCCTCCGGCGCGTCGAACGTCGCGGCCTACGACGTCGCACGGCGCCTCCGCGACGAGGGCGTCGAGGACCCGCTGGTCGTCACAGTGTTCTGGGACAGCGGCGAGCGGTACATGTCGACCGGGATGTTCGACTAGTCGAGGCGGGTAGCGGACTCCCGGTAGGCCTCGTACTGGTCGGCGGCCCACGCGTTCATCGTCTCGGTGTCGTTGTTGACGACGCCGCTGATGCCAGCGTCCGCGTAGGTCACCAGGCCGCTGACGGTCCCGGACGGGCGCTCGGCCGTCCACACCGCCGTCGACATGGGCTCGTCGGTGACAAACAGTGAGAGGGTCGCCGCGTCCGTCAGGTCGGCCAGGCCGTCCGGATACTCGCTCTCCAGGGCGTCGGCGACCGTCTGGGTCACGACCAGTTCGACCGTCGCCCCCCGCTCGACGAGGCCGACCATCGCGTCGATGTAGCGGGGGATGACCGCCGGGCCGGTGCCACGGAACTTCGTCGCGCCCTCGAACAGCGAGATCGTGTGTTCGATGGGGGCCTCGGGGGCGGCCCGCGTCGACTCGACGACGTCCGCGCCGTGTAGAATCGCCGGGTCGACGTCGACGTGCCCGTCGAGCGCGGCCAGTACCGGCTGTGCGGCGAGCAGTGTCTCCAGACGGTCGAGAAACCCCTCGTAGGCCGCGAGCGCCTCCTCGCCGGCGAACGTCACGCGGTACCGGCTCCCCTCTCGTTCGACGAGGCGGCAGTCCTGGAGCGCCCCGACGGCCCTGTCCACCGTCGACCGGGACGTGTCGAGCGCCTCGACCAGTTCAGGTTTGGTCAGCGGGGTCGTGAGTGCCCGGAGCACGTCGGTCCGCTTCGCGACGATGTCAGCCGTCGCCGACACATCACACATTTTGTTCTACATATTCGCCGTCGGATAATAACTCGTTTTCGGTCGCCATGCTGTCACTCACGCGGGTGAAAACACCGCGAACACGGGGCCACGCTCAGGGGCCGGGAGAATTGCCGGTCCCTCGGTATATGTACCCCTGAACTGAAACGATAGGAGTGGGTCCGGTTCGGCGGCACGAACGGGCCCGGCGAAGCGCCCGCTGGAAACCAGATGGGTCGTGCCTCTGACACACGGGCGCTTCCGTCGTTTCCGTACGGTGGTCACGCGCCGAACTCGTCCTCGGTGACTCTGACGACGAGCGTGTCGTCCACCTCGCGCAGGTCGTACTCGGGGATGCCGTCGCCCGTCCGCGCCACGAGCATCGGCTCGACGAGCCGTGGCGGACCCTCCTGGGCCGGCGGCTCCGCAGACGGCGTGCCGGCGTCCGTCTCCGCGTCGTCGTCGGCGTCTTCCACGTCGGCTTCGTCGTCCCTGACGACGCCGTACACCGTGAGGAACCGGTCCGTCTCGTCGGGGCCGACGGCGTCGTCCCTGACGGCCGTCGCCAGGTCCCGAGAGAGCCACTCGGTCTCGTGAATCGACGGTTCGCGGACGAAGGCGGCGTCGACGAACCGGACGAGGTACCAGTTCAGGTCGTTCAGCAGGGCCACCGCCGCGCCCAGACTGACCGTCTCGACGGCCAGGCAGTTCTCGAACGGTTCCTGCAGGTCGTAGGTCGCCAGCGCGTTCCGGGCGGTCTCACGCGAGAGCAGTTCGTAGCGGAGGTTGATGTCCTCGCTCCCGACGAGACAGACCTGCGTCATGTCAGTGCCCTCGCCCGCCCCGGAGATTTACCTTTCGATGGGGACGACCGACCGGTCGCGCGCCGCCGCCCTGGCGCGTTCGAGCAGGTCGTCGGGTTCGGCCGCTCGCACCGCCTCGAGCGATGCGTCCGTCTCCGGAAGCGACGGCGCGAGGCGGTCACACCCGGCGTCGACGGTCGCGTCGCCGAAGGTGCCGAGTTCGCGGGCCTGCTGGGTGATCTCGGGCTTGTCGGCCGTGAGTAGCGGCCGATGGACCGGGAGCGCCGTGGCCGCGTCGGTGACGGCGAGGTTCGCGCTTGTCTGACTGGACTTCTGGCCGATGGCTTCGCCCGTGACGATGCCGACGGCGCCGACGTCCTCCGCGACGGCCTCAGCGGCCGACAGCATGAACCGGCGGAGCGCGAGCATCCGCAAGTCGCCCATCGTGGTGTCCAGGTCGGCTGCGACGTCGCCCGCGTCGACGACGTGCGTCGAGAGGTCCTCGGTCGGCGCGGAGGCGGCCAGCGTCTCGACGGTCGCCAGCGCGCGAGCCTCGTGGTCGACCCCGCCGTAGTCACCGAGGTCGACGTAGACCGGGACGACCGGGGCGCCACGGCGCATGAGGTGCCAGGCGGCCACTGGCGAGTCGATGCCGCCACTGACCAGCGCGACGACGGGGCGCTGGCTCCCCAGCGGGAGTCCCCCCGGGCCGTCGCGACGTTCGAGGAAGACGAACGCCTCCGTCTCCCGGCACTCGACGAACAGTTCGAAGTCCGGGTCCTCGAGGTCCACGACGGGGTCCTCGCCAAGCGCCGCGATCGCGTCCCAGACCGCCGCGCCGCCTTCGGACTCGATGTCGGTGCTCGCGAACGGGTGTGCGTCGGCGGGTCCCGCCCGTCGGGCCCTGACCGCGAACGCCCCGCCGTCGTAGTGGTCACGCGCTGCGGCCGCCAGCGCCCCGGAGATGGCCTCGAGCGTCGGGTCGACGGTCGCGGCCGGCGAGGCCGACGAGACGCCGAACGTGTCGGCCGCGGCCGCGGTGGCGCCCTCGGGGTCGGTCGTGTGGACGAACAGCCGGTTGCGCCGCTGTTCGACGTCGCCGTCGACGCCCCGGTCCTCGAGCATGGCTCGGAGATTCGCCGCGAGTCGGGTCTCCATCTTCCGGCGGACCTGCTCGCTCTTGACACCGATGTCGCCGTGTCTGACGAGGACCACGTCGGCGCCGGGCGGGTACATATCCGAGGTACCCGGATGGGAAATAAATGGGTGTCGGCTTCCCTGCCGACTGTTCGTCGCCGGTTCAGTCGCCGCCCTGGGCCTCGAGGTGGTCCACTATCTTTGCCAGATCCGCCTCGAACTCCGCGATGTCCTTGCCGGACGCGTGCAGCATCGCGCTGTACCGCGAGGTCAGACTCGCGAGCGAGACCACCTCCTCCAGTTCCGCCTCGGTCGCGCCGTGCAGTTCCGCCGCCGTCCGGTGGAAGTGCAGGCAGTATGGGCACTTGATGTTGGCCGCGACGGCCAGGCCCATCAGTTCGCGGTACTTCGGGGGGATCTCGGACTCGCCGACCGTGTACTTCTTGAAGAACGGCCACTCGGAGGCCACGTCCCCCTCCGGAATCGAATCCAGCGGGGACGGGACCATCCCGAACGTCTCCTCCATGTCCTCTCGGACGTCTGTCGCTGACTCTGTTGTCGCCATTGTCGGGTGTCGCTGTGTCGTGGTTCGTCGTCGGTGCGGTGCCTTGGTGGCACTGCAGCTATGGAGCGGGCGAACTTTGTTATGTGTTAACACCGCTGAACAGTAGGCTCGCTACCCGATGCTAACTGTGGCATACCTGACGTCTCCGGCGACCCGACGGTCGAGGAGATACGTACCAGAAATCCGAGTATCGACCGGCGACGTGACGGGCGGCTTACAGCCGACTTAGAACGTCGAGACGTCGCCCTCGATGACCTGTTCGGTGACGTCGGTCACGGCCGCCAGTTCCTCGTCGACGGCCGCGCGGACCTCGGCCTCGATGTCGCCGATTTCGACGCCGTCCTCCGTGACCAGCATCGCGTCGGCGACGTGTGGCTGGTCGATGGGCGAGCCGATCTGGGACAGCAGACGCAGCTGGAGCTGGCGGATTCCGTCGACCTCCTCGACGACCGAATGGGCGATCTCCGTCGAGAGCAGGTTGTATATCTTCCCGATGTGGTTGATGGGGTTCTTCCCGGAGGTTGCCTCCATGCTCATCGGCCGGTTGGGCGTGATGAGCCCGTTCGCGCGGTTGCCCCGGCCGACAGAGCCGTCGTCACCCTGTTCGGCGCTGGTGCCGGTCACCGTGAGGTAGATGGACTGTTCGTCGTAGTCGTCGGCGGTGTTGACGTGGACGGTCACCTCGCGGTCGGTGTACTCCGTCGCGAGCGTCCGGACGTACTCGCGGACGTCCTCGACGGCCGCCTTGTACGTCTCCAGGTCGGGGACGTGCTCGTCGATCATCGCGACGGCGACGGTGACGTCGACGTGGTCGCCCTCGCGCTTGCCCATCACCTTCACGTCCTGGCCGACGACCGGGTTGTCGGCCGCGTACTCGCCGGTCAGCCGTCGCTCGGTGTTGTAGACGATCTGCTCGGTCTCGGAGAGCGGCGCGTGGCCGACGCCGTAGCTCGTGTCGTTGGCCATCGGGACGGCACCCGCCTCGCCGAAGACCGTCTGGAGGTCGCCCGAGCCCTCGCCCAGCTGGACGTCGACGATGATGTCGCTCTCGGCGTCGAGGTGGGGGAACGTCTCGTCGAGGTAGCCGCGGGCGGCCTCGAGTGCGATGCGTTCGGCCGGGAACCGCTGTCCGTCGTATGTCTTGGTCGCGCGACCGACGATGAGGAGGTAGATCGGTTCGAGCACCTCGCCGCCGCCGTAGGCCGGCGCGGCCGTCCCGGCGACGAGCTGGGTCTCGTCGGTGTTGAAGTGGAGGACTTTCCCGAAGCGCTCGATGTAGCCCTGTGCGAGCGCCCGTGCGACGGTCTCGGCGACGCCGTCGCAGATAGAGTCGGGGTGACCGATTCCCTTCCGCTCGACGATCTCGACGTCCTGGTCTTCGACTGCCAGCCCGTGTTCGGGCTGGACGTGGATGTTCCGATCGGTCATTGCGCGTGCCTTTGCTACGGTGGGTTCTATAACTTACGGGAACAGTTCGCCCAGCGATGATTACTCGTCTGCATTTTCGAGCAGCATCCCGAGGTAGGAGGTCCGAACCTGGTCGTCCGGGTCGAGGTCGAGTGCACGGAGGACCTCGTAGGCGCCCTCTCGGGCCCGCTCGACGCCGGTTTCGTCGGTCTCGGTCTCGACCTCGACGAACTCCCCCACGTCCTCGACGTCGTCCAGCGTCACGGTGTAGCCGTCGTACCGGTAGAACTGCCGGTCCTTGTGGACGGTCGCTGCCGGGGCAAAGCCCATCCGCTCGAAGATGTTCGCGGTCGCGGTCGGATCTGCGACGACGGTCTCGAACTCCTCGCGGGTCTTGGACTCGTCGTCGACGAGCGGTCCCTTGTAGGTGAGCTTCGTCGTCGTCTCGCCGTCTCGGGTCTCCGCCCGCGTGCGCAACGCCTCGTCGGTCTCGGCGAAGTCCCGGTGGGGCGCGTCGTAGTACGTGTCCACCTGCACCACCGCGCCCGCCTGCTCGGCCCCGAGGTCGGCGAGGGCGCGCCCGACTCGTGCCAGGTCTGCGGGCACCTTCACTTCGACTTCGTACATGCCACGGGGTGGGGACGGGTCGCCCAAAAGCGGTCCGCTCCGACCGCGTGATTTACTGTCCCGGCCCCGAGAGGGGAGGTATGGACAGCCGGTACACCCCTGTCGAATCGCCGGACGAGACGACAGTGTTCCCCTATCACGACCTGACGCCGCCGTCGACGGCCGACGTGGCCGCCGCACGGAAGGTCGTCCGGCAACACCTCCCCGAGACGCCGCTGGTCCGCTCGGAGGCCCTCTCGGCCGAGCTCGGCGCCGATGTGTACCTCAAGCGCGACGACACGCTCCCAACGGGCGCGTTCAAGGTCCGTGGCGGCGTCAACCTGGTCGCAACACTCGACGACGAGTTCCGCGAGCGGGGCCTGCTCGCGGCGAGTACGGGCAACCACGGCCAGTCCATCGCCTGGGCGGGCCGCGAGTTCGACGTGCCGGTGACCATCGGCGTCCCGGCCGACGCGAACCCCGAGAAGGTCGCCGCGATGGAGCAGTTCGGCGCCGAGGTCATCCAGCACGGCCCCGACTACGACGCCGTGCGCGAGCACATCGAACACCTGGCCGCCGAACGACGGGCCCGGTACGTCCACTCGGGGAACGAACCGAAACTGGTTGCCGGCGTCGGCACGGCCGGCCTCGAAGTCGTCGACGAACTCCCCTCGGTCGACCGGGTGTTCTGTCCCGTCGGCGGCGGCTCCACGGCCGCCGGGTACTGCCTCACCGTCGGCGCGCTGACGGACGCCGAAGTGGTCGGCGTCCAGGCCGCGGCGGCGCCGGCCGTCCACGACGCCTGGCGCGACGGCACCCTCGACCCCCACGAGCGCGTCGAGACGATGGCCGAGGGCGTCGCGACTCGGGTCCCCTTCGCGCTCACGCTCGAGGTGCTCCGCGAGCGGCTGGACGACTTCCGCCTCGTCTCCGAGTCGGCCATCCGCGAGGGCGTCCGTGACCTCCTCGTCGACGAGCGCATCGTCATCGAGGGAGCCTGTGCGACGGGCGTCGCGGCCGCCAGACAGGCAGGCGACGACCTCGCCGGGGAGACGGTCGTCATCCCCGTCTCCGGGCGGAACATCGCCGCCGAGAAGCTCGCCGAACTGCTGGGTGCGGACTGACGACGGCCCCGAAACGTTGTCCTTAAGAGTGCCACGACAGACCAGTTCCGTATGAGCAACGAGTCCGAGGCCGACGCGGAAGCGGTGGAGGAAGAGGCAGACACGGCGGACGAACAGACAGACGGGCTTCAGGAGGGCGACGTCGTCAAAGCTCGCCTACACCGCCCGCACCGTCGACGGCGGCCAGCTGGTCGACACGACGGACGAGTCGGTCGCGGAGGAGGACGGCATCGACACCGAGCAGCAGGACTGGGGGCCCCGCACCATCGTCCTGGGAGAGGCCCACATCTTCCCGGACGTCGAGGAGGACATCCTGGGCAAGGAGGTCGGCGACGAGGGCACCGTCACCGTCGCGGCCGCCGACGCCTTCGGCGAATACGACGAGGAGGAGGTCCGCACCGTCTCGAAGGACAAGATCCCCGAAGACGAGCGCTACCCCGGCGGCCACGTCGACATCGACGGCGAGCACGGCCACGTCGAGACCATCATCGGCGGGCGCGCACGCGTCGACTTCAACCACCCGCTGGCCGGCGAGGACGTCGAGTACGACTACGAGATCGTCGCCGAGGTCACCGACCGAGAGGAGAAGGCCCAGGGCATCCTCGACCTCATGCTCGACATGAAGCTCGACGTCTGGTTCGAGACCGACACCGTCGAGGAAGAACAGCTCGTCGAGAGCGAGGCTTCGGAAGAAGCCTCGGACGAAGGCGGCGAAGCCGCCGAAGCGAGCGAGCCCGAGTACGAGACCGTCGAGGTCGAGAAGGAGACGCTCTACATCGAGGCTACGCCGCAGCTGACCATGAACCAGCAGTGGATGATGGGCAAACAGCAGATCGCCCAACAGCTCACCCAGCTGCTCGACATCGACCGCATCATCGTCCAGGAGGAGCTGGGCGGGATGGGCATGGGCATGCCCGGCATGATGGGCGGCATGGGCGGCGGTGGCGGCATGGGCGACATCGAGGACGCCCTCGAGGACGCCGACGTCGACGCCGAGGAGATCATGGACGAGATCGACGACGTCGAGGAGTAAGGGCGCCGGCGCGGCCCTCGGTCCGAAACACCACGGTTTTCAGGCCCACACGCGACGACGAGTCATGCGCACGTCGCTCGTCTACCCGGCACTCTTCGCGCTCCCGCCGGGCATCGCCCTCGGCATCGGCGTCACCCTGTTGACCGGCCGGGTCGCCTGGGGCGTCGCCGCCGCCGTTTCCGTGGGTGGTCTCGTGCTCGCCCTGGTGGTCCTGGGTACGGAGGTCGGCGAGCCCAACTTGGAGCCGTAGCCGACGCTCGGGCGCGAGACCGGGCGTCCGGCGTCACTGGGTCCGGGGCGGTTCGACGACCTGCTCCTGGGCACGGTCGTCGGGATCGTCGTCGGACTCGTCGCCGACCAGTTCCGCGTCGATTCGGGGGTCCGGGATATACTCGGGGGCGACCTTCTCCGTGACTCTGAAGTTCGTGGTGGGCGAGAAGATGGCCCAGAACGCCCCGACGGCGTGGACGACAGCGACGACAGGAATCGTCAGGAAGAGGGCCGCAAGCACGCGGACCCGTTCGCCGTAGTACCAGTACCCGAGGAACGCCCACCCGAACAGCCCCACGAGCTGGAAGGCGACCGTGTAACCGTAGACGACGGGAAACGCGACGATAGACAGCGGCGTGACGAACGGCAGCGCGAGGGCCGGCGAGACGAACACCAGCCCCCACGCTGCGTTCCGGAGGAGCGAGAGCAGCCTGTATCGAAGCGGCAGGAGATGCGAGTCTGCGGCGGCCCCCGATATCCACCGGCGACGCTGGTGGACCATCTCGCGGACGGAGGGCGGGGCCTGGTTCATCGCGCGGACGTTCAGAAACTGCAGGTCGACGTCGGGGTCCTGGAACGCGCGCCAGAGGAAGTTCGTGTCTTCCGTGACCGTCTCGGCGTCCCAGGTGACGCGGTCCTCCAGGTCGCGCCTGACGGCGAACCCGCCGCCCCACGCGTAGAGCGGATACCGGAACCGCGGGAACACGGCCTGTTCTATCTGGAACCCCATCCGAAATATCTCGGCCAGGTACGCGACCCATGACCCGCTGCGGACCGGCTGTTCCGAGAGCTGGACCACGTCCGCGTCCGGCAGGCCGGGACACTCCCGGAGAATCGTGTCCTCGTCGAGATAGAGGACGTACGGCGCCGTCGACGCGACGTTGCGTCGCGCCCACTCGAGTGCCCGCCCCTTCCGGGTGGCGGCACACGAGAACGACGCCGGCACGTTCCGCACGTCCGCGCCGGCGACGTCGATGTCCCGCTCGGCGACGACGCGCACCGCCGCGAACCCCTCTGGCAGGGCGTTCACCGTCCCCTGGACCACCGCCGCCGCATCGACGGTCACGACCCTGACTTCGATGTCTTCGAGCCCGTGTTCGACCGGCCCACGCGGAGCGCGACTGAGCACCAGGACCTCGAACAACCAGAACACGGTGGCGACGAAGAAGATACCGAGCGTCGTCCACGCGAAGAGTGTGTACGCCGAATCCCACGCCAACCCGTACAGCCCTATCCCGACCATGGAGTACCTCCACATTAGCGTGACGGTAAGTGGTACATATCTGGTGTAACTCCGTCCGAGAAAGGCCCCGAGATGTTGGGAGGTCTGGCGGAGCCGCCGCTACGTGCACGGACATCCGTACAGCGACCACCGACACGACGAGCGGCGGACGGCGCCGGCGGCGGAGAGACGGTCCGCTCAGGCGATATCGCGCGAGGTGTCGATGCTGACCTCCTCGTCGAGGTCCAGTTTGATGACGTCCTTCGGGGCGCGGCCGCCGCGGAACTTCGGGATGGCGAGGCGGTTCTCCACCTCGTCGCCGCGGACGCGGGTGTCGAGCTGGAAGATGACGTCGGCGAAGTGCTCGGTGGTGTCCCGGAGCGGCGGGATGCTCCGCCCGTCCAGGCAGTGGAGGATGGCCAGACTGCCCGTGTTGACGATGTGGTTCTGGAGGTCGTTCATGAACGCGCGGAACCTGGACGGGGGCTCCTGGGCCTCCAGGACGTCCAGGGTCCACGATGAGGTTGGACGTCTCCGGGAGCGCCGAGACGAGCTTCCCGGCGTTGTCCAGCGGCGCCTCCCCGGAGATGTGTCGCACCGTCGGGTCGCCGGTGTTGGCCGGCGTCTGCTCGATGCTGGCGACCACCGACTCGGCGGTGCGGTCGAGCGAGAGCCACAGCGTCCCGCGCGTGGCCGTCAGTTCGTACAGGAAGAGTTCGGCCTGGCTGGCCGGGTCGGCCGTCAGGGCGACGATGCTGCCGGCTGGGATACCGCCGTCGAGCTTCCGATCGAGAACCTCGATGCCCGTACGCAGCCGGTTCACCATTCACTGAATATCGTACAGCCACACGATTAAGCATTCCGCTTGTACAGGTTTTTCGCCATCGCTCGGTACTGTACGGCCGGTTCCCCCGCTTCGAGTGGAGGTAGTGATACGTCGGGGACGTGGACCGCAGGGTGAGGTCCTAGGAGCGGCGCCGGGTCGACGGCACCGTCGCTTTGTGAGACCACGGTGAGCGCCGGCGGCGCATCGAGTTGGCGGGCCATCGCCGCCGTCTTGACCGCGTCCAGCAGGCTCTGTCGCGTCGGCGTCGAGACCAGCACGCACCGATCCGCGGCGCGCAACGGTGTCGCACCATCCGGACCGGCCCCGCCGGGCAGTCGAGCAGGACCGGGCGGACACTGGCGTCGAGCGCGTCTAGCACCGACGCCAGGGCGGCCGAGGACGCCCCGGCACCGGGCAACACGTCGACGCCGTCGATTCGGGGTGACGCCTGCGCGGTGGCCAGCGGTGCATCCCGATCCGCGGCGGCCGCGACGCCGGGCGTCCGCGAGACGCCGGCCCGCCGGTGGAGGTCGGGCATGTCCAGGTCGGTGTCGACCACCACGGGGCGCCGCCCGGTCCTCGCCACGGCGCGTGCGATGCCCAGCGCCGTCGTCGTCTTCCCACAGCCCCCCTTCCCGCCTGCGATCGCGAGCATGGCGGGTGTGGTCCCTGCATGGGACTTGAACCCTCGGTCCGTGCGTGTCGGGGGATTCAAGACCATCGGGAGCGCCGTTCCGTGTGAGATGCGGCACGACCATATCATCAGCGCGACACAACTCACACGGGCCGACATCGAGGCGGTGCTCGACCACGCGGCCGACATCGCCGAGGAGCCGAGTGCGTACGCCGACCGGCACTCGGACAAACTGCTCGGGATGCTCTTTTTCGAGCCCAGCACCCGGACCAAGATGAGTTTCACGACGGCGATGAAACGACTGGGGGGCGACATCGTCGACATGGGGTCGGTCGAGTCCTCGAGCGTCAAGAAAGGCGAGTCGCTGGCCGACACCGTCCGCGTCGTCGAGGGCTACGCCGACGCGCTCGTGTTGCGCCACCCGATGGAGGGTTCGGCGAAGATGGCCAGCGAGTTCGTCGACGTCCCGCTGGTCAACGCCGGCGACGGGGCGGGCCAGCACCCGACCCAGACGCTGCTCGACCTCTATACCATCCGCGAGAACGCCGGCTTCGACGACCTGACCATCGGCATCATGGGCGACCTGAAGTACGGGCGGACCGTCCACTCGCTGGCCCACGCCCTGACCACCGTCGACGCGCGCCAGCACTTCATCAGCCCCGAGTCGCTCCAGCTGCCGCGGTCGGTCCGCGTCGATCTCCACGACGAGGGGGCCGACGTCCGTGAACACACCGACTTAGACGAGGTGCTACCGAAACTGGACGTGCTCTATGTCACGCGCATCCAGCGCGAGCGCTTCCCCGACGAGAGCGAGTACCGCGCCGTCGCCGGCGAATACCAGATCGACGCCGATACCCTCGAGGCAGCGTCCGACGATCTCACCGTGATGCACCCGCTCCCGCGCGTCGACGAGATCGCCCACGACGTCGACGGAACGACCTACGCGAAGTACTTCCAGCAGGCACACAACGGCGTCCCGGTCCGGATGGCGCTCCTGGACCTGATGCTCGGAGGCGAACAATGACTGACGACGACCGACAATTACGCGTCTCGAAGATCCGCAACGGCACCGTCATCGACCACATCACCGGCGGCCAGTCGCTGAACGTCCTGGCCATCCTCGGCATCGACGGCACCAGCGGCGACTCCGTCTCCGTCGCGATGAACATGCCATCCGAACGCCTCGGGCGCAAGGACATCGTGAAAGTGGAAGGCCGCGAGCTCTCCCAAGAGGAGGTGGACGTCCTCTCGCTCATCGCGCCCGCCGCATCCATCAACATCGTCCGCAATTACGAGGTCGTCGAGAAACACCGCGTCGAGCGCCCCGACGTCGTCGTCGGCATCCTCGAGTGTCCCAACCACAACTGCATCACCACCGAAAACGAACCCGTCGAGTCCCGCTTTGCCGTCACCGACGACGGCGTGCGCTGTGAGTACTGCAACACCATCATCCGCGACGACCTGCCGGCACACATCCTCGCGGAGTAGTCCGCAAGACCCGTGTCCGGCGTTTCGGTATCACCCGCCGTCGGCGATACAGCTGCAAACGGGGTACAGCAGACCAGGCTCTGTTGAAACCCTCGGGAGTGAGCAGAAAACGCGTGTCGGATGTAGAGCGGACGGGCAGCGAGACGACGGGTCTGTGTCGACTCGAAGCCGATGGACTACCCGCTCAGTAAACCTGCAGATTGATCGCTACTCCAAAGGTATGGTGAGAGTCAGGCGGTGTTGTGCCAGTAATCGGTGGCGCGGTACAGGAGATACAGGACAGCGTTAAGCACACCAGTAACAGCAAAGACCTGCCCGAGTTGGAGCCAGAGTTGCTCGAAGGGCAGTCCAAGATCACTTACTCCGTATGTGAACACCGCAGAGAGAACTCCCCAGATGATGAGAATTGCCGCAATACGTGCGCCGTCTTCGATATATGACGATACCGCTTGTGCCTGAGGAATGGAGGGCTTATCAGACATGTCGGCACGGTTCTAACTTCACTGGTAAATATCCCCGGACTAGATAGACTAGTACGGTCCCTGTTCCCCGTCGGGAAGTGCTCCTCCTGTACCGAACGATGTATCGGAGGCGATGCTCCGAACAGTCAGCCAGCGCGTGTGCGAGGCGAAAAAATTCGAGCAGTCGATTCCCGATCTCTCAGGGCCGAGTCTGCTCGGGGCCCGGCGTCGAACCAGTCTCGGATGACGGTTCCGGTTTTTGTGGGGCGTCAGCTGGGGACTTCTCGCCGGAGACGAGGAAGTCCAGCAGATTCCCGACCAGTTGTTCGTTATCAGCACGGTAGAGGAATTCCTGCGTGGCAATGCTGCCGTCACCGACGGCGACGACGTTCCCGGACCGCGCGAGGACACCGTACGTGCCCTGTCGCCGAGTCTGTGAGAGGGTCGTCCCATCGGTTGTCGTCAGGAGCGTGTTGGACCCAGTCACGGGTGTCGACGTGTACAACACCGTTCGGTCGACGCCCTCAGTGAGCGGCGAACTGCCAGTCGGGGTCGCGTAGACACTCCGATAATTGAGCGCGTACTCTTGCATGTTGTACAGGTAGCCGTTGTCGTAGGCAAGCCCGTGTTGGGACAGAACTGGTGCGAGCGGACTCGTCACACTGCTCCCGCCACGTGGCATTCCAAACAGCGCCAACCCACCGTAACTCGCCTGGGCGGGTTCGTTCATCACCAGTACACGCCCACCGGCGTCGGTGAACGCGTCCAAGCCAGCAAGCTGGGCCTCAGTGTACCGGCTTTCCGCACCGAGTACGAGGAACGCGTCCGCCTCACGTAACGAGGCGTTGAGCGACCGGCCACCCTGTCGTTTCCCGACGTGGTACTGCACCGTCGCACCGTTCTCGGTGAGTGTCGTCACGATCGGGGCGAGTGCTTCACGGTCGATCTCCGCACCGTGGCCCGCATCGATGAGGATCACCTCGCCGGAGGCGTTCGCAGCCATCGTCAGTTCGCCGGTCTGTGCAGGGGCCGTCGCGGCCGACTCGTTCGCGTCGAACGACGGTGTTTCGATCTGGTTGACGGCTGGTGCGGCCCCAGCAGATCCGCCGGTTGCGAATGAGCCCGCCACGGCAGCCAGGACGAGCACGCCGACAAAGAAGCCGACACGCGTGACGACGCCAGTATCGACCACGTTCAGGCACCTCCCGCAGCGGTGGTGTTCGACACGACACGTTGCTCTTCGGGGGTTCCGTAGATCATGAGGAAGTGAACTGAATCGACGCCGCGGTGTGTGTACGGGGCCTGTTCGCTGCCGGCACTCCCGTTCGTGGATTGTGCGCTCGAGGCAGCGAAGATAAGCCCGCGTGGCTGTGCCGGGTCGTGGTAGACGACCTGATACTCGCTGAGACCGGCCTCGGTCGCCGCGTCGTCAATAGCGGCTTCCAAGCCGCCGATGTCGTCGGCATAGCCGGTCTGAACGGCTCGGAGACCGTTGTACGCAGATGCCTCGGCGACGGTTTCGCGAGAGACGGTTATTCGGTCGCCACGCTCGGACATGACCGCACCGACGAAGGCTCGCTTCATCGATTCGAGACTGGCGTAATACTCGTCTCTGGTCATGCCGCGGTGGGCCTTGTCGGGACCGGTTGTCGCCGCCGGACTCAGACCGCCACTCGGTGCCGTCCCGATGACACCGACGTGCCCGACGATGCTGCCCGGCGTCGCATAGATCTTGTCGCTCGGCACGGCAGTGTAGTACGCGCCGGAGGCAGCGTACTGTCCGACGCTGGTATAGACGGGTTTCTCGTCCGCGAGGCGCTTGACTGCCATGTACATCGATTCACTGGCAGCGGCGCTCCCGCCCGGACTCGATATCCGAAGCACGACGGCCTTGACAGACTCGTTACTCCGCACCTCGCGGAGTTGCTGTATCGTATCCTGTGCCGTCGATTCACTGATCGTCTCGTCGATGTTCACCACAGCGACGTACTGTTCGTCCTCGGCCACGACACCCGTCGCAAACGGGACGAGTGCCGCGCCGACCAGAATCGCAACGACCGCGAGGACCGTATACGACTGGAGGGCAGTTGCAACTCTACTATCGATTGGATTATCCATGGAGGGCGTCCGTTTTTGATATTTTGTTCTGGATTTAAAAATTTCTGGTCTGGGATCGTTTTCGCAGCTGTACTGACCGACTCGCCGGCCCATGATCGGAATGTCGCTCTGTGGGAGAGCCGCGCCCTGTATGCAGCAACTCCCTCGACAACTGCTCAGTTGCTGTCAGGAACCGCATGACCGATACAGAGGCGGAAGCGAGGACGCTAGATTTGCGTCACGCTGCGGTCAGCAATCCACCTGGTTCGCAGACGTGTAGCTGTGCCTACTGCAAAACGGAACCGTGTCAGGCGTTGGTAGATTCGAAGACCGGTACTGGATCGGTCCGCTGGTTCGCATCACAGATGCGGATACGGCCATCCGAGTGGACGAAAACGTTCCAAGCGTCTACCTGGAAACTGAGGATAGTGTCACTGTCCGTGTCTCCGTCGTGTCCCTCGAACAGGGCATCGAGCGCTTCCGGGTCAACGTACTCGTATATCGGCGGGAGATCGACTGGCTCAACACCAGCAGCATCCGCCAGAGCCCTGATGATGGTCTCTGTCGGTGGGCGACCACTGGTGCTATCGTACTCAGCATCGACAACCGGTACGCATCCCCGATAGACGGATAGTTGCCCCGTTTTGTTCATATGGTCGCTACATTACAACGATATATATAATTGAGGTTGATAATCCGACAGCAGGATAGTAGCATGTATGCAGCACGCCTCCTGAAACCGATCCCCGGTCGAAGGTTTCGACGGGACCTCAATCAAAGTCACTCGAACCAGACGCTCGCGAACGCGTCGAAATAATCCTCGCCCGTGTCGACGAGGACATGGTCGCCCCCGAGTCGGGTGATACGGTTCGCGACGGCGTCCACGTGCGCTTGCAACCGCGACTGGTACGTGTCGGCCATCGACCCGCTGAAGTACGAGCGGCGGGTCTGGTCGCTCTCCGGGTCCGCGAAGAGGACGTCGCCGACGGCCCCGGGGTCGCGCTCGTCGGGGGCGAGGACGCGCACGACCAGCACGTCCACCTCGTTGCGGACCAGCGCGGCGACGCCGGCCTCGATTTCCTCCGGGTCGGCCAGACAGTCGCTGAGGACCACCACCAGCGAGCGCGACCGGATGCGCGCGGCGTACTCGGAGAGGACCGTCTCGAAGTCGGCCGAGCCACTGGGTTCGAGATCGTTCAACACGTCGATGAGATTCAGCAGTTCGCCCCGGTTCGACCGTCCGGTGTCCAGGCGGTCGGCGGTCTCGCGGAACGTCTCGAAGAGGAAATCGTTGTTCTCCTCGGCGGTGAGGTAGGCAAATCCCAGGCCGAGCTTCGCCGCGAACTCGAACTTGTCGGCCGGTCCCTCGCCGTAGTCCATCGAGGCGCTCGCGTCGAGCAGGACGTGGACGGTCAGACTGCGCTCCTCCTCGAACTGCTTGATGAAGTACTCCTCGGTGCGGGCGAAGAGCTTCCAGTCGATGAGTCTCGTGTCGTCGCCCGGCGAGTACCGGCGGTAGTCGCTGAACGTCAGGCCCTCGCCGATGCGGGGCGACTCCTGGTCGCCCTGGCGCAGCGCCGTCGACACCCGGTTCAGCGCCGCGTCGAACCGCCCGAGCTCGTCGAGGAAATCCGGGTCGATGGTCACGGGTCGCCCTCCACCGGCACACGGCCCCCGTGCCAGCACACTCCGGCCATCGTCACTCCATGAGCGACTGGATGACGTCGTCGGCCGTCTGTCCCTCCCGTTCGGCGCGGAAGTCAAGCAGGATGCGGTGTCTGAGCACCGGCGCGGCCAGCGCCTCGATGTCCTCACTGGCCACGTGCGACCGGCCAAAGAGGAAGGCCCGCGCCTTCGACGCGAGCACGAGCGCCATGCTCGCCCGGGGACTCGCCCCGAACTCGATGGTGTCCTCCTCGCGGGTTCGCCGGACCAGTCGTATTGCGCGGTCCTGCAGGTCGTCGGCGATGGGAACGTCCCGGACGTGTCGCTGGGCGGCCTGTATCTCGTCGTTGGTGAGCACTTTCTCCACTGGCACCTGTTGTGTCCCGGTGGTGAACATCTCCACGATGTCGCGCTCTTCCTCGTAGTTCGGGTAGTCGACCAGAATCTTCAGCATGAATCGGTCGGTCTGGGCTTCGGGCAGCGCGTAGGTCCCCGACTGGTCGATTGGGTTCTGCGTCGCCAGGATGAAGAAGGGGCGGGGGAGCTGGTAGGTTTCGCCGGCAGCGGTGACCTGCTTCTCCTGCATCGCTTCCAGCAGCGCCGCCTGCGTCTTCGGCGTGGCACGGTTTATCTCGTCGGCCAGGACGACGTTGGCGAAGACGGGGCCCTTCTCGAAGACGAAGTCCCGGCCCTGGTCTGTCTCGCGGATGATCTCGGTGCCGGTGATGTCCGAGGGCATCAGGTCGGGCGTGTTCTGGATGCGCGAGAAATCGAGGTCGGTCACCTCCGCGATGGTCCGGACCATCGTCGTCTTCCCGAGGCCCGGGTTGGACTCGAGGAGGGCGTTCCCGTCGGCGAGGATGCAGACGAGCAGCTGGGCCAGCACCTCGCGTTGCCCGACGATTCGCTTGCGTATCTGGTCTCTCGCGTCCTGTAGCTTCCGCTGAATCGTGTCGATGTCGTGTGTCGTACTCATGTATCTGCCTCCTCGTCCTCACGTATCCGGAGATTGTACTCCCGGATCAGCTCGGCGTCCTCCAGGTCCTCCGACCCGGCGAACCCGGCCTGCTGGCTCTCGAAGTCACCGCTCAGGTCGCCGGTCCCCTCCTCGGACGGGAACTGCTGTGTCGGGTCGACCTCCTCCTCGCCACCGGTCGACTCTATCTGGGCCGTCAGGTTCTCGTCGCCGGCCTGGACGTCCTCGCTGTCGCCCAGGACCGAGTCGCCGTCCTCGAGGCCCTCGAACTCCCGGGGCCGGTCGGTGCCGTCTGTCGGCGACCCCGGCCCGTCCCCGTCGAGCAGTGCGAGGTCCACCGCGGCCACCTGGACCGTCGCCAGACTCACGAGGGCGATGACGAAGACGGTGGCCGCCAGTCGGTAAACGTTCACCAGCGCGACGCCGGACGTCTCGCGCAGCTGGGCGAGGACGTCCTCGTAGAGCCTGGCGGCCATCGCCGAGTCCTGCTCGTCGGCGATGGCGTCGCGGGCGGTCCGCAACGCCTCTGCGATGTCGGGGTTGACCGCCTCGAACTGCTCGATCAACGGCCGCCTGAGGCGGACCCAGAGCTCGACGACCAGGGTTACGACACCGACGACGAGCGCGACCAGCGCCGACCCCGGGACCGTCGGGCCCGACAGCGAGGCGCCGGTCACGGTGATGACCGCGTCGGTCAGCTGGTCCGGTACCGACACCTGCGCGGGAATTGCCGCTGGGTCGAATGCCGCGACGAGCAGGTTCGCGACCAGAAAGAGGGCGACGGCGTCGACGACGGCGTAGACGATCGCCGCCTTCCAGGCCTCGAGACGCACCGCCCGCAGCGCCGCGCGCATCCGTTCGCCGACCGGCCTGTCTTTCTTACCCATCGTCAGTACCCGTCACACTCCGGTTCCTGGCCGTTGTCGTCCTTGTTGCACAGCGAGGCGAGGTCGTCGTCGAGTTCCCGGTTCTCCTGGCGCAGGTCCTCGTTCTCGTCCTCCAGGTTGATGACCTCTTGCTCCAGGGAGTCGACCTCGTCCTCTCGGTCCTCGAGTTCGTTCTGGAGGTTCTCCACGTCGTCCTGGAGGTTCTCCACGTCGTCCTGGAGCTGCCGACGGTCGGTCTCGAGTTCCTCGACCTCGTCTTCGAGATTGTTCGCCCGCGTCTCGAGGCGCCGGTTCTCCGCGCGCAGGTCGCTCGCGGCGGTCTGCAGCTCACCGACGCGCTCCTGGCTCGCTCGCAGTTCCTGTCTGGTCTCGGCCAGCTGGCTCTCTGTCGCGTTGAGCTGGGACTCCGTGCGTTCGAGGTCGGCCGCGACCTGGTCGACGTCCTGGGTCCGCGTCTCCAGCGTCCGCTGGAGTTCCCGGACGCGCGACCGGTTCTCGCGCAGGTCCTCGCGCGTCTCTTCCAGCTCCTCGCGGAGCTCGGCGTTGTCATCTTTCAGGCGGTCGTTCTGTGTCTGCAGTTCGCCCGTCGAGTCCTGATAGAAGACGGTGGCACCGGCGGTGCCCGCCACTGCCAGGACGATGAGGGCGACGAGTCCGAGGTTCAGGGTGCGGCCGATGACGCTCACGGGAGACCACTCTCCAGGGTAGTGCGCCCGCGGTACACTTGAACGCGTCGGGCGATCACCTCCGTCACGAACAGCAGCAGCGCCGCCAGCAGGAAGACCCACGACCACGAGTCCCGGACCGTCCGGATGCGCGTCGACTGCTGGCGGGCCAGTCGAGCGATTTCGGCGCCCTCGTCCGGCGCGAACAGTCGGCCGTCCGTCTCCTCGACGAGGCTCGTCAGCGACTCCGACTGGCCGAACGTGCCGTACTCGACGGGGTAGTTCGCGGCGTACTCCGCGTCGACGACGCTCCCGTACCCGGCTTCCGCGGGCGTGAACTCGCCGCGGTAGCGATCCTCGGCGACCTGTCGGAACCTGACGCCGGGCGCCTCGGGGCGGGTCTCGCCGCGGTAGACCAGCGACGTCTCCCTGCCGACGCGAGCGTCGCCGATCGACGTGACGCCCGTCTGGGTTCGCGCCGGATCGCCGATGGCGTAGTTGACCGACTTGGTCAGCACCAGCGAGTCCGGCCGCTCGAGCAGGCCGTCGAGCGTGCCGTCGTTCCCGTAGGCCGTGATGGAGACGACCCGGCCGAGGCCGAAGCGCCACGACGCGATTGCGGGTGCCGTCTGCCGTCGCCACCTGGTAGTCGGCGCCAGGTTTGACCGTGACGCGGTTCGCCTGGCCGGGGTTGGCGGTCAGCTCCACGCCAGAGGTGATGAACGTGTCCCGGGTGACGATGGTCAATTTGTCGCCCTGGAACCGGCGCGACCCACCGCCAAAGAGGAGGCGCAGGCGGTTCGTCTCGGTGGCGGCGAAGTACGATCCGCCCGACTCGGCGGCGATCTCCCGCAGCGTCCGCTCGTTTACCTTCCGACCGGCGCCGACGCTGACGACGCGGGTCCCCTCCCGCCCGAGCTGGTTCGAGACGGCGGCCGCCCGGTCGAGGCGATCCTGGCCGTCACTCAGGAGGATGATGGTCCCCTCGCGCTGGCCGAGTAGTTCGTCCGCCCCCTGGAGGCCGACGGAGATGTCGGTCGCGCCGCCGCTCGTGAGGCGGCGGATCTGTTCGCCGACCGTCGCCCGGTTCTCGGCCAGCGGGGCGAGTTCGGCGACGCGGAAGGCCCGGAAGTTGAACGCGACGACGCCGACGCGGTTCTCGTCGCCCAGCTGGTCGAGGACGTCGAGGGCGACGGACTTCTGGATGGCCATGCCCTGCTCGGCGCTGCCCGAGACGTCGATGAGCAACACGATGTTGGTCGTGCCGCCGGTGGCGTTCCCAACGGAGACGGGCAGCATCGACGCGACGGGCGATTCGCCGTAACCGCCGTTCTCGTAGGCGTTGTCGCCGCCGACGACGACGAGCCCGCCACCCTCGATGACGTGTTCCTGGAGCGAACTGACGTTCCCGAACCGCGCCGCGGGACTGTCCTGGACGACGACGGTCGAGTATCCCGAGAGGTCGGCGGGCACGGAGTCGGCCGTCGTCACGTCGTACAGCGAGCGCAAGAAGTTCTCGAAGGGGTACGACCGGGCCGAGACATAGAGGACGTCGGGCTTCTCGACGACGCGGACGCTCTTGTAGAAGACGTCGTTGCGCTCGAAGACGTCCTCGCTCTCGAGTGTCGCCGTCACCCGGTGAGATCCGAGGTCGTCGAACGTGTGCGTGACCGCCGCCGTCCCGTTCTCGCCGACCGTCTTCGTGGCGACCACCTCGCCGTCGATGGCCACTTCGACGGTCGACTCCTCTGGCAGCCGGACGCCGTCGACGGAGACGACGAACCGCGACGGGACGCCCGAGCTCACGGTCTCCGGGCCGGCGACGGAGACGGCGGCCTCGCGCCGCCGCGGGATGAGCTCGACGGCGCTCACCGTCGCGTTGAGCTGCCGGGCGTTCTCCCCTGCGACCGCCAGGCTCCGGCCGTCGGTGACCTGCCCGTCGGAGAGGACCACCACCGTCCCGTTCTCCTGGACGTTCGCGGCCAGGCCGTCGCCGAGACGCGAGGCGTCCTCGCTCCCGACCGTCGTGGTAGTCACCGGAACGCCGGTTGCCTCGATGTCCGCGACCAGCGACTCTCGCGTGTCGGCGTAGACGTCCATGCTCGCGGACTCGTCGGTCAGCAGCGTCACGCTCGGTTCGCCGGGCGTCTCGCGGGTCTGGACCGTGTACGGCCCCATCGCTCCGACGACGAGGAGCGTGGCGACGAGCACGCGACTCGCGAACAGCAGCCGACGACTCCGCGCCGACGCCGAGCGGGAGCCCCGCTCGCTCCGGAAGACGACGTACGCGAGGACCGCGACTGCGACGGGGAGCGCGGCGAGCGGCCAGATGTGCTCTACGCCGAGCGTCAGGCCGTCCGAGAGTGTGTACGTGGCGCGCATCAGAGGTCACCCCGGTATCGCAGGAAGCCCACTTCGAGCAGCACTACGAACAGGCCCGCCAGCGCGGCGAACTCAGTGAGCGGCTGGGGGACGCTGCGACGTTCCTCCCTCGTGAGGTTCCCGGTCTGGCCCGGCCGATCCGAGAGCGGGTCGACCGCAGTGTCGGACTCGCGTTCGTCCAGCAGCGATGCGCTCACCGTCCGGGCGTCCGTGGAGTAAAAGCCCGTCCGCTGGAGCGAGTTGGTCGGCCCGGCGACGGGGCCGTCCGGGCCCTCGATGCGGTCGGCGTCGAACCGGACGGTCTGGCCGGTCTCGTAGTTCAGGGCGGGCAACGGCTCGCGGTTCGCCAGGTGGAAGATCGCCCGCTTCCAGAACACCGGGTACTGGTAGTTGAACTTGAAACTCGAGCTGTCCTCGATGTAGCCGTAGTACAGCAGTCGGCCGCCGTCGCGTTCGGCGGTGGCGACGAGCGGCGTCCCGTCGCCGAGCTCGACCACGGCCTGCCCCTCGCGGAGCGATCCGCTGACGTACTCGCTCGGCGGCTGAAATTCGATACCGCGTGTCAGCTCGTTCGGGGGCGTCGGTTCGACCGTGGCGGCGGTCCTGACCGGCCCCGGGTCGAGCAACAGGAGGTCGCCGTACCGCGACGGGAGTTCCGGCTGGGCCTGGACGATGACCCCGCCACCGCGCTCGATGACCTCGCGCCCGGCCTCGACGTTGCCGGGAAGGAGCGCGTTCGGGTCGACGTTGCTGTAGACCACGACGTCGTACTCCTCGGTCACGGTGGTCGGTGGCCGGTCGACGGTGACTGCCACCTGGTCGTTGACCTCCAGTGCCGTGATGAGGTACCGGTTCGGGTCGTTGGTCAAGACCAGTACCTCGACGGTGGGGTCGGCTGGCGCGGCGATGGCGACGGTGTCGTCGGTCGCGAAACTGTCACCGGGCGAGAGGCGCGCCTGACTGCGGCCGGCGGGAACCGGGAAGGTCACCGTCTCCAGGTCGTCCGGCGCGAGTTCGACGGTGGCCTCCCGGGTGCCGAGCGTGACCGTCCGCGTGACCGTTTCGCTCCCGAAGTTCGCCACGGAGAGCGTCACCTCCGACCCGGAGAACTGTCGGTCGACGAACCCGACGTTCGCGTCGCCACCGCCGTCGAACTGGCGCAGGTCCACCGAGAGGTCGCGACCGCGGGCGGTGGCGACGGCGTCGGTCCAGTCGTCGCCGGCGAAGTCGCTCAGGACGACGATTCGCGCGTTCTCGCCGGCCAGCGCGGTCGCCTGTGAGATGGCGCCGTCGAGGTCGCCGGGCGCGTCGGTCACCGCCAGCCGGTCGAGCGTCTCTCGCGCCTCGCTCGGCGGTCCCCGCTGGAGGACGACCTCACCCCCGTCCCCGGTGACGACGACGGACGTGGTGCTCGTGACCTCCGCGTCCGCCGTCTCGAGCGCCCGGGCGAACCGGGTGGTCCCCCCGTCGGCCGTCGCCATACTCGCGCTCGTATCGACGACCAGGACCGTCTCCTCGACCGTGGCGCGCTCGTTGACCATCACGTACGGCGTCGCGAGGCCGACCGCGAGCAAGAGCAGCGCCAGCAACTGGAGGAGCAACAGCAGGCTCCGCGAGAGCCGTTCGAGCAGCGGGTTGGTCGCCTGCTGGCGTTCCTCACTGGCGAGAAACCGGAAGGTCGGCAGTTCCATCCGCTGGGGTTCCGGTCGGATGAAGTACAGCACCACGATTGGGACGGCGAGGGCGAGCGCCGCCAGACCGAGCGGGGAGAGGAAGACGTCCGAGAGGACCATTGGCGGCACAACACCCGGCACCCGTATTTATGTTGTGTCTGAATTAGCACGAAGACGGACCGGTCGAGGGGCGCCACCGGGGCGAGCCGGTGGGCGCCGACGGCGAGTCACGGCGGCCCTGGGTCGCCCGGCGGCTCAGTCCACGGACCGCCTGGCAGGGACTCGAGCGACGTCGCTGGAGCCCTACACCGGGTGAAGGCCGAGAGTTATTGTGCCCGCGTGACAGACGGGGACCATGACCGGCGAGCACCACCACGACCGGGACGACGAGAGCCAGGACCACGCCGATGAACACGACCAGCACCAGGACGACGACCACCACGCACACGACGCGTCGGCGGTCGCCGTCGCCGTCCTGACCGTCTCCTCGTCGCGCACGCTCGATGAGGACCCCGCGGGCGACGTGGTCGCGGCGGCCTGCGAGGGCGAGGGCCACGACGTCGTCGGACGGCAGTTGGTCGACGACGACCGGGATGCAATCGTCGAGGCGGTGGCGGCGGCCATCGACGAGGACGACGCCGACGTGGTCGTGACGGCGGGCGGGACTGGGCTGACACCCGACGACGTCACCGTCGAGGCCCTCCGGCCGCTGTTCGACCGGCAGGTGCCTGGGTTCGGCGAGCTGTTCCGCTGGCTCTCTTACGAGGAGGTCGGGCCGATGGCGATGGCCTCGCGCGCGACGGCCGGCGTCGTCGACGAGCACCTGGTCTTCTGCCTGCCCGGGAGCGAGAACGCCGCCCGGACCGGCGCCGAGCGCCTCGTCGCGCCGGCCGTCGGCCACCTCCTCGGGCTGGTCCGCCGCTGAGGGCACCCGTACGGTTTTGCGGACCGCCCTGTAACGGACACCCGATGACCGACGAGTTCACACACGTCGACGAGGAGGGACAGGCCCAGATGGTCGACGTCGGGGAGAAGGCAGACAGCCAGCGCCGGGCGGTCGCCCGCGGGGAGATCCGACTCTCGTCGGGGACTCTCGAGGCCATCGCGACCGACGAGGTAGAGAAGGGCGACGTCCTGGCGACGGCCCGCGTCGGCGCCATCCAGGCCGTCAAACACACGTGGGAGACCATCCCGATGTGCCATCAGATTCCGGTGACGAACGTCGACGTGGCGTTCGACGTCGGCGACTCGGCCGTCGAGGTCACGGTGGCCGTCGAGACGGTCGGCAAGACTGGCTGTGAGATGGAGGCTCTGGAGGGTGTGACGACCGGGTTGAACGTCGTCTGGGACATGGTGAAGGCAAACGAGAAAGACGCCGACGGCGGGTACCCGTCGACGGCCATCGAGGACGTCCGCGTCGTCGAGAAGTCGGTCGACAGGTAGTCCGAGGCCCCGGCCCCGGGTCGGGACAGCAGGACGTTCACCCTTCGAAAACACATAGGTATCTGTACCGACAAGGAAGGTCCATGCAGGTCCTCGGCATCGTCGGGCACGCAGACACCGGGAAGACGACACTCGTCGAGCGCCTCGTCTCACGACGGGCCGACACACACCGCGTGGCGACGGTCAAGCACTGCGACCACGCGCCCGACGTCGACACGGAAGGGAAAGACACCGCCCGCCATCGCGCGGCCGGCGCGGCCACCACCGTCGCGACGACGGACGACGGGGAGTGGTTCGCCACCGGCGAGTCCCGAACGCTCGCCGAGACGCTCGACGAGTGGCGCCGGACTTCGACTACGCGTTCGTCGAGGGCTGCTCCGGCGCGTCAGTCCCGAAGGTCGTCCTCGGGGACCGGCAGGCGGCCGACCCTGTCGTCCACCGCGCCACCGACGGCGAGCGGGCGGACGTCGACGCGATTCTCGAGGCGACCGACGCCCGCGACCCGTACGTGACCCTGGAGTCGCTCGTCCGCGAGGTAAAGCGCAGTCCCGACGAGGACCGCTCGGGGGCCATCGCCACCTTCACCGGCCGGGTCCGCGCCCGCGACGGCGACGACGACCCGCCGACGGAGTTCCTGGAGTTCGAGCGCTACGACGGCGTCGCCCAGGAGAAAATGGCCGCGCTCCGCCGGGACCTCGAGGCCCGTGACGGAGTGTTCGACGTCCGCCTCCACCACAAGACCGGCGTCGTCGAGGCCGGCGAGGACATCGTCTTCGTCGTCGTCCTGGCCGGTCACCGCGGCCAGGCCTTTCGCGCCGTCGAGGACGGCATCAACCGACTGAAAGAGGAGATCCCGCTGTTCAAAAAGGAGGTCACCGTCGAGGACGAGTTCTGGGCCCACGAGCGATAGGTGGCCGGGACAGAGGGCGTTCCGGTCGGTTAGGCGACAGGACTATTACAGTCATCGTCGTAGTATCATGTGATGTCGAAGAAGGTCATCGCCATCGTCGCTATCGCCCTCCTGGCACTCGCGTACGTCTACCGCGATTAGCGACGGCACGTTCCCAGTGGTACCGCCCTCCGATCACGTTTCCGAACCCTTAGGAGCGACAGCGCCGTAGCCGTCGCCATGTACGGCGTCGTCACGCGCAACGAGGACGAGACCGGGTGGTCGGAGTTCGACCGCGCGTTCTACGAGGTCAAGGACGTCACCGGCCGGGCCGCCGAACCGGTCGCCGGCGCGGTCAACATGGTGTCGTGTTTCGGGGACAACGCCGTCGAGGGCGAGGAGGAGCTGCTGGCCTTCGACGACGAGGGGACAGCGGCCACCCGCAACGAGCCGTACTTCGACTGGACCTACGTCTGCCCCACCCACGACCGGTACCGCGAGGGCCTGCTCGACATCATCGAGGAGGCGGCCGCGGTCAACGAGGACGTCCGCCTCGACGACGTCGGCTTCCCCCGCGAGGAGTACTGTCACTGCGACCGCTGCGAACGCCGCTTCGCCGAGAGCGAGTTCGAGGAGTGGAGTGCCTGGCGCACCGAGGTCATCACCTCCTTCGTCGCCGCGGCGCGCGAACGGGTCCCCGGTGACCTCTATCTCACGCTGTATCCGGACCCCTACCCCGGCCACCTGGAGGCCCGCAGCGGCGTCGCCATCGACGACCTCGACCCCTACGTCGACGAGTTCGTCGTCCCCATCTACGACATGGCCTACTCGACGACCTACTGGCTCGAGATACTCGCGACGGGGTTCCGTGACCGCCTCTCGACCCCGTTCAGCGTCGAACTGTACGCCGTCGACGTGGACATCGACGACCTCGCGAAGGCCGCCGAAGTGGCCGCGGAGTACGGTGAGAGCGTCCTCTTCGGCTACGACGCGAGCAACGCCCGGGCGACGGTCCGCCGGGTGAACGCCGACGCGCGCGAGGGGCAGTCCTTCGGCCCGAACTGACGGAATCGCGGGTATCTTTATCTATTCGCCGCGCGACATATCTAGTATGCGCGAACGCATCAGTCGTGTATTCAACAGGGCAAAGTACGCAGCTATCGGCGGGGCCATCGGTGGCGCTATCGGCGGGCTGTTCAGCGCGCGCGGCGCGAGCACTGCGGCCGGGGCCGGCGCGCTGGTCGGCGCGATTCTCGGCGAGAAGTGGGCGTCGGCCGCCCCCGTGGTCCAGCGGGCCCGCTCGAAGGCAGACGAGGAGTGGGCCGTCGCCGGGCCCATGGTCGAGAAGGCGAAGGCGAAAGCGAAGTCCCGCGTCCCCGGCCGGCGGTAGACGGTCGCGGGCGCAGACGGCCGCGGTGAGCCGTCCCGGAGCGGCCCTTCAGTCGAAGAACCGGTCGCGCCACCGCAGGATCTCCTCGCGGTCGCGCGTGTCCTCCGGGAGCGTCTCGAACCAGCGAGCCTCGCTTATCTCGCCGTCGGGGTCCGAGACGCTGACGGCCGTCGTCTCCGCGCGCGCCTCAAACACCGGTAGGATCCCCACGTCTCGTTGCCGTCGCAGTAGAACTCGACGCGACCGAGCATTCCCAGGCCCTCGATAGTGGCCTCCACGCCGCTCTCCTCGCCGAGCTCGCGCAGCGCCGCCTCCTGGAAGGACTCGTCGCCGTCGAGCTCGCCCCCGGGCAGGACCCACTGACCGACGCCGTCGTGGCGGACGAGCAGGAGGTCGCCGGGCGGCCGGTAGGTCAGCGTGTGCGCGCCGAAGGGGGCGCCGTGGTTCTTGGCGTCGGTGGCCACCCGCTTGAACCGGTGGCGCGGGACGCGCCGGTGGCGGGTGAACTCCACGAACTCCTCGTGGGCGGTCGCCAGGTCGTGATACGTCTGCTCGGCCTGCTGGCTGGCGACGTCGGCGAGGTACCACAGGCTGTCGACGGTCGTCATCCGTCCAGCGAGTCGGCGTGCGGGCTCCCGAAACGATACCGTGGACGGGGAAGTGTAGACGAGTAGGTCATAGCTCGGCGTAGGGGATTATTACCTATAAGTCTTCGACAATAACCGCGGCGTTACCGCACGCTCGGTGCCCCTCGCGCCCCGATGCCGGGGCGAATCAGTCCCTTTTTGACGAGTCGTCCAGTACCGGCGCCTATGGCATTCGAAGAAGACGATCAGGTCATTCTCCACGACGAGCACAGCGACTACGACGGAGAGGAAGGCACCATCACGCAGGTCGTCGAGACGATGTTCGGCGACGCGAACTACACCGTCTCGTTCGAGGACGGCCAGGAGCAGGGCGTCCCCGAGGACAACCTCGAAGCCGTCGAGGAGTAAGGCCCCGATGTCGTCGGTCCCCTTCCACTACGTCGACCTCCGGACCTTCTGTTACGCGACGGAAGACGAGAAACGCGTCGAGCAGGCTCTCCGTACCTTCCTCCCGGAGGACTACCCCATCGAACGGGTCGAGAACGAGGGCCACTACGGGGACCGCATCGTGGTGCTCTCGGCGCGGGTCGAGAACGCCGACGACGTCAGGCACGTCCTCACGCAGGTCGCGACGCTCGAGGACATCGACGAGGTGCGCGCGGAACTGGACGACCGGGTCGACGACAACTGCTCGTTTTTCCTCACGTTCGACAAGCAGGCCGCGTTCCGCGGCGACGTGGCCCGCGGCGACGGCATCACGCTCCGCGCGAAGGTGGAAGCCTACCCCGCGAAACGGGAGACGGCCGTCGCGAACGCGCGGGAACTGCTGGACGAGCTGTGATGTACGAGGCCGTCCACGCCCGACCCGACGGAGCGAGCACCGTCGCCAGACAGGCGCTTTCGGCCGCCGAGTACGGATTCGACGGCATCGTCGTCCGGAACCACAGCGACGAACGGGCGACATACGACAGGGACGCCATCGCGGCCGAGTACGACGTCGACGTGGTCAGTGGCGTCGAAGTCCGCGCAGAGGACCCCTCGCGGGCCAGCGGCCTCGTCGGGAACGCGCGATCGAGCGAGACGCTGGTCGCCGTCCACGGCGGCGACGTCCGGATGAACCGCTTCGCGGTCGAACAGCCGACAGTCGACGTGCTCGCCCACCCGATGCGTGGCGACGGCGACTTCAATCACGTCCTGGCGGCCGCCGCAGCCGAGAACGGCGTCCGCGTCGAGTTCTCGCTGGCCCGCGTCCTCCGCGCGGAGGGGGGCAGTCGAGTGCGGGCGATCCAGGACCTCCGGAAACTCCGGGAACTCGTCGCGGACGCCGACGCGCCGTACGTCGTCAGCGCGGACCCGTTCACGCACCTGCAGTTACGGGCCCCGCGTGAGCTCGTCGCCGTGGGTGAAACCGTCGGGTTCGAGGCCGAGGCGGTGCGTGCGGGCCTGGCGGAGTGGGGCCGACTCGCAGAGCGCAATCGCGACCGCCAGTCCGAGTCGTTCGTCGAGCCGGGCGTCCGCCTCGAGAACGACGACGAGTAGCGACTGGCGAGCGAGGGGGGCCCACATTGCGGACCACACACTTCTTGTCCGGGCCGCCGCTGGGACCGGTATGGACAGCAGTCAAGAGGCCGGGGGCGACCGGCAGTGAAGCACCTCCCGAAGCACCTCCGGCCTCGCTGGCGATACCTCGCGGTCGCCATCGAGTCCTGGCCGGACGCCTCGTTCGACCGCCGGGCACTCCAGCGCGACCTGTGGTACGCCGCCCAGAACCTGCTGGGAGACACCGGCAGCGCCGAGGTCGACCTGACCGTCGTCTCGTTCGACCGGACTGACGGCGAGGCGACCGCCATCGTCCGCACCCGGCGAGGCCACACTGACGAGGCCCGTGCCGCGCTGGCCTGTCTCGACAGCGTCGGCGACGACCCGGTGGGCCTCCGCGTCCGCGGTATTAGTGGGACCGTGCGTGCCTGTGAAGAAAAGTATATACGCGGCCCGCCGGAAGCACCTGCCAAGAGACAGGTCGTGTTCGAGAACCAGGACCGTCGGGCCGTCGAACGGGGCGAACGAATCGACGTTCGGACCGACGACGCGTTCGCGGGCACGACCGCACTCGATTTCAGATAACTATGCAGGGACAAAGTCAACAGCAGGCGTACGACCGCGGGATCACCATCTTCTCTCCGGACGGACGTCTCTATCAGGTCGAGTACGCCCGCGAGGCGGTCAAGCGAGGCACAGCGAGCATCGGCGTCCGGACGAGCGACGGCGTCGTCCTCGCCGTCGACAAGCGCATCCGCTCGCCGCTGATGGAGCGCTCCTCCGTCGAGAAGATTCACAAGGCCGACGACCACATCGGCATCGCCTCGGCCGGCCACGTCGCCGACGCGCGCCAGCTCATCGACTTCGCCCGGCGACAGGCCCAGGTCAACCAACTGCGCTACGGCGAGCCCGTCGGCGTCGAGACGCTGACCAAGGAGATAACCGACTACATCCAGCAGTACACGCAGGTCGGTGGCGCACGCCCGTTCGGCGTCGCGCTCATCATCGCCGGCATCGCCAACGGCGAACCGCGCCTCTACGAGACGGACCCGTCGGGGACACCTTACGAGTGGAAGGCGCTGGCCGTCGGCGCCGACCGCGGCGACATCCGCGAGTACCTCGAGGAGCACTACTCCGAGGAGATGGACCTCGACGCGGGCATCGACCTCGCGCTGGCGGCACTCGAGTCCGTCAACGAGGAAGGACTGGCCCCCGAAGGCATCGGGGTGGCGACCATCGACGTCGACACCGAGATGTTCCACGAGCTCACCGACGACGAGAAGCGCGCCCACCTCGAGGAGGCGGGCCTCCTGGCGACCGACGAGGACGACGAGACCGACGCGTCCGGCGAGTCCGAGGAGTAACCGCCGCCGGTCGACGGCGCCGAGCGCTTCGTGACTGTTCGCTCGGGTCGCGACGAACAGTCATGGCGACATATTCAGGCGTCCCTGCCACGGTTCGAGTTACCAGTTGGATTGACAGCAAGGGCGACCCCGTGCGAGGGGAGTATCGTATAGACCCCGTCACAGACCGTCGACGGGAAAGTTGCCCGCACCAGTACGACCGCAAAACAGTGCCTACTGTCGGGCGCGGGCAGCAGCGCTACCGCTCAGTCAGTGACAACCCGTCCCACCCCAAAGAGACCTCAGTCGTCGCTCGCTTCCGCTTCTTCGGCGTCGTCCTGCTCTTGGCTCGCCTGTCGCTCGCGTTCGCCCTCGTCGGAGCGGGCGGCGACCAGCGCACCGCGGGAGACGCTGTACATCGGTTCGTCGGCGTGCTGGACGTCGCTGATGGAGAACGGGATGTTGGCGTCCTCCAGGTGCTGTTCGAACAGCTGGGCGAATCCGTTGGGTGAGGAGGTGCCGCCGGTGACGACGACGGGCACGTCCAGGCCCTCCTCAACGTCTTCCTCGTCGACCTCCTCGACGATGTTGCCGATGACGTAGTCCAGGAGGTTCTCGTAGTAGATCGCGAGCGCGCCCTCGACGCCGCCGACGTCGGTCTGGAAGTCGAGTTCGAAGTCGTCCTCCTTGATGGAGGTGACCTTGTCGACCGAGCGCCCGGTCGCCTGGGCGGCCTGCTCGTCGATCCAGTCACCACCGCGCGCGACGGAGAACTTCATCACCGGCACGGCGTAGTACGCCAGGCAGACGTTCGTCATCCCGGCGCCGAAGCTGATGCCCAGGCCGGTGAAGTCGTTGTCGGCCAGGTCGGAGTAGATGACCGCCATCCCCTCGTTGATGGGTTCGGCGTCGTAGCCCATCTCGTTGAGGAACGACTCGATCGTCTTCTGGTGATACAGCGTGCTGAGGTCCGAGTCCATCGGGTCGGCAGGCGAAGAGAAGTACAGCTTCTCGTTCGGGTAGTCCGGGGACCCGACCACCTGCTCGATGATGAGCTTCATCATCGGAATCGCGGACTTCTCGGAGGACGAGAGGATGCCCTGGGACATCGGGCGTCGTGTCTCGCGGTTGAAGATGTTCGCGAAGTTGAGGGCGTCGTCGCCGAGGACGTACACCTTGTCGTCCTTCCGGATGTGAAGTACTTCCGACCGCGACAGCATCTGTTCGGCCATATCGCTATACTCGATTTCGACGAACGAGTTCCGCTGCTGGACGAATACGGTTTCGTTACCTTCCTGTTGCGCGGAAATCAAGTTCATCGTTCCCACGTCGAGACCTTTAGCCATGGTAATACGTTAGGAACGTCGGACGTTTCGACAGATAAATCTACCTGTAGGTTGGATTAATGACACGTTACTCGAACGACCAGAACGCGACCGACGTCAGTTCAGGATGGCCGCGATTCGGGCCAGGACGCGTTCGAGCAAGGTATCCTGTGTCTGCTCGGCCTCCTCACGCTGGCGCTGGCGCAGTTCCTGTAGGCGGTCCGTCTGGTCGTCGACGGTCGAGGTCGACCGGTCGGACTGTTTCTTCCCACCCTTCAGGCTCTGGAGGCTGTTTACCTGCGTATCGACGGAACTCCGGTGGACCCGGTCCGCCTCGACGTCCATGCCCGAGGTATCCATGTCATCGAGGTCGGAGTTCAGTTTCAGTGCGGTCCCCTCGTGGCGTTCGACGCCGCCCCAGGTGATGTCGACGTTCGCCATCGCCTCCTCGATGTCGCGCTCGATGTCCTCGTCGGAGACCGTCTCGCTCTCGTCGTCCTCGATGCCCTCTATGTCGCCCGGTCCAGGCCGCGCGCGCTCGACGTGGTACGCCACCAGCGCGCCACCCGTCGAGGCCAGCAGTGCGGTCAGGCCCGCGCCGTAGACGAACATGACGTGAATCGCGTACTGCGGGCCGGGCCCCGACGCCCAGTTGAACGGGTACGCGAAGACGAAGAAGGCCATGCCCGCGAGACAGACCACCGACCCGACCACGCCGCCGTAGACGGCGCGTCGGCCGACCGGCAGGAGGACGATGACGCTCGAGAGCGTCGCGGGGAGGGCGATCATGCCGACGGCGAAGGCCGCCTCGCGGAAGACGTACCCCTCGGCGCCGGCGAACTGGCCCGCGGCGCTGATGAGGAAGGCCGCGATGCCGAGCCCGATACCGCCGAAGAAGAGCGCGAACCCGACGTAGACGTCCACCTCACGGTCCGGTTCGCCGATGTAGCGTCGATACCACTCGAAAAGTCGTCCGTCAGCGTTCTGATCTGTCATGGAGCATCGGTCGTGATAGGCGGATACAACAGTATTGCCGGCATCTCGTAATCAATCTTTCCTGGGCGGGTATGCAGTGATTACCGCGGGTCACTCGAAAGAGATCCGGGTGACGCGCCCGGGCGTCTCCCGGAACCGCCAGACGCGACTGTCCCGGTGTGCCGGGTCAACCCGGTCGACCTGCCGGAGGCCCTGGGTGATACACTCCCACCAGCTGTCCGGACTGTCGTACCCGGCGGGGTAGTCCTCGTAGAGCGCCTCGACGAACTCGCTGCGCGTGGCCTCGGACTCCGACCTGAGGAAGGCGAGCGCCGCCCCGACGGCCTTCTGTCGGCGCTCCGTCCGCTCCTCGTCCCACCCCGGAACGTCGATGGCGTCCAGGTCGGTGATGTCCGCGCCCGGCGGCTTCTCGCCGACCAGCGGGCGGTTCGACCGGTACTCGCCGGTGCCGCCGTCGCCCAGCTGCTCGCGCGTCCTGGCGATAGCGTGCTGAGCGAACAGATCGAGTCGCTGGCCCTCGACAGAGGAGAGTGCATCCGCGGCCGCCGTCAGCTGGTCGTCCTGGATTCGCGCCGTGACGCCGTTCCGGTCGTCGGTACCCGTCCCGTCTGTGACCGCCGCCTCGGCGACGGCCGCCACGTCGTCGTCCGCCTCGACGTCGGTCACCCGGTCGGCGTACTCCGCCAGGCGATGGCCCGTCTCGCCGTCGGCCGCGATGTCCAGTCGGTGCGTGACGAGCCACCGGAGGTAGCCGTCGATGCCGTCGAACCCGAGCACGTCCGCCTCGACCGCGAGCGACCGTGCGGTCTCTGTGTCGACAGTGAGTTCCAGTGACCGCATTCGAGTCCTCTCTTGCAGAGACGTCGGTATAAAGGTTCCCGACCGTCTGACGCTCCCGTCCCCCACTCCCGACGCAGTAAGGCCTTTAAGCCGGCCCCCGTAACCGACAGGTATGATATCGCTTGACGAGGCTGTGACGGCCCGCCTCGAATCCCACGGGCAGCGGTTCGAGGTACTCGTCGACCCGGACGCGGCGCTGGCGATGAAACGCGGCGAGTTCGACGGCGAGCTCGAGGACGTCATCGCCGCGGAGGACGTCTTCGAGGACGCCTCCCGCGGGGACCGCCCCCCCGAGGAGATGCTGAAGAAGGTGTTCGAGACGACCGACCCGATGGAGATAATCCCGGCGGTCGTCGAGCGCGGCGAGATACAGATCACCGCCGAGCAACGCCGGGAGATGCAGACGCAAAAGCACAAACAGCTCGTCCAGCGCATCACGCGCAACGCGGTGAACCCGCAGATGGACGACGCGCCCCACCCGCCCGAACGCATCGAATCTGCCCTCGAGGAGACGGACTTCCGGGTCGACCCGATGGAACCCGTCGAGAGCCAGGTCGACGAGGCGCTCGACGCCCTCCGGCCGGTGATCCCCATCCGGTTCGACGAGGTGACCGTCGCGGTCCAGGTGCCGCCGGACTACGCCGGGAGCGCTCAGGCACAGATACGACAGTTCGGGGACCTGGAACGCGAGGAGTGGCAGTCAGACGGGTCGTGGGTCGGCGTCCTCACGTTCCCGGCCGGCCTGCAAAACGACTTCTACGACCTCGTCAACGAACACACCAGCGGACAGGCCGAGACCCGAATCATCAAAGACGAGGACGACCTGAACACCCGGGGCTGAGCCGGTCGACCGGGGAAGCCGCCGTTATCCCTTCTTGAAGCCGATGATGAAGCCGCCGGTGAAGCCCGCGCTGACCGGGAGCGCAGAGAGCAGCGACAGCAGCCAGGAGGGGGGCTGTCCCGCGGCCGCGCTGCCCGCGGACGCCGCAGTGTCCTGTGCCGCCCCGGTGATGGCGCCCCAGTTGACCTGGAGGACGCCGCGCGTCTCGAGGAACTTGAACAGGGCGAGTTCGAGACCGACGATGATCGCGATTATCTTCGCGACCTTCTTCGCGGCGTAGCCGATGATGCCGCCGATGAGGCCACCGCCGCCGAACTCGAGTCCCATCTGCCGGAGACCGAGGCCGTCAAGCTGTAACGCAAACTCTACCATATCGGATACTTACCACCTGATTTTAAATCCTTTGTGCCTCTCGGCGTCCGTATCTGTGACTGCGAGCGCGACCAGAGCAGTCCAGGCCCTGTCGAGCGTGCCGCCAGCTGTCACCCGTTCTTGTAGGTCACGCCGGCGCCGGTCTCCGGGTAGGACCAGTCGACGTTGCCGTGCGGACAGGCGAACCGGCAGCTGCCACACTCCAGGCAGTTCTCGTAGGCGATCTGGGGCACGCCGTCGTCGTCCTCCCGCCAGACGTTCGCCGGACACACCGACGTACACTCGTAGGTGACACACTTCTCGGCACAGAGGCCGGGGATCTTCACGTCCAGGTGAGACTCGCCTGGGTCCTCGTACTTGACCGTGTACAGTCGGTCTTCGAGCGAGTCGTTCTCTATCGTCGGGGTCGTGGGTTGTGCGCTCATGTCAGATCAGGTTCCGGTATCGGAAGGCCAGTTTCGCCGCACCGGTGTACCCGCCGACGGCCTCGAGCAGCCGCTGGCGGGCCGCGGACGCGTGCTCTTCTTTCGGTGCTCTGTCCATCTGGAAGTACTCGCTGCCGGCGTCGGCCACCGCCCGCGGGAGCTCCTCGAAGAGGAACTCGCGGTCGGACTGGACCGTCTCCATCAGCCAGTCGTATCGCTCCAGGTTCCGGACGACGAAGGAGTCGGTGAGGTCCTCGCGGTACTGGGTCAGCGCCGCGTCGTCGCGCCTGGCGCCCGACGCCGCCTCGGCGACGGCCTTCCCGGCGTGGAAGCCGCTCTCGACGGCCATGTTCGTCCCCTCGAGGTGGACGCCGTTGTTGAGGACGAGGCCGGCGGCGTCGCCCACGATGACTGCGCCGTCGTGGACGAGTTCGGGCATCGACTCCACGCCGCCCTCGGGGATCGTCTTCGCCGTGTACTCGACGGTCCGGGCGTCACGGAGCAGCGGTGCGACCTTCGGGTGGGTCTTGAAGGCGTTGAGCGTGCCCTCGGGGTCCGGCTGGGTGGTCGCGGCGTCGGAGAGCCGGTAGGCCAGGCCGACGCTGACGGTGTCCTCGTTCGTGTAGATGAACCCGCCACCGAAGGCCTCGCCGACCGCGCCCTCGCCGAAGTAGTGGTAGGACGCGCCGGCCTCGCCGGTCAGGCGGAACCGCTCCTCGATGGCGTTCTCGTGGTGGGAACTCCAGGACTTCCTTGACGCCGACGGCGACGTTCTCGCGGGACTCCCGTCTCCGGAGGTCTGCCCCCTCGCTGACCAGGGAGTTGCCGCCCTCCGCGAGGACGACGTAGGGCGCGCGGATCGTCCCGTCGGGCCGGTCGGTCTCGATGCCGACGATGCGGCCGTCCTCCTTTACCAGCCCCGTGACGGTCGTCTCGGTGAGCAAGGTCGCCCCCGCGTCGACCGCCTGGTCGGCGAACCACTCGTCGAACTCCCCGCGCAGCACGGTGTAGGAATCGTTGTGCGGCGGTTCGTGCCACCCGCCCGGGCTGATGGAGACCGCCGTCTCGTCCCGGTCGGTCAACATTCCAAAGCGGCGCTCGGCGATGTACCGCTCCAGGGGCGCCTCGTCGATGTCGACCAGCTCGCGTATCGTCGGCGTGTAGAGCACGCCGCCGAAGACGTTCTTCGCGCCGGGATACCGGCCGCGTTCGACGAGCAACACGTCGAGATCGCGGTCGGCCATCGTGACGGCCGCGGCGCTCCCGGCGAGCCCCGCACCGACGACGATGACGTCGAACGCGTCGTCGTACCGCGGCGTCGCAGTCTCGCGGTCCGTTCGGTCGAGTGTCTCAGTCATTGGTCACCTCCACGAGTCCCTCGGCATCGATGCGTTCCGCGAGGTCGGGGCACACTTCGAAGAGGTCCCCGACGATGCCGTAGTCCGCGTGCTCGAAGATCGGCGCGTTCGGATCGTTGTTGATAGCGACGACCACGCCGCTGTCGTTCAGGCCCTCGACGTGCTGGACCGCCCCGGAGATGCCGACCGCGACGTACAGGTCCGGCCGGACGGTCTTGCCGGTCTGGCCAACCTGGCGAGCGCCCTCGATCCAGCCCTCGTCGACAGCCTTTCGGCTGGCCGCGAGGTCCGCGTCGAGCGCATCGGCGAGTCGTCGGGCCGGTTCGAGGTCGCCGTCACACCCGCCGCCGACGGCGACGATGCGGTCGGCTTCCGTGATATCCGCGGTGTCGCCGACCTCGCGTTCGCGGACCGCCGACATCGTGTCCGCCTCGTCGACGACCACGTCGACGCGCTCTATCTCGCCCTCGCGGTCGGGGTCGGGGTCGCTGGCCTCGAAGACGCCGGGGCGGATGGTCGCCATCTGTGGCCGGTGGTCCTTGCAGAGAATCGTCGCGAGGACGTTGCCGCCGAACGCCGGCCGTCGGGCCTGCAACAGGCCGTCCTCGTCGACGTCGATCTCCGTGCAGTCCGCGGTCAGTCCGGCGTGGGCGGGGACGGCGACCCGACCGGCGAAGTCCCGCCCGGTGTGCGTGCCGCCGATGAGGACGATGGCGGGTTTGCGCTTCTCGACGAGCGCGCGGAACTGTTCGCCGTACGGGTCGGCCCGGTAGGGCTCGAAGACCGGGTCGTCGGCGACGAGCGCGCGGTCGGCGCCGCGCTCGATGGCCGCCTCGGCGACGTCGTCACAGCCCTCGCCGACGACCAGCGCGACCAGGTCCTCGCCCAGTTGCTCGGTCAGGATCGACGCCTCGTTGAGCAGTTCCCAGGAGACGTTCATCACGTCGCCGTCGTGGGACTCGACGAACACCCAGACGTCGCTGTACTCGTCGACGTCGACCGTGCCGTCGTCGCTCATGCCAGCACCTCCGTTTCCCGCAGGGACGCGAGCAAGTCGTCGACGTCGTCGGCGACCTCGCGTTCACGCTCGACGGGTTCGACCGTCTCCATCCCGCCGACCTCCGTGGGCGAGGCGTCCATGCCGACCTCGTTCTCGTCGAGGCCGAGGTCGTCCGCCGACAGTTCGAGCGGTTCGAACTCGTTTTCCGCGTAGAGCTTGCGGTGGAGGCCGGCCGCCCGTGGCTCGTTTTCCCCGTAGGCGACGGCCACGACCACCGGGAGGTCGGCCGCCACGACCTCGTGGCCGCCCTCGACGTCGCGGATGGCGACGAGTGTGTCGTCCTCGAGCTCTGGTTCCAGCGCCTCGACGTAGGTCAGCTGGGCCCAGCCGAGATGGGCCGCGATGCCCGGCGGTACCTGCCCGGTCGAGGAGTCGGTCGTCTCCTCCCCACAGACGACGACGTCCGCGTCCAGCGCCTCGGCGGCGGCCGCGAGCGTCAGACTGGTCGGCCAGGTGTCGCTCCCGGCGAACTTTCGGTCACTGATGAGGGCGGCGTCGTCACACCCCAGCGCGACGGCCGTCTCGAGGACGTCGGTGGCCGTCGGCGGTCCCATCGTCATCGCCAGCACCTCGCCGCCGGTCTCGTCCCGGAGCGCCAGCGCCGCCTCGAGCGCGTTGCGGTCCGGCCGGTTCATCACTGCCGGTGCGCTCGCTCGGTCCAGGTGGCCGGTATCCGGGTCGATACCGACCTCGTCGTCGTCGGGGACCTGCTTCACACCGACGACAATCGTGGGATCGGTTGTCATAGATTCATTCTCAGACTGTTTCTCACTGCCGATTTGTCGCCCTGTGCGTCACGTGAAAGTTCTCGACCCCCTCTGGTAAGCAATTACGCGCACTCCTGAGAGCCAGGAACAGACGGTAAATTTATATAGGTCCGCGGATGGAAACTCCCGACAGTCCTGTGGAGGGCCCCGAGTCGACCGGACCGGTGTCGAAGTGGAGCGGAAGCAGGGCGAACCAGTCCGCACGCTGCTCCGGCGTGTGGACCTACAGCCCCAGTATCGTCCGCGTCTCGGCCGGCGTGGCGACCGGTCGGCCAAGTTCCTCGGCGACCCGGACGACCCGCTCGACGAGCTGGGCGTTACTGGCGGCGAGTTCGCCGCGGCGATAGTAGACGTTGTCCTCGAGGCCAACCCTGACGTGGCCGCCAAAGAGGATGCCCATGGTCGCGAAGGGCAACTGGTGGCGGCCGAACCCGAGAGTGTTGAACAGTGCGCCCTCGGGGAGGCCGTCGATGGCCGTGAGGAAGTTCCGGGGCGTCGGCGGCGTCAGCGTCCCGGGCCCGAAGATGAGCGTCGTATAGACCGGTGCGTCGAGGTCCCGGCGCTCCAGCAGCCCCGCGACCTCGTTGCGGTGACCGTCGTTGAACACCTCGAGCTCGGGCTTGATGCCCCGGTCGACCATCTCTGCGTGCAGCGAGTCGACCAGGGCCCGCGTGTTCTCGCTCGTCAGGTGGTCGTAGCGGTTGAGCGGGCCCATGTCGAGCGACGCCATCTCCGGCGGCGGGTCGGTCCGGAGCGGTCGGTGGCGCTCGTCGTCGGGGACCGCGGTCCCGCCGGTCGAGTGCTGGATGACGACGTCGTCGGTGTGGTCGCGGACGGCGTCGTCTATCGCCTGGAAGCGCTCGGTGGCGAAACTCCGCTCCCCGTTGGGGCGCCGGGCGTGGAGGTGGACGACGGAGGCCCCGGCCGCCTCGACCTCGCCCGCGGCCCGGCCGATCTCCGCGGGCGTCTCGGGCAGGTTCGGGGTGGCCTCCTTGCCGTGGACGCCGCCGGTGAGCGCGGCCGTGACGATCACCGGGTCGCCCGCGAGAAAGCGGTCGTAACTCACGGTGCTGGCTCCTCGTGGGCCAGGAATATCTCGCAGTGACGACTGTGGTCGAGGTCGTAGCGGTCGTTGCAGACGTCCGCACGCATCGGCTGGACGAACCGAGAGGCCGCGGTGCAGTAGGCGCGCCCGGTGTCGAACCGCATCTCGCCATCGGCGTCCCGGTACTCCAGAAACGGACAGGTCATGGTATCGATAGGGGCCGGTCCAGATTAACAGTTCACGTGCAGTGGTGCCGCCCGGTCTTTGACAGCTGCTGCCGACGTGTCCGATAGCGAACTCTTTCCCCGCTGACCGCCAAGGGAGGGGTATGACACCCACCACGCCAGGCCTCCACCACGTCACTGCCATCGCGGGCGACCCACAGCGCAACGCGGACTTCTACGTCGGCGTCCTCGGCCTGCGATTCGTGAAAAAAAACCGTCAACCACGACGACACCGGGACCTACCACTTCTACTTCGGTGACGGCGAGGGCACGCCCGGGACGAACATCACGTTCTTCCCGTGGGGCGAGGACGCCCATGGGGGCACCTTCGGAGCGGGACAGACCCAGCGGACGGCGTATCTCGTGACCTGGGATTCGCTCGACTACTGGACGGACCGACTGGCGGCACACGACGTCGCGGTGACCCGCACGGAGCGGTTCGACGAGACGGTGCTCCAGTTCGAGGACCCGGACGGCACCGGCCTGGAGCTGGTCGCCGCCGACGCACCCGCCGACGCGGTCCCCTGGGTTGACGGCCCCGTCCCCGAGGCCCACCAGCTCCGCGGGTTCTACGGCGTGACCCTCGCCGTCGACGAGTTCGAGCCGACCGCGGACATTCTGACCCACGTCCTGGGGTACGAACACGAGGCGACCGAGGACGGCCGCCGCCGCTACCGGAGCGCCACGGGTGGCCCCGGGTCGGTCGTCGACCTGGTCGAGACGGACCTGCCCCGCGGGCGGATGGGCGTGGGGTCCGTCCACCACGTCGCGTTCGAGGCGGTCGACGAGGCGGCCCAGCGGGCCTTCCGCGAGGCGTACAAACAGCAGGGGATGAAGCCGAGCGAGATAATCGACCGCACGTACTTCAGGGCGCTCTACGCCCGCGAACCCGGCGGCGTCCTCTTCGAACTGTCCACGCCGGACCCCGGCTTCACCGTCGACGAGGACCTGGAGGAGCTGGGGACGTCGCTCGCCCTCCCGGCGTGGCTGGAGACGGACCGGGACGTCATCGAACGCCAGTTGCTCCCGTTCGACGGGCCCACGGTGCCGACCGAGGAGTGAAGCCCCAGGGGTGAGAGCCCAGCGCATGGAGGAGACAGTCGACGCGTACTCGGGCCCGTTCCGCTTCGAGTACGACCCGGCGGTGCTGCGCTACGGAGCGAACTGCGTCACGGACCTCGGTGACGAGCTCGCCACGCGGGGCCTCGAGCGCGCGCTCGTGGTCTGTGGCTCGACTGTGGGCGAGACAGCGGCGGTAATCGACCCGGTCCGCGAGGGCCTGGGCGACCGACTGGCCGGCGTGTTCGCGGAGACGACGCCGGCCAAGCGCCTCGGGACGGCCTACGACGCGCTCGAACGCTTCGAGGCAACAGACGCCGACGCGGTCGTGAGCCTCGGCGGCGGAAGCAGCCTGGACGTCGCGAAAGTTCTCAGCGTCCTGGCCGCGACGGACGAGGCCCCCGAGACCGTCGGCGCGGCGTTCGAGGAGACGGGAACGCTGTCGATCCCCGAAGAAGGACTGCCACCCGTCGTGGCCGTCCCGACCACGCTCGCCGGGGCGGACCTCTCCATCGGCGCGGGCGTGACCGCCGACCCGACGAGCTGTCCTGTGGAGCGTCCGGTGAGTGGCGGTATCTCCCACCGTTCGCTGATGCCCGCGGCCGTGTGCTACGACCCCGAACTGCTGGCGACGACGCCCCAGCCGATTCTGGCCGCCTCGGCGATGAACGGGTTCGACAAGGGCATCGAGACGCTGTACGCCGGGACGGCGACGCCAGTGACCGACGCGACGGCGATGCGCGGGCTCGAGCTGTTCGTGGCGGGATTGGAGGCCCTCGGCGAGGGCGAGACGGACCTCGGGGTCTACGCCGGCCTCACGAAGGGGATCATGCTCCTCCAGTACGGCATCGCCAGGCCGGACGCGACGACGCTCTCGCTCGTCCACGCCTTCGGCCACGGCCTCACCCGGACCTACGACGTCCAGCAGGGGGCTGCCCACGCCGTCGTCGCTCCGCGTGTCCTCGAGTACGTCTTCGCACACGTGGACGGCCGCCGCGCGCTGCTGGCCGAGGCACTGGGCGTCGGTGACGCCACAGACCCCGCGGCGGCGGTCGTCGAGCGAGTCGAGACACTCGTCGACGCCCTCGAGTTGCCGACGCGACTCCGCGACGTCGACGGTCCGGAACCGGCCGAGTTCGGGACCGTCGCCGAGGCGGTCCTCGACGACGCGTTCGTGGCCAACCGACCACCGGGACTGGAACCGACACGAGAAGACGTCGAGGGGATTCTCGAGGCGGCGTGGTAGGCGGGCGGGAGGCGGCCGTGGTCAGTCGACGGACAGGGGGCGCAGGTATTTGTTCCCAGAGTGTCACTATTGGGCATGGACGAGTTCGACCTCATCGTCGTCGGTTCCGGCGCAGGACTGAGCGTCGCGTCGGCGGCCGTCTCCCGGGGAATGAACGTCGCCGTCGTCGAGGACGGCCCGCTCGGCGGGACCTGTCTCAACCGCGGGTGCATCCCCTCCAAGATGCTCATCCACCGGGCCGACGTGATGGACACCATCCGGCGAGCCGACGAGTTCGGCATCGAGGCCACCGTCGCGTCGGTGGACTTCGCCGGGGCCGTCCGGGAGGTCACCGAGGACGTCACCGACGACGCGGACCGCATCGAGCGCGGCCTCGAGCAGTCCGACCAGCACACCCTCTATCACACCGAGGGCCGGTTCGTCGACGAACGGACCCTCGAGGTCGACGGTGAGCGCATCCGCGGGGAGCACGTCGTCATCGCCGCCGGGGCGCGCCCGAAGATCCCCGCCATCGACGGCATCGACGAGGTCGACTACATCACGAGCGCGGAGGCGCTCCGCCTGGAGACCCGTCCCGACCGGCTCCTGGTGGTCGGCGGCGGCTACATCGGTGCCGAGCTGGGCTACTACTTCGGCGCCTTCGGGACGGACGTGACCGTCGTCGGCCGCCACGAGTTCCTCCTTCCCGACGAGGACGAGGAGGTCCAGCGCGCGTTCACCGACGCGTTCGGCAGGCGCCACGACGTGCGGGTCGGCCACGAGGTGACGGCGGTCGAACACCGCGGCGACGAGTTCGTGGCCTCGGTCACCGGTCCGGACGGTGGCGTCGAGGAGGTGACGACGGACGAACTCCTGGTGGCCGCCGGGTTGGTTCCGAACACGGACCGACTGGCCGTCGAGAACGGGGGCGTCGAGACGGACGCCGAGGGCTACGTCGAGGTCGACGAGTACCTGCGAACCTCGGCGGAGAACGTCTGGGCGCTGGGCGATATCCTCGGCGTCCACCAGTTCCGCCACGCCGCGAACCACGAGGCCAGCACCGTCGCCCGGAACCTCCTCGTCGACGACCACCTGGAACCGGTCGACTACACGGTGATGCCCCACGCGGTCTTCGCGAACCCGGAGGTCGCCGGCGTGGGCGAGACCGAACAGTCGCTCCGGGCGGCCGGACGCGACTACGGTGTCCGGACCTACGACTACGCCGATACCGCGATGGGCGGCGCACTCAAGGAGACCGACGGCTTCGTGAAGGTGCTGATCGACCCCGACGACCGCACGATTCTGGGCTGTCACGTCATGGGCCCCGAGGCCTCGACGCTCATCCACGAGGTGGTGCCGGTGATGCACAGCGGCGGGACCGTCGAGACGATAACCGGCGCCGTCCACGTCCACCCGGCGCTGAGTGAGGTCGTCGACCGCGCGTTCGCCGGCCGGTTCCGGCGGCCGATGGCCGACGAGGGACACCACGGCCACGCCCACGAGTGACCGTCCGACCGCACCCTTCGTCCGGGTGCCCGGGTTAGCCCACGTCCAGAACCGCCATAATCGGGGCCTGCGGCGCCGTCGTCGACTGGGGTCTGGCCCTCCTCCCATCATTCGTCGGCACGCGGGCGGGAACCCAGACGGGAACCATCGACGGACCCCGTCGTGGCGTCACTCCAGCTGGCCGCGCAACACCTTCGCCGCGACGAGAATCGGGTCCCAGACCGGGCTGAAGGGCGGGGCGTAGGCGAGGTCCATCCGTTCGAGGTCGGCGACGGTGGCGTCGCCGTCCAGTGCCGCCGCGAGCGTGTCGATGCGGATAGCCGCCCGGTCGCGGCCCGCGATGGCCCCGCCGAGCACCCGGCCGCTCTCGCGGTCCGCCGTCAAGGTCACCGTCGTCTCGTCGCCCCCGGGGTAATAGCCCGACCGCGACCCCGCCGTGATGGTCTTCGATACCGGGTCGAAGCCCGCGTCACGGACTGTCGCGTGGTCCAGCAGGCCGATGCGCCCACACTCCAGGTCGAACGCCTTGACGACGGCCGTCCCGGAGACGGTACCGACCGGTTCCGGGCCCCCGGCGACCGTCTGTCCGATAGCACGGCCGGCCCGGTTGGCCGTCAGTCCCAGGGGAACCCAGGCCGGGTCGCCCGTCACGGTGTGGTGCATCTCCGCGCAGTCGCCCGCGGCGTAGACGTCCTCGACGGAGGTGCGGCCGTACTCGTCGACTGCCACCGCACCGGAGTCGCCGAGTTCCACGCCGGTCCCCTCGAGCAGTCGGGTGTTTGGCTCGATGCCGATGCCGACGAGTGCCATGTCGACGTCGACGCGCCCGTCGGCGTGGATGACGCTGGCGATCTCGTCCTCGCCATCCAGTCGTTCGACCTCGGTGGCCAGGTGGAGCGTGACGCCATGCTCGCGGAGGTGGTCGGCGACGCGCTCGCCGACGGCCTCGCCGAACGGGGGGAGGAGTCGGCCGGACCGCTGGAACACGTGGACGTCCAGGTCGTGTTCGCTGAAGGCTTCGGCCATCTCGACGCCGACGTAGCCGCCGCCGACGACGGCGACGGTCTCCGGCGGCTCGCGGGCCGTGTACCGCTCGACGAGCGCGGTGTCGCCGGCGTCGACGGACGTGTCGACGGCCGACTCGCCCGGTTCGGAGAGCGCCGCCCGGACCGCCGCGGCGGAGTCCAGGCCGTGCATCGTGAACACCCCTTCGAGCGCGCTCCCTTCGATGGGGGCTGTCAGCGCGTGGGCGCCGGTGGCGACCAGCAGGTCGCTGTAGGGCTGGACCAGCTCCTCGCCGTGGTGGTGGACGGTGACGGCCCCCTCGTCGGTGTCGACCGAGACGACTTCGTGGTTCCGCCGGACGTCGATACCGCGCTCCGTGGCGTCGGCCGGTGACAGCGAGAGCAGGTCCGTAATGTGCTCGACGGTGCCTTTCACGTAGTAGGGCGTCCCACAGTGGGCGTAGGAGATCCACTCCCCTTTCTCGAAGACGACGACGTCGCGCTCCGGGCGTTCGCGAGCGAACTTGCTGGCGGCACTGAGGCCGGCGGCGTCACCGCCGACGACCACGAACGGGTCGGTCATATCCGGATACTGGACTGCGGGCCACTAATATCTGCGTTACCCCGAGGTAGACCGGTCCCGTCGCGACGCCGTGAGACGCGGGTCACGCGGCCCTGCCGAGGTCTGTCGCGGGCCAGTCGAGGACCACGCGACCGTCGACGCCGTACGTCTCGACCGCAACCCGGCCGACTCCATGCATCTCACCCGCGGAGACCGCCGTGACCGGTACCCCGTCCGGCGCACGGAACGAATCGAGGGCCATGTGCGACCGACGCGCTCCCGGTCCGAGAAGCCACGGTAACACACCGTTACTCGCTTACGCGCAGTAACTTTAAACGGATGCCAGACGAATAGCGTGACAGACATGAGCGACTCACCCGAGCGACTCGAAGTGTGGTGTGCCGGCGAGGACTGGTGTCCGATCACGACGACGGCGACGCTCATCGGCAAGAAGTGGCACCCGGTCATCATCCACCGCCTGCTCGATTCGGGCCCGTCCGGGTTCAACGAGCTCAAAGACGACGTCGACGGCATCTCCTCGAAGGTCCTCTCGGACAGCCTCGAGGACCTCCAGGACAAGACGCTGGTCGACCGGAAGGTCATCAGCGAACAGCCCTTCCGAGTCCAGTACTCGCTGACGGAGCGGGGCCGGTCCCTGGAGGACGTCATCACCTCGATGGCCCAGTGGGCAAGAGCACCTCACGGAACCAACCGACCCCGACGGCGGCATCAGGTAATCGGCGGGGACCAGGCCCGTTTCAGCACCAGTCGTCCAGGTTCACGACGATGGCCGTCTGTATCCACGCGTCCTCACACTCCGTGTCGTAGATGATGGCCTCGTCGTTGCCGGTGGTGACGAGTCTGTACCGGTCGTAGCGCTCGCTGTCGGGGCCGGTCGTGGGGAGTCGGTCGTCGGTGTCGCGAGTTCTGGAAGACATTGGGGGTGGCGGCAGTTTGGTTACTCTACATCACCTAGTACCACTCGGTAACCCTTAACACCTGCGTATGCTGGTAGTTACCGGGTTACCGGCCCGAAACCCGCCGACTCCCACGCCCACCCGCGGGGGAGCGGGCAGGAGGCGTTATCCGCACGTGAGCTGCAATTAACTGAGAGGCGGCCGTTCTGTATCCCGAGTGATAATACATGCCCGATTCCGAGTTCGACCTGCGCGCACCGGACCTGACGAGCGAGGACCTGTTCGTCGTCGACGACCCGTACTTCTCGGGGGACGACGTGGCTATCGTGACGGGAGCCGCGTCAGGTATCGGGCGGGCGACAGCCGTCGCGCTGGCCGCCAACGGGCTCACCGTCGTCGGCGCCGACATCGACGCCGATGGACTCGAGGAGACGGGCGACGTCGCCGCCGAGTGTGACGCTTCCGGCACCGTCCACGGCGTCGAGACGGACCTGACCGACGACGGCGACGTCGCGGCCGTCGTCGAGGCCGCCGCCGAGGAGGGCGACCTCCGGTTCGTCGCGAACATCGCCGGGATGCAACACATCGCCGGCATCGACGAGTTCCCGATGGAGAAGTATGACCTGCTGACCGACATCATGCTGCGGGCCCCGTTCAAGATGTCCCAGGAGGCGATGCCACACATCCGGGCGACCGACGACGGCGTCGGTGCCATCGCGAACATGTCCTCGGTCCACGGCCACTACGCCACCAGGGACAAACCCGCCTACATCACGGCCAAGCACGGTATCCACGGGCTCACGAAGGCCATCGCCGCCGAGGGCGGGGGGACGCTGCGGGGCTTCTCTGTCAGCGTCGGCTACGTGCTGACGCCGCTGATGGTGAACCAGATCGAGGACACCGCCCGGGAGCGGGGCATCTCGGAACGCGAGGTCGTCGAGGACGTCATGCTCGGCCAGGCACGGACCAAGGAACTGATGACGCCGGCCGAGGTGGCGAACCTCTTCGTCTTCGGGTTCTCCCGGCACGCGAAGCACCTCAACGGCGCCGACCTGCTCTTCGACGGCGGCTACACCACCACGTATGAGTGACGCCGAACGCGAGGGCGGCCCGACGCGCGTCGCCATCGCCTGTCAGGGCGGCGGGAGCCACACGGCGTTCACCGCCGGAGTCCTGCGGACGCTCCTGCGGGAGTGGGACGAGGACCACGAACTCGTCGGCATCAGCGGCACCTCCGGGGGCGCGTTCAACGCGCTGGCGGTGTGGTACGGTCTCGTGACCGGAGACGAAGCCGACGCGCGCGACCTGCTGGACGCGCTGTGGGAGGACCTGGCGGCCTCCACCCCCCAGGACCGCTGGACGAACGAGGTCCTGACGGGAACCTCGCGGCTGGAGAGTGCCGGCTACCCGATTCCGTCGGTGAGTCCCTACCAGGTTCCGGGGCCCGAAGTCGCCAAACGACGAATCAGAGCGGTGCTCGAACGCCACATCGACTTCGACGCCATCCCCGAGCTCTGCGAGTCGCGCGTCCCGAAGCTGGTCGTCGGCACCGTCGACATCAACGCCGGCGTCTTCGAGACGTTCACCGACGGCGACGTGGACGTCGACGCGGTGCTGGCGTCGGCGGCGGTGCCGAACCTGTTCCGGGCCGTCGAGGTCCACGGCCACCTGCACTGGGACGGCCTGTTCTCCCAGAATCCGCCGGTCAGCGACCTGTTCCACGTCGCCCCGGCGCGGAAACCCGAGGAGCTGTGGGTCATCCAGATAAACGAGCAGACATTCGAGGGCGAACCGCGGACGACGGACGTCATCGCAGACCGCCGGAACGAGCTGTCGGGGAACCTCTCGCTCAACCAGGAGCTGCGCTTCATCGAGCGCGTCAACGACTGGATCGAAGAGGGGACCCTGCCGGCAGACGAGTTCACGCACACGGACGTCAGCCGGATTCAGAAGGGGCGACGCTACGGCTGTGCGACGAAACTGGACCGCGACCCCGACTTCCTGGCGGAACTGCAGGCGCTGGGCGAGCAGCGAGCGGAGGAGTTCCTCGCGAGTCGCGAGGACTAGGGCTCGCCGTAGGTGTGGAAGTCGACGGCCTGTTCGAGGAGTTCGTCGGGGATGCTCGAATAGTCCCAGCCATAGCAGTGCCCGGCGATGCCCGCCATCTCACCCCTTCCGCGGCCTGTGTGCCGGGCGGACGCATCCCCAGGGCGCTTATCCGCTCGGCTCGCGTACGTGACAGTATGCCAGTCACGGATACGGACGAACTGCGCGAGATTCTGGGACGCGAGCGCGTCGCCGTCGTCGGGTGTTCGACGACGCCCGGCAAGGACGCCCACGAGATACCGAAGTACCTCCTCGAGAAGGGCTACGACGTGATACCGGTCAACCCCTTCGCCGACGAGATATTCGGCCGGACGGCCTACGACTCGCTCGCGGACGTCCCCGGCGAGATAGACATCGTGGACGTGTTCCGGCCCAGCGAGGAGGTGAGCGACATCGTCGACGCGGCGCTCGAACGGGACGAGGACGCGGTCATCTGGTTGCAGCTGGGCATCCACGACGACGACGCGGTGGAACGCGCCGAGGCGGCCGGCCGCCAGGTGGTCCAAGACCGCTGCATGAAGCCGACCCACCAGCAGCTGATGGCGTAAGGCACACGGACCTGGGGCGACCGGGTAGACAGGTCCAGCACCACGGCGCCAGTCGGTGGGCCAAGGGTTTTGCCCGCTCCCGCCCTCCGGGTCAGTATGAACTCGGACGAAGTCGCCGCCCTCATCGAACAGCACATCGCCGACGCGCGCGTCACCGTCACGACGCCGCGGGACCCGGACGACGACAAGCACTACGCCATCTCGGTCGTCTCCCCGGAGTTCGCAGACAAGACACTGGTGGAACAACACCAGCTGGTCCACGACGCGCTGGGCGAGCACCTGACCCGCGACATCCACGCCATCGAACTGACGACGGCCGCCCCGAGGGAGCCTCGAACTGAGCCGGCGACGCCACGCGGGCCCCACCAGCGCCACTGATTTACCCCTGGTCGCACTACGGGAGAGCATGTCGTTCGAACCCGAAACGCTCACCGAGGAGGAGGTCACGGAGATAGTCGACGAGACCATCGCGAAAAACGAGGTGGCCCTGTTCATGAAGGGCACAGAACTGATGCCCCAGTGTGGCTACTCGCGGAAGGCCCTGGGCCTCATCACGCAGTACCGCGAGGACGTCGAGACGGTCGACGTCCTGCAGGCGACAGACGCCTTCCGGGCCGCGCTCTCGGAGTACAGCAACCGCGAGACGATTCCCCAGACGTTCGTCGACGGGGAGTTCGTCGGCGGGAGCGACATCCTAGAGCAGCTCGACGAACGCGGCGAACTGGAGTCGACCCTGCAGCCCTGAAGAGCGTTGCAGACACTCCACTCAGGGTTTGTATTTCCAGACGGTTGAAGCGAAACACCACACTAGTTCTTCGAAACGGCTGTCGGAAGGTACAGTTACCCATACCCGGCGATTCGAGACTCGTTTGAGATCATACGTACAGTCGGAAGGACGGTCAACCAACGACTGGATATGACCGGCAGATCGACAGTCCTGATGGTCTAGAATATTTAATTAAATACCCAATTTATCTAATTACACAAAGATGGGAATAATTATTTAGTTTCATCAGAAAACGCTTGCTATGGACCTCAGCCGACGGCGATTCTGTCTGAAAACTGTCGGGACGGCGACTGGCTTGGCCTGCGCTTCCGCTGGCCGAGCAGTTGCCCAAGAGGAAATACAAGTGAGTGGGACAGTGCGCTCCGAGGCCGGAGCAGATCCAGCGGGAACGAAGGTGGAACTGTTCAATATATCGAATCCGCGCCAGCGCCTCCGGACCACGATCGGATCGGACGGGCGCTTCAGTGGCTCACTTCCCGGATCCGGATCGTACCACATCGTGTACTTCAACGAGACGGATGCGACCGGTCTGGTCAGAAAGCCGGACGATCTGCCGCTCGCGTACTTTCACTGAACGACGGATCTCCGAGAGTGGCGATCTCGGTGAATTCGTCCTCCCAGAAGGCCACCCGGTCTCTGTGCGCTGTGTCACCACCGGGGGGAACCCCATCGAGAACCTGCCTGTAAATTTCCGGGCAGAGAACGGGTCAGGGGTACGTCCCGGCGCGTTCACGACGACTCCTGCAGGGATGGTGAAGTTCACTGGCGCTTCACAAACCGGCGTCGAACTGGCAGGGAGGACGAGAGTTGAAGTCCAGCCCCACACCAGTCAGGAAGTCCGGACCCGCTCCAGACGATACTCGTCAACGAGCAAAGGGAGGTCGAGGTAACCGTGCCAAATCCGACCCAGTATCCGGACGTGAGGGTGAATGGCAGCGACGAGACGCCTACGCCAACCAGTACCGCAACACAGTCTTCCCGGGATAGCACAGGTCAATCAGGTTCCGACGACGGCGGAACGAAATCCACTGGCACCACCACACGATCCTCTCGGAGTGAGACGCCAACTGCCCGACAGAGTAGTGCCAGCGGGCCGGACAAGCGACAGCGTGGTTTCCTTTCAAACTCCGGAAATGAGCCGGAATTTCTATCGAACCCATTCAATTTGACCACGATGGGATTCCTCCTCTCGGTGGGCGGAATCGTCCACCAGATGGTTGGGGGATCGTAACGATGGCGCGAGGACTACCAGCGTTCTGGAGCACGCTGTTGGGCGCACCGTTCGTGATAGGAGGAGCGCACGTCTATATACAGAATCCAAGTCTCGCTGTCCCGAAAGAGGTAGGACTACCAGTGTTAGCGTTCGGGGCGTTCGTAATTCTCGTCGGCCTGTACATCCATTTTCTCGCGGCTCCAGAGCCACCCACTATGCAGGAGGACGAAGAAGTTCTGGACACGCGGAATCCGGCACAGCGGGCCGCAGCTGCGAAAACCGCGATCGGATTTAGTATGCTGCTGGTGACCGGCTACCTGCTGTTTTTTACGTTTAAGCCCTACGTCTATCCAACTGGCACGTTCGTGGTCGGATTATTCCTGTTTTCCACGGGATTGCACACCTACTGGACGAACACTCTGATCGTCTACTACGTAACCACCCATCGGCTGATCAAGGAATATCGGTTCCTGTCCCTGGTAAGACAGGAACTCCCGTTCGAGAAGGTTCGCGGTGTCGAGGAACGAAAAAGCATCTGGGAAGCGTTAGTCGGGTTGGGGAGCGTCCGGGTCGCGTCCGGCGGCGGCGGGACGCTGGAAATCGTCATCCAAAACATCTACTCGCCGACTGCTTTCGCCGACGAGATCCGGAATCTCGTCTGAACCACCCAGCCGAAAGTACCTGACAGGTTCTCACGGTTTTTGGGACGTTTCTCGGTAAGTAACGGTAGACGGACTCGACTCTGTGAGATGTGTTCACTGCACAAAGCGTTCATTCGGCAGGCATAACAGCTCTTCTATCACACACGTGACGGCACGGTCGAACGTTTTGCGACCGTCTCAGTCGTCTTTCATCTCGCCGAGCTTCTCGACGAGGTCCGAGGTGGAGGCCTCCGTCTCGAAGGACACCTCACCGTCGTGGTCGTTCTCGTGGACGGCCACGCCGTCGCTGTCGTCGGTATCTACGTTCTGGTCCTTCTGCTCAGACTCGTCGTAGCTTCCAAAACCCATACGAGAGACTGGGGGAACCAGCGGGAAAAAACGTCCGGTAGCCAGCGCCTCCGGCGTGTGGTACCGCGTCCCGTCTCGCGAGCGTCCATTGCGTTGGCGAAACACGGGCGCGCCCAGGACTCCGGGAAGCAAAGGTTCTTGTTTCTCCTCGGCTTTTCGGTAGACAACGATACTCGAGAGCCGTCGTTCTCGCGACGGCGACGTAATCTTCAACGGACAGGTTTCCCGTATCATGAGTACTGCAGACGAGACATTGGCGAAGATCAAAGCACAGGTCGAATCGGAGACGCCCAGCGACATCACCATCGAGTCGGTGACGTTCGAGGGGCCCGAACTGGTCATCTACACGCCGGACGCCCAGACGGTGGCGAACCGCGACGGCATCGTCCGGAACCTCGCCCAGACCCTCCGGAAACGAATCAACGTCCGTCCCACCCAGGACGCGCTTGTCCCCCCGAAGGAGGCCCAGCCCCGAATCGAGGAGATCATCCCCGAGGACGCGGGCGTCCAGAACCTGGATTTCGACACCCAGACCGGCGAGGTGTTCATCGAGGCCGAGAAGCCCGGGCGGGTCATCGGGCGCCACGGCGAGACGCTGGACCAGATCGCTGCGAGCGTCGGGTGGACGCCCGAGGTCGTCCGGACACCGCCGATGGAGTCCTCGACGGTCTCGAACGTCCGGAACTTCCTGAAACAGGAACGGGACGAACGCCGGGACATCTTAGAACGGGTCGGCCGGCAGATCAACCGCCCGATGACCGCCGACGAGGACTGGGTGCGACTGACGACGTTGGGCTGCTGTCGCGAGGTCGGCCGGGCCTCCTTCATCCTCTCGACCCCGGAGTCGCGCATCCTCATCGACTGTGGCGACAAGCCGGGCGCACAGGGCGAGGTGCCCTACCTCCAGGTGCCCGAGGCGCTCGCCGCTGGGCCCAACTCCATCGACGCCGTCGTCCTGACCCACGCGCACCTCGACCACTCCGCGCTCATCCCCATCCTCTTCAAGTACGGCTACGACGGCCCCATCTACACCACCGCACCCACCCGCGACCTGATGGGCCTCCTCCAGCTGGACTACCTCGACGTGGCCGCCAAGGAGGGGCGCACCCCGCCCTACGAGAGCCAGCAAGTGCGGGACGCCCTGAAACACACCATCCCGCTGGAGTTCGGCAACGTCACCGACATCGCGCCGGACGTGAAGCTGACGATGCACAACGCCGGCCACATCCTGGGTTCGGCGGTCTGTCACTTCCACATCGGCGAAGGTCGGTACAACGTCGCCTTCTCCGGCGACATCCACTACAAGGACACCCGGCTGCTCGACGGCGCGGTCAACGACTTCCCGCGCGTCGAGACGCTCGTCCTCGAGTCGACCTACGGCGGGAAGAACGACTACCAGACCGACCAGGAGGACTCCGAGCGCGTCCTCAGGAAGGTGATCAACGAGGCCCACGAGAAGGAGGGCAAGATTCTCATCCCCGCGTTCGCCGTCGGGCGCTCCCAGGAGCTGATGCTCGTCTTGGAGGAGGCGATGCGGAAGGGCGACATCCCGACGATGCCCGTCTACCTCGACGGGATGATCCGCGAGGCGACGGCCATCCACACGGCCTACCCGGAGTACCTCCGGAGCAACCTCCGCCAGCGCATCCTCTACGAGGACGAGAACCCGTTCCTGGCCGAGCAGTTCGCCCAGGTCGACGGCGGCGAGGAGATGCGTCAGGACATCGCCGACGACGAGCCATGCATCGTCCTCACCACCTCCGGGATGGTCACCGGCGGCCCGGTCATGTCGTGGCTCCGCCTGCTGGGCGGCGACCCGGACAACACGATGGTGTTCGTCGGCTACCAGGCCGAGGGGACGCTCGGACGGCAGATCCAGCGCGGCCAGGACGAGATCACGCTCTCGGACAACAGCGGCCCGCGCGCCGAGCGGGTCAGCCTGAAGATGGGCGTCGAGACGGTCGACGGCTTCTCCGGCCACGCCGACCGGCAGGGTCTCGAGACGTTCGTCGAGACGATGCACCCCCGTCCCGAGAAGGTGCTCTGTGTCCACGGCGACGAGTCCTCGACGAACCAGCGTCCTCGGCGCTCTACCAGAAGTTCAACATGCGGACGTTCAACCCGAAGAACCTCGAGACGTTCCGGTTCGTCTGAGACGGGGTTCGAAAAACGGGCTCAGTCGGACTTCGATTCCGGACCCACGTCTTCGGTGGTCGAGTGGGACCCACCGGACCGGAACGTGTTGAGCCCGATGAGCGAGTTCAGCGGGCACTTCTGGGTCAGGCCGGTCACCGTCAGCACCGCGCCGACGACGAGCAGCAGGGCGGCCACGACGAGCCCTGTCGTCCCCGCTGCGATGGTCAGGAGGCCGGCGATGGCGGCCACACCGACGACGAGGAGGACCGGTCCGAGCACGAGGCGAGCGATTCTGTCGATTCCGCCGACGTTCTTTTGCATGACTACGTCTCCACTATTGTATAGGACTCCCATCATTATGAAGGGTGCTGGTCGTTCCCGGAAGACGAGAACGCGTGGCCACGAGACGGCCCAGATGGCGGCTGCCGCCGCCGAAGCCAGGCCGTCGGCCGGCCGTTGCACGGCCGGTCACTCGTGGTCGGACGGGCGGGGTACGGTGGCCCGGCCCAGTGCCCCGTCGGGAGAGAGCCCCCGGAGCGAGCCGACCAGGAGCGCGCCGGCCAGGACGGCCGCACCCGCACCGAGGAAGGCGACCCCGAACCCGGCGACGTCGGCCAGCGTCCCGCCGAGGACGCTCCCGATGCCGGTCGCGAGCGTCGACAGGGCCGCGTAGACGCCGAGCGCCTCGCCACGGACGGCCGCGGGTGCGACGCGCGTGACGATGGTCCCCGCAGTGACGGCGATGACGGCCCACGAGAGCCCGATGATCGCAAACAGTGCACCCACAGCCAGCGTGCCGGCGAGTTCGCCGGCGACCCCACCGGCGACGACGACCAGCGGCATCGCTACCGACCGCACGCCGAGGGACCCGGCCTGCAGGCCCCGCAGGTCGTACCGGCCGCTGAGGCGTCCGGCGCCGGAATAGAACACCGCAGAGCCGAGGCTCGAAACGAGATAGAGCCCGAACACCGCCTCAGCGGTAAAGCCCGCGTCGGTCAGATAGAGAGGGAGCGGCGCGAAAAACGCCGCGAAGCCGGTGAAAAAGAGCACGACGGCGAGGAAGTACGTCGCCAGCGTCGGTGTGAACCGGTCGGCGAGCGCGCGCGGGCGGACCGTCCTGGTCGACCAGTACAGCCGGGTGGGGTTAAACAGGAAGGTGGCACCGCGGACACCCCGGCGGCCGGCAGAGAGGAGTCGCGCGACGCGCTCGGGGTCGACGTCCGCCAGGCGGCTCGCCGACGGCGACGGCATCCACCGGACCATGAGGACGGCCGCGAGCGCCGCGGCTGCACTCGCGGCGACGAACAGGCCCTGCTGAGCGAGATTCGGAGCGAGCACGCGGCCGGCCGTCGCGGACCAGACGATGCCGAGCAGCAGCCCCCCGGCCCAGCCGTAGCCCTGGTAGGTGTTGAGGAGCGCGATTTCGCGGTTCCACGCCGACTCGGGAACGTCGGCGACGACCAGGAGCGTCAGGACCGGTCCTGCGGCGGCGAAGACGAGCCACAGGGCCGCGTTGACCGCGATGAGGACCGGAATCGACGTGAGAAGCGGCGCGGCGGCGAGCAGGGCAGCGACGCCGACGAGACTGAACAGCACGAGCACGCGGGGCCTGGCCGTGCGGTCGGCCAGACGGCCCCAGAAGAGCGCTCCCGGAGCCCCGACGAACGCCGTGACCGCACCGAGGAGGCCCAGCTGGAACGGCGTCGCCCCGAGCTGGACGATGTAGAGCGGTACCAGCAGCGACGCCGCCCCCGCGGCGATAGACCCCAGTCCCCACGCCAGCAACCACCGGTGTTTGGCCATAGGTGCATCTCGGGCACGCCCCACTTAGTGGCTCGGCCGGGGGCTCACTCCTCGGTCGTCTCCCCCCGACTGTTGTCGTTGCTCTCGGCGAGGTTGAGCGCGCCCAGGAGTCTGGCGCTGACGACCTGTTCGACGATGTCGACAAGCTGCGCGTCGTCGCTGGTGTAGTCGGCGAAGATGCCGAGCGGTATCTGCCCGCCACCCATCTCGCGGTGGCCCCCGGCGCTGCCGACGTCGCTGAACGCCTCGTCGAGGACGTCGCCGATGTGCACGCGCGCGTCGGTCGACCGGCCGCTGAACTGGATCTCGTCGTCGATGATGCCGAAGACGATGGCTGTGTCGACGCCCTCCAGCGTCGCGAGGTAGTCGGCTGCCTGCGGGAGCGCGTCGCGCTCTCTCGTCCGGCCGACGTGCGAGAGGAGCACCGATCCCCGGACCGCGCGGTTCTCGATAGCGTCGGCGATGGCGTCGACCGTCGCACCGCTGACCGCCGGCGAGGACAGCTGTCTGAGCAGCTCCCCGTCGGCGAAGTCGTGGAGGTACCCAGCGGCGTCGTACTCGGCCCCTGTCGTCCCGCGGAGAAAGCCGAGGGTCTCCTGGCGGATGGCAAAGAGCAGGGCCGTCGCGAGCGTGGCGTCGACGTCGACGCCCAGTTCCTCGATGTACTCGGTGAGGATGCTCGCCGTCGCCCCGATCTCCTCCCGGTGGTCGACGAAGCGGGCGGTGATGTCCTCCGCGGGGTGGTGGTCGATGACGATGTCGACCGGCGTGCCCTCAGGGACCCGGTTGTTCTCGCCCGGGACGGAGTGGTCGACGAAGGCGACCAGGGACCCGCTCTCGCGGCCGGTGACGACCTCCGGGTCGAACGGCTGGAGGTCTATCTCGAGGAGGTTGACGAATGCCCTGTTTTGCTGGTGTGAGATGTCGCCGCTGTAGACGATGCGTCGCTCGTCGATGCCGGCCATCGCGGCGATGCGGCCGAGCGCGAACGCGCTCGCCAGACAGTCCGGGTCCGGATTGTTGTGACAGACGATGGTTATCTCCTCGCCCTCGACGAGCAGCGACCGCAGGTCCTGTGGCTCGCTCATCAGGTACTGCTTGCGGCGACAGGGTGAAATACCCTCCCCGCCGGTCGAGCGGCGCCAAGGTTCTCGGTCCTCCGGTCCCAACGGACGGTATGGACGAAACCCGTGGTGACGACGTGACCGCCCTCCCGTGGTACCTGAAGGTAGTCATCCTCCTGCTGTTGCTCGTCGTGCTGTTCGTCGTCGTCGTCGACATCCTGCACTTCGCGAGTGCGTTCTGAGACGCGGCTGGACCCGCGCAGCAAAACGGAGCCGCTCAGACCAGCAGCTGGATGTCGGCCTCGACCATCTCCTGGAAGGCGCTCGCGGCCCCGACGCCGGTGGTGACGCCGTCGTAGAAGTCGTCCTCGTCGTAGTCCAGCAGGTCGATGGTCATCTGGCACGCCTGGAGGTCGACACCGGTGTCCAGCGACATCTGGATGAGTTCCTCGACGGTGGCGACGTCGTTGTCTGCGATGCGCTTTCGCATCATGCGCGTGGTCATCGCGTCCATGCCGGGCAGGGCCGCGATGGCGTTGGGCATCGGCATGTTCGGGTTGCCGACGGCGCTGAGCTGGAGGTCCGAGGAGTGGTCCTCGTGGAGTATCTCCAGGCCCCAGAACGTGTGGAAGACGGTCACGTCGTAGCCGAAGGCCGCCGCCGTGCTCGCGAGGATGAGCGGCGGGTACGCCATGTCGAGGGTGCCCTTCGTGGCGATGATGACCATCTTCTTGGGGTCGTCGCCGACGTCGTCCTTGACGGCCGCGAGCTCGGCCTCGAGTTCCTCGACGCGTGACTCGAGTCGGGCCACGTCCGGCGTCGGTTCGCTCGCCGTGGTGTCGTCGGTGCTCATCTCAGCGCTCACCCTCCCCGCGGGTCGTGGTCGGCGAACTGGCCGGCATCATCAGGCCACCCTGGCGACGAAGTGCCGGAAGATCGTCTCGCCACCCTCCGCTGTCTCCTGCTGGTCGACCAGTTCCACGTCGGCCGTCGACTCGGCCCAGCCCCCGATGTCGCTCATGCTCCCGGGGTCCGTCGCCAGCACCTCGAGGGTCTCGCCCTCGGCGATGTCGTCGACCGCCTGTTTGGTCTTGACGACCGGCATCGGGCAGTTCTCTCCACGCACGTCGAGTGTCTCTGACACGTCGATATCTGAGTTCATCGTGATTCCTCGCCCGGTAGTATTGGCCAGTACGATAAAAACCCTGCGATAGTATTGCTCGACAGTTCCAATACAGTGGCTAGATTACCTGCACGAAACGTATTTCAGACCCATTCTATGGCGATATATCCCAGCGTATCCAAAGTCTTATTTTGCGTACTATACAAGACTCATGTAACGATGTCCCACCTAACTCACCGCGATACCGTCCACAGACCACCGGCCACAGCGGCAGGCTACTCGGAGGTGCTCGGGCGCCGATGACGGCGCTCGCACAGGTCGCGTTCGCACCCGAGCTGTTCCCCAACGGGATCGTCCAGTACCTCGTCGGCGGGTTCTTCGTCGGCCTCGGTATCAGCGTCATCTACCTCGGGTCCGGCATCATCGCGGGCAACAGCACGTTCCTGGAGACGTCGCTCTCCTACGTCTCGAAACTGCCGCGGTTCAACATCCCGCGGTTCGTCCAGTCGCGGGACTGGCGGATCGTCTTTACCGTGAGCATCGTCCTCGGGGCCGTCGCCTACAAGGCCCTCTTCGACCCGACCGTCTTCGTCACCGAGGTGCAGTGGTGGCGGCTCCTGGGCGGGGGCGTCCTCGTCGGCGTCGGCACCCGCATCGGGAAAGGGTGTACCGCGGGACACGGCGTCTGTGGCGTCGGCTCCGTCTCGCGGACGTCGATTGCCAACGTCGCCCTGTTCCTGGGGACCGCTATCCTCGTCGCGCTCGGCGTCGCGGCGCTGGGTGCGTCCCTGATGAGCGACGCCGGCCGCGGCCCGTACTTCACCCTGCTCATCGTCGCCGGGGGCCTCATCGAGGGGTTCGGGCTGGCCTACAGCGGGATGGCCAGGCCCGAGGTCGTCCTCGAGTTCCTCCAGCTCCAGGACTTCGGGCTGTTGCTCGTGATGGGGGCGGCGTCCGTCACCGCCGGGGTGACCTTCTGGGCCGCGACGACGTTCGGCGACCGGGCACCGCTGACGGGCCGGGCCTACACCAAGCGGGTCAAGTCGATGGACCGGAACGTCGCCGTCGGCGGCGTCGTCTTCGGCGTCGGCTGGGGCCTGTCGGGTATCTGTCCCGGCGCGGGCTACGCGAGCGTCGGCATCGGGAACTACCAGATACTCTGGGGCCTTGCCGGCATGTTCGTTGGCGCCTACGCGCAGGGGTACTGGCGGGCGCGCCGCTCGCGTGACAGCGCGAGTAGCGTGGCCGCCGACTGAGATGGCCAGCGTTCCCTCACGCCCGTCGTCGCGCCAGACGACAGGCCTACTGTCCCGCGACGACGACACCGGGACGATGGCACCGAACCCAGCGGTCCGGTCCCGACTCGCCCCGACGAATCGTCTGCTCACCGGCGGTCCGGTCACCGGGATCGGGGTGGTCTGACGTGGGCTTTCACACCTTCGACGCGGACAAAGCGGACCTGCTCGACGACGTCTCGCGGTTCCGGTTTTGCTCGCGCGACGAGCTCGTCGGCCACCTCGCGTGTGACCCGACGGCCACCGTCGCCGACCTGGGTAGCGGGACGGGCTTTTACACCGGCGAGGTGGCGCCGTTCGTCGGGACGCTCTATGCCGTCGACGTCCAGGCCGAGATGCACGACTGGCACCGCGAGAACGGCGTCCCGGCAAACGTGGACCTGGTCACCAGCGACGTCGCGTCCCTGCCCTTCGACGACGGTCACCTCGACGCCGCCTTCTCGACGATGACGTTCCACGAGTTCGCGTCGCCCGAGGCCCTCGCGGAGCTTCGCCGGGCCCTGGCCGACGGCGGCCGCGTCGTGACCGTCGACTGGTCGGCAAACGGCACGGGCGAGGCCGGCCCGCACATGGACGAACGGTTCAGCGCGGCCGAGACGGGTGCGCAGTTCGAGGCGGCCGGCTTCGACGTGCCCGTCACGCAGGAACGGCCGGATACGCTCCTGGTCGTCGCCGTCGCGTAGGACCGCGAGCCGGTTCTCGGAGCCGACGTGCTGCCGGCGCAACAGTAGTGTATAGAATCCACACACTTATGCTCGCGACGCCCGTACGTTGATATAGAATGCCAGAATCAATGAGTGAATACCTAAAGCAGGACATGGAGTGTGAGGGGCTGCTGGAGTGTTTCCACGGGTTGAAGGCGCTCGACAGGGAGATCTTCGGCGTCCTCGCGTCGGCCTCGGAGCCGCTGACCGTCGACGAGATCGCGGCGGCGGTCGACCGGGAACGCTCGACGGCCTATCGGGCGGTCCAGCGCCTGCTCCAGGCGGGGTTCATCCAGAAAGAGCAGGTCAACTACGACCAGGGCGGCTACTACCACGTCTACCTCCCCGCCGACCCCGACCAGATGGCCGACGACATGCAGCGGATGCTCAACGACTGGTACGCGAAGATGGGCCAGCTCATCCAGGAGTTCCGCACGAAGTACGACCAGCCCGAGCGGGCCGCGCCCGAGCAGTAGCGACGTGACCGACGCGACGGACGCGGTCGCGGCCTACCTCGCCGCCCGCCGCGAGACACTCGCGGAGACGGCGCTCGACTTCCTCGCTGTCGAAACGCAGAACCCACCCGGAGAGACGGCCGCGCTCGCGTCGCTCGTCGAGGACCGGTTCGAGGCGCTGGGGCTGTCGACGGAGCGACTGACGGTCGACCCGGCGAAACCGAACCTGCTGGCGACGCTGCCCGGCGAGCGCGACACCACCCTCCTCTACAACGGCCACTTCGACACCGTCCCCTACGACGAAGGCGAGTGGACACGCGACCCGCTGGGCGAACGTGACGGCGACAGACTCTACGGGCGGGGGGCGACGGACATGAAAGGCCAGGTCGCCGCGATGCTCGAGACGGCCGCGGCGTTCGTCGAGACGGACGCGACGCCGCCGGTCACCCTGCAGTTTCTCTTCGTCAGCGACGAGGAGACGGGCGGGCCGGCGGGACTGGAGTCGGTGCTCGACCAGCGCGACCTGTCGGCGGCCGGCTGTGTCATCGGCGAGACGACCTGTGACAGCGACCGCTACGCGGTGACAGTGGCCGACCGGGAGCATCTGGCTGACGCTGTCGGCGACGGGCCGGGGCGCCCACGGGTCGCGGCCGATGCTCGGCGAGAACGCCATCGACCGCCTCTACGGCGCCGTCGAGCGCATCCGGACGCAGTTCGGCGACGAACCGCTGGCCTTGCGCCCGGAACTGCGCCCCATCGTCGAGGAGTCGGTCGCCTACTACGAGGGGACGATGGGCGCCGACGTCGCCACCGAGCTCTTCGAGACGCCGACGGTGAACCTGGGGGTCCTCGAGGGCGGCCACAGCATCAACAGCGTCCCCACGCAGGCCACCGCCCGCGTCGACGTCCGCCTGACGGCCGGAGTCGACACGAGCGACCTGCTCGCGCGCATCCGCGACTGCGTCGCCGACTGCGAGGGCATCACCATCGAGGACGCCGACTGGAGCGTCGGCACGTACGAACCGATAGATAGCCCGCTCCCGACCGCCGTGGCCGAGACGGCGGGCGCGGTCACGGGCGAGCGTATCTACCGGCGGAGCGCCACGGGCGGCGGCGACGCCAAGACGTTCCGCAACGCCGGCATCCCGACGGTCGAGTTCGGCGTCGGCACAGACACCGTCCACGGCGTCGACGAGTACACCACCGTCGGGGCGCTCGTGGCGAACGCGACCGTCTACGCGCGACTGCCGGAAGCCTTCGCGACCGCGCTCGCTGGCTGACCGTCCGAGCGAGTAGTATTGCAACATACACACAAAACAATTAAGGGCGTCGGTCACCAAGGAACACTCGATGAGCAACGACGAGTCACTAGAGGAGATTCGAGAGAAGAAACGTCAGGAACTCCAGAACGGTACCGAAAACGATTCAGAAGCGCCTTCCCCGTCAGAACCGATACAGATACACTCGGTCGAGGACTGAACGAGGCGGTCGGTGAATACGACATCGTCCTCACGGACTTCTACGCGGACTGGTGTGGTCCGTGCAAGATGATAGCACCGACCGTGGCGGAGATCGCCGCGGAGACGGACGTCGCCGTCGCCAAGGTCGACGTCGACGCCAACCAGCAACTGGCCGCTCAGTACGGGGTTCGCGGCGTCCCGACCCTGGTGCTGTTCGCCGACGGCGAGCAGGTCGAAGAGGTGGTCGGTGTCAAGGGCAAGGACGCGCTGCTGTCGCTCATCCAGCGATACCAGTGACGTCGCCCGCCGGTCCGTGACGGCGTGAGCGGCGCCATCCGGGCGGGAATCGAACCGGAATTGGTAGAGACTCGGCGGTAATTCAGAAAAATCGATATGTCGGTCGCGGCCGACTGTCGGCCTGTCCCATCCGGGACAGAGACCACATGACTGCCCAGCAATCCACACCCACAGCAGGGATGAGCAGGCGCGGGTTCCTGCTCGCCACCGGCGCCGTCGGCCTCGGCGCGGTGGGCATCGGCGCGACCGCCGCCCAGACCGACGGCGCGAACGGCACTCGCACCTTCAGGGTGCGCATCGAGAACGTCTCCGACGGATCGGCGCTCCAGACGACAGACGGTGGGAAACCGGTCCCGCTCTCCCCGGGCGTCTACGCCGTCCACACGCGCGACGAACCCATCTTCAGCAGCGGCGCCCACGAACGCGACAACGGTCTCGAGGAGATCGCCGAGGACGGCTCTCCGGGCCGTCTCGCGGACGCTATCGCACAGCGTGACAGCGTCGTCAGCAGCGGCGCGTTCACCACGCCCGTCGGCGGCGACGGGCCTGCACCCCTGTTCCCGGGCGAGGCCTACGAGTTCGAGGTCACGGGCACGCGGGGACGACCGACGCAGTACCTCTCGCTTGTCACCATGTTCGTCCAGTCGAACGACCTGTTCTACGCGCTCGGCGGCCCGACCGGGATGGCGCTGTTCGACGGCAACGCCCCGCTCGCCGGGAACGTGACCGAGCACGTGAGCCTCTGGGACGCGGGGACGGAGATAAACGAGGAACCCGGCGTCGGGTGACCAAGCCCCGCGACAGCGCGCCGCCGGTATCGGCCTGGTCGAACGCGGGACTGTCGCCCACATCGACGCCGTCAACGGGTACGACTACCCGGCGCCGGACACCGTCATCCGGGTCCAGATCACCCCGTCGGGCGGCACCTGACGCCGTGACCTGACCGGGCCCGAATATGTACGGTCGAGCGGCCAAAGGGCCCGTATCGACGCCGTGAAATCGTCTGAACGATGTCCGGCTCTCAACTATGAGAATTCGAGGGTGTCAGTTAATACGGATAATTGATGACGCTGTAGAATGGGGTTCCTGATGAGTACGCTCGGCGACGGAAAATCGCCGGACGACACGACTGAAATGGCGGAGACGGCGGACGCGGCCGAGAGCGAGTCCATCTCCGTCCTGGCAGGGCTCGGGTTTCCGACACTCGTGACGGACACCCAGGGGCGAATCACGCGACTGAACGACGAAGCGCAAGCACTCTTCGCCGTCGACGCGACGGCGGCAGTGGGCAACCACCCCGAGGCGCTGCTCGACGAGGAGAGCACGGTGAGTAGCGCCGCCGAGGAGGTGATCACCACTGGGTCCGAGATTCAGGACCGCGAAGAGGAGTTCGTCGTCGACGGCAAGGCGATCCCGGTCAGTCGGACCGTGACGCCGGTGTTCGAGGACGGCGAGTGCGTCGGCGCCGTCGAGGTCGATCGCGACATCCAGGCCCGCATCGAGCGCCGCGAACGGACCGAGGCGCTCGAGCAGTACCAGGTCAGCCTGCTCGAGGACCTCCGGGCGACCCTGGCGAAGCTCGCCGACGGCGACCTGACCGTCGACCCGTCGGTCGACCCGCCCGAGGTGGACTACGACGAACTCCAGACCGTCTACGAGGAGTTCTCGGGGATGAACGACGACGTCCGTCGCGTGGTCGAGAACTTCGGTCAGGTGCTGACGTCGCTCACCGACCAGACCGGGGCCGTCGCCGAGACGAGCGACACGTTGAGCGCCTCGAGCGAGGAGGTCACCGCGTCGATACAGCAGATCGACGCGTCGACGGACGAGATGGCCGACAGCGCCGAGCGCCTCGCCAGCGACACCGAGACGGCCAACCAGACCGTCGACGATCTCTCGGCCTCTATCGAGGAGATAACCGCCACGGCCGAGGAGATACGCGCCCGCTCCGAGGAGGCCACCGACCTCACCGAGTCCGGCGTGACCGACATCAGGCAGGCCCTGTAGGAGATACGCGACGCGATGGCCGCCTCCTCGGAGGTCGCGTCGGAGATGGACCGGCTGGAGGAACACATGCAGGAGGTCGGCGACATCGTCGAGATGATAAGCGACATCGCCGACCGGACGAACATCCTCGCGCTGAACGCCAACATCGAGGCGGCGCGCGCCGGCGAGGCCGGGAGCGGGTTCGCCGTCGTCGCCAACGAGGTCAAGAGCCTCTCCGAGCAGTCGCGGGACTCCGCCGACGAGATCGTCGACATCATCGGCGACGCCCAGGAGATGACCGAGCACCTCGTGACGAGCATCCAGGACGCGAACGAGCGGGTCTCGACTGGAGCCGATTCCGTCGACGACGCCGTCGAGAGCATCGAGACGCTCAGAGACAGCATCCGCGCGACGAACCAGGGCGTCGACGAGATCACGGCGGCGGTCGACTCGCAGGCACAGGACGCCGAGGAGGTCAGCGCGGTCTTCGACGACACCGCCGCGATGGCACAGGAGGTCAGCGCCGCCATCCAGGAGATCGCCGCGGGCGTCGACGAGCAGACGGAGGCGATGGACCAGGTCGCGGACCGGGCGCAGTACCTCAGCGGCGTCAGCGAGGATCTGCACGAGCTCGTGGACCTGTTCCGCCTGGCGGAAGACGAGTCGGCGAACGTCGACGACGCCGCCACCGTCGCCGAGGCACAGATCACGTCCGTCGGGCGAGTCTACCGCGGCCGGCGGCACCGAGGACACGGGTGGCACCGAGGACGCCGGCGGCACCGACGACAGCGAGGGCCCCGACACGCTGACCCCCGCCGACTTCGAGTGACTACCGCCAGTCGCCCAGGTCGACGAGACAGTCAGCGACCAGCCACTCGCCGGGCACGTCGGTCGCCATCGAGACCGTGTCGCCGACGAATTCGAACGTGGGAGTTTCCATACACTATCTAAGCCCTCCGGCCGGCTATCGGTGATACCTACCCTGTTTGGACAGCCGGTCACCCCGACGCCCACGCGACCATCCGCCCGTAGACCGGGTCGGTCGACAGCGCGTCGGCGTCGCCCACGAGCACGAGCGACTTCTTCGCCCGCGTCAACGCGACGTTGATGCGCCGGTAGTCCTCGAACAGCGGGCCGTCCAGCGCCCCGGTGGCGGTGAAGGAGACGACGATGACCTCCTTGCTCGATCCCTGGAACCGGTCGACGGTGTCGACGGCGACGTCGGGGAGGCGCCGCGATATCTCCGAGACCTGTGCGCGGTAGGGCGCGATGACGCCGACGTCGGCCGCCTCGACGCCGGCCTCGCGGTAGGCTGCGACCACGTCGGCGACGGCGTCGGCCTCCGTGGGGTTCGTGTTGCCGACCTGCGCGCCGTCGGGGTCCACAAACGAGACGCGGTCGCGCAGGTGCGACGGGAGCGCGTCCAGCGAGACGCCCGATAGGTCGTCGATGCGCTGGCCGGCTACGTCCCCGTTCGCCGGGCGCAACGCGCCGTCGTAGAACTCCTGTGAGGCGAAGGCCTGGATGTGCTGTGCCATGCGGTACTGCCTGTCGAGCATCACGCCGGCGTCCGGGTAGGTCTCGATGAGGCGCTCGAACAGCGACGTCGTCAGCGTCTCGGCCTCGGACTGGACGACCGGCGGGAGCTGCTGGTGGTCACCCACCAGGACGAACCGGTCGGCCAAGGTCGTCGCGGCCAGCGTCCCCGGTTCGGTGAGCTGGCCGGCCTCGTCGACGACGGCCACGTCGAACGACTGGCTCTGGAGGGCGGTGCCGCCGCAGGTCGCCGTCGTGGCGGCCACGACGTCCGCCGACTGGAGGCGGGCGGCACACTCGCCGGGGTCGCCGCCGGTCTCCAGGCGGTACTGCTGCATGTCCTCGCGGACGCCGCTCTCGGTACCGACGCGGACGATGTCGGTGAACCCCTGGTCCTCCAGGGCTTCGATGGCGTTGTCGACCGCGCGGTTGGTGAACGCAGAGAGGAGCACCCTGTCGCCACGCGCAATGAGCGCCCGGACCATCCGGGCCAGCGTGTAGGTCTTGCCGGTGCCGGGCGGCCCGTGGACCAGCGCGACGTCCTCGGCCCCCACGGCGAGCGAGACGGCCTCGTCCTGGGCGTCGTTGTTGTCGATGAACGTCTCCCCGGGCGGGTCGAACGCCGGTTCACGCCGGCCAAAGAGGACGTCCTTGGCCTCGGCGGACTGCTTCAGGAGCGCGTCGTGCAGCGCGTTCTGGAGCCGGCTGGTGGTGAGCTCGGAAGGGTAGACGTCGAGTCGGCGCAGGTCCAGCGGTTCGTCGGCGGTGACGACTATCTCCTGGCCGCCCGCGTCGTCTGGGTCCCCCAAGTCCATCCCACCCAGCCGCTCGACGCGCGCGAGTTCGGCGTCGCCGTTTATCGGGTCGCCGTCGCTGGCGAGCACGAGGTTCCCCTCGCGTATCTTCGAGACTGCGCCGGTCCCGCGGGCGCGCAGTTCCCAGCGGCCGCCGTCGAGTTCTCGCCGGCCCGTCGGTTCCAGGTCGACGAGCGCCCGGTCGTCGTCGGCGCGTTCACCGGGCGTCTGTTCCCAGAGCTTCGCGTACTCGCGGTGGACCGCGCGGCGCTCGGCCTCGATGGCCTCGTAGAAGCGTTCGAAATACTCGCGTTCCTCGTCTGGGATGGCCACGCCGACCTGGCCGGCCTTGGACTCCTGGTCGAGCCGGCCGGAGACGGCCATGCAGGTGTCCTGCTCGAAGCAGTACTCGCACTTCGCGTTGGCCTCGTAACCCGTCGGCACGTCGGTGTCGTGTTCCAGTGCGGCGATGGCGTTGCGCGTCCGGATGACGTAGTTCAGCAGGCCCGGGCCGATGGAGAACTCCTTGGCCGGCGAGAGGTCACCGCTCTCCTCGTTGCGGTCGATGGCCGCGTTCTTGGTATAGAGGAGCGTCCCGGTGTTCGGGGCGGCCTCTATCGGGCTCTGCGAGCCGCCGTCGCCGGCCATCACGTCGCTCGCGGCAAGCGAGTTCGCCGCGCGCTCGCCAAGCATCAAGGCGTACGCCGTCGCCTGGATCTTGTCCTGGAAGCGCGGTTCGCGCTTCGTGTTCTTCCCGGTCTTCAGTTCCACTGGCATCCCCCGGCGGACGGCGTCTGCCCGCCCTTTTATCCCGTATCGTTCCGAGATGAGCGTCATCTCGGAGCGCCAGTCGTCGTGTTCGGTGAGCGTCCCCTGGTTTAGCCACCCCTCGATGGCTTTCGCGTGGTCGCGGACGTCGCCGGCCACCTCGTCGGCCTCGCGGCCGAGCAGGCCGATGTCCAGTCCCGCCTCGCGGACCTGGTCCTCGATTGCCGTCTCGACGTCCTGGCCCCGCAGGAGGTCACCGAACACCTCGTGGACGACGGTCCCCTTCACGAGCGGGTACGCGAGGTCTGCGCCGTCGAGTTTCCGGAGGTAGTACATCCGCGGGCACTGGACCCACGCGCGGACGTCGGTCACGTCGACGAGGAAGTCCGGTTCGACGACGACGGCCGCGTCGCTGCCGACCGAGTACTGCGTCTCGCCGCGGTAGGTCCGCTCCTCGGCGTCGTAGACGGCCAGTTCCATCCCCGGCTCGACGACCTCGCCCGTCTCGGTCCACTTGCCCCACAGCGTGACCGTCGTCGGTTCGCCGGCCCCCTTCTCGGGCCGCAACGTCACCTCACAGAGGTCGCTCTCGCCGTGGCTCGTCTGGACGGTCTTGGGGCCGTCGACGCCGACGACGACGCCCCGGAGGTCGTCGGCCCCGCTCACGGCCCGGCCTCCCGTCGTCGGCGAGCGCGACTCGCCGGTCCCTGACTCTCGTGCACGGTCACGGGGACGGCGCCGATACCCAAAAGTCGTTCGCGCCCGCTCATTCCTCGGCCGCGTCGTCGTGGGCGTACTCACGGAGCGTCTCGAGCGGGACGTCCTCGAGGACGGCCTCGCTGGTCGCCTCGAGCACGACGGGCGGCGCGACGCCCGCCTCGTGGGCCTCGACCCACCGGGGCACGCAGAGACACCAGGCGTCACCCGGCTCCAGCCCCGGGAAGTTCAGTTCCGGGCGGGACGTCACCAGGTCGTTGCCCTGCGCCTTGCTGAACTGGAGGAACTCGTCGGTCAGCACGGCACAGATCTCGTGGCGGCCCGGGTCCCGGGCCACCGGGTAGCAGTAGCCGTCCCGCATGAACCCCGTTATCGGGTCCGTGGAACAGGCCGCGAGGTCGCCGCCGAGGACGTTGGCTTCGCTCTCCATGCGTCGAGTGGTCGGGGCCGCCGGTATAACGGTTCGGTACGGAGTGAAGGTGTAGCCAGTCGGAGAGACCGATGGCTTCATTCTCGCGGGGACCTAACCCGCAGGTACGAATGCGCGTTCGCGACTGGCAGGACATCATCGAAGACGTGACGGAGAGCACCGCCGACCCCGGTGGCTGGCGCGCCGTCGGGGGCGACCGCGCGAACGGCATCGGCGAGGACATCTACTTCGGCCACCCGGACGCCGGAGTCTACCAGCTCAAGACCTACGCCAAGAACCCCTTCGAGGTCCAGGGCGTCGGGACACAGGTCGCCCGGCGCATCGACGACGACATCGAGCCGCTGTTCCCCGAGGAGGGGACCGGCATCTTCGGCGTCCAGCAGGGCGTCGAGGACGAGGACGAGGCCGAGGAGAAGGCAAAGAACTTAGAGACGGTCCTCGAGACCCACGCCGACGCGCCGACCACGCCACGCGCGCTGATGGAGGACGTGCTCGACGCCGTGGACTCGCCGGCCTACGGCCCGATGGAGTTCGACCAGTACGACCGCCCCGAACGGATGGAGGGGTTGACCGACACCTTCGAGGAGGCCGAAGAGCTGCTCGATGCCGAGTTCGAGGACCTCATCGACGAGGACGTCGACCGGGGGTTCTACTGATGACCGGGCCGCTGATGGTCGGGCCGTCCATCACCGACGCCGACCGCGAGCAGTTCCTCCTGCGGCTGAAGATCGGGTTCTCGCTCCTGGTCGGCGGTTCGATGGCGATGGTGACGGTATACGGCGGCGCGGCCCTGCCCGTCGTCGCCGGCGTCTTCGTCGGGACGACGGCGCTGGGCGCCGTGTTCGCGTGGGTCGCCATTCCCGACAGCGTCGCCGGCCAGCCGTACGACACCCGCGTGCGGGGGCCGAAACCAGGCACCCGGACGCGGGCGCGTCGGGAGGGCGACGGGCCGACCGAGGAACCGCGACGGGCCGACGGGGACGGCCGCGAGCGGACGAACTGACCGGACGGCACGCTCACGACGGTTCTCGGCAGTGAGCGAACGGCAGTGAGGCGTCAGTCGTCCGCGGGCGTCGGGTTCCCGGTGATGTCCGGGCGGACGACGTCGCGGTCGGTCGCCTCGCCCTCGATGTCGTAGGGGTACTCGCCGGTGACACAGCCCAGACAGAGGTCGGCGCGACTCTCTCCCAGCGCCGCCGCGATGGCGTCGATGGAGAGGTACGACAGCGTGTCGGCCTCGATGTCGTCGCGGATGTCCTCGACGGACCGGCCGGCCGCGATGAGCTCGTCGCGGGAGGCCATGTCGATGCCCATGTAGCACGGCGAGACGATGGGCGGCGAGCCGATTCGGACGTGGACCGCCTCCGCCCCGGCGTCTTTCAGCAGGGAGATGAGTGCGTCGAGGTGGTCCCGCGCACGATGGAGTCGTCGATGATGGTGACCGACTTCCCCTCGATAGTCGACTTGATGGGGTTGAGTTTCAGGCGGACGGCGCGTTCGCGCTCGTCTTGCGTCGGCATGATGAACGTCCGGCCGACGTACCGGTTTTTCATCAGGCCCTCCGCGAACTCGATGTCCGAACCGTCGTCCTGGGCGGCCTCGGCGTACCCGGAAGCAAACGCCCGACCGGAGTCGGGCACCGGGAGGACGACGTCGGACTCGATGCCCGACTCCGCCCAGAGCTTGCGGCCCAGTTCCCGCCGAATCTCGTAGACCAGGTTCTCGTCGATGGTCGAGTCCGGTCGGGCGAAGTAGACGTGCTCGAAGAAGCAGTGGGCCGTCCGCTCCTGGTCGACGAGCTGGTAGGTGTCGAAGCCGGTCCCGTCGGGGTAGAGGACGACCAGTTCGCCGGGTTCGACGTCGCGGACGAGGTCGCCGTCAAGGGTGTCGATTGCCGCCGATTCGGAGGCGAGGACGTAGCCGTCGTCGAGTTCGCCGATACAGAGCGGTCGGTTGCCCTCGGGGTCGCGGACGCCGAGCACCGTCTCGTCGTGCATGATTGTCAGCGAATAGGACCCGTGGATGCGGTTCATCGTCCGTTTGACCGCGCGCACGAGGTCCTCCTCCAGCAGGTTCCGAGCGAGGTCGTGGGCGATGACTTCGGTGTCGCCGTCTGAGGTGAAGGCGTGACCCAGTTCGGCCAGTTCGTCGCCGATCTCGTCGGCGTTGACGAGGTTCCCGTTGTGCGAGAGTCCCAGCGATCCGGACTTGAACGAGACCGAGAAGGGCTGGGCGCAACTGGAGTTGACGCTACCCGCGGTCGGGTAGCGGACGTGGCCGATGCCGTTGGACCCGTTCAGCGACTCCAGGTCGTCCGGAGCGAACGCGTCACCGACCAGTCCCATCTCGACGTGGCTGTGTTGCTGGAAGCCGTCGTGGGTGACGATGCCGGCCGACTCCTGGCCGCGGTGCTGGAGGGCATACAGTGAGTAGTAGAGCGGGCGGGCGGCACTTCGGTCCTGAAGAGAGATGCCGACGACGCCGCACTTTCGTGCATTTGTGGGATGTCAGACCGTTACTCGCCGGCCTTTGACTGCCACTCGTAATCGCGTCGTTTCGCGGATTTGCCGAAGCCACACGACGCACAGACCTTCTTTTTCTTGTGATAGGACTTTTCCCCACACCGGCGACACTTCACGTGTGTCGTGGTGTTTTTCTTACCCTGGCTCGGAGTTCCTGCACCAGTCATGGATTAATCGAGACGACGTTATCCCCGCGTATAATCGTTGTGTCTTCGTCTTCGATGACCAGGTTCATGTGCTGGTCGTAGCCCGTCAGTTCGCCCTCGAATATCTCGCCTCCCTTCAGCTGTACGGTGACCTCTTCGCCCAGTGACGCCTCGAGTACGTCAAGCGGTCGTCCACTCATGTTCGGTTGGGATAGTGATGGCCGCTTAAACGTACCGCTTGCCCGGCCTGTCGCCCGGGGCCTTTGCCCGGCGCGACGGTCTCAAACCTCGACACTGAAGGGGGCGTACGCGTCGGCATCGGCGGCGAACCCGGCCACCAGGTCCGCGAGGTCGTCCAGATCGTCGGGGTCGATGACCTCCACCGGCGTGTGCATGTAGCGGTTCGGCAGGCCGACGTTGACCGAGGGGATCCCCTCACGCGAGGTGTAGAACGCGTCCGCGTCCGTCCCGGTCCGGGTGCCAGTGGCCTGCAACTGGACGTCGATGGCCGCCGTCTCGCCGACGTCCCGGAGGGCGTCGACGACGACCGGGTGGTTCGCGCTCCCGCGGGAGACGACCGGCCCGCCGCCGAGTGCCACACCGTTCGAGCGTTTGCCCGGCGACTCCGGGGCGTCGGTCGCGTGGGTCACGTCGATGGCCAGCGCAGCGTCGGGAGCGACGTCGAAACCGACCATCTTCGCGCCCTGGAGGCCGACCTCCTCCTGGACCGTCGAGACGGCGTAGACCGTCGCGTCGGTGCCGCGCTCGGCCGCCCGGCGGAGCCCTTCGGCGGCCGCCCAGATACCGATGCGGTTGTCCATCCCGCGGGCCGAGAGCCGTCCGTTCGCGAGGGTGCGAATCTCCTGGGAGAACGTCACCGGGTCGCCCCGGTCGACCATGTCGGCCACCTCGTCGCCGTCCTCGGCCCCGACGTCGACGTACTGCTCGCTGATCTCCGCGACGTCCTCGTCGTCGGGGTCACGGAGGTGGATGGCCGTCTGCCCGACGACGCCGTTGACCGGGCCGTCGCCCGTGTGTATCGTGACGTGCTGGCCGCGCGTGACCGTCTTGTCGGACCCGCCGATACGGCTCAACCGGACGAAGCCGTCGTCCGTGAGGTCGCGGACGATGAAGCCGATCTCGTCGCCGTGGCCCGCGAGCGCCACCGACGTCTCGCCCCGTCCAGCTTCGCCACCGCGTTCCCGTAGTCGTCCGTGTACACGTCGTCCGCAAACTCGCTGACGTAGTCGACCCAGACCCGCTGGCTGTTCGCCTCGTAACCCGACGGCCCGGGCGTCTCGAGCAACGACTCGAGGAACGCACGCTGTGGTTCGTCCATGCCCGGCGTTAGGCCCCGGCCGTCATGAAAGGGCGGTACGGGGCAACCGATAAGGTCGACGGGGGAGAACTACCAGCATGGTTGACGTTACGCTGTTCGAACTCCACCTCGAAGGGTCCCAGTTCACCGCCAACGCCCCCAACAGCGGGGTCGGCGAGGCCACTGAAAGCGACGAAGACACCGGGGAAGTCGCCGACGAGGGGACGGGTGCCGTCCCCGTCACCCTCCTCGCCGTGCTCGGGGTCGTCCTCGCGCTCGCGTCCGCCGTCGCCGCGAAGAAGATGCTCGGCGGCGACGCCGACGCCGACTGACCGGACGGGGACGGCAGTGCTCCCGGCTGGAGCGACGACTAGTACCGGACGGTTCGTCGCGGAGCCGCCGTCGACGTGACGACGAGAGACGAGCAGTCGCCCTCCCAGCGAGCGGGACGAACCCGCCTGGTAACCCGGCCCAGTCCTAACTCCGGGCAGATCTATGGCGGACCCGCCGTTGCCGCGTCCCGCGCCCGCGTCGCCCGCACCGCCGACGGACGGCAGCGGCTGTATCGTCTGGCATCGCCGCCACCTCCGTACCACCGACCACCCCGCCCTGAGCCAGGCGGCCCGTGAGTACGACACACTCTGCCCGCTGTTCGTCTTCGACCCGCACTTCTACGGCGACGCATCCCTGGCCTGCGACGCCCGAATCCGCTTTCTCCACGAGTGTCTCGCCGACCTACGGGAGCAGTACACCGACCGCGGCGGCGAACTGACCCGCGCCCACGGCGACCCGATTGCGGTGCTCGAGAACGTCGTCGACGCGGACCCGGCGATAAACTACACGCAGTTCCAGAGCCAGGCGGGCGTCGTCGGGACGAACATGTTGCGCACGTACAACCCGCGCAAGCAGGTCCGTGACAACGACCCGGAGGGTGCGTTCGTCCGTCGGTGGGTGCCGGAACTCGATCCGCTTCCGGTCGAACACCTGGACCAGCCCGAGAAGACCCCGCTGCACGTCCAGGACGAGTGTGGGATCACCATCGGCGAGGACCACCCGTACCCCGTGGTCGAGTACGAGGCGGCGCGACAGGCGCGCCTGGACGAGGTCGAGTCGCTCCAGGACAGGGCCGAGGCCGCGCTGTCCGATCCCGAGGTCGCCCGGCGCGCGTCGCTATCCCTGCGTGGCCGGACAAATAACTCCGCTGGCGGGCACGACGACGACCCAGGAGACGACGACGGGCCGCAGACGTCACTGTTCTCGTTCTGAACGCGGCCGGGCACGCCCGACCTCGACAGTGGTACCTCGGCCCCTGTCCGCTGTCGACAGCGTCTATCGGGAGGCCCTGTATTGGAATTTGTTTGCAAGACCAAGAGCGATTGGGAACATTGCACGTCCTCCGAGAGGCGTCGAAATTCACGAAGAAATCGCAGACTGTACTCATCGTTCGTGTTCTGGGGACGGAGAAACAGGCGAACCCCTGTCGAGCCCTGCGCTCAGTAGTATTGTATAGAAGTTGGATTACTATGCAAACGTTTAGTACACCCATCCGGTAGGTGGGGGTGACGACATGAATCCAGAAGACTTCCCGACCCCGGACGAAGAAGTGGAAACCGTCGAACCTGCCGCGCTCAAAGAGCGCATCGACGACGGTGACGACGTCACACTGCTCGACACCCGGATGGAATCGGACTACGAGGAGTGGGCCATCGACGGCGAGAACGTCACGTCCTTCAACGTCCCGTACTACGAGTTCCTCGACGACGAGATCGACGCGGACGTCCTCGAGACAGTGCCCGACGACCGCGAGGTGACGGTCCTGTGTGCGAAAGGCGGGGCCAGCGAGTACGTCGCCGGCCGTCTCGCAGAGCACGACTACGAGGTCGAACACCTCGAGGAGGGGATGAACGGCTGGGCGCGCATCTACGAGGCCATGGAGGTCACGGACTACGACGGTGCGGGCACCCTCCTCCAGTACCAGCGTCCCTCCTCGGGCTGTCTGGGCTACCTGGTCTACGACGACGGCGAAGCGGCGGTCATCGACCCGCTCCGTGCGTTCACGGACCGCTACCTCGAGGACGCCGCGGAACTGGGCGTCGACCTGCAGTACGCGCTCGACACCCACATCCACGCCGACCACATCTCGGGCGTGCGCGACCTGGACGAGGCGGGCGTCGAGGGCGTCATCCCGGCCGCTGCCGTCGACCGCGGGGTCACCTACGCGGACGAACTGACGACCGCCGCGGACGGCGACACGTTCTCCGTCGGCGACGTCACCATCGAGGCCGTCCACACCCCCGGCCACACCACGGGGATGACCTCCTACCTGGTCGACGGGAGCCTGCTCGCGACCGGTGACGGGCTCTTCGTCGAGAGCGTCGCCCGTCCCGACCTCGAGGAGGGCGACGAGGGCGCCCCCGACGCCGCGCGGATGCTCTACGAGTCGCTCAACGAGCGCGTGCTCTCGCTGTCCGACGACACGCTCGTCGGAGGAGCTCACTTCAGCGACGCCGCCGAACCGGCCGCGGACGGCACCTACACCGCCCCCATCGGCCAGCTGATCGATGAGATGGACGCGCTCACGATGGACGAGGACGAGTTCGTCGAGCTCATCCTGTCGGACATGCCGCCCCGCCCGGCCAACTACGAGGACATCATCGCGACGAACCTCGGGCAGAACGCCGTCGACGACGACCGGGCGTTCACGCTCGAGCTGGGGCCGAACAACTGTGCAGCGAGCCAGGAGTCCCTCGCGGGTGACTGAGGCGGGTGATGGTCCCTGAACTAGTCGCGCTCCAGGTCGCCGCCGACCTGTTCCCCAACGGCATCGGTCGGTACGCCGTCGGCGGGCTCCTCGTCGGCCTCGGGGCGGCGGTCATCTACGTCGGCACCGGCATCAGCGCCGGCGCCAGCACGTTCCTCGAGTCGACGCTGTCGTACGTCTCCGGCCAGTCGCGGTTCCGGCAGTACGTCGCCTCGCGCGACTGGCGGCTCGTGTTCACGCTCGGCATCGTCCTCGGGGCCGCCGTCTACGCGGTGGTCTACCAGGGCGGCGCCTGGACGACGGAGGTCGCCTGGTGGCGACTGCTTGCCGGCGGCGTCCTCGTCGGCGTGGGGACCCGCGTCGGCAAGGGGTGTACCTCCGGCCACGGGGTCTGTGGCGTCGGCTCGGCCTCGAAGACGTCGCTGGCGGGGGTACTGGCCTTCCTGGCCACGGCGATACTGACGGCGCAGGTGGTCGCCGCGCTGGGGGGGTGACGCCGTGATGGCGGGGGCTTCGTCGGATCGCCACCCGATGTTCGTCCCGCTCGTGCTGGTCGGCGGCATCATCTTCGGGTTCGGCCTCGGGTTCAGCCACATGGCCCGGCCCGAAGTGGTGCTGAACTTCCTCCAGTTCGAGGACTTCGGCCTGCTGTTCGTGATGTTCGGCGGCGCGGCGGTGACGGGCCTCGCGTTCTTCGTCACGCCGCGCGTGCTGGACCGGGCGCCGCTGACCGGCGACCGATTCGAGCGCCGGCTGAAGCCCTTCGACCGGAACGTCCTCGTCGGTGGGGGCATCTTCGGCGTGGGCTGGGGGCTGTCGGGCATCTGTCCCGGCGCCGCCTACGCGAGTCTCGGCATCGGCAACGTGACCATCCTGTGGGCCATCGCGGGGATGTTCCTCGGGGCCTACGCACAGGGGTGGTGGCGCAGCCGAACAGACACCGCCGACCCTGCCGCCACCGGGGCGGACTGACCTGCAGACCGATGGAGGTCTCCGTCGTCGCGCTCTTTCTGGTCGCTGGCCTCGCGAGTCTGTTCATGGCCTGGGTCATCGGCGCTGGTTCGAGCGGTGCGACTCCCTTCGCCCCCGCGGTCGGCGCCAACGCTATCTCGACGATGCGCGCGGCGTTCGTCGTCGGCATCTTCGGGCTGGCGGGCGCGGTGACACAGGGGGCGAATGTCTCGGAAGCCGTCGGTCGCGGCCTCGTCGGCGGCGTGAGTCTCCCCGCGGTCGGGGTCATCGTCGCGCTCCTCGCCGGGGCGGGGCTCATGGCCGTCGGCATCTACACCGGGTATCCCATCGCGACGGCCTTCACCGTCACCGGCGCGGTCATCGGCGTCGGGCTGGCACTCGGGGGGGCACCCGTCTGGGCGAAGTACCAGCAGATAGCGACCGTGTGGGTCCTGACGCCCGTCGTCGGTGGCGGGGTCGCCTACGGCATCGCGAGCGTGTTGCCACGGCCGTCGGTCCCGGAGGCGGCGACGATACCCACTCTCGCTGCCGTCGTCGGCGTCGTCCTCGCCAACGTCGAGTTCGCCTTCCTCGGCCCCGACGGCGCCCCCGGGTCGCTCGCGGGGTTCGGCCAGCGGGTCCTCGGTCTCGACGGGCTCGTCGCGGCCGTCCTCCTGTCCGGAGCCGTCGCCCTCGTCGTCTGGGTCGCGGTGTACCGGGACATCCGTCGCGACGAGGCGGCCGGGCTCAGACACGTCCTCCTGGCGCTGGGCTCCCTGGTGGCGTTCTCGGCCGGCGGGAGCCAGGTCGGCCTCGCGGTGGGCCCCCTCTTACCGTTGCTGGACGAGGTGGGCACGCTGTCGCCGGCGGTCGTGCTGGCCGGCGGCGGCGTCGGTATCCTCGTCGGGTCGTGGACCGGCGCGCCGCGGATGATCAAGTCGCTCGCCCAGGACTACTCCTCGCTGGGCCCCCGTCGATCCATCGCCGCTCTCGTCCCCTCGTTTCTCATCGCACAGACCGCGGTGTTCCTGGGCGTGCCGGTGTCGTTCAACGAGATAATCGTCAGCGCAATCATCGGCAGCGGGGCCGCGGTCGGCGGCGGCAGCGCCGTCGACCCGCGGAAGGTCCTGGTCACGGTCGGCGCCTGGGCCGGTTCCTTCGGCCTCTCGCTGGCCGTCGGCTACGGGTCGATGACGGCCATGAGCGCCCTGTAAGTCGGGGCGCTCAGGCGGTTCGTGGCGGCGGGACGAGGTAGACGTTCCCCTTCGCACGGGCCACGACGTCCTCGGAGACGCTCCCGAGCAACAGCCGGCGCATCCGACTCCGGCCCCGGGAGCCGACGAGCGTCGTCGTCGGTCGCACCGTCGCTTCGACGTCGAGAATCTCGTCGGCCGGGTCACCGCGCCGGACCTCGACGGTCGTGTCGATGTCCCACTGCGACAGCGTCGCCGCGAGCTCGTCGAGGCGGTCCACCGGGTTCTCGGCGTCGCCGGTGGCGTCTTTCGGTGATTCGACGTGGACGAGCGTCGCTTCCTGGGTGGCGTGTCGGAGGTACGAGAACGCGTCGAACGCGCGCTCGGCGTTCGCTGAGAAGTCGGTCGCGTAGAGAATCCGCTGGAACAGGTGCTCCCTGAGCACGTCCGGGTCCTCGGCCTCGCGCTCGATGCGGTTGACCAGGAGCGGCACGACGGTGGTCCGCGCGAGGTTGCGAGCCGTCGACCCGATGACGCGGTTCTCGAGCGGACTCTGCCCGCGCGAGCCGATTATCGTCAGGTCGGCGCGTTCGGCCTCGGCGATGCCGTTGATGCGCCGGTGGGGCGTCCCGCGCACGACGTGGGTCTCGGTCGCGAACCCGGCGTCTTCCATCACCTTCCGGTACCGGGCGAGTCCACGCTCGCGCCGCTCCCTGAAGTCCATCCCGGGCATCCCCGCGTGGACGTTGGACGGGATGACCGTGACGAGGTGGATCGTCTCGACGCCGATGCGGCCGAGACACTCGAGGCACGTCTCGTTCTCTATCGCTGCTTCGCTCGCCGCCGAGAGGTCTGTCGCGTATATCGCCCTCATACCCGAGGGTACGATACCTGGCATTAATATTGTTTTGATTGGGCAATACAATCCACACAGCCTGACGGGCAGAACGTGGATTCGGCTCGGACACGGTCGCAAGAAACGGCCGTGAGATCGTGTCGGGTGCTCCTGACTCCACGGCCGCGCGCAAGTTAATTTCGCGCTCCGAACGACGCTTTCAACAATTTCTGTCTGACGCCGATATTTCGATAACGTATCCGAATATTTCGGTGGGTTAGCGATTAGATACTTCTCAATAATATTGTGCGCCGGACCCAAAACCGTTATCAGGCTCCTCGGGTTACGGTGGGGTGAGTAGAAAAGTATGATATTCACAGAGCAAAACAAGTGTATCGGTGATGTCAGATGGTAGATCTCGGAGCCCTCGCGTCGATGGGCGACGGCGCCGTCGACGCGGCGACGCTCATCGGCATCGTGCTCGTCGAGGCCGCTATCCTCTACGTTGGGTACGGTGCGGTCGAAGAGGCGTTCGGACACGTGGTGGTCAAACAGATACGGGGCAAGTAACAGATGGAGATACTCGGACTCGGTCTGGCGATGGTCGCACTGTTCGTCGGTTTCGGGCTCCTCATCGGGGTTCTGTTCGGGTTCTTCGGCATGGGTGGGTCGTTCCTGGTCACGCCGGCGCTCCTGGTGATGGGGTATCCCACCCGCGTCGCCGTCGGGAGCGGCCTCGCCTTCGTCTTCGGGACCTCGGTCATCGCGACCCTGAAACACCGCGACCTCGGACAGGTCGACTACAAACTGGGCGTGTTGATGATCGCCGGGACGACCGCCGGCATCGAGGCCGGCAAGGAGATCGTCCTGCACCTCGAGTCGCTCGGAATGGCCGGCAGCATCATCAGCGTCACGTACGTCGTCCTGCTGGGCGGTATCGGCGCCTTCGTCACCTACGAGGCGCTGAAGGGCGGCGGTGGCGGCGGCATCGACCACGACGCCGCGGACGACGACGTCGACGCTGACGACATCCCGGACATCGCGAAGAAGATACAGTCCTACCGGGTCCCGCCCATGATATCGCTCCGTGGCGGCGTCAGCGTGTCGCTGTGGATGATCCTCGGCGTCGCGTTCGTGACCGGACTCCTCTCGGGCTTCCTCGGCGTCGGCGGCGGGTTCATCCGCATGCCCGCGCTGTTCTACCTCATCGGCGTGCCGGTGCCCATCGCCGTCGGGACCGACCTCTTCGAGATCGTCTTCTCGGGCGGGCTCGGGAGCTTCCTGTACGCGCTCGACGGCGGCGTCGACCTCTCCATCGTGGTCCCGCTGCTCGCGGGGAGCGCCTTCGGGGCCCGCGTCGGATCGGCCGCGACCAGCATCGTCGACGAGGACGACATCAAGGTCTACTTCGGCCTGATGCTGCTCGGTGGCGCGCTGGCCGTCGCGGTCCGCGAGGTCGGCAACGTCTACGGTATCGACGTGCTGAACACGGTCAGCCTCGTGCTCATCCTCGGGTCGGCGCTGCTGGTCAGCGGCGCCGTCGTCTACAGCAGCATCTCCGCGCTGCGGGAGGAGGCACGGACGTCCTCGCCGGCATGAATCGTCCGTAGTATTGTACAGAAAGCACACAAATGTTTTACGCCCTCGAAACGTAGTCGCCGGTAGACCAATGCCAGATTCGATGAGCGAACAGTTACGCCAGGATATGGTGTGTGAGGGCCTGCTGGAGTGCTTCCACGGGCTCTCACAGCTCGACACCGAGTGCTTCCAGGCGCTCGTCGAGGCCGAGGAGCCGCTGACGGTCGACGAGGTCGCCGAGTCGGTCGAGCGCGAACGCTCGACGGCCTATCGGTCGGTCCAGCGCCTCCTCCAGGCTGGCTTCATCCAGAAAGAGCAGCTGAACTACGAGCACGGCGGGTACTGTCACGTGTACACCCCGACGGACCCGTCGGAGATCGCCGGCCAGATGCGGCGCGTGCTCAACGACTGGTACGCCAAGATGGGCCAGCTCATCCAGGAGTTCGAGACGAAGTACGCGGCGGCCACCGAGTCGGCGGCCCAGGTAGAGCGCTGAGGCCGGGTCGGGCCACGCCGGGTCCGGGAAGAAGGCATTCCTCGGCCGCTTCCTTACCGACGGGCAGTGTCGCAACACCGACTCTCGAGATGGCAACGGCCGCCCCGGTTCCTCTTGGGTCTCGTCTACATGGCGGTGACCGACGACCTGACCCTCGAGGGGGTGCCGGAACCGCTGTGCGACCCGCCCGATGCGGCGCTGTGGGCGCGGCTGCCGCTCCAGGCCGTCCTCGTCGCCTGGGCGTGGTGGTACACCGACCGGTCGTCGAGTCCGGAGTAGTCGTGCCGTCGCCGTAACGGTGCCCGGGGGGCGTCCGGCGTCGGTCTGCTCCCTCGCTGGCACACCACACGACGCCGAGTGCGGGACTCTCAGGCCTCGTCGTCCGACGGAGGGCGGACCACCAGCACCGGGACGTCGGCCGTCCGGAGGACGCGCTGGGTCACGCTCCCGAGGAGAACTCTGTCGAGGCCGCGCCGGCCGTGGGTCCCCATGACTATGAGGTCGACGTCGTTGTCGTCGGCGTACTCGAGGATGACCTGGTGCGGGGACCCTTCCAGGACATCAGTGATGACGGTATCGACGTCTCGCCCGCTGGCGCGTTCGAGGACCTTCTCCTCCGCGCGCCGGCCCGCTTCCTCCAGGTACCCGACGACCTGCTGGGTGCGCGGATCGAGCGGGAGGGAATTCGTGTCGACGACGTAGAGCACGTACAGGTCCGCGCCGTACGTCTCGGCCAGATCCAAAGCGTGTTCGACGGCTCGGTCGGCGTCCGAACTCCCGTCCGTCGGCACCAGTATCCGGTCGTACATGGACGTGTCTACGTTCCGAACAGTCATAGGTGTGGCCCGGGGCTCCGGCGACACCGTGTCGGTCGCATTCGTCCCGCGGGAGGCTACATGAACATCCGGTCTTCAGGGTAGTCCCGGCCGCCGGACGCGTCGCGTCCTTCCATCGACTGCATCCGGGTCGCGAGCTCCTCGTAGTAGCGTTTCATCTCCTCGGAGCGGGCCTGGAGCTCCGTCTCGTCGACCTCGAGGCCGTAGAGCGTCTCGAGCGCGTCGAGGAACCGAAGCGCAGCCTCGAAGTCCGGCCCCGGCGGGTGCGTCGGCGTCGTCAACACGCCGGTCGGCGGCGTCTCGCCCTCGAGACTCCGGAGGAGGAGTTCGCTGACGACGCCGTCGAAGAACCCGCCCGCGAGGGGCTGGAGGTCGGCCGAACCGATGCGACGGGCCCGGAACTCGTCGGTCCCGACGTGAAAGACGACGTGTTCGTCGGGGCCGTGGGAACGGGACGCCGTGGAGGAGACAGACCTCCTCGATGCCCTGGGCCTCGACCCACGCCGACACGCCATCAGCGAGCGGTTCGCCCGCCCACACGGGCACGAGTATCTCGCTGATAAGCAGGGAGATGTCGGACCCGTCTGCCGAGTACAGTCGCATCGGGAAGCGTGGTTCGCCGCTGGTGAAGGGCGTGATGTCGGGCAGGTTGTTCGTCCTGACGTGCCCGACCTGTTCGGTGAGCGTGTTCGAGACCAGATAGTCGATGGCCGTGAGGCCCGCGAGACCGAGATTCGCCGTGCCGAGAATGAGGGTGTCGCCGACGTCCGCGTCGGGGGCCGTCACGATGTCGAACGATGGTGCTGCAGTCGCCATGTCGTCTTGTGTTTCACCTGATAGGACAATAATAGTCACTGCCTCGGCGGACCCGTCGACGGGTTCGTCGTGCGGGCCGCGGAGTGCCAATCACCGTTCGCCCTCGACCCGTGCGAACCCGTCGACCTCGACCCAGCCGTCCTGTGGACCGTCCAGCCCGCCCTGCAGGCGCTCGTAGTACATCTCGTGGCCGGCGCCGGCGTACGTGTTCACCCCGTTGTGGACCACGACGAAGGACACGTCGGCCGCCGCCGGGGCGTCGTAGGAGACGAACAGGCGGGCGTCGAAGGCGTAGCACTTCGTCTCTGGCGCCGGCGCGGCCCGGTTGGGACAGGGGCGGGTCCGCCGGCCGTCAACCGGGCCGATGGTCGGCTCGTGGCCGTAGGGGCTAGCCGTCTCGATGACGTGGTCGACGGGGGCCCGGACGCCGACGAGGTACGACGAGTACCGCCGGCCGTCGGGTCGTCGCGCCGCAGAGACCTCCCCCGCCGTGACCTCGAGGGCCGGCCCACGGTCCGTCTCGACGACCCGGTACTGCCAGGCGTCGGGCCCCTCGAGACGACCCGCTCGAATCGCCTCGACGACCGGGTTGGGGCCGTCCGCCGCGGCGGGGAGCGGCACGGTGAGGGTCGCGTTCTGCAGCGTCGCGTTCGTGTCGAACGACAGCGAGTACCCGTAGGCGCTGTCCGATACCGTCGGGTCGGGCGAGAGCACCGGTGCCGCCAGTATGAGGGTCACCACGGCGACGCCGACGGCGAGGACGACGAGGAGCTGGTGCGTCACTCGCATACCGATCCGCCGAGACGGGCGGACCTTCGGCTCCGACGGCGAGCCGCGCCGAGTGCCCCCGTGCCCGGCAGGTTCCGGGAGGCGCCGGTTACCTCGTCGAACTGGCGAGCGGTTCGGGACCGGGTGTGCACGCGAGCGTGTTCGCCGGCCGACAGTAAATAGCTGCACGACGGTACTACCGGAAGAAGACGAGCATCATCGCGAGGAACAGCAGGAGCGGGTAGACGAGCCCCGTGACCACGGCGTAGGTGCCGACCACCACGGCTGCCTGCCGGCGCAGGCGACCGAGCTCGACGTCGGCCGCGCTCGCGGCCGCCGGGAGCCAGCGGGAGGTGAGCAGCGCCCAGCCGCCCGCCGCGGTCAGGACCAGCAGGGCTCCGACGTAGACCAATCCGCCGCCGAGAAGCGGGACCGCGGGCAGTCCGAGCGCCGGCACCGCGATGGACACGCCCAGGAAGAGCGCGCCGAGGACGAAGGGGACGACGACGGCGAGGACGACGTGGACGGCCGCGGCGGCCAGTCGGCCAGTGTCCGCGTACGGTCGCCGGAGCACTCGCGAGGCCACCACGCGCGGCGGGGCCCAGGAGTAGCCCCGAAGTCGGGCGAGGCCCAGCGTGACCGTGCCGGCGAGGAGCCCAGCCACGAGCGAGGCGGCCGCGAGTGCCGCGAGGGTCCCCAGCAGCGTGTCGCTCAGGATGGCGTGCCCGACCTGTCCGGCCAGACCGCCGGGGACAGCCGACCCGCCCTCGACGAGTGAGTAGAGGCGTCGGTTCGTCGGCCCGACGTAGACGGCGCCGTCGACGACTGCGGGGTGGGCCCTGACGCCGACCCGCTCGTCGACGACGTAGGCCCACTGTCGTTGCCCCGTCTCGGGGTCGAGGCCGACCACGGCACCGTCGGCGCCGACGACGACGGCGTTCGCGGCGACCACAGGCGGCGTGTCGACGAACGACTCGCCGGCGGTCCAGCGGCGGGCCCCGGTGGTCGCATTCACCGCGACGAGACGGTCGTCCGCGACGGCGTAGACGGTCCCGTCGGCGACGGCGATGGGTTCGCTGCCGGCGGCCACGTCGAGAGTGCGCAGGACGGTCCCGTCCCCGGCGTCGAGGACCGTCACGTCCGTCCACGTGGGGACGTACACCTCGCCGTCGACGATGGCGGGTGCCCGCGCGGGCTGGGTCGACAGCGGCGTCTCCCAGACGACGCTCCCGTCGGCCCTGTCGACGGCGAGGACACGGCCCGCCTCGCCGTCGGGGTCGTAAGCACCGACGACGACTCGCTCGTCCGCGACGGACGGCGAGGTCAGGCCGTCGCTGCCGACGTCGACCCGCCAGCGCTCGCTGCCGTCGGCCACCGCGACGAGGAACCGGCGCGGTTCGACCTCGGGCCCGAACGTGTCGCCGCTGGCGTAGACGGTTCCGTCCGCGACGACCGGCTGGCCGCGTAGCGCGGAGTACGGTCGGTCGCTCGTGAGTTCGTACCGCCAGGCGACGTCGCCACCGGCCCGGTCGAGTGCCACGAGCTCCACGACGTCCGTCTCGGTGTCGCGCACGACGACGTAGCCGTACTCGGCGCCCAGGGCGACCGACGACTCGACGCTTCCGCCGACGTCAGTGCGCCACTGCCGCTCGCCGTCGGCGCCGAACGCGAAGACGACGCCGTCGCCGTTGCCCACGTACACCGTCCCGTCGCCCACTGTCGGGCCGACGAGCGCCATGCCGGCCGAGCCCACACGAGCGGTCCACGCGGGACCGACGTCTGTCGTCGGCGCCCGCGCGTCGAGGTTGGCGCCCGTGTTCGCGCTGTCGTGCCGCGGGCCTGACCAGTCCGTGACCTGGGTCGCTCCCGCGAGGCCGGCGACGGGCCGCGACGACGCCGAGGGCGAGCAGGGCGACGACCAGGGACCGGCGTGACGTCCGGACCATGGTGTCACTACGTCGACAGCAACCGAATACTGTTCGGCGGTTCTCGACCCGCGAGAATAGGTCGGCCGGTCCGAATCGGGTGGCTTCGGGCCCGTCCACGACCGTTCGAAGCGGATGACCTTTGAGTCTCCCCCTCGATAGGAGGTGACAGATGTCGGTCTCGGACTTCGACCTCGCGGACGTCTCGCCGATGGCGTGGCGGTTGCTCCGGGTCGCCGCCGGGTTCAGCCAGCGCGACGTCGAGCGAGCGGTCGACGACCTGATGCAGGCACACCTCTCGATGCTCGAGAGCGGGTCCCGTGGCCTCTCGCAGTCGCGACGGCAGGTGCTGTTCGAGCTGTACACGGACGAACTCGACCCGGAACAGGTCCGGGCCATCGTCGACAACTTCTGAGCCGTTTGCGGTGCGTTAGCAGACGGTGTATCAATGATAACAGTTATTAATCAATATTCGGAATAGCGCCCTGTATCAATGATACAGCGCCTGACAGGCACCTCACGCGGCAGGTTGACGCTCTTCGTGGTAGTGGCACTCGGAACCGCACTTATCGCCTTCGCCCCGTCGCCGGAGGGACTGTCCGTCCGCGGACAGTACGCCGTCGCGACCATGTTCTTCGCGGGCGGCCTCTGGGTGACCGGGACCCTGCCGCTGCCGGTGACGGCGCTCTCGATTCCCGTGTTGCTGACCGCCTTTGGCGTCTACGACGACATCGACCCGGCGCTGTCGGGCTTCGCGGACCACCTCATCTTCCTCTTCATCGCGGGGTTCATGCTGGCGAACGCGCTCCAGAAGTACGACATCGACCGGCGCATCGCGCTGTGGATAATGAGCCGGATGGGGACCTCGCCGCGCAAGCTCATCGCCGCCATCATGCTTGCGACGGCGTTCCTCTCGATGTGGGTCTCGAACACCGCCACGACGGCGATGATGACCCCATCGCGCTCGGGGTGCTCGGCCAGGTGATGGGCCGAGACCAGGTCCTTGAGGAGGACGCCGCGGGCGACGCGTTCTACAACATGCAGATCGCCACCTTGCTGGGGACGGCCTACGCCGCCAGCGTCGGGGGCGTCGGCACGCTCATCGGGACGCCGCCCAACGCCGTCGTCGCGACCCAGGCCAACGCCATCCTGGGCTACGAGATCGGGTTCGTCGACTGGCTGCTCATCGGCCTGCCCGTCGTGGCCCTCACGCTTCCGCTGGTCTGGTACATCCTCACCTTCCACCTGTACCCGCCACAGATCGAAGACGTCAGCGACGCGCGCGCCGAGGCACAGCGGTACCTCGAGGAGGAGGGCGAACTCGACGCCCGTGGCCGGCGTGTCACCTACATCTTCGTCGCTACGGCAGGCCTGTGGGTGCTGGGCGGCCTCGACATCCTCTTCGAGGGTCTGCTCCCCGAGGTGTGGTTCAACACGCTCTTCGGGACCAGCGAGGGCCAGACCGTCTTCGGCGTCGCCGGCCATCAGGGCCTGCTCTACTACGTGATGGTCGGGCTCTACGCCATCCCGGCGCTGGTGCTGGCCGATACCGTCGAGTGGGACGACATCGTCGACATCGACTGGGACCATCCTCCTCTTTGGCGGGGGCATCGCCCTGGCCGACGCGTTCGCGAAGACCGGCGCCACCGAGTGGATCGCGAGGTCCATCTTCGGCAACCTGACGAACGCCCCGATCGTGCTCGTCGTCGGCGCCATCGTCCTGCTGGTCATCTTCCTCACCGAGATGACCTCCAACACCGCGACGGCGACCATCATCGTGCCCGTCCTCATCGGCATCGGGGGCATCTTCGCGTCCATCCTCGGCCTCGCGGAGGTCTCGGCCAGCATCTTCCTCGCCGTGAGCGGGGCGATCGCGGCCTCCTTTGCGTTCGCGCTCCCCGTCGCGACGCCGCCCAACGCCATCGTCTTCGGGAGCGGCCACCTCAAGCAGGAACACATGATGCGGGCGGGCGTCGTCCTCAACATCGTGATGACGCTGGTGCTCACCGGCCTGATCTGGCTGCTCTTCCAGTTCGTCTGGCCGGCCTTCCTCTGGTGAGCGACGGCGCCGCGCCCGGATGCCAGTACGTTTAACCGCGGGTAAATGTATCATTGATACATGGCACTCGATACGGTCCTGCTCGCCGTCCGTCCGGGTGACGAGGGACATGGCAGCCGGCTCGCACAGACGCTGATTGACATCGCGGAGGCGGCACAGGCCCGCCCCCAGGTCGGCCTCGTGTTCACCGACGAGCAGTACCGGGCGACCGTGACGAGCCTCGGCGTCGACGATCTCGAGGACGTCCGGACGTCCGAACTGGCGGGACGTCACGGGACCTTCGGCACGGTGTTCGAACGGCTCGAGGCCGCGGGTCTCGACTTCGACGTCCGCCTCGGGACCGGCCCGCACGGCGAGACCATCGTCGACATGGCGGCCGACGCGGACCACGCCGTCGTCGGCGGGCCCAAACGGTCCCCGACCGGCAAGGCCGTGTTCGGGTCGACGGTCCAGACGGTCCTCTTCGACGCACCCTGTCCGGTGACCTACGTCCGCAGAGAGTGACTCGCGGGCGCGAGAGGCGACACGCGAAGGCCAAAACAGCCAACTCGATGCCCCGAGGAGACCACGTATGCCGCTCTTGCAGTTCGATACGACGCTGTCGCTGTCCGCGGCCGAGAGATCGGGATTCACCGACCGGGTGACCGACTGCTACACCACCGAGATGGCGACGACGAGCGGCCACGTCGCCGTCGTCGTCCGCACCCACGACCGGGCCAGCCTCTCGCTCGGCCGTGCCGTCGACGGGCCGCTGCTCTTCCTCGACGCCGATATCCGCCGTGGGCGGCCGTTCGAACGAAAACGCGCCTTCGCGCTCGCGACGATGGAATATGCCGCGGAGCGGTTCGGCGTCCCCGACGAGAACATGAAGGTCGTGTTCACCGAACACCCGGGCGAGGCGATGATGGGCGTGGACCGCGTCGGGGGCGAGTGGACCGAGGAGTGAGCGCGACGTCGTCGGGCCGCTCACTCCTCGGACGTCGCGGACTCGGCGACCACCTCGATGAGCGTCCGCTGGTCCTCGAAGTACGCCGGCGCGTCGTGGTCACGCTCGAACTCGACGACGCGCGTGAGCGCCGTCTGCCCGTCCGACGCGGTCGAGTCGACCTCGTCCGCGAGGTCGGTGTAGGCCGTCGCGAGCCGCTCGAAGGCGTCCCGGCGGGCCTGGGTGGCCGCGACGACTGCCTGGGCCTCCTCGATGTCGTCCTCCAGTGACTCTATTTCGGCGAGGTCGGCGTCGGCGCGCCCGCCGGTCGCCGCGGAGGGGGAGACCGGCCTCGCGTCGCCCGTCGACGACCGCTCCGAGAGGCGTTCTCGTACCTCCTCGATGTCCTCGTCGAGCGCCTCGAGCAGTTCGTTTGCCTCCCGGGTGAGCGACTCGACGCGGCCCCAGAGAAATCGGGCCTGGGTCCGACAGTAGTCGGCGAGTTCCTCGACGGAGAGCGGCGCGCTATCGTCGTCCATCGTCGGTCCTAGGCGCTCCAGGCTGAAGCCAGTTGCCACGCGGGTCGCTTACGGCGCCCGGAAGACCCGGATCGTGTCGCGCTTGGTCGGCTCGTGAACCACCTGGGCGAAGCCGTACTCGGCGAAGACGTGCTTCCAGTTGCGGTAGTACAGCGGAAACTCGTCGTCGACGTAGCTCACTTCGGTCTCCCCGCGCCCGCGCTCTGGGCTGTTGCCCTCGTTCTCGGCGGTGACGAGAAGCTCCCCGGCGACGCGGGCGACGTCCTCGAAGACCCACTCGTCGTCCGGGTGGATGTGCTGGAGCGTCTCGACGGAGTAGACGACGTCGAAGGCGTCGTCGTCGTACTCGCCGAGGAGGTCCTCGATGGCACCGGCCTGGAATGTCCCCGTCTCGGCGAGGGTCGGGAACGCGTCGGCCATCACCTCGAAGGACTCGTCGTTGATGTCGATGCCGGCGAGGTTCTCGAACCCGTGGGAACGGAGGTGCTCGAGGTGGCGTCCGGACCCACAGCCGAGTTCCAGAATCGCGGCGTCGTCGGAGACGTAGTACCGGAGGGCGTCGAGAATCGTCTCGCTGACCTCGTTGGGGCCGAGTTCGGCGTAGTAGCGCGGCGAGAAGCGACCGGATCGACCGGCCCAGTCCTCACGCACTTCGTCGGGGTCCATACGAGAGTGGAGACGGCGACGCTGTAAGTGTCTCTCGAAGTCGTGACACTCCGGCCGACGGCGACTTCCCGGATCACACTGGTGCGACGGACCCCGTCTGCAACGCGACCACGACGACCAGCGAGGTGACGAAGACGCCGACCACGAGCAGACCGTAGTTCGCAACGGAGTTGTCGGCCGTCCACAGACTCGCCGAGTAGTGAGTCGTCGACAGCGGCGTGAACGGCGTCACGCCCATCGGCGTCAGCGCGTCGCCCGCGACGTGGCCGAGGATACCGACCGTCCCGCCGACGGTCCCGACGAGTGCCCCCTCCGTCGTCGTGAACAGGCCAACCGATTCCGCCGACAGCGAGAGCACTGCACCACAGGCGAGACCGACGGCGAGTGCGGCCCAGACCGTGTGCGTGATGCCACGGTGCGAGACGAGCGGCAGTCGGTGGTCGACGTCCGGCGCCGTCGCGAGGCCGACGGCGAGCGCCCAGCCGACGACCGCGAGCAGCGGTTCTCCCAGGACCAGGATCCCGGCGCCCAACGGCGCATAGAGGAGGAGATTCACTCCGTAGTGGCCGTTCCGGTACATCCGCGTGGAGAGTGGCGGGACCGAAGGGAAAGCGTTGTGGCTCGCCGTCACCGCCCTCGGACACCCTTCTGATTTAACAGGACCACGCGCGTCTCTCCAGTCGGGACATCACCGATGAAACTACTCGACGGAAAGACGGCCGTCGTCACCGGCGGCAGCTCAGGTATCGGTCGCGGTATCGCACGAGGGTTCGCAGAGCACGGCGCCGCGGCAGTCGTCGTCGCCGACGTTCGGAAAGACCCGAAGGGGGGCGGTCCGCCGACCCACCAGTTGCTCCGGGACGAGACTGACACGGAGGCGGTGTTCGTGGAGTGTGACGTCACAAACCAGGAGGACCTCCACGAGACGGTCGAGGCCGCCGAGGCGGCCGGCGGAATCGACGTGATGGTGAACAACGCGGGCATCTGGCACGCCGAGGACTTCTTCGAGGTGTCGGAGGCGGACTACCGGCACATGATGGACATCAACCTCAAGGGCGCATACTTCGGGTCACAGATCGCGGGCGAGCGACTCGTCGAGAACGAGGGTGGCGGGTCCATCATCAACGTCTCCAGCATCGCCGGCCTCTTCGGGAACGGCGACTGGCCGACCTACGCCGCCTCGAAGGGCGGGCTCACGACGTTCACCTACTCGCTGGCCCACAAGCTCGGCGACGACGGCGTCCGCGTCAACGCAATCCACCCCGGCGGCATTCAGACCAGAATCGGCGGGGAAGTCGAGGACGAGGAGGCGGCCGCCCAGCAGACTCAGCAGTTCACCCGGATGGTCCCGCTCGGTCGCTACGGGCAACCGGAGGACGTCGCGGGCCGCGACCTTCCTCGCGAGCGATCTGGCGAGTTACATCACCGGCGAGTCGCTCGTGGTCGACGGCGGGTGGACGAGCTGGCGCTGACCACCGCCCGGCCCCGACGCGCTCAGTCGGCGAGTTTCCCCTCGAGCACCTTCGCGGCCGTCAGCACGGGGTCCCAGACGGGGCTGAACGGCGGCGCGTACGACAGGTCCAGGGACGAGAGCTGGTGGACCGTCATGCCGGCGTGGAGCGCGGTCGCGACAGTGTCGATGCGCTTTGCGACGCCCTCGGCCCCGACCATGCTCGCACCGAGCACCCGGCCGCTCTGTCGGTCGCCGACCAGCGTGACCTGTAGCTCCGTCCCGCCTGGGTAGTAGTGGGCCCGCGATTCGGTCGTTATGGTCACGGAGACGGGGTCGAACCCCGCATCGACGGCCCCCGCCTCGTCTATGAGGCCCGTCCGTGCGACCTCGAGGTCGAACGCTTTGACCGCCGCCGTCCCGGCGATCTGCCCGACGGGGAGCGGGTCGCCGGCTACGGTCTGCCCGATGGCACGGCCGGCACGGTTCGCCGTCAGTGCGAGCGGGACGTGGTCGGGCGCGCCGGTCACGACGTGAATTGCCTCCGCACAGTCGCCCGCGGCGTAGACGTGTGGGTCGTTCGTCCGGCCGTACTCGTCGGTCGCGATGGCCCCGGTCGGCCCCGTCTCGATGCCGGCACGCTCGGCGAGGTCCGTGTTCGGCGCCACGCCGACGCCGACCAGCGCGAGGTCGACGGGGACCCGCTCGTCGCCGGCGGCTATCGCCTCGACTGCTCGCTCACCGACGAGTTCCTCGACCGACGTGTCGAGGTGGAGCGTGACGCCCTGCTCGCGGAGGTGGTCTTCGACGACGGCGGCGGACTCGGCCCCGAAGGGCTGGAGGGTGTGGGGCAGCATCTCGAAGAGGTGCACGTCCAGCCCGTGTGCGGCGAAGGCCTCGGCCATCTCGATACCGACGTACCCGCCACCGATGATACCCACGGTCTCGGGTTCCTCGGCCGAGGTGTACTCGCTCGCGACGGACCCGTAGCCGGTCTCCGAGCGGCTCGCAGTCGGCGTCGGCTCGCCCAGGGCCCGGCGTATCTCGGCCCCCTCGTCCATGCCGTGGAGGGTGAACACGCCCGCAAGGTTCATCCCGTCGAGCGGCGGTTGCACCGCCCGGGCACCGGTGGCGACCAGCAGGTCGCTGTATCGCTGTTCGAGGGCCCCGTCGGGTCCGTCGACTGTCACCACCTTACGCTCCCGGTCGATGTGGGTCACCTCGTGGCCGGTGCGCAGGTCGATGCCGCGGTCCTCGATGAACTCTGTCGGCGTCATCGAGACGAGGTCGTCGAGCGTCTCGACGTCTCCCTTGACGTAGTAGGGCAGTCCGCACGCACCGTAGGAGACCCAGTCGCCCTGCTCGAAGACGACGACGTCCCGGTCGGGTGCGTCGCGTTTGAACTTGCTCGCGGCACTCATCCCCGCAGCGTCACCACCGACGATTACGAACGGATCGGTCATACCGAATGGTTCGTCCGCCAGGCACAAATAGTATTGTGTTAGTTTTGAACTATCATTAGAGCAATAGTACTGCAGAGAGTACAGACACGACCCAGAAACGGGATTCGAAACACAGAACGAGGATTTGAAGACACGAAGCACCAGTGTTCCGTCTCAGAGTACCCACGGCCCCCGACACCAATATTGCAATTGATATACAATTCTACTCCCTGTCCCGAACGGATACCGGGCCTGAGTGTGCACGCTCCCGCGGGGGGACACCGGGCACACCGTCACGGGGATCCCGTCCCGGCCGTTCCCGGGAGTCGGGACTCACCCCCCAATTAATGTCATTGAAAAATAAATTGTGTGTATGAACTTCGACGAGTTCACCGGCAAGGTACAGCATCGACTCGAACTGGCCGACACTGGCCAGAGCGTCCGGGCGATTCGGGCGACGTTACTACCCTTGGGCCAGCGGCTCTCGGCGGGGCACGCCGAGGACCTCGCGGCGTCGCTCCCCATCGAGATAAAGTGGTACCTCGCGGGGGCGGTCCACGAACACGGCCAGCACTTCGACTGGGCCGAGTATGTCGAGCGCGTCAGCGAAATCGAGGGGTCGGACCCCGCCGACGCGGCCCATCACGCTCGCGTCATCGTGGACCTGGTCGAGAGCGTCGTGCCTGCCTCCGACTTCCAGCAGCTCCGCGACGCGCTTCCCGAGAGCGAGGACGACGAGAACTGGGGGAACCTCTTCGAGATCGTCGACGGCGGCGGATGGAGCGAACGCTGACCTGACGTGAACTCGCGCTCTGGCGGGACCGGCCTGGCGGCGGTCACGCGAGCGTCGCCTCGAACCAGTCGGCCGCCACGTCGGCGACCTCCTCGAGCTCGCCGGGGCCCTCGAAGAGGTGACCGGCCCCATCGACGACGTGCAATTCTTTCTCGCAGGTGAGCTGGTCGGAGGCCTCGCGGTTCAGGTCGAGGACCTGCGTGTCGGCGCCCCCGACGATGAACAGCGTCGGCACGTCGACGGCGGCGAGCGCGTCGGTGGCCATGTCGACGCGCCCGCCGCGCGAGACGACGGCCGCGACGCCCTCTGGGTCCCGTGCCGCCGCGCGCAAGGCAGCAGCGGCGCCGGTACTCGCGCCGAAGTAGCCGACTGGCAGGTTGTGCGCGTCCGCCAGGTCCGAGAGCCACCGGGTGGCAGCAACGAGGCGGTCAGTCAGGAGCGGGACGTCGAAGCGGTTCTCGCGGACCTCGTCCTCCCGCTCGGTCAGCAGGTCGAACAGGAGCGTCCCGAGGCCGCGGTCGCGGAGGACCTCCGCGACGAAGTTGTTCCGTGGGCTGTGCCGACTCGACCCACTGCCGTGAGCGAACACGACGACACCCGACGCGTCGGGTGGTATCGCCAATATCCCGTCAAGTTCGACGTCGCCGACCGGGATAGCCACGTTCGTTCCGTGCTGCTGTCCCATGAGAGTGGCACACACTCGAGCACCTTGAGCGGTGCGGACCTGTCGTCGTACTGAACTGACCGTAACCGGTAGGCGTCTGTCGGCCCAAGGTACGCCGGGACAATGGCTACGCGTCAGTTCACAGACCGAAGCGAGGCGGGCGAACAGCTCGGAGCGGCGCTGCGAGAGCGAGACATCGACGTCGACCTCGTGCTCGCGATTCCCAGGGGCGGGCTCCCGCTGGGGCACGCCGTCGCGGACGCGCTGGACGTGCCACTCGACGTCGTCGTCGCGAAGAAGATCGGGGCGCCGCACAATCCGGAGTACGCCATCGGTGCCGTCGCCAGCGACGGGAGCGTGTGGCGCAACGAGTCGGCGCTCCGGCAGGTCGACCCCGGCGAGGAGTACTTCGAACGCGAGCGCGAGAAGGAAGCCCAGAACGCCAGACAGAAGGCCGATCGATACCGCCAGGGCAGTTCGGAACCGGACGTCCGGGGCAAGGCCGTCGCGGTCGTCGACGACGGCGTGGCGACCGGGTCGACCGCCAGGGCGTGCCTGGAACTGCTCCGGCAGAACGGCGCCGACCGGCTCGCCCTGGCGATACCCGTCGGCCCGCCCGACACCGTCGCGGAACTGGGGCAGCTGGCCGACGAGGTCGTCTGCCTGTGGACGCCCCAGCACTTCAGCGGGGTCGGGCAGTTCTACGACCGGTTCGACCAGGTGTCGGACGAGGCGGCGATGGCCTATCTCGACCAGGGGGCGGACTGAAGTCGGCCTGTCCGTTCGGCGGTCCGGGTGATCGGCCGTACCGGTGTTTGGAACAGCCAACACCCATGGGACAATATTTTGACCCCCGCCCCGTCTGTTGGTAACACGAGACGATGGCACCGACGGAGGCAACGACCCTCACGAGGACGGAGAGCGACGCGCTTCTCGACCGGCACGAGACCGCCGTCCTCTCGCTTACGGACTCCGCCGAACCGTACGCGACCCCGGCAGCGTACGGCTACGAAGCGGACGCCTGTCGGTTCTTCCTGCGCCCGACGCCGCCCCGGCAGACCGAGAGACGGGCGGTGCTCGCGACGGACCCGCGAGCGCGCGTCATCGTCTACGAGGCCGCGCCGCCGGTCTACTGGAGCGTCGTGGCCGTCGGAACCCTGCAGGAGGTGTCCCGGTCGGAGCTTTCCGTCGAACACCGCGAACAGTGTCCCCGAGTCCGTCGGGAACCCGGCGCGCGCGACCGACCGAAACTGAAGCGCCGACTCTACGAACTCGAACCGACAGCGGTGAGCGGTCGGCGGGTCGAGACCGCGAGCGACGACGTTTCGAACGACTCCGAGACGGCGTGAAGACGCCCCCGTCTCGTCGGCTGGGCGTTCCCGGACCGCGGTTGACGACCCTGCGTGTCGGCCGTTCGAAGTCGCGGTGCCGGCCGGGCCCGCGGGGGACGAGACGGCCCCACGCTCGGACCACCACCCACAGTTTAGTCCGCGCGCCGTCGAAGGCCGTCTATGGTACCGATCTGGTCGTCACGGGAAGCGGAGACGCTCGACTGGGGAGCATGAGAGAGCGCGTCGCCGCCGCGGTCGACCGCCTCACCGCCTCGCGGCTGTTCCCGCTGACCGGCGTCGGGCCAGTTGTCCTCTTCCTGTTTGCCGTCCAGTTGCTGGGGACGGCCACGGAGTCGGCCCAACCGGTGCTCGAGGCGGTTCTCGTTCGCGTCCTGGTCGCCGACGCCGCCGCCCTGGGGCTCAGTTGGCTCGGGGCGTACGTCCTCGCGAACGGATCAGTCGTCGCCGCGCTCGCGCTCTCGCTTTTCACCGTCGACGTTCTCTCGCCGGCACAGCTGTTCCTGATGGTCGCGGGGTCGCGGCTTGGCGCCGCGGCCATCGTCGTCTTCATCGGTGCGCTGGATTACGTCCAGAAAGAGCGCTACTCCCTGCGGAAGTCGGTCAGCATGGGCACGCTCGCGTTCCTGCTGACGCTCTCGATATACCTGCCGGCCACCGTGGTCGGGTACCTGACGCTCCCGGTGTTGCGCGGACCGTTTCGAACGGTAGGTCAGCACTGGACCGTCGGCCTCAGGCCGCTTTCGTTGTTCGAACCGCTCACAGTGACGATCACGACGACTATCGGACCCGGTCCGGCCGTGCTCGTGGCCGTCGGGTTACTGTTCGGGAGTCTGAAACTGTTCGACCGCCTCCTTGCCGGGGTCGACACGTCGACGCTCCGTCGTCGGTTCTTCAGTCACTTCCGGCGGACGTGGGTCTCGTTCGCCATCGGCCTGGTGATCACGGGCGTCACGACGAGCGTGGCGTTCTCGCTCGGCGTCATCGTCCCACTGTACAACCGCGAGTACATCGAACGCGACGAACTGATCCCGTACGTCCTCGGTGCGAACCTGGGGACGCTGTTCGACACGCTGCTCGTGGCGGCCGTGCTCGAGTCGTCTGTCGGTTTCGCCGTGGTCCTCGTGCTGCTGGCGACGGCGACGGCGCTGACACTCGGCGCACTGGCCGTCCACGACACGTACGCCCGTATCGTCGGGGCCATCGACGACCGGGTCCTCGAGGACCGGCGCGCGTTCGTCGCCGTGGTGCTCGCCTTCGTTTTTCTCCCAGTTGCACTCCTGGTCGTCCCGCAGGTACTCCGGTGACCCCCGTCCGAGTGCGTCGGCTGTCCCGACGCACCGACCAGCGTGTCCGCGCCGAGGACATATCCGCCCGTCGCCCGTAGTCTGAGCCATGGTCGACCACGTACTGGTCGCGATAGACGGGTCACCGCTCTCGCGGCGTGCGCTGGAGTTCGCCCTCGAGGTCCATCCGGACGCGACGATCACGCTCCTGCGTGTCGTCGACTACATCGAGGAGAGTTACGGGGCCGAGATGCTCGTGGGTCCGACGGAGATCCGCGAACGTGCGCTGAGCAAGGCCGAGGAGTTGCTCGCGGAGGCCAGCGAACAGGCACGAGACCACGAGGGGACGGTCGAGACCGTCACGGAGTTCGGCAAGCCCGCGCGGGTGATTCCGGAGTACGCCGGCGACAACGACGTCGACGTCATCGTCCTCGGCGGCCACGGCCGCTCGCTCGTCTCCCGGGTACTGCTCGGCGACGTCGCGCAGCGCGTCGTGCAACAGGCGCCGGTTCCGGTGACCGTCGTCAGGTGACCGGGGGACGACCGACCGCGTCGTCCCCCCGAGTGCCGGTCGGTCGGCGTCCGGGGGCGAGGTCGCGACCGTCAGCGAGGTGCGCGTCGATTACTCGTCGCCGCGGAGCGATTCGATGCGCGCCTCCAGGTCGTCGATGGCCTCGTGGACGCCCGCCTGCGCCTGCTCGCTCACTTCTTCGGCCTCCTCGACGACGTCGTCGAAGGCATCTCTGATGCGCTGTACCGCGTCGTCCATGTTGTCTGAGTCGCTCATGGCCCGACCGGCGTTTCTCGCGCTGGCACCGTAGTACTGTCGGCTAGCCAACAAGACTGTCGAGAGGGCACTGTCTAGTTCTGAATCTCCTCAGCTGGCGTTCGGCCGTCGAGTGCTTGGTTTGGTCGTTCATGGTTGTAGTGGTATCTGAAGCGTTGTAGCCACTGTTTCGCGCTGGACTGACTGCCCCTCCAGAAGGAGTGGAAGCGGTCGATTCGCATAGTCACAGTCTGGAACCACTTTTCGATGTGGTTCCGGATTCGGTAGTCGAGCCGACCGCTCAAATCGTGGCGTGAGAGGGCAGTCAGATAGCCGCCAGCATCGACGAGAAACACTGTATCGGCAACATCATGTTTCTCGGTGAGTCGATGCAGGAACGCCGCCGCGGGGTCGGTCCCGCGGCGACTGAACACGTCGATTTCTAGCAACAGCTTCGAATCGACGTCGACGGCGGCATAGAGCCACTTTTTCTCACCGTCAACCTTGATCTGTTTCTCGTCGACCGCGACCCGCGACGGCGCTGCCGTCGGCGGGTCGCTCTGTGCTTCAGACAGCGTATGAACCCAGTTCCAGACCGCACCGTGAGAGCGATCGACTCCCAGCAGGTCTAAGATAGCGACCGTCTCCCTGATCGACAGCCCCGCCGTATGGAGACGCACCCCAAACCGCCGGACGGGTGTCGGGGTGCGCTCGTTCTCCCAAACGTCTTGACTGTCCTCATCTAACGTCTCGCTGAGGAGGTCTGCGAGTTGCATGGACACTTCTCGCTACGGCCTCCTCGCTTCTCAAACTCGCTCAACTAGACAGTGCCGTCGAGAGCGTCCGGCAGACGCATCCAGGGCTGGACGAGTCGGGTCCGTTGGACTGACCGCCGCAAGCGTGCCGCTCTTCGGGAGAGCCGGACACAGACCGGACGGGGCGACACGCATACAGAAAGGTCGGAACCCGTCGACTCGCGCGGTGAAGGGGTGTGAGGCCCCTGCAACGCTATCGCTCGAACGTGCGGGCCAAGGGGGACCGATGCTGTCGCAAGGCGCCACCCCGTCAGCGACTAGTCTATCGAGGAGCCCGCGGCCTGCTGGGGCTCTGTCCCGTCGCCGGTCCGTCGTTCGGTGATCACCAGTTCGTTCGGGTCCTCGATGGCGACCCGATATCCCAGATAGGTGAACTCGACGCGGACATCGGCGTTCGATTTCGTCACCAACCGAGCCACCTGTTCGACGTCGAGTACCTCGTACAGCGGCGGAGACAGTTCTACCGGGTCGATTCCTTCACGTTCTGCGATACGCTCGGCAATGCGAGAAGAAAGCGACGAAATCCGTTCCATAGACGACATGATTTCTGGGAGATAATAAAGTCCGGCAGGTTCGAGATAATCACCACGTTCAGTAGTTTATTTCGCTCAGGGGAGTCCGGCGCGTGTCTGTGCCCACGATTGCTACACGTGACATGCGATGGTTATTTCGTACCGGGGATGGAGGAGTGCGGACGAGAGACGGCACGGCCGAGAGATGGACCGAAGCAACCACATGACCGACGAGATCGAGAAGACACTCCAGGGTGTCGGCCTGACCGAGTACCAGTCCCGAGCCTACGTTACCTCGGTCCGTCTCGGGACGGCCCGGTTCACCGTACTGGCCGAGGAGGCCGAGATCCCACAGCAGCGCATCTACGACGTCGTCGACGACCTGCAGGAGTTCGGCCTCGTCGAGGTCAACGAGGCCAGCACCGGGAAGGAAGCGGTCGCGGTACCCCCGGAGGTGGGCCTCGAGGAACTGAAAAACCAGCAGGTCAGCCAGTTCGAATCGCGCTTCGAGCGGGCGATGAACCAGCTGGACACGATTGCGGGCGACGTCGACCGGCCGAGTGGCTACGTGACGGTCGTCAACCACGAGTCGTCGGCACGGCGACACGTGTCGAGAGTCATCGAGACGGCGGACTGGTGGCTCTTTCTGTCGCTCCCGATGGAGTGGTACGGCGCGTTCAAAGCGGAGGTTCGCGAGGCTCTGGATCGCGGCGTGACGGTCCGGTTGCTCGTCCAGACCGACGACCTGGCGACGGTCGAGAACACCACGTACCACGAGGACCTGCTCGTCAACTGCCGGCAGGACGCCGACCTCGTCGTGGCCGCGGACCGGGACTACGGCATCTTCCGTGGCCTCTCTGCCCCGTCGGTCAGCCGGCCGTCGCTGGTGACCCGTGACAGGAGCATCGTCGAGATGTTCCAGCGATACAGCGAGCAACTGTGGCTCGGATCGCGGGAGATAGCGACGCCGACCCACCGGCCACGCCGGTACCTCACTCCCTGGCGGGCGATCATCGACTACGAGTCGTCGCTGGAATCGGCCACGCCGGTCGAGGCATACGTCGAGGGTAACGACACGGATACGGGACAGCCCGGGACGTGGGTCGGCCCAGTCGTCGACTATCGGATGGAGGCAGACCGCGACGCCGACTACCGGACCGTCCTCCCCGAGATAGCCCGGCTGACCGTCGAGACAGAGAGCGGCCGGGTCAGCGTCGGCGGGTGGGACGCCGTGCTCGAAGACGTCGCTGCCTACGGCCTCGAGATTCGGACCGACTGACCGCGACGGCGAGTTCGGCAGTGGATGGGAACGCAGTCACCGTGACCGAGGGGTGTCACCGGTACCACTCGTCGCGTCCGACCCGATGCTGGCGATTACCCAGCGACCGACAATCATCACGGACTTCCTGGTTCGAATCGCCGTCGCTGGTTCCACTTTGTCCACTCCGGTGACCTGCGTTCAGTCGCCCTCTCGACGAGGCGTCGCCACGTTGAATCTCGATGGAGCCGCTGACGCCCAGTCGGACGCGTCACTGGGCTACAACGGCACCCCGAAATCCTCGCCGGGAACCACCCACTCCCTTGCCTCCGTGCATAGTGCGAGGAGAGCTACCACTGCATACGACCAATAGCGTGCCCCTACAGCGTCTTCGGGTACGGGCCGGAGGACACACGAATATATTCGTCCGCGCTCTCCGGCGTGAACCGTCTCCCAGAATCCATGGTGATCCCGTTCCGAGCCGTTCGTCGGTGTGAGCGATTACAACGGGTGAACGCAGTGACATCCCTTCCGGCCTCAGCCTTCAGTCGTCCCGCCCGACCTCGACTGCCCGGCTGCTGGCCGCGCTCTCGTACAGGGCATCGATCAGTGTCATGTTCGCTATCCCCTGCTTGCCGCTGGTTCGCGGTGCCTGGCCTGTCCGGACACACTCCACGAAATGCGTTATCTCACGCGCATACGGATCTACGGGCGAGAATGTCTCCACCGCGGACCGGTCACCGATGGCGTATCTCAGCTCGCCCTCGGTCGTGGTCGACGTGATGAACGCCGTGTTCGTCTCCAGCCACCCATTCGTCGCTTCCACTCGATACCGTGCGACCGACCGGTGTGTATCGTATCCCGACGAGATGACCGCAGTGGCACCGTCACTGTATTCGAGCAACCCGACAAACTGCGTGTCGACTCCCGCATTCTGCGCGTCTGACTCGGTTGCGTACACCCGTCTCGGATTCCCCAGAACCGCACGCGCTGCGTCCACCGCATAGCACCCGTTGTGCATCAGACTTCCGCCGCCCAGCTCTGGAGTCAGGCTGACGAGGTTCCCCGACCGAGGGGACTGGTAGCACGCTGTCATCGAGCGAACGTCGTCCAGGTAGTCGCGTATCACCTCGAGCGCTCGCTCGGTTAGCGGATGGTATCGGTACATGAAAGCCTCCATGAGCTGGACTCCCGCCTCCGCACATCGGTCGCACATCGTTTCCGCCTCCCCCGGACTGGTTGCAAGCGGCTTCTCACAGAGGACGTGTAATCCCTGTTCGGCAGCCTTTATCGTCCACTTCGCGTGAAGCGAGTTCGGAAGCGGGACGTAGACGGCTTCGATTTCATCATCGGACAACAATTCTTCGTAATCATCGTACCACTCGGGGATGTCGAACTCCCTGGCTACCGCGGCCGCACGGTCTGCCTCGCGGGATGCGATGGCCGACACTTTATGTTCAGTGTTCCGGACGGCAGGTACAAACGCGCTCGTAGCGATGGAAGCGGTCCCGAGAACGCCGAATCGCATGCTGGGTGCGTTCGCAGACGGTATATAAATAGGTACTCACGTACCCGATCTGCCGACCGAGACGTCACAATATCGGGCGGCGTCGAAGGCGGTTTGTAAACGCCCTCCGGCCGTCTGCCACGCGCAACCCATAACGGAACGGTACTGGCGCTGAGGGCGCTCGGTCGACTGGCGAACGAAGTCCCTTGTTGGCCCTGAGACGTCCGAATTCGAGGGGTTGACTACTGGCGGATATATCAGTTTTCAGAATATGCTCTTGATTCATGCTGCTGACACAGCACTAACCCGTCCCAGAGACCGACCGCGATTATACCGTCACTTCGTCAGACCCGACGTCCGGTGTCACGAGCGGCAGATCGATATCGATTGCCTCGTACCAGACCGACGGTCGTTTGGACTGGCCATCATCGACGAGCTCGACCAGGTGGAGTTCTTCGAGTTCAGTCAGATTTCGGTGAACCTGACTCACATCCCGTTCAACGAGACGGGCAGTTTCGCGGATACTGCCAGGATCGTGCTGCACGATTGCTCGTAAGAGTTCGAGCGATTTTGGTCGGGTGACCCGGTGGACATCGGCTGGGTCGTGATAGACGACTTCGAGATGCGGCTCTGGCGTTTCGCCTTGATCGAGTGCAGCGAGGGCCGCTTCGAGGTCGTCGTCGCTACCCGCCTGGAATCGGATGTGGAGCGTACGGACAGTCGTATCGGAGTTACCAGTCGTGGCCATGGTCAATCACCGCTGATTTGAACCGCTGAAAGAGGGGCTGGAGTCCATCGAAGTCGACATCGACAACGGCTCCATCAGCACGATGCTTGTGGTAGTGTGCTGCGTCGGGGTGGTCGGGAAAGTTATCGTACCGGATGATGGTTTCACCGACTGCATTCCCGTACTGCATCGAGTACATGATGCCTCCGGATAGCGGTCAGACGTGGGGACCTGATAGGCAGTGATCTCAGCGTAGCGGTCACCGAAGTCCCGCGTGACGTTGATAATTTGCTGTGCATCGTCCCCTGTCACAGATGTTGTTACAGGGCCCAACGCAGTAAATGTTGGTACGAGCTACAACACGAGTACCCGCCGGTGTGTTCTTATCTGACTCTTCGAGGTAGTCACGTACCTTATATTTGTTCGAGGGTTGGGTACCGTATGAACAAACTCAAAACAGGATTACTTACTGTTACAGGGGTCGCCGTCGGGATATTAACGCTGCGCACGCTCCGTCAACGGCGTGGGACACCAGACGACGAAGAAACATCGGCCCAAGCGGTTCGGACTGAGGCACAAGCGGCCGTTGAGCATGCGACTGCGGCTGTGTCTCATGCTCGAACTGCGGGTGTACAAGCCGTCGAGTACGTCGAGACGGGGATCGACGAAATGCGCACGACAGCAACTGGCGATAGTGACGAAACCGAGCAGAGAACCCCAGTTCGGCGTCTCCGGAGGGTCGGGAAGGGATGGATTCGCCGCTAAGACAGTGCCGCTGGCACTCACGGGTTGACCACGCTCAGCTTGGTGATGTAGATATCACGCGAGGGAGTGGAGTTGAATCGGTAGATAACTAGTCATGACTGTTCTTATCCCGGTTCGATATCCGCTAACTGATCGGAATAAGCGAGCCATCGAGAAAGGTCTCGAACTTGTCGCAGACGAGTCAGACCCCGAACTGCTCATCGTCTACGTGAATCGGCTCTACAAGGATGACCGGATACCGCGAAGCACTCTTCGCGAAACCGTAGAAGCCGAATTCGGAACCATTCCCGCCCACTATGTCGTCCGAGATGGCTTCTTGTATGAAGAAGCCGTTTTAGACGAAGCGATTCGCCAGCAGGTGGACCATATCGTGCTCAGCGAACGGCGTCGGGCCGCCTGGCAACAGCTCCTCCGCGAAGCGTTTGATTTCGAGGTGGATCTCGAATCATTTCTTTCAAAGCAGCTGGATGTGGAAATCCATGTAATCCCCGACGAACAGTAAGGCAATCCTATCCCTGCCTCAATCGAAACAATACCTCTTTAGGCAGTACGTCACTTACTCGTTCCAATGGCTCCGTTACCAATCTCGGAGATTCTCGTCGGTGTGTATCTTGGCTTGATTGCGGCCCTCTTTCCGTCGTTTATCGCGTTCTCGATCGGCTTTGGATTCAAATACTTCACGAATGTCACCGTGCCAGGGCTCGGTGTCGTCGCCCTAGGTGGAACACTCGCCGGTGTCACTGGTGGCCTCATGGGATTGATCGACCCACAGTTGGCCAGCGGTTGGGCGGGTATTACTGCAATTCTCGTCATCTTGATGGGTTGTCTCTGGGCACACAGTCAGGGTGATAAACTCGGTGCCGCGACTCCTCGTCGTCTCACACTCAAATCACTCCGGGAGAGTCAACTCTCGGCTGAGCTCGCCGAGCGGGTCGACTCCTACGGTCAGATTCGGATCCGGCCAACTGGAGACATTCACGATATCGAAGGATACCCGCCACTCCCAGAGAACCTTCGCGAACAATTACGCACCAGCTCCTGGAAATTTCCAGCGGATCTGTCCCTAACTGAGCTGGAAACGCGTCTGGAAGAGCGACTCACGACAGACCACGAACTGGCGGAGGTGGCAGTGGTAGTCGACAAGCGGGCGAGCTGAAATATCCGCGGCGCCGAGTGCGGCTGGGCTCTCTCGTCGAATACCTTCCGGGAAACGGGCCGTCTCGATACAGACGCTCCTGCCGACGGGTGTCGCTCGGGGAGACTCCGTCACGGTCAAACTTCCTGACGGCGGCGTAACCGGTCCAGTCGTGAGTGCCCGTACAAATGGGGTCGAAGCGTCGAAAGATCCGGAGCCAGCACCAACGGAAGCAGAAGATGACGAGTCGGATGAGAATCTCAAAAAGCCGACGTTAACAACATCGACGACGACTGGTGGTGAAGGGCAGGTGAGTGTGGCGTTACCGGCCGGGGAAGCCCGACGGGTCGTCGGGGCAGATTTTGCGCCGATGATCGTCCACTCGCGGGGAAAGCAGCGAGAATACGAAGCGATTGGCGTCCTCAAGCAACACGGGAACCGATTCAAAAAAGTCACGATCGGTGACGAAAGTACGCTTTCGGGGACGACTATCGGCACTGCACAGGTACGGGATACCTATGGTGTCGGGATCCTGGCGATTCGGCGAGCGACTGAGCGGCTCATCGCACCGCGTGGCGCGACTGAACTCTTAGCAGGCGATACACTGATCATTGTCGGGAGATCTAGTCAGCTTCAGACCTTCGAGGAGGTGGCGACATGAATATTATTGGGACGCTCCTCACACACCCGATAATTGCCGCCCTCTTTCGAATCGTGGGAGTGGCGCTTTTGGCCGGCGCTGCGACGACGATTGCGACGTTTGTCTACAGAGTCAGGGTTCGAAACAAATTTCCTGATGGTGCGACACTGATTCTTGGGCTTGGTGTCGTCGCAATCTACCTCAACACGCGACTCATTTATCCAATATGCTGGGGGAACCGGCGATCCATTATCGGTCAGTGAGGCGATGGTCAACGTAACGGTGTTTGTCGCTGCGGGTATTGCGGCGTACGGTGGCCGCTACCTCGGCGATACTCTTGGAACGTCTGATCGGCTCTCTTGGGGGTGGCTCCAACCAGACTTTAGCCCTATCGTGCGAGCCGCAGGTAGGTTTATCACGATCACGCTTCCGCACGAAATCGACGATATCGAAGGCTATGATCCCGTTGCTGATGACTCCAAGAAAGGTCTCAAAGGCCGGAAGCTGGATTTCCCTCGTGGATTGACGGTCTCCGAACTCGAGTCAGCACTCACATCTCGGCTCAGAGAGGAACACGATATCGGCTACGTCGACCTCGATATCACTGCAGATGGAACCGTCGAATACCTAGCAGTCGGTCAGCGCCCGGCGGGAATCGGGCCGACACTTCCCCCGAAATCGGCCGTAGTCGCAATTCGTGCTGATCCGCCTTTTAGTGCGTCACCGGGTGATACGCTACAGCTATGGTACAAAGATGACGATGGTGAGAAACGACTTGGAATGGCGGAACTTCGAGCGAGCGTTGGCCAGATAACGACTGTCGTGACGGACGAATCGATCGCCGATCGGATCGGCCCGACAGTCGAGTATCGGCTCATGACGCTCTCGGCGGATGGGCATCCCGATCGGGAGTTCGCAGCGATGCTCCGACGCGGCGATGAGACGATGAGTATCGTCGGAATCGGTGAGGAGAGTCCGCTCGTCGGTCTCCCGGTCAGTGCGGTCGATGTCACGATCATCGCAATCCGGTCATCCAGTGGAGAAATAGAGACGATGCCCGATAGCGGGCGGTTGATTCAGTCCGGGGACGATTTGTTCACGATGGGTCGTCCAGACGAGCTCCGTAAGTTGGAGGCCGCCAACGGCATACAGATAGTTGAAAATGATAAAGAGGTGGAAGCAGCTGCCGAAGCTGCTCTTGACTGGGATCTCAGTGAAGATCCAATACCCGAACATGTGGTGGGAGAGCGAGACAAATGATGGTACGGCGGAATACACAGGTTTGAACTACCCTATCCTACTCACTCGCCGCTGACGTGGCTCGGATTGACGTGCTCACTGGCAACCCGAGTGACGAATCCCCGCTTCTTCAGGCCGGAATTGAACGTGCCCGGGCTGTGCTGGTTGCAACGAATGACGATGGTGCGGATTCCCTCGCTGTGTTGACAGCGTGTGAGTTGAACCCGGACGTCCGGCCGCGACGAAACATGAGAACATCCAGAAGCTCAAACACGCGGGGGCTGATACTGTTATTAGCCCGATTGCACTCGGCGCCCGAATGCTCGTCGAATCGTCGTTCACGGATGATGACGGTACTGGAGTCGATCTCCACGCCGAGTAACACAGGGATAGGATTACTACCCCGATACACGTATTGTTCACATGTCGAATCCTCGAGACGAGGCCTCGGATGACTCGGGTTTAGCTGCTGATCAGGTATATGAGTCGATGGAGCCGCTTGAACCGTATACGACGGGGGAACTGGCCTCGCTTCTCGATGCCCCAAAACAGCTCGTTCGAAAACTACTCAATGCTCTCGCTGGCGACGAGAAAATCAGAAAGAAGGAGCCGGAACCCGAGCGAACGATCTGGATTCGAGAGCCACCGAAACACGAGTGTCCGAAGTGTGGTCGCGAATTCGAAGTGAAATACTTTCATCCGATTTTTCAGGCGGTTCAGTACTGTCCGAAGTGCGGTACACAACTTCGGCGAGAGGGATAGCACATCCACGTCGGGGAACCGTCGCGCGTTGCTACGACTGCGATAGCAGATCCCCGACTGCGCTATGGGCCTCATCGGTACCGACCACGACGAGGACATCGTCCGCTCAAGCTGGTCTGATTCTCCACATATCGATACCGATTCACAAGTAAATTGACCGCCCTTGCTCTGTTGGAATCCTCGGCAGGGGAGATGTTCTGACCCAGCTGTGGTCAATACAACCTATGAATAATCCGACTACTCAGTCGTCGAGGTATGGTTTCTCGATGTGTTGGTCGCCCCGATGAGTGTCGTCAGCCACCGGGTGACGATATCGAACAAGCCAACTAATGGACCCAATGCACGTTCGACGTACGAAATCGGACGAGCGACACGGAGACTCCACGACTCTGCATGGCCGAGACCGTAGGATTTTGGCACGATTTCTCCGAAGACGAGGATGAGAACGCTGACGCTGAGTGTTGCTATCACAACGGTGAACCCAGGGGGAACGAACTGTGCAACGAGGAGTGTGATGATGCTGGTGATGGCGATGTTGACGAGGTTGTTACCGACTAGCAGCGTGACAAGCAGTCGATGCGGGTTCGCGCGAAGTTGCTGGAGTGTATGGCTTTCTCCTGTACTGTCCGTCGTAGCAGTCTGAATCCACTCTTCTGGGAGCGAAAAGATAGCCGACTCACTACTAGAAAAGAACGCACTCAATGACAACAAAATGATGACTGCGAGGAGCGACGGTACCACGATCGAAAATGTACTCATATCTAATTCGTCCGTTGATGGGTGTATAAATAGCGGTGGTCGAATCCACGCGGTAAACAAGAAAAAAGCGGTTACTAACCCGAACAATTCTGGTAGAGACTTGAGGAGGATACTGTGAAAATATTTAGTGAAAACTAGCCAGATTGATCGGAAGTCCAGATGCTTCGTTTACTTCTTGCTTTCGGGCTTCAAGTGTCGATGTCCGATTCAATGACGTACTCGTGGATCGACTCAACGACCGTCTCCTTGAGTTCATCGGGCTCAGATTCCGCTCCGAAAGTTCCTCTATCGGCTTCGTGGGCTCGACAACCGCTCGCGCAGGGAGTTATCATCTGATATCTGGTCGAAATCTACCCGATGCGGTGTGCGAGAGCCGCCGCCTGCGACGCACCTGGACCAAACAATCATTACTCCAGTGGAACGAGAACGAGTATGAAGATATTCGAGACACAGCTCCCTGGCGTCGGACGACGATACCAGGTGTCTTTCTCGGAGGGAAAGGCGCTCACCATCCTCATTCACAACGACGGTCAGCGAGACGTGTTCTGGCGAGAGAATTCCGACGCGGACAGCGAGGAACTCTTCACCACGACGGAGCGCGAGGCACAGAAACTCGCAGAAATATTCGACGGCACCTTTTTCGAACCCGTCGACGATGAACTCGATGACGCGCTCTCGGACGCTCGTATCAAGTGGGTGTCTATCCCCAGCGGATCGCCAGTCATCGGCAAAACGATCAGTGACGTGGGTGTTCGGACCCGGACGGGCGTCTCGATCCTCGCCGTCGAGCGAGGCGAGCAGACACTTCCGAATCCGACCCCAGGAACCGAGTTGCGCGCGGAAGACGTCCTCGTAGTCGTCGGAAGTGGGGAAGCACACAAGGCGTTCGAGGAACTCCTCGCTCCTGACACATCTCACGGCTGAATACGAGGCAGGGATTTCACTCCTCGAATACCCCTCGGAGACACCGGAACTGTAATTGGTCTCTATCTGGCTATTCTGTTCATAGTCGTGGTGACATCGAACCTCGTCCTTACTGCCGGGCTCTTTCTGACCTGTCTCGCCGTCGGTGGACTGCTCGCCCTGCGCGTCGGTCAGTCGGTGATTCCGGCATACATCCTCGTCGGAGTTCTACTCGGCCCCTTCGCACCGTCGGTCGGCGGTGTCTCGCTCACGCTTATCGAGTCCCCCGAGTTCATTCGGCTGCTGGCCGACCTGGGGGTCGTTCTCCTCCTGTTTTTTGTCGGACTCGAACTGGGTCTGGCATCGTTGATTCAGAAGCGAACCCGATTCACTCGCGCCGGTGCCATCGACGTCGGAATCAGCTTCCCGGTAGGCATCCTCGTCGGTCTCTTCTTTGGCTTCACGCTGTTAGAGGCGCTGTTCGTTGGTCTCATCGTGTTCAATTCCTCGACGGTCATTATCGCCAAGTCGCTCATCGATCTGGAGTGGATCGCCAATCCAGAAAGCGAGGCGATCCTGGGTGTCGTCGTCATCGAGGATATCCTCACTGCCGCCGTCTTTGCGGTCCTCTCGGCCTTTGTCCTCGGCGCAGCTGATATCACGTCCCTCGCACGGACGCTCGGACAGGCAGCGATCGTCCTCCTCGTACTCGGGTTGGTGGCCTACTACGGCGGGGAGTGGATAGACCGAGTGTTCAATCTCCAGTCGAGCGAGCTGTTCCTGCTCGGCGTGCTCGGCGTAACAGCGCTCGTCGCTGGGCTCGGGCTTGCTGCTGGGATCAGTGAAGCGATCGTCGCATTCGTCGTCGGAGCGGCGTTTGGACAGACGAGCCACGTCAATCGCATCGAGAGCCTGCTCGCTCCGAGCCGAAATCTCTTCGCTGCGGTGTTTTTCTTCGTCATCGGTCTTCAGACGAACCCGCGAGTGGTCGTCTCCGTCGCAGGATTCGTCCTCGTTGCAGTTGTCGTCACGCTGCTCTGCCAGCTCGTCAGTGGGTTCTTCGCCGGGCGTAGCTATGGTCTCTCGGTCGAACAGGCGTCACGGATGGCAAGTGCACTCGCCCCTCGCGGTGAGTTCTCGCTGGTTATCGCAGCGTTTCTCGTGACAGCCGGCACGACAGACGCCCTTCGAGAGACGATTCCCGCGTTCACCGTCGGGTACGTCCTCCTGACCAGCATCATCGGGACCGTACTCATGCAAAACTCGCACCTCGTCGAACGTGTTGCTCGCAGATACTCGGACGGGTGAGCAGAGAGTTAGGCGCTCCCGCGAACGATCTGGGTTAGCTCGTTGTGTTCCTCACGCGTCCCAATAGCGACGAGGATGTCTCCAGACGCGAGTTCGAAGTCAGGGGCCGGGTTCGAGATAGTTTCGTTCGCGCGCTGGATGGCGATTATCGTCGTTCCCGTCCGTGATTCGATGTCGCTCTCTCGGAGCGTTTCGCCGGCATGGTGTGACACCTCGGGAACCTCGACCCACTCGATGATGGCATCACCGAGTGGAACCGTCAATTCGTCGACGGTCACGGACTCGAAGTACGCCCCTTCGAGAATCGAGCCGAGCTTGTTGGCCTCGTCGCCAGTCAGTTCAAGAAGTTTCTCACCGCTCGCCTCGCGGTTCGGACGGCGGTAGAGTTCGCAGCGGCCGTCGTGGTGGACGACGATCGACGCGAGTGTGTCGTCGGACAGTTCGAGGTCGAACTTGCGACCAACGCCGGGGAGATCCGTTTCGTAGACTGCCATAGTTACCGTCTGCCGGCGACGTAGATAATAGCACTGTCCACTCGTATCAGCCACCGGTGGGCGTGGAATCGTACTGATGGTGGGCCGTTGTATGCGTGCACTAATGATGACGTGGCTGGAGTCCTCCCGGATGACGCGTCAACGGTATGGAAGAGATACGTGCCGACCTACCGTCAGAATTAGTCGTACCCGCTTGCGTCAAACAGGCACTGCGAACTGGACACTCGCAAGATAGTCAGCACTCGTGTTCAATCAGTTGTCGATAGTTACAAGATGTCAGACTGATTTGGTGATTCCATCTGAGAGGGAATGGTTCGCTCGGTTGGTCTGCACAGGACCACATCAGAAATTCGGGCTACTATCCTCTCACCGGCCATATTCACAATGAACGGAATGAATGATCCCATCTATCTTGCTGCGACATTAGAGTCGAAATCTGATGGTGCTGACAGCGAGGCACTATTCCGGCAAATCGAGGGGTGCGTCAAGGATATCAGTCTCGAATGTGAGCGATTGGAGGAAGACATACATGGCCGTTGAGTCGGAGTTGCTACTTCCGTTTCTTGCCGGGCTAACACTCGTTTTGGCCGTTGCACATACGCTTGGAATCGTCGCTGATCGACTCGGGTTCGCTCCGGTCGTCGGAGAACTCCTCACCGGATTGGTGCTTGGCCCCTCGGTTCTCGGTTTCGTTGCTCCTGCGGTCACGGCTATCGTCGTCCCTGTCCCCGATCGACTGGCAGCCATCGCGTCGCTTGGGCTCATTCTCCTCCTCGTATTGGCTGGAACGGAAGTTGACGTTCAGACGGTGCGCCGCTATGCCCGACCGACGATAGCGCTCGCTACCGGAGCCTCCGTCGTGCCGTTCCTTCTGGGGTTCGCCCTGGGATTGGCGCTCCCCGTGAGATTTCTCGTCGAACCCGGACAGCGACTGCCGTTCGCACTGTTCCTGGCGACGGCACTGAGCATCTCGGCGGTCCCTGTCGCCGTACGCGTACTTATCGACCTCGACGCGATGGACCGAACAGTTGGCCAGCTCACCCTCACGGTCGCCGTCGTTATCGATGCAGCGGGCTGGATTGCGCTCACGATAGTGTCTGACATCGCTCGTGAGGGGCAGATAAATCCGCTTGGAGTCGGTCGGACACTGGTCGTCCTCGGTGTATTCGTCGGGGTTACTGTTGTTCTCGGACCGCGACTCGTCGAGGCACTCTTCGATGTCACCGCATACGTTCGATCACCAGTGCTGACCGGATTTTCGATCGTCGTCGTCGTCGGGCTTGCGATGGCCGGCGGCTCGCTCGCACTTGGATTGGAAGCCGTTCTCGGTGCGTTCCTCGCTGGCGTTCTCGTAAGAACTCGACTCGACGCGGAGACCGAACGAGTATTTCAGATGGTGGCACTCGGACTGTTCGCACCCATCTTCTTTGCGACGGCCGGGTTGCGGGTCGACCTGAGCGGACTGTTCACGCTGGATACGCTTCTGGTCGCAGGCGTCACACTCGCCGTTGCCGTGCTGGGAAAGGCACTTGGTGTGGTACTCGGAGCGAGATTTACGGACCTCTCCCGAGCAGAAACCATCTGCCTTGCCATCGGCCTCAACGCTCGCGGCGCGATGGAGCTCGTCGTGGCTGCCCTGGGCCTGGCAATCGGAATCCTCACGCCCACCATCTATGCCGTCATCGTGCTCGTCGCCATCGCCACATCCGTTATGACACCACCACTGCTCCGGCGTGCGCTCGCGAACCTTCCGGACGACGTACCCTCTGGGACGGTGTAATTTGCCATCACAATCTTTCGCTTCGGACATCAGTTTCGGGTGGGTGGCCGTGACTTCGTTCGATTGTTCACATTGTAGTTTGTCCCGGCGAACCCACAACCCATCTGAGAACAGCGTTGAGACGTGTGGTTCGACTCGACTTTCGCCACAGAATCACCCCGCTCAGGCGGCCATCGCCGCCCTGATCGAAAACAAGACTATCTTCAGCATGTAAGAGGATAGGGCGGGGAGTTCTGCTGGCGATTGTTCAACGGCGAGGACATCATCGCCGACAGCGGCGAGAGCTTCGGCATGGGAACCGATGCAGTCGCTAGCATCGATCGCAGCAAGTGGCACGCGCCTGCTGTAGGACAGAATACGATAATCGGCGTTTGGAAATATTAATAGTATAAGCACGGCCTTTTATGTGTGACCGGTCAAGTTGAGGTGTGAGTAAAATTAAAACAGGCCTCCTTGCAGTCACCGGGGCCGCTATCGGAATTGTTACGCTTCGGAAGCTACGGAAACGACGCTCAGAAGAGACAATCGAGGACGAAAGCGGACCTGAAGAGGGTACTGACGCTGCTGTGGATAGTGCAGAAGCAAGTGAAGACATCGACGAAGCGGCAGAAGATGTCGTAGAAGCCAAAGGAGAAGCAGTCACTGCTGCAAAACATGTAGCTGGTGCTGTGAAACACACTGGTCTCGCAGTCGTGAAAACAATCCAGCAGCGACGGCAAGCGACCGACCCTGTGGCCACTGGCCCAGAAACGGTCACGTTGGAAGAAAATCCCGAATAGACCGAAGCTCCGAACCTGAACTCCTCAGCTATCCTTCAATATTTATTCACTGATTCCGGTGAGTCCGGACAGTGGTGTTGCACCTGCGACGATTGCACCGGTCGCCAAAATCGCGGCAGAAAGCACCACGAAATCACCACTCGGAGAGTATCCAGCCAATCCGGCTCCGACTTGGACGATAAATACAGTGATGAAGAAGCTGAGGATAGCGAACACCAACAGTACGATCGACGCGATGATACTACTGACAAGCGCTCCAAACGAATCGAGAAGTCCCATAATTGAGTAACCTCGACAACACAAATTGGACAGGAGTATATAAACCTGGTCTTGTAGAAACCCGAGATAGCTGCTCAGCGTCGGAAAACGTGTGGAATACGCGCGGTATTTCTCAATAGAGCATGTCGAAGACGAAAATCAACAAAAATCCGAGAAAGAACAGCGTCGTACTCGCCGGCGTCTCTGGAACCTGCTGTGCTTTGACGAGAAGTTCCTCGGTCACGAGATAGATCAAGTTTGCCGCACCGAAGGCAAGTACGACTGCGATAGGAGCACCGGTTAGACCGCTGAAGAAGAGTGTCCCACTGGTGACACCCAGAATTAGCAGGGAGCCAAACAGGAGCGGTACAGCAAGTTTCTTGTACACGGCCAGTTCCTTCGGGAGAATCGCAACAGCTGCTGCACCGACGAATAGCGTTTCGATGGCGAGGGCGATAGTGATTATGACGCCGGTCTTTGGCGCGTTCAGGAATGCAACCCCGATGAGCAGCCCGTCGATTATCATGTTCATGCTGACCGTGATTATCAGGCTCGTCGCACCGCCGAATCCGCCACCGACGCCGGATTTCTCGATGTACCGACTCAGCTGATGGACAGTGAGCATTGTGGCGATACCGACTGCGAACCCGACGACGACCCAGACTGGGGCTCGATCGTGGACATCCGGTAAGAGTTTGGCGGCAACCGCAGCGAACACGACGCCGGCAGCGAAATGCTGGATGTAACTCTTGCCATATTCCCCTGGAGAGCGGAAGATAGCGATGATTCCACCGATGAGGGCTGCGACGACCGCAACCATCGTATACGTGAGTGACTGCACTAAAGCAGGAGAGACCACATTCACCTTCCTCTCCTGGTAAGGGAATATTCCACCGATTGTGGATAGAGACCATACAGGAGAGGGATGCCGAGCAACGGCCCAGTTGAGAGGCCAACCAGGAGGACACTCAAGATTTGGTCCGTAAGTGACAGACGAACGTGCTCACCGGTCCCGTGTGACAGCGGATCAGGTGCCGTCGAGACAGCAGGAAGACCTGCTGGTAGGGCCGAAGGCGCTTCTGCTCTCACTCGAAACCCGCTCGAGTGCCTAAATGATTGCTCGGAGAGTCCTGTGAAGGCCTGGTGGATAAATCCCCTCACACGAAAATGTTTAGATATCTACAAATAATACCACACCGACCGCTACCGAGACGGGCATCTTAATGCAGTTCGCCAAAGACCAGTTGTAGATGACCACTGGCCAGACAAACGTCGCTATCGCCTGTCAGGGTGGCGGTAGTCACACTGCCTTCACCGCAGGTGTATTACGAGAACTGCTTCGAAACATGCCCGACGAGTACAACATCGTCGGTTTTAGTGGTACGTCTGGGCGCTGCCTGTGCGACCTTGGCCTGGTATGGTCACATCCATCCCGAGGAGGACCCGGGCGAATTGCTTTCTGGATTCTGGGAGGACCTCTCAGCTTCCTCACCGCTGCATCGGGCTGCAAACAATATCATCCGATGGACTATCACCCTCCAGCGAGCCGGTGTTCCGCTGCCGGATATTAGCCCGGCCGACTCACCAGGTTCGAAGTGGGGCGAAAACGAGTTCCGTGAACTGCTTAACTCCTACATCGATTTCGACTCGGTTCCGGAGCTACTCGATGGAACTGAACCCGGCCTGTTCCTCAGTGCAATCGATGTCTGCGGTGGCACCTTCGAAATCTTCCGCGAAGAGGATCTCTCCAGTGACGCTATCATCGCATCGGCCGCCGAACCCCATCTGTTTGAGGCGGTCGAGATCGACGACCGCCACTACTGGGATGGTCTGTTCTCGAAGAATCCGCCTATGCAGGAGTTCATGGAAGCCAGCGACAATCCGGACCCCGACGAAATCTGGCTCATCAAAATCAACCCACAGGAGCGGGCAGAGGTGCCACGCAGTATGGAGGGAATCCACAACCGCCGGAACGAGCTCTCCGGAAACCTCTCGATGACCGCCGAGATACGGTTTATCGAACGTATCAACGATTTCATTAATAAAGGATACCTCCCCGATAGGTACACACATACCGAGATTCGCCGAATTCGCTTCCCGAAGAGTCGCAAACTCGACTGGCGGACGAAACTTGATCGTGACCCCGAATTCCTGGAACGACTCGTTACTGATGGCGAACAGGGGAAAACGTTCCTCCAGCAACTCAGGTGAGTCAGGCCGCCACGTTGGCCTCACCCAGTGCCCCGTCGTCAGCTGAACAGACGCGAGCCGCTCCGTCTTTCTCTACGCACATATCGCTCTCGCTGGCGTCGTATTCGGGTTTCCTCGTTTTCTCACTGGGGTCCGGGGCCGAACAATCTGCATGGCCGGCACTGTGAACTGCGGTCGAACTCGCAATCCAACCAAGTAGCACGACAGCAACGCCGACCGCGCCGACGAACAGCCGTCGTGTCATTCCCTGTACGCCATCGAGTGTCGTCGATACAGTTCGCTCAGCTTAGAGGACAACGAGGAACAGGGTCAGCCAGCCACAAACCACGATGAGGCCGACCAACATCGACACGGTGGTGTAGCCGATGATGTCACGGGCTCGCAGGTTCGCGATCGCCAGTAGCGGAATCGCCCAGAACGGCTGTATCATGTTCGTCAGTTGGTCTCCGAGCATCTCGATGAGCAAGGCATCACGCGGTTCCATTCCCATCTGGGCGGTGATTTCGAGCATTATCGGCCCCATCGCGACCCACTGCCCACCACCAGAGGGAATGAAGATGTTGACGAAGCCGGCGACTAAGACACCGATAGCTGGCCACGTTGCTGGCGTCGCGAATCCACCGACGAATTCGACGATGAGCGTCGCGAGACCAGTTCCCGTGAGAATACCGGCGATCCCGGCATAAAACGGGAACTGGAAATAACGCCGGAGACATTGCCGACACTCTGTTTCATCTGATCGACTAACGCCATCGGTCGGACCCACAGCAGGACAGCGAGCGTGATGAACAACGCGTTGATGCTGTTGAGCGTCAGATTGGAGACCCCGCCCGGGGTCAATACCCACGCGTTGAGTACGAAAAATGCGGGAAACAGAGCGATAGCGAGGCCGATGAGTCGCGAATCGTTCAGCCTGTCGGCGAATCGCTCTCGACCGCCATCGGCCGTCACCGCAGAGGTCGGTTTCTCGTCTGCCGCGTGGACGATTTTGTCAATCTCCTTGAAATCCGGCCGAGGGAGCTGCGTGATTCCGTCTTTGGGATGGAGGAGGCCCATGACCACGGGAATAACCGCAAGCAATGTCCCGGTGGTGACGATGTTCGCCGTCGAGCCGATAGTTTCCGAGAGCGGAATCATCTGGCGGAATTCCGGAGCCCAGGCCGTGGGAATGAGTGTCGAGTCGGCCATCATCAGGCTCACCGAGGACGTGAGCCCACCGTGATATATCATCAGGCTCGTGTATCCTGCCGCGGCTAGCAACGGGTAGTGGACGGTGATACCCTTCTCCCGACACTCGTAGGCGACACGTTTGGCCATAATCGCACCGACGATGAGGCCGATAGCCCACGAGACGAGTGCGGCAGCCATCGCCACGAATCCGACGAACCAGACCGCGGTAAACTGGGAGTTCGGGATACGTGCCAACTTCTCGAGTTGGCTGGTGAACTTCGGTGACTTGGCGATCGCGTCCCCCGCCATCAGTAACACGGCGATAGAAGCCATAAACGGTAGCAGCGTCCAGACACCCTTGTTCCACGCGACAAGCGTCTCCCTGGGCCCAGCTCCGGTCAGCAGCGCCGCAGTCGAGGCAATGAACGTCAAGAGTATCGCAATGACATACGGATCGGGGATGTACTCTTCCGACAAATCAGAGCAGAGTCCTCCAAATCGCCGGAGTAGATCAAGCATGCAGGTGAAACAGTACCGCTACGTATCAAGACACCGACTCCCTCTCTGATTTTCCGGCAATGAGAATAGAGCGACGGGGACCGTCGTGCTTTTCGATCGGCATCGTCGAGTGTTTTCAGACAGACAGCTGTACACTGTTCCAGTAACTATTCCCCAGTATGGCGCGACGGTCGGACCATGGCTGACATGACTGTCGACGAGGCAATGGCAAAGTACGGCCCCAGTGAGTTGACACGCGAGGATCTGTTGACGATAAACGATCCGAACTACACGCCCGAAAACGTTGCAATCGTGACTGGCGGCGGTGCGGGTATTGGCCGTGCAACAGCCCTGGCGCTCGCCGCGAACGACCTCACAGTGGTTGCGACAGACCGTGACGAGGACGGACTCGACGCCGTCCAGACCAGGGCGACGGAGCTATCATTACCGGGAGAGGTAGTTACTGTGACCGCGAATCTAACGGACGATGACGACCTCGAGCGCATTGTCGAAACCGCCACAGATCAGGGCTCGTTACGGTATCTCATCAATAATGCCGGTATCCAGACCGTCGCTCCCATCGAATCGTTCCCAATCGAAAAATACGATCTGATGCACGACATTATGCAGCGAGCGCCGTTGGTACTCACGAAATACTGTCTCCCGCATATTCGGGACAACGACGACGGCCGAGGTGCAATCGGCAACATGTGTTCTGTCCACGGTCATATCGTGACGAAGGACAAGGTCGCGTACAATACGACGAAGTTCGGGTTACGGGGGCTGACACAGTCGATCGCCGCCGAAGGCGATGGCAAAGTCCGAGCATTCACCGTCAGTACCGCATATGTGAAGACCGCGCTGGTCGCCAAACAACTCCCGGACACCGCTGACCGTCGTGGAATGACGGTCGACGAGGTCGTCGAGAAGGTAATGCTCGAACGAACCCGAGTTAAGGAGATGATGGAGCCCTACGAGGTGGCAAATCTGTTCGTCATGGGCTGTTCCCACCACAGCAAGCATCTCAACGGTGGAGATATGACCCACGAAGGAGGGATGAGCCTGACGTACTGATACGCTACGTGTGGGAGCTAAGCGCGTCGATTGAAACGGAACGGGCATACCGTCCACTTTCACATCAGCTCTGTTGAAATCCTATCCTTCCGACATATTATCCTGCTGAAACGCCGGTCGATAGAGACTGCGAACTACTCAATTTCGTCTCCGGTCCATTGTCCATCGTCGGTGACGAGTCGGCACTCGGGCAGAAGTGCGACATGGTTATCCCTGTCTGGAGAGAAGGTAAGGAAATGACGCCCTCTATTTCCATTACTGAGCGAGAGCCGGTCGGCAAGGTGATGCTCTATTGCCCTGAGTGTAGTCACGAAAGTCGCATTAATGACGACTGGCTCATCCGCGTCCTCGCTGATTCTCAGACCTACGAGTGTCCGAATTGTGGAGCAATGACACCCGCTCAAATCAAAGAATTGACCAAGCGGAGAGGTGAATCGCTTCATAGGGAGTAGCGTAAGCCATCTTACTTCCAAATGTGACCGAATTCTGATATATTGGAATCAGTGTGCAAGATTGAGCAGTTGAAACAGCCGCTCAGTATGACTGCTGTATTGACCGTTTAGAGTGATCGCTCTACGTTATGAATGAGACAGGGGATAGTGAGTTCACGGAACTGTTTCCACCAGCGGCGTGACCGGACGAACGCGCCGTGCTTCCGCTTGAGTGTTGAGTTGATGGTCTCAGATTGACTCCGTTGGGGGTAGAGATCAGCGTCTAAGCGTGCGTTCCATACCTTGTGGAGCGATGTGAACTCACGATGCTTGATCAGTGGGCTAATCTCGTGTTGACTCAGCTCCGTTCGCCATCCGAACGAAAGCAATCCTCCATCTCGCTCAGGTAGAAAACAGACCCACCGCTATCTGTCGATTTGAACCCCGAAAACCTGCGACGGGCGCTGAGGGATTTGAACCCCCGACGGTTTGGTCCGAAGCCAAGCACTCTGTCCAGGCTGAGCTAAGCGCCCTACGTGCAAGGCTATGCCGACGTTGTGGTTTAAACCAACCGGTTCGAGACGGGGCCGGGTGAGCCAGTCACACGGCCACCGGCTGCCACTTATTGGGTCTCTGTGGGCGTCGCTTCCTCCTCGGCCGGCAACGCAGCGTCCTCGAGGACCGCGGCGGTGTCGATGCCCTGCTCTTCGGCCAGTGCCTCGATTAGGGCCCGCTGCTCGGCGAGTTCCCGGTCGACGTCGTCGACGCGGTCGTTGGTCGCCTCGACGGTCTGGCGGAGGTCCTGGAGTTGCGTCTTCAGCTCGTTGACCTTGGTGTAGACATCGTCTGCGACGTCCGCTACTTTCTGTATCTTCTTTGCCGTCGAACCCAATCCCATGGGCTCGCTATGTGGGGGAGCCATTTCCCGGTTTCCCTCGAACGCCGCCGTTAAGACCACGCCGTTCCGAGCGCCGGTATGAACGCGTTGCGCGTCGCGCCGATCGTCGGCATCGTCGGCTGTGTGCTGTTCCTCCTCTCGCTGGCCGCGCCGTACGTCATCGTCGGTGAGCCGACCGCCGTCAGCGCCTACTACGGCGCAGGGGTGCTCTCGCCACTCGTCCTCGGGGTGCTCTCGCTGGTCGCCATCATCGTCCTGGCGGCCGGGCGCGAGGGGCGGACCGACCCGAGCGTCGCCGCTGGCGCGGGCCTGGTGGTCGGCCTCTTCGTCGTGGGACTGAGCCTCGCGTGGGCCGTGACCGTCCCGGGTGACCTCGTGCTGGGACTGACCGAGTCGACGCTCATCGAACACCACCGGTGGGCCGTCGTCGCGGCCGGCATGCCCATCCCGGTGGGGTCTGCGTGGTTCGCCCGCGCGCTCGGCCTGCTGTGAGCGGGGCGTCGTCTGTCAGTTTGCGGGATATTCGAAAGGCCCTTATGGGGCGGCGGCGGAATCACCACGTGGACTAGGTCGGGGGGTTTGGCCCCCCTCGATACCCGCACTATGGTCATCAGCGGGGACCGAAACCCGGGGGGGCGTCCGGTCTGACGGGCGTGGACCCCGTGAGCCAACGTGGAAGCCTCGTCCCGCGGGGACGGCGGTCTACGCGGTCGCATCTGCAGGGATGTGCCCTCGTAGTTAATCGATGGCACTCCGCCAGGCACGGAAGTGAGCAGCGGACCATCGGACACCCGTCGCTCGTGGGGTCGCGGGGTGGAGGAGGCAAACGGGATTACCCTCGTCCGAACGTCGGGCAATTCCCGGGGTCCACTTTCCATTCATACGCGACCACTTTTTGCTGCGTCGGGTGTCCTCGCGAGCCTTCGGCTCGCTGCGGGCACCGCTCCTTGCAAAAACGTGGGGAAAAACTGCCGGACTCTCGACCTCCGGTCTCGAGTCCGGTGAAACCGCGCCTCCGGCGCGGTATACTTCTCGACCGCCTGCCCTTCCCCGGGACGTGGCACGGAGGCCACTCCCGGCCATGACGAACGATCCCACGGACGATACGTAATAGAGAAAACAGTCCGCTGCGGTCCAGCATCCGCCGAGCGGAGCGAGGCGATTCACCGGAAGCGCGGCGAAGCCGCGCCTTCCGGCAGTTTTTCCCCACGTTTTTGCAATGGGGGGTTCCCGCAGCGAGCGTAGCGAGCGAGGAAACCCCCCGCAGTAAAAAGTGGTTAGGGTTCGACCAGGCCCTCGACGCTGGACAGCTCCAGGCCGCCGCCGATGGTGCGGTTCGGGTAGGGGATGTCGATGTCCTCCTCGTCGAAGCGCTCCTTGACCGCCTGGACGTACTCGCCGCGGGTCTTCACGAAGTCGGCGCGGCTCGGGTCGTCGATCCAGATGCGGGACTGCAGGCCCACAGAGGAGTCGCCGAGCTCGACGAGACGGACCGACGGGCCGGGATCTTCCATGATTCCCTCGTGGGCCTCGGCCTCCTCGATGATGATCTCGGTCGCCGTGTCGATATCGTCGTCGTAGCCGATGCCGAAGACGAACTTGAGGCGGAGCTGCTCTTTCGCGACGGGGTTCTTGATCACGCCGTCGGTCAGGTTCGAGTTCGGGACTGTCAGCAGCTCGTTGTCGAAGGTCCGAACGCGGGAGACGCGCAGGCTGATGTCCTCGACGATGCCGGAGTTGCCGTCCCACTCGATCCAGTCGCCGATGCGGAAGGGCTTGTCCGTGTAGATGAAGATGCCGGCGACGAAGTTCTTCAGGACGTCCTGCATGGCAAAGCCGATGGCGAGCGTCGCGGCCGCGGCGATGGTCGCCAGCGACTGGAGGAAGTCACCGTACTCGGCGAGGCCGAAGGCGACGGAGATAGCCACGAAGACGATGGCGATGCTCGTCAGCTTCCGGAGCGGTTTGCGCGCGTGCTCGTCTAAGTTGCGCGACTTCAGCGAGCGGTCGACGATGGGGAGCACGACCGCCTTGCCGACGACGTAGATGACGACGAACGCGACGACGAAAACGACGGCCGAGGCGATGGCGACGGCCGCCGGAACCCCGACCCCGTCGAGGAACTCGGCGATGGGGCCGACCTGCATCATTTCTCGAACACCGCCGTGTGCCCGCGAACGCGGACCACCTCGGCGCCGACCAGGTCCGCCAGATCGTCCGCCAGCGCCTCCGTCGTCGTCCCGCCGCGGGACGAGCGCAGGAACTTGACCTTCACGAACTCGGCGTCCTCGAGTTGCGAGGCGAGTTCGTCGGCGACAGAGTCGATGCCGTGCTTGCCGACCCGGAGCGTCGCGTCGAGTTCGTGAAGTTTCCGTTCCGTGTTGTCAGCGACCATTGTGTGCGGAGTAATTATCGCGAGGATTTTAAAAGCGTGCCCAACACGACCGGTCACGAGTACGGGTACCGTGACTGTGCGCCACAGTCACAGGTGACGACGACGTGGCCGTCCTGGGTCCGCACCCTCGCGTTGCGCCCCGGGACGAGGTAGGTGTCGCAGGCCGAACACGTCGACCGCTCGAAGGTGCGCGGCAGTCGCAGTCGCTGGCGCTCGCCGACGCGGCGCGCCCGCCGGACGTACTCCCGGGCACGCTCCTCGTGGCCCGAGAGCACGGCTTCCCGGGCCAGTTCCCGGAGTCGCTCGATGCGTTCGCGGGCGATGGTCGCCTCGTCGGTCATGGTCGCCCCTCCGGGAGGGGCCGGAAAATGCCTTCCGAAGCGTGAAGTCGGTAGGACTTTCGGCGGGGCCGGCGAGCACCAGGGTGTGCGCGTCCTGAACTACCTCGAACTGGAGTCCCGCCTGGACCGGTCGGGCATCGGCACCTCGGTGGACCACCAGCGGGCGGCGCTGGCCGAGACGGACGTCGACGTGGTCACGTCGCCGTGGCGCGACGGGCACCCCGCCTGGGCGCTGGGCGGGAAAGTAGCCTTCGACGACCCGGTATTCCGGGCGTACGACGTCGCTCACTGCAACATGATCGGCCCCGGGTCGGTGGCCGTCGCCCGTCACGCGAAGCGAAACGACGTCCCGCTCGTCCTCCACGCCCACGTCACCCGCGAGGACTTCCGGGACAGCTTCCGGGGGTCGAACCTGGTCGCGCCCGCGCTGGGCGAGTACCTGCGGTGGTTCTACTCGCAGGCCGACCTGGTCCTGTGTCCCTCCGAGTACACGAAGGGCGTCCTGGAGGACTACCCCGTCGACGCGCCCATCCGGCCGGTCACCAACGGCGTCGACGTCGGCGCGCTCGAGGGGTTCGAGTCGACCCGCGAGACCTACCGCGAGCGCTACGACCTCGAGGGGATGGTGGTGTTCGCCGTGGGCAACGTCTTCGAGCGAAAGGGGCTGACGACGTTCTGCGAACTCGCCGAAGCGACCGACTACGACTTCGCCTGGTTCGGTCCCTACGACGACGGGCCGCAGGCCTCGGCGACGGTCCGCAAGTGGACCTCGGACCCGCCCGAGAACGTCACGTTCACCGGATGGATAGACGATATCCGCGGGGCGTACGGGGCCGGCGACGTCTACCTCTTTCCCACCAAGAACGAGAACCAGGGAATCGCCGTCCTCGAGGCGATGGCCTGCGGGAAGGCCGTCGTGCTCTCGGACATCCCCGTCTTCCGCGAGTACTACGAGGACGGCCACGACTGTCTCATCTGTGCGGACCGGGCGGAGTTCCGGGCGGCGCTGGAACGACTGGCCGACGACCCGGACCTGCGCCAGCGCCTCGGCGAGAACGCTCGAGAGACGGCCAGCGACCACGGCCTGGACCGGGTCGGCGAGCGCCTGGTCGAGACCTACGACGCACTGGTCTAGCCGATTCGCCGACAGGTCCCCAGTCGGCCAATGACAAGGGTTTAGCCGCTGGTGGTGGTACGCCGCGAGGATGGCACTGCCGCACGTCGCCGCGTTCACCGATACGTACCTGCCGACGGTCAACGGCGTGACCTACACGGTCGAGACGTGGCGAGACCGCTGGCGGGCCCGCGGCGGGCGGATGGACGTCGTCTACCCGAAGAGCGACCACGAGGCCAGGGACGGCGAATACCCCGTCCGGAGCCTCCCGTTCCCGTTCTACGAGGGCTTTCGCCTGGGGATGCCACAGATTCCCGAGGCCGTGGCGGACGCCGACCTGGTCCACGCCCACACCCCCTTCAGCCTCGGCATGGGCGGCCAGCGCCTCGCGCGCAAGCTCGAGGTGCCGCTGGTCGCCTCCTACCACACGCCGACCGGCGAGTACGCCGAGTACGTCGCGTTCAACGGCGCCGTCGAGACGGCGGTCCAGGCGGGCGCCGAGAGCTACGAGCGGTGGTTCCTGGACCGCGCCGCGGTGGTCCTCGCGCCGAGCGAGCGCACGGCCGCGCACGTCCGGGAGACGGTCGGCACCGACGCGCGCGTCGAGGTCATTCCGAACGGCGTCGACACCGGCTTCTTCGAACCCGTCGACGCGACGGCGTTCCGTGACCGCCACGACCTGCCGGACGGACCGCTCGTGGGCTACACCGGCAGACACGGCTACGAGAAGTGTCTCGGCGACATCCTCGAGGCCTGCGAAGGCCTCGACGTCACCGTCGTGTTCGGCGGGGACGGGCCGGCCCGGGAACACCTCGAGGCGGAAGCCCGAGAGCGAGACCTGGACGCCCGGTTCCTGGGGTTTCTGGACCGGGCGGAGCTGCCCGAACTGTACGCGGCGCTCGACGTCTTCGCGTTCCCGAGCCCGGTCGAGACCCAGGGGCTGGTCGCCCTGGAGGCAAACTGCTGTGGGACGCCCGTGGCCGGCGTCGACGCGGGCGCGCTCCGGGACACCATCCACGACGGCCAGACCGGGTACTCCTACGAGGAGGGGGACATCGAGGGGTTCCGCCGGGCCGTCGAGCGCGTTCTGGACGAGGGCGAGGCGCTCAGACGGCGGTGTCTCGACCGGCGGGAGCAGGTCAGCGTCGACCACGCGGTCGACCGACTCGAGTCGGTCTACGCCGACGTGCTGGCGTCGGCGCGAGAGTGAGTTGTGCGCCAGCGGGGGACTGACGGAGTGGGATTCGGATGCGAGGACGAGCGTCAGCGGGGAACTGTCCGACCATCGATCGGGGCCCATCGGGCGGGCGAGCGTCAGCGGGTTACTGGACGCGAACCGCCTCGACGGTGTTTGTCTCCGGGGCGTAATCGAGGATACCGAGTGCCCCCATCTTGGGGAGGTGGTTGTGGTGGAGGGCTATCGAGACGGTCTCGACGAGGTCCGCATCGGACCGCCCGGCGTGCTGTTCGCGTGACGCGATCTCGGCCGCCAGGTCGGAGAGGGCGACCGGTGCGTCCAGGTCGCACAGGACGTCGATGGCCAGACGCCGGCGCTCGGACGCGAGCAGCTGGTGCCGTTCGGTATCGGTCAACGTGACGTCGGCGGTCGCGAGGGGAAACATCGTCTCCGGGACTTCCGATGTGTGGTCGTAGGCAGGCATCCTTGGATCGTGTTTGGACAAAGGTTCCCTTGCCCCCTAAGCCGACTTGCTAATATATTAGGCTCCCGAGGCGGAGTATGATATTTTCCATTGTCAAGTGAGGGGCTCCCCCCGCCGACAGTTTTATTTCAGATACGTACCACTTCGTGACGGAGACGTGCCGAGAGGTGCCTCCGCCGGCGGAGGGTTGATGACGGAAGCGGGTCTGTGTACGGGCATATGTGTATGGAGCCACTGACAGATGCCCTCCGGGAGACGCTCGACGTGTTCGAGGGTGACGGGACCCCGTTGACCACGAGCGAGGTCGCGGACCGACTGGAGCTGGGTCGCCGGAGCACCTACGAGCGACTCGACCGCCTCTCGGCGACCGACCACCTCGAGACGAAGAAGGTCGGAGCGAGCGCCCGGGTGTGGTGGCGGCCTCCAGGCACATCGCCAGGGGGCCCAGGAACCGGGTTCGACGCCACGTCCGTCATCGATAACGTCCTCGACGGGAGCGGCATCGGGGTCGTCGTGCTCGACGAGTCGTACGACGTCGCGTGGGTCAACGAGACCATCGAGCGGTACTTCGGCATCGACGCGGGCGAGATCGTCGGCCGGCACAAACCCGACGTCGTCCGGTCGCAGATTCTCGACCGGGTCGCGAACCCCGACGAGTTCGCAGAACGCGTCCTCCCGGTGTACGACGGCGCGGACACCGGCCTCACATTCGACTGCCACGTAACGGGGGTCAAGGGCGAGGGCGACCGGTGGCTCGAACACCGCAGCAGACCCATCGAGTCGGGGACGTTCGCCGGCGGTCGCATCGAGTTCTACCAGGACGTCACCGCACGCTACCGGGTCGAGCGGAACCAGGAGACGAGCAGGGCACAGTTCGAGTCGTTCATCGAGGCCGTCGACGAGTACGCCATCTTCCGGCTGGACGTCGAGGGCTGCGTCCAGAGCTGGAACGCCGGTGCCCGCCGGCTCAAGGGCTACGCTGCCGACGAGGTGCTCGGCGAACACATCTCGACGTTCTACACCGAGGAGGACCGGGCGGCCGGCGTGCCGGAGTCCAATCTCGAACAGGCGCGTCAGGACGGGTCGATACAAGTCGAGGGGTGGCGCCGCCGGAGCGACGGGAGCCGGTTCTGGGCGAACGTCACTATCCGGGCCGTCGAGACGGACGGGGAACACAGCGGCTACATCAAGATAACGAAGGACACGACCGAACGGCGCGAGCGAGAGCGCCAGCTCCGGCGGGAACGTGACCTGACCCACGAGTTGCTGGAGACGGCCCCCGTGCGGCTTGGCATCTACCGGGCGGACGGGACCCTCGAGCGGGTCAACTCGATGACGCGGCGGCGTGTGGGACTCGACGCCGAGTCCGTCGCGGAGTTCGACGTCGACGACCTGGAGTTCTACGACGCCGACGGCGAACCGCTCTCGACGGCCGACCACCCCGTCCCCCAGGTCCTCGAGACGGGCGAGCCGGCGGAGACGGTGGTCCAGCACGACGACCCGGATGGGCGACGCCACTGGGTGCGTCTCAGCGCCAGACCGGTCTTCGGGGCCGACGACGAACTCGAGCGCGTCATCATCGCCGGCGAGGAGGTCACCGACCTGAAAGAACAGGAGGCCCAGCTGGAGCGCCAGCGCGACGAGCTCAGCGCCGAGCTCGACGAGATGTTCGAGCGCATCGACGAGGCCTTCGTCGCGCTCGACGACGACTGGCGGTTCACCTACGTCAACGAGGCGGCCGAGGGGCTGTTAGAGGAGTCCGCCGGCGCACTCATGGGCCAGCGCATCTGGGAACGGTTCCCCGCGGCCCACGGCACGCGGTTCGAACAGGAGTACCGGCGCGCCCGGGAGACAGGGGAGTCGGTCACCTTCGAGGAGTACTTCGCGCCCCTCGAGACGTGGTTCGAGGTCAGCGCCTATCCGTCGGAGAACGGGCTGTCGGTGTACTTCCAGGACGTGACCGAACGCAAGCGCCGAGAGGAGGAACTCGAGCGCTACGAGACCATCGTCGAGACCATGAGTGACGGTGTCTACGTCATCGACGACGACGGGACGATAACGATGGCCAACGAGAGTTACGCGGAGCTGCTGGGGTACGCCCCCGACGAAGTACTCGGCATGAACGCGGCGGACATCGTCGACGCCGACGTCTCGGCCGAGGCCCGGCGACTCCACGAGGAGCTGGCCGCCGGCGAGTGTGGGACGGCGCGACTCGAGGCGGAACTCACCACGAACGACGGCAACGAGATAATCGCCGAGGCGACGTTCGGACTCATCGACACCGGCACGGACGGCCACGAGCGCGTCGGCGTCGTCCGCGACGTGACCCAGCGCAAGGCCCGGGAACAGCGCCTGGAGCAGTACGAGACCATCGTCGAGACCATCGACGACGGCATCTACGCGGTCGACGGGGCGGGCCGGTTCACGCTGGTCAACCACGGGTTCGTCCGATTGACGGGCTTCGACCGGGCGGAGTTGCTCGGCGCCCACGCCTCGAAGGTTCAGGAAGACAACATCACGGTCGAGGCGGAGTCCCAGGCCCGCGAAATCGCCGCCGGGGAGCGGGAGGTGGGGAGCGTCGAGGTCGACGTCGTCACCAAAGACGGCGACACCGTGCCCTGCGAGACGCGATTCACCCTTGTCGAGTCGGCTCCGGAGGGCGGTCGTTGCGGGGTCGTGCGCGACATCTCCGACCGGCTCGAACAGGAGCGCGAGCTCGAGCGCCGACTGACACAGCAGGAGATGGTCGCCGAACTGGGACAGCGCGCGCTCGACGACAGTGACGTCGACACCCTCATGGCCGAAGCGACGCGCATGGTCGCCGACGTCCTCGATACGGACTACTGCAAGGTGCTGGAACTGGCCGACTCCGGGGAGACGCTCCGACTGCGCCAGGGGGTCGGCTGGGCCGACGGCGTCGTCGGGAGCGCCGAGATATCGGCCCTCGACGACGAGAGCCAGGCGGCCTACACTCTCGGTGTCGACGACCCGGTGGTCGTCGAGGACCTGACCGCCGAAGACCGCTTCTCGGGCCCCGACCTGCTGACCGACCACGACGTCAGGAGCGGCATCTCGACCGTCATCGGGTCCGCGAGCGACCCGTGGGGCATCCTCGGCGCACACGACACCGAGGTCCGGTCGCTCTCGGAGACGGACGTCAAATTCGTCCAGTCCGTCGCCAACGTCCTGGCGGCCGCGCGCAACCGTCACGAGGACGAGGCCGCGCTGCGGCGGCATCGCGAGCAGCTCGCCGCGCTCGACAGTCTCAACGCGGTCGTCCGCGAGACAACGAAGGCGGCCATCGAACAGCCCACGCGGGACCAGATCGAGTCGGTCGTCTGCGAGAATCTGGCCCGGGCCGACTCCTACGAGTTCGCCTGGGTCGGCGTCCCCGACCTCAGCACGGACACCGTGACCGTCCGTACGGCGTCCGGGGCCGACGACTACCTCGAGGACATCACCGTCACGGCCGACCCCGAGGACCCCCGCGGCCAGGGGCCGACCGGGCGCGCACTGCGGACGGGCGAGATGCAGGTCTGCCGGGACCTCGTCGAGTCGGAGCGCCACCGCCCATGGCGCGACCGGGTGGCAGCCACCGAGGTTCGGTCGTCCGCGGCGATACCGCTCACCCAGGGCCAGAACGTCTACGGCGTCCTGAACGTCTACTCGGCCCGGCCCGACGCCTTCGAGGCGGCCGAGCAGGACGTCGTCAGCCAGCTCGGTGAGATGGTGGGCCACGCCATCGCCGCGACGGAGCGCAAGCGGGCGCTCATCGGCGACGAAGTCGTCGAGCTGGAGTTCGTCGTCCGCGACCTGTTCGAGGGGATCCCCGGTGTCACCGCTCCGGCGGGAACCATTGAGATAGAACAGTCCGTACTGGTCGGGGGGGGACGAGTACATCATCTACGGGACGGCGTCATCTGACGCGGCCGCGTCCCTGCCCGAGGTCGTCGCGGCGATGCCCGACTGGTCGGACCTGACGCTCCGCGACGGCGGCACGGAGACGGCCTTCGAGCTGCACGCGACCGATCCGCCAATTCTCTCGACGCTCGCGGAGGTGGGCGGACGGATAGAGTCGGCGACTCTCGAGGACGGGGCCTACCACCTGACGGTCCACCTCTCGCCCGACACGGAGGTTCGGCGGGTCGTCGAAGCGATCCAGTCGGACTACCCGTCCGCGACCCTCATGCGACGCCGGCAGCGGACGCGGACCGACCGGGGAAACGCGGCCATCCAGCGCACGCTCGTCGAATCCCTGACGGACCGCCAGCGGACGGCCCTGACCGCGGCCTTCCACGCGGGCTTTTTCGAGTGGCCCCGCCGGGCGAACGGCGAGGCCGTCGCCGAGTCGCTCGGCGTCGCCCCGCCAACCTTCCACCAGCACCTTCGGAAGGCAGAGCGGAAGGTACTCGAGGCGGTGTTGTCGGAGTCGCACGTGGAGGTCGGCGAGAGCGCGTGAGAGCCCGTCTTGGCTACTCGCGCGAGTGGCTCAGTCCGACCCCGAAGGCGATGCCGTTGACCAGGCCAAGTGCCAGGCCGAAGTAGAAGTCACCCAGGACGACCGCCAGGACGAGACCGACGCCGGCTCCCAGGGCGATGCCCTTGAGAACGGTCGGCCAGTGGAGCCAGTCGACGCCGAGACGCGCCACGTTCATCACGTGTGATACGGGCTCTGCGGGCAAAAAGCTACCAGCGAGGAGGTCGGCCCCGGTGGCGACGTTGTCGCGGTGCCTATTTGCATATTGATTGATGCAGAGGATGGAATATGAGAGGGAGGTATCCCGAGGCGGTGACGCCGACCCGAGAGAGCAAATCATCGAGCGCCAGGTCGGGCCGGTTCCGGGGGAAGCAAACATCCGGCTCCTGGAGACAGTCGCCGACGTAGAGACTGTCGAGGACACCGACCTCCCGTGTCTGTGTTCACGGCTCGACGAGATGCTGAAGAACCTCTTCAGCGACCCGCCGCCGACGAGGCCCAGACGGAGGTCACGTTCTCGTACTACGGCTACCGGATCACGGTCACGCAGGACGGGTCGATAACGATGCGGAAACTCGGCTCGCCGCCCGACGACGTGGACTAATCAGGCCAGCGCGCTGCCGGCCCGGATGACGGTCCGCTCGCCGAACGCCGGGCCCACGAGCTGAAGGCCGACGGGGAGGCCCTCGGGCGTCTCGCCGGCGGGCACCGAGATGGCCGGGAGGTTCGCCAGGTTGACCGGCGTCGTGTTGGCGTCGGCCAGATACATCGTCAGCGGGTCCTCCAGGCTCTCGCCGCGTTTCATCGGTGGCACCGGCATCGTCGGGGAGGCCAGCACGTCGGCGTCCTCGAGGGCCTCGTCGAAGTCCTGTTTCACCCACGCGCGGGCGTCCTGAGCCTTCTTGTAGTACTTGTCGTGGTAGCCCGCCGAGAGGGCGTACGTACCGAGCAGGATACGGCGCTTGACCTCCTCGCCGAACCCTTCCTCGCGGGCCCGCGCGAACGACTCGTTCCAGTTGCCCTCGTAGCCGCCGGAGACACCGTAGCGCACGCCGTCGAAGCGTGCGAGGTTCGAGGACGCCTCGGACATGGCGATGACGTAGTAAGCCTCGACGGCGTGTTCGACCGAGGGGAGGTCGACCTCGTGGTAGGTCGCGCCCTGGGCCTCCAGGTCGTCCATCGCGTCCCAGAACGTCTCGACGACGGCCTCGTCGGCCCCGTCGAGCAGTTCGGTCGGCACGCCGATGGAGAGGCCGTCGACGTCGCCGTCGGCGGCGTCCGCGTACGACCCCTCGCTGTCGGGTGCCTCACGGGTCGTCGCGTCGTGTTCGTCCGGCCCGGCGATGACCTCGAGCAGCTGGGCGGCCTCCTCGACGGTCGGTGCGATGGGGCCGATCTGTTCGAGGCTGTTGGCGTAGGCCACGAGGCCGTACCGGGAGACCAGGCCGTAGGTGGGCTTGATTCCCACGACGCCACAGAAGGCCGCCGGACAGCGGATGGACCCGCCGGTGTCCGAGCCGAGTGCCAGGTCGGCGTCGCCCGCGGCGACGACCGCGGCGGAGCCACCCGATGACCCGCCGGGGACCCGGCCCTCGGCGACTGGGTTCTCGACCGGCCCGTAGGCCGACGTCTCCGTCGTCGTCCCCATCCCGAACTCGTCCATGTTGGTCTTGCCGGGGATGGTGGCACCGGCGTCTTTGAGCCGCTCGACGACTGTCGCGTCGTACGGCGGGACGTAGTCCTCGAGCATCTTCGAGCCACAGGTCGTCCGGACGCCCTCGGTCGAGATGTTGTCCTTGACGGCGACCGTACGCCCAGCCAGCGGGCCGTCGTCACTGCCCTCGATGCGCTCGGTCGTGACGTAGCCGTTGTAGTCGGTCATCTCACGACACCTTCGGCCCCTTGAACTGCCCCGCCTCGGACTCGGGCGTTCCGGAGCGCCTCGTCCTGGCTGAGACACTCCGTTACCTCGTCCGGGCGCATGACGTTCGCGAGGTCGGCGTCGCGTTCAGTCGCGGGCACCTCGTCGAGTGCCTCGAACGCTTCGAGGATGTCGCCGAACTGCTCGGTGAACCGCTCGACCTCGTCGTCTTCGAGGTCGACGCGGGCGAGGTCCGCGACGTGTCGGACCTCGTCGGGGTCGACGGCGTTGTCGCTCATGTCACCGGGGTGGACTGGCCCGGCGGTAAGCGTTTCGAAACGACGACCCCCAAACTAGGTTGGGTGGTTACTGAAGCCGGAGGCTCACCAATACATCTAACAACAGAATTTATGGAATCGACAAAATTCCCTTCGAATAAGAGCAAAGGATTTAAGTCGCCCGAGCCACAACAGAAGGATACAGAAGGCGTTTTCCGGGCCTCAGACCCGTCTGTCCGTAACCAATGACCGATACGACCATCCGCCGATATACGAGTGAGCGCGAAACCGAAGACCAGCAGGCCGAGGAGGAAGCGGCAGTCGTCTGTCCGGAGTGTGGTGGCTCCCTGGTCTCAGATAGCGAACGCGGCGAAACCGTCTGTGAAGACTGCGGGCTCGTGGTCGAGGAAGACGAGATCGACCCCGGCCCCGAGTGGCGTGCGTTCGACTCGACGGAGAAAGACAAGAAGTCCCGCGTCGGCGCGCCGACGACGAACATGATGCACGACAAGGGGCTGTCGACCAACATCGGCTGGCAGGACAAGGACGCCTACGGGAACTCCCTGTCCTCGCGCCAGCGCGAGAAGATGCAGCGCCTGCGCACCTGGAACGAGCGGTTCCGCACCCGCGACTCCAAGGAGCGCAACCTCAAACAGGCCCTCGGTGAGATCGACCGCATGGCCTCTGCCCTGGGCCTCCCGGAGAACGTCCGGGAGACGGCCAGCGTCATCTACCGCCGGGCCCTCGATGAGAACCTCCTGCCCGGCCGGTCCATCGAGGGCGTCGCGACGTCCTCGCTGTACGCGGCCGCCCGCCAGGCAGGGACCCCCCGCTCGCTGGACGAGATCACGAGCGTCTCCCGTGTCGAGAAAGACGAGATCGCCCGCACCTACCGCTACGTGGTCCGCGAACTGAGCCTCGAGATCCAGCCCGCCGACCCAGAGAGCTACGTCCCCCGCTTCGCCTCGGATCTCGACCTCTCAGAGGAGGTCGAGCGCCGGGCCCGCCAGCTCCTCCAGAACGCCAAGGAACAGGGCGTCCACTCGGGCAAATCTCCGGTGGGCCTCGCGGCCGCGGCCGTCTACGCGGCCTCCCTGCTGACAAACGAGAAGGTCACCCAGAGCGAGGTCAGCGAGGTGGCCAACATCTCCGAGGTCACCATCCGCAACCGCTACCACGAACTGCTCGAGGCCGAGGACAGCGTCCACCCCTGAGGACCGTAACCTAGTCGTCCGGGAGGGCCCTCCGACCGGTATGGAGACCACCCGCCACTTCGTCGCCACCGTCTACGTCGTCAGCGACGGCGCCGTCGCGCTCCACGAACACGACAAACTGGGGATGTGGCTCCCCGCGGGCGGCCACATCGACCGGGACGAACTGCCCCACGAGGCGGCCCTGCGGGAGACGCGCGAGGAGCTTGGCCTGGACGTGAACCTGGTCGCCCCGGAGGAGGCTATCGAGAGCGAGACGGTCCGCTCGATACCCCAGCCCCAGCACTTCCTGCTCGAGGACATCAACGTCGACGCGAGCGGGGCCGTGGGCCACCAGCACATCGACTTCATCTTCTACGGCGCAGCGGGGAGTCGCGACATCGACCCCGGCCCGGGCGAGCAACCCGCCGAGGACTGGGGCTGGTTCACGCCCGAGGCCCTGCGGGACGACGCGGACCGGTTCCCCGAGGACGTGGTCGAGGTGGGACAGCGGGCAATCGCGACGGTCGAGGGGCGGTAAATTTTTAACAAATTGACACGAACGTGCTAGCATGTACCGTGTTCTGCTCCCCATCGACAGCAACGTAGAACGGGCTACGGCCCAGGCCAACGCCGTGCTCGACCTGCCCCACGCCAGCGATTCGGTGACCGCGACAATCCTGCACGTCTTCGAGGACGAGACGACCGCGGAAAAGACGTCCATCGAACAGACGACCTCCGGGAAGAAGATGCTCGAGATGCTGCGCGACGCGGGCGTCGACGTCGAGACGGTGAGCGTCCACGGCGACCCGGAGGAACAGATCGTCAACGTCGCCGAGGAACGCGAGGCGAGCATGATCATCCTCGGCGGGCGCAAGCGGTCGCCGCTCGGTGCGCTCGTCTTCGGGAGCGTCAGTCAGGCCGTCATCCTCGATTCCGACCGGCCGGTGACGGTCACGGGGAGCGGCGTCGGCGGAACGGTCGAGTCGACGGCGTGAGCGACTCGACGTACTGCGTGACGTGGTCGTCCATCCGGCGCTTGTAGCCGGCCTGCCGGGCCAGCCGGTCGAGTTCGCGCGCGGCCAGCGAGCCGTACTGCGCGGCCTTCTTGTCACGTGTCGCGACGGCCTCGGGGAGCGAGCCCAGCGCCGCCTGTCTGAGCGCCCACTTGCGCGTCTCGCCGTCGACGAGCATCCGGTCGTCGAGGCGAAGCGCCGCGCCGACCACGTCGTCGTGTAACAGCGGCGCGACCGGTTCGACGCCCGCGGCCCGCAGCGCGAGGACGTCACGCTCGAGCTGGGCTGGCAGCGTCGCGACGACCTCGCGCTGGGCGCCCCGTACCGTGTCTGCCTCGACCCGGGGGTCCTCGGGGGCCTTCGCCACCTTCGCGTAGCCGCCGAACAGTTCGTCGGCACCCTGGCCGACGGCGAGGCGGTCGAAGCCGTCCGCGGCGACCCGCTCGGCCGTGAGATACAGCGGGAGGGCGATCTGGATCGCCATCGCGTCCGTCCGGCCGGTGGCGGCGACGAGTTCGGGGACCGCCCGTTCGAGCGCGTCGTGAGTCAGTTCCACGACGGTCAGGTCACAGTCGAGCGCGGCGGCGGCCGAGCGAGCTGCCTCGACGTCGTGGCTCTCCGGGAACCCGGCGACGTACAGCGGCGCGTCGAGGCGCGCCGCCAGCAGCGCCGAGTCGACGCCGCCCGAGAAGGCGATGGCCAGGTCCTCGGCGTCGACGGCGTCGACGCTCCCCTCGACCGCCGTCCGGACGGCCTCGACGGCCGTCTCGCGGTCCGCGTACGGGTCCGGGTCCGGGAGTGTCCACGCCCGGCGGGTCCCCGCGTCGTCGCGGACGTGGCCGGCGGGGAACGGGTCCGGCGTCTCGAGGTCGCCCGGGTCGTGGCTCCAGGCATCGGCCGGGAGGGGCTCGGAGGCCGGTGTGTCGCGCTCGACGAACAGCGGGTACCGGCCCAGCACGTCGCGGACGAGTGCGCCGTCGATTTCGCCGGCGAACCCGCCGGCCCCCGGCAGTGGCTCCCCGGATTCGAGCGCGGCCCGGACGACGTCGGCGTCGGCGCCCTGCATCAGTCCAGGTAGGTGGTGAGGCGGTTGACGACGCGGCGTTTCGCGCCGCCGGCGGCCTGGCGGAAGCTGATGCGCCAGGGCGTTCGCTCGCCCTCGACGGTGGTCCGGCCGTCCGCGATGGCCGAGAGGATGGCCGCGACGGAGCGGTCGTCGGCGTCGACGTTCGTGACCGCCTGGCCGACCATCTCCGCGATGTGGGCGTCGCTCCCGGCCGTCATCGGCAGGCCCCGGCGGCGCGCGAAGCGTTCGGCCTGCCGGTTCGACCGGCCGGTCAGCAGGCGCGAGTTGTACACCTCGATGGCGTCGGCCGTGGCGAGTTCGTCCTTCGAGATGTGTTCTAACACGCCGTGGCGCGACTCCTGGAAGGGGTGGGACGACCGCGAGGCCGCCCTGGTCACGGATGCGGTCGAGCGTCTCGCCGAAGGACAGGCCCTGCGGGATCGCCTCCTGGATGCCCAGCGCGAGGACGTGGCCGGCGGCACAGGTCACCTCCATGCCCGGAATCCCGACGAGGTCGTACTCCGGTGCGAGTTCGGCGGCCCGGAGACTGGCGTCGATCTCGTCGTGGTCGGTGACCGCGAGCGCGTCCAGCCCGACGGCGCTGGCCTGCTCTAAGAGGAGTTCGACGGAGTCTCGGCCGTCGTAGGACAGCGACGAATGCGTGTGGAGCTCGACCGACAGCACAGATGGCGGTAAGCAATGGCCGGGCAAAAACGCCCCGATACGCGTCGCGGCCGAAAACCGACCGTCCGTGCCCACCGGACGGCGCCCCGATCGACCAGTTTTGTCCCCCGTCCAGTCACCAGGCTGGACACAGGTGCGCAGTACGACCGCTCACAGGTCGTGACTGCGATCGATTATACAGGCGCGACGGGAATCAACGGACACCCCGACGATTTCGGGGGTTGAAAGGCGAGGCCTCAGTCCGCGGGGTTGGCCACGTCGGTCCCCGCGTCGAACGGCGCCGGACCGTGGACCTCGTCGTCGGTCAGGTAACACTGCGGGTCAGGCGCGAACAGGTCGTCCTCGGTGGTGAGCGCGCGCAGGCGGGAGGCGCCCCGGCAGACGCCGGCGTACCGACAGTCGGCGCACTTGCCCTTCAGGTGGGCCTCGCGGTTCCGCAGCTGGCGCAGCAGTGGGTTGGACTCGTCCTCCCAGATGGCGCCGAACGGGCGGTCCCGGACGTTGCCCAGCGAGTAGCCCTGCCAGAACTGGGTGAGGTGGACGTTGCCCTGGTAGTCGACGTCGGCGACGCGTTCGCCGGTCGGGTCGCCGCCGTTGACCCGGAGGTAGTCGTAGACCCGGCGGGCCTGGGCCTCGCTCATGTGCTCGCGGGCGTACTCCACGAGGTAGGCCGCGTCGGCGTAGTTGCCCACCAGTAGCGTCTCGATCTCCTCACCCCGATCGTGGTACGCACGGGTCATGTCACAGACGCGTTTCACGGCCGCTCGGCGGTCCTCGGGGGTGAGGTCGGCGTCGACGATCTCGGTGCCGCGCCCGCCGTAGTCCAGGTGATAGAAGCAAAAGCGGTCGACGCCCACGTCGGTCAGCAGGTCGACCACGCCCTCTAAGTCCGGCGCGTTGCGCTCGGTGATGGTGTAGCGCAGGCCGGTCTTGAGACCGGCGTCCAGACAGTTCTCGATGCCCCGAACCGCGCCCTCGAAGGCCCCATCCAGGCCGCGGAAGTCGTCGTTGCGCTCGGGGAGGCCGTCGACGGAGACGCCGGCGTACTTCAGCCCGGCGGCTTTCAGCGAGGCGGCGCGCTCCTCGGTGATGAGCGTCCCGTTCGTCGAGAGGACCGGGCGGACGCCCACCTCGTTCGCGTAGGCGACCAGTTCCTCCAGGTCCTGGCGGACCAGCGGTTCGCCGCCGGAGAACAGCACCACGGGCGCGCCGTAGTCCGCCAGGTCGTCCAGCAGGGCCTTCCCCTCGGCCGTCGAGAGCTCGCCGTCGGCGATGTCGGTGTCGGCGGCGGCATAGCAGTGGTCACAGTAGAGGTTGCACTGCTTGGTGACGTTCCAGACGACGACGGGCCGGCGCTGTTTCTCGTCGCGGATCTGGGACTTCGTGGACTCGTCGGCGGCGTCGTATCGCAGGCCGTCGCCCTCCGCGTCCAGGTCACAGAGGAGCTTCGAGACGGAGATCATTCCGCGTCCCCCTGCAGCGTCTCGGCGGCCATCTCCTCGTGGTCCATGGTGGCGTCGGCGTCCGCGTGGGCGTCGTCGGCCACGAGGGACTGCTCGGCGGTCTGGAACCGGCGCGTCTCGTCGGCCGGACAGAGCCACAGGCGCTCGACGCTGTGAGCGAAGAGGGCACTCGCCTGCTCGCGGGCGACGGCCGCCGTCGGCGCGCTCACGCTCCCGGCGTGGGTGAGCGGTTCCGCCGGGTCCTCGCTGACGAACAGTTCCCACTCCCGACTCGTCGCTCCGCGGGGGGCGTCTACCTCGTCGTCCAGGCGTTCCATACGGGCCTTCTAGAAGGCCCCATAAAAAACGGGTCCACCGAGTTCCCACCGCCTGAGAACGGCGTCAGTCGAGCGGTGCGTCCCACGGGCCGTCGGGGGCCCTCGTCGGCGCCCCGTCCGTGTCCAGCGGGAGCCGCTCGCGGGCGCGCTCGACGCCCTCGCGGACGTTCTGCCCGACCCCGTTCAGGTGGGCCCCCGCCAGCAGCGGGTTGACGCTCGAGGGCTCGGCGTGGGCGTAGACGTCGGTCGTCCCGTCGGGGCCGGGAAAGAGCATGAGGTGCAGCTGTTTGCGCGCCAGCGGGCCGTCGCGGTACACCCACGACGCGTGCTCGGGCGCCCCCTCGCGGGTCTTCAGCCGTGCGAAGGGGTTCCTGACGAACCCGGCCGTCCAGAGGCGGTCCTCCGCGGTCGCGAGGGACTCCGGCAGCGACCCGGCGTACTCGCCCTCTGTGATGGGGCGGGGCCCCAGCCGGTCGTCGAAGCGTCGCCCGAGGGCCTGCGAGGCGGCCCGCCGGAGCGGCTCCCACCAGGTGGCGGCCGGCCCGCGGTTCCAGCGAAACGGGAGGCCGTAGGTCTGGGCGAGTCCGACGGCGGCGCCGAGACGCGTCAGGGACGAGGGGAGCGCATCGACCATGCGCTACCTGTACGCGGCCCAACAGTATCAAAGCCACACCCGCGGGCAGCGGACGGATCTACCCGCTAAATAACGGTTTGGGTCGGGCGAGACCACACGACTGCGACGGAACCGGGCCGACGAGTCGGTTAGGTTAAAGGGTTCGGGGGGTCAGGTTCGGGCAAGGATGGTTCGGGACCCGTTCGCTGACGACGACACGCCGGAGTTGGAGACGGTCCTCGACGCGCTCGACGACGAGGACTGTCGGGCCATCGTCAGCGTCCTCGACGAACCGATGACGGCGAGCAAGATCTCCGAGGAGAGCGGCATCCCGCTCTCGACGACCTACCGGAAGCTCGAGCTGTTGACCGAGTCGTCGCTGCTCTACGAGGGCGTGGAGGTGCGCTCGGACGGGCAACACGCGAGCCGGTACGCCATCGACTTCGAGGAAGTGGTCATCGCGCTCGACGAGGACCGGGACTTCGCCGTCGAGATATCTCACCGGGCCAGGTCGCCAGACCAGCGACTCGAGAACCTCTGGTCGGAGGTGCGAAAAGAGACATGAGTCCACACATCCCCAGTTCACAGGTCGGTATCGTCGTCTCGAAGACGCTCATCCTCATCATCGGTGGGCTGATCACCTACTACGCGTACCAGGCCTACCGGCGCACGGGATCGCCCGAACACAAGTGGCTCACCTACGGGTTCGGGGTGGTCACAGCCGGGGCGATACTCGGCGGGGTGTTGGACATCCTCGTCGGCACCTACCTGAACGTCGAGCTCATCAACACGAGCGTCTTCATCTCGAGTTCGATGACCGCGATCGGCCTCGGCATCATCCTCTACTCGCTGTACGTCCGGTAGGGGACCGTTCCCAATGGCTAAAAATTGGGGGTAGTTTATATGGAGGGGCGTGTCGTCCGTCAGGTTACGATGGTCGAAACGAGTACAGTCCTGCTGGTCGCAGCCAAGACAGTCACGCTGGTTTGCGGGGCGGTCCTCACGTACCTGACCTACCAGGCGTACCGACGGACCGCGTCGCCGGCGATGCGAGCCCTGTGGATCGGTATCAGTTTCGTGACCGCCGGCGCAGTATTCGCCGGGAGCCTCCACCAGGTGCTGAACGTCCCCGTGGCGACGAGCGTCGCCGTCGAGAGCATCTTCACCGCGGCCGGGTTCGTAGTGCTCACCTACTCGCTGTACACCGAGCAACCGAGCGAGGGATGAGTGAGGACTCACCCGTCGGGCGCGTCACCCTCGGTCGCCACCGGCGACCGGGGGTCGTGGACGGCCAGCACCGAGAGCATGTTGGCGGCGAACGCCGCCGTCCCCAGGAACGCAATTCCACCGGCGAGTCGCACGTCGATAGCGAGGCCGCCCTCGTGTGCGACCGAAAGCAGGCCGGCCACGACCAGCGCTGTCGCGTCGAGGCGGCTCAGACGCCCGTCGTAGAGGTCGTCTATCGTCGGGACGGCCTCGAGTCCCACCCGGTCGCTGTACCGGTCGACCCAGACGAGGAAGGGGACGACGTGGTAGAGCGTCCCGAAGACGGTGAAGCCGACGACGCCGGCGAGCAACAGCGTCCCGCCGGCCGGCCCCCCGAACAGACCGGCCAGCGAGAGCGGGGCGCGCCACCACGTGAGGGCCGCGATCGGCGCCCAGACGAGCAACGAGAGGGCCACCACAGCGTACCGGGTCAGCATCGGCGACCACTCGACGGGGCCACGGACGAGTCGCGCGGCGAGGACTGCGCCGACGACACACAGGCCGGCTGCGACCAGCAGGCCGCCGAGGCGGGCGAGGTGGGTCACGCCGAACAGTCGGCCGGCCGCCAGGAGGACGACCCCGAGCGGATACCCGACCGTCTCGGCCCGCAGGAGCGTCCGCTCGGGGCCCCAGTCCGAGGCCTGCGTGAACATCGGCCCGAGCTGGGCCAGTGCCCCGGTCACCGTCGTCAGGACGGCCCCGAACACCGCCAGCGTGGCGTGGGCGGCGAGCAGGGGGCCGCGCGTCACGCCGGCCACCGGCGTGAGGCCGACCGCGCGGTCCAGGGCGAGGCCCGCCCCGGCGACCGTCACCAGGACGAAGAAACCGAGCGCCACTGCGAAGTGCCTCGTCGTCACGTCCCACTCGTCGCGGGGCAGGGACCGGCCCACGTTGTAGACGAACGTCCACACGCCCGCGAGCGCGAGGGCGCCGGCAACGGGGAGCCACAGTCGACGGTGGGTCAGGAACGCCGCGGCGAGGCCGGCGAACCCGAGCGCCGACAGCGGCAACTGGGCCGCCGCCAGCCGTCGCGAGTGGAGGGCCGTCCCGGTCCACACCGGGACGAACTGCGTCATTGCCCCGAGGATGGTGAGACAGACCCAGCCGGCCAGCAGCAGGTGGACCTGCGCGAGGTGGGCCGCGCGCCCGCCACCGAGCCCGGCCGCAACCCCCGCGAGCAGGAACCCGAGCCCGACGACGAAGTGCGCGAGCGGGATGGTCGTCGGCGGTCCGGCGTCGGCGTCGACGGGTCCAGGGATCGCGTTCATCGGTCGCCCCTTGGGCGGGGCCCTGCTGGACCTGGGGGCGAACACGTTCGGGGAAACCGTCCCCGGCGCGGCGCCGGTACCGGGATACATGGCCTCGGAGACACCCCTCACCGAGACGGACGCACCGACGGACGCCCCGGTCGAACACCTCGAGGTCGGGTCGCTCGGGCCGCCCGAACCACTCACGCGGACGCTCGAACGCCTCGCCGAGTTACCCGACGACGCCGTGCTGGTCCAGCACAACGACCGCGCGCCACGGCACCTCTACCCCCGGCTCGAGTCGCGGGGCTACGCCTTCGAGACAGTCGAGACGACCGACGAGACGGTGACAGTGATATGGAAGGGATGACAGGGACAGACGAGACGCCGGACGTGGAACAGGCCGTCGAACGACTGTCCGACCGCGGCGCGACGGTCAGGTCGGCCCAGGTAGAGCGGGCGATAGAGACGTTGCGCGCCGACGGCGATCTGACCGACGCCCAGCGGGAGGCGGTCGAGCGACTGAGCGAGCGCCTGGTCGAGCGGTTACTCGCGGTCCCACGCGAGAGCCTCAGAGCCGCCGACCGCGCCGACGACGTCGAGACCGTCGAGACGGCGATGGAACTGTTCGGCTAGAACTGCGGTGCCAGGACCAGCAGCGCCTCGCTGTCGTCCGTCGCCGTCAGCGACACCTCGTGCCGGCCGTCGAAGCGGATCACGTCACCCCCCGAGAGCGATCTGGCCGTCCCGCCGACGGTCACGTCTACGGCGCCCTCGACGAGGTGCAAGACGATGTCACGGCCCGGGTGGGTGTGGGCCGGCACCGTCTCCCCCGCGGGGAGCGCGAGGCGGACCGTCCGGGGTTCCCCCTCGAACACCCGCGTCCGCCCGGTTCGCTCCAGGTCCTCGAGGGAGACGTGGTCGATGCCCTGGGTGTCGTCGGCGTCCCGTTCGCCGTCGGGAATCTGGTCCTCTGTCAGGTTGCTGTCGGTCATCGTCTCTTTGGCAGTTTCGCGACGTACTTGCCCGGTTGTTCCTCGGTACACTCGTAGTTTCGGCGTCGAAGGCCTCGACGTCGGCCCGGAACTCGAGGTAGAGCGGCCGTGGGTCGTGGTCATTGACGATCTCGAGTGTCTCCCCGTCGTCCAGTGCCTCGAAGGCCGCGTGTACTTCTTGGTGGCGCTGTGCCGGCGGGAGGTCCCTGAGGTCGAGCGTCGTGGCAGGCATCGTCGTCGGCTTGGGGCCGTCCCGACGAGGGGGTTCCGGCGAACACGTTCGGCAGCACGTTCTGTGTGCCCCGGGCCGTCCACACGAATATGGGATTCCTCTCGGGCGTGCGCGGCACCGACAGCGGGTTCGACGACTACGACACCTTCGACCCGGCCCACCTTCCGGCCCCTGGGCCCTTCCTCGAGGGCCACGAGGTCCTCACGGGCCGGGCACACGCGGCTTTCCACCGGCTCACGCGGACCCTCTTCGAGGAACGCGGCGTCTACGACGCGACGTTCGGGTACAATCTGGCACGACTGAACCTCGACCGGCGCCACCCCGACGCCGGCTTCCGGTACGCCGTCGAGCGCGACGCGACGGCCGAGGCGCGGTCGGACGCAGGTGATCGGCGGGTGCTCCGGGCGTCGTTCGTCCCGACGACGGCCTTCTGTCCGCAGAGCGACGCGCTGACCCGCGGTGCCTTCCGCGCGTGGAACGACCTCGCCGACCGACACGAGTACGACCTCGTCCGGGTCCGCGTCGGCGAGACTCACGACCAGAGCCCGGCCATCAACGGCCGCCTCGCGCAGATCGAACGGGGCTACCGGGAGACCGGGTCGGTTCCAGCCGCCGTCGAGACGGCCGAGGATCCCGGACAGGAACCCTCATAATAAAGGGGCTATATGTATACCGCCCGAAGCGGCCGCTATCCAGCGGTCTCGTCGAAGTCGGGGAATTAAAGTGAGCCGGCATCCTCCCCCCGATATCGAACGATGACAACGTCAAGCGGGGGTGAAGACGGCTTCCACGTCGGCGGTGAGGAGCGACCGAGCGACGTCGTGCTCCGGAACGTCGCGTCACAGAAGGGCTGTGACGTTCTCGAGTTGGCACCGTTGCAGGATGCAGTCGACGTCAAGGCGCTGAACCAGCTGTTCGAGAGCCCGGGCGTCGAGCGGCTGGAGTTCGTCTACGAGGAGTTCGAGGTCACCGTCGAACCCGGACGCGTCCACCTCAGAGAACTGCAGTGAGCGCTCGCCCCGGGCGGACCTGCTGCTCGCTGGCGTCGTAAGACACCACGTCGACCGCGTCCAGTTTCGGAAGATCGACGTGATGGAGTCGGAGCCGGAGGGTGTCGGGACGCTCGACAGCTCCGTCAGCCCCCTCCGCGACGAGTCGCTCCGAGAGGTCCTCGAGCGACAGGGGATCCGTCCGATCGGCGACCAGCTCGACGACGTCGCGCCGATACGGGCGGGCGACGAAGGCGGCGATGACGTCCCACCGCGGGTCATCCGGCCGGTCGGGCGACGGGAGCGAGATATCGAACGCATCCAGGTCGATCGGGAACCGGGGGACGAGTCTGATGCCGGCGCCCGACCGGACGACCAGGCCGGCCGACTCCAGTTTCGGGAGGTGGCAGTGATAGAGGTCGATGCGCCGCCGCTCTCGCTCGTCGTCGGTCACCCGTCCCGGCGGCGTTCGCTCCTCCAGCGCGGCCAGTTCGATAGCGAGGTCACGTTCCGTCATCGGGCCGGGTTCGTTCGCGACGAGCGAGAGAATCCGGCGGTGCCGGGTGTCAGAGAGGATAGTGGAGATGAGAAGCGGGTCGACCCTCGTACCCTTGCCTGACTTGCTCATGAACGATGATTGAGGTTACTCGATAATGGGTACGCTGCCGGAAATATTCGGTACCCGTTTACTCGTCGCCGAGTAATCCCTCGAAGACCTGCTTCTGTGCCCGGCGGATGTGCTGGTGGAAGGTCGAGGACCCGATACCGAGCGACGCCGCGACGTCCTCGCCGGAGTTCTCGCGGGGCCAGTCGAAGTAGCCGGCGTAGTAACTCGCCTCGAGTGCGGCCCGCTGGCGGTCCGTGAGCCGTTCTGTCAGTGCCGACTCGGCGACGCCGTCGGCCGTCCGACCGGTGGTCTGACGGCGGGCGAGCATCTCTATCTCCGGGGACCGCTCGCTGAGACGGTCGACGACCAGCTGGGTGTCGGCGTCCGCGGGGAGGCTGAGTTCCAGCAGGAGGATGCCGTCGTCGAACGTCGCCTCGCTGATGCGACCGCCGTGCCGTGCCACCGGCCCGAGCACGGGCGGGTCGGCCAGGGTCGCCTGAATCCGTGTCGTCCGGGACTCGGTTCCGATCACCTCGATGGCCTCCCAGTGTGGATCCGCCGGTGACGCGACCAGGCCTTCCATGATGTCGACCGCGTCGCCCGTGGCCCGCCCGTAGACGAGATATCGGTCGGCGTCGAGCGGAATCGTCCGGTCGAACGTGACCGTCCCCTCGCCCGGGTCCGGGAGCGACGGCCGCTCGAAACGGGTGCGGTCACGCAGCGTTATCTCCACGACGTCGTCGCTCAGCAGGGCCCGCTTGCGCTCGACGGCCGCGATGGCGTGGCCGAGAACCTCGCCGAGCTGGCCGACGACCCGACGTTCCGTCTCCCCGAACGCGTCCTGGCGGTCCGAATACAGTCCCACGAGGCCGTACAGCGTCCCCTCGTAACAGACGGGGATGGCGGCGACGGACGTGTACCCGTACTCCTCTGCGAGGACGCGCCAGGGCTCGAACGTCGGGTCCTCGAAGACGTTCCGGGAGACCTGCATCTCCTGTGTCGCTATCGCCCGCCCGCCGGGACCTCCTCCCCGTCGCGAACTCGAGTCGACGGCGATTCGAGCGCGGTCCAGGTAGCCGTCGACCCCCGCCTCGACGCGCGGCGTGACCATCCCGGTCCGCGGGTCGACGTCGGCGACCCAGGCGAACGAGTACGAGTCGGACGCAGCGAGCTGGTCGGCAGCGGCGCGCTCTATCTCCCCGCGCGTCGACCCGTCGACCACCGCCTCGGTTATCTTCCGGACGGTCTCGTGGAGACTGTTGAGCGCGGCGAGGCTGGCTCGCTCGCGCTCTAAGTCCCGTTCGCGGGTCTTCTGGTCGGTGATGTCGAGCATCGCGCCACGGACGACGTCGTCTGTCCCGGCGGCCCGCTCGGAGAACACCCGGAGCCACTTCACCGTCTCCTCGTCGGGACAGATGCGAAACTCGGTCTCCAGGCGTTGCTCGCCGTCGAGGTAGGCGTCCATCACCTGCTCGACGCGGGCGCGGTCCTCGGGGTGGACCGCCTCGAGAACCGCCTTCGGTGTCACGGACGCTCGTGGCTCCATCTCGAATATCTCGAACAGTTCGTCGGTCCAGACCGATTCGTACGGCGGTTCCGAGACGTCGAGTTCCCAGCCGCCGACGTTCGCGAGTTCTTCCGCGTGTTCGAGCAGGTCGGTCGTCCGTTGCAGTTCCCGCTCGCGCTCGACGCGGTCGGTGATGTCCTGGATGTACCCCCGTACGGTGTGGGTCTCGCCGTCCTCGACGAGCGCCTCGCCGGCCGCCCGGACCCAGCGCTCGTTCCCGGCCGCCGTGACCAGCCGGAGGTCCTCGCTGTAGGGTTCGCCAGCATCGATACAGCGCTCGATGCGCGACGCCATCACGGCCCGGTCGTCCGGATGATAGAAGTCCAGCCCGTCGCCCAGTTCCGGGTCGAACTCTACGTCGTCGACCTCGTGGATGCGGCGGGTCCCCTCCGTCCAGGTGACCGCGTCCGACGCCACGTCCAGTTCCCAGCCACCGACCTTGCCCATGCGCTCTGCGTTCCGCAGGAGGTTCTGGGTCCGGTCGATCTCGGTCTCGCGTGCCCGGCGCTCGGAGATGTCACGGATGACGCCCGTCGTCCCCTGGAAGGTCCCCTCCTCGTCCCGCCGCAACGCGATGTGGTTCTCGACGGGGATGGGGTCGCCGTCTTTCGGTATCGCTTCGTACTCGACGGTGAAGCTGTCGGCCGTCTCGTTTACCAGCAGGTCGCCGATGATGCTCGTGACGCGTTCGATCGTCGCCTCGGACATGCCGATGGCGACGGACGAGCCCAGCAGCTCGTCGGCGTCGTACCCCGAGAGTTCGACGGCCGCGTCGTTGACGTAGGTGAACCGGCCGGCCGCGTCGAGTTCGTAGACCGGGTCGCCCAGCGCGTCGAAGAGGCGCCGGTACCGGGCCAGTTCGTCCCCGAGGTCCGACGCCGCCGCTCCCGGCCGCCACCACACCCGCCCGCTGGCCCCGACTTTCTTCGTCTCGAGTTCGCCGCGGTCGACCAGCGTCTCCAGTCGCTTGTACGCGCCGCGCCGGCCGCAGTCCAGCTCGGCCGCCACTTCCGTCGTCGTGCGTGGTTCCTGTGGATCCGCGGACTCGTCGAAGACCGCGAGCGTCGCCTCGTAGACGTCCCCCGCCCGAGTTGCCATGCACCGGAATCGTCGACGACCGACATAACAGTTCCGCCGGCGGAACTCGTCGTCTGACGGGGTCGGACGAGGGCGCATGGAAAGCAATTTAGCCGGCCGGCGGCGACTGGCCGGTAATGAGCCTGTCCGACGCGGACCACGACATCGTGGTCGACGAACTCGACCGGGAGCCGACCCGGGCGGAGGCGGCCCTCTTCGAGAACCTCTGGAGCGAGCACTGCGCGTATCGCTCCTCGCGGCCGCTCCTCTCGGCGTTCGACTCCGAGGGCGACCAGGTCGTCATCGGCCCCGGCGACGACGCCGCCGTCGTCTCCCTGCCGGCCCACGACGGCGAGGAGATGTACATCACGATGGGCATCGAGTCACACAACCACCCCTCGTACGTCGACCCGTTCGACGGCGCGGCGACGGGCGTCGGCGGCATCGTCCGCGACACCCTCTCGATGGGCGCCTATCCCATCGCGCTCGCGGACTGTCTCTACTTCGGCGACTTCGAGCGCGAGCACTCCCGCTATCTCTTCGAGGGCGTCGTCGAGGGCATCTCCCACTACGGGAACTGCATCGGCGTCCCGACGGTCGCCGGGTCGGTCGCCTTCCACGACGGCTACGAGGGCAACCCCCTCGTGAACGTCTCCTGTATCGGCCTGCTGGACCCCGAGCGAACGCTCACTGCCGAGGCACAGCAGCCGGGCAACAAGCTCGTCCTCGTCGGGAACGCGACCGGCCGGGACGGCCTCGGCGGTGCCTCCTTCGCCAGCGAGGACCTCGCGGAAGACGCCGAGACCGAGGACCGCCCGGCCGTCCAGGTCGGCGATCCCTACGCAGAGAAGCTGCTCATCGAGTGCAACGAGGCGCTGTTAGACGAGGACCTGGTCGAGTCGGCCCGTGACCTCGGGGCGGCCGGCCTCGGTGGGGCGTCCTCTGAACTCGTCGCGAAGGGCGGCCTCGGTGCCGAGATCGAGCTCGACCGCGTCCACCAGCGCGAGCCGAACATGAACGCCACGGAGATTCTCCTGGCCGAGAGCCAGGAGCGCATGGTCTACGAAGTGGCTCCGGAGAACGTCGACCGCGTCGCGGAACTCGCCGAACGCTACGACCTGGGCTGTTCGGTCATCGGCGAGCTCACCGAGCCGGGGACGAACTACGTCTGCACCTTCCAAGGAGAGACGGTCGTCGACGTCGAGGCGGCGTTCCTGGGCGACGGCGCCCCGATGAACGACCTGCCCGCCGAGGAACCCCCGACACAGGAGCGTGACCTCCCGACCGTGAACCTCACCGAGGCCTTCGAGCGTATCGTCGCCAGTCCGAACACCGCCTCGAAACGGTGGGTCTACCGCCAGTACGACCACGAGGTCCAGGTCCGCACGAGCGTCCTGCCGGGCGACGACGCCGCGCTGCTGGCCATCCGTGAAGCCGGCACGGGCCTGGCCTTCTCGGCTGGTGCCGACCCGAACTGGACCGACGCCGCCCCCTACGAGGGAGCCCGGGCCGCCGCCCTGGAGAACGCGACCAACGTCGCGGCGAAGGGCGCGACCCCTCACGCCGCCGTCGACTGTCTCAACGGCGGCAACCCGGAGAAACCCGACGTCTACGGCGGGTTCAAGGGCATCGTCGACGGCCTGGCCGACATGTGTGCGGACCTCGACGTGCCCGTCGTCGGCGGGAACGTCTCGCTGTACAACGACTCCCAGGCCGGGCCCATCCCGCCGACGCCGACGCTCGCGATGGTCGGCGTCAAGGCGGGGTACGACGCTCCGCCGATGTCGCTGTCCGGCGAGGGGACCCTCGTCGTCGTCGGCGACCACGCGCTCGAGGGAGACGCCGACCCGAGACTGGGCGGCTCGGAGTACTGCGCCGTCTTCGGCGGCACCGACGCCTTCCCCGACCTGCACGACGACCCGAAGGGGTTCGTCAGCACCGTCGCCGAAGTGGCCGACGAGGACCACGTACTCGCCTCCCACGACGTGAGCCACGGGCCTGGCGGTCGCGCTCGCAGAGATGGTCCACGAGGACGCCGGCGCCAGCGTCGACATCGAGACGGTCGAGCGCGGGACGCGTAAGCGCCTGCTCTTCGGTGAACAGCCCGGGCGCGTGGTCTTCGAGACCACCGACCCGAGGGCGGTCGCCGAGGCGTTCGACGGCGTCGCGCCCGTGACAGTCGTCGGCGAGGCCGACGGCTCGAACCACCTTGAACTGACGGTCAACGAGGAGCGGCTGCAGTACCACGCCAGCGAGATCGCCGACCTCCGCTCGACCATCGACGACGAGCTAGCCTGACGGCGTCGCCGGACGAACGGCCGAGTATCTGGCCGCAGGACACGCGGGCGTGCAGCAGCAGGTCTCAGACCAGTGCGAACGCGATGCCGAACGTCAGGACCAGGCCCAGCAGCGCGATGCCGGCGCCGGTCAGGACCTGGGACGTCGTGAAGTCGCTCTGTGGGGCCGTCGAGCGAAGCGGCGGTGCTCGCTCGGGCAGGCTGACGTTCTCGGGGTCGTAGTCCGGACGTGACTCCGCGTGGTGGTCGTCGTGGTCGTCTGCCATACTCGTGCGTTTTCCGAGCGGGTAGGAGTAACTGTCGGATTCTCGTGTCGAGGTCAGGCCCCATCGGACCGCCGGCGGGAGAGGACGCCGTGGGCCGTCGAGAGGACGACGAGCGACGCGACGACGAACGCGCTCACGGCGTTGGCCGCCAGGTGGATCGGCAGGAGAGCGAGGTAGTTCGCGACGAAAAGCACCGTCGCCCCGGCCCCGACGCCGCCGTAGTACTTGTGCCAGGGCCGGTCGACGTCCGGTTCGCGTCGGGCCATCTCCAGGACCTGCTCGGCCTCGTCGGTCAGCTCGACCCGTCCCCCGCGCCTGTCGTAGTCGACGACGCCCATGTCGGCCATCTTCGGGAGGTGACACTGGTAGAGTGCGACGTAGACGCGCTTTCGGGCCGCCGACCCGATCATCGCGACGGTCACGTCGTTCTCTTCGGCGGCGATCGTCTCGGCCAGCCTGCCGAGACCGACCGGTCCCTCGGCCCCGTCGAGGTGTTCGAGCACGCGTCGCCGACGCTCGTTTTTTTCAGGAGGGTGAAGACGGCGTCGGTCGGCAGTTCTGATCCGTCGTCATCGTTCAGTGCGGCCGACTGCGTGGGGACAGGGGACTCCTGTCGACCGCGCAGGTCGGTGAGCGTATCACTGCGTCCCATGGCGTGTCACAGAGAGCCGTTAGACGTATCGGTACTTCAACCGGAGGAATAGTACACTCGTGTTTACACACAGTCGGCCGGTTTCGCTCGGCTTATCTCGCCCGGACCGCCCGACGGAGAGGGGTTTCACGCGACGACGGACACTCGATTCACACAGGGGGTAAACGAAATAAATCGTCGCCCGCCGCCGACCGAGCGGGGCCAACGCCGGACAGACACAGTCGTGAAACGGGAAAGTCGAGATTACCGGCCCTGAGTCTCACTTGCGCCAGTCGAAACCGTCAAACGGCCATGTGGCGAACCTTTCTCCGAATGACGCTCACCAAGCGAATCATCCCCTGCATCGACGTCGACGTCGACGAGAACGGGGACGCGGCGGTCTACACGGGGGTCAACTTCGAGGACCTAGAGTACACCGGCGACCCGGTCGAGATGGCCAAGGCCTACAACGAATCGGGCGCCGACGAGTTCGTCTTCCTGGACATCACCGCCTCCGCCGAGGGCCGGGAGACGATGCTCGAGACCGTCGCTGCGGTCGCCGACGAGGTCTTCATTCCCCTGACGGTCGGCGGCGGCATCCGGACCAAAGCGGACATCAAGGAGACGCTCCGGGCCGGCGCCGACAAGGTCTCCATCAACTCGGGGGCCATCGCCAGGCCCGAGCTCATCGAGGAGGGAGCGGCCGCCTTCGGCAGCCAGTGCATCGTCATCTCGCTGGACGCCCGCCGCCGCTTCGACGACGAGGGCGAGCACTACGTCGAGGTCGACGGCGAGCAGTGCTGGTTCGAGTGCACCGTCAAGGGGGGCCGCGAGGGGACCGGCATCGACGCCGTCGCCTGGGCCATCGAGGCCGAGGAACGCGGCGCGGGCGAGATATTCGTCAACTCCATCGACGCCGACGGCACCAAGGACGGCTACGACATCCCGCTGATGAAGGCCGTCTGTGACGCCGTCTCGACGCCCGTCATCGCCTCCTCGGGCTGTGGCAGTCCCGAGGACATGGAGGAGGTGTTCGTCGAAGCCGGCGCAGACGCCGGGCTCGCCGCCTCTATCTTCCACTTCGGCGAGTACTCCATCGCCGAGACCAAGGAGTACCTCGACAGCGTGGGTATCCCGGTCAGGCTCTGACGCCGGGGACGGGACGTATCAGCGCCACCCGTCCGGGATGTCGTCCCGGTGACCCTCGAACAGCTCCAGAACCGGTCGAATCTCCTCGAACGACGGTCCCGTGGTGACCTGTCCCCGCCCCTCGTCCCAGGCGATATAACCGTGCGAACGGAGCAACGGAAGATGAACGTGTTCGAGCTCCACCTGTAGCGTCTCCGGATCGACACGGCCCTCGCGGACGTCGTCGGGGATCGCCACGACCTCGGACTGAGGGTTGTGATCGAGGAGGGCGACCAGCAGCCGCCGACGGACGGGGTGTTCCAGGGACCGGAGCACCCGCTGCCAGACGTCCACTCCACTCATGTGTCAATAAGGTACGTCCAACTGGATAATATTTTGGGAGAATCGAAACATCTGTGTGTCAAACCGTAGTGTCTGTCGAGTCCTCGCTGCACGGCCGTCGACCGCGGCCGGGCGGTGGTTGCCGGGGCCCGCTCAGGGCATCGGCAGGACGACGCCGTTCGGCAGGACGCCGGCGAGCACCAGCACTCCGAGGACCAGGGTGGTGGCGGCGACGGCCGCCATGGGCGGGTCGAGGTGGGTGTCGGCGTGGGCGTACAGCGTCCGGCCGAAGAACTCGCCGGCGAGCCCGGCGAGCGCCCCGAAGCCCGCGCCCAGGAGCAGCGCCGCAAGGAACGGGACCTCGCTGGCGACGAGGGCGGGCGTCATCTCGCCGAGGCCGTACTGAGCCGGGACGAGCGAGAGCGCCGCCAGGGACGCGGGCAGCGCCATGTGCAGGACCACCGGCGGCCGGTAGTTGTCGACGACGACCAGCGCGAGCGTCACGCTCGCGAGGCCGAAGGCCAGGTACGGGCTGGCGGTCCGGTAGGCGACGTACGCGCCGAACAGGCCCGTGCCGACGCCGAGCACCAGCGCCCTCGCCCATCCGGACTGGTGGGGCAGGAACGGTTCGACCACCGGCCGCTCGCCGCCCTCGCGAGTCCGCTCGCCATCGTAGGCCGACATGTCGAGCCAACCGCCCTCGGGCCGGCCGACGAGTGGATAGCCGAAGACGAGGCGGTGGGTGAACCCGGAGACGACGACGGCGAGGGCCACGGGGTCAAGCGGGAGCGCGAGCAGCGACCCCGAGACGGCCGCGACGGCGTAGCCGAAGGCGCCGAAGACGCCGCCGGCGACGAGGACGGCGGGGTCGGCTCCCAGCGAGACGCCGACGGCCTTGGCCGGGTGGTACTCGGTGTCCGCGGGCACGTCACCCCGGCGCGCGGCGAAGGCAGCGGCGGCGGCCCCGCCTGCGAATGCCACGTGCGGGCCCAGCACCGGCCCCAGGCCGACGCTCCCGGTCAGGCCGGCGGCCGCCAGCGGCAGCGAGGGGTCGACGGCCGCCGTCTCCGCGCCCACGCTGCGCCCCACGAGTGTCGCCGCCTCGCCGGCGACGACGACCAGGCCGGCCAGCGCGAAGGCCCCGTAGGCCCCCAGCGCGGCGCCGAGAAGACCGCCGGCGAACGCGCTCAGCAGGAGTTCGACGGCGAGGGGCCCGAGTCCGGGTAGTTGCAGCGGGACGACCATCAGCCAGACCACCTCGCGGGGCGACGCAGGAACATCGGTATCCACGGCGTCCCCGCCGAGGCTGAAATAGCCATCGTTCGCCGGGGCGCGAGCGAGGTGGAAGCCGCGAGGGCTTTGTACACGGGTCACCTAGGGTTACTCGATGGAATGGCGGTGTGAGTGGTGCGGCAAGCCCCACGAGGAGAACGACCCGCCCTGTGACAACTGCGGCCACGGGACCTACGAGCGTGCCGTCCGGCAGGTGAACGAGGAGGTGGTCGAAGGCGGCGCCGTCTGGGTGTGCCAGGACTGTGGGCGCGAGCACGTCCGCAACCGGCCGCCGTGTCGCCGCTGTGGCGGTTCCGACTTCGAGCGCCGCGTCGGCCCGCCCGAGAGCGACCCGCTGGACGAGATCGCGACGTCCTGGCGCGACGTCATCGAGCCGAAGTACGTCCTCGGCTACCTCGCCGTCGCCGCGTTGCTCGCGCTCATCGTCGCCACGACCTTCGGGTTCGTCTCGCTACCGGGGTTCGGAACCGACGCCCCGGCAGCCCCGCCGGCGGTCCCGGACGCCCCTGGAAGCGCCGACGTGGTCGAGGGGCTGGACCTCGCCGCGACGGAGGAGGCCTACGTCGCCGTCCTGAACGAACGCCGCGGTGCCGCCGGCGCGAGTACGGTGTCGAGGAACGCGACGGCCGACGAGGCCGCAGCCTACTACAACAAGGCGCGCGTCGACGCCCGCTACGGCGGCGGCGAGGGACCGGACCGCGAGGCGTTCGCGGCGTTCGATCTTGCCTGCTCGCGGCCGAGCGTCGTCGCCTACGAGGTTGCCTTCGACCGAACACCCCAGTCGGTCGCCGACTTCGACGACGAGACCGCGTTCGCGACGGCGCTGGTCGACAGTTACGCCGAGCGCGGCGCGGCCTACCGGCCGGCCGAGACGGGCACCGTCGGTGTCGACGTCCACGTCGCGCCTGACGGGCGCGTGTTCGTCACGCACGTGGTCTGCTGAAAAGAGCGACGTGATCTGCTGAGAGAGAGAGTGCGTTCAGGCCGCAGACTCGAAGGCGTCGGTGAAGGCGTCGGCCTTCTCGATGACGCGATCGGTGCCGTCCTCGAGGGCGTCGAGCGCGTCGACGTCCGTCTCCGTCTTGATGGTCAGCACGGGGTCGGTCTGCCCGCCGGACTGCTCGGGGTTCACGTCGTAGGTCGCCGCCGTCACGCCCTCGGTCTCGAGCAGCGCACCCTTGATGACGTTCATGAACGTGTGGTCCTCGCCGGCGATCTCCAGCGAGAGTTCCGTGTCGGATTTGTCGATGACGCGAAGGTCCATGTCCACGTTTGGACGCCTGCGGCCCATCAACGTGTCGTTTCCCGCGTGCCGGACCCGGCGGTGTCAGACCAGCGCGTACACCATCAACAGCCCGAAGTACAGCAGGATGAGAGAGCCAAGCGCCTTCAGCCGGAACGTGCCAAGCGACTCCTCCTCGTCGGCGTGGGCCGTCCGGAACGCCGCGACCTCCGCGTCCGTGAGGGCACCCGGGTGCTCCAGCCCCCGGTGGAGCGCGAGCCAGGACTCGCGGGCGAACGGCCGCCCGCAGTAGCCACACTCGTAGGTCGTCGCGCCCTCGGGGACGTCGTAGGCCGCGTCGCTCCTGGGCACGGTATCGACGCCGTCGTCGAGTCGTGTGTCGCTCATAGGTGTGGGAGTGGCACCTCCGGACGCGAGACGACCCAGAGACTCGTCATCGTGTAGAAGACCATCACCGCGATGAAGGGGTACTGCGACCGTACGGCCTGCAGGCGTGCGGGGAAGAGGTCGTAAGCCGCCGCGTGGGCCACCCAGATGGCGACGAGGTGCCCGACGACCACCGACGCCAGCGCCACCCCGCCGAACCACCCCGGCAGATCGAGCACCGGGACGAGGGCCGGCGAGCCCAGCGGGTCCGCCAGCGCGACGGCCAGCGACGGCGCGAGGACGAGGAAGTAGCCGAGGTAGTGGGCGAAGTGATAGCCCGCGGCGATGGCCAGCAGCGGCGGCGCGAACCGCCGGGCCAGGACCGCCGGGGCGAGGTACGTCTCGGCTGTCCGCCGGGCGGCCCGGACGGCGAGGCGGTAGACGCCGAGGAAGAGTCCGAACCCCGCGACGAGCGCGAGCGGATACAGCAGGTGGGCCGGCAGCCCCGCGGCCACGAGCGGCGTCGTCAGGTCACGCCAGGCCGGCGTCGTGACCAGGCCGTCGTAGGTGGTGACCCACAGGAGCGCGACGATAAACGCCACTTCGTCCGCGCCGTCGACCAGGCGCGCCGTCGAGAGGTCCATCCCCGGCAGGCGCAGGCGGTAGCCGTCGTCGCCCCGGCCGACCGGCGCGACGCGGCCGTAGTACCGGAACACCCGCTCTACGGGGTCGACCCGGTCGAACCACGTCGCCGGGCCGAAGACGACGGCGCCCGCGAGCGTGACCACCGAGTACGCGACGACGACCGTCGCGAGCAGGCGCGGGTCGTCGGCCAGCGGACTGACCACCTCGACCCAGACGAGCGCGAGCAGCCCCGCGACGCCCGGCCAGGCGCCGATCCGGTCGGGGTACGCCCGGTCCAGCGACGGCAACAGCCCCGCGAGGGTCTTCCAGGGGTTCAGCACCGACCAGGTGTTGCCCAGCAGGTACGTCGTCATCGCCAGGCCGGCCCACCAGCCGACCCACACCAGCAGGATCGCCAGGTTGGTCCGGGCGTTCGTCGGACCCAAAAAGCCCGTCACGAGGATAGCGACGAGGCCGACAAGGCCGACGGCCCGGCCAGCCAGCACCAGGCCCCGTTCGCCGCCCGACGCGAGCGGGACGCCCCAGGCATGGACGCGCTCGATGAACGACCGGTCCGTGACGAACGACGCGAGCAGGAACGAGGCACCGACCGCCGCCCCGCCCGTCGAGAGGAAGAGCCAGGTCGGGACCGTCAGCGTCTCCCGGCCGCCGCCGGCCAGGCTCCCCCCGTGTGCACTCGCCGTGCCGGCCGCGAGGAGCCCCACCGCCGCACACAGGACGCTGCCGACGACCCGGCGTCGACGCACTGTCATCGGTTCCGATTGGTTCCTCCCGTCCCTGTATGTTCCGACATCGGGCGAGCGAATTGGATGGGCTTTTAGTAATCGACTCGCAAGGACCGGGTATGAGTACGACCGAAGAACGCACAGACGGTGGTCACGGGGAACACCACCTCCCGGCGACGGAGGACTGGCCCCGCGGGTTCGGCGAGGCGAGCTGGTGGCCGTTCGTGACGGCCATCGGCGCATCGGGCATCTACGTCGGCGCGGCACTGTTCGTCCTCTCGATGGCCGAGGAACCGCTCGTGAGCGCGACGATCAGTGCCGGTGCCGTCGTCGGCAGCGTCGGGATCTTCCTCGTCGGCCTGTACGGCTGGCTCTACCACGCCTTCGTCTCGGACTTCTGGGAGCGTGGGACCAACCACCACTCGAGCCGGACGCTGAAGTTCGCGATGCTCCTGTTCCTGGGCACCGAGGTGGCGACGTTCGGGGCCGGGTTCATCTACTACTTCATGATCCGCGGTGGCGACGTCTGGGTCGACGCCGCCATCCCCGAGGTGTTCGGGTCGCTCGTCATCGTCAACACCGTCATCCTGCTCATCAGCTCGGTGACGCTGCACTACAGCCACCACGCGCTGATCAACGGCAACCGCGACCGATTCATCAAGCTGCTCGGCGTGACGCTGCTGCTCGGCATCGTCTTCATCGCCGGCCAGGTCTACGAGTACTACGAGTTCATCGTCCACGAAGGGTTCACCATCGGCGAGGGCATCTACGGGTCGGCCTTCTACGGGCTGACCGGCCTGCACGGCCTCCACGTGACGATGGGCGCCGTCCTGCTGGGTATCGTCTTCGCCCGCGCCTACTACGGGCAGTATTCCCCCGAGCGCCACACCTCCGTCTCGACGGCGTCGATGTACTGGCACTTCGTCGACGTCGTCTGGGTCTTCCTGGTCGTCGTCCTCTACATGGGCGCGAACCTGGTCTGAGTTTAAGCCCCTCGACTCGCTTTTCCCCCCATGGAACGACTCGACGTCAGCGACGGGTTCGACGTCCACGACTACCGCCACGGCCTGAAACTGCTCACCCAGGACCGCGACACGATGACTCTCGAGAACCGCGAGGGATTTGCCTGTCCCGCCTGCGGCGAGGCGTTCGACCGCCTGTTTGTCAGCGAGCAGCGCACGAACACGTTCGGTGACCCCGGCCGGCCGTTCTGTCTCGTGCGGACTGACGCGAAACTGCTGGTCCTGACCCACTGACGTCCCGATACCCGTCGGGACAATGCGTCCGAGTGTGACCCGAGACGGTCACGGCCGACGAGAATGAAACGATATTTCAGGGTCGTCGATAGAAAGGGCACACATGCGAGATGCGCAGCGGCGTGATCAGGTCTTCCTCGCCCTCGCCGACGAACGACGGCGACGCACCCTCTCGTTGCTGGCCGACCACACGGAACTGACGCTCCCCGACCTCGCCGACGAGGTTGCCGAGCGGGAGCACCGAACGACGCTCGCCGACATCCCGCCAGAGGAGGTCTGTCAGCTGTACCTCGAACTCTACCACCGGCACGTCCCCCAGCTCGAATCCGCCGACCTCGTCACCTACAGCCAGGAACAGGACCGCGTCGCCGTGACCGAACTCGGACAGACCGTCGAGCGGACGCTGCTCGAACCGGTCGAGTCGATTCTGTCGTAGGCCGCCGCAGCGCGCCGGACGGCCACTCCCTCGATTCTGTGCCCCAGAGCCACGCGCTCTCCGGGCAATATCGGTCCACTTCGGACGGCCCCACCGGTCGCTGCACGCGTCGGCTCGTCGCAGAAAGAGCCGGTGGAGGGATTGTGAACCACGGTCGGAGCGGAGCTCCTCCCTGATTCAAATCCCTATCTGGCTTTCGCTGCTCACGTTCGTTCGCAGCAGAAAGCCGGTGGAGGGATTTGAACCCTCGGCCTAATCCTTACGAAGGATTCGCTCTAGCCAGTCTGAGCTACACCGGCGCGTCGGTGCCTCGCAGCACTCGAACAGTGTGCGATAACCGCAATAAGGATTGCGAATCGGGGGCGTCGAGCGAAGGTCTCCCACGCCCCTCCGGCGCTTCTCGGCCGCTCACGACACCGAACTCACCGCCGGAGACTAACGTCGAGGACGACGTTCTGTTCGCCCGGGGCGTAGGACCGGACCGCCCGGCGCGTCTCGACGGTCACCTCGTACTCCGGCTCGGCGGCGGCCCGAATCGCGCGCTCGCCGGGCCCGAACAGGTCGTCGTCGGACTGGATGTCGTAGTAGTGCAGCGTGCAGTCCTCGCCGGCGAGGCGAACCGCCGTATCGAGGAATGCGTCGGCGCTGTGGGGGAGGTTCATCACGACGCGGTCAGCCCACCCCGCGTAGTCGGCCGCGACATCGCGGACGTCGCCACAGATTCCGGTCACGCGGTCGGCGACACCGTTGTGCTCGGCGTTGCGCCGGAGGTACTCGATGGCTGCCTCGTTGATGTCCGTCCCGACGCAGGTGGCGCCGCGCTTCGCGAAGGGGACGACGAACGGGCCGACGCCGGCGAACATGTCGAAGGCCCGCTCGCCCGCCTCGACTTGCTCGACGACGCGGTGGCGCTCGGTGGCCAGTCGCGGCGAGAAGTACACCTCGGCCAGGTCCAATTCGAACGCACAGCCGTACTCGCGGTGGACGACCTCGGTGGTGTCGCCGGCCAGCACCTCCCAGTCGCGGACGCGCTGCTCGCCTTTGATCTTCGAGGCCCGGTTGAGGACGCCCTCGACGGGGAGGTCAGAAGCCATCAGCGCGTCGGCGACGGAGCGGGCACGCTCCGGGTCGTCCTCGTCGACGATGACCAGGTCCCCGATGCGCTCGTAACTGGGCTCGAAGCCGAGGATGTCCGCGGGCATCGTCTGGCCCTCGCGGACGGGCGCGTCGAACTCCACGACGGCGAACTCCTCGGGAACGCCGGTCGGGTCGGTGACGGGGACGTAGAGCCAGCCGTCCGCGACCGTGATGTCGTAGCCGTCGTCGACGAGGTCCGCGTCAGCGAGTCGCTGCCGAGTCGCCTCGCCGGCCTCGCGCCGAACACGAACGCAGGGAACGCCCATACGCACTCTCTCCGGTCGCTGGCGGTAAGCCTGACGCTTCGCGCCATTTATCCCCGCCGGACGTCGACAGCGGGTATGCTCACATTCGTCGGCCTCGGCCTCTACGACGAACGCTCGGTCACGCTCGCCGGCCGCGACGCCATCCGCGACGCCGACCGCGTCTTCGCGGAGTTCTACACCAGCCGCCTCGTCGGCACCGACCTCGAGACGCTGGAGTCGTTCCACGACACCACCATCGAGATCCGGGACCGCGCCGGCGTCGAACAGGACCCCGAGCCGATACTGTCGGCGGCCGAGGATTCGGACGTGGTCTTCCTGACCGCCGGCGACACGATGGTTTCGACGACCCACACCGACCTCCGCCTGCGGGCCGCAGAGCGGGACATCGAGACCCGCGTCGTCCACGGGACGACCGCCCAGACCGCCGCCGGGTCGCTGACCGGCCTGCAGAACTACCGCTTTGGCAAGGCGACGACGCTCCCCTTCGAGGACGCCCACGGCGGTGACGGCGTCCCCGACAGCGTCGTCACGACCATCGAGGACAACCGCGAGCGCGACCTGCACACGCTGGTCTACCTCGACATCAAGGTCGACGACCCTCACTGGGACGACGGCGACGAGACGTACATGACCGCCGATCACGCCGCCGGCCTGCTCGCGACCGAGTTCCCCGAGACGCTGGCCGTCGTCGTCGCCCAGGCGGGCAGTCCGGACCCCACCGTCGCAGCCGACACGCTCGAGTCGCTGGCCGAGCAATCGTTCGGCGACCCGCTGCACATGCTCGTGATTCCCGGGTCGCTGCATCCTATCGAGGACGACGCGCTGACCGCACTCGCCGGCAAGCCCGAGTCTTAGTCGTCGCCGGGCGCCGCCGTCTCCTCGCCGACGTCGGCCGTCCCCTCGAACGCGCTCGCCAGGTCGTACTCCGTCCCGGTCACCAGGAAGAGCAGGTCCTCGACGATGACCGTTATCTCGGGGAGTTCACGGACCAGCAGCCACGTGATGCCCACCAGGACGACCACCGACCCGACCTGCGCGAGGATGCGGTCGGCGATGTAGTACGAGACCATCCGCGGGTCGGTGAGGCCAAAGATGGTCATCATCGGGTCGACGAACCACTGCATCTTCTGCAACCCGAAGGCGATAGCGATGAAGACGTTCCGGACCAGGTTGAGGGCGTAGATGACCGCCGACGTCACCGCGAGCGCCTTGAGCTTCCGGCCCCAGGGCGCCTTGACCGCGAGGATGCCCCCCGCGAAGATGGCGATGCTCCCCAGGCCCGTACACGCGAGCAGGATGTTGTACGTGATGGGCCCGTCCTCGTGCTCGAACCAGAACGTGCTCTCGTATGGGTACTTCTTGGTCGCGATGCGGACCCCGTCGTGGCTCAGCCCGTCGACGACCAGCGGGTCGACGCCGACCAGGCCCAGCAGGACGGCGGTCTGGTCGGTGACGAGTTCGACCAGCCACTGCCGGATCGGGTCGACGGTCACCGCCGGCACGTAGACGATGCCCATCAATCCGACGGCGCGAGTGAGGACGAAAAGCGAGTCCCGGCCGTTCCACAGCAGGTAGGCCGTGTACGCCGAGAGCGGGACCGCGGCGACGCTCCCGAGTCCCTCGACGAGGCTCTTCTGCGTGAACACGAAGTGCGGAATCAGGACGAGCCAGAAGAGGGCGAACAGTCCCCAGCCGGCGACGGCGACGCGACGTGCCCACGTCTCGTTCGTGTACGCGAGGACGCTGCTGCCCAGAAACGCCGCCAGCACGAGCCACATCAGCGGCTCGGAGTACACCAGCGGGTCGAACGACAGTCCACCCAGGTCGACCGTCGACTGCAGGACTGTCGCCGTCATGGATGCTATCTTGGCAAATCCGCCGTATATGTTTTGTCGTTACGCCTGCGTGTGCATCGACACCGCACGGCCGGCGCTGTCGCTATCGGACGTAGCGCGCGAAAGAAAGGTCGGAAGTCAGGGACCGGAACTGCTCCGGTTAGTTGTTACGGCGGACTGCGAGGAGCGCCGCGGCGACCAGCGCGATGAGAGCGAGCACGGCCGTGAAGCCAGGCCCGCTGTCACCGGTGGTGGTCTCCTCCGGCGGTTCCGTTTCGGTCTCCGTCTCGGTCATCTCGGTGGCCGTTTCGGTCTCCGTCTCGGTCTCCGTCTCAGTCTCAGTCTCCGTCTCGGTCTCTTCCTCGCCGACCGTCACGTCAGCGCTGTCCGTCACAGCGGTGCCGTTGTCGGTGTACGGCGCGTCGTTGTCCGGGAAGTCGTAGGTCTCGTCACCGTCGTCGTCCAGGTGCGGCATGGCGACTGCGGTGAAGTCCCCGTCCTGCGGGGAGTCGAGCGTGACCTCGATGTCCGAGTGGCTGCCAGGCGCGAGGTAGTCGGAGGCTCCGATGACGTCACCGGAGGCCGAGCCCTCGTGGATGGCGATGAAGCCGCCGTCGGACAGCTGCGCGCTGTCGACGACGACCGTCGTGCCGTCGGAGTCCTGGTCGGAGATGCTCACGGAGGCCGTGGCGGCACCGGCGACGGTACCGTCGATCTCGTCACCGACTTCCGCGCTACCGACACGGGTCTGTGCCGTGAAGTTCGCACCGGGCGAGCGCTCGCTGAAGTCGGCCACTGCGGTGAACGTACCGTTCGGACCGACGATGGCGCTCGGCTGGAGCAGGAACGGACTGCTGCTCTGGCTGCTGCGGAGCCGGACAGTCACTTCGCTCCCGGGCGCGACGTTCGTCGTGCCGCGGATCTGCTGGTCGGCGCTGGCGCGGACGACGAGGTCGTCGTCGTTGTTCAGCGTCGCGTCGGCGTCGAGGAACTGGGTGCTGTCAGTGACGTTCTCGCTGTCGTCGTCTGCGTCGATGAGGTCACTGGCACCTAGGTAGTCAATGCCGTTATTAGCGTCTCCGTAGCCATTGTTGAAGACGGTGAAGTTCGCGACGTACTCGTCTTCGTCTTCAGCGTCGATCTTATCCGCGAATTCGCTGCTTTCAATCGCGACGAAGTGCGTGTCGTTAGCCTCGTCGTAGATGACCTTGTAGCCGCTGAGCTGGTCGATGTCCTGCTGGGGTGAATCGACGTTGGCACCGGGGTCAGCGTTCTCGAACGTGAGCGCGAACGGACCGCTGTTCTCGTTCTCGTCGTCGGCCGGCTGGGATAGAGCACCGTAGTCACCCGTACTGAGGTCGCCGCCATCGGTGAACAGACCTTCGAAGCCGGAGGCCTCGACCTGAACGATCACGACGTCGTTGACGTCGCCGATCGCAATCTCGTCAGTCTGGGTGATGTTCCCGTCCTTGACCAGTTCGTAGACGGGTGCAGTCTCGTCGTCGTCGAGATCCTCTATGTCATTGAACTTCTCCTGCGGAGCAGTCCAGATCTGGAGGTCCTCTAGCGACGCCTCTTCGAGCGAGAGCGTGCCGACGTCGTCTTCATTGGTGATGATCTGTGAATCGGTGTCGAGTTCATCATAGTCTTCGACGAGATCATCATCTTCGTCAAGCGTGACGCCGTGGCCCTCGACAACGAGCATGTCGTAGTCAGTCGCTTCGAGGATGTCAGAGCCAGCAGCCTCGTCTGTATCGGTGAATGAACCACCCTGCTCTAGGGAGGCGGTGTCGAGCTCGTCGTCACCAGTAACGGTCAGGACCTCGCTCGGATCCTCGGTTCCAGCCCTGTAACTGTTGAACAGGACGGAAACTTCACCGTCATCATCGTCGTCGGTCACTTCGGCGCTGATGTAGTAGTTGTCGTCCTCGAAGTCACCGATCTGAATAGTGGCGTCGTCGGTGTTGTCGAGCTGGAACGTGATGTTGGCCACGTCACCACGGTTTTCTGTGACGACGCCGTCCTCGAAGGAGGTACTTGCGTCACCGGTGTCGGTGACGTCGATGGTGTCCGACGCGTTCGCGTTAGTGTCGGTCACTTCGACCTCGAAGGTGTAGTTACCCTCGTTGATGTCCTCGAAGTTCAGTACGTATTCATCAGATTCGGCGTTGTGAAGCTGAATCTTCTCGGTGTCGTCGAAGAAGTTTTCACCGGAGTTAACATCTCTGAGCTCATCCGCGTTGTCGGAGTCGTAGACGACATTGTCCGCTATTTCCTCAGCGTTACCGTTCTCGACGAAGATATCGACGAGTTCGTCACGGTCGAGGCCCTCGGCGGAGATGTTGACGTCGTAGCCGTTCCGGATGTCGGAGTCGATTTCGTAATCGACCTCAGCAGCGTCGCCGGAGGTTCCGACTTCACTGTCGTCGAACTCGGCGGTCAGGTCCTGCGGGATGACCTCGAAGGTATAGGCCGCGGTGAGACCACCATCAGGGACAGGATCTTCATCACCGTTATTCAAGTTGACGACCTCACCGGTATCTGCGTTCACGATGACGAAGTCACCCTCGGAGAGTCGGTTGTCGAGCGTGAAGTCGATGACACCATCGCCGTCGGACCGTTCGGTTCGGCGGAGCGAGCCGACCTGGTCCTCGTCGCCACTGTCGTCGACGGTCCGGACTTGATAGTCCGTGTTTCCGTTATTTGCGGTAAACTGTACGTCCTGACCGCTGTAGAACGTCCCAGCGTTCAGGTTCGAAGCAGCCGCAGCACTGCCCGCGAAACCGGTCGTCATGGCGAACACCGAGAACACCATGAGCGCGGCCAGGAACAGGCTGCGAAGTTTCGTTTGTATCTGTCATAGTTTGTGATTTGCTATCGGGCGGCGCCAGCTGCTTTCCACGTAGCCAGAGCGCAGTCGCCGCGACCACGCGTAGACCGAACCAGTGTACTCGCATCTAGCACCATGGGTAGGGGTACACTGCAAACCTTAGGCGGGTATTATAAATGTTTTGTGGTCAGGCATGCGGCATGACACACAGCACCAAGCGCGTCAACGCCCCCGAGAGGGGACCTCGTGTACGTTTAGGACCGTTACAGTTCTTCTCAGGTGCGTGTCATACGACCGTCTGACGCTGGACGGACGTATTATAAATGCAATACGAACCGCCAGGTCAGTTCGTGACGATCTCGACCTCGTGCCCGTCGGCGTCCTTGGTGAACGCGTAGCGGTCGTCGCAGCTCGCGGGGTCCCGGTAGTCCTCGGCGTGACGGTCCATCAGGGTCTCCCACGTCTCGTGGAGGTCGTCGGTGCTGACCGCGAGGTGGCCCCAGGCGTCGCCCAGTTCGTACGAGCGCCCGTCGTAGTTGTAGGTCAGTTCGACGGACATCGCCTCGTCGGCGGCCTCGCGAGGCTTGAGGAAGTACAGCGCGAACGAATCGTGCTCGGAGCGGCGGAACATCTCGTAGTCGAGCTTGCGGGTGTACCAGCCGATGGCCTCGTCGGCGTCCTCGACGCGCAGCATCGTGTGGTCGAGCGACCACTTCGCGCCGTGGTCGCGCTCGACGATCTCGACCTCGTGGCCGTCGGGGTCTTTCACGAACGCGTACGAGCCGCCACAAGAGTCCGGGTCGCGGTAGTCCTCGACGCCAGCGTCCATCAGCTCCTCGTAGGCGTCGTAGACGTCCTCACAGCGGACGGCGATGTGGCCCCAGGCGTCCCCGTGCGTGTACGAGCGCCCGTCGTGGTTGTACGTCAGCTCGAGCATCGCCCCCTCGTCGTGCATGTCCTCGGGACCCAGGAAGACGTTGGTGAACGTGTCGGCCTCCCAGCGGCCCTTCTCCTCGTAGTCGAGGTGGTTCTGGTACCAGTCGAGCGACGCGTCCAGGTCTTCGACGCGCATCATCGTGTGGTCGAGCGTCAGCATATGCGGGTCGTGGGACGGGCACGCGAAAAGGTTACCGTCCGAGGAGAGACACAAAGTGGGTCTGGGGACAGGAATTCCGAGAGCCAGAAAGCCCCCGACCTATCGACTCCCGCGGCTCGCTGCGCTCCTCGTTCGTTGCACTCACTGCGGTGCTTGCGTCGCCGGGGTTCGTCGATAGGTCGGCCCCTTTCAATCCCCCCTTGGCGGCTGACCACCCGGCTTCGGGTGGACTGAAAGGGGCGGCTGGCTGAACGACGGCGGACGAAGCAAGCACTGGAACGAACGCAGTGAGTGAAGCGCGCAGCGAGGCCCCCGAGTTCAGCCAGCCGGGGCTTTCTGGCTGTTCGGAAACATGTAGAGAACGACTCCAAGATTACCCACCCATCCGAATTCTTCCGTAGCAGATTCCGGGACTCACTCGTAGTCCGTATCAACACCAAAGACCCCAGCCTCACGCACCGACGGCCAGTAGAACCACCAGACTACAGCGAGCAGCACGACCGTCCCCAGCGGGAACCCGGCGTAGCCGATGCGGCGGTTGAACCCGAGGAAGACCGAAATCTGCGAGAGGCCGGCCGCGACGAGCGCGAAAGCAGTCAGGCGCACGTCCTCACGCCAGACGACGCCGGCGACGGCACTCCCCAAGGCGAGCAGATACAGGATGACGCCGGTCCCCCAGGCCTCGATGAAGCGGGGAAGGCCGTCGGTGAAGCGAAAGAAGAAGTCGTACACCGAGACCACGTTCGGCGGGTTGGTGTTGAACAGGCCGAAGGAGAACACCAGCGTGAGCTCGTCGCCGATAAGCAGCACCGTCCAGGGGACGAGGCCGGCGACGACGACGACGGCGACCAGGCGGCGGCGTGGGCCGTGCTCCATACACGTGGGTAGGGATTCGAAGCAAAGAGTCCACGCATTCACCGCCTTACGTGTGCCACTGCCGTGCGTGCGCTGGGCGACGCTCGCACGTGCGCGGAAGTAGTAAAACTGTATTCGAAATCCTACCGCCGGGCGACGATTCGAAGGACGTCCTCGTCGGCCAGTTCGTGGCCGCGCCCGACCTGCTGCTCGTCGTGTTTGGCGCTGGGGCCGGTGACGCGGGCGAAGCGGAAGCGCTCGTCGAAGCTGCCACCCAGTTTCTCGCAGGCGTCGTCGACGGTGTCGCCCTCGCGGAGGATGAGCGGTTCCTCGTAGTCGACGCCGCGGCCCGGCTTGTCCATGTAGATACGGATGAGCCCCAGTTCCTTCCAGATGCGCTCGGTCAGGCCCTCCAGCCCTTTCTCCTTCTCGGCGCTGATGAAGATGGCCTCCTCGGGGTCGATGTCCCGTTCCCGGAGTTCCCCCTTCACCGTCGGGAGGTAGTTCTCCTCGATGAGGTCGGCCTTGTTGACGACGACGACAGAGGGGAGGTAGACCCGATTGTCCATCACGCCGTCAATGAGCCGGTCGAGGTCCATCTGCTCGCCGATGGTCACGTCGGCGTTGACGTAGCCGTGTTCGCGCAGGACGGCCTTGATCGTCTCCTCGTCTAAGTCGAGGTCGACGGAGCTGTTGATGCTGAGGCCGTCCTTGGCCTTCTTCCGGACGGACACGCGCGGGGGCTCGGTGTCGAGGCGGATCTTGTTCTTGTACAGTTCCTCGCGCAGGCGATCGTACTGGTCGATCTCGAAGACCGAGACCATGAACACGATGAGGTCGGCGGTCCGGACGACCGAGAGGACTTCCTTGCCGCCGCCGCGGCCGCCAGCGGCACCCTCGATGAGACCGGGGACGTCGAGGATCTGGATGTTGGCGCCCTTGTGCTTGAGCATCCCCGGGTAGACGTCGAGCGTGGTGAACTCGTAGGCGCCCGTCTCCGACTCGGCGTTGGTCAGGGCGTTCAACAGCGTCGACTTCCCGACGCTGGGGAACCCGACGAGGGCGACGGTTGCGTCGCCGTGCTTCTCGACGCCGTAGCCGCCGCCACCGCCCGAGGAGGACTGCTGTTGCTCGAGTTTCTCCTTCTTCTCGGCGAGTTTCGACTTCAGCCGGCCGATGTGGGCCTCGGTGGACTTGTTGTAGGGCGTACTCGCGATTTCCTCCTCGAGTTCCTGTATCTCCTCTTCGAGCCCCATTACGTGTACCTCCGCCGCGCGCGCTGGATAAGGCTTTCTTCCCTCGCCGACCTCGCCGTCGGCAGTCGGTAATTCTTGCCAGCCACGTGTAAGTCGACACGCCTTTAGGCGGCCAACCGTCAGGTTCAATCATGGCAGACGTCGAGCGTTTCCGTGACAGCACGCAGATTCTCCTGCCAGCCGGTGCGCTCGACGGCATCCGCGAGGAACTGGAAGCGCGATTCACGGTCATGGTCCGCCGGGAGGAGGGCCGGGTCCGCATCATCGGGTCGCCGGTCGAGATCAAGGCCGCCGGGGACTTCCTCGCGATGAACGGCGTCACCTTCGCCTGACATCCTCCCACGGCTAAAGCCGTGGGGTTCCCCCACTGGGTTGAACCCACGGATACGGAGAGGTTCGCAGGTTCGTCGTCACGTTGGACGATGACCTGTGTTTCGGGCTGTGCCAGTACAGCCCCCGCCTTGGACAGCGGTTTCGAGAACTTGCCCAAGGCTCGTTTGCCGATGTTCAGCGCACCGTTCTTGTCTGCGTTGTCGTCCAGCCCACACTCGGGACACTCAAAGCGTCCCTGCGTCTCTCGGACGCCCTCGCAAGCACACCGATTGCACGTCTTCGACGTGTCGTATTCTTCGACCAACTGCACGTCGATACCCGCGTCGTGGGCCTTGTATTCGATGTAGTTGAAGAGGCGGGCGAACGGCATCTTGTGGGTCTTGTCGTTGACGTACCTGCCTTTGTCGTTGTCCTTGCGAATCCCACCGAGGTCGCCCACGACGATGAGCGCGTTCCGTTCTTCGGCATCCTCCACGATGTGCCGAGTAATCTTGTGGAGACGGTCGTCCACCTTCCGTGCTTCCGCGTTACCGATACGCTCGACCACCTGCTGTCCCTGTCGTGGTTTGGAGTTCCCGATGGACTTGCGGAGTTGCTTGTAGTGTTCGCGGATACGGCGCACTTCCTTTCCGTAGAAGGTGGTCTTGCGGTCAGAGAGGAACGCACAGGTTGCGACCCACCGTACGCCCATGTCGATAGCCAGCACGTCGTCGTACTCGTCGGCCACGGTCACAGACCGCTTCACGACGAGATGGACGTACCAATCACCGTCACGGCGCACCAGTTCGCTGTCCCGAATATCGCCCTCGCGGACGAGTTGTTCGTCCTTTCGTGGGACGTGGGCAGGACACCAGATGGAGTTGCCCCGTCCACGCTCGGGGTCGTAGACGGGGACTTTGACCCACCACGACGAGAGAACGGTATCCTCGTCGTGGGTCACGTCGAACACGTCGTTGCGAAGGACGACGGGCTGTTCGGTGTCTGGGTTCGGGTCTTTCTGTCGCTGGACTTTCGACGCCTGTTGGTCGGTCGCAGAATACAGGTCGGTATCTCCGCCGTGTACCTCGGTCTGGAACGCCTCGTACTCACGGGCGAGCAGGTCGGCTTTCCTGTTGGTCAGCGAGTGGAGTTTGACCCGCACCGTGGTTGAGACGTTCCGTTGCATACTACTCACCTGCTTGGGCGTCGATGTACTCCTCGATGACCTCACTGGATACGTCGCCCGCGCTGGAAACGAAGTACGAGCGCGTCCACAGGGACGGCAGGCCGAAGTCGAACTCGTCCCGAAGTCGGCGCGAGGAGTAGCCCTTGACCTGTTGCATTATCTTGTTCGGGGCGAGCGTCGGGTCGCCCGTGATGAACAGGTGTACGTGGTCGGGGCGAATCGCCAACTCCAGTATCTCTAAGCCGAGTTCGTCGGCTTTCCCCTCGATGAGTTCTTCGAGACGGTCACGTACCTCGCCTTCGAGTACTGACTTGCGATACTTCGGACACCAGATGAAGTGATACTGGAGTTTGTGGACGTTGGTACGTTCCCTGTCGAACCCACGAGGCATCGTCAGTATATAGAATTCACTCACCTAAAGATGTTATACAAGCATCCAACCTCTACCGTGGCTACGAGCGTGGAGAGATACCCAGTTGTCGGCTTCTTCCCACCCGTGAATGGGTGGGCTTTCGCCTCGCAACCGCTGTAACGGTCGCAGGTCGCCCGGTCCGGCCGTGTGTCGACCTCACGGGGGCGTCGATGAAACGCAATCCTTTAAACCGCCGAACGGGATTGCTGAGACATGGCTGGAACTATCGAAGTGCTCGTTCCCGGCGGCCAGGCCAACCCTGGCCCGCCGCTCGGTCCCGAACTGGGCCCGACCCCCGTGGACGTACAGGCAGTCGTCCAGGAGATCAACGACCAGACCGCAGCGTTCGACGGCACCGAAGTCCCCGTCACCGTCGAGTACGACGACGACGGCTCCTTTTCCATCGAGGTCGGCGTCCCGCCGACGGCCGAACTCATCAAGGACGAGGCCGGCTTCGAGACCGGGAGCGGCGAGCCCCAGAAGAACTTCGTCGCCGACCTCAGTGTCGATCAGGTCATCCAGATCGCCGAGCAGAAACACCCAGACCTGCTGGCTTACGACCTCAAGAACGCCGCGAAGGAGGTCGTCGGCACCTGTGCCTCCCTGGGCGTCACCATCGAGGGTAACGACCCCCGGGAGTTCAAGGAACGCATCGACAGCGGCGAGTACGACGACGTCTTCGGCGAAGCAGCCGAAGCGTAACGCCGACCCGACCTCCGGACTGCGATTTTGTTGTTCTCTCGCCCGACCAGTGGTGGGTCCGTCCCCCTCCCCGCGCCGGTATGTGACGGTCACACACCGTCTGCGGGGCGGTTCGACGCTTTTAAGTGTCACATCGGCCTCCACACGGACGAGACAGGCAACCGCCTGTTTCACTGACCCGTAGCAGCCGTTTGGCGTACTACGGAGGTGAACAATGGCAGACCAGGAAATAGAGAATGCAGTCTCTCGCGCACTCGAGGACGCACCTGAGCGGAACTTCCGCGAGACGGTCGACCTCGCAGTCAACCTGCGCGACTTAGATCTCAACGACCCGTCGAACCGCGTCGACGAGTCCGTCGTCCTCCCTGCCGGCACCGGCCAGGAGACCACCATCGTGGTCTTCGCCGAGGGCGAGACAGCCCTCCGTGCCGAGGAGGTCGCAGACGACGTACTCAGCCAGGACGAACTCGAGGAGCTCGGGGGCGACGACGACGCCGCCAAGGAGCTCGCAAACGAGACCGACTTCTTCATCGCAGAGACGAACATGATGCAGGACATCGGTCGCTACCTCGGGACCGTCCTCGGTCCGCGCGGCAAGATGCCGGAACCGCTCGACCCCGACGACGACGTCGTCGAGGTCGTCAACCGAATGAAAAACACCGTGCAGCTGCGCAGCGGTGAACGTCGAACCTTCCACACCCGCGTGGGTGCCGAGGACATGTCCGCCGAGGACATCGCCGACAACATCGACGTCATCCTCCGCCGCCTGCACGCCGACCTCGAGAAGGGGCCGCTCAACATCGACACCGTCTACGTCAAGACGACGATGGGCCCGGCCGTGGAGGTGGCCTGATATGAGCGCCGAGAGCGAACGCAAGACAGAGACCATCCCACAGTGGAAACAGGAAGAGGTCGACGCCCTCGTCGAGACCATCGAGTCCTACGAGAGCGTCGGCGTGGTCAACATCGCGGGCATCCCGTCCCGCCAGCTCCAGGACATGCGCCGTGACCTGCACGGCACTGCGGAACTGCGCGTCTCCCGGAACACGCTGCTCCGGCGGGCCCTCGAGGAAGTCGACGAGGGCGTCGAGGACCTCACCCAGTTCGTCGAGGGCCAGGTCGGCCTCATCGGGACGAACGACAACCCGTTCTCGCTGTTCCAGGAACTGGAGGCATCGAAGACGCCGGCCCCCATCAGCGCCGGCGAGATCGCCCCGAACGACATCGTGATCCCCGAGGGCGACACCGGCGTCGACCCCGGCCCGTTCGTCGGCGAACTCCAGAGCGTCGGGGCCGACGCGCGCATCCAGGACGGGTCCATCCAGGTCCTCTCGGACTCGACCGTGCTCGACGCGGGCGAGGAGGTCTCCCAGGAGCTCTCGAACGTCCTCAGCGAGCTCGGCATCGAACCGAAGGAGGTCGGGCTCGACCTCCGCGGCGTCTTCGCGGACGGCGTGCTGTTCGAACCCGAGGAACTCGAGCTGGACATCGACGAGTACGAGGCAGACATCTCGGCCGCGGCCAGTCGGGCCTTCAACCTCTCGGTCAACGCCGAGTTCCCGACGGCCCAGACGGTCCCGACGATGCTCCAGACGGCCAGCGGCGAGGCCAAGAGCCTCGCGCTCCAGGCCGCCATCGAGGACCCAGAGGTCGTCCCCGACCTCGTGAGCAAGGCCGACGCGCAGCTGCGCGCGCTCGCTGCCCAGATCGAGGACACGGAGGCGCTGCCCGACGAGCTCCAGGACGTGGAGGTCGCCGCGGCACCCGAGGAATCGGCTGACAAAGACGACGAGGACACCGCAGACGAGGACGCCGGCGACGACGTCGACGCCGAGGCCGAGGCGGCCGAGGACGACGATGACGACGACGACGCTGGCGACGCGCTCGGAGCGATGTTCTAACCACCCACACACCACATCACAGAACAATGGAATACGTTTACGCTGCACTCATCCTGAACGAATCGGGCGAAGAGATCAACGAAGACAACCTGACCGGCGTGCTCGAGGCCGCCGGCGTCGACGTCGAGGAGTCCCGCGTCAAGGCGCTCGTCGCCGCGCTGGAGGACGTCGACATCGACGAGGCCGTCGAGCAGGCCGCCGCTGCACCCGTCGCCGCGAGCGGCGGGGCCGCAGAGACCGCCGACGAGAGCGCCGACGAGGGCGCCGACGAGGCCGACGAGGAAGAGGCCGCCGACGAGGCCGACGAGGAAGACGAGGACGAAGACGACGACGCCGGCGGCGAGGGCCTCGGCGAGCTCTTCGGCTAAGCCGTCACCACCAGCGAACGACATTTTCTTCGACGCTGCCCCGCACAGCGATGCGTCGGGCGAGTGTCCGATCGTGGACGTCACAGCGCCACGCGACAGACAGATGCCGGGACTACCACACCGGCCAGTGCTGAGGTTCAAGTACCGGGACGGGACCAGGGGCGCGTATGCTCCCGGTCAGACTCTCGGGCGACCCCGTCGCGACGGCGACGCTGCTGGCGGCGGTGGCCGGGGGCGTCTGCCTCGGCACCGTCAGCGGCCTCGTGCCGGGCTTGCACGCGAACACGTTCGCGCTCCTGCTCGCCGCCACTGCCGGCGCCGTCCCGGGCCCGCGCCGCTACGTCGGGGCGGCGATGCTGGCTGCCGGCGTCGTCCACACCTTCCTGGACGTCGTGCCGGCGCTGGCACTGGGCGTCCCGGACCCCGCGATGGCCGCCGGCGCACTCCCGGGCCACCGACTCGTCGTCGAGGGCCGGGGCCGCGAAGCGCTGCGCCTCTCGGCCGTCGGGAGCGCCGGCGCCGTCGTGCTGGCGGCGCCACTCGCACTGCCGGTCACGGCCGCGATGGTCGAACTCTATCCGCTGGTCGAGGCCCACCGCTCGCTGGTCCTGGGCGGGGTGGCGGCGCTGCTCGTCGCCACCGAGCGCGACGCCAGAGCGAAGGTTGGAGCCTGCTGTTCGCTCGCGGCCAGCGGGGGCCTGGGGCTGCTCGTCCTCGACGCCGAGGTGACGTCGCTGCTTCCCGTCGCGGACGTCCTCGTGGCGCTGTTCGCGGGGCTGTTCGGCGCGCCCGTGTTGCTCGCGGCCATCGACGGCGAGGGCGTCCCCGCACAGGCCGACGCGACGGTGACGACCCCCCAGCAGACGGTGGCCGAGCTCGTCGTCGTCGGGACGCTGTGTGGGGCGGTCGTCGGCTACCTGCCGGGTGTCTCCAGCGCCGTGGCGGCGACCCTGGCGCTCGGGCTGACCGCCGACGGCGGCCCGCGGGCGTTCGTGGTCACGACCAGCGGCGTGAACACGGCGACGGCGGTGTTCGCGCTCTTTGCGCTCATCGCGCTCGGCGAACCGCGCACCGGCGTCCTCGTCGCGATGGAACGGGCCAGTGTCCCGCTCGCGCTCCCCCCGCTGCTGACCGCGGTGGTCCTCGCCACCGTCGCCGGCGCCGTGCTGGTGCCGGTGCTCGGTGACCGGTACCTGCGGACCGTCGGTCGACTGGACCCCGCACGCCTCTCGCTTTCGGTCCTGGCCGCGCTTGGCGTCCTCTCGTGGGTCTTCGCCGGGGCCGTCGGCGTCGGCGCGTTCGGCGCGGCGACGCTCGTGGGCCACGTCCCACCGCACTTCGGGACGCGACGGGCGACGCTGATGGGGGTGTTGCTCGTCCCGCTGACCCTATAGGTAGCCCCGTCGGCGGAAGTGCGCGAGCATGACGGCCACGATGAGCGCCATCCCGATCATCGTCGCCGGGTAGCCGTAGGTCCATGCGAGCTCGGGCATGTTGTAGGGGCTGTCCGCGAAGTTCATCCCGTAGACGCCGGCGACGAACGTCAGCGGGATGAATATCGTCGCGACGACGGTCAGCACCTTCATCACCTCGTTGGTCGACTGCGAGAGCGTGTTCAGGTAGATGTCGCGGGCGCCCGCCACCAGGTCCCGGTAGGTCTCGGTCAGGTCGACGACCTGGACCAGGTGGTCGTAGACGTCCCGGAAGTACTTCTCCGTCTCGGGGGCGACCTGGGCCGGGTCGCCGCGGGCGAGGACGCCGACGGCCTCGCGGGCCGGCCAGGCCTGCTTGCGGAAGGACAGCAGGTCCCGGCGGACGTCGTTTATCTTCTCGAGGGTCTCGCGGTCCGTGGAGACGGTGACCGCCTCCTCGATCTCCTCGATGTCGGTCTCGATCTCGTCTAAGAGGTCGAAGTAGCCGTCGACGATGACGTCCAGCACACGGTAGGCGGTGAAGTCGGCGCCGCGGTGGAGCAGGCGCTCGTCGCCCCGCGAGACGGCGTCGAGGACGCGCTGGACCGGCCGTGCCGCGCCCGGCGAGACGGTGACTACCCAGTCGTCGCCGACGAAGACGCCGACCGGCGTCGTCTGGACCTCCTTCTCGAAGGTCGTCTCGCCCGGCGAGAGCGTCGCGACTTTCAGCAGGACGAACGTGTAGTCGCTGAACTCCTCGGTCTTGGCCCGGGCGTGGTTCCGGACGTCGTCGATGGGCAGCGGGTGGAGGTCGAACGCGTCCCGAATCGCGTCGAGTTCGCTCTCGGTGACCGACGTGGCGTGCACCCAGGTCGTCCCCAGGGCGCGACGGGCCGCCGAGAGGTCGTCGTAGGCGACCGCCTCCTCGTCGGCGTAGACCACGGCGGAGATCACGGTTCGGTCCCCCCCTGGGCGCGGCCGACAGTCAGAAGCGTCAGGCCGAGCATCAGCGCCGTCAGCGAGAACGCCCGGCCCGAGTACGGCACGAGGACGCCGACGGCGTATCCCCCGAGACCGACGGCGGTGAGCAGTGCCCCAGCGATTGCTGCCGTGTGCATACCGGCTACTCTCCGGCCGGGCAGAAAACGGTACGCCCCGGTGGCGTCAGGAGGTGGGATGCTGGATAGCGCCCATGAGCGTGTCGACCCGGTCTCGCTCGTCGATGCGCTCGGGGTGGACGGCGATGGCGACGATCACGTCGCCATCGTGTTCGAAACTGGTGACGTGCAGGCGGACGTCTATCTCCTGGCCCTGGACCTCCGAGGTGCCGGTGAACTCGCTGACAGTGCGGTCCTCGCCGAGTATCTGGACGGTCCGGTTGCCCTCGCTCGCGACGTCGCTGATGCGCCCGGAGCGCTGGACGAGTCGCTCGGCGAGGCGGCGGTTGGACTGGCTCGCGAGCGGGTTCAGCGACTGACCGGCGACGGTCGCCCCGGGCGTCGAGAGGACGATGAGCCGGGCCAGCTCAAGCTCACCCAGTGGCCCGAGTTCGACCGAGCGGTTGTACTCGGCGACGTGGTTCGTGATTCTGACCGTCCGTTCCTGCCCGACGACGGACACGTTCCGGGTCACGGTCTGTGCCTCGGCGCGGGCCTCGTCGTAGCCGGTCGTCTCGAGCGCCGCGTCGTCGACCGCCGCGGGCTCGGCCTCGAAGGCGACGGTTTCGCCGGTGATGAGACCAACACAGCCGGAGGAGACGACGAGGAGGGCGACGAGCGCGGTGAGGAGTTCGGTTCGCATGGTGTGCCTACCAGACGCCCCGTGGTGTAAAAAAAGAACACGTGTCGGACATCGGCCCGGATCGGGCAGAGCCAGTCAGCTAGGGGACCCGTCCCAGAGCGGTTGCTGCGCTCGATTGGGGGTGTTGGCGACAGTCACTCGGCTACGAGCTCACTCGGGTCAGATGGTCACACCAGTCGAGGACAGCGAGGCCACGACGAGCAGCAGTCCGAGTGCCAGGAGGATGCGGACCGGCCGCGAGTTTGCGTAGAACAGGTTCATCGTACGTTCCACTGACGTGCAGGGAAGGTATTGGTATACACCTCCTGTCAGGACCCGAGCCACGGAAGGGCGGTGGTCGGCGTGACGGAAGTCGTTGCTTACAACCCGAGGGCGATGCCGTCGTGCGCGCTCGGTACCCGGACACCGAGCGCCGCGAGCTCGTCGTGTAATTCGTCGCCCGGCACGGCTTCCTAGCCTCGCAGTCCCGTCTTCGTGCCTGGGTGTAACCGGCTCGCCACTGACGGGACCAGCACGTTCCGATGACAGAATCGAGAGGACGCCCGGATCCCCCTTGAATCGGAGTCACAGGCGTTACGGGGCCGAGTACGTCGGTGAAGATCTCGATCGGAAGCTATCAGAACAGGCTCGCCAGCACGTTGATTACGGCCCATTTCAGTGAGTTGACGACCCCGATGCCGTCAATCCGGATGTCCCCGTCCATGAGAGCGTTCTGGAACGCGGTCGTGGGGGTGTTCGATTCGAGAATCCTGTCGATGGTCGCCCGGTCAGTCGTCATCTTCAGCGTCGCGTCGTCACGAGTCCCCTGTTCGAGCTCCTGAATCTGGAGTTGCGCGTTCATTCGGAACGACGCAGTGCCTTGCGTGCCGTCTGCGTCGGTGACAATTAGATTCACGCGCTCGTTTTTCAGCTGGTCGGCGGCGATGCCGAGGTCACTCGCGTCGACGTTCTCGTTGTACGTCGAGACGAATCCCCCGAAGCTCCCGAACATCTCGTCGGCCCACGCCGGCTGGTCGGATTGCGCGAGGGCTGGGGCGACCCCGAACGACGCGACCGAGACCACGACGAACGTCGCAATCAGGAGCCGGACGGATTGAGAACTACTTGGTAAGCATTTCATAACGACCCTAGGTACGCCGATAGAGTATATAAATTCGTGCTGACGCGTGATAGCAGTCGTCGGCAACACAGCACAGCGAGCCGGCCCTGGGCGTGTCGGGACGTCGCTCCAACGACCCCAAAAGCACCAGATCCGACGAAAAGACGACGGTAGGGGTGCCGATACCTCAGAGCCGGTAGGTGGGACCGTCGTCGGTGTCTTGCACCTCGACGCCGAGTGCCTCGAGTTCGCCGCGCAGGTCGTCGGCCCGCTCGTAGTTTCCGGCCTCCCGCTCCTGCTCGCGGACCTCGAGAATGAGTTCGACGAGGTCGCCGGCGATGGTCACCTCGCCGTCGTCGCGCTCGCCGAAGGACAGGCCAAGCACGGTCCCGCCCAGGTCCTCGAAGGCCTCGACGGCTCGCCGCAGGCCGCGGTAGTCGTAGCGGTCGTGGGCGTCGACGTGGGTGTTGACGGCGGCGGTGAGGTCGAGCAGCGCCGTCGTCGCCTCGCGGGTGTTGAAATCGTCGTTCATCGCCGCCTCGAAGTCCGCGCGGACCTCCTCGACGGCCGACCTGAGCGCCTCGTCCGCGACCGTCGCGTACGCCTCGACGTCGTCGCAGGCCTCGACGGCGCGTTCGTAACCCCGCTGGAGGCGGTCCCAGCGCTCCTGGGCCTCGGCGATGGTCGCCTCGCTGTAGACGGCGCTGGAGCTGTAGGCCGTCGAGAGCAGGAACGTCCGGAGGACGTCCGGACCGAACTCCGCGACGGCGTCGCTGACGGTGAAGTAGTTGCCCAGCGAGGAGGACATCTTCTCGCCTTTCGTCTCCAGCAGACGGACGTGGAGCCAGTACGTCGCGAACTGCTCGCCGGTCGCGGCCTCGCTCTGGGCAACCTCGTTCTCGTGGTGGGGGAAGACGAGGTCCTGGCCGCCGACGTGGACGTCGATGGACTCGTCTAAGTGGGTCATCGACATCGCGGAGCACTCGATGTGCCAGCCCGGCCGTCCCTCGCCCCACGGCGAGTCCCAGGTCTGGGCCGTCTCGCAGGCCTCCGCGGCCGGTGCGGCCTCGGGGTGCTGGTGTTCCTCGATGTCCGCGGGGGTGACGCCGCCGGCCTTCCAGAGCGCGAAGTCGGCCGGGTGGCGCTTCTCCGACTCGGCGGTCTCGCCCTGTGACTCGATGTCCTCGACGGTCTGATTCGACAGTTTGCCGTAGTCCTCGAAGCTGCGAACGTCGAAGTACACCGAGCCGTTGGCCTCGTAGGCGTGGCCCGACTCGACGAGGCGCTCTACGAGCGAGATGATCTCCGGGACGTGTTCGGAGACCCGGGGGTAGACCTCAGCGCGCTCTAAGTTCAGCGAGCGCATGTCCTCGATGACCTGCTGGACGTAGTGACGGGCGACGTCGGCCTCGCTGTCACCGTCCTCGCCGACGCGGGCGACGATCTTCTCGTTGACGTCGGTGAAGTTCTCGACGTGACGGACGTCGTAGCCCAGGTGTTCGAGCCAGCGACACATCACGTCGACGTGGACCCACCCGCGGGCGTGGCCCAGATGGGGCGGGTCCGACGTCGTCAGCCCGCAGTAGTACAGCAGCACCGAGTCGGGGTCGCGCGGCTCGAAGGGCTCTTTCTCGCCGGTCAGCGTGTTCGTCACGCGCAGCGTCATTAGCAGGAGGGTCTGTCCGCGCCCGCTTTAACTCGTCGGATGCCCCGCGCGGTCGCTACGGGCGCTACCGGCCGACCGCGGCCTCTACGAGACGGAGCGTGTCCGGCCCGTCGCGACGTTCGACGACGACAACCAGCGTCTCGCCGCCGACCGCGGCGGCCTCGACGTCGACGTCCGCGGTTCCAGACCGGCCGAGCACGTCGGCCAGCGCCGCCCCGGAGAGGTCACCGGTGGCGACGACGGCCGTCAGTGACCCGGCGTCGCGCCCGAAGCGCGCGTCACCGACGACCAGCAACGGGTCCGTCGTCTCCGCGTCCACGGGCCCCAGGCCGGTTTCCATCGACACGCGCGCCTCGCCCGCGGGCGGACTGTACTCCGGCAACTCCTCGGCGAACCGGCGCAACGCCGTCGCGACGGCGTCTACCTCACCGTCGACGTCGAGCGTCCTGGCGGCGGCGGTGTAGTTGACGACACCCGCCCGGAGCGCATCATAGAGGAAGGGGCGCGCCCGGACGGCGTCGCGCGTCTCGCTCGCGAGTGACATACCCGACCTGACGCCGGTGGGGACAAACCCGTGCGACTCGCGGGCGAAGCCCCTATGAACGGTTCGTCCTAATCCCGAGGTATGGCTCCAGCGCTCGTCATCGCCGCCCACGGCTCGCACCTGAACGCCGAGTCGAGCACGCCGACCTACACCCACGCGGACACCATCCGCGCGACCGGCGCGTTCGCGGAGGTCCGGGAGTCGTTCTGGAAGGAAGAACCGTCGTTCCGAGAGGCGCTGCGGACCGTCGACGCCGACGAGGTGTACCTCGTCCCGCTCTTTATCTCGGAGGGCTACTTCACCGAGCAGGTCATCCCCCGGGAGTTCCGCCTCGGGGGCTGGGACCCGGACCTGTGGAGCTCCGACGGGACGAGCGCCACGCACGCGACGCTCACCGCCGATGACACCGGGCAGACCGTCCACTACTGCGGCCCGGTGGGGACCCACGACGCGATGAGCGACGTCATCGTCCAGCGCGCCGAGTCGGTCACCGGCGACCCCGACATCGGCGAGGGCGTTGGCCTGGCGGTGGTCGGCCACGGCACCGAGCGCAACGAGAACTCCGCGAAGGCCATCGAGTACCACGCCGGCCGCATCCGCGACCGGGGCCGCTTCGACGAGGTACAGGCGCTGTTCATGGACGAGGACCCGGAGGTCGACGACGTCACTGAGTACTTCGAGAGCGACGACATCGTCGTCGTCCCCCTGTTCATCGCCGACGGCTTCCACACCCAGGAGGACATCCCCGAGGATATGGGCCTGACCGACGACTACCGGCTGGGCTACGACGTCCCCACGGCCGTCGACGGCCACGACATCTGGTACGCCGGCGCGGTGGGGACCGAACCCCTGATGGCCGACGTCGTGCTCGAACGGGCCGCCGACGCCGGGGCAGACGTCGAAGCCGCCATCGAACAGGTCCGCGAGCGGACCAGCGGCGCGAACCCCGCCGCCGGGGACTGACCGGGGCTGTCTCAGACCGACTCGTTTTTTTCGCGGGAGCCCTGTCTCCCGGTATGCACGGCGACCACGTGGACGCGCTGGTGGCGACCGCTCCCGACGGCATCGCCTTCGACGACCTTCGCGTCGACCGAGAGGGGGACCGCTACGCGTTCGAGACGCCCGAGGAGACCCACGGCGCGCTGAACGAGGACGACCTGCGTGCCGTGGCCGCCGACTCCCCCTTCGTCCGTAACTGGTACTTCTGGCACGCCGTCGCGCCACAGAAGGCCGACCGCTGGGCGTTCCTCCGGTGGCTCGAGGACGCCGAGGAGACGGCCCTGGAGCGTCGCCTCGAGAACCTGGCCGACGGCGTGGTCTCCGAGTGGGGCCAGCTTCGGGTCACCGCGACTGTCGACGACGGGGGCGAACGCCGGTACCACGTCCGCCACGTCGACGACGCGCGGGCGGACCCCGCCGCCCTGACTGCCCACGAGGACCCGCGGGCGGCCCGCGACCTCGCGAAACACGACGAGCGGGGGCGCTACCGCCCGCTGAAGTCGGCCCCGACGCTCCGGACCGGGTGGCGCTTTGCCGACCGCTCGGCAGCCGACCTCGTCGAGACGGTCGAGACGTTCTACCCGGCGTCGGTCGCCAACTGGCACCGCGAGCGCGAGGGCGAGCTCGACGTCACCCACTGGCACGAGACGGTCGAGCGACAGACCGGCATCTACGGCGTCGTCCAGACCTGGGACCGCGGCGAGGGCTACGAACACGTCAACTGGGTGGCCGAGGCCTGCTGTGCCGACTCGCAGTGTCTGAAGCGCCGCGAGTGGCACTACGACGACGAGACCGAGCTCGACGTGGACGGCGGCGACGGCGTCGTCCCGTGTCGCGAGCCCTGCTCGGTGGTCATCGCGGCCGCCCGGCAGTGGACGAAACTCGAGAGCGAGGAGTCCCGGACCTACGAGTTCGAGCTCACGCCCAGCGAGAAAGAACAGGTCGAGGGCATCGTCGACGCCGTGGCAGACGGAAGCGTCGGCGACATCCGCGAGGCCGACGTCTACGAGGACGCGAACCGCTACCGGGCACGGTTCCTCCGGGCGAAGCGGTTCGACGGCGAGGGCAACCTGAGCGGCGCCCCCACCGACCGCGACGGCGGGGAGTGAGTCACCCCGACCCGCGGACGTACAGCGCCAGGAGCGCGGCGCCGACGACGGCGAGCGACCCCAGGAGGAGCCCGACGTTGTCGAAGACGACGACGGCGACGACGGCAAAGAGCAGGGCGACGCCTCCCAGCGCGAGTACCGGGACCGACTGGTCCTCCGGGAGCAGCGAGCCCGTCCCCTGCTCGGGCCCTGGTTGCGGTTTCGAGAGCGACTCGTCGACCAGGACCGACTCCTCGCCGGCCGCGGGTTCGTGTATCTCGACGTCGACGTAGCGCGTCTGGGCCCCGTAGCCCGTGACCACCTTGAGCGAGCCCCTGACCGGGAACGACGCCTCCTCGTCGACCTCGATGCGGACCCGCCGCTCCGACTCCCCGTCGACGTAGTGGTTCGATGCCGCCAGCGTCGCCGCCGCCGACAGGTCGTCGTCGATGTGCAGGTGCACGTGGAGCGCCTCGCCGTGGTTGACGACGCGGACGTCGAAGCTCCCGTCGGCCTCGAAGGCCGTCGGAACCTCCAGTCCGTGGAGCTCCTGACGGTTGACGTGCACGGGCAGGGCGTCTGTCACATAGTTGACTCCGGCGCGACAGGTAAAAAAAGGTTCAGGCGGGGGCTTCGTCGCGCATGTCCGGCGGGAGGAGGTTGGGGATGCCGTCCTCGATGGGGAACGCCTCGCCACACTCGGTGCAGACGAGTTCGCCGGTGAGTATCTCCTCGTCCTCACGCTCCTCGACGGTGAGTTCGAGGGCGTGTTTGTCCAGCGGACAGCAGATGATGTCCATCAGGTCCTCTTTCATACGTCGGGGGTGGGCTGGTGGCCGCAAAAGTCTGCCGCTCTCCCGAAGGTCGGGGGTGCGAGCGCCGTCTAGAAGGGGTGTTCGCGGACGATGGTCTCGCCGCGGCCGGGCCCGACGCCGATGGCGTAGGCCGGCGTGTCGAGCTCGTCCTCGATGTACTCGACGTAGGCCCGTGCGTTCTCGGGCAGCGCGTCGTAGCCCTCGTCGGCTACCGCGCCCCAGTCCACGTCGTCCCAGCCATCGAAGGTCCGGTGAGTCGCCTCACAGCGGGCCCACTGTTCGGTGGTGGACGGCATCGTGGACAGTTCCTCGCCGTCGAGCGTGTAGGTGTGGCCGACCTTGACCTCGTCCAGCCCGCCGAGCACGTCCAGGTGGTTGATGGCGAGGCCGTCGAATCCGGAGACGCGGGTCGCGTGGCGCAGCATCGGCATGTCGAGCCAGCCGACCCGTCGGGGCCGTCCGGTGACGGTGCCGTACTCGCCGCCCTCCTCGCGGATGTAGTGGGCCAGCTCCTCCTCGGGGCCCTCCTCGTCGCCCTCGTAGCCCGGCGTGTCGCCGACGACGCCGCCGAGTTCGGTCGGCAGCGGGCCGCTGCCGACCCGGGTGAGGTAGGCCTTCACGATACCGACGACGTCGCCGCCGCCGACGACTCCAGGGCTCAGGCCGGTGCCGACGGCCGCGCCGCCGGCGGTGGGGTTCGAGGAGGTGACGAAGGGGTAGTTCCCGTGGTCGATGTCGATGATGGTCCCCTGGGCGCCCTCGATCATCACGTTCTGGCCGTCGGCCATCGCCGCCGAGAGGAACTCGCCGGCGTTGACGGTCATCCCGTTGTCCTCGAAGCGGCGGCCGTACTCGCGGAACTCCTCGAAGAGCGCGTCGACGTCGAAGGCCTCGGGATCCTCGAGGTCATCGAGATCGACGCCGTAGACCTCCTCGGCCAGCGCGCGCTTCTGCGGGACGGCGTACTCGAGTCGCTCCCGGAGGACGTCGGGGGCCAACAGGTCCCCGATACGGACGCCCCGGCGGCCGGCCTTGTCCTCGTATGTCGGGCCGATGCCCCGGCCGGTGGTCCCGACCTCCTGGTCGTCCTCGCTCTTTACCTCCTCCTCGATGCCGTCGAGGACGCGGTGGTACGGGAGGATGACGTGGGCGCGCTCCGCGACGCGGACGTCGGGGTCGAGGCCACGTTGCTGCAGCGTGTCGATCTCGTCGAACAGCGTCCGCGGGTTGACGACGCACCCGTTGCCGAGCACGCCGACCTTGCCGCGGATGGCTCCGCTCGGGACGAGCGAGAGCTTGTACTCCTCGCCCTCGTGGACGACGGTGTGGCCGGCGTTGTCGCCGCCCTGGTAGCGGGCAACGACGTCAGCGTCGTCGCCATACAGGTCGACGATGCCGCCCTTCCCTTCGTCGCCGAGCTGTGAGCCGACGATGGTTACGGTCATCGCACGACCATTCCGCCCACCGTGGTAAACAGATTACGGTCCGAACGCCCGGTTCGCTGCCCGTCGCCGGCTGTCAGCCGTTCACATGTGAACGGTTGCGATGGCTTTATCACGCCGCTGTCCGTAGAAAACAACCGGCAAAGGCGGGTAGAGGAGGGTAACTTTTAAACCCCGCAAACACAAGTTAACAATTGCCATGATAGACAGGCTTGAGAAGGAAGTAGACATGCTGGAGCGACACCTCCAGGTGCTCCGCATGGTGATTGAGAACGAGCCTATCGGTATCGTGAAGATGTCCAACGAGACTGGATATCCCCACCACAAGGTTCGCTACTCGCTGCGCGTGCTCGAGGAGGAGAACCTCATCGAGCCCTCCAGCCAGGGTGCAATCACCACCGAGCAGACCGGCGAGTTCGTCGACGACTTAGACGAGAAGATCGACGAGATCATCGAGAAGCTCGAGGGCATGAAGATCGAAGACGCCGCCGAGATAGAAGGTTAGGACGACTGTTTTCGTCTCGCTACAGTTCGGGTACCGCCAGGTGGAACTCCTGGTTTCTCGCTTCGAGCAGACAGAGGTGGTACCCGTCCTTGCGCGAGAGGTTCACGTAACTGTCGCGTTTGTCCCGGCTGAACAGCCCGCTCGAGGTCGCCTCCTCGGCGGTCTCCAGGGCACCCGGTTCGAAGAAGCTGCTGGTGACCAGGAACGCCGCCGCGAGTGTCTCGGAGGCGTTGCCCACGCGCTCGCCGTCGCGGACAAGCGTCGTCATCTGCTCTTCGGTGGCGGGGTCGCGCGAGTCGTTCATGTTCGCGACGACGAGCGGGTTGCCCATCCGGTCGCGGACGACCACGTCGAAACGCTCCTGAGAGCGGTGTTCCTCGCCGTTCTCGACGTAGGTCACCGACACCTGGCCGTTGAGCTCCGCACGGTCGATTCGGGGGATGGCGTCGAAGAGGTCCTGCATCCCGCTCGCGTGGCCAGTGTTGGCGATCTCGTAGAGCAGGTGGCGGATGAGCCAGTCGACGAAGCGGTACTGCATCGTCCCCTGGAGGAACTCCTCGAACGGTTCGCCGTCGACGGACGCGTCCTCGGCCTCGAACTGGGTGTGGTACTCGAGGCGCAGGTTCTCCTCGACCGCGTCGCGCCCGACCTCGCCGTCGTGGGCTTTCGCCAGGGTGGCTTCGCCCTTGGAGTGATACCGGACGAACAGGTTGGTCTTGCCGATGGCGTCGCCGGCGGTGAGGGCGGTCCCGGAACCGGTGCCCGCACCACCGGCCTCCTCGAGCTGGCGCTCCAAGCGCTCGATCTCGCCGCGTGCCTCCTCCAGGTCAGACTGAAGGCGGTCACGTTCGGCACGGAGGTCCTCGGCCGTCGACTCCAGCGAGTCGACTTCGGCCTCCAGGCGGGAAATCTCGTCCTCGCGGTCCGCCAGTTCCGACTCCAGGGACTCGACCTCGCCCGGGTCCGGTGTGGTGTCGCTGCTCTCGCCCGAATGGGTCGGGGTCGGGTGTGTCGACGGACTCGAGGACTGCGTCGGTGGCCGGCGCGTCTGGCGCGACTCGGACGTCCCCGCCCGGGGTCGGTCACGGCGCGGGCCGGCGTCGGCCCCGAGGTCGCCCTCGGATGCACTCGCGGTCGACTGATCGACCGAGACCGAGCGCTCGGGGTCAACGGACGGAATCGAGCGCGTCTCGAGGTCCGCTGCCGTGGTCGGACCGTCGCTGTCGCCGCTCGTGTCGGTGCTCGTCTCGGCGTTCGCCAGGCTCTCGTCTCGCTGTTGGCTCGTCGGCCCGGTCTGGACGGCCCCGTCCTCCGGCTGCCGGTCGGGCGTCTGGGGCGACTCGCCGCTCGACGCCGTTCGTTCGCTCGTCGGCTCGGTCTTCGGCGTCGGGTCGTACCGTTCGACGCCCGAGTCGGCCGCGTCGGACTGTTGCCGGGCCGGTTCCGGCTTTGGCTGTGTCGGCTCCGTGCTCGACGCGACGTCCGCCGGCGTCGCCTGATCTGCCGTGTCGGTCGACGCCTCGGCGGCTGTGTCGTCGGCCTCGCCGCCGGAGCGGACCGACGCCCCCTGGCTCGAGCCGGCGGCCTTCGACCCCGGTGGGCCGCCGCTCGACCGGGCGCTGACTTCCTCTCTTGACTCGGATTCGACGCCTCCGTCGCTGCCGCCACCCGCCGGCGGCGCGTCCGCCACCGCTTCCCCGGACTCGTCGGCGCCCGTCGCGTCGTCCTCGTCGTCGACCACCTCGGACGGCGAGTCCGTGGCCTCCTCGGCGGCGACTGCGCCCGCGCCCTCGTCTTCCTCCGTGGCTCCCTCGGGTTCGGGTATCTCTATCGGCGTGATGTCGACGGGCTTGACCTCGTAGATGCCCACCTCACCGTTAGCCTGGTCGAAGGCCTCGTCGTCTGTTAGCAACCGCTCGGCCGACCCGACCCAGGCGACGCTCATCGAACGGCCCTGGTGGTAGACGACGTAGTAGTCGCCCGAGAGGACGTTCTCGGAGAGCTCGACGAACCCGGTGAACTTCCCGTCGGCAAGCGTCCGGTCGACTTCCTCGATGGGTCTCTTCGGTGTAGTACTTCGCCCGCACCTCGTCGGCGCGGTTCTGCATCACCGCGAGCAGGGGGAGTGCTTCGTGTGGAGCCTCGCGGGCGGTGCCAGCAGCGTCCTGGAGGTCCTCGATGTCGCCGTCGAGGACCCCGACGACCGTCCCGTTCAGCATGAACAGTCGCGTCGGGCCGGCGAGGACGGCGCCCGAGAACTCGTCCGCGGCGAGTTCCTGCAGGCCCGCGTACCCGCCCGCGAACGGGACCGAATCCCAGTCACCGACCCGTTCGTCTGTACGTGTGGTCATTACCTCATGGAAGCCCCATCGAAGACAAATAGTTTGTGCCCAGACCGGCCAGAACGCCGAGTCCGATGGGCATATGTCGCCCGACTCGTAATGAGGGGGTATGGAAGAGCAACCGGGGTTGAGCGACCAGTATCGGACCGCCAGCCCGTGGCCGGTGTTCGTCGCACTCGGCCTCGCGCTGTCGGAGGTGGGCGTGTTCGTCGGCCTGTTTCCGGTGGCCGTCTTCGGCCTCATCCTCTTCGGTGGCAGCGTCGCCGGCATCCTCACCGAGTCGGGCTACGCCACCCGTCCGTGGCCGACGCTCGTGGCAGTGGGCGCGGTGCTCGCGCTCGTCGCCGCCGCCATCGCCCTCTGGCAGATTCCCGCGAGCGAGTTCTACGTCGCGAACATCGACGACAACGGCCTGCTCTCGCGGATGGTCGCCGTCGTCGTCGCGGGCATCGTGATGGCCGCGATGGGTAGTGTCGGGTCGCTCGTAGAGCAATCTGCGGTCTGACGCCGACACGCTGACGGTGCGGGCGGCCGTCTGTCGAGTATGACCGAACCAGCGATGACCCGGTTCCCCGTCCCGGACGAGGCGGACCTGCCCGCCGACGTGCGCGAACGCATCGAACGAGAGACCGAGGACGCCGGCTTCACCCCGAACGTCTTCTCGGCGCTTTCCTACCGACCCTCGCAGTTCCGCGCCTTCTTCGAGTACTACGACGCGCTGGTCGAGGACAGCGCGCTCGAGCGCGCCGAGATCGAGATGATAATCGTGGCGGTAAGCGGCGTCAACGACTGTCTCTACTGTGTCGTCGCCCACGGCGCGCTGACCCGTATCTACGCCGACGCCCCCCTGCTGGCCGAGCAACTGGCGACGAACCACCGGACCGCGGACGTCGGCGAGGCCCACCGAGCGATGCTCGACTTCGCGGTGAAGCTCACCGAGTCGCCCGCACGCGTGGGCGAGGACGACATCGAAGCCCTCGAAGACCACGGCTTCTCCCGGGAAGCCGTCTGGGACGTCGGCGCCGTCACCTCGTTTCAACCTCTCGAACCGGATGGCTCACCTCGCGGACATGCGTCCGAACGAGGAATTTTACACACTCGGTCGAGAGTAATTATCCGCCAAGCGGGTAGCAGCCACATATCAACCGGTAGGCCAGAGATACCGGGTTCGAAAACCGGTCAGCAGTAGTATATATCTACCCATCACGAGGAGTATATCACCTACTATTCCACGTCCCACCGATCCGAACCGCTCGTGGCGAGGGTATGCTAGTGAATATAATATGAACACCGACACCGATACGCATCAGCCTCGGGTAATTTCGGAGTACCGATCGAGATCAGAGCGGTATGGGCCACCAGGACCCAGTCCTCGGGTGTCGCCTCAAGTCGGCCCCTGGTTCGATCAAGACGGCTCATCTCCCGCCAGTTTTCATACATTATTTGAGGTTTTCACCCTTCGATAGGCAGGTCGACGTGACGTCCAGCAAGGTAACTATGTGCTATCGCTGGTAATACAATCGAACTATCACACCGCCGGATGAAAGGTTGTCACGTTATTAGACATCGTGACACTTCGATTGCGAAGGATGCACACACATACCAGAAAAGTCACAGCACTCTCGCTGGTGCTGTTGATGCTCGTATCGTCTTCGATCGCGATAGGCTTTGCCGGCGCGTCGTTACAACAGGCCGGGAACGCCGGGAACGTCGGGAACGTCGGCGTCGCGACGGTCTCGTTCTCCGACCAGACGACGGAAGGGACGACAGTCACCGTCGACTCGGTCAACGTCTCCGAGGGCGGGTTCGTCGTCGTACACGACAGCAGCCTGTTAGAGGGCAACGTTGTCGGGAGCGTCATCGGGGTAAGCGAGTACCTCGAGCCCGGTGAGCACGAGGACGTCGAGATCACGCTGTTCGACGTCCCGGGCGCTGAATTCGATCAAAGCGAGCTCACCGAAAACGAGACGCTCATCGCGATGCCGCATCTGGACACCAACGCCAACGAGACGTACGACTTCGTCGCGACGGACGGCGCGGCGGACGGTCCGTACGTGACAGCAGACGGGTCCCCGGTCACTGACGCGGCCAACGTCACTGTCGAGTCGGAGGAGCTCACGGAGGGTGAGTCGTACACCGTCTCGAACCTCTCGGCACCCCCGTCCGTCCAACAGGGAGACTCGGTGACCGTCAGTGCGACGATAACGAACCCGAACGACGTGGCAGACACGCAGGAAGTCGTCTTCAGGTTCGACGGCACCGTCGTGGTCCGCGACCAGGTCGAACTCGCGGCCGGGAACTCGACGACCGTCTCCTACACCCTCGATACGTCGGACGTCGAAACCGGTTCGTACTTCCACGGCGTGTACACGCGGTCCGAGGGTGCGCCAGCACAGATCCAGGTCGTCGACGACGTGCAGTCCTTCGGAGTGTCGAACCTCTCGGCCCCCACTGCTGTCGAAGTCGGCAGCGAGTTTACCGTGAACGCGACCGTCTCCAACCCCAACGCGTTCGTCAGCAGGCAGTCCGTCGAGTTCCGGTTCCAGGGTGGCCTTATCGAGGCGCGGGATGTCACCCTCGACGCTGAGGACAATTCGACGGTCCAGTTCCAGGTCGACGCGAGCGGCGTCAGTCCGGGGACGTACATCCACAGCGTCTTCACCCGGGACTTCGGACAGTCGGCGCTCATCACCGTCGAAACCCCGGGAGAGGACCCACCGCCCGAGGAACCGACTGAAGAACCGACCGAAGAACCAACCGAGGAACCGACTGACGAACCGACCGAAGAACCAACCGAGGAACCGACTGACGAACCGACCGAAGAACCAACCGAGGAACCGACTGACGAACCGACCGAAGAACCAACCGAGGAACCGACTGACGAACCGACCGAAGAACCAACCGAGGAACCGACTGACGAACCGACCGAAGAACCAACCGAGGAACCGACTGACGAACCGACTGAGACCGAAGCGTAGAGGATACCCGCGGTCCAGTTCGAACCCCGGTCGAGGAGTGCGGGAGGTATCTGTCCCGGCCGGGCAATCGATACAGCGGACTGCGTCTCAGTTGCACCCATTTTTCGTCGTCATTCACGCAACGTGGCACACGGGCAATGCTGTGATCCGTGTATCGAGGGGTGATGCCGCGATCCGGGTCGCTGGTGACGAGGAGTGCAACGCTGAGCGAAACCAACAGTCTATTTACCGCCCTGTGCTAACCCTGATTTATCCATGGCACTGTTCGGATTCGAGAAGGACACCCTGCTCGACCTCACTGTCAACTTCATCCCGCTGGGTATCATCCTCTTTTTCATCGCCGCGTTCGCCGTCGTGCCCGCGTTCGGCGTCGACCCGGTGTTCTCCGGGATGCAGTTCGCGCTGATGATCTCGATGTTCCTCCTGCTGGGCGTGCTGACCTACTACGCCGGGCGGGCCATCGAGAACGCCGAGAAGGCAGCGGAGGCAGCCGCGCTCGAGGAACCGGCCGAGAGCGACCCGAAGGTCGAGGGAACGACCGCGGAGACGGCGGCGCTCGACGACGACGGAGCGGACGCCGAACCGTCGCTCGAGCGGACTGACGACGACGCCTGACGACGGGGACTGACCGACCGACGGCGGCGCGGAACCGACCCTTTCATTATCGTCTAGTCCTCACAGGCGACCATGGCAGCAGGAGATCTATTGCTGACGGGGTTGATGGCCGTCCTCCTCGTCGGCATCGCCGCGCTTTTGACACGTATCGAGGACTGGCGGTCGTACACGCCGCTGGCGGGAGGGGGTTCCGCCACCGGTGAGACCGTCGTCCACAGAGAGAAACCGGCGGGGGTCATCCGCTGGCTGACGACCGTCGACCACAAGGACATCGGCCTCCTCTACGGGGCCTACGCGGTCATCGCGCTCGCCGTGGGCGGCATCATGGCGATGCTCATCCGACTCCAGCTGGTCACGCCCGCCGGCGCGCTACTGGGGCCAAACGCGTACAACGGCATCCTGACGAGCCACGGCATCACGATGCTGTTCCTGTTCGGGACGCCCATCATCGCGGCGTTCGCGAACTACTTCATCCCGCTGCTCATCGGCGCCGATGACATGGCGTTCCCGCGCATCAACGCCATCGCGTTCTGGCTGCTCCCGCCCGCGGCGCTGCTCATCTGGGCCGGGTTCTTCCTCGCGCCCATCACGGGCAACATGATCGAGCCCGCCCAGACCACTGGACGATGTACACGCCGCTGTCGGTCGAACAGACCAACCCCGGCGTCGACTTCATGCTGCTGGGCCTGCACCTCTCCGGCGTCGCGGCCACGATGGGGGCCATCAACTTCATCGCGACCATCTTCACCGAGCGTGACGACGACGTGAGCTGGGCGACGCTCGACATCTTCTCGTGGACCATCCTCACCCAGTCGGCGCTCATCCTCTTTGCCTTCCCGCTGCTGGGCAGCGCCATCGTCATGCTGTTGCTCGACCGCAACCTCGCGACGACGTTCTTCGCCGTCGAGGGCGGCGGCCCGCTGCTCTGGCAGCACCTGTTCTGGTTCTTCGGCCACCCCGAGGTGTACATCCTCGTCCTGCCGCCGATGGGGCTGGTCAGTCTCATCCTGCCGAAGTTCTCCGGTCGGAAACTCTTTGGCTTCAAGTTCGTCGTCTACTCGACGCTGGCCATCGGCGTGCTGTCCTTTGGCGTCTGGGCCCACCACATGTTCTCGACGGGCATGGACCCGCGGCTGCGGGCCTCGTTCATGGCCGTCTCGATCGCTATCGCCATCCCGAGTGCAGTCAAGACGTTCAACTGGATCACGACGATGTGGAACGGTCGGCTTCGCCTGACGACGCCGATGCTGTTCTGTATCGGCTTCATCGCGAACTTCATCATCGGCGGCGTGACCGGCGTCTTCCTCGCCGCCGTCCCGGTCAACCTCATCCTCCACGACACCTACTACGTGGTGGGTCACTTCCACTACATCGTCATGGGTGCCATCGGCTTTGCCGCCTTCGCCGGCATCTACTACTGGTTCCCGGTCTTCACCGGTCGGATGTACCAGCGCACCCTCGGCAAGGCCCACTTCTGGCTCTCGATGGTCGGGACGAACATCACCTTTCGCGATGCTGGCGCTCGGCTACCTCGGGATGCCCCGCCGGTACGCGACTTACCAGTTCGACGGCGCCATCGCGCCGCTGGCACAGGTCGAGACGTTCCACATCGCCGCGTCCGTCGGTGCGGTCATCCTGTTCATCGGCCAGATAATCTTCGTCTGGAACCTCGTCCAGTCGTGGCTCGAGGGCCCGGTCGTCCAGGACGGCGACCCGTGGAACCTGGAGCGCGACGGCATGCTCGACCGCGAGTTCGAGTGGTTCGACCGCAAGCTCGAGACGGCCGTCGCCGACGGCGGTGAAGACGACGAGCAGTCGGTGCTGCCCGACGGCGGCGAGCGGACCGACGCGGACGACTGAGACGCGGCGCCCTGTTTTTACGACGGCGGACGTAGATACACCCGCAGAGCCGACGAACCGGCGAGTGACGACCTGTTCCGGTGGCGCAGTGACACTGGACGGCAGAGAGCGCGGCCCGCCGGTGAGCACACGGGGGCAGTCAGGCCGCGCCGGCGACCAGCACCATGGCGGTCACGAACATCATCACGGCGATGCCGGAGAGCACGAGGAACAGCAGTTCCTTCTGGGACATACGCTCCGTAGGGGACGGAAGTGAAAAAGGCTAATCGTCTCGCGGCCTACGCTCGGGTATGAGCGAAGCAGTCGCCGCGAGATCCGGCGACAGAATCGTCGTCCGCATCTACGTCGCCATCGTCGCGCTGGCGGGCGTGATGGGGTACGTGCTCGGCGTCATCCGCCCGGAGAACCTCCAGCCGGCGCTGTTCGGGATCATCCCGCTCCCGCCGACGCCGCTGGGGGTCGCCATCTACGGGGTGACGACGGTGGGCATCGGACTCGGGGTGTTGCTCTTGCTGGTCGTCTACGTCTCGCGCTACGACGACGCGAGCGAGTGACGGCCACGTCCCGCGGATCACCGGTCTGCCGACGTGAGGACCGACGGGTCCGCGTCGTCGTCAGCGAGGGCCGCCCCCAGCCAGGCACTGTACCCGACAGACTGTGAGGCGTCGAGCGACAGCGGGAACGCCTCGTCGAACAGGGCGTCCCCAACCGCGCGCAGCGACGGCACCAGTTGCGTCGGCGGCCCCGTCGCCTCCAGCCCACAGGTCCAGGCGCTGGTGTCCCCCGCCTCGACAGCCGTCACTTCGGCGTGGGCGGTCACGCCGGCCTCGGAGAGACGCTCGGCGAGGACCGGGTGGTCGTCGTCGAGACGGACCAGCAGCCGGGTCTTCTCCACCGGGTGCCACAGCCCGCTCCGGTCGGCGTCCCACAGGGCCGGTGCCTCCGAAAGCGAGAACCGCCACTTGTACCACTGTTCGAGTCGGCCGGTGACAGCCGGCCCGAACGCATGCGACCCGAGTGCTGCCAGGCGCTGTTTTATCTCGAGCGCATGGGCGTCGCCGCCACGGAGTTTGACGTTGACCGCGGGTGCCGGCGGCGAGAGGTACAGGTCCGTTCGCGTCGCCGTCGTGACGTCACCCAGCCCGGTGACCCAATCGGTCAGAGAGGTCGGTGGCGGGCCGGCGTCGAACCATCGGACCTCGAGCGAGTTCGTCTCGGCTGGCGGCGCCATAGCGGATTCGCGCGCGCCTGGCGAATGAATGTTGGCCTCACTCCGGAACCGAATCTCGGTCACCGCGACAGGGTGGTGGTCCGCCCCACCCGCGGCGTCTGGTGACTGCCGTGGCACTCGAGGCCGGGCGTTCGAGAGCGAACAGAGCCACCCCGGGTTCAGTTGACGGCCGGCAGAGACCTACACGTATTTGGTTGCACGACACACACCTCTCACGAGAAGATGGGGGACTGCGACGAGTCCGGCGGGGGTTCCGCGCCGGCAGGGGACAGAGACAGGGGCAGCGTCTACGAAACGATGGTCGACGCTATCGACGAGGCCGTCTTCCTCGTCGACGTCGACCACGCGGGGGACGACTACACGTTCACCCTCAGCCAGAGCAACGAAGCGTACAGACGACAGACCGGATTCTCGAGAGACCAGCTCCGGGGAGCGACGCCACGGGCGCTCTTCGGCGCCGAGCAGGGCGCCGAGATCGCCGCCACCTACAGCCACTGTGTCGAGACGGGTGAACCGGTGACCTACGAGGAGACGCTCGCGGTTCCCGCCGGGACGTGTCGGTGGCGGACCAGGCTGGTGCCGGTCGTCGAGGGGGAGACGGTGACGCGGCTGGTCGGCACGGGGACCGACCTCACCGGAATGGCAGAGCGTGACCGGGAACTCGAGCGCTACGAGGCGATGCTCGAAGCCTCGAAGGACGTCGTGACGGTCATCGACACCGACGGGGTCATCACCTACGTGAGCCCCTCGGTGCACGAGGTCCTGGGCTACGCGCCCGAGGACCTCGTCGGCGAGAACGGCTTCGACTTCCAGCCGGACTCGACCGCGGCGGTGGTCGCGGAGGCGATAGCGGACGTCCGTGAGACCCCCGAGGAGCCCCGGACCGTCCAGACGAAGTTCCGCCACGCAGACGGGTCCTGGCGCTGGATAGAGGCGACGATACAGAACCGCCTGGACGACGAGGTCATCGACGGCCTGCTCGTCAGCAGCCGCGACGTCACCGAACGAACGGAGTACGCGGAGCGACTCAAAATCCAGCGCGACGACCTGGACGTGCTCAACCAGGTCCTGCGCCACGACATCCGGAACGACCTCCAGCTGGTGGTGGCATACGCGGAACTGCTCGCGGACGACCCGGACGACACCCGGCGCGAGTACGCCGAGACCATCCTCGAGAGCGCGACCCACGCCGTCGAACTCACGCGGACCGCCCGCGAGATGGCCAGCGTGATGCTCTCGGAGGCCGACACCCGACGTCCACTCGATCTCGGGACGGCACTCGAGGCCGAGCTCGAGGACCTCCGGGCGACCTATCCCGAGGCGACGGTGCGCCTCGAAGGAGACCTAGACGACGTCAGCGTGCTCGCCGACGACATGCTGCGGTCGGTGTTCCGGAACCTGCTGAAACGCCGTCCAGCACAACGACGCCGACGTGCCCGAGGTGAGCGTCTCGGCGTCGCTGGGGGACGGCACCGTGACCGTCCGCGTCGCCGACAACGGACCGGGAATCGACCCGTCCCGCCGGGAGACCATCTTCAGCAAAGGCGAGAAGGGGCTCGGGAGCCGCGGGAGCGGCCTCGGCCTGTACCTCGTCCAGACGCTCGTCGAGGGGTACGGCGGCGAGGTGTGGGTCGAGGACGGCGACCACGACGGCGCCGTCTTCGTCGTCGAGTTACCGACCGAAGACGGAGGCTCCTGACCCGCGACCGGCGGGTGGGGCTCAGACGACGCCCGCCGTCTCGGTGTAGGACCCGTAGGCCGCCTCGAAGACGGCCATTATCTCGCCCATCGTCGCGTAGTCTTTCACGGCGTCGACGATGGCCGGCACGACGTTGTCCCCCTGGTCGACGCGCTCACGCAGGGCTTCCAGGTCGGCCGCGACGGCGTCGTCGTCGCGCTCGGCTTTCACCCGTGCGAGGCGCTCGCGTTGTCGCTGCTGGACGGACTCGTCGACGCGCAACAGTTCGGGTTCGGTCTCCTCGGCGACGGTGTAGGCGTTCACGCCGACGACGACCTCCTCGTCGCGCTCGACACGTTCCTGGTACTCGTAGGCCGAGTCCTGTATCTCGCGCTGGAAGTACCCCTGCTCGATGCCCTCGAGGACACCGTCGCGGACCGAGCCGTCGCCCAGTTCCTCTTTGATGTGCTCGATGTAGGCCATCACCTGGGCCTCGATGTCGTCGGTGAGCGCCTCGACGGCAAAACTCCCTCCGAGCGGGTCGACGATGTCGGCCGCGCCGGACTCCTCGGCGATTATCTGCTGGGTCCGCAGGGCGACCCGGACCGCCTCCTCGGAGGGCAGCGCCAGCGCCTCGTCGAAGGAGTTGGTGTGCAGGCTCTGGGTACCCCCGAGGACGCCCGCCAGTGCCTGGATGGTCACCCGGACGACGTTGTTGAGCGGTTGCTGGGCGGTCAGTGACTGGCCGGCCGTCTGGGTGTGGAACTTCAGCTGCTTGCTCTGGGCGGGCCGCGCCGTACCACTCGTCCATCACCCGGGCGTAGATGCGCCGCGCGGCCCGGAACTTCGCCACCTCCTCGAAGATGGCGTTGTGCGAGTTGAAGAAAAAGGACAGCTGGGGCGCGAAGTCGTCGATATCGAGGCCGCGGTGGAGGCAGTCCTCGACGTAGGCGAAGCCGTCGGCCAGGGTGAACGCCAGTTCCTGGACGGCCGTCGACCCCGCCTCGCGGATGTGATAGCCCGACACCGAGACGGGCTTGAAGTTGGGCGTCTCCTCGCTGGCGTACTCGATGACGTCGGTGACCAGTTTCAGCGACGGCTCCGGGGGGGACGACCCACTCCTTCTGGGCGATGAACTCCTTGAACATGTCGTTCTGGAGGGTCCCTCGAATCTGGTCGCGGGGCACCCCCTGCCGGTCGGCCAGCGCGACGTACATCGCGTAGATGACCGGCGCGCTCGGGTTGATGGTGAAGGAAGTCGAGACCTCGCCCAGGTCGATGCCGTCGAAGAGCACCTCCATGTCCGCGAGCGTGTCGACGGCGACGCCCTCCTTGCCGACCTCGCCGTCGGCCATCGGGTCGTCCGAGTCCAGCCCCATCAGCGTCGGCATGTCGAAGGCCGTCGAGAGCCCGGTCTGGCCCTCGTCGGTCAGGTAGTGGAACCGCTCGTTGGTCTCCTCGGCGGTCCCGAACCCGGCGAACTGCCGCATCGTCCAGGTCCGCCCGCGGTACATCGTCGGGTAGACGCCGCGGGTGTACGGCTCCTCGCCGGGGAATCCCAGATCGGCGTCGTAGTCGGTGTCGGCGACGTCCAGCGGCGTGTAGAGCCGGTCGACCTCGAGGTTCGAGACGGTAGCAAAGCGGTCCCGGCGTTCGCCGTGGGCGTCCAGTGCCGGATCCAGCGTGTCGTTCTCCCAGGCGTCCTTGGACTCGCGGATCTTCCGGAGGTCCGCCTCGTCGTACATACCACGGTATTTGTCACTAGATTGCATGAACGTTCGGGCGGATCGGCCGCCAGTACCCAAACTACTCCTGTAGACGCTGTGTCGTCTCGACCAGCGGGTGGTGGGCGTAGTCGACGACGTCGATGTCGGCGATGGACTCGAGGTCGGACTCGGCGGCCGTCTTCGCCATCCCCAGCTCCACCGGGGGGTCGAGGACGATGACGTAGGCGTCCATCCGGTCGATGTCGAGGCGCTCGGCGGCCTTCACCCGGTGGTGGCCGTCCGCGAGCAACAGGTCGCCACCGTTGTCGATGACCACGAGCGGTTCGGCCAGTTTCCGCTCGAGTTCGTAGACCCGGCCCTCCAGTTCGTCCGCGTAGACTGTCGTCTGCGTCGGCGTCAGGTCCGCCAGGGAGACGGTCCGTCGCTCCTCGTGGACCGTCGTCCCGTGGATGTTCTCTAAGGTCCGGCCCAGCTTGTCCACCTTGTCCGGCGTCGCGCGCTCTATCTGCGAGCGGATGACGTCGGCGTTCGAGATGATGCCCACGAGGTTGCCCGCGTCGTCGACCACCGGCAGCTTCTGGATGCCCGACCGGAGGATGACCCGCGCGGCGTCCTGGACGGCCATCTCCGGGTGGGCGACGAGGATGTCGTCGGTCATCACGCGGAACATCGGCTCGTGGTCCTCGGCTAAGAGCAGGTCGCGGGAGCTGACGAATCCTTCGACCCGACGGCCGTCGGTGACCGGGAAGCCGCTGAACTCCTCGTTGTTCGAGATGCGCTCGGCAACCTCGGCCACCGTGTCGTCGAGTTCGACGGTGGCGACGTCGCGTGTCATGTACTCCCCGACGGTCGGCCGGCCGGAGTCCTCCATCGACACTCGATTGACGGCCGACGGGCAAAAAGACTCCCCTACCGGGGGTCGGCGTCGCCGTCGCCGGTCGCCGGGGCCGTCGCCTCGCCGTCCTCGTCGCCGGTCTCACCGTTCGTACTCGACTTCGACTCGCCGTCGTCGGGGTGCGCCCGCCCGACCAGCGAGTCGCCCAGCATCGCGTTGGCGAACCCCTCGGTCGTGTACTCCGAGGGGTCGTACACGTCGAGCAGGCGGTTCGACCGCGCCTCGACGGCCTCGAGGAACCGGTTGTTGACGACCGCCCTGACGATGTCGTGCAGCGACTCCTCTCGGTCGTCGACCGACTCGAGGACGCCCAGCGTGATCTGGGCGCCGGCCATGTCGGCGTGGCCGCCCGCCGACCCGATCTGTCCGAAGGCGTCCCGGAGCGCCTCGCCCAGGTCGATGTCCGCGCCGCGGGCCCGGGCCGACGCGTAGATGGTCCCCTCCATCACGCCGTAGACCATCGTCGCGTGGACGCCATCCAGGTCCAGCAGTCGGTCGGCGGCCTGGGCCAGCGCGTCCCGGTCGGTGACCTGGCCCACACAGCTCAGCAGGACCGAGCCCTCCTGCTCGCGGTTCGTGATGGCCCGTCCGATGACCGAGAGCGTCTCGGAGGTCACGCTCGGGTCCTCGATGCGCTGGAGGACGCCCATGTCGGCCCGCTCGACCAGGTGCGCCGCCGCCAAGAAGTCCTCGGCTGAGACCTCGCGGCGGAAGTCCCGCGTGTCGACGCGGATGCCAAAGAGGAGGCCGGTCGCAATGGCTTCTGGGATTTCGACGTCGAACCGACGGAAGTAGTCGACCAGCAAGGTGCTCGTCGCGCCGACGCCGCTTCGCAGGTCCACGAACCGTCCCTCGACCGGGACGCGGGGCGGGTGGTGGTCGATGACGATGTCGATGTCGAGGTCCTCGGGCAGCTGGTCGTTGACGCCGGGCCGGGAGTGGTCGACGAGGGCGAACCCGTCGAAGGGGTCGAGCGCCTCGGGGTCGTCTGGGTCTAAGTTCTCGAGGTCGTACTCAAGCAGGTTGACGAACGCGCGGTTCTCCTGGTGGGAGATGGCACCGTAGTAGCAGACGGTCGCCGAACAGTCGGCGCGGTCGGCCAGTTCGGCCAGGGCGACGGCGCTGGCGATGGCGTCCGGGTCGGGGTTGTCGTGTGTCACGACGGCCAGTTCGCCGTCGACGTCCCGGAGGATGCGCTGGAGCTGGCGGACACGCGTCCCGTCCTCGCCGACGGCCGTCTTGAACCACCCGGTGAGCACCTCCGTCGGGTCGACGATGCTGTCTGCGAGGGTCTCGAAGGCCTCGCGCTGGTCGGCAGTCGCATCCGTGCCGGTGTAGACCAGGAGGAAAGCGTCGGGAAACAGCGTGTCAGCGGTCCGCGCGGCCCGCAGGTTCGTCGCGGGGTCCTCGGAGGCGACGACGACGGTGTCCGGCGCGACGTCGAGTGCAACGAGTTCGTCGGCGTCCGTCTGGTCGGCCTCGGTCACGCCGATGCCGTCGTCCCGGAGCGCCCCGGCCCGGTGCCTGTCGTCGGTGACGACCACGAGCTCACCCTGCCGGTCGCTGAGCGTGTCGAGCAGCGACAGCGCGGTGGGCCCGGCGCCCAGCACCAGCCGGGAAGACATACCAGCTCCTCTACCCGGAGCGGCTAAAAACCCTTCACTTCAGTCGTTCCTGGAGGAACGAGGGGTGTGCGGCGGTGACGCCGTCGAGGGCGAGAATCTCGTCCTCGATGACCCTGGCCATCGACCCGCCGTCGGGCGCGCGGACCTCGGCCATCAGCATGTGGTCGCCGCTGGACGTGTACAGCGCCTCGATGGCGTCGACGTCTTTCAGTTGCCGCGTCGCCTCGACGTACCGTTCGCTGGCCACGTCCATCCCCACCAGCGCGATAGACTGCCCCGCGAGCTTCTTCGGGTCCACGTCGGCCGAGTAGCCGACGATGACCCCCTCCTCCTCGAGCTTCTTGATGTACTTTCGCACCGTCGGTTTCGAAACGTCGGCTCTGTCAGCGATCTCGGCGTAGGACGCCTGGGCGTCTTCCTCCAGGATAGATAAGATTCGACGCTCCGTCGACTCGGTGCTCATGTAGCGTATTTTTCCGTGGACAAAAAAATATCTTCCGAACAAGAAACCCCTCGTGTACGACAGCCCAAACAGGGTGTCGACGGGTTACTTGTGGTGGTGGAGCAGCTCGTCGTAGGTCCGCTCCCACTCGGCGTCCTCGTCGAAGTAGCGCTCGGCGAGTGGCTCCTCGGGCATCTCGCCGGTCGCGCGCTTCTCCTCGCCGTAGGACGGGCTCTGGTCGTCGACGTAGTAGCGACCGGTCAGCACCTCGCCCTCGTAGAGCTTGTTCTCGGTCTGGAACATCATCTCGGCCGCCTCCTGGCGGTCCGAAACGTTGTGGTCGTACTCGTCGGACTGCTGGATGTCCGTGTACGGGACGTAGTGTTTCGCGTCCTTGTTCCAGGTCGGACACTGCGTGAGGAAGTCGATGTGGGCGAACCCGTCGTGTTCGATAGCCTCGGCGATGATCTCCTTGGCCTGGTTCGGGTTGACCGCGGCGGTCCGGGCGATGTAGGTCGCCCCGGCGTTCAGCGACTGGCTGAGCGGCCGGATGGGCGACTTCGCCGAGCCGTGGGGCTGGGTCTTCGACTTGTGGCCCTTCGGCGAGGTCGGCGATGTCTGGCCCTTCGTGAGCCCGAAGATCTCGTTGTTGAACACGATGTAGGTCATGTCGTGGTTCTCACGGGCCGTGTGGATGAGGTGGTTGCCACCGATGCCGTAGCCGTCGCCGTCGCCGCCGGCGGCGATGACTTCCAGTTCGGGGTTGGCCAGCTTCGCGGCCCGGGCGACGGGCAGGGAGCGGCCGTGGATTGTGTGGAACCCGTAGCTGTTGAAGTAGCTGTTAAGTTTCCCGGAACAGCCGATTCCGGTAAAGAGGGCGACCTCGTCAGGGTTCCTGCCCACCATGGGCATGGCCTGTTTCAGCGCCTTGAGGACGCCGAAGTCACCACAGCCCGGACACCAGGTCGCCTGCGGTTCGATGCCGGGTGTGAATTCGTCTCGGTCGATCTCGCGCTCGTCTCCGATTGCACTGAATGCACTCATGGTTAGTCACCCGCTGCGGGGAGGTACTTCATGTTGGTCGCGGCGAGGTCCTCGCCGTTGATGCTGGACTCGAACCCGTCGACGATTTCGGCGGGCTCGAAGGGGTTGCCGTTGTACTTGAGGAGGCTCGACATCTTGTCGCCGTACTTGCCGATCTCCTTCTGCGTGAGGCCGCGGAACTGCGCCGTGGCGTTCATCTCGACGACGAGCGCCTTGTCGACGGACTCGAGGAACTCGCTGACCTCCTTGACGGGGTAGGGCATCATGTCGGAGACGCCCAGGGCCTTCACCGAGTGGCCGGCTTCGTTGAGCCGGTCGACGGCCTCGAAGGCCGTGTCCTGCTGACTGCCCCAGACGAGGATACCGTAGTCGGCCTCCTCGGGCCCGTAGTAGGTCTGGTGGGCCGCGTTCTCGTCTAAGTCCGCGCGGATGTCGTCGAGCTTCTCGAGTCGACGGTTCATCTGGGCGATGCGGTTCGCGGGGTCCTCGCTGATGTGACCCTCCTCGTTGTGCTCGTTCCCCGTCGCGAGGAAGCGACCGTTCTTCTGGCCGGGGATGGAGCGCGGACTGACGTTCGAGCCGTCCTCGGGGTCGTGCAGGAACCGCTTGAACTTTCCGGAGGAGTGGTGCGCCGCCTCCTCGATCTCTTCCTCGGTGAGGACCGAGCCGGGGTCGGCGTTCGGCTCCTCGTCGAAGTGACTCGCCGGCAGGTTCCGGAGCTCGCCCTGGATCTTCTGGTCGTAGACGACGATGGCCGGAATCTGGTACTCGTAGGCGATGCGGAACGCCGAGCGCGTCTGCGTGTAACACTCGCGGATGTTTGCTGGGGCGAACACGACCCGTGCGGAGTCACCCTGTGACGTGTACAGGACGTGTTCGAGGTCGGCCTGCTCGGGCTTGGTCGGCATCCCGGTCGACGGCCCGGCACGCATCGCCTCGACCAGCACGACGGGCGTCTCGGTCATCTCCGCGAGGCCGAGCGGTTCGGACATCAGCGCGAAGCCGCCGCCCGAGGATCCGGACATGGCCTTGACGCCGGCGTGAGAGGCCCCGAGTGCGAGCGCCGCGGCCGCGATCTCGTCCTCGACCTGCTCGGAGATGCCACCGAAGTTCGGCAGGTGCTGGGACATGATGGTGAAGACGTCGGTCCACGGAGTCATGGGGTACCCGGAGATGAACCGACACCCCTCGTCGAGGGCCCCGTAGGAGATGGCGTTGGAGCCCGAGAGGATGACCTGCTCCTCGTCGTGGGTGTTTTCGGGCACCTCGATGTCGTGGTCGACGTCGAGTTCGCTGGCCGCCTCGTAGGCGTCCTCGAGGACCGCGAGGTTCGCGTCCTGCATGTCCCCGCTCATGTTCTGCTCGATGAGTTTCTCGAACTCGTCGGTCTCGATGTCGAGGATGGCGGCCGTCGCACCGATACCGGCCGTGTTGCGCATGATCTCGCGGCCGTGTTCCTTGGCGATGCCCCGTAGGTCCATCGGGACGACCTCCCAGCCGTTCTCCTCGGCGGCCTCCTCGAGGCCGACCTCGTCGACGTCCGCGTCGTCGAGCAGCCCCTCGTCGTACAGCAGGACGCCGCCCTCGCGGAGTTCGTCGAAGTTCTCGTACAGCGGCTTGAGCTCTTCCTTGCCGTAGTAGGCTTCTTCCTGGGGGTTGCGCGCGAACGAGTCGCCCAGAGCCAGCAGGAAGTTGTAGCCGTCGCCGCGTGACTGTACCGGTTCGTCCTTGGCCCGTACCTCCACGTACGTGTGGCCACCCCGAATCCGCGACGGGTAGTGGCGATGTGTGAACACGTGAAGTCCCGAACGCATCAGGGCCTTCGCGAAGTTCTGACTCGTCGAGTCGATTCCGTCCCCGGAACCGCCCGCGATTCGCCAGATTAGCTCGTTGTCTGTCATGGGTAAATCTCGGCCCCAGCTGTGGTGCCGTACTCTGGCAATTGGGGGGCCGTGACTAAAGATTTTCCACTCCGACGACACTCATTAATCGTTATCTTTCGTTTGACGGGCCTCAGTTGGCCGATTTCGGGAGTCGAGTGCCGACCGACTTCGAAGAACGTCGAGTCGAGAACGGAAATGTTCACACGTAGGCACCACGCCCGAACACGATCCGGCGGAAGGCATAACCACATTCGTCACCTACCTCCGGCGTCGATGTCGCTCTCCGAACTCATCGCCGGCGTCGAGAGCCACGAACAGACGCTGACCGTGTACAACGCCGGCGAAGACGTCGGTGACGAACTCCGGGCGCAGTTCGCCGACCGCAACATCCGCGTCGAGACGGAACGCACCGAGAGCGGCCGGCCCGGTGAGTTCGTCACGCTGAGCGACGACGGCGAGGTGGTCACGGCGACCAGTCTGGCGGCCTTCCGCGACGAGCTCGGCACGGAGTCGGCCGCGAGAGCGGTCGGCGACAGCCCGTACCGGCCGATTCTCGACCACCTGGACGAGACGATGTTCACCTCGTGGTCCATCGACCGCCTGGTGGCTGCCTCCCGGGAGATAGAGGACCGGGCCTGGCGGGTCGGCAGCGGGGCGCTTCACGCCGGATTCCAGACCACCTCGACGCTCGAGGGCGAACTCGACCTCTACGAGCGCCTGGGCGAGACGGACGTCGACGTCCACGCCTACGCGTACCCCGACACGGACCCGCCCGCTCACGAGGGGTTCACGCTCCACCTCGAACGGGCCAGCGAGATCGAAGACTCGTGGTTCGTCGTCTTCGATGGCGGGGGCGACGACGAACAGAAGAGCGCCCTGCTGGCCGAGGAGCGCGAACCGAGGGCGTTCTACGGGTTCTGGACCTACGACCCGTCGACGGTCGACTACATCCTGACTCACCTCGAGTCGACCTACGGGTTCGTCGAACAGTGAGCGAGGGTGAGCGGCCGTGTCGCGCGTTCCAGGTTGCAGAGACTGGACAGCGAGTCAACGGCCTCGAGTTCGAGCTCGCGCTCGCCCTCGACTGCTGGCGAGTACTCGAGCGCGAGCGCGACCGGTGGCTCGTCCGGACCGTCGACGGCGAAACCATGACGCTGCTGCCGGTCGAGTCGTCCGGACCGAGGGCGTCGTCGAAGCCTGTGAGTGACGGTCTCGACGGAGATTCCTGAACCAAGGCGAGAGCGCACCGGGACCAGACACAGTCCTGGCCGGCTGCGCGAACAAAGTGGGTCGCCTACGCAGGCAGTTCTTCGGGGGCCGCCCCGACCTGTCTGAGGAGGGCGAGCATGTCGTAGTACCACCGGGCTTCGGTCACCGTTTCGCCGTCTAGTTCGTAGACGGTGACTCCCGAGAACTCGACGGCTTCGTGAGTCGGTTCGATATCGAGACCGGGGAGGTGCCCCTCGTGAGTGCCGCTCATTTCCCACTCCACGGCCACCTTACCATCACCGACGATGACATCACTGTCGGCAAAGCTGGCCGTGAAGTCGGGGAAGGCCTCACGGATGTCCGTGATCCACTCCTTGAACGCGTCTCGTCCGTCGTAGGTCGTTCCTGCCGGGACGTCGTGGACCCTGACAGATTCGGCAAACAGGTCGTCGACGGCGTCGAGGTCACCCTCGTTCCAGGCGGCGTCGTACTGCTGGAACCGCTCGGCGAGGTCGGAAGGAGGTTGTGTAGCCATCGTGTCACCAAGGCTGAACTTGGTGGAGTTGTAGTAAAACCACACTGCCGGATATTTCCTGTACTGCGCGGTGTAACTGCGTCCAGGTTACTGCAAGGCCTCGAACGCCTCGCGGTCGTGGCCCAGTAACAGGTCGGCACCGGTCTGGCGCTCGATGTCGCGGCAACGTTCGAGACTCTCCTTCCACGCGCCGTTGTTCCACAGCAGACCCGTCGCCATCGGCTGGCCGGCGTAGTTCGCCTCGACGTAGGCCTCGTCGCCGACGACGAGCAGGGGGCTGTCGGGCCTGTCGACGAGCGCGCCCAACAGTCCGGGCGTGTGACCCGGCAGGTGGAGCAACTCGACACCGTCTGTCAGGTGATACCGGTCGCCGTGGACGACCTGCCAGTTCAGGTCGTGGTCGAAGTCGCTGGCGAGGTAGGCGATCGAGCCCTCGTCCGTCTTCGCGCTGTAGTACGCGAAGGGAAGTTCCTCGCGGTGGACGTAGATCGGCACGTCCGTCCCCGCGAAGTTGTACAGGCCCCCGGCGTGGTCCAGGTGGAGGTGGCTCATCACGACGGCGTCGATGTCCTCGAGCGAGTAGCCCGCGGCACCCAGGTCGTCCGAGAGGTGGTGCTCGTCGGCGTCGACGTGGGCGAACGCCTCGAAGAGCGGTTCGGGCCAGTAGCCGTCACCGGCCTCGGGGTGCGAGCCAGTGTCCCAGAGGATAGTCGTCTCCGGGGTCTCGACGACCAGGTTCCAGACGACGAACTCGGCGTACTCGTGGTCGGGCGAGCGGTTCGAGGCGGTAGCGACGGCGTGCCCGTCGACCACGAAGTTCATGTCGGCCCTGACCGTGCCGCGGTCGACGAACGTGACGCTGGTTTCGTCCATACCCGAGATAGATGTCAGACAGGGATAAGGGGTGGGCCAAACTGGTAGGTAATGGCAGTGTGACCCAATGTGCCGGTTCAGTGTTACTGGGGCGCCTGCCGGTAGATGAGGTTGCGCTGGATGTCGTTTGCCCCTTCGTAGATGACCGGGATACGGACGTCGCGGTAGACCCGAGAGATGCGATTCTCGGTCAGCACCGAGCGACCGCCGTGGAGCTGCATCCCCTTCTCGGCGCAGTCCATCGCCGCCTCGGTGGCGCGGGTCTTCGCCAGCGCGGCCCAGTACCCGGCGTTGTCCTGGTTTGCGACCCGGTCTGCGGCGTGCCAGGTGAGCGTTCGGGCCGACTGGAGTTCGAGTTGCATGTCGGCGAGCTTGTGCTGGACGGCCTGGAACTCGTCGACGGTGCGGCCGAAGGCCTCCCGGTCGTGGACGAACTCCCAGGCCTCCTCGATGGCGGCCGTCGCCAGGCCCAGGCCGTGGCCGCCGACGATGACCCGGCCGTGGTTGAAGAACTCCGCGAGCATGTAGAACCCGGCGCCCTCGACGCCGACGAGGTGCTCCTCGGGGATTCGGCAGTCGTCGAAGACGATGTGGGCCTGCTTCGACGCCCGGAAACCCATCTTCTCGGGGATGTGCTCGGGGTCGTACCCATCGGTGTCGGTGGGGACGATGAACATCGAGTAGTTCCCGTATCGGTTGTTCGGATCGTCGCCGGTCTTGGCGTAGACGGTCACCCAGTCTGCTTCGACGCCGTTGCCGATCCAGTACTTCTCGCCGTTGAGGACCCACTCGTCGCCGTCCTTCTCGGCGGTCGTCGACATCCCCGCCAGGTCGCTACCGGTCTCGGGTTCGGAGACGGCCAGGCCGGTTATCTGCTCGTTCTCCGCCACCGGGCGGAGGAATTCCTCTTTCTGGGCCTCGTCGCCGTGGTCCTCGACGATCTCCGCGCCGAAACTCGCCAGCTGGAGCGTGAGCGCGATGCCGGCGTCGGCCCGGTAGAACTCCTCGGCGATGGCGAGGATCTGGTGGAGGTCAAAGCCCCGCCCGCCCCACTCCTCGCCGAGGTCCTGGGCGACCAGGCCGGCGTCCATCCCCGCTTCGAGGATGTCGACGGGATACTCGCCGGACTCGTAGTAGTCCGCGGCGTTGGGCGCGATGTGTTCGTCGGCGAACTCCCGTGCGGCCTGCTTGACCTCGCGGGCGTGCTCGGGGACCAGCTCGTCTGAGAGTAACTCCATGGCCGACCCATGGACCGTGCCACCATATACCTCGTGAAACTCCGGAAAACGTCGCCAGAGTTGTTTCCGAGACACCACCGATAGTCGACCGGCACGCGTTTCCCGGTCAACAGTAAGCGAGTGGGACGTATCGACGCAAACTACCTGGTCGCGGGCGCTGGTGTCGGCGCTCCCGGCCGTCCGGGACCACGGGGGCTTCGTCCTCATCTTTCGCAGCCTCGTCGCCGGCGTCGAGTGAGACACCGCACGTCGCACTCCCAGGCCCTGACCGTCGGTGGACCGACGGTCGCCGGGTGCCGCCGACTCGTCGAAGAAGCCGCCCTCAGACGTCGATTTGCTGCATGAGGTCGACCAGCTCCTCGAGTTCGGGGAAGGTGTAGACGGTCACGTTGATGTCGGAGTCGAGGGCCTGGACGCGCGAGTCGAACATCAGCGCCATCTCGTTGTCCCAGTCGCCCACGAGCTGGTCGACCATCCCGCTGCCCGGCCCGAACGTGAAGTTCGGCGTCGAGATGTCGATGGTCGTGTCCAAGACGTTAGCCCACCCGTCGATGAACCCCGAGGTCATGATGTTCCCGATCTCCTGGATGGCCGACCGCTCCATGTCGGTGAAACCGGTCGCGCTGGGGTCGGTCTCGCCCATGTCGCCGATCATCCCGGCCGCGAGGTCCTTCGCGCTCCGGGCGCTGAACAGAAAGAGGATGTAGCCGTGGGGCTTCTCGACCATCTCGATGCTGATGCCGATCTGTTTCTCGTCGCCGATCTGGGTCTTGATGTCCGGAATGTCGATGAAGTTGATCTTGGTGATCTCCATCTGCGTCTCCATCCCCGTCATCTGGCTGAGGTGGCTGGCGACCGTGTTGCCCTCCTTGGCCATCTGGTTGAACAGTCCGAGCTTCCGGATATCTATCTTCAAACTCATGAGCAAAGGGGTCTTGATTGAGGTTCTGCCCCCTCGTACATAAGCGGTGCACCCGCATTTTCGCAGGCGAGAATCGGACTCACGCGACTCTGACGCTCACCGCGACACCCTCGCCCAGCGGCAACAGCCCCGTCTCGAAGTCCGGGTCGGACCTGACCGTCTCGAGGTAGTCCGCGATGCCCCGACTCATCGCGTTCGCGTCGACGGACTCGCCTGCGAGCAGGGCCCGGACATCGTCGAAGTCGAGCGGTCCGGCTTCGATGGCGTTGTCCGCCGCGACGACGCCACCGACGGGAACCTTCTCGCGGACCGCCGCGAAGGCCTCGGCGTAGCGGTCCTTCTCGTTGTCGACGAGCACCACGTCGAAGGGGCCCGCGTAGTCCGCGACGACGTCGATGGCGTCGCCGTGTTCGAAGCGCGCCCGGTCGGCGTAGCCGCCCCGCTCGAGGAACTCGCGGGCCTCCTCGAGTTCGTCGGCGTCGACCTCGGTCAGCACGATCTGGCCGTCGGCGGGGAGTGCCGGCGCCATCCAGTACGCCGAGTAGCCAAAGCCGGAGCCGAACTCGAAGACCCGCTCGGCGTCGACCATGTGGGCCAGCATCCGGAGCCACCCGCCCACGACCGGACCGACCGTCGGGAACCCCTCGCGGTCGGCCTTCGCGTCCATCGCCTCGATGACCTGGTCGGTCTCGGGGCGAGCGTCCGGGCGAACTGTTCGGTGACGTCGGGCAGCGGATTCTCGTCCATACGAGCCCTGCGACCGGGGCGCTGGTAAAACCCAGCGGCGGTCAGCGGTTCCGACCGACCGGGAAGCTGACCCGGTCCGGGGACTCGTTGAACGCCTGGATGATGCGCCGGTACAGTTCGTTTTTCACCCGCTGGCCGCGCCGCGGGTGGACGAGATAGCGGAGTCGGAACTCGACCCACGACTCCGCCTGGACGACGTTGACCGTCGGCCGGTCCTGGACCTCGAGCTCGACCGGCGTCGACTCCAGGTTGCGCCGGTACCGCCCGATGCGGTCCGCCATCTCGTCGCCGAGGTAGTCGTCGGCGACGGTCCGCATCGTCTCGCTCGCGAACTCGAAGTCGGTCTCGTAGGCCACCTGTATCGACAGCTCGTTCCAGACGAACGGGAACTCGTCCTGGGTGTAGTTTTTCACGTGCGAGGAGAGGACCACGCTGTTTGGCAGCGTGATGATCCGCCCCGAGGGTTGGTTCGAGGAGACGAGTTCGCCGTCGATCTCCCAGAGGGTCGTCACCAGGAACGACACCTCGACGACGTCGCCCTTCGAGGACTCGATCGCGATCCGGTCGCCGGCCTGGTAGGGCCGCTTGACCATGATGTAGGCCCACCCGAGCAGCGAGAACAGCGGTTGCTGGAGCGCGAAGGTGACGGCGAACCCGACGACGCCGAGCGAGAACAGCAGGCCGAGCCACTGCTGGGTGAGGATGCCCAGCGCCGCGAACGTGCCAGCGAGGCCGAAGGCGAGGCGGAGGACGTTCTGGGCGTCGTGTTTCCGCCGCTTGTCCGGGGTGTGGCGCTGGACGGCGTGGTTGACGAGGCGGTAGCAGCCGTAGGTCGCGAACCCGACGGCGACGGCCGAGAGCACCTTCACCAGGAGAAAGGAGAGCGCGAAGCCGTCGACCGTGCCAGTGACCCCGAGTCGCTGGACGGCGACGACGCCCACGGCCGCGAGGGCTGCGAGGACCAGCGAGAGATAGCCGAGTGGACGACTCACGACACCGAAGTAGGGCGGGGTGCCCTAAACGGTTTGGAGGGGGCGCCGTCAGCGCCCCCGGTCGGCCGCCGCGACCAGCGTCTCGACCCGCTCGCGCGCGACCGAGTTCGTCGGCACGCCGTCGCGTTTCAGCGCCGTCCCGACGACGACGCCGTCGGCGGTTTCGAGCAGGTCGCGGACCGTCGCTGCCGTGACGCCGCTGCCGACAAACACCGGGACGGACGGATCGACCTCGTCGCGGGCCGCGACGACGGCCTCGAGGTCGGACGCGGCGGTCGATTCCCCGGTCCCAGCCCCCGAGACGACCAGGCCGTCTGCCAGGCCTCGCTCGATGGCGTCCGCCACTTGCTGGTCGAGCGGGCGGTCGGCTAGCGGCGCTGAGTGTTTCACCGCGACGTCCGCCAGTATCGCGACGTCGGCGTCGATGCGCTCTCGCAGGCGGAGCGTCTCGTGGGCTCGCCCCTCGACGACGCCCTGGTCGGTGAGGCGGGCGCCGGTGTGGACGTTGACCCGGACGAACGACCCCCCGGCCGCGGCGGCCACCGAGAGCGCCGCCGTCGCATCGTTCCGGAGGACGTTGACACCGGCCGGGACGTCGACGGCGTCACGGACCGCACGCGTGAGGGCGGTCATGTCGGCGACGACGTGTGCCGGGACCTCGTCGGGGTAGAAGGGCGCGTCGCCGTAGTTCTCGACGACCAGCGCGTCGACGCCGCCCGCCTCGAGCGCCGCCGCGTCGGCGACGGCCCGCTCGCGAATCTCGGCACGGGGCGCTTCGGACTGTGGGGCGCCGGGGAGCGCCGGCAGGTGGACCATGCCGACCACCGGGCGTTCGGCGCCGAAGACCGCCGCTCGGTTCATACCGCTCGCTTCATCGGCGGGAGTGAAAAAGACAGCCGGCCGCGGGTGGTCCTACGCGTCCCAGTAGTCCGGTTCGTTCCCGGGCTTCCACTTGATGGAACAGCCCCGGGATGGGCGCTCCTCGGCAGTGATGTCCTCGCCCGCGAGCACGGTCTCGACGTGGGCCGCCATCTCGCGCTCGCTCGGGTCGTCCTCGGGGTTGGGGGCGTCGTCCAGTCGGCCGTGATATGCCAGTTCGAAGGTGCCGTCGACGTTGCGAAACAGGAACGGGTCGGGCGTACAGCGGGCACCGTAGGCCGCCGCGACGGACTGGTCCTCGTCGAAGAGGTAGGCGTCGTACTGCACGGTGCCGTCGTCGACGACCGCCTGCATCCGCTCGAAGGAGTCGTCGGGGTACTGCTCGGGGTCGTTCGGGTTGATGCCCACGACGGCGAGGTCGTCGAACTCCTCGGCGAGGCGGTTCAGTTCGGGCATCTTCGCCTTCGCGTATGGACAGTGGTTGCAGGTGAACACGACGAGCAGAGCGCCGTGGTCCGTGAAGTCGGAAGGCGAGTAGGTGGCGCCGTCGGCACCGGGGAGCTCGAACGCCGGCGCGGCGTCACCGTGTTCGAGCACGTCGGATTCCGAGTCTAGCGAGACCATGCGCTCACTTGGGCGAGCGCGCACTAAAGCATCCTGTCAGGTGCCGTGCTCACTCGGGGACGGGGCGCCCGGCGGCGGCGTCGCCCGCGACGGCGAGGACGACCGCCGTCAGCGCGATGGCCAGCACGCCGATGCCCGAGACAGCCAGGAACGCCGCCTCGACGCCGGCCCGTTCGACGACGACGGCGAGCACGGGCGGCGCGACCGCCGCCCCGCCGGAGATGCCGACCGTGAGCAGGCCGAAGTTCTTCCCGGCCGAGTCGTCCGTCGAGAGCGCGTCGGCCAGCGACGCACGGGCCGGTCGACTCGCGTCGACGGTGGCGCTCAGGACGAGCACCAGCGCGAGGGCTCCGAGCGTCGGCAGCACGCCGAGGCCGAGCGCCCCCGCCACGAGGACGAGTGCCGCGTACCCCGCCACGAGCACCGCTGCGGGCGAGACCCGGTCGGTGAGCCACCCACCGCCGAAGATGAGCACGGCGCCCGTGACGAGCATCGCCGAGACCGCAAAGTTCGCCGTCGGGTCGGGGACCCGGTAGACGGTCGCGAGCAGGCCCGCCGTGTACTGCTTGATGCCCCACCCGGCCATCGACGTCACGAACCACAGGACGGTGAGCGCGACGATGGGGGGCGAGGAGAGCACCGTCCGGAGTTCGGCGCGCGCTCGCTGGGCGAGGGGGGCGTCCGTCGTCCCCGTCGCGGTCGGCGCGGTGATGGCGTCGTCGACGCGGCGGTCCAGCGCGAACAGCGCCACCACGCCGTAGAGGCCCCCGAGCACCGCGATGGACCCGACTGCGAGGCGCCAGTTCAGGCCCAGCGTCGCGAACAGTCCGACGACGGCCGGCGGAGTCGCGAACCCGACGGCGCCCGTGAACCCGTGGACGCTGTAGGCCCGACCGCGGGTCGCCGGCGTCGTCGCCGACCCGATGAGCGGGTAGTGGGCCGGGTGGTGGCCCGCGATGCCCACGCCGGTGACGACGCTCGCCACCAGCAGCCAGGCGTAGGACTGGGCGGTCGCCGTCAGCAGCGCCCCCAGCGCGCCGAAAGACAGCGAGAGCGCGAGGACCGGCGTCCGCCCGCGCGAGTCGGACACCGATCCCAGCGGGAGCTGCAGCGCCGTGACGACGACGCCCACGACGCCGAGCGCCACGCCAAGCTGGGCGTCTGTCACTCCGAGGTCGCCCCGGAGCGGGCCGAAAATCGGCGGCAGGAGCATGAAATACGCGTGGTTCACGACGTGGGACCCGCCGACGAGCGCGACGACCAGCCGGGACTGGGAGTCGGTGACCACTGTGGACGGTGCTCCGGGGCGGTGGTAAAAGAGCGTCCTGATTGCTCGCTCGCCGCGACGGTCGGGTTACGACGTCGGCTCCGCGGTGCCGAGGCGCTTGGTGACGGCCTCGTCGAACTCGGCGGCCGCCGCGTAGACGTCGCTCTCCCGGTCGACGGTGTAGGTCGTCTCCTCGCCCTCGGCCTCCTCCTTCGAGAGAAAACCCATCTCGACGAGGTGCTCCAGCGTGCCGTCCAGGTACAGGGTCTTCATCGCGACGTCGGCGGACTCGCTCAGTTCGGTCCGCGTGTACTCGGTGTCGGCGTCGAGACGGAGGATGGCGTCGATGACCGCCGGTGCGTCGTCGTGGTCGGCGACGTGGCCCCACCCCGTGTCGGGGTCCAGTGCCTGCCCAACTTCGTCGTACATTACGTTCACCCAGGGCAGCCCTCTCAATAAAATTCGGGGCTTCGCTGTGAGGTATCGGGTCCGGGCGCCCCCGTCGGCCGGCGGGAAACGGTACCTCGGGACGGCGCGAGTGGAGCAAGGTTTTTGTCCGCGACCCTCCGCCTCCTGTGTATGAGCAGTCGACGAGAGATCCTGGACCTGCTTCGGGAGAACGCCCGCTACACCACCGAGGACATCGCCCGCCAGACCGACTTCTCCGTCGAGGAGGTAGCGGCCGCTATCGAGGACTTCGAGGAGGCGGGCATCGTCCGCGGGTACCAGGCCGTCGTCGACTGGGGCGCCGTCGAGACCGAGGACGAGCGGGTCCGGGCGACCGTCGAGCTGAACGTCGCGCTGGACCGCGAGACCAACTACGGGGACATCGCCGACCGCATCGCGAAGTTCCCGGAGGTCACCTCGCTGCGCCTCGTCAGCGGCGACTACGACTTCGACCTCGAGGTCGAAGGCGACTCGATGCGCGAGGTGTCCCACTTCATCAGCGACAAGATCGCGCCCATCCCCGAGATCACGCAGACGGTCACCCACTACATCATGGAGTCCTACAAGGAACAGGGGATGGAGTTCGGCGACCGCGACGACGACGACAGGCTGTCGGTCTCACCATGACCTTCGAACCCGCCGACCGGGTCGACCAGGTTCCCCCGTCGGGCATCAGGCGGTTCTTCGAGCTGGCCGAGGAGATGGACGACATCATCTCGCTGGGCGTCGGCGAGCCGGACTTCACGGCGCCGTGGGCCGCCCGTGAGGCCGCCATCGCGTCCCTCGAGCGGGGCCGAACCTCGTATACGGCCAACCGCGGCAAGCGGGAACTGCGCGAGCGCATCGCCCGGTTCGAGGCCGACAAGCACGAGCTGCCCTACGACCCGGACGAGGAGATACTCGTCACCGCGGGCGCCAGCGAGGGCCTCGACCTCGCCTTCCGCGCGCTGATGAACCCCGGCGACGCCATCGCCGTCGTCCAGCCCTCGTACGTCTCGTACGTGCCGGACGCGATCTTCGCCGGCGCGGCGGTCGTCGACGTCCCCACGCGGTCCGAAGACGAGTTCAAGCTCACGCGGGACGTCCTCGAGTCGTCGGGCGCCGCCGAGGCCGACGCGCTGGTCTACTGCTACCCGAACAACCCGACGGGGGCGACGATGACCGGCGACGAACTCGCCGAGGTGGCGGCGTTCTGTCGCGAGCACGACCTGGTCGTGTTCGCCGACGAGATATACGCCGACCTGACCTACGAGCACGAGCACACCTCCATCGCGACGCTACCGGGGATGCGCGAGCGGACCATCGTCTTCAACGGGTTCTCGAAGGCCTTCGCGATGACGGGGTTCCGCCTCGGGTACGCGATGGGACCTCCCGAAGCCATCGAGGCGATGAACCGCATCCACCAGTACACGATGCTCTCTGCGCCGACGACGGCCCAGTACGCTGCCATCGAGGCCCTGGACAGCTGCTGGGAGGAGGTCCAGGAGATGACCTCGCAGTACGACCGCCGCCGCAAGTACGTCCTCTCGCGCTTCGAGGACATGGGCATCGACTGTTTCGAGGCCGCCGGCGCGTTCTACGCGTTCCCGAAGTGCCCGTGGGACGACGCCGACGAGTTCGCCGAGGCCCTCTTGCAGGAGGAGGGCGTCGCCGTCGTGCCGGGCTCTGCCTTCGGCGAGGGCGGGTCCGGCCACCTGCGCGTCTCGTACGCGACCGGCCTGCCCGATCTCAAAGAGGCGATGTCGCGGATGGAATCGTTCCTCGAGTGACGGGCCTGGCGCGGTGATCCCCGAGTTATCAGATTTTGTAACGGTCCCGTAAGTTTCAGTATGGGCCGGAGTAAAGCACAGTCAACCGTGCCGAATCGTGTCAAACCGCTTGGAATACAGCGGGACGGGTCACTGACAGTCGATTTCTCTACGGGTCCGCGAGCATGAAAGACAATGGCAATTGACCACTCCGAGGACCGAGCGACGGACCAGCTACAGGCCGGACCGGCGGACGAGGGCGCGACCGTCGGCGAGTACACCTGGGACGACCTCCGGCGGGAGGTCCACAGCGGCGGCCGGTTCGACCGGAGCGAGTACCTCGGATTCGAACCGAACAAACTCCCACGGCACCTGGATGACGGGGCGAGCGCCGCCAAGTCACTCAACGACGTGTTCGAGTCACACATCGACCCGAGCACGACGCCCGTGACGAAGGACGTCTACTCGTGGGAACACTTCAAACAGGAATACTACTACGAGGAGGGTGAGCGCCCGACGGACGGCGAGGGCAACGTCGTCCCGTTCGACGCGTCCGAGTACCTCGCGTTCGAGCCCGAGCAGACGGAGAACGTCCTCTCGTACGGCGAGGACCTCGCGGCCGAACTGGACGCCGTCGTCGACCGCAACACGGTCGACGTCAACCCCGACCTCGACGAGGACGCGTTCTTCTCGACACAGGAGGGCTACACGACCGTCGTCAACCGCTACGACTTGGAGAAGGCGGTGCCACAGTCCAAGAAGTCCCACTTCAATGAACTCGAACGCTACTGGGTCAACAAGCCCTTCGCCTGCGTCGTCATCTTCCACTCCCGGAAAGAAAACGAGAAGAAGTACTACGTCATCGAACCGCACCGCAACCCCATCGAGTCGGACCTCATGTCCTTCCTCTCGGGCAAGCTCAAGACGGCCATCAAGTACTCCGAGGACGACGTCATCGTCCAGGGGTCAGAGGCCGACCGCGCCGACGTCATCCAGCGCGAAGCCGAGCAGCTGCTCTCGCGGTACGACCTCTACGACGGGTCCGTCGGGAGCTCGGGCGACGACGAGAGTTTCGTGGGGCAGGTAAAGAGCCTCCTCGGGATGGAGACCGAGTCCGAGCAGAGCGGGGGGCCACTCGAGGGCATCTCCGCGCGACCGGAACCGGCCATCCTCGAGGACGATCCGAAGACGCTCACCGAGTACCAGGTCGAGAAGCTGCTCTACATGCTCAAGCGGGACTTCATCGGCTACGCCCGCATCGACGGCATCAAACACGACATCAACGTCGAGGACATCTCCTGTGACGGCTACAACTCGCGGGTGTTCGTCTACCACACCGACTACGAACAGATCATCTCGAACGTCGAACACGGCGAGGGCGAACTCGACGACTTCGTCGTGAAACTGGCCCAGCGGTCGGGCAAGGGCATCTCGAAGCGGCAACCGCAGGTCGACGCGACGCTGCCCGACGGGTCGCGTGCCCAGCTGACCCTGGGTCGTGAAGTCTCGGACCACGGGACGAACTACACGATTCGTCAGTTCAAGGACGTCCCGTTCACTCCAATCGACCTCATCAACTGGAACACCTTCTCGCTCGACGAGATGGCGTTCCTGTGGCTCTGTATCGAGAACAACAAGAGCCTCATTTTCGCCGGTGGGACGGCGTCCGGGAAGACCACCTCGCTCAACGCCGTCTCTCTGTTCATCCCCTCGAACTCGAAGATCGTCTCCATCGAGGACACCCGCGAGGTCGAGCTCCCCCAGCGCAACTGGGTCGCGAGCGTCACCCGCCCCTCGTTCGGCGAGGACGACAAAGGGGACGTCGACGAGTTCGACCTGCTGGAGGCCGCGCTCCGACAGCGGCCCGACTACATCGTCATGGGTGAGATCCGTGGCGAGGAGGGTCGTACCCTCTTCCAGGTCATGTCCACGGGCCACACGACCTACACCACCTTCCACGCCGACTCGGTCGGCGAGGTCATCAAGCGCTTCACCACCGAACCGATCAACGTCTCGAAGACCCTGTTCACGGCGCTGGACCTGGTCTCCATCCAGACCCAGACGCGGGTCGACGGCAACAAGGTCCGCCGGAACAAGTCCCTGACCGAGATCAACGAGTACTCCGCCGAGAACGACGAGATCAACGTCAGGGACGTCTACGAGTGGCGGGCCCAGCGCGACGAGTACGTCCAGATGGGCAACTCCAACACCTTAGAGGAGATCAAGTTCGACCGCGGGTGGACCCAGGAGAAGCTGGACGAGGAGATATTCAAGCGCAAGGTCGTGCTCGCCTATCTCATCGAGCAACAGCTGAATACCTACACCCAGGTCGCGGCGACTATCCAGGCGTTCATCAACGACCCGGACACGATACTGACGCTCATCGCCAACGACCAGTTGCGAAACTCGCTCGAGGACCTCCGGGAGATGGAGTCGGTCAAGATCGACATCGACCCCGCGAAAGAGGAGATGGTCCCCCGGCCCGAGGCGCCCGCGGAGATGGTCGAGGAGACAAAGGCCGTCCTCGACGACGCCTCGTCGCTGTTCGACAGCTACCGGAGCCGCGACACCCCCGACATCGTCTCGGCCCTGATGGACGGCGAGATGGACCAGGAATCCGGGACCGAGGACGCCGTCGGGTTCGGCGAGTTCGTCCCGAAGGCCGGGGAGGAGTGACCGATGAGCCTCAAGACGACGGACCGCCAGGAACTGACCAGCGGCGGCGCGCTGGGTGACACCTTCTACCCGGCCTACCAGCGGCTGTTCGACGAGGAGGGCGACTTCGTCCAGAGCGTCGAGGAGAAACTCGCCCAGGCCCGGATGGCCGACAACGTCGAGATGTTCCTGGCGCGGGCCCTCGCCGTCGGCGTCATCGCCGGCCTGGCGCTGTGGCTCGTGGGGACGCTACTGGGTTACCTGCTGGTCAACCTCCTGATTCCGAACCCCGCGGAGTTCACCTTCATCGGCATCCCCGTCTCAGACTCGACGTCGGCGCTCATCGACACGCTGAAGTTGCCGATTCTGGTGCTGTGTACCGGCCTCGTCTTCGGGTTCATCGGCTTCGCCGTCGGTTTCGGCTCGCTCGTCTCGATTCCTTACTTCCGGGCCGGGGCCCGGAAACGGGAGATCAACGTCTTGCTTTCGGACTCCATCTCGTTCATGTACGCCCTCTCCGTGGGCGGACTGAACCAGCTCGAGATTCTGCACGCGATGGGGCAAGCCGACGACACGTACGGCGAGGCCGCAAAGGAGTTCCAGTCTATTGTCTTAGAGACCGAGTACTTCGATACGGACTACCGGACGGCCGTCAGGAACCAGGCGCTCGAGACCCCCTCCGACCAGCTCTCGCAGTTCCTGACCGACATGCTCTCGATCATCAACTCCGGGGGCGACATGACCTCGTTCCTGGAAGACCAGAAGGAGAAACACATGCGGACCGCCCGGCAGGAGCAGGAGAAGATGCTGGAGACGCTGGAGCTGTTCGGCGAGATGTACATGACACTCTCGCTGTTCCCGCTGCTCCTCATCATCATCCTCGTCATCATGTCGATGATGGGCAACGCACAGACGATGCTCATCTACGGGACGGTGTACGGCCTGATTCCGCTCACCGGCATCGCCTTCCTCGTGCTCGTCTCGACGGTCACCCAGGACTCCGTCGGCGACGGCTACCTGCGGCCCAACAGCCGCGAGGAGGACGTCGTCGTCGACGAGGGCATCGGCGTGTTCAACCTCGGCCTCGTCGAGCAGTACACCGGGCGTCACGGTATCTTCGACCGCATCAAGAACCGCGAGGGCACGTACGAACTCACACAGATTCTGCTCAAACCGCACCTGTTCTTCCGGGACCACCCGCTGCTGGTGCTGGGACTGACCGTCCCGACGTCCATCGTCGCGCTGGCAGTCACCATCGTGCTCGGGTGGGCGCCGCTGTCGGTCGACGGGATGGTCGCGAACCCCGTGCTGGGCACGTTCGCGTGGGTGTACGTCCCGCTGTACATCAACTTCCTCCCGCTGGCGGTCTTCTACGAGTGGAACCAGCGCTCGCGGAAGGCCATCGTCGGCAACCTCTCGGAGAACCTCCGGAAGCTGGCCTCTGCCAACGACACCGGGATGACCCTGCTGGAATCTATCAAGGTCGTCTCGGAGACGTCGGCCGGGAAGCTCTCCGACGAGTTCGAGACGATGCACGTGAAAGTCAACTACGGCACCAGCCTCAAGAACGCCCTCCGCGAGTTCAACAACAAGTACCACGTGCCCCGCCTGGCGCGGACGGTGAAGCTCATCGCGGAGGCCCAGGAGGCCTCCAGCCAGATTCAGGACGTGCTGTCGACGGCCGCACAGGCCGCCGAGAACCAGGACGACATCGAGCGCGAGCGCAAGTCACGCACCCGCATGCAGACGGTCATCATCATCATGACCTACCTGACGCTGTTGGGCGTGATGGCACTACTGAAGACGCAGTTCTTAGACGTCATGGCCGGCCTCTCCGCCCAGGCCTCGAACGCCGGCGGGTCGGGCGCGGTCGGCGGTGGCGGTGGCTTCGGGGGCAACGTCGACACGAACATGCTGTCGATGCTGTTCTTCCACGCGGTGACCCTGCAGGCCATCCTGTCGTCGTTCATCGCGGGCTACATCCGCGAGGTGAAACTCATCGCGGGTGTGAAGTTCGTCGTCATCCTCTCGACCATCGCGCTCGCCGTCTGGATACTGGTCGGGTGACCGTCGACGGCGTTTCCCACGATCTCTCGCAGTGACCGTTAAGCCCACAGAACGCGCATCGGGAGAGAGTGCGGCCCCAGGTTCGCGCTCGGGAGTACGACAGATGACATACGACGATGGACTCGCACACCGGATTCGCGAATCGCTCGGCGACCGGCCGGGACTGTCCGAGCAGGAGATGTTCGGCGGCATCGCGTTCATGACTCGTGGCAACATGGTCTGTGGCGTCATCGACGACGCCTTGCTCGCCCGTATCGGCCCGGAGACGTACGACGATGCCCTCGACGAACCGCACGTGCGGCCGATGGATATCACCGGACGAGAGATGCGTGGCCTCGTCCTCGTCGACCCGCCGGGGCTCACCGCCGACGAGGCCTTCGAGACGTGGCTCGACCGCTGTCTCTCGTTCGCCGAGTCGCTGCCCGCGAAGTGAGTGGGGCCCGGCCACGGGGCGGCGGTAGCGCGGGCCCGGCACGACGTGGCGGCTTTTTCAGAGGGGGCGTTCAAACGTCGCACGTGCCCCCCGAGAGAACCTGTCCCGACTGCGCGGAACCGCTCGAAGAGATGGAGTTCCAGGGGAGCGACGCACTGGGCTCGCTCGCTATCGTCTCTCCGGCCTCGGACGACGGCTTCCTCAGCAGCCACCGGGCCGACGAGGTGCTGACGCCCGTGCCGTACGTCTGTCCCGAGTGCCGACGGACGCTGGTGTACGCGGAGGAATGAATAGACTCGCCGGAATCGAGCGACCGCGAAACGAATGCAACGTCGGCGACGAGATGAGTCGAGCGAAGCGAGACGAGTGGACTCGCCGGGATTGAGCAGAATTTCGATTCTGCGATGTTTGGCGAGTCCACGGCTGAGGGAGCGAACGCGACTGAAGAAAGTGGACTCGCCGGGATTTGAACCCGGGGCCTCTCCCATGCCAAGGGAGTGATCTACCCCTGATCTACGAGCCCTCACGGCATTCACCAGTATCCGGTGGCCTTTCTTAAAGGCATCGAACCACAGGGGAGGTGTGAGACGGTCCCGTACGACACAATTGATAATTGCGGCACAATGGCTAAGAGCATCCAGTACGAGCATCGGTCAGACGCAGTTACCAGGGTCATATCGGGTCAAGTATTATGGATGTGCAACGGGACGGGAATCGCGAGGCACGTGGCCAGCGGGGACAGGCAGCGACAGAGCGCGGGCAGACGACGCTCGATTTCGCCATCGGTATGAGCCTCTTCCTCGCGGTCCTCATCTTCATTTTCCTGTTCGTTCCAGGGCTGCTGGCACCGTTTACGGCCGGCGGGCAGGAGGAGACGGTGTCGTCGAATCGGGTCGCAGACTACCTGGCGAAAGGGGCGCTCGGGACGCCGCGGGACCCGTTCGTCCTGGACACGCAGTGTACGATTCTCTTCTTCGATAACCAGACGGCCGCGGACAAGTGCGGTGGCGACTGGAGCGGCGACATGCCGGTCGAGGAGACGATGGGTCTCGACCCGGCGCGCCAGAACCTGAACGTCACCATCCGGGGGACGGCACCGAACAGCGGCGAGGAGGAGATTCTGTGCTGGGACGAGGACGACAACGTGCTCGTCGGCATCTCGCACGGGACGTGTGGCACCACCCCCGGCGATCCCGACGTCCCGTTCACGAGAGGCGACACGCCTCCGGACGCGAACGACGCGACGGTGACCGCCCTCCGCGTGGCCTCGCTGAAAGGGACGGACGTCACTGTCTACGTGGAGATGTGGTAGGATGCGGGGCCAGGCACACACGCTGGAGGCCACCGTCGCGGGTCTGTTGATGCTCGCGAGTCTCGTCTTCGCGCTCCAGATGACGGCCGTGACGCCGCTGTCTGCGAGTACGTCCAGCCAGCACATCGAGAACCAGCAGCAGGCAACCGGGAGCGGCGTCCTCGCGGCGGCGGCCGAGGAAGGGGCGCTCAAGCCAGCGGTGCTGTACTGGAACAATGCCAGTAAGCGCTACCACGACACGAACGGGAACCTGGGCTACTACACGAACGGCCCGCCAAACAACACCTTCGGCGAGATGCTCAACCGGTCGTTCGACCAGCGCGGCATCGCGTACAACGTCTACTTCACGTTCCAGAACAGCGGCGGGGAGAGTATCACTCAGCGCTACGTCTACAGTGGCGTCCCCAGCGACAACGCGGTGGCGGCATCCTACACGGTGACGCTCCTCGACGACGACCACCTCTATAACGCAAACGAGACGCGAAACGCGACGGTGCTGACGGACCCGAACATCACGTACCCGATACCGGACACGGGCCGGACCGTGTTCAACACGGTCCGCGTGGAGGTGGTCGCGTGGCGCATCTAGCCCGCGAGGACCGCGGCCAGATAATCCTCATCGCCGCCTTCGCGCTGGCGGTGACGTTCATCGCGCTGGCGCTCATCGTCAACTCCGCCATCTTCACCGAGAACCTCGCCAGCCGGGGCGAGACGGGCGGGAGCGACGACGCACTCGAGGTGCGCGCGATGGTCGAGGCGAGCGTGGGCGAGGCCATCGCCGGCGCGAACGTCCACAACACGTCCGGGCTGGACGCCGGCGTGGAAGAGGGCATAGAGCAGACGACCGACCAGCTGGAGCTCCAGCAGGTCACCAACGGTGCGCTGGTGGAGGTGTCGCTGGTTCCGGGGTCGACGGTAGACGGCCTCCGTATCGCACAGAACGAGAGTGGCGGACGGGCCTTCGAGGACAACGCGATGTCCGGCGACGACGAGTGGGCGGTCGTCACCCGCGTCGAGCCCCACTCGGACCGGTACAACGCGACGCGAGCCTTCCGGATGAACGTCTCGAGGCTCCCGGAATCAGACTACGCGTTCGTCGTCACCGCGAACGGGACCCAGGGAGAACCCACCTGGGAGATGCGCCTCTACAGCGACTCCGGCGGAGACGTCGACGCCAACGAGGACGTTACCGTCGAGGTCACCACGCCGAGCGGGAGCGAGCACTGCACGCACGAGACCGACCACCCCTACGTCCACGTCGACGTGACCGGGGGACCGTGGCCGGCGAACCGTGTGACGCGCTCAGGCGGGGCTTTTACGATGGGGGCGGAAACTCCACCGTCTTCGACGGTCGGTTCGCACACGGCGTCGGGGACGAGCGGTACAACATCACCTTCGAGAATGGGACCCAGGTGACCGGAAACTACTCGCTCGTGACCAGGTCGACGGGCGCCAACCCGGCCCCAAAACTCAACGCCACCGTGGGGCTCTCGCCGTACGTCACCGACGCGGTCTACAACGTCAGCGTCCGGTTCGCCTACGAGACCTCGGAGGTCCGGTACGAGACCAGGATTCGGGTCGCCCCGGGTGAGACAGATGCGTGAGGATCGTGCCGTCTCCACGGCGCTCGGGTACGTCTTGACCCTCTCTATCGCGTCCCTGCTCGTGACGGGCCTGCTCGTCGCGGGCAGCGGCTTCGTCGAAGACCGCCGCGAGCAGGTCGTCCGGGAGGAGCTGACCGTCATCGGCCAGCAGGTCGGGTCCGACCTGGCCCGGGCGGACCGGCTCGTCCTCGCGGCGGACAGCAGTGGCGGGGACCTGACGGTCCAGCTCAACCGGACCTACCCCGACCGCGTGACGGGGAGTCCCTACCGGATAGCCGTCGATAAATCGAGCGAGCAGGTCGTGCTCGCCGCGTCGAAGCCGGAAGTCACGGTGACGGTCGGCGTCACTCACGAAACGCCGCTCCGGGACTCCTCGGCGGACGGCGGGAACATTCAGCTGGCCTACGACAGCGGGGATCTGGTGATCAGCGATGTCTGAGCGGGCGGTCAGCGAAGTGCTGAGCTTCACGCTGGTGTTCGCGCTAATAGTGACCTCGGTCGCCATCGTGTCGGTGAGCGGCCTCGGGAGCCTCCAGGACGTGCGTGACGCGGAGCAACTCGAGAACGCGGAACGCGCCTTCGACGTGCTGGCCGACAACCTCGCGGATCTCCACCGGCAGGGCGCCCCGAGCAGGGCGACCGAGATCAGCCTCGGCCAGGCGCAGCTGGCGACCGAGGACAACGTCACGATGACCGTCAAAGTCGAAGACGACAGTGGGACCACGATCGACGTCGGGACCTGGGAGATTCGGCCGCTGGTCTACAGCGGCAACCAGGACCGAGAGCTCGTCTACGAGGCCGGCGCCATCTTCCGGACCAACCGCGACAGCGGGTTCGTCGTGCGCGACCCGCCGCTGGTGGTCGACGACGACCGGGTACTGCTCTCGATTATCGGCCTCAACTCGCCGCAGGTCCAGAGCCTCGGTGGGTCGACAGTGCTGGTCCGGGCCACCCACCGCGAGGCCGACGTCGCGTTCTCGCGGACGGACGGGTCCATCCAGTCGCTGACGGTACAGGTCGAGTCCCCGCGTGAGGCCCAATGGGAACAGTACTTCGAGTCACACGGGTTCACCTGTACCGGCAGCGCGCCGGTGTCGTGTGAGTACGACCCCGGGAGCAACTTCGAGCGGGTCTACGTCGTCTACCACGACATCGGTGTCGGCATCGACGAGTAGGCCTCACCCACTCGTGACGTTCAGTTTGTTCTCCGAGATGTGGAGATAGGTCAGCCGGATGATGTTGGTCTGGGGCGGGATGGCGCGCTGGCCCAGGAGCGCCTGGTCGTAGTGGACCGTCCCGCCGTTGTCCAGTTCGACGTTGCCGGCGACGATGCCGCCGTAGAGATGTGCCTTGCCGATGTAGACGTCGCTCGACCCGGTGATGCCTGCGGGCGCGTAGATGACGCCCTCGTAGCGGATGGTCGAGGAACTCGACCCGCTGATGTGGGCCGCGAAGTCGGACTTGCCGTAGAGCCAGAACTGCGAGGCGTTCTGGTTGTCCGCCACGTCGACGACGCCGCCGGAGTTCGGTATCGAGAAGTGGGCGTCTCCGTTCGTCGTTTTACCCTGGACGAACACGCGAACCTCCCCGTCTCCGATCACTTCGATGCGGCCGTCCTGCTTGAGTTCCACGTAGTCACGGACCGCGATGACGATATCTCCGGACCCGGTGTCGAGCGTCAACGTATCGTCGTCGAGCGTCAGCCTGTCGAGGTAGTAGACGCCCTCGGTGAGCGTCTGGTCGCCGCTGTCGAGCGTGTCGCTCGTGATGGGGACGCCGGCGTCGCCGTTGTCGTTGTCGGCGCTCGCGTTGTCGACCTGCTGCTGGACAAAGCCGTCGATGGGAGCGGCGCCGTCGACGCCGCCGATCTGGGAGACGCTCCCCTCGACAGTGCCCTGTATCTTCTTGCTCGAGGTGTACTCGACGCTGCCGTTGACCCGCCCGCTCCCCTTGACCTCGACGCGGTCGCCGGAGCGGATCGACCCGTTGACCTCGCTGTTGCCCGTGACCACGACGTCGCCCGCGGTGGTGACGGTGCCGAAGGCACCCCTGGTGTCGGCGTACGCGCCCGTCCCCACCGAGGAGTCGTAGCTGTCGGTCCGGGCGGGGTCGCCACCGTTGCCCGAGAGGCGAATCTCGCCGCCGGCGGCCGTCGCGGCGACGGCACTGGTCACCTCCCGCGGGCCGGTCGGGACCGTCAGCGTGGCGGTGACCCGCTGGTTCGGGTGGTCGTAAGAGGCCTTGCCGTCGGTCCGCTCCTCGAAGTACCGGCCCCAGGCGCGGTAGTACTCGCTGGTGACGGTGACGTTGACGACGCCGGTCTCGAGGGGGTTCGTCCGGTCGGCGCTCGCGTCGGGGTAGACCTGGGTCGTCTCGTCGCGGGTCAGCGAGGCCCGGCCGGACAACGTCGTGTCGCCGGAGACGGTGATCAACGGGAGCGTCAGCGTCGCGTCGCGGTAGTAGAACTCCGGCGGCGAGACCATCACGGTCCCGTTCCGGGACTGCTTCCAGACGCCGCCGCCCTGGTAGGCGACCTGGCGGTCCTCGTTCTCGTAGACGACGGCGCCGAGCGGGACGTCGAGCAGGGTCGTCGTGGTCGCCGGGTCCGCAGAGGTGTTCGTGATGGTGATCTCCATCCGACCGGCCCCGCCGTCGACGCGGTACCGGGCGCCCTGGACCCGCGAGAGCGACACCTGCCGGCCGTTCGAAGCGCCCAGCGCGACCATCGCCGCCTCGGAGTCCAGCTGTGTCATCACTTTCTCCGAGCGCGAGACGTCCAGTCCAGCCTCGGTGTCGGTGAGCGCCGTCGCGCCCAGCCCAACGACCAGCGTCGACCCGACGATAACCATACTGAATGCGAGCAACAGTCCGAGCGGCGCGGACTGCGCGCGCTGTCGACCCTCGCGGCGACGCCAACCGGTCATTGCCGCTCCTTTGTTATCATGTGTGATAAATTAAGTGGCCATCTACCGAATTCGTGCTTAATTGAAACGCCAGCGGGAATATATACTCGACGCCCCGGCTATCAGACGTGAAACCTCGTGTCGGCCCCCCTCAGACGAGCCGACACCGGTCCCCGACAGTCAATCCTCGAACCGCACCGTGTTCTCGGAGACGTGCACGTACGTGATCTTCACGACGTTCGCACTCCGACTGACGACCTGCGTGTCTCCGAGTGCCCGGTCGTAGTGGATGCGGCCCTTGGTGTCGATATTCACGTCACCGGAGACGATGCCGCCGTAGACGTCCCCGTTTTCGACCCGGAAGCCCCCAGGGCCGTCAGCGCCGACAGGAGCCCAGAGCACGCCGGTGAACTGACCCCCGTTCACCGATGCGTTGAACGTGTCGTTCGCGTAGAAGCGAAGCTGTGGGGCGTCGTCGCCGGGGACGGAGACCGTGCCACCGTGGACTCTGAGACCGGCATCGCGCCAGCCCGAGACGCTCACCTTCCCGTCGCTCGGGTTCGACCCCATCGTCCGGACGTAGACGTTGACGCGGTTGTCCCCCTGGACGTCGATGGTGCCGCTCACGTCGACGTACTCGTCGACGACGATGGTGATCGCGCCATCGTCCGTGTCGAGCTCCAGCGTCTCGCCGCTGGCGAGGTCGATGCGCTCGAGGTGGTACCGGCCCCCGTTCTCGATCGTGACCGTCGACCGACTCGAGAAGTCGAGCGTGGGGTCCGGTCCGCTCGTTATCGCGTCGTAGCTGTCGTTGGCGTCGTCGTTGTCGTTGTCGTCGGCCACCTCTTTCCCCATCGTGGCGACGAAGCTATTCAGCGGTGACCGCGTGCTGACACCGGATATCTGCTCCTCGCTATTGTACGTGGCGCTCCCGGACGCGGAGAAGCTGTTCGTCCAGTAGATATCGCCGTTGATGTCGGCGTTGCCGGTGATGTCGACGTCGGACCCCGACCGAATGTTCCCGTTGAAGTTTGCGTTGCCCTGATAGTCGACGTAGCCGCCGAACGTGACGTTCCCGTTCGACCCCGTGGCGCCCGAGGAGTATTGTGAACAGTAGTCGCCCGGCTCCGACGAGTTGTAGCTGTCGGTGTAGAACGGGTTCGGTCCGGGCGGGTCCCCACAGGGACGCCCCCCGTTGCCCTGGACGTTGAGACTACCGGACGAGAGTCCGGCCACGGCCGATGTGAGTTTGGTGTTCCCGATGGGCGTCACCAGGTCGATGGTCACCCGTTCGTTGGGCGGGTCGTAACTGACCTCCCCGTCGGTCCGCGTCTCGAAGTAGTGTCCCCACGCCCGGTAGTAGTCGCTCGTTATCGTGACGACGATGGTCCCGTTCTGAATGGGGTTCGAGACGTCTACCTCGTTGGCTTTGGTCCGTCGAACCGACGCTGTCTCGCTCAGCGAGGAGTCACCCTCGACACTGATGATCGGGAACGTCAGCGTCGCGTTCCGGTAGTGAAACTCCGGCGGCGAGATCATCACCGACCCGCCGTCCGTCGCTTTCCAGACGCCACCGCCCTGATATGCGAGGGTGTTGCTCGCCCCAGTTGTGCGGACCGAACCGAGGTCACGGTCGACGAGCGTGACAGTTCCACTCGGTTTCTCGTGCTCGACAGTGACGTGCCCGGCTGTCTCGTCCAATACGTATCCATCGTTCACCCCACTCGGGATGTGGACAGTCCGAGCGTTCGAACTGCCGAGCGCGACCAGCGCCGTCTCGGAATCCAGCTGCGTCAGGGCTTGCTCCGACCGTTCGTTTGCCAGCTGATCTTGCGTCGTCGCAATTGCTCCAGACCCCAGCGCGACGACAGCCGTCGCGCCGATAAACATCACTGCAAACACCAGCAGGAGGCCCAGGGGTGCGCTCTGTGCGCGGGTTCCCAACTGAGGCTCTCTGGACCCCATAGTTCTTATACCATTCTATTGCTCACCTAATAAGTTCAGTGGCTCCGCTATCACTTTCGAGACTTGCCGACGATCACCAGCCGCGAGCGCCCTTCAGAAGGACGTGGTCGGGTCACTCGTACGTGACGGTAGTCTGTGACGGAACCGGCTGCAGGACGTAACTCGTGGCAGCACCGCGCTGGGCGGGACGGAGGCCTGCCGTGACGATGGTGGCGTCGCCGGTCCGGACCTCGAACGGCTCGCCGAACGTCAGTGGACCGTCGTCGGGCGTCGTAACCACCGCCTCGCGGCCGTCTGTCAGTGCGGCGTCGATGCCGGCGACCACGAGCTTGAGATAGACGTACTGGCCCGTCATCAGCTCCTGTTCGAACGCGAAGGCGGTCCCGTCGTCGGCTACCTCGACCAGGTCCACCGACACGTCCTCGACAGAAAAGAGCAACTCGGCGCCCTCGTGTTCCTCCGTTTCGGTGGCAGCTGCCGCCGGGAGCACGCGCAACTCGCTGACCGTGACGACACAGGATTCGAAGTCCGCGACGGCACCCGAGTCGTCCCGGAACCGCGTCACGAGGAGCCCCGTCTCGCCGTCCCGACCGGGACAGCCCGCGAGCGCACCGCTGCCGGCCACGAAGCCGGCCGTCCGGAGGAAGTCACGGCGCTGCATAGCGTGGAGGTACACGAGTCCATTATAAATGTCTGCTGCCCGCTCCCGCGAGATAGAAACCGTTTTGTCGGGCCGGCGACCAGGTCCCGGTGGGAACAGCACGACCGCAAATCTGACACGCCGCGGGCTTCCGCGGCTCGGGATTGCGGCCGTGTTCGGCATCAGCCGATGCCAATACGCCTCGCTACCGGTTAGCGACGAGCGGTCTGTGCCGTTCCAACCAGAACTATGGCACGAATGCACACACGCCGCCGCGGCTCGTCCGACTCGGACAAGCCCGTGGCAGACGAACCCCCGGAGTGGAGCGACGTCGACGAGGACGCCATCGAGGCACGCGTCGTCGAACTCGCCGAACAGGGCCACTCGCCCAGCGAGATCGGCCTGCAACTGCGCGACGAGGGCGTTCAGGGCACTCCCGTCCCGAACGTCAAACTCGCGACCGGCAAGAAGGTGACCGAGATCCTCGAGGCAAACGACGCCGACCCCGACCTCCCCGAGGACCTCCGCAACCTCATGGAGCGCGCCGTGCGCCTCCGCGAGCACATGGACGAGAACCCAGGCGACCACCAGAACAAGCGTGCGCTCCAGAACACGCAGTCGAAGATCCGCCGGCTCGTCGACTACTACCGCGGTGACGAGCTCGACGAAGACTTCACGTACAGCTACGACACCGCCGTCGAGCTCCTCGAGTGATGTCGGTGACCGGTCGGGACAGCGCGCCGGCAACCGCCGCCAGTGACCTCGCCGCGTCGCTGCGTGAGGCCGCCTTCGTGCGCCTCGTCAGCGGCGCATCCGGCGCGTCGCTGGCCGCGACTGGCGTCCTGGCGCGGGCGCTCGACGACGACGGCACGCCGTTCCAGGCGAGCGTCGTCGGGCCCTTCGCCGACCCCGACCGGACCACCGACGCCGACTGCGTGGTCGCGCTCGGCCACACCGGCCCGAACGCGGACGTCACGGTCACCGACCGGGTGGCCGCGACGGCCTTCGAGACCGCCCGGGAACTCGACGCGACGACGTCTCCGACCCTCGCGCTCGCCGGCACGCTCGCCGCGGGCCAGGTCGACGGGACGGTCGCGGAAGCGGCCGAGCGCGCTGGCCTCGAACGCAGGCCCGGCGTCGCCGTCCCCCTGGCGGACCTCGCCGACGGACTGGCCCACACGACGCTCCTGTCGGGGCCGTTCTCCGGCGACGAGGAGCGGGCGCGGGCGGCACTCGCCGACCTCGACCTGCCTGCCTCACCGTCCGACGACGACCACCGGCGCGTCGCGTCGCTGGTCGCACTGGCGGTGACGGGCGCCGAGACAGCGTCGGACCGCGCCGCGACGGCAATCCAGCGGGCACTCCGGCCTTACGCCGGCGGCCCGTTCGAGACGGTCGGCGGCTACGCCGACGTCCTCGACGCCGCCGCCAGGACGCGGCCCGGGACCGCCATCGCGCTGGCACTGGGCCACGACAGCGTCCGCGAGGACGCGCTGGCCGCGTGGCGACGACACGCGAGTCGCGCCCACGAGGCCGTCCGCGAGGCGACGACCGGCCGCTACGAGGGGCTGTTCGTCGCTCGCGGCGACGCGATGCCCGTCGGCACCGTCGCACGCCTCGTCGCGGACTTCCGTTCGCCCGAACCCGTCACCCTCGTCGTCACGGACGGCGAGGCGGCGGTCCGGGCCACCGACGGACGGGACGTGACTGCGCCGCTGCGGGCCGCCACCGACGCCGTCGGCGGCCGCACCGTCGCGACGGACGCCGGCGCGCGCGCGCAGTTCGACGTCTCCACGGCCGACCTCATCGAAGCGTTCCGGGAGGCCCTATGAGACGCGCCGAGGTCCGCACGACCCACGGGTCAGCCGACGCCGCAGCGCGCGTCGCGGCCGCACTCCGGCCCGACAACACCGACGAGATGGACACGCGCGTCGACGACGACGCCGTCGTGACCACCGTCGAGCGCGAGACCACGAGCGGCCTGCAGTCGACCGTCGACGACTACGTCGTCAACCTCCGCGTCGCAGCACAGCTTACGAACGACACCACAGAATCCAACCATGAGTGAACGAAGCGTCTCCAAGCGCAAGCAGCAAAAGCGGTGGTACACCGTGCTCGCTCCCGAACAGTTCGATCGGGAGGAGCTCGGCCGTACACCCGCAGACGAACCGGACCAGGTGCTCGGTCGCACCATCGAAACCACGCTGGGCGAACTGAACAACGACGCCAGCGAGAACAACACGAAGCTGACCTTCAAGATCAACGAGGTCGCGAGCGACTCCGCGTACACGGAGTTCGTCAAGCACGAACTGACGCGGGACTACCTGCGCTCGCTCGTCCGCCGCGGCTCCTCGAAGGTCGAAGCCTTCGTCACCGTGCTGACGACGGACGACTACCGCGTCCAGATCCAGCCGGTTGCCGTCACGACCAAGAAGGCCGACGCCTCCCAGGAGAAGGCCATCCGCCGGACGATGATCGACCTCATCGAGGAGACGGCAAAGGACCGCACCTTCGAGGAGGTCGTCGACAGCGTCGTCGAGGGACGGCTCTCCTCGGCCATCTACGGCGAGGCCAAGGACATCTACCCCCTGCGCCGCGTCGAGATACAGAAGACCACCCTCGAGGCCCGTCCCGAGGAAGTCGCCGCCGAGGAAGAGGCCGCCGTCGACGTCGACGAGGAGGACGTCGACGTCGAGGAAGCCTGAATCGGTCGCAACTCACTTTTCTGCGAGCCGGTCGCTACCTGCAGTCACCACCAGGGACACCGACACAGCGTCGCGAGTCGGGACGTGTTCAGTCGGACCCCGAGGTCACGACCACGGTCCCGACCATCCCGCCGCGCTCGTGAGGGATACAGAAGTAGGGGTACTCCCCCTCGACCTCGAAGGTGTGTTCGTAGGACTGCCCCTCGAAGAGCGTCCCGCGGTTGCTGTTGCCCCAGGACTCGCGTGCCCGCTCCTCGGACGCGAAGTCGCCCGACGCGAAGAACGCGGCACCGTCGGGCAGCTGGCCCTCGTAGGCCGTGACCGTGTGGCCCTGCTTGCTCGTGTTCACCCAGGTGAGCGTCGTCCCCGGTTCGACCTCGATGCGCTGTGGCCGGAAGGCCCGCGCCGACATGCCGACGTCGTAGTCCTGGGTCCCGCTGCTGCCGCCGATACACCCCGCGAGGCCGGCCACCGCGGCCGGTCCGACCGTCCGGAGGAAGGCCCGACGCTCCATAGCCGGCCCTGGGGTCTACGCGACTAAAGACCGCTCGGTTCGCCGGCCCGATCAATCCCGGAAGGTCAGACCGCCGCGCAGGTCGCGCGCGTCGGCCAGCAGCGCGTCCCGGTCGACGTCGTCCGGACCGGTCAGCGTGACGTGGCCCATCTTCCGCAGTTCGTAGACCTCGCGCTTGCCGTACCAGTGGAGGTGCGCCCGCGGCGTCGCGAGCACCTCGCGCTCGCCGTGGAGTTCGGCGGCCTGGCGCTCCTCGACGTCGCCCAGGACGTTGGTCGAGACGGTCGGGTATCGCTGCTCGGTCGACCCGAGCGGGAGGCCAGCGACGGCCCGGACGTGCTGTTCGAACTGGGAGGTGTGACAGCCCTCGATGGTCCAGTGCCCGGAGTTGTGCGGGCGGGGCGCGATCTCGTTGAGCAGGATCTCGTCGTCGCTGGTCTGGAACAGTTCGATGCCGAAGACGCCGCGGCCCTCCATCACGTCGAGGACGTCACGGGCCACCTCGCGGGCGCGCTCGCGGACCGTCTCGTCTGCGCGGGCGGGAGCGACCGACTCCCGGAGGATCTCTTCCTCGTGGATGGTCTCGGTCACCGGGTAGGTGTCGCGCTCGCCGTCGCCCCGACAGCCCATCACCGCGAGCTCGCGCTCGAAGTCGACCATCTCCTCGACCATCGCGGGACCGGCGATGGTCTCGATAGCGTCCTCGACGTCCTCGGGGCCCTCGACGGGGACGTTCCCGCGGCCGTCGTAGCCGCCGGTCCGGGCCTTGAGCATCGCCGGGTAGCCCAGTTCCTCACAGGCGTCCCGGAGGTCGTCGGCCGTCTCGACGGCGCGGTACTCGGGGACCGGGACGCCGGCCTCGGAGAGGCGGCGCTTCTGGACGAGCTTGTCCTGGATAGTCCGCAGCGTCGCCGGTTTGGGGTGGACCGGCGTGCCCGTCTCGGCGGCGACGGCCTCGAGGACGTCCGGATCGGCCAGCTCTATCTCGAAGGTGAGGTAATCCGAGCGCTCGGCCAGTTCGCGGAACGTCTCGCGGTCCTCGAACCCGCCGACCAGCTGGTCGCGGACCACCGGCGCGGCCGGGCAGTCCGGCGTCGGGTCGGCGACGACCAGTTCGAGCCCCAGGGGGGCCGCGGCCTCCCCCATCATGCGCCCGAGCTGGCCGCCGCCGACCACGCCGACGGTCGGGCCTGGCGAAGTGAGTGTCATGTCGCGGGCTTCCGGGGCGGCGCGCTTAAGCGTTGACTTCTGACCCGGTCTCAGCGGTGGGATTCGTGGACCCAGACCGTGAAGACGTTCTTGTAGCCGCTGGTCCGCAGCCGGTAGGTCTCCCCGGTGTAGCCGTTCTCGCGGAGTCGCTCTTTCGGGACCGTCGAGTCGTAGTCCTGCGTGATTATCATCGGCGGCCGCTCGGTCATGGCCGTCACGCCCAGCGCCGTCGGACTGTTCTCGCAGGCGGTCTGGACGTCCTGGGACGCGAAGTACCACGGAAGCGGGAGCGCGTTGTACCACCGCATACAGGTCGGCTCCAGGTCCCAGTAGGCGTCGTCCCACTCGGAGCGGTTCTGCTTCACGAAGGCCTCGTCCTCGTCGTAGGCGTCGCCCTTCTCGCCGTGGTAGACGACGACATCGGTGCCGTTCGCGTTGGCTGTCGCGATCCGGTCCATCGTCTCGAGCGCCGCCCGCGTCGACTCCTCTGGCTGGGCGAACTGCACCAGGGGATTGTCGTCGGCCGTCCCGTCGGTGTAGACGTTCGTCACCGCGACGTTGGCGACGAGCGCGGCCACCAGGACGACGACGAGGCCCGTGATCGCGACGCCGACGACATCGTCCATCGCCAGGGACTGCACGCCCCAGCGGTACACGGCCGCGAGTCCGACCCCGGCCGGGAGCGCCAGCGGCACGACGGCGTGGGTGACCAGCCACGGGGCGCCGATGTCCGTCCCGGCCGGGTATCCGAAGATAGAGACGAACCCGCCGTAGGCGACGAAGGGGACGAGGTGGCGCGCGCGGACGACCCAGGCGGTCGAGGGCGAACCCGAACACCGAGAACGCGAGCAGCGGCGCGGAGGCGTACCCGAGCGCTTTCAGCGAGGTGCCGAGGTGGCGCCGGTAGTTGTCCGGCGTCTTCTCCGAGGCCGGTTCGAACCACTCGCCGTACTGGTCGACCACGCGGTCCAGCGTGGCCTCGACCATCTGCGGGAACAGCCGCGGTTCGAAGATGCCCTGCCAGAACCCGACGGCGCCCTCCGAGGATGGGGCCGGCGGGTGTCTGAGCCCCTCGAGACCGGCGCCCCGGGGGGCGTAGAAAAACAGCGAGACGACGAGAAAAAGGCCGGCGGCCAGCGCGACGTGGCCGGCGTAGGCGCCCAGCACGCCCGCTGGGCTGTCGTGACGCGCGCGGAACGCGCGAACTGGCTCGACCAGCGTGTGAAGACCCCCGTAGAACCGGCCGACGACCCGGCGCTTGACGTCGCCGAGCGAGGGACCTGCCCAGACGAAGGCGGCCGCCTCACGGTAACCGTTCGGGAGGACGAGGACCTTCGCGAGCAGCAGGCCAAGCGCGCCGAACCAGGTGAGGACGTAGACGATGGCGTTCTCCTTCGAGGCGAAGCCAAGCGCCATGAAGAAGGCCACAGCGTAGAGGAATCGGGGCCGTCGCGTGTCGTAGAAGCGGACCAGCAGGCCGAACGCGGCGAACATGAACGCCGCGACGAGGACGTCGCTGCGCATGAACCGCGAGTAAAAGAGCACGACGGGGTTGACCGCGAGCAGAAGCGCCATCCCCACCGTCTCGCTATCGCGCAGGTGGGCACGGAACAGGAGCGCCGTCAGCGGCAACAGACTGCCGACGACGGCGACGGGCAGGCGCATCGTGAAGTCGTTCGGCCCGAGCGCGGCGAACACGTAGCGGTCGACGTGCTGGATGAACGGGCCGTGGATGATGCGCCGGTAGGCGAACGAGCCGGTCTCGCCGTAGTGGAGCGCCCAGTAGGCCACGCGCCCCTCGTCGAAGTGGGCTGGGCGCGCCCCCAGGAAGGCGAGTCTGAGTGCGAGTGCGAGTATCGAGACGCCGACGACCAGTTTCACGAGTGCGTGCTCGTCGGCGTCGAGCCACCGCTGGAGGCGGCCGCGGTACGCGCGGAGAGACGACAGGACGTCGCGAGACCCGACCATACAGGGGTCAAGCCCATGCGGGATTAGAATCCTTCTGGTTTCCCGAGGCGGAACGGTAGTACTTTAGTGCCGACAGCCACCCACTCTGGTATGGTGCAGCTCGGACTGGTCGTCGCCCAGTACGACAAACACGGCGCCGTCGTCGAGGCAATGACCGAGTCGGCGCGGGCGGCCGCGGCCGACCACGACGTCGTCGAGACGGTGACCGTCCCCGGGGCCTACGATACGCCGCTCGCGGCGGACCGACTGGCCCGTCGCGACGACGTCGACGCCGTCGCCGTCCTCGGGGTCGTCATCGAGGGCGACACGGACCACGACAAGGTCATCACCGACGCCGCCGCACGGGCCCTGACAGACGTCTCGCTCGAGCGGGACACCCCCGTTACCCTGGGCATCCTCGGCCCGGGGATGAGCCGGGCCGAGGCCGAGGCGCGGACCCACAAAGGGGGGACGGCCGTCACGAGCGCCATCGAACTCGCGACGCAACTACCATGACTATGGACTTTTCAGCACGGGTCGAACGTGTAGAGCCGAGCGCGACGCTCGCGATCAGCAACAAGGCCGCCGAACTGGAGGCCGAGGGCAAGGACGTCGTCGACCTCTCGGTGGGCGAACCGGACTTCGACACCCCCGAGAACATCAAGGACGCCGCCAAGGCCGCACTCGACGCCGGCCACACCGGCTACACCCCCTCCAACGGCATCCCCGAACTCAAGGCGGCCATCGTCGAGAAGCTCCACGACGACGGCCTGACCCAGTACGGCACCGAGAACCTCATCGTCACGCCGGGTGGCAAGCAGGCCCTCTACGAGATCTTCCAGACCATCGTCGACGACGGCGACGAGGTCGTCCTGCTGGACCCCGCGTGGGTCTCCTACGAGGCGATGGCGAAGCTCGCCGGCGGGACGCTCGCCCGCGTCGACACCGCCGCCCACGACTTCCAGCTCGAGGGCGCGCTCGACGACCTGGCGGCGACCGTCTCCGACGAGACGGAACTGCTCGTCGTCAACTCGCCGGGCAACCCCCACGGCGCGGTGTACTCCCGCGACGCGCTCGAGGGCCTCCGCGACATCGCCGTCGAGCACGACATAACGGTCATCTCCGACGAGATATACAAGGAGATTACCTACGACGGCGTCGAGGCCGTCTCGCTGGGGACGCTCGAGGGCATGGAAGACCGCACGGTCACGCTCAACGGCTTCTCGAAGGCCTACTCGATGACCGGGTGGCGCCTGGGCTACTTCGCCGGCCCCGAGGAGCTGGTCTCGCAGGCCGGGAAGGTCCACTCCCACTCGGTCTCGTGTGCCGTGAACTTCGTCCAGCACGCCGGCGTCGAGGCCATCACCAACACCGACGAGGCCGTCGCGGAGATGCGCGAGGCCTTCGCCGAGCGCCGGGAGTTCCTGATGGGCCTCTTCGAGAACCACGGCGTCGAGGTCCCCGAACCGCAGGGTGCCTTCTACATGATGCCCCACGTCGCCCCCGGGGGCGACGACACCGAGTGGTGTGACGAGGCCATCTCCGAGGCCCAGGTCGCCACCGTCCCCGGCAGCGCCTTCGGGACGCCGGGCTACGCGCGCATCTCCTACGCCAACAGCAAGGACCGCCTGCAGGAAGCGGTCGACCGCCTGGCCGAGGCGGACCTCATCTGAGGCCGGCGGCGAGCGGTCGGGCCGACTACGTCCGCCGGTCGAGAATCCGGTCGATGATGCGTCCGGTCGAGAGCAGCTCGTCGTCGCGTTCGAGCGGCGTCGCCCGCCGAACCTCGGCGTCCAGCCCCCGTTCGCGCAGGGCCGTCCGGAGCGCGTCCGCGTCGTGGTGCTGGTCGTACCCCAGCGCGATGACGTCCGGATCGATGCGCTCGATGGGGACGAAGATGTCCTCCGGGTGGCCCAGGTGTGCCTCGTCGACCGGCTTCAGCGCGGCGACCATCTCCCGGCGCTGGCCGTCCGGAATTACGGGCGGTTCCTTGTGGGTGACGTTGACCGAGCGCGCGACGATGACGTGCAGCTCCTCGCCCATCGCCGCGGCGTCCTCCAGGTAGTGGACGTGACCGGGGTGGAGGATGTCGAAGGTCCCCTGTGCGACGACGCGGGTCACGAGTCGAACTCCTCCTCGCGCAACTCGCGGTCGATGTCGGTCTGGTCGAAGTCGAAGAAGGCCTCCTCCGGCGGGTCCACGTCCAGCACCGGCAGGTCGACCGGGTCGCCCTCGCTGTCGAAGGCCTGCCAGTCGTCGGGTCCGTACGGGTAGCCGACGATGATGTGGACGTCGCCGCGGCCGAAGGTGGCCAGGTCGGCGTCGCTCGGTCGGAGCACCCCGTTCGGGTGGGAGTGGACCGACCCCGCGGCCCGCATGTCGTTTGGGACCATGCTCGTCTTGACCGTCGCGCTGACCGGGTTCGACTCGGTGCCGGGGATGACCAGCACGTCGGTCAGGACGGTGCCGTCCTCGTCGATGCCGACCTCGCTCGCGCTCGCGCCGCGCAGGAGGCCCATGTACTCGTTCGGGTGGGCGTCTTCGGACGCGGCGAGTGCGAAGTCGAGCGCCGACTCGGCGATGCCGAGGATGCCGCCCGAGCGAAACAACCCCATGCGTGGCGCTCGGGTCCGGTCGGTTCTAAGCGTTGTGTCTCGCGCCCAGGGATTTCGAAGAGTACAAACGGCGGCTTGCCGAAGAACGTGCAAATGTCTTCGCCAACTGGCACCCCCGACGGTGCCGTGGTTCCCGACGGGGGGACCGTCGTCTTCGATCTCGCTGCAGAGTGTACTGTCGACGACCTCGAGGAGGGCGCGCTCTACCACGCGACGGTCAACGGGACCGTCGAGTACGGCGTCTTCGTCGACCTCTCGGATGAGGTCTCGGGCCTGGTCCACGACTCGAACCTCGTGGGCACCTACGGGGTCGGCGACGACCTCGTCGTCGAGCTGGGCGAGATCCGCCCGGACGGCGACCTCTCGTTCGAGGAGGTCCAGATAGCCGACTACGAGGAGCGCCACGTCGCCCACGGCGATGCCCGCGACGTCGCGGCCCTCGCGGACGCGACCGGCGAGACGGTCGTCGTCGAGGGGCAGGTCGTCCAGATCAAACAGACCGGCGGCCCGACCATCTTCCAGGTCCGGGACACCACCGGCGTCGTCCCCTGTGCCGTCTTCGAGGAGGCGGGCGTCCGCGCCCACCCCGACGTCGAGATCGACGACGTCGTCCGCGTCTCAGGGCGCGCCGAGGAGCGCGACGGCGGCGTCCAGGTCGAACTCGACTCGCTGTCGATCCTCGACGGGGCCGAGGCCGATGCGATTCGGGCCGACATCGAGGACGCTACCGCGGCGGCCGCCCAGCCGGCCGACGTCGAGCCGCTCGTCGAGTGGCCGGCCTTCGAGAAGCTCTGGGACGACCTCCGCGAGGTCGCGACCGAGCTCCGCCGGACGGTGCTGGAGGGCCGCCCCATCCGGATGCGTCACCACGCCGACGGCGACGGCCTCTGTGCGAGCGTCCCGCTCCAGGTCGCGCTGGAGAACTTCATCGCCGGCCACTACACCGACGAGGACGCTCCCGACCACCTGCTCAAGCGCCTGCCGAGCAAGGCGCCGTACTACGAGATGGAGGACGTCACCCGCGACCTGAACTTCGCGCTCGAGGACCGCACCCGTCACGGGCAGAAGCTCCCGATGGTCCTCATGCTCGACAACGGGTCGACCGAGGAGGACACCCCCGCGTACCGCAACCTCCGCCACTACGACATCCCCGTGGTCGTCGTCGACCACCACCACCCGGACCCGGAGGCGGTCGAACCGTTCCTCGAGCACCACGTCAACCCCTATCTCCACGACGAGGACTACCGCATCACGACGGGCATGCTCTGTGTCGAGCTCGCCCGGATGATCGACCCCGACCTGAGCGACGACCTCCGGCACGTCCCCGCCGTCGCCGGACTCTCGGACCGCTCGGAGGGCGAGGCGATGGGCGACTACGTCGACCTCGCGCGCGAACAGGGGTACTCGGAGGGCGACCTCCGGGACATCGGCGAGGCGCTGGACTACGCGACCCACTGGCTGCGCTACAACTCGGGCGAGCAGCTCATCACCGACGTGCTCAACGTCGACTGTGACGACCGCGAGCGCCACGAGCGGGTCGTCGAGTTCCTCGCGACCCGCGCCGAGCGCGATGTCGCCGACCAGCTCGACGCCGCGATGTCTCACGTCGAACACGAGCGACTCGACAACGGCGCTCACCTCTACCGGATCGACGTCGAGAACCACGCGCATCGCTTTACCTACCCCGCGCCTGGCAAGACCACCGGGGAGATCCACGACCGGAAGGTCGCCGAGACGGGCGACCCCGTCATCACCATCGGCTACGGCCCCGACTTCGCCGTCCTCCGGTCCGACGGCGTCCGCCTGGACATCCCGCGGATGGTCACCGAGCTCACCGAGGAGGTCGACGGCGGCGGCGTCTCCGGCGGCGGCCACCTGGTCGTCGGTTCCATCAAGTTCGTCTCGGGGATGCGCGACGCCGTCATCGACGCGCTCGTCGAGAAGATGGCCGAGGCCGAGCTCGACGAGGCGCTCGGGAGCTCGACGACCCTGCCCGAAGAGATATAAGCGACCTCTCGCCCTTCGTTCGCGGTAGTCTGGGCAGGTTCGAGGGACTGGCTTGTGCGGAGAGTCGGGACGGTCCCCGACGAGTGTCCGCCTCGACGGGTGCGGTCACGGCGGACCGACCCCCGCGTTCGATCCGAACCTGACGCGGCGCAGCGCGAGGCCGGCGACGGCGAGGGCCCCGGCGGCGGCAGCGACTATTCCGACCGGCACGTTCGGCGTTCCGCCGCGCCAGTCGGCGTCGAAGACGGCCCCGTAGTACGAGGCCACGTCGCGCCCGTGGAGGACCAGCACCGTCTCGCGGTTCGCCGTCGCGGCCTGTTCGTTCCAGTTGAGGCTGCCAAGGACGACGGCCCGGTCGTCGACGACGGCACCCTTCGCGTGGATCTTCGCGTACCGACCGCTAGGGTCGGCGAGGCGGGCGGTAAGGGGCGCCCCGGTCCGGTCGGCCCAACGGTCGAACCGCTCGACGGTCCGCCGGTTCTCCTCGCGGACGTACCACGCGCTGCTCAAGAGCAGGCGAACGGTGATCCCGCGACGGGCCGCGCTCCGGAGCGCGCGCAGCAGGGGTTCGTCCCACGCGCCGACCGTCGGCTGGACGACGTCGACGGACGAGGTCGCGCCGTCCACCCGCGCGACGAGTTCGCGCTGGGCGTTGTCCGGGGTCACGAGCAGCGTTGTCCGGTCGACCGACACCGTCTCGGGGTCGAAGCGGCGGGGGTACGACGCCGTCGCGGGTTCGCCGCGCTCGAAGCGCCGGCCGTCGCGGTAGGTTGACCACCGGACCGCGTCCCGCCACCCGGCGTCGGCGCGGAAGGTCGCCGCGAGCCCGTCGACGACGGCCGGCTGGCCCGTCTCGACACCCCAGCCGCGACTGCTGTTGCCGCCCGTGCCCGCCGGCTTCCAGTTCTCGGTGAGGACGACGGCCCGGTCGTCGGCCACGGCGTACTTCGCGTGGTGGTACCGATACCGGGCGTGGGGCCCCGCGACGAGGCGGACCTCGATGCCCGCCCCGGCCAGTCTGTCGAGCGTCCGTGCGCCGGCCCTGGTCCGGCCGCCGACTGGTTCACCCTCGAGCAGGACCCTGACGTCGGCCCCGCGGCGCTGGGCGGCCACGAGCGCGTCGGCGACCCGTGCCGAGGTCAGCGTGTAGCCGGCGAGGTAGACCCGTCGGTCCGCACGCCGGATGGCGCGCAGCGGAGCCCGTGGTGCGTCGGGAAGCGTGAAGACGCGAACGTCGGCGGGACCACCGCCGACAACTGGCCGGTCGGTCGCTCCCAGCGGCCGCCAGCGGAGCGTCGACCCGTGCACGACGCCCACCTCCCCCTCGACGGCGTCGGCGTACCGGACCCGCTGGACGGTGTGGTTGGCCCGCCGGAGCGAGACGGTGTCACCGCCGTTGGCCAGTTCCAGCGACCCGTTCACACCGACGACGGCCGCGTCGGTCAGGTTCCGTACGCGTCGCGGGTCGGCCGTGACGGCGACGCGGCCCTCGACTGTCCCGTTCGGTAACTCGACCGTCGAGCGCCCGTCGGTCAGCGCGTACCGCGCCAGCTCGGTCCCGGGTGGCACCGACAGGACGACGAACTCGCCGCGGTCGCCGCCGGCGACAGGGTTCGGGTAGACGGCGTGGACCTGTGGGACGGAGGACTGCTCGGGTGGCGTGGGCGTATCCGGTGGCGGTGTCCCGCCGGCTGCGGGGCTCACGATAAGGAGCGAGACGACGAGCGCGACGGTGACCAGTCTCCGCATCGGCGGGTCTGGTCGCCCGTTCGCATAAAAAGGTACGCCCGGCTCAGGCGTCGGCGGCCTTCTCGGCCTCGGCCTGCACGAGGTACGCGCGGTCGTCGGCGTACTGAGCCGCTTCGTCTAGCGCGGCCTGCGTACCGATCTGTCGGAGCGCCCAGGCGGCCGACGCGCGGACCTCGTCGCTGTCGTCGGACGCGAGGATATCTGCCAGCGGGTCGATAGCCCGGGTGTCGCCGAGCAGGCCGAGCGTGCGGGCTGCGACCGAGCGGATCTCGGGATTCTCGGCGTCCAGACGGTTAGCGACCGGTTGGACCGAGTCGGAGCTCCCGATGGCGCCCAGCGCGCGCAGGGTCACTTTCTGGAGGGCGACGTCGCCATCCCCGTCGATGAAGTCGTGGAGCGTCTCGGTCGCGCGCTCGTCGCCGATCTTCCCGAGGACGCCGATCTCCTGCTTGTTGCGCTTCTGTGCGCGCTGGTGCATCACGTCGAAGGCGGGTTCGGCGTCGCTCCCGAGGTGATAGAAGATGTCGACGATGTTCTCCTCCATGAACTCGGAGCCGACCTTCTCTAAGGCGAAGAGGACGAGTTCGAGGTTCCCCTCCTGGGCGTGAAGCTTCGCGGCGTTCCACTCGGGTGGGAAGTCCTTTCGGTTCTCGTTGGTCAGGATGTCGTAGAAGCCCTTGGCGTCGAGTTGCTCCTGTACCGTGAGGTCGTCCCAGACCTCGGCGGCCTCGAGGTCGTCCTCGAGCGTCTCGGCGGCCTCGAGGAGCGCGGCGATAGTCTCCGCGTCGTCGTCGGCATTCAGATCTGCGTCGGCGATCGCGTCGGCGACGGTCCCGAGCGCCGCGGCGGCGGCCTCGGTGTCATCGCCCACGTCCGCGTCGTGGTCCACGTGCTCCTGGCTCGTCGCGAGGAAGGCGTCGACGGCGTCAACGGCATCAGATTCGCCGCTCTCGGTCCACTCGCTGTCGGTGACCGTTCCCTGTGCGGTCTCGAGGCTGTCGACGACGTCCGCGGCGTACGGGCCGCGCTGGGACTCGAGGTCGTCCTGGAGGTCCGAGAGGCGCGATTCGAGCGCCTCACGGGGGGCTTCGGCGTCATCCTCGTCCTCGTCCGGTTCGGGCAGGTCGGCGGCCTCGAGGTCGCTTTCGGCCGCCTCGAGCGTCGCCTCGACGTCGTCGAGGTCGGCCTCGGTCTCGGCTGCTTCGAGGGTCGCTGCTGCCTCGTCCAGTCGTGTCTCGAGTTCGTCGGCCGTGACGTCGGCCGCCTCCGCTTCGGCGGCGTCCTCGGCGTCGGGCTCGTCGTCCCCGTTGCTCATGTACGCAGGTGTGTCGGTACGGGCCAAGAGCGTTTTCCTTTCCCGGCGAGTCCATTCGTCTCGCTGCGCTCGACTCACTCCCTCGCCGAACAGCGCGACCGATCCGCGGTCGCTCAACCCCATCGGAGAGAGATACCCTTACGTGTCCGCCCGGCCGACGGCCTCGTATGCCCGCAGAAAGCGTACAGTCGCTCATCGACCAGTTACACGAGGAGGCGGCGATGGACCGGCCCGACGAAGCGACGCCCGACGTCGGCATCGTGATGGGGTCGGACTCGGACCTGCCGACGATGGCCGGCGGGAAGGGGAAACGGCCCGGCGCGTACGCGGCGCTGGCCGAGGAACTGGGCTTCGAGGAACAGACCGACTACACCGACGCGCCCGAGAGCCGCTTCACCTTCGAGACGTTCGTCGTCTCGGCCCACCGGACGCCCGACCTGATGTACGCCTACGCCGAGACGGCCGAGGACCGTGGCGTCGACGTCATCATCGCTGGCGCGGGCGGGAAGTCGGCCGACCTCCCGAACATGACCGCGAGCATCGCCTACCCGCTCCCGGTGATCGGGGTGCCCGTCCAGGAGAAGTCCGTCGACTCCGTCATCGGGATGCCCCAGGGCGCGCCCATCACGGCCGTCGACGCCGGCAAGTCGTTCAACGCCGCGCTCTCGGCCGCCCAGATTCTCTCCCGGGAACACGACGAACTGCGCGACCGACTCGTCGAGTACCACCGGGGCCTCCAGGAGGGCGTCGCCGAGGCTTCCCGTGATCTCCACGAGCTCGGCACGCCCGGGTTCAAGTCCGAGTACTGGGACGTGTCGTAGCGACGCTGAAACAGACGATTCGAGCGGTGAGAAACCGGCAATCCGAACCGCCCGAAATCGGGCGGCCGGAGTGGTTATCAACCCTTATATGCCAGTACTTCTAACCGACGTACGATAGGAGTTTCCCGAATGAGTAATCCATGGATCGCCATCGGCGCGCTGGCGGTCGTGGGGCTCGCCATCCCGGTCAGCATGATGGTGGTGTCGAGCATCCTACGGCCGAGCGTGCCCGAACAAGGCAAACGTGCCACCTACGAGTCCGGCGAGGTGCCGACCGGCAGTAGCCGACAGATTCGGTTCAACATCCAGTACTACATGGTCGCGCTGCTGTTTGTCATCTTCGACATCGAGACCGTGCTCATCTTCCCGTGGACGGTCATCTACCGCGACGCCGTCACGGAGGTCGACATGACGACGGTACTGGTGCCGATGGTCGTGTTCATCGGCGTGCTCGTCGTCGGGCTCGCCTGGGCGTGGCGCAACGGCGCAGTCCGCTGGGTGCGCAGTCCACGCGCGACGAAGGGAGCAGACACATATGAGTAGTGACCAGACACCACCGGCCGTAGAGGACGTATCGACACAGGAGGCCCGGATGGGCGAGGGCGTCGACGACCGCTTCAACTCGACGCTCCGCGAGGCGTTCGGGTCGACCCCGTTCATCCTGACGAAGTTCGACAAGTTCATGAACTGGGTGCGGGGGTCCTCGATGTTCATGCTGCAGTTCGGTATCGCCTGTTGCAGCATCGAGATGATCCACACCTACGCCATCAAACACGACCTGGACCGCTTCGGTGCGGGGGTTCCGCGCGCCTCCCCGCGCCAGGCGGACGTCATCATCGTCCCGGGCACCATCGTCTCGAAGTTCGCCCCGCGGATGAAGCGGGTCTACGACCAGATGCCCGAACCGAAGTTCGTCGTCTCGATGGGGTCGTGTACCATCTCCGGCGGCCCGTTCCAGGAGGGCTACAACGTCATCAAGGGCGCCGAGGAGGTCATCCCGGTCGACATCCACGTCCCCGGCTGTCCCCCCCGTCCGGAGGCGCTCGTCTACGGCGTCGCCAAGCTCCAGGAACGCGTCGCCAACGGCGAATCCTCGCCGGTGACGGTCAAGCCGTACGAACTCGAACAGTTCGGTGACCTCGAGCGGGACGAACTCGTCGACAAGCTCGCCGCGGAGATCGACGAGGACGACCTCGTCATGCGGTACAACTGGAACGACTCGCCATAACAATGAGTACGACAAGACAATCCTGCTCGCTTCGCTGTGCGGGCTGTGACTCATCTACTCACTCTCGACACCGGAGGTGTCTCGCGTGAGTATAGAGAAAGTACCAGAATCCGACGGCGAAATCGGTGTCACGGAGGACGGCCTCGACTACGACGCGCTCGCGGACCTGCTCGGTGGCCACGTGATCGGCCGCGAGACCCACGTCAACGCCGAGGGATTCGTCATCCGACCCGACGAGGTACAGGAGGTCCTCTCGACGCTGAAGACCGAAGCGGGCTTCGACCACTGTTCCTGTGTCACCGCACAGGAGTACGACGACCGCTACGAGTCGATCTACCACCTGCGGAAGTACGACGACCCGACCCAGGAACTGTCGGTCGTCGTCCCGACGACGAAGGACGACCCGACGAGTCAGTCCGCGGCCCGCGTCTACGACACGGCCGACTGGCACGAACGCGAGGCCTACGACCTGGTCGGTATCAACTACGACGATCACCCGGATCTGCGGCGGATCCTCCTGCCCGAGACCTGGCAGGGCCACCCGCTCTCGAAGGACTTCAACCAGGACCAGCCACAGATCGTCACGCTCCGGGAGAACGCGAACCCGCTGCAGGGCGACCACCGCAGCGAGGACGACCCGGACACGATGTTCATCAACATCGGCCCCCACCACCCGGCGACCCACGGCGTCCTGCACGTGAAGACGACGCTGGACGGCGAGCAGATCGCCGACATCGACCCGGACATCGGTTACCTGCACCGCTGTGAGGAGCAGATGTGCCAGCAGGGGACCTACCGCCACCAGATCATGCCGTATCCCGACCGGTGGGACTACGTCTCGGCCGGCATCCTCAACGAGTGGGCCTACGCGCGGGCCGCGGAGGACCTGGCGGAGATCGAGGTGCCGGAGTACGCACAGATCATCCGGACGATGTCGGCGGAGTTCTGCCGCATCGCCGCGCACATGCTCGCGCTCGGGACCTTCGCGCTGGACGTCTTCGGCGACTTCACCGCCATCTTCCAGTACGCGTTCCGCGACCGCGAGGTCGTCCAGAACATCTTAGAGGACCTCACCGGCCAGCGCCTGATGTTCAACTACCTCCGACTGGGCGGCGTCGCGTGGGACCTGCCCGAACCCCGCGAGGAGTTCTTCGAGAAGATCCGGGACTTCCTCGACGAACTCCCCCACAAGTTAGAGGAGTACCACGACCTCATCACGGGCAACGAGATCTTCCAGATGCGGTGTGTCGACACCGGCGTCCTCACGCCCGAGATGGCAAAGCAGTACGGTGCGACCGGTCCCGTGGCACGTGGGTCGGGCGTCGACTACGACCTCCGGCGAGACGACCCGTACGGTTACTACGACGAACTGGACTGGAACGTCGTCACCGAAGAGGGCTGTGACAACTTCTCGCGCGTGCTCGTCCGCATGCGCGAGGTGGAGGAGTCGGCCCGCATCATCGAGCAGTGTGTCGACCTGCTCGAACAGTGGCCCGAAGACGAGCGAGAGATTCAGGCCAACGTCCCCCGGACGCTGCGTCCGGACCCGGACAAGGAGATCTACCGCGCCGTCGAAGGCGCGAAGGGCGAACTCGGCATCTACATCCGTTCCGACGGGACGGACAAGCCCGCTCGGTTCAAGATACGCAGTCCGTGCTTCTCGAACCTGCAGACGCTGCCCGAGATGTCCCAGGGCGAGTACGTCCCGGACATGGTCGCGTCGCTGGGTAGCCTCGACATCGTCCTCGGGGAGGTGGACCGCTGATGCTCCAGGAGTCCGCCCCGCTCCCCGAGGCACTGGCGAACCTGCTGGGCCTGGACCCGAACAGCACGCTCGTGATGATACTCATGAGCCTCATCGGTGCGGCGTTCATCGGGTCGCTGATGATGACCAACACGGCGCTGGCCGGCCCGTGGGCCAAGCGAAAGATTACGGCGGCGTTCACGGACCGCATCGCCGTCAACCGCATCGGCCCGTTCGGCCTGCTCATCATCGTGGCCGACGCCGTCCGACTGCTCTCGAAGGAGCTCATCGTCCCCGAGGGCGTCGACCGCCCGGCGTGGGACCTCGCGCCGCTGGTCATCGCTAGCACCGCGCTGCTTGGCTTTGCCGTCATCCCGATGGGCAACGGCATCCAGCTGGCCGACCCCGAGGTCGGCCTGGCGTACGTCTTCGCGACGGCGTCGATGGCCTCCGTCGGCCTGGTGATGGCCGGCTACGCGTCGAACAACAAGTACTCGTTCCTCGGCGGCCTGCGCGCCGTCGCACAGAACCTGGCCTACGAGATTCCGCTCATCCTCACTGGGGCGTCGGTCGTCATCTTCGCCGGCTCGCTCCAGATGAGCGAGATCGTCGCGGCCCAGAGCCAGACGCTCGTCGGGCCCATCCCGTCGTGGTACGCCTTCGTCAACCCCTTCGCGTTCGTCCTCTTTATGATCGCGAATCTCGCGGAGGTCGGGCGCAACCCGTTCGACATCCCCGAAGCGCCGACCGAAATCGTCGCCGGGTATCAGACCGAGTACTCCTCGGTCTACTTCGTCCTGGTCTACTTAGGCGAGTTCATCCACATCTTCCTGGGCGGGGCCATCATCGCCACCATCTTCCTCGGTGGCCCGGCCGGCCCCGTGCTCCCGGGCATCGTGTGGTTCATGATCAAGATCTGGGGCGTCTTCCTGTTCACACAGTGGGCCCGATCGGCGGTCCCGCGCGTGCGCATCGACCAGCTCATCGAGATCGGCTGGAAGGGCATGCTCGTGCTCTCGCTGGCCAACCTCATGCTGACCGCGGTCATCGTCGGGGTGATCGCCTGATGTCTGTCGGCGAGTCTGCTGCCGGAGGTGACTCCAAATGATAGGAATCCTGAAATCGATGGCGACGACGATGAAACACGCGCTCGACGGGGAGACGTTCACGGTCGAGTACCCCGACGTCGCCCCGAGGTGAGCCCCCGCTTTCGCGGCGTCCACAAGTGGAGCCAGGAGCGGTGTATCTGGTGTCGGCAGTGCGAGAACGTCTGTCCGAACGACACCATCCAGATCGTGATGGACGACCAGCGCAACGGCGAGGAGTACAACCTCCACATCGGCCAGTGTATCTACTGCCGTCTGTGCGAGGAGGTCTGCCCGACCGACGCCATCCTGCTGACCCAGAACTTCGAGTTCACCGCGGACACGAAAGACGAGTTCGCCTACAACAAAGAGCAACTCAAGAACGTGCCGTGGTACAAGGACATCGACCCGCTGGAGTCGCGTGAACCGGACCGGGGTGCCTGGATCGGCGAGGGCGACGGCGAAGTCGACTACCAGTAAGTTGCAGTACGGGACCGAGCGGAGCGAGGGCCCGCTTTTTCGCCCACGTTTTTCGAGGAGACGCGACCACCGCGAGGGGACGAGACTTATGTCGTACCCACGATACCAGCCGACATGGACCGGCGAGCGTATCTCGGCGGGGTCGCGATGGCGGTGACCGGCCTCAGCGGGTGTGGCGGCGGTGAGAGCGAGGCCCCGGCGGCCGGCGAGATAGACGTCACCTTCGAGACCAGGGCGTCCCGGAGTTACATGGTCAGGCTGGAACTGGTCGACGCCGACGGCGACGTCGTCGACGAGCTGGAATCGGAGTTCCCGCCGGATCAGGACGACGCGCCGAGCTTCTTCGCGAGCGGACTCACGAACGGACCCTACACCATCACCGTCTCGACCGACGCCGACAGCCAGACGCTGGAGTGGTCGCCAGCGGACTGCAACCGGTTCGAACTCAGCGTGACGCTGCTCCCGGACGGCCTCCTCGAGTACAGCGGGCGCTGTTCGGCGGCGGATTCCTGAGCCGAGCGCGTGGCTACTGCCCCGGGAACAGGAGGAGACGTCCGGTCACGAAGACGAAGTAAAAGCCCAGCAGGTAGGCGCCCTCGGTCCGGGTGAGCGTCCCGTCGCGGACGGACGTCGACCAGACGAGCAGGCCGGCGCCGACGGCCAGTTTGACCGGGAGGTCCCAGACGACGACGGCCAGCGGGACGTGGTACGTCGAGACGACGCCGCCGAGGCCGATGCCGACGAGCGGGTTCACGACGTTACTGCCCACGAGCGTGCCCAGGGCCACGTTGGGCGCGCGCCGGCGGATAGCCTCCATCACCGTCGTCAGTTCGGGCAGGGCGGCGGCGACACCGAGGGTCACGACGCCGACCATCGACCCGCCCAGCGCGAGCGACGCGACGACTGTCTCGACGACCGAGAGCAGCAGCGACGCGGACAGCAGGACCACGACCAGCAGCGTGGTGGCGACGAGTGCGTCGCGGCGGGGGTCCGTGCTGGGGCGTTCGCGCATCGCGTCGGGCTGTCGCCGGCCGGCCACCCGGACGACCACGTAGGCAACGTAGAGGGCGAGCAGCGCGGCCCCGTCGAGTCGGCTGACGGTCCCGTCGGCGGCCACCAGGAGCGTCACGGCCAGCGCGCCGAGCATCGGGAGGTAGCTCTCGCGGACGAACGAGCGAGAGAGGGGCACGCGCCCGTAAGCGATGAGCAGGACGCCCACGAGGAGGAACTGCTGGACCGTCGAGGACCCCATGTTCCCGCCGAGGACGACGGCGGAGGTGACCTCGTAGTCCAGGACGCCGGAGACGATGCCCAGCGAGGCGACCAGGTGGGAACTGAGTTCCGGGAGGCTGGTCCCCACCGCGAGGACGGTCATCCCCACGAGCACCTCGTCGACGTCGTAGTACTCGGCGAGTGCGAGCAGGCGGTCGATGGCGCGACCCGCGGCGGTCACCAGGGCATAGAGCGCGACGGCGCCGACCGACACTTGCGTCAGGAGCGCCTCGGTCACCACCATCTCAGCGGCCGGCCAGCCAGGTGTCGTCCCACTCGAGCTCGTGGGCCGGGTCGAAGGCCTCGGTGGTCCAGACCGGGCAGTTCTCGCACTCCCAGACGCGCCCGACGGCCCCGTCGCGGATGACGACGCCCACCGAGGCCCAGGTGTGCCGGTCGCAGTAGTCCCCGTCAGACATGTTTGCAAGCGGGGACGGACGGGACCGGCAAAAGTCTATCTCCGCGTCAGGCACACGACACTGTCGGCCCGAGCGGACCCATCGCGACGTGCGTCCCGATCCGACCGAGATATCCCGGCGAGGAACCGGCAACATATACAGCGACCGCGAGCGCAAAGAGGAATCTTCAAAGGGCCGCCGGCAAGAGAACCAAACAAGATGGCACTGTACGAAACAATCGCGTTCGTGCTGTTCGCTCTCGTTACCGTGAGCAGCGCGGCCGGCGTCGTGCTCGTGCGCGACGTCTGGCACTCGGCGTTGTTACTGGGCGTGTCACTGCTCAGCGTCGCCGTGTTCTACGTCATGAACCAGGCAGCATTCGTCGCGACGATGCAGATTCTGGTGTACATCGGCGGCGTCCTCGTGCTCATCACTTTCGCAGTGATGCTGACCCGGGAGGACGAGTCGGTGATCGAGGTGACACCATGACCACCAAACCCCAGCTGTCGACGGAAGGGAGTCTCGTGGCGGGACTGGCCGCAGTCGCACTGTTCGTCGTGTTCGCTGCGGTGTTCATGACCGCGTCGTTCCCGGCGCCGGTCGGGTTCGGCGAGTCGGCCGCGATCACGTCGAGCCTCGGGGCCGCGATGTTCGATATCTCGCCGAGCGTCCTGATGGGCGAGGGCGAGACGGCCGTCCCCGCCGAAGGGTTCCTCATCGCCTTCGAGACCATCGACGCCGTCCTCGTGGCCGCGCTCGTGGGCGATCATGCTGGCGCGCCGCGAGGAGAGCGGCGAGAACGTCACGCTGAACCCCGACGGAAGCGAGGACCAGGCTGTCGCGACGGACGGGGGTGACGAGTCGTGATCCCCGTCGAGTCGTACCTCCTGCTCTCTGCGGCCGTGTTCTGCATCGGCCTCTTTGGCATCCTCACGCGTAAGAACGCGCTCATCTTCCTGATGTCCGTCGAGCTGATGCTCAACGCCGCGAACATCAACTTCGTCGCGTTCTCCCTCCAGCACGGCAATCTCACGGGCCAGGTCTTCACCCTGTTCACGATGGCGCTGGCGGCCGCCGAGGTGGCAGTCGGCATCGGCATCGTGCTGGTCCTGTACCGGAACTTCAGCGACGTGGACGTCACGATTCCGACGACGATGAGGTGGTAACACATGGCTGCATTCACATACGCACCCGCGATCGTGCTGTTGCCGTTCGTATCGTTCCTGGTCGCGCTGTTCCTCGGCGACCGGATGCCGAAAGGCGGTGCGCTGGCCGGCATCGCCGCGACCGGTGGCTCGCTCGCCCTCTCCATCTGGGTCGCACTCACTGTCGCCGGTGGCGGCGTCTACAACGAGTTCGTCTACACGTGGGTCGCCGGCATCGAGTCGGTGACGCTGCGCTTTGGACTCCTTCTGGACCCGCTCTCTGCGCTGATGTTGCTCATCGTCACGCTCATCTCCTTCCTCGTCCACATCTTCTCGCTCGGGTACATGAACGACGAGGACGAGACGGGCCTCCCGCGCTACTACGCCGGCCTCGGCCTGTTCACGGCGAGCATGCTCGGGTTCGTCGTCGCCAACAACCTCCTGATGGCGTTCATGTTCTTCGAGCTGGTGGGGCTGTGTTCCTACCTGCTCATCGGGTTCTGGTTCCGCGAGGACGGCCCGCCGAGCGCCGCGAAGAAGGCGTTCCTCGTCACCCGCTTCGGTGACTACTTCTTCCTCATCGGCGTCGTCGGCGTCGTCGCCACCTTCGGCACGGGGCTGTTTGCCCCCATCACCGAGGGCGGCGAGGTCGTCGCCCAGAGCTTCCCGGTGCTGGCCGAACACGCCGTCGTCGACGGCGAGACGGCCGGCATCGCGATGCTCGACACCGTCGGCCTCGGTCCGCAGGCCTGGTTCACGGTGCTGGGCCTGCTGGTACTCGGTGGGGTCATCGGCAAGTCCGCACAGTTCCCGCTGCACACCTGGCTCCCCGACGCGATGGAGGGCCCGACGCCCGTCTCGGCGCTCATCCACGCCGCGACGATGGTCGCGGCCGGGGTCTATCTGGTCGCGCGGATGTACGGCTTCTACGCCATCTCGCCGACGGCCCTCGCCGTCATCGCGCTGGTCGGCGGCTTCACCGCCTTGTTCGCCGCCACGATGGGGCTGGTGAAACAGGAGATCAAGCAGGTGCTCGCGTACTCCACCATCTCCCAGTACGGGTACATGATGCTCGCGCTGGGCTCGGGTGGCTACATCGCCGCCGTCTTCCACCTGACCACCCACGCCGTGTTCAAGGCGCTGCTGTTCCTCGGCGCGGGGTCGGTCATCATCGCCATGCACCACAACGAGAACATGTGGGACATGGGCGGCCTGAAAGACAAGATGCCGGTGACATACTACGCGTTCCTCTCCGGGTCGCTGGCGCTCGCTGGCATCCTGCCCTTTGCCGGCTTCTGGTCGAAAGACGAGGTGCTCTACGAGGCGCTCATCCACGGCCTGGGGAGCGAGGGCGGCCTCGCCACCTCGTACATCGTCGCGTACGCGATGGGGCTGCTGGCCGTCTTCTTCACCGGCTTCTACACCTTCCGGATGGTCTTCCTGACCTTCCACGGCGAGCCCCGGACAGACACCGCGCGTGACCCGCACGGCGTTCGCTGGAACGTCAAGGGCCCGCTGGCGGTGCTGGGCGTGCTCGCCGCGACGGTCGGGTTCATCAACATGAAGCCCGTCGCGGAACTGACCGGCGCGCACATCGACTTCCTGCACGCGTGGCTCGAGGGGCCCGAAGAGGGCGGCTGGCCGGCCGCGCTCGTGACCGACTCGCATCACTACGGCGAACTCCTCCACGACGTGGCAGGCGTCTCGGCCGGCGAACCGCTCGGTTCGATCGGCACGCTCCTGGCGTCGGCGGCCGTCTCGCTCGCGCTCGCAGTCGCCGGGGCCGGCCTCGCGACCACGCTCTACCGCGGGCCGGACCCGGTCGAGCACACGGACAAACTCGGCAGTCTGAAGACCCTATTCATGCACAACTACTACCAGGACGAGTACCAGGTGTGGCTCGCGACGGGGCTTACCTACCCCCTCGCACGCGTGATGGACAAGTTCGACCAGGGCGTCGTCGACGGCGTCGTCAACGGCGTCTCAAGCGTGAGCCTGTTCAGCGGCCAGCGCATCCGGCGCATCCAGTCAGGCGTCGTCAGTAACTACGCGACGCTGCTGACGCTGGGACTGGTCCTCTTGCTCGCTGCGTTCGGCATCATCGGGGGGTGGTTCTGATGGTGATGGTCGCTGCACTCCTCGCGATCACGCTGCTGGGCGCTGGCGTCGTCATGCTCTCGCCCGACCGCTACGCCGGCAAGCTCGCCGCCGCCGTCAGCGCCGTCCCGGCGCTGCTGAGCGTCTACATGTACTGGGCCTACCTGACCCAGTTCGAGGGCACCGGCAACGCCCTGCTCCAGCCGGGCGACGTCGCCTTCGGCCAGCAGATCCCGTGGATCGACTTCGGTGGTCTCACGATCTCCTACTACGTCGGCCTGGACGGCGTCAGCATGCCGCTGCTCGCGCTGACGACCATCCTGACCACGCTTGCCATCGTCTCGGCCTGGACGCCCATCGACGAGCGCCAGTCTCAGTTCTACGGCCTGATGCTGTTCATGGAGACGAGTCTCATCGGCGTCTTCAGCGCGCTCGATTTCTTCCTCTGGTTCGTCTTCTGGGAGGGCGTGCTCATCCCGATGTACTTCCTCATCGGCGTCTGGGGCGGCCCACGGCGCAAGTACGCCGCCATCAAGTTCTTCGTCTACACCAACGTGGCCTCGCTGGTCATGTTCGCGGGCCTGTTCGCGCTGGTCTTCTCGACTGACCTCACCTCGCTGGCCCTGCCGGCGATGGCCGAGGCGTTCCGGTCGGCCAGCGGCCTGCCAACCGTCTTCGGGATGAACCTGCTGACACTCTCGTTTATCCTGATGTTCTTCGGGTTCGCGGTGAAGGTGCCCGTCTTCCCGTTCCACACCTGGCTCCCGGACGCCCACGTCGAGGCGCCGACGCCGGTGTCGGTGATGCTGGCCGGCGTCCTCCTGAAGATGGGGACCTACGCGCTGCTGCGGTTCAACTTCACCATGCTGCCGGAGGTGGCCCAGCAGCTGGCGGTGCCGCTGGCCATCGTCGGCGTCGTCAGCGTCATCTACGGCGCGATGCTTGCGCTGGCCCAGCGTGACCTGAAACGCATCGTCGCGTACTCCTCTATCTCGTCGATGGGCTATGTCATCCTGGGCCTGGTCGCCTTTACCCCCCACGGAATGGGCGGGGCGACCTTCCAGATGATCGCCCACGGCCTCATCTCGGGGCTGATGTTCATGTCCGTCGGCGTCATCTACAACGTGACCCACACGCGGATGGTCGGCGACATGTCCGGGCTAGCCGATAAAATGCCCTGGACGGTCGGCATCTTCGTCTCGGCCGCCTTCGGCTACATGGGACTGCCCCTGATGGCCGGGTTCGCCGCCGAGTTCCTCATCTTCCAGGGCGCGTTCGACGCCGCGACGCTCGGGAGCGCCGCGCCGGTGCTCACGGCCGCCGCGATGTTCGGCATCGTCATCGTCGCAGGCTACCTGCTGTGGGCCATGCAGCGCACCCTCTTCGGTGCGTTCAACCTCGAGACGGACTACACGGTGTCTGAGGCACCGTTCCACGACGTCGCACCGCTGGCGGTGCTCTTGCTGCTCGTCATCGTGCTCGGCGTCAACCCCGACCTCTCCTACGAGATGATACAGAACTCGATTCTTCCGGTCATAGACCTCGGAGGTGGTGCATAGATGGTAACACAGGTGGCGCCGCTGCAGATGGCGGCCCTGCCCGGATGGACGGCGCTGGCACCCGTGCTGGCGCTGGCCGTGACCGCGCTCGTGTTGTTGCTGGTCGACAGCATCGATCCCGACACGACCGACACCAGCTTGCTCGCCGGCATCTCCGTCGTCGGTTCGCTGGTCTCGCTCGCGCTCGCCGTCTGGTTCGTCGTCGGCGGCACGGGCATCCCCACGGGCCAGGGCGGCCAGGGGACGCCGGTGCTGTTCAACGGCCAGCTGGTCGTCGACCAGCTGGCGCTGTTCTTCATGGTCATCGTCGGCAGCGTCACCGCGCTCGTGACGCTCGCGAGCTACGACTACGTGCGCGAGCACAGCTACCAGGCCGAGTACTACTCGCTGGTCCTGCTGGCCGCGACGGGGATGTCGCTGCTGTCGGCGACGAACTCCCTGGCGTCGGCGTTCGTCGCACTGGAACTCGTCTCCTTGCCCTCGTACGCGCTCGTCGCGTTCCTCAAGAAGAACAAGGGCAGTGTAGAGGCGGCGCTGAAGTACTTCCTCATCGGCGCCGTCTCCTCGGCGGTCTTCGCCTACGGCATCTCGCTGGTGTACGCCGCGACCGGCGTGCTCCGCTTCGACGCCGTCGCGACGGCCATCGAGAGCGGCGTCCTTCAGACCGTCGTCGACGGCTCGGTCCAGGCACAGGCCGGCGAACCGGCTGTCACGATGTCCATCCTCGGGGTCGGCATCCTCATGGTCATCGGCGGCGTCGCGTTCAAGACGGCCGCCGTCCCGTTCCACTTCTGGGCGCCGGAGGCCTACGAGGGTGCGCCCGCACCCATCTCCGGGTTCCTCTCCTCGGCGTCGAAGGCGGCCGGCTTCGTGCTCGCCTTTCGCGTGTTCGCCACCGCCTTCCCCATCCAGGCGCTCATCGCCGACGGCGGGGCCCTGAACTGGGTCGTCGCCTTCCAGATCCTGGCCATCGCGACGATGTTCATCGGGAACTTCGCCGCGGCCACCCAGGAGACGGTCAAGCGGATGCTGGCCTACTCCAGCGTCGGCCACGCGGGCTACGTCCTCATCGGACTGGCCGCGCTGTCCTCGTCGGGTGAGGGGCTGGCCTTCAGCCTCTCGGCCGGGATGGCCCACCTGCTCGTCTACGGCTTCATGAACACGGGAGCCTTCCTGTTCATCGCGCTGGCCGAGTACTGGGGCGTCGGCCGCCGCTTCGAGGACTACAACGGCCTCGGTCGCGAGGCCCCGCTGGCCTGTGCGGCGATGACTATCTTCCTGTTTAGCCTCGCCGGCCTGCCCATCGGCGGTGGATTCTTCTCGAAGTTCTACCTGTTCTCGGCGACGATGAACGTCGGGGCGTGGTCGCTCGCGGCCGCGCTCGTCATCAACAGCGCCCTCTCACTGTTCTACTACTCGCGGGTCGTGAAGGCGATGTGGATCGAAGAACCCGACGGCGAGGATCGGGTCGAATCCTACCCGACCGGCCTGTACACCGCCGTCGTCGCGGCCGCCGTCGCGACGGTGCTGCTCGTGCCCGGCTTCGACTACGTCTCCAGCGTGGCCTTCCGCGCGGCGACGCTCCTGTAGGCGGCTCGCGGTAGTTCTCGCTCGTTTCCCAATCAGGCCCGTTCGTAGACCACCACGCCGCCGGTATCGCGGCGCTCGACCCGTCCCTGCGTCTCCAGAACGTCGAGGTGACCGACGGCCTCGCTCATCCCCGAGAAGTACTCCGTCGCGGGCAGGTCGCCAAAGAGGCCGGTCATCACCGCCGCGGGCGTGGTCGCGCCCTCCGCGACGATATCGGCGACCTCGTCAGTCCGCCGGTCGTGGGCGGCCAGGATTTCGTCGATGCGGTCCGTCGGGGACTCGACGGGTTCTCTGTGGCCGGTGAGGAAGCGATCGTGGCCCTGCTCGCGGAGCCACCGCAGCGAGTCGTTGAACGCGGGCAGGACCTTGGGCCGCTGGCCGCCCCTGTCCGGTGGGGGCTGGAGGAAGGGGTTGGGTGTGATATCGCCCAGGACGTTGTCGCCCACGATGGCCGTGTGCTCGCCGCCGTCGTCGAAGCTGAAGATTATCTCGCCGGCCGCGTGGCCGGTGACCTCGTCGACGGTCAGTCGCTCGTCGTCGACGGTGACGACGTCGCCCGCGTCGAGTTCCCGGTCCGTGGCGACGCTCTGTGCGTACGCGAGGAAGGCCTCTGGGAGCTGGGTGACGGCCGCCGCCGTCTCCCGGGAGATGCCACACCGCTCGAAGAAGTCCGTGAAGTACTCCTGCTCGTACTGCAAGCGCGCGGCGAAGTCGTCCATGATGGCGGCCGCCTCGGGACTCGCGAGGACGCGGGCCCCGCGGGATCGCAGGCGGGCCGCCAGCCCGAAGTGGTCCGGATGAGGGTGTGTCACCAGCACCTGTTCGACGTCGCCGGGGCCGAGTTCCCTGGCCTCGAGCGTCTCGAGCAGTCGCGACCACGCTTCGTCGCTGTCCGGCCCCGGGTCGACGACGGTCCGACCGCCGACGTACGCGTTGACCGGGCCCACCTGGAACGGCGTCGGTATCGACACCCGTGTGAACATACCGTCGTGTTCCCGCCCATCGGCCAAAACAGTTCGTACCGTCCGGCTGGAGCGTGTCTCTCGACCCGTTGCGGGTGCCACAAAAGATATATTCGTCCTCTACGTAAGGACAGATATGAACAAACACTTCGAAGACGCACGCTACTACCTCAAGCGCGCCGGCGAGACAGCCAAGAAGGGCGTCGAGACCGAACTCGAACCCATCGAGGAGCGGTTCCGCGAACTGACCGGCAAAGAGGAAGAGCCCGAACCGGGCCGACTCGAGAAGGTCAAGGCCGACCTGCAAGAACTCCAGGAGAAAGCCGAGGGCGAGGCCGAGACGGCCATCGCCGACGCCCGCGCGAGGATCGACGACTACCGTGGCACCACGGAACAAGAGGCGTAACCGGAAAGCAATTCTTAAGACTATCCCCCCGATAGCCCTGGGTGTAGCGGGTTGGTGATCTAGTCCGGTTATGATACCTCCTTCACACGGAGGAAGTCGGCGGTTCGAATCCGCCCCAACCCACTTCTGCGACGAACGGACGTGAAGGAGCGAAGTGGGTACGAAGGATTCGAAGCAGAGCAGTCGCGCGCAACGAAGTGAGCACGTCTGTACGTGGTTCGAATCCGCCCCACTCCATTCTGACGCGACCTGCGACGAGCGAAGCGAGGAGCCAGTGGCGTCTGTGTGGATCCTCGGCTTCGGACCCCGAAAGCTGAGCGAAGCGAGTCGTTCTCCGGTGAGAAGCCGCCCCACTCCATACCGTACACTGTGAGCGACTGGTCCGAGTCGTCTAAATTGAACCCTGCGAGACGAACAGAGTGCGTCTCGCTCCGGCGAGCCCCATGCTGGTCCAATGTGGCCATCTCCCAGCGAGAGGGAAGGCGAAAGGCACGTACCGACTGGCCACGGGCCGGGTCACTCGGGGTCGGCATGCAACGAGAAGGCGACGCCGGTGACGGAGATCGACGCGCCCAGGACAGTCAGGCCGAGGTACGCGAACGCGATCGACCCCATGTCCTGGATGGCCGCGTGGTACTCGTTCGTCGTATGCAGGAACAGCAACAGGGTGCCTGCAACGCTGGTGAGGAGTCCTGCCACGGTGACCCAGAGGCCGAACTTCGCCATATTGTCAGCTCTGTCGCACCGCGTAAAAATAACACGCCCAGCAGTGCGCAGGCCCCCGCTTCACTTTCACTTTCACTCTCCACCCGTGGCTCACCCCTTTCTAGCACGGCGCCGAGGGTGGGGGTATGAGCACGCATCCGAACCAGCCCACGCCCGACTCGTCGACCGTTCGCAACCTGACGACCGTCGTCCTCGAGGAACGGCCGGACGGTGGCTGGGTCGCGACACAGACCGACATTCCGGTCGAGGGGCGCGGCGAGACCGCCGCCGAGGCGGCGACGAACTACTGCCGGCAGATCGACGGCCGTGCCCGGGACGATGCGTGAGTCGGGGGTTCGAATCGAGTACCACTGTCGGGGCTGTGGCTACGCCTCCAGCGAGTCGCTCGCCGACGTCGTCGCCTGCCCCCGATGTCACTCCATCAGCGACCACGAGCAGCGCGGCCGTGGCCCAGACGGAGGGTGAGCCGTGCCCGACGAGCGAGACATCGGCGCGGGGCCCGTCGACGGGTGGCGAATCCGGTGTCCGAACGGCCACGTCGATCTCCAGGACCAGCGCGGGCCGTCGGCGTACTGCAAGACCTGTGGGGCCGCCTATCCGTACGACGCCCTCGTCGACGCACGCGAGTCGAGCGCCGTCACGCTGGTGGGACCGGCAGACGACGCGGAGTCGTAGGGTCAGGCACCGCACCCGGAGGCAATGTAGCACCGGGACCGTAGACCACCCACTTTCGCCCCGCAGGCGTGGCCGACGACTATCCCGACGCTCGTCCGCTGTCTCCCCGTCTCGAACCCGATCCCGGTCGCGTTCGATATCGAGACGTCCGGCCTCGGGGACGATACTGTCGTCACCGTCGCCGGCTTCGCCCACGAGCTCGGTACCGTCCAGGTCCGAAACGCCGACGGACGTGACGCGGACCGCGCTCCCCGCGGACGTCGATCCGTCCGACCAGTATTACTATAGTTCGCTACCCGCTGTGGAAAATATATGGGGCAGACACGCGCGAACCAACTGGGGCGCCGGGGGCTCCTCACGCTCGCGGCGATGGCGATCACGGCCGTCTGCGGGACGGCGTGGGTCGCGGTCCTCGTGACGCAGTCGGGGTGGCACGGCCTGGTCGAGCCGGTACTGAAAGTCTCGCTGGCGGTGACCGGTTTGCTGGTCGGGTTCGTCCCCTGGACGCTCCGGCGGGCGGAGACGGTTACGTGTACGAACGTCCTCCGGGTCTTTACCGTCGTCGCGGCCAGCGCCGTCGCGGTCGGCGTCTGGGCCAACGGGGTCACGGCGCCGGCGAGTCTCGTCTGCTACGGGATGGTCGTGGTCGGCGCGGTGGCCGGCGGCGCCAGCGAGGCCATCGTCGCGAGCAAGGTGGGGCCGCTGGTGCTGACGTGGAACCTGATCTTGGTCCTGTACCTCACGGCACTGGTGGGCGTGGCGAGTCCGGCACTCGCCGGCGACCTGCCACGGCCCGTCGTCTCGGCCGTCGTCGCGACGCTGACCGTGGTCGGCTTCCACGGCGCGTTCGTCAGGGAACGGCAGGCGCTGGCAACGGAGGTGCAGTGACCCGTGTTGGGACTGATAAACGGGGCGATCTCGGAGACCAAGCGCTCGCTCTCGGTCGTCCTCAACGAACTGATCGTCCTGATCGCGCTGGGGATTTTCTTCGCCATCGTGAAAGTCGCCGTCGTCGTCACCGGCCTCGTCGTCTTGCTCGTCGGCTTCGTCGTTGAACTTGTTGCCGCGTCGCTGGGCGGGGTGCTGTACTCGCTGGGGACCCTCCTTATGGTGTCCTCGGCCATGTTCTCGGGCATAGCCGCATTCGAGGCGTTCAGGACCGAACTCGCCCAGAGCGCCTCGGACCGGGAGTTCCTCCCGCCCAGACAGCGGATTCCCCAGAATCCGATCGTGCTCTTCCTCGTGCCGCTCGCCGTCGCCGGAGCCACGGCTGTCGCGGCGCCGGGACTCCTCTTTGAGACCGGTACGCTCGCCTACGTCGTGACGGGCTACGTCTGTCTGAGCGTGCTCTACCGAGCCAACGCCGTCTGTGCCGGCTACGGGGACCGACAGTCGTCGTTCCTCTCGGATCCGCCGCCGTACCGGGGAGCGCTGCTAGAGTGGGGGGCGCCGCTGACGCAGATTGCCACCGGCATCGGCGTCGCGGTGGTCCTGCTGGGCGTCGAGGGCGCGCTGTTCGACTTCGTCTGGGCGGCCATCGCGCGACAGCTGGTCGCGTGGGCGCGGACGCTACCGCTGGTCTCCGGGGCGGCTGTAGACGCGCTGTGGCTGGCCGGCGGCCTCGCCATCGTGGTGCTACTCTACTGGCTCGCGTACGCGTTTTTCCCCCAGTTGCGGACCGCCCGGCAGACGTTGGTGGAACTGGGCGCGCTCGGTCTCGCCCTGCTGGCGGCCCTCTACGTGCGAGTCCGAGCGTTCGCGGCCCACGTGTTCCTCCTGCACCCGCGGTGACGGGGGTGGGTCGTCCGGGCGCCCCCGCCGGCACACGCCGACGAATTTTCCCGCTCCTGTCGGCGCTAAACCCGTGGCCTCGGCGTAACAATTAGATAACGGGTCCACGAAACAAACGTCAATGGCCGCGCTGGTTCAGGTGTTGGGGACGCTCGCGGTGCTGGTCACGCTCAGTGGCAGCTATCGACTGTTCTCGTTTTTCTTCGACGACCCGCTGTTCAGCGGGCTGGTCGCCGCGGCGGTGACCGTCGCGTTCATGATCGCCTTCCCGGTGGTAACGACGGCGCTCGGCCTCGCGGTGCTTGTCGCCCCGCTCGTGGTCGCCTACCGGTACCGTGACCGCCTCCCGTCGACGCCGGCCCTGCCGGCCCTGCCGGACCTGTCGGGGCTGTTCGACGAGGGACTCGGTTCGTCGACCGGCGAGACGGGGGGACAGCGGTGTCCGAACTGCGGTGCGACCAACGACCAGCTGAACCGACACTGTGACGACTGCGGGGCGCTCCTCGTCGGGGGTGACGCCTGATGCCCGGGCCGCTCCAGGTTGGCGGGGTGGGACCGACCTTCTTCAACCTGCTGGCGATCGCGATACTGCTGTTTTACGCGTACCACCACGTCGAGTACCGGCGCGCCAGCGACTCGAGGGTCGAGCGGACGGCGAGACAGCGCGCGACGGCGTCGCTGATGGGCTTTTGCTTCTACGCCGTGCTGGTGGCGGCTTACGGCCCGTCGGGCACCTGGGTCGAGCCCATCGGGTGGGCGGTCAACTCCTACTTCCGGCGGGTGGCAGAGGGCCTGGTGACGACGGGCACCACCGGGAGCGGCGGGTCCACGCTGCTCGCTGGCATCAAGGTACTCGGTCTGATGGCTTACGTGGTGCTGTTCTCGGCCCTGACCGTCTCGAACGGGGTGATAAAGCGCATCTGGAACGGTGTTTCCGACAGGATCTGACCTAAAAGATAGCCACCCCGTGGTTCAGATAATTTACCTGTTGCCAAAATTTTAAGCGCGTTCTGTCAGAGTACATGGTGAGATGGTTTTCAACATCGGGATCGACCTGGGCACGACGAACAGCGCGATGGCCGTCTACGACGACGAGTCGGAGTCGGTGCAGATGGTAGAGAACTTCAGCGGCGACCCGACGACGCCGTCGGTCGTCCAGGTACTCGAGGACGACGTCATCGTCGGCAAGGACGCGCTGGCGAACCAGGAGCGATACCCCGACCGGACGCTCGCGCGGACGAAACGCGACATGGGGAGCGACACGACCTACGAGATAGACGGGACCGAGTACCCACCCCAGCGCGTCGCCGGCTACATCCTCCAGAAGCTGAAAGAGGACGCCGAGGAGAGCGAGTTCGGCGACGACGTCGACGGGGCAGTCATCACGGTGCCGTACTACTTCGGCGGGTCCGCCCGGCAGGCCACGGAGGATGCCGGGACGAAGTTCGCCGACCTCAGCGTCTTCCGCCTGATGAACGAACCCACCGCGGCGTGTTACGCCTACGGCTACCAAGAGGAGAGCGATGAGACGCTCTTCGTCTACGACCTGGGTGGTGGCACCTTCGACGCGACGCTCGTCGAGGTGACGGAGGACGAAATCGACGTCATCGACTCCAACGGCGATGACGAACTCGGCGGGGAGAACTTCGACGACGAGCTCTACGAGTTCGCCCGCGAGGAGCTGATCGACCGGGGCGCCAGCGACCCCAACGAGTCGAAACACACCAAGGCGACGCTCCGAGAGAAGGTCAAAGAGACCAAAGAACAGCTCTCGGGCCGCGAGGACGCCGCCATCGCCTACCCTACCAGGCCGACGATTTCTACGAGGTCGAGCTGTCGCGGTCTGAGTTCCACGACCTGACCCAGGACTTAGTCGACAAGACGATCTCGCTCACCGAGGAGCTGTTCGATGACGGCGACTACGAGGTCGACGACATCGACAACGTCCTCCTGGTCGGCGGGAGCACCCGGATGCACCACGTCCAGGACGCCGTCGAGGAGTTCTTCGGGATGGAACCGTCGACGGACACGAATCCTGACCAGGTGGTCGCGAAGGGCGCAGCCCTCGAGGCGGCCCAGTACGACCCCGAGGGTGGGAACCTCCCGACCCAGAGCATCACGGACATCCTCTCGCACTCGCTGGGCGTCGAGACCCACAACGACGACGGCCCGAACCAGTTCGACCCGATTCTCGAAAAAGGCGCGGACCTCCCGAACCGAGAGACAAAACCCTACGGGAACCCCGACGAGACGGAGCAGAACCTCATCGTCAACGTCATCCAGGGCGAGGCGGACGAGGCCAACCACGAGGACAACGAGGAACTGGGCCGGTTCGTCCTCGAGGACGTCCCGGGCGATACGAAACTGAACGTCGAGTTCTACGTCAAAGAGGACGCGACCCTCGACGTGACCGCCGAGGCAGAGAACCGGGACATCGAGGGCGGCATCAACATCTCAGACGGTATCGGACTGACCCAGGAGGAGGCCGGGCGGATCAAAGAGGAGACCCAGGATTACACCTCGAAGGCCGTCCAGCGTCGCGAGGCGGACGCCGAGACCGACGACTGAAGCCCGGACGTTTCGACTCCCGAGAGGCGGCTCGTCGGCTCTCGCCGGCATCATCACGGATTTGACAAGCAATGGATCTCAGTATTCGACTGGATACCGACCGAGCAGTGTTCAGAGAGAGGAGCGGGACGAGCGAAACGTTCGAAGTCGTCCCCTCGCGAATCGCGCCGACGACGGCGGGCGTCGTCGTGGGAGACCAGGCGGTCGCGCGGGGCGGCCAACCGGTTCTGGACCCGGGAGCGCTCGCCGTCCCCGACGACGCGGCGGCCGACAGTGCACCGGGCCAGCTCCCGGTCGGCGTCTTCCTGGCGGCATGCGTCGGGGAGTTCTGGGGTGACCTCGAGTCCGGTGGACCGAGCGTCGACGGTGAGCCGACTGACGGCGGCCAGGCCGACGGGAGTGGGCTGAGCGCCACCGTTTCCGTACCCGGGTGGCTCGACGCCGACCAGCGGGCGGCCGTCCGGCGGGCGGCACGGTCCGCCCACCTTCCCGAGTGTCGGGTGGTCTGTCGGCCCACCCAGGTGGCCGCGGCGCTCGCGTCGGACCGGGACTCAGCGCTCCCTCGACCGGCCCCGGGCGCACTGGCGCTCGTCGTCGACGTCGGCGACAGGAGCGCCGACCTGGGCGTGTACGAGGCGACGGAGACGGGCCTGCGCGCACGCCGCCGGACGAACGTCGAGGGCCTCGGGAGCGCCGACTGGAGCCGCGCCGTCGCGACCACGCTCCTGGCACAGGCCGGCGAGGCCCGCGACGTGACCGTCGAGTACACGGACGGCGCGCTCGCCGAGCTCTCGGCGGCCGTCCGCGAGGCGGTCGGCGGCGACTCGACCCTCCCGGTGTCGGTCGAGCTGGAACTGGCCGACGGCGTCACGCTCACCGCGGGCGACCACACGCTCTCGGAGTCGCTCGAACTGGACCGGGAGATAACGACCGGACTCCTGCACGCGGCCCTCGAGGACTACGCCGCGGACCTGGCGGCCGCGGCCACGGACGTCCTCGCGGACGCAGACGTCACCCCGGACGACCTGTCGACGGCGGTGCTCGCCGGGGACGGCGCGGACCTCGAACCGTTGCGGAACGCGCTCGCCGGCCACGTCGGCGAGGCGACGACGGTCGTCCAGTACCCGCTGGGCGGGGCCGAGGACCCGGCGCCACCGGCCGACACGGACACGGTGACGGACACGCTCGACGGAGCCGTCCGCGTGGTCGCGATGGACGGCGAGGACCTGGCGGCGACGCCGACCGGCGGTTCGCTGGCCGGGGTCGACACGGTCAGGCAGGTGTCGGTCGCCACCCGGACCCCCGAGGGACAGCACGGGCGCCTCGACGTCGAGGTCAGCGACCCGGCGACCGGGGAGCCACGGGTCAGGGCGTCGTTCACCGTGTCCGGGTTCCCGGCGGTCGCCGGCGACGAGCAGGCGGCGACGACGCTCGGGGCCTCGGTAACCGGCGATCCGCCGGTGAGCGCCGACGACATCGAACTCGAGGTCATCGAATCGACGAGTGAGACAGCCCCGACCGTCGACCGCGAGACTTACGACGACGGCACCTGGCTCCAGTTTGCCGACGAGGGCGAGTTCACGCCCCTCCCGGACAGGGCACGGACGCCGATGGCAACCTACGCGCGACAGCGTGACGACCGGGGCCCGGACCGCCCCGACCCGAAGGCGGTCATCGAGGCGATTCACAGCGTCAGGACGAACCTCTGGCAGTGGGGTATCGTCAAAGAGAACCCCCTGGACCCGGACAACGTCGAGATAATCCTCCGGGAACTCGACCAGAGCTCGAACAGCAGCGCATCGAGTTTTTCGTCCCGGAGGTCGGGGCCGAGGCCGGGCCGCGGCGTCACTACATCAGGGAACAGCGGGCGGCCGACGAACCCGAGGGGACGATCCTCGAGGTGCTCGAACCCGGCGTGAAGGTCGACGGGGTCATCACCAAGAAGGCCATTGTCGCCATCGCCGGCTAGCCCCGGCCGCAGGGCCTCACTCCTCGCCGGCCCGCTCGTAGGCTTTCGACTGCCGGAGGTCCTCGACCCGGTCCAGCACCTCCCGTGCCAGCTGTTGCTGACTGTTCTCGCTGAACTTCGCGAGGTCGGCCCTGAGGTCATCAAGGATCTCCTCGTACGTGGCGGCAAACCCCTGCTGGATCTCTTCGACGAGGACCGTCTCGACGACGTGCTGGGCTTCCGCATCACTCACCTCGTCGAGGTCCATGTTCTCGATGGCCCGGGCGACCTCGTCGTCGTCGCCGCCGACGACGCTCGTCACCTGCTTGAACCGGTCGAACCGCCCGCCGCTCTCCGAGGCCTCCAGGTCGGCGTCCCCCTCGGCGAGCTCCAGGAACAGCTCCGCCGACTCCTTGGTGGACTCCCGGAGCGCCGTCTCGAGTTCCGACTGGCGGCGCTCGAGGGTGCTGTCGAGGTTCTCGAACAGCGTGTCGGCTGACTTGATCCTCTTCGCCCGGGACCGTTTCAGGTCGTCGAGCTCGTCCCGGTAGCGCGGGAGGTTCGAGACGGAGAGGGCCCCTTCCTTGTCGAGCGACTCGATGTGGGACACGAGGTCGAAGTCCCCGAGTTCGACCCGCCCGACCGGGTCGCCGATGACGACGTCGAACTTGTCCGTCTCCTTTCGCTGGTGGGAGACACACCGGAGCGCCCGGAGCGTGCCGTCGACGGCGTAGGCGAACCGGTCGACCTGGGTGAGCGACGCGTACATCTGGAAGCCCTGGCGGCGGTACTGCTCCCAGAACTGCGCGAGGTACTCGCTGTCCGGCGGCGTGACGCCCGAGGCCCGGCCGCCCGCGGTGGCTGCCGTCGGGCGGTCCCCCTGGGGCCCAGAGTCCGGCGAAGGCGACTCCGCCGAGTCGGTGCCGGGGTCGTCGGGTGAGGTATCGTCGCCAGTCGGGTCACCAGGAGCGCCGTCGTCGGGATTCAGGGTGTCGATGTCGACGAACTCGTCGTCGGCACCGGACCCGCTGTCGGATTCGTCCGGCGGCTGCTCGGGCCGGTCAGATCGGGACGTGATATCGCCCTCGAACCGCGTCGTTCGGGCGTCGTCTCGCTGGCGAACGCCGTTGGACCCGGGTCCGATGCGGGAATCGAGCCGCCGGACGTCGACGGTGGCCGACCCGTCGACGTCGGCGGTGAACGAGCGGGTGCGTGCGTCCCTGAGTTCGTTGACGACGTCTTTGATACTCGCCTCGCTGACTGCCTCCACCGGGGCCCAGAACACGTCGAAGTACGCCATCGTCGTGTTCCGACTCAGGTCGTCCTCGCGCTTTCCCTCGAAGACGACGACCAGGTGGTCGCCGATCGTCTCGAAGAAGTAGCCCGGCTCTCTGTTCAGTGCGCTGTCGCCGTCGTTGAGCAGTCTCGTCAGCGGGTCGGTACGGCTCGATTCCTCGGGCGTCGGAACGAACGTCGGTTCCGCGCCACGCTGGTAGTCGTACGTGTCGAATATCGCGTGGTCGAAGGTGAGGTTCAATCTCTGAGCCATGTCACCACCTCGTCGAATCCTTTGGTGACGAACCCGCCATCGTTGTCTCTTGCCAGTTTGTCCGATTTCGGATTCGTCGGGTCCGCCGGCGGGACGGCCGTGCTGAAGAAGGCGATGCGCTCGTTTTGCTCGACGTGGTCGAGCAGGTTCTGTACCTTGGGGCGTCCCCGAGCCTCAGCTTGTCGTCGAGGTGGGCATCCAGACCCCGATCGTACGTCCGCGGGGAGAACGACGCCTTGCTCTTCATGTCCGGGTCCGACGGGTCGTAATCGAGCAGGTCGACGGCCGTCGGGACGAGCGCCGTCTTGACCTTCTGTCCCGAGACGGCCTCGAGGACGTCCGAATCGAAGGTCGGTTCCTCGTCCCGGATGGTCATCTTGTGGAAATTGACCAGGAACAGTATCATCGAGGCCTGCGAGTAGTAGTGCTTGAAGATCGTCTCCCAGTCCCCGATGTCGAGCGCCTCGTCCCCGCCGATCTTCGACCTGACCGACCGGAACTCCGACTCCACCCGCGACTCGTCTATCGCGTCGTTTTTCACCTCGTCCCAGATGTTCGAGAGGACGATGTCGATCTGCTCGCCGGGGATGTCCACGAACTGGAAGTCGATGTCGGGGACGAGACTGCTCCCCTGGCTGAGCGTCAGTTCGACCACGTATCCCTCGGTGGTCTGGTCGGGATAGACGCCCCGGGTGTTCATCCGCTTGATGACCCCGTCGTAGAAGTCCTCCTCGACGTTACCCTCCTTCTTGCGGTACGTGACGTTGATATCGTCGGCCCGGTGTGCGTGCCGGTAGAGGCCGCCGATGAACGTCGACTTCGATCCTGCCTGTCCCGCCACGACCATCACGTTGTTGTTCTTTGGCATCGTTTTTCCAGGTTCGGTGATCTACTGTATCCACGGGAGCGCTTCGCTGTACGACGATGCGAGTTCGCGCCGGAGGATGCGGACGTACCCGACGACGACCACCGTCATCAACAGCGCGGCGATGAGAAACGGCGTGTCCCCGTTTGCGAGAAACGAGATCACGGTATACCCCATGCCGAACAGGTACGTCTCGATGCCCATGAGGCCAGCGAGCGCGATCGCGTGGAAGTTCGTCGGCTGGTTGAACCGGTAGTGGAGCATGCCGCCGACGAAGACCAGCACCGCGAGCAGGCCATAGGAGACGGCGTCGAGCAGTTCGATCCCCGGAACGGGCACCAGCACGCCCAGGAGCATGACCAGCGAGAGTCCCGTCGTCATGACGACACCGGAGGCCGTCCGGGAGCGCCACCGGAGGAGCAACAGCGAACCCAGCAAGACGAAGCTGAGCGCGTACTGCATCCGGAGCACTTCGCCTGGCAGCGCCCCGACGGTCTGTGCCCTGAACAGCACCGACCCGACGCCGAGAATCCCGGCCCCACCGTACACCAGGAGCACGTCCTGTTTCTCACCCTTGGATAACGCAGACCAGCGCATCTATCGTATCCATGCAGCATTTCATAGAATAATCTTGCGGTGCTACAGCAAATACCAATGCCCGAGAGGGGGGAAACGAGCAACACCCCCCGTCGCAGCACTCTGTCGTACCTATTGGTCGCCGGCACGATGGCCGAGTCAGGTGGCGTTGGCAACCGGCCACGGAACCGTCGTCCCGGAGGTTGCCCCGGGGAACACCTTCGTGCGGGGGGCGCTGTCGTTAAATCTACCCCCCAAGCCGTGATAAGATATATGATATCACGGATCGCAGGCATACGTATGCCAGTCGAGCTGTCAGCGTATCCGAAGAAGAACCCGATCGAGGTGGGCGGCGACCGGTTCACCGGCGCCATCGACTTCGACGTCGAACCGCCGGACGACCCGCTCCCGGTCCACGTCGTCTTCTGCATCGACAAGAGCGGGTCGATGTCGGGCCGTGACATCGAAGTCGCGAAGGAGGGGCTGATTCAGGCGACAGAGGGCCTCCGGCACCAGGACGTCTTCGGCGTCGTGGCCTTCTCGAGCAGCGCCGAGGTGCTCGTTTCACCCACCCAGGGCGACAACGCGAGCGACAGTCACGAGGCGATCTCGAACCTGGATGCCGGGCGGGACGAGTATCATGAACGGCCTCGCCCGGTCGAAGGAACTGCTCGGCCGGATGGCCGAGTCGGGGTCGCTCGGTGGCCTCCTCTCGCTTGGCAGCGGGGCGAAACCCGTCGAGTGGGTCGTGCTCATCACCGACGGCGGGAGCTCCATCGACGAGCGCCGACTCGACACCGAGTTCGACGAGAGCGGCATCACCGTCCAGAGTGCCGGCATCCGCAACTACCGCCAGGACGTGATCAAGACCGTCGCGGAGCGCACCCAGGGCGAGTGGGCCGACGTGGGCAACCCACAGAAGCTGGGCCGCTTTTTCGACCGGAAGCTCTCGGAGGCCCGCGGGGTCGGGGCGGTGAACCCGGACCTCCACCTCTCGCCGGTCCGGTTCGCCGACATCAAGGCCGTCTACCACACCCACGGCGACCAGCAGAGTACGATGGACCCCGAGTGGGAGGGCCAGGACTGCACCGTCAGCATGGACGACATGATAGCGGGCAAGGAGTCGAAGGTCCGCCTCGACCTCTTCGTCGACGGCGAGGCCAGCCTGGAGGAACAGAAGGTACTCGACGCGACCCTCGAGACGGCGACCCAGACCGTCAGCGACGAGATGACTGTCGAGATCGCGGCCGGCGTCGTCGTCGAGGAGGCGTCCGACGACGAGGGTGCCCTCGACGACGTCGCCATCAGCGACGTGATGGAGACGGCCCTGGAGGACGGCCCGGACCAGGCCGAGACGAAGATCGGTCAGTGGGAGCGCGAGGACGAGGTGACCGAGTCCACGGTGGCCAAGATGGAGGACGTGATCGACGACATGAAACAGACCGGCGACGAGAAGGAGGCGAAAGACGACGTCTCGCGGGTCCTCAGCGAGTGGGACGACGACGCCTGACTACTGTAACAGAATCCGTTGTTCGGCCTGTTCTTTCACCGAGAGCGAGGGCTTGTCGGCGGTCAGCGTCTCGATGCCGGTCCGGTCCATCAGGTCGACGGTGGCGACCCCGTCCTCGCCGGTCTCCCAGGTCTCGGGCCGCCGGGCGGAGTGGATGACGGCGCCCGACACCGGCGTCCCGTTCTCGTCGACGACCTTCACGCTGACCTGGTCGCCCGGCGAGGCCACCTGGGGGACGTCCGCCATCGACAGCTCCGGCTGGTGTTCCGAGACGGTGAACGTGGTCTCGACGGGGCTGAACTCGAACCGGTCCGACGACTTCTCGGCTGTCAACTCCAGGTCGTCCTCGCGCTGTATCGTCAGGGACACCCACCCGTCGGCGTCGGTCGTCGCCTGGTGCCCGTGGTTGGTCGTGACCGTGGCGTCGGCGACCCCCGTGTCGCTCGTGTCGGTGATCTGTATCTCCACCTCGCCGCCCTCCTCGAAGGTCCCGCGCGTCTGCCCGACGGCCAGCGACGCGTCCCCCCGGTGGACGTGGAGGTCGGCCGTCTGCTCGACGTAGTTCACGTCCGCCGCGTCGGTCTGTTTCGACACCGTCACCTCGAAGGACCCGGGGTGCTGGAAGGTCAGCGTCGTTTCGCCGTCGCCGTCCGTGCTCCCGGTCGGGCCGCCCGCCGCCTCGACCACGGCGTCTCGCACCCCAGTGTCCGCGTCGTCGACGACCCTGAACGTGGTCTCCTCGCCCACCCGGATCTGGTTGGTCGCCACCTGCAGACGCAGCGGAATCTGTTCCTCGACGACGTCGACCTCCGCGGTGGCCGGGGCGTAGGTCACCGAGATCGTGTCGTTCGCGTTCGCCTGGATAATCCGCGTGCCCGTCGAGTCAAACTGGAGTTCGACGTAGCCGTCGGCGTCGGTGCGTCCGACCTGATCGCCGTCGGCGAGCACCGTGATCGCCTCGACGCCGGTGCCCGAGCTGTCGGTCACCCGGAGGCGCTCGCGCTGGCGCACCGCCAGCTCCGTGGGCATGCCGACGATGTCGAGGTCGATGTGTCGGGGCTGGACGTCCAGCGTCGCAGAATCATCGTGGTAGTTCATGCCGCCGCTGGTCCGGACCTCGACGTTCCCCGCGGTGTCGAACGCCATCGACGCCGTCCCGTTGCTGCCGGTCACGGTGCTGTGGCCGCGATCGGATTCGACGTCGATGCCCGACTCCGGGCCGTCCGAGGACGTGACCTTGAACTCGACCGTGTCGTCGACCGTCGGTTTCGGCGCCCCGACGTCGAGCGAGAGGGTGGTCGGTTCGGGGTGGCCCTCGGCAGGGTGGTTGCCCTCGATCCAGCTGATGGCGTCCTTGATCTCGAGGACGGCGTCCGTCGCTTCCTTGTAGCCCTCCTCGTCGCCGGCGCCCTTTCGCTGTTTGATCTCCAGGTCCTTCTTGCTCTTGAGCGTGTTCGCGGCGTCCAGGATCTCCTCGCGGGTCATCGTCCGCTCGACCCCAGTTTCTCGTACGGGTCGTCCCCCTCAATCGGCCGAGCCTCGGTCATTAAGGAATCGTTCGCCGACGGCAGGTAAAAAATTTAGCTCGTCGCCGGCGAACCCCCGCGGTGAGAGATCGCCGCCGCGCCCGTCAGGCCCTCGCGAGCGTCCCCACGTGCCCACACGCCGGACACTTGGCCTTGATCTTGTCAGATCTGATGAGATGCCCCTCCTTTTTCAGTAACCCGTTGCGCTTCAGGCAGTCGGTGTGGACGATGCAGTTCTTGCAGTTCGTACAGTGAGCGGCGTTCTCGCCGCTCACCGCCTTCCCATCACAGAAGTAACACGCCCCCGTGGGGTTCGAGGAACCGAACAGTCCCATGTACTTACATATCGGCCGTCGATGATAAATATTTGGGCGCTCGGCGCTGATTTAACCCAATCAGCGCGGATTCTTCCCGTCGGTGCCGTGGAATTCACGGTCGCCGGCCCAAAATAAAAGACGCTCGCCGCTGTGTCTCTCACACGACCATCATGACAGAAGCGTGTCGGTATCGGGACGACGAGACGGGCCTGTCCGACGGGTGGTGCTGTCACCGGGAGCCCTACGAGGGGACAGAGTACTGTCTCTTTCACCTGCCCAGCGAGGAACGGGCGGCACGCGGTGTCGACGACGCTGCGGTGACGGAGGCACTGCGTGACGTCGCGCGCCAGCGCGGCCGAGAGGCAAAGCAACTGGTCGGGGCCAACCTGGGATCGGTGTCGCTCGACCGCGAGTTGCTCGACCCGGCGGACAAGTACCCCCTCGACCTCCGGGGCGCGTCCATCGACGGGACGGTGGCGATTCACCGGTCGGAGGTCGACCTGCCCGTCGACCTGCGGGGGGCGACGGTCGGCGCCCTCGAGTGGACCGAGTCGACCTTCCAGGACCCGGTCGACCTCTCGGGGTGTGTCGTCCGCGACGCCGTCACGCTCACGGGGACAGTGTTCGAGAGCGACGTGGACTTCGTCGAGGGGACGTTCCGCGGAGACGTCGACTTCAGAGAAGCCCGCTTCCACGGGGACACGTGCCTCCGGGACACGCGGTTCGCGGCGCCCGCCACGTTCGACGGCGTCGAGTTCAGGGGCGACGCGAACCTGCTTGACGACGACGTCTGTTTCGAGCGCGCCGAGTTCGAGGCCGACGCCTCGTTCGTGTCGGCCGGCTTCCGGTACGCCGACTTCGTCGACTGCCGGTTCCACGGCGACGCGACGTTCACCGAGGCGGACTTCTCGGGTGACGCGGAGTTCATCGGGGCCGTCTTCGACGGACCGACGGCGTTCCGCGGGGCCGAGTTCGTCGGCGGCGCCAACGTACGCATGGACGATGCCGACTTCTCGGACGCGCTGTTTCGCGACGAGGCCGACTTCTCGGCGGCCGAGTTCTCCCGCGGCAACTTCGAGGGCGCGACCTTCGAGACGGCGGCCAGCTTCGAAGACGTCACGTTCAGCGAGGAAGCGCTGTTCGGCGGGGTCCGCTTCGGTGACGCCGTCGAGTTCGTCGAGGCGCGTTTCTACGACGACGCGGACTTCGCCGACGTGGCGGTGGCCGGACCCTGTCGGTTCCTCGGTGCCGAGTTCCACGGCGGGGACAACGTCAAGTCGTCGGACGCGACATTCGAGGATGCCCGGTTCGGGGCCCACGCGAACTTCCGCCGGACCGCGTTCAGGGACGCGTTCTTTACGGGCGCCACGTTCGACACCGCGGACTTCCACGCCGCGACGTTCGACCGTGACACCTCCTTCGCCGAGGCGACCTTCGAGGGACGCGCCGAGTTCGACGAGGGGCGTTTCGAGGGCGACACGACGTTCGAGGCCGCCGGCTTCGAGGCCGACGTGACGCTACGGGGCGCCGAGTTCCGGGGCCGGGACAACGTCGACGACGACGACGTGACCTTCGCGGACACCGTCTTCGAGGCGGCCGTCGACTTCTCGCTTTCGGAGTTTGGCTACGCCAACTTCCGGGCGATAACCGCCGAGGCCGACGCTGTCTTCGACGACGCCGCGTTCCGCGACGAGGTACACTTCGAGGAGGCACAGTTCCAAGCGGCCGCCTTCGACGAGGCCCGCTTCGCCGACGACTCGAACTTCCGCGGGACGGAGTTCATAGGCGAGGCGGCCTTCCGCGGCGTCGAGTTCCACGGCGGGGACAACGTCGACGACGACGACCTCTCGTTCGTCGGCGGCGCGTTCCACGGCCCGGTCGAGTTCCTCGAGGCGACGTTCCAGTACAGCGACTTCTCCGGCGTCACCTTCGGCGCGAGGGCGTCCTTCGAGGGGGCCTCCTTCGACGACGACGTGGCGTTCGTCGAGGCCGCCTTCGAGGGGGCGGCCACTTTCGACGAGACGTCTTTCGACGGCGAGGCCGACTTCTCTGCGGCCAGTTTCGACGGGCGGGCGCTGTTCGACGAGGGGCGGTTCACCGACGACGCCTCGTTTCAGGACGCCTCCTTCGAGGGGCTGACGGAGTTCCGCGGCGTGGAGTTCCACGGCGGCGACAACATCCGCGACGACGACGTCACCTACGCCGGGGCGACGTTCACCGGTGACGTGGACTTCGAGCGCGCGGAGTTCGAGGCCGCGACCTACACCGGGGCGACGTTCGCCCGCGAGGTCAACTTCGAGGCCGCGGCGTTCAACCGCGAGGCCGTCTTCGATGGGGCTGCCTTCGAGGGCGACACCGCCTTCGTCGAGGCGCGGTTCACCGACGACGCCGACTTCGAGGGGTGTACGTTCGGCGGCGACGTCTCGTTCCTCGGCGTCGAGTTCGAGGGGGGCTACCACGAGGACGACGACGCCGCGTTCTCCGGGGCCCGCTTCCGTGGCGAGGCCGACTTCAGCGAGGTCGAGTTCCGCCAGGCCGGATTCCGCGATACCCGTTTCGAGGACGCGGTCACGTTCCACCAGGCGGAGTTCGGGCGGACCCACTGCGAGGGCGCCCGGTTCGACGGCCCCGTCGACGTCTCGTTCACCCGGTTCCTCGAACCGGCCACCTTCGAGGACGCGACGTTCGCCGCGCCCGTCGACGCCGACGAGATCCGCTTCGAGAGCGACGCCAGTTTCGCTGGCGCGGCCTTCGAGGCGGCGGTGTCGTTCCGGGGCACCGAGTTTACCGGCGGGGCCCACACCGTCGACGACGCGGACTTCGAGGGGGCGACCTTCGGCGGGAGCGCCGACTTCAAGATGGCCGAATTCCGCTTTGCCAACTTCATGAGCGTCGCGTTCGGCGGGAACGCCCTCTTCGAGCGGACGCTGTTCGAGGACAAGGGCACCTTCCGTAACGCCACGTTCGACGGGTCGGCCGTCTTCTCGCGGACCCGGTTCGTCGACGAGGCCGACTTCTCGAGCTGTCGGTTCGGCGACGAGGCCCACTTCGACGAGCTCCGGTTCGAGAAGGACACGACCTTCGCCGACGCGACCTTTTCGGGTGACGCGACGTTCAGGGCGGCGGAGTTCGAGGGGAGCGCGAACATGCACAACGACGACGCGAGCTTCGAGGGGGCGACCTTCCACCGGGAGGCGGACTTCGACAAGGCGACGTTCCTGTACGCGAACTTCCGGGCGACGACGTTCGGCGAGTGTGGCCGGTTCACCGGCGTGGAGTTTCCCACTCCGTCGTCTTCCGCCCGGAACCCGTCGAGGCCGAGACGCTCGTCGATCTCAAGGACGCGACGGTCGAGGGCGGCCGGCTCGGCCAACCGGAGGACGGCGACGTCTTCTACGACTGCACCCACAGCGAGATCCACGAGGTCGTCCTCGACGACGCAAACTGTCGCCACGGACTGTTCAACCACTTCCTGTTCTGTAACACCGACTTCGAGGGGTTCGATTTCACCGCCCACAAGGAGTACCTGGCGCGCAACAACTGGGAGATACACACCTTCGCCGTCGGCGACCGCCTGCGGGCGGAGATGGACGACCGGTGGGGTGAACTCTCCCCGGCGACCCTCGAGAACACCTACCTGAAGGCAAAGAACTGCGCCAGCGACTTCGGCGACCGCAAGGCCGCGGCCGAGTTTTTCATCAAGGAGATGGTCTACCGGCGCCGGAAGAACTGGGACGCCGCCTTCACCCGAGAGGCCGACGTCTCGCTTCGCAACCGCGCGAAGGCGCTCGGGAAGTGGTTCGGGAACAACGTGTTACACCAGACGTGTGGCTACGGCGAGCGACTCTGGCGCGTCGTCTACGTCTCCTCTGTCGCCGTCGCGCTCTGGGGACTCATGTACGCGACGGTGAGCAAGGGGACCACCGAGAGCACGGGACTCGCCGCCCAGGACTCGAGCGGCCTCCTCTGGCTCCTGTCACCGGAGGGGATCATCACGCTCGGCGAGAACATGTACTTCAGCATGGTGACGTTCACCACGCTCGGGTACGGCGACATCCAGCCCGTGGGCGCGACGGCCCGGACGCTGGCGGGACTGGAGGCGTTCTTCGGCGCGCTCCTGGTCGCGCTCGTCGTGTTCGTGCTGGGTCGACGGGTCGCCTGGTGACACACGGGACGTCGGGCCTTACTCTGGTTCTTCGTACCCTTCCTCGCCCGCGGTGAAGATGTTGAACGAGGTGTCCTGCTGGATGCGGTGGATGAGATAGAAGCCGGCGATGACGATGAGCAAGAGCAGGCCATAGGAGAGCGCACTGAGCAACGCGTCCGTCGGCGTCGCGTACTTCGCCGTCCGGAAACTGATTATCTTCCGGGACATCGCGATGATGCCGACGTTGAGGACGATAGGGAGGATGTTGAGGTCCTCGACGTACGCGATGACCGTCCGGTATATCTCGACGATTATCATCAACAGGAGCGCGGTGTCGATGGCTTGATCACCACTTCGGGGTCGGTGAACGTCCCCTCGACGATCATCAGGTACATCTTCAACCCCAGATCGTACACACCGATGGCGAACAGCCCCACCATGATGAACGCCGTCAGGAGCTCGAGGACGTCCATCAGGAGCTCGGAACTGGACCCGATGCGCATCAGGACGTCCTCGTAAGAGAACCGATCCGCGCCGACCCCGAACTGCGTATTGTCTTCTGACATTTTCGGGTTGGTTTTTCGCAACGACTGTAATAGACTTTTCCCGGGGGCTAGTGAGTCGAACGCCGGCCGCCCGGGAGTCGGAGGTATCCTGGTAGCCACATGATTGCCGGGTATACGCACGAAAAGCCGAGTTCTGTATGTCGAGAGGGGGGTTCCGGTACTCATACAGACCGTTTGGCGTCTGTATTTGCGAATTCAGCCACAAATATCCGAGACGAGCGTGTCTGGATTTATTTTGGATAGGGAACACACAGATATGTCAGTACTCCTGAAGTAGACGAACGAACCGTTCGAACACGCCCGGCCGGCGGTCTTAGTAGTTGAGGTAGACGGTCTTGGAGATGGTGTAGAAGTCCAGGCCGGCGTCGCCCTGCTCGCGGTAGGTCTCGCTCGAGGAGTCTTTCATCCCTCCGAAGGGCACGTGCAACTCCAGTCCCGTCGTCTTCTCGTTGACCTTCACCACGCCCGAGTCGGCATCGGCGACGAAACTGTGGGCCTCCGAGAGGTCCTCCGTGACGATGCTCGCCGACAGCCCGTACGGCACCCCGTTGGCCACCTCGACAGCCTCCTCGTAACTCGAGACCGGGATGACCGACAGCACCGGCCCGAAGATCTCCTCCTGGGCGATCCGCATCTCCGGCTCGACGTCCGAGAACACCGCCGGCTCCACGAAGTAGCCGCCCTCGCCCGCCTCGACCTCGCGACCCCCGGTCTCCAGCGTCGCCCCCTCGCTCTCGCCGACCTCCACGTAGTCCAGCGTCCCCTCGAGCTCCGCCTCCGAGACGTGGGGACCCATGTCCGCCCCGTCCAGTCCCGGACCGACCTCGATATCTTCCGCTTTGGCGACGATGCCGTCGAGGAACGCCTCGTAGAGGTCCTCGTGGACGATCGCCCGCGAGGTCGCCGTACAGGCCTGGCCCGTCACGCCGAACGCTCCGGCGGCCGCGATGTCGACGGCCTCGTCGACGTCGGCGCTGTCCATCACCACGACCGGGTTCTTCCCGCCCATCTCCAGCTGGACGCGCTTGCCCGACTCGTTGGCCTGCGACCCGACCGTCTCCCCGACGGCCGAACTCCCCGTGAACGACACCGCGTCGATCGCCTCGTGCGTCGAGACCGTCTTTCCGACGGTCCGACCGGGACCGGTGACCATGTTGAGCGCGCCGTCGGGCAGACCGGCCTCGTCCAGACACTCGACCAGCTGGCGCGCGACGCTGGGCGCGATGGAGGCGGGCTTGAACACGACGGTGGTGCCGGCGGCCAGCGCCGGCGCGATCTTCCAGGCAGGGATGGCGATGGGGTAGTTCCAGGGAGTGATGAGCCCCGCGACGCCCACGGGTTCGTTGACCGTGTACAGCGTCTTCTCGGGGGCGCTGGCGGGCTTGACATCGCCGCCGACCTCGCTGGCTTTCGTCCCGTAGTAGGCGAAGATGTCGATGGCGCGCTGGACCTCACCGCTGGCTTCCGGGCGCGCCTTGCCCTCCTCGCGCACCAGCGTCTCGGTGATCTCGTCCTTGCGCGCGGCCAGGTTGTTCGAGGCCTCGCGCAGGATGGCGCCCCGCTGTGGTCCCGGTGTGGTGCCCCACTCGTCCTGGGCGGCCGCCGCAGCCTCGACGGCACGCTCGGCGTCAGCCGTCCCGGACTGCTGGTACCGGGCGACGACCTCCGAGGGGGCCGCAGGGTTGTGCGTCTCGTAGGTCTCGCCGCTCTCCGCTTCGATCCACGCTCCGTCGACGTAATTGTGGTACGTCTCTACCATTGGTGGGAGCGACTCGGGCCGGACAGGAGAAGGTTTTGATACCCACCGGAAATGCCAAGTCCCCGGGCATCGCACAGGTACGACATGCGCTACTATCGAACCGCGGTAGGGGAACGTCTACACCTGGTCGCACTCGACGACGGGACGGCCTACGACCTGACCTCGGCCCGGCCCGCCGTGACAGACTTCGCCGACCTCGCCCACGTCGCAGATGTGGCGGACGAGTCCGTCGACGACATCGCGAGGGGGCTGGTTGACGAGGCCGACGTCGTGGACGTGCCGGACGAGGATGGGGTCGCCGTCCCCGTCGCCGCGGACGAGGTGTGGGCAGCCGGTGTCACCTACGAGATAAGCGAGCAGGCCCGCGAGGCCGAGAGTGGGATGCCCGAGATGTACCTCCAGGTCTACGATGCCGACCGGCCGGAGATATTCTTCAAGGCGACACGGAGCCGCGTCGTCGGGCCGGGTGAAGCGGTCGGCATCCGCCGGGACTCGGAGTGGAACGTCCCGGAACCGGAACTGGGTATCGTGTTACACCGGGGCGACATCGTGGGGTACACCATCGGCAACGACATGAGCAGCCGATCTATCGAGGGGGAGAACCCGCTCTACCTGCCGCAGGCGAAGGTCTACGACCGCAGCTGCTCGCTGGGCCCGTGTGTGGTGTCCGCAGAGTCCATCGGCGACCCCCACGATCTCACGATGTCGATGACCATCTCGGACGGGGACGAGATACGCTACGAGGGCGAGACGTCCACCGGCGAGATGGTCCGGACCTGCGAGGAACTGGTCTCCTATCTCACGCGACACAACGCGGTGCCCGAGTCGACAGTGTTGCTGACCGGTACCTCGCTGGTCCCGGACGAGGGGTTCACCCTGTCGGAAGACGACGAGATAGACATCACCATCGACGGCATCGGTCGGCTGATGAACCCGGCGACGATGGTCTGAGACGGCGGGAGACGACGAGCTGGCTGCTCGTTCGATCTGAGTGAACACAAGGACGCAGGACGCGAGGTCGCTCCGAGCCGACCCCGCTCGTCGACTACCTTTTCCGGTGTCGTTTGGCACTCTGCTACGCGACGGCCGGAGCCGAGTTCGAGATTTCCCGAACTCCCGATAAGCAGCACTGTTAGCGATTCTAGTGCCGATGTCTCGCTCCGAGGAGCCGGTCGATGACGGCCCAGGGCTGGGCGTGAGCCCACGGTCAAGCGGCTCATATCGCAATCTGTCCAACAATAGTGAACGTCTGCCACGGCCGAATCCGGCGTCCCCGGGCTGAGATAACAGTCGTACCTGTGTTAGCACCTTGGTTTATAGTGTTTTTTCATGACGTGCAGATATTTCCAACATTGTTGGACAAGTCGACAGTCTCGGCGGGGTTCCCGCGCACCGCGGCTTGCCACTCAGTCTGAACTACTGTTCATCCAGGCCGGAAACAAGGGAGACCGTCCAGCCCTCGTCGAGAATAGTGCTGCCCGGTTCTGAACCCGGGAACCACCGGGGAACGGGGTTACCGGACCATATAGCCGCCGTCGATGAGGAACGACGACCCCGTAACGTAGGCCGCGGCGTCGGACGCGAGGTACACCGCCAGCGGCGCGATGTCCTCCGGCGTCCCGAACTCGTCGAGCAGCATCTCAGACTTCCAGGTCTCGATGAGCTCCTCGTCATCGGTGAGGATGTCAGTCTCGATGTAGCCGGGGTTGATGTTGTTGACGCGGATGCCGTGTTCGGCCCACTCGGAGGCCAGCTGGAGTTTCAGGCCCTCCAGTCCCCTTTCGAGGCCTGATAGTCGACCTGGCACTGCGGGTAGTTGGCGACGAACGCCGACATCGAGGAGATGTTGACGATGGAGCCGCCGTCGCCGTCGATCATCTCCCGGCCGGCGTGTTTCGCGCAGATGAACGCACCGGTCGTGTTGATGTCGAGCGTCTTTTTCCAGTTCTCGAGCGGTTTCTCCTCGGCGGGTTCGTGGATGGCGATGCCGGCGTTGTTGACCAGGACGTCGACACTCCCGAACCGGTCGACGGTCTCCTCGACCATCGCCTGCACCTCCGCCTCGTCGGTGACGTCGGTGGGTATCGCGGCCGTCTCGGCACCGGTCTCGTCGGCGATTTCCTCGGCGGCCGCCTGGCCGCTCTCCGCGGTCCGGTTGGCGATGACGACGTTCGCGCCGACCTCGGCCATACCCGTGGCGATGCCCTTGCCGATGCCGCGGTTGCCGCCGGTCACGATGACCGTCTCTCCGTCGAGTCTGAACCTGTCTAGTACTGACATGCGGGCGGAGTATCTGGCGGTCGATATATAAATATCGGGGCTCGTCAGTCGTACGTGTCGAAGGGTGTCACACCGGTACAACCGCTGGGCGTGCATTGAGAGGGGCTGCCGGGAGGACTGCGAACGGGCCCCCGGTCGTCACCGACGGGAACGAGCCGCGAGCGAGGAGTACCCGACGCTCAGTTCGAGCCGGCCGGGTTCTCGTAGTTGTGGTAGATGGTCTTCAGCTGCGTGTACTTGAGCATGCCGTACTTGCCGTCCTCGCCCCCGAGGCCGGACTCGTCCCAGCCGATGTGGTGGCCCTGCCAGGACTCGCCGATGGAGCGGTTGACGTAGGTCTCACCGAACTCCAGCTCGTCGATGACGCGGTTGACCAGCTGGTAGTTGTTGGTAAAGAGGTACGAGGAGAGGCCGTACTTCGACTCGTTGGCGTACTCGATGGCCTGGTCCATGGAGTCGACCTCGACGACGGGGCTGACCGGGCCGAACACCTCCTCCTGGATGACGTCCATGTCCTGGGTGACGTCGGTCAGCACGGTCGGCCGGTACCAGTAGCCGTGGTCGAACTGCTCGCCCTCGGGCGGGGAGCCGCCGGTCCGGAGCGTCGCGCCCTGGTCGACGGCCGTTTTGACGGCGTTCTCGGTCGCCTCGAGCTCGGCGGCGCTGACCTGTGGCCCCATGTCCGGGTCGTCGCGCGGGTCGCCGACGACGACGTCCTCGGCGGCCTCGACGAGGCGGTCGGTGAACTCCTCGGCGACGTCGGAGTGGACGTAGATGCGCTCGGCGCAGGTACAGACCTGGCCGGTGTTGGCGATGCGCGCGGTGAGGACGTCCTCGACGGCCGCCTCGAGGTTCGCGTCCTTCCAGACGATGGCCGGGGCCTTCCCGCCCAGTTCGAGCGAGACGGGCTTGAGCGAACTCGCGACGCTCTCGTTGATGGCCTTCCCGGTCCCCGTGTCGCCGGTCATGGTGACCATGTCGACGCCGTCGGCGGTGACGAGCGTGTCGCCGACCGTCGAGCCGTGGCCCGTGACGAGGTTGACCACGCCGTCGGGCAGGTCGACGTGCTCGTCGATGAGTTCGACGGCACGGACCGTCGCGAGCGGCGTGTTCGAGCTGGGTTTCGCGACCATGGTGTTGCCCGTCACGAGCGCGGGCGCGGTCTTGCGCATGAACAGCGCGATGGGGTAGTTCCACGGGATGATGCCCGCGACGACGCCGTGGGGGCGTCGCTCCAGGGTCAGCTTCTCGCTCGGGAAGTCGCCGGGGACGACGTCGCCCTCGATTCGCCGGTCCCACTCCGCCATGTAGTTCGACATGTCCGCCGCGCTCGCGACCTCGCCCATCGCCTGCCCGCGGGGCTTGCCCTGCTCGGCCATGATGAGTTCCGCCAGTTCCTCCTGGTGGTCCATGAGCACGTCGGCGATGTCACGGACGAGCTGGCCACGTTCGGGTGCGGGGCGGAGCCCCCACTCTTTCTGTGCCTCGTTCGCGGCCTCGACAGCAGACAGCACCTCGGACTCCGTGGCGTTCGCGATGGTCCCGGCGACCTCCTCCGTTGCCGGGTCAAGCACCTCGATGCGCTCGTCGTTTGCCGCTTCGATCCACTGTCCGTCGACGTACAGTGTCTGCGAAGACATTGTCAGTTTGATTTGCTTCCCGTTCCGTATTAATATTTGCGACAATCTATCACGGTACGGAACGCGAGCGAGCCTGGAAGGGCGGCGAAAACCGTGGCTCTACATCGAGACCATCGTCTTGACCACGCCCGGGTCCTGTGCGGCCTCGAGCGCCGTCGTGAGGTCGTCGAAGGAGTACTCGTCGTCGATGATACCCGCCACGTCGACGGCATCCCGCCGGAGCAGGTCCACCGCCTCCGGGTAGGTGTTGCTGTAGCGGAACGAGCCGTGGATCTTGACCTCCTTGTTCGTGGCCCGGGTGAAGTTGAAGGGGATCTCCTCCTCGCCGATACCGACGCAGGTTATCGTGCCGCCGCGCCGGACGGCGTCGAGGGCGGCGCCGTAGACCGGCGCGGCCCCGGAGGCCTCGATGACCTTGTCGACGCCCCGGCCGTCCGTGAGGTCCGCGACGGCGCTGGCGAGGTCACGTTCGGTCACGTCGATGGTGCCCGCGGCGCCGCGGGCCTGGGCACGGTCGAGCTTCGCGTCGACGACGTCGGACATGTAGACGTCGCCGGCGCCGGCGGCGTGGGCCGCCTCCATCGCGACCATCCCGATGGGGCCCGCGCCCGTGACCAGGACGGTGTCGTTGGACTCGATGCCGGCCTGTCTGCTGGCGTGGATGCCGACGCTGAGCGGTTCACACAGCGCGCCCTCCGCGGTGGAGACGCTCTCGGGCAGCGTGTAGACGAAGTCCGCCGGCCACGCGACGTACTCGACGAACGCGCCGTCGTCCGGGGGCGTGGCCATGAAAGTGATGTCGGCACAGAGGTGGTACTCCCCCCGCTTGCAGAACTCACAGCGACGGCAGGGGACGCCCGGTTCGATAGCGACCCGGTCGCCGACCGCCGAGCTGTCGACGGCGTCGCCCGTCTCGACGACTTCGCCCGCACACTCGTGACCGAGGACGATTGGGTCCTCGACGACGAAGTCGCCGATCTTCCCCTCGGTGTAGTAGTGGAGGTCCGACCCGCAGATGCCGACGTCGGCGATCCTGACCAGCACCTCGTCGTCGGCCGGCGTCGGTCGCTCCCGCTCTTCGAACCGTAACGTCTCGATGTCTGTCATGACGGCCGCTTGCATGGCAGGTGAACGTGTGTCGGTCCGCGTGTTAAATCTTGTCTCGCAGTCGCGGGACCGTCGGACGGCGCGTCCAACGATGATAGACGAGCCGAGTCCCGCGGACGGCCCGAAATCGGTCGAAGACGGTCAGTCACGGGAGTGCAAGTTTTAACTACCGCTGTTCCCAGTATGGGCATATGAACACCGGGAGCGTAGCGACGTTCGAACAGTCACTGGCGAAGGTGGACGCGACGTCGACCACCGTCGACCCCGAGGGATTCACGGACGCGCTCGAGGCCGCCATCGAGACACCGGCAGTGGGCGCTCCGTTGCCCTTCGACGACGTCTCGCTCGCGGACACGAGCGTGACGGTGGACCCGTCCCGGTCGGCCCTCCAAGCCGCCGCCTGTGGCGTGACCGGCAGTCCGCTGGGCATCGCCGAACTGGGAACCGTCGCCATCGAATCGACCGCCGGCGGCGACGAGCTCGTCTCGCTATACCCGGAGCGCCACGTCGCCGTCGTCCACGCGTCGGACATCGAACCCGACCTGACGGCGGCGTTCGGGTGGCTGAGCGACCAGTTTGCCGCCGGTCGCCAGTCGTTCGTCATGGCGACGGGACCGAGTGCGACCGGCGACATGGGCGCGCTCGTCCAGGGGGTCCACGGCCCCTCGACGGAACACGTCATCATCATCGAAGACAATGAGTGAACCAGACCACACCCAGTCGACGAGTACAGGGGCCGGCACCGACCACAACGAGATACGGAAGAACACCCAGCTGTTCAACGAACAGCGCTACGACGCCGTCGCGGGCGTCGAGAACTACGAGGACTACCGGACGCAGGCCAGGGAGATAAAGGAGGACGCCATCGAGCGACTCCCGGACCTCATCGAGCAAACCCGCCGGGCCGTCGAGGCAAACGGCGGGTCCGTCTACGTCGCCGAGGACGCCGCCGACGCGACCCGGCACATCGAGGGCCTCCTCGCCGAGGAGGACGCCGAGAGCGTGGTCAAGTCCAAGTCGATGACCACCGAGGAGATTCACCTCAACGACGCGCTGGAGGCCGCCGACGTCGACGTCTGGGAGACGGACTTAGGCGAGTTCGTCATCCAGGTGGCAAAGGAGGAGCCGTCCCACATCGTCGGGCCGTCGCTGCACATCTCCCGCGAGGAGATCACCGAGCTCTTCGAGGCCGAGTTCGACCCCGACGAGCGACTCGACTCGGCGGAGAAGCTCACCGAGTTCGCCCGCGAGTACCTCGGCGAGCGCATCGAGGCAGCGGACGTCGGCATCACGGGCGCGAACTTCGTGCTGGCCGAGAGCGGGTCCATCGCGCTGGTGACCAACGAGGGCAACGCCCGCAAGTGCGCTTCGATTCCCGACACCCACATCGCCGTCGGCGGCATCGAGAAGATCATCCCCTCAATCGAGGAGCTGCACCCGTTCGGGGAACTGCTCTCCCGGGCCTCGACGGGCCAGGACATCACGCAGTACCTCTCGATCCTGACCCCGCCCGTCGAGACGCCCGCCTTCGACTTCGACGGGGCCGACGACCCCACGATGAGCGAGGCCGGCGCGGACCGGGACTTTCACCTCGTGTTGATCGACAACGGCCGGACGGCGATGCGCGAGGACGAGGACCTGCGCGAGACGCTCTATTGCATCCGCTGTGGCGCGTGTGCGAACTCCTGTGCGAACTTCCAGAGCGTCGGCGGCCACGAGTTCGGCGGCGAGACCTACACCGGGGGCATCGCCACCGGGTGGGAGGCCGGTATCGAGGGGTTGGACGTCGCCGGCGAGTTCAACGACCTCTGTACGGGGTGTTCCAGCTGTGTCAACGCCTGTCCAGTCAAGATAGACATCCCCTGGATAAACACCGTCGTCCGGGACCGGCGCAACCACGACGCCGAACCCGACTACGGCGACGTCCTGGTCGACGGCCTGGTCCCCGACGAGGAACCGTCCGGCACGCCGCTGCAAAAGCGGTTCTTCGGGAACTTCGAGACGGTGGCGAAACTCGGGAGCGCCACCGCGCCGCTCTCGAACGCCATCGCGGGGACGAGCCTCGCGCGCAAGGCGATGGACCGCTTCGTCGGCGTCGACGCGCGACGGGACCTGCCGACCTTCGAGCGGACGACGCTCGTCGAATGGGCGCGCGACCGCACTGAGCAGGTCACGAACCCCGAGCGCCGGGTCGTCCTCTATCCCGACGTGTACACGAACTACGTCCAGACCGAACGGGGCAAGGCCGCCGTCCGCGTGCTGGAGGCGCTGGGCTGTTCGGTCACCGTCCCCTCGGTGGGCGGGTCCGGGCGCGCCCCCCTCTCCCAGGGGATGCTCGCGACGGCGCGGTCGAAGGCCGAGGCCGCCGCCGACACGCTGGGCGAGTACGTCGAAGACGGCTACGACGTCGTCGTCGTCGAACCCAGCGACTACGCCATGTTCCAGCGCGAGTACGAGAAACTGCTGGACGAGTCGGCCTACCACCGCCTCGCGGACGGCAGTTACGAGATCTTCGAGTTCGTCTACGGCCTGCTGGAAAACGGGGCCGACGCCGGCGCGTTGCCGGGCGCCGACGGCGCGGGCGTCGCCTACCACAGTCACTGCCAGCAGCGCACGCTCGGCGTCGAGACCTACACCGAGGCCGTCCTGGCGGACCTGGGTTACGACGTCGTCACCTCCGACGCCGAGTGTTGCGGCATGGCCGGCAGCTTCGGGTACAAGAGCCAGTACTACGACGTCAGTATGGACGTCGGGGCCGACCTGGCGGCCCAGTTCGACCCGGTGGCCGACGAGCGCACCGTCGTCGCCAGCGGCACCTCGTGCATCGAACAGCTCGACTCGCTGCTGCGCGCCGAGACGCGCCACCCCATCCAGCTGCTCGACCGGAACTGATAGGGATCGTCGTAGTACTCCATCGATTCTCTCGGGAGAACCGAATCCCTCGACCGGTCGGACGGCTCGTTCGTCCCGACCGGCTACGGTGAGCCCTATGAGTGGCTGGCCCGCGTCCCGCGCGCAGAGGAGAAAGATTAATAATCGCCGTCTTTGAGATAGCTACTATCATGCGAGGTGCTGTACTGAAAGATTATGGCGAACCGCTTGAAATCGAAGAACGAGACACGCCGACGATAGCCGACGACGAGGTGCTCGTCAAGACGGAAGCGTGTGGCATCTGCCGGAGCGACTGGCACGGCTGGCAGGGCGACTACGCGTGGCTCGAAGGCGGCGCTGTCACGAAGGGCAACATCCTCGGGCACGAGCCCGCGGGAACCATCTTAGAGACCGGCGACGACATCGAGAACTTCGACGAGGGCGACCAGGTCGTCGTCCCGTTCAACATCGTCTGTGGGAAGTGCAACAAGTGCCGCGACGGCAACGCCCACATGTGTGAGAACATCCTCCACTACGGGTTCGACGACGCGGCCCAGCCCGGGGCCTTCGGGACCCACCTGCGCATCCCGAACGCGGACTTCAACCTGGCCCGCATCCCGGAGGGCATCAGCGCCCACGAGATGGCGGGGCTCGGCTGCCGGTATGTCACTTCATACCACGCCATCGCGGACCGCTCGGGCATCGACCCCGGCGACTGGGTCGCCGTCCACGGCTGTGGCGGCATCGGCCTCTCGGCGGTCAACGTCGCCGACGCGCTCGGCGGGAACGTCATCGCCGTCGACCTAGACGACGACAAGCTCGACCTCGCCGAGGAGATGGGCGCGGTCGAGACGGTCAACGCCGCCGACATGGACGACGTCCCCGGCGAGATACAGACCATAACGAACGGCGGCGCCCAGATCTCCGTCGACGGCCTGGGCATCCGGACGACCTGCCTGAACTCCATCAACAGCGTCGAACCGACCGGGACCCACGTCCAGATCGGCATCACGACCTCCGAGGAGGAGGGCCGCATCGACATGCCCATCGACTACATGCTCCACTCGGAGATCGACTGCATCACGGCCAAGGGCTTCCAGCCCCACCGCTACGACGAGCTCTTCCGCCTGATGGACAAGGGCAAGATCCAGCCGGACAAGCTGGTCACGAAGCACGTCGCCCTCGACGACATCAACGACCGTCTCGAGGCGATGACGAACTTCGAGACCAAGGGCGTCGAAGTCATCACCGAGTTCGAGTAACGCTCCCGCGGTCACCGCCGCGATTTTTTCGGGCCGTCACGACCGGCGAGCGGGTGCGCTGCCGGTCGCGTGCGCCGACGCGCGAGGCCGTCCGCGAGCGCGCGGGGAGAGGGAACGGTGGGCACTTGTCGAGAGGGTACGAACGTCACAGAAACAGTCGGGTGCCGACGCCGCGCGGTCAGTTCGTCCCGGTGTCCGGGTCGAAGCTGCAGTCGCCGACCTTGCCCAGCGACTCGATGGACTCGGGCAGGAAGACGGGCTCGGACTCCGGGATGACCCGGTCGACGGCCGACCCCGGCCGCAGGACGCCGGTGAACCGGTACTTGTAGTCGGTGTACAGCGTCGAGTTCTCGGGGACGATGACATAGAGCGTCCCGTACGGTTCCTTCTGGAGGCCCTCTCTGGTGTTGGCACAGACGGGGTTCGCGTCCCGGATGATGCCACCCTGGTACCAGCCCTCGACCGTAACTCGCTCCCCGACGTAGCGGTCGGGGTGGTCCTCGATGGCCTGGATGGAGACGGTCTGCGTGCCGTCCTGGAGCGGGAGGCCGCCGTAGCCGATCTGGACGGCGAAGACGGCCCCGACGACCAGAGCGAGTCCGACCAGAACAGTGCGTTTGTGGTTCATCGTGGTTCGAGACCCCACGTCGCTGCAGTCGTCACCGACACGTCACCCGATCATGAGACGCAGGATGTCCTCGCGCTCGATCTCCTCGCCCGAGAGGTCCGCGACCTTCTCGCCACGGCGCATGACGATGATGCGGTCGGCGATCTCGCGGACCATCTCCAGGTTGTGACTGACGATGAGGATCGAGTGGTCCTCCTTGAGGTCGTCGATGGTGTCCATCAGCTTGTTGATGATGTCCTCGGAGAGCGCCGTGAACGGTTCGTCGAGGACGAGAATCGGCGGGTCGGGGTAGATTGCACGGGCGAACGCGAGAATCTGACGCTCACCACCGGAGAGCAGTTTTGCCTGCTTGTTGACCGGGAGGTCGAACCCGAGCTGGTCGAGCATCATCTCACACTCGCGGCGCATCGCCTCCTTGTCGGAGAACTTCAGGAGTCCCCCCAGGTAGTCTTTCGTGATCTGCCGGCCGATGAAAACGTTCTCGAACACCGGGCGGATGCCGACCAGCGCCATGTCCTGGTGGACGACGCCGACCTCGGACCCGAGGACATCCTCTTGATTGTTCGGCGTGAGGGTGGTCCCCGACCGGTACGTTATCTTCCCGTCGTTGATGTTGTGCAGGCCCACGAGGGAGTACAACAGCGTCGACTTGCCCGCGCCGTTGTCGCCGACGAGGGCCACCACCTCGTTGTCCCCGAGCTCGAGCGAGACGTCGTCGAGTGCCTGCACTGTCCCGAAGTTCTTCGAGACGTTCTCGGCTTTCAACACAGGTTCCTGGGTCGATTCCGTCGATTCTACGGTCTCTTGACTGGACATTGATTGTGAGGAATATTGTAGTCCCCCTATTTATATCTACCGTGGACGGGCCGACGGCCGACTGGGCGACGAAACCGGGAGACAGCGCCTCATTGCCGACCGATGCGACCCACGGTTGCCAGTTCACGGGCGGCCGACCACGAGTGGTGAATCTACCGCCCCAACCGTGTCTGTCTGTCTCATCCAACAGTAAGAATAAAATAGCATTACCGTTACAGTGGCCATATGGCGTTCGAATTGAGCGCTGACTCGCTAGGTTTCGATTCGAGTCAGAACCCACTGACGGAGGCGTTGAAAGAGTACTTCATCTGGCCGCTGCTGGCCATCGTGTATCTCAGCATGTCGGCCCTGTTCCCGCAGGTCTGGGGTGTGCGGATCGTCAACCAGGTCATCATCAGTTCCGTCGACCTGGTGGTGCTTGCCATCGGCATCACGTTCGTGATGGCCGCCGCGGAGATCGACCTCTCTATCGTCGGCACGATGGGCGTGGCGCCCTTCGTGGCGACGTGGTTCATCAAGTCACTGGGCGTGCCGTTCATCGTCGCCGTGGGAATCGGGCTGCCGCTCGTCGCGGCGGCCATCGGCCTGATGAACGCCTATCTCGTCAACAAGCTCGAGATCGACTCGCTCATCGCCACGCTGGGGACGTACTTCCTCCTCATCGGGTTACTGTTCGTGTTCACCCAGGGGGCGACCATCTCCGGGTTCGGCGAGGCATACACCTTCATCGGGAACGAGACCGTCGGTGGCGTCAGCCTGATTCTGGTCGCCATCCTGGTCATCGCCGTCGGTGCCCACGTCGTGCTCACGCGCCTTCCGTTCGGACAGGACCTCCTGCTGACCGGCGGGAACGAGGACTCCGCCAGCCGCGCCGGCATCAACACGGAGAAGGTCCGCCGGAACGCCTTCATCATCTGTGCCGTGCTCTCGGCGCTGGCCGGCTTCCTGCTGTCCTCCCGCCTCGCCATCATCAGTTCCACCTTCGGACAGGGGCGGCTCCTGCCGGCCATCGCGGCCCCGATTCTGGGCGGCATCCGACTCACCGGCGGGCAGGCCAGCATCCACCAGGCCGTCGGTGGCGCACTCCTCCTGCAGATGATCGACACCTGCCTGACCATCGCCGGCGTCAGCGGGTACAACGTTCGGCTCTTTACCGGGGTGCTGGTCCTCTTTGCGATCATCCTCGGCGGGCTGCGGACCTACAAGACGGACTGACGCGCTACGGACCCCGTTTTCTGCGGCAGTCGCCATCCTCCTTCGACCGGGCGGTGCGGATGAAATATTAATTCCGTTTCTTTTGGTGCAAAAGATTTAAGTACCAGACTGTAGCATGTGCATGTAGGTTTACGCCTGTTAATCATGACCGACTGGAGCGACTCCACGGACGAAACGCGGCGTAGTTATCTGAAAGCACTCGGTGCAGCCGGGCTTCTCGGTGCCGGCGGCCTCGCCGGCTGTTCGAGCGACGGTGGCTCGGGCGGCGACGGCGGTTCCGGAGACGGCGGTTCCGGAGACGGCGGTTCCGGCGGCGACGGTGGCTCCGGCGGTGACGGCGGGTCCAGCGACGGCGGATCCAGCGACGGCGGCAGCGGCGCCGGGAACCTCATCGGCATCCCGATGAAGTCCCTGTCGGCGTTCTTCTTCCGGACGGCGGCCCGGGGCGCGCAGTACGAGGCCGAACAGCTCGGCTACGAGTCCCAGCTCATCGGCGCCGAGATGGACAGCGAGCAGCTGAACCGCCAGATTTCGAGTCTCGCGACGCGAGAAGAGACGGCGGCAATCATCACGGACCCCGTCGACAGCGAGGCCCAGCAGTCACCCATCAGCAACGCGATGGACGACGGCATCCCGGTGGGCGTCGTCGACACGCCCGCGTCCCGCGAGGCGACCGTCACGGTCGCGTTCGACAACTACCTCGCCGGCGAGAACCTCGCCGACCGGTGTGCCCAGGAGCTCAAAGACAAGTACGGCTCCCTCGAGGGGACGAAGGTCGTCTACTTCCACGGCTTCCTCGGCTCCTTCGCCTGGAACCAGCGCATGAAGGGGACCCGGGACCGCATGGAGGAGATCGCGTCGAACTCCGGGCTGGAGTTCCACAACGTCGAAGGCGGCGGCTCCCCCGAGGAGTTCTCGACCTCCGCGACGGAGTGGCTCTCGCAGAACCAGGACGTCGACGCCGTCCTCAACGCCTCCTCGGGTGGCTTCCTGGCCGGTGTCGTCCAGACGCTCGACCGCCAGGACCAGCTGTACTACCGCGGCAACGAGGAACACATCTTCGTCGGGGCCGTCGACGGCTACCTCAGCGACGTGAAGTGGATGAACGAGGGGTACATCGACTTCATCTCGATGCAGAACCCGGTCGCGTACGGCCAGATCTGTGTCGACCTGCTCGACGAGTACGCCATCGGCCAGGGTGCCCGCGACGTGATTCCGGTCGGCGAGACGGCGACCGACGTCATCAAGCCCGAACGGTTCTACTACGGCGCGGAACTGGGCAAGGAACCGGAGATCGAACAGACGGATTACGGTCCGCGCTACACGGTGCCGACCTACATCATGGGGCCGGAGAACGTCGACAACGACATGCACTGGCCCAAGCTCGCCGAGAGTCGCCTCGGTATGGAGTCCGAGACGGCCGACCTCGACCTCTCGCCGCAGGGCGACCCGCCGTCGTAATCGAACCCTCGTCTCTCCGACACGCTCTCCCCAGCTACGTTCGGTCCGCCTCGCTTTCTCTTCTCTCGATTTCGTCCTCAGTACTTGCAGATGCCGGCCGTGACGTTGACGTCCTGTCCGGTGATGTGACTCGCCTGCTCGGAACACAGAAACAGGACGACGTTTGCCACGTCCTCGGGTTGGGTGAACGCGTCGAGCGGCGAGACCGCTCGGAACTCCGCTTCCACCTCGTCGTAGGGGCGGTCCTGGTTGGTCGCCTGCCCTTCGATGACCTCGCGCAGGCGCGGGCCCTCGACGCTGCCGGGACAGACGGCGTTGACCGTGACGTCGTCGTCGGCCAGCTCCTCGGCCAGCGTCCGGACGAACCCGATGATGCCCATCTTCGCCGTGGTGTAGGGCGTCCGGTAGGTGAGGGGGCGCTTTCCGCTCATCGACGAGATGTTGACGACGCGCCCCGCGTCGGCTTCCCGGAGGTGGGGAACCGCCGCCCGTGTGGCGTTGAAGTGCCCGCCCAGGTTCACCTCCAGGGTGGACATGAACTCCTCGTGGGTGATGTCCTCGACGGGTTTGGACGGACCGGCGATGCCGACGTTGTTGACCAGGATGTCCAGGCCACCGAACTCGTCGACGGCCTCGTCAACGACCCCGGCCATGTCGTCCGGGTCGCTCGCGTCGCCGGCGACGGGCGTGACAGTGCCCTCCAGTGACTCGAACTCGCTCGCCGTCGCGGCCAGCGCGTCCGCGTCGATATCGTTGACGACCACGTCGACGCCCGCCGCCGCGAGGTGCTCGGCGATGTGTTTCCCGATGCCGCTGCCGCTCGCCGTGACTATCGCGCTATCGCCAGGAATCGTCAGTTCTGCACTCGCCATGTGTCGATGGAGCGTTCGGACGAAAGATAGTCGTTTGGGTGTGTCACATCCGTAGATTGATTTGGGCCGGGCGACCACAACGGAGTATGCGACAGCTCGACCCAGTCATCGTCTCGTGTGCGGTGACCGGCGCGATTCACGTCCCGACGATGTCCCCGCACCTGCCGGTGACGCCCGAGGAGATCGCGTCGGAAGCCATCGCCGCCGCCGAGGCCGGCGCCAGCATCGTCCACATCCACGTCAGGGACCCGGAGACGGGGGAGCCACAGACCGACCTCGACCTGTTCAGACAGGTCGCGTCGGAGATACAGGCCGAGACGGACGTCGTCGTCCAGCCGACGACCGGGGGCGCGCCGACGATGCCCGTCGAGGAGCGCGTCAGTGTCGTCCCGGAACTGGAACCCGAGATGGCCTCCTGTAACATGGGGTCGATAAACTTCGGTCTCTATCCCCTCCTCCAGAAGTACGACGCGTTCGAGTACGAGTGGGAACGGGAGTACCTCGAGGGGACCCGCGACCTGATATTCCCGAACTCCTTCGAAGACTTAGAGACGGTGCTCGATACCTTCGCCGAACACGACACGAAGCCCGAACTGGAGTGTTACGACGTCGGTCACCTCTACAACGCGAAACACATGCTCGACCGGGGGTACCTGGAGCCGCCGCTGCACGTCCAGTTCGTGCTGGGCATCCACGGCGGCATCGGTACCGACGCGGAGAACCTGACCCACATGGTCCACATCGCGGAGAAACTGTTCGGCGACCAGTTCTCGTACTCCGTCATCGGGGCCGGGCGGTCGGAGTTCGCCCGGGCGCTCCAGTCCGTCGACGCCGGCGGCCACGCCCGCGTCGGCCTTGAGGACAACCTCTATCTCGCCCGCGGCCAGCTGGCCGAGAGCAACGCCCAGCTCGTCGAGAAGCTGGTCGACCTCACCCACAGCGTGACCGGGCGAGAGATAGCGACGCCGGCCGAGACCCGCGAGTTCCTGGGCCTGAAGGGACAGGCGGCGACGGACTTCTGAGCGCCGGCCGGAAACGGCGTCACCTGCATCCCGATCCCGTCTGCGAACCGTATCAGCTCACAGGGCCGACGGCGCGTCCGGTCACAGTCGGGCCGTCGTCGCCCCCAGGCATGGAGCGCGTCAGAAATAAGTGGTCGCTGCGTGTGGGAAGAAGTGACGATGTCAGAAGCAATCGCCAGGGAGTACTTCGAACGGTCGGACGACCCGGAGGCGTCGGTCGAGGACGTGGTGGAACTGTTCGCCGAGGACGCGGTGTTGAAATCGCCACGCGAAGGAATCTTCCGGGGCCGGGAGGCCGTCCGCGAGTTCTTCGAACTGAACGCGGAGTTCTTCGCCAGCGGGAGCCACCACATGGACCGGTTCTACACCGACGGGTCGACCGTCGTCTGCGAGGGGACCATCGCCGGCGAGACGACGGCCGGGCGGTCCTACGAGGGCGTCGGCCTGGTCGACGTGATGGAGTTCGCGGACGACGAGATTACCGCGCTACGGGTCTACCTCGACTACAGCGCGATTCTGACCGAGATTCCGGACGAGGTCCCGGACTTCAGGGACTGAACCCCGACGGTCGGGGAAAACTATTTTATCGCACCCGGGGAAGTCGAAGACGGTTTATCATGTACGAGTACGACCAGCCGTTCCGATTCGTGCACCGCACAGACGTCGTCTTCGGAAAGGGGAGAGCCGCCGACATCGGGGAGGAACTGTCCCGACTCGGCGTCGAGCGCCCGTTGCTCGTCACCGACCCGACGCTCGTCGAGGTGGGCGTCGTCGAACCGATCGTCGCCGCGCTCGAGGCCGACGGCATCGATTACGACCTCTACGACGAGGTGGAACCGAATCCGCGGGTCGCCACGGTCGAATCGGGCGTCGACCGCCTGGAGTCGGGCGACAGGGACGGCGTCGTCGGTATCGGCGGCGGGAGCTCGATGGACACGGCGAAGGCCATCGCGGGCCGCGCGACCAACGGCGGCACCATCGCCGACTACGAGGGACTGCAGAACTTCGAGGTCGACCCGCTTCCGACGGTCACCGTTCCGACGACCATCGGGACCGGCAGCGAGGTCACGTCGGCGGCCGTCATCACCCACCCGGACCGGGACGAGAAGCTGGGCATCCTCGACGACGCGCTCATCCCGAACGTCGCCCTGCTGGACCCGACGCTGCTCGAGTCGCTCCCGTCGGACGTCGCGGCGTCGACGGGGATGGACTGTCTGACCCAGTCGGTCATGGCCTATCTCTCGACGAACGCAAATCCCATCACCGACGCGCTGACCAGGGCCGCCGTCGAGATGATCTCCGAGAACCTCCCGGCCGCCGTCGCGAAGAAGGACCTCGACGCGCTGATGAACATGCAAATCGCGACGACCATCGAGGGCACCGGATTCATGAACGCCGGTCTCGGCTTGGTCCACGCGATGTCGCACCCGGTGAGCGCCCACTACGACACGCCCCACGGCGTGACCAACGGGGTCATCCTCCCGGCCGTCCTGAAGTACAACCGGGTCGCGCGCGAGGAGAAGTACGCGGACCTGGCGAACGCGATGGGCGTCGCGACGCACACGATGACGACGCGCGAGGCGTCGAAGCGCTTCGTCGAGGAGGTCGAGGACCTCTCGGCCGCCGTGGGCATTCCCGACGGACTCGCCGATCTCGGCGTCGAGGAGTCGTACCTCCCGGACCTCGCCGAGGCCGCCGTTACGCGCAAGGACACGCGTCGCAACAAGGGCACGAACCCCCGTGTCTCGACCGAGGAGGACGTCCTGGAGATTTACCGCGACGCGTTCTGAGCAGGCCGGACGCGCTCATCGCCGTGTCGCGGGATGCCACGGGGAGCCGACCCACGGCTCGTCCATCAATATTGGACCGAACGTGACAGAAACCAACGATTAGATTCTTTTACCGACGTCCAGCAGCTGTAAATATGGCACAAGACGGCGCGTCCGGTTCGTCGGAACACAACATCCAGGCCGTCCACACGATGTTCACCGTCGTCGACGGCCTCCGGGAGTTCGACAGCGTCGGCGTCTCGGAACTGGCGTCGACGCTCGAGTTACCCAAGAGCACGACCTTCGTCTACCTGAAGACGCTCGAGGAGGCAGGCTACGTGGTAAACGACGGCGGCGAGTACCGCCTGGGACTCCGATTTCTCGAACTCGGTGGGTCGATTCGTCAGCGCCTCCGGCTCTTCCAGGCTGCCAAACAGGAGATAGACGAGCTCTCCTCGCAGGTGGGCGAGGTGGCGAACCTCGGCGTGATGGAGGACGGCCAGCGCGTCCTGCTGTACACCTCCCAGCCCTCCGACGGGATGTTCGACAACGCCCCGACGGGCGAGTTCACGAACATGCACTGGACGGCACTCGGGAAGGCCCTGCTCTCGCAGTTGTCCGACGAACGAGTCGACGCGGTCGTCGACCAGCACGGCCTCCCCAGCGCCACCGACGCCACGATAACCGAGCGCGACGCGCTGTTCGATGAACTGGAGGCCATCCGGGAGCGCGGCTACGCGATCGAGGACCAGGAGCGCCGCGAGGGCGTCAAAGCCGTCGCGATCCCGGTCCGGTACAGCGACGACCCGGACCCCGTCGCCGCCGCGGCCATCTCCGGTCCGAAACGCCGGCTGGGTGACGACAGCCTCGACGACGGCATCCTCGAGGGACTCAGAGAGGCCGTCAACATCATCGAGCTCTCTTACAAACACTACTGAGCCATCGCCGTTCTAGCGTCACGATCCCACTACGGGGACGCTCCGTGTGGCTCCCGAATCGTCCAATATCGTTGGATAGTGGTACCCGGTGACGCGCGCCAGGACACAGACGTGCTTATCTTGGGAAGGGCCCCTCGAGGTTAAATAACGGAAGTACATATGTTACGATCAGGAGGACGGGACGCGAGAAAAATCGTCCAACGATAGTGAACAGCAGAACTGAGTCCGTCGGGCAGCAATATTCGTCGGTTTCAGTGCCCGAAAATACGGGGAAGGGTGGAGAATATCGTCCGGTCGTGTCCCGAGCAGTACACCGCCGGTCGCAGTCCCGCGGTCGGAGACCCAGTGGCGCCGATGTGTCGCCGAGGACAACGTTTTTACTGGTCGCTGAAGTTCCACAGGGTATGGAAACGTTTGCTGGGTTCGACAGACCGAGCGGCCCTGCAGGGGTCCGCAACTACGTCGCCGTGATACCGGTCTCGGTCGCGGCGTCGGCCGTCGCCGACGCTATCGCGGACCGCGCGGGCGAACAGGTCCACTCGACGCCCCACCAGATGGGGACCGACCCGCCCGAACAGGCACGCGAACAGATAGAGCGGACGCTATCCGGCATCGGGACGAACCCGAACGTCGGTGCCGCTGTCGTCGTCGAACTGGGGACCGAGTCGACGGACGCCGACGCCGTCGCCGACGCGATCGCCGACGCCGAGCGCGACGTCGAGGTACTCAGAATTCGCGATCGCGGCGGCACGTCCGCCGCCGTCGAGGCCGGCGTCGAAGCAGCCGACCGGCTCTGGGCCGACATCGCCGGCCTGGAGCGGACCGAACAGGACGCCAGCCAGCTCATCTTCGGCGTGGAGTGTGGCGGGTCTGACGCCACGAGCGGCATCGCGTCCAACCCTGCCGTCGGCAGGGCCTGTGACCGCCTCGTCGAGGACGGGGGGACGGCCTCGTTCTCTGAGACACCCGAATTCATCGGCGCCGAGCACATCCTCGCGGACCGCTGTGAGTCCGAGTCCCTCCGAGAGCGCCTGCTCGAGCGGGTGGACTTCCGCGAGTCGGCCGCCCAGCTGATGGGCGTCGACCTCCGGGGGGCCCAGCCCAGCCCGGGCAACCAGGAGGGCGGCCTGACGACCATCGAGGAGAAGAGCCTCGGGGCCATCGTGAAAGGCGGAACCACGGCCGTCCGCGGTCTGGTCGACTACGCCGAGTCGCTGCCGGTCGGCGGCGGCCTCGTGCTGATGGACACGCCGGGCTACGACATCGAGAGCGTCGTGGGCAAGGTCGCCGGCGGCGCGCAGATCGTCGCGTTCACGACCGGACGCGGGTCGACCACGGGCAACCCCATCGCCCCGGTGATCAAGGTGACGGGCAACCCCAAGACCGCCGAGCGCCTCGCCTCGAACATGGACATCGACGTGAGCACCATCCTCGAGGGCGAGTCCATCGAGTCGGCCGGCGACAGGGTCTACGACCTCCTGCTGGAGGTGGCCAGCGGCGAGCGGACCGCCGCCGAACTCCGACGCCTGGAGGAGTTCGCGATCAACGAACTGCAGCCAAACGAGCTGGCCCAACTGAGGGAGAACGCATGAAGGGAGAAGTACTCGGCGGCGTCGGCCTCCAGATGAGCCGGGACGACAACGTGGTCACCGCCATCGACGACGTCGAGGCGGGTGCGGTGATCCCGTACGACAGCGGGGAGGTCGGCGTCGAGGAGGCGGTCCCCTTCGGCCACAAGATAGCGCTAGTCGAACTGGCTCCGGGTGACGAGGTACACAAGTACGGCGAGGTGATCGGCCGGGCGACCGAACGCATCGAACCCGGCCAGTGGGTCCACACGCACAACTGCAGGAGTACGCGCGGCCGCGGCGACATCACCGACGGCAAAGAGGAGGTGGCCTGATGGCGCCCGTCTCCGACCAGCGGCCAGTCGACCCGACCGCGCTGACCTTCGAGGGATACCGCCGGGGCGACGGGAGCCTCGGGGTCCGCAACAACGTCCTGGTGATGCCCTCGGTCATCTGCTCGCACATCGTCGCCGACCGCATCGCCGACGCGACGGACCGGGCGGTCAGCGTCCCGCACGACCACGGGTGCGCACAGATCGGCGCCGACCACGAACAGACCGAACGCACGATGGTCAACCTCTCGCAGAACCCCAACATCGCGGGGACCACCGTCGTCGGCCTGGGCTGTGAGCACCTCCAGAGCGACGACCTCGCCGCCGCTATCGCCGAGCGGGACCGACCGGTCCGCGAGACGGCGATCCAGGCTGCCGGCGGGTCCGACGCCTGTATCGAGGAGGGCACCGAGGCGACGCGAGAACTCGCCAGGACCGCCGAGTCCTCGGCACGCACGGAGGCGACGCTGTCGGACCTGACCGTCGGCGTCGTCAGTTCCGACGTCGAGGCCTCGACCCGCGAGGTCGCGGACCCCCTCGTCGGCGAGGTTGTCGCGTCGCTGCTCGAAGCGGGCGGGCGGGTCGTCGTCGCGGGCACGGAACGGCTGGCGGCCCACGTCGACACCGTCGCCGAACGTGCCGCGAACGATGCGGCCGCCGAATCGCTACGGGCGGTCGCCGAGCGCAGCGCCAGCCAGCCCGGCAACGTGCGGAACATCGTCCACCGGTCCGGGGAGCACTCCCTCGAGTCGCTCACCGGTGCCTGGGGCGGGGCCCCCGTCGAGGACGTCCTCGAGTACGGCGAGCAGGCGACGGCCGACGGCGGCCTGTCCCTCGTCGACGCACCCTCGCGGTTCGAGGAAGCCACGACGGCCCTGGCGGCCGCCGGGGCGTCAATCGTCGTCCACGTCACCGCCGACGGGATTCCGACGGGCCACCCAGTCGTGCCCGTCCTCAAAGTGACCGGCGACGAGGCGACGGCCACGGCGCTGGCGACCGACATGGACGTCGACGCGCGGACCGCCGACGCCGACGAGGTCCTCCGGCAACTCGCCGCGGTCGCCGGCGGGGAACGGACCGCGACCGAACGCCACGGGCTCACGAAGTTCGCCATCAGCCGCATCGGCCCCTCGCTGTAGGGCCGGTCCGCGCCCGTCGCCGGTGACCGTACCGTCGCGATAATCGACGTGTTTTTTCGGAACTACCATCGAATTCTGGTTCCCAAATATTCGAGAAACGGCGAATTACACCGACAGTTCAGCAGACTAGCATCTATTGGGCGCGTATCCGGTACCGTATTCTATGATTCAGGCGCAGACGTGTCGGTTATAGTGGTATCTTCGGCGGAGTGTGGTCTTCCGTGGCCACGGAGGGGCGGACCGTCGGGCCGAGCTAGCGTTCGACCCCCCAAAACGATTTATTCCGGCGGTGAGGAGGTGAGCGTATGTCCCTCGAGAAAGTCGTCGTGTCGGTAGAGAAGGCAGATAGAGCGCACCTGGAGACGCTCGTCGCGGAGGCCATCGACGTCGTCGAGTCCAGCGGGGCGACGGTGTACCTGCAGTACCTGTTCGGGGAAGAGGAGTACGAGGAGATGGTCGACCAGATCGACCCGGACGCAGGCAGCGCCATCGCGGCCGACGACGTCGCCGCGCGCCACGAGAGCGTGAAGGGGCCAGCCGACATGCTCGACGAACACGGCATCGACTACCGGATCAGCGGGGTGGCCGGCGGCCGTCCGTCCGAGCAGATCATCCGCCGCGTGGAGGAGCTGGACGCGGACCTGCTCGTGGTCGGTGGGAGCAAGCGCTCGCCCGCCGGGAAGGCGATGTTCGGGGACTACGCACAGCAGGTGCTCCTGAACGCATCGTGCCCGGTCCTGTACATCAAACGCGAGTGAGCGACCGACGGGGCCGTCAGCGGAGGCGCCCGAGCAGTTCGTAGTCGTGGTCCGGTTCGTAGCGCCGGAACAGGAGGCTGTTCGTGAGCACCGAGACCGACGAGAACGCCATCGCACCGGCGGCCAGCACCGGCTGGAGCAAGCCGAGCGAGGCCAGCGGAATCATCGCCGTGTTGTACCCCAGCGCCCAGAAGAGGTTCTGCTTGATCTTCGCGAGCGTCCCCTCGCTGATGCGGATGGCCTTGACCACGTCGAGCGGGTCGTCGCGCATCAGCGTCACGTCCGCGGCCTCGATGGCGACGTCGGTGCCGGAGCCGATGGCAGTCCCGACGTACGCGACGGCGAGGGCGGGCGCGTCGTTGACGCCGTCGCCGACCATCATGGCCTTGCGACCCTCGTCCTGGATGGCCTCGACGGCGTCGGACTTGTCCTCGGGCAGGACCTCCGCGCGGACCATTTCGGGGTCGATGCCGACCTGTTCGGCGACGGCACGGGCGGTGCGCTCGTTGTCGCCGGTTATCATCATCACGTCGGTGCCGCGTTCCCGGAGGGCAGCGACGGCGTCGACGGCGCTGTCCTTGACCGTGTCGGCGTTAGCGACGACGCCGACCAGCGCGCCCTCGTAGGCGACCAGCATCGCCGTCTTGCCCTCGCTCTCTAAGCGTTCCATCGTCTCGGCGGCCGGGTCCGGGTCGACGCCGTTGTCCCGCAACAGCTTGCGGTTTCCCACGAGTACCTCGCCGCCATCGACGGTGGCACGGACCCCGTGACCGGGGACGTTCTCGAAGTCTTCGGCGTCCGCGAGCGACAGGGCACGCTCGTGTGCGCCGTCGACGATGGCCCGGGCCAGCGGGTGTTCGCTCCCGCGCTCGGCGCTTCCGGCCAGGCGGAGGACCGCGTCCTCGTCGAGCTCGTCGCTGACGGTCACCTGGCCCCCGTCGGCGACCGAGTCGCCGCCGTCCGGGACCGCGGCGTCGGCCTCGAACGCGACGACGTCGGTGAGGCGCATCTCGCCTTCGGTCAGCGTCCCGGTCTTGTCGAAGACGACGGTGTCGACGTCTCTGGCCCGCTCTAAGACGTCACCGCCCTTGAACAGGACGCCGTTCTGTGCGCCGATGGTCGTCCCGACCATCGTCGCCGCGGGCGTCGCCAGGCCCAGCGCGCAGGGACAGGCGATGAGCACCGCGGACGCGAAGACGATGACCGCGAACTCGAACGCCGAGAGCGCGGCCGGGCCGCCCCCGACCAGCCCCCACAGCGGGAGCGCCCCGACGAAGCCCGCGAGCGCCGCCGGGAAGAAGTACCAGACGGTGGCCCAGAACAGGGCGTTGACGATGACCGCGGGCACGAAGTACGCCGAGATGCGGTCGGCGAGATTCTGGATGTCGGGCTGGCGGGACTGGGCCTCCTTGACCGTCTTGACGATCTGCTGGAGCGCGGTGTCGGCCCCGACCTTCGTCGCCTCGACGACGAGCACCCCGTTCTCGTTGATCGTCGACCCGACCACCTCGTCGCCCTCGCCCTTCTCGACGGGCACGGACTCGCCGGTGACCATCGACTCGTCGACGGCGCTCTGGCCGTCGACCACGACGCCGTCCGTGGGTATCTGCTCGCCGGGGCGGACCTTCATCCGGTCGCCCACCTCGACGTCCTCGACGGGCACCTCGCGCTCGCTGCCGTCCTCGTCGACCAGCGTGGCGGTGTCGGCCTCCATCTCCAGGAGTTTCCGGAGCGCCTCGCTGGCCTGGCCCTTCGAGCGGGCCTCCAGATAGTTGCCCAGCGTGATGAACACCAGGATGAGGGCGGCCGTATCGAAGTACAGGCCCTCACTGGCGAGCAGGCCCAGCAGGACGACGACGGAGTACAGGTACGCCGTCGACGACCCGAGCGCGATGAGGACGTCCATGTTCGCGGTGCGGTTCCTGACCACCGCCTTGTAGGAGTTCCTGTAGAACGGGGAGCCCAGCACGAGCTGAACGGGCGTCGCCAGCAGGAACTCGACCCAGCCAAAGTCGACGCCGAACACCGTCGCCGGGAGGAGGTCGCCGCCCAGCACCAGGCGCTCGACGAGGAAACCGAGGAGCGGGGCCGCGAGCGCCGCACCGAACAGCGTGAGACGACGCTGGCGTCGAATCTCCTCGGTCCGGGCGGCCTCACGCCGCTCGTCTTCGGCGCCGTCCGTCTCGCCGTCCGGGCGGACCGGCGTGTACCCCGCGTCCTCGATGGCCTCGTAGAGGTCGGCCAGTCTCGCCTCGGCGGGGTTGTAGGTCACCTGCGCCTCGTCGGTGGCGAAGTTGGCCGTCGCCTCGACGACGCCCGGAGTCTCCGCGAGCGCACGCTCGACCGTCTTCGAGCAGTTCGCACACGTCATGTCGCTGATGCCGACGGTGACCGACTCCGTCCGCGGTTCGTAGCCCGCGTCCTCGATGGCGTCGAACACCGCTCGCAGCGAGACGCGCTCGGGGTCGTACTCGACTGTCCCCTCGTCCGTGGCGAAGTTGACCGACGCCGACGAGACGCCGTCGAGCGACTCCAGGGCCTCCTGGACGGTCCCCGAGCAGTTCGCACAGCTCATCCCCCCGATCTCGATCTGACTGCGGCGCTGACTCATTACGTAGGGATACGTCCTCCGTATTCAACGGGGTTTCCCTTTCGAGAACCAAGTGAAAGTGGCCCTCGAATTTCGAATCCAAAGAGAGTCCGGTCGTCTACCGTCTCACTCGACGCCCTGCTTGAGGCGTTCGTACTGGTCCTCGAAGCGGGCCTCACAGGACGGACAGCAGAACTGGTACAGGTCGCCGTCGAACCGACGGGCCGACCCCTCGCTGTCGACGGTGTTGCCACACTGGGCGCAGGTGAGCGCGAACTCCGTCCCGCCCAGGTCGGGCGACCAGTGAGCCCCGGCCAGCAGCGTCACCTCGATGTCCGCCACCGCGTCCTCGGCGACGGTGTCCGAGAGCCAGCCGGCGATGTCGTTGTCCGGTACCCGCGCGAACACCACCAGGTCGCCCTCGGCGGTGGTGAAGACGTGGTCGACGGCCCCGGAGTTCAGCAAGGTCTCCCGCACCGACGCCACCGACTGGGTCTCCGGTGCCACCTCGACCGTGACGAGGACGGGAATCCCGCTCCGCAGCTGTGACCGGTCGACGTCGAGGGTGAACCGCTGGATGACGCCGACGTCCTCGAGCCGGTCGACCCGGTCCGAGACGGCGGGCGCCGAGAGGCCCACCACCTCGGCGATGTCGCTGAAGGGGCGACGGGCGTTCGAGAGCAACAGCTGCAGGATCTCCAGGTCGGTCTCGTCCAGTTCGCGCATGCCGCCAGTTCGATGCCGTAGCGCAAAAGCGTCACGCCGAGTTTCCGTTCGGTTCGAAGGTTTGCCTGCCCGGTGAGTTTGGATTCGAAGGTCTACTCGTCGGTGACGGCGGCCATCGTCGCCTCCAGGTCCCGTATCGACGCGTCGATGTCCTCGACGAGGTCGGACTGGCGACGGTTGGCCTCCGCGATGGCCTCGATCTCGGTGACGAGTTCGTCGGCCTGTGCAGTCACCTCGTCGACCATGCTCGCGACCGCCTCGGTGCTCGCGGCCTGGTCATCGGCGGCCGTCGCGACGTCCCGGATGCCCTCGGCAGTGTGACTCACCGCCGTCGCTATCTCCTCGAGGGTCGTCATGACGTGTTCGGCCTGGTCGACCCCCCGGGAGAGTTCCTCGTTCGTCTCGCGGATGCTCTCGACGGTCTCTCCGGCGGTTCCCTGGACCTCCTCGATGGTGCGCTCTATCGCCTGGGCCTGGGACTGGGACTCGCTGGCGAGCGTCTTTATCTCGTCGGCGACGACCCCGAAGCCGTCGCCCTCCTCGCCGGCCCGGGCCGCCTCGATGGAGGCGTTCAGCGCGAGCATGTTCGTCTGTTCGGCGATGCCGTCGATGACCTCGACGATCTCGTCGATGTCGTCGATGCGCTCGCGCAGGTCGTTGACGTCGGTCGCCATCTCCTCGGCGGCGTCGCTCACCGACTCCATGACTTCGATGGCCTCGGTGGCTGACTCGCGGCCGTCCTCGGCTAAGCGTTCGGCCTCGTCGCTCGTCGACTGGACCTCCTGTGCGGTCGAGGCGACCTCCTCGATGCTGGCGCTGAGGTCCGACACCTCGGTCGCGGTCTGTTCCATGTTGTCGTACTGCTCGGTCGCGATGTCGACGCTCTCGTCGGAGCTCTCCGCGACGTCCTGGGCGGACTCTCGGAGGTCGACGACGGCATCGCTGACCTCCTCGGAGACCGTCTCCTGGGCCGCGGCCATCTGCTCTCGCTCCTCGACCAGGTCGGTGACGATGGGCGTCATCTCGACGGCGCCGATGACCTCGCCGTCGGTCGTCTCCATCGGGACGGCCATCGACCGGTTCCAGATGGGCCCCTCGTCGGTCGGCACCTTCCGGAACTGTTCCTCCCAGACAGTCTCCTCGGTCCGGGCGACCGTCTCGGCGAGTATCTCGGACTCGCCCTCGGTGCCGAAGAACTCGTAGCCCATCGTCCCGATGGCCTCCTCGCGCGAACGGGCGTACGCTTCCTCGGCCGCCCCGTTGAAGTGTCTGAGCACCCGGTCCCGGTCGACGGCGAACATCGGTTCCGGGAACTCCGCGATGAGCTGGGTAAACAGGTGGCGCCACTCGTCGCGCTCGGCGCGGAGCTGCTCGCGGGTTTTTGCTTCGTCGGGCTCGTCGGCCTCGACGAACGATGCGAACGTGTCGTCGTGTGGTGTCTCGGTCTCGAAGGTGCTCATCTCGATAGTCTCCAGAAGTCGGTTGTCGTGCGCTCGTGTGCCCGTCGAATCGTCGACTCGTGTCAGGTTCCGAGGTAGAGCTCGGCGACCTCCTCGGAGTCGAGCAGTTCGGCACCGGTCCCCTCCATGCGGGATTCGCCCATGTCGAGGACGATGCCGCGGTCGGACTCAGAGAGCGCCCGGCGGGCGTTCTGTTCGACCATCAGGACGGAGGTGCCGTCGTCGTTGATCTCACTGATCTTCTCGAACATGTCGTCGACGAGGTCCGGTGCGAGTCCGGCCGAGGGTTCGTCGAGAATGAGCAGGTCGGGGTCGAGCATCAACCCGGCGCCCATCGCGACCATCTGTTGCTGGCCCCCACTGAGGTTGCCCGCGAGCGTCGTCGTCCGGTTCTCCAGTTCGGGGAACCGCTCGTAGACGCCCTCCAGCCGCGACTCGAAGACGTCGTCGTCCTCGAGCGACCACGCGCCCATCTTCAGGTTCTCCATGACCGTCAGGTTGGGGAAGACGTTGTCGACCTGCGGGACGAAACACATCCCGTAGTCGATGGCCTCGTCGGCCGGGACGTCGGTGACGTCCTCGCCCTGGAACGTGACGGTTCCCTCGCGGACCCGCAAGAGGCCCACGATGGTCTTCAGGAACGTCGACTTCCCGGCGCCGTTGGGACCGATGATGGTCACCATCTCGCCGTCCTCCATCTCCAGGCTCGCGCCGTTGACGATGATGGCGTCCCCGTAGCCGCTTTTCAGGTTCTTCGCTTCGAGGAACGTCATACTTCACCTCCGAAGTACGCCTCGAGCAGCTCGTCGTCGTTCTGGACGACCGCCGGTGGCCCGCTGGTCAGCACCTGTCCCTGGTGCATCCCGATGACCTTGTCGCTGATGTTCATGATCATGTCGACGTCGTGCTCGACGATGAGGAAGGTGATCCCCTGCGCGCTCAACTCGTGGATCATCTCGATGATGTCGTCGGTGAGACTCGGGTTGACGCCGGCCATCGGCTCGTCGAGCAGGAGGATGTCCGGCTCGGCCATCAGCGCGCGGCCGAGTTCGAGCAGCTTTCGCTGGCCACCCGATAGGTTGCCGGCGTACTCGTCGCGCAGGTCCCACAGTTCGAGCTCCCGCAGGAGTTCCTCGGCGCGCTCGCCGATCTCCGCCTCGCGGTCCTTTGCGGTGCCGGCCACGGCGTGGATCACCTTCTCGCCGTCGTGGTCCTGGCCGCCCAGGCGCATGTTCTGTGACACCTTCATCCCGGTGAGTTCCCGGGTGATCTGGAAGGTCCGCACCATGCCCTCCTTCGAACGTTCCTCCGGCGAGAGGTCGATGATCTCCTCGCCGCGGAACCGGACTGAGCCCTCGTCGGCCTCGTAGAAGCCCGTGATCAGGTTGAACGTCGTGGACTTCCCGGCCCCGTTGGGGCCGATGAGACCGACGATGGTCCCCTTCTCGACGTCGAAACTCGCGCCGTCGACGGCCGTGAGCCCACCGAAGGACTTCCGGAGGTTCTCGACCGCCAGGATCGGGTCGGTACTCATCGCGTGGCCTCCCCGAACAGCCCGTCCGGCCGTGTCAGCAGACCGACGACGAGGACGAGCAGTCCGATAAGCGGCTTGTACTCCGACGGGATGACGACGACGCTCAGCTCCTGCAGCAGGCCGATCGCGTAGCCGCCGACGACCGCGCCGACCGGGTCACCGATACCGCCGAGGATGACGGCGGCGAAGATGGGGATGAGCGTCAGGAAGCCCATCGTCGGGCGCAGGACGCTGTCGATGCCGAGCATCACGCCCGCGATGCCGGCGATGAGGCCACCGACCAGCCAGACGTACAGGACCAGCCGTTCGGTGTTGACACCGCGGATCTGTGCGAGGTCGGTGTCGTCCGAGGCCGCCCGCATCGCGATGCCGATGTCCGTCTTCCGGAGCAGGACGAAGGTGAGCGCCAGCACGCCGAAACTCAGGATGATGATGGCCACCTGGTCCGGGAGGATGCTGATGCCGAAGTAGGTCGGCGCCTGCTCGATCGGGATGTCGAACCGTTTGGTCCCGCTCCCCCAGATGATCCGGATGGAGTTCCGGAGGATAAAGGAGAGTCCGATGGAGACGACGAGCAACACGATCGCCGACCGGTTGCGGAACTTCTCGAAGACCACCTTGTCCAGTGCGATCGCGAGGACGCCGGCCCCCAGTACGCCACCGATACCCGCCACGACCATCGGCATGTTCGCCTGCGTGTTCAGCCCGAAGGCGACGAACGCGCCGAAGGCCATGTACTCGCCGTAGGCGATGTTGATGAAATCGAGGATGCCGAAGATGAGCGTCAGGCCCAGCGCGCCAAGCGCGATGAGACTCCCCGAGACCAGCCCGAACCAGATGAACTGCGGGTCGAAGGTCGCCATCACTCGCCCTCCATGGCCTGTCCGGCCTGGATGCGTTCCTTGTCACCCAACAGTCCCTGCGGACGGTAGTACAGGACGACGATGAGCGCCGCCCCGATGAGGATGAGTCGGAGGAACGGGAGTTCGCTCCCGAGCGGGATGTCGTTGGGGAGGAACCGGGTCAGCTGGCGGATCCCGACGATGAAGCTGGTGCCGACGATGGCACCGACGTAGCTCCCCGCCCCGCCGATGATGACGGCTGCCCAGACGCTGAATGTCAGGGACGGCAGGAACATCGTGGGGTTGATCGCGAAGAAGAAGTGCGCCCACAGCGCACCCGCGAGCCCGGCGATGCCGGCACCCAGCCCGAAGGACTTGAGCTTGAACACCGGCGTCCGCTTGCCAAGCGCTCGCGGGACGTCCTCGTCCTCGCGGATGGCGTGGAGCACGCGGCCGAAGGGACTCTCCGAGAGTCGCTTGAACAGGGCGTAACTCGCGATCAGGATCGCGATGGTCAAGCCCAAATAGAACAGGTTGTAGCCCATCTGGAAGCCACCCAGCGAGAGCGGGAAGGCGCCCGCGAGGGGGCGTGGGATGTCCTTAATTCCCTGCGTCCCCGCGGTCAACCACGCCTCGTTGGTGATGATGAGGCGGATCATCTCCGCCGCGCTCAGCGTGACCATCGCGAGATAGTCGCCCTCGAGACGAAGGCTGGGTAGCGCGATCAGGATGCCGAACAGCGCGGCGACGATCGTTGCCGCCACCAGACCGATCACGATCGGGAGTTCCAGCCCGACGATGCGGTCGCCGAGCAGCCCGGTCGCGGCCGGGGTCGTGAGTACTGTCGACGTGTACGCACCGACGGCGAAGAAGCCCGCGTGCGCGAAGTTGAGCAGGCCGGTGTCCCCCCAGTGCATGTTCATCCCGATGGCCAGCAGGGAGTAGATGATGGCGATGATGAGAACCGTTACCAGCAGTTGTGAGTACGCCATCATCGACCACCCGTGTGTGAGCGTGTTGTTCGTCGTCTCGTCCGTCTCAATCGATTGGTATCTATGGTCATTTTCTTCGTCAGTGAAATATGTGAAAGATGGATCGTCGGAACCGCGTCAGCTCGTCGGTGCGGGCGTCCTCACTCCGTGGCCAGATCCTGGGCGGAGTAGGTCTTGACCTCGACCCACTCGCCGTCCTGGGCCTGGAGCGCGGAGAACGGCCCCAGCGGATCGCCCTTGTCGTTGAAGTTCTGCGGGTTCGCCGCGCCGTGGTAGTTTATCTCCTCGCCGTTCTCGAGCGCCTTCTTGCCCTGGGCGAACGTGGAGACCTTCTTCCCCGGCGGGTTCCCGAGTTCGCTGAGGTGCTTCGGGACCGCCTGCCGGTTGGCCTCGCCCTCCTTGACGAACGCGAGGCCGATGAGGTTCATCGCGTCGTAGGCGGCCGCTGCGAACGCACCCGGCTCCTTGTCGTGCTGGGCCTGGTGGCGCTCGACAAAGACGTCGTTGGCGGGGCCGGGAGCCGGGGCCTGCCCGACCATCCCCTCCATGACGTCGGCGCCCATCTCCTCGATGAAGTCGGGAGTCAGCACGTCGTTGCCGAGCAGCAGCTCGAAGTCCTCGTCGGCGCCGGCCTCGACGTAGTTCTGGATGAACAGGCCACTGACCTCGGTCGCGGCCGTCATCGAGACGACGTCCACGTCGGCGTCCTGGAGCGCCTGCACCTCGCTGCGGTAGTCGCTCGCGGCCGGGTCGAGGGGGACTTCTTCCTTGACGCTCCCACCGAGGGTGCTGAAGTAGTCACCCGACGCCGCCGAGAAGCTCTGGGACCCGCGGTCGTTCTTGTAGGCCAGCGCCATCGACTCCGCACCGAGTTCGTTGTAGGCGTACTGGGCCTGTGCGCGGGCACCGATACCGTCCGAGGGGACCGTCCGCCAGATGTACTTGCCGCCGACGTTGTCGAGTTGGATGGTCCCCGTCATCGGCGAGACGAACGAGAGTTTCGCGCTCCGGGCCGGCTCGATGAGCGACGGCGTCACCGAACTGGACGGACCGACCATCGTCATGACGCCCTCGCTGTCGAGGGTGTTGAACCCGGAGATGGCCGGCTGGGGCTTCGTCTCGGAGTCCTGTTCGCTGATCTCGACGGTCGTCCCGAGGACGCCTGTCGCGTTGACGCCGCCCTCGGCTTCGAGCGCTGTCTGGACGCCGCGGCGGGAGTTCGGCCCGATCCAGCCGAGGCCACCACTGAACGGCGAGAGGTTCCCGACGGGGATCGGGCCGGAGTCACCGCTCTCACCGGCGGATCCGCCGTCACTGCTGCTCTCGCCGTCGCTGCTACCGTCACTGCCACCGTCGCTGCTGCCGTCACCGGAGCTACCGTCGCTCGAGCTGCCGTCACCGGAACCACCGTCGCCACCACCACTACACCCGGCGAGTCCGGCCAGCGCCGCGAGTCCGGCGCCTTTCAGGTACGTTCGTCGGCCGATTCGCTTCTGTCCCTCCGAGTCCATGCCTCGTGGCATGAGTCTAGCACTATACTGGCATCACTTATAATTTGGGGGAAGATAATTTACAACATCTTTCATGCGTCATCCACGACTCGACGCTAATCGGGGCGGAGGCGGCATTCATGGGCTTTATTACAATCGTTCGTGTACGTGCGTGATATCAGGCCCGTATTCACACGACTGAACGACGCGCTCCCGCATCCATGACCGCCGAAACACTCCTGACACCGGAACCGACGCGAACGTTCGCCTCTCCGGTCGTTTGTCGACCGGCCGAGCACGGGCCAGTGTCGACCACGTGGTACCCGCGTTTCATGCTACGTCTGGCACGAGTCCGTGTACACGACTGAACCCGATATGTACACGAGTGAACCGGGCGTGCATTCGTGTGCACGGGTGTCGCCACAACAACTCTTATTTTTGTCCCCCCTCATACGTGAGTCATGGTCAACTGGCGCGAGGACAGCGGCCGCGCAGCGTCGGACCGCGTCCCGCTGGATGCGATCGTCGACGTGTTCCGGGACCGCGACGACCTCGCGCGCCCGTTGACCGCGAGCGACATCATGGACGAGGTCGGGTGCTCCCGTCGCACGGCCCACAACAAGCTCAACGAACTCGTCGAGGAGGGGGTCCTCGAGACGCGCAAGGTCGGCTCCCGGAGCCGCGTCTGGTGGGAGCCGATACACGAACGGCCCGACGACCGCCCGTCCGAGGCGTCGACGGCCCCCGAACACCTCGTCGAGGAGGTCGACCTGCCCGGGACGGGCAAGACTCTCAAGGCTCGCCAGGAGGCCCTGCTGGCGTCCTACGAGTACCTCCAGGAACACCCCGAGGCCAAGAAGTCGGACTTCCTCCAGGACGTGTTCCCGCAGAACCCCGCGGAGTACGAGACCGCGGAGGGGTGGTGGAACGCCATCCAGCCCGCGCTCGCGGAGCTGCCGGGCGTCAACCCTCCCGAGGAACGGGGTCACATCTGGCACTTCCTCGGGGGGTAAACACTTTTGACAGGGTAGTCCATCGTTCCCCACACGAACGGGCGACCGGTCGCATCAGGATAGTGAGTCTGCCGCTATGACCCAAGGGAACACAGAGGAGCGGGAGGGGACGGTGTACATGTCCGAGGAGGAGGGGCGGGAGTACCGCAGCTCCTCCTACATGCCGACCGCCTACGACAACCTCGATATCGCTCCCGAGACCCCGGAGTTCCCCGACCGCGGCAGGGACGACGGCTACCGCGTCCTCGACCTGCCACGGGTGCCAAAGCTCTCCCACGTCGTCGGCCCCAGCGCCATCATGCTCGGGGCCTCGCTGGGCAGCGGCGAGACGCTGTTCTGGCCGGTCCTCATCGCCCAGCACGGCTGGGCGCTGTACTGGGCCTTCTTCTTCGGCGTCCTGACGCAGTTTTTCATCAACACGGAGATACAGCGCTGGACGCTCGCGACCGGCGAGTCGGTGTTTCGCGCGTTCGAACGGGTACACCCGTTCTGGCCGTTCCTGTTTCTCGTCCTCGGGTTCGTCAGCCTCGGCTGGCCCGGGTGGGCGGCGAGCGCCGCCAAGGTCGGTGCCATCGGCGCCGGCATGGAGGAGCTCGAACTGGCACTGGGCCCCGTCGACCTGGTGGCCTGGCGCCTCTTTGGCATCGTGTTGATGGTGCTCATCTGGACGACCTACCAGCTGACGCCGCTGATGTACAACGTCGTCGAGCGAACCCAGATCATCCTGGTCACCATCGCCTCGGTGTTCGCCGTCGCGCTGTTCGTCGCGCTGGGGTCGGTCAACGAACTGGCGAACGTGCCCGGCGGCATCGCCAGCGTTGGGACCATCCCCCCCGGGCAGCGACATCGCCATCTTCCTCGGCGGCCTCGCCTACGCCGGCGCCGGCGGGTACCTCAACCTCTCACAGAGCCTCTGGGTGCGCGAGAAGGGCTACGCGATGGGGCGCTACCAGGGCCGCATCAAGAACCCCATCGTCGGCGACGACCCCGAACCGGTCCAGCGCGACGGCTTTTCGTTCCCCCCGACGGTGACAAACATGCGCCGCTGGCGCGGCTGGTGGCGCCTCGCCCAGCTGGAGCACTGCCTTACGTTCGTCGTCGGCCTGCTGGTCGTCGCCACCATGATGATGGCGCTGGCCGCCGAGTACGCCCTGGGGACCGCCGACGACGGGGTCGCGATGTGGGCCAACAACATCGTCCCCCAGGTCGGGGCCATCGGCGGGGCGCTCATCTTCACGACCCTCTTTTTGGCCCTGTTGACCACGGAGTACGCCATCGTCGAGTCGTTCGTCCGCAACAGCGCCGACATCGTCTACGAACTGTACGGGCGCGACGCGGGGTGGAGCCTCCCGCGCATCTTCTGGACGCTGCTGACCGTCTTCATCCTCTGGGGCGTCGCCATCCTGGCCTCGCCCATCCCCATCGAACAGCCCTTCGGCCTGCTTGTCGTCGCCGCGGCAATGTCGGGCGTGATGATGTGGCCCTACACCGCCCTGGTGCTGGTCGTCAACGCCACGCGCCTGCCCGAACACACGCAACCCGGCTGGCTCAGGGTCGTCACGATGTGGTGGGGGACGGGCTTTTTCGGGTACTTCAGCGTCCTGCTCATTGGTCGCGTGCTGACCGACTCCGCGGGCATCGCCGCCTTCGAGACGGACGCGGCCGTGGTCGGGAGCGGCGTCGGCGGGTACGCCCTGTTCGCCGTCTTCGCGGCCGTCCAGGTCCTCGTCGTCGCGGCGTCCATCCGGGGGAAACGCGCCACGAGCGGAACCGTCAGCGACGCCGGCGAGGCGGCCGGCTACCTCGACTGAGATGGCCGGACCGAGCCTCGCCGCGCTCGTCGACCGCCGTCTCTGGGTGTACGGCGGCGGACTGGCGGCGGTCCTTCTCGTCCGGACGCTCCTCTCACCCTCGGCGGGACGGGCCCTCGCCGTGAGTCTCGTCCTCGGCGTGATGGTGCTGACATACGCGGCCGAACTGTGGCACGCCGCCGAGCAGCCGTCCGTCCGCCCCGGCCTCCTGGGGGCGGGCGTGGCCGGCGTCGTCGTCGGGTGCTGGCTGGTGCTCACGGACACGCTCGCCGGCCTGGTGTTCGTCGCCGGGGGCCTCCTCTTTCTCAACCGCGGCCTGACCGGTGGGGGGTCGGCGTGACCGGGGCGGCGCCGTCGGCCGACGTCCACGTCCACGTCCACCTCGTGATGGCCGGGACCTTCCCCCTGCGGATGGCCGACCTGCTGTTTACCGACGACGCGCTGGTGATTCCGGAGTACCACTACCTGACGCCACTGCTGGGTATCGCCCGGGGCAAGACCCACGCTGTGGCCGAGGAGGCCGTCGAGCGGTACCGGACCGGCGGCGTCGCCGCCCTCGTCGACTTCGCCGAGCGGACCCACCGCCTCGGCTACGAGGACGTAGCGCGCGTCAGAATCTACGAGGGACGGCGCCTCGGCCGGCCGAAGGTCGCCGTCGACGTCGTCGCCGGTCCGCCCTACGCCTACCGCGTCCACGCCCCGGTCGACGTGGCTGCGCTCACGGACGCGCTGGCGGCGCTGGGCCGCCGGCGCGGGTTCGAGGTCGTCCGGGAGCGCGGGGTCGGTCTGCGACCGGTCGCCAGCCTCCGGCGGTTCCTCGCCGACCGCTAGGCCAGCGCCGCCGCGAGCTTCTCGACTGGGTGGGGCGGTTCGGCGTCGGCCGCGTCCCGGTCGCCGAGCTGGGTCCGACAGGACGCGCCCGGGGCGACCACCGTCTCGCCGTCGCTGTCGTCGACCTGATCGAACAGGATCGAACCGATGGCCTTGCTCATCGAGAAGTGCTCGCGCTCGTACCCGAAACTCCCGGCCATCCCACAACAGCCCGAGTCCAGCGGGTCGACGTCGTAGCCCGCCCGTCGCAGGACGCCGACGGCGTGGTGGTCCTTCTTCGTCGCCTTCTGGTGGCAGTGGCCGTGATAGGTCAGCGCCTCGCCCGGGGCGGCCCACTCGACGTTGCGGTCCAGGTCGAAGCGGTCGAGGTACTCACAGAGGCCGTAGGTGTTTTCCGCGAGCGTCTCGACGGCCGCGCCCGACAGCAGGTCGAGGTAGTCCAGCTGGAACATCACGGCGTCCGAGGGCTCGACGAGGACGACGTCCCAGCCCTCGGCGACGGCCGGCGCGAGCGCCTCGACGTTCTGCTCGGCGGCCGCACGGGACTTCTCGAGGAAACCCTTCGAGTGGGCGGGCCGGCCGCTGTCGGTCCGGTCGGCCAGCTGCACGTGGACGCCGGCGGCCTCGAGCACCTCGACGGCCGCCCGGCCGATCTCGGGGTGGCTGTAGTTCGTGTACGTGTCGGGGAAGAGGACGGCCTTGCGGTCGGCCGCGGCCTCGTCGACCTGCGGGCCCCGGTCGGCGAACCAGTCCTGCAGGCTCTCGCGCTCGAAGGTCGGCAGCGTCCGGTCGCTGGCGATGCCGACCGTCTTCTCGATGACCGTCCGGGCCCCGGGAACCGCCGAGGCGGCGTTCGAGAGCGGGGCGAGCGCGCTGCCGAGCCTGGCGAGGGTGTCGACGTTGGCAAAGAGCTTGTCCCGGAGGCTCGACCCGTGTTCCTGGTGGTAGGCGTGTGTCACCTCGGCCTTGAGTTTCGCCATGTCGACCTCGCTCGGGCAGTCCTTGGCACACCCCTTGCAGCCGATACAGAGGTCGAGCACCTCGGACATGAACTCCTCGTCGGTCGGATCGTCGGGCAGGTCGCCGCTCATCGCCTGCCGGAGCATGTTCGCCCGGCCCCGCGTGGCAGTGATCTCCTCGTCGGCCGCCCGGTAGGTCGGACACATGACGCCCCGGTGGTCTCCTGGGGGCCCCGACAGCCCCCACAGCCGTGACAGAGCTCGACCATGCCCTGCATCCCGTTGTCGTTGTCCCACTCCAGGGTCTCCTCGAACCCGGCGTCGAACTCGTACTCGGGGTCGAACCGGAGGTGCTCGGTCATGTCCACGTCACCACAGACCTGTCCAGGGTTGAGAATCCAGTCCGGGTCGAAGGCCGTCTTCAGGTCGCGGAACGTGTTCCAGAGGTCCTCGCCGTAGAGTTTCCGGTTCCACTGGGTCCGGGCGCGGCCGTCGCCGTGCTCGCCCGAGACGCTCCCGCCGTACTTCACGACCAGGTCGGTCACCTCGTCGGCGATGGCCGCCATCTGCTCGACGCCTGCGACGGTCTTGGTGTTGACCAGCGGGCGGATGTGGAGCACGCCCGGCCCGGCGTGGGCGTAGAAGGAGGCGAAGGTGTCGTGCTCGTCGAGCAGGGCCTGGAAGTCGGCGACGTACTCGGGCAACCGCTCGGGCGGGATGGCGGTGTCCTCGATGAACGCGACGTGTTTCGCGTCGGTGGTCCGAGAGAGGAGGATGGGGAGGCCGGACTTGCGGAGCTTCCAGAACTTCTCGCGCTGGGCGTCCTCGTGGGCCTCCAGGGCGTCGAAGGCCCGCACCGGCGCCGACACGGAAACGCCGCCGTCGGTCGGGTCGGCCTGGGCGTCGACGCCGTCGGTCCGGTCGGCGAGCAGGTCCGCGACCTTCCGCTTGCCCGCCTCGTCGGTCTCGGCGTAGAACTCCACCAGCAGGACCGCGCGGGTCCCCCCGGGGAGCATGTCGACGACGTCGGCGAACTCCGCCGTCTCCCGGGCCATGTCGACGAGCACGTCGTCCAGAATCTCGACGGCCGCGGGGTCGTGTTCGAGGATGTCCGAGACGTCGGTCATCGCCTCGATGAGGTCGTCGTAGGCCAGCAGCGCCATCGACTTCGTCGCGGGGATCGGTTCCAGCGACACCTCGGCCTCGGTGACCACGGCGAGGGTCCCCTCGCTGCCGGCCAACAGCGAGGCGAGGTTGACGACGCCGTCCTCGCGCAGTTCCTGTACCACCCAGTCCAAGTTGTACCCCGAGACGTTGCGCTTGAGATCGGGGTAGCGGGCGTCGATCTCGTCCTGTTCTTCCTCCAGGACGCGCTCCAGTTCGGCGTAGATTCGCGCCTCCAGGTCGCCGTCGGGGTCGGCCCGTGCCCGCAGTTCATCGCGGGTGACCTCGCCGAAGGTGGTGACGGTGCCGTCGGCCAGCACCACCTCACATTCCTCGACGTAGGCGTCGGTCTTGCCGTACTTCAGCGAGTGGGCGCCGGTGGAGTTGTTGCCGATGGCCCCACCGAGGACGCTCTTGTCGCCCCAGGCGGGGTCGGGAGCGAACTTCAGGCCGTCGTCGGCAAGCGCGGCGTTCAGGTCGCCCAGCGTGATGCCTGGTTGCGCCCGGGCCCACCGGTCGTCCGGCCGCGTCTCGACCAGGGCGTCCATGTGCTGGCTGAAGTCGAGCACGACGGCTTCGTTGACCGTCTGGCCGGCGAGGCTCGTGCCGCCGCCCCGCGGGAGCACCGGTATCTCGCGGTCGGCACAGTAGGAGACGACGGCCGCGACGTCCGCCGTCGAGCGGGGGAAGACGACCCCGATGGGTGTCACCTCGTAGATGCTCGCGTCGGTCGCGTACAGTTGCCGGGAGTACTCGTCGAAGCGTACCTCGCCCTCGATCAGTTCCTCGAGGTCGGCGACGAGGCCGGGACGCGCGACGTCGTCGCTCCGGTAGTCGTAGGCCGATTCGTCCGTCGATGGGCCGGAGTCGGTTGCCATGGTAGCGTTCTCCCCTGGGGCGCTGGGCGACCTGGACCGGTCGGCAGGTCGCAGTCAACGCAGTCCCTAGGCTGTAATCAAACGAGCATCAAAATTGTTCGCATGTTCGCCCCCACCCAGTCGGACGACGAGACCGATGCCAGCGAACGGCCGGCTACCGGTCGAACAGACGTCTAATCCGACGCGTTCCGGCGACACCGGTACGTTTACCTCGGTTGCATACGTGTGCACGGGACGAAATGGTCACATCGCACACGGACGCGTTCGTCGAGTCGGCCCGGCGCGTCGACGCCGTGGTGACGCCCACCACCGCCGACGAGTTCGCGGCCACGCTCGAGGACGCCGTCACGGAGCCGGCCGTCGGGACGCCACTCCCGTTCGAGGGGGCCTCCTACGACGGCACCCCGGTCGACGGGGCGCCGACGGGGGCCGCCCTCGCTGAAGCGGCGACGGGCGTCACCGCCGGCGCCGCCGCCATCGCCGACTACGGGTCGGTCGTCCTCCAGGAGACCGGAGCCGGCGAGGAACTGCTCGGCCTCTATCCCGACCGGCACGTCGTCGTGGTCGCGGCCAGCGACGTGGTTCCGGACATGCCCGCCGCCTTCGAGGAACTGGGCGAACGGTTCGCCGAGGGGCCGAGAGACGCGATACTCGCCACCGGCCCGAGCGCCACCGCGGACATGGGAGCGGTCGTGAAAGGCGTCCACGGCCCGCGTGACGTGCACGTCCTGTTGCTGGAGGACCGATGAGCGACTCGCGCCGACAGAAGGCGGCCCGCATCCGCTCGCTCATAGAGACCGAGGGCGACGCCGTCTTCGAGAACACCACGACGTTCAACGACGGGCGCTACGAGTCCGTCCAGAAACTCGACGACTACGAGGAACTGAAGTCCCGAGCCCGGGCCATCAAGGAGGACGCCATCGCGGACCTCCCGGACCTCGTCGAACAGGTCCGCGAGACCGTCGAGGGAAACGGCGGGACGGTCTACCTGGCCGAGGACGAGGCCGACGCCCAGCGGTACATCGCCGAGGTGGTCGCGGACCGCGACGCCGACTCGGTGGTCAAGAGCAAGTCGATGACGAGCGAGGAGATAGAGATCAACGAACACCTCGAATCGAAGGGCGTCGACGTCTGGGAGACGGACTTAGGCGAGTTCGTCCTCCAGGTGGCCGACGAGGCGCCGAGCCACATCGTCGCACCGGCCATCCACCGCTCCCGGGAGAACATCGCCGAACTGTTCAACGCCCACTTCGAGACCGACGCGCCCCTGGAGACCGCCGAGGACCTCACCGAGTTCGCCCGCGAGTACCTCGCCGAGCAGATCAAGGACGCCGACGTGGGCATGACCGGCGCGAACTTCGTCACCGCGGACACGGGCACCATCGCCCTGGTGACCAGCGAGGGCAACGCCCGCAAGTCCGTCGCGACGACCGACACCCACGTCGCCGTCGCGGGCGTCGAGAAGATCGTCCCCAGCCTCGGGGACCTCCAGCCGTTCGTCGAACTCATCGGCCGGTCGGGCACGGGCCAGGACATCACGGCCTACGTCTCCCTGCTGACCCCGCCCGTCGGGACACCGGTGCCGGACTTCGAGGACGACGAGACGCCGCTGGCCGAGGTCGACGACGACCGCGACTACCACCTCGTGTTGATCGACAACGGTCGTATGGCGATGCGCGACGACGACGACCTGCGCGAGACACTCTACTGCATCCGCTGTTCGGCGTGTGCAAACTCCTGTGCGAACTTCCAGCACGTCGGCGGCCACGCCTTCGGCGGCGAGACCTACTCCGGCGGCATCGCCACCGGATGGGAGGCCGGCGTCCACGGCGAGGACAGCGCCGCCGAGTTCAACGATTTGTGTACCGGCTGTTCGCGGTGTGTCAACCAGTGCCCGGTCGAGATAGACATCCCGTGGATTAACACCGTCGTCCGGGACCGCATCAACCGCGGCGCGGACCCCGACTCGTTCGACTTCCTCGTCGAAGGGCTGACCCCCGACGCGGAACCGGCGGGCCTGGACGTCCAGAAACGCTTCTTCGGCAACTTCGAGACGGCGGCGAAACTGGGCAGTGCCACCGCGCCGCTGTCGAACTGGATGATGGAGGCCGGCCCGGTCCGGTCGGCGCTCGAGCGGTTCGTCGGCGTGGACGGCCGGCGGGACCTGCCGACCTTCGAACGCGAGACGTTCCGGGAGTGGTTCGCCGACCGGGGCGCGCGGGTCGACCCCGCCGACGCCACTCGCGAGGTGGTGCTGTACCCCGACGTCTACACGAACTACGTCTCGACGGCCCGCGGGAAGGCCGCCGTCCGGGCGTTAGAATCCCTGGACGTCCACGTGACCGTCCCCGGGGTCGGCGAGTCCGGCCGCGCCCCGCTCTCCCAGGGGATGGTGTCGACGGCCAGCGAGAAGGCCAGCCGAGTCTACGGCGCGCTCGCGGAACATATCGACGCCGGGCGAGACGTGGTGGTCGTCGAGCCCTCGGACCTGGCGATGTTCGCCCGCGAGTACGAGCGCCTGCTCCCCGAGCAGTCCCACGAGCGCCTCGCCGAGCGCAGCTACGAGGTCATGGAGTACCTCTACGGCCTGCTGGAGAACGGCGGGGACCCGGCGGCGTTGGCGAACGGGAGCGAGGCCGTGGCCTACCACTCCCACTGCCAGCAGCGGACGCTCGGCCTGGAGGCCCACACCGTGGCCGTCCTCGAACGCCTGGGCCACGACGTGGTCACCTCCGACGTGGAGTGCTGTGGCATGGCCGGCAGCTTCGGCTACAAGCAGGAGTACTACGACCTCTCGATGGACGTCGGCGACGAGCTGGCCGCCCAGTTCACGACCGACGGGACGCGCGACCGGACCGTCGTCGCGAGCGGCACCTCCTGCCTGGAACAGCTCGACTCGCTGCTCCAGCGCGTGCCGACCCACCCCGTCGAACTCGTCGCGCCGCGCTGACCGTCACCCGCCGTCGGCCCGTTCGAGGTCGGCGGCCGCCGCGTGGAGACGGTCGCTGGTCCGCGACGCGAGCAGGAGGCGTGCCGCACCCGTCGACGTCGCCGCGTTCAGCCACCGGGCCAGGCGGCGCCGCGGCGGGAACCGCGAGTGCAGGGCGACGGCCGTCCGCCAGGCGCTGTCGCGGCACTCGTCGATGGTGAGGACGGTCAGCCACTCGTCGGCGCGGCCGAAGGAGTCGTCGATGCGGGCGACGCCGTCGGCATCGCGCTCGACCAGCGAGTCCTGGGCCTCGTCGACCAGCGTGCGGATGACGTCCGTGACGGCGTGGTGGTCCGCGTACTTCTGCCGGCGGTTCGGCCCGACGCCGACGCGTTCGAGCGTCAGCGCCAGGTCGTAGTTGATGTGGGCGTTCACGCCGAGCATCGCGTCCTGGACCACCAGCGAGTCCCCGCGTGCCGCGGCGTCGAACGCGAGTCGCCAGGCCGTCGGGAGCGACTCGTGGCGGCCGGCCTCGTAGCGGTAGACGGCCGCTCGATAGAGGTCCGCGAAGGTGAGTAAGTACTCACTCACCCATTCCGGGTCGGCGAACGTCCGCCGCCGGATGCCCGCGGCGACGGCGGCGGTCATCTGCGTGTATATGGTCAGGAACACCGCCCGGCGGTCGCGCTGGGACTCGAACACGCGGTTGAGGGTCGCGAGCCGGCGGTGGGCGTCGGCCACGTCGGCGTACGGCGTCTCGACCAGGGCGAGTACGTCGGGGTCGCCGGCCGGGGCCGGTGACTCCAGGCGGGGCGGCCGGACGCCGCTGACCGCATATTTCAACTGGGTGCGCCGCCCGCCCGTCGGCGACGCGTCGTGGAACATCACTGGGACGGACGTCGGCTGTCCTCATAACTGCTCACCGCGGCCTGGTCGTGAAAAACGGCCCCCTCAGGCGGCCCCGGCGGGGCGCTGGCGCGACAGCTCGTCGGTCTCCGTTTCGCTGCCGCGGCGGGTGTACTCGACGCCCGCCACGAAGGCCAGCGCCCAGGCGAGCATGAGCGCGCCACCGACGACGCCGACGCTCGACGCGAGAGTCGGCCACGCGATGGAGACGATGCCGATGAATCCGGCCAGCAGACCGGCAAACCAGGTCGGGTAGCGCCAGTCGCGGTCGCGGAACACGGCGAGCCCGCCCATCAGGACGACGAGGAACGCCGAGACGGCCATCCCGCCGTAGTGGACGAATGCCACGTGTCCCATCGGGTCGGCGGGACCGATCTGTTTCAGCAGCTCCAGGCCCGCGTAGGCCAGCAGCGGGACGGCCCCGATGACGTACAGCGCGGCGACCCGGCGGTCCACGCGGTCGGCCCGCTCGAAGCGGAACAGCGACCGGCCGGCGGGGTGCAGCGCAAGCGCGACCAGCGCCAGCACGGCCGAGACGGCGAACCCGGTCAGGAGCGGCGAGTCGGCCAGGAACGCCAGGACGGCGACGGTCAGGATGCCGACGACTGGGGCCAGGATGGTGTTGACCCGCCGGCGCGGGTGGTACAGCACGAGCAGGGCCGGGACGACGACGCCCAGGACCAGCAGCGGCGAGATCACCATGTCGTGTATCTGGTGGGCCCCGTAGGACTGGAACCAGCCCAGGACGCCGGCCCCGATGACCTCGCGCGGCGTCAGCGCGACGTTGAGCCCGGCCAGCGCGAGGACGGCGAGGCTAAAGAGCACGAACCGTATCTTCTGGGTCGTAGTCAGCGATCCAAAGCCCGACTCGGTGGCCGAACCCTGTTCGACGGTGGTTACCATGTGAATCAATTATATAAGTACACTGACTATGGCTAAATACCTTGCTAACGACACGATAGCACTTGCTCGTGAGATGCTATCGATCGGTATATCAGCCGTTTCCATTTACCACCGCCACTTTTCGACGGACAACCCGACACACAGAGAGGACTACTAATGTATCTTGTCGTCGGTCGAGGCCCACAATATGGGACGGGTCCGGCGACGGTCATCGGGCTCGCCCCCGGCATATGAATTAAGGGAGTCGCCGTCGAACGTCCGCTCGTGCGCTGTGAACGCTGCGGCGAACCCGTCGAACGGTACGAGCTCGACGGAGCGGCCGCCATCAGTTGCCCGGGGTGTGGCTTCATCGGCGTCCCGGTCGACCACAAGGCCGAGCCCCCGCCCCACGAGTCCTGGCAGGACGCCTTCGAACGGTTCTACGACCGCTTCGGCGTCGAGGCCGACGAGACGGCGTCGACAGCGACGGCCATGGTCAGACACCTGACCGACCTGGAGGGTGTGGGCCCGGCGGTCGCGACCCGTCTCAGACAGAGCGGCTACGACACCGTCGACGCGCTGGCGACGGCGACGCCCGAGGATCTGGAGGCCGTCGACGGCATCGGCCCCAGACTCGCCGCGCGGCTCATCACGCAGCTGTCGGGCGAGGAACCCGCGGCGGTGGACGCCGACGGCGGTGCGTGACCGCCGGGCCGCTCAGTAGTTCTTGAATAGTTGCTGCCGGACGTCGTCTTTCGTCCGCACCCCTTCGGTCGTCCCGTCCGGCAGGTCCACCTCGTATGGCGCCTCGCCGTCCTCGGTCTTGCGCCACTTGTCGTCGTGCTCGCGGAGCAACTGGTTGGCCATCGAGAGGGCGTCGCCCGCGTCGTCGACCGGGTTCGACGTGGTGGTGGCCGTCGATTCCCCGTCCGCGTCGGTATCGGCCGCCTCGGCGTCGTCTGCCGTCGCGTCGGCGTCAGCGTCCGCATCGGCGGTGGCCGGCGACGTGTCCTCGGCCGTCTCGTCGTCAGCCACGGCCTCGGCTCCGTCCTCGTCCCCCGCGTCGGCCAGGCGGTCGGCCAGTTCCGTGGGCCCGAGTTCCGAGAGCAGTTTGCCCCGCATCTCGTCGGCGTCGATGCCGCTGCCGGGGATGTCGGGCACCTCGGCGGCGATGTGCTGGAGTTCTGGATACTCCGCCGTCGCGATGCGCTCGTATCCCTCGGCGACCACCACGGAGTCGCGCTCGTCCGGCGGCGTGTAGGTGTCAAGCAGGTAGTCGACGGCGTCCTCGAGGCGCGCGTGGCCGTATGTGTCGACGAACGCGGCCTCGACGTCCGCCCGGATGGCCTCGAGTTGTTCGTACTGCGACTCGGTGAGCGATATCTCCGGCATCGTGCGGTCACACGCCGCCGACGGGTATAATTCGTTCCCCGGGTCCGTCACGCCGAGCGACACGTTCCATCGCGTACCGGTCGAGCGCCGCTACGACACGACATCAGCCTCGCGCCGAGACTGATTCTCGCAGGGCCCACACGTCCGTCGTCGGGTCCAGCCGCGTGGGTTCTGCGCCGCGCTCGGTGAGGATGCCCGCGTGGTACAGCATCGCCTTCAGCTGGAAGACCGTCGGCGAGTGATAGACCTCGCCGTCGACGAGCGCGTCGGACCGGAGGTCGCCCTCGGCCGTCAGCACCCGTTCGCGGGCGCGGTCCGTGCCCCGAACGAACAGCTCGACCGTGAACGTCGGGTGCTGGACGTGGAGCCACTCGACGAACTCGACCAGCGAGGGGGTCGGAAAGCCGTCGTCGTGGAGTTGCTGGAGTTCCTCGACGAGCAACCGCGTGGCCGGATACGCAAAGACGACGCGCCGGGTCAGCTCACCCCAGGCCGGCGCGGCCTCGATGAACCGAGCGCGGGACCCCGACCACTGGGCGAACACGTCGAGCGCCGCGTCGACCGAGTCGTGTCGCCTGCGCGCAAAGCGGACGACCTCGTTCCCGAGCGAGGTGAGCCGGATGGACGAGCGGTCGTCATCGACCAGGCCGAGGAAGACGGCACCGTCGACGGCGGCGTCGACGGCCTCGACGACCCTGTCCGCGACGAGTGACCGCGTATCGCCGCCGTGGGCCACCGCAATCGGGACCGCGAGGTAGTTCTTCGGGTGGTTCAGGCCGAAACTCCGGTCGGTGACGCCCTGTGCGCTGGCCTGGAACCGGAGCGCCGACGCCTCGTCAGTGGCCCGTGCACCGACGACCCGCGGTCGTTCGAGCACCCGGAGGGAGTCGCCGGTGCCGACGCCGAGGACGCCGACGTTGAGCTCCCGCGCCAGCGTCCGGGCCGACCGGGATATCGCACCGGTCGGCGCGGCGACGTAGGCGACGTTCGCTTCGTTGAGGCGGTCGTGTGCCTGTATCACCCCGCGTTCGACGTCGACCCGACCCCCGCTCGTGTGGCCCTTGGCCTCGACGGCGACCAGTGGCGGGTCGTCCCCGAGCCGGTCCACGGCGAGCAGGTCGGCGTCGAGCTGGCCGACGGCGACGAGGTCCGGGTAGCCCGACCCGACCTGAACGTGGTTGAACGGGGCCAGCGCGTCCCGCGTCTCGGCGGGAATCGGATAGTCCTCGAGCCACCGGTCCTGTGCGAACTGGGTGTCGGCGACGACGTAGGTACGCTCGTCGTCGCCCGGAAAGAGGTCCCGCTTGGCCCGTGCCAGGACCTGGGGCTCGGTCAGGCTCGCCGCCGTTGTCATACGGGCCGTTGCGGGCCAGTCCTCAAGAATCCCCCACCTGGACTCACGGCGGTGTTTAGTTAAGGGAGGATAGTCGCAAACAGCCAGAAAGCCCCGGCTGTCATCGGGCGCTTCGCGCCCGATTGCTCGCGAGACCGAGGGTCTCGCCCTGGCTGAACTCGGGGGTGGTTCGAAAGAAGCTTCGCGTCTTTCGTCATCACGAAAGATCTCCGGTCTTTCGGCGACGTCGTCCGCCGTCCTCAGAAATCGGAGATTTCTGATGGGCTGCGCAAGAGCTGCGCTCTTGCGAACGTCGTTCAGCCAGCCGCCCCTTTCAGTCCCGCCCGAAGGCGGGTGGTCAGCCGGCCTGGGTGGGACTGAAAGGGGCCGCGCTCTCAGCGAACCCCGGCGACGTCACCGAAAGACGCGGAGCGTCTTTCGAGATGATGAAAATCGCTGGCGGCGATTTTCAGATCACAAGCACTGGACGGAGCGAACGAAGTGAGCGAAGGAAGCGCGCAGCGAGCCGCGGAAGCGGAGAGCGCGGGGGCTTTCTGGCTCTCTGAACCGGGTGATGCTAAAAGAAACACTACCGCCCTCACCGACCTAGCAGCGACCGGATGCGCGCGAGCGGGCCGCCGGCCGGCGAGTCGTCCCGGGCGTCGACCCCCGGCAGTGCCTCGGAGAGCGCGCTGACCTCGGCGTCGTCGAAGCGGGGATCGGACTCGGCGTCGTCGAGCCACCGGTCCCACTCGGCCGGCGAGAGCAGTCCCTCGGAGTCCGCGTCCCACTGGTCGACCAGGGCCTCGTGGTCCCGGAACGGGACGTTCATGCCGCTGTCGCCCCAGTACAGCGGCGCGAGTTCGAAGGCGTGGGACTCGCGGCCGACCCAGACGAGGCGGTAGGGGTAGCCGTTGTAGAGGAAGACGTCGTCGGGGCTCACGACGTCCCCGTTCGGGAGTTCGAGTGTGTCCGGCATGGGTTCCAGTTGGGCCGGGAGACGGTTCAGTATTGCGCGTGGCCGAGGCTGACCGGTGAGCGAGCGGAGAAGGGGAATGTCGTGACGACCGGTCGGTCAGTACTCGTGGAGGGCGGCTCCGGATGCGGCGCCGGAGGTCACCGAGCGCCGGTGCGGCGTCGCCGTCGAACTGCTGGCAGACGGCGTGGACCTCCTCGCGCGTGATCTTGACGTTGCCCTCGCGGACGACGTCGGCCGGCCGGGTCCGCAGTTCGCGGATGGTCCCGACGGCGAGCAGGAAGGGAATCGCCCACGCCGAGAGCGTGTTGCCGCGGGTGATGGGCATCGCTTCGAGCCAGGCCTGTGCGCCGTCGAGGTACTGCTCGGCGCGTTCGGTGACCCGCTCGATGACGGGGACGAGCGACTCGACGTTGGCCCCCTGACCCACGTCGCTGTGGTCCAGGCCCTGGGCGTCGAGCAGCTCCAGCGGGAGGTAGACGTTGTTCTCTTCCTCCATGTCCGTCGCGGCGTCTTTCGCGACGTTGACCAGCTGGAGCAGGAGGGCGAACGCTCGCGCGTTCTCCTCCATCCGGCGGGCCTGGTCCTCGCTGGCGGCGTGGGTCAGCAGACCGGTCACGAGGGTGCCGACGGTGCCGGCGGCGTACCAGCAGTACTCCTCGAGTTCTTCTAAGGTCTTGATGCGGAGGCCGCCGTCGTCGGCGTAGCGGTCGACGAACATCGCCATGCCGTCGACGAGTTCGCGGACTGGACCGCGGATGGTCTCCGTCGAGTCCCCTCGAGCTGGCGGAACACGCGGACGACCCGCGGCGCTTCGTCGACGACCTCCCAGTCCGCGGACCGGGTCGCCGGCAACCACTCGTCGACCTTCGACCGGAAGGCCCGGACTGTCGTGTCCGAGGCGGGGTCGAGGACGCGGCTGTAGGTCCGCAGTAACTCCGCCTGGGCACCCGGCGGCACGTGCCCGGCGTCTTCTATCGTGTCGGCGACGCGACAGAGGAGATAGCCGACACAGATGTCCCGTGCCATCGGCTCGTCGAGTTCCGCGATTGTGAGACTAAACGTTCGCGAGACCCGGTGCACAGCGTCGTAACACCACTCGATGTCATCCTGTGCCGACCGGTCTGTTTGGTTCTGAGACATTCCCGACACCCGGCGTAAGGGTCACTGTGCTAAAAAGGATTGGCTATGGGCGACGCGCCCCGAAACAGCATCCCTAAATCGACGCCGGCCCAAGGCGGGACCATGTCCGTCACAGACGGGGTGAGACGACGGTGAACGGGGCCCGTGCGTTCGTCGTCGGACTGACCATCGCCGCCGTCGTGGTTGTCCCCGGACTCGCGAACTGGTTCCTGGGTGCAGTGGGATACCCGACAGTCGGGAGCGCAGTCTGGGTGCTCGGCTACGGTCTGGGCGTCCTGTTTATCTGGTACGAGTGGATACGCCCCCTCGACATCACCGCGCCCGAGGGCGTCTCCACGGACGAGGACGCGGCCGACGAGTGAGTAGCGTGTAGAAACAAACGGAATCAGTCACCAACGCGCATCTAACAACCCTTATTGCGCTCGTGGACGCACATCGGAGCATGACTGACCGGTCACTCGACGAGGGCACGCCGGGCTACGGCGCCCGCGCCGGCTGGACGCGCGAACAGGCGAGTCGCATCGAACGGAGCGACGACACCGTCGCCCCGATCATCTACCCGCCCGAGGACGACCAGGTTCCCGAGGTACACATCTGGGACACCTGGTTCCTCCGGACCCGCGACGGGACGCTCGCCGAGGTAGACGGCCACCGCGTCTGTTTCTCCCTGACGGCGCCGTCGGACCTCCTGCCGGGCAAGCGCCACGACGTGGCGACCATCCGGTGTTTCTACTCCCCCGACGGGCGGACCTGGCACGACGCCGGCCCCGTCTTCGAGGCGCCCCTCGGCCAGCGCCAGTGGGCCGGGTCGGCGCTGTACGACGGCGGCGACGTCTACGTCTACTACACGGCCGCCGGCGAGGACGGCGCCGACGACCTGACCTACACCCAGCGCATCGTCGGCGCGAGCGGCGGGACCATCGACACGGGCGACGGCTTTTCGCTCGAAGGACCCTGGACCCACCACGAGCTCCTGTGCCCGGACGGCGAGCGCTACGAGCGCGAGGACCAGTCCCGCGGGATGATATACACGTTCCGCGACCCGTGGTTCTTCGAGGACCCCGCGACCGGCGAGACGTGCCTGCTGTTCGAGGCCAACACCCCGGTCCCGGAGGGCAGCGACGCCTGTGGCGGCGACCCGGCCCAGCAGGAGTTCAACGGGTCGATCGGCGTCGCCCGCTCGCCGTCGGGCGACCCACTGGAGTGGGAGCTGGCCGACCCGCTGCTGGACGCCGTCTGTGTCAACCAGGAGCTCGAACGCCCGCACGTCGTCTACAGGGACGGCCTGTACTACCTCTTTGTCTCCAGTCACCTCCACACCTTCGCGCCGGGCCTGGAGGGGTTCGACGCCCTCTACGGGTTCGTCGCCGAGGAACTGCACGGCGACTACGTCCCGCTCAACGACTCCGGCCTGGTGGTCACGAACCCGGAGAACGCCCCGTTCCAGTCGTACTCCTGGATGGCGTTCCCACACGACGACGAGGTGCTGGTCCAGTCCTTTCAACTACTTCGACTTCGACGGCGGGACCCTCGACGAGATCGCACACCTGCCCGAGTCCGAGCAGATGCGTCGCTTCGGCGGGACGCTCGCGCCCACGATTCGCGTCGCCGTCGACGGGACCCGGACACGCATCCGCGGCACGCTCGGCCACTGGGAGATCCCGAAGGACGGCGAGGCGCTCCCGCCGACCGACAGCGAGCTGATTCGGCGCGGGCGGGGGCGTGACCGCGGCGGCTACGTCACTGGGACCCGCGAGGACTGACCGGGACGCCAGCAGTCACCTCGCTCGTGTCGGGCCGACGTGCTATCTGTGGTGACTGTTCGCTTCGTTGCGCAACACACCTTTATCATTCCGGAATAACCTTGCGGGTACGACGGATATCCATGAGTGAAGACTGGCCAGCGACGACGACCCACCCCCTCGTCGTCGTCGGCCACGGTGACGTGCGCTCGCTGACCGGGCCGCTCGAGTCCGTGCCGGATGTCACCGTCCGCGACGCGATGCCGGCGCCCGCGACCACCGGCGACGAGGCCGCCAGCGCGGCGGTGACGATGTTCGTCACCGACCTCACGGCGACCATCGCGCCGACGACGCGGGACCGGCTGGCCAGGCGGGACGGCCTCACGCTCTCGGTGGTCGCGGCCCCGGCGTCGGACGACAGTCTCGACGCGACGACGGCGCGGACCGCCCAGTGGCTCCGCGGGGCCGTCGACGCGATGGTCGTCGTCGAACCGGCTCACCACGAGTCCGGCGTCCGCCAGGTCGTGAGCACCTGTGCCGACATCATCTCGCGACCGGGCGTCATCAACCTCGACCTGGCCGACATCGGGACCGTGCTGGGCAGCGGCCGGGTGGCCGCCATCACCACCGGCGTCACGCCCGAGGCCGACGATATGGCCGCGACGGCGGTCAACGCCGTCGAGGAGGCCCTGAGCGCCCCGGCCGTCGACATCGGCGACTACACCGCCGTCCTCGTGAACCTGGTCGCCGGGAGCGAGCTGACGGTGAGCTCGGCCGTCGAGGCCGTCGACGGCATCCAGGCCTCGGTGCCCGACGACGCGCACCTCATCTGGGGCACCGCCGTCGACGACTCGCTGTCGGACGTCCACGCGCAGGTCGTCGCCGCCGGGAACGACTCGCCGACGTTCGACGCCATCGTCGAGCGGGCGAGCCACCCCGACCCCGGCCCGAACAACTGCCCCCGCTGTGGCGGGCACATCGCCGTCTACTCGCTGGGCGACCGCGAGACCCGCGCCTGCGAGGACTGTGGCTTCGCCGATACCCCCGGCGTGGGCACTCGGTCCTGACCGCGCTTCAGTCCTCGGGCGGCGTCGTCCGGGCGGCCGTTCTGGCTTCGTCGTGCGCCCACATCGAGCCCATCTCCCAGAGGTCCAGCGACGCGACGGTCGCGCTGCCGCTGTCGGCGGTCAGCGAGACGCCCAGCGCGTCCTCGCGGGTCGGGTAGACCCTGGTCGTCAGGCAGTGGCGCTCGTTTGCGAACACCTCGACGACCGACCCGTCGACGAACACGCGCAGGGAGAGCGGCGCGTCGTAGGGCGTGACCCGCATCGTCTTGGTGTCGCTCGTGGCCTGCGGGTCGTGGCTGGCCGACGCCCGGTCGACCGTGATGTGACTGTCGCGCGTGTAGCGAATCGGCGTGTACTCCTCGCGGTCGGGCGTCTCCAGCACGGCGAGTTCGACGGCCTCGGCGTCCTCCAGACGGACCGTCGCGCGCAGTTCGAACGAGCGGCTCTCGGCGTCGAGGTCGACTCGCTCGCCGGCCTCGAGCCGGATCGCGTCGTGGTGGACGTTCTCGCCGCGCAGCTCGGTCAGTTCCGGCGCGGGGCGCTGACAGAGACCGCCGTCGTCGGCCAGTGACAGCTCGCGGGGGACCGACATCGCGCCCGACCACCCGGCGTCCCACTGGGCGCTCACGTCGCGGGCCTCGGGCAACCAGCCCCAGGTGAGGGTGCGGCCGTCGTCGGTCCACATCGACTGGGACGCGTAGTAGTCGCCGTGGTCGAGTCTGTCGCGCCGTTCGACGTCGAACTCGCCGTCCTCGTACTCCCCCACGAAGTAGACGACGTCCTCGTAGTTCGAGACGTGGAGCAGCTGCTTTGCGCCGAAGTCGAGCAGTTCCGGACACTCCCAGACCGTCCCGTCGAGGTGCTCGTCACCGGTGAGAATCGGACCCTGGTACTCCCAGTCCCGGAGGTCCTCGGACTGATACAGCAAGACGGCGCCGCCGCCGTCCTGCATGCCCGCGCCGATGAGCTGGTTCCAGACGCCGTCGGCGCGCCAGACGCAGTGGTCGCGGAACTCCCCGTCCCAGTCCTCCGTCGAGAGGACCTGCGGTTCGAGGGGGACCTCCTCGATGATGGGGTTGTCCGGGTCCGTGACCCACGCGGAGAGGTCGTCGTCGGCCGCCGTGGCGATACAGGGCAGCTGGAGCGTGTCGCGGCCGCCGGTGTAGAGGATGGTCGGCGTCCCGTCGTCGTCGACGGCACACCCCGACCAGCAGCCGTCGCGGTCCGGGCCGTCGGGCGAAGGCGAGAGCGCGACCGGCCGGTCCACCCAGTGGACCAGGTCCTCGCTGACGGCGTGGCCCCAGTGGATGGTGCCGTGAAACGGCCCGGCCGGGTTGTACTGGTAGAACAGGTGGTACGTGCCGTCCCAGTGGATGAGTCCGTTGGGGTCGTTGAGCCAGTTGGCCGGCGCGGTGAGGTGATACGAGGGCCGGTGTGGGTCGGCCGCGAGGCGGCCTCGCAGCGCCGTCATCCCCGCCGTGTCGCGCGGCCGGTCCGTGAGCGGGACCGTCTCGTCGCCGGCCAGAAAGGCGAGCGCGTCGGCGACGAGTCGCTCCCGGTTTCCCCGGCAGACGTCGTCGGTCGGCTGGCTGAAGGAGACCGACGAGCCGATTCCCAGCACGTCGCCCTCGCCCGGGTTCCAGGCGACCGTCGACAGTTGCGAGACGACGTCCGTGTCCCCCCGGACCGTGCTCGCGAGTACCGTCCCCTCGGCCGGTGCCATCCGCTCGTAGCGGGCGTAGGGCGTCGTCACGCCCGGCCCGCGCGTGTGGACCCGAAGGGTGTCGAACGCGTCCCTCACGGGGTGGTCGCGAAACAGGGTCTTCCAGAGGTGGCCGGCGGGTTCGGGCGTCTCCGCCCAGCCGACGGCGTCGGGGGCGACGGGGTCGAACCCCAGCGGCTCCACGGCGGCCATCGCGCCCAGCGTCAGCAACAGCGCGCCGCCGTCGCGGACGGAGGACGCGATGCGGTCGGTACCGGCTGCCGGCATCTGTGCCTCGTCGAGCGGGTCGTCCCGGTGCCACCAGAGGACGTCGTAGGCCGCCGGGTCGACGTCGGCGAGCGAGCGCCGGTCGACGTCGCCCATCGCCGAACGGCACCACTCGTACGCTCGCTCCTGCTCGTCGGAACAGGACCCGGCGTAGAGACAGCCGACACGTGGGGTGTCTGCCATTGACGATACTCGTCACGCTCGATTATAAAAGGATTCGGCAATCGATCTCGACCGTTTGTGACCGAACGTGTAGGTTCGGTCGAACGGGCCGGCGGTCGAGAAACAGAGCAGCGTTCTAGGGCTACGAGACGCGCGCGTGACGGGCGGCCGCCTTCCAGTCGATGATGGTCTCGTGGCAGGCCGGGCAGACGAGTTCTGTCAGTTTCGTCGTCTCGTCGTTGTACGTCATTCTGGTGCCACAGTGCGGGCAGTTTGTCATTACAGTTCGTTATAGATTCGGCACCCACTTAAATATACAGCCCCTACCTGGAATCGGCGGGAGAATCGCTGGCCGGCGTCACTCCTCGACGACGGGTTTCGGGGCCGCCGGGACCGTCAGTTCGCGGGCCTCGATGATAGCAGAGAGACACTCGTCGTCCATCAGTCGCACGTCCACCTCGCTGGCCCGCCGGGAGACGTCGCCGCCGATGTGCCCCGAGGTCGCGAACATCACCGCGCTCACCTCAGGCCGCGCCCGCCGGCACTCCGCACACGCCTCGATGGGGTCGGCGCCGACGAGCCCTCCCTCGGTGCGGTGGTCGACGACGACGGCCATCGCCTCGCTGGCCGGATCCTCCCGTTCGGCCAGCAGGTCGTACGCAGTCGGGTCGGCCTCGCTGACCGCCCACCCCGACGCGTCGAGGACCTCGGCGACGGTCTCGGTGAACGCCTCGGGGTCGAGCGCACGGAGCTGGGCGGCCATCGAGTTGTCCTCCGCCGACTCGGTCGACTGGGCCGGAGCCTCGCCCGACTCGACGGCGTCGACGGCGGCCTCGATGTCGCTCTTGGATTCGGGGTCGTCCGCCGTCATCTCGCCCTCGGACACCGCGTCCGCCTCGGGGTCGTCCGCCGGTGCTCCGATGGTCGCCTCGACGTCGTACTCCGGTTCGAGGTCGGTCTCGATGCGGTCGGGCACCGCCTCGCCGGCCATCGCCGCCTCGACTCGCTCGATGCGCTGGTCGAGCGCCTCGAGTTCGGTCTCTAAGTGCGTGACCGCGTCCGGATAGCAGTCGCGGGCGGTCTCGAGGGCCGCCTCGTACTTGTGCCGGGCGTCCTCGTACTCCTCGATGGCCGCCTCGTACTGCTCGGCGTCGGCAAACCAGTCGCCGGCCCCCATCGCGTCGCTGGCGACGGCCCGGCGGGCGGCAGTGAGGTTCTCCGCGACGACGCGGAGTCGCTCGCGTATCTTCTCCGGGTCGCCGGCGAAGCGGCGCTCGTCTGCCCCCCAGTCGACCTGGAGGGCGGTCCGGTAGTACTCGAGCGCCTCCGCCCAGTACTCGGCGGCCTGCCCGGAGTCGTCGGCGGCCGCGGCCTCGTTGTCGGCGGCGACGGCCTTCCGGAGCGGGGACTGTTCGAGCTGTTCGATGAGCGTGTCCAGGCGGTTGCGTTCGGCGAGTATCTCGTCGATATCGGCCAGGTGCCGGTCGAGCGAGAGGATGGCCTCGTACTCGTCACGGGCCCGTTCGTAGGCGTCGTAGGCCGCCTCGTACTCGTCGGCGCGCCACAGTTCCTCGCCCTCGTCGGTCGTGCTCCGGGCCCGGCCCAGTCGGATGGACGCGAGCGTCCGCAGACACCGCTCGCGGACCACCTCGACCCGACTCGCCATCGAGTCGCCCTCGCGCCCGGTGTTGAACTCGCTCGCCGTCGCGCTGGCTTGCTCCAGCAGCGTGCTCGCCCGCTTGGCCGCGGTCAGCGCGGCGTCGTTAGACCCGTCGTTGCGCAGCTCGTTTGCCTGCACCAGTTCACGTTTGACGTCGTCGAGCGTGTTCTCGACGTGGATCCACTTCTGTGCGGCGTCGTCCAGGTACCGCGTGACCGCCCCCAGGCCGTCGCTCTCGCAGTGGATGTTCCACCGCGTCCCCCCGCTGCGGTGGAAGGTGAGTCGCCCGTGTCTGAGACTCGAGTCGCTGTCTACCGTCTCGATCTCCGCGAAGGGGACGGCGAACTGCCGGTCCCCGCCGTCGGAGTCGGCGCCGCCCACCAGGACGACGACCCGCCGGTCTGTCAGGACGGCGACAGTCCGGTACCCGCTCCCCGGTCTGACGTGGTCCGTCGTGTCCCCGGACTCGACGGAGACTCCGTTCTTCGAGTTCGTGACGACGTACTGTGGCGTCTCGTCGGCCTCTATCGCCGAGACAGCAGGTTTCTCGGCGAGATACCCTTTGGACAGGAACCCACCCCGTCCGGTGCTGGTGAGCACGTCGGGATACGACCCACCTAAATTATCTAAATTGATAATTTGACCCATTGTGAAAGACTACTATGTCGGGCACTATGATTCTCACTTATTGGTTCTGAAATTTCGTCGTTAATATTAACGGGCCACCAATTACTTGCATATCAGGAACGGCTGGAATCCCTTCCGTGGCACGGTTCCTTCGAGGGAGCTGACGACGTCTGTCGGAGGACGGACGCGCGTCTGACTGACCTTTACCTATCAGGTCCCAGTACCAGGGCGTATGCCCCGTATCCGACTGGATCCGCCGGAGTTCGGGCGGTCCACCGACGCCACCGGAGGGGACGACCGAACGAGCCGGGCGGCCGCTCGCGACGACGCCTTCGCCCGGATCGACACCGAAGTGTTCCAGGTGCTCTCGGGGACCTACGGGCTCGAGAAGTGCGGGCTCCGACCGCGAATCGATCGCTGGATGGAGTGCTGGAGCGGCGTCTAGCTGTTCTCGACCAGGCGGGCGGCGATGCGCTGTGCGCCGATGGTCGGGGCGACGTCCGGCTGTTCGGCCGCCGTCGCCTCGACGTCGCGGTTGAGCTCTTCGCTGAGACGTTCCTCGAACTCGTCGACGATGCCCGGGATACAGGCCATCCCGCCGGTCAGGACCACCGGACGGTCGAGCGCCAGCTTGTACACCTTCATGTAGTCGTTCGCCAGCTCCGGCAGGAACGTGTTTGCGAGTTCGTCGACCACGTCGTCCAAGTACTCGTCGACGGCGTCCATCACCGACCGCTCGATAGTGAACTCGTGTGACCCGCCGCCGGGCTGCTGGATGATGTCCGTGAACGGTTCGAAGTCGACGAAGTCGGCGTGGTCCTCCTTGTACTCGCGGGCGGTCTGGGTGTCGATGTTGACCCGGCCCTGGGTCTCCTCCTCGACGTAGTTGGCGATCATCCGGTCGACCTCGTTGCCCGTCACGGCACCGGTCGTGAACGGGGAGAGCTGTTCGCCCCGTCGGTACGCGGAGGCCTCGAGGTTCGTCGACCCCATGTTGACCGCGACGAATATCTGGTCGATGGCCTCGAGATCCTCGCCGAAGGCCGGAATCGACCCACAGAGCGACTCGGGGTAGCTCTCGACGAGTTCCAGGCCGATAGAGGACCCCTCGATGACCGACCGGAGGTTCTCGAGCCCGGTCGGGTTGTCGATGGTCGGGATCGCGTAGACGACGCCGCTGTCGGCCGGGAGGTCGTTCTCCTCGATGAGCGCCTCGAAGAACGTCTCGGTCATCGCCGCCCGGTCCGCGTCCTCCGGCAGGCCCGAGCGGAGCATGTACTGCACCCGGTCGGGGTACTCGCGGGCGGCCTCCTCGCCGTAGAGCACCTTCTCCTCGCCGGTGAGGGCGTCCTCGTAGGTCGCCATGCAGGTCAGCGTCTTGATGATGCGCGTGTCGGTACCGTGGTCGTCCGGGAGCGCGATGACCGTCCGCGTGCTGCCGAGTTTGACCCCGATCGGCACCACCCCGTTGGCATCGTCCGCCCCGTCAGCGTCGTCGTCACTCATGTACGATGGCGTGTTGACGCTGGTGCGGTATATAACCTCACGTCAAGAATCAGCCGTGATAAACCCGCGGTCGCGGCCCGACTCAGTCCATCGTCGACAGCTTGGCGACGTAGACGAGGCTCAGCAGGTGGTCGTCGACGCTCAGGGTGTTGCCGTCGTTCGTCGCCGACTCGTCGATGCCCAGCAAGTAGTCCGAGAGGGTCGCCTGGACGTCCTCGGTTATCCAGTCGATGGACTCGTAGTAGGAAAGCGCCTCGTCGGCGCCCTGGTAGCCCGAGTGCATCAGGAGGAACTCGAGCCACTCGAAGACCACGAACTCGGCGGCGTAGTTCTCCGGGAGCGCCCCGAGGTACGGTTTCTCCGCCGTCTCGCCGCCGAGGAAGGGGAGCAGTTCGCGGTAGAGGCCCGACCGGAACGAACTCCCAGCGAGCATCTCCTCCTCGGCCCCGTCGAGCCCGATGTCCAGGTTCGACGGGTCCGGGACGTCGTCGTCGTCGTCGGCCAGTCCGTTGTCCCGGTCGTCGCGCTGTCGGGCCATCTTGCGCAACTCGTCTAAGTCGTAGTCGCGCGGGTTTATGGTCATGTGACAGCTGTGTTCCGTCTCCTCCGTCATAAACCTTGCACACCGTCTGACGGCCGTCAGACGGCCGGACACCGAAGAATCACCGAGATTCGCACGGCCGCACCGAGTTACGCGGATGATAATCGGGCGTATTTTTATAGTGAGCGAGGGCCGAGACTCGGACAGTTGGACGATGAGTCGGCACGACGACGCCGGTCCGGCCCGCATCTGCGTGACAAACGCCAAGGGCGGGACCGGGAAGACGACGGTCGCCATAAACGTAGCCGGAGCGCTGAACGACCGGGGTCGCGACGTCCTCTTCGTCGACCTGGACCCCCAGGGCAACGCCACGGAGGGGCTCGGACTCGTCGAGGCCTACGACGCCGACCCGCCGACGCTGTTCGACGCGCTGACGCGTGACCCCGCACTCCTCTCGGACCTGGTGGTCGAACACGAGGAGATGGACGTCGTCCCCTCGAGCATCGACATGCTCCAGGCCGAACACGAGCTGACGATAGCGGATCTGATCGCCCGCGCCGGGACACAGGACCGCGACGTCGACCCGGCCGCGCTGGCCTCCTTCGCGTTCAACGTGACGCCGGCGACGGTCGAGGCCGGGCACGCCCTGGACGTGCTCGACCGGGCGCTCGGGACGGTCGAGTCCGAGTACGACTACGTCATCATCGACTCGCCTCCCTTCTACGGGAAGCTGACCGACACCGGCGTGTTCGCCGCGCGGCACATCCTGGTCCCGGCGCTGGCGGAGGCCACCTCCGAGCGGGCCATCGAACTGCTGATGGACCAGATGGCCGCGCTGGAGCGCCAGACAGGGATCAGCGTCGAGACGGTGGGCGTGGTCGCGAACCGCATCGAGACTACCTCGGAGGACGAGATGATGCTCGAGTGGTTCGACGCGGCCTTCCCGGACAGTCCGGTGTGGCAGGTCCGCAAGCGCGTCGCGCTCCAGCGGGCCTACACTGCCGGGAACTCAGTCTTCGGCGTCGAGGAACAGTGTGACATGGCCAGCGTCTTCGAGGAGATCGCCGACAGGTTCGACGAGCAGTTCGGATTCACCGAGGTGATAGCATGAGTGACGACGACCGCATGGACAGAGCAGAGCGTATCCGCGAGATGCGCGAGGGGAACCGGGCCGAGACAGACACGGACGCGACTGATGGGCCAACGGCGGATGGGCCGGCGGACGACGCGCAGGAGACCACCGCGAGCAGCGAGGGGTCGGGAGAGTCGGGGACGGCCGACCCCGACGAAGCGCCCGACAACGAGACGGCGATGGCGGCGGCCAAGCGGGCCGCCCAGACGGCCGCGGAGGTGACCGGCGGGACAGACGCCGCCGCGCAAGCCACCGAGGAGCTGCAGGCGGCCACGCAGGCGGCCGCCGAGACGGCGCAGGGCCCGACGGGCGTCGAACTCCCCGACCAGCAAGTCGTCGAGGCGGCCATGGCAGAGAGCGAGGCCGAGGAGACGACCGGCGCGGCGAGCGCCGCGGCCATGGACGAGGGGTCGAACAAGTCAGAAGAGCTCGTCCGCGTCCTCGAGTTCGCGCTGGGCGAGGAATATTACTGCCTGGACATCGAGTACGTCGAGGAGATCGTCAAGCGCGAGGACGTGACGCGGGTCCCGAACACCGAGGCCTACGTCGAGGGCGTGGTCGACCTCCGGGGACAGATAACGACGATCCTGGACCCGAAGGCGATGATGGACATCGACGACGACGGCGACCAGAACCTCATCGTCGTCTTCGATCCCGACGTGTTCGAAGAGCAGGGCGCCGTCGGCTGGATCGTCGACGAGGTCCGCCAGGTCTCGCCGATCGTCGAGGACGAGGTCAACAGCCCGCCGGTCGACGCCGACTACATCAACGGCGTCGTCGACCGGGAGGAACGAGAGCAGTTCGTCATCTGGGTCGAACCCGACGACGCACTCGAGTCGGCCACTGCCGACGGCGACTGACCGGCCTACTTCTCCGTCTCCGAGACGTCGACGATGTCGTCGGCCGCCGCCTCGACCGACTCGTCGGGGACGCCCAGCTCCTCGCGGACCAGGTCAGTCGCGTTCTCGATGGCGCCGACGGTCCCGAGGTAGCCCGCGCCGACGGTGGTCTTCAGCGCCAGCGCCGGCCGTCCGGTGACCACCGTCGGGCCCACCTTCGCGACGGCGTCGTCGCCCACCGAGACGAGCCAGCCGGGGACGTCGAATCGATACCGGTCGAGCCTGGGTTCGAAGCCGCCGTCCCCGTCGGTCAGGTGTTCGACGAGAGCGACGACGTTGCGGCCGGCGACGCGAGCCTCGCGAATCGCCGCCGCGGCGCTCGCCGGGACCGCCTCCCCGTCGGCGTCGACGATCCGCGCCGCGTCACCGACGGCGAAGGTCCGCTCGCCCAGTCGCAGGTCGGCCCTGACGACGGGTCGGTCGCCGGCCATCGCCTCGGCCCCCGTGATGCCGCCGGTCCAGACCAGCTGGTCGTGGGCCACCTCGTCGTCGTCCAGGCGGACCACGTCGGCGTCTGTGCCGGTGACCCGAGCACCGGTCCTGACGGTGACGCCCTGGCCGACCAGCGCGTCCCGGACCGCCCGCTGGAACGACTCCGCGAAGGTCGGCGCGACGTGGCCCTCCTGTTCGAGCAGGAGTACCTCGACGTCCATCGACTCCTCGCGGGCCAGCGCGGCGAGTTCGCCGGCCACCTGGACGCCCGAGAGGCCCGCGCCGCCGACGACCACGCGGTCGCCGTCCCCGAGCGCGAGGAAGTCCTCGCGAATACGGGTCGCGTGATCGAGTCGCTTCAGCGGCGTCGCGTGGGAGCGAAGGCCCGGGACGTCGAAGAAGGCCGTCTCGGCCCCGAGACAGACCGCCCCGACGTCGAAATCGAGGCGCTCCTCGCCGTCGCCGGCCCCGAGGGTCGCGACCCCCGCGTCGGCGTCGACCCCCGACACCGTCGCCCGGCGGACCGTGCAGTCCAGCACCTCGTGGAGGTCGACGGTTATCTCGTCGGCCAGCGACGGCCGCCGGACCACCCGGTGGAGTTCGTGCTGGACGAGGTGGTCGCGGGCCTCGTCGACGACGACGAGGTCGGCCGTCGCCGGGAGCGTGCGTTCGAGTCTGCGAGCGAGTGTCAGGCCGGCGTATCCGGCACCGAGGACGGCGACGCGCATGCCAGTCTGTTAGGTCCGGGCGCGTATAATCGTGTGGCACCGCGGGCGTCGGAATGGGGGGCTCCCGGTCGACCCGGGGCCAGTCCTCAGAACAGGGCCGCGTCCGAATCGAGGACGCGAGCGGGGCCGCCGACCTCCCAGACGCGGGTGTCGACGCCGCAGTCCGCCACCGTCTCCTCGACCCGGTCGACGTACCGGTCGGTGGTGTTGACGTAGACGCTCGCGCCGGTGTCGACCGAGAAGTAGACGGGGAGCCCCTCCTCGCGCAGTTCGCGGACGGCGTTGAATATCTCGATGGTGCGCGGTTGCCAGTAGACCCAGCCCGCGGGGCCGGTCATCGTCGTCGCGGCGAGCGACAGCGAGTCGTGCTCGGCGAGTTCGAACGCGCGGTCGAAGTCGGCGTCGTACAGCGCGTCACGCATGTCCGAGATCTGGCCGTGGATGTGAGCCATCCGCGCCTCGAACATGTGGCTGTCGGCGGCCTCCTCGTGGGCCGCCTCGGTCTCCTTGTACGACGGGACCATCCCGGCGACGATACGCAGGTCGTCCTCCAGATCGGTCTCGATGCGTTCGCTCCGGCAGTCACGGTCGTTCATCCCGGTCCGGAGGTGCGAGAACGCCCCGGTCACGGCGCGAGCGGCCGAGGACGACCCGCGGCGGGCGACCGTCGAGATCTCGGGTCGCGTCATGTCGAGTCCGGCGGCCTCGACGAGCGCCATCGCGGCCGCGGCAAAGCCCGAGGAAGACGACCCGAAGCCGATGTTCGTCGGGAAGTTGTTGGTCGACTCGAAGCGGACGCCGTAGTCGATGTCCGCCAGGTCGCGGACGTGGTCGACGACGGCGTCGATGCGCTCGGCGCCGCGGCCCGCGACCTCCTCGCCGTCGATGACGTAGACGTCGTCCTCGCGGTCCGAGTCGAACTCGGCGGTGGTCTTCGAGTGACTCGGTGCCGTACAGACCGAGATGCTGTCGTGGTACGGGAGGCGCAGCTCCTCGTCGCGCATCCCGTGGTACTTCACGAGTCCCTGGATGGGGTGGGCCTTCGCGGTCGCTTTCATACCTGACCCTTCCGGGCCGCCCACTTTGCTATTGCGAACCGCGGACGGATCGGCTCAGACCTCCTCGACGCTTGCCTCCGGCGCGTTCGACTTGACGCTCTCGATGCCCTGCTTTGCCTTGGCCTTGCTCGCGTACCCCTCGCCGCTATCGGCGATGATGTTCCCGTTCGCGTGGCGCAGTCGCCAGCGCCAGTCGTCGGCCGAGTCCTCGTATAGTTCGAAGGTCGCCGTCATGACATCTATCCGACTCGGACCGTGCGCACAAAAAAGTAGTGAGCGACGATACGGTGTCACTGCCGTCCGTCTCTGGCATCCTGTTCGTTTTGGTGCCGGCCGTGTCTGTGAATGGCGTCACGTCGCGGGGACTCGGCCGCTCAGTAGGTCTCGACGTCGAGGCTCGGAATCCGGTCGAAGTGAGACCGGTTCCGCGTGAGCACGGGTTCGTTCTCCTGAATCGCGGTGGCAGCGATGATGCAGTCCTCTCGGTCGATGCGCCGCCCCTCGCTCACGAGCCGGCCACTCAGTTCGCCGGCGTGTTTCATGATGCTGTGGTCGGCAGGAATCACGTATTTCGAATCGAGGACGCGCAACACCGCCTGTTTCTCGTCGTCCGGCTTCTGTGAGCACTCGATGCCTTCGTAGAGTTCGATCGAGGTTATCGCGGCGATTTTCTCGGGTCGGTTCTCGCGCTCGAGGAGTTCGAGGGTCGCTGCGGCGTCCTCGTCGCCGTTGATGATGTCGATGAGAAAACTCGTGTCCTCGATCATTCCAGCTCGTCCCGTACCCGCTCCCGACGCTCGCGACTCCGCTCTCGCCCCGCGTCGACGGCGTCCGCGAGGTCGTCAGTCTCGCCCGCCCAGATGCCGGCGACCTCACGCCAGGAGCGTTCGCCGGCGAGTCGCTTGACGACGGTACTGAAGCTTTCCCCCTCGCGCTTGTGCGCTCGCAGTCGCTCGTAAGCCTCCTCGTCGAGCGAAATCGTCTTCGTCCCCAGGGTACACAGTAGTCTGTGTACAGTTATAAACGTTCACCGCCGGCCGTGAGGAAGCCACCGGCACGGGGGACTCAGTACGTCGGACTCTCCTCGCGGACCCCCTCGCGCTTGTTGACCAGGCGCGCGAGCGTGAACAGGGCGTCGGAGAGGCGGTTGAGGTAGACGATGGCCGTCTCGTTGACGCCGGCCTCCTCGGCGGCCAGCGAGACGGCACGGCGTTCGGCCCGGCGACAGACGGCCCGCGCGTGGTGGAGTTTCGCGCCCGGTTCGGACCCCGAGGGGAGGATGAACGACTCCAGGGGATCCAGTTCCGCGTCGGCCTCGTCGATGATGGCCTCGATCTCCTCGACGTGGCGCTCGGCGAGTTGCGGGTCACCCTCCTCCGGCGAGGGGTTCGCGAAGTCCGCCTGGACGATGTGGAGGTGGTTCTGGACGTCCCGGAGGTGGCCGTCGATGTCGTCGTACCCTGTGGGCCGGACGACGCCGACCAGCGCGTTCACCTCGTCGACGGTCCCGTAGGCCTCGATGCGCCGGGAGTCCTTCGACACCCGGTCCATGGTCCGCAGGTCGGTCTGTCCCTTGTCGCCACGGCCGGTGTAGATCGTCATGCTCGTGACTGGGGGTGCCACGGCCTTATAGCCGCGCCCGGTGCCGACGACAGCGGTCAGAGCCGCCGGTGGACCTCCGAGAGCACGGTCGGTGGCAGGTCCAGCGCGGCCAGCAGCGCCTCGCGCCGGTCGGCGTCGCCGTGGCCGGCGACGAAGCCGTTCAGCCGCGCCGCCACCGTCGAGTCGACGAACTCGTCACCGAGGATGGTCTCGAGCTCGTCCCCGACGACGGGGGTCGACCGGAGCTCGTACTTCTGGTGGTAGTCCTCGGCCAGCGTGAACCCGGAGTACGTCTCGACGGCCGTCGCGACTGACTTGCCCGTCCGCGCGGCCAGGTCGTCCCGGGTGCGTTCGGCGACCTCCCGCTGGTCGTCGTCGTGGACCAGCACGACCCCGCGGTACTGGCGCTTGTGAGCCGCCGAGAACGGGTCGTGGTTGGCCCAGACCACCGAGAGCAGGTCCGCGTAGGTCAGTTCGGCCGGGTCGTACTCGATCTGGACGACCTCGGTGTGGTCGCCCAGTGCGTAGTACGTCGGGTCCGGGTCGGTCCCGCCGGCGTAGCCCACCCGCGTGCGGACCACGTCCGGCATCGCCCCGAACCGGGCGTCGGGGCCCCAGAAACAGCCCATGCCGAACGTCGCGGTCTCGGTCGCGTCCGGCGGGGGCGCCGCGGCGTCGAGCGACGGTGGCGAGCGAGTCCCGGTACCTGCGTCCGTCCGTTCCATAGCAGCTCCAGGTGCCGCCAGGGCTTGCCTCCTTCGCCCCGGGGGGGCGGGAACCGGGAGTTTCAACTAGTCGGCCCCGCAACCTCGCCACATGAGCCTGGAACTCGAGCACTACTGCCCCATCTGCGAGGAGTACCGCGACTTCTGGAAGGTCGCCAGTACGACGATGCACCTCGGCACGAAAATCAAGTGGCACTGTCCCGAGTGCGACTACGGGTTCGTCCGCATCGACAACGAGGTCGATACCAGCCAGGTTGCATAGGGCTCGGTATCGGTACGGAGTGTACATAGCAACCGTTTTACACTAGCGGCGACGTCTCCCGAACGAGCATGAGTGTCGACCCCCGGAGTGTCCCCGAGGCGTACACGTCTGCCCGACGGTCCGACCTCGGCCTCTCGATGCGCGTCGTCGAATACAGCGACCGCGCGGACCGCTGTACGGTCTTTCCGCCCGGCCTCTCGGGCGACGCCCGCATGTCGACGTGGCTCTCGGCAGACCGGTCGGCGTTCGTCCCTCTCTCGGAGATGGAATAGCAGAGCGTTTTTACAGTTGTGAGCCCGACCGCATTCTAATGAGTATCGAGGTGTTGCTGGTCGACGAGGACCCGGACGTCCTCGACATCGTGGCCACGTTCCTCGAGCGGGAGGACGGCCTGTCGGTCACCACCCAGCGTGACCCGGCGACGGCCCTCGAAGAGGCGCGGAGCGGCGCGTACGACGCCATCGTCAGCGACTACACGATGCCCGGGATGGACGGCTTAGAGCTGTGCCGGGCCGTCCGCGACGAGGACGGCTCGACGCCGTTTTTCCTCTTCAGCGCCCGCGAACCCGAAGACGTGGAACCGGACGCCACGGCGGCCGGCGTTACGAAGTTCGTCCAGAAGGGGACCGGGACGGAGCAGTACAGCACCCTCGCCGCCCACATCAGGGACGCGGTCTAGGTGTCAGTCCGGGGGAGCGTCAGCGTGATCGCCGCACCGCCCGCGGCAGACTCCTCGAAGTCGACCGTCCCGCCGTAGGACTCGGTCACCCAGACGACGAGCCACAGTCCCAGCCCGCTCCCGTGGCTCAGCTGGGTGATGGGTTCGCGACCGGTCACCACGGCGAGCTCGTGCTCGGGGAGCCCCGGCCCGTCGTCGGCGACAGTGACCGACACCGTCTCGGGCGAGACGTCGACGTCGACCTCCACCGTCGGTGACTCGCCGGCGTGGGTCTTCGCGTTCTCGACCAGCTCGTCGAGAATCCGGCGGAAACGGCCGTCGGCGGCCGCCGCGGCCGTCTCCGGGACGTCGGTGACGATGTCGCCGTCGAACTCGCGACGGCTGGTGTCGATCAGGTCTTCGACGACCGTCGGCACGTCGACCGGTTTCCGGCCGGCCTCCTCGCGGCGGGCCGACTGCTCTATCTGGCGGGCCCGGTCGCTGAGTTCGGCCACCTCGCTTGCCTTCCGCTGGAGGCGCTCGAGCAGTTCCAGGTGGCGCTCGTCGTCGATCCGCGACTGCAGCTCGTCGGCCAGGCCCAGCACGACGGTCAGGTCGTTGCGGAGGTTGTGCCGCAGGACCCGGTTGAGCACCTGCAGGCGCCGCTCGCGGTCACGCTGTTCGGTGATGTCGGAGTAGATGCCGAAGCTCCAGACCTGCTCGCCGTCGCGGCTGTAGGGCACCCCCCGGTAGAGGAAGTCCCGGATGCCATCCTCGGTCTGTCGGCGGACCTCGGTCTTGACCGTCTCGCCCCTGGCCGCCTTCGCGTCGAGGCGGGCCGCCTCGGCCCGAGCCTCCTCGGTCAGCGGGAGCACGAAGTCGTTCAGCGGCTCCTCGACGACGTCGTCGGCCTCGAAGCCAAACACCTCGGTGAACGCGGCGTTGACCGACTTGACGACGGGCTCGCCGTTGCCGATCTCCGTCTCGACGACCGCGTCCGGGAGGTTATCAAAGAGGTACGAGAAGCGGTCCCGCTCGTCCTCGAGCTCCGCCTGGGCCTCCCGGAGGTCGGTCAGGTCCCGCACCACACCGACGGTCCCGCGGAAGACGTCGTCGTCGAGGACGGAGATCTCCACCTCCGCCGGTCGCTCGGTTCCCTCGGCGGTCTCGAGAGTCGTCTCCACCTGGAACGTCTCGTCGGTCTCCGAGGCCCGCAGCGCCGCGACCTGGTCCTCGAAGACCGTCAGCGACTCGGTGTCGAGGACGGCCTCGGGGTGCTCGTCTATCAGCGCCTCGCGCTCGAACCCGAGCCACGTCGCGAGCGGGTCGGTCACGAGCTGGAACCGGCCCTCGTCGTCGAGGACGTAGACCATGTCACGGACGTTCTCCACGACCGTCTCGTACTCCAGCAGGTGCTGTTCTCGCTCGACGCGGTCGAGCGCGGCGGCCGCGTTCGAGGCGAGGATCTCGGCGACCGAGACGTCCGCGTCGTCGAACGCCCCCGGTTCGGGCGAGGCGATGCTGACGACGCCGTGGTCGTCGAGGGGGATGTACATCGCGGCGCTGGCGTGCTCGTTGTCGTAGTCATCGTCGAGGGCCGCGAAGTCGTCGACGCGGATCGTCTCGCCGCGCTGGAACGCCTCACCGGGGAACGCCTCGTCGTCCTCGTAGACGGACCGCGGCGGGAGGTCGGTCGTCGCCGCCGTCGGGACGAGCGTCCCCGCCTCGGGGTCGTGCAGGCGGACGAGCGCCAGATCGAAGCCCAGTTGCTCGCTCGCTGCCTCGATGACCGTCTCCGCGACGGCCTCGGACGAGCGCGCGTCCATCAGCGACCGCGAGGTATCGAGCAGACCGGACAGCTTCCGGTCGTGTTCCTTGTGGTCGGTGATGTCGTGGAAGTACACCGAGAGCCCGCCCTCGGAGGGGTAGGCACTCACCCGGAACCACCGGTCGACGGGCGGGTAGTACTCCTCGAAGGAGACCATCTCCTGGGTGTCCATCGCGTGGTGGTACGCGTCGTGGAACTGCGACCCGACGGCGTCGGGGAACATCGACCAGAGGTTCTCGCCGAGCACCTCGTCGGCCTCCCGACCCAGGACGTCCTCGGCCCGGGCGTTCCAGTAGGTTATCTCCCAGGTATCGTCGACGGCGAAGAAGGCGTCGCCGATGCGCTCGAGGATCTGCTCGATGCGCCGGTGGGCCTCGCGCAGTTCCAGTTCGCGCTCCTTCCGTTCGGTGATGTCGCGGATGATGCCCGCGGTGCCCTCGAACCACTCGCCGTCGTCGTCCCACAGCAGTGTCATGTGGTCCTCGGCGGGGAAGGAGGTGCCGTCCGCGCACTGTATCTCCAGGTCGAACGTCTCCTCGTCTTCGCGGTCCCCGAAGATCATCTCCCGGACGATGGACTCGGCGCGGTCGACCACCTCGTCGGACTTGATGGCGCTCGTGTGCGAGCCCAGCAGCGCGGACGCCTCGTAGCCGGTGAGGTCGGTCATCGCGTCGTTGACCAGTTCGAAGTGGCCCGTCTCGTCGAGGGCGTAGACGCCGTCGTCGACGGCCTCGATGACGTCCTCGTAGCGTTCGAGGTCGGCCTCGCGCTTGCGCCGCTCGAGTTCGCGGCTCACCCACTGAGCCAGCAGTTCGATGTACGTCTTCTCGGCGTCGGTAAAGGGCTCGTCGCGGGGCTCCTCGTCGGCAAAGCAGAGCGTCCCGTACAGCTCCCCGTCGACGACCACCTTGCCGCCCAGGTAACAGGCGATCCCGGACACCTGGTAGGCCATGTCGTCTTCCCAGCCCTCCGCGGCGGCGTCCCGGACGCCGTAGAGATCCCGGTCGTCGACGATGCGGCGGCAGTACGTGTTCGCCAGGTCCGTCTCGACGCCCGACTGGACGACGTCGTGGTCGCCGACGACCGTCACCACCTCGTAGTCGGTCCCCTCGATGCGACTCAGGTAGCCAAGCGAGAGGCCGAGGCGGTCTGCCCCCAGTTCGAGGACCCGTTCGACGGTCGCCTCCTCGGAGCGCGCGTCGGCCGCGGCCAGTTCCGTCAACCGCTGGAGCGACTCGTTGTTCTGCTCGAGCTCCAGCTCGCGTTCTTTCTGGTCGGTGATGTCCGTCGCGATGGCGACCAGCCGCGGCCCGGCCGCCTCAGTGGTCTCGACGACGCCGCTTGTGTGTATCCACCGCGTCTCGCCGTCGACGAGCGCCCGGAACTCGGCCTCGAACGGGGCCTCGTCCGCCAGCGCCTGCTCGAAGGCCGCCTCGAGCGACGAGCGGTCCGCCGGGTGGAGGTACTCGTGGAAGGCCTCGACGGTGCCCTCGAAGTCCTCGAGCGTCGTGTCGAACAGGTCGGCCGTCGCCTCGTCCCAGACGACCTCGCCGGTCTCGACCCGCCACTCGTAGACGCCGGTCTCCGTGCCTTCCAGCGCGAGATCGAGTCGCCGGTTGGTCTCCTCGAGTTCCCGTTCGCGCCGTTTCCGCTCGGAGATGTCCCGGACGATGCCGGTACAGTACCACTCGCCGCCGATCTCGAAGTCGCCAAAGGAGATAGAGACGGTCAGTCGCTCCCCGTCGGCGGTGAGCAACGGGAACTCCAGGCCCGACCAGTCGACCGACTGCTCGCCGGTCCGGAGGTAGCGGGTGACCCCGTCGAGGTGCTGCTGGCGGAAGTCCGCCGGCATCAGCGAGGTGAAGTCGGCTCCCACCAGGTCGCCGGGGTCGTGGCCCGTCAGGGCCGCGAGGTGGTCGTTGACGTAGACGATGCGGCTCTCGGCGTCGATGGTCACGATGGCGTCGGAGATGCTTCCCGCGAGCGCGTCGAACGACGGCGGGAGGTCGACCGCCACGTTCGACTGGCGGGCCGGTCCCTCGCCGTCGACCAGATCCGCCAGGCGCGCCTCGAGCGACACCTCGCTGCGCGGGACGTACTCGGTGACGCCCAGCTGGGTCGCCCGTGCGGCGACCTCGCCGTCCGGGGCGTCGGTACAGAGGACGACCGGCAGGTCGGCGTCGCGTTCGCGTATCGATTCGAGGACGTCGAGGCCAGTGTCGGGCCCGTCGAGGGTCTGGTCGCAGACGACTGCGTCGGGGTCTGTCTCGGAGAGCACGGCGAGCGCCTCGTCGCGCGTCGTCGCCGTCCGCACCGTCGCCCCACCCGTCTGGAGAGACCCATCGCCGTCGGCACGCACGTACAGCAGGAGTGGCGACCCGGTCATTCGTTCCTGCTAGCCCTGCACGCTAGGCGAGTATATATGGAACGGTGCGGCTATCAGTTGTCGAAATCGGACAGGTCGAGGCCCTGCCAGCACAGCTGTGGGTCCCTGGCGGCTCCCACCTGGTCGATGCGACGGGCGGCCGACCGGGTCGGCGCGTCGGCGAGGGTGCCGTCGGCCTCGCCCGCGACGGCCTCGAACGCCGCCGCGAGGTGATCGAGCGACCGCTTGCTCTCGGATTCGGTCGGTTCCGCCATCAGGGCCTCGTCGACGATCTCGGGCCACTTCGTCGTCGGCGGGTGGACACCGTGGTCGAGCATCCCCTTGGCGACGTCGGCGGCGTCCTGGTCGCCCGCGCTGGCGACGAACTCGTGGTGGAACGGACCGAACGGGACGTCGTAGGGAATCCGCTCGGCGAGGTAGTTGGCGTTCAACACCGCCGTGGCGCTGGTGTCTCTGAGCCCCGCGTCGCCCAGGCGAGCGATGTAGGCAAACGCCTTCACCAGCACCGGCCAGTTGCCGTAGTAGCCGTGGACCTTGCCGATGGAGTGGGCGGGGTCGTAGTACTCGAAGCCGGTGTTGCCGGCGCCCGCCTCGCCCTCGGCACCGGTCTCCTTGCGGACGTGTGGTCGGGGCAAGAACGGGGCGAGGTCCTCGGTGACGCCGACGGGGCCCGCCCCCGGCCCGCCGCCCCCGTGGGGCGTCGCGAACGTCTTGTGGACGTTGTAGTGCATCACGTCGAAGCCCATGTCGCCGGGGCGTGCCCGGCCCAGGAGAGCGTTGAGGTTCGCCCCGTCGTAGTAGAGCAGGCCGCCGGCGTCGTGGACCACGTCGGCGATGGCTTCGATGTCACGCTCGAACAGCCCCAGCGTGTTCGGGTTCGTGAGCATCAGCGCGGCGGTGTCGTCGTCGACGGCGGCCTCGAGCGCGTCGACGTCCACCCGGCCGTCGTCGTCGCTGGGGAGTTCGACCACGTCGTACCCGGCCATCGCCGCCGTCGCGAAGTTCGTCCCGTGGGCCGAGTCGGGGATGACCACCGACGAGCGGTCCTCGCCGTTGTGGTCGTGGTAGGCCTTGGCGACCTGTATGCCGGTGAACTCGCCGGCCGCACCCGCGGGCGGCTGGAGCGTGACGGCGTCCATCCCGCCGATGCGCGCGAGGTAGTCCTGCAGGCGGTGACACAGTTCGAGCGTCCCCTGGACGGTCCGGGCCGGCCGGTCCGGGTGGACCGCCGCCTTCGGGTGGGCCGCGACGTCCTCGGTGAACGACGGGTTGTACTTCATCGTACAGGATCCGAGCGGGATGGGACCGCTCTCGACCCCGTAGTTCATCTGAGCGAGACGCGTGTAGTGGCGCGCGAGTTCCGGTTCCGAGAGGTCGGGCAACGCCAGCGAGTCCCGCGTCAGGTCGTCGGGCAGCGGGCCGTCCTCGACGGCGACCTCGCGGGTCGACTTCTCGGCCAGCAGCGGCTCGTACCGGTCCGCGTCCGTCCAGCGGGCCTGGTCGTACTCCATCAGGCCACCTCCGAGATGGTCTCGATGAAGGCCGCCTCGCTCCGGCGCGGCTGGGCGGTCGCACAGACCTGGATCCGGTGTTCGCCGACGGCGTGGACGCCGTAGCCCTCCCTCGCCAGATCCTCGACGACCACCCGCGCGGGCTGGTCGGTGTGGGCGACGAACTCACGGAAGTGGTGCCGGTCGTGGACCGGCGCCTGGAGACCGACCACCTCGTCGAGTCTCGCCGCGAGGTCGCGGGGCCGGGTCACGCAGTCCGCGGCCAGGTCGACCAGGCCGTCGGGTCCGAGCCAGGCCGCGTGCATCGCCGCCCGCAGGGCGACCCACGCCTGGTTCGTACAGATGTTCGAGGTGGCCCGCTCCTTGCGGATGTGCTGTTCGCGGGTCTGCAGGGTCAGCGTGTAGGCCCGCTGGCCCGCGGCGTCCTCGCTGGCGCCGACGAGTCGGCCGGGCACCTGCCGGAGGTACTCCTCGCGCGTGACAAACAGGCCTAAGCCGAAGCCGTAGGCCGTGCCCGTCCCGAGCGTGGCGGCGTCGCCGACGACGACGTCCGCGCCCACGTCGGCGGGGCGCTCAAGCAGCGCCATCGCCACGGGGTCGCTGCCGAGACAGAACAGGGCGTCGTGCTCGTCGGCGAGGTCACCGACGGCACCGGCCCGCTCCTCGACGACGCCGCGGACGGTCGGCGTCTCGGCGTAGACCATCGCGACGTCCTCGTCCATCGTCGCCGCGAGCCCGTCGACGTCGACGCAGCCGTCGTCCATCGGGTAGGACTCGACGGGACAGCCGGGGCCGTCGACGTAGTTCTCGAGGACGGCGCGCTTGCCGTCACGGAGGTGTTCGGGGACCAGTATCCGGTCGCCCGAGACCGAGCGGACGCGCTGGGAGAGCGTCGCTGCCTCCCCCAGCGCCGTCGCGTCGTCGTACATCGAGCAGTTGGCGACGTCGAGGCCGGTCAGTTCGACCAGGAGCGACTGGTACTCGAACAGCGCCTGGAGGAACCCCTGGTCGACCTCCGGCTGGTACTGGGTGTAGGAGGTCAGGAACTCCGAGCGCCGCGAGAGGTCGTCGACCAGCGACGGGACGTAGTGGCCGTAGTGCCCCCGGCCGAGGAACTCGGTGAGGTCGGCGTTGCGCCCGAGCAGGGCGGCGACTTCGGTCCGGACCGCCCGTTCGCTTCGGGCGTCGATGTCGAGGTCGCCGTCGAAGGCGACCGAGTCGGGGACGTCGAACAGCGCCTCGACGTCGTCGACGCCGACGGCATCGAGCATCGCTCGCGTCTCGGCGGGTGAGTGCGGTACGTATGGACTGCCGGTCGTGGGTGGGCCGCTGTCGGTCATCGCGGCGACCACCCTGCCGCACGGACAGACATGATAGGAGGGCCTACCGGTGTCAGCTACATTAGCGTAGCCATCCGGGCCGTGATTACTCGATCTGGTCGCGATAGGCCGCCGGCGAGAGGAGGTCCTCGAGCTCGGCCTCGTCGGCCAGCTCGATTTCGAGCAGCCAGCCCTCGCCGAAGGGGTCCTCGTTGACGAGTTCGGGCTCGTCGCGCAGTCGCTCGTTGACGGCAGTGACCGTCCCCGCGACGGGCGTGTAGATGTCCGAGACGGCCTTGATCGACTCGACGACACCGAAGTCGTCGCCGGTGGCCAGTTCGTCGCCTACCGCCGGCAGTTCGACGAAGACGACGTCGCCCAGCTCGTCCTGTGCGAAGTCGGTGATGCCGACGCGGGCGGTGCCGTCGGTGGCGCGGACCCATTCGTGTGACTCCCTGTACTGGCAGTCCTCGGGAACGTCGAAGCTCATCTGTCGAGGAATGGCGTGGCCCTGGTACGTGCCTTCTTCGGTTCGCCGCGGACGACGACCCGGATGGACCGGTCCGGCTCCGCATAGGCCGTCGGCAGGTACGCGAGCGCGATCGGGATGCCGAGTGTCGGACTCATCGTGCCGCTGGTGACCGTCCCGAGATGGTCGCCGTCGGGTGTCGTCACCTCGTAGCCGTGGCGCGGCACCCCGCGCTCGACGAGTTCGAGGCCGACGAGTTTCTCGTCGACGCCCTCCTCGTAGACGCCCTCCAGTGCGTCGCGACCGACGAACTCGGTGTCGAGTTTGACGGTCCACCCGATGCCAGCCGCGTAGGGCGTGCGCGGGTTCTCCTCGGGGTGGAAGTCCTGGCCGGAGAGGAGAAAGCCCATCTCGAGTCTGAGCGTGTCACGCGCCCCGAGCCCGCAGGGCTGGCAGTCCAGGGCCGTCCACACCTCTTCGGCCGCGTCCCACGGACAGAGGATTTCGAACCCCTGCTCGCCGGTGTATCCCGTCCGCGCGACCAGTGTGTCGACGCCGGCGACGGTGCCGCTGGCGATCTCGAACCGCGAGAGATCTGCGAGCGCGACGTCCGTCTCGCCCGCCAGGGTCGCCCGGGAATCGGGACCCTGGACCGCTAGCATCGCGTACGCCTCGGTGCGGTCGGTCACCGTCGCGTCCAGCTCCCAGGCCTCCCGGTGTGACTTCCAGCGGTCGGTCATCTGTACGTCGTGGCCCGCGTTGGGCACGAAGACGTAGTCCTCGGATTCGCCCTCGGGCAGGCGGTAGACGACAGTGTCGTCGAGGATGACGCCGTCCGCGTCGGTGACAGCCGAGTACTGTGCCTCGCCGGGGTCCAGCGCGGTGACGTCGTTGGTCGTCAACCGCTGTGTCAGCTGGGCCGCGTCCGGTCCCGACACCGTGACCTGTCCCATGTGCGAGACGTCGAACTTGCCGACCGTCTCGCGGACCGCCGCGTGCTCCTCGCGTATCGAGTCGAACTCTACGGGCATCTCCCAGCCACCGAAGTCGGTGAACCGGGCACCGGCCTCCTCGTGACGTTCCGCGAGCGGGGCGTTCGGAGTGTCATGTCGGCTGCGAGGGGGCGAACCGCCTTACCGTTTGCTTCCCGACACGAACGGTGGGGACTGATAAATCATATATCGCGATAGCAAATAGCGTCCGCGACACCGAGGGGCGGGGCCGAACGGAGTTCGACGGCTTCCCCGGCGCGGGGCAAACGAGGGGCCCGGTGTCGCGCTCCGGCGTTGCCACTCGTCGGGCTCGCCCTGTCCGACGTGCGATCGGAACGCGCGACCAGACCGACCAGACAGCACCGTGGACGGACCGGTTTCGTATCGCGGATACTGGTTTATCCCGAAACGTGGAGTGGCCCACACACGGCCCCGCGGCGAAGCGCCAGAGATAAACCGGACCACCGGCGAGAGAAGTTCATGAACCTGTTTCGCCGGTTTCTGGGCGAGCGTGGGGGTGACGAGCGCGTTCGGACGGGCGTGTTCGTCGACGGGCCCAACGTCTTCCGCAGCGAGTTCGACGTCGACTTAGACGACATCCGCCAGATCGGCGAGTCCTATGGATCCCTGGCGGCGACGCGGCTGTACGTCGACGAGAACGCCTCGCCGGGCCTCATCCAGGCGGCCGAGGCCCGGGGCTTCGAGGTGGTGACGACGAGCGGCGACGTCGACGTACGCCTGGCGGTGGACGCGACGGAAGCGGTCGTCGCCGGCCGCATCGACGTCCTCGTCGTCGCCTCGCGGGACACGGACTTCAAGCCGGTATTGGAGGTGGCCGCCCGGGAGGGCGTCACCACCGTCGCCCTGGCCCCCGGCGAGCACGGGCGCTCGGACGCGCTACAGAACGCCGCCCACGACGCGCTCTCGCTGCGGGGCGACGTCGAGTAGCCGAACGGGAACGGCTTTTGCCGTCGCAGCCACTGGGTCGGACATGGACATCGACGACACGCCGGTGCTGGACAACCACCTGCACCTGGACCCGGTCAACGGCCGGGGCGTCGAGGCCGCCGCGGAGTTCGCCGACCACGGCGGGACCCACCTGCTCGTGTTGAACAAGCCCTCGTGGATGCTCGTCGAGACGGCGACGGACGAGAGCGCGTTCCGTGAGGGGTTCGACCTCACCGTCTCGGTCACCCGCGAGGCGTCCCAGATGCTCCCGGGCCGGGCCTGGCCGGTGCTGGGCGTCCACCCGGCGCTGATTTCGAAACTCGTCGAGAAGGGGTACGACCCCGAGGAGGCCCGCGACATCATGCAGGCGGGGCTGGACGTCGCCGCCGAGTTCGTCGCCGACGGGAGGGCGCTGGCACTGAAGACCGGTCGGCCCCACTACGACGTCGACGCGGCCGTCTGGGCGGCCTCGAATGAGGTGATGCACTACGGGTTCGAACTCGCTGCCGACCACGGTTGTGCCGTCCAGTTGCACACCGAAGGCGGCGAGGACTTCGAGCCCGTCGCCGAGTGGGGCGAAGCGGCCGGACTCGACCGGCGCCAGGTCGTCAAGCACTACTCGGGCGGCCGGTTGCGGGGCCCGACGAAGTCGGTGCTCGCAGACAAGGACGAGCTGAGATCGCCGTCGCGGAGGGGGACCCGTTCCTGATGGAGACGGACTACATCGACGACCCCGACCGGCCGGGGGCGGTGCTCGGGCCGAAGACGGTTCCCCGTCGGGTCCGATGGCTCCTGGAGGAAGGCCACGAGGCCGCGGTCCGGACAGCCCACGTCGAGACACCCCGGGAGGTCTATGGTATCGACACCGAAGGCAGCCTGGAGCGCGCCTGAGGCCCACGGACGCCGCCTCCAAGAGCGCTGACCGTGCGGCGACGGGAACCGCACTGGGGACGTCGGAAGTCAGTCCACCCGAGTCGTGCACATCTATATAGTTACGCTGGCGGTGGAGTGAGAGGTATTTGCATGGGTATCGGTATGCAAATGCCGGCACTCGTGACTGAGCGACGTAAATGTTTAAAGGGCACACAGAGATGCTATCTCGTGTATTCCGGCAGAACAGTGAGGCACAAATGTGGACGTATCCCCCATTCCAACGCGGCCTGACACGGACGGGAAGACAGATCGTCCGGCCCGACGACAGTTCGTTTCATATATAGTTTTAGCCAGATTTATAGTCCGAGGGAACCGATAGTGACCTACATGGAGACACGCAAGGTGCAGGTCACGGGCGGGTCGACGTACACCGTCTCGCTCCCCAAGGAGTGGGCGACCGAAAACGGGGTCAGTGCGGGGAGCGTCGTCGAGTTCCACGACGAGGAGGACCTCCTGTTGCTGTCGCCGCGCCGCGAGAACGACCGCGTCGAGGGGACCCTCGACGTCGGCGGGATGGACGAGGCCCACGAACTGACGCGGGCCGTGATGACGATGTACGTCAGCGGCTTCGACGTCATCAGGCTCGAGGCCCCCCGAATCACGGCCGAACAGCGTCGGACGGTCCGTGACGCCACCCAGGGACTGGTCGGCCTGGAGGTCATCGAGGAGACGGCCGACCACATCGTCCTCCAGGACCTGCTGGACTCCTCGGAGCTGTCGGTCCACAACGCCATCACCCGGATGCGACTGGTCTCGCTGACGATGCTCGACGACGCCGTCGAGGCCCTGGTCGAGGACGACGACGACCTGGCGGAGGACGTCATCCACCGCGACGAGGACGTCGACCGCCTCTGGTACATGGTCTCGCGCGTGTTCCGGACGGTCCTCCGGAACCCGACCGCCGCCAACGAGATCGGCTTCCCGCGCGAGACGGTGTTCGACTACCAGTCCAGCGCACGCCAGCTCGAGCGCATCGCCGACCACGCGACAAAGATCGCGAACCTCGCGCTGGACGTCGGGGAGATATCCGGTGACACCGCAGACCTGCTCGAGCGGCTCCAGGAGGAGGCTACGGCCGTCCCCGAGATGGCGATGGACGCGCTCCTGGCCGAGGACTCCGACGAGGCCGTCGAACTGGCCAACCGGGCCCGCGGGAAGATACGCGACGTCGACGACACCGCCCGCGAGGTCGACGGCGAGATCAGGGAGTTCGACCCACAGAGCGCCCAGGTGCTGGGCCTCGTGGTCGACTCGCTGTCGCGCACCGCCGACTACGGCGGTAACATCGCCGAGAGCGCCCTCCAGAAGGCCGCACCGCGTCCCTGACCGGAGCCTGCTCTTTTCCGGCGGTCAGTCGTAGTAGCGCTCCAGGGCCGCCGCCGCGCCGTCGATCGTCTTCAGGTACTTTCGGTCGCCGTCCGGTGTCCTCACCGCGTAGTCGTAGGTGTCGCTGTCGGGGACGTACCAGTGCTCGGCGAACCGGTCGAGGAGGGCCTCGTCCGTCCGGTCGCTGTTGGCCGCCGGTTCGTCTGGCCCCAGTTCGTCGTCTGGGACCACGTCCGGGCCCGCCTCGTCCTCGACCGGTGCAACGAGCAGGTCGCCGTCGACCGGGTAGTCGCTCGGGACGCCCGTGACCACGTCCTCGTTCCGGTCGGCCTTCATCGCCTCCCGCATCAGAATCGCCTGCGTGTTGACGACGGGTTCGTCCGCGTCGGGCGTCTGTTGCTCGTAGCGGCCGTCACTGTGCATCCGCCACCGCTTGCGGTTGTCCGCCAGAATGAGCTCGAGGTTGAACTTCAACTGCCGGCGGATGTCGCGGTCCTCGACCGGGGTCACGGCCTCGACGCGGTTGTCCAGGTTACGCGTCATCCAGTCGGCGCTGCCGATGTAGTACTCGGGGTCGCCGCCGTTCTCGAAGTAATAGATACGGGAGTGTTCGAGGAACCGCCCGACCAGCGAATGGACCTCGACGTTTTCGCTGATGCCCTCGAGATCGGGGCGCAACCGACAGATGTCCCGCACGATGAGGTCGACGTCCACGCCGGCCATCGACGCCCGATACAGTTCCCCGACGATATCGGGGTCCTCGAGTCCGTTTATCTTCACGACGATTCTGGCTCGCCTTCCTTCGAGGGCATGGTGCGCTTCGCGGCGGATGAAGCGGGTGAACTCCCGGCGCATGGTCACCGGCGCGATGAGCAGTTTGCGGAACTGCTCGTCCATCCCCGGCCCGGTAAAGGAATTAAAGAGCGTCACCAGGTCCTGGCCGATGTCGCGGTCCTCGGTCAACAGCCCGAGGTCGACGTAGCCCTTCGCGGTCTCCGAGTGGTAGTTTCCGGTACCTACGTGGGAATACAGGTTGACACCGTCGTCTTCCTCGCGGACGACGAGTGCCGTCTTGGTGTGGGTCTTCAGGCCGATGGTGCCGTAGGCGACGTGGATGCCGTTCTCCTCCAGTCGCCTGACCCACTCGAGGTTGTTCTGCTCGTCGAAGCGTGCCTTCAGCTCGACCATCACCGCGACCTGTTTCCCGTTCTCGGCGGCGTCGATGAGCGACTGGATGACCTGTGAGTCGCTTGCGGTCCGGTAGATCGCGGCCTTGACCGCGAGTACGTCGGGGTCTTCGGCCGCCGCCGAGAGGAACCGCTGGACGGTCTGCCCGAAGTCGTGGTACGGGTGGTGCAAGAGGATGTCGCCGTCGTCGATGTCGTCGAAGACGGTGGTCCGGGGGTCCCCGTCGTCGTCACCGAAGGGATCGTTGCTCGGCTCCTTGAGCCGCGGGTGGGGCTGTGGTGTCCACGGTTCGAGTTTCAGGTCCGGGCGCTCCAGGTCGGTCAGCGACATGAACTCGCGGTAGTCGAGCGGTCCGGTGAGCGGGTATATCTCCCGGTCCTCGAGCTCGAGCTGACGCTGGAGGGTGTCGCGGATGCGCTGGTGGGCATCCGCTTCGATCTCCATCCGCACGACCGTCGCGAAGCGGCGCTGTTCCAGCACCTCCTCGATCATGTCGATGAGGTCCTCGGCGACCTCCTCGTTGCGCCGGACCTCCGCGTTGCGCGTGAGGCGAAACAGCGCCGTGTCGATGATATCGACGTTTGGCAAGAGCAGGTCCAGGTTCGCCCGGATGACCTCCTCTAAGAGTACGTACCGGAGGTCGTCGCCGATCTGCACCAGCCGGGACTGGTTCGGCGGAATCTTCACCCGCGTGAACGTCGGGTCTTCGGCGTCGGGTCGGCGGGTCAGCACGGCCAGCGACAGCGAGCGGTTCGAGATGAACGGGAAGGGGTGTGCAGGGTCGAACGAGAGCGGCGTCAGCGTCGGCAGCACCGACTCCTGGAAGTAGTCCCGCATCCGCGATTGCTCGCCAGCGTTCAGGTCGTCGTAGTCGAGGACCTGGATGCCTTCGTCGGCAAGTGCGGGTCGGATCGTCTCCTCGTAACACGCCGTCTGTCGTTCGAGCATCGGCGCTAGCGTGTCGTGGACGTCCTCGAACTGCTCGACCGGCGTGCGGCCGTCGGCCGTCTCCTCGGTCACGCCGGCCTCTATCTGCTGTTTCAGTCCGCCGATGCGTTTCATCACGAACTCGTCTAGGTTCCGCGTGACGATGGCCAGGAACCGGACCCGTTCGAGCAGCGGGTTCCGGTCGTCCAGTGCCTCGTGGAGAACGCGGCGCTGGTAGGCGAGTTCGCTCAGTTCGCGGTTCAGATACAGCGACGGGTCGTCGAGCGACACGGCTCCCGGGTCGTAGGGCTCGGGCAGCTGCGACTCCTCGGTGTCCATGCTATGGCAGCGGGACGGCTCGGGGCTGGACGATGCTATCCGACGACCGTTCCTGGTAGGTCTTCGGCGGATCGACGGATATCAGTTTCCCCGCTGCGGTGTCGTAGGCGGTCAGCTGCCCGCCGTAGACACAGCCGGTGTCCAGGCCGACCGCGTAGTCGGTGACGTGGGGTTCGGCGAGGACGGTGTGACCGAAGAAGACGCGGGGTCCCTCGCGGCGCTCCTCGAACCAGTACGGCCGGTCGTAGCTCCCGTCCGGGACGAGCGAGCGCATGTTCAGCAGTTCCGTCAGCGAGTGTTCGACGACTGGTTTCCGGTGGTCGACGCCGCCGTGGGCGACCATGGCACCGTCCCACGAGACGACCGCCGGCATCGACTCGATGTACGCGAGGTCCGCGTCGGTCAGCGCGTCGATGGACTTGCGCCCGTCGACGAGCTTTTGCTCGTTGTTCCCGCGGACGCTGAGGAGGTTCGGTCGCTCGCGGACGAGGTCGACGACGCCCTTGCTGTCGGGGCCCTTGCGGACGAGGTCACCGACGAAGACGACAAGTTCGTCATCGCGGGGGTCGAGTTTCCCGAGGAGTCGCTCGAGGCTGTCACGGCACCCGTGGACGTCCCCGACCACGTAGATGTTGTCCCACTGCGTCGCGTCGATTCGTCGGTGTGATGCATCGACCGTCGGATTGAGCGTAGGTCCAGCGTCCATGTGTGTGGGTCACCGCCCCGCAATCGGGGTCTGTAACGGCATCTACGACTGGGCAGACTTAGGCAGTTTATATGTTCGCTATATATCCAACAGTAGGAGTATATTTCCCTGGGTGCCGAGGCGACGGGGCACCGCCGCTGGCGCGGTCGTCGACTAAAGAAGACCGACTGCGCCGTGTCTACTCGAGGACGGCGTTGACCTGGCCGTCCTGGCCCGGTCGCGAGGTTACGCGGGCGGTGCCCTCGGACGTCTCGATGAGCGCGCCCTTCGTGATGATGTTCCGGCGGGCGTAGTTGGGGTTCGAGGGGTTCTCGACGACGTTCTCGATGGTCGCCTCGACCGTCTCCGCGCCGTCGGCGACGCTCGCGACGTTCGTGGTGACGGCACGCACCTTGCTGGTGTTGCCGCGGGAGTCGACGACCTTCAGCTTCTGGTCGCCGACCTGGGTCTCGGTGGACTCCTTGCCCAGTTCGTGTTTCTTCTTCTTGTGGTTCGGTCGCCGCCGACCGCCAGTCCGCTTGCGAGGGGAGCGTCCCTGGTCTTTCATACCCGAGGGATGTTCCAGCGGCTACTTGAACCGTTCGATGCCGACCCGCCGGCGGCCACAACCGTAACCGTTAGGCCCGGCCCACGCGCCCCCCACAACGATGAGTCTCAAGACGGCCGTGGCCGCGCCGTTCCGCCAGCGCGGCACGGAACGGATGGCCGAAAGCGAGTTCGTCGTCGCGCTCTCGCTGGATCGGAGCTGGTTCTCGCCCGACCAGGCCAAGACGCTGGTCGACATCGCCGCCAGCGAGGGGCTGGTCGAGCGCGACGGCGACGCCCTCGTGGCCGTCTTCGACGCCGGCAGCGTCGACGTTCCGGACGGGTTCGCGCCGGGCGAGGAGATCCTCCAGTCGCGGTCGACCTTCGAGCGCGTCCTCGACTCGGTGCTGGAGACCGGTGTCGAGAAACAGACGGCCGTCGCGGAGATAAACGCCCTCCAGTCCGAGCTCGGACTGACTCTGGAGGCCGCTGCGGTCGTCTACGCCCGCACCGAGGGCGTCGACGTCACCGACGTCGCCACGGAGGTCCGGGAGGGGCTGTGATGGTCGAGGACCGCGTCACCGACGGCACGCGCATCGGTCAGTTGCTCGCCTCGGAGCTGACGGGACTGGAACGGGGCCCGCTGGCCGACGTCAGCGTCGTCGACGCGGACCCGGACGTCGAACCGACCGCCGACGGGGCGTTCGCGTACGCCGTCGAGTACCGCCACCAGCGCGTCGGGACCGTCCACGTGACGCCCGCGACGGCGCGACTGACCATCCACGGGTCGCCGTCGCTCACGGTTGAGCGAGACGACGTCACCGTCGAGTCGACGGCGGCGGGAACGGTACTGGTCGCACAGAGCGGGGCCGCGGTCAAGCGACTCGTCGACGAACTGGCGGCGACGCTGGAGAACTAGGCCGAGTTCGGTTCCGCGATGGTCTCTGCCGTCCAGGCGATGAATCCCGTGAGCACGAGCGCCGCGCCCACGAACGCGAGCGTCGCCGCGGTCACCAGAACTGGCATCGACACGCCAAAGGGGATGCCGACGATGACGACGACGGGCGCGAACGTGATGGCCAGGCCGCCGGTCGCGACGGCCTGACGCTGGTGTTGCGAGAGGTCCACGCCGAACTGGAAGTACGGGTTCTCCGGTTCCGGTGCCGCGAGTCCCACGCAGAACAGCGGCACGCCGAGGAAGACCAGCGTCGCCGCGACGGCGTTGGCCCAGAACGCGAGCGGGAGCGCCGGTGGCACGAGCGAGAGCAGCGCGCCGATGCCGAGCAGTGTCATCCCCCCCGCGAGTCCCAGGGGACGGAGTCGGGGGTCGTCCAGCAACCGGCCGAGATTCGGGAGCGTCTCGGCCACGTGTCCGACGTTCAGTGAACGGTCCATAGCAACTCTTTCCGAGGGAATGGTTAATAGCCGCCGCCCCAGTTATCACAGTTGATACCGTCGGGCGGAGAGGGAAACGCTTGTGTCGCTGCCACTCGCCGCGCTATCCATGCACTTCTTCGACCGACTCGCAGACCGTATCTCTGCCGCCGACAGCGTCGTCTCTGTGGGTCTCGACCCCGACCCGGACCGGTTGCCCGACGCCGTCCGTGACGCCGACCTCCCGCGCTGGCAGTTCAACCGCCGTATCATCGATGCGACCCACGAACACGCCGCCTGTTACAAACCGAACGCCGCGTTCTACGAGGACGCCGACGGCTGGCGGGCCCTGCAGGAGACCATCGCGTACGCACACGGGAAGGACGTCCCCGTGCTGCTCGACGCGAAGCGTGGCGACATCGGCAACACCGCCCGCCAGTACGCCCGGATTCTCGACGGCGAGGACGGGCCGGCGGCCGACGCCATCACCGTCAATCCGTTCCTCGGGCGTGACTCGCTCGAACCCTTCCTCCAGCGGGCCGAGAAGGGCGTGTTCGTCCTCGGGCGGACCTCCAACCCGGGTGGCGCGGACCTCCAGGACCTCGAACTCGCGACCGGCGAACCGCTCTACGAGCGGGTGGTCCATCTGGCGGACCTCTGGAACGAGAACGGCAACGTCGGCCTGGTCGTCGGCGCGACCAACCCGGACGAACTCGAGTCCATCCGCGACCTAGTGCCGGACATCCCGTTTCTCGTCCCCGGGGTCGGCGCCCAGGGCGGCGACGCCGAGGCCGCCGTCGAACACGGCTTGGCCGACGGCGTCGGCCTGGTCAACTCCTCGCGAGGCATCATCTTCGCCGGCGAAGACTCGCGGGGAGACTTCTTCGACGCCGCCGGACAGTCGGCAAAACAGCTCAAGCGACGACTCAACCAGTTCCGGTAGTCAGAACCGGTAGGTGTCGACGCCATCGGGTCGGTCCGTCGACTCCGGGTCTCCGCGACCCCGCGACCGGCCGACCTCCGCGGCGCACTCGACACACAGGCCCGTCTCGCCGTCCCAGTGCTCGTCACAGACCAGGCTCCCACACCGGTCGCAGGTGTGTTCTACGTCCGGTGCGTTACAGACCGCACAGAGTCCGGAGACGCTCATGCTGGCAGGTAGCATGCCGAGCGTCTTGAACGCTTGGCCGGCTGACAGGCGAGACGCTTACGGTTCTGTGGGCCGAAGGCTGGTTCGTGCAGTACGAGCGGCTCATTACGGGCGTTGCGGCGGTGTTCGCAGTGCTGACGGTCGCACTGACAGCCGTCGGGCTGTTCGCGAACCCGGCCGTCCTCTTTCTCGCGGCGATGTTCGCGGCCTCGACGTACTTCATGTACTACCACCTCAGCGGGAAGATGGCCGCGAGCGTCTACGAACGGGTCGAACGCCGAGCGGCCGCCGGCAACCGGGGCGGGGCTCGCGGGGGGTTCGGCGCTGGGCCACGCGAAGCGTGGCGGCCGCCGCGCGACGGCCAGGGGGCGACGGCCAGAGAACGGGTCGACGCCGCCCGACAGCAGCGACGACGGCGGGGGGCCCGAACCCGCCAGCAGCGCCAGCGACGCCAGCGCGTCCAGCAGTCTCAGGGGCCGTCGACCGCGGAGGCCTACCAGCGACTGGGGCTTGACCCCAGCGCCGACCAGCGCGCGGTCAAACAGGCCTACCGAGAGAAGGTCAAGGAGGTCCACCCGGACACCGAGGCCGGCAGCGAGCGGGAGTTCAAGCGGGTGAAGGCGGCCTACGAGACGCTGACCGACGACTGACCGCAACGGGGAAACCACCGGACTCGCAAGGTGGCGTATGGCCGCCCACAGCGACGTCCCACCGCTCGTCGTCGACATCGACGGAACGCTGACAGACAGCCACCGCGCCATCGACCCGCGCGTGTTCCCGGTCCTGCGGTCGTGGCCGGACCGCGTCGTCGTCGCGACGGGGAAGGCCATGCCCTTTCCGGTCGCGCTCTGTGAGTTCCTGGGCATCGAGCGGACCATCGTCGCCGAGAACGGCGGCGTGGTGTTCGTCGAGGCGACGGACACGCTCAGCCTGGACGGGGACAGGGAAGCCGCACTCGCGGTCACCGAAGCCTACCGCGAGGCGGGTCACGACCTCGGCTTCGGTCGCGTGGACCTCGCGAACCGCTGGCGCGAGACGGAGGTGGTCGTGAACATCGACCAGCCGCTGGCGCCGCTCGAGCGGATCGCGACCGAGCGTGGCCTGCGCGTGCTCGATACCGGGTTCGCCTACCACGTCGTCGACCCGACCGTCGACAAGGGCCGTGGGCTGGAGACGGTCTGTGCGGAGCTGGACCGGACGCCGGCCGAGTTTATCGCGGTGGGCGACTCCGAGAACGACGCCGAACTGTTCGACGTTGCCGGCGAGTCGGTGGCCGTCGCGAACGCCGACGAGACGGCGCGGTCACGGGCCGACCGCGTGACCGAGGCGTCCTACGCCGACGGGTTCCTGGAGGCCGTCGGGCCGTACCGGGGCTGACAGGCGACGCCGCGGGCCGCCCACACGGGATGGCGTCGCACACCCGCTGGGTCCCGCGTGGCAGGGGAGTCCACGTGGGGGGTTGGCCCCGGCATCACGGATAAATAGTCGCACGGACTGCGGGGTGAGAGAGTGAGTCACCCAGTCGCCTCAATAGACGGTAGCGGGCCGGAAACCGGGGAAGGCTTTTATCTCGGCCTCCGCTACGGGAGGACATGAGCCCCGACCGGGCCGTCCTCAACCGCGCCCTGCAGCGCGGCGAACAGGAGGGCGGCAGCGTCGAGTTCAAAGAACGGCTCACCGAGAACCTCCACCTGTCGGAGGGGCGACTGGAGTCCCTCGCGGCCCAGCTGCGTCACCGCGTCCTCTCCGGGGACGGGGAAGCGACGTACGTGGTCGGCGTCACCGACGACGGGGGCATCGCCGGCATCTCGCCGGCCGCCTTCTCCGAGTCGATGGACGTCCTCAGCCTGCTGGCCGACGAGGCCGGTGCCCACATCGAGGACGTCCAGACCTGGGGCGTCGACGGCGTCGCTGACGCCGCGGACGGCGAGGACGACCCGAAGGGCATCGTCGGCGTGGCCACCATCACCGAGGGGTCGGTCCTGACCGACGACGACCACATCGTCGTCGGGACGGCGGGCCACGTCGATCACGGCAAGTCCACGCTCGTGGGGTCGCTGGTGACCGGCGAGGCAGACGACGGCCAGGGAGACACGCGCAGTTTCCTCGACGTCCAGCCCCACGAGGTCGAACGCGGCCTCTCGGCGGACCTCTCCTACGGGGTCTACGGCTTCGACGCGGACGGCCCGGTCAGGATGGACAACCCCCATCGGAAAACCGACCGCGCACGCGTCGTGGAGGAGTCGGATCGCCTGGTTTCGTTCGTCGACACCGTCGGTCACGAGCCGTGGCTCCGGACCACCATCCGGGGACTGGTCGGGCAGAAGCTGGACTACGGCCTGCTGACCGTCGCCGTCGACGACGGGGTGACCGCGACGACCCGCGAGCACCTGGGCATCCTGCTGGCGACGGACCTGCCGACCATCGTCGCGCTCACGAAGGTCGACCTCGTCTCCGAGGACCGGGTCGAGGCCGTCGAACGCGAAGTCGAGAGCGCGCTTCGCGAGGTGGGCAAGACGCCACTGCGCGTCGAGCGCCACGGGGTCGAGACGGCCATCGAGGAGATCTCCGAGACGGTCGTCCCGGTACTCAAGACCAGCGCGGTGACCCAGGAGGGCTTTCGCGACCTGGACGCGATGTTCGAGTCGCTCCCGAAGACCGCCGGCGAGGACGGCGAGTTCCGGATGTACGTCGACCGGACCTACAACGTCCAGGGCGTGGGAGCAGTCGCCTCGGGCACCATCAAGTCCGGCGAGGTCGAGGCCGGCGACGAACTGCTACTGGGCCCGATGCAGGACGGCGCCTTCCGGCCGGTCGAAGTGCGCTCGATAGAGATGCACTACCACCGCGTCGACGAGGCCAGGGCCGGACGCATCGTCGGTATCGCGCTCAAGGGCGTCCGCGAGGCCGACATCGAGCGCGGGATGGCGCTGCTGCCACGCGACGCCGATCCGGTTCCCGTCCGGGAGTTCGAGGCCGAGGTCATGGTGTTGAATCACCCGACCCGCATCGGCGAGGGGTACGAACCGGTCGTCCACCTCGAGACGGTGAGCGAGGCGGCCGTCTTCAGTCCCGACGACGGACAGTTGCTTCCCGGCGACGCCGGGCGGACGCGCGTCCGCTTCAAGTTCCGGTCGTACCTCGTCGAGGCGGGACAGAAGTTCGTCTTCCGGGAGGGCCGTTCGAAGGGCGTCGGCACCGTCACCGACGTCTCGCCGGCGGAGTGACGCCTCGTTAGGTATCCGCTATTTTATCGTCGCGTGCCTTGACGGGAGTAGTCATAATGCATATTCTCCTCTTCGGTGCAACCGGCCGGGTCGGGAGCGAGGTCCTCGATCGGGCCCGGTCTCGGGGGCACGACGTGACCGCGTTCGTCAGGGACCGCCGGTCGGTGCCCGCGGACGTCTCGACCGTCGTCGGCGACGTCCTCGACATCGAGGCGGTGATGGAGGCCGTGCCGGGTCACGACACCGTCTGCAGCGCGCTGGGCCCCGGTGAGGACGACGACGTGTCGGTCGTCGACGAGGGGCTGGCGAACGTCGTCCAGGCGATGGAGCGAGCGGCCGTCGACCGACTGGTCGCCGTCGGCGCCGACGGCATCCTCCAGGCAACGCCGGCGCGCCTCAGACTCGAGACACAGGAGTTCCCCGACGAGATGCGCCCGCTGGCGGAGGCCCACTACCGGGCGTTCAAGACGGTCCGCGAGTCCGCGCTCGACTGGACGCTGGTCTGCCCGCCGCTGATGCCCGACGGCGCGATGACGAACCACTACCGGACGGCGACGAACTACCTCCCGGACGGCGGCCAGTCGATACGCGTCGGCGACATCGCCGCCTTCGTCTACGAGGAACTGCTGGCCGACGAGCACGTCCGCGAACGGGTCGGGATCGCCTACTGAGCGGCCAGCGCGTACCCCTCGCCGTCGGCGGTCAGGAGATCGAAGATGACCCCCCACTCCAGCAGGTTCGCCACCCGCTCGCGCCAGACGGCCGTCCAGTCTGCGTGCCGGTTGCGCTCCCAGGGCGGAATCTCGTCGCGAACCGCCGCGAACGTGCCCTCGACGTCCAGCGGACCGTCTTCGAGCGCCCCGAGGAGTTCCGCGACCAGGAAGACCTGCTGTCGGAACGCCGCCCCCGCCTGCTCGCGGTCGAGCGATCGCTGGGTGCGGTAGTAGCCACGCTCGGACTCGGCGACGAGGTCCAGCGCCTGGAGGAAGGTGAGCAGCGTCCGGGCCTCGTCCCGAGTGCCACAGTCGGTGGCCTGCTGTATCGCCCGACAGCAGTCCGCCTCGGGTTCGGGCACTAGCGGGATCGCCGCGCGGGCGTCGGCCAGGACCGCGAGCGACCGGGCCGGCGGGGCCACCTTGTAGCGCACGGTTACAGGTCGAAACTCTCGGCCAGCACGTCCTCGCTGGTGTCGCCGACGACGTGGGTGTCGCCGCCGACGACGTCGACGGTCACCTGCGCGGGCGCGAACAGCTCGACGGGGAGGTCCTCGAAGGCCCAGTCGGCGTCCTCGAAGACGGCCTCGAGCGGTTCGGCGTACTCCACGGCCGCGATGGAAGCCACCTCGTCGAACCGGTCGAACGGTTCGTCGACGGTCAGGTGGACCTCGGCGCCGTAGGCCAGAGCGTCGGTGGTCCGCGCCATCGCCGTCGCCTCGTCGCCGGCCACCGGCGCGACCGGCGCACGGGCGTTGGCCGACAGCACGGAGACGGGGTCGAAACCGAGCTCGGAGAGACGGAAGACGGCGAGTTCGGCGGCCCGCGCGGCCGCGACGACGCTCCCGGTGAGACTCGCCGTCGAGAACGCCGGGAGGAAGACGCTCGTCTCCGGGACGCCGGTCCGCTCGGCGACCTGTGCGGCGACGTCGGCGTCGGGCAACCGGTCCGTCTCGACGGCGAGGACGGCGAAGTCGGCCGCCTCGCGGTAGCCGACGCGCTGGTAGACGTCCTCCTCGGCGACGAGCGCGCGGGCGGGGCCGCTCCCCAGGCCCTCGAAATCGTCGGTGCTGAGCTCCCACCCGCCCTTCTGTGAGCACAGCAGGGCGAGCGCGGGGTGGTCGGTCGACAGTTCGACGTGGGGCAGCGGGGCGCCCGCGACGCCGTCCATCGTCGTCTGGATCGTCGCCAGTCCAGCGGTCTGAATCTCCGCGAGCAGCATGCCGGCCTCGACGGCCCCGGCACCTCGACCCCGAAGTCGAGGACGGCCGCGTCGCCCTCCAGCGCGTGGACGTCGATGGTGAGTTCGTCCGCGAAGTCGATGGCCTCGTCGACGAGTTCCGTGGCCATGCGGTTGAGACTGTCCATGTCGCCGGGGTCGGGAGCGACGGATAAACAACTTCGCTTCTGGGGAGTCGCCAGGATGACGGCCGGTCCCGGGTCGACGGGGGCGCCAGCCGCCTCACTCGCCCGAGCGCCGGGCCTCGCGGCCCAGTTCCGCCTCGACGGCGTCGACTTTCTCGCTGGCCCGCTGGTCGACGCCGCGCTTGTCGTCGATCTTCAGGAACGTCTCGACCCGGTCGGCCCGCGCACCGACCGCCTCGTGGGCGGCGTGGGCGGCCGCGAACAGTTCCTCGCTGTCGTCGGCCTCGATAATCGTTCCCATCGGCGTCGTCTCGTACGCGACGTCGAAGGCCTCCAGCGCCGCGACGGCGTCGGCGACGTACGGCGCCATGCTCTCTTCGACGACCGGTGCGACCGAGAGGAACCCGATGCAGGTCATAGTGGGACGTACCGGCCAGACTGGCAAAAGTGGTGGTCGTCCGTAGTGGCGGTTCACGTTTCGTCTCGCGCGCACGTTACCGCGACTCTCAGTCGTCGGTACCCGGGACGCCATCGGTGACGTCCCTGACGGCGGCCGGCGGGCGGTAGTCCCAGTACTCCGAGACGGCGGTCACCACGACGAACACGGCGACCAGCGCGCCGGCGACGAGTGCCGAGTCACCCGGGTCGAGGACGTCGAGCGTCCGGTGGAACCAGAACAAATCGGCGACCCACGAGTCGTGAAAGGCCGAAAGCGTCGGGCCGGCGACCGGGGCAATCTGCTGGAGGTCGGGGATCATCGCCAGGCTGCCGCCCAGGAGAACGACCGTCCGCGGGAACGGGACGCGAGCCCCGAAGAGGACGACGAGCACCGTGGTGAGCGTCGCGCCGAGAGCGAAGTGACCGATTGCGAGGACCATCTACCGGACCGATAGGTCCAGCGACGGTTTATACTGCCCGCTGGGTGCAAGGAGGGCGTTCGCCGAGTGAATCCCACTCGGACTTCGGTGCCCGGACCGACCCGTATAATTATGCACCTACGAGATCGATACTACAAATCAGATGGGATAGTTCGGGCGGGGACGGAGAGGAAGAGACGCCGTCCAGTGGGGTGGGCCCCGAAGATGCCGCGGCACCGATAGCCGGCGACGACCTCGAGTCGGTGCTTTCGAGGGTCGACGACGCGGTGTTCATCTTCTCGGTCGAACGGGACCAGGGGGAGGTCTCGTTCAGGTTCCAGTGGAACAACGCTGCCCACGAAGCGATTACCGGCATGACGGTCGCAGAATATGGCGGCCTCCACCCCGAGGAGTACCTGGGTGAGGAGATGGGCGCGGAGGTCACGGCCAACTACCTGGAGTGCGTGGAACGGCGTGACACGATTGTCTACGAGGAGACCCTCGTGCACGAACACGGCCAGGTCAGATGGCACACGAAACTGACCCCCGTCATCGAGGACGATAGGGTGGTCCAGATAATCGGCGTGTCGAGAGACATCACCGACCGGATGGCGCGGTCGAAGCACCTCCGGGTCGTCGACCGGGTCTTTCGACACAACGTTCGCAACATCGTGAATGTGATCGTGGGGCAGGCCGAGTACGTAGCGGCGACCGCGGAACCGCCGGTCGCGAACGGTGCAACCCAGATCGTCGACTCCTCGGAGGACCTCTTGGAAACGAGCCAGAAAGCCCACCAGAGAACGGAGATCATACTCGAGGAGTCCCCTGTAAAGCCAATCCGCATCGACCTCCTCCTGGAGGAAGCATTGAGCGAGGTGTCCTCGATGGCCCGTGACGCAGCCATCTCGGTGACGTCGCCCCGGCCAGTCGCCGTCGAAGCGTCGCCGCGTCTCTCCGATGCGGTAGTCGAACTCGTCCAGAACGCTGTCGTTCACCACGACCGAGGGTCCCCATCCATCGAGGTGGACGTGAGGATTCAGGACTCGACGGTCGAACTGGAGGTTCGCGACGACGGGCCTGGGATTCCCGAGACCGAACGGAAGATTCTGGTCGAGGGACGACCACCCCGTGGACTCGCCCACGGCATCGGACTCGGGATGTGGATGGTGTACTGGATCGTCCAACGGTCGAACGGCGATATCAGCGTGTCAGACCGGGAACCACGAGGTTCGGCCGTGACGATGTGCCTCCCGCGACGGCTCGAGGACCCGGCGAGCCGCCCAGAATCGTAGGCATCGACCACGCTCGGGCCTGCCAGGGAGCGTTGCGACTGAGAAGGTTCGAATCCGGGACCGATCCGCCTCGATACACCACCCGCTTCGCTCGTCGATAAGCGTCGCCAGAAGTGCGCTGGGCGGGAATTGAACCCGAGACAAATCCTCGCTCCGCTCGGATTTCCGTGATTCAAATCCAGAGCGACGACACGGCAGTCGGGACGCGACGCGATGAAACGCGTCGCTCGGAAGTTAACTGAAGAGAAGTGCGCTGGCTGGGGTTTGAACCGGAGCAAGAAATGCTCGCTCACGAGTTCGCTGCGCGTTCCTTGCAGGGCTCAAATCCCAGTGCGAGTTTGCGACTCACGAATGACGAGCACGCGCTACGCGACGCTCGTCAGGATGGTTCGTCGTAGAAGTGCGCTGGCTGGGATTTGAACCCAGGTTGTGACCATGGCAAGGTCACGTGATACCACTACACTACCAGCGCCCTGTTGCAATCAAACCTGGCGAGGGTGACAGTAAGCCTTCCGTTTTCCAGGGCAAATCGTGGGACACGAGGGCATTCACACCGGGTGTAAACGGGTTGCAACCGTGTGGTTCGTATACAGTCCCCAACGTTTCGAAAGCGGCAAACCCCGTGTGAGCGATTCACGCCCAGCGGACCCTGACGACCCATGTGAACGCGTCGCACCGCGCGCGTGAAGCGGGGTCTTTTTAAGCGAGGAGGGGGGACATATCGGCACAGTCTAGTGGCGCGACGTGGAAGCGTCACGGCATGACGACCAGCGTACTCGTGCCGTCTTCCCTCACACGGGAAGCCGAGGACAGACGCGAGGCAACTCGCAAGCTCGGATACGTGGCCCGTGCGGCCACGGTCTTCCGGGCAGATCGGCTGACAGTGTTCCCCGACCCAGCGGGCGAGGGGAAGTTCGAAGACGGGTTCGTCGAAACCGTGCTGCGGTACGCCGCGACGCCCCCGCACCTCCGAAAGGAGATGTGGGATAAGCGGGACGAACTGGAGTACGTCGGCGTCCTGCCGCCGCTCCGCGTGCGTTCACAGACCGGCTCCGGATCCGAGGGTTCGGGGTCGTTAAGACAGGGAATCGTGACCGAGGTCGGAGCTGATGGGCGCGTTCGGGTCAATTGCGGACTGCAACACCCGATCTCCCTCCCCGTTCCAGACGGAATGGACGCGGGCGAGGGGGAGCGCGTGACCGTCAGGGTCTCTTCGCGACGGCCGGTCCGGGCGAAACTCGTCGACGCACCCGTAGCCGGGTACGACGTGGACGCCGCGGACCTCGATACGGCGCTCTCGCGTGCCGACGCCGGACTCACTATCGCGTCATCGCGGTACGGTGAGCCGGTGTCGACGCGCCGACTGGCCCAGGTGGTCAGTCGGCGTGACTCCGAGGGCGGTATGACAGTCGCCTTCGGCGCACCCGAGCGCGGGTTGCCGGCGATACTCGACGTGGACCCGGACTCCGTCGCAAGCGACCGGACAGGAGACGAGCCCGCAGGGTTCGACCTCTGGCTGAATACGGTTCCGAACCAGGGCAGCGAGGTCGTGCGAACTGAAGAAGCGATGTTCGCCTCCCTCGCCTGTCTAACCCTCACGGAGTAAACGAATGCCACAACCAAGCAGACCACGCAAAGGCTCGCTGGGCTTTGGCCCGCGCAAGCGCTCGACGAGCGAGACGCCTCGCTTCAACAGTGGCCCTCTGACGACGGCCAGCCGGGCGTCCAGGGGTTCGCCGGCTACAAGGCGGGCATGACACACGTCGTGCTCGTCAACGACGAACCCAACTCCCCCCGCGAGGGGATGGAGGAGACCGTCCCGGTGACGGTCGTCGAGACGCCGCCGATGCGCGCCGTCGCCCTGCGTGCCTACGAAGACACGCCATACGGCAAGCGTCCGCTGACGGAGGTCTGGACCGACGAGTTCCACGCGGACCTCGACCGGACCCTGAACCTGCCGGAGGACCACGACCCGGACGCTGCAGAGGAACAGATCCGCGACGCACTCGCGGCCGGCAACCTGGGAGACGTGCGTCTCATCACGCACACCGTCCCCGACGCCGTCCCGAGCGTCCCGAAGAAAAAGCCCGACGTGATGGAGACTCGCGTCGGCGGCGGCTCCCTGGATGACCGCCTCGACTACGCGCTGGACCTCGTCGCCGAGGGCGGCGAGCACGCCATGAACGACGTCTTCCGCGCCGGCGAGTACGCCGACGTGGCCGGCGTCACGAAGGGGAAAGGCACCCAGGGCCCCGTCAAGCGATGGGGCGTCCAAAAGCGAAAGGGCAAGCACGCCCGCCAGGGCTGGCGCCGACGCATCGGCAACCTCGGCCCGTGGAACCCATCGCGTGTGCGCTCGACTGTTCCCCAGCAGGGGCAGACGGGCTACCACCAGCGCACCGAGCTGAACAAGCGCCTCGTCGACATCGGCGAGGGCGACGACGCCACCGTCGACGGCGGCTTCGTCAACTACGGCGAGGTCGACGGCCCGTTCACGCTCGTGAAGGGCTCGGTTCCCGGTCCGGACAAGCGTCTCGTGCGCTTCCGGCCCGCGGTGCGTCCGAACGACCAGCCGCGCCTCGACCCCGAGGTGCGCTACGTCTCTACGGAGTCGAACCAGGGATAACCCATGCAGGCAACACTATACGACCTGGACGGCGAGGCCGACGGCGAGATCACCCTTCCGGACGTCTTCGAGACGCCGGTTCGGGCCGACCTCGTCGCCAAGGCAGTTCGCGCCGCCCAGGCAAACCGCAAACAGGACTACGGCGCCGACGAGTACGCCGGCCTCCGCACGCCGGCCGAGTCGTTCGGTAGCGGTCGCGGGCAGGCCCACGTGCCAAAGCAGAACGGCCGTGGCCGCCGCGTCCCGCAGACGGTGAAGGGCCGACGCGCCCACCCACCGAAAGCCGAGACGGACCGCTCGAAGGACATCAACGACAAGGAACGCCAGCTGGCCGTCCGATCGGCGCTGGCCGCGACGACCGACGCCGAACTCGTCGCCGAACGCGGTCACGAGTTCGACCGCGACGAGGTGCCCGTCGTCGTCACCGACGACTTCGAGGACCTCGTGAAGACGCAGGAGGTCGTCGACGTCCTGGAGGCGCTGGGCATCCACGCCGACATCGAGCGCGCCGACGAGACCAAGATCAAGGCCGGACAGGGGAAGGCCCGCGGGCGCAAGTACCGCCGGCCCTCCTCGATCCTCTTTGTCACCAGCGAGGAACCGTCGCGGGCCGCCCGCAACCTCGCCGGTGCCGACGTCGCCACCGCTCGCGAGGTCAACGCGGAGGACCTCGCGCCCGGCGGCCAGCCCGGTCGCCTCACCGTGTTCACGAAGTCCGCCGCCGTGGAGGTGGCCGACCGATGAGCGTCGACGTCATCAAGTACCCGTACGTCACGGAGAAGGCCATGAACGACATGGACTTCCAGAACAAGCTCCAGTTCGTCGTCGCCGACGGGGCCACGAAGGCCGAGGTCGCCGACGCCGTCGAGCAACAGTACGAGGTCACCGTCGACGACGTGAACACGCAGAACACGATGGACGGCCTCAAGAAAGCCGTCGTCCGCCTCTCCGAGGACGACGACGCGCAGGAAGTCGCCTCCAGAATCGGGGTGTTCTAACGATGGGACGACGAATCCAAGGACAACGACGCGGCCGCGGGTCGCCCACGTTCCGGGCGCCGTCGCACCGCTACAAGGCAGACCTGGCGCACCGCAAGGTCGAGGACGGCGACGTCGTCGCCGGTACGGTGGTCGACATCGAACACGACCCCGCCCGCTCGGCGCCGGTCGCCGCCGTCGAGTTCGAGGACGGCGATCGTCGACTCGTGCTGGCGCCGGAAGGCGTCGGCGTGGGCGACGAACTGCAGGTCGGCGTCAGCGCCGAGATCGCCCCCGGGAACACGCTCCCGCTCGCGGAGATCCCCGAGGGGGTCCCGGTCTGTAACGTCGAAGGCAGCCCCGGTGACGGCGGCAAGTTCGCCCGCGCGTCGGGCGTCAACGCCACGCTGCTCACCCACGACCGCAACGTCGCGGTCGTGAAGCTCCCCTCCGGGGAGATGAAGCGGCTCGACCCGCAGTGCCGCGCCACCATCGGCGTCGTCGCCGGTGGCGGTCGGACTGACAAGCCGATGGTCAAGGCCGGGAACAAGTACCACAAGATGAAAGCCCGCGGGACGAAGTGGCCGAACGTCCGTGGTGTCGCGATGAACGCCGTCGACCACCCCTTCGGTGGTGGCGGCCGACAGCACCCCGGCAAGCCCAAGTCCGTCTCGCGCAACACACCGCCGGGTCGCAAGGTCGGGGACATCGCCTCGAAGCGGACCGGCCGAGGTGGTAACGAATGAGTTCAGAGTATCAAATCGGCCACGAAGGAGAGTTCTCCTTCCGCGGCCACACGCTCGACGAGCTGCAGGACATGGAGCTCGACGAAGTCGCGGAACTGCTCCCCGCACGCCAGCGGCGAAGTATCACACGCGGCCTGACCGAGGAGAAACACAAGCTCCTGGAGAAGGCACGCGACGCCGAAGAGGAGGCGACAGCCAACAATCCTATCCGGACGCACCTGCGCGACATGCCGGTGCTCCCGGTGATGGTCGGGCTGACCTTCGCCGTCCACAACGGCCAGGACTTCGAGCGCGTCAAGGTCGAGCCGGAGATGCTCGGGCACTACCTCGGTGAGTTCCAGCTCACCCGTACCTCGGTCGAACACGGGCAGGCCGGTATCGGGGCGACCCGCTCCTCGAAGTTCGTACCGCTCAAATAACTATGGGAATCAGCTACTCAGTCGACGCCGACCCGGAGACCACCGCGAAAGCGATGCTTCGGGAACGGCAGATGAGCCACAAGCACAGCAAGGCCATCGCCCGGGAGATCAAGGGCAAGACGGCCGGCGAGGCCGTCGAGTTCCTCGAAGCAGTCATCGAGGGCGACCAGCCGGTCGCGTTCAAGCAGCACAACTCGGGCGTCGGCCACAAGAGCAAGGTCGACGGGTGGGACGCCGGACGCTACCCACAGAAGGCCAGCGAGGCCTTCATCGACCTGCTCGAGAACGCCGTCGGCAACGCCGACCACCAGGGATTCGACGGTGAATCCATGGAGATCATGCACGTCGCCGCCCACAAGGTCGGCGAACAGCAGGGTCGCAAACCGCGCGCGATGGGCCGGGCCTCCGCCTGGAACACGCCGCTGGTCGACGTCGAACTCATCCTAGAGGAGGTCGAGGAATAATGGCCGACGAACTCCAGTTCATCGAGGACGGCCTCCAGCGGACCCAGATCGACGAGTTCTTCGCGGACGAACTCGGTCGCGCCGGCTACGGCGGCATGGACGTCGCCAAGACGCCGATGGGGACCCAGATCGTCCTCAAAGCCGAGAAGCCAGGGATGGTCATCGGCAAGGGCGGGAAGAACATCCGGAAGATCACGACGGAACTCGAGGAGCGGTTCGACCTCGACGACCCGCAGATCGACGTCCAGGAAGTGGACGAACCGGACCTCAACGCCCGCATCGTCGCGGACCGACTGGCAAACGCCCTCGAGCGTGGCTGGTACTTCCGCAAGGCGGGCCACACCACCATCGACCGCATCATGGAGGCCGGCGCGCTGGGTGCCGAGATCGTCCTCTCCGGGAAGGTCACGGGCGCCCGCTCGCGCGTCGAGAAGTTCAACCGCGGCTACATCAAGCACAACGGCGAACCCGCCGAGGAGATCGTCGACAGCGGCGTCGGCGTCGCGGTGATGAAGCTGGGCACCATCGGTGTCCGGGTCAAGATCATCCCGCCCAACGCCGAGCTGCCCGACGACTTCGAGATCTACGACGACGTCGAGGTCGAGGACTACGTCGCCGACACCGACGGCGAGAGCGTCGAGGAGCTCCTCGAGGGCGAACCCGAGGACGCCGAGACGACCGAGGTCGGCGGCGAACCCGACGACGGCGTCGAACCCGACGAGGCCGCCGCGGCCGTCGACGAAGAGGTCATCGAGGAAGACGTCGAGGTCCCCACCGACGAGGACGTCGAGGACGTCGACGTCGACGAGCTCGAGGCCGCCGTCGACGAGGAACTCGACGAGGACACCGCCGCGGAGGCGGAGGAACTGATGGACGAGATGGACGAGGCAGACGACGAGGAGGGTGACGACGAATGACCGTCCTCCACGTCCAGGAGGTCCGCGACATGACCCCCGCCGAACGCGAGGCGGAGCTCGAGGACCTCAAGACCGAACTGCTGAACGCCCGCGCCGTGCAGGCGGCGGGTGGCGCCCCGGACAACCCGGGCCGCATCAGCGAGCTGCGACGAGCCGTCGCCCGCATCAAGACGATCCAGCGGGAAGAAGGCGACCTGCAGGAGGACGAATAATGCCACTGACACCCGAGACGCTCCCGCGGCACGAACTCGTCGGCCTCGACGTCGAGGTCGTCGCGGCGTCCAGCCCGGACGTCGTCGGCATCGGCGGCCGGGTCGTCGGCGAGACGACCCAGACGCTGGCCATCGAGGGGGCAGACCGGGTGTGGCACGTGCCGAAGGACAATGCGACGTTCGCGTTCGAACTGGAGACCGGTGAGACAGTCCGGGTCCAGGGCGAGCGCATCGTCGCCCGTCCCGCTCGACGCACAGAGAACACAGGAGATTCACAATGGCGCTAGGACTGAACGTACAGGAACCGGAGGAGACCTGTGCCGACCAGCACTGTCCGTTCCACGGAGCACTCTCCGTGCGCGGCCAGACGCTGAACGGCGAGGTCGTCTCCACCGACATGCAGAAGACCGTCGTCGTCGAGCGCGAGTACGACGTGAAGGTGCCCAAATACGACCGCTACATGAAGCGGCGGAGCCGGATTCCGGCCCACGCACCCGAATGTCTCGAGCTCGAAGTCGGCGACACGGTCACAGTAGCAGAGTGTCGACCGCTCTCGAAGACAAAGAGCCACGTCGTCGTCGGCGTGGTCGCGGACGAACAGGACGGTGATGCCTGATGGAGGCGCTCGGCGCCGACGTCACGCAGGGCCTAGAGAAGGGCTCGCTCATCACGTGTGCCGACAACACGGGTGCACGCGAGCTCAAGGTCATCTCCGTCCACGGTTACTCGGGGACGAAGAACCGTCACCCGAAGGCTGGCCTGGGCGATAAGATCACGGTGTCGGTCACCAAGGGGACGCCCGAGATGCGTCGCCAGGTGCTCGAGGCCGTCGTCGTCCGCCAGCGAAAGCCCATCCGCCGACCCGACGGCACCCGCGTCAAGTTCGAAGACAACGCGGCCGTCATCGTCGACGAGAACGAGGACCCCCGCGGGACCGAACTCAAGGGGCCCATCGCTCGGGAAGTCGCAGAGCGGTTCGGAAGTGTCGCGTCCGCCGCGACGATGATCGTATAGAACCATGACAGAGCAACCACACAAACAGCGAACGAATCAACGACGCGCCTCGCTGCACGAGAAGCACAAGCAGGTGCGGGCGACGCTCTCGGACGAACTCCGCGAGGAGTACGGCCAGCGCAACGTCCGCGTCAACGCCGGTGACACGGTGGAAGTGCTTCGCGGCGACGACGCCGGCGAAGAGGGCGAAGTCCTCGAGGTCGACCTCAAGAAGGCCGTCATCCACGTCGAGGGCGTGACCCTCGAGAAGACGGACGGCGAAGAGGTCCCCCGGCCGCTCGATTCCTCTAACGTGCGGGTCACCGACCTGGACACCGAGGACTCGAAGCGAGTCGTGCGTCTCGAATCGGAGGATGATTCCGCATGAGTAACCACCAGAAACGCCTCTCGGTGCCAAACAGCTGGCCCGTAGAGCGCAAGACAGCCACGTTCACGGTCAAGGCCGGCGCCGGCCCGCACGGCGAGTCGGGGGTCCCCCTGCTCATCGTCCTGCGGGACGTGCTCGGCTACGTCGACAACCGCAAGGAAGCGCGCTACGCGCTCAACAACGACAACGTGCTCATCAACGGCACGGCCGTCTCCGACGAGGAGCGCCCCGTCGGGATGTTCGACATCCTGGCCTTTACCGAGCGCGAGGAGTACTACCGGGTCTTCCCCGGCGAGGGCGGTCGACTGGCGCTGACGGCCATCGAGGCCGACGCCGCCGAGTCCAAGCTGGGCAAGATCGTCACCAAGACGCAGGTCGCCGGTGGCGACATCCAGCTGGGCCTCCACGACGGCGAGACGCTCGTCGTCGAGGACGGCGACGCCTACTCCGGCGGCGACTCCATCGTCGTCGACAACGAGTCCGGCGACGTCGTCGCCCACTTCGAGTACGAGGAGGGTGCGCTGGTGACGGCCGTCGAGGGCTCCCACGCCGGCGAGATCGGCACCGTCGACGAGATCCAGGTCACGCCCGGCTCCGCACAGAACAACGTCCTGGTCGCCCAGGAGGACGGCGACGGCTTCGAGACCATCGAGGAGTACGTCGTCGTCATCGACGAGAACTTCACGGGCGACGACAAGGAGGGTGACGACGAATGAGCTCGGAGACCGAATCAGGCGCCGACTTCCACGAGATGCGCGAACCGCGCATCGAGAAGGTCGTCGTCCACATGGGCATCGGCCACGGTGGCCGCGACCTGGCCAACGCCGAGGACATCCTCGGCGAGATCACGGGTCAGACCCCCGTCCGGACGAAGGCAAAGCGGACCGTCGGCGAGTTCGACATCCGCGAGGGCGACCCCATCGGCGCGAAGGTCACGCTGCGTGACGACGTCGCCGCCGAGTTCCTCGAGACCGCGCTGCCGCTTGCCGACCTCACGTCGTCGCAGTTCGACGACACCGGCAACTTCAGCTTCGGCGTCGAGGAACACACGGAGTTCCCGAGCCAGGAGTACGACCCGAACATCGGAATCTACGGGCTGGACGTGACGGTCAACCTCGTCCGCCCCGGCTACCGCGTCGCCAAGCGTGACAAGGCCTCGCGATCGATTCCCTCGAACCATCGACTCAACCCGTCGGACGCCGTCGCGTTCGTCGAGTCGACCTTCGACGTGGAGGTGAGCGAATGAGCGAAAGTGAAACCCAGGACGAGCCCGACACAGAGGCAGAGCGGACCGGCCAGCTCGAGTCCTGCCAGCGCTGCGGGCGCCAGCAGGGACTCGTCGGCAAGTACGACATCTGGCTGTGTCGCCAGTGCTTCCGCGAGATCTCGCGGGGAATGGGCTTCAAGAAGTACAGCTAACAATGACAGGAAACGACCCATTCGCCAACGCGCTGTCGGCCATCAACAACGCCGAGAGCGTCGGGCATCTGGAGCAGACGGTATCGCCCGCCTCGAACGAAATCGGCGCCGTCCTCGAGGTCTTCTACGACCGCGGGTACATCGACGGGTTCACCTTCGTCGACGACGGCAAAGCCGGCGAGTTCGAGGTCGAACTGAAAGGTGCCATCAACGAGTGTGGCCCGGTCAAGCCCCGCTATTCGGCGGGCGCCGACGAGTTCGAGAAGTGGGAGAAGCGCTACCTCCCCGCCCGTGACTACGGGACGCTCGTCGTCACGACCAGCCACGGCATCATGAGCCACTACGAGGCCCGCGAAGAGGGCGTCGGTGGCCAGGTCATCGCGTACGTGTACTAACAATGCCACGAGTAGAACTGCAGATTCCGGAGGACGTGTCCGCCGAGATGGACCACCTCGACGTCACCGTCGACGGTCCCAACGGCACAGTCACACGTCGGCTCTGGTACCCCGACATCGACGTCTCCGTCGAAGACGGCGCGGTCGTCATCTCCTCGGAAGAGGACGACGCCAAGACGATGTCGACGATGGGTACCTTCGAGAGCCACATCGAGAACATGTTCCACGGCGTGACCGAGGGCTGGGAGTACGAGATGGAAGTCTTCTACTCTCACTTCCCCATGCAGGTCAACGTCGAGGGTGACGAAGTCGTCATCGAGAACTTCCTCGGCGAGAAGGCCGCCCGTCGCACGACGATCCACGGCGACACCGAGGTCCAGATCGACGGCGAGGAACTCACCCTGACGGGCTCGGACATCGAGGCCGTCGGCCAGACCGCCGCGGACATCGAACAGCTCACCCGCGTCAACGACAAGGACGTCCGGGTGTTCCAGGACGGGGTGTACATCACCCAGAAACCCAACCGAGGTGACGCCTGATGGCAGACGACGAATCCAACGACGAGTTCGAGGACCTCACCGAGATCAGCGGCGTCGGTGACGCGAAGGCCGACGCGCTGCGCGAGGCCGGCTTCGAGACGGTCGACGACGTCCGCCGCGCAGAGCAGTCCGAACTGGCCGAGGCGGAGGGCATCGGTAACGCGCTCGCCGCCCGCATCAAGGCCGACGTCGGCGGCCTCGAGGTCGCCGAGGAGGCCGAGGCCGAGGTCGAAGACGAGACCGAAGCGGAGGAACCCGCCGAGGACGTGGAGACGGAACTCCAGCCCCGCGGGCTCGCCGACAAGACGCCGGACTTGGACGACGAGGAAGCCCGGCTCCTGGCCCAGCGCCACCGGGTCGGCAAGCCGAAGTTCAACCGGCAGGACCACCACAAGAAAGCGCGTCTCGACCTCGTGGCGCCGCCCCCGCGGCCAGCTGTCGAAGCAGCGCCGCGGCATCAAGGGCAAGGGCGACACCGTCGAGGCGGGCTTCCGTTCGCCGACGGCCGTCCGCGGCAAGCACCCCTCGGGCTTCGAGGAGGTCCGCGTCCACAACGTGGCCGACCTCGAGGGCGTCGACGGGGACCGCGAGGCCGTCCGTATCGCCTCGAAGGTCGGCGCTCGCAAGCGCGAGCGCATCGAGGAGGAGGCGGAGGCCAAGGGCATCCGCGTCCTCAACCCCACCTACGTCGAAGTGGAGGTGAGTGAGTGATGACGAACCTGAAAGCACAGAAGCGACTCGCCGCGGACATCCTCGACGTCGGGAAGAACCGACTGTGGTTCGACCCCGAGCGCCAGGGTGACATCGCAGACGCGATCACCCGCGATGACATCCGCGAACTGGTCGACGAGGGCGCCATCACGGCGAAAGACGCGAAGGGCAACTCCCGTGGCCGCGCACGCGAACGGGCACAGAAGCGTTCCTACGGCCACCAGAAGGGAGCCGGCTCCCGCAAGGGCAAGGCCGGCGCCCGGAACAACGAGAAGGCGGACTGGACGTCGCGCATCCGCGCCCAGCGCTCGACGCTGCGCGACCTGCGCGACGACGGCACGCTGTCGAAATCCGAGTACCGCGAGCTCTACGACATGGCTGGCGGTGGCGAGTTCGACAGCGTGGCGGACCTCGAACGTTACATCGAAGCAAACTACGGTGACGAATAATGGCGACAGGACCACGATACAAGGTGCCGATGCGGCGACGCCGCGAGGCCCGAACCGATTACCATCAGCGGTTGCGCCTGCTGAAATCCGGCAAGCCCCGCCTCGTTGCTCGAAAGAGCAACAAGCACGTCAGGGCGCAGCTGGTGACCCTCGGGCCCGAGGGCGATCGAACGCTCGCGTCCGCACAGTCGGGCGACCTCGAAGAGTACGGCTGGGAGGCGCCGACGGGCAACATGCCCGCGGCCTACCTCACCGGCCTGCTCGCGGGGCTTCGCGCGCTGGACGCGGGCGTCGAGGAAGCGGTGCTCGACATCGGCCTCAACTCCCCGACACCCGGAAGCAAAGTTTTCGCAATACAGGAAGGCGCCATCGACGCCGGCCTGGACATCCCCCACAACGACGACGTGCTCGCCGACTGGCAGCGCACGCGCGGTGGCCACATCGCCGAGTACGCCGAGCAGCTGGACGAACCGCTGTACAGTGGGGACTTCGACGCAACGGACCTCCCGGAACACTTCGACGAGGTCCGGGAGACGCTACTGGAAGGTGACATCGAACTATGAGCGCTGACAACGGCTGGGAACCCCGCACACGCCTCGGCAAGCAGGTCGCCGAGGGCGAGATCGACTCCATGCAGGACGCTCTCAACTCGGGGCTTCCCCTGAAAGAATCGGAAGTCGTCGACCAGCTCGTTCCCGACCTGGAAGACGAGGTGCTGGACATCAACATGGTCCAGCGGATGACCGACTCCGGCCGGCGGGTGAAGTTCCGCTGTGTCGTCGCAGTCGGCAACCGCAACGGACTGGTCGGCTACGCCGAGGGGCGTGACGACCAGGTCGGCGGGGCCATCCAGAAGGCGATCGACATCGCGAAGCTGAACATCATCGACGTCTCCCGTGGCTGTGGGTCCTGGGAGTGTGGCTGTGGCCGTCCGCACACGGTCGCGCTGCGCACCGAGGGCAAGGCCGGGAGCGTCGAGGTCGAGCTCCAGCCCGCCCCGCGCGGCCTGGGGCTCGCGGGCGGGGAGACCGTCCGCAAGGTGCTCGAACTCGCCGGCATCGAGGACATCTGGACCCGCTCGTCGGGCAACACCCGCACGACGGTCAACTTCGCGAAGGCGACGTTCAACGCACTTCAGAACACGGCCGAAGCCCGTGTGCCCGAACGAACCTTCGAGAAACGTGAGGTGATCGAGTGATGCACGCACTGGTCCAGCTCCGTGGCGACGTCAACATGGATACCGACATCCACGACACGCTGAAGATGCTGAACATCCACCACGTGAATCACGCGACCCTCGTCCCCGACACGGACACCTACCGCGGCATGGTGTCGAAGGTCAACGACTACGTGGCCTTCGGCGAGCCCAGCCAGGAGACCCTCGAACTGCTCTTAGAGACGCGTGCCGAACCCGCCGAGGGTGACGACGACGTCGACGACGAGTGGGTCGCCGAGAACACCGACTACGACGACATCGCCGGGCTGGCGTGGGCGCTCATCTCCGAGGAGACGACCCTGCAAGAGCAGGGCCTCTCGCCCACGCTCCGTCTGCACCCGCCGCGGGGCGGCCACGACGGGATCAAGCACCCGGTCACGGAGGGCGGCGAACTCGGCCGCCACGACTCCGAGGACATCGACGACCTCCTGGAGGCGATGCGATAATGACGAGCAAGAAACGACGACAGCGCGGCTCGCGCACGCACGGCGGCGGCTCGCACAAGAACCGACGCGGGGCTGGTCACCGCGGTGGTCGCGGGGCCGCCGGCCGCGACAAGCACGAGATGCACAATTACGAACCGCTCGGCAAGAGCGGCTTCAAGCGCCCACAGAAGGTCCAAGAAGAGGTCGCGACGGTCGACGTCCGCGAGCTCGACGAGGACGCGGCGCTGCTGGCCGCCGACGGCGTCGCCGAAGAGGACGGCGACGGCTACCGTATCGACGTCCGCGACGTGGTCGACGACGGCCACGACGTCGACGTCGTGAAGGTGCTCGGCGCCGGCCAGGTTCGCAACGAGCTCACGCTGGTCGCGGACGACTTCTCCGAGCAGGCGACGGAGAAGGTTGAAGCGGCTGGGGGCACAACCGAACTGACCGAACGCGGCCAGGAGCGCCAGGCCGCCGACGCGGACGCGGATGCAGACGCGGACGACGAGGAATAACGACCCATGACTTGGAAGGACACCGCCGAACCGCTGCTCGTCCGGATGCCAGCAGTCCGCCGCCCGGAGAAACACATCCCGTTCAAGCGCAAGCTGACGTGGACCGGGGGCGTGTTGCTGCTGTATTTCTTCCTGACGAACGTCGCGCTGTTCGGCCTCGACATCGACCAGAGCCAGGCGGTCTTCGGGCGCTTCGCCTCGATTCTCGCCTCCGGACAGGGGAGCATCATGCAACTGGGTATCGGGCCCATCGTCACCGCCTCCATCGTGTTGCAGCTGCTCGGCGGTGCCGACCTGCTCGGCCTGGACACGCAAAACGACCCGCGTGACCAGGTCCTCTACCAGGGCCTCCAGAAGCTGCTCGTGATCGTGATGATCTGCCTGACCGGCCTGCCGATGGTCTTCGCCGGCAGCTTCCTGCCGGCGGACCCGGCCGTCGCGCAGTCGCTGGGCATCGGCACCGCCGGCGTCCAGTGGCTCATCTTCGCCCAGATCTTCGTCGGCGGTGTCCTCATCCTCTTCATGGACGAGGTCATCTCCAAGTGGGGCGTCGGCTCCGGTATCGGGCTGTTCATCGTCGCCGGCGTCAGCCAGCGGCTACTGGGCGGCCTGCTGACGACGCCGGTCATCGGCGGCCAGAGCGGCATCATCCACACCTGGTTCCTCTTCATCACCGGCCAGCAGTCCACCGGCCCGGTGCTCGCACTGGAAGGGCTCCAGACCATCATCCTCGGCCAAGGGCGCATCCTCGCGCTCATCACCACCGTCCTCATCTTCGCGGTGGTCGTCTACGCCGAGTCGGTCCGCGTCGAGATCCCGCTCTCGAACGCCCGGGTCAAGGGCGCGCGCGGTCGCTTCCCCGTGAAGCTCATCTACGCCAGCGTCCTGCCGATGATCCTCGTCCGGGCGCTCCAGGCCAACATCCAGTTCCTGGGGCGCATTCTGGACGCTCAGCTTGCGTCAATGCCCGCGTGGCTAGGGACCTACTCGAACGGCCAGCCCACGGGTGGGCTGTTCTACTTCCTGGCCCCCATCCAGAGCCCCCAGCAGTGGATGTGGTGGCTCGAGTCGGCCAGCCAGCCCGTCTGGCAGATCCTCATCCGCATCGGGGTCGACCTGACGTTCATGCTCGTCGGCGGCGCCATCTTCGCCGTCTTCTGGGTCGAGACCACCGACATGGGCCCCGAGGCCACGGCCAAACAGATCCACAACTCCGGGATGCAGATCCCCGGGTTCCGCCAGAACGTCGGCGTCATCGAGAAGGTCTTGGAACGGTACATCCCGCAGGTGACCATCATCGGCGGCGCGCTCGTGGGCCTGCTCGCCGTCCTGGCGAACATGATGGGCACCATCGGCGGTGTCTCCGGAACTGGGCTGCTGCTGACGGTCTCAATCACGTACAAGCTGTACGAGGAGATCGCCGAGGAGCAGCTGATGGAGATGCATCCGATGATGCGCCAGATGTTCGGCTGAGTGTGTTCGCTCTGTAAACACACTTCTCTACCCCCGGTAATTCTTTCAAGCTCCTCCCTGAACAGGGGTGTACGGCTTCCGGTTCTTCGAACGACGACGAACCCTCTCCGCATATCCGCATCCGTATCGATCCCGAGCACAAGCGAGAGTGGCTCGAATACGTCGAGGAATCCCGGCATTCGACGATGACCGACCTGATCAAGACCGCCGTCGGCAACACGATCAAGGGGAAGTGGGTGCTCAAGAACCACGAGGACGACGAGCAGTCGGTCCCCGACAAACTCACAGAGTCGCTCGACACCATCCACGAACGACTAGAGGCGGTCGAGACGCAACTCGACGACGCGACACTTGGCGACGCAGAGCCAGAAGAAATTGACGAGCAGGAACTCCTCCGTATCGCCCATCGCTGCCACGATGTATTGCCGGTCGTCGAGGACGAGGAACACCTAATCGCGTTTACCCCCTTATACAAGATCAAGCTCGAAGCCCATGAACGCCCGAAGTTGACTGGTACCGCTCAGGACATCAGCGCCCACATCGACGAATCGAGTTCGACAGTTCGACGCGCGCTCATCTACCTGGAGCGACAGCCGACGGTGAACGTCGAAAGCGTCATCGACGAGGGGACGCGTCGCTGGTACGAAGTCGATCCGACCGCCGAAAGCAGCGTTCCCGACGAGATGGACCTCCGTGCGACACTGGAAGAATCGTCCGAGGTCGACAACATGGACGAAGCCCTCGAATTCGTCGAGGGCTCGAAAGTTCCCGAACCGGACAAGGAGGGTGACTTCTGATGGAACGGCAGGACAACGTCAGTTCGGGTCGAAACGCGAACTGGACGAGTACCAGGAGCTGTTCGACGATTATGCTGGATGGCTCACAGCCTTCGTGGACAAGGACACCACCATCACCCGTCGGAAGAAAGGAGCCGAAGCGTGGCTACATTGGTGTGCCGAAGAAGGCTACGACCCGCTGGAGGCCGACGAGGAGACCGTAGACGCGTTCGTCCACGCGATGGTCGGCGACGGCCTCGCCGAGACGACGATCTCGAACCGGTTCGCCTCTGTCAGTAAGTTCTACCACTGGATCTCGACCGACCCCGACAGACCGAACGACATCGAGAATCCCACGGCCGAGATTACGCTCCCCAATCAATACGACATCAGCAACAACGCCGCATACACGCGAATCCTGCATCGGGAAGGTCGGGAAGACATCATCGCCCCCGATTACGAGGAACTGAAGCCCTTGTTCGACCATCCGCCCGGAGCGACCGACTTCTCGAAGATACGAAACGAACTCGTCTGTCGGCTCTTCTGGCAGACAGGGTGCTGCTGCGCTGAAACGCGCAGCAGCGCCCGCCACACCCACATTTTCAGCCGGTCAAACGATTTGTAGATCGTGCTGTAGTCCGGCACATCGTCCCAATCTAAGCCGAGTGCTTCACGAATCTCGGCCATATACTTCAGCCGATTCGGCGTTTCACGGTAGCTGTGGCCTTCTTCGAGCCGAAAGCAGTGCAGAACGACGTGAACCCAGCGGGCGAACCCGCCGCTGGCGGGCTCGCCCGCGTCCTTCCCCAATGCTTGTTTAGCTAGCCGACGACAGTGCTCAACGAAGTCGAGGAGATCGATTTCCATGGACAGAGTCGAATTCCTCGGCTTCATCCTTCTAAACTACTGATATCGGCTGATTAGATCGCTATTCAACAGAGCAAAGTCACCCGGCTGGATGGTACCAGTACCTTCTTACAGGCTCTCGGGCAACGTCGGGATATATGCGGATTCTGAGAGTTGCGCAAAACCTCTATCCCGAGGTTCCCGGTGGTGGCAGCTACCACGTTCACGCGATGAGCCGGGATCAGGCTGCGATGGGCCACGACGTAACGGTGCTGACTGTCTCTGACGACGAGAGTTTGCCACGGCGGGAAGAGCGAGACGGATACACGATAGTACGCCGGTCGGCAACAGTCGAATTGCTAAACAACGAAATCTCACTGGGTATCGCGCGCTTTACAGACAGCGGGCAACTTCGACGTGATCCACGCTCACTCTCACCTTTACTTCTCCACGAATCTGGCGGCGTTGAACCGGGTACTGGATGGCGTTCCGCTGGCGATTACTAACCACGGACTCTATTCACAGAATGCCTTGGAGTGGCTGTTTGATTTGTACCTACGGACCGGTGGACGATGGACGTTCAACCAAGCAGACATAGTGTTTTGTTATACGCAAGAGGACAAAGAGCGGGTAAGGGATTTCGGCGTCACTTCGCCAATTGAGGTCATCGCCAACGGTGTCGACACGGATCGTTTTACTCCTGATGGGCCACCTAGTGAGCGGATTGACCATGAGGGGCCTGTGGTGTTATTCGTCGGTCGACTGGTCGAAGGGAAACGCCCACAGGATGCGGTTCGGGCGGTTTCGCGTCTTCCAACGAACACGAACGCGCGACTTTACGTCGTCGGCGACGGACCGATGCGACCGCAACTCGAAGAGATGAGCCATGACAGGGTGGAGTTTCTCGGGCGAGTTCCGTACAATGAGATGCCGGCCACGTATCGCGCTGCCGATGCGCTCTTATTGCCTAGCCGTGCCGAAGGTTTACCTCGGACAGTGCTGGAAGCGTTCGCGTCGGGTGTCCCGGTAGTATCGAGTTATTTGGAACACACTGCGCCGGTGGTTCAGCGGGCTGGCGAGACGGTAGCGATCGGTAATATCGAAGAGTATCAAGCCGCGCTGGAGCGGGTGCTTGACGAACCGGGTCTCGGGATGACCGGTCGCGATATCGCCGTTGAGGACTTTCGCTGGGATACTACCGTCGAACGGACCACAAAAGAACTCCAGGGACTACTGTAGATAGCCAAGCTCCTCAAGGCGAGATTTTGTATCGTCATCCATAGCCACCTCGTCCGCGTTCTTGGCGTGTTCGAATGAGTCCAGCCACTCGTCTAACTGTTGGTCGAGTTTAGCCACGACCTCTTGCTCTGCTTCGGCGATGTTGTCCGTTTCGTCAGGGTCAATCTTAACGTCATACAGTTCCTGTGAACCATCGGATCCACGAATGTATTTGTAGTGATCGGTGCGCAGCGCGCGCAGCGACCGGTCGTACATACGTACACTGTCCGTGAGTTCACCGACTCGTTTTTTTAGGGCACTCATAGAGGGCTGGGGAGCAAGGTACTCGGCTACGGCGAACTCGCGGGTCTCGTCGGCGTCAGGATGGAACGAGGTGCCCTGAAACTGCTTGAATGCCTCCGGTGCATCGATATTTAGTACGTCAAGGACAGTCGGTGGGATGTCGGTCAACTGGACGAGGTCATTGACGTCGCCACCGTCGAAAGGCCCGCCATGGATGAACAACGGGACGTGCAGGAGAGTGTCGTAGAGTGCGTACTGGTGGTCCATCAGACCGTGCTCCCCAATGTTCTCGCCGTGGTCACTCGTGACGAGGAACAGGGTATTTTCCCATTTGCCGGCGGCCTCTAGCGCGTCAACGAGTGTCGCAATCCGTTCGTTGAGGTAGGCAATTTCCGCCCTGTACAGCGACCGCAGAATCTCAAAGTCGTCGTCGGTCAGCTCAACTGTCCCGGTAATATACCCCCACGCGTCCTGTGAGACCGCCATCGCGTCGTCGTAGCTGATGCCGTCGGGGAGTTGCGCAACTGCGTGTTGTTTCGGCGGCCGATATTCGAGATGCGGCTCGAGATAGTTCACGAATAGAAAAAATGGTCGTCTGTCGTCTCTCGTGGACAACCATGACTCTATCCACTTGTTTGTACGGGCTGCCCCGTCGTCGTTAGCCTTCCTGAAGAACTGTCCATACGTCGCGTTCGCAAGATTCGTAATCGGGTTCCCATCGAAGATTGTCTTTACTGCCTGTGTGATTTTCGCTACCCCCTCTTCTTGTCGGGCAATTGTCCCGAAGTCGGTTTCTGATTGGATGTACTGCCAAGTCTTATAAAACGTCTCGAATCCTTGCTCGAAACCGAACTCCTCGCTGATCCAAGTGTTGTTCGAGACGGCGACTGTCTCGTGGCCATTCGCCGCTAACACCTCGGCTAGCGTGGTGACATCGGTTTCAAGTCTCTTGTGGCCCGCGTGAGCGCCGTGCTTAGACGGGTATGTTCCAGTAAATAGTGATCCGTGTGACGGCAGCGTCCAAGGTGCTGTCGCGAACGCATTCGTCAACATAGTCATGTCGGTCGACACCTCCGCTAGTGGTACATCGGCATCACCACCGATGTCGAAGCTACGGTGGCGGACAGTGTCCATAACGACCAGAACGACATTCATTTGTACCCGAGTGCCCGGAGCCGTTCAGAGACTCCTTCGCCATCCTCAAGATCTGGAATCTGGACGCTACTCGAGGTTTCTTCGATACTGTCGAGACGGGCTTGCAGTCGATCACGAAACCGGTCAACGATTTCTGGATTATCTGCGGCAACGTTTCTGTTTTCCGACGGGTCCACTCCAAGATCATACAGGAGGTGGTCATCGGTCTTGCCGTCGTAGATGTACTTCCACTGGTCCGTCCGAAACCCGAATCGGAGGGCGGTTTCTCCTCGCATTTCTTTCTCTGTTACGATGCAGTCGCACCCTGACTTGTCACCTCGAATTACGGGTAGTAGCGAGTTCCCAACCATTCGGGCCTCCATTTCTGCGGAAAGATCTGCATTGACAAGATCCAACATCGTCGGGAGGACATCGATCGTTCTTACAAGTTCATTGACAGTGGTTGGTTGTGGAACGTCGACGAATTCTGGGAAGCGTACGATGAGTGGAACATGTGTGAGTTCGTCGTATGGCAGGTTCCCGTGGCCATAACGACCATGTTCGAAGAATTCGTCGCCGTGGTCACTCACAATGACGACGGCGGTATTAGCGAGTTTGCCCTCCGCGTTTAGCTCGTCGAGGAACCGACCGATTTCGGCGTCAAGGTATTCCACCTCTTTCTTGTAGTTCCGCCGGAGTTCTTCGTGTTCCGTTTTGGTAACTTCGTCAGGTGATGTCACAGCAGCCTTTCGCCAGAGTCGTTCCGACTTGAACTTGTTCCGGTAGCTGAATTCGTCCCCAGGCAGGTACGGACCATGGACGTCCATGTACTGCGTCCAGAGGAACCATGGCTCTTCTCGAGATTGAATCCAAGACAGGAGGCTCGCGTTTATTTTCCCCGCTGGTTTATACGGCGTCCTCCGGAGGATTCGTGCGACCTTGTTTGCATACCGCAACAAATCGTCTGGGGCGTTCGTGACCAAGCCATCCGGATCATACGGAAGTATGTTCTCCTCAAACGTCTCGAAGCCGCGGTGGAAGTTTCTTAGACGCGAGACATTCGGGTTCGAGTGAATCGCCCCCGTCGCATAACCGTTGCGGCGGAACTCCTCGGCCATCGTCGGCTGACTCTCTTCCAGATACCAGTGACCTCCGTAGTCCAGCGGATATCGCCCAGTCAGTATCGCGGTCATTGACGGAGCGGTGCTGATACCCTGTGAGTAACAACTGTCGAACGTCACACCGGTATCAGCTAACTGGTCGAACGTCGGCGTCTCGAACTCCTCGGTAAAAACGCCATCATAGCGGAGAGAATCGATGGTGAGGAGAAGGACGTTGATATCAGTCATTAGGTACCCCTTTTCGATAGAGTGGATTAAGAGTTTCTCACCCTTGCTCGGGCCGCCTCAGGCCTGCGTTCACTCCCGGTACCCGAGTGCCTCAAGGTGTTCGGCTAGGGCCTCACGATCGTACCTGTCATTAGCAGATTCACTTGGCGGTTCAGCGATGACTTCCTTCCGCGGACCGTTCTGAGCGATGAACCACGGAACCTCGATGAGTTCGTCTATATAGACGCCGGCGTGGTGCCCGTAGTCGGTTAGCGGAATCGGTCGCATCCGTTCACCGAGCATCTCGCCGTGGTCGGCAGAGATAACCGTCTTCCCGGGCAGTTCTGCCAACAGTGTCTCCACTTCGTCCAGAACGAGATCCAGATTCTCGCGGTAAGCTCTGAGCAGTTCTTCGCGTGTCGGGTTCGTTTTTTTCACCGTGTCGATGAGACCACGGCCTGCGTCGAACCGCTCACGGCCATACGGTCCGATATATGGCTGATGAGGCTGCAGGTAGTGCACCATGAGTCGCTTGTTCGGGTAGGACTCGTGTGCAGCCAGCGCGTGTTCTGTCACTGTCTCCGGATGGGTCGTCAGGCCGTCTCCAGCGTCTCGCATCTCGCCCTCATGGAGCCCAATGAACGCGTGGACCTCGGCGTTAATCTCGTTACGAAGGTATGGATAATAAACATTCGCAGAGACGTAGACGACATCATGTAGCTGTCGGCCTGAGAAATTCCCGCGGACGAACTCTGAACTCGTGGCACCACGGGACTGTACCTTCGACAGGTCGCCAGGCAGGTCACAGGCCCGCTCGAACTCGTCGTAGCGGCAGGCGTCCAAGATCACGAGGTTGTCCCAGTCGGCCGCGAAGACATCGATCCCCTCTGGGTTGTGGTCGTGCAGGTTCAGCCGGTGGGCCCAGAGCCGGTTGGCCTCCCTGGCGAACCACTCCGGGTTGTCTAGAGCGGTCTGCAGGTCCGAGAGGGAATACATACTCGCCTTAGCAGAGATATCGATAAAAACGTGACGGTCCCCGTCGCGCACTCGGGTAATCCGCGTCCGGTCTGGGCACGGTGTGACTCGGGTTCGAACTGTGCGACCGACACCGAAACGTACAGATAGTTCCCGGCGAACCGGTCGTCCATGCACACGTTCGTCCGCATCCTCGTCGCCCTCATACTCGTCGCGGGGGTGTTCGGACTCGGGACTCACTACAGCACTCACCGGAGCGACCACTGGGAGTACCCGACCTACGAGGAACTCGACCGACAGCCCGGCGAGTACGTCGGCGAGCAAGTGTTCGTTCAAGGCGACGTCGTCGAGGTCGACGCGACTGTAGGCACCGGCTGGGTCAGGGTTATGTACGCCGGCGGTGCGTTCACCGCCACCGTCGACGGTTTCGACGCCAGCGTGCGACCCGGCGGCGTCGTGCAGGTTTACGGCGTATTCCGGCCCGGTCGCGCGGTCGCCGCCGAAACCGTCCGCGTTGTCAACCCCGCCGGCGCCTCCAAGGCGTACAAGTACGTCGTCTCCGCCGTCGGCGCGTTGTTTGTCCTTGCCCTCTTCTTCCGGTACTGGCGCTTCGACCTCCAGACGCTGACGTTCGAGGTGCGATAAGCCATGGCGGATCTTCTCACCCACGTCCTCGTGCCATACGTCGTCCTTACTGTCACGAGCTGGTGGGTCGAGGTCCCTCGCCAGTGGGTCGTTGTTGCCATGTGCGGAGCGGCGATACCCGACCTCGTGAAGGCCAAAATCGTCGTCTTCGGCCTCCTCGACGTGCGGTCGGTGTTCGGCGTCGACCTTGCGTTCGCCGGCTTCAATCGGCTCGGGGGCGCCCTCCTCTTGGCCGCTGCCGTCGCCGTGTTCTTCGGGGACCGCTGGCGGCGGGCCTACGCCTTCATCGCGTTCGGCGGGCTGTCGTCGCTGCTCGTCGACGGTTTGCGCGTCTACGCCGACGGGCGAGCCGACTTCTACCTCTACCCGCTCACCTGGTGGCGGCCGCCGACGCCCAGTCTCTACGTCACGTCCGACCCGCGGGTGCTCGGGACAGCGCTGACGGTGAGTATCGCCGTCTTCCTCGCCGACCGCTACCGGCGGCACGGCCGACTCCTGCCCGACGGCGAGGCGTCCGCGGCCGAGTGAACACGAGTCGACCCCCGACGACGGCCGGTCGCCTCGTCACTCGCTCAGCACGTCGTTGTAGACAGCAGCGTACTCGCGGGCGGTCCGCTCGATTCGGAACTGCTCGGCCCGCTCGACGCTGGCGTTGCCGAGTTGCGCCGCCCGGTCGGACGCCGTGAGCATCTCGGCGAGTCGCGCGCCGAACGCGCCGGGGTCGTCCGGGTCCGCAAAAGCCGCGGCGTCGCCGAGCACCTCGTGGAAGACGGGGATGTCGCTCGCGACGACGGGGAGCCCGGCGGCCAGCGCCTCCACCGCGGCGACGCAAACCCTCCGCGCGGGAGGCGATGGCGAACGCGTCCGCCCCGGCGTACAGTTCGTAGACCCGTTCGCGGGACACCGACCCGACGAACCGGACGGCGTCTTCGACCCTGAGGTCGGCGACCAGGGATTCGATGGCCGGACGCCGTGGGCCGTCACCGGCGAGGACGAGCCGTGCGGTGGGGTGGTCTTCCAGCAGCCGCCCAAACGCACGAACGAGCGTCTGGTGGTTTTTCACAGGGACGAACCGTGCCGCGCAAACGACCGTCGGTCCCGCGCCGAATTCGGCAGGCGTCGCCGCCCGGACGCGCTTGACGTCGACGCCGTTGTGAATGACTCTTGTTGGGGTCTGCGCCGCACTCAGTAGCGCCCGCTCGACCAGCCCGAACGAATCGAGCGTTGTCTGCGAGTTGCCGACGACAACTGTCGACAGCGGGAGCGTCGGGGCGTTGGCGAGATTCTGGAGCGTGGTCATGGAGTCGTGCGCACGGTGTTCGGTGTCGACGATGCGTCGTCGTGCGAGCGCCCCGAGGACCCGTCCCGCAGACCCAAGGAAGTTGTCGTGGGTGTGGAGAATGTCCACTCGATGCTCGCGCAACTGGGTCCACAGCGCCCGGAACGCACCCAGGTCGAACCGCGAGTCAGCGCCAAGAGCCGCAACGTTGACGGCGTCCAGTCCCGGGATGCCATCGGGGGGTTCGTCGTCGTAAAAGGGGACGATCGTCACGTCGGTGTCGGTCTCCCGGGCGAGGACGATAGCGAGTTCCACGGGAATAGACGTCGCCGAGACCGACCCGACGAGGAACAGGACCGACACCATGTTCGTGGCATCGGCGGGTCGGCGGTTAGTCGTTGTGATGGCGAGCGACCGTCGAGGTGGTCGGAATTCGCGGCCCAACGTGCGACTGGGGTCACGCTTCGTCCCGTCACGAGACGAGGGTACGCTTGAGTCGCCGGGCGCCCTCGTAGACACGTTCGCCGCCGAGCGCGGCCAGCAGGTGCGGGTACACGTTGGGCTGGAACGGGTCCAGCGCCACAGCACACAGGAGGTGGCGCCGGCCGGCGGCGTACTCCCCGTTGGCGAGAGCGGCGTAGCCGAGTTCGTGGGCCAGGTGGCCGCGAAAGCGCCGGTGGAAGAGGCGGCCGTACTCAGCGGCGACCGGACCGTACTTTTCGACGAGCAGCGGCGCCGACGTCTCGGCCTTGGCCCGGTAGTTCCGGCTTATCTGTTCGCCCTCGTTGTGCCTGACCACGAGCGGGGCAGCCACTGCCGCGAACTCTGTGTTCGCGGAGAGCCTGACGTAGAACTCCCAGTCCTGCCAGGACGGGAACCGCTCGTCAAGGGGACCGGTCGCTCCGAGCGCGTCGGCGGCGACGAACAACACGGAGAACGAACCCACGACGTTGCCCAGCAGGAGGCGCTTTCGCAGGTCGCCCTCGCGGTCGGCGGTCGACACCGCGGTCGTCTCGCCTGCCGGCCCGACCTGTTCGATGCCGGTGTAGACCGCCCGGACCGACTCGTCGGTCTCGCGGTAGCGAGCGACTTGCCGTTCGATCTTCTGCGGGCGCCACTCGTCGTCCGCGTCGAGGAAGGCGACGAACTCCCCGTCAGCAGCCTCGATACCCGTGTTTCTGGCGGCGTTCGCCCCGTGGTTCTCGTCGTGGCGTACGACGGTCACGTCGGCGAGTCCTGCAGCGTCGGCGTCCTTGACGGTGTCCGCGACCGGCTCCGGCGAGCAGTCGTCGACGACGACGAGCTCAACTGGATCGTAGGTCTGCGCGGCGACGCTCCGGACGGCGCGGGCGACGGTTCCGTCGCTGTCGGTCTCGTAGGTGGGGACGACCGCGCTGACGAGCGGTGACGACACATCGCGACCGTTCGCCACCGGCGTATTTAAATGCTCGACTGGCCGCCGTCGAATTCGTGTCGTCATCCGGCCGGGCCCGTTTCGCGGCCAGGTCAGGTATTCGGCTACAACTGCTCGCCGGGCGGTCTGGTCGCGCCGCTGTCCAACTCCCGGTTTCTCTCAGTCCCGGTCGCGTCCGGAGTGTAGGCTCCGACGAGTATTAAGATAAATAACACGTAGGTCGAGATTGCCGTCTGGTAGCCGAAGGCGTTAGCGGCGACGAACCAGACTGCGAATAACGTCATCCAGAGCCGGGACAGTGTCCGGTCGCGCTGGATGAGGTGCCGGACGACGACCGCGAGCAAGGCTCCGTAGACGACCAGTCCCACCAGTCCTAAGTCGACGCCGACAGAGACAAAGTATTGTGGGGTGAGTGCTGTCGGCCGAAGTACGGGATCATGGCGGGTTTGAACCCGGCGCTGCCGACGCCGAGGACTGGATGTTCGCGGAAGACGTCAAGGCCGGCCAGCCAGAAGCGCATCCGTCCGTCACCCTGGAGGTTTTTGAGAATCGCCGCCGGAAGCGTGGCGAGTCTTCTGTAGGTGACCGACGGGATTGACTGAAGGACTACCGCAGCCGCTACAGCACCACTGATGAGAAATGTCCAGCGGTGACGGCGGATCAGTGGGTTTTCGAAGCCGTAGACGACGACGAAGCCGACAGCGGGGACAAACGCGATGAGGCCACCCCGGGAGCCGGTGGCGAAGACTGCCGCAGATCCGAGGACGGTGTAGAGGTAGTTGAAGACGGTCATCCAAGTCCCGCCTGGGGCGTCTTCGGACTGGGCGAGATACCAGGCAACGGGTATCGTCAGTGCGAGGAATACCGCGGTACTGTTGGGCCCGTACCCAATTGCCGATATGCGGTTGTACGCTTCATAGCGCTGGACTACGCCGAAAACCGCTTTGATCCCGATGGTCGTGAGCAGGGCCGCTCCGCCAAACGCCCACGCCTGGAGCGCGTATAGCAGATCCCGGCGCGTTCGGAGCGTATCCCACAGTGCGAGGAGAAATCCCGTGAAGTAGATGTATCGGATTGACCGAGCCAGCGCCCGACCGGGATCGATTGCCCACAGTATCGAGACCAGATTCAGGCAGGCGAAGACCACGAATATGATGTGGAATATGTTCGGCGAGCGCGTCGTATCTGTCAGCAACACCTTCAGGGTCCATGCGAATCCGAAAACCGCGCCAACGTAGATACCGATTGTAAAGGTTCCGGACGGATAGTATGCGTTGCGCCACGGAACTATAAATACGACCGCGAGAGCGAGCCAGAAACAAACGTTGGACAGCGCTGTGTCCGGTGATTGAGTTTCATAACCATTATCTGAAAACGTCGACATATTTCGACATTCATGCGGGTCACAGTAAACCCTTCTCTCGCGGCTTCGGTCATAAAGTATTAACCCGACCGCTGGAAATATCGAAATGGTGCGACTAAAGCGGTATCTTCGGACAATTCGGGCGAATGCGACCGACCGCTACTGGTGGCGCGACGTCGCGATTCCCCACTTCCTCAGGACGACGTACTACCGCTGGACTCAGCGAGGAATCCGCGTCCTCAAGGAAGACTGGGACAACCTAGTATTGTTTGACGCCTGTCGCTACGACATGCTCGCAGAGACTGGCTGGCACGCCGACCGACTGGAGTCGCGCCGCTCCCGTGGATCGAACACCCCCGAGTTCCTCACGGAGAACTTCGTCGGCGCCGACCTGCTCAATACGGTGTATGTCACCGGCAATCCACAGGTAGATGTCTACCTGAGCGACGAGTGCTATGAGGTGGTGAGTGTCTGGGAGTCTGCATGGGACGAAAAACTCGGGACGGTCCCGCCCGGTCCGGTGACCGAAGCGGCCATTGAGGCCCACGAACAGTATCCCGATAAGCGAATCGTCGTCCACTACATGCAACCCCACTATCCGTTTGTCGGCGAAACCGGACGCGAGGCCATCGGGGAGCAGTCCGGGGTCGAGCTCTCGCGGCGACTCGCCGACGGCGAGGCGGACGCTGACCGCGACCACGCAACCGTGTGGGAACGACTCCAGGCTGGAGAACTCAACAACGAGACGGTCTGGAACGCTTATATCGAGAACCTCGAACTCGTCCTCCCGCACGTTGAGGAACTCCTCGACGCCTTCGCGGGCCGGACCGTCGTCACATCAGATCACGGCAACATGGCCGGCGAGCGCGTCGGTCCGCTCCCCTTTCGTCTGTACGGCCACCCCTACGGCATCTACACGCCTGAACTAGTCAAGGTTCCGTGGCTGGTCTTCGAGCGCGGAGAGCGCAAGCGGGTGGCCGCTGGCGACCGCTCGCGTGCTACCGAGTCAGTCGGAGACGCCGCCAGCCGACGGCTGGAAGCACTCGGATACAGGTGAATGTCTCGGTGACGTCGGAACGCCTCCTCAAACGATGAGGGCGTCAAGGTCGTCGACGTTTCTGAGATCCGTCCGGAAAAATTCGGCGTTGCGTGCAATCCGGTCATCGCTCCAGTCCCACCAGGCGATGTCGAGCAACTGTTCGCGGGTATTGGCGTCGAACCGCCAGCCCTTATGTTCGGCAGGGACACCGGCGACGATTGCGTACGGAGGGACGTCGTCGGTAACGACCGATCGGGCGCCGACGATCGCGCCCGTATCGACCTCAACGTCCGAGAGGACGGTCACGTCAGCGCCGAGCCAGACGTCATGACCGGTTCGAATCGGTCCGTCTGAAACGTGCGGGAGCTCGTCATCGAGTCGGTCGCGATAGAACCGCATCTGGAGAGACGGTCTGTGCATCTCATGGTTGCGCGATTCGAGTGTCGCCCGTCGCGCGATTGCATTGTACTTCCCGAACCTGACGTCGCCCACCGCTTCAACCCCTCTGACGAGGTTTGTTCCTGCGCCGACGATGACCGTCCCCTCCAACCGGGACTCAGGACCGATCCGAGCACGGTCGGCGACTTCAATCCTTCCACGCGCGTATGCGTCGCGTTCGATCTGCGCGCCGGGCCCGATTTCGACGTCACCCTCCAGTCGGGCACCGCGCGCGATAGTGGCCGTCTCGGAGACCTCGAACCAAGTTGAGGCCGGCGAGGCGGTGAGGGCATGGCGAACTATGGCAGGGTAACCAGTCTTCGAGAGGAGGCGGGAAATCGCCGACTTGAGGCGCTGTGTAGGTGGCATCTCGACCTCAGTCAGTTGTCTCCCCGAAGGGGCTGGACGACCGGTTCGCCTGCGAGCACGCGGTCGATTACGAAATCGATGTGTTTGTTCCCGGGTGTTAAATCGTCGTGGTCGACGGGGAGCGCGTGGACGCTCCCAAAATCGTCTTTCGAACTCGTCTCGTAGACCGGATACGGAATGTGTTTGCGGACCCACAGCAGGTGGGCGTACCGACGGGCCCGCGTCTGCATCTCGGCGGTCATTTCGATGTCCTCGATGTTCCGGAGCGTCTCGAGATACGCTTCCCGGCCTTCGGGGTCTATGGTGAAACCGTGACCTCTGTAGTGGACGTCGGCTGCGACAATTGCTGGGATCCCCTCAATCGCCATCTCCAAGGCGAGGTTCGTGCTGTAGACGACTCCAATATCGATATCGGCTATCATCTCGTAGGGGCTGACATCAGTGTCGGGTGGTAATAGATCGATACGATTAACGAGTTCGGGGTGTTCTCGCTGCAGCCAGTGGTCGAGCCGGCGGTTGGAATCACGCATCGCTTCGGCAGGATGGGGTTTGAGTATCACAGAGACGCTCTCGTGCCCGGTCAGTGTCGATAGCGTTTGGACAACCCACTCGTAGGGGTTGGCAAACGTGATCGCCTTCGAACCCAGCGAGGCGTCCCACATGAGATTCGAAAACACCCCAACCATCAGCGCTTCGTCGTCCGCATCGACGGACTCGTCGGCACCGCCAGCGTAGTGGTATCGGACCGTCGACCCGTCGCGTCGCCCCTCGATTAGCTCGTCGAGTTCTTCGTTCTGTTCATCTTTCAGTGGGCGTTCTAGTACCTCGTCGAGATATGCCTGATCAGTGTAGGTCGGTAGTGGCGTCGCGTCGTCGAAGTAGCCGACGATGAGCGTCCGGTCTCGCTTGCCACCCATGATCGTGATCGTCTGGACGCCTCGTTCTCTAGCTGCCGCGAGCGGGACGCCACCATAGAGGTACGCTGGATGGTTCCCCAGCACGTGGGTAACGTCATGTTGATTGAGGAGGTGATCGGTCGCATCGACGAGATGGGCACCGCTCCGAAGAAAACCTTCGTACATCATCCGCGTCTCTGCATCTTCGAGGTTGATCTCGTTTCGCTTGAGTCTATTCCGCGTTGATCCGATTGCGAAATTTGAGAGGTCGACACCACCGTACTCAACGTCGAACGGGTCTTCGGGGTCGTCAACGGAGAACTGCTCGCCTGTATTGACAGGAACGTCGCTCAGATAGATCGGATCGAGTCCGAACGCATCGAACAGTTTCCGACCAGTGTGAGTACATACAGCACACCTGGCGTCGTCGTGCTCGTCATGACGCCTTTTCATACACATCTCGAGGCTCGCATCACAGAGGAGAACAAGTGGTTCGTACCCGCGCACGCGAAAAGCGTGAGCTAGCGCACAGACCATGTAGTTCCTGACGGGGGACCGGCCTTGAACAAGCGGATAGAGGATCATCCCCTCCGAGGCCCCCGCGTACTCGAACTCTCGGATCGATGCGTCGACGAGCTCGTGTTCGTCTGTGATTCGATTCACGACCTGGTTGAGCAGTCGCTCGCGCTGGCCCATGGTCGACGCGACCGACAAAGCTGACTCGACTGCCCGCCACTTGAGGTCGTGTTTCGTCGGCATCAATAGAAACCGGTAGAGCGAACCGACAGAAAACCCTTTCACATTTTCCGTCTCGTCAATTTAAAAGTGGGTGGTGTGTAGCAGACCGCCCTTTAGTATCTTAGACTCTTTGCCCGTTTACTTTGGCCTGTCGAGATTAAGTTTCTCAAATGCGTCTATCACGTCGGGTTCGCGCTCCCCGAGGTTCCCATCGAGGTACTCGTCGACGATGTCGTTGTCGTAGAGGTCGTAGAGGACCCGCAGGTGGTGCGGGTCGAAGTCGTCCGAGAGAAAGAGTTTTCCAGTACGCGTCTGCTTTTCGACAGGGAGCGAACCGGCCTCGGAGAGCTGTTCGAGCAGCATCACGGTTTCCTCGGCGAACTGGACGACGACGTCGGCAGCAGTTTCGTGGACGCCGTTACCCCGCTCCAGTTCCGGGACAGTGTGGTGGACGATGCCGCCAGCGTCGGGTTCGGGCACAATCTGGTGGAGCGTCCCCCCGGCGAACTGCGGTTCGAGGAAGTAAAACGGCCAGAACAGCGTCGCAGACCCCTTGTACCGCGGGGAGAGTCCCAGATGAAAGTTGAGCCGCCACTCCGGAAGCACCGGTAACACGGGGTCAAGGATTAGGCCGGAACCGAAGATGAAACAGGCGTCGGCGTCGGCCTCGCAGACGAACTCCGCAACCCGCTCGGAGTTGAGTTCGTCTCTGTCGACGAACAGCGTCGGAGCGACGTCCTCGTAGCGCTCGACCGACCGGTCGCCGTAGGTCGCCCGTTCGACTTCATCGCGTCGCTCGAAGTGGTGCTTGAAGAGCTCCCGGTCGTGTTCAGGCCACCCCACCGGCGGATCGGGCAGCGTGCTCTCGCGCTGCATCGAGACGATCCCCGCGATCTCCAAGTCGTCCGATGCAATCATCTGTTCGTGGACGTAGACGTGTCGGGCGTGACTTCCGGAAAACAGGAGTAGTTTCATGCTGACTCCTCCAGCAGCCCCGCGTCGACCAGCTCACAGGCAGCCCGGTGGAGGGTACGTGGGTTCATGCCGGAGCGATTAGCCAGTTGGAACAAAGTCGTTTCGCCATCGCACCCGAACATCAGCCAATTGATCGCGTCGAAGACGTCACCGGATGCTGCCTCGCCGTCGTCCAGTCGGTACTCGAACGACTCGTGGTCTTCCCCCTTCAGGTGGCCCGGCTGTTTCTTCTGCCCACCAGTTGTCGGATGTAGGTCGTGTCTGTCGAGTTTGAACTCACAATGCGGGTCGACTCGCTCATAGACGCGGTCGGTCTCGAGGAGATTGATCGCTCGGGCGTACCGGTCGAAGGTCTTTAGGAGTGCCTCGCTAGAGACGAACGAGAGGTCGTCTTTCGATGTGTGGTAGGCGTCGTATTCATAATATTTGTCCTTCGCGATGGTCCCGGTCGGAATGCGAAAGCCCGGCGTGCCGTACTGTCGCTCGTCGCTGCCGGTCGGAGCGAACTCGTGTTCGTCGTACTCGTCGCCCGCGAGCGCCCAGCGAGCAGCCATGTCGACCGGATGATCTCCCTCGAACGACTCCTTATAATCGAACGTCCCCGTCCCGCCACGGTCGTGACGACGTACCCACCGTCGACGGTTTTCATCGCGTTTTCGTGTTCGTGTAGATAGCTTATCGCGCCGATCGTCTCCGGGACGACAATCAGCCGGTAGGAGTGGTGCGTCGATCCCTGTCGGAGTAACTCGAACAGCAGCGTCGCCAGGATGAGTCCCGAGAGGTTGTCGTTGGCGAGCGATGGGTGACAGCAGTACGTCGAGATTATGTACTCTCTTTCGCTTTCTCCCTCGATCTTGGCGTCGGCATAGGTGAGTTCCCCCTCGGGGTCGAGGTCGCTGTCGATGTACACCTCGTAGGTCTCGTCTTCGTCCATCGCCTCTAGCGTATCGTGGCGTATACAGAACCCCCAATCGCGCTCGTAGTAGGTCGTTCGGTACGGGATAGCGTCGGGCATCCCCGGGAGCGTGTGGAGGTGTTCGCTGAGCTCGTCGAACGACAGCTCGACATCGACCGGTACACTGTAGTTGACGACGTGGAGGTTGCTGTCCGCGAAGTCAACAACACGCTTGCCGCTGCTATCAGTGACGTATGCGTCACGGATATTCCACTCCGGGGGTACTTCCCAGTCGTAGACCGGCGTTCCCGACGGGACTGTCCTAACGTTCAGCGGCGTCACGTCCGAGAGTCTGTCCAGCGTCTGTCGGACGCCGTTCCCGGTCAGACTCCGCGTCAGCGGGAAAAGGTCCGCGAATAACTCCTCTACACGGTCGAAACTTGCTCCGGTCATCTATTCGTGACAGATAGTGACGGAGTAAAACGGCACCGTTCTACTTGCTGGTCGCCGGGACTGGCGCGCGAGTTACGTTACGATCGTTCTGACGACACCGGTTTCGGCGTCCGGCGGTCTGTGAGGGCGACTCGTGGTGCAACCAGAGATCCCTGTACCAAAAAAACGACAACTATACTTTCGTGGCCGGGAGACCTCCACGGTATACGGATGGCCTCTCCGAAAGTCAGCGTCGTCGTCACCGCACACAACTACGCCAAGTACCTTGAGGCCTGTCTTAACAGTGCGGTGAACCAGACCTACGACGACTACGAGGTAGTGGTCGTCGACGACGGTTCTACCGACGAAACCCCCGAAATTCTCCGCGAGTACACCTACGAGTACCCGGACCTGTTTACGACCGTTCGACTGTCAGGCGAAGGTCTCCCCACAGCGGCCAACGCCGGAATCGACACCGCCGAGGGAGAATACGTCGTCAGACTCGACGCCGACGACTACTTCGACGAAAACATCCTGACGGTCCTCTCGAACTACCTCGACGCCAACCCTGACATCGACCTCGTCTACCCCGACTACTACACGTTCGACGACGGAGAGGATATCATCAACCACGTCCGCCTACCTGAGGTGGGCGAGGAGATCAAACTGCTGAATCGGAGCCCGCTCGCGGCCGGCGCGATGTACCGCAAGTCTGCATGGGAACAACTCGGTGGATACAACGAGTCCTTGGACTACCAGGAGGACTACGACTTCTGGATCCGGTTCATCTCGGAGTTCGACGTCAGGAACGTCAACCTCCCACTGATGTACTACCGCCAGCACGGCGAGAGCATGTCTACGAACCTGAGCGGCCGTCTCGACGCCCGGCGCTCAGTCAAACGGGAGTTCGTCGAGACCAAACTGGAGGGCGACCTCGTCGACCGCGAAGTGCTCGCGGTGATCCCCGCCCGGACGGAACGCCGGATCGACGCCCCCGATGGGGTAGGCGACCCGCTCGGCGGGAAACCGCTCGCCCTGTACGAACTCTGCGGGCGACCGCTCATCGAGTACACGATCGAGGCGGCACTCGAAGCCGACCGCGTCGACAAGGTCACCGTCTCGACGGAGAGTGAAGCGATCGCCGAGGTAGCTCGCCATGCGGGCGCCGAAGTCCCCGCGTTGCGTCCGGAGCGACTGGCAGCCACGCACGTCGAACTCGCCGAAGTGGTTGCCAACCACCTGGACGTGGTCGCCGCCAGTGGCGCCTACGAACCGGACGTCGTCGCCATCCTCCCGTACGTCTCACCGCTGCGGACGGCCGCCCACGTCGACGAGGCTCTCGACACGAAGCAGATCTTCTCGGTCGACTCGGTCATCGGCGTCGAGCAGAACAAGAAGTTCCTCTGGCAACCGGGGAAGTTCGGGCTCGAACCGCTCTTCGAGGAGCGGCTCCTCCGCGAGGAGAAGGAGGGACTCTACCAGGAGAACGGTGGCCTCTACGTGACCGAACCGTCCGTGGTCCGGAACCGCTCGCAGATCATCGGTGAACACGTCGGACACGTGTTGATGCAGCGCCACGCGTCGGTCCACGTCGACTCCTGGCTCGACCTTTCGCTGTGCGAGCGCGTTCTGGAGACGGCGAATGAGACGGAAACGCCGGTGAGCGAACTGGAGAACGACGATGACTGACGTCCTTGCGGTCGTGGCGGCCCGCGGCGGCTCGAAGGGTGTCCCCGGAAAGAACCTCCGTCTGATCGACGGCAAGCCGTTGGTCGCCTATCAGGTGGAGGCGGCAGTGGGCGCCGAACACGTCGACGAAGTGATCGTCTCGACGGACGACGAGACCATCGCAGACGCGGCCAGAGAGGTCGGTGCCGACGTGCCGTTCACGCGGCCAGCGGACCTCGCTGGGGACGACGTTCCGGTAATCGCCGCGTTCGCACACGCCGCGGAGTACTGGCGTGAGGAACACGGTACGCCGACCTACACGCTGGGCCTCCAGCCCACCTCGCCGTTCAATCCGAGCACGGACATCGACACTGCTGTCGAGAAGATACGAGAGACAGGCAGTGACTCGGTCGTGAGCGTCGAACGGGTTACCGAGACCCATCCATACCGCGCCTATCGACTGGAGGGTGACCGCGTGAAACCGTTGGAGGGCGTGACGGTGACCGCGGCCGAGCAGCGTCAGGATCGGCCCGATGTCTACGGCTTCACTGGAGCGATCTACCTGCGACAGACTGAGTTGCTCTTCGAGTGGGATGGGGACGACTTCGCGCTAGGCGAGGACGTGCGCGCCGTCGTCCAGTCCGGTCGGTCCACAGTCGAGATAGACACCGACTTCCAGCTCGAGCTCGCGCGAGCGCTGGCAGCCTACGACGGGCCCGAGGCGGAGTTTCCGCCAGGTGTCGAACCGCCGTCGACGGACGGGGCACACTAAGCGCCGGTCACTCGACGACGGTCAACCGTCCGGGCACGGTGCCAGGACTCGCGACTCCCGGACAAGCGAACTCACTCGTCGATCGTCGCCTGTATCTTTCGTTCCAGTTCCTCCGGCTCGATGGTGATTGGGATGTTCAGGTCGTTCGTCGTCCAGAGTTGATGAATCTCTTCAATATGGTTCCGGATATCGACGATACAGAGTGACCGAGAGCGACGGTTAACGACCGCTACGAGTTGTAGGCCGTGTAAAACTCGAGTAACATTGTGTCTTCCGCCTACAGGATGTTGAACAGCTCCACGACACGGACTCCTGCGAGGCTTCGAAAATGTAGCAATCTTTCGCAATCCACCAAACAGGGATGGGATGAGAGCGTATTCTGATGAACTCGACCTCGGAGAGCAGTAACTGAGTCCGACACTGGTTCGCCGCTGTTCGCGAGTTTTAAGCCCCGCCCCACACTCCGTCAAGACATGAGTCTCCGCGGAGACACACCGTACATCATCGCCGAGGTCGGCGGCAACCACGGTGGCGACGTCGATACCGCGAAACGCTACCTCGAGGCGGCCGCAAAAGCAGGTGCGGACGCGGTTAAGTTCCAGCTCTATCGCGCCGAGACGCTCATCGTTGAGGATGCCGACCCGCTCCCGCTGGCCAGCGACGATGTCGACTCCCAGTTCGAGCGTTTTCGTAGCCTCCAGCTCACGGAGGACGAATGGCATGAACTCGCCGCCCTCGCAGACGAAAACAACGTAGACTTCGCCGCGAGCCCGTTCGACCGCGAGTTGGCCGACCTAACCGCCGAACTCGCACCTTTTATCAAGGTCGCCTCCGGCGAGGTGACGAATGTTCCCTTCTTGCGTTATCTCAACGACCTCGGCGTACCGGTCGTGATGTCGACTGGCTTCGCGACGGTAGACGAGGTACGGACCGCCGTCGCGCAACTGCCGGACGTCGACCTCACCTTGCTCCACTGCGTAGGCTCGTACCCGACGCCCGACGAGCAGGCCCACCTCGAACTCATGGACGTACTCGCCGAGGAGTTCGACGTGCCCGTGGGGTATTCCGACCACACGGTCGGCGTCCGCGCGCCGCTGGCGGCCGTCGCCCGCGGTGCGACCGTGATCGAGAAGCACTTCACGCTCGACAAGTCCCAGAACGTCGGCGACCACCGCCTTTCAGCGAACCCCGAAGAGATGGCAACCATCGTCGAGGAGAGCGAGCGCATCGCCGCGATGGTCGACAACTGGGACCGCGAGACCTACCTGCCGGTAGAGGAGGAGATCCGTACCGACATGCGACGTAGCCTCGCGGTCTCCGAACCGGTTTCGGTGGGCGACCACCTGACAGAGGACGTGCTGACAGCGCTGCGACCGGCGACAGGTATCGACCCGCGTCGGATCGACGACGTGGTCGGGACTCGAGTGACGAGGGACCTCGCTGCGAACACTATCTTGATCGAGGCTGACGTCGAGGAGTGAGAGGACCTGTGTCGATACCGGACAGCGAAGGCGTTATTTGCCGGCGCAGATTTGGTGCACTCACATGGATCTGAAAGACAAGGTACTCAGCACCGCGCGACGGGGCGGTGTCGACGGTCCAGTCCTCTCTCTATACTATGAGATGCTCGACAACGACATTGACTTCGACGTGGACGAGCGCATCGCCTCGTACTCGCTGGCAGCCGAGGACGTCGAAGGACGGGTGCTGTTTCCGCTCGTCGAGTCGGGGAAACATGCGTGGACATACACCTCGTCGATCCTCGCCCACGCGTTCCGGGTTCGGGGCTACGAACCGATGTTTCTGGTCTGTGACGGCGATCTCGGGATGTGCCCGCGACAGTTCGACAGAGGGGAGTCCCCTGCGACGTGTTCGAAGTGCCACTACAAGGGTAACCGAATCCTCCAGCAGTTCGGCTTCGACCACGCGACCGTCGGTGAGGTACTCCCGAGCGGCTACGAACCTCCGTCACTCGGCGGATACGACGACCTCAGGGATGTCACCTACCGGGATGTCCACGTCTCGACGTTCGCACTCGGGTCGACCCGGCAGGCGCTCAGGAAATACCACGTCGACTTCGAAGACCCGGAAGAAGGACGTGTCTACCGGGAGTTGCTCCGGAACTCGCTGGTGCTCGTTGACGCGCTCGAGGCGCTGCTTGACCGGACGTCAATCGACGTGGCGATCGGGTCGCGACCAGTTTATATGTACGAGGGGATGCTCCTCGAAGTCGCCGCGAACCGGGGACTCGATGCCCGAACCTACCACGCCTCGGGGTTCCGGTCGGAGAAGATTCTGTTCGGGGACCTGTCGAACGAGCACTCCCACCAGACGTTCACCGACGCCGACTACGTCGAGGAGGTGCTTTCGACACCGCTGAGCGACAACAAATGTGTCGAGGTTGACAATATCATGGCGGGCCGTCAGGATGGTTCCGAGGTCCGCGTCCACTACACAGAGGGCGCGAACGAGACCGTCGAGGCCGAGGACTCGGAGACGGTGCTGGGACTGTTCACACACGTGCTCTGGGACGCCGCCATCGAGGTCGAGCAGATCATCTTCGAGGACATCTTCGAGTGGGTCACCGAGACCATCGAGTACGTCGGAACGAAAGACGACACGCGACTGATCATCAAGCCACATCCCGGCGAACTCGGTCGGAAGACCAACGAGAAGATGTACGACTGGATTCACGACAACGTCGCCGACGTCCCAGACAATGTGGATGTCCTCCGACCGGACACCGACGTCGACACATACAAACTCATCGAGCAACTCGACGCCGGACTGGTGTACGCTTCGACGGTCGGTCTCGAGATGGCCTACTACGGGTATCCCGCCGTCGTCGTGGGCAAGGCCCACTATCGCGACTTCGATTTCACGTTCGACCCCGACACGCTCGCAGAGTACTGTGACATGATCGATTCCGCCGCGGAGCTTGAGGTGACGCCCGAGATGCGCGATCGCGCTCGTCGGTACGCCCACCTCCTGCTGGTCCGGAAGGAACTCGATTTCCCCTACTACTCGGTCTCGGGGTTCGATCATACGGCGTACAGGGATGTCGAACACGACGACCTAACGCCGGGCAACGAACCGTTCGATACGATCGTGGACTGCATCTTGGCCGGTGATCCGGTTGTCAGGAGCTGATCGTCACGGGCGCCCGGTTCCCTCGGTGACCTCAGGGTGGGCAAACCGACCACCCACTCCGCTCCATGTGGAACGGCGACTTTTTCGGGGTCACTCTCCATTTATCGGCCGTGAACGTGACAGTGTCCACGGTGATAAGCGTCCAAGCGCGGATGGGGTCGACAAGACTGCCCGGCAAAGTGCTTTTGGACATTGGGGGTGCCCGCGTCCTCGAGCGCGTCGTCAACCAGTGCTCGACTTCTGACGGTCCCCCCGTCGTCGTGACCACGGGTAACTCGCCGGAGAACGAGGCCGTTCAAGAATGGTGTCGTCGGGCGGCGGTCGAGTGCGCGACCGGTCCCGAAAACGACCTGCTCAGTCGTCACCGGACTGTCGCCGACCGAACGGGTGCAGACTGGTTAGTCCGCGTGACCGGCGACTGCCCGTTCGTTCCATCGAAGGAGGTAGAGCGATTGCTTGACGAACATGGTCGAACCGGGGCCCGATACACCACGAACAACACCGACGCAATGCCGATCGGCACAGCCGTCGACGTGTTTGACCGATCGCTACTCGCGGAACTCGACGAGGCTGGTGCCGACCACCCGGTCAAGCGACCGCGGGCGAACCCTGACCGGTGGGGGACGCGGTTTTCACCGAATCCGGAGTTAGAGCCTTACGCTGGCGTTCACGTCGCCGTCGATACGCCCGGGGATTATTGGACGCTCTCCGATGCGGTCGCCGCAGTCGGGGACGGCCCGCGAGCGGTCATAGAGTGGGTGGCCGAGAACCGGTCTAGGCGTGAGATCGACTGATATCACTGACGCCAAGAGTGGACGCTGGCTACGGACCAGAGACGATTGTCGCTCGCTCGGCAAACCGAAGGGCGGTCGCATGACGCGCCGTGACCTCGACGAGCCGCAACCCGACTGGACGTGACAATGCGAGTCCCCGTCCCCGCTCTCCACAGGAAAGGTACTTGTGCGGGCGCCGACTGTCGAGTGGTATGCCCACTTTCGAAACAGAGGACATCGGGACGTTCGTCGCGCTCGGGGGGACCTTCTCGTCACACCAGGAGGAGAAAAATCGCCGGTACCGCTGGCCGGACGCGTGGGTCGTTCCCGACGCGGCAGTCGTCCCGGAGGGCGCAGCCATCGAGATCCCCGACCGCGTCGAGGAGGTAAAGCCCGCTTCCGAACTCACGGCGGTCATCGGCGCACCGATCCACCGCGCCTCCGAGAGCGAGGCCTGGGACGCTATTGAGGGCTTTACTGTCTCGAACGACGTCACGGCCGCCGGCGACTGGCCGGGCTGGTCCGACCCCGACCACGGCATGGTCACGGGCGTCGGGTACAAAATCCTCACAACATTCTCGCCTATCCTGACCGAATACCGGTCGAAAGGCGAGGTCGACGACTACGTAGATCTCGACGTCGAAGTGCGGGTCGACGGCCAGGTATCGGTATCGGGGTCGACGAACCAGATGGCCTTCGGGATCGGGGAGATGGTCTCGTTTGCCAGCCACATCACGCCGCTGGAACCGAACGATGTCGTCGCACTTGGAGACCCCGGGAACCCACGACGGACGCTCGACGACGCGGAGTCGGTGACTGCCTCAGTCGAGTCGATCGGGATGCTTGAGAATCCGATCCGTCGCGTCTAATGCGCCTCGTCGTTCGCGCCGACGGCGACGCGGACGTCGGGTACGGTCACCTCGTCCGGACGGGTGCCCTCGCCGGAGAACTCCTCGGGCGGGGCCACGGCGTCACCTACGCGACGACGACGCCCGGTCCGGTCGAAACGGTCTGTCCGACGGGCGTCGGCATCGTCGAACTGCCCGCTCGCGGTGACCCGGGTCCGCTCATCGACTACATCGCTGGCGCGGGCCCGGACGCCGTCTTCACCGACGCGTACCCGATCGATACCGACTACCAGCAGGCCCTCCGCGAGGTGGTCCCGCTCGCAGTCCACCAAGATGATACGCGCCACGCGGTCTGTGCCGACCTCTTCTTTAACTGGAACCTCTACGGATCGGACCGGAACTACGAGTTCGTCGGCGAGCGTCCACAGACCTGTCTCGGGACCGAGTACACGCTCCTCCGGGAGTCGATCCGCGAGCGCGCCAAGCGGGACCCGCCGTGGCGCGACGACCCGGAGCGCGCCGTGATCACCATGGGGGGCAGCGACGTCGCAGGCCTGACGCCTGCGGCGGTCCGGGCGTTCGACGGACTGGATCTGCGGGTCGACGCGGTGGTCGGGCCCGGATGCTCGGACGCACAAGCCGAGACAGTAGAAGCCGCCGCCGCGCTATCGCCCGACGTGCGGGTGGTTCGTGACCCACCCGACCTCCCGGAGCGCCTGTTCCGGGCGGACGTGGCGGTGACGACCGCCGGGAGTACGGTCTACGAACTGCTCGCGCTCGGGACGCCGTTCGTCAGTCGGCCGGTCGTCGACAACCAAGCGCCGATCGCTCGGGCGCTCCGCGAGCGCGACGCCGCCGTCGTCCTCGACCGAGACGGCGGCGAGGAAGCCATCCGCCGTGGCGTCGAGGCGCTCCTGGACCCGGAACGGCGGCGCACCTACTGCGAACGAGGGCGGCGACTGGTCGACGGTCGCGGTACCGAGCGCGTGGCTGGGGAAGTCCTTTCACTGCCAGGGGAGAACGCGGACGCATGAGTGACGGTGAGCGCGACGAGACGGACGACGGCGGGCGCGCCGGTTGCGAGCGTGACGACGGGCACAGCAAGACGGCTGACAGCGGGAGCGAGACGACGGTGGTCTTTCTCGGCCTAAACGACGCCGGTCAGCGCGTCTACGAATACCTCTGCGACCGCGACGGCGTCTTCGTCCACTCGCTTCTGACCACGAGAGAGCAGTTACGGGTGGTCGAGGCGGCCGGACCGGACTACCTGGTCTCGTGTGGCTACTCTCACATCGTTCCCGAGGAAGTCCTCGAGATCCCCGCCGAGGGCTGTCTCAACCTGCACCCGGCGCTGTTGCCGTACAACCGGGGGGCGAACCCGAACGTCTGGAGCATCGTCGAGGGGACGCCCGCCGGCGTCACGCTCCACTACATGGACCCGGGTATCGACACCGGGGATATCGTCGCCCAGCGAGAGGTCGAGACAGACTTCTCGGACTCCGGGAGAGACCTCTACGAGCGCCTTAAAGACGCGCAGGTCGACCTGTTCCAAGAGGTCTGGCCCGCCGTCGAGGCCGGGGAGGCATCGGCGTTGTCCCAGGACGACGACGCGGGCACCTACCACACGACAGACGAGTTCGACGACCTCTGTGAACTCGACCCCGACGAGTCGATGCCGGTCGGAGCGTTGCTCGACCAACTGCGCGCACTCACGTTCCCGCCATACGACAACGCTTACGTCGAGATCGACGGCGAACGCTATTTCGTTGAGGTCGACATCAAGCGCGCAGAGGAGTGACGGCGCGAGTGCCGTTCACTCCGTCAGGTCCGACCACTTGATGCCTTTCCCGCTGTCGATGTCCCGGGCGGCCGTCTTCCCGACGATTTTGTCGTAATGGCGGGGATGGAGACCGCGCTCGAGCTCGCCCGGGCGGAGGACGCGGACGTCGTCGTAGGTGACGGTTTCGCCGGCTGCGACGTCACTGACAGCGTGGACGCCCCGGCGGGCTTTCTCGTGGAGTTCATCCTCAACGTCCAGGACCCGGACTTCGCCCGAACCCAGGGCCTGCTCGGTGTCGCGGACGGCCGCCACCATCCGGTCGAGTTCGTTGGGTTCGAGCGCGAACTCGTGGTCGGGCCCCTCCAGGGTCTTGTCGAGCGTGAAGTGCTTCTCGACGACCGTCGCCCCGAGTGCCACGGCGGCCGACGGTGCCACCACCGGGTCGAGCGTGTGGTCCGAGAGGCCGCTGTGGACGTCGAAGGACTCCCGCAGCGTCTCGACGACGCGGACGTTGGCGTCGTCGAGAGGGGTCGGGTAGGCGGCGACGCAGTGCAACAGCGCGAGCGCGTCGACGCCGGCCGCCTGGAGCACATCGACAGAATCGGCGACGTCCTCGTGGTCGTGGGCGCCCGTCGACATGATCACCGGCTTGTCGGTGGCGGCGAGGTGCCGGAGGAAGGGGTGGTGCGAGCTGGTGTAGGAAGCCACCTTCCAGGCGGGGACGTGCTCCGCGAGGTGGTCTGCGGAGCGCTCATCGAACGGCGTCGAGAGGAAGTGGACGCCCTGGTCCCGGCAGCGTTCGGCCAGGTCCGGGATCCACTCGTAGGGCATCTCCATCGACTCGATGATGTCGTAGATCGACCGGTCGTCGTCGAGGTACTCCACGCCACCGCTGTCCTCGACATAGAGGTCCTCGGCGCGGAACGTCTGGAACTTGACGGCGTCCGCCCCCGCCTCGGCGGCGACGTCGATCAACTCGTACGCGGTCTCAAGACGCCCGTTGTGGTTCGAACCCGCCTCGGCGACGATGTACGTCGGTTCGTCGGGTCCGACCGCCCGGTCGCCGATCTCGAAGGTGTCCATACCCGCTCCACGACGACCACGAGGAAAAAATCACCTACTCGACCGGACCAGCGTCCCCGCGTCGACTCCCGAAAGCGACGGTCACCCGGCGTGATACGCGTGCAACCGCCGGACTGCCTCAACGACGTCCGCGACGTCCCCGTCGTCCATCGCCGGATACAGAGGGAGGCTCACCAGTCCCTCGTAGACGCGTTCGGTTTCCGGGAAGTCGCCCCGTTCGTAGCCGAACTCCTCCTGGAAGAACGGATGGAAGTGCAGCGGCACGTAGTGGACTTGGACGTAGATGTTCTCGGCGTGCATCGCGTTGACGAACTCGGTGCGGTCACAACCGAATCCCTCCCGCACCTCGACCGCGTAGAGGTGATAAATCGGGTCGCTGTTCGGGGCGTCGGGCGGCGTTCGCAACCCCTGGACGTCGGCAAAGGCCTCGTCGTACCGGGCGATGATCTCGTCGCGACGGCGCTTAAACTCGGTTATCCGGTCGAGTTGTGAGATCCCGAGTGCCGCTTGGAAGTCGGTGATGTTGTAGTTGTATCCTTCGCCCTCGGTGACCTGGTACCAGGGTTCGTCCTCGTGGCCCTTCGGGGTGTAGTTCATATCGAACGAGCGCAGTCGGCGCAGGCGCTCGGCCAGGCGGTCGTCGTCGGTGACGACCGCTCCACCCTCGCCAGTAGTGACGTTCTTGACCGGGTGGAAACTGAAGATGGCCATATCCGGTCGCGAGCCCACGGGTTCACCCCGGTGGGTGCCACCGAATCCGTGACAGGCGTCCCAGATGACGGTGAGGTCGTGCTCGTCGGCGATGTCGAGAAAGACCTTGACGTCGGGCGGGTGCCCGGCGTAGTGCATCGGAATCAGCCCCGCAGTGTCCTCGGTTATCGCCGCCCGGACAGCGTCGGGGTCCAGATTCCGGGTATGGGAGTCAATGTCGGCGAAGACAGGGGTCGCGTCAGCGTAGGTGGCGGCGTGGGCCGTCGAGGCGAATGTGAGAGGGGTCGTAATCACCTCGTCGCCGGCACTGAAGCCCGCGACGCGACCACTGAGATGCAACGCCGCAGTCCCGGAGGTGACGGCAACGGCGTGGTCCACGCCGACGAGATCGGCGACACGATTCTCAAACTGCTCGACCGTCGGCCCACGCGTGATGTAGTTGCCCTCTAGCGCCTCGGCGACCACTTCCTTGTCGGCTTCTGTAATCGACTGCCCGCCGTAGCCCATACTCTCCTCGCGGACCGGGGTACCGCCGTACGCCGCAGGAGTGTCGGTACCGTCGCCGTGGAGTACCGGGTGGTCGGCATCGCCGCCGGCCGGTGTCGGATCGTCATCCGGCGTCGAGTCGTCGGTCATACTCGTTCGCGCATCCACGTCCGCAGTCGGTCGACACCCTCTTCGAGCGAGACGGTCGGCTCCCAGCCCAGCAACTCGCGTGCCTTGCTAGAGTCACAGCGCAACCGATCGACCTCACTCTGGGGATGGTGGTGCTCAACGTGTTCGATCGCAGTGTCGCCGGTCGCTATTAGTTCGGCGAGCTCGTTGATGCTCACGTCCTTGCCGGTGCCGGCGTTTATTACCTCGCCGACTGCATCGTCGTGTTCGCTTGCGTCGACGACGAAACGCGCACAGTCGGTGGCATACAGAAGGTCGCGTGTCTGCGTCCCATCGCCGTAGATATGCAGGGTCTCGCTCGTCAGATCGCGCTTGGTGAAGATGGAGACGACGCCGCCGGCGTTGCCCGTCTTCTGAAAGGGGCCGTAGGTGTTGAACGGCCGCAGCACGGTGACAGGCAAGTCGTAGCCGTGGTAGTACGACATCGCGATGTCCTCGCCGGCGAGTTTCGTCCCGGCGTAGGGCGAGGCGGGGTCGACGGGGTGTTCCTCGTTGATGCCGCCATTGGCGTTGGCGACGTCGTAGACCATGCAGGTGCCGACGAGCGTGAGACGGGTGTCTGTCCGCCGGCAGGCCTCGAGGACGTGTTGGGTGCCGACGACGTTGGTTTCGAAGTGCGATTCTGGGTCTTCGAGGCTCTCGTGGACGTCGATCTCGGCCGCGAGGTGCAGACACAGATCGACGTTGTCGAACTGGGCGGCCACACGGTCAGCGTCTCGGACGTCGCCTTCAACGAGTGTGAACGACGGGTCGTCGGCGACGGCTGCGACATTCTCCCGACTGCCACCCGAGAGGTCGTCGTAGCCCCGGACGCGGTACCCGCGGTCAAGCAACTCCTTCGTGACCCACCGGCCGATGAATCCGGCTGCTCCAGTCACGAGGACGGTCTCGGCCATTCAGCACACCCCCGTTCGTTCGAGAAGTGCGGCGATTTCCTCACGGGAGAGCTCTCAGCCTGTTCGGAGGACCGAACGATTTTGCCGGGGGGTTCGTAGCTATCCAATCCTTCGTGACTAAGATAGCCGTCGGAGCCCTTCTCAGGGGGGATAGCGTAGATCGAACCTTTTTTAACAGCACGGGCCGCTTCTCGTTCGGTCATCACCTTCTCGTGCAGAGTCTCGCCGACGCGGCGCCCGACGATTTCAATGTCAATATCTTCCGGATCATAGCCGTGTTGCGGGGCAAGTATTTCGATCATAGACTCAGCGAGGCACTCGATGCGCGCCGCCGACATTTCGTGGAGGAACACCTCGCCACCCCGAGTGCTAGTGGCGGCCTCTAGCACCAGGTCGGAGATTCCCCTCTCGGTGATGAAAAAGCGGCTCATGCGTTCATCGGTGAGCGTCACGGGGCCGCCGTCGCGAATCTGCTCGCGGAATAAGGGCACGACTGACTCCGAGGACCCCAGCACATTCCCGAATCGCACCGACGCGAGGTTGAGGTCGCTGCGACCGCTGTACTTGTTGCCGGCCGCGACCAGTTTCTCGCCGAGCAGTTTCGTTGTCCCCATCGTGTTTGCCGGGTGGACAGACTTATCGCTGCTGGTGAACACGAGCCGGGTCGCCGTGGAATCAATGGCGGTGTCTACGACGTTCTGGAGGCCAACGACGTTCGTTTTGACGGCTTCGAATGGGTTGTACTCGGAGATATCGACGTGTTTCATCGCCGCCGTATGGATCACGACATCAATGTCTTGCATAGCTCGCCCCAGTCGATCCTTGTCTCGCACGTCACCCAGGAGGAAGCGGAGTCTTTCGTCGTCGTGCTTAGATTTCAGGCGAGAGAGACCTGGTTCGTGGTTATCAAGCATTCTGATAACGTCTACGTCTTCTTCAACCAACCGGTCAACAAGCGCCTGACCCACTGACCCGGCACCGCCTGTGATGAGAAACTTCTTGTTGGAGATGAACTCTGAGTAGTTAGACATCTATGCGCCCTCCCGCTGTGTCATGTATAATTGTGCATAGGTGCTGTCGTTTGTGATCAAGTCTTCGTGTGATCCGACTTCGACGATTTCACCGTCCTCCACCGCATAGATTCGGTCGGCATTTCGAACAGTTGAGAGACGGTGAGCGATAGCGATCATTGCATAATCTCTGTTCATCGCTTCGATATTGTGTTGTACATCGTTTTCGATTCCTGTATCCAAATCACTCGTGGCCTCGTCCAAAACGAGTAGATCCGAATCCGTGAGTAGGGCTCTTGCGAGTGCAATTCGTTGTCGCTGGCCCCCGGAGAGACGTACTCCATCGTCCCCCAGTGGCGTCTCGTACCCGTCGGAGAGGTCGTCAAGGAACTCGGACACCTGCGCGACCTCACATACCCTTTCTATTTCTGCTTGCGAAGCGTCTCTGTTTCCAATCGTGACGTTCGCTCGGAGGGAATCATTAAATATATACGGTTTCTGGCGAACGACGGAAACCTTCTCTCGCCAGTCGTCGATATCGAAATCGGCAATCGACTTGCCGTTGGCCAGAATATCGCCGTCGGTAGGTTCGTACAGCCGAGCCAGCAACGATACAATTGTGGACTTGCCGGCGCCCGAAGGGCCGACAAAGGCGATAAACTCGCCTCGCCGTACGGCAAAGTTTAGATTCTGGAGGACCTGATCTTCTGCGCTCTCGTAGGAGAAGTCCACATCGTCAAACTCAACCTGGGTGACAGAGTCCGGAACTGGTAGGCTTGCATTTCAGGCTCGGACCGCTTTTTCAGTCGGTCAATGAACCGTTGTGTCCTCACAAGGTGTGGTAGGTCAGCATTTAGGTTATACGCCAAACTGTTCAGCGAACTCACCCGTGGACCCAGTCGGAACATGGCGAACAGGAACACGCCAAGTTCGCCGATGCTGAGTTCAAAGAAGGAGAGTCCAACATATATAAGTGCGAACATCATCACCGCCGTCAATAACTGATAATAGTTCTGTATCGCCTGTTGGTTTCGATAGTACTTCACACGCGTTGTCGTAAAGTCATTGACGGCAGTCGAAAAACGCTCCATGAGTTCACTTTGCAGATTAAACAGCTTGATATCACGAATCCCCTGTGTTCCCGCCTGTGCATGCTGTTGAATTCGCTCGTTGGCGTCGGCGACAAGGTCGCCAAGGTCGTATCCCGATCCCAGAACGGAGGTGAACAGGTACGAGAGGAACCCGAAGATGGCTGCCGTAATGACTGTCAGTACCGGCGCAAGATACAGTGCCAGCGACAGATACATTACAGTCAAGAAGAGGAGTTCGACAGTCCTGACAATATGTCTAAGTACTCGCCCAGCGTACTCGGCTTGGGTGACGATGGCGTTCAAGATGTCGTCGGATCCCTCGTTGTCGAAGTAGGTCACCTCAGCGCCGACGGCATGAGTGAACGCCTCATTCTGAAGGTATTGCACGTAGTACGTCTCGATCGCGCCACGGAACCATCCGACAACGAAACTCATCGTGAAGCGGACGCACAGTACGAGCGACGCACCGACGACCAAATAGGCGAGTGAGAATGGAATGTCTAAGAAATTATAGACATCGGCGAACAAACCAAGGAGTCCGGAAGCTTCACTGGGGTCAACATCTCCTCGGGCGAGTTCAACGATGGGCATGATGAAACTCAACCCGATACCCTCAAAGAACGCTGCTACGATACTAAGTAGGATTGCTCCAATCGCGAGTTTTGGGCGATACTCCGCGGCCCGAAGGAGGGCTTGGAATCGCTCTTTGAGAGAGATATCCTGAGAGACCACGTCTTTGTAGCCATGATACCCTGTCGAGGTACAAAATGGATTCGATAGCTGATACGGGTAGGAAAGACGGATTAAATGCTACTGTCCAGCCATTTTACTGATTTGGTCGCCTCTGACTTATGTGACCACAGCGATATGTCCCGATAGTAATCAGTTAGGAACATTTTGCGAGCGGGCGACAATCTACAACCAGTTTCCCACGGTTTCGAGTTCGATATGGCTGAAGCAGTTAGAGAGGTGCGAAGTTCTGGAATGACCTACTAAAAACATTCAGGACGCTGACTTCCGAGGTCAACACAGAAGACTACGATGCTACAATTTCGAAATTATGACGAGTAATCACACTCACTGATAGGAGTATGTCGTGAGTTCCCCCTGTGACCTGAAAAGACCAATAGTTTCTCGGTTAAACCAGCAAGAAATACGTATATGATAACAGATTTATCACAATACGACGATGATGCGCCAGATGTGTGGTGACCATGATGTTGCTCTATGCATACACTGAACCGACATCACTGGCTAACATACAGGGACGGGTGTATGAGAGGACCACTCGTACACTGTTCCGTTGACACTCAAGGACGTCGGTTCGGTGTTGTGCAATCGGAAAGGCATCTGATGGTTGGGTTCCTTCTCGCCGAGTCAACAGTCGGCATCAACCGGATAGCAGTCCTCATCTCCGGGCTACTGACCCTACCTCTCAGCGTGTTCAATCCGCTGTTTCCGCCGGTCGTGTCGCAACTGTGCACTGAGGGTGAAGTAAGTGAACTTCAGTCAGTCTACTAGACTGACACCCGGTGATAACGGCAGCAATCCCACTGGCACTCGTCAGCGTCCTGAGTAGTCCGGAACTTCTCATAGTCATCGGGTCCGAACTATCAGGTGATAAACTCAAATTATCCCTGTTCGCCGTCGACCAATTGAGGAACTTTGCCTTTAGCCCGAGTGGTTATTTCCTAATGATGACTGGCCATCAGCACCCCACTTTGATCAATTAATGAATTCCTGGGGCACTAAATCTCGTTCTCAATTACGTTTCATACAAGAATCCAGCGCCGTGTGGATGGACGAGCCTCTCCCTCAGCGAGCGAATCAGTCAGTATGCGCAAATTGGAGTTTGATAGAGTAGTTGACACCGCTACTGGCCCGATCGGAATACACAGCTGGGAAAACCGCCCAGCATAGATATAGGGAGTACACGTTCGTCCCAACCTTGGGGAAACGCCCCGCTTAGTAGTGTGAGGATGTCTGAATAGATGCCTAGATCAGATAGTCAGGAGCAAGTTTCCGCTTGGCGGTTGGCTCCCTGCTTTTCAAAAACGGCTCTGTGGGTGCTCAGTGAGATACTCAGGCAGATTCTGCTTATGATTGGCTGCCCCGTAATCGGATAGGAATAGATAGATTCCAGACGACTCAGCTCTAGGAACCGCCCAACCTTGTTGCAGTCTGTGGGTTTTGCCAACCTTGGAAAGTACAAAAGTTCCGGAGTGTTTCACCGACCAATACTTCTTGACGCTCTAAAACCTCGTCTACACCCTGGATACCGCTGCCTGCATGGGCAGCTTCGCCAGACAGAATGCCAGGCCCTTCTAGTTTCGATTCTCTCAGTTTGTCCCTCTACTAGCGGCGGCTCTGGCCAAGGTTGTCCAATAAACGGGCATCAATCCCCCAACTCGAGTGACTGTCCAGCCGTAACCACCATCCTCGTTTTCTGACTTTGTGTGTATTCCATCTGGGAAACCGTCCGTCACTGGGCGTATGAAACCGTTCAGTTTCGAGTCGACGCCTCGACGACGGGCCGACAGTGCGGTACCGAGTCAGGCGCTATCCCTAAGTCGCCCCGTCGAGTCGCCCAAAACATGGCTTCGTTGACACGACAGACGCTCCGGAACGGCGCCATCGGCGGCGTCGCCGGAGCGGCGTTCGGCATCGTACCGATCGTAGTGCTCGTCGCACCGTTGCTCGGCGGCGGTATCGCGGGCTATCTCGAGCGCGGGGACACAACGCGCGGTGCCATCGCGGGTGCGGTGGCCGGCGTCCTCATGGCGGCGCTGAGTACCCTCGTGACCGGCGTCGTCCTGTTCGTCCGCTTCGGTGACCTCCCGTTCGTCTCGCCGGCGGTCCCCCTCGGAGGCCTAGCAATCGCGGCCGCGCTGTCGCTGCTCGCCTCGCTGGGCCAGGTCGTCGTCGCGAGCATCGGCGGCGCGCTCGGGACACTCCTCGCGGAAGACAGACAGGTGACGGCAGGAGGAGACAGTTCGGCTGGGACCGGGGATGTGAGTCGCAGTCCCGGCCGCCACTGGGCCGCTATCGCCGCGAGTCTCGTCGCCGGCGTCGTCACCTTCCTGGCGGTCGCGCTCGCGCTGACGGCGGTGCTCGATCCGTTCATCTGGCCCTCGGCACTGGTCGGACTCCCAATCGGGTTCATCGCCGGAACAGCGGTCGCCGTCCTCGGCTACCGGTTTCTCACGCGGGGCCGTGGCAGCACCATCGACTGGCGGACCGTCGGCGTCGGCGCGGTGGCGGTCGTGGTCCTGTTCGGCCTCCTGGTCGGTGGGCTGTCCCTGCTTGGCGACCAGCGGGTCGACCGGACCACGGAGAGCACCCTCGAGTACCGGGTCACGCTCTCGGCGGACGAGAGCCTCGAGAACGCCACCTTCTACGTTCCGCTCCCGCAGGTCGACGGTGAATCCGCGCTCGGCGAGCAGTTCGTCGAGAGCGCCCGGTACGACCGGTACGTCCCGGCGGTCGAGGGCTCGATGAGAGACCCGCAACCGGTGAACTTCACGTACGACATCGTCGAGACCGACCACGGACGGATGCTCGCCATCTCAGCCGAGCGGATCGAGGTATCGCGGGTGTACTACCGTGAGGTGCAAAACGAGACGATGGGCTGGCGCGAGCGGATTCCGCCCGAGGAGTACGACCCGTCGGACCCGGCGATGGGCGTCCAGCACGACGGCAGCTTCACGTTCACAGTCGCGCTCGGATCGAACGAGTCCATCGAGACGGCGGACCCGTTCGGGACCGAACCGCTGCTCGAGCCCCGGTACGAGCAGACGGACGTCGAGTGCCAGTTCGGGCGGTCGGACAGACACCGGTGCTACGAGTACGAGAGCCGGGTGTACGCGGCCTACGAGAGTCCGCCGAACGCGACGGTGTACGTCGGGACGGAGCTCGACGGTCGGAACGAGTGGTTCTCGGGGGGCTGGACCGGCAACGAGTATCGCCAGCGGACCGCCGTCGAACTCCGCGGCCCGGGAACCGGCTGGTACCGAACGCCGGGTGAACTCGAGGTCGGGAACGGACGCTACCGGGACTAGCCGGAACGCGAGGCCGAGGACTCGTTGGTCGGCGTCTCGGTCGGTTCCTCGGTGGGTTCGTCCGTGGGTTCTTCGGTCGGTTCCTCGTCGGGCGTGTCCGCTGACCCGCCGCCGGTTGACTGGCCGCCGACGAGGAACTCCAGTAAGTTCCCGACGAACGCCTCGTTGTCGGCGTCGTACACCTCGTTGTTCGAGATGAAGTCCGAGTCCGCGACGAACACCATGCTGCCGTTGCGCGCGGCGGTCACGTAGGTCCCCTCGCGGCGCGTCTCGAGGGTCCGGGTCCCCTCGGCGGCGGTCAGGAGCGTCTTCGTCTCGTCGGGGTTCCGGACGATGACCTGGCCGGCGGTGTCGAAGGTGACGGTGTCGACGCCGCGAAGCAGGGCCCCGCTCCCGGGCGGGGTGACATAGATGCTCTTGAAGTTGTTGTCGTTCGCGTCGTCGTCGAGGTTGTACAGCGCTTCGGAGCCGACCCGGAAGCCGTAGGCCCGGGCGAGTTCCGTCGGGCCGAACGACTCCTGCCGGGCCGACGAGAAGAGCCCGCCGCTGGAGCTGACTTGCGTTGGTTCCGCGAGGACCACCACGCGCCCGCCGTCGTCGACGAAGTCCTTCAGGGCATCGCGCTCAGCCGGTTTGAACGCCCCGCGGGGGTTGATGACGAGCAGGGCGTCGTGGCGCGCAAGCGTGTCGTCGTACCGGTCACCGCCCTTCCCCTTCGAGAAGTTCAGCTCGTGGCCGGCCCTGAACAGGGCGTCGCCGACGGGTTCTAAGTCCTCCTCGGAGAACCCGTTGCTGTGGCGGGTGTCGACGAGGATCGACTTCGACTCGGCGTCAGTCTCGACCGTTATCTCGCCGTCTTCGGGGTCCGCCGGATCGGCGATGGCGCCGGGCTGGAAGTGCGAGGGCGACTGGCCCTGGACGGCCTCGCTCGTGTCAGTTCCCACCACCCCGGAGCCGAGGAACCCGAAGAGGGCAGCGGCCGCGAGCAACACCACCACGACGGCGATGAAGGTGCCCAGCAGCGTGACGACGCGGCCCTCAGCCATCGGCCGTCACCTCCACGGTCGTCGTGTTGCCACGTGGGACGCCCCAGACGGCCCAGTACGTCACCGGCTGGACGAACTCATCGTTCGCCTGGCCGGTCCGGTTGACGTAGACGATGTCGCCGTCGACCCGTTCGACCTCGTTTTGCAGGACGATGACCGTCACGTCGGGACCGGCGCCGTCGTAGACGACGCCGTAGTTGTCGCCCTGAATCTCGTCGGACAGGGCGGCGGCGCGCTGGATGGCGGTGCCGCTGTCACCGATGCGGTCGGCGAAGCCGTTCTCGACGGCGGTCGCACCCAGGTAGACGTCTGCGTTCTCGACTTCCTCGCGCGAGACCGTCAGGTCCTCGCCCCGGTGGCGCATGACCGTCCCGACGAAGGCGCTCTGGAGCGTCTCGATGTCCGAGCGGATCTGGTCGCGCGACACCTGTGCCTTGTCGGGCCCGGACCGGACGAGCGCCTCGCCCTGTTGCTCGGCGTCCTCGATGAGACTCAGCGGCGCGGAGACGATGACGCCGACGCTCCCGACAGTCGAACTCGGTTTGACGATGATCTCGTCGGCCGGGGCGATGCCGTAGTACCCGCCCGAAGCCGCGACGCCCTCGACGTAGGCGACGACCGGCATCTCGCGTGCGGTCCGGTTGACCGCGAGGTAGAACTCCTCGCTCGAGTCGACCGGGCCGCCGGAGCTGTCGATGCTGAGGACCACGGCGGCGATGGACTCGTTCTGTCTGGCCTCGCGCAGCGCGTCCTGGACTGCGTTGACGTTCGCGTCGTTGGTCGACCCCCGCACCGAGATGACCGCGACTTGCTTCTGGTCGGGGCCGGAGGGCTGGACGGCCGTGATGAGGGGCGGCGCGACGGTCGCGACGACGACGATGGCGGCAGTGACGACGACGATATAGGAGGCAACGGTCGCCGGCGTTGCTCTGTCGGCAATACCCATGGCACCCCTTATGGCGTGAGCGCCGTAAAGGTTCGTCAACATACCGCACTCGCTCCCGGTCGCCGAGAGGGTACGGCCGGGCTGGCCGGGTCCAACGCCGGGCCTGTCTCACCCGAACAGCCGGTCGATCAGGCTCCGCTGGCGGTGCTTCTCGGCCAGCAGCACCGAACACTCGACGTCGTCGACCACGTCCAGCACGAGCGACCCGGAGACGAGGCGTCGCAACAGGCCCTCCTCGGTCGCCCCGATGAGGAGCATGGTCGCGTCCTCGGCGGCGCGCTCGATGGCGTCCTCGACGTCGCCCGTCTCGGGCCGGAGCGTCGCGTCGGTGAGGTCGTGTTCGGCCGCCCACGATTCGAGGAACGACCTTGCTTCGGCCTCGTCCTTGCCGACGTTGAGCAGCGTCACCTCGGAGTCGTACTCGGCCTGGAGCATCCGCGCGATGCCGGCCGAGAGGTCCGAGTCCGGGCCGCCGGCGGTCGGCAGGAGGATGCGCGAGGGGTCGAACCCGCGGTCTTTCAGGACGAGGAAGTCACAGGGGACCGTCTGGGTGAGCTCGTCCATCGCCGACTCGGCGCGGCCGGGCGACCCGTGGGAGTCGGGACCCCAGCCCATCACCACGAGGTCGGCGTCGTGAGTCCGTGCGGCGTCGAATATCTCCTCGAAGGAGCGATGCGAGAGGATGGTGTGAGTCTCGACTTCGACGCCGAACGTCTCGGCGTCCTCGCGGGCGCTCTCGAGCAGCTGGGCCGAGGTCTCGTCGATCTCGTCGGCCCGCTCGGCCGCGCTGGCAAGCGCCGTCTGGTCGGGGACGGTGATGATGTGCGTCGCGACCACGGTGCCCCCGCGCTGTTTCGCGACGGCGCTGGCGAGCGTGATGAGCTCTTTCTCGTGGGCGGGGTTCGCCAGTGGGACCATCACGCGGTACTTACCGCCGTCGGGCTGGACCTCGGCGGCCGCGTTGACCGCCGCGTCCGGAAACTTGCTCGCCTCCGAGAGGACGTGCTGGGAGAGTATGCCCTGCTTCTCCGTCCGGGTGCGGGCGTAGGCGACGTACCACAGGATGGCCGCCGCGCTGATGCCGAAAGTGAGCAGGAGGGCGGCGCTCTCGACGAACGCCAGCAGCGCGAACGACAGGATCGCACCGAGGATCGGCAACAGCGGGAACAGCGGCACGATGAACTCCGGCTGGTACTCCTCGGGCGCGACGTACCGCATCACGATGAGCGCGAAGTTCAGCAGGCCGTAGATGATGAGGTGCAGGCCCGAGGCGGCCCCGAGAGCAGCGTCAGGTCGCCCACGACGATGAAAAGCAGGATGAGCGCGCCCGTGATGCCGATGGCGCGGTACGGCGTCCCGAATCGGGGGTGAATCTCGTTAAGCGCCGGCGTGACGATGCGGTCGCGCCCCATCGCGAAGTTGATGCGCGACGACGCCAGGATGGAGGCGTTCGCGCTCGACGCGGTAGCCAGCAGGCCGCCAAAGAGGAGCGCCCCGCCCATCAGCGCCCCCTGGAGGTACTGACCGACCTCGACGACGGCGATGGGGTTTTCCTGGCCGCTCGTGATGACGTCGGCGATGAAGCCCTGCGGGACGGCCGCGCTCATGATGACGAGCACGAGCGCGTAGATGACCGTCACGATGACGACGCTCCCGATGACCGCCCGCGGGAGGTTCTTGCCCGGCTCTTTGATCTCCTCGGCGACGCTCGTGATCTGGACGAAGCCGAGATACGAGACGAAGATGAGGCCCGTCGTCTCGAGGGTGACGACGACGCTACTCGGGTCGGGAAGGTTCCCCGGTTCGGCACGGAGCGTCCCCAGGAGCGTGAACACCGCGAGGATCGCCACGAGGACGACGACGATGATGTTCTGCAGGCGGCCGGTCTCCTTGGCGCCGACGTAGTTGACGAGGATGAACAGCGCCGCGCCGACGAGCGCGGCGATCTTGACCATCGAGATGGAGACGGGCCCGAGCCCGATCGTCCCGCTGATGCCGAAGATGCGGGCGATATAGCGTCCGAAGCCGACCATGTAGAACGCGCTGGCGAAGGCCAGGCCGAGCCAGTTGGCCCACCCGGCGACCGAGCCAAAGAGCGGGCCGAGCGCGTGGTTGACGTAGTAGTACGCGCCGCCGGATTTGGGCATCGCCGTCCCGAGTTCGCTGGCCGACAGCGCCGTGAACATGGCGATGACGCCGCCGAGCACGAACGCCACGGAGGCCAGCGACCCGGCCTTGAGGATGGCCTCGCCGGGCAGGACGAAGATGCCCGCGCCGATCATCGTCCCGACGCCGATGGTCAGTGCGGCCAGCGGGCCGAGGTCCTTCGCGAGTTCCTCGTCACCCATCGTCGCCGGCCTCCGTCGCCTCGTCTGTCGCACCTGCTTCCTCGGCGTCCGCTTCCTCGCGGTCGGGCAGGACCACCACCGGCCGGTCGCTCTCGGTGACCAGTCCCAGGGCGACGTCGCCGGTGATGAGACGGACGAACCGGTTGCCGCCCCGCGGCGTCACGACGATGGCCGAGGCGTCGATGTCGTCGGCGGCGTCGAAGATGGTCTCGACGACGTCCGTGCCGTAGTAGATGTCGCTCTCGACGTCGCCGAGGACGGCCCGCGCGGCCTCGAACATCTCCTCGGCGGCGAGCTCGCGCTGTTCGACGCCGGCCTTGTCCATCGCGCCGCCGGCCTTCTCGACGACGTTGACGAGGACCACCTCGCCGTAGTCCTGGGCGGCGAGCGCCCGTGCCGACGTGACGGCGTCCTCCTCGCTCGCGACCGGTAGGAGGACCCGCTCAAGCAGGTCAGCCATGGTGGTGCCTCCGGTCGGACCGCAGCGACGGTCGCACGACGGTGGGCGACTGATACATACGCGTTCACCCGGGCGCGGACGTATTAAGCCCCAGGAATCTTCGCGGTTGCCCCGATGGAAACCCACTTCACCCGGCCGGCGCTACGGACGGAACATGAACCACGAGGTGGCGCGCCGATGTACGTCATAGTCGTCGGGGCCGGCGAGGTCGGATCGACCATCGCCGAGAGCCTCGCCGACGCCCACGACGTGGCCGTCATCGACATCGACGGCGAACGCGTCGAGAGCCTGGTCTACGAGGTCGACGTCCTGGGCGTCCAGGGCGACGGGGCCGAACTCGAGACGCTCCGGGAGGCCGGCATCGCGAAGGCCGACATGGTCATCGCCAGCACCGACGACGACGAGACCAACATCGTCACCTGCGGGACGGCAAAGACCGTCTCGGGCGCATTCACAATCTCGCGGGTGAACGCGAAGTTCCTCGATACCTGGTCGCACTCCGAGGGCGCGTTCGGCGTCGACTACATGGTCGCGACGAACCTGATGACCGCGGAGACCATCACGCGGGTCATCGGCCTGCCGGCGGCCAGCGACGTCGAGACGTTCGCCGACGGCGTCGTCCAGATGGCCGAGTTCGAGATCGGCGCGGCCAGCCCCGTCGCCGACCAGACCGTCGCCGAGGCCGACCGCTACGAGTCGCTGACCTTCGCCGCTATCCTGACCGACGACGACGTCGTCATCCCGCGTGGGGACACGGTGCTGGAGGCGGGCGACAAGGTGGTGGTCATCGGGAGTCGAGAGAGCGTCCACACCTTCGCCCACGAGGTGGCCCCCGACGTCGAGAGCGCGCGGGACGTCCTCGTCGTCGGCGGCAGCGACATCGGCTACCTCACCGCCCGGATGCTCCAGGAGCGCGGGCTTCGCCCGCGGCTCATCGAACGCGACCCCGAACGAGCCCGCGAGCTGGCCGAGGAACTGCCCGGGACCACGGTCCTGGAGAGCGACGCGACCGACCGGGAGTTCCTCGAACGCGAACACGTCGAGGCCGTCGACGCCGTCGTGGCGGCCCTGGACAGCGACGAGAAGAACCTGCTTGCGGCCCTGCTGGCCAAGCGACTGGGCGCCGACCGGGCCGTCGCCGTCGTCGACGCCGGCGAGTACGTCCAGCTGTTCGAGGCCGTCGGCGTCGACGTCGCAATCAACCCCCGCGAGGTGACCGCCGAGGAGATAACGCGGTTCACCCACGAACACGGGGCCGAGAACGTCGCCATCATCGAGTCCGACCGTGCGGAGGTCCTGGAGATAGAGGTCGACGCCGACAGCGTCCTCGTCGACCGCCCCATCCGGGAGTCCGTCGGCGACCTGCCCAAAGGGGTGGTCATCGGGGCCATCACGCGCGACGGCGAACTCGTCATCCCGCGCGGAGACACCGTCGTCCACGCGGGCGACCACGTCGTCGTCTTCGTCGACACCGACGTTCTCGACGAGGCGAGTACGGCGCTGTAGGGCTACCGCCGCCAGAACGCGCCGGTGAAGATGGCGAGCACGGTGATTATCTCCAGCCGACCGGCCCACATCAGCACGATCATCACGAGTTTCGTCGTGTCCGGCAGCATCAGGTACGACCCGAAGGGACCGAGGCGGCCGAAGGCCGGGCCGATGTTGCCGATGGCGGCCAGGCTGGCACCGATGGCCTCGAGCGGCGTGAGCGTGATGCCCACGCGGATGGCGTCCAGCGAGATGAACACGGCACCCAGGCCAAAGAGGATGAGATAGAGGAGCGTGAAGCCGGTCACCCCGCGGATGGCCTCCTCGTCGACGACGTGGCTGCCCAGGCGAATCGGGCGGACGGCCTCGGGGTGAGCGGTGTGGAACAGTTCCCGCCGGAGCACCTTGAGGACGATAAGCCAGCGGACCACCTTGATGCCGCCCCCCGTGGACCCGGCCGACCCCCCGACGAACATCGTGAACAGCAGGACGAGCTGGCCGTGGGGCGCCCACTGGGCGAAGTCGCTGGTGGCATAGCCCGTCGAGTTCAGCAAGGAGGTGACCTGGAACGCGGCCTGCCGGAGCGCGTTCTCCGGGACGCCCGCGGTTGCCCCGCCGAGCGCGAGCCGCGGGGCCGCACCGGTGAACAGCAACCCAGCGACGATGGCGGTCAAGACGGCTGTCGCGCCGGCGTAGGCCCGGAACTCGGGGTCCTCCAGCGGGCGTCTGAGGTCGCCGTCCAGGAGGTGCCAGAACAGCGCGAAGTTCGTGCCCGCGACGACGACGAAGGGGATGATGACCCACTGGACCGCCGCGGAGAAGGCGGCGATGCTGTCGGCCTTCGTGGAGAACCCGCCGGTCGGCAGCGTCGAGAACGCGTGTGCGACGGCGTTGTAGAGGGTCATCTCGGGCGCGAGACCGACGAGATGGAGCCCGTACAGCAACACGGCGAGCAGGGCCGTGAAGACGAAGTAGGCCTTCCAGAGGATGCGGGCCGTCTCGGCTATCTGCGGGGTCAGCTTCTCCAGTTGCGGGCCGGGGGCCTCCTCGCTGACCAGCTGGGCGCCGTTGACCGACAGCTCCGGGAGGATGGCGACCATGAGGACGATGATGCCCATCCCGCCGAGCCACTGGGTGAGCTGGCGCCAGAGCATCACCGCGTGTGAGTGCTGTTCGACGCCGATCGACCCCATCACCGTCGCCCCAGTCGTCGTAAAGCCCGACATCGACTCGAACAGTGCGTTCGTCGGGTCGGCGAGCGTCGAGTCGGTGCCCATCCCTGCCAGGACGTACGGGAGCGCGCCGACCACGGCGACGGCGAACCACGTGACGGCGACGAACAGCAGCGCCTCGCGCGAGCGCAGGTCGTCCCCGGCGTCCACGTGCTCCAGGGCGATGCCGGCCAGGACCGTCACGACGATGGAGATACCGAAGACGCCGACGTCCTCGCCGTAGGCCAGCGCGACGGCCAGGGGCACGAGCATCGCCACCGCGAGGAACTTCACGACGGTCCCCGTCAGGGCGATGCTCGTCCGCCAGGCGACGACAGTAGTGATTCGGTTCGACATCTCAACGGGTACTCATGTTCGGGCACGGGGGCACGTGCCGTGCGGGTTGCGTGTGGCGGTACACGGGCGAGTATGGCCCAGTGTGCCGCCCCGACCCCCTTAAAACTGGCAGAGACGCACCCGGCGGACGAACGCGGCCGCCCCGACTCGGTCCGAACATAGCGGTATAGAGCACTATTGGGGAGTATTGAGACAAGGGAAAGGCTCTTATCCCACAGGAGTAGACTGCCCACCCATGGCACGTGAATCGTATCAGGAGCTGCTCCAGTCGCTCCGGGAGGACGTCCTCTACATGTCCGAAGTCGTCCTCGAGCGGTTGCAGATGGGGCTCCGTGCGCTCGAATCGAAGGACGAGGACCTCGCGTGGGACGTCATCGAGGGCGACGACGAGGTCAACCAGCTCTATCTGGACCTCGAACAGGACTGCATCGACCTGCTGGCACTGCAGCAACCGGTCGCCTCCGACCTCCGACTCATCGCCGCCTCGTTCAAGGTCATCACCGACCTCGAACGCATCGCCGACCTGGCGACGAACCTCGGCGAGTACTCGCTCGAGGCCGAACGCGACGTCTTCCCCGAGGTGGACATCCAGGCCATCGCCGACGGCGTCGTCGACATGATCGAGGAGTCGATGATGGCCTACGCCGAGGAGGACGCCGAGCGCTGTTACGCCATCGCCGAGATGGACGACGACATCGACGAGCGCTGCGAGGCCGCCTCCGAGACGGTCGTCCGTGAACTCATCGAACGGGAGATAGACGCCGAATCCAGCGATGCCGAGATAGAGCAGATGATGGCCGACGTCTCGCGCCTCCTCCTGACGATTCGGGACATCGAACGCGTCGGCGACCACGCCGTCAACATCGCGGCGCGCACGCTGTACATGGTCGAGAACGACGCCGACCTCATCTACTGAGTGCGACCTACCGCGGCGCCTCCGGCCCGTCGGTGCCCACCAGTCCCTCGTCCGTGATGCTGAACTGGGCGGTGTCGCCGGCGGGCTTGGCGCGGTGTTTCTCCAGCGTCGCCCGGCGGTTGCCGCCCCGATAGCGGTCGAGTCGGAGAATGGCCCCCGACCAGTGGTTCAGCGTGTGCCCTCCCAGCGCCGTCGGGCGGTCGCTGTCGGGGTCGGTGAACACCTGGTTAGTAAAGAGGACCGCGACGTCGTGTTTGCGGGCCAGAGAGAGCAGGTGGGTGATCTGCCGAGCGACGTCCCGGAGGGTCTCGCCGCCGTCCGCGTCGGTCCGGCGCAGGCGGTAGAAGCCGGTGGCGCTGTCGAGGACGACCAGTTCCACCTCGGCGGCGAACTCGGCGGCGTCCTGGACCGCCTCGGCCTGCTCGTCGTAGTCCAGCACCTCCGAGACGATGAGCCGGCCCGCCAGGTCGTCGACGGTCTGGTCGGTGCCGGCCGCACAGCCGGCGGCGACCTGGCGCAGCCGGTCGGCCGAGAGCCCCTCGGTGTCGATGTAGAGGGCGGCGTCCCCGCCCGCGGCGACTTCCAGCGCCGCCGAGAGCCCGAGGTTGGTCTTGCCGGACGCCGGCGGGCCGTACACCTGCGTGACCGCGCCGCGTTCCAGTCCCCACCCAGGAGGTCGTCGATGGGCCCGCACCCGGTCGAGACGTACTCGCTCACAGCAGGGGGTTGGTCAGGTTCGGATAAAAACGCTCGCACCTGGCTCCCGCCGGACGCCGCAATCGAGTTTGGAGTCTCGGATACTCAGATTGTGCTCCTGGCAGATACGTCGCGCATGGACGTTCGGTCCGCACCCGGGTCCCTCCAGCTCCCGGTCGCGGCGGTCGGCCTCGTACTCCTCACGGGGCTCGTCTGGCGCGGTGTCTGTGTGTGGCGAGAGGACGTCGACTTCGTCGTCGTGGCCGGTATCTGCTCTCGCGGTGAGTATCACCTCGCCACGCGGTCTGGCAGGCCGACCCAGCAGGCGTAAGTTCCCCTCGTACCAAGGGACGGCAGTGATAGTCGTCGCCACGGAGGACTTCGAGGTGTACCACGGCGTGGTCAACGAGCTGCGCGACCGTGGCGTCACCTTCACCACCATCGAACCCGGCGACGAGTGGCCCGACCGCGTCGACGTCGCCATCGTCGCGACCGACGAGGCCGTCGACGTGCCAGCAGGCGTCCAGGTCGTCGAGGCCGACCCGGAGGACCCGCGGAGTGCGGTCGAGGCGACCGTCGCCACGCTCCGGGGGACCGACGGCCGGACCGTCGTCGGCATCGACCCCGGCGAGCGACCGGGCATCGCCGTCCTGCACGGCGACGTGGTCGTCGCCGCGTTCCAGGTGCCCGCGGCGCAGGCCGGCGACGTCGTCCGGGCGGAACTCGAGGACGCCCCGGACCCGCTGGTCCGCATCGGGGACGGCGCCCGCCTGGTTGGCGCGCGCATCATCGACGACATCGAGGACGTCCCGGTCGAACTGGTCGACGAGTCCGGGACGACGCCGTATCTCGGGCGCGGCGCCCGCGGCATGGGCGACGTGCTGGCGGCGGTCAACATCGCCCGCATGGACGGTGAGGAGGTCGCGAGCCGGACCATCGAACCGACCGCCGGCGAGCTCCAGCGCATCAAGGACCGCTCGCGCGAGGAGAGCGAGACGAACCGCGCCATCGACGAACTGCTGGCCCGGCGGGTGGCAGTGGGCGATCTCACCATCGCGGAGGCACTGGCCGAACACCGCGGTGACGAGGACGGCGGGAGCGAGGAAACGGACGACACGGGCGACGCGGACCCGACCGCAAGCGGCGGCGTGGCCGACCGGGACAGTTAGGACTGGACGGTCCGTTCCGCCCGGCGCATTACCTCCCGAATCGTCAGCCCGGTGGCCTCGGCGACGGCCGCCGCGTCGTCGTACTCGGCGCTGACGTCGTAGACCGCGCCCGTCTCGTCGGCGGCAACCTTCACCGTCACCTCGTGGGACTCGCCGTCGACCGAGAGTGCGACCGTCTCGAACTCGCGGTCGGCGATCCAGCGGTGGCCCGCGCCGTGCTCTCTGATGCCCAGGGTCCCGGTCTCCGCGGCGAGCCGGCGGGCGACAGACTGGGCCCGTTCGGGCTTGCAGACCACCTTCACGAGGTGGCCCGGTCGGGACTTCTTCATCGTCGTCGGCACGACGGTGACGTCGCGTGCGCCGACGGCACCGAGCGAGCGCTGCAGGTCCCCGAGCACCTCCGGCGAGACGTCGTCGACGTTCGTCTCGAGGACGGTGATGTCGTCACGGCGGAGGCTGCCGCTCGTCTCGCCGACCATCGCCCTGAGGACGTTGGGCCGGTCGGACACGTCCCGGCCGCCGGCGCCGTAGCCCGAGTCGGCGACGTTCATCGGCGGCAGGGTCTCGACGCCCTCGGCGACGTAGGCCAGGATAGCCGCGCCCGTCGGCGTCAGGAGTTCGGCCGCGACGGGGCCGCCGGCCAGCGACCAGTCGGCCCGCTCGGCGATCTCGACCACCGCTGGCGTCGGCACCGGGTAGGTGCCGTGGCTCATCTCGACGGTGCCCTCGCCGGCCGACACCGGCGTCGTGACGACGCGCTCGACGTCGAGGTCCGCGAGCAGGAGCGCGGCCCCGACGACGTCGGCGATGGCGTCGTCGGCACCCACTTCGTGGAAGTGCGTCTCGGCCAGGTCGGTCCCGTGGACGGCCGCCTCGGCGGTCCCCAGAATCTCGAAGATGGCGAGCGCGTCGGCCTCGACGCCGTCGGGGAGGTCCATCCCCTCGACGATGTCCACGACCTCCGTGTAGGTCCGGGCCGGGCCGTGCCCTTCGGCGTGCGTGTGGGCGTGGTCCAAATCGTCGTGGCCGTGCGTGTGCTCGTGGTCCGAGTCGCCGTGGTCGTGCGTGTGGGCGTGCCCGGACCTCCCGTCTGTGTCGTCGTGGTTCGCTGTGTCCCCGGTCAGCAGCACCTCGACGCGCGTCGCAGCGACGCCGCTCCGGTCGACCGTCGAGACGTCGTAGGTCACGTCGAGGGCCTCCTCGACGGGGTCGAGGGCGGCGCGGTCGGCGCCGGCCGCTATGAGCGCACCGAGGACCATGTCGCCGGCGGCGCCCATCCGGCCGTCGAAGGCGAGTGTTCGCATACGCGAGGCGAGGCGCCGGGCGGCTAAAAATCCACGCTGTCGGCGCTCACCGCTGCCTGACGATGTGGACGTCGAAGGCGTCGTCGTCGCCCACCTCGGTCATCGGCACGACGACGTCCTCGGTGTCGTTGCTGCCGAGGAAGAGGACGCTGGCATCGACGTCGCGGGCCACCTGCGTGATGGTCTCGGAGAGCTCGGAGGCCGAGTACGCGCTGAAGTCCTCGTAGCGGAGCTCGGCGTCGTCGGTGGCCTCCTCGATCTTCCGGCGCAGGTCGCTCGCCGCCGTCTCGGCCGCGAAGTCCTCGGTCGGGTCGACGCGGCGGCGCCGCTGTGCGTAGTCCGAGCCCGTCGGGACGAGACTCACCGCGACGACGTCGGTGTCGAGCGCGGCGCCGTAGGTCACGGCGCGGTCGAGTGCGGTTTCCGCCTGGGGCGACCCGTCGAACGGGACGAGAAATACCATACCCGGCGTATCGGGGCCACCCCTATCAAAGACGGCGGTGCCGGCAGGTCCTGTGGACGACTCCGCGACGCCGCCGCGGACGGGACCTGACGCCGTGCCGTCCGGCACGACGTGCGCCCTGATAGCACGACACGTAAATATCCGTCGCCGTCCCCTCGTGGCCGCCGGTAGCATAAAGCATATCTCTCGGGATACCCGACTGTACGGTAACCCAGTCTACTATGAACGAAGTGCAACTAGAAGTGGCGAAAGCGTACCCGAACGACTCGGGGCGCGGCATCGCCCGTCTGGACCCCGATACGTTGTTGCATCTCAAGCTCTCTCCAGGTGATATCATCGAGATCGAGGGCAGCGACACGACCGCCGCCAAGGTGTGGCGCGCCGACCGGCAGGATTGGAACACCGACACGGTGCGCATCGACGGTTTCACCCGCCAAAATGCCGACGTGGGCATCGGCGAGCGCGTCACCATCCGGAAGGCCGAAGCCGAGAAAGCCGACAAGCTGGTGCTCGCGCCGCCCGAGGAGGCCAGCGTCCAGTTCGGCTCGGACGCCGCCGGGATGGTGAAACGGCAGATCCTCAAGCGGCCGGTCGTCGAGCGCGACATCGTCCCCGTGATGTCCTCGACGAACCACCCGTTCATGCGCTCGCCCGGCCAGGCCATCCCGCTGATCGCCGTCGAGACCGAGCCCGAGGGCGTCTGTCTCATCACCGAGGACACCGAGGTGGAACTGCGCGAGGAACCCATCTCCGGCTTCGAGAAGACCGGTGGCGGCATCACCTACGAGGACATCGGCGGCCTCCAGGGCGAGATCCAGCGGGTCCGCGAGATGGTCGAACTGCCGATGAAACACCCCCAGATCTTCAAGAAGCTGGGCATCGAGCCGCCCCAGGGGGTCCTGCTGCACGGGCCGCCGGGCACCGGCAAGACCCTGCTCGCGAAAGCGGTCGCCAACGAGACCTCCGCCAGTTTCTTCTCTATCGCGGGGCCCGAGATCATCTCGAAGTACTACGGCGAGTCCGAACAGCAACTGCGCGAGATCTTCGAGGACGCCAGCGAAGAAGCGCCCTCCATCATCTTCATCGACGAACTGGACTCCATCGCGCCCAAGCGCGAGGACGTCACCGGCGAGGTCGAACGCCGCGTCGTCGCCCAGCTGCTGACGATGATGGACGGCCTCGAGTCGCGGGGCCAGGTCATCGTCATCGCCGCGACCAACCGCGTCGACTCCGTCGACCCCGCGCTCCGTCGCCCCGGCCGCTTCGACCGCGAGATCGAGATCGGCGTCCCCGACGAGGTGGGCCGCGAGGAGATCCTCCAGATCCACACCCGCGGGATGCCGCTGTCGGACGACGTCAAACTCTCGAAACTGGCGACCGACACCCACGGCTTCGTCGGCGCCGACATCGAGAGCCTGACCAAGGAGGCCGCGATGAAGGCCCTGCGCCGGTACCTCCCGGAGATCGACCTAGACCAGGAGGACATCCCGCCGAGCCTCATCGACCGGATGATAATCAAACGGGACGACTTCAAGGGCGCGCTCAACGAGGTCTCGCCGAGCGCGATGCGGGAGGTGCTAGTCGAACTCCCGAAGGTCTCGTGGGATAGCGTCGGCGGCCTCAACGACGCCAAAGAACAGGTCCAGGAGGCCGTCGAGTGGCCGATGAACTCACCCGAGAAGTTCGAGCGCATGGGCGTCACCCCACCCTCTGGCGTGTTGCTCTACGGGCCACCGGGGACCGGCAAGACGCTCATGGCCAAGGCTGTCGCCAACGAGACGGACGCGAACTTCATCTCGGTTCGTGGACCCCAGCTGCTCAGCAAGTGGGTCGGGGAGAGCGAGAAGGCCATCCGCCAGACCTTCCGGAAGGCCCGACAGGTCGCGCCCACCGTCATCTTCTTCGACGAGCTCGACTCGCTGGCGCCCGGCCGCGGCGGCGAGATGGGCTCGAACGTCTCCGAGCGCGTCGTCAACCAGCTGCTGACCGAACTGGACGGACTGGAGGAGATGGAGGACGTGATGGTCATCGGCGCGACCAACCGCCCGGACATGATCGACCCCGCGCTCATCCGCTCGGGCCGGTTCGACCGGCTGGTGATGATCGGCGAACCCAGCACGGAGGGACGCGAGCAGATCCTCAAGATACACACCGAGAACACGCCGCTCTCGCCCGACGTCAGCCTGCGGGAGCTGGCCGAGATAAGCGAGGGCTTCGTCGGCTCGGATCTGGAGTCCATCGCCCGCGAGGCCGCCATCGAGGCGCTGCGCGAGGACGACGACGCCGACGAGGTCGAGATGCGCCACTTCCGGAAAGCCATGGACAGCGTCCGGCCGACCATCAACGACGACATCCGGGACTACTACGAGCAGATGGAAGAGGAGTTCAAGGGCGGGTCCAGCCCGCAGCGCCAGGCCGGCGGCAGCGGCCGTATCGGGTTCCAGTAATCCCCACCGTCAGTCGTCCGCTCTGGCGTCGTCGTCGGCTTCGATCTCGACGTCGATCTCGACCGCCGCGGCCTTGTACTCGGGAATCTTCGCCCGGTCGTCGAGCACGTCGTTCGTCAGCCGATTCGCGGAGGCGGCCGCGAAGTGCGGCGTGGTCCAGACGACGCCCTCCTTGATGTCCTCGGTGACGTCCGCACGGACCCGTATCTCGCCCCGACGGGACCGAAGTGTCACGTAGTCGCCGTCCTCGATGTCGTACCGCTCGGCGTCGTTGGGGTGGATGTCGACGAAGTTCTCCGGGTGCTGGCGCGAGAGCGTCGGCGAGCGCCGGCTCATCGTCCCGGTGTTGTAGTGTTCCTCCAGGCGGGCGGTGGTGAGGACCAGCGGGTACTCGTCGTCGGGGGCCTCCTTGGGTTCCTGGTGGACGACGCCCTCGATCTGTCCGCGGCCGTTCTCGGTCTCGAACGCGTCTTGGTAGAGGTACTGGTCGCCCTCGTCGCCCGGTTCGTAGCAGGGCCAGTGGATGCCCTCCTCGCCGAGGCGGTCGTAGGTCATGCCGTGCATGATGGGACAGACCTGGCGCAGTTCCTCGAAGACCGCCTCGGGCCCGTCGAAGTCGAACCCCCCGCCGAACAACCGGGTGCCGACTTCACAGAGGATGTCGAGGTCGTGGCGGGTGTTCTCGTGGACCTTGTGGACGCCGCGCATCCGCTGGACGCGCCGGTCGGTGTTGGTGACGGTGCCGTCGCGTTCCGCCCAGGTCGTCGCAGGCAGCACGACGTCGGCGAGTTCGGCGGTCTCGGTCATGAAGATGTCCTGGACACAGAGGAACTCCAGGTCCTCCCTGAAGCGCCGCTCGGTGGCGTTGCCGTCGGGTTCGCTCATGATCGGGTTCTCGCCCATGACATAGAGACCGAAGACGGAGTCGCCGATGGCGTGAGATATCTCGACGTTCGTGAGGCCGGGTTCGCCGGGAACCTCGAAGCCCCAGACGTCCTCGACTGACTCGCGGGCCTCGTCGTCGTCGACCAGTTGATAGCCCGGCAGGACGTTTGGCATCGCGCCGACGTCGCAGGTCCCCTGGACGTTGTTCTGCCCGCGGAGCGGGTTCACGCCAGTCCCCGGGCGGCCGAGGTTGCCCGTGACGAGCGCGAGGTTGATCTCGTTTTGGACGTTGTCGACGCCGCAGGTGTGCTGGGACATGCCCATCCCGGTGAAGATGGCGGCGTTGTTCGCCATCGCGTACGTCTCGGCGGCGCGTTCGATGTCAGAGAGCGGGACGCCACAGGTCTCGGCGGCAGCGGCCTTATCGAAGTCTTCGAGGCGTTCCTGGAGGTGCTCGAATCCCTCGGTCCGTTCCGCGACGAACTTCTCGTCGAGCCAGCCCGCATCGGGCTCTTCCTCGTGGTTCTCGAGGATAGTCTTGAGGACGACGTTCAACAGCGGGATGTCCGTCCCGGGCTTCAGCTGGAGGTGCATGTGGCGCTCGGTCCCCTCGATGTCGAACGACCGCGTCGTCTTGTTGGCGTGAGGGTCGACCTGGACGACCGTCGCGCCCTCGAGGACGGCCTGCCGGAAGTACTGGCTGTTGGCGATGGGGTGTTGCTCGCCGGGATTGGCCCCCTGGATCCAGAGGACGTCGGCGGCGTCCTCGAGGTCGGCCATGCTGTTGGTCATCGCGCCCATCCCGAGGCTGGTCCGGAGGGCCCAGACCGTCGAGGCGTGGCACATCCGCGTGCAGTTGTCGACCTGGTTGGTGCCGTAGCGGCGCGCGAGCTTCTGGAGCAGGTAGTTCTCCTCGTTCATCGTCTTCGACGAGCCGAAAAAGCCCATCCCGTCGGGCCCGTGGGTCTCGCGGATGCGCTCCATCTCTGTGACGATCAGGTCGTAGGCTTCCTCCCAGGTCGCCTCCCGGAACTCGCCGTCTTCCTCGACGAGCGGGTCCGTCAGTCGGTCCTCGTGGTCGACGACCTCCGTCGCCGCGCCGCCCTTGATGCAGATGCTGCCCTCGTTGACCGGCGCGTCGGCCCACGGCACGAACCGCATGTCGCCGGGCTCGTCACCGGGTTGCACCTGGATGCCACAGCCGACGCCGCAGTACGGGCAGATCGTCTTCACCGGGGGGTTGTTTCGTGACATGTGAACACTTGTCTTACTCGGACGTTCCTCGCCCCAGCGAGTTGTACTTTTCCTCGACGGGACCGTCGACGCCGGTTCGATCCAGCGAGGCGAACGTTCACCTGGCACAGGGACGTACGGCAACGTGATGGACCTCACCGAGTCAGTGGTTCGCGACCGGGCGCGGGAGTACGCCGCGGTCGAGCCGCTGTACGACGTCGAACAGCAACACGTCGACATCCTCCCGGACACGTTCGCCGGCGGCGAGTACGGCCGCCGGGACGTCCAGTGGGTCGTCCGGTGGTACGTCCGTCGCTACCTCGGTGCGTACCCCGACCGGGAGCGCCGCGCGGTCGAGGATACCTTCCGCGACAACGACTTCGGGACCGTGCTGGAGACGCTCGAAGCCGTCACGGCCGACGACGAGGGCCCCGCTGGGGCGCTGGCGGCGCTGACCGACCTGGCGGGCGTGGACGTCCCGGTCGCCTCCGCCTTCCTCCAGTTCCTCGCGCCCGAGCGGTACGTCGCCGTCGACGAGCGAACATGGCGGGTTCTCCGGGCGGCGGGCGAGCTCGACGAGCCCTACCCGGACCCGCCCGCGAGAGACGAGTACCGCACGTTCGACGAAGCCTGTCGGCGCGTCATGGACCGGACCGGCGTCGACGCCTGGACGCTCTACCGGGCCCTCTGGCGGCTCTGGGCCGCGGAGTTCGGCGATGCGTAGCGGCGTCGTCGTCGCCGGCGGACGCTCGACCCGGTTCGGCGGGGCCGACAAGGCCGTCGCGACGCTCGCCGGCACCCCGATGGTTCGCCGCGTCGCGGACCGCCTCCTCGACGTCGTCGGGGAGCTGGTGGTGAACTGCCGGCCCGACCAGACGCCCGCCGTCCGCGAGGCGATGGCCGGCTATCCGCTGCCGGTGCGCTACGGCGAGGACGAGGAGCCCGACCGGGGCCCCGTCGCGGGCATCCGGAACGGCCTGCGCGAGGCCGGCGGAGAGTACGCGGCCGTCGTCGCCTGCGACATGCCCTTCGTCGAACCGGCGCTGCTAGAGTTCCTCTTCGACCGGGCCGCGGGCGCGGATGCCGCCGTCCCGCGACTGTCGTCCGGGTGGTTCCAGACGACCCAGGCGGTCTACCGGACCGAGGCGATGGTCGCGGCCTGCGATATCGCGCTCGAGGCGGAGAACCCGCGGATACTCCGGCCCATCGACGAGCTCGAGGACGTTGTCGTCGTCGAGGAAGCGGCCGTCGAGTCGGTCGCCTCGACGGAGTCCTTCGAGAATATCAACACTCCCGATGAGTTCGCGGCCGCTGCCGAGCGACTCCGGGAGCGAGAGAGGTAGGTGCGACGCCGCGCTAGTCGACCACCGCGACCAGCGGGTCGTCGGCGAGCATCGACGTCAGCGCGACCCGCGGCACGTCCGCTCGCTCGTGAATCACGGCCGCGATCTCCCGCGCGACGGTCCCCCACTCGTCGTCGTCGACCTTGTTGAGGAGCGGAATCGCCGTCGCCCCGTCGGGAACGTCCTTCAGCCCACCGTCGGGGCTCGACAGCACCCGTCCGACGTGTTCGGACCGAATCTCCTCGCCCATCGAGAGGCCGGTCAGCGCGGCGACGCGCTCCGGCCGGTGGACCGCCGCGTCGGTCAGGGGTTCGCCGACGACCTGGACGCTCGCGACGGGCACGACGACGTCGACCGCCGCCGGGAGCTGTGGCTCCCGGTCGCCGGGGGCCTTGAACTCGCGGGTGCGCGCGCCGTCGGCCTTGACCAGCGTCGTGCCGACGGGGTCGGCCGCGGCTATCGCCTCGACCGTCTCGGGGTCGTAGCCGCGGTACCGGTCGGGGCGTTCCTGCTCGGGGACCAGTCCGAGGGGCCACGTGTCGTCGCCCGCTGCCTCGATGGCTTCGAGTGGTGACTCGGTGACACGTACCGTCGCGACGCGGTCATCGAATATCGGGATGCGAACGGTCGCCGTCACCACGGCGCGGTCCAGTCGCTCGGCGAGGGTGTACAGTGTTGACTTCTTGCCGCCCGCGCCGACGACACAGACCAGGCCCTCCCGGGCCTGGAGAGCCACTGTCAGGTCCATCCACCGGATGCTTCGGTGCCGGCACACCTCACTCTGCCGGTCGGACGGCGAGGGTCGCGGCCATTCCCGTGTGCCTGTTATTCCAGTATTCAAATGAGAGATTATATAAGTTTACCATCAGTCATATCATCGGCTGACCACTCTCTGGCCGAACAGTCCTCCGGGGCACCGCACCCGGACTCGTCGTGGCGCTGGCCGGCTGTACCGCACTGGGCGATTCCAGCGGCGAGCGAGCGAACGACGACGGGACGACGACGACGTACGAAGGGCAGGGCAGGGCAGGGCAGGGCAGGGCAGGGCAAACGAGCATGCGGCGGCGAAGCCGCCGTTTCACCGAGTGCGAGCGAAGCGAGCACTCGGCAGTTTCCCCAGGTTTTTGCAAGCGGGGGTCGCCTCCGGCGACCCCCCGCAGTAAAAAGTGGCTAGAGTTCGCCGAGTTTCCGGAGCACCTGGCCGCGGTACTCCTCGTCGGCCTGGACGCCCTTCAGTTCGAGGACGTTCCGTTCGAGTTTGTCCAGCGCGACGTTGAACGCCATCTCGGCCCCGTACCCCTCGCCGGAGCCGGCGGCCTGGCCCTTGTTGGTCCGGAGGCGGATCTGGCACTGGATGAGCGGGGTGCCGCGGAGCTTCTCCTTGTGCTCGTGGAACCGGACGTGGGCGTGCTGGACCTGCATCGCCTGGTACTTGTCCGCGACTGCGCCGATGTCGCTCCGGAGGTCGTCGCGGGAGATGGTGTCCAGCAGGTTGATGTTGGTGATCTGGACGTCCATGTGGTCCTCCTCGGTGAAGGTCAGCGCCCGCAGCACGTCGGTCTTGGTGACGATGCCCTCGACGTGGATGTCGTCGTCCTCAGGCGTGACGACCAGCCCGGCGAAGTCGTTCTCCAGCATCCGGGCCACCGCGTCCCGGACGGAGGCGTCGAGCGTCACCGTCTCGACGGGGCTGCTCATCACGTCGTAGACCGGGATGTCGAGGATGCGCTGGATCTCGCCGGCGCGGTCGCCGGTGGTCGCCTTGTTCATGTCGCGGACGACGACGTCGACGACGTCGTGGCGGGTGACCATCCCCGTCAGGGCGTCGGCGTCGTCCAGCACGGGGAGACGGGAGATCCCGTGCTCGCGGAGGTGGTTGATGACCTGGCCGACGTTGGTGTCCTCGGCGACGGTGACGACGTTGTCGGTGTAGATCTGGTCGACGGTGAGGGCGTCCAGGTTCTCGAGGACGGCCTCCAGGATGTCGTCCTCGGTGACGATACCCCAGAGAGAATCGCCCTCGAAGACCGGCGCGATCTTGGTGCCGCCCTCGACGAGGACGCGGGCCACCTCCCGGACGTCGTCCCGGCGCCCGACCTTCGGCGCGGAGCTGGTCATCGCGCCGGCCTTGGCGTTGTCCTCGACGTGAGACTGGACGAGTGTTTCTGCGTGATGACGCCGGCGTACTCGCCGTCGTCGGTGACGATTATCCCTTTCGGGTTCTCGCGCTCGAAGATAGACCGGACCTTCCCAAGCCGTTTGCCCGCGTCGACTTCGACAAACTCTCTCGTAGCGATATCAGCAATATCCATAGTACTTCACAGGCGGACCTTCGCTGTGAAGGGTTATCAAGGTTGGTTTGATTCCTGCCGGACGGGAAGCGGATCAGCCTTTAGACGGTGGCCGCTCTCGTTGGGGTATGTTGCCCGACATCGGCGTGTTCGGACCCTACACCTACCTCGTCACGGAAGTCCTCTGGGGGAGCGTCGCGGCCGGTCTGCTCTGGCGTGCCGGGGCGCTCCGGCGGGCCGCGAAGACCATCGTCGTGCTCTATCCCGTCGCGTACGTCTGGGACTGGTATACGCTGACCGTGGGCGTCTTCGCCATCCAGTTGCGGACCGGCGTCGACCTGCTGGGCATCCCCATCGAAGAGCACATCTTCATGATCGTCGTCCCCGCGCTGGTCGTCGGCCTGCACGAGACGCTCCACGGCGACCCGCGTGACGACGACTGAGGCGCCACCCGGCTCAGACACCCGCGCGAATCGTCTCGGCGTAGGACCCGAGCCCCTCGGTGCCCGCCAGGGTGTCGAGGACCACCCCGGACTCGACGGCCAGGTCGTAGCCCGGTCGGCCCTTGCCGGTCGGGGACTCGGCTTTCGTCTTCGCTAAGAGCCCCGCGTCGGCGAGAGCCTGCAGTGCTGAGATGACCATCTGGCGCTCGACCCCGCCGAAGGGGTCCCGGTCAATGTCGTCGAGGTGAGCCCGTGCCGTCTCGGCGACCTCGAAGGAGTGGACCGGAGCCGCGTCCTCGGCGGTCAGCTCGACCACCGAGAGCAAGACGAACTGTTCGAACGGTTGTAACGAATCGAGTGTTTCGTCCATACCAGACGGTCCAAAGGCTCCGCTAAGAAACTATTGAAAGACGCCCGGATGGGGGCACCTGCCCTGCAGATCGGATTCTACGGGGCGAACGGCCTGGACGATTGCCGCGTATCTACCGCCGGCCACGAGACAGGGACGTCGGGTCGTACGAGCGTGTGCTGGTGGACTGAGACCGGTGGTGGCGGAGTGCAGGACCAGGCCGTCAATTGCGGGTCTTAGTCGACGTTTTCGCCCGGTTAGGCCACGTATTCCAACTGTGAACGTCGATTAATAATCATATATGGTAGATTATGTGGCATATTGCAAACACCGTTCCGGAGATAGCGACGGCCACCCACGGTCGGTGAGGGTGGAGTTGTCGGGGAGACATAGTCAAGTGGTAGACTGACAGCGTTCACGCGACCCGTGGGGGAGTCAATCATGCAACGTCGTGACTTTGCCAAGACGGTTGGTGGAATCGTGGGAACGAGTGCGCTCGGCGGTGGTGCCCTCCTGGCGACTACGGGAGGAGCATCGGCGACTGCCGGCGGCAGCATCAGCGATCCGGCCAAGGCGGTGAGCGACGACGGCCGCATCAAGTGGGTCGCCACCCGGACCACGGGTCGGATGACCTGGGACGGCTTCGACGAACCAGTCGGGTACTTCAAGATCATCGTCAGCGTCGAGCTCAAGCGCGGCGGCAGCACGCTGTGGTCGGGCACCATCCATCAGACGGACAAGATCGACACCGCTCAGGGCACCAGCTGGGGCGGCAACGGCGAGGAGATCGTCCTCAAGGGCGAGTACGACGAAGGCCGCGCCGGACACATCGCCTCGGACTCGGACTGGGGCATCATCCAGCGCAACCGGGAGAACAACTACAACAACAGCTACGGACTGCCAGACAACCCGGCACCGGCGTCGTACCTCTACGCGGACACCGACGGGTCGACGACGAAGACGAAGGTCGTCCTGCGCTCGCAGTACGTGCTCTACGCCAACGACGGGTCGGAACTGACGGGCACGTCGGGCTATCCCGACCGCCCCGAGTTCTCGACGTCGTTCGTCGTGACCGTCGAGAACGAGGCGGCGACCACCGGGTCCGGTGACGCTGACGCGCAAGGCCAAACCGGGGACAGCGCCGAGGTCGGCGTCTGACTGCCGGACAGCTCATTTTTCGGCGTTGATCGAAGGAGCCCGACTCGCTGCGTTGCTCGGTCGTGTCGCACCAGCAGGTCCGGCATGGCGCGAAGGTAGTGAGTAGTTCGGAGCAGCGAGCGACGCTCTGCGACCAGTTTTCGGCGTCTTCCGGGTCGACGTGACTGAAGCGGTCCGAAGACGACCGGGTTCGACGCTGCAGTTCTCGAGAGATCCGTTCGACAGCATTCGGATGTCCCTGGCGCAGATACTGTGGGGACGACACCAGAAGTGGATTCCCGCGTGGGCATTTTTCAACGCTTCAGTACGTTAGGGGAGCCGGCGAAGAACGGAAACCGTCTGCTATCGCCCGTACTGATCCAGTACGTCGCTAGCGGTAAGCGTCCGCTCGTCTGCTGGGAGTAGGGTGTCGAACGGATGGTCAGAGTTCCCGTCGGACGCTGTGTTGCAATGGGTCGGCGTCACGTTCCAGTCAGGCACACCACTGTCAAGCCGACGTAACAGCGGTACCAGGCGCGGGTCGTCAAGTTCGGCTGTGGCTTCGAGTGCGTACTCTTCGACTGTCGTGTCGTCGTCCAACAACCCAGATCTGAGCGGATCATAAACAGCCTCAGGAAGACGATCATCGTCGGCGGCCAGCAGTGCGATCGCCTCGTACCGGCGCCGGCGTGGTTCGATCCGATTCGAGGCAGCCCGACGAGATGTGAGCCACTCCGTTATCGGGCGAAGAACTGCCGGCGACTCGCGGCCGACAGCGACAAGCGCCGACAGCGCTGGGTCACTGATTCGTGTATCGTCGTCTCGGACCCCTTCTCGGATCGTACCAACGGCGGGCCGGACCCCGGCAGGCCACACGTCCGCCACCGAGACGAAGACACTGTAGGCCGCAGCCTGTCGTTCTGGTGGCCCCCCGCTGGCGATCGGGACGAACGTCTCGCGGAGTGCCTCAGCGCCGTCGAGTTCCCGGAGAACGCGCCCACAGTGCTGGCAAACGCTGCGCCGTGGTGACCCCGACTCGTCGACGGCGTGGCGTTTGAGTGCCGCGACGAGATCCGTCTCCGAGAGCGTCACGTCGCGACGACAGAGGCTAGCGAGCGCCGCCGACAGGTGACCGGCGTCGCCCCGACCCGCAGCGAGCCAGTCCACGAGCTGGTCCGCTACCCGCTGTGGGGCATCGATATCGGCGGCGACGTGCGGGAGGAGCGCGTGACCGGCCGACGGGATGTGTCGGTCGGGGTCGAGTACGGCCCGCTCGACAGCAGGCGCCAGGTCCGCTGCGGGAACTGTCGTTTCGCCATCGGTGACGACACGTCGGACTGCGGTGAAGGCTGTGTCGGAGACAGCGTCGTCATCCAGCGACGCCAGTAGCGCTGAGACGAGTTCGGCTGCGGCGTCGGACTGCTCACAGATGGCGCCCGCGGCTTCGATAAACGATCTGCGAGTCTCGCCTGTGGTTTCGTGGAGACGGTCGGCCAGCCAGCACTGGAACGACGGCGACGGCCATTCGCCGTCGAACAGCGTCGCCCGGGCGAGCAGGGTGGCACTGACCGCCCGCCAGTGGGCTGTATCCGTCCGGTAGCACGACCGGACGAGGGACGCTGCACCCGTCTCGGAAACGTACGTCGCAAGGCCCTTGAGCGCCGCTTCCTGTACTCCTTCGTCGGTGTCAGCTACTCGGTTCCTGAGTGCCGCTACCGCCGCCTCGGTCTCGGTGTCGGCCTCGACAAACGCACCGAGAAGGCGCGTCGCTGTCCGCCGGACTGTCGGGTCATCGGCCGTTGACCGGGCACAGACGAACTCGAAGACGGTCCGGTCGTCATCGATGGGCATCAGGGACGGTTACGAGTACGTCACCGACGGCGTCGACGCCAGCGTGAGGCTGTTCGACGACGGTCAATAGAACCGACAGCTGGGACTCGAGTAGAGATGGCTGTTCGGCACCGACTGTAGCGAGCGTCTCAGCGGCTGCGGTCCGAACTGCAATTGTGTCAGCGAACAAGCAGTCGACCAGTGTCGGGACGGCATCAGACACAGCCGCTGCATCCTCCGTAGCGACGGCTTCGAAGACGGCCGCAGCGTCACTCGCAGTGAGGACATCGTCGAGAAATCCCTCCAGCGTCGGTAGCGCCGGCCGGACCGCTTCCGGGTCGTCGTGAGCGATTGCTGCGAAAATGCGGAGTATCCGCTTGCCGGTAACCCCGTCGTCCGCTGAGAGTGCTGATCGAAGTTCCGGGACGAGCCCGTCGAGACTGACGATGGGGTCCGCGATACAGGCAATAGCGAGGTCCGCCCCGAGCCCTTGAACGTCGGCGTTCGTGTCGGTCAGGAGCGTTCCGACCGTGGCCGGGGAGACGATGTCGGGTCGATCAGGATACATCGCGAGCAGCATCCGGGCAGCCCAGAACCGGACGAACTCGGAGTCGTCGTCGAGCATCTTCAACACCGTATCGGCAACCGGGGTAACTGCGTGAGGCCGTTGCCGAGCGACAGCTGCGAGCGCGCGTGCAAGGTGACTTCTGGGCCACTGGTCGTCCGGCGTACTCTCCCATGCCACAAGCGATGCGGCGATATCCTCACAATGTGGCGCGACGGCGGTCGGTGTCTCCTCTGCCACACGAGCGAGAATCTGGGTGACTCCGAGCGTGCCCCGGGACGGCGTCCCAATCAGTGACGGTCGCATCACTGGTTCTCGTGGATCGAACCGTGGACGATGCTCGCGTGGCCGCCGCGGATGGGTGGCCAACCAGCGAATCATCACCTCGACGACGTCCGGACCATCTTCTCGATCACGTGCGAGCCCACTGAGCAGGTCGGCAGCCACGCGACGAGTCGCACCAGCACCGGCTCCGAACTCCGCTAGCAGGTCTGAAAGCACCGGTCGAACCGATTCACGGTGGCTTTCGAGCAGTGCGAGGTGCGCCCCGAGGAGGTGGCGCCGGGCTTCGGGAGCGCTCGATCGGCAGATGGCACGAAGTGCGTCCAAAGAGTCCGCGAGCACGTGCGGCTCGTCGAGGGCAATGTGCTTTAGTGCCCGAGCGACACATCGTTCCCCGGTGTCATCGCGCTGGGCTGACGGGATGGTTTCGAAACGCTCGATAGCGGCGTCACGGGTGTTCTCCGGGGCGACGGTAGCCACGGCGACGAGGCCGTTGCGCCACTGCCCGGGCGACGGGACGTCTTCGTCGAATGCTGTCCGGACGAGGGCATCCAGTTCCGACACCCCGCTGCAGGCCGGTGTCGCAACCCGGCTCCGAGAGTATTGACTGCGGTTCGTTGGACCGCCCACTGCCCGGTGTGTGCCAGTTCAAGTAGGTCCGTAATCGACGAGACCACAGTGTCAGGTTCCGCTTCGACCCGCTGCCGAAGTTCTTCGACCCGCGCCATGTCCTCGACCCAGTCACCCATCTCTGTGTCTCCCGTGGTACTACTGTGAGCAAACGGAAAAATCCTATATGTGTATCACCTGAAACTGGAGTGTGACTGGATCGTATCCGACCGTACACGCCGATAGACAAAACAGCGGATACGTTTCGGACCGTCTCGGCGGGCAACGGACTCGGGAGACGTTCGATACCATCTGGTCGTTTGACACGGACGGCGAGTTGCGAGCGTCGCCCGTTGTCAGCGACGAACTCGTCGTCCTTGGCGATATGGATGGAACCGTCTATGGACTTGATGCAATTGATGGTAGAGAGCATTGGCGAACCGAACTTGATGTCCCGAGTGTCTTCGCGGCGCCAGCGATAGCTGATGGAACAGTGTTCGTCTCGGGTTTCGACGACCTGAACCGCACCGAGTCGACGACGTCTGCGCTTGATCTGTCGACCGGCGACGTCCAGTGGACGAGAGATTTGGTCAGGGCGGGCGGACGGCCGTGGCAACCGACGGTGAACGCGTCTATGTCCCAACGTACGACGGAGTCTGTCGTGCGCTCTCCGTAGAGACTGGCGAGACGGTCTGGCGACTAACTGGCGAGCGCCACAAAAAGACCCCGGCGCTCGGCGAAGGGTTGGTCGTCCTTGGAGACGGCGAGGACGTAGTAGCGCTCGACGCGGAATGTGGTACCGAGCAGTGGCGGACGGCCCTGAACGGTCACGTGCAGACACCGGCCGTGGTTGATGATGGCCGTGCGTACCTGATTACTCGAAGTGAGAGACAGTGGTGTCTCGATGCGACTAGTGGCGAGATCCTGTGGCAGATCGATATCGGCGAGACCATTCGTGAGCACCCCGATTCCACCGATCCGCTAATTCCACTCGGCGGGGGACTGTTAGATAGCAAGCCGGTCACGGACGGGGAGTCACTCTTCGTTGGGGTATACGAGGGAATCGTGGAACTCGATGCCGTCGACGGGCGACTAGTAGGCTATCATCCACTCGACCAGCGAGTCACCGCCCCACTGGTCATCGGTGCCGACGGTGACCGACGGGTGTACGGTTCCGTCTCCAACAACGGATTGATCGAGTACCACCTCGCTTCGAATACCGCAGTGCAACGACGATCGACGACAGTTGAGAGACTCAATACCGTCCCAGCGTATGCGGATGGTGTCTTCTACGTGACAACGGATGTAGATGGTATATTTGCGGTCACATGAATACGTTGAATAGTCCCTGTCGACAGTCTATCGACAGACAATGATTTGTCCGGTCGCGCTCACGTACGCTGGTGGTCGCGATGACTGACACGCCAGACCGAGAGCCCGTCGAGTCAGTCTTTGCCGACAGTGTGACGGTATCGACTGAGCCCCTCGGCCGTTTCGATGCTATCGAAGATTTTGCGCAGGTAAAGGAGCGGCTCAGACGGACCGTCACCGAAAATGTCGGATATGATTCGTTCGTGACGTCCTCGGTCCTCCTGTTTGGCAACTCCGACCGGTCCCCGACTACGAAGCTCGCACGAGCACTCACTGGAGAGTTTGACGGCGACTATACGTTCTTTCGTGTGGACGCTGTTTCCGGCGGGTTCAGCGACAGCGGGACCAATATCGAAGCGACCCTCCAAGCCGCTCGTGAACGTGAGCCGAGTGTCGTGGTGCTCGAGTGTCTCGACGACTTCGGATTCGACGAGGAAGAGTATGCACATCTCCGGCAACACCTCGACTCGGTCCGGACGACCCACGCGCAGGTGCTCGTCATTGCCACGGCGACGGATGATGATTCCGACCTGATCCGCAACGACGCGCTTTTTGAGTTCGTGGTCGACGTCCCGGAGCCGACCGAGCAGTATCGACATAGCGAACTCGAGAGTGCCCTATCGGATGCCGAAAGAGCGGGCATTGCAAGACTGGACACGCACGGGGAGTGTCGTATCGAAGATCTGGATACACACGAGTTGCCGGTGCGAGATCTGCATACCGCGGTCAAACGGGCTATCTTAGCCCGTCGGAGAACACGCTCTGACGTACCGGTGACAGTCCGCCCGACAGACATCCAGACGGCCCTCGATGAGATTAACGCAGAGCGCTTCGATGAGTCGGCCGATACCGGTCTCTTCGGATTTGGCAGCACAGACGAGCAGTTCGAGCCGGACGTCCCCGACATCTCGTTCCGGGATATCGGTGGGCTCGAATCGGAGAAACAGCGGCTCCGTGAAGCGGTCACGATTCCCGTCGAGTACAGCGAGACGTTTCGCGATGCTGGCTACTCCATCGGGCAGGGGATACTCCTCCATGGACCGCCGGGGAACGGGAAGACGATGTTGGCCAAGGCAGTCGCCAACGAGTTAGACTACCACTTCCTCTCAGTGAAAGGTCCGGAGTTGGAACAACCCCTTGTGGGCGAATCCGAGCGTGAGCTTTCGGGAACTGTTCGGGGCTGCCCGTGACCACGCTCCCAGTGTCGTATTCTTCGACGAGTTTGACTCGTTGGCCCCCAGTCGTACCAGCGATAGCAATGAGTACAAAGACGACATGGTGAACACGCTCCTGTCGGAACTTGACGGGCTCGAACCACTTGCTGACGTACTCGTCCTGGCGGCAACCAATCGACTGGATCAGCTCGATACTGCCGTGCTCCGCTCCGGCCGGTTCGATACGTTCATCGAGGTCCCACAGCCCGATACAGCCGATACTCGGGCTATCTTCGAGATTCAGGCTGATGGATTACCACTGGCTGACCCGGTAACAGCCGACTGGTTCGTCTCCCTCGACCTCCCCGATCTTTCAGGGGCCGATATTGCAACAATCTGTCGAAAATCACTGGAGTTCGCCGTTTCCGAGTTCGACAGTGGTGACCGGGAGTCGCTCGTGGTGACACGGACGGACGTACGAAGCGCAGTCAGTGGATTGCGGACAGATTCACAGACAGACGACCGCCACGGGTTTCGTTGACATCGGACCGACCGCTCTCAGGAACGTTCCTCTGGTCGGTTTCCCACGACAGAAACTGTGAGCTTCCTTGACAGTACACTGGGGACGATCTGGTCTCCGACATCCATCCTGCCCACAGTCATATCATCGACGACTGCGACTGACGATTCGGCTCGGTCCAGGAGAGGAACCAAACCCTGGTCACGAACTGGAACGATACCGTGGGCAGCGGTGACTCCGTTCTGTATGGCGGCGACCGCACTATCCGTTCGTCTGTGGTCTCTCTGCTGGACTGGCTTGAAGAACTCGACGGCGTGATCGTCTCCCTGATTGGGACCCACGACGAGCCGATTGGAGCTGGAATCGATAGCGGTCGGTGTATCGAACCATTTCGATTTGAGCACAGAGCGGTCCCGTTCCACACCGTCCATGACCCGGTTGATGCCCCGTCTGGGTGGGTACTCGACGGCCATCATCACTGGCGTCTACCCACAGTCATTCGAAGAGACTGCTCGTACCGTCGAGGACGAGCTGGAGATGATACTGCTCGGCCACACGCGCCACCAACACAGCGAGCTGGTGGGCTCACCGGACCAGGACATCCTCGTCTGCAATCCTGGCGCAGTCGGACGCCCGTTTCATTCGGAGAGCGGTGGCCCTGGACCGGGATGGCCGAGTACGCTCTCGCGGACACCGAGACCAAGGAGCGTACGCTTCGCACAGTCCGCTACGACTCGAGGCGTGCCATGAAGTTTCGCAAAACGAACGGCTCGCCACTTGTGAGACCGACGGAAGGCTGAGTCAGCGGACATATTTTTGTCTTTGTCGGGAACGGAATCGTTTATCCCGCGGTCGGAGCGAGTGAAGTGCCTTATCCGAGTTCCTTCCGGGCGGTGTCCACATCGCGGATTCGTGAGTCGTCAGGGCAAGCGTCGAGAATGCCAGCCAGGGTATCCAGCGCAAGAGGCCGGAAATTCAGCAGCTCGCTGCTGACGTTGACTCGACGCGTGTCAGCTGCAACGAACGGATACGTGTCCGTGTCGTTGTTATGCATATGGCCGTGGATAGCCCAGCCATCCCAGTCGTCCGGGACGTCTTCGGGTCGGTGTGTACAGTAAAACTCCCGTTCACCGTGGCTGAGAATACACGCGTCCAGGACCGGGAAGGGGGCTCTGTCGGCATCTAACCCGACGTCGTGATTGCCACGGACCAATACATCACCACCTAATCGCTCGAAAAACTCGATTGTTTCGTCACCAGTCTGCATGTCCATCGCCACGTCACCCAGATGGACGAGTGTATCCTGCTCACCGACCGTCTCGTAGTGGCGATTCAACAGTGTCTGATTCATTTCCCCAACCGAACTAAACGGCCGATCAGTGTATCCGATGATACGCGAGTGCCCGAAGTGATGGTCGGAGATCACGTATCTGCTCATCTGTCCTCACCCCCTATCTGTCGATACTCCATGACCGCATGAATGACAGAGAGGCATCTATAATTGATTGAGGTGTGCTTCCAAAGCACAGGTTTGTCAGTACACTTTCGACTCCACGGTCAAGACGGTGTGGTGGCACTTATCTCGACACTCATAGCTAGTCAACGGAGCAAACGTCCAACAAGTCGTCCAATCTGGATCCGACCGACTGCCAGAACCGACCCCACCCGACGGGTGGGATGTCAAGCGGCCAAGATCAAAGACAATCGCATAGACAAACCGTGAAGTGCCTACAACTCAGGGGTCTGCTGGTAGGTCTGTCCATGAGTGTCACATCCACAATAGTCGCATCGTCCAGGTTTGTTTCAGGGTCGCTCGCGTCAGACCGGTTCCGTCCGAGCGTCGAGAACGGTCGCACTAACGAGCGCTCGGAGCTACCTCCCGACCGAAGTACCTGGGTAGTCTAGGCATCGTTGTCAGCCAGTGAGCGCTGTGACTCCGCCCGCGCATGAACACGCTCAATAGCGTCGTGGATGACGAGGTCGTCCACCTCAAACGCCAATGCAGCGTACGTAACGGACATTTGGACCGCAAAATAGGTCATCCGTAATTCCTCGCTAGCCCGGGCGATAGCCGGTGGGATGCCACGTTTGCCGGTTTGCTTCTCATCGAATCCACCGAGGATCGTGTAGACGTCGGCGTACAGTCGTGCTGCGTGCAGGTTCTCAAACGACTTCATCTGCCCCGCAGACCCGAGAACATGGTAGAGATCGGGGTAATTCCGCTCTTCGTGAACAATCCGACAGTCGTTGCCGTATTCTTCGATCACTGTCTCCCTGTTGTCGCTCATGATTGCTGAGCATATTGGCGGTTCAGTCTTCTATTCACCAGCATGGCGGTGGTGATTTCTTCAGTATCGCGGATCACACAGTGCAATTCTCCGTAAAGAGATGCTAGTTTGCTGTAAAGTAAATCTACTTCCGAGCCACCGTTTTGAACCCCTCGTTTATTATCAGTGTTTCATCAGAGTACAGCAGAATCGGAGCGCATCGAGCGAGGCATCGCAGTTTCCGAGGTCGGTATCGTAGAACCTGGTGGAGAGCTTCGATTTCACCGGTTACCAGACTGGTAGCCTGGCTCTGGTTTTCTGCAACAGCACCGACCCGGCGTCGCTGTGCTTCCTGCATCTGGTGTTCGATGGTTTCTCGGAGACGATCCAGCCGGATACGGTCCAGATCATCTCCGGCATACAGAGACAGTGAGTTTGTATTGGAGTCAATGGTTTCAGTCGCCGGTACCAGAATGATAGACTACATTGAATCGAGCAGGGCGGCAACACGTTCGGCTCTGGAGACATCTCTTGGCTGAACAGACTGCCGGCCACACAGTTGAGCGAGCGCCGTTGCCGCCCATGTTACCACAGCACGGTCACAATGGGACTCGCGTAGTCGGTCCAGAGCAGCGGCGTCTATCTCTGGTTGCCCCATGTATCGTGCCTGCGTCAGGGCCGACCGATACACCTCGGTTTCCGGTCGGTCGTACGTTACGTCATCCGACGCTGACACAGTGTCTGTCCCCTCGACCCACACTTGCGTGAGTTCGGACTGACTGATCGTCTCGGCCGCACCGTCAGTCACCTGCAGGTCGAATAACTCGAGCACATCATCGTTAAGTGGGGCGGCGTTCTGCAGATCCTCAGGGTGTTCCACCGTCGGGGTCGCAGTGGCGACGAGTCGGGCACAGGTATCTAGCGAGATGTCTATGCCGGCCTTCGCAAGTCTAACACGTGGCTTGGTGAGCGCTGGAATCAAGAACGGCCGCTGCGTTTCGGCGAGGTATTCAATCCCATCAACGGCCGCGATACCACCAGCAGCCTGCACGACCGGCCCGGTTTCGACCCACCAGCGCGACGCTCGTTTTTCCACTTCGGCGACAATCGGTGGACTGCTCGACTCGGGTAGCGACTGGTACCGTGTGGCTGGATCTAGCTCACAGAATGCCTCCAGAATCCGACGCCGGTGACTGGTGTCCGAAGCTAGCAGAAGGATATTCGGGCCGCTTTCGGAAGACTGTGAACCGACTGGGGTCGGCGTAACGTACAGGAGTGCGAGGACTAGCTTTGCCAGCCAGAACCCAGGGACAGATGGGGCGACTGCATTGGCGAGGGCACCGAGATACGTGGGTCGTGCCGCAAGGTCTCCCAGTGTCCACGTCGGCTCGGCCCGAGTCGGTTCGAGACCGAGATCTCGCAGGACGATATCAGAACAGTCGACAAACCGTGTCTGAACCGTGGGCGCTGGGTTGAGTTCGGTCCGCTGACACGGACGAGCAACGCCAGTTACAGTTACTAATTCCCCCGGTGTCACTGCTGTGAGGGCCCCGTCGAGGCGAACATGAATCGTCTCCCGCCGAGCGGCGCCGACCGAATCGGGCACTGACAGTCGAGCGTACTGGGTATCGATGCAGTCCGAATCCATCGTTACAGACACGTTTTCGTCCCGACCACACGACCAACAAGATTCTATCTCAGGCGTTGCCAGGCCAAAATACCGACCTTTTGTGGCTGTCCCGCACTGCTGGCACTCAACTGTTATTACCGTGAGTATCGGCCGCACGTCGGTCGTTGCAACCACTCTCCCGGATATCGAGACGAGCTGACCACACTGCACGGTTGCCAAGTCCTCTGGAGGCGTATCTGTGGGGAGATTGCGAAATCGAAGCTGGGGAAGTCGTCCGGTGGAAGCACAGGTGACTCCCATGCTCGTCAACGCTTCACGAGCATACCCCACGGTAGCGTCCGGGTGGGCCAGCAATCGATCTGCCAGGTCGGGGTCAAAGTCAGCGAGACGTTGCCAATCCACGACGAGTGAGCGCTCCGGCACAGAACGACCACCTGCCCCCGATGGCACCGAATCGGCGTGACGGAAGAACGCTCTGAATCGACGAACTGGGTTGTCGGTGCCCGCCATGATATCATATAGTCGCACGAGGCCCCAAATGTCTATCCGGAGTGGGTACCGGCCACGGGTCCAGGTAAATATTTCAGTTCCTCCGCGACTATCGGGCGGTAGATGGAAGCACCGCTGCCCGAATTGGTCGAGAGTGAGCGAATCGTCGTCATCGTCCACAGGCATGCCGACCTGGATTCGGTCGGGGCAGCTGTCGGCCTGGCGACGACGCTTTCGGCCGACGTCGATATCGCGACGCCAGGTCCTATCGCTGGATCGGCGGATCGCTTATTGGATGACCAGTCAGTCGTCAGGGACCCGGATCTGGGAGCCTACGACCTCCAGATTGTGGTCGATGCGCCATCCCGCCAGCGTATTGCGCCGATTGACCCGACCACCACCGAAACGCCGTTACTCGTTGTCGACCACCACGAACCCGATGACCTCTACGCACACGCAACGTACCAACGGGTCGATACAGCGGCGCCGGCGACGGCAGCGCTGGTGGCGAATGTACTCACCGCTCACGACATCGATATTCCCCCACTTGGTGCGCAGGCCTTGGCCGCTGGCATCCTCGACGATACCGAGTTCCGTGCGGTCGTGATGCCAGACACCCGACGACTGGTCTGTGAGTTGCTGGGCACCGCTTCGGCGACAGATACTGATATCGCGACATTGTGGGAGCGCCAGCCACCGTGGAGTGAACGGGTGGCGACGGCAAAAGCCGTGGTCCGGGCAAACGGCTACAAGGCCGGAAATCGACTTCTGCTTGTTACCCAGGTGAGCGGGCACGAACGCGCGGCCGCCGACTTGCTCCTCGAAGGAGGAGCAAATATCGGGGTCGTCCTGTCGAACCGGGACGACCACACGCGAGTCGTAGCGAGTACCACAGACCAAACGGAGATGTCACTCCCCGAAGATGTGTTAGAACCACTTGCGGACGCACTGAGAGGCGATGCTGGCGGCCACGCTACTGCCGGCGTCGCAAAGGTCGCGTCGACTGATCTCGAGGCAGTCGAAGCAGCAGTCGTCACTCAGATCGAGGAGCGGTTGGGTATCCAATTCGGCCCGCTGACCTAACTGGTCGACACACCCTCGAAGACAGCTCCCCCTCCAATTGGCCCCTGATCCACTCAGTCGCGTACCACTCCTGCGTGACAGCCTTCCGCCGTTGCAAGCCGTGATTCCCGCCGGGGAGCGAGTCGTTCCACAAACGGTGGCCATTCCGATCGCAGAGAGTGAACCAGAGAGAATCCACGGTACCGGTATGAGGTGGTCCTTGATCCCCCGTGTCGTTCCGGCCACCCTATTGACATTGTGTGAAATGGCGGACCATAATGACCCAAACTGAATCCAGAGTGCAACGTATCGGTCGGTGAACCGGCGAGATAGCACGTGTGGTGTGTTGGAATGACCACACCCACTTTCGTGACGTTCGACGGAGTGGACTCGGACAAACGCTCCCTGTCCCTCGGCAATCGGACACGTCGTAGAGACCGACGACAGGACCGGGGAGAGTCGATTCAGTGTACCTCATCCGCAACCACAGAGGAGAGTGCATAGCCCAGAAGAAGCAACAACAGAGGGAGAGCTTCGACTACGGCAATACCGAGCAGGAGCAAACGCCAGATCCCGTCGGCATAAGCCAACGCGATAGCCATGGTAACCACCGCACTTATTGGGCTGATTACAAACCAGTAGAGGTCCGAACCCATACAATTGCTTACTAAGCGTTTATAATATATTTAATGACAGAACGAGACGTGAGAACCGTCCCCTGGAAGACACCACCACTGTGTTATCCCGCAGTGAAGGTGGTTGTGGTTAGTTTGGAGCATTGCGCCATCGAGCGAAGCGCTGTAACCAGCTTCGGTGGTTTCCGGGTCGACGTACCAGAAGCGGTCTGAGAACGACGAGGTTCGACGCTGCAACTCTCGAGAGATGTTCGGCAGCATTCCGAGATCCGTGGCGACACGTCTGAAATCGGAGTCCAGCTCGGGGAAGTGCAGTTTGGCGGCGTTGCGCGTCATCGACGAGAAAGACGGCAGTTTCGACAACGGGTTTTCCCGGAGTTCGCGCAGGAAAATTTCCGTGAGGAGGTTTGGTCGTCGCAAACGACCGGACGTGAAGCAGTTCGTTCGACTGCGGTTCGGCGGCGTACAGCCAGAACTGCTGATCGTTGCGGCGAATCACTGTTCCGTCGAGTGCGATCCGATTTTTGCCGTGCGAGAGAGATGTGATGACCCCGCCTCGCTACTCAGAGAGACGCTCACGTCGTGGGCGATCGCAATCTCCATCGAGTTGATCTCTGGAACTCGATCGCAAGCAGGAGAATGGGTCGGGTTTCCAAGGAGTTACGTTCGTCTCACGATCCGTCCCCATCCGTGTCTGGTTCACCGGCGAGCAGCCCGTCAACCAGCCGCGTGAACCGGTCAACCAGGCGGTCTGCAATCGACGGCTCCACCAGCCGAAGCATCCGGGCGGTGTCCTTTGGATGTGTGATAACGAGTGTGACGCGGTTACGGGTGTCGCGCTGCTTCTCGACGAGATCCTGTTCGACGAGGTGATTGAGATGCCACTCGAGGGTGCTCCGTGCGATATTCACCCCGTCGGCCACTGCGTTGGGTGCACTCGGGCCGTTAGCCATGAGGTAGACGAGGACGTCCCGGGCGGTTTCTCGACGGAGCACGGCCAACGCCCCCCGTTCCCAGGTCCCGTAGTCCGGCGTGTAATAATGCGTTCGGCCGTACAGCGATTCCTCGACGACAGCATCGGAGCGTTCGAGTTTCCGCAGGTGGTACTGGACCTGCCCTGGTGCAAGATTGAGCGTCCGGGTGAGTTCATTGAAATGGATGCCAGGATTCCGACGAACCTGACGTGCAATTCGATTTCGTGTTCCGGTCATTGTTTGCGATTCTCGGCTGGGAAGCGAACTCACCGATTCGACTGTACAGATATCTTTGGGCAGTGGCTTCTATATCTCACGGTCCACCGTTCGGGTTCGCTGATCGAACCACAACTTGTGAGTCGACCTGGCTACTGTGAGTAGCTACACGCGACCGGCCACATCGGCTTTCTGGATCTCACTCACATGCTTTCGATATCGTCACTCACCACTGACGTTCTATTGCCACTCCATTTCGGAGAGTCACCGTCCGATAGTCTGCTTATCGTCGCCCTTGGCACCGGCACGGTGTTGTCGATACTTGTCGCGTCACTCTCTGCCGTGGCGTTCGTTAAGCGACGGACGATTTCCTACCTACTCATCACGGTTTCCTTTTCGACGTTCCTCGGGAAGACGAGCTTGGGACTCGTGTCTCTTACAAGCGGTATGAGTACCGATATGCATCACTCGTTCGAACACTCACTTGACGTCGTTATGATGGTGCTCGTACTCACTGCAGTCTACTACGCTCGCACCAGTGAAAGACGACGGCGCAGATCCAACTGAGCTACGCAGTACGGCGAGTTCCCCAGCAATCGACAGGCGGGTATTTCCTCGCCAGGTGCTGGGCCACGACGCTACATGGTGAGCATGGCGCGCCGAATATGGTTCGGAGATGACCACGCTGGTTCAGCGTTCGAACGCGTCGAGATTCGGGAGAGCACTCGCCCACGAATACCGGGGAGTGACTCGCGTGAGAGCAATCGTACCTCAGGCATGCAGTGGTCGCCGATACCGCCAACCGCTGACTGAACGTGTCCGGGCAACCTGTCTCGCATCAGTTCGCGCCCGTGGTTGGCTGCTGTACCGGTCCCGATCGACGAACATGGAATACCGGAAGACGTCCAGTTCTAGCCCGCTGGTTCGTCTCTGCGACGAGAAGCGCAGTATTCGAATCCTGGCGAGCGAGAACCGGCCAAGCGTACGCAGGGGCGTGTATTCGAGACCCGAACCAGATGCTCCAAATGTTCGAGGTCGTAAGTCCCAATCGTGCACAGGTGAACGTTTACTCAGGTCGACCGGAGCAGTTGGAGCGATCGGTGGCCTCGGCGATTCGAATCCTGACGTCGCCCTCGGAGAACCCGATCGCGAAGTCGAGAGCGGCGACGTTCCGTATCCGGTGTGGGGCGAACAGATTCCGGATGTGACTGTCCCCGCACCAGTCGATTCCCGAGCGATTCGTCTGCGTGACGTCGAGACGCCGTCACTCCTCACGTTCTTTTTCAGTCATTGCCGAACCGTCTGTCCCGTCCTCATCTCGACACAGCGAAACATCCAGGCCCACGCCCAAACCAACGGGTACAGCGACGCAATCTCGTTCTTCCCGACAACGTTCGACCCCGCCCGCGACACTGCCGAGCGTCTTCGGACGTACGCCGACGACATGAACGTCGACGCCGATCGTGCAAACTGGCACTTCCTCCGGCCTGACTCAAAGGAGCGAGCCGGGGCAGTCGTACAGGACCAGTTCGGCGTCGCCTTCCAGCGCACCGAACCCGAAGACATGGACACGTATATGTTCACACACTCGGCCCTGACGCTGCTCGTCAACGCCGACGGGTTCGTCGAGCGCACCTATCGCGCGAAATCGACGGACAAAGAGACCATCATCTCCGACCTCAGAACGGTGAGAGAGGCGTGAAGCGTCGGCAAGCCGTCGCCGCGGTTGCAGGGCTCGTACTCACCGGGGGTAGTCTGTGGGTTACCCAAAACGGGTTGCCGGACGGACAATCGCGAGGTGAGGATCAGCTGCCAATCCGCGTCGAGACCCTGGATGCCCGCGGATCGACTGCCGGGCAGGCGCTCGTGCCGACACCGGATACTGTCACCGTGGTCGATCTGTTCGAATCGACACCTGGCGCTCCTTGGGGACGTACTCGAGACGAGTCAAGCAGATTGCGGCCGTGGTGATGATAGTGGCCGGTGGCGGGCAGATCTATCTCGCAGTGTTCGAACTCCGCGTGCTGTAACGAGAGGTCGCGGTCGTGGATGAATCCGCCGCAGCATTCGGGGAGCGGTGGGTAAACCCCGACGGTCCGGCAGACACCGGACCACCGCCTACTGGGCAGACAGGACTGTGCGGGCGGACTTGTCGCTGCCGAAAAAGTTCGCCTTGAGAGGGGCGGGCGGATTGTGAACCTCGCCGAGACGTGCTCGCTTCGCTGCGCGCGATTCGTCTGGTTCACATCGCCCTCACGGACGTATTCGTCGCTCACGAGTTGTTCGCGGCAGAAAGAGTGGGTTCGGGCGGATTGTGAACCGAAGGAAGACTCGCTTCGCTCGTCTTCCAGGGCTCAAATCCGCGTGACCATACAGACGACGAACGCGACTCGCTACGCTCGTCGATTGCGTCGTCAGAAGTGGGTTCGGGCGGATTGTGAACCACGGTCACTCCCGTTCGTTCGCGGCGCTCGCTCACCTCCTGTTCCCTGGTTCAAATCGCCCTCACGGACGAGTTCGTCGCTCACGAGTTGTTCGCGACAGAATGAGTGGGTTCGGGCGGATTTGAACCGCCGGCCTCCTCCATGTCAAGGAGGTGTCATAACCGACCTAGACCACGAACCCTCACTGCTGAGTGCAACTCATTCTTGCCGGGGGGTATAATTGAAGGTTTCGAATTCCGGACCCGCACGGCGTCTGTTGATTCGGCCCACACGGCCACCCGAACGACCTCGAGCCCGACAAGGTTAAGTGAGTGTGCGGATTTGTACATCACAACACGAAAGAGTTCATTGGTGGACACAATGCAGGAGTACATCGAACGCGTCACGGACGGCGAGGACCTGACACAGGACGAGGCACGCGAGGTCGCGACGCTCGTCTTCGAAGAAGCGACGGAAGCACAGATCGGCGCCCTGCTGGCCGCGCTTCGGGCGAAAGGGGAGACGGAGGCCGAGATCGCCGGCTTCGCACAGGGGATGCGCGACGCCGCCCGGACCATCTCGCCCCAGCGCGAGACGCTCGTCGACACCTGCGGGACCGGTGGCGACGACTACGACACGATCAACGTCTCGACGACGAGCGCCATCGTCGCCGCCGGGGCGGGCGTCCCCATCGCCAAGCACGGGAACTACTCGGTGTCTTCCTCCTCTGGAAGCGCCGACGTGCTCGAGGTGGCGGGCGTGAACGTCGACGCCGAACCGCCGTCCGTCGAAGCGGCCATCGAACGCGACGGGATCGGCTTCATGCTCGCGCCGGTGTTCCACCCGGCGATGAAAGCCGTCATCGGTCCGCGAAAGGAACTCGGGATGCGGACCGTCTTCAACATCCTCGGGCCGCTGACGAACCCCGCCGGCGCGAACGCACAGGTGCTGGGCGTCTACGACCCCGAGCTGGTCCCGATGGTCGCCGAGGCACTGGCGCGTCTGGACGTCGACCACGCGCTCGTCGTCCACGGCGACGGGCTGGACGAGATCGGGATCCACGGCGAGACGACCGTCGCCGAGGTCCGTGGCACCCACATCGAGGAGTACACGCTGGTTCCCGAGGACATCGGCCTCGAGACGGCCAGCATCGACGCCGTCGCGGGCGGGAGCCCCGAGGAGAACGCCGCGGACCTCCGCGGTATCGTCACGGGCGAGATCACGGGGGCGAAACGGGACATCATCCTCGCGAACGCGGGCGCGGCCATCTATGTCGCCGGCGCCGCCGACTCCCATACTGAGGGGGTCGACATGGCGCGGGAGGCCATCGACTCCGGCGCAGCCGCCTCGAAACTCGAGGATCTGGTGGGTGAATGACGCGCGTGAAAGTCTGCGGGGTCACGAACGCCGCGGACCGCGACGCCGTCGTTGGGAGCGGGGCCGACGCCGTCGGCGTCATCCACGGTGTCCCGGTCGACACGCCCCGTGAGGTCGACGGGGCAACGGCGACGGCGCTCGTCGACGGCGTCCCGCCGCTCGTGACCAGCGTGCTGGTGACCATGCCACGGACGGTGCAGGATGCTGTCAAGCGCGTCGACACGGTCGAACCGGACGCGATTCAGATCCACGACGGCCTCAGTCCGGCCGAGTTGGGTGCGCTCGACCGCCGGGTCACCCAGTCCATCGTCGCCGTCGTCGACGCCGAGGCAGACGACCTCGAAGCATACGCCAGCCACGCCGACGCCCTGCTCGTCGACTCCGTGGACGCCGAGGGGGCCGGTGGGACGGGCGAGACCCACGACTGGGAACGTACCCGCGAGGTCGTCGATTCGCTCTCGGTACCGGTGCTACTCGCCGGCGGCCTCACGCCCGAGAACGTCGCCGAGGCCGTCGAGACGGTCCGGCCCTTCGCCGTCGACGTGGCCTCCGGCGTCGAACAGCGCGGCGGGCAGAAGGACCACGACGCCGTCGAAGCGTTCGTCGAGGGCGTCGCCGCGGCCGACCGGGAGGTGTCGGCGTGAGCCTCGACGTCTCCCGCGAGGAGTTCGTCGAGCTCGCCGAGGCCGATCGACCCGTCGTCGTACGCGCGGCCGCCGAACTCGACGTCGACGTCGAGCCGCTGACCGCCTACGCCGCGCTGACCGGGCGGACCAGCGACGTGGCCGCCAACGACTACACGTTCCTCCTAGAGAGCGCCGAGAAGGTCGCCTCCAGCGACCCCGACGGTGCGTTCGCACCCGACACAGACGACCGTCACGCGCGGTTCTCCTTCGTCGGCTACGACCCGCGGGCCGTCGTCACCGTCCGGGGCGAGGAGAGCGACGTCGAAGTGTTCGACGAACGGTACGCGGACCTCGTGACGCCAAACGGGGGCGACGTGGTCGACGACCTGCGGGCAGCGATGCCCGACGCCGAGTTGCGCGGGTTCCCGGAGATGAACCGCCAGCACCTCGAGGGCGGCCTCGTGGGCTTTCTCTCCTACGACGCCGTCTACGACCTCTGGCTCGACGAGGTGGGGCTGGACCGCCCGGACTCGCGGTTCCCCGACGCCCAGTTCGTCCTCACCACGGCGACGCTCCGCTTCGACCACGTCGAAGATTCGGTCGAACTGGTGTTCACACCGGTCGTCCGCGTGGGCGAGGAGGCCGGGGCGCGATACGACGAGCTCGAGGCGGAGGCCGAACGCGTCGAACAGGTCCTGGGCGACCTCGATCCCCTGTCGACCGGCGGCTTCACGCGCAGCGAGGAACACGCCGGCCCGCAAGGCGAGTACGAGGCCGCCGTCGAGCGCGCGAAGGAGTACGTCCTCTCGGGAGACATCTACCAGGGCGTCATCTCGCGGACCCGCGAACTGTACGGCGAGGTCGACCCTCTGGGATTCTACGATGCGCTCAGGGAGGTCAACCCCTCGCCGTACATGTACCTGCTGGGCTACGACGACCTGACCATCATCGGGGCCAGCCCGGAGACGCTGGTGTCGGTGGCCGGCGACCACGTCGTCTCGAACCCCATCGCCGGCACCTGCCCGCGCGGGAACTCCCCCGTGGAGGACCGGCGGCTGGCCGGCGAGATGCTCGCTGACGGGAAGGAGCGCGCCGAGCATACGATGCTCGTCGACCTCGCGCGAAACGACGTCCGGCGCGTCTCCGAGGCCGGCTCGGTGCGCGTCGAGGAATTCATGAACGTCCTGAAGTACAGCCACGTCCAGCACATCGAGTCGACGGTGACCGGGAAACTCGCCGCCGACTCCGATGCCTTCGACGCCGCGCGGGCGGCGTTCCCCGCGGGGACGCTCTCCGGGGCACCGAAGATCCGCGCCATGGAGATCATCGACGAACTCGAACGCTCGCCACGGGGCCCCTACGGCGGGGGCGTCGGCTACTTCGACTGGGCCGGCGACACCGACCTGGCCATCGTCATCCGCTCGGCGACCATCGAGGCCCGCGACGTCGCCGACGACGGCCCGGTCGGCGACCGCATCACGGTCCAGGCCGGGGCGGGCATCGTCGCCGACTCGGACCCCGAAAGCGAGTACGTCGAGACCGAGCAGAAGATGGACGGCGTGCTCACGGCGCTCGAGCGCATCGAGGACGGCCCGTCGGAGACGAATCAGGAACTCGCCGCGAGCGGGGAGGGTGACCGATGAGTTCGGCGTCCGCCGCGGTCGCCGACGAACCGGTCAGCGAGGACCTCCGGGTGCTGTTCGTCGACAACTTCGACTCCTTCACCTACAACCTCGTAGAGTACGTCTCCGAGTATGCCGAGACGGAGGTCGTCCGGAACACCGCGTCGCTCGCAGACATCGAGGCCTACGACCCGGATGCCATCGTCATCTCGCCGGGGCCTGGCCACCCGAAAAACGAGCGCGACGTCGGCGTGACCATGGACGTGCTGACCGAACTCAGCCCCGATATTCCGACGCTTGGCGTCTGTCTCGGCCTCGAGGCGGCCGTCTACGCCTACGGCGGCACCATCGGTCGCGCACCCGAGCCCATCCACGGGAAGGCCTTCTCCATCACCCACGACGGGAAAGGCGTCTTCCGCGGCCTCGAGCAGGGCTTCCAGGGCGGGCGGTACCACTCGCTTATCGCCGTCGACGTGCCCGACGTCTTCGAGGTGAGTGCCACGACGGCCGCAAACAGCGCGGCCAGCAGCGACCACGACGACGACACCGAACTGGTGATGGGCGTCCGCCACCGCGAGTACCCCATCGAGGCGGTCCAGTTCCACCCCGAGTCGGTGCTCACGTCGGTGGGCCACGACGTCATCCGGAACTTCCTCGCGGGCGTCTAGAGTACCTGGAATCCCAGGATACCGAGCACCCACAGCGCCGCGACGGCGATGATGGCGAGGACGACCAGACGCCAGGCCATCTTCATCACGACGCGGCCGACGAGCAAGACGACAGCGAGGGCGACTAGGCCGACCAGCAGCGCCGGCGGCGAGGCGAACTGCCCGAGTTGCAACAGGGGAAGCATACGTAGTATGATGCATCCGTGACACAAGTACTTCGTGGCCAGCGAGCCCTGCCAGCAGGCGGGCAGCCGGTGCGGTCGGGGCGCGCGCCCCGCGACCACCGAGTTACCGACAAACCGCAGGACGGAAAGGCGTCAGACGCCGGCCGAGAGAGCGGGGGCGTAGAGCGGTCGCCCGCTACCTCCACCCGAAAACCCCCTCCGGTTTCTACTGGATATTCCGACTTCGTCCGTCGGTTCTGTCTGGTCCGTTTTCACTTTCACTTCGGTCTGCTCACCATTAATAAGATGCCGCCGTTTTCTACAGGTCGTACGCGAGATCGTTCGCGCGATCCAGCAGACGCACCGACAGACAACCACCGTAGTTACGACTCCGAGTGACCGACGGGACGCGAGGAATCTGCAGTTCAACAGGGTTATACGCCATCCATGAATACGTATCTGCCGCCAGAAATGACAGGGATTCGGCCAGCATCCACGCGAAGAATCGACCGCCAGCGGGGCGCTGTGGGTGGGAGGACAGTGAGATGAGTGACGCGGACCTCTCCGCCGACGAACTCACGCTCCCCATCAAACGAACCGACGGCGACACGCTCGAAGAGCGGCTGACCGGGAACGCCTACAACAACATCCTCCCGGCGCGGTACCTCCGGAAGGACGCGAACGGCGACATCGTCGAGGCCCCCGAGGACCTCTTCGAGCGCGTCGCGAAGAACATCGCCCTCGCCGAAGCCGTCTTCGAGGCCGAGAAACAGGACGTCGAGGTCACGGTCACGCCCGACCAGCTCAAGCCCGACCACCCCCGGCGCGACGAGCTCGCCGCCGAGGTGTTCGGGAAAGGGACCACGGCCGAAGACGACACCGAGACGACGCTCTCGGTGTACAACGTCAACAAGTTCGCCTACGACACCGTCGTCCCCGAACTCCCCGAGGACGTGCGGAGTCACGTCGAGGAGACCGCGGACGCCTTCCAGGAGCAGATGGAACAGCTCTCCTTCATGCCGAACTCGCCGACGCTGATGAACGCCGGCGACGAGCTCCAGCAACTGTCGGCGTGTTTCGTCGACTCCCCCGGCGACGACATCGACGACATCCACCAGACCGCCAAGGAGGCCGCACAGGTCTTCCAGTCCGGCGGTGGCATGGGCTACGCGTTCTGGCGCCTGCGCCCGTACGGCGACCCTGTCGGGTCGACTGGCGGCATCGCCAGCGGCCCCATCACGTTCATGCGGACCTACGACCAGATGTGCGAGACCATCGCCCAGGGCGGCGCCCGACGCGGAGCCCAGATGGGCGTCATGCGCGTCTCCCACCCGGACGTCATCCAGTTCATCCACGCCAAGAACAAGGACGTCTCGCTGGCCGAGACCCTGCGCCTGAACGACCCCGACGACTTCACGCACAACTCCTTCGCCGAGGCCTTAGAGGAGGCCCGCGAACTCATCGACGACGAGGGGAAGGTCCCCAAGCACCTCCGGAACGCCGTCGAGGGCCACCTCTCGAACTTCAACATCTCCGTGGGCATCACCGACGGCTTCATGGAGGCCCTGCAGAACGGCGAGGACTTCACCTTCACCAACCCGCGGACCGAGGAGCCCCACGTCGCCACCGCCGAGACCGTCGAACTCTACGAGATGTTCGACCTCGGCGAGTACGTCGAGGCCGGCGAGGTGCTCTCGATCCCCGCCGAGAAGCTCTGGGAGCGGATCGTCCAGGGCGCCCACGAGAACGGCGAACCGGGCGTCATCTACCTCGAGCGCGTCAACAAACAGCACTCCTTCGACGTCGAGAAGCACCCCGACCACCAGATCCTGGCGACAAATCCGTGTGTCACCGGTGACACGCTCATCAGCACCGAGAACGGCCTCCTTCCGGCCGAAGAACTCTACGAGCAGGGCGCCGCTCGCGACGTCGTCGTCGACGGTCGTCTCAGCGAGGAGACAGTCAAAGAGGCCAGCAGCGTCTACAAAACCGGTGAGAAAGACGTCTACAAGCTGACTACCGAGGAAGGCTACGAACTCCGCCTCACCGCCGACCACCGCGTCATGACCGACGACGGCTGGGTCGAGGCACAGAACCTCGCCGCCGATGACACCGTCCACGTCCAGAACCGCAAGGGTTCGTTCGGCCGGCACGGTTCCGCTGAGGAAGGCCGCGTCCTCGGTTGGGCTGTCGGTGACGGTCATCTCAAACACGGTGAGGAACGCGCCGCCCTGAACTTCTACGACGAAGATGCGGAACTATCCGAACAGTTTGCCGAGGACGTAAACGACATCGTCCGCGAGCCGACCGGAACCGCAAACTACGACATCGGTGTCAGCGACATCGCCCGGGACGACGACTACCGCGGCGCACAGGCACTCGAACAGCGCATCCGTTCCGAGCGGCTGTACGAGTACGCCGAAGACGCCGGACTTGTCGAGGAGAAACTGCAGGTCCCCGACGCAGTCATGCGCGGCAGTGAGGAGATGGCACGGGGCTTCCTTCGCGGACTGTTCACTGCAGACGGCGGTGTACAGGGTACGAAGGAGAAAGGAAATTCCGTCCGGCTGACGAGCACGAGTACCGACCTGCTCAAGCAGGTCCAGACGCTCCTGCTTAACTTCGGCATTGCGAGCAAGATATACGAGGAGCGTCACGAAGCGGGTCCACAGGAACTCCCCGACGGAAACGGCGGCACCGCGATGTACGACCGCCAAGCGGACCACGACCTCGTCATCGCCAAGGACAATCTCGTCCGTTTCCGTGACGAAATCGGATTCCTTCTCGATTCGAAGAACGAAGCGCTCGCGGAGCGCCTCGAGAGCTACGACCGCGGACCGTATAGCGAGCAGTTCGAGGCCACCGTCGAGTCCGTCGAAGCCGACGGCCACGAGACGGTGTACGACCTCACCGAGCCCGATACCCATTCGTTCGTCGCGAACGGCCTCGTAGTCCACAACTGCGGGGAGCAGCCACTCGAGGAGTACGAGGCCTGCAACCTCGGGCACATCAACCTCTCGACGCTCGCCGCCCAGGACGCCCCTGACTACCGCGTCTGGGCCGAGGAGCACGCCGACGAGTACGACTCGACCGAGGACGCCATCGACGCGTTCCTCTCCGAGGCGATGGACTGGGACGAGTTCGATACGCGCATCGAACTCGGGACTCGCTTCCTCGAGAACGTCGTCACGATGTCGGACTTCCCGGTCGAGAAGATCGAACAGAAGGTCCGCGAGATGCGCAAGATCGGCCTGGGCATCATGGGCCTCGCGCAGCTGTATATCCAACTTGGCGTCGAGTACGGCTCGCCCGAGGCCAACGAGGTCGCTCGCCAGCTGATGTGCCACATCAACCACGGCTCGAAGGCCGCCAGCCACGAACTCGCCGAGGAGCGGGGCGTCTTCGAGGAGTGGGACAAGTCCAAGTACGCGAACCCGACCGAATACCGCGAGTGGTTCGAGAAACAGACCGGCGAGGACGCAGACGACTGGGCCGACGGCTACCCCATCCGCAACCACAACACGACGACTATCGCCCCGACGGGCACGACGTCGATGATCGGCAACACCACCGGCGGGTGTGAGCCCATCTACAACGTCGCCTACTACAAGAACGTCTCCGACGACGTCCAGGGCGACGAGATGCTCGTCGAGTTCGACGACTACTTCCTCCGAGCACTGGAGGAGAACGGCATCGACGTCGAGGCCGTCAAGGAGGAGGCCCAAGAGCAGATGGCCGAGAACCGCTTCGACGGCGTCGCCGGCCTCACGACGGTCCCGGACGCCATCGGCGAACTGTTCGTCACCACCGGCGACCTCTCGGCTCGCGACCACGCGGGCGTCCAGGTCGCCTGCCAGGAGGGCGTCGACTCGGCCATCTCGAAGACGGTCAACGCCCCCAACGACTCGACCATCGAGGACGCCGCCGAGGTCTTCGAGTACATCTACGACCACGGCGGGAAGGGCGTCACCTACTACCGCGACGGCACCCGCTCGAAGCAGGTGCTGACCACGCGCGCCCAGAACGCCGAGTTCGCCGACATGGACGCCGACGAGATCGTCGCCCAGATCGAGGAGATGTTCGGCGGCATCGAGGGCTTCTTAGAGGACGAGGCCGTCCAGGCCGCCCTCGCGGAGTCCGTCGACGACATCCTGAGCGTCGCCGACGGCGAGCAAAGCGAGTACGCCAAGAAGCAGTCTCGCCCGGACGTCCTCCACGGGGTCACCCAGCGCATCGACACCGGCTACGGGAAACTGTACGTCAACATCAACGAGGACCCCACGGCCGACAGGCCGTTCGAACTCTTTGCCAACATCGGCAACTCCGGCGGCTTCACCGCCTCCTTCACCGAGGCGCTGGCAAAGACCATCTCGACGGCGCTGCGCTCGGGCGTCGACCCCGAGGAGATCGCCGACGAGCTGCAGGGCATCCGGTCGCCGAAGGTCGCCTGGGACAAAGGCGAGCAGATCCAGTCCATCCCGGACGCCATCGGCACCGCCCTGCGCCGGTACCTCGACGGCGACGTCGACAAGGCCTATCCGCAGCAGGTGACCCTCGAGGAGACCGCCGAGGACGAGGACGTCGCCGAGGCCGACCCCTCGACGCACACCGACGGCGGTCCGTCGTCAGTCGACGACGGAGCACGTCAGACGCAGTCTGACGGCGGCCCCCAGGCCGCACAGGGGAGTGCCAGCACGGACACCGGCGGTGACCAGCAGGATCTCATCGACGCTGGCGAGAGCCCGGAGTGTCCCGACTGTGGATCGCTGTCGCTGTACTACTCGGAGGGCTGCAAGACCTGCGAGTCCTGTGGCTGGTCCGAGTGCTGACGCGGTCAGTGTGACACGCGGAGTTTGAATTTCGTCTTCGCCGTCGGCGGTTTCTATCGCGGGACGTCCACCCAGCCGCTGATCCAGGACTCCCCCTCGCCGGGGACGTACGCGACCCGGATGCCGCCGAACTCGGTTATCTCGACGTCGTCCGGCACGGGGTCCGGGTCTGGGTCCTGCCGGCCGGGGGCCGTCTGGTTGCTCATCGGGCCCCCGTCTGTGGGCCGTCGGCGAGACGGGTCGGGTGCGGGCGGGTACGGTGCATGCCAGTTCGACCCGACACTCCGTCGGCGAGCCACCTCGTTATGCACCGGTAACTCGCCGTAAGCGACCGTGTACGCGGCCGGTAGTCGGGCGTTTCTACTCCGGGAACTGCTTCGAGACCCACCCGGACGGGCCGCTGGGGAAGTTGCCGGCTATCTCGTCGGTCTGGACCTGACCGCTGTCGTCGACCATCCGGACGACGACCGTGTGGGTCTCCTCGGGACGGTCGTAGGTGTACTGCCACTGGCGCCAGACGTCCTCGCCCGGCAGCGGATTCGACAGCGTCGCCCGGTTCCAGGTCGCGCCGTCGTCCGTCGAGACCTCGACGCGGGAGATCCCCCGGAGGCCGGCGTAGGCGTGGCCGCCGACGCGGCGACGGCCGTTCCCGAGCACCTCGTCGTAGTGGAGCTTCGCCACGGGTTTGACCGGGCCGGTGCCGTGCCAGCCGCGTTTCTCCCAGTACCCCTTCGCCTCGCGTTCCAGCAGTTCGATCTCGGTGAGCCACTTGACGTTGACCTCGCCCCAGTGACCGGGCACCAGCGCGCGGACGGGGTAGCCGTGCCCCCGGGGGAGAACGGCGCCGTTCATCCCGTAGGCGAGCAGGCCGCCACGCAGAGCGTCGAGCGGGAACTCCTCAAAGTAGCCGTCGGCGGCCCGCAGCATCACGCACTCGCAGTCGCTCTGGACGCCGGCCTGCTCGAGGAACTGGTCGACCGGGACCCCGGTCCACAGCGCGTTGTCCATCTTCTTGCCGTTCAACATCTCGCCGACACAGCGCAGCGTCACGAAGCGGTTCTCGGCCTCCATCTCGAGGAGGTCGTCGTACTCGAGGGTGACCTCCTGCTCGACGGCGCCGGTGACGGTTAGCGACCACTCGTCGGCGTCGAGGGCGGGGTCGATGGAGTTGATGTCGACCTCGTAGAACCGGTCGCTGACGAGTGGTTCGAGTCCGTCGAAATCGAAGGAACTCGCCTCGGCCACCGCGAGCTTCTGCTCGACGTCGGCGAGGTCGGCGCCGGGGGCCTCGAGCGTGGGCGCGTCGGCCCCGAAGGCAGTCGCTGGTCGGCGGTTCCCCAGTGTGTAGCCCAGCGCGCTCACGCCAAGCGCTGCGCCGATGGTCGTCAGCGCGCGGCGACGCTTTGCCGACACCGGCGAGAGCCGGTCGCTGGCCTCGTCGAGCACCTGAGCGAGGACGACGACGGCCGCCGCCGCCAGGGCCGGCCCGGCAGCGAGGACGAGCTCGCCGGTCAGGGCGGCCGCTACCGCCCACGTGACGACGGCGGTACCGACGCCCGGGACGAGGCGGTTGTTCGTCGCCGCGCCCGTCAGCAGCGCCGCTCGCGCGGCGAGTGCGACGAACGCGACGGCCACGAGCAGTGCCACCGCGAGGTTGAGTCGCTGGCCGAGACTCCCCAGGTACGTGATGGCATAGGAGACGACGACGCCCGGCATCGACCGGGCGAGCGCCCGTTCGATGGGGGAGGCGACGAACGCCGGCGCGTATCCCGTGACCGCGTACGACCCGGCGAGTCCGGCGACCCCGGCGGCGACGCTGACCAGCAGACGGCCGCCCGGGGTCTCGAGGACGTCGTTCGGCATACGCTACCGAAGGGCGTAGTCGGCAAAAGGGTTTGTTCCAATTTCGACCCGACTCTGTGGCTCCGTCGTCCGCAAGAGCGAAGCCACCCGGACCCGAGACATCGACAATGAGCGAGGACGCGGGGGGGCGGCCCTGTCCGATGTGCGACCGGCCGATGTACCACCGCCACTGCAAGTACGTCTGTCCGGAACACGGCGTAGTCTACGACTGCGCGGACACCTTCTACTGAGCCGTGTGCCGGATTTATACGGTCGGCCCTCGCTAGACCGGGCAATGAGTAGCGAGGCGGACGGGATCGACGTCCTGTACGTCGACGACGACCCGGACTTCGCGGCGCTGGCAGCGGTGCAGGTCCACCGCGTCGCGGACGACATCGCCGTCACCAGCGAGTCGGACCCGTTCGCCGCCCTCGACCGGGCCGAGACGGGATCGTTCGACTGCGTCGTCAGCGACTACGACATGCCGGTGATGAACGGCCTCGAGCTGTTCGAGGCTGTCCAATCGGCGGCCATTGACCTGCCGTTCGTGCTCTTTACGAGGACCGACGACGTCGCGGGCGAGGCAATCGAGGCCGGCGTCACCGAGTTCCAGCGAAAGCGGACCGGGAGCGACCAGTTCGCGGTGCTCGCCAACCGAATCCGGCGGGCGGTCGAGCACCGGCGGGCGACCGACGCGCTCGCGGCGACCCGACGACAGCTCGACCGGTACGAGACGCTGGTCGAGAACGTCGGGGACGCGATGTACGTCCTCGACCGCTCGGGGGAGATCCAGGTCGCGAACGACGCGATGGCGTCGCACCTGGGCACGCCGAAAGCCGACATCGTCGGCGCCAGACCGGCAGATTTCGCACCCGAGGCAGACGTCCGGACGGGGACGGAGGCGCTCCGGCGACTCGCGGACGACGACGAGCGGACGTGGGCCCGTTTCGAGATGCGCACCGTCGACGCCGACGGGACGGTGACGGTAAACGAGAACAAGGTCGCCCCGCTGCTGGACGAGGCGGGCCGGGTCGTGGGCTCCGTCGGGGTCATCCGGGACATCAGCGAGCGGAAGGCACGCGAGGAGGAACTCGAGCGCTACGAGACCATCGTCGAGGCGGTCGGTGACCCGGTGTACACGCTCGACGCCGACGGCCGGTTCACCTCCGTCAACGAGGCCCTCTGTCAGATGACGGGCTACGACCACGACGAACTGGTCGGCGAGCACATCGGCCGCATCATGACCGAGGCGGACGTCGATGCCGGCGAGTCGGTCATCCGCGACCTGCTCGAGGGCGACAGCGACCACGCGACCCTGGAGATGGACATGGTGACCGCGGACGGGGAACGCGTCCCCAGCGAGAACCACATCGCACTGCTCCCACAGGCTGACGGCGAGTTCACCGGGTCGGCGGGCGTGATACGGGACATCGCCGAGCGGAAAGAGCGGGAGCGACGGCTCGCCGAGTTCGCGTCGGTGGTCAGCCACGACCTGCGGAGCCCGCTCAACGTCGTCCAGGGCCGCATCGACCTCGCGCAGTCATCGGGTGACCTGCGACACCTCGAGACGGCCGCCGAGGGCGCCGCGCGGATGGAGGAACTCATCGAGGACCTGCTGACGCTCGCCCGGAAGGGTGAACTGGTCAGCGAGACGAGCCCAGTCGATCTCGAACAGGCCACACGGGCGGCCTGGCAGAACGTCGACGCGTCGACGGCGACGCTCAGGGTCGAGTCGACGGCCGTCGTCGAGGCCGACACGGCACGGCTCGGGGAGGTGTTCGAGAACCTGTTTCGCAACTGCGTCGAACACTGCGGCGACGAGGTGACGGTCCGGGTCGGTACCGTCGAGGAAACCGACGGCACAGTGACCGGCTTCTACGTCGCCGACGACGGCCCCGGTGTCCCCGAAGCGGACCGGGAACAGGTGTTCGAGCGGGGCTACACGACCAGCGACGGCGGCACGGGCTTTGGCCTCGCCATCGTCCGGGACATCGTCGACGCACACGGCTGGACAGTCGACGTGCGGACGAGCGCGGCGGGCGGGGCGCGCTTCGACGTCACGACGACTCCGGCCGACCGGTGACGTGGCGGTAGGCCGGGCCTGCGAGCACCAGCAGCCCCATCGCGCCAAAGAGCAAGACCAGCTGCGGGAGTACCTCGATGGAGAGGCCCGACAGCGACAGCGAGCGCATCGAGGCCCCGGCGAGCACCTCGACGATGACCCACGGAATCTCGCCCACGAAGGTACCGACCACGAACGAGCGCGTCGAGACGCCGGCGAACCCGGCACCGTAGGAGACGGGGTCGGCCGGCACGGGCGAGAGGCGCGCGGCGAGCACCCCGCGGGTCTCGCCGGTCACCTCGATAATCTGGCGACCCGAGTCGCCGAGCCATCCGAACATCCCTCCCTGCTCGCCGGCCCGGCGGGCGAACCGGTAGGGGATGAGACAGGTGACCAGCGCCCCCATCAGCGCCACCGGGAACCCGTACTCGAACCCGAGGACGAACCCGACGAACGCCGAGAGCGGCATCGTCGGCCAGGCAAAGAGCGGCCGGACGAGATAGAGGAAGACGATGACGCCCGCCAGGTATACCGGGTGGTCGGCGAGATGCAATACCTCCGCGACGACCCGCGCCGGCGAGAGAATCGCCGTCGCGACGGCGACGAAGACCACCAGGGCCGCCGACCCGACCACCTGCCGTTTCGCGAGACGGTCCATCTACCTCCGAGAGTGGGACACAGCGACAAACCTCTTGTGGTAAGGGTTAATCCGGCGGCCCGAGTAGGCAATCGCGTGGCAGACCCCGACCGTGACCCCGTCGAACTCGGGGTCGAACTGCTCGCGCACCTCGAGCACGCCGAGCTGTCGGTAGCCGATGCAATCGACCGCATCGAGACGGTGACGACGAACCCGCAGGTCCAGCGCGAGATTCTCGACACCGCCGCGATGCGCGGGGTCATCGACCGCGACGACGGCCTCGTCAGGCCCCGCTCGCGGGGCACCTACGTGAACTTCGACGCCGACGTCGTGGTCCGCGAGGGGTCGTTCACCTGCCGGCGCTGTGAAGCCGACATCGGGACCGGCCACTTCGTGCAGCTCGACGGCGGCGAACTCGGTGCCTTCGGCTCGACGTGTATCCGGAAGGTGCTCGGCCGGGACGACGAGTGAGCGGCCTCAGCGGCCCTGGCGGAGCTCTTTGATGAGCTGCTCGATCGTCTCTTCCTGACGCTGGATCCGGTCGTTCTGCTGTTCGACGGCCTCGGTCAGCTTGGCGATCTGGGACTCCAGGGCGGCGATATCCGCGTCGGACTCGTCAGCCGACGGCGTCGGCGCCGCCTCGGTGGTGGTCGACGCGGACGCCGGGGACTGTGACCCCGTCGCGGTGCCGGTCGAAGACTGGGACTGGACGGCCACCTCCCCGGCGTCTGCCGCCGCTTCGCCCTCGTCCTCCGCTGGCTCGTCGCTGACGAGCGGGTCGATGCCGCTCTCGAGGCCCAGGCCGCCGGCCGCGTCGCCGTCCTCGTCCTCGTCGGGGCCGACCTTCTCCGCGAGCGCCTCCAGCGACGCGACGTCGTGGTACGCGAAGACGGCGTCCTCGAGGGCCCGCCGGACGGCGTGGGCCTGTTCGTTGGGGGCCTTGATGCGCTCGGGTCGCTCGCCGAAGGAAACGACGATGGCCGTCGCGACGCTCCCCTCCTCGAACTGGAGGTCGGTGAGGTCCGCGAAGGAGAACTGCTCGAAGTCGGCGTCCCAGGTCGCGCTCCCGACGTGTTTGAGCAGCTGCGCCTCGGTGACCACGAGGGTGAGCTCGCTGAAGCGAAAGACCCCGGTGACGCTCTCGTCGGCGTCGACGACGCCGCCGGCCTGGAGTTTGCCCTCGAGCAGCCGTTCGAGCATCTGGTCGCCGCGCTTGAGCGGGACGGTGAGTTCGCGCTTCTCGTCGACGTACAGCAGCGTGAACTTGGTCTTGCGTCGGCCCTCCGAGATGGCGAGGCGCTCGAACTCGAGCGGGTAGGCTGTGACCTTCTCGTCGCTGAGCAACCCCTCGCCTCGGTAGACGAGCGCCCGGGTCGGTGTGAAGCAGACGACGTCGTCGTCGCCGAGTTTCACGCCGGCCCGGACAGCCTCGTCCCCGAGCTCCTGTCGGACGAGGTCCGGAATGTCCATGGGAGGCAATTCCTGCCCGGTGGCTTAAATCCGGGTCAGGTGTAACTCCGACTGACGGTGTGCCCGTGTGAGAGCCCCACAGCCTGCGCGCAGATGAGAACCTTCAAGACGGCAAGCGGCCAACGACAGACTGCACCCGCGCCCGGGTGGCTTAGCTGGACATAGCGCCGCACTCATAGGGTCTCACGACTCATGCGGTACCTACCCGACATGACCCGTGGGGTGCTCGTCACACCCCGGACCTGGGCCATGCGGAGATCGAGGGTTCGGAGCCCTCCCCGGGCATTTTCCAAGGAACCACGAACGGAGTGAGTGGTGACGCCGTGAAATGCCTCGGAGGTGACGAACCCGTAGGGTCTCGGCGAGTGTAGCGAGCCGAGAACAGGGAAGAGCTTGCTCTTCCCGTGGTTCGGAGCCCTCCCCGGGCATTCTACAACCGCTGTGAACGTCGGTGAGCAGCATCGCCGTAAGAATGCTGTGGGAGGCGACGAACTCGACCGGAGGAGCGAACTACGATTCCGTTTCGTCGAGGTAGTCCTCGATGGCCGCCGTGACCGTCGCCGCTTGCTCGTCGTCGAGCGGTTGCTGGGGGGCCCGCGGGGCGGGGTTGTCGATCACGCCGAGGACCTCCAGCCCCTTCTTGATCGTGATCTGTGGATTCTTGACGAGCACAGCGTCCTCGAGGCGGACCATCGCGTGGTGCAGGTCCCGGACGGCGGCCGCATTGCCGTCCGTCCCGGCCTCGAGGAGCCGGACGGCGTCCCCGGGAAAGAGGTTGGCACAGACCCCGACGAGCCCCACGGCCCCCGCCGCCGTCGCCGGGAGGACGAGCGAGTCCCAGCCCGACATGACGTCGAAGTCCATGTCCGCAGTCCGGGCACAGAGGTCGTTGAGCTGGCCCATGTCGCCGCTCGAGTCCTTGATGCCGACGATGTTCTCGTGGGCGGCCAGCGTCTCGACGACGTCCGGGGTGATGTTGAAGCCCATCCCCGCCGGGAAGTTGTAGATGACTATCGGCAGGTCGACGGCGTTCGCGACGGCCCGATAGTGCTCTACGGTGTCGTCCTCGCTGGGCCGGGAGTAGTAGGGACCGAGGACGAGAGCGCCGTCGGCACCGACGTCCTCGGCGTGGCGGGTCAGTTCGATGGTCTCCCAGGTCGAGGGCGAGCCGGTGCCGGCGACGACGGTCGTCGAGGCTTCCTCGACGGCGAACTCGATGACGTCCCGGTGCTCGGCGGGCGCGAGGGTCGACCGTTCGCCCGTCGTCCCGACGGGCGAAGCCGTTCACGCCGCCCGATTCGACGTGGTCGATCACGTCCGCGAGCGCGTCGTAGTCTACGCTGTCGGTGTCGTCGAACGGTGTCGGAATCGGGGGGAAGACGCCATTGCCAAGCGGTGACATACCGGGTGTGGAGGGGCGGGCGAGTAATAGGTTCCGGTGTGATATGTTGCCGCGGCGTCACGCGACCAGCGGTCCCCGATGCTCGCGGACGCGCGTGGCCTCCGAACGCCACGTGTGGACGCGCTGACCACGCTTTCGGTGATGATTGCTGTCACAGAGTGACGAACGTCGTCGACGACCACACCCAGGATGGCACTCCCACAGAGGCCCGGGCCACGGCCCCGGGTATCCGGTGTGAATATCGTGACGACGGACCAGTCAGTGTGAGACGTCACATTGGGGGTAACACAGGGGTTGACGTGTCGGCAGACCGTACCAGACGTACGATGGTCACCGTCACCGGCGCGTGGACGTCGGACGAGGCCGAGCGATTCCTCCAGTCGACGGTCGTGCCCCTCCGACTCGGCTGTCGTCGGCCGAGCGGCGACCTGTGGATGCTCTCGCTGTGGTACCGGTACGACGACGGCCGGTTCGAGTGTGCGACGTCGGCCGACGCCGACGTGGTGCGCTACCTCGACGCCGACGCGCACGTCTCCTTCGAGGTCTCGACGAACGAGCCGCCGTACCGCGGCGTCAGGGGCAACGGCACTGCGAGCGTCACGCCGGACGAGGAGAAAGCAGTGTTGCGCAACCTCCTCGAGCGGTATCTGGGCGACACCGCCTCGCCCCTGGCCCGGCGCCTGCTCTCGCCCGAGCGTCGTGAAGTCACCATCACGGTGACGCCGGACCGCCTCCACACCTGGGACTACTCCGCCAGGATGTAGGACAAAGCGCGTGGTTTTGATACCCGGAGGCCCTAGTCGCTCGCGATGACCGGGCCCGAAGCGATTCGCTCGCTCGCGGTACACGCCGATGACCTCGTGGCGGCCGCCGAGGCCAACGCCCGCGAGACGAGACGGGTCGTCCTCCGGGTGACGCCGCCGTACAGCGGTCGGATGCGCGCACGCCTGCACGTGGTGGACGACGGCGGCGAGGACGGGACGGTCCACGTCGAGCCGGAGACGCTACTCGGCGACGCAGTCCCGCCGTTCCCGACCCCGGACGTGACCGAGGACGAGCTGCGCGAGGCGACCGACGACGCCTACAGCGTCGAGCGACACCGAACGTACCACGAGGAGCGCGTGCGGGAGTGGCGCGAGGCCGTCCCGACCCACGTGGTCGACGCCGTCGTGATCCCTGCGGTGGGACACGAAGTTAGCATCTCGATACTCGGGCCCTGAACGAACGGTGGTCGTCTGTCACCGCTCCGTGGTACCGTTAGCGGACGAGCGGGGCCGATAAAACGTCTCGAAGTCGCTCTCCCGGTGATGAAATGTCCGAGTCGCCGTGTTCGACCCCGTGAAACGAGTCGAAACGTGCCGAACTCTCGCACCGTTATAAGATATTGCCACCGCTACAAGCGGGTGAGTCCCCCTATGTCGAGTCCCCCAGCAAACGAGTTGTTCGCCCTCCTCGACAGGTCGGTCCCGACCTCGAGCGAGTCCCTCCTGGTACCCATCCGTGGCATCGCGTTCTGGATGGCCATCGCCCTCCCGTTCCTGTACGTCCCGCTCCTCCTCTCGGGACTGGGGTCTGCGTCCACGCGGACGGCCTTCGTCGCCCTGGTCGCCTGTAACGCCGTCGCGCTGCTGGTCGGACACTCACACCGCGGGCGCTGACTTTCCCGGGGAATATTTATAAAGCAGGTCGAATAAGTAGACGTATGGCCGCATACGGCCGGCCGTCACTTCGAGACCTGTTCGACGAATCACCCACCCCTCACATCGCGCACCCGCCGCGCAGTCACCACCGAGACTTCTACATCGCGACCGACGGGTCCTTCCGTCCCCACGGGACTGGCGCGGGGACAGACGGGGACTGTGGGGGGCTCGGGATCGTCGTCGAAACGCTAGACGGAGAGCGCGTCGTCCGCCTGTCCGTGCCCGACTCGGCCCCGGACAACAACGTCGCGGAGTACCGTGCGCTCCACCTCGGTCTGGACGTCCTGGCGGCGCGGGCGCCACCGGACGCCAGGGTCGGGCTGCTGATCGACCACGACCAGCTCGCCGAGAACGTCAACGCCGAGGTCCTGGCGACACACGGCTCTACCTACGACCCGCCCCACGCCGTGTCGGTGCCGCGGGGGACCGGCCTTCACTGGCGGGGCATCCAGGCGCGCATCAACGGCTTCCAGGAGGTCCGGGCCGCCCGTATCTCCGGTGACCGGAACCCGGCCCATCCGCTCGCGAACGCGCCGGACCAGTACGCCCACGTCAACGGCGAGGCCGATCGCTGCGTCCGTCCGGGGATGCGAGCGACCGATGAGCAGGTCCCGCCGCCCTCCAGGGCCGAGCGCGGCGTCTCGGACTGACCGAGGCCGGCCACCGGCGTCCCCCTGGCGGGACACTCGCCCAGTACGACCGACCTGATCGAGGACTGAGATTCGCCCCCACGACGCGACGTCTGCAGCGGCGCGCAGCACCTCGTTAGGACGTTCTACCCCGGTCAGATTCCGCTTTGTAACTTTTGAATACATTATCAAGATAATCGGAAGTAACTTGGAGGAGAGTCACAGAACGTTCGCTCGTGGTCACGAGAGAAAATGTTAGTAGCAATCGACACATAGCTGCAGCCAGGAGGCGGAACGATGAGTACCGGTGACCAACGACACGGCCGAGGCAGCGCGTATCGCAGCGAAACGACGCCCCTCGAGTCGCTGACCAGGTACGACCTGGTCCTGCTGGGTATCCCGGTCGCGTTCGTCTTGACGGGAGCCGTCTCGGGACTGTTCGACGTCCCGTTGCGAACGGCCCTCCTCGGCGGGGGGATCGTCTGTCTGCTCGGCGTCCTCGACGCCCTCTTTCTCAACCCTCCGACCGGCGGCCGTCGGACGGTCTGACGCTCGCGACCGGCGGCGTATACGGTGCGACGAACCCGGCCCCCGCAGTCACTCCTGCTGTGCGTCCACGACGGCCACGCCGGCGAGGTTGACGATGTCCTTGACCTCGTCGCCGCGCTGGAGGACGTGGACCGGTTTGTCCATCCCGACGAGCATCGGGCCGATGGCCTCGGCGCCGCCGAGTCGCTGGAGCAGTTTGTAGCCGATGTTCCCGGCCTCGAGGTTCGGGAACACGAGGACGTTCGCCGGGTCCTCGAGCTCGGAGAACTCGTAGGTACCGTTGAGGATGTCCTCGACGACGGCCGTGTCGGCCTGCATCTCGCCGTCGACGGGGAAGTCGACCCGCGAGTCGTCGCGGAGGCGCTCCACGGCGCGCCGTGGCTTCCGGGTTCCGGGGTTGTCGACGCTCCCGAAGTTCGAGTACGAGAGCATCGCCGCCCGCGGGGAGACGTTGAACCGGCGGGCCAGGTCCGCCGTGTGTCGGGTCACCTCGGTCAGGATCTCCGCCGTCGGGTCCTGGTTGACCGTCGTGTCGGCACAGAAGATAACCCGGTTCTTGAACGTCAGCATGTAGACGCCCGCGGCGTAGTTCGCGTCTTCGGCCGTCCCGATGACCTGAAGCGGCGGCCGCAGGGCCGACGGGTAGTGGTGGGTCAGGCCGGTCAGCATCGCGTCGGCGTCGCCCATCTCAACCATGACGCTGCCGAGGTAGTTGCCGTTCCGGACCAACTCGTCGGCCTCGCGGCGGGTGACGCCCTTGCGCTGGCGGAGCTCGTACAGCCGGTCGGCGTAGGCCTCGACGTCGGCCGTCTCGGGGTCGACGACGACGGGGTCGAACTCCAGTCCGAAGCGCCGGCGCGTCGCCTCGATGCGGTCGGCGTCTCCCAGCAGGACGGGTTCGGCGATGCCCTGGTCGACGAGCTGGTAGGCTGCCCGGATCATCTTCTCGTCGTGACCCTCGGCCAGCACCACCCGCTTGGGGTCGCTCTTTGCCTTGTTGAGGACGACCCGCATCATCTCGCGGGACTTGCCCAGGCGGGCCTCCAGGCGCTCGGGGTAGGCGTCGAGGTCGATCTCCTTGCGGGCCGCGCCGGATTCGACGGCCGCCCTGGCGACGGCGGGCGTCACCTCGAAGAGGACGCGCTGGTCGAGCGGTTTCGGGATGATGTAGTCGGGCCCGTACTGCATCGGCGTGTCGCCGTAGGCCTTGACGACGGCGTCGGGGACGTCCTGGCGGGCGAGCGTCGCCAGCGCCTCCGCGGCGGCGACTTTCATCTCCTCGTTGATCTCGGTCGCGCGAACGTCGAGCGCGCCACGGAAGAGGAAGGGGAACCCGAGCACGTTGTTGACCTGGTTCGGGTAGTCCGAGCGGCCCGTCGCCATGATGACCGTGTCGTCGCGTGCGGCCTTGGCGTCCTCGTAGGTGATCTCGGGGTCGGGGTTGGCCATCGCGAAGACGATGGGGTCGCTGGCCATCGACTGGATCATCGACTGGTCGACGATGCCACCGACCGACAGGCCCACGAACACGTCGGCGCCGGCCATCGCGTCGGCGAGGTCGCCGTCGGGGACGTCCCGGGCGAACTCCTCTTTGAACCGGTTGAGGTCCTCCGAGCGGGTGCGGGCGTCGGTGATGATGCCCGAGGAGTCACACATCGTGATGTTCTCCTTCCGGGCGCCAAGCGAGACGTAGAAGCGGGCGGTCGCGATGGCCGAGGCGCCGGCCCCGGAGAAGACGATGTCGAGGTCCGCCAGGTCCTTGCCCGCGAGGTCGGCGGCGTTTATGAGGGCAGCCCCGGAGATGATGGCCGTCCCGTGCTGGTCGTCGTGGAAGACGGGAATGTCCATCGCGTCGCTGAGGCGCTGTTCGACCTCGAAACACGCGGGCGCGGCGATGTCCTCCAAGTTGATGCCCCCGAAGGTCGGTTCCATCGTCTTGACCGTCTCGACCATGGTGTCGGCGTCGTCGGCGTCCAGTTCGATGTCGAAGACGTCGATGTCGGCGAAGCGCTTGAAGAGAACGCCCTTGCCCTCCATGACCGGCTTCGAGGCCTCGGGACCGATGTCGCCGAGACCGAGCACCGCGCTGCCGTCGGAGACGACGGCCACGAGGTTGCCCTTGGCGGTGTACGTGAACGCGTCTTCGGAGTTCGCCGCGATCTCCTCACAGGGCGGCCACGCCCGGCGAGTACGCCAGCGAGAGGTCGCGCTGGGTGTTCGTCGGTTTGGTCGTCGCGATCTCTATCTTCCCGGGGGGGTCCCGGCTGTGGTAATCGAGTGCGTCCTCGTCTAATCCCATAGCGGGAGGTGACACGCACCCAATAAAAAGCCCGCTATTGCGTCAAATGACGGGGCCTTATTCGACACGCGACGAACCTCCGCGCGGGCGTCGGCGTCGGGGCCGTCACCGACTGCCGTCCGCGAGTTCGTCGACCCGGGCGACGAGTTCGTCGACCGCGGCGGTCTGCTGTTCGGTGGCCGAGACGATCTGCTCGGTGGCGCCCTCGGCCGCCTCGGCGTGCGTCCGGGCGTCCTCTATCGCCGCTGTGACGTCCTCGACGGCCTGGGCCTGGTCGCCGTTGGCGTCGGCGACCTCCTGGATGCCGTCGGCCGCCGCCTCGACGGCGTCGGTTATCTCGTCTAACGCGTCGAGGGCCTGCTCGATCTCGTCTTCGGCCCGTTCGACCTGTTCGTGGGAGGTCTCGACCATCTCCGCGGTCTGGGTGGCCTGGCCCTGGATGGTCTCGATGCTGTCGGCGATCTCGCCGGCGTGCTCGCTTGTCTCGTTCGCGAGGCTCTTGACCTCGTCGGCGACGACGGCGAACCCGCTCCCGCTCTCGCCGGCGCGGGCGGCCTCGATGTTGGCGTTGAGCGCGAGCATGTTGGTCTGTTCGGCCACGTCGGCGATGACCTCGACGACCTCGTTGACCTCGTCCATCCGGGACTCGAGGTCGGTGACGCTCCCCACGAGTTCCTCGCTGGCCTCGGTGAGCGTGTCGGTGACATGCTGGACCGTCTCGCTGGCTTCGGCGCCCTCCTCGGCCGCCGAGAGCGCGCGTTCGGCCGACGACGCGACCTCGCTCGACGTGGCGGCGACCTCCTCCATGCCGGCGCTGACCTCGTGGACGGTCTCCGCGGCCGACTCCAGGGCCTCGGTCTGTTCGGCGACGCGGGACTCGACGGTCGTCGCGGCGTCGGCGGTCTGGTCGATGGCGTCGGCCAGTTCGGCCGTCTGGGTGTCGACCTGCCGGGTCATCGTCGCCAGCTGGTCGGCCATCCGGTTGAGCGCGTCGACGACGTCCAGCAGCGCGTCGTCGAGGTGGGCGTCGTCCTCGACGGTGGCGCGAGCGTCGAGGTTGCCGGCCTGGAGCGCGTGCATCGTCGTGCTGAGCTCGTCGACCAGCGACGTGACGGCCTCGTGGCGCTCGGCCTCGTCGGTCCGGTCCTGGACCATCTCGACGACGCCGACGAGGTCACCCGCGTCGTCGTACAGGGGCGCGGCGCTGAACGAGATGTGCCGGTCGTCGCCGTGCTGGTCCTGCATCACGCTCCGGTCGCGATAGAGGGTGAAATCCACCGACTCCACCTTCGGGACGTCGTACTTCTCGTGGGTCCGCTCGGGCGCGTCGAGCACCTTGTCGGCCAGCGTCTTGCCGCGTCGGCCGTCCGGGTAGAAGGCCATGCTGGCCATCTCCATGGACTGGGCCTCGGCCTCGGCGACGCCGGTCAGGTTCTCGAGCGACTGGTTCCAGGCCAGTATCTCGCCGTCCGGGTCCAGGACGAACAGCGGCGTGCCGACGTGGTGGACGACGTCGTGGTAGTCGAAGGGCCCGGTCCCGGCAGTGCCGTCGGTGCCCGCGTTCCCCTCGTAGGCGGCCACGCCCGTTTCCGTCACGCCCCTGACGCTGTCCAGTCCCTCGAGCAGGTCGGCCTGGACGGCGTCGAGTTCGGCCCCCGCGTCCGGACCCAGGGCGGTCCTGAGCTGGTCGAAGGCGGCCTCGACCAGCGCCTCGGTGGCGACGCCCTGGGCGGCGACGAACCCGTCCCGGTCGACGCCGGCCTGTGTGTAGTCCGCGACGAGTGTCTCCACCGCGCCCTGGTCGAGGTCGAACTGGCCGGTGACCTGTCGCTCGGCGAGCGACCGACCCTCGCCGGTCTCGAACAGCGACGCGAGCCGGTCCGGGTCGGGCCGGTAGGCCCGCTCCAGGGGCTGCCGCGACGCCGCGACGGCCGTGCCACCGTCCGTCTCGACCGACGACTCGCCCGTTTCGTTCGTCTGTCCGGCGACCACACGACTGAGCAGTTCCGACAGCATATCGAGCACTGGTTGAACGAGATTAGCAGTCGCTCTTAACTGTGCCGCCTCGAATATCGGATTTGTAAATGGGGCCGAGGGCGATGGCGTCTCGACGCACCGTCGGGTGTCAACAGACAGAGAGCCCCACCCGAGCGAAAGGGCCGAAAATATATACCTACAGTTCCGAGAGTCGGACATGACCGTCCGCTTTCGGCGACTGCTGGCGGCGACGACGGCGCTGACGTTCGCGCTCATCCTGCTCGGCGTGTACACGGGCGCGGTCGGTGCCGGACTGACCTGTGCGGGTCGGTGGCCGTTCTGTGACGGGTGGCTCGGCCTCTTCCCGGCCAACTGGATGAGCTTCGTCGAGTGGTTCCACCGGTTCGTGGCGATGATAACCGGCTTCATGATCCTCGGATCGACCGTCGCGGCCTGGCGGGGCGAGTACGCGACCCGAATCCGGTACGCCGCCGGCGTCGCACTGGCCGTGCTCCCGGTCCAAGTGCTGCTCGGGGCCAACACCATCTTCAACTTCGGCGCGGTCGCACAGGTGCTCCACCACGCCGCCGCGCTGACCATCCTGACCGCCCTCGTCGCCGGGACGGCCTGGGCCTACACCGACGTCGAATCCGGCCCCGACCGGGTGGCGGCAGACACCGGGACCACCGCCAGCGCCGACGACTGAGCCCGTAGCGCCAGTTCGGCCTGGTTCGTAACACCTATTCGGGCCCTCTCCGACAGTGGGAGTATGTCAGAGTCCACCCTTTCACGTCGGAAGTACCTCACGACCGTCGGCGGGGCGGCAGTGACCCTCTCTGTCGCCGGCTGTTCGGGCGGCGGCGGGGGCAGTTCACAGACCATCACCGCCGGCACCGCGCCCGGCTTCCCGCCGTTCGAGATGAAGGAGGGCGGCGACCTGGTCGGCTTCGACATCGACCTGCTCGAGGCCGTCGTCGACGAGACCGACTACGAGTTCGAGGGCTGGGAGGAGTTCGAGTTCGACTCCCTGATCCCCGCGCTCACGAACGAGAACATCGACGTCATCGCCGCCGGGATGACCATCAACGACGAGCGCGATCAGACCATCGACTTCAGCGACCCGTACTACTCCTCGGACCAGGCCATCGTCGTCCGGGCGGACGGGAGCTTCTCGCCGGGCAGCCTCGGCGACCTGAGCGACCGCCCCATCGGCGCCCAGAAGGGGACCACCGGCGAGGGCGTCGTCCAGGACGAACTCGTCGGCGACGAGATAACCGAGAACCAGTACAACGCCTACGACAACTACGTGCTGGCCATCCAGGACCTGGAGAACGGCAACGTCGACGCCGTCGTCATCGACGTGCCCGTCGCAGACACGTTCGCGGCGAACCGCCCCGTCGAGGTCGCGTTCACCTACGAGACCGGAGAGCGTTTCGGCTTCGGCATCCGGGACGGGGACACGGACCGCCAGACCGCGCTCAACGAGGGGCTGGCGACGGTCCGCGAGGACGGCACGTACCAGGAACTGACCGGCAAGTGGTTCGGGCAGTAGCGACATGCTCCAGGCTGGCGACTGGGCGTTCGTCTTCGCGAACCTCGACTACCTGCTGGCCGGCGCGGGTATCACCGTCGGCCTGACCCTGACCAGTCTGTTGCTCGGCTTCCTCACCGGGTTCCCCGCGGGGGCCATCGAGGTGTACGGCGACGGTATCCTCGAGCGCGTGGTGAGCACGGGCGGCGTCGTCCTGCGGGGGACGCCCATCGTCGTCATCATGCTCGTGCTCTTTTTCGTCGTCTCCATCTCGAAGTCGGCGTTCATCACGGCGACGGTCGGGCTGGGCCTGCGCAGCGCGGCCTACCAGTCACAGATCTTCCGCGGGGCGCTCCAGAGCGTCGACGAGGGGCAGATGGAGGCGGCCCGCTCGGTCGGTATGAGCCGGTTCGAGGCCATCCGGTACGTCGTCGTGCCACAGGCGCTGCGCCGGAGCATGCCGGGCTTTCAAAACGAGTTTACCATCGTCCTGAAAGACACGAGCATCGCCTTCGCCATCGGCCTGGCCGAACTGCTGACCAGGGGAAACGACCTGTTTACCCAGAGCGGCCGGTCGACGGCCGTCTTGGAGGTCTTTCTTACCATCAGCGCCATCTACTTCGTGCTGACGTTCGCGACGAACCGCGGCCTGGACCGGCTGTCCGACTACTACGCGATCCCGTCGGGTGAGAACAGATGACACTGCTACGCGTTGAGGACGTACACAAGTCCTACGGCGACGAGGAGGTACTGAAAGGCGTCAGCTTCGAGATGGACCGGGGGGACGTCGACGTCCTCATGGGTCCGAGCGGCAGCGGCAAGTCGACGATGCTGCGCTGTATCAACCGGCTGACCGAGATCGACAGCGGCGACGTCTGGCTCGACGGGACACCGGTGTACGGCCCCGACACGGACGTCAACGAACTGCGCCAGGACGTCGGGATGGTGTTCCAGGACTTCAACCTCTTTGCGCACCTCACCGCCGTCGAGAACATCACGCTCGGGCTGAAGCGGGTGCTCGGCGTTCCGAAGGCCGAGGCCCGGGAGCGAGCGATGGAACACTTGGAGCAGGTCGGGCTGGCCGCACAGGCCGACTCGTACCCGGCCGAGCTCTCCGGGGGCCAACAGCAACGCGTCGGCATCGCCCGTGCGCTCGCGATGGAACCGAAACTGATGCTGTTCGACGAACCGACCAGCGCGCTGGACCCGGAACTCGTCGGCGAGGTCGTCGAGGTGATGCGTGACCTCGCCGCGGGCGGGATGACGATGCTGGTCGTCAGCCACGAGATGGGCTTTGCCCGCTCGGCGGCCGACGACATCCACTTCCTCGACAGCGGCACCGTCGTCGAGTCCGGCCCGCCCGAGCAGCTGTTCGAACGGCCCGAACACGACCGGACGAGGGCCTTCCTCACCGGACTGCAGGCAGAGACCCACCAATGAGCACCGACGAGCCGTCCGTCGCCGACGAGGTCCGGACCACCGTCACCGTCGACACCGACCAGCCATGGGCGCTCATCGGCCTCGCGGTGTTCTGGGGGTGGCTGCTGGCCCGCTGGACCAACGACTTCCTGCTGCCCGCCGGGCTGGCGGTGCCCAGAGAGCAGTCGTTCTTCCCGGTCGGGCCGTTCGAGGCCGCCAGGGAGACGCTGCTCTCGGTCGCTGCCTCGCTGGGTCTGTTCGGCGCCCCGTTCGCGTTCCTCGCGGGCCTGTTCTCCTTCGTCGTCGGGGCGATTCCGTCGCTGCCGGCACTCGGTCGGGGCGCGTGGCTCACCATCGTCCTCACCGTCGGCGGCATCGCGCTCGGGTTCGTCCTCGCGGTGCCGCTGTCTGTCGCGCGGGTCTACGGCGGCCGGTGGCTCCGGTGGGTCTCGCTGTCGTACACCGAGCTCATCCGCGGGACGCCGCTGCTGGCCCAGCTGTTCGTGCTGTACTTCGGCCTGCCGCTGACCCAGATCATCCGGGAGGTGCCGGGGGTCGGCGTCGGATACGTCCCCGGGACGGCCGCCTGGGTCGCCATCATCGGCTTCACGCTCAACAGCGCCGCCTACCAGGCCGAGTACATCCGGTCGGCCCTGGAGTCGGTCGACGCCGGCCAGCTGACCGCCGCGCGGTCCATCGGACTCTCGAAGGTCGAGAGCATCCGTTATGTCGTCCTCCCGCAGGGCCTGCGCTACGCCATCCCCAGCTGGTCGAACGAGCTGGTCTATCTCATCAAGTACTCCTCGCTCGCGGCGTTCATCACGGTCCGGGAGCTGTTCTTCCAGGCCGAGTCCATCGCCAACGAGACGTTCCGCTACACCGAGCTGTACGTGCTCGCGGCGCTGTTTTACCTGGCGCTTGTCATCTCCGCGTCGGTCCTGATGAACGGCGTCGAGACCAAGACCGCGCTCCCCGGCCTCGGCGGCAAACGAGAGGCCTGACGGCAGGTCACATGAAATCCGAGAGGCCGGACTGCTGGTCGTCGTCGGCGTCCGCGTCGTCCGAGGCGTCGTCGCCGGCGTCGCTGTCGCCGAGGAGCGTCCCCTGCTGGTCGCCGGTCCCCGCCTCGTCAGCCTCGGTCGCGCCGTCGGTCTCGTCAGCGTCGTCGGAGGGGGCCGTCGCGGACCCGCCCTCGAAGGCGCCCCCGGAGTGTTCGACGGCCGCGTCCTCCTTTCGCGCCTCTGCGTCCTCGACGATGGACTGGACCTTGTTCGTGTCCTTTCCCGACCCGGTAACGTAGGCGACGTGCTCGGCCTCCAGGTCGTAGGCGGCGGCCATCGCCACCGTCAGCTCGCGGTTGCGGCAGTGGTGAGTCATCGTCGAGAGGAAGGGGAGAACCTCGCGGCGGGCGGTCCGCATCGAGACGCCGTCCACGACGGCTATCTGCTGGGCGATGTAGTCGCGGGTGTTGCGCGTCCCCTTCGAGCGGCCGAGCTTCGACCAGTAGCTGGGCGGGCCGTAGCGGGTCCACCCGCCCTTGGTCCCGTCGCGGGCGGCGGCGACGCCGGCCGTCATCGCGTCGCCCGCGTAGCGCCAGAACGAGTAGTTCTGGGTCTCCCGGACCCGGCCGAGCCACTGGTCGGCGTTCGAGAGGGCGGCGTAGGCGCGGGCCAGTTCGGGGCCCGCGTAGTCCTTTGGCACGTTGTCCTCGATCCAGTTGATGAGGTCGTCGGGCGTCTCGTCGACGTCGTAACTGGCCTTCAGTGCCGTCTCGGCGTCGGCCTCCTTCAGGACGACGTCTAGGTACTCGAAGATTCCCTCGGTGGTGTCGCGCTCGCCGGTCACCACGTCCCCGGCGGTGAGACGGTCGGCCGTCTCGGCGATGGCCTGGAGGTCCTTGACCGCCCCGCGCAGGTCGCCGGCGTTCTGCTCGGCGAGCTGCTGGAGCGCGTCTGCCTCGTACTCGATGTCCTCCTTGCGGCAGATGTCCCGGAGGACCGGGACGATAGACCGGGGCGAGACGTCCCGGAACTCGATGTCCCGGCAGGCGTTGCGCAGGCCGTTTGACATGTCGTAGAACTCGTTGGCGATGAGGACCATCGGCTGGCTGGCCTCCTTGACTAGCGCCGTGACCGCGCGTGCCCCGCCGCGGTCGGCGTTCCCGTGGATGTTGTCGGCCTCGTCCATGATGACCAGTCGACGGCCCGTTCCGCCGCCGGTCAGGGTTCCCGACTTCGCGGCCTCGCCGGCGACACGCTCGATGACGTCCTTGGTCCGGGAGTCGCTGGCGTTGAGTTCGATGGTCGGCCAGCCCATGTCGTTGGCGAGCGCGTGGGCGGCCGAGGTCTTGCCCACGCCCGGCGCCCCGTGGAGGATGACGGCCTTGCGGTGGTCGTCCCACGTCCGGGCCCACTCCTCGAAGGCGTCCCGGGCCTTGTCGTTGCCGCGGACCTCCGACAGTGTCGTCGGGCGGTACTTCTCCGTCCAGTCCATTACGAGGAGGCAGGTGCGTGGCGGGGTTAGTTGTTGCGGAGTCAGCGGTCCGTGGCGTCGCCATCGGGATCCCGACCGTCCGGACCGATGACGGGGCGCCGGCCAGAAGACACTTTCCACCGGCACGACTCGACGCACCTGCCATGAACGACACCCGCCGTAGCCTCGCGGCCGGCGCCGTCGCCGGCCTCGCGGCGTTCGTCCTCGCGTACGTGTTCGTCTACGCTCTCACCATCTCGACGGTCCGGGACTCGCTGCTGACCGGCCTGGCCGAGGCCTTCGGCGACGAGAACGCCTCGTGGAAGATCGTCGGCTGGATATTCTTCAACGCACAGTTCGTCACGACGACCATCACCGTCGACGTCCCGTTGCTGGGTGGCACCGACGCGGTGAACTTCATCGCCGAGTCCGACGGGCTGTCGGCGCTGCTGTACGTGATTCCCCCGGCGCTGCTGACCGCTGCGGGACTGGCCACCGCCCGACTCGGCGGCGCGACAGACGCCGCCGAAGCCCTGCGATCCGGCCCCGCCGTTGTGCTGGGCTACCTCCCGGCCACCATCGTCGGCGCCGTCCTGTTCACCGTCAGCGTCGGGGAGGGGAGCGGCGGGTCGCCGACGCTGCTGACGGCCGTGGTGCTCGCCGGCATCGTGTATCCGGTGGTGTTCGGGAGCCTCGGGGCCGTCGTCGGCGCCACGCTGGCCGAGTGGCCGAGGTAGTGTTTAGTTACAAGATTCAGGTCGTGAACAGCCAGAAAGCCCCCGCGCTCTCAGCTCCCGCGGCTCGCTGCGCGCGCTCACTTCGTTCGCGTGCTTACGTCGCCGGGGTTCGCTGAGAGCGCGGCCCCTTTCAGCCCCACCCATGCCGGCTGATCACCCGGCTTCGGGTGGGGATGAAAGGGGCGGCCGGCTGAACGACGGCGGACGACGCAAGCACTGGAGCGAACGCAGTGAGCGAAGCGCGCAGCGAGTCCCCCGAGTTCAGCCGGCCGGGGCTTTCTGGCTCTCCAAAGAAATCACCGCTAAAGTAAACACCGCCGTGACCGGCGGGCGACCATTCTTATACGAGGACGGGACCAGGGCGGCGTGTGTCCGGCAGACAGCATTCGGGACCGGACGACCGAGCGACCACGGCCGTCGTCGGCGTCGTCCTGCTGGTCGGCCTTACGGTCGCCCTGGTCGCCGTCGTCGGTGGAACCGTCGGCGGCCTCGACGTCGCGGCGTTAGCCCCCGCACCGTCGGTCAGCCACTCGACGGCCACCTTCGAGACCGGGCCCTCGACCGGCTGTGGCGAGAACGTGGTCCGCATCGTCCACGAGGGGGGCGACCCCGTAGCGCCCGCGGCCATCGAACTCGTCATCAATCTGCCGGCCCGGGGCGCGAGCGCCCGCGTCCGCGGCGTGCCCGTGGCCGGGACGCAGCTGGGGGACCGGCACCTCGTCGACGACGACCACAACATCGTCTACGACAACTGCGTCGGCGGTGTCATCGCCGATGGCGGTCGGCGCTGGGCCGCCGGCACGGCCATCGCCGTCCAGTTGAACGCCGGTGGTGGGACGATAGCACCGGGCGACCCCATCGAGGTGGCCGTCGTCCACGAACCGACCGGGAGCGTCGTCGTCGAGGCGACGCTCTCGGCGACCTGAGCCCACGAGTGGTCGCCGTTCCGATACGCTTTAGTTCACGACTCACAACCGTTCGACCCAATGGCCCGGGGAACGCGAGCCCAGCTCGCCGAGAAGATGGCCGGTGAGGTCGCGCTGAGCGACGACCCCGGCGCGACGCTCAGGAAGTGGCGCACGGACTTCGAGGTGCCACAGACCGAGCTGGCCGACCACATCGGCGTCTCGCCGTCGGTCATCTCCGACTACGAGAGCGGCCGGCGCGACAACCCCGGTATCGGCATCGTCCGCCGACTGGTCGGGGGGCTGCTCGACATCGACGAACGACGCGGCGGCGACCACATCCGACAGCACGCCCGCGTGCTCTCGGCCGGGTTCGACAGCGACGTCGTCCACGACCTCCGGGAGTACCCGGCCAACGTCGGCGTCGACCGGGTGTACGACGCCATCGGGGCCGAGGAACTCTCACGGGGCGGCCAGGACACCGTCGCGGGCCACACCGTCATCAACTCCATCGCCGCCATCACCACGCTCTCATCTGACGAGTTCTACCAGCTCTACGGCCAGTCGACCAACCGGGCGCTCGTGTTCACGAACGTCACTCGCGGCGAGTCGCCGCTGGTCGCTTTACGCGTAGTCTCGCCGACGCCCAACGCCGTCATCCTGCACGGCCTCGACGGGGACGCGGTCTGGGACCACGCCGAGGACCTCGCCCGCATCGACGACTTCTCGCTTGCGGTCACGGACGTCGACCTCGAGGACCTGCTGTCGGGACTGCGGTCGCTGCCCTGAAACAGGCGCGTCCGCGATCCGAGTGGGGACAGCGGTCGTCGACGACCGCTGCGTACTCGCGCCTCGGGAGACAGCCGTGACCGAGAACCGTGATTCGGGCGTCGTGGACCGGGCCGAACCTGAGAAGCCCGGACCGCGTCACTCGACGAAGCGGTACTTGCGCTCGCCCATGCGGCCCCAGCCGTCGAAGACGAACTCCTGTTCGGGGGCGGTGAACTCCTCGGCGTCGGATTCCTGCTCGTGGTTGTGGACGTCGTGGACCGCCTCGTACTCCGCGAACGTGAGGTCGTGGCGGTTGCGGATCTGTTCGTCGACGTTCAGCTGGGCGATCTCCTCCTCCCAGCCGGGGACCACGCGCTCGGCGTGGACCTCGGCCTGGGCGCCGGACCCGTAGGAGGCCACCAGCAGTTGCTGGCCGTCCAGGTCACGGTTGTGCTCGCGGGCGTGTTTCAGCCCGGAGGCACGCGCCAGGTGGACCGACCCGGTGTACCAGTTGCCGACGTGGCGCGCGATGTCGAGCGTCGGTTCGATGGTGTCGGCGTACCAGTCCCGGTAGCGCTCGGTCTCGGTCAGCGCGTCCGTGTACTCCTTGATCGCGGCGTGGAACTCGTCGTCGGTCTCGAACTGCTCGCGGGTCGGCTGGTGACCAATCTCCTCGGCGAGCAGGTCCTCGACGTCGGTCCCGCGGACGATGTGCCGGTAGCCCAGCGCCGCGGCCTTCCGGACCATCCCCGGGAAGGGGGTGTGAAAGGGGATGAGCGGGTAGTCCTCGGGGTGGATGTCGCCGGCCACCGAGGCGTAGTCGTCGAGCGCCTCGCGCATGCGAGCGAGGTAGACGTTCACCGAGCGCTTGCCGTCGACGGAGGGGAACTGCTGGTTGGGCTTGAGGAAGTCCGTCTCGTCGGCGCTGCCAAAGCCCTGCTCGGGCGACAGCTCGACGAGGTTCGGGTCCTCGGCGACGAGCATCGCGACGGCGCCGGCCCCCTGGGTCGCCTCGCCGGGGTCGTCGCGGGCGTAGAGCGCCGTGTCGGTTGCGATGACGATGGCCGCCCGGCCGCGGTTGCGTCCGGCGCGAATCCAGTTGTACGCGTCGTCTAAGCTCTGTGTCCCCGAGATGCACGCGAACTTGCGCTCGCCCTTGTTGGCGTGGTGGAAGTCGCCGTCGTAGACCTGCTCGAGACAGCCCGCGACGTACGTGGAGACGGGCTTGGAGTTGTCGAAGGAGCTCTCCGTGGCCACGTCGATGCGGCCGATGTCGTCGGGTTCGAGCCCCTTGCGCTCCATGAGTCGATGGGCGGCGTTTGCCCCCATCGTCACGATGTCCTCGTAGACGTCGGGGAACGAGGAGGCGTGGAGTCCCAGGCCCTTGGTGTACTTCTCGGGGTCGTCGTCCTTCGCCGGCGCGAACGTCTCGGCGAGGTCGAGTTTGAGTTTGCCGGTCCAGATCTCTATCGCGTCGATGCCGACGGCAGTCATGACTGGAGGGTCACCGCGGGTCCATAAGGGTTTGTCGACTATCTATTCGACGGCTGTCGAATAATGGGCGCTGGTGCGGGCTTCGGAAGTCGACTAGACGACCGTGCCTTTCTGTGGCGTCCCGTCGACGTTCTGTGGCGGCTTCGACCCGCCACCACGCCGGTCACCGGGGCTTATGTCGAACTCCTTCGCCCGTCCGCTCCCGTCCTCGAAGACGGCGCCGCCGACGTACAGCATGTTCCCATTGTTCTGCCTGTTCCCAGTGAAACTGCTGAACTCGTCGCCGACGAGTCGGGCGTTGTCGACGTACATCTCGCCGTTCGACGTGAGCGCGATGCCCTGGTTGGACCCGTCGACGACGTCGAGGGTCGCACCGGTGAACGTGACCGCACCGCTGCTGGCGGTGGCGGTGATGCTTCCAGCGCTGTCGACGGTGGCACCGACGCCCCTGATACTGGCCGCGTCGAACTTGGCTTCCTGCCCGCTCCCACGCGACTCGATGGTCGCGCCGTCGACGTCGAGCGCCCCCGACAGCGACACCGTGACCGTGCCTTCACTGGTGAGCGTGGCGTCCGTCGCCGTCAGGTCGCCACCGGAGAGCTTCAGCTCCTGTCCACTGCCCTCCGAGCGGATGGTCGCTCGCGTGAGGTCCATGGTGGGTGCACTGCTCACCGTTATCTTGCCTGCACTGGTGAACGTCGCGTCCGTCGCGGTCAGATCGCCGCCGGAGAGCTTCAGTACCTGCCCACCGCCCTGTGAGCGGACAGTCGCGCTGCTGAAGTCCATACTCGATCCCGCGGTGGTGGTCAGTTTCCCGGCACTCACGACGGTCGCACCAGTGGCACTGATCGTGTCCCCCGAGAGGGTCAGCGCCTGCCCACCTCCGTTCGACTCGACGCGCTGATTGCCGATGTCGAGCGTCCCGGTCGAGGCTTCGAGCGTCGCGGCACCGCTCGAGGTCACGTCCGTCTCGACGGTGACGCTCCGGCCCTTGAGCGACACGCTCGAGGCCGAGATGGCACTCACGCTGTCCGGGACGACCAGCGAACTCCCGTTGCTGGCGGCGTCGTACGTGCCGTCGCTCACGTCGACCTGGAAGTCGCCGTCGGCCGACGAGTAGAGGCCGTCGTTGTTGACGTCCTCGTACGCGAACCCGGGGTCCTGCTGTGGGCCGCCGCTTCCCGAACTCACAGTCACCGTCTGTGTCTCCGTGTCCGACCCGCCGTTCCCGTCGGTGACCGTGAGTTCGACGCTCCTGCTGCCGGTGGACCCGAAGGTCGTGCTCGCCGTCTTCCCCGTCGCGTCTGTCGTCCCGTCCCCGTCGAAATCCCAGGCGTAACTGAGGGCGTCTCCGTCGGGGTCGGTGGACCCGCTCGCGTCGAAGGAGACGGATTCGCCGGTTTCGGGGTCGCTGGGCGAGTAGGTGAAACTCGCCGTCGGTGCAGCGTTGCTGTCGTCGACGATCTTCGAGGCGGTCCCCACCCGGTCAGTGGTGTCGCCGACCCGCACGACCACGTAGAGCGGCGTCTCTCCGGTATTCGAGTCGCTATCACTGACGGTGACCGTCGTCGAGGACCCATCGTAGGGCGTCGCGATGACCCGGTCCAGTTCCGTGTTCATCGCCGAACTGTCGTACAGGAGCACCGTGTAGTTCGAGATGTCGTCGTCTGGGTCTGTCGCCTGGAAGGTGACGTCGACGTCGTACTTGCCGCTCTTGCCGCTCCCGGTGACGCTCGTCCCCGTAATCGACACGCTCGGCGGACTCGGACTCGCGACGCTGATCACCTTCGACTCGCCGTTGGTCGCGCCGTCGTCGTCGGTAACGAGCAGCCGGGCCGTGTAGTCACCCGCCGACGGGTAGGAGAAGGTGGCCGTCTGCCCGGTGGCCTCGGTGGTCCCGTCGTCGTCGAAATCCCAGGCGTAACTCGAGATCGTCCCGTCGGGGTCGCTCGACCCGGACGCGTCGAACGAGACGCTCTCTCCGGGATCGGGACTGCTCGGGGTGTAAGTGAAAGCCGGCGCAGGGAACGCGTTGTACACGGTGACCGTCTTCGTCGTCGTGGCGGTTCGCCCGTCGACCGCGGTGACAGTCAGCGAGACCGGGTACGTACCGTCGTCTGAGTAAGACGTGCTCGCGGTCTGTCCGGTCGCGTCGGTCGTCCCGTCGTCGTCGAAGTCCCACTCGTAGCTGGTGAGCGTGCTGCCCTCGACGTCGCTGTTACTCGCGTCGAAGGAGATGGTCTCGCCCTGGGTCGGCTGATCGGGAACCCAGGAGAAGCGAGCGAATGTCGTGACGTCGACCGACACGCGCACTTCGTCGACCACCGTGTTCGAGCCCTCGTCGACGACCAGAACCGTGAGTCGGTCACCACCGACCTCGTTGGCCCGACGCCACTGATCGCCGGGGTCGAACCGGGAGGGGGGCGCCGCCGACGCGCTGTGTGAACGACGTCAGCTCGTAGCGGGCCCGACCGTCACCGGCGACGACGACCGAGACTGCGTCGGCGTCGAGGCTGTCGCCGCCGACGTGCTCGACGGTGACGTATTCGGTCGTCGCGTTCGCTTCGACGTCGACCAGCGGGGCACTCTGGGCCTGGGTCGAGACGTTCCCGACGACGACGACGGCGACGACGGCCGTCGTGAGGACCACGACGCCCGTCAGGAGGACGATTCCGATGACCTCAGACTGGCCGCGGGTGCTGGCCTGTCTGTCGGTGGTGCGGGTCTGTCTCGTCATCGGTCCTCTCCGGTCACGGCACCGGGATGAAATACAGGGCCGTCTCGCCCGTCTCCAGTTGCATGCTCACAACGAGCCAGTCGTTCGAGTTGAGGTTCTGGTCGAAATCGAGGACGATCCGCGTCGTCGCATCGTCGCCCTCGAGGTCGAGGTCCGGGTCGAGCTGGACGAAGTCGCCACGGACCTGGAGAGTTCCCGAGTCGGTGGCGCCCTCCTCGCGGATGACTGCTTGCGAGGGGCTGGAGCCACCCTGTGCCTCGAAGAAGTTGATGCGTGCCTCGATGAACGAGTTGTCGTCACCGGAGTTCTGGAACTCGAGCGTGAGTTCCTGCCCGTTCTTGAACTCGTCCGTCAGTCGGATCTCGCCCGGCGCGGCCGGGTTGATGTCGTCGATGCCGCCGCCGCGTTCGCCCGACGGCGGCACCTCCCCGATGCCCACTGGCCCGCACGCCAGCGTGTAGTCGCCGTCGAGGGTCAGTTCGAGGGTTCGACTCCCGGTCGGACCGGACACCGTGACGTCGCCCGGCGGGACCTCACCGTCGAGGAGCGTCTCCCAGCGACGCTCGGACAGTTCCGTCGGGAGCGTGACGCGCACGTCGCTCACCTGCGTCCGGTCCAGGAGGCCCGCTCGCGGTTCGACTGCCACCGTCTGGGTCCCGCCGACGTCGAACGCCCGGGTGATGGGGACGAGCTCGATGGTGTCGCCACGGACCACCGTCTGGTCGGTGAGCGGCACGGCCTCCGAGCCGAAGTCGTGATAGACGACGGAGTGCTCGTAGCGGAGCGTCCCTGCACCCTGATAGACGTTGTATCCGGGTTCGTACTCCAGGAACCGGGTCTGGACGTCGGTGCCAGGACAGACGTCGTCGGTGATGTCGTTCCCCGTCCCTGCTCCTCGACGACGATCGAGCGCTGCTCTGTCGTCCGCAACGATCCGCCGGGCGGCCCCGGGTTCGTCGCGACGAGGCGAGCGGGGTAGTTCGTCCCCAGCGTCAGCTCGGCGTACCCGTCGTTCCCCCCCGTGTAGGTCTCCAACAGCGTGTTCCGCACCTCGATCATGTCCCGCTGGACCTGCTGGTTGTGGTTGAACTCCACCTGCCGGTTCTGGTTGGGTACGACGAACGCCTGGTACGTCGAGAATGAGACGATGAGGACGGCAAAGAGGAGGACCGCCCCTATCTGGACGGCCTGCCCGCGCTCGTCACCCACCAGCGCCATGCTCTCGCTTGCAGAGTCCGCGGTAAAAAGGTATCTGCCCCACTATCAATCGCTGTGCTGGCCTCAGGCCTCGTCGTCCTCTTCGACGACTTCCGGGTCCGAGAGCGCCGTCTGGAGGCTGTCGAGGCCGTTGACCCACTCGGAGACGAGACCGTACTCGATGTCCTCGGCGACGTCTATCGCGAGTTCGTCGCCGTCGATGATGCGGGTGCCGGCCTGGACGCAGTAGCCCAGGGCGGCGTCGAGGTCGTCCTCGGCCTCGGCGTCGGCGGCGGCCTGGACGTACTCGGCGACGGTCGCGTCGTCGGTGACGCCCTCGGCGACGTACTCCTCGGCGGCGTAGAAGACACAGACCAGCGAGGTCTGGACGCCGTCGATGAGCATCAGTTTCTCCTCGTCGTCGATGTCGATCTCCGAGAGAACGATCTCGCGGACGTCGGCGAGTTCGCCGAGGGTCGTCTCTTCGTCTATCGTCCCGTCCTCGTAGTCGGTGAGTATCTTCGCGACGGCGATGGCAGCGTCGTCCTGGAGGTTCAACAGGAGGCGCGCGGAGTCCTCGTCCTCGGGGTCGACGTCCTCCTCGTCGATGCGTTCGATCCAGTTCTGCCAGCGTTCGTCGGTGTAATACTCCCCCGGCGGAGTGCTCATACCCACCCGTACGTCCGACCGGGGATAGTAGTTTCGACAGTGGTCTGCAGGTGGGTGACAGCCCCCGTGTGCGGCGGTTCCGCGGCCACGGGCACCTAGACCCAGGCGCCGGGGACGACGTGGGCCTGGGCCGATGTCGCCCGAGCACACGGACGCGAGCGTGTCGGGGATTTATCATTCCAGGGTGCGTGTTGTTATATCATGTCACAGCGGCAGCCCACGCGCGGTCGCCGGCACTCTGTCAGTCCCGCGCGAGTCGGCGCCGTGGCACAGCAGGCGGGGCTCGTCGCCGTCGTCGTCACGCTGCCGCTCGTCGTCGGCACCTTCGCCGGCTTCCTCGCGTCGGCGGGCTCGCCGCTTGCCGGTCTCGAAGCGGCCACCCGGACGTTGAACGCCGCGCCGACGGTCAGCACCGGGCACGCGACGCTCTTCCAGCTCGGCACCTACGCGCTGCTCGCGGGGTGCTGGTCGGCCGGCCTGGGCCTCCTCCTGGACGGCTTGTTCGACTAGTCGCCGTCGCCGTCGGCGACGACCCGCTCCTCCTCGGTCGAGATCCTGGCGTCGAGGCCGTCGTCGCGCCCCGACAGGGTGCGCTGTGGGAACGGAATCGTGATGCCCTCGCCGTCGAAGCGCGTCTTGACCTCGCTGACGACGGCCGAGATGGCGCGCCACTTCCGTGGTGGAGTCGGGTGGTCGATCCAGAAGCGCAGTTCCATCACGACAGCCGAGTCACCGAACTGCTTGAGGACGACGTGGGGCGGGGGCGAGTCGACGACGTGTTTCACGTCGGTCATCGCCTCGCGAGCCACGTCCTTGGCCCACTCGAGGTCCGTCTCGTAGTCGACGCCGACGTCCAGCGTCAGCCGCAAGAGCCCCTTCTGACTCCGGTTGGTGATGGCCTGGTCTGCGACACGGTCGTTGGGGATGACGACGAACTCGCCGTCGAAGTTCTCGACGCGCGTGTTGAAGATGGTGATGTCGGTGACGATGCCCTCGTTGTCGCCGATCTGGACCCAGTCGCCGATGGTGAAGGGGCGCGAGAACATCAGGACGAACCCAGCGATGAGCGCCCCGAGCGTCTGCCGGGCGGCCATCCCGACGACGATGCCGAGAAAACCCGCCCCCACCAGGAGGCCGCTGAGGTTGACCCCCCAGAGAGTCAACGCGCCGGCCAGGACCGTCACCACGATGGCGACCTGACCCACCCGGAGGATGATCTCCTCCTGGTGTTGCGTGACCCGGTCGGACCCCTCTCCTAAGCGCCCGACGGCCTTCTTCAGCTGTTCTGAAGCCGCGAACCCGAGGACGACCAGAAGCAGCGAGAGGCCGCCCTTGAACAGGTCCGGCACCGCCGAGATGAACAGGTCCGTGATGGTCACGGCCCACTCGAACAGCCCCCAGACCACCAGCATCCCGAGGCCGGCGACGCCGAGGACGCTCACCTGGGCCAGTCGGAGCAACAGCCCCGAGAACGAGGCTGGGACGTACGCGCCGACGGCGTCGGCCGTCTCGGCGACGTACCCGGACATGTACCGGGAGGCGACGAGGCGCTGGACCTGCCGAACCGCGAGCGGCAGGACCAGCAACGCGACGACGGCCGTCAGAAAGAGGAGGCCGGCACTCACGGCGAGTCGACCCTCCGTGGTCGTCAGCCGTTCCAGTATCTCGAGTGCCTGCTGGGTGAGCCTCGCGACCTGCGACTGCTGCATGTCCCTCCGCTAGGGAGGCGCTGCCTTGTGTGTTGTCCTCTCAGCGGCCGAGCACCACGGTCCGTCGACGTTCACTCGAAGGTCCGGTTCGCGAACCGCTCGCGAAGCGCCGGTTCGGGGACGGGACAGGCGTCTTTCTTCCCGAAGACCCGGTAGCGGTTCTCCGCGACGAGGTCGTACACACGGTCGCTGAGGCCGGTCGGGACCACCGAGAAGGCCGACAGCAGGGGCCAGGGGCCGTCGAGGCGGCGACAGACCCTGAGGACGGCCTCGGATTTGGTGTACACCGCGCCGCCCTCGACGAGGACCACCGAGTCGAAGTCCTCGGTCTGCAGGTCGTGGCGCCGCGACAGCTCCTGGCCCACGTCCGACTGCAGCGGGGCAAACAGGAACTCGCCGGCGTCGTCGAACTTGACGACGAAGCGGACGAACCCGTTACAGAGGTTGCAGACGCCGTCGAACAGCAGTATCGGCTGGTCGAGGTCGTCGACGATGGCTGCCGCGTCGCGGTCGGTCTCGGCGGGTGGTTCCATACGGGCCTATACGCCCCGGCCCTGCATCTTCTCTTCGTCCGGCAGGTCGACGTTGGCGTCGCCTTTCATGCCCTTGCCGACGTTCGTGCTGATCTCGGTCAGCGCCTCGGCGTCGTCCCAGTTGTTGACGGCCTCGACGATGGCCCGGCCCATCGCTTCGGGGTCCTCGGCGCCGAAGATGCCCGAGCCGACGAAGATGCCGTCACAGCCGTGGTGCATCATCAGGGCGGCGTCGGCGGGCGTCGCGATGCCGCCGGCGGCGAAGTTGACGACCGGGAGTCGGCCCATGTCGGCCGTCTCGTGGACCAGGTCGGCGGGGGCCTCGTGCTCGCGGGCCCACTTCTCGCGTTCCTCGTGGCTCATCCCCTCGAGCTTGCGGATGGCGCCCTTGATGTTGCGCTGGTGGTGGACGGCCTGGTTGACGTCGCCGGTGCCGGCCTCGCCCTTGGTTCGGATCATCGCCGCGCCCTCGTCGATGCGCCGCAGGGCCTCCTGGAGGTTCCGCGCCCCACAGACGAACGGCGCGGTGAACTCCCGCTTGTCGATGTGGTATCGGTCGTCCGCCGGCGTCAGCACCTCGCTCTCGTCTAACATGTCGGCGCCCGCCGCTTCGAGAATCTCGGCTTCCTTCACGTGGCCGATGCGGGCCTTGCCCATCACCGGGATAGACACCTCGTCGATGACTGCCTGCAGGGAGGCAGGGTCGGCCATCCGGGCGACGCCGCCGCGCTTGCGGATGTCGGCCGGGACCGCTTCGAGGTTCATGACCGCCACTGCACCGACGTCCTCAGCGATACGGGCCTGCTCTGGGGTGACGACGTCCATGATGACGCCGCCCTTCTGCATCTTCGCGAAGCCGCGCTTGACGAGTTCGGTGCCGCGGCGGAGGTCCTCCAGGTCGGTAGCTTCGGTCATTGGCGTTCGCTTGGGACTGGATTTACTTAACCCGTGTCCTTGGCGGTTCGCCCACGAGCCCCGGACGGCGGCGCTGTCGACGGGTTCACGCGCCCGGGGAGCGGTAGAGCGGGGCTTTCATCTGTGAGAGCCGGGAATGATTTTTTATGAACGAACCGCCGTACTACTGGCAATGTCGCTCTCGTGGGACCGGTTCGAACCGCCTCCGACCGCACAGGTCCTCCACGTCGACGACGACCGCCGGTTTCTGGATCTGTCGGCGGAGATGCTGGAGCGCCACGCGGGGGACCTGACGGTCACGACGCTCGCGGACCCGCTCGAAGTGCTCGACCGCCTGGAGACGGCGAACGTGGACTGTATCGTCTCGGACTACAACATGGCGCCGCTGAACGGCATCGACCTCCTGCGGCGGGTCCGTGAGGTCGACCCCGACGTCCCCTTCATCCTCTTTACCGGGAAGGGAAGCGAGAGCGTCGCGAGCGAGGCCATCTCGGCCGGGGTCACCGACTACGTCCAGAAGAGCGGGGACCGCGAGACGTTCGAGATGCTGTCGAACCGCATCGAGAACGCCGTCGACCACGCGCGAAGCGAGCGTGAGCTGGCCCGCAAGAGCAGCCTGCTGGACAGCATCTTCTCCCAGATTCCCCACCACGTCTACGTCAAGGATCGTGAAGGCCGCCACGTGCGGGTGAGCGACGCGTACGTCCGGGATCCCGAGGCGATGGTCGGCAAGACCGACGCGGAACTGTACTGCGACACGAACGGCGAGGCGACGATGCTCGACGACATGCGCGTCATCGAGGACGGCGAGCCGATCGTCCACAAGGAGGAACAGAAGGCCGAGGACGCGGACGGCAACTACAGCTTCGAGTACCTCAACGACAACTACGGCGAGGACGTCGTCGACGACCGGCGGCGCTACGACGAGTGGGTCCTCACGTCGAAGGTTCCCTGGCGCGACGAGGACGGCGGGGTGCTCGGGCTCATCGGCGTGACCGTCGACATCAGCGACCGGAAACGCTACCAGCAGTCCCTCGAGCGCCACACCGAGCGGTTAGAGCAGTTCCTTGCAGAGGTCGCCCACGACATCCGTTCGCCGCTGCAGGTCGCGAGTTCGAACGTCGCCCTGCTCGAGGACGTCGACGACGAGCGGGTGACGTCGATCGAACGGAGTCACGAGCGCATCGCGGCACTCGCGGACGAGCTCAGCCGGTTCGCCCGCCACGGGGAGACGGACCCGACGCCGGAGCCGGTCGACCTGGCCGACGTGGTCGAGCAGACGTGGGCCAGCCACTCCACCGGCGACGCGACACTTTCGGTGAGCGGCCTCCCGACCGTCGAGGCCGACCAGACGGAGCTGGGCCGCCTGGTCGACAACCTCGTCGACAACGCGATCGACCACGCCGGACCCGACGCGAGCGTCACCGTCGGTTCGCTCGCCGACGGCGGATTCTTCGTCGCCGACGACGGTCCCGGCATCCCCGCAGACGAACACGAGTCCGTCTTCGAGGCGGGCTACACGACGGCTCTGGAAGGGACCGGGCTCGGACTGGCCATCGTCTCGACGGTGGCCGAGCGCCACGGGTGGACGCTGTCGATAACCGAGAGCGACGCCGGCGGCGCGCGCTTCGAGATTCGGACCTGAGCAGACGGCGCAATCGCGCTCGGTTCGCCCGACCGCTACCGTTTTCAGCTCGCCTCCCCACGCCACGGATATGGCTACCGAGGAGAGCGTCGGCGGTCGCATCGAGGGGCTCGTCGCCCGGGTCTTCGACGCGCCGCTCCCGCCCCCCGAGGGGTTGCCCCGCTACGTCGCGCCGCTCCCGCAGTGGCTGGAGAACGTCGGCCTGCGACTGGCCTGGCCCATCGCCCTCGTCAACCTGCTGGGCACGGTCTTTGGCTTTTGGTACTACGCCGGCCGACCTCTGGAACTCGCGGCGCCGCTGGTCGAGGGCCAGCTCGGCGCCGCGCCAGTGCTTGCCTACCCTCTGATTCCGGACTCGCCGGTGGCGACGCTGTTCATCGGGCTCTCTTTCGCCGCCTGGAAGCTCGACCGGGACGCCGAGTGGCTCCACGCACTGGCATTCTTCGGCTGTATCAAGCTTGGCCTCTGGACGCCGTTCGTGCAACTGGTCGTCAACGGCCCGGAGGGCATCGCCGCCTGGCTCTACTGGTTTCTCATCCTGAGCCACATGGCGATGGCCGTCGAGGCGTTCCTCATCCACCGGTACGCATCGTTCAGCGTCCCGGCCGTCGCCGTCGCCGTCGTCTGGTACGGGTTCAACGACGTGGTCGACTACTTCGTCCCGGTGCTGGACGGGCCACACCACACCTGGCTCCGCGGGGAGCCGCTCGTGGCGGCCGGCCAGTTCGACCACACCGTGCTGGCCCACGACCTGGCGGCCGGCTGGGCCGTCGTGTTGACGCTGCTGGCGACTTTCTTCGCGCTCGCGACCCGCATCGAGAAGGTGAAGCGGGCCCGCGAGTGATCGCCGCCGGTCAGGCCTCGCCTGGTTCGCCCCGGTGTTTGGCAACGGCGGCGAGCGCCATCGCGGCACAGACGCCCGCCAGCGCGGGGATACCGACGCCGGCGGCCACCAGTTCCCAGGGCACGAGACGCCCCAGGCGACCGACGAGCGACGGTTCGATGCCCGTTCCGTCGAGGAGTCGCGCCTGCGTCCCGGCGTAGTCGAAGCCGAGGGCGACGCTGGCGACGCCGATGCCCGCGAGACCCAGGCCGCCGGCGCTGGCGCGCAGATGGTCCACTCGAGCGGTCGCACGCCGGCCGGCCCACCAGCGGTAGGCCGTGCCGACGACGACCCCGAGGACGCCGACGCCCAGCGAGAACAGGAACGGGACGGCAAACAGCGGGTCCGCGAGCGACTGGAACACAGCGAAGCGACACCGCGACCGGTCAAAAAACCCGCGGCGGCCGGCCGTCTTACCGAACGACGACGACGGCGGACTCGGTCTCGGTCATCTCGCCCTCGCCGGAGTACGTGCGCGATTCCTCGACGGCGAACATCTCGTCGTCGAGTTCGAACTCGCCGCCGGCGACGACCAGCGTGTCGCCGTCGATCTCGTAGTCGCCCGCCTCGATGGCGGCGTCGATGTCGCCCACCGAACTCCCGAACTCGGGACCCACGATGGAGTAGTCGAGGTCGATGTCGCTGACCTCGGTCGTGATGTCCGGGGCGTCCTCGAAGACGTCCAGCGTCGCGACGTGCATCGCCTCGGCGATGGCCTGCTCGAAGCCGTCGACGTGGCCATAGACCTCGACGTGCTCGAGGTCGGCGTTCAGCGGCAGGCCGTTCTCGGTCTTGTACCGCCGGAGCGCGGAGACGACCTCCATCGCCGTCTCGCCGGCCTCGAGGTCGGCCTCGTAGCCGCCCGGCGTGGGCCAGTCGGTGGTGTGGACCGAGCCTTCCTCGTGATAGATCTGCACCCACAGCTCCTCGGTGACGTGCGGGAGGAAGGGGGCGAACAGTTGGAGGAAGGTCCGGTGGGCGTGGACCAGCGTGTACTCGGTCGAGGTGTCACCGTCGTCAGAGAGGCGCTGCTTGGCGATCTCGAGGTAGTCGTCGCAGTAGGTGTTCCAGAAGAACGACCGCAGTTCGTTGCGGGCCTTCGAGAAGGCGTAGTCCTCGAACTTCGCGGTCACCGACTCGATTGTCTCGTCGAGCTCGGCCAGCAGCCAGCGGTCGACCGCCGAGAGGGCGTCGGGTTCGGCGGGCACCTCGGCGGGCGTGAGCTGGTCGACCAGGCGCGAGGCGTTCCAGAGCTTCTGGAGCAGGCGCTCGCCGGCCTCCAGGTCGCCCTCCTTGTACGGGAAGTCGTCGCCGATGGAGGTCCCGGCGGCCCAGTAGCGGGCGGCGTCGACCGGGAACTCCTCCAGAACTTCGCTGGGTGGGATGACGTTGCCCTTCGATTTGGACATCGCCTCGCGGTTCTCGTCCAACACCATCCCGTTTATCATCACGTTCTCGAAGGGCACCTCGCCGGTGTGCTCGTAGCACTTGACGACGGTGTGGAACAGCCAGAACGAGATGATGTCGTGCCCCTGCGGGCGCAGGTCGAACGGGTAGAGTTCGGGCATCGACATCTCGAACTCGCCGTCGGCGATGGTGACGGACCCGTCCGTCGCACCCTCGTCGGCTGTCCAATCCCATCCAGCATTCACCAGCGGTGTCAGCGACGAGGTGGCCCACGTGTCGAAGACGTCCTCCTCGGGCGTAAACTCTGAGTGGCCACACTCGGGACAGGCGTCGACCGGCGGGTCGTCGGAGAGCGGGTCGGCGGGCAGTTGCTCGGGTTCCGCGAGGACCGGCTCGCCACAGTCGTCGCAGTACCAGACCGGAATCGGAATCCCGGAGTCGCGCTGGCGCGAGATACACCAGTCCCACTCCAGGCCCTCGATCCAGTGCTGGTACCGGGAGTACATCTTCTCGGGGAACCACTCCATCTCGCGACCGGCCTCGAGGTACTCCTCCTTCTTGTCGAGCAGTTTGATGTACCACTGCTCGGTGACCAGGTACTCGACCTCGACGCCACAGCGCTCGTGGACCTGCACGGTGTGCTCGTGGTCGCGCGACTCGAGCAGGTAGCCCTCGACGTCCAAGTCCTCGATGATGGCCGCGCGGGCCTGCGTCGTGCTCATGCCCTCGTAGGCGCCGGCGAGTTCGGTCATCGTCGCCGACTCGTCGATGGCCAGGCGCAGGTCCAGGTCGTGGGCCTGGTACCACTCGATGTCGTTCTGGTCGCCGAAGGTACAGCACATGACGATGCCGCTGCCGGTCTCCATGTCGACGCGCTCGTCGGCGATGATGGGGACCTCCTGCTCGAACAGCGGGACCTTCGCCGTGCCGCCGACGAGGTGCTGGTTCTCGTCATCCTCGGGGTGGACGAAGACGGAGACACACGCCGGCAGGAGTTCCGGGCGCGTCGTCGAGATTGTGAACGTCTCGTCCTCGACCGGACCGTCTCCGTCTTCGACGAGGTCGAAGGCGATGTCGTTGAACTTCGTGTGTTTGTCCTCGTCTTCCTGTTCGACCTGCGAGATGGCCGTCTCACAGTCGGGGCACCAGATGGTCGGCGCGCGCTGGCGGTACTCCCGGCCCTGCTCGTAGAGGTCCAGGAAGGAGAGCTGGGAGATACGCTGGACACGCGGTTCGATGGTCTTGTAGGTGTTGTCCCAGTCGACGGAGATGGCCAGCGACTGGACGTCCTGCGTGAACTCGTCCTCGTAGGTCGCACAGACCTCTCGGCACTTCTCCTGGAACTCGCGGCGCGGGTAGTCCTGGTGACGAATGTCGAGTTCCCGCTCGGTCAGGCGCTCGCTCGCGATGCCGTTGTCGTCGTAGCCGAAGGGGAAGTAGACCGTGTCGTCGGCCATCCGGTGGTAGCGGGCCACGAAGTCCTGCAGCGTGAACTGGTAGAGGTGGCCCATGTGGAGGTTCCCCGACACCGTCGGCGGCGGCGTGTCGATGGAAAAGCGGGTGTCTGCGTCCCCGTCGTAGGCGTACGTGTCGGCGTTGACCCAGTGGTCCTGCCACTTGGGTTCGACCTCGCTGGGGTCGTACTCCCCGTCGAGGGTGTGCTGGTCGGCGGTCGATTCCTCCGTCGGTGAGTCCTGTGTGTCACTCATGTCTGAACGCTGGGTGGGTGGTCGAGAACGGTGCGGGCGTCGAGCGGGTGGTGTTAGTGGGGCGAGGGGGCCCCTACTACGGGTACGAGAACGGGCGGCGTGGATGCTCGACGCGTCATCTACACGTATATGGGCCAACCGGGGGCTAAACGACTTCGGTTTCTGAACGAGCACGACAGGCCCGGGGCGACGGGGTAGGATGAAGTGCGTCGAAAAAAGTGAGCGCGGTTCAGTACTGTCGCCGTCGGCCGACGATGGCCAGCCCGACTGCCAGCATACTCAGCCCGAGGTTCAGCAGCGGCGAGAACTCGCCGAGAGAGGCCAGTGGGCCGGACTGCTGTGGGATACTGAGCGTCAGCGTCCCGGTCTCACCGCCTTCGAAGGTGCCGTTCGCGACAGCGTACAACTCCTGCTCGTCGACTTCGTCGTAGTCGAACGGACCCGGGAGGATGAACACCGCGAGGTGGAGGTTACGCTCCGGGGCCCCCTCTTTGACGGTGAACTCGACGGTGACCTGCGTCGGGGCGTCGGCGTCGTCGAACGTGAACGACCGCCCCTCGATGGTGACGTTCTTCAGCTGGCCCGATCGCTCCTGGCGCAACAGGGACGGGTTCTGGGTCACGCCGTCGTCGGAGTTCCCCAGCGCTGCCATCAGGTCCAGGTCGTTCGTCGCGTAGTACGGCGGGTCCGGCGGTTCGTCACCCGGACCGAAGTCGACCTGCCAGTAGATCGTCTCCGGGTCAGGCGACTCGGTCGTCGTCTCGGTCTGCGTTTCCGTCTCGGTCTCGGTTTCAGTCTCGGTCTCGGTCTCCGTTTCCGTCTCCGTTTCCGTCTCAGTCTCGGTCTCGGTCTCGGTCTCCGTTTCCGTCTCCGTCTCAGTCTCGGTCTCGGTCTCCGTTTCCGTCTCCGTCTCAGTCTCGGTCTCGGTCTCCGTTTCCGTCTCCGTTTCCGTTTCCGTCTCAGTCTCGGTCTCAGTTTCCGTCTCAGTCTCAGTCTCGGTCTCAGTTTCCGTCTCAGTCTCAGTCTCAGTCTCGGTCTCGGTCTCAGTTTCCGTCTCGGTCTCGGTCTCAGTCTCAGTCTCAGTCTCGGTCTCCGTCTCGGTCTCGGTCTCAGTCTCGGTCTCAGTTTCCGTCTCAGTCTCAGTCTCGGTCTCGGTCTCGGTCTCAGTCTCAGTCTCGGTCTCCGTTTCCGTCTCCGTCTCGGTCTCGGTCTCCGTTTCCGTTTCAGTCTCCGTCGGTTTCTTACAGAACGCGAGGAAGCTGATGCCCTTCTCCGTGGTGACTGTCCCGGATGTCGTCGCGGGGTCGTTCTCGATGGCTTGCTCGACCTGGCTTCCCCCGCCAGCCTGGACCACGACGACGTCTATCGGGACCGAGGAGGTCCACTCCACCTTCGTCGGGCCCTCTGCGGGGTCGTCGTCGGAGTACGTCAGGACGTCGAAAGTCACCACGTCGTCACCCTGGTCGAGGACGAAGTCGTACCCGCCGTTGACCGCTTCCCAGTTGTACTTTGCGACCAGTTCCTCGTCCGGGAGACACGGCGAACTCGGACTCCGATCCTCGGATGCAACCTGGTTCGACGGACCGGAGAGGTCGGATTCGACCTGATTCGACGGTCCGACGAGTTCGCTCACACCGATCCCGCCCCCGATAGTCACCGACCCGACGACGAGAAGTGTGGCCGCGGCGAGAACCGCGACTGTCGCGAGGTCGACGGCACCAGAATCACGGCTCATCTGTTCCCCCCTCCCGGACGGCGTGCGTCCGGACGCGAATGTGGGACTAGCACAGTGTGACAACTGTCGGCAAAGGGGTTTTGTAAGTCTCACATTGTGTCGATAACAACCTTGTAACGTCCCGCTCGAGACGGCACAGAGTGTCCCAGAACGAGAGCCGAATCGGCGCAGCCTTGTCGAATGGGTAGATTACACCGATAACGACATGCTAAGATTCCGTATTGAGATCCCCGTCGGCCCGGAGACCTTGGCCGTCAGAGCAGATCGTGGTCGCGGTCCTCTGCGGAGTGTGCACGGACCCACAGCTCGCCGATGCGAGAGAGGCGCGTCCGGTACGATTTGCCGTGTTCCTCCTGCTCGATGTAGCCCTTGCCGCCGGGGCCCAGGCGGTCGACGTTGTAGATAACCTTCGAGCGGAAGGAGTCGGTGTACTCCTCGCCGAGGTCACGGGCCAGTTCCTGAGCCAGTTCCGAGACGGACTCGAACTCGCCGTGTTCCCCGAGGGTAAAGAGGATGACCTCCTCGAAGGGCTTGACGTTCGAGAAGGAGGCCACCGGAAGTTCGACGATGTGCGAGCCGTCGATCTCCTTGGCGCCGATGGTCGTCCCGCGCTCGTCGAACTCCGCGAGCAGGTCGCGGGCCGTCTCGAGGCGTTCGGCCGCGCGAGCCGAGACGTCGCCGTCGTCGGACTCCTGCAGGTCCTCCAGCAGGTCGATCTGCTTGTGCAGTTCCTCGGCGAGCTCCGTCTCGAGGTACTTCTCGGGGACCGTGTAGTAGGTGTGGATACGGTCGCGGTCGCCCTCGCGCTCGACCATGATGGAGTGGGCGGCGGTCGCGAAGGCAAATGAGATGGTGCGGGGCATCGCCGAGACGTTGACCCAGACCTCGCTGCCGGCGTCGAGCTCCGCGTTGATGAGCTCGAACGCCTGCTCGAAGGCGTCGTCGTAGTCGTAGACGTCCGAAATGACGAACCGCTCGGTCTCCGCCCCCAGCAGGTTCTGGAAGTCCTGCTCCAGCTTCTTCGCGAGGTTGCGCGAGTACTCGACGTTGGCCTCGGACCCGACCGCCCCCTCGAGTAAGATGACGCGGTCGACGCCGAGGCGCTCGCGGACCAGCGGCGCGATGAGCCGGTCGTAGTCGAAGCCGACCGGGACGATGTGGGTCTGCATACGTGCTAGGTCGCCCAGCAGGGATAAAAGCCACCAGATTCCGGCCAGTGCAAAATCGTGCGAAGCATTGACAGTACTGGCCGGGGTACCGTCAGGGGACAGATGCCACCCATCGACGAACTGACCATCCTCGTGCCGGTCGACGTCTCGGACGAGCCGCCGGCGCTCGACATCCTCGACGTGCTCTCGCCGCTCGAGGTCGTCCTGCTGGGGTACTTCCCGGTGCCCGACCAGGCCGAGCCGGCGCTCATCAAAGACGAGTACGAGGCCGAGGCCGAGGCCCGGCTGGTCGACGTCGCCGGGGGCCGGCCGGACCTGACCGAGGTCCTCGTGTTCACGCACGACCGCGAGGCGACCATCGACCGGGTGGCAGACCAGTACGACTGCGACGCGGTGCTGGCGCCGGGGGCCGTGACCGAGATCGAACGCGTTCTGGTGCCCATCCGGGGCGACGTGAACCTCGAACGCATCATCTCGGTGACCGCGCGGCTGCTCGAGGCCACCGGCGCGACGGTGACGCTGTTCCACTCGGTGACCGAGGACGCAGACGAGAGCTACGGCGAGTTCCTGCTCCGGGGCGCGACCGACCGCCTGGAAGAGTTCGGCGTCGACGAGGAGCGGGTCAGCTGGGAACTCTCGGCGGAGGGCGACCCGTCACAGGAGATCGTCGACCTCGGCAACGAGTTCGACATCGTCGTCCTCGGGGAGTCCGAGCCGTCCCTGCGCGAGCGCATCATCGGCGACGTCCTCTCGCACGTCGTCGACGACCTGGAGAGCCCGGCACTCATCGTGAGGGACACCGAATGAACGCGGCCCCGATCGACCGACGAGGGAGCCGTCGATGAGCGTCGACGGAGGCGAGCTCGAACGGACGCTGGGCTTCCTCGAGGCGATGACGCTTGGCGGCGGGACGATGATCGGTGCGGGCATCTTCATCCTGCCGGGCATCGCCGCCCGGAACGCCGGACCCGCGAGTTCGGTCTCGTACGCCATCGCCGGGTTCGTCGCCCTGCTCGCGGCGCTGTCGCTCTCGGAACTGGCGACGGGTATGCCCATCGCCGGCGGGAGCTACCACTACGTCAACCGGGCCCTGGGGAGCCTCGCCGGGAGCGTCGTCGGCTGGGGGATGTGGAGCGGGCTGATGTTCGCCAGCGCCTTCTACATGGTCGGGTTCGGCCAGTACATCGTCGAACCCGTCCCCTTTCTGGACGGGCGCGGGTTCATCATCCTGCTGGGGCTGGCCGGCCTGGCCCTACTGACCGGCGTCAACTACTACGGGACCGAGGAGTCCAGTTCCCTCCAGAACGTGATGATCGGCTCGGAGACAGCGGTCATCGTCGTCTTCGTGGTCGTCGGCGTCTTCTTCATCCAGCCCGGCAACCTCGAACCCTTCGCGCCCGCCGGAGCCGGCGGCGTCGTCGCGACGACGGGCATCGTCTTCATCTCCTTCCTGGGCTTCGAGATCATCGCCACGGTCGCCGGCGAGATCAAGAACCCCGGTCGCATCATCCCGCTGTCGATGATTCTCTCGGTGGTGCTGGTGACCATCCTCTACGTGCTCGTGATGCTCGTCAGCACCGGCGTCATCCCCTACGACCGACTGGGTGACTCGCCCATCCCCGTCGCGGACGTGGCGACGGCGTACCTGGGGCCTGCCGGGGCCGTCGCCATCGTCTTCGCCGCTATCGTCGCGGCCATCTCCAGCTCGAACTCGTCGATACTGGCCGCCTCGCGGGTCGTCTACGCGATGGGGCGGGACGGCGTCGTCTCGAAGTGGCTGAACGTGAGTCACCCCCGATTTTTCACGCCCCACCGCGCCATCGTCACGACCAGCGCGCTGACGGCGGCGCTCATCCTCGTCGGCCTCCGGGTCGACGCCATCGTCTCTCTGCTGGCCGAGGCGGCGAGTTTCAGTTTCCTGGTCGCCTACGCGCTGGTCCACGTCTCGCTCGTGGTGTTCCGCCGGGCCGACCCCGACGAGTACGACCCCTCATTCAGCCTCCCGTCGCCGCTGTACCCGGTCGTCCCGGTGCTCGGCGTTCTGCTGTCGATCGTGGTCGTCACGCAGATGGCGCCGGTCATCGTCGCCATCGGGACGGGTATCATCGTCGTCGGCGTGGTGTGGTACGCCGTCTACGCGAGGGGTCGCGTCGTCAGCGAGGGGCTCCTCCGCGACGCGCTGTGGGGTCCGCCCGCAGCGGCGTATCGGGTGGTCGTACCGGTCGCGAACCCCGAGACACAGCGGGGCCTGCTGCGCCTCGCCGCGGCCAGCGCCCGCGCCAACGCCGACGTGGCCGACCCCGAACTCGTCGCGGTGAACGTCGTCCACGTCGAACACGAGTCCCCGCTCCAGAACGTCGAGGCAGAGCGCGCCGACCACCAGCGCGACCTGCTCGAGAACGCCCAGGCCTTCGCCGACGAGATGGGCGTGACCCTGCGGACGCGGGCACTCACTGCCGCAGACACGGGCGAAGCGCTGCTCTCGGTGCTCGAGGAGGAGGCCGCCGACGAGGTGTTGCTGGGGTGGAGCGGCGAGACCACCGGGGGCGACGCCGTGACGGGTCCGACGGTCGCCACGATCCTCGAGAACGCGCCGTGCGATGTCGCACTCGTGACGCTCCGTGGCGCCGTCGGCACGCCCGTCGGCCTCGTCGCGCCCGGACGGGACGCCGCGAGCGTTGCCCGCCGCGTCGCCGAGTTCGCCACCGTCGAGGACGTCGTTCCGACCCTGCTGGCCGTCGTGCCCGCCGAGGGCGACGAGTCCGCGGCTCGCCAGCGCGGCGCGGACCTCGTGGCCGAAGCCGCCGCGGCCGCCGGGCTCGAACCGGACGAGTACACCACCGAGGTGGTCGTCGACGACGACGTCGGGGCCGGCATTCAGGCGGTGATCGGCGAGTATCAGACCGTCTGCGTGAGCCACGCCGAGGCGGCGACGGATTCGGGAGCACCCGTGCGCAGCGCGCTCGCGAGCGCCGCGACGAACGTGGCCCTGGTCCGGAGCGCGGAGCAGCCGGTTCCCCGGGGCTCAGACTGAGGCACCGACCAGGGGCGGCCCCTCACTCACACGAGTCGTGGACGATCTCGTCCTGGGCGTTGGGGCTGCGGCGCTGGCCCGGGACAATGGGCTCGCCACAGAACGCACAGGTCAGCTGGCCCCGCTGGGTGGCCGTCCCGCCGTCGCCGCCGACGGCGACGCTCACAGTCTCCACGTCCTCGCTCGCCGCCTCGTCGGTAGTCGCGTCGTCGGCGTCGGCCACCAGGTCGCTCCGGTCTTCGATGTCGATGTCGGCGATACCCTCGGCCGTGTCGATACCGAGGCGTGCGTTTGCCGGACAGTGCTTCGTGACGGCGGTGAAGCCAGCGACGAGCGCGCCGCCTGCGACGAGGAGGGCGCGCTTTCGCTTCCCGCTCCGGAACGCGCGAACCGCAGCGACGGTGAGCAGGGCCGCGAGCGCGGCACGGGCTCGGCGGTCGTTCCCACCGACGTTCTCTGGGAGTTCCATGCGTCTCCCTAGGGCCCGGACGGTCTTGTATATTCACCTCCCGGCGAGGGCAGATACCCCCCAGTCACTCGGTCGAACGGCGCGGTCAGTCGGCCTCGACGCCGTCGACGCGGTAGACGCTGCGGTTCTCGTCGGGGGCCGCGGTGGTCACGAGCGAGACGCCGACGGTCAGCAGGAGGCCAAGCAGGATACCGACGACGCCGGGCGTCCAGCCCATGTAGGTGCCCGAGAGCGCCACCGAGAGACCGGCCAGTCCGGTGAGCGTCTCGACGACGGGGAAGACGTGCAGGACGTAGAACACCTGCGTACCCACGACGCCGGCGTACATGCCGTAGCGGGTCGTCCCGCCCCAGTACAGCGCCAGCGCGACGGGGACGGTGAGCTGTGCGAACCCGCTGAAGGCGGTGTCACCGATCTGGACGAGCGTCCCCGGCGAGTAGAGGCTGGCGACGAACGAGAGCGTCGCGAAGACGACCACGCCCACGCGGGCGATTAGCGCCTCGCGGGCGTCGTCTGCGTCGCTGGAGCCGGAGCCAAAGGCGCGCTTCAGCGGCCGGTAGACGTCCCGGGTGAGGTACGACGACCCGGACAGCAGCATGGAGTCGCTGGAGGACATCATCGCGGCCATCGCGCCGGCGATGACCAGCGCGGCGAACCAGGTCGGCGCGAACTCGCCCAGCAGGACCGGGACGACGTTGCTCCCCTGTGGGACCTCGACGCCGAGGCCGACGGCCCACGCGCCCAGCATGAACGCGGGGACGAACAGGAGAAGGACGAGCACGGGCCACAGCGCGAACGTGCGCTTGAGGACTGTCTTCGACCCGGCGGCGAAGCGCTGGTTTATCTGGGGGAACATCGTCACGCCGAAGGCGATGCTCACGGCGCTGGAGATGATGAACTGCGGGGTGTAGAGCCCGCCGCCCAGCGCGAGGAACTCGCCGTTGGCCGCGCCCATCTGCTCGGTGGCGACGCCGGCGCCCCCGATGTCGGTGAGCAGCCACGCGACGGCCAGCCAGACGAGCGAGAGCATGAACAGGCCCTGGATGGTGTCGGTCCAGGCGACGCCGCGCATCCCGGAGACGGCGACGTAGGCAATCATGAACAGGGTGATGCCGCCGGCGCCGACCCAGAACGGCACCGCGCCCTCGGTCAGGCCGACGATGGCCTGTCCCGCGCCCTTCTGCTGGAGCATCACGTACGGGAACAGCCACACGAGGCTGACACCGGCGACGAGCACGCGCAGCGGCGTCGAGCCAAAGCGATCGCCCAGCATCTCGCCGAGCGTGACGTAGCCGTGGCGCTTGCCCACGAGCCACTGCTTGTAGCCGATGACGTACCACAGCACGGCGAAGATGATGCCGTCCATCAGGCCCATCACCAGGATCCACTCGGGGCCCGCCGCGAACGCGAGGTTCGGGCCGCCGAAGAAGGTAAAGGCCGACAGGAGCGTCGCGAAGGTCGTAAAGAGCAGGACGACCGTGCCCAGCGTCCGGCTCGCGAGGTAGTAGTCCTCTGCGCTCCGGTCGGTCAGCCGGTAGGCGACGACGCCCACCGCGAGCGCGACCAGCATGTACGCGCCGACGATGCCCAGCTGGAGTGCGGTCTCGGCCATCTCAGGCCACCTCCTCGACGCCCAGGCCCCAGTCGGTCCGCGCGAAGACCGCGAAGACGACGCTCGCGAGCACCATCCAGCCGACGTGCCACCAGAGCCACAGCGGCAGTCCGAACGCGACGGTCGCGTCTCGCCAGAGGAACCACGGCACCGCGAGGGCCATCAGCAGTAGTGCGACGACGGTCCACCCGGCTGTCCGCACGAGTCTCATATCGGTCATGTCTAAACAGTCCGGGTATATATCAATAACGAATCTTCACCAAGTCGTGGTGAAGAACATTTCTTCAGTATACCCGTGTGCCAGGTTCGACGTCTCGTTCCGTCGTGAGGTGGACCACGCCGTCGGGGCCGTCGACGCCGGTGACCAGACACTCGCTGTCGAACCCCGCGAGGGAGACGGTTCCGAGGTTGACGACGGCGACGACCTGCGCGCCCAGCAGGTCGGCCTCGTCGTAGCAGTCGGTCAGGCCCGCGGCGGACTGCAACACCTCGTCGCCGACGTCCACGCGAAGCTTGTAGACGTCCTTGCGGGCCTCCGGGAACGGTTCGACGGCGACGACGTCGCCGACGCGCATCTCCACGTCCTCGAGGAACTGTGCGGGATCGATGTCGGGTTCGGTGAGTCCCATACCCCCGCCACGGGGCCGGGGTACCTGAACCTCCGGGCCGGAAGACCACGGCCGAGCCCGGGGGCGAGGTGACAGCGAGCGAGGACGCTCTCGGACGGTGCGCAAGGTTATTTTGTTGTCACCAACTACGTCTTGGCAGTGACAGCGGTTCGTCGGGTCGTGTCGGCCGACGGACCAGGTTCGGAGTCCGAGGATGAACGATACAACCAAATATCTGATACACGCGAACATCACCGCCGCGGGCGTCGTCGAGCGAAACGACGTCGTCGGCGCCGTGTTCGGGCAGACGGAGGGACTGCTGGGCGAAGAGATGGACCTGCGGACGCTGCAGGACGCCAAGAAAGTCGGTCGCATCGACGTCGAGATCCAGTCGAAGGCCGGCCAGACGTTCGGCGAGATAACCATCGCGAGCGGGCTCGACCGCGTCGAAACGGCGACACTCGCGGCGGCCTTAGAGACCATCGAACAGGTCGGCCCGTGCCGGGCCGAGATCGAGGTGTCGAACATCGAGGACGTCCGCAGCGCCAAGCGCCGCGAGGTCGTCGAGCGGGCGACGGAGATCTTATCCGAGTTCGAAGCCGAGTCGATGGGCGTCGAGGACATCGTCGAGACGGTCCGGCAGCAGGCCCGCGTCGCCGACATCTCCGAGTACGAAGGGCTGCCGGCGGGGCCGCGCGTCGCCGACTCCGACGCCATCGTAGTCGTCGAGGGGCGTGCCGACGTGCTCCAGTTGCTGAAGTACGGCGTCAAGAACGCCATCGCCGTCGAGGGTACGGACGTCCCCGAGAGCGTCGCGGACCTGACGAGCGAGCGGACCGTCACGGCGTTTCTTGACGGTGACCGCGGCGGCGACCTCATCCTCAAGGAGCTGAGCCAGGTCGGCGACGTTGACTTCGTCGCCGTCGCGCCACGGGACCGCTCGGTGGAGGACCTCTCGCGGGGCGAGGTGATGGCGGCGCTGCGCGACAAGATTCCCTACGAGACGGTCGCCGACGCCGAGTCGCCCGCCCACGCCCTCGCTGACCGTGACCGCGAGGCCGCGCGCACCGACGGTTCGACGGCCGTCGAACACGCGCCCGACGCCGCGGACGACGAGGGGGCGACCGCCATCGCCGCGGGCGAGAGCGGGACAGAGACGACAGTCGCCGAGGCCGACGCCGAATCGACTGCCGAGCGCGACGCCGAGACGGCCACGGACGCCGCGGAACCGACGACGCTCTCGGACCACGTCGCGGCGGTCATCCAGCGCGGGAGCGACACGGTGCGCCTGCTCGACGCCGACGGCCAGCTACTCGACGAGGGGCCCGCCGCCGACGCCGTTTCACTCGTCGGCGAGTGCGAACAGCGCCCGAGCACCGTCGTGCTCGACGGCGAGTGCACCCAGAAGGTCGTCGACGTGGCCGCACAGCGCGGGGTGGACGTCGTCGTGGCGGCTCGCGACGGCGAGTACGTGAAACAGCCCACCTCGGTACAGGTCCGGATCGCGGACTGAGGCGCAGTTCTCGGGGCCCGGTTCAGAGAGCCAGCACCAGCAACACGCCGTCGCCGTCGTCGTAGTGGTCCGGCAGGTCAGCCCGCTTCTCGAACCCGAAGCCGTCGTAGAACGACCGGACCCGCTCGTCGTCGGCCCGGGCGGTGAGACGTAACGTCTCGAAGCCCGCCTCGCGGAGGCGTTCGACGAGCGCGGTCAGGAGCTGACTCCCGTAGCCCTGGCCCTGGAGGCGGGGATCCACGGCGAATTCCGCGAGGTAAGCCACCGGGTGGTCGGGGACGACCAGCGCGTAGCCGACGACGAGGCCGTCGGTTATCACGAGCAGCGTCGGCGGGCCGTCGACGGCCACGTCCAGCAGGCCCGGCCAGGGGGCGTCGAGCGCGGCGGCCTGAATCTCGCGGAGGCGGTCGTGGTCCGCTGTGGTGGCCTCGCGGATCATACCAGGCCGACGGCGACGACGATGCCGACGCCCGTGAGCGCGGCCACGAGCGTCGCCAGCATGTTGACGGCCTGGTTCCCGACGACACCGCCCTCGACGGTGGCGCCGAGGATGCTGTCGACGAACATCCCGACCAGTCCGCAGGTGAGGACCACCGTCGCACCGAGCGACCCCATCTCCTCGAGCAAGAGCGCGCCGATGCCGGCGATGATGGCCGCGCCGGCCAGGCCCGCGAGGACGCCCTGCCAGGTCACGCCGCCGTCCGTGCCCGGTTCGACCGGCTGGAGGGTCGTGATGAGCCGCGGGTTGTCGTAGAGGCCGCCGAACTCGCTGGAGAAGGTGTCGGTCATCGCCGCCGACACCGCCCCGGCGAAGGCATACAGGAACAGCGTCGGGTCGACGGCGAGGTGGCTGGGGCTGGCGGCCGCCGCGAGAACCGCAAAGAGCGCGACGATGGAGTTCGCCAGCACGTTCCCGCTGCCGCGGGCCCCCTCGTTTTCCTCGGCGATGCCCCGGTCCTGTTTCTCGTCGTAGCGGTACTTCGTCGAGAGGCCGCCCAGGCCGAAGAAGGCGATGAGCATCGCGAACCAGCCGAACCCGCCGAGCACGATGGTCAGCAGCGAGAGGAGGACGCCGGTGAGCATCCCCGGAAGCGAGGCCGTATCGAGCGCGTACGAGAGGTAGCCGAGCGCGGCGGTCACGGCCAGCGCGACGGCGAGGCGGACCGGGGCGACCGTCGGGTCCAGTTCGAAGAACAGCCAGGAGAGCAGCCCGACCGAGAGCAGGACGAGGGGGTAGTCCCGCTCGAACAGGACCGCCCGGAGCAACGCGGCCACGAGCGCACCGGTCACTGCGAGGAAGACGACCTGCGGGAGCCGGACGGGTCCGACCTGGAACAGCGCCGCGGCGACGAACCCGATAGTGCCGGCCGCCGCCCCGAGGACGACGAACCCGGCGGTGGCGACGACGCCGTCGCTGCCGTAGGCATACGAGAGGCGCTGGCCCAGGTTCCCGTAGGCGACGATGAGCACCGTCGCGACGAACACGGGCACTGGGAGGCCAAACTGGACGGCCAGCAGCGCGAGGCCGGCGACGGCCAGCGCGAAGGCCGCGAGGCCGTAGAGCTTCCCGTCCTGGTAGTCGCCGGGGAGCGCGAACAGCTCGAAGAACGCCGAGTCCTGGTCGACGGCGACGAGCGAGAGTACCGCGACGAGTACGAACGGGCCCGTCGCGACGACAGTCGCGAGCGCGGGCGACCGCAGTCCGGTCGCGGCCGGCACGGCGAACGCCAGCGTCGCGACGACTGCGAAGGCCCCCGCTCGTCGGACTGCCGTTGTCACGTCCCGCCGGTATCCCCGAGAGGCACTTACCCTTTCCGAACTACGCGGCACCGGGATACCGGGCGGCGCGGGCGACCAGGCCGCGTCCGTGCGTTTATTGGCGCTCGTCTCACAGTAGCCGTCGTGGGCCTGTACGAACGGTACCTCGCAGTCCGACTCCGACGGAGCGACGCCACTCTCCCCGAGACCGTCGCCCTGGTCATCACGGAGCGTGACCTCCTGGCCGAGGGCGCGTACGCGACCTTAGAACAGTTCTTCGAGTGGGCGGTCCAGTACGGCGCCGAGACGCTCGTCGTCTACGTGAGCGTCTTAGACGAGGAGGTGGTCGGGACGCTCCGGCGCGAGCTCGACGGTCTCCGGGCGCCGAGACCCATCGCGGTCAGAGGCCCGGACGACGAGACGGCCGCGGACGCCCCCATCCAGATATCCATCGGCCTGGGCGGCCAGGCCGAGTTCGCGACGGCGGTCGAGAAACTCGCCGAGGGCGTCGAGCGGGGCGACCTCGCGCCCGCGGACATCGACGAGGCGGCCGTCGAGGAGCACCTGGTCTTTCCGACGGCGCCGGACCTCGTGGTCAAGACCGGTGCGGAGCGGCTCTCGGATTTCATGATCTGGCAGTCGGTGTACTCCGAGCTGTACTTCACCGACGTGAACTGGCAGAACTTCCGCAAGCGCGACTACCTGCGGGCGCTGCGGGACTACCAGGAGCGCCAGCGCCGGTTCGGCCGGTGACGCGGCCACACAAAGCCTATTCCGCCGGCGGCGGGACCGTCGACCATGTCCCCCCGCACGACCCGACGTGCCCTCCTCCGGGCGGGTGGCCTGGCGATCTGTGGCGTCGGCAGCGGCTGTCTCGGCCGTGACCCCCCGGGCGACGAGCAGTCACCGACCGAGACGCACACCTCCGCGACCGAGTCGCAGTCGCCCACGGCGACGGAACCGCCGACCCCGACAGCGAGCGGCGTCTACGCCGACCAGCCCGACGGGCCGGAAGCCTACCCCGACCGACCCGCCGAGGCCGGGCGGGAGGCCGCCGTCGAGTACGCGAAGGCCTTCGAGCGGGCCCGCATCTACAACTCCTTGCACGACACGGACGTCGAGGACATTTCGGCGCGCGCCACGGCTGCACACGACGTCGCCCGTGCCGGTGGCCACTACGTCGTCGCCACGGGCACCGGGTACGCCAACTACGCCGACGGGGTCCACGCCGACTGGGGGCAACTGCCGGCGCTCTGTTTCGTCAGCCCCGACCTCGTCGTTCGCGTGGGTCACTTCGAGGACCGCTACTTCCACTGCTCGGACGTCTTCGCCAGCGACGACGAGGCTGAGAACTTCGCGCCCCCCTGCGAGGGCGAGCACGCCGAGTACCGGGTCTACAACGTCCACCCGGAGCCACACGACGTGGCGGTCACCGTCGAATACCTCGGTGAGGACGGACCGACGACGGTCCTGGAACGGGAGTATCGCGTGCGCTACGACCGCGGTATCCAGCAGGGGAGCGTGACCCGGCGGCGCGGGACCTACCGGCTGACCGCCTCGATACCGGACGGTCCGACGACGACCACCGAGTGGGACCTCACCCGGGCGCCGCCGGACCGCGACGCGCCGCTGTCGGTGCTGGTGACGCCGGGCGGCGGGCTCTGGGTCCACCGGCCGCCGTTCGGGACGATACGGTAATCGCGAGAGTCAGTCGGCCGTCTCGTAGTCGTCCTCGACCTCTGCGGCCTCGCGCTCGCCGCTTGGCAGCGCGTCCCGGAACCGCGAGAGGACGCGACGGGCGTCGGGCACCTCGCTGTGTTCGAGCGCGCGGACGAGCGCGAGCGCGCGCCGGGCCCGCGTCGTCCGCCAGGACTGCTCGCGGTTCTCGTAGGTCCGGATGGCCCGAAGGAAGTCGATCTTCCGGAACTCGGGCCAGTAGGGCGTACAGAAGAACGTCGCCGCCTCGTTGCCGTTGGCGTGCCACGGGAGGAAGTTCGAGGTGCGCTCGTCGCCGCCCGTCCGCACGATGAGGTCCACGTCGCTGGTCGGCCCCTCGTAGAGGAACTCCTCGAGGACGTCCGCGTCGACGTCCCCGGGCTCTATGTCGCCGGCCTCGACGGCGCGGGCGACGTCGCGGGCGGCCCCGAGCAGTTCCGCGCGGCCGCCGTAGGCCAGCGCGACGTTGAGGTGGAGGCGGTCGTAGTCGGCGGTCCGACCCTCTGCGTAGTCGATGGCGTCCCGGACCCGGTCGGGCAACAGGTCCGTCTCGCCGATGGCGCGGATGCGGACGCCCGCGTCGTGGATGCGCTCGGAGTCGGCGAACTCCCGCAGTCGCGACTCCACGAGGTCGAAGATGTGCTCCCGTTCGTCCTCGGGCCGGTTGAAGTTCTCCGTCGAGAACGCGTACAGCGTCACCTCCTCGACGCCCAGTTCGTCACACCAGTTCAGCAGCGCCTCCGTCGTCTCGGCGCCCTGCCGGTGGCCCTCGGTCGTGTCCTCACCACGTTCGCGGGCGTAGCGTCGGTTCCCGTCCTGGATGACGGCGACGTGGCTGGGCGTCCCGGACAGTTCCCATCGAAGCAACCGCTCGTAGGCGGCGTACCCCACCTCGCGGACCCGCTGTCGCATCGTATACAGCATATCAACGGGCCGATAAGGATTTTGTGGCTCGCAGCCGCGACGTGACTTGCGGCGGTCCTGTCGGAATATAGCCACATCATTTTAATACTCCGGTGTCCTACGGAGAGTTGCAATGGCGACCGGTACGGTAGACTTCTTCAACGACACTGGCGGCTACGGCTTCATCGACACCGAAGACTCGGACGAGGACGTGTTCTTCCACATGGAAGACGTCGGCGGTCCGGACCTCGAGGAAGGCCAAGAGGTGGAGTTCGACATCGAACAGGCCGATAAGGGCCCCCGCGCAAAGAATCTCAAACGACTGTAAGCGAGCGGCTCGCTTCTGACAGCGTGTCTCTGTCCCGACGTGAGTCCGGTCCGTGGCACGCTCGATACACCCCGCCCCCAGCCGCAGGCACGGATTTCGACACGGATTTCGAAGTACATTAGAGCGCGCGCGGCCGACCGACAGCCATGACCGACGCCGACGCGATAGACGAGGACCTGTACCGCCGGACAAAGCAGTTGCTCGAACCCGGCGAGATACGGCTCAACGGGGCCATCGTCCACACGGAGTACGACGGCAGCGACGAGATCGAGATGATGGAGACGACCATCGAGGTCGGCGAGCTAATCGCTGCGGGCGCCGGCCACGACCCGCGGGACACCTTCGTCTACTCGGGCAGCGACGACCCCGAGTTCGCGTCCAACCAGCACCAGGGCCTGACCCTCGATGGCGAGGAGTTCGTCTGGGAGTGTCAGCAGCTGCTCCGCGAGGGGTCGTTCGACCTGGTCTTCTACTACGAGGCCAGCGCGGACCACGAGGGGATTCTCGCGGACGTCGAGGCGGCGGGCTACGAAGTCACCGGCGTCGAGGGCGAGTAAGGCTACGTCCGGAGGCGTTCCTGGCAGTTGTGGCAGTAGGTGTAGGTCTCGCCGTTGGCGACGCCACAGATGTGACAGGTGACCGAATCCATGTCGGCCCGCTGGAAGTAGGCGTTCAGCTGGCCGGTGTCCATCCCGACGCGCTTCCCGCGGAACTCGTCGACGAGTGGCTCGTGAGCAGCGTAGTCGATGAGCCGGAACATGATGATAAAGGACAGCGGCGCACCCACCAGTACGAACAGGAAGACCAGCAGCCGAACGGCGAGTTCGGTGGTGGGTATCAGCATCAACGAAACTACGGGCGCGAAGCGGTAAAATCCTCCGCCGGTGGGCGGCCGCCACCCACCGCGTCCCGCGTCGCTTATACTCACTGAGACCCGAGGGCGCGGTATGAGCGAGGACCTCGGGACGGTGGACCGCGCCGTCCTGAACGCGTTCCAGGGCGGGTTTCCGGTGGTCGAACGGCCCTTCGAACCGGCGGCGGCCGCGCTCCGCGAGACCGGGGTCGACGTCGACGCCGACGGGTTGCTCGAGCGCGTCCAGCGGCTGGACGAGGCGGGGGTGTTGAGCCGCTTCGGCGCGCTCATCGACGCCGAGGAGATCGGCGGCACCGCGACGCTGGTGGCGACCCACGCGCCCGAGGACCGCTACGACGAGCACGCCGACCTGGTCAACGCCCACCCGGAGGTGGCCCACAACTACGAGCGCGAGCACCCCCACCTCAACATGTGGTTTGTCCTCTCGGTGGCCGACGCGGCCCGTGTCGACGAGGTGCTCGCCGAGATCGAGGCCGAGACGGGCGAGCAGACGTACAACCTCCCGAAACAACAGGAGTTCCACGTCGGCGCGAAGTTCCCCGTCGAGGGACCACAGACCCAGGCTGTCGACTGCTCGGCCGCCGGCCCCGAGGTAACGCCGACCGACCGGCGGTCGCTGACGCCCGCGGAGCTCGACCTCGTACTGGAGATTCAGGGTGGCCTCCCCGTGACCGAGACGCCCTACGCCGACGTGGCCGACGCCATCGGCGCCGACGTCGAGTGGGTCGTCGAGACAGTAAAGCGGTTCAACGAGGAGGGGAAGGTCCGCCGCGTCGGCCTCATCCCGAACCACTACGCGCTCGGGTACAGCGAGAACGGGATGACCGTCTGGGACGTCCCCGACGAGGTCATCGACGATGTGGGGCCCGCCATCGCCGAGTTCGACTTCGTCACCCACTGCTACGAGCGCCCGCGCCACGAGGGGGTCTGGCCGTACAACTTCTTCGCGATGACCCACGGCCGCAGCGAGGCCGAGAGCGACGAGCGCATCCAGCAGGTCCACGAGCGAATGTCCGAGTACTGGGACGTCGGCGAGGCCGACTGGGACACGCTGTTCTCGACGCGCATCCTCAAGAAGACCGGCATCCGCTTAGACGAGCGAGCGAAGGCCAACGTCGAGACACGGTGAGGCGAGCGTTTATAACCAATGGCGAACCACATCCTGACGATGGAACGGACGGCGGGGGCGGTGCCCGGATGATACCGCTGTTGCACGACTTCGAGGGCGAGAGGGTGCTCGTCCTCGGTGGGGGACCGGTGGGAGCGCGGAAGGCCCGCCGGTTCGCGGCCGAGGCGGACGTCGTGGTCGTCAGTCCCGACTTCGGCGACCACGAGTTCGGGGCCGCGGAACTGATCCGGGACGCCCCGGACGCCGACGCCGTCGCCGGCTACGTCGAGCGACTGGACCCCGCGCTCGTCGTCGCCGCGACGGACGACGCGACGGTAAACGACGCCGCGGCCGACGCGGCGCGGGCCCACGGCGCGCTGGTCAACCGGGCCGACGACCACGGTGGGCAGGACGTCGGGGCCGTCACCGTCCCGGCGACGGTCCGGGACGGCCCCGTGACCGTGGCGATAGCGACGGGCGGCACCGCACCGGCCCTCTCGAAGTACCTCCGCGAGCGGTTCGAGGCGGACGTTGCCGGCGCCGGGGAGATGGCGCGGCTCGCCGGCGACCTGCGCGAGGAGTTGCGGGCCCGGGACGTCCCGCCGGCGGAGCGACGCGACGCTGTCAGACGCGTTGTCAGGTCACGAGACGTTTGGAAGGCTTTAGATAGGGGCAGGTCCAAAGCACGACAAGTAGCGGACGACGAGATTGCGGACGTCCACGGTGATCTGTCGTGAAACACGAGACTGGAGTCATCGTCGGCGCGAGCGTCTCCCACGAGAACGCGAGCGTCGACCAACTCGAGACCGCCGCGGCCGATAGCCAGCGCCACACCGTCGAGGCACTGCTCTCGGAACCTGGCGTCGAGGAGGCCATCGCGCTCCAGACGTGCAACCGGACCGAGGCCTACGTCGTCGCGCCGAGTCACGAGCTCGGCCAGCAGGCGCTCGCGACGGTCACGGCCGCCGTCGACGACGACGCCGTCGTCGAGCTGGACCACGAGGCGAGTCTCAGACACCTCCTCCGGGTGGCCGCGGGGCTGGAGTCTATCGTCCTCGGCGAGGACCAGATTCTCGGCCAGTTGCGCGACGCCTACGAGGACGCCCGCGCCGTCGGCGGCATCGGGTCGACGCTCGAGGACGGCGTCACGAAGGCCATCCACGTCGGCGAGCGAGCCCGCACGGAGACGGCGATAAACGAGGGCGTCGTCTCGCTGGCCTCGGCGGCCGTCAGGCTCGTCGAAGCCGAACAGTCACTGGCGGGCGAGACGGCGCTGGTCGTCGGCGCGGGCGAGATGGGACGACTCGCGGCGAAGGCGCTTTCGGACCGCGTCGAGCGCGTCATCGTCGCCAACCGGACCGTCCCCCACGCCGAACACATCGCGGCGACCGTCGACGCGGACGGGAGCGCCGTCGCCCTCGACGCCGCGGAGGCCGCCCTGGCGGAGGCGAGCGTCGTGGTCACCGCCACCGGGAGCCCGAACCACGTCTTCGACGCCGGGTCGTTCGCCGACGCCGGCGAGACGTACGTCGTCGATCTCGCCCAGCCGCGGGACGTGCCCGCCGACGCCGGCGAGGTGCCCGACGTGACGGTCTGGGACCTCGACGCGCTGGAGTCGGTGACCGAGGAGACGCGAAAGCAGCGCCGGGAGGCCGCCGAGGCCGTCGAGACGCTGGTCGACGAGGAATTCGACCACCTGCTGACCCAGTACAAGCGCAAGCGCGCCGACCGGGTCATCTCGACGATGTACGAGAGCGCAGAGCAGGTCAAGGCCGCCGAGCTCAACACGGCGCTGTCGGCCGCGGACTTCGACGAGGACCAGCAGGAGGTACTGGAGTCGATGGCCGACGCCATCGTCTCGCAGCTGCTCGCCGCGCCGACCCGGAGCCTCCGGGACGCCGCCGAGGACGACGACTGGTCGACAATCCACACCGCGCTGGAGCTGTTCGACCCCGAGTTCGGCCCCGAGGACGCCCCGTCGCCGGCCGCGCTCGCGGGGGCCAGCCCCGAGGACGTCCCAGCCGAGATGCGCGACCGGATGCCCCCGGCGGCACTCGAACAGCTCACTGACGACTGAGATGGTCGCGCCCGTCCCAGTCATCGTGGGTGTCGGCATCGTCGTCCTCGCCGCGAGCGGACTCCTGGAGGTGACCGGCTACACCGAACAGCAGCGCCTCGACCACCGCCGCCTGATGCAGGCGTTCACCTACGGGAGCCTGGTCGTAGTCGCCTTTGGCCTCGCCGCAGTCTGGTACGGCCTCCGGAACGCGTCGCTGCCGACCTGGCTCTTTGTCGCCATCAACGTCACCGTCGTCACCGTCGTCGCCGTCCAGTGGCGACTCCGGAAGGCCCTCTCGAACGACGAGTGAGCGGCCGACCGCCACGGGCGACGCAACTGTTTTGCACCTGGCAGCCGACTGATGGGACATGGCAGACGTACTCCCCGACGCCGAGATAGCGGACCGGATGCCGGACGGCTGGGCGCGCGAGGACGACGAGATCGTCCGGGCCTTCGACTTCGACGGCTACCTGGACGCGTCGGGCTTCCTGAGCGCCGCGGCGGGGCTGGCCGAGGACGCCTGGCACCATCCGGAGATGACCATCACCTGGGGCGAGGTGGCGGTCCGGCTCACGACTCACGACGCTGGCGGCATCACCGAGAAAGACATCGAGCTGGCCGAGCGGCTCAACGGCATCTACGACTGAGATGCCCCCGACCGAGGGCGCGCCGACGCCTCCCCGCGACGCCCCGGTCCGGTACGTGTTCAAGATCGAGTTCCGGCTCGACCCGGCGACGCCGGATCTGTCCACCGACCCGGACACCTTCGAGACGACGCTGTACCGCCGGGCGGACCCACCGGGCGAGGAGGGGTGGCTGTTCTTTCGGGACAACTGCTGGCGCGGGAACCTCGCCGACGAGGCGCACTTCTGCCGACTGGCCACGGAGGCGCTCGACGTCCGGGTCGTCTCGGCGTCGTTCCGCGAACTGCAGACGACCGACGACTATCTCGAGGACCTCGAGAGCGCCATCGCGGCGGACCTCGACGCGTTCAACGCCGACGACGTCACCGAGGTGCTCTCGAAGTACCTCGGGAGCTCGATTCGCGTCGAGGCGAGCGACTGAGGCTCCCAGTCGCCGACCGGTCTTTGTAAGGTATTCTCTACCACGGTAGTAGGGGCAGAAAGACTTTATTGGTCTCGCACCTAGCATCGCAGTCCCCTGATGACCGGCCCGTACGACTTCTGGCTGTTCGATCTCGACGGCACGCTCGTCGACATCGAGCCCTGGTATCCCCGGCACGTGATGGACCGGGTCGGCGACCGACTCGGCGTGGGGTTCACCGACCAGGAGGTGCAAACGCTCTGGTACGGCTTCGGCGGCGCGCGCGACCGGTTCCTCGCCGACGAGGGAATCGACCCCGAGCGGTTCTGGGCGGTCTTCCACGAGGAGGAGGACCCACGGAAGCGAGCCGAGGCCACGTACCTCTACGACGACGCCGAGCGGTTCCTCGCGGAGCAGCCGGAACCGGTGGGGCTGGTGACACACTGCCAGGAGTACCTCACGGACCCCGTGCTCGAGCACTTAGACATCGGCGACTGGTTCGAGACGGTCGTCTGCTGTGACGAGGACATCGGCTGGAAGCCCGACCCGACGCCCGTCCAGCTGGCGATGCGCGACATGGGCGTCGCCCACAACGGCCACGTGGGCGTCCTGGCGGGCGACAACCCCGCGGACATCGGCGCGGCGTGGAACGCCGGCCTCGACGGCGTCCACGTCCAGCGCCGCTCCCACGAGGCCGACGGCTACTGTGTGATGGGTGACCACCGCGTCGAGTCGCTGCTCGACCTCCGCTAGGGCAGGTAGTCCCAGTTCTCGACGGCCACGGAGTCCCCGGCAGGAAACCCCTCGTGTCCCGACGGGACGGTGACCCAGCCGTCGGCCCGCGTCACCGTCTCGAGGTCGGCGCCCGGCATCGGCGTCGCCTCACCGTCCCGTACGGAGACGGGGACGTAAGACCGGACCGACGCGTCGCTCGCCAGCCCGTCGGTCAGCGTCGCCGTCCGGGTCGGATGGGGCGCCAGCGGGGCCCCGGCAAAACTCTTGAGCAGCGGCCTGAGCAACTGGACAGCCGCGACGCGGGCGCCGACGGGTGACTCCGGCAGGAGGAGTACTGGGCGGTCCCGGACGACGGCCAGGCCCGTCTCGCCGCCGGGGTCGACGGCGATGCCGTCGCCGGCGACGTCGCCGAGGTCGGCGACCACCGACCGGAGCGTGTCGCCCGGGTCGGTGCCCGTCACCACGACCACGTCGCGGGTCAGGTCTCGCTGGACGGCCATCCGGAGCGCGGGCGCGTCGTCGGCGACGGCGTTCCGGTAGGTCACCTTCCCGCCCCAGCGGTCGACGTACTGCGCGAGCGTGAACCCGGCCGTCTCGACACCGCCCTCGCCGCCGGCCTCGGGCGCGGCCACCTCGTCGCCCGTCGGGACGATGCCGACCTGCGGGCGCTGTCTCACGAGCAGTTCGCCGACGCCGGCGGCCCGCAGCAGGCCGACGTCGCCCGGGCGCACCTGCGTCCCGGCCTCGAAGACGACGTCGTCTGGCGCGAGGCCGGCACCCGGGACGGGCGCGTTCGCCGTCGCGTCCGTCGCCAGCACGCGGCCCACGGCCACCGACAGCGGGACCCGGTCGGTCCGGTCGACCGGGACCGCGTAGCCGCCGAGGGTCCGTCGCGCGGTCTCGAGCGAGAGCCGACCCCCATCCCCGGACGGTGTCACGGTCATACCCGCACCTCGGGTCGGTGGGCAAAAAGCGCCGGGTCTGCCGGCCGCGGGGTCGACCAAGATTTAATCCCCGTCCAGTGCGCCCATACACCATGGTCCTCCCGCAGTTGCTCGCCCTCGGCTTCGCCGCCGTCGGCCTCTACCTCCTCTGGTCCGGCCTCCGGCAGCTGGTTCCGGTCTATCACGTGCTCCGGAACGACCCGATGCCGGTGCGGTCGCTGTCTGGATACACCGGTCCCGTGGAACTCCTCGGGACGGCCGTCGCCGGCGACGAGGGCACCGTCACCGCCCCGTTCACCGGCAGCGAGTGTCTGGCCTACACCTACGAGGTCGAGGAGCGGCGCTCCTCGGGAAAAACTACCCACTGGGAGACGCTGGATTCGGGGCAGGGCGGCGTCGACTTCGTCCTCGACGACGGCACCGACCGGGTCCGTGTCGATCCCACCGGCGCGGACGTCCACTTCGAGGCCCACAGCGTCACCGTCCCGCCGGGGACGGAACTGCCCGACCGCCTGGCGCGCTACGTCGCGTCGACCGACAGCGTCGAGGCCCAGGACCGGACGGTGAACCTGCTGGTGACGGAGCTGCACGTCGGCAACAGACAGCGGTTCACCGAACGCCGTCTCGACGTGGGCGAGCGGGTCTACGTCTACGGCGTGGCCCGTCGCGGCCCCGCACCGGAGTGGGGCAGTAACCTCGTCGACGTCGTCGTCGGGGCGGGCGACGGCGCGCCGGCGTTCGTCATCTCCGATACGAGCGAGCGGGGCACCGCCTGGCGGATCGCCCGCGGGGCGCTGTGGCGACTCGTCGTGGGCGCCGTCTTCACGCTGGTGTTGCTTGGGTTTCTCGCGTCGGTCGTTCCGTGAAGAGATCCGGCGTGGGCCCTGTTCCCTGTTCACGCGGCACGCGCTTCCGACCGCCGGGTTTAACGCACCGCCACCCCAAGGAGCGGGTATGTCAGCGCTGCGAGAGGCGTTACGAGACCTCCCCGATGCCGTGTTTGCGGACGTACTCGAATCCGAAGACGCCTACCTGTTCGTCCTCGACCTGCCGGGCGTCGACGCCGGGACCCTCGACGTCAGCGTCGAGGGGGGGCGACTCATCATCGAGGGACAGCGCACCAAAGACGTTCCCCGGGAGTTCCGGTTCGTCCGCGAGGACCGGTCCGTGTTTCTCGACGTCGAGCTCCCGCTCCCGCCGGACGCCACCGGCCGCGGGGCCGAGGGCACCGTCGAGCGCGGCGTCTTAGAGCTCCGCCTCCCGAAGGCATCGGCCGCGCCGAGCACGACGATACCCATCGACGAGGCCTGACATCGGGGTGCCCTGTCGGTGAACTTCCGCGCCTACTGGCGATTCTTCGTCGTCGCCCGCCAGTTCCTCCCGCTGTTGCTGGCGTACGCCCGTGACCGCAAGCGGTTCGTCCTGTTCGGGGCGGCCCGGCAGGTCACGCCCGAACAGCGCCGCGCCCGCGCACAGGCGCTGCTGGACTCGCTGCTCACTCTCGGGCCCACCTTCATCAAGCTCGGACAGCTGCTCTCGACGCGCCCGGACATCCTCCCGCCGGAGTACATCGACGAGTTCTCCAAACTCCAGGACCGGGTGCCACCCGCCGCCTGGGACGAGGCGAAGGTCGTCCTGGAGGAGGACCTGGGCCCGGTCGAGGACCGCTTCGACGAGTTCGAGACGGAGGCGATCAGCGGGGCCTCGCTCGGCCAGGTGTACCGGGCGTCCGTCGACGGCGACCCGGTCGCGGTGAAGATACGGCGGCCCGGCATCGAGGACCTGGTCGAGGCCGACCTCCGGGTCATCAAGTGGTCGCTCCCGGTCATCATGTACTTCGTCGGCGAGGCCCGGTCGTTCTCGCTGGAGACGCTGGCCGACGAGTTCGCCAAGACCATCCGCGAGGAGATGGACTACGAGCGCGAGGCCCGCATGCTGACCGAGATACGCGGGAACTTCCTCGAGAACGACCGCATCCGCATCCCGACGGTCCGTGACTCCCACTCGACGCGCCGGGTGCTGACCATGGAGTACGTCCCCGGGACGAAGATCAACGACATCGACGACCTGGACGAACGCGGCATCGACCGCACCGAGCTCGCCGAGACGCTCCAGCGGGCGTACCTCCAGATGATAATCGACGACGGCGTCTTCCACGCCGACCCCCACCCGGGGAACCTCGCCGTCCAGCCCGACGGGACGCTCGTCTTCTACGACTTCGGGATGTCCGGTCGGGTCGACCCGTTCGTCCAGGACAAGATCGTCGACTTCTACGCGGCGGTGGCCGACCAGAACATCGACGCCATCCTCGACGCCCTCATCGAGATGGGGACCCTCTCCCCGGAGGCCGATCGACAGGTGATGGGCGACGTGATGGAACTGGCCATCGCGGACGCCCGCGGGGAGGACATCGAGCAGTACCGCGTCCAGCAGATCGTCCAGCAGGTCGAGGACACCATCTACGAGTTCCCGCTGCGCCTGCCCTCGAACCTGGCGCTCGTCCTGCGGGTCGCGACGGTCGTCGAGGGGGTCTGTGTGACCCTGGATCCCGACTTCGACTTCATCGAGGTCGCGACGGGGTACCTCCAGTCGCAGGGCTTCATCGCTGCCGGCGCCCGGAGTTTCGTCGAGGACCGGGCCCAGGAGATTCAGGACGCCACGCGGTCGGCGGTCCGCATCCCGCCGAAGCTCGAGTCGGTGCTGGACCGCGTCGAGCGCGAGGACCTGGTCGTCAGGGCCGACATCGAGGACTCCGACCGCCTGCTCGAGCGGATGACCAAACGGCTCATCATGGGCATGGTGCTCGCGAGCACGCTGTTCTCGACGGCGTTCCTCTACGCCGAGTCGACCCAGCTCGTCGCGGCCGTCGCCGGCGCCGTCGTGCTGGCGCTCCTCGCGGGCCTGTGGTGGTCGTTCCGGACGAAGAAGGGCGTGCGAGCCAAGCCCCAGTTCACCCGCCAGAGCATGCGCGAACGGGAGGTGGAGCCCTCCGGTGGGCTCGCGACCTCGTTCGACGACGAGGGCGGCGACGGGTCCTGAACGGGCCCGACGACCGCGCTTGCACCATTCCAAACCGTTTATACCGGCACGGGAGCAATCCCGCCGTATGGCAAAAGAGCAGACCGAGGTTCGTGAACTCGACGAGGGCAGCTACGTGATGATCGAGGACACCCCGTGCAAGATCGACTCCTACAGCACGGCAAAGCCCGGCAAGCACGGCAGCGCGAAGGCCCGCATCGACGCCCGCGGCGTCTTCGACAAGAAGAAGCGGTCGCTGTCCCAGCCGGTCGACGCGAAGGTATGGGTCCCGATCATCACCCGGAAGCAGGGCCAGGTCGTCTCGACGGACGGGAACGACGCCCAGGTGATGGACCTGGACACCTACGAGACGTTCACGATGCGACAGCCCGAGGACGTCGACCTCCAGCCCGACGACGAGATCGAATACCTCGAGTACGAGGACCAGCGCCTCATCACCCGGTCGTAAGGATGTTCCCCGGCGCTGGCGCGGCGCGCGAGGCCGCCGACTACGCGCTCGTGGGCGCGCCCCTCGACGCCTCCACGTCGTTCCGGCCCGGGGCCCGTTTCGGCCCGCGCCGCGTCCGCCAGTTCGCCGAGGGGTTCGACGACTACGACCACCACACCGGTCAGCAGTTCACGAAACTGGCCGTCTACGACCACGGCGACGTCGGCCCGACGGCCGACACCGCGGAGTACCTCACGTTCCTGGAGAGCGCCGTCGCCGAGTTCGACCGCGAGGGCGCGACGCCGCTACTGGTCGGCGGCGAACACACCGTCTCCGTCGCCGGCGTCCGCGCGCTCGACCCGGACGTGTTCGTCTGTCTCGACGCCCATCTGGACCTGCGGGCGTCCTACGCCGGCGACGCGTACTCGCACGCGACGGTGACCCACCACGCGCTGGACGTCGCGGACCGCGCCGTCGTACTCGGTGCCCGGACCGGCTCCGAGATCGAGTGGGACCGGGCCGCCGAGGCCGACGTGACCGTCGTCCCGCCGGAGGACGTGGGCGACTGGACGCCCGACATCGAGGGCGAGCGGGCCTACCTCTCGGTCGACGTCGACGCGGCCGACCCCGGGTTCGCGCCGGGGACCGGGACGCCGGAACCGTTCGGCCTCGCCCCCACCGAGATGCACGAGGTTGTCCGGGCCGTGGCGCCCCACGCCGTCGGGTTCGACGTCGTCGAGGTCAACGACCGGGACGACGGGCAGGCGGCGACGCTGGCGGCGAAGCTCCTGCGGGCCTTCGTCTTCGCCCACGCGGCGTAGATACGTTCGAGACCGGACCGCTACATACCCCGATATAGCCCTGTTAGCAACTGTTTTACGCGGGTCCGGTGTGTGGCGAGATAGCGAGGATGGGCACAGCACTACACTGTACGGCCTGTCGGCTCCGGAGCGCGTACAACCGGGCGGTGGTCGACGTCGTCCGCGACGAGGCCATCGGCTGCCTCTGTACGAACTGCATCGCGACCTTCTTCGGGAAGTCGCTCGACCGGTACGAACAGGGCGAGGGTGGCTGTGTCCTCTGTGACCGCGACGGGTTCATGGCCCTCCCCAAGTGGGAAGCCGTGACAGTCCAGGTCGACGGCGACGTCCACATCCACGGCGTGGACTTCGACGTGACGCCCGAGACGCCGCGCCTCTGTGACCATCACCTCCACGACCTGAGTGACGAGCGGATGCGCGACGACCTGCCCGACCCCGCACCCGGGACACCCTGAAACCGCCGGGGACCGTTTTATTAGGGGCGACGGAATAGACCGACCATGGACCGTCTCTCGTCGTGTTACTTCTGTGGCGTCGCCCACGACGTATCGCTCTCCGAGTATCCGGTCGTGCCCAAGCAGTTACACCCGAGCGAGCAGACCCAGCAGACCGTCGTCCTCTGTTCGTCCTGCCGCCGCAAGCTCGCCACCGTCGTCGAGACTGTCGTCACGGCGGCCCGGGCGGACCAGGCCCGGAGTGAGGGCCCGACGACCAGCGACACGGCGGCGGCCGACGACGACACGAGCGGGCTCCTCGACGAGTCTGGACTGGAGCCCCAGCCGGACCCGACGGTGGTCGGCGACGCCAACGAGACCCCGGTCGACGACAGTCCCGAGGCTGGCGCGGACACGGAGGGGACGGCCGAGCCCTCGGCGGCCGCGAGTGCAGGGGAGCCCGGCGAGACCACTTCGACGGGGAGCGCCGCGGAGACGGACGACGGTGCTGTTGCCGACGACCACGACGCAGACGAGGCGGGTGCTGCCACGGCATCGGACACGGAGGAGGACGCGAGCGCGAACGGTGCGGACGACGACCAGCCGTCCCTCACCAGGCTGGAGTACAGCAAGGTGATGCGCCTGCTCCAGAACCGCCCGTTCCCGGTCGACCGGGCCGAGATTCGCGAGGTGGCGGTCAACGCCTACGACATCGACCCCGAGCAGTTCGACGCAATCACCGAGGCGGCGATAGAGCGGGGCCTCATCGGCGAGGAGGACGGACAGTTCGTCAGCACGGAGTGAGAAAAGCATACCAGCGGTGGACCTGAACGCCCGTCTATGAACGCAGGCGACATCGCGGCACGACTCGACGACCGACTGGACATCGACGCCTACGCCGACGTCGACGCGAGTCCGAACGGCCTGCAGGTCGGGCCGGCGACGCAACCGGTCGAGACCGTCGCGGTCGCCGTCGACGCGGCCGTCGAGACCATCGACCGCGCGAACGACGCTGGCGCGGATCTGCTGGTGACCCACCACGGCATCGTCTGGGGCGGCATGAAGCGGGTCACCGGGACCCACTACCGGCGGATCGCGCCGCTGGTCGACGACGGCCTGGCGCTGTACGTCGCCCACCTCCCGCTGGACGGCCACCAGACCCTGGGGAACGCCGCCGGCCTCGCGGACCTGCTGGACCTGGACAACCGCGCCCCGTTCGGGACGACGGGTGGCGTCTACATCGGCCAGCAGGGCCGGCTGACCGAGCCGACCACCGTCGCCGACCTGGCCTCGACCCTGGACGACGCGCTGGACACCGGCGGCCGGGACGTGCAAGTGCTCGATTTCGGCCCGTCGACGGTCGAGGACGTCGCCGTCGTCACCGGCAGCGGCGTCGACTGGCTGGACGAGGCCGTCGAGGCCGGCACGGACGTCCTGATTACCGGCGAGGGGAAACAGCAAGTCTACCACGAAGCCCGCGAAGCGGGTATCAACGTCGTGCTGGCCGGCCACTACGCCACGGAGACGTTCGGCGTCCGCTCGCTGGAGACGCTCATCGAGGAGTGGGGGCTCGAGACCACGTTCGTCGACTGCCCGACAGGGCTTTAGCCGGAGCGAGCGAGACCACTGCCGTGACCGAGCCCCCTGCCTACGACGCGGTCGACAGCCACGACGACCTCCTCGCGTGGTCGCGGGCCTACTGCCGCGAGGTCCGCCGCGAGTGGGGCGTCTCGGTCCGGTTCGACCTCGTCGACTGGGAGGTGTCGACCCGGGCCAAGCGGCGGGCGGCGGCGGTCAAGCGGCCGAAACTGCCCGACGCGACGGTCGGCGAGCCCTACGACTGGGAGCGCGTCGACGGGGCCGACGGCCGTCCGCTGCCCTGTACGGTGTCGCTGACCTGGGCCGCCTTCGAGGCGTTCGACCGCGCGGAGTGGGCGGCGACGCTCCGGCACGAACTCGTCCACGTCGAGCAGTACCAGCGCGACGGGACGACCGACCACGGCGCCGCCTTCCGGGCGCGCGCGGCGGACCTGGAGACCGACGTCCACTGTCCGGCCTTCTCGGAGCCGAAGTACGTCCTCACCTGCGAGTCCTGTGGCGACCTGGTCGCCAGACGCTACCGCGACTGCAAGCTCGTCCGGGAGCGAGCGCGCTACCGGTCTGACTGCTGTGGGGCGGCGCTCGAACTCGCCTGAGCGGCCCGGCTGTCGTCGCGAACCACGCCGTTCAAGCCGTCGGGCCGACCACTGGACCACGATGACCGACCACGACGACCGCGAGACGTTCAGCCACGACCCCATCGGCCACGCGGAGGTCCGGGCGGGGATGACCGTCGGGGAACTCGCCGAGAGCTACGGCGAGGCCGGCATCGGCGCGAGCGACCTCCACGAGGCCGTCGACGTCTACAGCGAGATGCTCGCCGAGGACGTGACGACTTTCTTCGGCCTGGCGGGCGCGATGGTGCCGACGGGGATGCGCACCATCGTCAGCGAACTCATCCGCGACGGGCACATCGACGTCCTGGTGACGACGGGGGCGAACCTGACCCACGACACCATCGAGGCCATCGGGGGCAAGCACCACCACGGCGAGGTTACCCCCGCGGACCGGACCGAACGGGAACACGACGAGAACCTGCGGGACGAGGGCGTCGACCGCATCTACAACGTCTACCTGCCCCAGGAGCACTTCGCGCTGTTCGAAGGCCACCTCCGCGAGGAGGTGTTCCCGGTGCTCGAATCGGAGGGGACCGTCTCCATCCAGCGCATGACCGAGGAGATGGGACGGGCCAACGCCGAGGTCAACGAGCGCGAGGACGTCGCCGAGGACGCCGGCGTGCTCGCGGCGGCCGCCGAACACGACGTGCCGGTCTACTGCCCGGCGTTCCAGGACTCGGTGCTGGGCCTGCAAGCGTGGATGTACGCACAGACGAGCGAGTTCACCGTCGACGCCCTGGCGGACATGACCCAGATCACGGACATCGCCTACGAGGCCGACAGCGCCGGCGCGATGGTGGTCGGCGGGGGCGTCCCGAAGAACTACGTCCTCCAGACGATGCTGGTCTCGCCGGACGCCTACGACTACGCCGTCCAGCTGACGATGGACCCCTCCAGCACCGGCGGACTCTCGGGGGCGACGCTGGACGAGGCCCGCTCGTGGGGCAAACTCGAGAAGGACGCCCGCAACGTCTCGGTGTACGCCGACGCGACGATCACCCTGCCGCTGGTCGTCGCCGCCGCCCGCGAACGCACCGGGCTGTGAGTCGGTCGGGAGGTCGGTACCCGACCCCGCTCGGGCCCAGAGTGCGCGGCCTGGTGGCGTGGGTTTGCGACGCACACCCGCTCTCGATGGCTCTCGCAACGTTTTAGCCGCCGATTCCGCTCTAGGCACCCAATGAGCTACAAGATCGGACTCGTCGGCAAACCCTCCGTCGGCAAGTCCACCTTCTTCAACGCCGCGACGATGAACGACGTGCCCGAGGGGGCTTACCCCTTCACGACCATCGATCCCTCCGTGGGCGAGGCGTACGTCCGTGTGCAGTGCGCCGCCCCGGAGTTCGAACACGCCTGTACCCCAAACCACGGGTACTGCGCCGACGGCGTCCGGTTCGTCCCGACGAAACTCGTCGACGTGGCCGGCCTCGTTCCAGGCGCCCACGAGGGCAAGGGCCTTGGAAACCAGTTCCTCACCGACCTCAACGAGGCCGACGTGCTGATACACGTCGTCGACTTCACCGGCGAGACGGACCTCGAGGGCGAACCCACCGAGGACCACGACCCCCGCGAGGACATCGACTTCCTCGAGGCGGAACTGGACATGTGGTACCTCGACATCTTAGAGAAGGGCATCGAGCGCTACCACTCGGGCTACCACGGCGAGGAGAAGGCCATCGAGGAGGACCTCGCCGAGCAGATGTCGGCGTTCAAGATCAACGAAGACGAGATCAAACAGGTCGTGCTCTCGCTTGACCTCGAACTCGAGCCGGAGACCTGGGAGGAGGACGACCGCGAGGTGCTGGCCCGCGAGATCCGCATCCGGACCAAGCCGATGCTGGTGGCGGCCAACAAGATGGACACCGAGACAGCCCAGGCAAACTGGGACGAGATAACCGCGGACCCGGCGTACGACCACCTCACGTTCGTCCCGGTGTCGGCCCACGCCGAGAAGGCGCTCAAGAACGGCGACGAGCAGGGCGTCCTCGACTATCGCCCCGGCGACGACGACTTCGAGGTCACGGCGGACCTGCCCGCACAGAAGGAGCAGGGCCTCGAACAGATCCGGGACTTCGTCGGCGACTTCGACGGCACGGGCGTCCAGCAGGCCCTGGAGACGGCGCTGTTCGAGGAGCTGTCGGCCATCGCCGTCTTTCCCGGCGCGCGAAAACCCCAGGACGACGGCACCTTCCTCCAGGACTGTTTCGTCCTGCCCGACGGGTCGACCGCCGAGGACTTCGCGTACTTCCTGCACTCGGACATCGGCGACGGCTTCCTGCACGCCCACGACGTCCGCTCGGGCCGGCAGGTCGGCGCCGACTCCGAGCTCGACCACCGCGACGTCATCGAGATCACGACCACGAACTGAGCGACCCGCTCACCCGTCGAGTGACGGGAGCGCACTGCCCGCGAGGACGACGACGACGCCACCGGCCGCGAGCAACGCGAGCCCCGGGAGGAACGACGCCGTCAGGTCCCGGCCCGTCCCGACGAGCACCGGCCCGAGGAAGCCACCGATCTCGCCGACGGCGAAGACCAGGCCGACGGCGAGGCCCGTGCGAGCGCGCCCGATGCCTTCGAGTTCCGGTGGGATGACGCGCACGAGCGGCGCGAGGCCGCCGACCCCGAGGCCCGTCGCGACGACGCCGGCGGTCAGGACGAGCCCGGTTCCGGCGGCGGCGACCGTGCCGACGCCGACCAGGATACCGCCGCCACAGATCAGGATGGCGTCACGGCGACGACCCATCCTGTCCGTCACGGCCGGGACCAGCAGGACGCCGGCGGCGTTCGCGGCGACGAGGAGCGCGGTCGCACGACCTGCACGCCCGGGGGCCGCACCGCGGGCCTCCAGAATCGTCGGCAGCCAGCCCTGCATCCCGTGGACGACGAGGAGGTACATGGTCCCGACGGCGACGACGAGCAGCAGGTCCCGGTGCCGGAGGATGGTCGCCAGGTCGCGGCGCATCGACTCGCGGGAGAACGACGGGGCGCTCGAACCGCGACCTGGTGTCGGCCCGAACACCGCCAGAGCACCCAGGACGACGGCGTACCCGAGCGCGAAGAGTCCAGTGTAGTAAAACAGCGGTCGCCAGCCACCCAGCGCCGGCCCGAGAATCGGGCGGCCGATGGCGAAGGCACTCGCCGTCCCGGCCGAGGCGCCCAGCAAGTACACCGACGAGGGCAGGCCGGTCCGGCCGCTCGGGAACAGCGTCGAGACGAGCTTCGGGAGGCCGAAGGTGATGCCGGTGCCACCGACGCCAAGCACCACCGTGAACGCGAGCATGGCGGGGAACCCCGTCGCGGCGCTCCGACCCAGCTGGGCGATGCCGACCAGAGCGACGCTGACCGCCAGCCCGTTGAACGGGCCCACGCGGTCGACGACGACGCCGGAGAACAGCGCGACGGGGACGTACGTCAGCGGGACGGCGCCCGCGAGCAACCCCGCCTGCGCACCGGTCAGACCGAACGCCTCGATGAGCGTCGAGAGGTACGCCGGCAGCGAGAACCAGGCGAACATCAGGCAGGTGTAGCCCAGCGTCGCGGCGAGCAAGAGTGCCCAGGTCAGTGCCCCGACGGTCCGGTCGCTACCCATTACCGTGGACGCCCACCGCCGGACGTAAGCCGCTGTCCCTTCGCCGGCCTCAGACGTCGACCGGACAGCCGTTTATTTCGCCGCCGCGCATCCCCTCGGCCAGCCAGTACACCGACAGCGTCAGCACGGCCAGCGCGAGCAGCGCGAACTCCAGGCCGTCAAGCGGCAGGAAGAGCAGCGACGTCGACACGCCCAGCAGCGACAGTAGGCCCAGCAGCACCGCCGAGCCACAGGCCGCACACCCCGCACCGAGCGTCCCCAGGAGTAGGCCCGCGGCCCCGGCGCCCCCCTGCTGGAGGTCCAGCCCGTGTTCCCGGAAGTGATAGGCCGCGAGCGCGACGTCGACGCCGGCCAGGAGCGCGACCACCACCAGCAAGAGGCCCTGGGCCGGGTGGAACGAGGTGCCGACGAAGGGGTACAGTTCGGTCAGCACAACCAGGCGACTCGAGAGGGGCAGCGACCCGCCGACGACGAGGTCCAGCACGAGCGTGACGTTGAGCGAGACGACGAACACCGTCAGCGCGACGACGGCGGCCACGACGGCCACGACGGCGTACGTCGGCAGTGTCAGGACGAGCCGGGCCGTCCGGGCCATCAGCCGCCAGTCGTCGCGCCGGGTCGGCAGCCGAATCGCCTGCCGCATCGCGCCCATCAGTCCGCCTCCCCGAGCGCCTCGGCGATGACCTCGTAGCTGATGCTCCCGTTGACCTTCGTCACGAAGTTCCCGTCGCGAAAGAGCAGGACGATGGGCGTCGTCTGCCCGAGGCCGGCGTTCTCGGCGGCCTGGATGTCGGCCTGGACCTGGTCGTCGTAGGTCCGGTTCTCGGCGTCGGCCGCAACCGCCGCCCCGTCGAGGTCGGTTTCGCTGTCGAGATAGTCGGCGGTCAGGTCCAGTACGTTCTCCCGGTCGAACTGTGACCGGGCCGCGAAGTAGTGTTCCAGCAGGGACCAGAAGGCCGCCGCGTCCCGGGCGAAGGTCGCCTCCAGCGCGTAAGTGGCCGGTTCCCCCCACGGGAAGATGACCGGGTAGGTCCGGACGACGTAGGCCCCAGCCCCGGGTCGACGAGATTCGACCGCATCGTCGGGACGGTGTTCTCGTGGAAGGCGGCACAGCGCTCACAGGACGGGTCCTCGAACGCGAGCACGACGTGGCCGTTCAGGTCCCCCTGTCGCGGCTGGTTCACCAGGTCCGCCGCGGCCGGGTGGTCCTCGATGGACTCCCCCGTCGTCTCGCTGCCGCCACAGCCCGCGAGTCCGGCGACGGCACTCGCACCCGCGAGCCCCAGGAACCGACGTCGCTTCATACCCGTCCGGAGGTTCTCCCGCGGTTTATCGTTTGTTCCCCTGTGCGCGATGGACAACCGTCTTGGCGCGGGGGCGTCTATCCCCGCCCGGCCGATGACGAACCCCCAGGGCCGAGTTCGGGTGACTCCCGGGCCGTGACGAACCCTATGAGTGCCGAGGCCGCCATTTTGAGGGGAGACGGAGTCTCTAAGGGTATCTAGTTGTGGCCACGGTAGACATAGGCCCCGGTCAGTTCATCATCGAGGTCAGACACGGTTTTAAGAACGTTGCCGAGCAAGCACACAGTATGGCCGCCGAGATTTCCGACCGAGTTCGAGAGATTGCGGAGGCGCGCGGCCTTCCCGAGTCCGAGGTTTTCGAGCGAGCACTCGAACGTGGCCTCGAAGACCTGTGGGAGGACCTGGTGCTCGCGCGGTACCTCGACGGCGAACTCGACCGCGAGGAGGCCATCGAGCGAGTCGGTCGGACGAAGGTCGAACGCGCCGAACGGGAGCGTACGGTCGTCGAGGAGGATGTTGACTGGGGACTCAACGCGTGATGCTTGCGGCCGTCCCGGACGCGGGACCGGTCATTCACCTCGCCGAGATCGACTCACTCGACCTTCTGTCGGTATTCGACACGCTCCTCGTTCCGGAAACGGTGTACCGGGAAGTCGAGGCTGGCGGCGTTCCGGACGCGCTGTCCGATATCCCGTACGAACGCGTCGAAGCCGACGAACGCCACGTCGAAACCGAAGAACTGGACGCCGGAGAACGCGCCGCGATAGCCGTCGCGAAAGAACACGAAGTCGTCCTGCTGACGGACGACCTCGTCGCCCGGGAGGCGGCTTCCGACGTGGGCGTCGAAGTACACGGCTCCATCGGCGTCATCGCGCTCGGCTGCGGACGGGGACTGATCGAAAGGGGCGAAGCGGCGTCCCTCATGCGGGCGCTCCAGCGGGAGACGAGTCTCTTCGTGACGGACGCCGTCGTGGAGCGCGGTATTCAGCTGCTGGACGAACAGTAACGGGACGAACGGGCTCGGTAGCCGCCCTAAACACATTCACTGTGGATAGATCGTGAGTCGTGAGTGCAGAGGCGGTTTCCCTATACCACCACCGGATTGCCTTGAGCAGTCTGAGACAACCGTCAGCACTGCTACCCGGAGGCGGCCGAGAGACGTGTATCCGCTCAGGGCACGTACCAGATACCCCGTTCTCGGTCCAGCACCGACCCGACGACGACGTGCGGGAACGCGACGATGCTGATGAAGATGCTCCAGAACGCCACCGCGCCGGGCAGCAGGCCGGCGCCGGCCAACGGGTTCGGGACGACCCAGTAGACCGCCGCCAGCACGGTGAACGTCGCCAGCGCCCCGGCAATGAGCACGCCCCAGGCGCGAAGGGCCACGGTCGAGGCGTCGGCCCCGCCCAGCAGGTCCCAGTCGGCGTCGCCGACGGGGTCGGCGTCGAGGGTCTGGGTCCGGGCGACCTGCCGCGCTGAGTACCAGAACGGGAAGTACAGGCCCACCGCCACGAGGACGGGCACGGCGGCGAAGAAGCCGGCCAGGAGGAGCGACTCGCCGGCGTCGACGAGCCAGGACCGGCCACCGCCGCGGACGTACCCCAGCGCCACGTGGGCCACCAGCCCCGCGCCGTAGCCGACGCCCGCGAGCAGGCGGGTGGTGTCGAAGTACTGGGTGTACGGCGCCAGCGCTCCCTGGTCGACCAGCCCCACCATCAGCGCGCTGAACGTGTGGAAGGTGTCGGGCCAGAAAAAGAGGGGGACGAGCATGACCGCGCCGCCCCGGACCGCCGCCGCGAGGTACCGCTGGGGCCGAGTGCGGAGGTGGTCGCTCCCGGTCGTGGCGTCCATCACCTTGACGCCGCTGAGACCGCCTTTGGCCATGGCGACGACCAGCGCGAGCGCCAGGCCGGCGACGGGGGCGACCAGCAACAGGCCCACGAACGCCGCGATGGCGCCCAGATACAGGCCGACGTACCGCCAGCGGAACGTCGGACGGCGCCGACGGAGGTTCTCGAAGTGCTCGTACCCCCCGTGAGGGAGGTTCAGCGCCACCATCCCGACGAGATACACGACCATCTGGGCGCGCAAGGGGACAGTGATCCCGGCGGCCCGGGCGACGAGAAAGGCGACGGCGAGGACGGCGAGCGTCGCCCGGGAGAGCGTCAGCGACGGATGTGGGTCAGCGCGTCGGTGCCATCGGTCGAGGAACCCCTGGGTGAGCGCGCTCATCAGCCGTGTGTTATCGATACACGCAACATAAACGCCGCTCGGAATCCCGGGGACTGAAAACGCGGGTCAGCCTCTCAAGGCCCCAGTCCCGACAGCACGCGTATGGCGAACGGGCTCTCCACGGACTCGGAAGTGACAGTCGTCGGGGGCGGCTTCGGCGGCCTGTCGGCGGCCGCGTACCTCGCGCAGGCCGGGGCCGACGTGACCTTGCTCGAACAGCACGACCGGGTGGGCGGCCACGCGGGCGTCCTCGAACGCGACGGGTTCCGCTTCGACACCGGGCCGTCGTGGTACCTGATGCCGGATGTCTTCGAGCGCTTCTTTTCCCACTTCGAGCGCGACCCCGGCGAGTACTACGAGCTGGAGCGACTGGACCCGCAGTACCGGGTCCACTGGAAGGACGGCGACTCGGTGACCGTCCGGCCGGACCGCCAGCAGGTCAGAGAGATATTCGAGTCCTACGAGGACGGCGCCGGCGAGGCCCTCGATGAGTACCTCGCGGGCGCCGAGCGCAACTACGACTTGGCGATGGACCGGGTGGTCTACGAGGGGCGCGAGCGGTTCCGAGACTACGTCGACACCGACCTCCTGCCGCTGGCGCCCCGTCTGCGCCTGTTTGGGAACATGGACGACTACGTCGCCCGGTACGTCGAACACCCGAAGCTCCGGCAGTTGCTCGAGTACACGCTGGTCTTCCTGGGCGGGTCCCCGCACAACACGCCGGCGCTGTACAGCATCATGAGTCACGTCGACCTGAACCTCAACGTCTTCTACCCGACGGGGGGCATCGCCAGCGTCGTCGACGCGCTCGCGACGCTGTGTCGCGAGGCGGGCGTGACCATCGAGACGGGCGTGACCGTCGAGGGGATCGACGGGTCGGCCGGCGAGTTCACGCTCGCGACCGACGCCGGGGAGCGAACGACGGACCTCGTGGTCAGCAACGCCAACCCGGCGTACACCGAACGCGAGTTGCTGGACTCCGGGGCCCGCGATCACGACCCCGGCTACTGGGACGACCGGACCTACGCGCCCTCGGCGTTCATGCTCTACCTCGGCGTCGAGGGGGATCTAGAGCCGCTGGAACACCACACGCTGGTCCTCCCGACCGACTGGGACGCCCACTTCGAGTCCATCTTCGAGTCGCCGCGCTGGCCCGACGACCCGGCGTACTACCTCTCGGTCACGTCCAAGACCGACGACACCGTCGCACCCGACGGTCACCACGCCGTCGTCGTCCTCGTGCCCATCGCGCCCGGCCTGGACGACGGCCCGGACGTTCGGGCGCGGTTCCGCGAGCAGGTGCTCGACGACCTGGCGGCCCACGCCGGCGTCGACCTGCGTGACCGCATCGTCGTCGAGGAGTCGGCCTGCGTCAGCGAGTTCGCGAAATACTACGGCGACCCCGACGGGACCGCGCTCGGCCTGGCCCACACCCTCTTCCAGACCGGGCCGCTCCGGCCGGGCCACCGGGCGGGCCGCGACGGACTGTACTACACCGGCGCGTACACCACGCCGGGCATCGGGATGCCGATGTGTCTCATCAGCGGCGAGCACACCGCCGACGCTGTCTTCGAGGACCACCCGGACCTCGTCACGGACCCCGCCACCGTCCCCGGTCGCTGACCGGACGGTCGTGGGTACGCGATCGCTACCGCGACTGGATGGGGTGTTGCACCCGGGGCAGTCCAACCAGAAAGCCCTCGATGTCGGTTCCGAACCTGACGCCGGTTGTCGGCGAGGGCAGCAGCAATCTGGCCCCGGATGCCCTTACGACGTAGACGGCACCGAGGCGACGGGCGACGAGGGCGCCTTTGTTGGGCGTGTCGCGCCCTCAGTCGTCTTCGGTTGGCGGTGTGGAGGAAGCCCTGCCGAGCTGTCCGGTCGTGGCACCACTCCAATCGAACTTGCGCTGGAAGTACAGGGCCACGTTGACCAACGCCAGCAGGACGGGTACCTCGATGAGCGGGCCGACGACGGTCGTGAACGCGACGCCGGAGCCGACGCCGAACACCGCGACGGCGACCGCGATTGCGAGTTCGAAGTTGTTCGAGGCGGCCGTAAAGCCGATAGCCGTCGTCGTCGAGTAGTCCGCGCCGATGCCCTTGCCCATCCCGAAGCTCACGAGGAACATCACGACGAAGTAGATCGTCAGCGGGACGGCGATCAGGAGCACGTCACCGGGGGAAGCGACGATGTTCTCGCCCTGCGTGGCGAACATCACGATGACCGTAAACAGCAACGCGACGAGCGTGAGTGGGTCGATCTTCGGGACCAGGGTCTCGTCGTACCACGCCTCGCTCTTGGCTCGCGTGCCGACGTACCGCGTGAGGAACCCGCCGACGAACGGGATGCCGAGGAAGATAACGATCGCCTGGAACACCTGCATCGGGGTCACGTTGAACGTCTCGATGCCCGCGACGAGGGTCTCCATCCCGAGCAACGGCGGGAGGACGAGTCCGAAGAACCAGACGTAGACACCATACGTGATGATCTGGAAGAGGCTGTTGAACGCCACCAGCCCGGTGACGTACTCGGTCGAGCCCTCTGCGAGTTCGTTCCAGACGAGCACCATCGCGATACAGCGGGCCATCCCGATGAACACGAGACCGAGGAAGAACTCGGGGCGAGCAGGCAGGCCCGGCACGAGCCCACTGAAGATCACGGCGAGCCCGAACATGAGCGTCGGGCCGATCAACCAGTTTTGCACGAGGCTCAGCCCGAGGACACGCCAGTTGCTGAACACCGCTCGCAGCTGGGAGTAATCGGCCTTCGCGAGTGGCGGGTACATCATCGCGATGAGCCCGATCTCGACGAGGTGCAAGTTCTGAATCGGCCGGGTTACCGACGGGGCGACGAATCCGAGTCCCACGCCGACGGCCATCGCCCCGAGGATCCAGACAGTGAGGTACTTATCGAGGAAGTCCATCGACCGCGGGTCGCCACAGCTTTCACACTCACAGTTCGGGCCGTGGTCGTGGGCGTCGACGCTACTCATCGGCGACCCACCCCTTCCGCCGTGTCTGTACGTCGGGACCGGACTCCGACGGGGATTCGGACGTTTCAGTCACTCTTGCCCAACTCCTGTTCGATCTCGTCGAAAAGCGAACGAACGCGGTTGCGAATCTCGTCACGGATCTCTCGGACTCGGTCGAGGTCTTTCCCATCTGGATCGTCCAGCGCCCAGTCACGAATGTCGACATCGGACTCGTCAGCGTCGAGTTCGAGCGTCGAACAGCCCATCGTGGCGACGTAGTCACACGACTCGAGTTCGGCCGTCGAGATCTCCCGTGGCACGCGATTCGAGAGATTGAAGCCGTCTTCGCGCATCACCTCGACGACGACGTCGTGGACGTGTACAGCGGGATGCGTGCCGCCGGTGAGAATCTCCACGCGGTCCTCGAGACCCCGACGTTCCCGCTCTTGTTCGGCGAACGCAGTCGACATCTGTGACCGCCCGGCGTTCTGGACACACACGAACGCCACACGAACTGGTGTGTCGCTCATCGATCACCCTCACGCGTCTCGTCGAGGGCCCTCAGAAGCGCCTCGGCCCGGTCGGTCGTCTCGTAGTACCGCCACGTCCCGTCTTTTCGCCGCGTGACCAGCCCGGCGTCGTAGAGGTCCGAAAGGGCGTGACTGATCGCGCTGTCGCTGACGTCGAAGATTGGGTTGATCTCGCAGACACACAGTTCCCGGTCCGCGGTCGTCAGCAATCGGACGATGTTGTATCGGGTATCGTTTCCCAGCGTCTTGAGTGCCGTTAGCTCGGCGTCGGGGTTGGCGGAGGCAGCCGACCGATACGAGCGCAGCGAATCCAGTCGTTCCTCGATATCGGCTTCGCAGCACCCACCACGTTCTTCGGTGATGAGTCGTTCGAGCCGGTCCGTCTGTGAGCTCATAGATGATCGATTGAACAGTCATTCATATATGTCTGTCGAGACAGCGGAGACAGGTCGGGGTGCGCGATACGCGGCTCCGGAGCAGGCTCCGCGATAGCAGCTGCACCGAGGCGACCGGTCACAGCGGCTGATCCGCCTGACCGAGATGTACGCTGCGAGCGCGGGCCACCGAGGGGGACTGTTAACTGTCACCCCACCGAATCGGAGTCGTGGCGCAGCAACTCATCATCGATACGGACACCGCCGTCGACGACGCCCAGGCCATCCTCATGGCCCTCTGCTCGGAGTCGGTCACCGTCGAGGCGCTGACGGTCGTCGCCGGCAACGTCGAGTTCGAGTCCGAGGTCGAGAACGCCAAGTACACGCTCGACCTCGCCGGGCGAGCCGAGTCCGTACCGGTCTACGAGGGAGCGCGCCGACCGCTCGTGAAGGACCTCGACCACGCCACCCACGTCCACGGCGAGGGGGGACTGGGCGGTACCCTGCGCCCGGACACCGCCATCCCGTCGGCCGACGAACACGCTGTCGACGCCATCGTCGACGCCGCCAGGGCCTCGCCCGGCGAGGTAAGTCTCGCCTGTCTCGGCCCGCTGACGAACGTCGCGCTGGCGCTCCGGCGGGAACCGGCCCTGGGCGACCTGCTGGACGATGTCGTCGTGATGGGCGGCGCGGTGAACACGCTGGGCAACGAGACCCCGGCCGCGGAGTTCAACTTCTGGGCCGACCCCGACGCCGCGAAGGTCGCGCTGCGCGAACTCGACGTGACGCTGGTCGACTGGGGCCTCACGGTGCGACAGGGCGTCATCGAGGGCGGCCTTAGAGCGCATCGCGGACGCGGAGACGGCCTACGCCGACTTCTTCTCGACCACCACCGCGCTCAGCCGCGCGTTCGCCCGCGAGCAACGCGGTGTCGACGGCGTCACGTTACCGGACCCCCTGGCGATGGCCTGCCTATTGTGTCCGGACCTGGTGACCGCGGCCGGTACCTACTTCGTCGACGTCGACGAGCGCGAGGGGCTGACGCGGGGCTACAGCCTCGTGGACGAACACGGCGTCACCGACGGCGACCCGCGGACGCGCGTGGTCGAATCGGTCGACGAGCGGCAGTTCGAGCGGATGGTGCTCGACACGCTCCTGCACGGCGACCCCGAACGGTCGCTGTAGGCCGTGCGCTCACGGTCGTTCCGGGAGCCGGTGGGCGCGGTGAGACGGCCTGGAAAAGTGGCTTGCACCTGCAGACAGAACCGGTACGCGGGACCCGGCCCTAGCAGAGACCGCATGGCGGACGAATCAACCGACTCGAACGGTACTCTCACAGACAAGCTCCCCGGCGGCACGGCCACGTCGCTGCTCCTCCTCGTCGGGGTCCTCCTGTTCGTCGTCCCCGAACCGATAACGTCGGTCATCGGGGCCCTGTTCCTCGCCACGGGCATCGGCCTCTGGCTCTCTGGCAAGCTGCTGTCGTAAGCGGCCGTGGCAGGGCCGGGGTGGCGGGTGTCGGCCCGACCTGCACGTGCAGCGACAACGCCGACACGGGACCGGGCCGACCCCCCAGTCGGTCTCCAATGACCGAGATCGACTCCACACGGGAGATGACGCGGACCGAAGTCGCCGAGTATCTACGTGAGTTCGCCGCAGAGCTCGACACCGGGACGCTCGAACGGCCCCGGTGGACAGACGGCGGCGTGACACAGACCCCGACGACCCGCGGGTCACAGTCATGGTCGGCGACGACAGCGCGACGATCAACCCGCCCGAACGGCTCTCCTTCGAGGTCGCGGTCGAGGCCGACGACCCCCTGGTCGGGAGCGAGCGGGAATACGAGGTGACCGTCGAACTCAGCTGGCAGACCGAAGAGAGCGAGGACTCGGACCGCAACCCCGAGCTCGAGGTCAAGTAACCGCCGCCGGAGTCGCTACCTCCTCCCGGGCTGGCTCGCGGCTCTGTCGACACTTCCCGCGTGCACTCGACGCCAGCGACAGCGACCGACCGTCGGTGCCGGTGCACACGCTGCCGGTCACGTGGGGCCAATAGAGACAGCCTTCCCGGTCGCGCTGTGTCGATGGCGGTGACCCACTGAAAAAGGGGGTGCACGAGCAGGCAACGGCCACTCCCGGGAGGGCCACCGACTAGGGCACGTGATGATGACCCAGCGCCGAGCGAACGACCGCGCGGCCCCACCCGAACAGTCCCCCGAACGAGCGAGCGCGACGCGACCGCCCCGCACAGTGAGTCCGGTGTCGCGAACAGTACGCGACAGCGACCGGTCGCCCCGGCGGAGGGACGGCTGATGCTGGAGGTACTGCTGGCCGCCGCGCCGCTCGTCGTCGGCGGCGAGTTCCTCTCGTGGGCCATCGCATTCTTCGCCGTCGCACTGGTCGCGGGCCTGGTCGGGTTCCGCGGGGTCGCCGGCGTCTCGATGGAGATCGCCCGCCTGTTGGTGCTCGTCTTCCTCGTCCTCGCGGTCGTCGCCTTCCTCCTGTGACCGGCGACTGGCTCCGGGTGGGTCGTCCGAGGTTACCGACCGCCGTCTGGCGGTGACGCCGCCGATGTCGCCGTGACCCCTGTCGACGAAACAGGAGCTTACCGGTCGACTGTCCGGTCGATACGGGCCGCATAGTTAACCGCGTCTGGACTCGTGTGTCGGCATCGACTCATGAGCCAGATGGTCGAGGCCACGTTGCCCGCCGAGCAGTTCGCGCTGCACGAGACGCTCCAGCAGCACCCCGACGTCACGTTCGACATCCTGCGCCTGGTCGCCGACGGGACGGACCGCGTCATGCCGTTCCTGTGGGCCGGCGGCGCGGAGACGGAACCGCTGTTTCAGTCGCTCGAGGCCGACTCGAGCACCGAGGACGTCGAACTGCTCGCCGAGTTCGAGGAGGAGACGCTCTTTCGCATGGCGTGGATGGCCCACATCCGCCTGATACTGTTCGTCCTCCTCGAGGAGGATGCCACCATCGTCGACGCGGAGGGCCAGCACACCGCCTGGCGCTTCCGGATTCTCTACCCCGAACACGAGTCGGTGTCGACGACCCACGACTTCTGTGAGGAGTACGACATCGACCTCGAGTTCGAGCGCATCTACCAGCTCTCCGGGTCCTTCCGGCGTGGACAGTACGGACTCAGCGAGGCCCAGTACGAGACGCTCCAGGAGGGGTACAGACGAGGCTACTACGAGATTCCGCGGGAGATAGAGCTCCAGGAGCTCGCCGACTTGCTCGACGTGTCCCACCAGGCCCTCTCCGAGCAGTTCCGGCGCGGCCACCGGACGCTCGTCGCGAACACCCTGCACCCAGACGACGTCAGCATGGACCTCTGAGCGGTCCGGTCCGGTCGAGTGGCGCGGGACCGGGCGCTATCGCTGACGGGCCAGCCATCGGAGGCGCCGACCTGTTTTAAGATATCGGCGAGTCAACTGGCCCGTATGGACATGGTGCAATATCTCGACGAGGTCGAACCGGTCACGATGGTGCTGGTGGGGTTCGTGCTGTTCGTGATTCCGGAGCCGGCCACCTCCGCGCTCGGCCTGGGACTGATGGCGCTGGGCGGCGCATGGTGGTTCTACGAGTGGAACCGCTGAGGCTACCAGTCGTACGCCTCGTGTATCGCCCGGCCCGACTCGTTGCACAGCGGGCCGACGACGTCGGTGACGCCCGCGAGGACGGCCGCGGACCGGACCGGGGCGCCCTGGTCGGTGAACTCGCCGATCTCGTCGCCCCCGACGCTGTAGACGACCCGTCCCAGACCCGCGTGGCGGATACCCCCGGCACACATCGGACAGGGCTCGGTGCTCGTGTACAGCACCGTCTCGGCGCGTTCGGACGGCGTCAACTCGCGGATGGCGCGCGTCGCGAGCGTGAGTTCCGGATGCGCACGGACGTCGTCCTCGGTGACGACGCGGTTGCCGGCCTCCATCACGACCGCGTCGTCGCGGACGAGCACCGACCCGAAGGGCCGGTCGCCGCGCTCGGCGGCCTCGCGGGCGAGCGTGAACGCGCGACCGAGGTGTGATTCGTGGTCGAACGTCTCGAATGTACAGGCCATACCCGCAGGACGGGGCCGAGAGGGGTATAGCCTCGGGCGCTGGCCGGTCGGCCAGCGTCACAACTTCGCGAGCGACGCCTCTGCCGGGGGTTCGAGTTCCGCGAGTTCGTAGAGGCGGCCGTCCTTGCGGAAGGCGAGCACGAGTGCGTCGACGTCGCCTTCCTCGGCGACGCGCAGGTAGGCGTAGTCGGATGGCTGATCCTGTCCCATAGCCGCTCGTTCGCCCGTGGACCCCGAAGTAATGAATCCCCTTATTTCGTTGTCATGATTGATATTCTGGGGCAACAATGGGAGGCCCGCCTACAGGTCGACAGTGGCGAGATCAGCCTCGAGGTCGTCTACGTGGTCGTTGTACGCGCGGACGAAGTCGCAAAACCGGGGCGCGTACTCCCGGATGTCCGCCGCGCTGGGGTGGTCGTACTGGGAGACGAGGTAGACGCCACTCGACCCGCCGACGCGGAGGTACGAGACGCCGTCGCGGTCCCACTTCAGCTCCCAGCGGGTGCCCCCGACCCGCGTCGTGAAGGTGCCGTAGTCGCCGCCTTCGTAGCGCCGGAGCTGGCCGGCGATGCGGTCACAGACCTCCCGGACGCGGTCCAGCACCCGGTCGCGTTCGGCCACGACGCCGTCGGTCGACTCGACCGCCGGAAAGTCCGTCGAGACGTCGTCGAGGACGCCGCTGAGCGAGCGAACGTAGTCGTTGAACCCCTCGACGAACGCGCCGTAGTCGGCGAGCGCGTCGGCCAGGGCCGCCGGGTCCGGCGGGCGCTTGGTCGAGACGACGTACGTCTCCGCGCCGCGGCCGGGGTCGAACCGCAGATACTCCAGGTCGCCGCCCTCGTACTTGACCGTCCACTCGCCCCGGTCTGTCTCGACGGTCCGCTGGCCGTAATCCCCGCCCTCGAGGCGGGCGAGCTCGTAGGCGATGCGCCCGGCGTGATCACGGACCGCGGCCAGGACCTCGTCGCGGTGCTCGGCGATGGCGTCGGTCTCCGTCGGGTCGACTGGTGGCCACTCGGTCACGACTCCGGGGAGCACCGCGACGGACATAACGAGCCCGGTGTCGACCGCGTTCACCCGTCTTCGAGCAGCACGTCGTCGCCGTGGCGCTCGCGCAGCGCCTCGAAGTACTCCCGCTGGGCGTCGATGTTCGCCGTCGACTCGGCGTAGACGTCGGCAAAGAGGTCAGTTGGGTCCGGCGCGTAGTCGGTCGCCCTGTCGACGATGGCCGCGAGCGTGTCCTCGACCTCGGAGTCCATCGCCTCGAGGCGGGCGTCGTCGACGAGGCCGCGGTCCCGCAGGAACGTCTCGAAGCGGTCGAGTGGGTCGCGGTCGCGCCACCGCTCGACATCCGCCTCGTCGCGGTACACCTCCGGGTCGTCGGCGGTCGTGTGGGCGCCGAAGCGGTACTGGACCGCCTCGAGGAGTATCGGGCGCGCGGTGCCCGCCGGCGGGTCCAGGGCCCGCTCCCGGGCGGCCTCCGTGACGACGTACGTCGCCAGCGGGTCCATCCCGTCGACCTGGACGCCGTCGAACCCGTAGGCGTCGGCCTTCTGGGCGATGGTCTCGCTTACGGTCTGGCGCTCGCGAGGGACCGAGATGGCCCACTGGTTGTTGTTGCAGACAAAGAGCGTCGGCGTGTCGAACACGCCGGCGAAGTTCATCGCCTCGTGGAAGTCGCCCTCGCTGGTCGCACCGTCGCCGAAGTGGACGACGCCAACCCGGTCGTCTCCCTGGCGTTTTGCCGCCCAGGACCACCCGACTGCGTGGGGGATGTGCCCGCCGATGGAGATGTTCAGCGGGAAGACGTCGATGTCCGCGAGCGCGGCGTTGCCCACCTCGTGGCCCATCCAGTAGAGGACGTACTCCCAGGGGAGGCCCCTGGCTACCAGCGCCCCGTGTTCGCGGTACTGGAAGAACAGCGTGTCGTCGTCGGCCAGCGCGTACGTCGACCCGATCTGTGACCCCTCCTGGCCGGCGAGCGAGGCGTAAGTGCCGAGCCGACCCTGTCGCTGGAGGCTGATCAGCCGCTCGTCCAGCCGTCGGGCGAAGCGCATGTCCCGCAGCATCTCGACCAGCGTCTCGTCGGACAGGTCGGGGACGAGTCCCGGAGCGACGACCTCGCCGTCCGCGTCGAGGATCTGTACGCGGTCGTCCGGTGCCCTGTCGAGCACGTCGTCTGTCATTCGGTACCAGTACCCTGGGGTGGTCGGTGTAAAAAAGGTGCGTCCGGCCGTCGCGGTCAGTCCAGCCAGCCCAGGACGGTCCGTCGCCCCTCGAGCTGGTCGTCGGGCATCACCTCGAGGACGACGATGCCGTCGTAGTGGCGCTCGAGCAGCTGGACCGTCGTCTCGAGGTCGATGTCGCCGCGCCCGATTGCGAGGCCGTCCTGTGTCCGGGTCCCGTCGGTGAGGTGGACGACCGGTATCCGGTCACCGTAGGTCCGCAGCAGTCGTTCTAGCGCCTCGAGATAGTCCGCTTCGGCCGCGTAGAGGTGGGCCGTGTCGAGGACGAGTTCGTGGCCCGGATCGAACAGCTGGCGTTCGAGGTGGAAGACGCTCGCGCCGGGGTTGTTCTCGTAGCCGTGTGGCGCCGCGAACCCGTGGGCCTCGAGCTGGGAGGTGTGCGTGTGCTGGGCGTACTGGCTGTGGACGACCAGGTACGCATCCAGTCGGGTGGCCAGGTCGTCCGCCCGGTGGAAGGCGTCGCCGTCCTCGGGCACCGCGTGGGGCGTGTGGACCGACGCAGCGCCGACCGGCGCACGCTCGACCGTCGCGGCCGTCGCCTCGACGTCCTCGACGGCGGCTTGCGAGAGGTACAGTTCCACCCGGTCGAACCCCCGTGCCGCCGCCGCGTCGAGCGCGTCGGAATTCGGGGGACACTTGCCGACGAGGTCCATGTGCATCTCCCTGCGAGCGGGAGCGCCATAACGCTCGGGGCCTGGCAGGCCGGGGCCGGTGATTCGCCCCTTCCGTCGGCCGACTGTGCCGTCGTCGCGTAACGGTCCGCTTATGTACCACCGAGTGAAACCACCGGGTAATGAGACGCCGGAACTTCCTCTCGGCGGCGGGTGCGGCCGTCGCGACGACCGTCGCCGGGTGTAGCGGCATCGTGGGACAGACCGAATCGGACGACGGACGGACGCTCGTCGTCGGCACCTACAGCGCGTTCATCGACGCGCCCTCGACGAGCCCCGGTGCGTGGCTCAAAGAGCAGTTCGAGGCCGAGTTCGACGCGCGACTGGTCTGGCAGACCCCGGAAAACGAGGTGAACCACTACATCGAGCGCCAGGCCGCCGGGGTGGACACCGAGACGGACGTCTACGTCGGCCTCACCGTCGACGACCTGGTCCGGATCGACCGGGAGCTCGAGGAGGGGCTGTTCGCGGCGGCCGACGACGTTGACGGGACCGACGGCGTCAAGTCCAGCCTCTCGTTCGACCCCCAGAACCGCGCCGTGCCCTACGACACCGGCTACGTCAGCCTCGTCTACGACGGCACGACCATGACGGCCCCCGAGACGTTCGACGGCCTGCTCGAATCGGCGTACGCCGGGGACCTCATCGCCCAGAACCCGGCGAGTTCGGCGACGGGGCGGGCGTTCCTCCTGCACACTGTCTCGGAGTTCGGCCCGGACGGCTACCTGGACTACTGGGCGGACCTCCAGGCGAACGACGTGCGGGTGCTGGGCTCGTGGAGCGACGCCTACAGCGCGTGGTCCTCGGGCGAGGCCCCGATGGTCGTCTCGTACTCGACCGACCAGGTCTACGCCGACCGCAACGACGCGGACCTCCAGAAACACCAGGTCCGGTTCCCGAACGACCAGGGCTATGCCAACCCCGAGGGGATGGCCGTCTTCGCGGACGCCAACGAACCCGACCTGGCCCGAGAGTTCCTCTCGTTCATGCTCCGGCCCGAGGTCCAGGGCGAGATCGCGGTCCGGAACGTCGCCTTCCCGGCGACCGAGGACGCACAGCTGCCCGACGACTACGCAAGTCTGGCCCACGAACCGCCGGAGCCGGTGACCTTCACCTACGACGACCTCGCCGGCAACGTCGGGACCTGGATCGACGACTGGGAACGGCAGTTCGCCGAGAACTGACGCCGTGGCTGGGACCGACGCGGTCGACGGCGACGGGGGCGCGACGCAGGAGCGGCGCGGTACCTCCGGGTTGATTGACCGGGTCCGGGCGAGCGCCCGCGAGGTCGCCGAGCGACACGCCCTGCCGATATGCGCGGCCGGGACCGTCCTGCTGTTGCTCGCCATCTTCTACTACCCGGTGGCGACGGTGTTCAGAGAGAGCGTCGTCGTCGACGGGCGGGCGACCCTGTCGGTGTTCTGGGCCGTCCTCGCCGACCCGTTCTACTTCGGCGAGCTCGCGCGGGTGCTGACCGGGACGCCGCCGTCGGTGGTGCTCGACAGCCTCCTGTCGGGCGACCCCCGCCTGGGCGTCGTCGGCTTCACGGCCTACCAGGCGGCGCTCTCCTCGGTCGCCAGCGTCGCGCTCGGCCTGCCGGCGGCGTACCTGCTGTCGCGCTACGAGTTCCCCGGCCGGCGGACGCTGCGGTCGCTGACCATCCTCCCGTTCGTCCTCCCCTCGATCATGGTGGCGGTGGGGTTCGTCGCGACGTTCGGGCAGAACGGGACGCTGAATACCGTGCTGCGCTCGGCCTCGGACAGGTCGACCTGCTCTTTTCGCTGGAGGCCGTCGTCGTCGCCCACGCGTTCTACAACGCGCCGCTGGTCGCGCGGGTGACGACGGCCGCCTGGGAGTCCGTCGACGCCAGCGCCGTCGAGACGGCTCGCAGTCTCGGAGCGTCACCGACCCGGGCCTTCTGTGACGTGGTGGCGCCCCAGATATACCCGGCCGTAGTCCTGGGGACCGTGCTGACCTTCGTGTTCACCTTCGGGACCTTCCCCATCGTCCTCGCGCTCGGGGGGTTCGAACTCGCGACCGTGGAGGTGTTCGTCTACCGCCTCGTCCGGGACCTAGAGTACGCCGAGGCTGCCGCGCTGGCGCTCGTGGAGCTCGGCATCTCGCTGGCGCTGCTGTACGCCTACCTCCGCTACGAGGCGCGCCACACCGTCGCCGCCGAGGGGATTCGGCCGCTCCCGCGACGGCCGCTGCGCCCACCGTCGCTGTCGGTCCGGGAACTCGCGCCGCGGGTCGGCCTCGCCCTCTATGTCGTCGTCGCGCTGGCGGTGTTCGTCGCGCCCATCGCGAGCATGGTCTACGCGAGCCTCACCGGGCCGACCGGCCCGACGCTGGCCCACTACGAGTTCCTGCTCGAGCGCCAGGTCTCGGGAGCGTCCTTCCAGGTCCAGCCGTGGGACGCCGTCCGGAACTCGCTGCTGTTCGCCGGCGCGGCGCTCGCGGTGGCGCTCCCCATGGGCGTCGTCGTCGCCGTGCTCACGACGCGTCGCTACCGGGGGCGGAAGGTGCTCGACGCCGTGGCGATGGCCCCGCTGGCGGTGTCGGGCATCGTCGTCGGCCTGGGCCTCCTCCGTGGACTGGTCTTCGGCGTCGAGGTCGGCGGGACGCGGGTCGCTGTCGGTGGTGCACTGGCCATCGTGGCCGCCCACGCCGTCGCGGGCTACCCGTTCGTCGTTCGCACCGTCGCGCCCGGGCTGGCGGGGCTGGACCGCTCGCTGGTCGAGTCCGCGCGGGCGCTCGGCGCGTCGCGGGCACGCGTGCTCGCTGACATCGAGCTCCCGCTCGTCTGGCCGGCCGTCGTCGCCGGCGCGGCCTTCGCCGTCGCCATCTCCATCGGCGAGTTCTCGGCGACGGTGGTGCTGGCCTCGGGCACCAGCCAGTTCACGATGCCCATCGCCATCGAGCGGTTCATCGGCCGGCGACTCGGTCCCGCGACGGCGATGGGCGTCGTCCTGCTCGTCGTCACGAGCGCGAGCTTCCTCGTCATCGACCACCTGGGGGGTGAGACGGATGCCTTCTGAGAGGGGCCCGCCGGCCGTCGAGCTCGAGGGTGTCACCAAGCGCTACGGCGGGACGACGGCCGTCGACGACGTCTCGCTGGCCGTCGAGAAGGGCGAGTTCTTCACGCTCGTCGGCCCCTCGGGCTGCGGGAAGACGACGACGCTGCGCCTGCTCGCGGGGTTCGAGGCCCCGACGGAGGGGACGGTCCGCTTTGGCGGACAGGACGTGGCCGGCGTCCCGCCGGAGGACCGGGACGTCGGCGTCGTCTTCCAGAGCTACGCGCTGTTCCCGCACATGACCGTCCGCGAGAACGTCGCCTACGGCCTCAACTTCGCCGACCCGCCCGGCGGCGTCGCCACGGAGCGACGCGTCGCCGACCTGCTCGATCTGGTGGATCTCTCGGGCATGGCCGACCGCGACCCCGACACGCTCTCAGGGGGCCAGCAACAGCGGGTCGCCATGGCCCGAGCGCTCGCGCCGGGGCCGGACGTCCTCCTGCTCGACGAGCCGATGAGTGCCCTCGACGCGAAACTCCGGGAGCGGCTGCGGGTGCAGGTGCGCGAGATCCAGGAGGAACTCGGCATCACGACGATTTATGTCACCCACGACCAGGAGGAGGCGCTGGCCGTCTCCGACCGGGTGGCGGTGTTGCGAGCGGGACGACCGGAGCAGGTGGGGACGCCGCGGACCGTCTACCGGGAGCCAGCGACCGAGTTCGTCGCCGAGTTCGTCGGCGACAACAACGTCTTCACCGGCGAGGTCCGCGACGTCGTGGACGGCGTGGCGACAGTCGCCGTCGGCGGCGAGCAACTGTCGATAGCGGTCGCAGACGACGTCGCACCGGGCGACAGCGTTACCGTCTGTGTGCGCCCGGAACGACTCTCGCTCGCGGGCGAGGAGAACAGACTCTCGGGGCCGGTCCGGAGCGCGGAGTTCCTCGGCGGGACGACCAGGGTGCGGGTGGGCTGGGGCGAGCGGGAACTGCTGGTCCGCACCGAGGACCCACCGTCGGGGACCGTCTGTGTCGGGTTCGATCCCTGCGACGCCCACGTTCTGCCGGAGTGAGCGGGGTCAGTCGTCAGCAGCCGTCAGTCCGGTCTCGGCCTCTGGAGCGTGGACCGCCACCGCTTCCCCGCCCTCGACGTCGACGACGTACCCCTCGTACTCGAAGTCCAAGCGCGTACCGTCGGTCGCTGCCAGCCGGTTCAACGCGTCGACCGGAACGACCGTCTCGAGCGGGTCGAGGTCGTCGACGTCGGCGTTCGCGGCGTCGGCCACGGCGCTGACGATCGAGACCGCCGGTGAGAGTTCAGTGCCGTCCAGTGCTCGACGCTCCACTACACCTCGGGAGGGATTCATGTGGAGATATAGTAAACAAATGTACATAAAACTTGTCTCTGAAATGAACGTATCGCGCCCACGAAGGCAACAGATACGGCCCGGCTGGGCCCGGCAGGCCGACGCGACCGGTCCCCGTGACACCGGAATTCAAGTCTCTCGCCCGCCTGAGAGACAGTACCCGTGCCACGCACACGTCGACGGTTCCTCGCGACGGGACTGGCTGGCCTCGGGGGCTGTCTCGGTTCCGGCCGGGACTCGACGGCCGACTGCCCCCCGTCGGTCGGGACGGACGGACAGCACCGCCTCGGCTTCGTCGGGGACGTGATGCTCGGGCGAGGCGTCGACGAGCGGTGGGACGGGCGCGACCCGGTCGACGTGTGGGGCGACACCGCCGGTCGGCTTCGTGCCCTCGACGGCCTCTTTCTCAACCTCGAGTGTTGCGTCTCGGCCCGCGGCGAGCGCCACCCGGGCCGGACCTACTACTTCCGTGCCGGCCCGGAGTGGGCCGTCCCCGCGCTGGCCGAGGTCGGCACCAGTTTCGCCGGCCTCGCGAACAACCACGTCCTCGACTACGGGCCCGTCGCGCTACAGGACACGCTCGAGCACCTCGATGACGACGGGATACCGACGGCCGGGGCGGGCGACACGCGGCGGGCTGCCTTCGCGCCGACGGTGGTCGGGGCGGGTGACCTCGACGTGGCCGTCGTCGCGCTGACCGACCAGGCGCCGCTGTACGCGGCCTGCGCCAACAGCCCCGGCGCCGCCTACGTCCCCCTCGACCCCAACAATCCGCTGACCCGCCAGTGGGTCGGGGACGCGCTGGCACGCGCCCGCGCAGCCGATCCGGACCTCGTCGTCGCCTCGCTGCACTGGGGGCCAAACTGGGTCGTCGAACCCTCGGCCACGCAGCAGGCGTTCGCCCGCTGGCTTGTCGACAACGGCGTCGACGTCGTCCACGGCCACAGCGCCCACGTCGTCCAGGGCGTCGAGGTGTACCGGGGCCGCCCCATCGTCTACGACGCCGGCGACTTCGTCGACGACTACCTCGTCAAGCCGGACCTGCACAACGACCGGTCGTTCCTGTTCGAGCTCGTCGTCGCCGACGGGACGCTGGACGCGCTGGAGCTAGCTCCAGTCGAAATTGTGGATGCGCAGGTGACCCGGGCCGGCGCGGACGCGGCGGCGTGGCTCCGCGAGCGAATGCGACAGCTGTCGTCCCCGTTCGGGTCGTCGTTCACCCGGGCGGGCGAGGGCCTCAGACTCCCGCTGTCGTGTTGAACCCGGTGCGAGGAACTATCACGGAACCCATTTAGGTTCCAGCCCCGTGTTTCCGGTATGAACTACGACGACGCGCTCGACAGAGCCTACGACGTACTGCCCGACCAGCCCCGGGAAAGCGGCGAACGCCTCAAGATCCCAGACCCGGAGGGACAGACCGACGGCGCCTTTACGCGCCTGACTAACCTCGGGGCCATCGCCGACGCGCTCTCGCGTGACCCCCAGCACCTCCACCGCAGCATCCAGCGCGAGTTCGGGACAAACGGCCAGTTCGACGGCCGCGAGGCCCGCTACAACGGGTCGTTCGACACCGCGGACTTCCAGGCGGCCGTCGACGCCTACGTCGCCGAGTACGTCACCTGCTCGGAGTGTGGGCTCCCCGACACCGTCCTCAAGACCGAGGACGGCGTGGACATGCTGCGCTGCCAGGCCTGTGGGGCCTTCCGCCCGGTCTCGAAGGGCGCGAGCAAGCAGACACAGCAGGAGCGCCCGACCCTCGAGGAGGGCGAGACCTACGAGGTCAAGATCACCGGCACCGGCCGGGAGGGCGACGGCGTCGCAGAGAAGGGCAAGTACACAATCTTCGTCTCCGGTGCTCAGGAGGGCCAGGTGGTCAACGCCTACATCGAGAGCATCAGCGGGACGCTCGCGTTCGGTCGCGTCCAGTAGACTTCCAGTCGGCGGTTTTCGACCGAAAGCACTTACGGGAGCCACGACGAGCGCCTGCCATGGGTCGGGATAGCGGCGAGACGGGACTGTACGTCGTCGCGGCGCTGGCGCTGGGGCTCGGTGCCGTCCACGTGGTCACCGGGGCAGTCGAAACACTGGCGACGTCCGGCACGGCGCCCCTCGTCCTCGCGGTCGGGCGGACACTGCTGGGACTGCTGCTCCTCCCGGCAGGCGTCGGGATCGCACGCCGTCGGGCCTGGGCGCTGGGTCGGCGTCACCGCGTTCGGCGGCATCGGCGTCCTCCAGATACTGCCGCTCCTGGCTGGTGCGACGCTCGCCGTCCCCCTGGCGGGCGTCGTGCTTTCGACTGGTGCCTCGCTGTATCTCCTGCTGGCCGGCGAGGCGTTCGGAGCCGACGACGACGGCCGGGCGCTGACCGAGGACACGAACCCCCACGAGTTCGTCCGGTGACCGGGACCGACGCCGGCCTCACGCCCAGAGGTCGGTCGAGAGGTACCGCTCGCCGGTGTCGGGGAGGACCACGACGACCGTCTCATCGGGGTTGTCGGTGGCGTACTCGGTGGCCGCGTGGAGCGCCGCGCCCGACGAGATGCCCACCAGCAGGCCCGCCTCGCGAGCGAGTCGGCGGGCGGCCTCGATGGCGTCGGTCTTGCTCGCGGTCCGAACCTCGTCGAGAAGGTCGGTCCGGAGGACGTCCGGGACGAACCCCGGCCCGATGCCCTGGATCTCGTGGCTGTCGGGGTCGTCGTTAGAGAGCAGTTGCGAGGACGCGGGTTCGACAGCGACGGACGTGAGGTCGGCGCCCTCGTCTTCCTCGATGTACTCGGAGATGCCGGTTATCGTCCCGCCGGTGCCGACGCCGGCGACGACGGCGTCGACGGCCCCGTCGGTCTGGGACCAGATCTCGGGGCCGGTGGTCTCGCGGTGGGCGCGCGGGTTGGCCTCGTTCTCGAACTGCCGGGCCCGAACCGCGTCCTCGGCGCTGGCGAGTTCGTTCGCCCGCTCGATGGCGCCGCCCATCCCGTCGTCGGCCGGCGTCAGGTCGAGGTCGGCCCCCAGCGCCGAGAGGAGGCGGCGCCGTTCCTCGCTCATCGACTCGGGCATGGTCAGCACGCAGTCGTAGTCGCGGGCGGCACAGACCGCCGCGAGGCCGATGCCGGTGTTGCCGCTGGTCGCCTCGACGACGGTGCCGTCCTCTGGCAGGGCCCCGGACTCGGCGGCCGCCTCGACCATGTACAGCGCGATGCGGTCCTTGACCGAGTACGGGTTGGCGGCCTCGACCTTGCCAAGCAGGTTGTCGGCGAAGGAATCGAGACAGACCAGCGGCGTCTCACCGACGAGGTCGGTCACGCTAGACGCGACTTTGCTGGCCTGCGCGCGATCTGCGAACGACTGCATACACCCGCAGTTGGCCGGTCGGACAGGTGAAGATAGACCCCAAATACTGAGGGTAACGGAACGATTTACTCACCTCCGAGTATCAATAAGTTTACATATATTCCGCACCTCGATACAGTCGATGCCCGAGATAACCGTATCAGACGGCCTGTACCGCCAACTCGAAGCGGCCTCGCTGGGGAAGTCCCAGGAGGAGACGCTGTGGGCGATGGTGTACCAGTTCAACCGGCGGAACAGTCCGAGCGAATAGCCCCGGTGCCGCGGTGTTTCTCCCCGGCGACGTTCGCGCGTCAGGTTCGGTCAGTCCACTCCTCAGGTTGGAGAGTCCGACAGCGACGTCGTTGGTCCAGTGCGTTCAGCTGTCCACCACCTCGATGAGGTCCGGCGAGTCGTTGGCGGGACTGTTGACCGCCGTCGAGACGGGGTAGGTCCGCATCGGCCCGTCGTAGGGGTCCAGCAGCTGGGCCGCCTCGTCGACCGACCCGTGGAGCCAGGTTTCCTCCTCGTCCGGGTCCAGGACGACGGCCATCCGGTGGTGGAGGTCGGCGACCGCCTCGTTCGGGTCGGTGGTGACGATGGTGAACGTCTCCACGACGTCGTCCTGGCCGCCGCCGGCGCCGCTCCCGCCGAACTCGCCGAGGCCGGTCTGGCGCTGTGGCGGTTCCCACCGCTCGTAGAGCCCGGCCATCGCGAAGGGCGCGTCGTCCGGCAGACAGACGCGGTACGGCTGTTTCCCGCCCTCCTCGCTCACCCACTCGTAGAAGCCGTCGGCCGGGACGAGACAGCGCCGGGACGCGTAGGCGTCGGCAAAGGACCGCTTCCGCGAGAGCGTCTCCGCGCGAGCGTTGATGTAGCCGTGGTCCGAGCGGTCGTCGGCCCACGACGGGACCAGGCCCCACTCCATGCGCTGGATGGTGTCGTCGGCCTCGCTGGCGACGACGGGCAGCGACTGGCTCGGCGCCGCGTTGTACCGGGGCTCGAAGTCGAAGGCGAACGTGGCGTCGAACCGCGCCTCAACGTCGGCGGGTGGGGCGAACAGGCTGTAGCGGCCACACATACGCGAGGAGAGGGGCGCGCGGAGCAAAAACCCACGCCGGGGACCAACAGTTTGCGCGTCCGGGTCGACCTCCCGATATGGAGACCCGCCCACTCGGTGCCACCGGACACGAGAGTACCGTCGTGACCTTCGGCACCATCGCCCTGAACTGGCTCGAACAGGAGGGCGCCAACCAGATGGTCGAGCACGTGCTGGACTACGGCGTCAACCACTTCGACGTCGCGCCGACCTACGGCGACGCGGAGCTGAAACTCGGACCGAAGCTCCGCCAGTACCGCGACGACATATTTCTCGGCTGCAAGACCCAGGAGCGCGACTACGACGGCGCCCGCCGGAAAGCTGGACCTGTCGCTCACCCGCATGGGCATCGAGAAGATCGACCTCTACCAGGTCCACGGCCTCGAGTACGAGTCGGAACTCGAGGCGATCACCGCCGAGGACGGCGCCCTGGCGGCCGTCCGCGACGCCAGAGACGAGGGGCTCGTCGACCACATCGGCCTGACGAGCCACGGCGATCCGGACCTCATCAAGGCGGCCATCGAGCGCATCGACGACCTGGAGACGGTGATGTTCCCGCTGAATCCCGTCGTCGCCGCGAAGGGGGACGCCGAACACGACTACGAGGGCGTTCTGGAACTGGCCGAGGAGCACGACGTCGGCACGCTCGGCATCAAGGCCTTCGCGAAGGGGCCGTGGCCGCCCGAGTCCGAACGCTACGAGGAGGACCGGCCGTTCGCGAACTGGTACGAACCGGTCGCCCGCCCCGACGAGATCCGCGAGCGCTTCGACTTCGCGGCCGCCCGGGGCCTGACCAGCGTCGTCTCGCCGGGCGACCCGAAGCTGGTCTCGATGGTGCTTGACGCCGCCGACCGCTACGACGGGATGGACGAGGCCACCCAGCGCTCCGTCGTGGAGGCCGCCCGCCACGACGACAGCCCGGTGCCCGAGCAACTGCACCACTGACCCGTGCCCGGGTCGACACTGGGCACGGGCGTCCCCGAGACAGTCAGGGCCGCACTCGCCGACCGGCCGGTCGAGGGCCAGGTCTGCCTGGAGGCCGGCGCCGGCGTCGGCAACACGACAGCCGGCCTGCTCGAGTCGGGTGCAGGCCGCGTCTACGCCGTCACCGACGACGCCGACCACGCAGCAGCCGTCCAGCGGCGCTGTGGCGACGACGACCGGGTTGACGTCGTCCGGGCCGACCTCCGGGCGACGCCGCTCCGCCCGGACTCGGTGGAGCTGGTCTCCGCGCACGGACTCTGTAATCTCCTCGACCCCGCCGCGCTGGAGGATGTCGCGGCGGAACTCACGCGGGTCGCCGCGCCCGGGAGTCACCTCGTTGTCGACGATTACGACCCGCTCCCCGAGGACGCGGCGGTCCGACGCCTCTTTGCCGTCGAGAACGCCGCAAGCGAACTCGCCGACGGTCGGCCAGCGCTGACATTCTACCCCGCTGCCCTGCTCAAACGCGTATTCGAGGGGCACGGCTGGTCGTTCGACCGGGAGCGGACGCTGCTGGACCCGGTCCCCTGGACCGAGAGCCACCTGTCGGCCCATACCCGAGCGGCCTGCGAGGCGGCGGGCCGGCTCCCGGACGACCTGGGCGCCCCGCTCGAACGGGCGGCCGATCGCGTCGCCGCGGACGTCGGCGCGGCGTCCACCGGGCGGATGTACAGTCTCGCCTTCCGTTGGTCCGAGTAGCCAGGCGACCCGGGCGAGAGCCAGGGTCGCCCGCGAGTTTAAATCGGATGGCGCCCAAGCGTGGCACACAGCGCCATGACGTCGGAGCCGTCCTTCTCGATCCCGCGACGCCCGGAGCGGCGTTACCCCCACGGGAGCGGCGTCGAGTACGAGGGCGGCACGACGTTCGAACTCGTCCCGAACAGCGAGCAGGCCACCGCCGACCTCGCCGCCGTCGTCGCCGGAATCCTCGCCGACGGGCCGTACCGCTACGGCGACTTCCACGACCTGCCGATGCCGCTGTGGCTGGTCCGCGACGAGGAGACGACGGACGTGTTCCGGGTCTCCGTGCGCGACGGGACCGTCCGGCTGCACGTCCTGCCCACGACGGAATCTGACGGCCTCAGACGATTCTACGACCGTCTTCGGGGGACCGACGCGGGAGTCTCTTGGACCGTCGACCGGTCGGTCCAGGAGGCCTGAGTCGTCGGGGCCTTGCGGTATCACGCGGTGCCCAAATCGTCTTACCCGGGAGACGCCTCACTGTGGGTATGACAGTCTCACGCGAGGTCGAGCTCCAGGGACACATCATCGACTCCGGGACGATGGGCGCCTGTTTCGGCATCATCATGGACCTCGGCGGCTCCTTTACCGTCGAGGCGTTCGACATCGGCCGCCACAAGGACGAGGAGTCCTACGCGCGCCTCCTCGTCGAGGCCGAGGACGCGGCGACGCTCCAGACCATCGTCCACGAGCTCCACCAGAACGGGGCCAACCCCGCAAACCCCAAGGACGTGCAACTCGAATCCGCGCCGGCCGATCAGGTCGTCCCCGAGGGCTTTTACTCGACGACCAACCACCCGACGTTCGTCCGCTACGAGGGCGAGTGGCTCGAGGTCGAGCACATGGAGATGGACTGTGCGGTCGTCGTCGAGGACAGCGAGGGGCCGCGGGCGTACACGAAGGTCCTCAACGCCGTCGAGGCGGGCGACCGCATCGTCACCGGCGAGATGGGCATCAAGGTCGAACCGCCGTCGCGGCCCCGGGATTCCGGCGGCGCCTTCGGGTTCATGCGCGGCGGCGTCTCCTCCGAGCGCCCCTCCGAGACGACCATCGAGAATATCGCCACGGCCATCCGAGAGACCAAGCGGGCAGGCGGGACGGTCCTGGCCGTCTGTGGCCCGGCGGTCATCCACACGGGCGCTCGCGAGGACCTCGCGCGCCTGGTCCGCGAGGGGTACGTCGACATGCTCTCGGCCGGCAACGGCTTCGCCGTCCACGACATCGAGCGGGACCTCTACGGCACCTCGCTGGGGATGGACACCGAGAGCCTCGACCACCCTCGCCACGGCCACAAGCACCACATCTACGCCATCAGCGAGGTCATCCGCGAGGGCTCGATCGCGGCCGCCGTCGAGTCCGGCACCATCGAGTCCGGGGTGATGTACGAGTGCATCGAAAACGACCGCCCGTTCGTGCTCGCGGGGTCGATCCGCGACGACGGTCCGCTCCCGGACACCATCACCGACGCCATCGAGGCCCAGAACGCCATCCGCGAGCAGGCCCACGAGGCCGACATGGTGCTGATGCTCTCGACGCTGCTACACTCGGTCGCGGTGGGCAACTGCCTGCCCTCGACCACCCGGGTCGTCTGTGTCGACATCAACCCCGCGACGGTCACCCAGCTGCTCGACCGCGGGTCCGCCCAGGCCGTTGGGATGGTCACCGACGTCGGCACGTTCGTCCCGATGCTGGCCGAGAAACTCATCGAGGGCGGCACCGCGCCGTAGAACTCTCCGACGGCGGGCCGACCGGCGGGCAGACCGACGTGTGAAAAATGGTGGGGTAACCGGGACGTTAAGAGGGTGGGCCGTCTCGGTCCAGGCATGACCCGGAACATCCTCACGGAGGACCTCGCCGACAGCATCGTCACGACGGCCCGGACGGCCACCGGGGACTCGCTGCGCTCTGTGACGTACTTCACCCGGGCGAACTTCGAGCAGCTCTACCTGCGGGAGGACCTCGAACGCGACGCCGACTTAAACGAGTTCGTCGGCCACGAGTGGCAGGGTTACAAGCAGACCAAGAACGCCTACCAGGAGTCGGAACTCGGCGAGTACAAGTTCACGGTCCGGGCCTTCGAGAACGGCTACTTGCTCCGGGTGACCACGGAGCGCCAGGGCGTGCTCATCACGACAGACGGGCTCTCGATGAGTTCCTACGAGGAGATCGCCGAGGCGGTCCAGCGCCTGCTCCGCGAGGAGTCCGGCAAGGAGTAGTCACAGCAGACTCAGCGCCCAGTTGACGACGTTGAGCGCGACCAGTATCCCGCCCTCCAGGCGCGTGAGCGTCTCGTCGGTGTAGAACAGCACCGCCACCAGCACCACCGTCCCGAGCAGCCACGCCGTCGACTCGACGCCGACGGCCTCGACGGGCAGCGGTTGGACGATCGCCGCCAGGCCGAGGACGCCCAGCACGTTGAACAGCGAACTCCCGACGAGGTTGCCCGCCGAGAGCCCCATCCGGCCCTGCCTGGCCGCCGCCAGCGAGGTGGCGAACTCCGGCAGCGACGTGCCGGCGGCGACGACGGTGAGCCCGATGACCCACTGGGAGACGCCCAGTGCCTCCGCGATGTCCACCGCCGAGAGGACGAGCAGGTGGCCGCCACCGACGACCAGCGCCAGGCCGCCGACCAGACGGCCGGCGTCGAGCCAGCCGAACGACTCGTCCGGCGGCGCCGTGACGCGTTCGCTTCCCAGACGCACGAGGACGACGAGATAGCCAACCAGTATCGCAAAGAGGAGCGCTCCCTCCGGCCGGCTCAGGCGGCCGTCGCCGACGAACACGAGCAGGAGTCCCGTCGCGACGATGAGCAAGAGCGCGTCCCGGCGGACGAGCGTCCGCGAGGTGGCAAGCGCCTGGACGAGCGCGACGCCGCCGAGGATGAACCCGAGGTTGAGGACGTTTGACCCGACGACGTTGGCGACGGAGATGTCCGGGCGGCCGGCGAACGCGGCGTCCAAGGTGACCGCGAACTCGGGGGCGGAGGTCCCGAAGGCGACGACGGTGAGCCCGATGACCAGCCCCGGGACGCCGAGGCGTTTCGCGACGCGGGCGGCGCCGGTGACAAACTGGTCGGCACCGAACCACAGCGCCACGACGGCCACGGCGACGAAGAGAGCGTCGAACAGGACCATCAGCGACACCTCGGCACGGACGGAGACGGGTTCCGACGGGGCGACACGTGCCGGCCTACCGCCAGCAAGCCCCTAACTGTTGTGCCCCACCAGAGTTATGCCACGCCCGGCGAATCCACGGACATGACACTCGACCCGGTCCACGTCGACGGCATCGCCCAGCTCGCGGGACAGGTGGGCAGGACCGTCGAGACGAGCGACCAGGGAGCCGTCGCCGAGGACGTCTGGGAAAACTTCCTGGACCCGCTCTGGGCGGACGGGACGGAGGTGCTGGCACCGCTCGACGAGCAGCGCCGCCGGAAGGTGCCCATCGAGGATGTCGCGCTGGAGGAGCCCCCGTATCCCACCCAGCACGGCCTGGACTCGGGGACCATCAACCCGACGACGTTCAAGAACGGACTCGTCCTGGACGTCGCACAGGCCGCGATGAGCGCCGTCCCCTCGGACGTCGACCTGCACCGCGCCCGGACCATCATCATGGCCGTCCACACGAACGACTCGACGGTGCAGTTCGACGGCGACTGGCGGGCGGACGACCGGGGCTTTGCCCGCCGTCGGGTGCTGGAGGTGCCACAGGTCGACCGGTACGAACAGCGGGTCGTCCACGCGCTGGCGCTGTACCTGGCCGAGAGCCGGCACGCGCTGACGAACGCCGACGTGGTCGAGGACCTATTCGTCCTCGACGGGCCCATCTACCCAACTGGGCTCCTCCGGTGGGCCGAGCGCGACGCCGAGTGGCGGACCTACTGGCCGAGGACGATCGGCCAAAGACCGTCGTGGGCAACTACGTCGAGCTCGTCGAACGGTTCGTCGAGCGGGACGTCCCGCTGGTCGGGTTCGTCAAGAACTCCGCCGCGAAGACGCTCACCCGGGCCGTCCGTCGCAAGACGGCTGCTCCCTGGGTCAACGACGCCTCCTTCTTCCGTCGTGTGCTGGAACGGCGGACCGACGACGGGGACCTCGCGCGGGACTGTCTGACCTTCACCAACTGGTTCGTCTCGCGGGGCGGGACCGACGGCGTGATGGCCGCCGGGGGCGACGCGCTGGGCGTCGAGCGGTCGCTCGACGCCGAGGCTTACGAAGTGACCTTCTTTGCCCTGTACGACCCGCGGACCGACCTGGTCTTCCGCGTCGAGGCGCCGTACGCGTTCACGCGCGACCCGGAGCGCCGGGAGCGACTGACCAGGCAGGTGCTCCACGACGTGGCGGCCGAACGGGGACCGCCCCTGGCCGTGGCCAAGGCCGACGAACTGGCACGAATCGACCGCCAGGGGAGCGAAGAGCTCACGCGGCGCATCGAGCGGGAGTTCGACACCGACCGGGAGAAAGCGTACGACGACGAGCGGTGGGGCGCGGTCTCGGAAGCGTTCTGACTCAGTGGGCTTCGCCGGCCTGGAGGACCGTGATCTCGACGTCGGCCGCGTCGACGCCGACGCGCGCGAACTGCGTCCTGACGTGGTCCTTCGCGGCCTCGATGGCGGCCTCGCGGGTCTCGAAGCCGCGGGGCATCGGCGACTCGAAGGCGACCCGCAGTTCGCGGTCGCCGATCTGCTGGGTGCTCCCGCCGCTCTCGACCTCGTAGAAGGCGTCACAGACCCAGACGTACGGCGCCCCCTCGTCGGGTGCCCCTTGAACGACGGGGGTTCTTCGCCAGGTTCGAACAGCGTGCCGGTGAGGCCGGTCCCGCCGGCGTTTCCTCGGATGAGCAACATGCCAGACGGTAGGCGGCCCAGCGGCAAAAGGGTCCCTCCGAAACCGTTTTTGCCTCGCGGCCCGTGCGCTGCGGGAACACACCACACGAAGGGGAGAGGCGGGCGCTACAGCGTGCAGTCGACGACCACCGGGAAGTGGTCCGACGCGTAGTGGTCGTCGTCCCGGTCCGTGCAGACGGCGTGCGTGGCGACGTCGAACTCGCCGGTGACGAAGACGTGGTCGATGCCCATGTCCGGGAGGAGGTCGTGGAAGTCCGACCGGGTCGTCGTCGGGCCGTGGCGGTGGGTCGCGAGGCCGCGGGTGTCAAACAGGCGCCGCCCGTCGGGGAGTTCGTGGTCGACGGCGGCGGCGTGGGCCGGGTCGCCGACGACGCAGTTGAAATCGCCCATCACCAGGCCGGGGTCGGCTCCGACCGCGGCGTCGAACCGGTCGAGGACGAGCTCGATGCCCGCCCGTCGAGCCCGTTCGCCCTCGTGGTCCAGGTGGGTGTTGAGGACGAGGAGGCGCTGGTCCGACCGGCGGTCCTGCAGGCGGGCGTGGGTGGCGACGCGGGGGTAGCGGGCGTCCCAGCCGACGCTGCCGGGCGTCTCCGGGGTCTCCGAGAGCCAGAACGTCTCCGTCGCCACGCATTCGAACCGGTCGGTCCGGACCCCGACGGCGGTGTGTTCGCCGCCCGCCGCGACAGAGTCCCGCGGGTCGCCCACCCAGTCGTAGCCGGGCAGCAGCTCCTCCAGTTCGCGCATCTGGTGGGCCATCGCTTCCTGGATGCCGACGACGTCCGGCCCGTGAAACCGGACGGTACTGGCGACGAGGCGGCGCCGGTGGGGCCAGGCGTCGCGCCCGTCGGAGGCCGTGTCGTATCGCACGTTGAACGTCATCACCCGCAACCCGTCCATGTGAGGGGAGTCGGGGGCCCACCGGCGTAAGGTTTCACTTCCGCTCCGGTGGGGAAAGCGGTTTGTCGCTCGGCGCCGTCCGCCCCGGTATGTCCGACCTCGGGGACTTCACCGACTTCAGCGCCGACGACGCCGGGGAGGACCCGGCCGACGACGGCGACCCCGTCGGTGAGTCCGCCACAGCCGCGACGAGCGTCGACTCGACAGACGACACCTTCGAGCAGATGGACACCGACCCGGTGGCCCCGGACGCCGGCCTCGGCGTCCTCTCGGCGGCCGGCGGCCTCCGCATCAGCGAGGAGGCCGACGAGACCTGCCTCCGGGCCTACGTCACCGCCGCGAACCGCTCGGCCGTCCGCATCGGCAAGTACCTGCTGGTCCCCTACCCCGACGGCGAGCGCCTGTTCTGTCGCATCACCGCCTTAGAGTACGCCCAGGAGTTCCGGGCCGACGACGCCACCGAGATCCACGCTCGCCGGGCGATGCGCGAGCAGGGCATCGACGAGCAGGACTTCAAGTTCATCGCCGAGCTCGACCCCGTCGCGGTGCTGTACACCGACGGCGGCGAGCTCAAGCGCCGGATGACCGACCGCGTGCCCAAGCCCGAGACGGTGGTCCGGGAGGCCACCGACAAGACCGAGATAAAGACCGGGCTGAAGATTCCCGAAGACGGCGTCTTCCTGGGGCACCTCTCGGTCGGCGGCGAGAAGGTCCGGACGGCGGCCGAACCGCCGACCATCGACTACCGCCTGAAGGACGACTACGACGCGGGCGACCCGCTGGTCTTCCGGCACACGCTCGTCGCCGGCGGGACGGGGTCGGGCAAGACCCACAGTTCGAAGAACGTCCTTCGCCAGTACCTCGGGCGGACCTACGAGATGGGCGACGGCCGCACCCCCGAGCTCGCGGTGGTCCAGTTCGACCCCCAGGACGAGTACGCCCAGATGCACGACGACAATCCGGCGATGACCGACGAGTTCGCGCGCCGCTGCGAGCGCGAGGGCGTCGCCCACGGCGGCTACGACGACACCATCGCGTTCGTCCCGAAGGTGGCCGGCGCCGACTACAGCGCCAGCCACCACGGCGCCGAGCAGGTCGAGTTCACCGTCCCGTTCTCGCTGGTCTACGAGAACCCCTGGCTCATCGCCGGGTCGGCGCTCAACGACAACCAGTACGGCGCGCTCGTCAACACGCTGCTCCCGCGGTTCCGGCGCCAGTACGGGTCGAGCGGGACCTACGACGACTTCAAGACCTTCCTCTCGGACCCCGCGATGAAGGAGGAACTCCACGAGGCCGGCGACGTCCACGAGGCCACCTTCGACGCCGTCAAACGCCGGGTGCGCGGGTTCGACGCCGTCTTCGACCAGGACGCCCGGCCGATCACCGACCAGATACCCCAGCTGGTCCGGGACGGCGGGCTCACGGTCATCCCGACCTACCACATCACCGACTCGCGGACGGCCTCGACCGTCGTGCTGGCCGTCTCGAGCCTCCTCATCGACCAGAAGCTCTCGAACGATCCGACCTACGACCGCATCAAGGAGACGCCCCTGGTGGTGGGGATGGACGAGGCCCACAACTTCCTGACCGACGCCGACAGCGTCCAGGCCCGGAAGGTCATCGGGAAGTTCACCGAGGCCGCCAAACAGGGTCGCAAGGAGCGCCTGGGCCTGTATCTCATCACGCAGGACCCCCAGGACATCGCCGACCCCGTGTTCAAGCAGATCAACACGACGATGGTCCTGAACCTGGGCGACGAGGACGCCATCAAGGCGGTCAACATCCCGTCGAACTTAGAGTCGAAGGTGCCCTACATGGAGAAAGGCCAGCGGGTCGTCTACTCGCCGGACAACTCCGAACCGGTCGAGCTCATCGGGCTCTCGACCTGCGTGACCCGCCACGGCCGGGACTGACGGCTACCGGAACGCGTCGACCAGCCGGTCCCGGAACGCCGTCGCGCTGGTGTACCGGTCCCGTGGCTCCGGTTCCATCGCCCGGGCCAGCACGTCGTCGAGTGGCGACGCGGCCTGGTTCACCTGGCCCGGGGGCGTGAGGTCGCCCTCCCGGATGGCCGCCGCCAGGTCGACGTCCGCCTCGAAGGGCGCCCGGTCGACCAGCAACCGGTACGCGAGCGCGCCCAGCTGGTAGGTGCCCGTCGTCGGCGTCGTCTCACCGTCCAGCTGCTCGGGCCGTGTAGGGCGTGACCAGCTGCTCGCCGACGGCATCGGTCACCGCCCACTGGAGCCCCCAGTCCGACAGCGTCGCCCGCATCTCGTCGCCGCGTGCCACGAGACAGACGGTCTCCGGGCGGATGCCCCGGCGCGGGAGGTCGTATCGGGTCGCGATGTCGAGCGCCGACGCGAGGTCACAGACGACGCGCAGTCGCTGGCGCATCGAGAGGTCCGCGACGTGGTCCACGAGCGTCCCCTCGCCCGCGGGGTAGGCGACCCACGGGGCCGGGCCGATGCCGACGTCGCGGACCGCCGTGACGTGGGCCGCGTCCGCGATGGTCTCCCAGTCGGTGACCGCCGACATGAACGCGGTCATCACCGACCGGTCGCTCGTAAAGGCCGGCGACAGGGTCGCGATCTCGACCGGTTCGTCGTCCGCGTCGGTCGCCCGGTAGCGGTGGACCGGGCCCGACGTGTCGACGTCGGTGACCGCAGAGAGGTCCGCGATGGCCGCGTCGAGGACCTGCGCCGGGGTCGGCGAGTCGTCGTCCGGTGACCCGTCGGTTGGGCCGGCGTCGCCGTCAGTCGATTGCTCCGGGTCGTCCGCAACGCCAGCGCTGGCGGGTGCGGCGGGCGGGTCCTCGACGAACCGGTGGTCGACGACCTGCTGGCGCTCGTCGTCGGGGGAGTACACCTCGAGGTGCTTGAAGTGGTACGCGTGCTGGACCGACCGTCCCAGCGAGCAGGCTCGCTGCTTCGCCGGGGCCGTCTCGAAGAGGACGTGGCCCTCGGCCGGGACGACGGCCCAGGCCTCGAGCAGGTCGTCGTACCTGACTTCGAGTCGCTCGTACAGCGGGTTCCAGTAGACGTTGCCCAGGCGGTCCGTGGCGCCCCACTGGAGCAGACACGGGTGACCGTCGTCGTCCATCGTCTCCCGACCCGCTCGCACCCCGCCGATGCGGGCCTCGTGCGTCGAGATGGGCGTGGCCGGCCCCTCCCGGTAGGCACAGAGGACCCACTCCTCGTCGTCCTCGCGAAGTTCGAGCGGTCTGGTCCGCTCGAGGGCGGCCCCCGCGTCCTGCTCGCCCGGGCCACCGCCCGCTGTCCCCCTGCCCATCGAGTCCCCACCAGCCATAGTCGTCCACAACAACTGTCACGTGGGAAGAAATAATTTCCGGACATGACAGGGCGACTGGCGTCGCGCCGACCACGGCGGGTCGAGCGGGAAGGGACGCCGGCACCGGACTCGAGGCGAACATTCAAGCCCGACGGGGTGTCCACTCGTACCATGAGCAAACGGATACTCGTACCAGTCGACGGGTCGGAACAGGCGGCCGACGCCCTGGCGTACGTCCTAGAAGAGTTCCCCGAGTCGACGGTCGTCCTGTTGCACGTCATCAACCCCGCCGAGGCCGGGTACAGTGCCCAGGCGTCCGTCCCCTCCTTCTCCGAGGAGTGGTACGAGGACCAGAAGGAAAGCGCCGAAGCGCTGTTCGACGAGTTCGAGGAGGACGCCTCCGAGGCCGGCGTCACGGACGTCGAGCGCGTCCTCGAGGTCGGCCGGCCGACCCAGACCATCGTCGACTACGCCGCCGACCACGACGTCGATCAGATCGTGATGGGGAGCCACGGCCGGTCCGGCGTCTCGCGCATCCTGCTGGGCAGCGTCGCGGAACTCGTCGTCCGGCGCGCGACCGTTCCGGTGACCGTCATCAGGTAGGCCTAGGCGTGCCGGATGATGTGGACGTCGTACTGCGGGTCCTCGGAGACCGGTGCGCCGACGCTGGTCACCGGCGTCGAGACGCGCCCGGCGTTCTCGCTGCCGATGAAGATGATGGAGGCGTCCTCCTCGTTGGCGACGGTCCGGATGGTCCGGACCACGTCGGTCGTGTTCGACGCCATCGAGCTGACGTTCTCCGGAATCTCGGCGCGAAAGCGAGCCTTCGGGGCGATCTCGGCGGCCTGCCCTTCGAGCTTCTCGGCTATCTTGTCGATGTCGAAGGTCTCCTCGGGGTCGAGCCAGTCCCGCTCGAGTGCGAGTTCCACCGAGTCGGGGATGACGCTCAGCACGACGACTTCCTCCCCGCGGTACTCGCTGAACTCCGCGGCGCGTTCCAGTGCCGCTTTCGAGAGGGACGACCCGTCGAAGGGGACTAGCAGAACCATACGAACGCCTGTTCGGGTAATCAGATAAGTGTTGACGAAACGGCCACGTCGACCTCAGAAGATGTTGGCCTGCTGATAGACTGAGATGCCGTCCCGCGTTATCTCGTAGGGCTTGGTCTCCCGGGAGTGGTTGGCGTTCCGTATCTTCTGAATCTCGACTGCCAGGCGGGTCTCCTGGGTCGACCCGCGCACGTACTGGAGGACGAACACGGCGTCGGTCAGGTACTCGATGATGCCGTGTCTGGAGGCGTAGGGGTTGTCCTCGCTGGCCTCGGAGGTGAGCATCGTCGTGACGCCCGCCTCCTTCAGCGAGCGGGTGAAGTCGAACACCTCGGTCCGGCGTTTGGCCGGCTGGTCGTACATCATCTCGAGCAGGGATACCGAGTCCAGCACCAGCCGGTCGGCGTCGAAGTCCTCGATGAGGTCGGGCAGTTCGTTACGGATGTTGTCGAGGCTGTTTGCCATCTCCACCGGGTCGAGGTCGATGACCGCCAGTCTGTCCTCGTCCTCGTACTCGCGGAATCCCCACCCCCGGTCGTCGGCGGTGTCCATGATGCTCCGGTAGGACTGCTCAAGCGTGATGAAGATGCAGGTGTCGCCGACTTCCAGGCCGTGGTGGAGAAACTGCAGGCCGAACGTCGTCTTGCCCGTCCCGGCCGACCCGATGGCGACGACGAGGTGGCGCTTCGGGATCCCGCCCTGGATCATCCCGTCGAGCCCCTCGATGCCGATGTCGATGCGGGGGATGTCCGAGTCGAAGTCCTCGTCCTGGAACTCCTCGTCGCCTCCGCCGGCCATCCCGAACTCGCTCGCGAAGTCGTCGTCGAACAGGCTGCCATCGCCGCCGTCGCCGCCGTCGTCGAACGAGCTGTCGCCGCCGGTGTCGGCGAACGGGTTCTCCCCGTCTTCGTTGTCGAACGGGTTCTCGCTGCCACTGTCGCCGAAGGGACTGTCCCCGTCGCCGCTCTCGAAGGGGCTGTCGGACTGGTCAGACTCGGCGTCGTCGAAGGGACTGTCCCCGTCGTTGCTCTCGAAGGGACTGTCCCCGTCGTTGCTCTCGAAGGGACTGTCAGATTGGTCAGTCCCGGCGTCGTCGAAGGGGCTGTCCCCGTCGCCGCTCTCGAAGGGGCTGTCAGATTGGTCAGATCCGGCGTCGGTGTCGTCGGTCGAATCCGCAAACGGTCCGTCGTCGTCGGTCGACGATTCCGCCTCCGAGTCGGCCTCCTCGTCTCTGAACGCCCGTTCGAACCAGTCGTCGTCGGAGCTCCCGTCGCTCATCCGCCCGACCTCCGGCCACGCCAGCGACCCATGGAAACGAGTTCACGTGCGGACCACCATAAGCCCGTCGTAGAGGGTTTATAACCGGTCGGGCGGAACGGTGACGTAATGAGCGTCGGTATCGTCGCCCAGCGCGACAACGACAGGGCGGTGTCGCTGGCCGTCACGCTGGTAACGCGCCTCGAGGAAGCGTCCGCGTCAGTCGTCGTCGACGAGACGACCGGGGCGGCCCTCCGCGACCACGAGGAGTGGGCCGGGTCGAGGGCGTCGACCGCCCCCGTCGAAGCGATGGACGGATGTGACCTGGTGGTCAGCATCGGCGGCGACGGCACCTTCCTCTTTGCGGCCCGCGGCGCCGGGTCGACGCCCATCATGGGCGTGAACCTCGGGGAGGTCGGGTTCCTGAACGCCATCGCCCCGGAGGAGGCCGTCGAGACGGTCGTCGCGGAGGTCGAGCACATCCAGAAGACCGGGAGCGCGCGGACCCGGGCCGTGCCGCGCCTGCGTGCCCGCGGCTCGGACTGGGAGCTGTCCCCCGCCCTCAACGAGGTGGTGGTCCAGGCCGGCCACCGCGGCAGCGGCGGCGGCGCGACGTTCGAGATCACCGTCGACGGGTCCCGGTACAACCGCGGTCACGCCGACGGCGTGCTGGTCGCGACGCCGACGGGGTCGACCGCCTACAACCTCAGCGAGGGCGGCCCGCTCGTCCACCCGGACGTCGCCGGCCTCGTCGTGACGGAGATGGCCGGCGAGGAGCCGATGCCGCCCCTGGTCGTCGGCACCGACAGCGACGTGACCGTCGCCGTACACGACGCACCGCGTGCCGTGGTAGTGAGCGACGGCCGCATCAGAGAAGAGATAACGCCGCCGGAGCGCGTGACGCTCGCGCGCGGGAGCGAACCGGTCCGGCTGGCCGGCCCGCCGCTCGACTTCTTCACCGCACTGAACAAACTGGGTTAGCGTCGGCCGACGGCGTACAGCACCGGGGCGATGACCAGCAACACGAGGCCAAAGAGTTTGTACTGGAACGAGGACGCGAGGACGCTCCCGGCGTTCGGTTCCATCGCCGACGCCGGCGTCAGCAGCAGAATGACCCCGATTGCGATGGTGTGGAGCCCGAGCATCCGGAGCGAGCGCGTCGGCAGGATGCCGATAGCGCCGACTACGAACCCGAACAGGAGGATATCACCGATAGTGTATTGCAGCAAGAAGCTGTCGATGACCTGGAGCGGTAGCGCGAGCATTCGTAGGTCAGAATTCACCCTGACGCAATCTTTAAAGTTCCGTTACGCTCCGGGCGTGGCGGGTCCAGACCCCGCCAGCCTGTCTGATCCGGATCCCTGGCGCCGAAATATTATATACGTCGGTGACAGTAGACCCACCCGTGTCAGAGTCAGCAAGTGACGCGACGGTACTCGTCGCCGACGACGAGAAGGACGTCGCCGACGTCTACGCACTGCGCCTCCGCAACGAGTACCAGACGGAGACGGCTTACGGTGGGGCCGAGGCCCTAGAGAAGGTCGGCGAGGACGTCGACGTCATCCTGCTGGACCGGCGGATGCCCGACGTCTCGGGCGACGAGGTGCTCGCCGAGATTCGCGAGCGGAACCTCGATACGCGCGTCATCATGATTACGGCCGTCGACCCGGACTTCGACATCCTCGATATGCCGTTCGACGATTACCTCTGCAAGCCCATCGACAAGGACGACCTGGTGGCCGCCATCGACCAGCAGCTGGCCGCCCGCCGGTACGACGACCGGATGGCCGAATACCTCGAGGTCACCTCGAAACTCACCCTCCTGGAGGCCGAGAAGACGGCCCAGTCGCTGGACGAAAACGAGGACATCGCGTCGCTGAAAGCGCGCGCCGAGGCGCTGAAAACGGAGATGGACGAGACGCTGTCGGAGTTTCGTGACGTCGACGCCGCGTTCAAGGAGATCGACCGCCACCCTAACTGAGCCGTGGGTGCTCCCTAACTGGAGTACGGCCACGCCGTCGACGGTCAGTATCACGCCGATGAGCGACAGCGCGCCCACCGTGACGCGGTGCTCGTCGAGTCGGCGACGACGGCCCTGGCCGACGGCGAGCCCCGCGGGGGGCAGGTCCGGACCGGAGTCGAGTTCCGCTATACTGCCTGAGAAAGAAGAATAAAACGTAAAAAAAAGCCATCTAAAAAAAACGTTTTAGCGGACCGTGAAACGAGGGAATGAACCGCCTGACCCGCCGCAAAACGTCCCGAACGATGCGAATTATCCGTAACGGTCTGCGGTTTATATCGGGGTAGGTGGCATAGTGTGTGGCGAGGAGGATACCTATGTCTATCGTCACGCCCTTCGAATCGCCCGCCGAATCGGTCCCCAACGAGAACGCCCCCGTCCGCTCGCTCGTCCAGTCGCTCGCGCTCCGCCCCCTGCGGTTCGTCGGCTTCTGGGTTGGTGTGCTGTCCCCGCTCGCGTATCCCCTGCTGTTATTTGGCGGCCTCGACGCGCAGTCGCTGCTGGTCCTCCTCGGTGTCGTCGTCCTCAACGTGGCCGGTCTGCTCCTCGGTCGTGGCTACGGCAGCACGTCCTGACTCCGATACCGCCGGACTACGCCGCCCGGTCGGCGAGAATCTCGCGTTCGACGTACCTGTCTATCGACTCCTGGAGCGACGGGAGGGGGTCGTCGGTCCGGGTCGCGTTCTTGAAGATGCTCCCTTCGGCCATCGTCAGCAGGAACCTGGCGGTCTGGTCCGGGTCGACGTCGGCGAAGACGCCGGCCTCGATACCGTCCGCCAGCAGGTCGGACAGCTGGGCGGCAAATCCCTCGTCCATCTCGGTGAACTTCGCCCGGAACTCGGGGTTCCGGATCGCCTGTGCGCGCAGTTCGAGGTACGTCGAGAGCACCTCGTCTTCCTCGGGACGGCCGGCGATGGCCGGGTGGTCGCCGGTGATCAAGGCGAGATACGTCCGCAGGTCCTCGGCCGGGTCGCCGGTCGACTCGAGCTGGAAGACGCGGTCGAACTCGGCGAGCATGAACTCCACGAACGAGAGCAGGAGGTCCTCCTTGTCCTCGAAGTGGTGGTAGAACGTCGACTTGCTGAGGTCGGCCTGGTCGGCGATGCGCTGGATGGACAGGCCCGCGTAACCGTGCTCCTGGAGGGCACAGAACGTCGCTCGCATGATTGCCTCGTGAGAATCGGCCGGTTCGCCCGCGAACGGTAACCCTTCACTCATCCCGACCGAATATTCGTTCGGCCACAGATATATCTTTTCGGTCGGACCCCGCAATCGGGTCGAACCACAACGTTGATACTTGAACCGAACGTTCGTTCGATAGAAATGGTTGAACGGTTGTTCGAGCCTCGCAACCGACGAGGAGTGTCGGAGTGGTCGCCCTGGACCGCCCCGTGTGGGAGTGCCGTACCGCCGAAAGTCACACCGACGGACGGGGTGGGTGCATGAAGACCAGGTCGCTCGTACTCACGGTGGGCATGGCCGCCCTGGTCGTCCTCTCCGGGACGGCGCTGGGCCGTCACCGGGAGTCCCGACATCGATGCGACCCTGGTCGACAACACCGTCGCACCGGGCGAGGAGACGACGCTCGACGTCGTCCTCGTCAACAGCGGGACCGTCAAATCCGGGTCGACGAACGACAAGCTCACTAACGAGGTGACGACCGCACGCGGGCTGACGGTCAGCATGAACACCGGCGGCGCGCCCATCACGGTCCAGACGAACAAGCAGGCCGTGGGCACGTTCCCCGAGGGGACCACGGAGGTGCCTTTCGACATCTCGGTCGACGAGGACGCCAAGCCGGGGAAGTACCAGATTCCGGTCCGACTCGAGTATGAGTACACGAACTTCATATCCGAGACCGACGGGGCACGCGACGAATCGTCGGTCAGCAGGACCATCGACGTCACTCTGAAAGTCTCCGAGCAGGCGACGTTCGACGTCGTGGACGTCGAGTCCAACGCCCGCGTCGATTCGACCGGTGCGGTCGCCGTGACCGTCGAGAACACCGGGAAAGAGGCCGCGAGTGATGCGTCGGTGACGCTGACCTCGCGCAGTCAGGATATCACCGTCGGCGGCGCCGAGGCCGGGTCCCGCTTCGTCGAGTCCTGGGACGCCGGCGAGCAGCGCACCTTCCGCTACCGCGTCGGCGCGGCCACAAACGCCGAACCTGACGCCTACGAGTTCGGCCTCGCCGTCGAGTTCGACGACGAGGATGGGGCCCGCCAGACCTCGCCCGAGTCGTCCGTCGGCATCACCGTCGCCCGCGCCCAGGAGTTCACCGTCACGGACATCGAGAGCGACGCGCCCATCGGGTCCAGTGGCACCTACGCGGTGACGATCCGCAACGAGGGGCCGGTCGTGGCCAACCTCGCCACCGTGAACATCGTCTCCGAGAGCAGTGACGTCACATTCGGCCGGGCGTCCTCGGCCAACCAGTTCATCGGGACCTGGGAACCCGGCGAAGAGCGGACGGTCCGCGTCGAGGCCAACGTCAGCGCCGACGCCAGGGAGACGGTCTACGCCCTCTCGGCGACCGTCGGCTACCAGGACCCCGAGGGTGACTCGGCCGCCAGCGACCCGATACCGCTCGGCCTGCGGCCCGAGCCCGAACAGGCGTTCGAACTCGGCGACGTCGACGCCTCCCTCCGGGCCGGCACCGACGGGCGCATCCGCGGCACGCTGATCAACACCGGCGACCGCCCCGTCCGGAACGTCGTCCTCCACTGGGAGAGCGACCACAGCAACCTCTCGCCACAGGAGACCCAGTACGCCGTCGGTGACCTCGCGCCCGGCGAGTCCGCGCCGGTCGAGTTCGGCGTCGACGTCTCGGACAGCGCGGACGCCGGGCCGCGACAGTTCGACTTCAGCGCGTCCTACCGCGCCCCCGACGGCGAGCGAGAGCGCGGCGACACCATCGAGGTCCGCGCGACCGTCGACCCCAGCACCGACGAGTTCACCGTCGATACCGGCAACACGAGCGTCCAGGCCGGGCAGTCGACGACCATCGAACTGACCGTCACCAACGACCGGGACGAACGGCTGACCGACATCTCGGCGAAGCTGTTCGCCGACTCGCCCATCTCGGTCTCCGACGACGAGGCGTTCATCCCGTCGCTCGACCCCGGCGAATCCGCGACCATCCGGTTTGGCATCAGCGCCAGCGGCAGCGCGATGGCCAAGTCCTACCCCGTCTCGCTGGACTTCCAGTACGAGGAACCGGACGGTGACACCCCCATCTCCGACACCTACCGCGTGCCCATCGAGGTGACCGAACGCGGCGGTGGCGGGGGCCTCCCGCTCGGGACCATCGCGGTCGTCGGACTGGTCGCCGTGGTGGCCATCGGCGGCTACGTCAGGTTCAGATAGATGGACTACCAGCGGTACATCGACTGGGCGGACGACCGCATCGTCCACGACTCCCGGAAGGTCATCCTGGCCTTCCTCGTCGTGACGGTGCTGTTCGGCGTGGGCCTCGGGAGCGTCTCGACCGAGGCCGGGACCGAACAGTTCACCACCGGCCTCCCGGCCGAGGAGGCCCTCGAGCGGGTCAACACTGAGTTCTCGCCGGCTTTCTCGCCGGATACGGGCGCCACCCAGCTCATCCAGGAGGGGAACAACGTTCTCTCGAAGGACGCCATCCTGCGGATGCTGGAGACCCAATACCGGCTGGAGCAACACCAGGACCTCCGGGTGACCTCAACGTCGAGCGCGGCGGCCATCGTCGCCCAGCAACTCGACCCGTCGGCGACGACCACCGAGGCACAGATTCGCGCCGTCGAGTCCGCGACGGAGCGCGAGATAGACGTCGCGGTCCGCGAGGCAGCCGAGACGAACCCGCGGTTCGGGTCGCTCGTGAGCAACGACTTCAACCGCGGGTCGGCGTCGGCGTCCGCGACCATCGGCCTGGTGACCCACGAGATCCCCGCCGGCATCTCCTCTGGGTCCGGCCAGGGCGGCTCGAGTCCGCTGACCAGCATCCAGCGCCAGGCCGAGTTCACGGTGTCCTCCGTCGACCAGGGGACCATCCGGGTGTTCGGCTCGGGCATCATCGCCCAGGAGTTCTCGAACGTCGTCGGCGACTCGCTCATCCTGACGGTGCCCGCGGCGGTCCTCTTTATCCTCGTCTTCCTCTCGCTTGCCTATCGTGACCTCGCGGACATGGCGCTGGGCCTGCTCGCGCTCTTCATGGCCATCGTGTGGACGTTCGGGTTCATGGGTCTGGCCGGTATCGCCTTCTCGCAGATGCTCATCGCCGTCCCGCCCCTGTTGCTCGCGGTGGGCATCGACTTCGGCATCCACGCGGTCAACCGCTACCGCGAGGAACGCGAGGAGGGGACCGACATCGTGGAGTCGATGCGCATCACGACCGACCAGCTGCTGGTCGCGTTCTTCATCGTCACCGGCACGACGGTCATCGGCTTCCTGGCGAACGTCACCAGCGACCTGCCACCCATCCAGGACTTCGGGTACGTGGCCGCCGTCGGTATCATCTTCACCTTCCTCATCTTCGGGGTCTTCCTCCCGGCCGCGAAGGTCGAGCTGGACCGCCTGCGCGAGCGGTACCCCATCCCGACCTTCAGCCAATCGGCGCTGGGCTCAAGCGAGTCCTCGGCGCTCGGCGGCGTCCTCCGGGGCGGGGTCGTCATCGCCGAGCGGGCGCCCGTCATCTTCCTGCTCGTGATTCTGGTCGTCTCGGCCGGCGCGAGCGCCTACGCGACCGGCGTCTCGACGTCGTTCTCCCAGGAGGACTTCCTCCCGCCCGAGGAGAACCCCGAGTTCATCGATTCGCTCCCCGAGCCGTTCCGGCCAAGCGAGTACAGCGTCACGGAGAACCTGAACTTCCTCGAGGAGAAGTTCGCGACGACCCAGAGCAGTCAGGCCACCGTCTACGTCGAGGGGCCGATGAAGAAAGACTACGCCCTGGAACAGATGTATCGCGCGGGCGACGACCCGCCCGACTCGTTCGTCCGCGAGGACGGGCGCGCGTCCTCGACATCCATCGTCACGGTCATCCAGGACCACGCCGAACGCGACCCCGAGTTCCGCGCCCTCGTCGAGGCCAACGACCGCAACGACAACGGCGTCCCCGACGACGACCTCGGGGAGATATACGCATACCTGCTGGACTCGCCGGCCCGTGACCAGGCGCTCAACTACATCACCGAGGACTTCCGGAGCGCACGGGTCGTCTACACCGTCGAGTCAGACGCGACCGACGCCGAGGTGACCGAAGACACCCGCGAGGTGGCCGAGGACTTCCGCTACGAGGCGACCGCGACCGGCTCCATCGTCGTCTTCCAGGCCGTCTCCGACGTCATCTTCGAGTCGGCCATCCAGTCGCTGGCCATCGCGCTGGCCGGCGCCTCGCTGTTCCTGGTGTTCATCTACTGGGTGCTCGAGGACCAGCCCTCGCTGGGCATCGCCAACGTCGTGCCCGTCATCGTCACCGTCGCGCTGCTGGCGGGGACGATGCGCCTGCTCGAGATTCCGTTCAACGCGCTGACGGCGACGATGCTCGCCATCACCATCGGGCTGGGCGTCGACTACTCCGTCCACGTCACCCACCGGTTCGCCGACGAGATGCACGACAACGACCTGGTGACGGCGCTCGACCGGACCGTCCGGGGGACCGGCGGCGCGCTGCTGGGCAGCATGCTCACCACCGTCTTCGGCATCGGCGTGCTCGCGCTGGCGGTGTTCCCCGCCATCGGCCAGTTCGGCATCCTCACCGCGATGTCGGTGGCCTACGCGTTCCTCACGTCGCTGCTTGTGCTCCCGTCGGTGCTGGTGGTCCGCGACCGCATCCTCCGCCGACGCGGGCTGGTCGGGTCGCTGTTCGACGTCGGCCGTCCGCAGCCGCCCCGACCCACCGAGAGCAACGACGACTGAGACGACCGCTCCTCGCTCGTGTCGGACAGTCACACGCGCACTGAAGGCTTTATCCCGGCGCACCACTTTGCCCCGGATATGACCCACGTCGTCATCATCGGGGCCTACGGGAGCGCGGGCGCTGCCGTCGCCGGTGACCTCGTCGAGGAAGACGGAATCGAACTCACGCTCATCGACAACGGCGACCCGGGCGGCGGCCTCTGCATCCTCGAGGGGTGCATGCCGTCGAAGGAAGTCCTCTCGGCGGCCGCCCACCGGTTCCAGGCCCGGCACGACCACCGCCTGACGGGCGACCCGCCTGACGTCGACCTGGAGGCGGTGGTCGAACAGAAAGACGACCACACGCTCGGGTGGGCCGGCCACCGCCGGGACTCCATCCACGAGATGGCCGAGCGCGACGACGTCACCTTCGTCCACGACACCGCGACGTTCGTCGACGACCACACCGTCCGGGCCGGCGGCGAGGAGTTCGAGGCCGACTACGTCGTCGTCGCCACCGGGTCGTCGGTGAACGTCCCGGACACGCCGGGCATCGACGAGGTCGACTTCATGACCAGCGCCGACGTATTAGACGCCACCGAGTTCCCCGACTCGGGTATCGTGATGGGCTTTGGCTACATCGGGATGGAGATGGTCCCCTACCTCGCGGAGGCCGGCGGGATGGAACTGACCGTCATCGAGCACGACGAGCGCCCCATCGACGAGGCCGACCCGGCCTTCGGCGACGAGGCTCGCCGCATCTACGAGGACAACTGGGACGTCGAGATTCCGACGAACTGCTACGAGTGCGAACTGGAACCCACCGACGACGGCGGCGTTCGACTCCACGTCGAGTTCGAAGATAGCGAGGAACGGAGTTCCTCGGACAGCCGGACGGAGTCCGGCGATGGCGGCGAGGCCACCTACGAGGCCGACCAGCTGTTCTGTTTCACCGGCCGCCGGCCCACGGTCGAGGGCCTCGGGCTGGAAAACACCTCGATTTCGGCCGCGGGCGACTGGGTGCGCGACACGATGCAGACCGAAGACGCCGACCACGTCTACGCCGTCGGCGACGTCAACGGGCGAGAGCCCATCCTCCACGTCGCCAAGGAGCAGGGCTTTACCGCCGCCGCGAACATCCTCCGCCAGGAAGCGGGCGCCGACCCCCAGCCCTACGAGAACGTCCACCACCACGTCATCTTCTCCGGGCTGGGCGTCTACCCGTTCGCTCGGGTGGGCCACACCGAGGCGTCGGCGAAAGAGGCTGGCTACGACGTGGTCACCGCGACCCGGCAAGCCAGCGACGACGGCGTCTTCAAGTCCAAGGACGTCCCCGAGGGGCTCTCGAAGCTCGTCGTCGACGCCGAGGACGGCACCGTGCTGGGCTGGCAGGGCCTGCACTACCACGCCGACTCGTTCGCGAAGATGCTCCAGATCGTCGTCGAGAACGGCCTGGACGTGCGCGACCTGCCCGACCGGGCCTACCACCCGACGCTGCCCGAGAACTTCGACGGCCTCATCCGGGACTGCGTGGCCGCGCTGGAGTCCTGAGCAGCGGCGGGAAACGACGTCAGTCCGGCGCCCGGTCGGCAAGCACCGGCATCGCGTCGATTCGCGCCTCGGAGAGCGCCGCCCAGTCGACGCCTGCCGGCCGGTCGAAGGGCGTCGCCGTCTCGACGGTCCGGTCGGGCGTCACCACGAGGTCCATCGGCACGTCGTGGGCGTCGACGGGCACCTCGACGGCGGCCGTCCCGAGCGCGCTCTCGGGGCCGTCGACCACCTGCAGCTCGTGGACCGTCGTCGCGACGGTGGTGTCCGCGTCGACCAGGTCCAGTTCCCGGAGGACGGCGAACTCGAGGTCGCTGTACCCCTCGCCCTTGCCGACGCGAGCGCCGTCCTCGGTGACGGCGACCGACCCCGACACGACGAGGTCGACCCCCTCGACGGCCTCGGGCCGGACCTGCCGGGCGTGGTCGGCCACGTGCGAGACGGTCGGTGCGGCCTCGACGTCGTCCAGTCGCTCAGGGTCGAGTTCGTAGAAACACGCCGCCTCGCGGAGTCTGGGGACCGCCATGTAGACCGTCTTGCCCGCCCGGAGCGCGGCCCGGCGGACGGGGAGTTGTGGGGCGTCGGGGTTGGCCTTGACACTCTCGGCGTCGTTCCAGACGTCGGTGTCGGCGAGTCGGGTTGCCGCCGCGTCGGCCCCGGCGAAGTTGGGGATGCGCCCGTGGGGCGGGAACGGGAACCGCGCCGCGCCCGACGCTTCGAGCGCATCCCAGACCCGTTCGCGGATGGCCTGTTTCTCCATCGGTAGGCAGTCGTTCGCTCCGGAGTGCCTTCAGCGGGACGATGCCCTCGAAGTGCGACCGAGCCTACCGGCGGCGCAGCGCCAGGAGCGACGCCGCGAGGGCGGCGACGAGCGCGGCCAGCGGCGTGAATCCGGGCCCGCTCCCGCCGTCTGTCGTCGACGGCTCGGTCGTCAGGGCGGGCGAGGCCGGTGTCGGCTCGTCCGTCCGTGTCGCCGTCTCCGTCTCGGTGGCGACTGTCACGTCCGACCGGGCGACGTAACTGTCCTCGTCGTACCGGTCGGGGTAGAGCTGGCGCGTCAGGTTGTGCGCGGCGAAGACGACGCTCCGTGGCGCCGGCTGGTTGAGCCAGCGCCGCTCGACGACGACGGTGCTGTTGGTCTCGCCCGCGGTGGTGCTCGCGTACGGTTCCTGGGTGACGAGCGAGTCGTCACCGGCGGCCAGAACGAGCACCTCGGGGTCAAGCGTGAGGAGGACTTCGTCACTCAGCTGCGGGTACCCCGTGTGGTCCCGCGCGGCGACGTTGTCCGCACCCGCGAGCTGGAGCAGTGCGTCGATGAACGTCGCCCCGCCGACGACGTAGCCGCCCCCGAGCGGGTAGAGTGCCGTCGGACGATCCTCGACGTCGGCGGTCTGCTCGCGGATGGCCTCGACGTTCGCGTCCATCCAGGCATTGGCCTCGGCCGCGCCCTGGCAGTTACCGGTGATTCGCCCGACGGTCTCGGTCTTCTCGCGGACGTCCGCGATGTCCTCGGAGGCCCGGAGGTGATAGACCGTCAGGCCGGCCTCGCGGAGCGGTTCCACGTCGCCCGCGCTCGCGTTGGGCGCGATGACGAGGTCCGGTTCCGCGCCGACGACCGTCTCGACGCTGACGCCGAACCCGGCCGAGACGTTGGTCCGGCTCTCGGAGCCGTCGAGATACGAGGCGTACTGGGTGAGGCCGACGACCTGCTCGCGGCCGCCGATCTCCCACATCGTCTGGGCCGCCGAGGGGTTCGTCGTCACGACGCGCTCGGGGCGTTCCTCGATGGGTATCTCGGTCCCGGTCGCGTCGGTCATCGTCACCGGGAACGTGCAGTGCTCGCTCGTCGTCGCCGCCGGCCCGCCGGCGGCGGGTGCGACACCGACAAGCGACGTCACGAGGAGCAATCCGACCAGCAGTGTCGCGTACCGTCTCATCACTCTATCCGCAACGGAGTAACAATAAATATTTACCTACTGCAAGTGGGTTTTCAATAATGCGACGCAGCGGACGGCTCCTCACGTGGACGGCCGCCCTCGTGGCGCTGCTCACGGCCGTCGTCACGGTGAGTGCGGGCATCGGGCCGGTCTGGATTCCGCCGGCCACCGTCGGGAAGATACTCCTCAACGCACTCGCCCTGCCGACCGGCGTCGAGCTCGCCGGCGGCGTGCCCCGGCTTGTCACCACGTCACCGTTCGCCTACCCCGTCGAGGACGTCCAGCGGCAGATCGTCGTGCAGGTCCGCCTGCCGCGCATCCTGCTGGGTGCCGTCGTCGGGTTCTCGCTGGCGGCGGCAGGGACCATCATGCAGGGCATCTTCCGGAACCCGATGGCCGACCCCTCTATCATCGGCGTCTCCTCGGGCGCGGCGGTCGGGGCCGTCGGGTTCATCGTCGTCCCCTTCGCCGTCCCGTTCGGTCTGGGCCTGCGCGGCGCGGCCTTCGCGGGGGCGCTCGTCGCCGCCTTCGGGGTCTACCTCATCGCGACGCGCAACGGCGAGACGCCGGTCGCGACCCTGCTGCTGGCCGGCGTCGCCATCCAGACGTTCCTCGGGGCCGTCGTCTCCTTCCTCCTGCTCCAGGCCGGCGAGAGCATCCGCCGGGCGCTGTTCTGGCTGATGGGACACCTCAAGAGCGCGACGTGGCTCGACGTCTCGACCAGCCTCCTGCTGGTCGCCGTCCCCTTTCTCGTCCTGCTGGCCTACACCCGTGACCTGAACGTGATGTTGCTCGGCGAGGAGGACGCACAGGGCCTCGGTATCGAGGTCGAGCGGACGAAGCGCGTCCTGCTGGCCGTCTCGGCGGTCATCACGGCCGCGGGCGTCGCCGTCGCCGGCATCATCGGCTTCGTCGGCCTCATCGTCCCGCACGTGATGCGCCTGCTCGTCGGCCCCGACCACCGGATTCTGCTGCCGACGGCGGCGCTCGCGGGGCCTCCTTCCTCGTCGCGACGGACACGCTCGCCCGGTCTGGCAGCGCGGAGGTGCCCGTCGGCATCGTCACGGCCGCGCTCGGCGCGCCGTTTTTCCTCTATCTCCTCCGCCAGCGGGAGGTGCACGAACTATGACTGCCGGCGAGTCGCCGATGCTCGACGTCCGGAACCTGTCGGTATCGTTCGGCGACGTGCAGGTCCTCTCGGACGTCGACTTCACCGTCGACCGGGGGACGCTCGTCGGCCTCGTCGGCCCGAACGGCGCCGGCAAGACCACGACGCTGCGGGCGCTCCGGGCGACGCTGACGCCCGACGAGGGGCGAGTCCGCGTCGCGGGCAACCCGCTCCCCGACCGGTCGGCGAAGGCGGTGAGTCGCCTCGTCGCGAGCACGCCCCAGGCGACGACGCTCTCGTTTGACTTCACCGTCGAGACGGTCGTCGAGATGGGGCGGACGCCGCACCTCGGCCGGTTCGAGCGCCTCGGCCCGGCGGACCGCGAGGCCGTCGCGGCGGCCATGGACCGGACCGACGTGACCCGATTCGCGGACCGACAGTTCACCTCGCTTTCGGGCGGCGAGCGTCAGCGCGTCCTGCTCGCGCGGGCGCTGGCCCAGGAGACGCCGGTGCTCGTGCTCGACGAACCGACGGCCAGCCTCGACATCAACCACGCCGTCCGGACGCTCGAACTCGTCAGTGCCCTCGTGGCCGACGGCAAGACCGCCGTGGCGGCCATCCACGACCTCAACCTCGCCGCGCGCTACTGCGACGAACTACTCCTGCTCGCCGACGGGAACGTCCGCGCCGCGGGCGACCCCGCATCGGTCCTCACGAGGGAGACGCTCGGCGACGCCTTCGACGCGGAGACGCTCGTGACCACGCAGCCGGGAACCGACGCACCGCTGGTCACGCCGCTGGCCGAGCGCGACCCGGCCGGGGCGGAGGTCCACGTCGTCGGGACCGGGCGGGGGGCCGCGGCGGCCGTCGCGCGACTGGTCGCCGCTGGCTTCGAGGTGTCCGTCGGCGTGGTTCCGGCCGGTGACGCCGCCGCCGAGCGAGCGCGGGAACTGGACTGCGAGGTGGTCACGGTCCCGCCGTTCGCCGGCATCGATCAGGGCTCGCGCGACCGGGCGAGGGAACTGGCACGCGGGGCCGAGGCCACCGTCGTCGCCGGCGACGTCGGCGACGGGAACCAGGCCGTCGTCGCGGCCGCCCGCCGTCTCGTGGCCGTCGCGGGCGAGGGCGTCCCGGCGATAGACTCCCGCCGGACGACCGTCACGGACGTCGACTCGCTGCCCGCAGCCATCCGCGACCTGCCACAGTCCGGCGACTCCGGGCAGGACACGAGAGTCCAGCAGTGAGGGCACCCGGCAAGGGCACGGCGAGAAGTCCCCCGGTCCAGATCGTCACACGGCCAGTGGCCACCGAGGCCCAACAAAGTTAGGTATAGTCACCACACACGGGCAGGTCATTCATCAGAGTATGTCCGAGCAGTCCACCACCGACGCCACGTTCGACCTCGACCAGTACCGGCAGAACACCCGGGACCTCGTCGCGTCGATGAACGAGACGACCGAGCTCATGGGCGAGATGAGCGAGAACATGAACCGGCTGGGCGAGTGTTTCGAGGCGTTCGGGGAGAGCAAGCATCGGCTCCGCGAGGCCCGCGAGGAGATGAAGCGAACGGCCGTGGTGAATCGCCAGACGTAGCTTGATTTCACGGTTTCAGAGACTGCTTGATGTTGTGAACGACACACATCAAAACGAGTTCACGAAATTCACCGTACCAATTTCGCGCACGCACAGCGTCGCCGAGCGTGCGCTTGATCGTCGAGAAAACGGTCTCACACATCGCTCTCTGGCGGTATCGAGGCCCATCGATCCGCGCGTTGTGCGCGTGATCGATGGGCCGGAACTCTCGATGTTTAATCAGCGGTCTTACGCCCTCTTCGCGGAGTTTCTCGCGTAAATCCATCCAGTCATAGCCTTTGTCGGCAGCGAGGCTGGCGAGGTCGCCCGCATTGCGGCGGGCGACCTGCCAGCCGAGCTGTGTGTCGTGACGTTTCTCGGTCGTACAGTGAACGTCCAGAATTGCTTGGCTTTCTGTGTCCACGAGAGCAGTTGTTTTGAGCGTCTGGACGCGGTAATTCGTCCGTCGGCAGTAGTGCTTGCTAGCGTTTTCGCGGTCGAAGAACGTCGCGTCGATGGCGGCGTGACCGCTCGGGTCGTGCAGCTGCGCCGACAGGCGCAGCAGCACTCGCCAGAGTGCTGTCTTAATTCTGTCAAACCACTTGACTAGCGTGGAATGGTCGGGGAGATCGGCCGCGTCGAGGCCGATCTCCCCGAGTATTTGTGGCATCTCGCTCAGCAAATCAAGTGCCTCTCGGTAGGATTTTTCCAGGTAAACCCGCAGACAGTGCAGCGACACCACCGCATACTCGGCGAAGCCGCCACCCCCTTCGGGGGCGGCGACTTCGCCTCGCTCACCAACAGCATTTTTAGCTAACTGGACCGCTTTCTTTGTGAAGCGGGAGATCTTCGACATGGATCATCGGCGGTTTCCCGCTTCATACTCCTAGTTCTAACGGTCGAAACCGGCGCTATACAGCGATTCACCAGAGCCAAGCGAACGGACGTGACGACCGGCCGAGCGACCGCGACGAGCAGTCACGCTGCGGACTGAGACCGGCTGGTTGTTCGAGTGACGACTCTCGAGGCCCTGTCACCACGGCCAGAAACGGCAAGACCGATACTGTTCCTGCCCGTAGCCCGCCCGTGGACGACACCATCGCGTGGCTCCGGACCCGACCGTACTACGAGGGCCAGATCGTCGACGAGCGGACCGTTCCCGGCCGCGACGCCCGGTTCGCCGACGTCGACCTCGACTCGCGACTCGAGAGCGTCCTCGAGGACGAGGGCATCACGGAGTGCTACGCCCACCAGACGGCCGCCGTCGAGGCCGTTCGAGACGGGCAGAACGTCGTCCTCGCGACGGAGACGGCCAGCGGGAAGAGCCTGGCGTACACGATTCCGGCCTTCGAGCGGGCACTCGACCGGCGCGCGACCGCCCTCTACGTCGCCCCGCAGGTCGCGCTCATCAACGACCAGACCGAGACGCTCTCCGACCTGGCGCAGGGGCTGGGCTTCGCCTCGGGCGTCTCGGTCGCCCAGTACACCGGGCGACAGTCCAAGTCCGAGAAGGAGGCCATCCGCGAGCGCCAGCCGACCGTCCTGCTGACGACGCCGGACATGCTCCACTACGGCATCCTCCCCCACGCCCACCGCCTGTGGGACTGGTTCTTTCAGCGGTTAGAGACCGTAGTCATCGACGAGGTCCACGGCTACCGGGGCATCTTCGGGAGCCACGTCGCGCTCGTCATGCGCCGCCTCCAGCGCATGGCCGAACGGTTCGACGCCGACCCGGAGTGGGTCTGTTGCTCGGCGACCATCGGGAACCCTGTCGAGCACGCCGCCGGCGTCACCGGCCAGCCCGAGTCGTCGTTCGCGCTCGTCGACGAGGACACGAGCGCCAGCGGGCCGCGCCACTGGCTGCTGTGGAACCCCCCGGAGTACGAGGGTGGCGAGGGGTGGGGCAGCGGCCGCCGGAAGTCCAGCCACGTCGAGACCAAGAACCTGTTCGTCGACCTCGTGGCACGCGGGCTCCAGACGGTCGTCTTCGCCGGGTCGCGCCAGACCGCCGAGCGCTACGCCAGCGACAGCGCCGACGAGCTCCGGAGCCGCGGCCACCACGACCTGGCCGACGGCGTGGGGCGTACCAGGCCGCGCTCACCGACGAGCGCCGGCGGGACCTCGAGTCACGGCTCCAGTCGGGCGACCTCCGTGGCGTCTGGTCGACCAGCGCGCTGGAACTCGGCGTCGACGTCGGTGGCCTGGACGCCGTGCTCGTCGACGGCTACCCCGGCACGCGGATGCGGACCTTCCAGCAGGCGGGCCGCGCGGGCCGGGGCGAAGACCCCGCCCTCGTCGTCCTCGTCGGCGGCGAAGACCAGCTCGACCAGTACGTCCTGCGCAACCCCGACGCGCTGTTCACCACGGGGGCCGAGCGAGCGGTCACCAACCCCGAGAACGAGCAGTTGCTCCCGGACCACGTGCTGGCCGCGGCCGGCGAGAACTGGCTCTCGCCCGACGACGACCGGCACTTCGGCGAGACGTTCCCCGACGTGGTCGCGGACCTCGAGTCGGCGGGGAAACTCGACCGCCGGACCACCGACCGGGGGATCCGGTGGCTCTCGAACGGGCGGCCCCACCACGACATGAACCTGCGGACCGTCGACGACCGGGAGGTGAAGCTCGTCGCGAACGGTGACGTCGTTGCGCGCCTGCCCTTCGAGGACGCGCTGCGCGACGCCCACCCCGGGGCCGTCTACCACCACCAGGGCCGCCGGTACGAGGTGACAGACCTCGACCTGTCGGCGGGCGTCGCCGAACTCGACCGGACATGGGCGGACTACTACACGCGCGTGCTCCACGACAAGACAATCACCGTCGAGACGGACGTAGACGAGCGCGCCCTGCCGGCCCGCGCGGACGTGCCCGTGCGCTTTGCCTCGGTCACGATGCGCAAGCAGATAACGGGCTACGAGCGCCGTGACGGCTCCTCGGGCGAGGTGCTGGGCCAGCGGCCGCTCGACCTGCCCGAGACGAGCCTCGAGACGAAGGCGCTGTACTACACCGTCCCGAGCGACATCGAGGCGCCGCTCCGGCGCGGCGACTACGAGCGGGCCGGCACGGCCGAGACGGCCGCCGACGGTGGCGCAGGCGACTTCCCCGGATCGATCCATGCCGCCGAGCACGCGATGATCTCGATGTTCCCCTTCGAGTATCTCTGTGACCGCGGGGACATCGGCGGCCTGTCGACGCCGCGACACCCCCACACCGGCGAGCCGACCATCTTCATCTACGACGGGTACCCCGGCGGTATCGGACTGACGCGCGCCGCCTACCGGGAGGTGGCCGGGCTGATGGACACGACGCTGTCGATGCTACGGTCGTGTGACTGCGCCGACGGGTGTCCGGCCTGCGTGCAGTCGCCACACTGTGGCAATGCGAACGACCCGCTGGACAAGCACGGCGCGACACACCTGCTGGACGGCCTCACGAACGGCGACTGAGTCACCCGGACCGGTCGGGATCCGGGTCGTGGACCGCCAGCTCGCCCGCGACGGCGTGCTGGCTCGTCTCGCTCAAGTCGATGCCCTCCGCCCGACAGGCCTCGTGGACGCTTCGGATGAACGCCGAGCGGACGGACGGCACCCGGTTCCGGCGGTTGTTCGGCACCCAGACGCGGCCGACGACCACGACGGCCGTCGCCGCGAGGTCGTCGACCGCGACGATGGGTTCGGGACTCTCGGCGACGTGATCCAGGTCGCGGGCCACGTTCCTGACGATGGCCTCCAGCTGGTCCAGGTCGGTGTCGTAGCCCACGCCGAACTCGTAGGAGACACCGATGGGGCCCGTCGACGTCTCGTTTATCACTGCGCTCGTCGCCAGGTCGGTGTTCGGGACGATGATGCGTTCGTTGTCGGGCGTTCGCACCCGGGTCACCCGGAGGTCGATGTCGACGACGACGCCCCGGTTGCCGTCCCACTGGATGGTGTCGCCGACGTTGACGTCCGGGTCGGTGACGATGAACGCGCCGGAGACGAAGTTGCCGAGCACGTCCTGGGCGGCCAGGCCCACCGCGATGGTCACGCCGGCGGCGACGAGCGTCGACCCTGCGAGCGTGCCCTGGAACCCCGCGACGCTCGCCGCGACGACGACGGTGAGGATGACCACCAGCAGATGCGAGCTGCTCACGAGGGCGCTCTCGAGCGTCCGGTCGACGTTCGACCGTCCCAGTCCCCAGCGAACGAGCGGGACGAACACGAGTCGGCCGGCAGCATAGAGCACGGCGGCGGCGATGAGGAACTCCGCGCCGTCCTCGACCAGCTGTGCGTAGGTCGACGAGAGGTTCCCCGAGAACGGGTCCGGAACCTGCATACCACTCTTTCCGACCCCTGGTACATGAATGTCGGGCGCCGTGCCGAGGCCGTGACCGCGCGAAACGTCGCTGTTTTGTGCCCTCGGGCCAAGACTCGAACGATGCGTTTCGTCCATCCAGACGAGCTGGAGGCCCGTCTCGAGTCGTCGGCGGCGGAGGACCCGTTCGTGCTCGACATCCGGCCGGCGGGGTCGTTCAGCGAGCGGGCAATCGAGGGGAGTCACAACATCCCGGTCTACGGCGACCTGCGGCGTGGCGACGAGGGGTCGCTCCGCGATCGCCTGGACGAGGTCCCGACCGACCGGGACGTCGTCGTCGTGTGCAAGATGGGCGTGGTCGCGAAGCGGGCGACGGCGCTGCTCGAGGACACCGGGTACGACGCGGCGACGCTCCGTGGCGGGATGAGCGCCTGGCGCGGCTACCAGCGGGGGTCGCTGACCTACAAGCTCCGGTCGCTGCTCTGGAAACTCAGGTGAGGACAGAGACGGACACGCCGATCTCGGCGCTCAGGGCGTCGCCGTTCGTCACTCGCGGTCGCGGTCCGACCTCGCGCAATCGTTCATCCAACTCTCTCGTCCAGAATTAGCCTCGTCTTCGTACTCACGACCTCGTCCAGCTCCCGGGCCTGCGTGATGAGGTCGTTGACCGCGCCGGTGTCGGCGGCGTCGACGACCACGACGATGTCCTGCTCGCCCGAGACCTGCCAGACGAAGTCGACGGCGGGCCACTCGGCGATGTGGTCGGTGACGGCGGCCGTGTCGACGTCCACGTCGACGCCGACCTCGATCATCGCCTTGACGTTCCCGGTGCTCGTCGCGACGGTGAAGCGTTCGATGACGCCCTCGTCGACGAGTCGCTCGACGCGGTTGCGGACCGTCCCTTCCGAGGTACCCACCTGGTCTGCGATCTCCGTGTACGGGGTTCGGGCGTCCCGCCGGAGTATCGAGAGTATCTGGCTGTCGAGGTCGTCCATCGAGATGGGAGAGTACCCCTCCCCCGACTTGAGGATTACGAAAATCGTAACTCACCTTCGAAAGCAATCCTTATGAGGCGACATTGTATACGCATCTCGTAATGGCTGATGCATACGTAGCGCTGGAGGGCGAACGCGTCATCGAGGCCCGCGCCCGCGCCCCTGGGACCGCTCGCGGCGAAGTGGTGTTCACGACCGCCTATACCGGCTACGAGGAGAGTCTGACCGACCCCTCCTACGAGGAGCAGATTCTCACGTTCTCGTATCCGCTCATCGGGAACTACGGCGTCCGGGAGGAGCGCTTCGAGTCCGACCGCGTGCACCCGCGTGGCGCCGTCGCCCGCGAGATGACCGACGACGTGGCCGAGTGGCTCGAGAGCGAGGGCGTCCCCGCCGTCGACCACCTCGACACGCGCGACATCGTCACCGAGATCCGCGACGAGGGGGCGATGAAGTGTGGCATCGCCGCCGGCCCCGACGTCACCGAGGAAGACGCGCTGGCGGAACTGCGCCAGTGCAAGCACATGTCCGAACACGTCGACATCGGGTCGCAGGTCTCCGTCGCGGACGCGACGGTCCACAACGCCGATGGCGACGGCGCGACCGTCGCGCTGGTCGACTGCGGCGCGAAAGGGTCCATCATCGAGTCGCTGGTCGAGCGCGACGCCGTCGTCCACGTCCTGCCCTACGACGCCACCGAGTCCGACGTCGAGGCCATCGACCCCGACCTCCTCTTTGTCTCGAACGGCCCCGGCGACCCCGAGAACTTCGAGGCGGCCGGCGAACTCGTCGAGACGTACGTCGGCGACGTCCCGCTTGCGGGCATCTGTCTCGGCCAGCAGGTCGTCGCAAACGCCCTTGGCGGCCAGACCGAGAAGATGGAGTTCGGCCACCGCGGCGTCAACCAGCCGGTGCGTGACCTCCGCTCGAACCAGGTCGTGATGACGACCCAGAACCACGGCTACACCGTCGCCGACCCCGGCGACAAACTCGACGTCACGCAGGTCAACGTCAACGACGACACGCCGGAGGGCCTGGAGAACGACGACTTGAACATCATCACCCGTCAGTACCACCCCGAGGCCCATCCCGGTCCCCACGATTCGCTGGGCTTCTTCGACGACGTGCTGGGAATGACGCAGTAAGCGAGGGCTCGAACGTAGTGAGAGGCCTCGTACCGGAACGGCGAGCGAAACCAGCCGTGGAGGAATAGCGAGGGGCGCGACCGACGGGAGCGGCCCTCGGATAGCGAGCGGTGACCACAGGGAACCGCGAGCAGCGAGGGCCTGAGTGGAGCGACGGGCCGCCAGTTTTTCGACCGGTCAGCCCTCGGCGAACCGTTCCGCCCACGGTGCCAGGATGCCGGTCACGGCCTCGTTCATCGGGACCTCGACGTCGACGTCGGCGGCGTGTTCGACCACGGCCGCGTTGAGCGCCTCGAGCTCCATGGGCTTCTCGTGGGTCAGGTCGTAGTACAGCGACGAGGAGGAGTCGGCGTCCAGGTCGCGGGCGAAGTCCAGCCACTCGTCGACGGTGTCGTCGGGGAGGGCGATGCCCTCGGCGCGAGCGACCGCACAGACCTCCTCGACGATGCGGCGGTACATGGTCCACGAGGCGTCCGCCTCGCGGATAGCCCCCACCGGGAGGCGCGTGGCGGCGGTCATCCCGGACTGGGCGCAGATGAACGCGAACTTCCGCCAGAGTTCGACGTGAATGTCGTCAGCGAGGACGGCGTCGACCCCAACGCACTCGCCGAATGCCGCGTCCAGCGCCTCGATGCGGTCGGTTCGCTCCCCGTCGAGTTCGCCGTAGACGAACCGGGCTGGACCGCCGGTGTGTTCGACGACGCCGGGCGAAGCAATCGTCGAGAAGATGTAGGCGACGCCCCCGACGACGTGGCCCTCGCCTATCGCCTCGGCGAGCCACTGCTCGTTGTCGACGCCGTTCTGCAGGGAGACCACGGCAGTGTCGTCGCCGAGCAATGGGTCGAGTTCCGTCGCGGCCTCGCGGGTGTCCTGAGCCTTCACGCAGAAGAGCACGTAGTCACAGGGGCCGACCGCACTGGAGTCGTCTGTCGCCGGACAGTCCACCGTGGTATCGCCGAAGCTGCTCTCGAGTCTGAGCCCGTCCGCCTGGAGGGCCGAGAGGTGGTCTCCACGGGCAATCAGATGGACCTCGTGGCCAGCGTCGGCGAGTCTCGCACCTAGATAGCCGCCGATACCACCGGCACCGAACACTGCGAACTTCATACCGGGGCTACGCCAGTCTAGGGGGTAATTGTTCGGTCGGAGCGAACCGACTGGTTCCCGTGTTGGCACAGACACGCCAGCGACGGGGAGAGCGTCGAGTAGCGCTCGATTCTCACTGTGTGAGAATATTGGGTATAATTTGAAATACTGTGCCGAGATACACCACTATGGCGATGGAAGGTGGTGCGACGGCCGGAACCGACTTCTCACAACGCATCGAGGCGGGAGAACAACTCCCCGGGGACGAACTGGAGACGGTTCTCACCGACAACCTCCGTGCGGTGATGGAATCGACGGGGGCGGCGATGCGCATCCTGGACCTCGAGTTCAATGTCGTCGTCGAAAACGATGCGATGACCGAACTGGGTGGGGTCGACGCCGAGGAGAGCGAGGCGATCAAGTGCTACGACCAGTTTTGCAACCCGGAGGTCTGTGGTACCGGGAACTGCACGCTCAAACAGATCGTCGACGGCGGCACGGACGAGATACGCGCCGAGGTCGAAAAGGAGAGTTACGACGGGCGGGTGATCCCCACCGAGCTCGTCGTCAAGCCCATCCGGAACGAGGCGGGCGACGTGGTCGCGATCAGCGAGACGTTCCACGATATCTCGGACCGAAAGCGGGCGACCGGGAGCATCAAACGCGCTGTCGACGAGCTGAAAGCCTCCTCGGAGGACGTCGCACAGAACTCACAGGACATCAGCGACCAGGCGACGGCCCAGCTCGAAGCGGTCACGGAGGTCTCGGAGGAGGTCGCCTCGCTCAGCGCGACCGTCGAAGAGATCGCCGCGACCGCCGACGAAGTCCAGAGTATCAGCACACGGGCTCGAGCGGAAGCCGAGGAGGGTGCAACGGAGGCCGAAGAGACGATCGAGATCATGTCCGAGATCGAAGCGGCGGCCGACGAGGTCACGAGCGACATCCGGGAGCTCAACGAGAGCATCCAACAGATAGACGAGTGGTCGACGTGATCAACGACATCGCCGACCAGACGAACATGCTCGCGCTGAACGCCTCCATCGAGGCGGCACGCGCAGGCGAGGCCGGGAGCGGCTTCGCCGTCGTCGCCGACGAAGTGAAATCGCTCGCGGAGGAGTCACAGCAACGGGCCTCGGAAATCGAGGAGATCGTCGCCTCCGTCAGAGCGAACACCGCCGAAACGGTCGAGAGTCTGGAAGAGACAAACGAGGTGGTCGTCGAGGGGGCAGAGAAAGTCCGTGGCTCCGGCGAGACGTTCAAGAGCATCGCGGCGGTCGTCGAAGACGTCTCCGACGGCGTCGAGGAGGTCGCCGACGCGACCGACGACCAGGCCGCCTCGACGGAGGAGATCGCCAGCATGGTCGACCAGACCGCCGAGGACTTCGAACGGGTCGCCGAGGAGGCCAAAGCCATCGCTGCCGCGAACGAGCAACAGGTGGCGACGGTGACGGAGATCAGCGAGGACGTCGACAGCATGGACGCCCTGGACATCCAGAGCGAGCTGTGAGGGCGGACCAAAGACCGTGACTGGCCACCGCGGGCGATCCACAGTGGCGGGGGGGAGCGCCTTACTCGCCGCCCCACTTGCGCGCGGTCTTCGGGCGCTCGCTGATGGCCTGCACGGCGAGGGGCTGGTCCTGTGAGTTGATGGCCTCGAGTGCGGCCTCTGCGCTCTCGATTGTCGAGAAGTACGTCACCGTGTTCTCGACGCAGGCCTCGAGCACGTCGCGGTTGCGCGAGGCCACGAGGTCGATGTCGTCGTTCTCGATGGCCTCGACGACGGCCTCGACGTCCGCGTAGTCGTCGAGGTCCTGGACCTCGAAGTGCTCCTCGTAGCCCAGCACGGGGAGGTCGACCAGCGCCGTCCCGTCGAGCGGGATGGGCTTGCCGACGCACATCTGGGCCTTCTGGTAGGCCTTGCCGAAGGAGCCCGCGGTGCCCATCACCTCGCCCGTGGACTTCATCTCGGGCCCGAGACGCGGGTCAGAGCCCGGCAGGCGGTCGAAGGGCAGGACGACCTCCTTGACCGAGACCTGCTCGGGGATCTGCTCCTCGACGTCGAGTTCGTCGAGGGAGGCGCCGGCCATCACCTTCGCCGCGAGTTTCGCGATGGGGACACCGGTCGTCTTCGCGATGAACGGCACCGTGCGCGAGGAGCGCGGGTTCGCCTCGAGGACGTACACCTCGCCGTCACGCACCGCCAGCTGGACGTTCAACAGGCCGACCGTATCGAGCGCGTCGGCGATGTCCTCGGTCACCTCGCGGATCCGGGGCATGACGTCCTTGATCTCCTGGGAGCGCGGCGGGATCATACACGCCGAGTCCCCGGAGTGGACGCCGGCGGTCTCGACGTGTTCCATCACGCCACCGATGAGGACCTCGTCGCCGTCGGCCACGGCGTCGACGTCCAGTTCCACGGCGTCGGCCAGGAACTCGTCGACGAGGATCGGCTTGTCCGGGGAGACACGCACCGCCTCCTCGATGTAGGTCTGGAGGTCGTCGTCGTTGTAGACGACGTCCATCGCGCGGCCGCCCAGAACGTAGGACGGACGGACGAGCACCGGGTAGCCGATGTCGTGGGCCAGTTCCAGGGCCTCCTCCTCGGAGGTCGCGGTGCCACCCTCGGCCTGGGCGATGCCGAGTTCGTCCATCAGCTTGTTGAAGCGGTCGCGGTCCTCGGCTAAGTCCATCGCGTCGACGGACGTCCCCATGATCTCACAGTCGAGGTCGCGGCGCTCGAGTTCCTGTTCGAGGGGATGGCCGATGTCGACGGAGGTCTGGCCGCCGAACTGGACCATCACGCCGTCGGCCTCCGTCGCTTCGATGACGTCGGCGACCTCCTCGGCGGTGACCGGTTCGAAGAACAGGCCGTCGGAGGTGTCGTAGTCAGTCGAGACCGTCTCGGGGTTGTTGTTGACCACGTGGGCCTCGATGCCGGCCTCCTCGAGTGCTTGGACGGCGTGGACCGAACAGTAGTCGAACTCGACGCCCTGGCCGATGCGGATGGGGCCGCCGCCGACGACGACCACGCTCTCTAAGTCGCGGTTCACCATCAGTTCGTCGCGGTCGATGCCCGAGACCGGATCGCGCGTCGAGTAGTAGTACGGCGTCGTCGCTCTGAACTCGCCGGCGCAGGTGTCGACCAGTTTGAAGTCGCGGTCGGTGGTCTGTGTTTCGACCGTGTCGACCGAGACCCCGGCACCGTCCGTGGCCGCCTCGACGGCTTCCTCGTCCTCGTCGTCGACGGCCGGGAGCCAGGAGGCGTGGGTGTCGTTGAACTCACCGCCCGCGAGCGCGGTGATCTCCTGGTCGGTGAAGCCGGCCTGGGCGGCCGTCTCGAAGTCGCCGTGCTGGGCGGCCTCGGCGGCGTCGGCGACCTGCTCGAACCGCTCGACGTACCACTCTTCGATGTCGGTCAGCTCGACGACCTCCTCGACCGTGTAGCCGCGGTCGAACGCCTCGAACATCGCGTAGGGGCGGTCGGGCGTCGGCTTGATCAGGTACTCCGCTTCGAGTTCGTCGTCGTCGACCTCGTTCCAGTCGACGGCGGGGTCGTACTCCGAGGAGCGAAGCGCCTTCAGGAGGCTCTCGGGGAAGGTCCGGCCGATGGCCATCGCCTCGCCGGTGGACTTCATCGCCGTCGTGAGCTCGAAGTCCACGTCGCGGAACTTGTCCTTGGGCCAGCGCGGGACCTTCGTGACCACGTAGTCGATGGCCGGTTCGAAGGCGGCGGTGGTCTCGCCGGTGATCTCGTTTTCGATCTCGTGGAGGCGCTTGCCCATCGCGACCTTCGCGGTCACGCGGGCGATGGGGTAGCCGGTCGCCTTCGAGGCCAGCGCCGAGGAACGGGAGACGCGGGGGTTGACCTCGACGACGCGGTATTCGCCGCCGGGCGTGCCGTCGTCGCGCCAGGCGTGCTGGATGTTACAGCCGCCCTGGATGCCGAGTTCGCGGATGACCTTCAGCGCGGAGTCGCGCATCTCCTGGTGAGCCTCGTCGGGGATGACCTGGGAGGGCGTGACGACGGTGGACTCCCCGGTGTGGATGCCCATCGGGTCGATGTTCTCCATGTTGCAGATGATGATACACGAGTCGTCGGCGTCGCGCATCACCTCGTACTCCAGTTCGACCCAGCCCTCGATGGACTCGGTGATCAGCACCTCGCTGTTACGCGAGAGGCGCAGGCCCTTGCGGACGCGCTCGACGAGCTCCTCGAACTCGTGGACGACGCCGGAGCCGGAGCCGCCGAGCGTGTAGGTCGTCCGGGCGATGACCGGGAGGCCGCCGACCGCCTCGACGGCGTCCTCGACGCGCTGGCGGAAGGCCTCCTCGTCGAAGTCCGTGACCGACTCGTCCTCGTCGAGCGAGATGGTCGTCGAGGCCGGGACGGGTTCGCCGATCGACTCCATGCGCTGGCGGAACAGGTCGCGGTCCTCGGTCGCGTAGATGGTGTCGAGCGGCGTGCCCATGACCTCGACGTCGTGTTCCTCGAGGACGCCCTCCTCGGCGAGCTCGGCGGTGACGTTGAGGCCGGTCTGGCCGCCCAGGCCGGCGATGACGCCGTCGGGCTGTTCCTTCCGGATGATCTCGGAGATGGCCTCGGTGTTGATGGGTTCGAGGTACACCTTGTCGGCCATCTCCGGGTCGGTCATGATGGTCGCGGGGTTCGAGTTCACCAGGACGACGCGGGCGCCTTCCTCCTGGAGCGCCCGGCAGGCCTGCGCACCGGAGTAGTCGAACTCTGCTGCCTGTCCGATCTTGATCGGGCCACTCCCGATGAGCAGGATTGTGCGGTCTTCCTCGGCTGTCATTACCCGACCCGAGCCCACACATCGTAATAAGCCCGGCGAAATGGTACGAGTCTCGAAGTCCGATTTCGAATTTCGTAATGCGGGTCCGTCACACGGGGGCCGTCTCACCCCTGCCCGGCCAGAATCAGTTGTCGAGGAACCGGTACCGATATGGCTGCCCCTGGATGACCTCCACGTCGTCAGTCTGGGCGCGCCGCCCCAGTACCGTCGCGACGCGGTGAGCACTCTCGAACTCCTCGTCGTGTTCCGCCAGCACCTCGAGTATCTCCCGGGCGGTCATGGGCTCATCCGCGTCGGCGTCTTCGAGCACGGACCGGATGCGCTCGAACTCGCCATGACGTATGGCCATATACCCATTCAGGGCCTCATACACCATATAACACCGTCAGACAACCGTCGTACGGCGGTTTCGGCGAAACCGACAGACGGCGAGGTGGTAGCCCGTGTCATACGAAGACGACAACCGTCTGAAAATTTTTCGGCGGTCGACCGAGGGCCCGCCGGGAAGCAGTACCGACCCGAGGCTCAGATGGCGGTGTCGTGACGGTCGTCGAAGTTCCGTTCCCGGCGGTACTGGTCGACGAACGCCGCGACGTCGAACTGGAGCATCTGCTGTTCGAACTCCTCGACTACCACGTCGTCCTCGGCGTGGCTGACCGCGTGCTCCATCAGCTCCACGAGCAGTTCGACGACGATCTCGTGGAGGCGCCGCGAGTCGAAGTCGGTCACCCACGCCAGCGCAAAGCCCACAGCGCCGTCGTCGGACGCGTCGGCCACGGCGACCTGGTCGGGAAACTCCTCGATGACGACGCCCATGAGGTGAGCCATCGTGAACTGCTCGTGGTCGTCGGCCGGTTCGATGGTCTCGGTGAGTATCTCCTCTTAGGAACTCGGGGACGAAGCGGGCCAGCGGATGGGCGTCCAGGACGACGGCGTGAGTCCCCCCGCAGTCGCAGTCGAACTCCCGGATGCCCATGTGGAGGTCGTCGTGGGTGTCGACCACCTCGCCACAGGGGAGTTCGAGTTCGGACTCGCGGCCCCCGGGAACGCGCGGTTCTGCCATTGCCGGAGAGTGGGTCCTCGCGTGGTTAAAAGCCGCGATACCGGCCGGGAGGTCACAACGCCTCGTCGATAGAGGGAGCGGGGCCGGGCGCGTGGCCGGTGGCGACACGGCGGTAGGCGCTTGTCACGACGGCGATGCCGAAGACGGTCACCAGTTGCGAGAGCGCCGTCGTCACCAGCGTGACCGCGAGCGACTGGCCCGGAATCCCCACCAACTGGAGCGGCAGCGACACGACGACGCCCAGGACGAACAGCACCGCCGCCAGTGCGAGGACCGGGACGGCGTTGTCCGTCACCAGGCGGATGCTCTCGCGAATGGCCTCGAGGACGCCACTGTCGTTCAGCGCGATCTCCTGGCGGACGAAAAAGAACAGGAGGGCGAGGACGACGCCGGGGAGGACGAACACCAGCGTCCCGAGTGCGACAGCGACGGCCGTCAGCACGGCGGCGACCAGCGCCGTCACCATCGTCGGCCCCAGGTCGGCCGTGACCGCCGGGTCGAAGACGTCCGCCTCGCTGGCGAACAGGCGGATGGCGAGGATACGGAGGAGCTCACCGGCGGCAAACAGCACGACGAGCAGGGCGAAGACGGCACCGAGCGAGAGGTCGAGCGCCAGCGGCGACTGGGTCGGTACCGCCGGCGGGGCCCGGGTCGCACCGGGGAGCACGGCGGCCAGCGACCGGTCGATGGCTGGAGACGCAGACTGCCAGAGGACGGTGTTGAGGAGGCTGTAGACGAGGAAGACGCCGAGGACCGTGACGCCGCGCCGGCTCAAGAGGTCGTCGAGGCCGTCCGCGAGCGCGGCACCGACTCGGAGAGTCATGTCACATCCGGCGCGTGACGGAAAGATAAATCTGGCTGAACGTCGCCCGTGTCAGGGCCAGTCGTCGCGCCGTTCGTCCTCGTCGTCCGTCGCGTCGGGCGCCTGGGGTTCGCCCAGCTCCCACCCCGCGGCCGCCGCGGCGTCCTCGACGGACAGGTACTCCCACCCGACCGACTCGGCCAGTTCGGCGTCGTCCGCGCCGGTGCCGACGAAGACGTGACGGTCGGTGTCGAACTGGTCTCGGACGTTGGTGAGGCTCTCCTCGCGGCCGCGTGGGCCCGAGAAGAAGTCCTGCCGGATGCGGTGTTTCCGCGTGAAGTTCGTCACCACGTAGGTTGGCTGTTCGGAGATGACACCGACGTACTCCGACCACTGGCGCGCGTCGGTGAACACGCTGTCGGGATAGGCCAGTTGCTTGAGGGCGTCTAAGTCGAACGCGAGGGTCATATCGCCGCTGCCGCCGTCCATGTCGCAAAGAGCGGGGGCGGCGGAAAAAAGCGCGTCGTTCTCGAGAGCGGGTCAGTCCCGGTCGCGGTCTTCCCGTTCGAGCATCGCCGCCTCCCGCTGGACGGCGGCCAGTTCCCGCTCCGCCTCGGGGTTGCCGCCACCGTGGCCGGTCAGGACCGAGGCGTCGAGGACGGACCGCACGAAGCCGCCGTCGTCGGCGTCCTCGGCGTCCGCGTCGGATCCCGCCTCGAGACGGCGGCCCCACAGGCGGTCGAGGAGCGAACGGAGCATACGCGTGCTACGGGCGGGAGCGAGAAAACGGTGGCGACGGTGTCGGTGTCTACTCGGCGGTGGCGGGCGCGGCTTCCTTCACGGCCTCGAGGTCGACTTCCTTCTCCAAGAGCATCTCCTTCTTCTCGGCGACCAGGCGCTCCTCGCGGATGAGCTTCTTGAACTTCGACTGCTGGGAGAGGTCGCCGATGAGCACGCCGCCGATGAGCTGGCCGTTCTCGAAGGCGAGCCGGCGCCACTCGCTGTCGGAGTACTTCCGTTCGGCCTCGTCGTCGCCGCGGGCGGGGTGGCCAAAGGAGAGGAAGGGGAAGTCGAAGTGCGTAATCGAGTACGAGGAGACCCAGCGGAACTCCTTTGCCTCGTCGTCTGCGACCATGTTCTGGCCGGCGACCGAGCCCTGCTCTTTCGCCGACCCCCAGGCGCCGTTCTGGGCCCGCGAGTTCAGGATGGTGTCGTAGAACTGCGTGATGTCCCCGGCTGCGTAGACGTCCTCGGCGGCGGTCTGCATGTACTCGTCGACGACGACGCCGTCGTCCAGTTCGATGTCGGTGTCGCCGAGGAACTCCGTGTTGAAGTTGAGGCCGATGGCGACGCCGGCCCACTCGCCGTCGTAGTGGTTGCCGTCGGGGTCGACGGCGCCGGTGACGTGCCCGTCGTCGTCGACCTCGAAGCGGTCGACGCCGGACTCGAAGACCGGTTCGACGCCGTTCTCGCGCAGGGCGTCGTGGATGATCTCCGCGCCGTCCTCCGAGAGCGCGTAGCGCCACCAGCGGTTGCCACGCATCAGGTACTTCGCGTCCACTCCCTGGGCGGCACAGACCGCCGCCAGATCGATGCCCAGCAGGCCGGCGCCGACGATGATGCCCTGCTCGGCGTCCTCGGCGTGTTCGGCGATGCGGCGGGCGTCCTGGAACGTCCAGAAGTGGTCGATGCCGTCGGCGTCCGAGTTCTCGACGGGCAGCTGGGCGGGCGTCCCGCCGGTGGCGACGAGGAGTTTGTCGTACTCGTAGGTGTCGCCCGTGTGGGTGTTGACCTCGTGAGCGTCGGTGTCGATGTCGGTCACGTGGGTGTTGAGCTGCAGGTCGATGTCGCGGTCGTCGTACCACTCGGGGTCGTGGATGGAGATTGGGGCCTCGGGGAGCTTGCCCTTCGCGAACTCCTTGATGAGGATACGGTTGTACAGCGCCTCGCCCTCGTCGGTGAGGACGGTCACTGACGCGTCCGGATCCTTCTCCCGGATTGTCTCGGCCGCGGAGGCTCCCGCGATGCCGTCACCGATAATCACGTGCGACGTGCTCATGCACGACGGTAGAGGATAGGGCCTAATGTGGATTGCTATCTGGGTATCGTTTGCGAAAGCCGGCGGAGGGCGGTCGAGAGCGGGTAGAGTCGGGGATTTCAAGACCACACAGTCCATAGGCCGGGTCGAGATGAAGCTCCACCAGAACCCGCGCCACTGGGCGAGCAAGAAGGCGCTGACCACCCCCGGGATCCGGTCGGTCGCCAACTACGGGCTCGTGAAACTCCACACCAAGATATTCATCGGGAAGGCCGACGAGGCCCGCCGGGAGGAACGGCGCGACCATCTCGACGACTTCTTCGACGCCACGATGGACACCTACGTGGCGGCGCTCCAGGCCGACTACTCGGAGGCCGAGGCCCGCGAGATAACGCACCTCCAGGCTAACTTCGACTTCTACAACCACGGGTGGACGGAGATGATGGAGATCCCCGTCGACGAACTCGAGGTCCACTACGAGCGCTACGCCGACTTCTTCGAGACACACGACATCACCATCGACGACCCGCTCGGGGCCTTCGCACCGGCCGATGGCGTCGTCGAGGCCCCCTCGACGCCCGAGCGGCTCGAGGACCCCGAGCACCCCCACGCCGTGGGCGGGTTCGCCGACGACGTCTACGTCGAGACCGAGGACGGCGACGTGGTCGTCGGCGGGACCGAGGAACCCGAGGACGTCAGCGTCACCGACTCGCCGGTCGTCGACGACGACGTCGAGAACGCCCGGAGCGACTGAGCCGGGCCCGGCGTCACCGGGAGCGTTCCGCGCCGCGGACGTCGATGACGAACGGCGCCTGTAACGCGACGAGCCGGCCTCCCTCGTGGAAGCCGTGGACGCCAAACGAGTAGATTCCCTCCACGGCGTCGATGCTGACGGTCCGCCGGACGGACCGCTCGGTCGCGGTTCCGTCGTCAGTCTCGTTCGCTGGACCGTCCCCGCTCTCGTCGCCGGTCGCGTTCCCGCTCCCGCCTCGGTCCATCCCTTCTCCCGCGGTCACGGTCGGCTGGGGCGACGTCTCGCCGTCCGTCCCGAGCGCGAGCGTCCAGCCGACCACCTCGTCGGCGCCGATCGTGAGTCTCCCGTCGCGGCGCCCCTCGCGAGGACGTTCCAGCCGTCCGGGTCGTTCCGAGCGAGCAGCCACCGTCCGGTCCGTGTCTCGAAGGGAGTCGTCGAGCGGTTCGTGAGGGTAAACGAGAGCCTGTCGTCGGGGCGTCGGGCCGGGCCGAGGATGAACGGGTTCTGGTCGGGGTACAGCTCGAGGCCGCCCGAGTAGGCCCGCGGCGAGCAGACGTACACGTCCGCGTCGCCGGGGAGCAACGGACAGCCCAGCGACGAGGGGAACTGGAAGACAGACACGGGGGTCGAAGAGGCCGTCGCCACCGTCGCTCGCTCGTCGTCGGGCTCGTCGCCGGTGGGGACCGGCGCGGGTGTGACCGAGCGCACTGGCTCCGGGGTCGTTCGGCCGGGACACCCGGCCAGGGCACCGAGCGAGGCCGCGACCGACGCGAGCAGTGTTCGGCGACGCATACGACTCCTTGACTGGCCAGCGGTTTGGGTTGTTCGCCGCGTGCGCGGGTTCACCCGTTCGAGACGACGTCGAAGAAGGCGAGACACTCGGAGTAGAGCGCCGACGCGTCCCCGACCGTCTGGACGCCCAGTGCGTACCGCCCGGGCGAGAGGTCGGCGACGACGGACTCGATGCGGTCGGTGCTGTAGTGGTCGACGGTGTCCAGCACCCAGTAGAACCGCTCGCCGGGTTCGAGGCGGCGGACCGGGTCCCGCCCGGCGGCCGTCGCGACGCCCGTCCACTCGTCGCCGCGCTTTCGCAGGAGGTACCAGCTGTCGGCGAACACCGAGAGGAGCCCGCTGGCGGTCCACTGGAGCGTGAACCGCACCGGCGTGAGGAGGCGGTCGCCGTCCAGGCGCGCGACGGCCCGGTCCGGCGTCAGTCTGAGGCTGGCGTCCGACGGCTGGGTGTGTGAACAGACGGTCTGGTGGGTGCGGTGGTCGATGGTGGGACAGCCCTCCGCCGCGAAGCGACGGCGGCCGACGCCGGGCGTCGCTTCCTCGGTCGGCACCGGCGCGGGAGTCACCGTCTCTCGGTCCGCCGAGTCGTCGCTCCCGCGGCCGGCAGCGAAACCGCCACACCCGGCAAACAGGCCCGTCACCCCGGCGAGGAACGCGCGGCGTCGCATACCCGCCGTACGGACCGAACCCCCAAGAGTGCCATGCCCGCGCGTCAGCTACCCGGGTGTCCCGTCGTCCTCCGGCGCGACCACGTCGAAGAGGACGACCGACTCTGTGTGGAGCCGCGACTCGCCGCCGACGGTCTGGACGGCGAAGGCGTACCGGCCGGGCGAGAGCGGGACGGCCACCGAGACTGTCGCCGCCCCGGTGTCGTGGGACCGCGTGTCGAGCACCCAGTGGAACTGGTCCCCGCCGTCGATACGGACGACGGGGTCGCCGGCGGCGGCTGTCTCGACGCCGGTCCAGCCGTCGCCGTCGCGCCGGCGGAGGTACCAGGTCCGGGCGAACACGGCGAGGGGTCCCTCCAGCGACCACGACAGCGTCACCCGGAGCGGGTCCGCGAGGCGGTCGTCGACGAGCCGTGCCACGGCCCGGTCCGTCGTGAACCGGAGGCCCGAGTCAGCCGGTTGCGTGTGGCCACAGACGGTCTGGTCGGTGCGCCGGTCGAACCGGGGGCAGAACTCGTCCGCGAAGTGCCGCCGCGGGGCCACCGCCGTCGGAGAGGGTACCGGGGCCGGCGTCACCGTCACCCCGTCGCCGTCGGTGGTGTCTGACCCGGGGCTCCCACACCCGGCGAACAGGCCCGCGACCCCGACGAGGAGCGACCGGCGACGCATCTACCGGCACGTGGGGAGCCAGCACAAAGAATGGGCGACCTCGGCGCTACTCCCGGCCGACCGACTGCTCGACGCCGGGCGCGGCGGCCTCCCGCTCAGTGATGCGGTCGGCACACTCGTAGCCGGCGACGATGGCGCCGTTGAGGCTCCGCTCGGGGTACTGCGCCCGCGAGGCCATCCCGGCGTAGTAGACCCCCTCGGCCACCGCCTCGCCCAGGTCGTAGGGGACCACCATGTCGAGGTAGCCCCGCTCGTAGACCGGCGCCGTCCGGGGGTTGCGCGCCGTGCGGACCCAGTCGACCGACTCGCGGTCGAAGTCCGGAAAGAGGTCCTCGATGCCCGAGAGCCACGTCTCGCGGACCGCGTCGTCGTCCTGCTGCCAGATGGCCTCCGCGGGGTCCTGGACGTAGCGGGCGACGTAGAGCAGGTGCTCGCCGCCGTATCGCTCGGCGGGGACGAAGTTCGTGTGCTCGATGAGCGCGCCGAAGGGCGCCTCGTCGGCGATGTTGAGCCAGTAGGTGTCCAGCAGCGACTCGTCCATGCTGACGACCGAACAGACGGTCCCCTGAAAGTCGATGTCACAGGGGTAGCCCGTCAGCTCCTCCAGGACGTTCGGCATCGTCGCGACGACGACCCCGTCGACCTCGTGGGTTCGGGTCCCGTCGTCGCTCTCGGCGGTCAGGGCCGAGACGCGGCCGTCCGTCGTCTCGAGGTCGGTGACTCTGGTTCCCGACTCGATGTTCTCGGGACCGACAGCGTCGACCAGCGCGTCGAGCAGGCGGCCGAACCCACCGTCGAGATAGCCCAGAATCTCGCCGTTCAGGATGTCCCGCTCCCCGCGGAACTTCACGCGGCCCAGGAGCCACGCGGCGCTGACGTCGTCTTTCCGGTCGCCGAACTTCGCGTCCAGCAGCGGTTCGAAGAAGTTGTCGTAGACCCCCCGCGTCGTGTGCTCGACGACGAACGCCTCGATCGGGACGTCCTCGTAGTCCTCCAGGCGCTCGTAACTGTCGAAGGAGGGGACGCCGCCGCGGACGTCGACGTCGAGGACGAGCATCCCCAGCCGGAATTTGTCGTACAGCGAGAGGTGTAGGCCAGGATCTCCCAGGGCGTGTCCATCGGGTGGACCACGCCGTCGACGTAGTAGGCGTTCTCGCCCACGCGCCACTCCACGTCGTCGCCCAGGCCCAGTTCCGCGGCCAGCTCGACGATGGTCTCCTCGGACTTCGAGAGGTGGTGGTAGAATTTCTCGATGGGATCGCCGGCCGTCTCGTAGACGGCGGCCAGCCCCCCGAGGTCGTCGCTGGCCTCGAAGACGCGGACCTCGTGGCCGCGCTGTTGCAGCCGATAGGCCGCAGCCAGTCCGGCGATGCCGCCGCCGACGACGCCAATCATACCCTGGCGTATCCGGGGCCCGCGGATTTACCTTGTGTTTTTGGGCTGTCACCCCGTGGCCGGGGTTGGAGCGGTTCGCTACCTTTTTGCCGTCACTGGAAAAATTCGCAGGCATGCTGACCGTCCGGGCGCCGGCGACCAGCGCGAACCTCGGGAGTGGCTTCGACGTCTTCGGCGTCGCGCTGGAGCGGCCGGCGGACGTCGTCCGCCTCTCGAAGGCCGACCGGACGACAATCGAGGTGACGGGCGCGGGGAGCCAGTTCATCCCCGAGGACCCCGAGAAAAACACCGTCGGGGCCGTGGCGGAGGCGCTCGAGGCGCCCGCACACATCCAGATCGACAAGGGCGTCCGCCCGGCCTCCGGACTCGGCTCGTCGGCTGCCAGCGCCGCCGCGGCCGCCGTCGGCCTCAACGAACTGTACGACCGCGGGTACACCCGCGAGGAGCTGGTCCCCATCGCCGCGAAGGGCGAGGCCGTCGTCTCGGGCGACGCCCACGACGACAACGTCGCGCCCTCGATAATGGGCGGGTTCACCATCGCGACGCCCGACGGCGTCACCCAGGTCGACGCGGACATCCCGCTGGTGGCCTGTCTCCCCGACATCGTCGTCTCGACGCGGGACGCCCGCAGGGTGGTCCCCGAGCAAGCACGCGTCGAGCAACTGGTCGAGACCGTCGGCAACGCGGCGACGCTGACGACCGGGATGCACCGCGACGACCCGGCCCTCGTCGGCCAGGGGATGCACGACAGCGTGGTGACGCCGGCCCGGGCGAAGCTCATCGACGGGTACGCACAGGTCCGGGAGGCCGCGCTCGCGGCGGGCGCGACCGGCGTCACCATCTCCGGGGCCGGTCCCACCGTCATCGCGGCGTGTCACGGCGGGGATCAGCGGGCCATCGCGAGCGCGATGCTCGACGCCTTCGGTGACCGCGGTGTCGACGCCCGCGTCTACCAGACCCGCATCGGGTCGGGCGCGGACTGTTCTGACGAGGGGCTACCAGAACCCCAAGTCGCGCTCGTTGGGCGTCTCGTCCATCGGGGTGTCGCAGTCGGGGCAGGTGTCCCTGTCCTCGACGATGAACGTCTTCTCGCAGTCCGGGCAGGTGCGCAGGATGGTCGTCGTCGGTTCCGGACCGTCGTCGGTGCCGTCGGTTTCCTCCTCTGTACCGTGGAAGAGCGCCAACACTTGTCGAAGCAGCGAGGACCCCATTACGCGTAGAATTGTCGACGTTACTGATATTCTTTTTGACCGACTGATAGGGAACCCGACCGCCGCCCGACACCGAAGCGGTTTGGACAACCATTTAACGGGCGCCCGAGAACCGCCGAGTATGTCGAACCCGCGAATCCTGATTCTGGGCCCGCCGGGAGCGGGCAAGGGGACACAGAGCGCGAACATCGCCGAGACCTACGGCGTCGAGCACGTCACGACCGGCGACGCGCTCCGCGCGAACAAGGACATGGACATCAGCGACATGGACACGGAGTACGACACCCCCCGCGAGTACATGGAGGCCGGCGATCTCGTGCCCGACGCGGTGGTCAACGCCATCGTCGAGGAGGCGCTGAACTCCGCCGACGGCTTCGTGCTGGACGGCTACCCGCGCAACCTCGACCAGGCCGAGGAACTCGAGGACATGACCGACCTCGACGTGGTCCTGTCGCTCGAGGTCGCCCGCGAGGAGCTGGTCGACCGCCTGACCGGCCGGCGGGTGTGTGACGACTGTGGCGCGAACTTCCACGTCGAGTTCAGCCCGCCCGAGGAGGCGGGCGTCTGTGACGAGTGTGGCGGCGACCTCATCCAGCGCGACGACGACAACGAGGCGTCCGTGCGCAACCGCCTGGACGTCTTCGACGAGAACACCGCGCCCGTCATCGCCCACTACGAGGACCACGCTGGCTTCGTCGCTATCGACGGCGAGCAGGCGCCAGACGGCGTCTGGTCGGACATCCGGGACGCCATCGACGCCGAGACGGCCTGATCCCGCTCGCGCACGAACAGTAAACTTGATAAGCCGCCGTCGCTGAATACATCTCAATGGCAAGCACCGCGCCGAAGGTAGAACGACTCGCCGACGACGGCGAGGAGATGACCGAGGCGCTCGCGACGGCGCTCTCGGTCGCAGAGGAGAAGGGCACAGTCACCTGGGCCGACGTCAGCGACGACCTCACGAGCGGCGAGTGGGGCCGACTCATCGAGTCGGGCCTGCTCGTCGACGCCGACGGCGAGGGGTTCGTCATCGAGGACCCGGAGGGCGTCCGCGAGGCGCTCTCGGAGTCGGAGGCGGCACCCAGCGAGGACGACGACGAGGACGGGGGCTGGTCGACCTGGGACAAGCTGGCCGGCCTGGCGACGCTCGGCCTCTTTGCCGGGTACTCCATCAACTCCGTCCGGGACGCCATCGGCGGGGTCCTCGACATCGCGCTGGGGCCGCTGGCGAACATCCTCCCCTTCTACCTCGTCATCCTGGTCCTGGCGGTCATCACCGGCGCGAACTCAACCATCCTGCAGGACAACCTCATGGACATGTCCGGGATGGGCGACCACCAGGCGAAGATGGAGGACCTCAAGGAGCGCCGCAAGAAGGCCAAAGAGCGCGACGACCAGGAGGCGCTGGACAAACTGGAAAAAGAGCAGATGGAGCTCATGTCCGACCAGATGGGCATGTTCAAGAAACAGTTCCGCCCGATGGTCTGGATCATGCTCATCAACATCCCCATCTTCCTGTGGATCTACTGGATGGTCTTCGGCCCCGGCCTGTCGGGCCTCCCGTCGCCCGTCGCCGTCCTCCCCATCCTCGGTGAGGTCACCACCTGGAAGGAGGGCGTCGTCGGCCCGATGCAGGCCTGGATCGTCTGGTACTTCCTGTGCTCGCTCTCCTTTACCCAGGTCATCAGGAAGGCGCTGAACGTCAAGACGTCCCCGACCGGATAGGAACAGACAGCCTCTTTTACGCGGGTCACGCGAACTCGGATATGTTGATCACAGTCTCCGGGCCGGCCGGGAGCGGCAAGAGCACGCTCGCGAAGAGCCTCGCCGACGCCCTGGGGTACGAACACGTCAGCGGGGGGGACATCTTCCGCTCGCTGGCCGAAGACCGGGGGATGACGCCCCTGGAGCTGAACAAGGCCGCCGAGGAGGACGACCAGATCGACCGCGACCTGGACCGGCGCCTGCGCAACATCGCCAAGGAGCGCGACGACCTGGTGCTCGAGTCCCGCCTCGCTGGCTGGATGGCCGGCGAGTACGCCGACATGAAGTTGTGGCTCACCGCGCCACTCGACGTCCGCGCCGACCGCATCGCCACCCGGGAGAACAAGCCTTTCGAGCAGGCCCGCACGGAGACCCGCGAGCGCGGTGCGAGCGAGGCCCAGCGCTACAGCGACTACTACGACATCGACTTCGACGACCTCTCTATCTACGATCTGTCGGTGAACACGGCCCGCTGGGACCCCCAGGGCGTCCTCAGCGTCACCCTGCACGCCGTCGAGTCCTACAGCCTCGACGGCGACGAGGGCAAGGCACCCATCGAGAACGTCCGCTACGAGTTCTGACCGATGTCGCCCCCGCTCCGTGGCCCACCGGACGACCGTTCGCCCGACGACCTGCTCGCGTTCGGCGTCGTCAACCTCGACAAGCCCCCCGGCCCCTCCGCCCACCAGGTCGCCGGGTGGGTCCGCGACGCCACTGGCCAGGACCGTGTGGCCCACGGGGGCACCCTCGACCCGAAGGTCACGGGCTGTCTCCCCGCCCTGCTGGGCGACGCCGCCCGGATGGCCCGGGTCTTCGACGACGCCGACAAGGAGTACGTCGCCGTCCTCGAGCTCCACGAGACGGCCCCCGCGGATTTCGACGACGTCGTCGCCGAGTTCGAGACCGAGATCTATCAGAAACCGCCCCGGAAGAGCGCCGTCAAGCGCCGGTTGCGCAGCCGCCACATCCACGCGCTCGAGGTTCTGGAACGCGACGAGCGCCGGGCGCTCCTCCGGATCCGCTGTGAGTCTGGCACCTACGTCCGGAAGCTGTGTCACGACCTCGGCCTGGCGCTGGGGACCGGCGCCCACATGGGTGACCTCCGGCGCACCGCGACCGGGACCTTCGACGACGGCGACCTGGCGACGATGCACGACCTGATCGACGCGCTGGCGTTCGCCGAGGAGGGCGACGACGCGCCCCTGCGCGAGGTCGTCCAGCCAGCCGAACGGGCGCTGGTCCACCTCCCCCGGGTGACCATCGCCCCGAGCGCCGCCCGCGAGGTCGCGAACGGCGCACCGGTCTACGCCCCGGGCGTCCTCGACGTCGCGCCCGCACAGGTCGGCGAGCGTGCGCCCGAGCGCGACGCGCTGGTTGCCTGTTACACCCCGGACGGGGCCGCCGTCTGTCTGGGGACGCTCGCGGGCGACCCCAATGCCGACGCGGGCGTCGTCGTGTCACTCGAACGGGTGCTCGTCTAGCGAGTCCATCGACGAACATATAGCGACTGCCGGCAAATCGGGCGTAGACCTGGGAATGGCTGGCACACGAGGCGGCGACCGACGTCGAGAGATGGCCGCGCGAGTGAGCCTCTTTGGCCTCTTCCTGTCGCTGTTCCCGCTCGTCCACGTTTTCAGGCACACGCAGACGCTCCTCACGATGGCCATGGGCATCCTCGCACCGGCGGCACTCGCGGCCCTCCTGGTCGCCGCTGGCCCGTGGCTCTACCGGCAGGAGGTCCCGGCGTCGGACCTCGCCCGCATCTCCCGGTGGACCTTCGCGTGCGCGGCCGTCGGCCTCGGCATCGGCGTGGGCACCGTGGCACACGTCGCCGTGCTGGGCCAGCCGCTCTCGGAGGGGCCGTTCGTCGCGGTCAACACCGGCATCGCCGGCGCCGTCGGCGGTCTCCTGGTGGGCTACTTCGAGTCACGCGACCACCAGCAGCGTCGCCGTCTCGAGGAGACCGCCGGCAAGTTCCGGGCCGTCTTCGAGGGGACCCACGACGCCCTCGTCGTCGCCGACGACAGCGGCACCTACGTCGACGCCAACCCCGCCGCCGCGACGCTGTTCGGCGTCGACCGGACTGACCTCGTCGGGCTGTCCATCAAGGACTTCGCCGCCACCGACTTCGATTTCGACACGGCGTGGTCCGCGTTCCGCCAGGAGAAGGCCGGCCGCGGCCAGTTCCCGCTCGTCCGGGCCGACGGGACCAGACGCATCGTCGAGTTCGCGGCGACGAGCGACGTCTACCCCGGCCACCACCTCTCGGCGCTCCGTGACGTCACCGACCGGGTGACCTACGAACAGGAACTTGAGGACCAGCGCGAGACGCTCTCGTTTCTCAACCAGGTCCTCCGGCACAACGTCCTCAACGGCATCCACGTCGTCCTCGCGCGGGCGGACCTGCTCGAGACGACCGACGACAATCGCGACCACGTCGAGGCCATCCGCCAGCGCGGCGAAGCCATCGCCGACCTCGTGGGTCGGGTGAACCGACTCAACGGGACCCTGCAACGCCACCAACCGCTCGAGCGAGTCGCCCTCCGAGAGCTGCTCCGGACCGTCACCAACACCGTCGAGACCAGCTTCCCCGAGGCCGACGTCTCGCTGTCCGACCCCTGCCCCGACGTCGTCGTCGACGCCGACCCCATGCTCGCGGAGGTCTTCGAGAACCTGCTCACCAACGCCATCCGCCACAACGACGCCGACACGCCCGAGGTCTCCGTCGCCGTCGAGACGGCCGACGAGTGGGTGACGGCACTCGTTACCGACAACGGCCCCGGCGTCCCCGACGCGAAGAAGGACATCGTCTTCGGCCGCGGTCAGAAGGGGCCGGCCAGCGACGGGACCGGGTTCGGCCTCTACATCGTCCGGGCGCTGGTCGACCGCTACGACGGCACCGTCGAACTCACCGACAACGTTCCCCGCGGGTCGGTGTTCGAGGTCCGCCTCCCCCGCGTCGGTGACGTGCCCGCGGCGGCGGCGAAACGACACCCATAAGTCGGGGACAACCTTCTGCCGAAATGCGGGACCGTGGGGTAGCGGTATCCTCGGCGCATGGGGTGCGTCGGACCTGAGTTCGAATCTCGGCGGTCCCACTCAACGTTTTCACAGATGCTCACTGCGACAGTTTAGCTATGCGAGCGGTCAGTTTACCTCTTGCCGATTCGAGAAAATAAATCGTTCTTTAAATACCAGATTTTCCCCTCACAGTCTTTCCGATAACTGGTATCGCCAACCCACCCACCGAGCCACCCTTCCTGAATGGGAATCGGTTCTTTCTCTCCTCGTCGACCTCGCGACAGCCCCCTTCACGGGGGCTGGCGCATCGGTGTGTTTTCCATTTGTTTCGGCCAGTCTTCACAAACCACCGAAAGCGAAGGAGCGGGAGAACAGGTTTGCCCGGCAGCACAGCGGAGCGAGCAGCCCGGACCGGACCGCGAGCGCCAATCGCGGTCCGCACCGGCTCGACCAGCCGGAAGCGCCCCCTTGCGGGGCGACCCGGAAGCCTGAGCGTCTCCCCCGACCCCGAAGGGGGAGGGGAATCGTTACCGCGTTCACCTGTCCGACAAACGCGGTTCCTGCCTGTGGGGGGTCGCACTGATGCGCAGCCGTGTCGACCCACCAGGACATCTGGGCGGTCTTGACCTTGCCGACAGATGTAACACTCCCGTCTTAGCGGACCTCCTGGAGGAGCGCGACTTACTCGGCTACGGTCAGCTCATAGATGGCTCGTTGACCGAACGTGACGAAGAGCGTGTACGGGTTGCAAAGTTCATAGCGGGTCATCCAGAGGGAACGCCGTTGTCTCACGTTGTCTCCTACGCTGTCAAAGGGGTGTCTCCTGAGAACTGCCAACGTGTCGAAGGGTCCGACCCAGATTACCAGTTCGTCTATCGGTTCATCGAAGATCTCGTTGAACCAGAAGGCCCCTATGTGCGGAAATCGCGGTCTTCAGGGGTCCTATTCGTGACTCCGACCCTCCGGCTTCTTGACTTGATTACAGAAGGCATTAGTCAAACACGTCAAAACGAGGGTGTCACCTACGATCGCGAGTTTCTCCGTAACTACCTCTCTCGTGTAGATTCTGTGGATGATGACCTCCGTGAGCTGCTGAAAGACGGTTTTACATCCTACCTCAATCGCATCAAGGACTACAAGCTACTGTTCGACGTTCACTTCGTCGATCGACGTGGCGGTGAGACCACTCGGCGGATGACGAAGGACTACAAAACTCGGTTTAATGACTCAGGGCGCGTCTCCAAACAGTTCGCTCGGTTTAATGATGCACTCGAATACGGTTACCAGAACGCGGATAACGCTGTTCTGGTGACGCTGACGACCGACCCGAATCGTCAGGATTCCTTGCTTGATGGCATAGACTCAATAAACGACAATTTCAACCGACTGTTGTCGTATTTCGACTCAGACCCCTCGACGAAATCGGACACTCGTTGCGCCGACGTTCCCGGCTGGCGTCCCGACCTCGACAACGACGTGACCGGGCGACCACGTGACCGCCCGGACTACATCAAGGCGCTGGAGTTCACTGAAAAGGGATACCCGCACTTGCACGTTTTGTTCTTCGACGTTCCTACCCGAGACAAGGATGGTCTCCCGTGGCTTTGCGACAAACCGGAGCTGGCGAAGAAGTGGGCCGACTACGGACAAGGCGAGATCGTCGACGTGTATCCGCTAATCTATCGTGATGACCTAGACGACCTTGACCCTGAGTTCCAAGACGACGAAGGTTTCGTTGACTGGTACCGGTTCGGTGACCATAACCACGATGAAGCTTGGGTCCGCGAGCGAACCCGGTCGCACGAATTGATAGAGTTCGGTGACGACGGCCAAGATCTGGAATCGACAGCTGGCGCGTACCTTGGCAAGTACCTGAGCGCGACGTTCGGCTCCCTGCTCGACGCCACGGAGACTTTCGCTGAGTCCGAAGACAACCGGGAAACCTATGCAGACAAAGCGGCGACGTGGAAGCTTGCGTTGTATTGGGCAACGAATCGTCGTTTCTGGTCCTGCTCGAAATCGATCGCTGAGGGGATTGACCCGAATGACCACCTGCAAGACCCGGACGTTCGGGAGTCTGTTCGGTGGTGTTCGCTCGACTCTGTTCAGGCGGTTAGTGAGCGAGAGATACGAGAAAGACTTGCTCGTCGGCAGTGGGATGACACTGACGATCTCAACGCCGCTATAGAGCGGGCAATTTCGGATGTGGAAAGACCGCAGGTCCGTTCAATACTACCTCAGGATGCCAAATTTCGATGTGTTGTGAATTATATTGGAGCATATGCATATTGGGATATCCCAAATAGTGAATTAAGTAGGGGCCACGAGAAATTAAAATGATTAAGAATCTCAAATTGCCACTGACCACAATTAAGACTCAGGCCATTAAATGGCGATGTATTGGATATTATATAAGATTTATCAATAAGGGTAATTTTTTTATAACAGTCATCATATCGAATTGCTATGCCCGGTTACGATCTTAATACTGAGTCGATTAACTCATTTGTAGATGATAGCCAAATTGAGTTGCCAAGATTCCAGAGGAAATTAACTTGGACGGATAAAGATAATTTCAAACTTTGCCTAAGTGTTTTTAAAGGATACCCCCTTGGAGTCATCGTTCTCTCAAAAGATGCGGATAAAAAATATCTCCTTGATGGTAGGCAGAGACGCTTTGCTCTAGATGAAATGAGGAATCCAGAAAGAGTCTATGACTGGGCAAGATCTGCCATTGGTTTTAATCTGGGCGTCTCCGAGGACGATCTGAGAGAACAATATTGGAAATATGTTGATCAGTACTTTGGTGAATTTGAAGAAGATGTAGACGACGAGGATGAAGAAATTGATGAAGATCTACCGGATGATGATGAGGAGACCGATTCGGTGTCTTACGCTGACTCTTCACACCAAGGAGAAGATGAGAATCTTATCAGTTTGTTAGATATAATTCTAACGGTACATCCTAAAAGAAAGAAGGCCAGTGGAATTACGAAACCTTTCGATTTCAGAGATGAAATATCAAACTTAGATTATATAGTAGACCCTCCTTCTGGATACCGTTTCGTAGATACCGAACAGCTGCTTGATTGGATAGAGTACCGTTCAGGCGGCCGAACGACACCGGATATGAGTGATTTCTCCCAGGACGATCTATACGACTGGCTGATGGCCGGTAAGACTCCCGGAAACAACGAGAATTCCAAAGAAGAGACAATAAGAAAAGAGATTGATCGTAATTGGGATCAAATAAATAGGGTGTTTTCAGCCTTAGACGATCTTGATACAACACTCAGCAACAGAAAGATAGGATATATGGAAGTGAGGGACGCTACCGCAAATGACGAAAAGAAAATATTTGAGATCATCAACAGTGAAGGAACTGATTTAACTGCTGTTGAAATTTTGTCTGCCAAACCTGCGTACAACATAGATATTGAAAATCCCAGTGACGAGATTCTTGAAGACATTGAACGATTGTATCAAAAAGAGATGGAGGTCTCACGTCAAGAAGCTGTTCGATGGGATCGTCCTGCAACGCTGTATAGTCGATTAGAAGTTCCAACTCTATTCCCCGAGGAGGGATATAGTTTTGAGCGGAAAGTTCGAATTGGATTCAAGTTGATGAGTGGGTATTATCTCAATGGCATTTCTAAAGATGATTTCGAGGCCTTAGCCAAAAATGAAAATATTAACTGGGGATCTACGGAACTTGAGCAGCAATTAAATCATATTGAATCGTATATTTCTGGGCACAGTATAGTTAGTTTCTGGAAGGCATGGGGTGATCCATTAGTTCGGATGACTTCTGAGGCAGTTGCTGTTAACTACTTACTCTGTATGCTGAAATACTGGGAAATTCTGGGTAAGCCAACGTCCAGCACTTCAGCAAATTATCAAACTCGAAAATAAGGGTGCCGTGCTATTTGATCGTATGATCTATGAGTATGTTACAAGGCTTTGGAGTGGCTCAAGTGATACAAGAACGGCAAATAATCTCAAGAACCTCACCGAAGATAGTTCTCTATTTTCTCCTGTAGATTCAGAAGACTGGAAAAGTCTTCTTCAGGATTTGGTTGAAGATGGCCACATCGAGGGACAAGATCAATTAAATAATAAAAATCCAAGCAGTCGTGTGAAGCTTCTTCTTCGATATTATTATGTGTTGACAGAGAAACGGCCAACGGATGCGGGCAGAATGTCAATTGATCATATAATACCGAGCAAAGAATTTGAGAGTTCAGCTGATGAAGACTTGCAGCGATATGAAAATCACATTGCAAATCTCGCAGAAATCCCGGAGAGAGAGAATACTTCAAAAAGTGCCAAGAGTCTAAATCAAATTTCGGATCCATGGCTTAAATCCGAAATAGAGAATTTCACAGGCATAGAGTCGAGTGAATTCGACAAATACTCCAACATCGCGAACGTTGAGGCTCTGGTTGAAGAGAGGGGAAAAAGAATGATAGAGGAGTTCCTATCAGGAAGAGCGAGATTGCTTTCTGTTCAATGAAGAAGTGAGCGTCCGGTATCCACTGTCCACCGTAGTTTGACTAACTGTTGATTCTAGTTTGGTACTATATTCGCTCATAATCCATTATATCTGTCACAGTGTACTCACTTAGGGAAGGTTGTGTCTGCAGAATTGACTTCTAAGCCTGTGGACTCTTCCACTTGCTCGTTATCGTATCTTGGACAGTACCATCCATAATCACCTGAACCTTCGCGCGTAGCTGCTGATCATCCGGTGGCAGGATATTAAGAGTAGTAGTGTACTCCGCTTGTGGTTCGAGTTGCTTGGCTTGGCTCTGGGCTGATGCGACCAGATTCTCGTTCGCGTTCTCGAATCCGACTTTTGCTTGAGCCGTACCCGTCCCATCACCTACGTTCTGCATCGTAACTTCGACGGCTGCACCACCTGAAGCAGGAGTGTCAACGGCGTAGGAGAACACCAGCACGCCGCTATCATGTATCGGTCGGAACTCGGGAGTGCCGCCTTCCATCTCGGGAGGCAGTTCTCCAATTCCCCAGCCTTTCGCTGTCGTCTCGACGTAGTAGTACTGCTGTCCGTCGTTCTGGAAGGACGTCCCTGGGATGTTTTCACCACCAGCAATACCGAGCGCCATGTGCTGCTTGTCACGGAAGACTAGGAGCGTAGATCCGTATCCAAACTGCTCAAGCATCGACGCCAAAAGAATACAGCTATCCTCACAGTCACCTTCTCGATCCACCAGCGTCTCAATCGGGTACTTTGGATACTCGTTATACCCGGCGGAGACCTTGTCGCTCGTATATTTTAGATTTTGAACGAAGGTCATCATCTGATTGATAATCCCAGCGTCGTTCAGTCCCCGCTCCTTGCCGAAACGCTCGAACTCGTTCACAATCCCCTTGATGTACTGGTCGTCGTACGTGTCTGAAACGTACGCGCCGTATTCGCGGGTCCTGTCCCGGCTCTTGTAGTACTGATACAGGACTTCGGGAACCTCCAGCGAGAGCGCTGTTGGGCCAGTATCGGTCTTCTGTTCGAAGGTTCTGGAGATAGACCCGCTCGTTTCGAGGTTCGGGTCGGTGCTCCCATGAAGGCCACTTAGATGGACGGGAAACGTCGGTTGTTCTTGGCTTCCGACAGAGTGGTTTCCGACGGTCTCACTCGTGTTCAATCCTTCAAGTTCCGATTCCGTCGGCCGGACGAGAAAGAGTACCCGCCCCATCTCAATCGGTCCCTTGCTCGTGTTTGGTCCAGCAATCGTGTGGTTCCCACTTGAGGCAATCGTAGCTATAGTGTCACCTGAGGTAGTTCCCTGCTTGACCAGCACCTCTTCGGCTCCATTGAGTTGGACGTTGGCGGTTACGCGGTACTTCGTTCCGCTCACCCAGTCCTCTGACCAACTAACCTTTGGCTGTGGTTTAGGCGTCGAAGTGGGCGGAGGTGGGCTCGGAAGTGGGAGTCGTACTTTCTTCTGAGAGTACTCCAGGGCAGCCCGCCAGTACAGAAACCGCACTGGCAGAAAGAGTGGTAAGCAAGTTACGTCGTTGCATCAATAGCTCGCATTATAGATCGTAAGAACTTGAAACCGTCTGGTATTTCATGATTAGAAGATGGTGTGGGTCGATAGTCGTGCAGGGAAATACTATTTGAAAAGCCGGTTCCATCTACCCTAATAACGCAATATATCTGGATATCTGTAACACAAAATGAATCTGATTTCTGATTTCTCGCTATACTCAGTGTTGTAGAAGTAGTCTTTTTTACTTAACAATCAAATATCACATAGAGTGTTTGACAGTGGTTTATTGGTATCGCTATACAGAAGACGAATTCAACGATGCGAAAAATCAAGCGCTAGCACAAGCACAAGATCGTCCATCCAACAAAGATCCAGAAGCTAAACAAATAAAAAGAAAGCTTATCGGGAACTTAGGTGAATACACTTTCCGAGCTTTTCTCCGTGATTTTGCGGTCGATAACAAATGGGAGTATCTGCATGAGGAATCACATAAAAACAGCAAACCGGAATATGGTGATTCAGATTTCAAAATTAATGATAAAAATATTGATGTAAAGTCTTCAATTGATATAACACGATTTAGAACTTATGAAATGGAGTATGGCAGACCTGAAGACACTGATAAATTGGTACTGAGGGGCAGACATATAGATTATTTTGCGTTCTGTATCTTACAGGGGATAGATTTTCGCGAAAGTATAAATCGCTTTGATTCGGCTATCGGCTTACTGCTGGGTTGGGCAGATTACAATACAATAGCTCATGAAGCATTTAAACTCAGATATAGCGAGCAGTATCGTGGAAAGGGGAGCTACTTACCATTCACTAATCCGATATATCTATTAAAAAAAGAACGTGCTCTTGCCCCAATTGATTTAGACGATTTAGAATAGGACTGAATCAAGACTAATTACAACCGCCTACGACAATTACTACTGGCACGGAGCCTCCATTTTATCCGGCTGATTGAGTCTAAATCCCTCAAGAGTCATTCTGTTTCTCCTCGCGTAATCTCGTCTCAACGTTTTCAATCGCTTCGGAGAGTATATCTTCATCATCCGGTTTTAGCTCTTTTAGTCGTTCGTGCTCCTCAATCACTTGTCTCTCGTATTCTATTTTTGAGACGCCAAGATCTTGCTGAATTAGTCGCTCTTTCTTTGCCCTTTCTCGGACTTGACCAATTCTTTCCGCCACAGTCTGACCATAGGTTTTGATTGAATCCCACCCCAAGTGGATTCTTAGTCCCTCATCTGTCAACTTGTATTTTCCTCGGTCTACCTTCTCTACTAACCCACCTGCCTGTAGGGAGTTCAGGCGGTTGGACACACCCTCTCGCGACCGATCTATATTTTGAGCGATAGCCGTCGGACCGAGAGTAAGCCCTGTGGACAGAATTTCCAATATTTCTTCGTCCATCTCCGTCAGCCAATCCGGCTGTTCGTCGTCATCCATGTTTTGTGGTTTCGAAGTCGCTGTGTAAAAATCCATTCGCTAAAATATGGCTACTAATTCATCTACTCTATTTTGTGTTCACGAATTCGTGAAAACGTTTATGTGGCCGGGTCGAATCTTTGACGGTAGATGAATCCGAAAAATCTCGATCCGCTTGATCCCCGTCAAGCTCTAGAAATGTGGATCGACGGGCAACGTGCTGAAAAGTCGGATGAAACGGTCCAGAGCTATTTTTATCGGGTTCGGAAATTTATCGAATGGCTAGAAAAAGAGAATATCAACAATCTCAATGACCTCTCCGGACGTGATGTGTTTCGGTATAATTCATCGCGTAAGGCTGATGGTCTGAGTAAGAGTGCGCTGAATAACCAGTTGGGCACAATCAAACTGTTCCTGGAGTTCTGTGCCGACGTAGAAGCCGTCCCGCCAGAGCTGCCAGCGAAGGTAGACGTGCCGACACTCTCGAAGGCTGAACGAGCTAATGAAGAAAAACTATCGGCCCAGCGAGCCAGCACAATTCTCGGTAATCTCCGACGTTACGAATTTGCGAGTAGAGATCACACGCTGTTCGCTCTTGCATGGCATACTGGGGCTCGGCTTGGTGCTCTCCGCTCTCTCGACCTTCGCGACTGTTACCTCGTCGACGACGACCTCGAACGACTCGCACACCAAGACGATCTTGACCCCGAAGATTTAGAAGCCGTTGAGATTCCTTTCGTCTACTTTCGCCACCGGCCAGATACTGATACACCACTCAAGAACCAGAGAGAAGGTGAGCGACCAGTAGGGCTATCCAACGAGGTTGGCGAATTACTGCAAGAGTACATCGAAGTATCTCGTCCCGAGGTAGAGGACGAATTTGGTCGGAAACCTCTCTTCTCCAGTCGGAAGGGATCTGGCAGGATGTCGAAGGGAGCCATCCGTTCACGGTTCAATATCATTACCCAACCCTGCCGGTACGGACTCTGTCCCCACGACCGCGATCCAGATGAGTGTGAAGCCCGCGAGCACGGTTACGAGTCGCGGTGTCCTTCAGCACGGTCCCCACATCGGGTTCGGACGGGCTCGATTACACATCATCGTGACGAAGGGTGGCCACCTGAGGTTCTGTCCGAACGGGTGAATGCCACACCGGAGGTCATTCGCACCCACTACGACCAACCAGACCTGCTCAAGCGGATGGAATCGAGGCGGAATTACCTCGAATGATGTGTATGACTCTGAGTCGCTACCACCTTTCCCGGATTCACATCTTCGAATCCGGTTGGTTCATCTCGGCGGTCCCACTTTTCGCGGAGCGAAAATGGGAGCACGAAGACGAGCGCAGCGAGTCTCCGGCGGTCCCACTACCACTTTTTACGGCGTCGCCCTTCCTCGCGAGCCTCCGGCTCGCTGCGGAGAGGGCTCCTTGTAAAAACGTGGGGAAAAACGGCCGGACGCTCACTGCGTTCGCGTCCGGTGAAACGGCGCGCAGAGCGCGCCGTATGCCCACGTCAGAAAGAAAGGCGATTCTAGCGTGAGTGACGTGGGATGGGGGCAGTTTATCCGCATGCACGACCGCCGCCGGACGTCAGCGGTCGAGCCGGTACGACTCCAGTGCGGTCTCGTCGAAGGTCACGCCGTGGCCCGGCCGGTCGGGGATTGGGAGGTCGCCGTCCTCGGGTTCCAGCGGGTGTTCGAGCACGTCGTCGAACGCCTTTACATCCGAGTCGCGGTAGAAGTACTCCGCCCAGAGCCCGTTCTCGATCGCGCCGAGCAACTGCACGTGCAGGTCCCAGTTGTAGTGGGGGGCCACCGGGACGTCGTGGCTCGCGGCGGTGTTGGCGACCCGGAGCCACTCGGTGACCCCGCCCACCACGGAGACGTCCGGCTGGACGATCTCGATGGCGCCCTCACGGAGGAGCTCGGCGAAGCCGTACCGGGAGAACTCCAGTTCGCCCGCGACCACGGGATAGGAGAGGGCGTCGTTGACTTCGGCCATGAGTTCGACGCTGTCGGGCATCACTGGCTCCTCGATCCAGTAGGGGTCGTACTCGGCGAAGGCCCGACAGGCCCGCACGGCCTCCTGTTTGGTGTCCCACTTGCCGTTGGCGTCCATCAGGAGCGTGCGGTGGGGACCGATGGCGTCGCGGACGGCCGCGACGCGTTCGACCTCGCGGTCGATCGGTTCGCGCCCGACTTTCATCTTCACCGCGTCGTGGCCGCGCTCGACGTACCGCTCCATCTCGTCCCGGAGACCGTCCAGCCCCTTCTCGTCGCGGTAGTAGCCGCCGCTGGCGTAGGCGGGAATCCGCTCGTTGCTCCCGCCGAGCAGTTTGTAGAGGGGCATCCCCGCGGCTTTGGCCTTGAGGTCCCAGAGCGCGGTGTCGACGATCGATATCGCCCGCAGCAGGACGCCTTTGCGGCCGATCTGGACGGTCCCGTCGAACATCTCCCGCCAGAGCCGCGTCGTGTCGCGTGGGTCCTCTCCCTCGACCATCGGGGCGAGCAGTTCAGCCACTGCGTCGGCGACGAGACCGGCGCCGCCGTACCCGAGCGTGTAGCCGACGCCCTCGAGGCCGTCCTCGGTGCGGATGCGGACGATAGCGTGGTCGCGTTCTTCCACGACGCGGGTCGCGAACGCCACCGGTTCCTCGAGCGGGATCGATATCGCGAAACTGTCGACTTCACGGACTTCCATGGCGACCGTCGTGTCGCCATCCTAATGAGTCCTGGTACAGCGGCCATCGAGTCACGCACCGGACCGCTTCGAGCCCACGGAGGGAGATTCAGGCGACGATGCCGACAGGTTCGCCCCCCATCCGGAGATATTTACCCGGCCCTGCCGTCTGACCGATATGGTCGATTTCCAGTCTCGCGACACGCGCCGGGGACTCGGCGGGCGCGACGACGATGACGACGAGGAGGCGGACGTGGCCGAGGAATCGACGGACGAGAGCGACGATACGGCCCCGGACGCCGACGAATCGGGCGACCCGACCGACGACGAGCAGGACACGGCCGACGAAGCGGGGACCGAGCAATCGAACGAAACAGCGGCCGACGCGACAGAGACCGAGCAGTCCGACGGGGACGACGAGACGGCGGCCGAACAGTCCCGAGAGACGCCGGCCGAGGTGGCAGGAGAAGCGACGGCGGCGACCGAACGGGGCGCCGACCCGCTCGTCTCGACGGCCGAGGACGACACGGAACCGGAAGAGCGACCCGCCCAGCAGGACCGAGCGTCGAACGCGGGCGAGCCAGCGCAGTCGGGCCCGGTGGGGAGCAAGTCGGCGCAACCACAGCAGGGCGCGTCGGCCCGGCCTCAGTCAGCGAGCGTCGACGCGGCGGTCGTCACCATCGGGACCGCCGGCGACGAGCGTGACCCCACGGGTGAGAAGATCGTCGCGGCGCTCGAACGGGCCGGCCACGCGGTCACCGCCCGCGAGCGCCTGCGGGGTGACTTCGACGGCGTGCAACAGTCCGTCGACACGCTCGTCGGCCGCGACGACGTCGACGTCGTGGTCACGGCGGGCGGGACCGGCATCCGGAGCGACGAGGTGGCCATCGAGGCGGTCCACCCCCTGCTGGAGAAGGCGCTGCCGGGCTTTGGCGAGGCGTTTCGCACGCTCCTGTTCGAGCACATCGGGACCGGCATCGTCGCGGTGCGGACGACCGCCGGCGTCGCGAAGTCGACGCCCGTGTTCTGCCTGCCCGGCGACCAGGAGGCCGCGGCGCTCGGCGTCGAGGAGATCGTCGCGGCCGAGGCGGGCGAGCTGGTCGCCCACCTGCGAGACGAGTAGCCGCCCCGACCATCGGCGTTTTGTCCGTCGCACCCCTGGATGGCCCATGGAGGAGATTCAGGTCCGGGGCGCCTCGGTCCCCGCGCTCGGACTGGGAACCTGGCAGCTGACCGGGCGGGCGTGCCGGGAGACGGTCGCGACGGCACTCGAGATGGGGTATCGCCACGTCGACACCGCACAGGCCTACGGCAACGAGCGACAGGTCGGTCGCGGCATCGATGACGCCGCCGTCGACCGCGACGACCTCTTCCTCGTGACGAAACTCGACGCCCGGAACCGCACCGCGGAGCGCGTTCGCCGCTCGACCCGAAAGAGCCTCGAGCGCCTCGGCACCGACTACCTGGACCTGCTACTCATCCACCAGCCGAACGTGCCGCTCGTTGCCTCGCTGTCGGAGACGCTGGGCGCGATGAACGACCTCGTCGACGACGGCCTCGTCAGGCACGTCGGCGTCAGCAACTTCCCGCGACCGATGCTCCGGCGGGCCCGCGAGACCTCGAGCGCGCCCATCCTCACCGACCAGGTGCAGTACCACCCCTACTGGGACCAGCGCAAACTCCTGACCTACTGTCAGATCCACGACGTCCTGCTGACCGCCTACAGCCCGCTGGCCCGCGGCGGCGTCCTCGACGACCCCGTGCTCGTGACCATCGGCAACCGCTACGACAAGTCGCCGGCACAGGTCGCGCTCCGGTGGCTCGTCCAGCAGGAGGGCGTGGCCACCATCCCGAAAGCGTCCAGCCGCGAGCACCTCGCGGAGAACCTCGCCGTCTTCGACTTCGAACTGACCGACGAAGAGATGGCACGTATCCGGAACCCGAACCGACTGAAGACAGGGTATCACTTCCTGCGCTCGCAGTTGCCGTTCTGACGCGGGACAGAGAGCAACTGTTAGGGGCCTCCCCCGCTACCGGCCTGTATGACCGATGCCGACGCCGTCGCGCTCGCCGAGCGGGTCCGCGAGGGCGAGTTGCGACTGTACGAGCTCGAGGAGCACGCCGACGCCGGGACGGCCGCCGCCGCCCGCCGGCACCTGCTGGCCGAGGAGACCGGGGCCGACCTCGAGACGGTCGGCGCGTACGCATTCGACGCCGCCGACGCCGAACCGAACATCGAGAACATGGTGGGGGCCGCCCAGATCCCGATGGGCGTCGTCGGCCCGCTGCCCGTCGACGGCGGGGCCGCATCCGGCGACCATCACCTCCCGCTGGCGACCACGGAGGGTGCGCTGGTCGCCTCGGTCAACCGCGGCGTCGCGACCATCCGGAACGCCGGCGGCGCGACCGCCCGCGTCCTCAAGTCCGGGATGACCCGCGCGCCCGTGTTCCGCGTCGAGGACGTCGCCGAGGCCGGCGAAGTGTCGGCCTGGGTCCGCGAGCACGTCGACGACCTGGCCGAGGCCGCCGAGTCGACGACGAACCACGGCGAACTGCAGGACGTGACGCCCTACGTCGTCGGCGACAACGTCTTCCTCCGGTTCTCCTACGACACCAAGGACGCGATGGGGATGAACATGGCCACGATCGCCACGGAGGCAGCCTGTGACGTCATCGAGGATGAGACGCCCGCCGACCTCGTGGCGCTCTCGGGCAACCTCTGTTCGGACAAGAAGCCCGCGGCCATCAACGCCGTCGAGGGCCGGGGCCGGACCGTCGCCGCCGACGTGCTGATCCCCCACGAGCAGGTCGAGGAGCGCCTCGACACGACGACGGCGGCCATCGTCGAGGCCAATACCCGCAAGAACCTGGTGGGCTCGGCGAAGGCCGGCGCGCTGGGGTTCAACGCCCACGCCGCCAACGTCGTCGCCGCCGCCTTCCTCGCACTCGGCCAGGACGCCGCCCAGGTCGTCGAGGGGAGCAACACCATCACCACCGTCGACGCCCGGGAAGAGGGGCTCTACGCTTCCGTCACGCTCGCCTCGCTCGAGGTCGGGTCGGTCGGCGGCGGCACGGGCCTGCCAACCCAGTCCGAGGCGCTGGACGTGCTGGGCTACGCCGGCGGGGGCGACCCGCCAGGGAGCAACGCCGACGCAGTCGCCGAGGTCATCGCCGCCGGTGTGCTGGCCGGCGAACTCTCCCTGCTCGCGGCGCTCTCCTCGCGGCACCTCTCGTCGGCCCACGCTGAACTGGGGCGCTGACACCCACGGGACCACTTTCAGTTCCGGTCCGTGGCTGGCGCCGGTTTATCCCTCGCCGTCCGGTACCTTGCCGTGCGTCCGACGGGCCATCCCCGCGGGCGCACCACCACCATGTCCCTGAACATCCCCGACGCCGAGACGACGGTATCGCGCGCCCATCGGCTCCTCCACCACCTGAAGCTGCTCGCGACGACGCTCGCGGCGCTGGTCGGTCTGGCGACGACGTTCGGTCTGCTCTGACCGGCCCGCGTCTCACCGCCGCTGGCTCACCAGGAAGCCGACGCCGGCGACGAGCACGACGACGCCCGCCAGCAGGACGCCGCCGCTGCCGACGAGCGGCCCGACCACCAGCAGCGCCCACGCCACCGCGAAGACGGCGTGGGCGAGCGCGAACAGCCGGTGCCCACGGCGGGCGAAGACGACGGCGCCGAGCGTGAACCCTGCGGTGAGGACCGCCGCCGAGAGGGCCACCGTGCTGACCGCGACATCGCCGACGGGTATCGGATTCGGCCGGACGACCGGCGTGACGAGATACAGCAGGCCGGCGAGTCCGACGAGGGCGCCGACGACGGCGGGCCCGGGTTCGACGTCGAGCCGGCGGGTCATAGCAGGCGGTAGGTCCCGCCCGACTCGGTGACCTCACCAGCCCGGCGGAGCTTCTCGAGTGCGGTGCGGGTGTAATCGGCCGGGACGTCGCGCTCGCTGGCGTAGGCGACCACGGCGTCTTCGGTCGGGTCGTCGAGGTCACGGAGCGCCGCACGGACCGTCTCCTTGCGGCTCGACCCGCTTCGTGCGCCCCCTTCGGCGCGCTCGCCGGCGGCGGCGACGGCCTCGCTGTCGATGCCCGAGGACTCGAGGTACGTCTCGTCGTCGATTCCCGACGACTCGACCTGACGGTCCAAGTCGGCGTAGGAATCCAGCTGGGCGAACGCGTCGCCCTCGCCCTGCCGGTTGGCCAGCATCGAGGCCCGGACCTCGCGGGCGTGGGCTTCGTCGTCCGTCTCGACGAACTTTCGCCGCTTCGCGTGCTGCTTGCGCGTCCCACACCGGGGACATCGGGTCGTCTCCGGCCGCCCCTCGACGACCCAGAGGGCGCTGCACTCGCTACAGCCGACCACCGCGTACATGGCCGTGCGTCGGGGCGCGAGCGTAGTGAATCCACCGACCCAACGCTTGGCGGTGGTCAACCTGCAGAGCCAGAAAGCCCCCGTGCTATCGGCTCCCGCGACTCGCTGCGCTCCAGTAGGTGCTTGCATCGTCGGGGTTCGCCGATAGCACGGCCCCTTTCAGTCCCACCCATGCCGGCTGACCATCCAGCGTTGGGCGGGACTGAAAGGGGCGTTATCGGCGCTTCGCGCCGATTGCTCGGGAGAGCTCTGCTCTCCCGGTGGCTGGCTCCGGGAAGGCGGCCGAAGCAAGCACCGCAACGTAGTGAGGAGCGCAGGGAGGTCGTTCGAGAGAGCGAAGCTCTCTCGTGATGACGACAGACCGGAGGTCTTTCGAACCACCCCCGACTGGAGCCAGCCGGGGCTTTCTGGCTGTTCACAACCTGAATATCTCAAGTTAACACTACCCAACGCTTAGGGTCGCCGGCGGTGTCGGGGCGGGCATGGAAGAGGTCCCACAGGCGGCAAACGAGACAGTCGAAGTCGTCGACGGCGTCCACCTGACACAGATGGCTGCCGGCGAACGGATGAGCGTCCAGCACTTCCACTTCGAGTCGGGCGCGGTCGTCCCGGAGCACAGCCACGACCACGAACAGGTCGGTTTCGTCGTCCGTGGCACGTTCACCTTCGTCGCCGACGGCGATGAGTACGTCATCGGCCCGGGCGACTCCTACGTCGTGTCGAGCGGGGAACCCCACCGCGCGGAGAACCGGACCGACGAGCCGGTGACCGGCATCGACGTGTTCAGCCCGCCGCGGGTCGACGTGGACTGGCAGGCTGAGTGAACCGACGGTGCGGGGAACGGCCACCCCGCGAAAGCGGTTTGTCCCTCGAAGCCCCAGATAGACGAATGGGCCGGGCCACGCTCCTGGTCGCACTCGCCGTCGTGCTTGCCGGCTGTGGCGGCGTCGTCTCCTCGGAGCCACCGGAGACGGTGACACCCGCGCCAGTGCCGACGGACGCGGTGCGGTATCCGCCCGGCGTCACCGACGGGCACGTCGACGCCGCGACGCTCGCCGACGCACACGCCCGGGGGCTCTCGACGACCAACTACACGCTGACCACGCGCCAGCGAGTCCGGACACCCGACGGACAGCCGCTCCTCCGCATCAACCAGACTCGGCGCGTCTCGCGGGGCGCCGAGTCGTATCGCGGCCACTTCTATCTCGAGACGAACCTGTACGAGGACGGGGGCGGGTCGACTATCGAGTTCTGGGGTAACCAGTCCCTGCTGGTCACGCGGTACACGACGGCAAATCCCTACCGGGAACCGGAGGTCCGGCGGTGGCCTGGACAGCGTGACCCCTCGATCACGGACCTGACTGACCGACAACACCTCGAGGGGTTCCTGGCCGGCGTCGACGTCGCTCCGGTGCGGCGCACGCCCGACGGTGGCGTCCTGCTCGCCGGCAGCGGCGTGCGCGACAGGACCCTGCTCATCGTCCCGCTTGTCGTCGCCGAGCCGCGCAACCTCTCGCTGGCGATGCGGGTCCGCCACGACGGCGTCGTGCGCGCGGCCCGTGTCACCTACGACGCGACCCACAACGGGGAGCGGGTCCGCGTCGAGCGGACGATGCGGGTGACGGCGGTCGGCACGACACCGGTCGCGAAGCCGCCGTGGGTCGAGAACAGCACACCGGGCGACGAGTACACCGGCTTCTCCTGACCGGCGGCGTTCCGGACCGTCAGGTGGATTCGGCGTGGAAAGGAACACTGGCGCGACGTCCCCGCGGGTCCACAGACGGCGCCCTGGCTGCCGTGAGCCCGCGAAAACGGTTTGTGACTGGCTCCCTTGGAACGACCAATGGGCCGGTACGCCGTGGTCCTCGCGCTCGCCGTCGCACTTGCCGGCTGTGGCGGCGTCGTCTCCTCGGACGACCGAGCGACGGTGACGCCGGCACCGGTGCCCACCGACGGCCAGGGGTACCCGCCGGGCGTCACCAGCGACGGCGTCGTCGCGGCGGAGGTGGTCGACGCACACGTCCGGTCGCTGGCGACGACGAGCTACACACTGACCACGGTCCAGGAGATACGGGCGGAAGACGGAACGGTGCTGCGCCGGACCAACGAGACGCGGACGGTCGAACCCGGCCCCGGGGCCTACCAGGGGCGGTTCTACCAGGAACGGGACACGGCCGGTGGCGGGCAGGAGCGGGCGGCGGTCAAGTTCTGGAGCAACGGGACGTACGTCGTCACGCGCTACTGGAACCAGGAGGCCGACGGCGAGCGTGACGTCCGCCAGTGGAGCACCGAGAGCGACGCCCCGATAACGGACCTGACCGAGCGGCACCACCTGAAAGGGGACCTCGCGGGGGTGAACGTCGCACCGACGCGACGGACGCCCGACGGCGGCGTCCTGCTTGCCGGCAGCGGGTTCGACAACCGCGAGTACTTCGTCGTCCCGATCGTCCTCAGCGATCCGTCCGACCTCAGACTCCAGATGCACGTCCGGTACGACGGGGTCGTCGTGGTCGCCCACGTCACCTACTCGGCGATATACAACGGTCGACCGGTCGAGGTGCGGCGAGAGACCCGTGTGACCGACGTCGGGACCGCGTCGGTCGACCGGCCCGCCTGGACCGACGAACCGTCCACCGTCGGGGACCGCACTGGCCAGCGACTGCCACTGTTCGTCCGGGATAGGTAGCCGCGTCGGGAAAGGAGACCTGCTGCCACGTCGGCGGCAGCATTCGCTTGCGCGAGTGCGCGCCGGTCTGGCGCTACGGCAGCGTCAGGTGGTCGCTACGGGACCGCCTCGACGGTTGGCACCGCGAAGATCAGAGCACTGGCCTCAGGCCAGCTTCTCTATGTTCTGACGGCTTCGCCGTCAGAGCACGAGCGACTCTCTACGAGAGTCGCTCGACGTTCTCGACGACCTTGTCGGCGAACTCGCTGGTGGCGAGCTTCGTGCCGCCCTCGATCTGGCGCTCCAGGTCGTAGGTGACCTGGCCCGAGGAGATGGTCTCCTCGACGGCATCGCGGACCAGCTGGCCGGCGTCCTTCCAGCCCATGTACTCGAGCATCAGGCGGCCGGAGAGGATCATCGCGGTCGGGTTGACCTTGTCCTCGCCGGCGTACTTCGGCGCGGAGCCGTGGACCGGCTCTGCGAGACAGCGGGCCTCGCCGAAGTTCGCGCCGGGGGCGATGCCGAGGCCACCGATCTGGGCGCCGGCGGCGTCGGACATGTAGTCGCCGTTTAAGTTCATCGTCGCGATGACGTCGTACTCGCCGGTACGGGTCAGGAGCTGTTGGAGCATGTTGTCGGCGATGCGGTCGTTGACGACCAGCGTGCCCTCGGGCTGTTCGCCGTCGTACTCCTCCCAGAGCTCGTCCTCGGTGAGGACGTCCTCGCCGTACTCCTCCTCGGCGACCTCGTAGCCCCAGTCGCGGAAGGCGCCCTCGGTGAACTTCATGATGTTGCCCTTGTGGACCAGGGTGACCGAGTCGCGGTCGTTCTCGATGGCGTAGTCGATGGCCTCGCGGACGAGGCGCTTGGTGCCGAACTCGGTGATCGGCTTGACGCCGATGCCGACGGGGCCGTCGTGGATGGTGCTGTCGAAGCCCATCTCGTCCTCGACGAAGTCCTTGACCTGCTCGACCTCGTCGGTGCCGGCCTCCCACTCGATGCCGGCGTAGACGTCCTCGGTGTTCTCCCGGAACGTGACCATGTCCATCTGCTCGGGTTCCTTGACCGGGGAGGGGACGCCGTCGATGTGGTATGTCGGCCGGACGTTCGCGTACAGGTCCAGGGTCTTTCGCAGGGCGACGTTCAGCGAGCGGAAGCCGGCGCCGACGGGCGTCGTCAGCGGCCCCTTGATGGCGACGTTGAACTCCTTGATGGCCTCGACGGTGTCGTCGGGCAGGTTCTCGCCGTACATGTCGCGAGCGGACGACCCGGCGTAGACGCGCATCCAGGCGATGTCGCGACCGGTCGCCTGCGCGGCGGCCTCCAGCACCTTCTGGGCGGCCGGGCCGACGTCCGTCCCGATACCGTCCCCGTGGATGATGGGGATGATCGGCTTCTCGGGGACGTCGAGCGTCTTGTCTTCCGTGACCTCGATCTGTTGTCCCGCCTCGGGGACGTCGACCTTGTCGTAATCGTAGCCCATATCCGCGTGATTGATAGTCGATGGTAAAGGATTGCCGTTTTGCGCCTGATACGGTAACGAGGACCACACGACTGCGACGGGATCGGTGGCCCACCACAATACTGGGGATACCAGGGAGTCACTCTGGCGAGACGTTTTCTCCCCGGCGCTCGAGCTGTGGGTATGCACGTCGTCGTCCACGGCGGGGCCGGCAGCGCGCCCGAGGACCCCGCCGCCCGACAGGAGACGCTCGGGGCGGCCGCGGCAGACGCGAGCACCGCCGCCGACCCGCTCGAGGCGGTCTGTGCGGCCGTCCGGCCGCTCGAACGGGACCCGACGTTCAACGCGGGCGTCGGCGGCGCCGTCCAGAGCGACGGGACGGTCCGGACCGACGCGGGCGTGATGACCGCCGACGGCGTCGCCGGGGGCGCCTGCGCGATGCCCGGCGTGGCACACGCAACCGACGTGGCGCGCGTCGTCGCCCGCGAGACGCCCCACCTCCTGCTCGCGGGCGACCCGGCGGTCGAACTCGCCCGAGCGAGCGGTATCGAGACCGGAGAGACGCTCCTGACCGACGAGACGCGCGAGCGCTGGACGGCGGCCGACCCGCCGGGCCGCGACCGGCGCGACCACCTGGCGTGGGTGCGCGAGCACTTCCAGGGGACCGACACCGTGGGCGCGGTGGCGACCGACGGCGACCGGCTCGCGGTGAGCACCTCGACGGCCGGCCGGTGGTTCGCGCTGGCCGGTCGGGTCGGCGACGTCCCGCAACTGGGCGCGGGCTTCTACGCCGACGAGCGCGGCGGGGCGAGCGTGACCGGCGACGGCGAGGCCATCGCGCGGTTCGGTCTCGCCCGGCGCGTCGTCGAGGCGCTGGCGACCTTCGGACCGCGACAGGCCGCCGACGAGACCCTCGCGGCCTTCGACGCCGAGACCGGCGGCAAGGCCGGCGTCGTCGTGATGGACGCGGCCGGCCACGTCGGCGTCGAGTACAACACCGAGGCGCTGCAGACCGCGCGAGCCGAACGGTAGGCGGGATTCGGGTCCCGGCGCCGTCCGTCCCCGGTCAAGGGCATCCTTCAGACCGTTCAACTCGCCGTTGAACGGACCGGCCTCCGTCAGACGGGACGTATCAACCGTTGAAATCGGATCGAACACGGCGGTTTCAGAGAGTCTCCCTTCGCATATCGGCGTCAGGAATCGGACTCAAGAGTTATTCGCCTCGCCGCCGAATAGTCGCCAGTGAGTCTCGCCCTCCTCGCACTCGCCTGTGGCTTCGCCGCCCTGGCCGCCGTCGTCGTCGCCCGTGACGCGGCACGCCGCGGGACCCGCTGGCTCCAGGCCGGGACCGCCGCGGGCTGTGTCGTCCTGTTCGGGTGCAGCGTGCTCGTGCTGTACGTCGACCCGCTGGCGACGCGCTACGCGCTGGTGACCGGCCGCCCCGGGAGCGCCCTCTCGCCCCGCGAACTGGTCGGCCTGTTTGCCGGCGCCGCCGCGGTACTGACGGTGACCGTCCTCGCCGCCTACGGAGCCCTGACGCGGACGCGGCGGCCGGCGTAACGACAAACGCTTTCAGTCGGACCCGCTAACCCGGAGCCATGAGCGATGTGGATTTCGACTCCGAGCAGTACGAGAAGTGCCGCGAGGCCGGCGAGATTCTGGCACAGGTCCGCGACGAAGCCGCAGAGCGAGTCGAGGTGGGCGTCTCCCACCTCGAAGTGGCCGAGTGGGCCGAGGACAAGATCCGCGAACTCGGCGGCGAACCCGCGTTCCCGGTCAACATCTCCATCGACGAGGAGGCCGCCCACGCGACGCCGTCTCGCGACGACGACAGCACGTTCGGCGAGGAGATGGTCAACCTGGACATCGGCGTCCACGTCGACGGCTGGCTGGCCGACACGGCGGTGACGGTCGACCTCTCGGGCCACGACGAACTGACCGCGGCGTCGGCGGAGGCGCTGGACGCCGCGCTCGAGGTGGCGGGCCCTGGCGTCGACGTCGGGGAGATCGGGGCGGCCGTCGAGGAGGTCATCGACGGCTACGGGTACAACCCCGTCGTCAACCTCACCGGCCACGGCCTCGGCCACTGGGAACAGCACACGTCGCCGAACATCCCGAACCGCGAGGTCTCCCAGGGCGCGACGCTGGAACCGGGGATGGTCGTCGCCATCGAACCGTTCGCCACCGACGGCCGCGGGAAGGTCCAGGAGGGCGCCGACGAGGAGATCTTCGCCCTCGAACGGGAGGGGTCTGTCCGGAATCGACAGGCCCGACAGGTCCTCGAACAGGTCGTCGAGGAGTACAAGACGCTGCCGTTCGCCGCCCGGTGGCTCGACTCGCCGCGGGCCAGCATGGCCCTGCGACGGCTCAAGCAGGCCGACATCGTCCACGGCTACCCCGTGCTCAAGGAGGAAGACGGGAAGTACGTCAGTCAGAAGGAACACACCGTCATCGTCACCGAGGACGGTGTGGAAGTGACGACCCGGTCGCGATAGGCCCCCCTCAGGCGTTGTTCATCCGCGTGGTCTCGGTCGTACCACAGACCAGGCACGTGCTCACCCGGTAGGGTTCCCGGGAGAAGGCGGCGTTCTCCGACTCGGTGTCGGGACTCTCGGTCAGTATCTCGACGCTGACCGCGTGCGGTGTCTCGGATCCGCAAGCCGTACAGCCTTCCTCGTGGTCGACGCCTTGCTTCGTTGTTGCCATGCTACTCCCGTCTCGGGGCGAGATGTGCATAAATACCCCATTCGGTTCGCCACCGTTCAGTTCGTTTTACGGCGCTCAAGGCCGGTTTGAGGGGGATTTGGACGGGATTTCGGTGGACGGTAGGGGGGCTAGTTCGACCGTGAACGAACTGTTCGCCGGCGTGAACGGCCGACGCATTTATATACCCCTATCGAACACGGCGAAGCCGTTTAGGATACCGGGCCGGACTGTCGCCACATGGACCAGGTGTTCGCACCGTGGCGAATCGAGTGGGTCGAACGCGACGAGAAGAACCCCGACGTCGATTGCGTGTTCTGTTCGTTCCGCGACGACGACGCGGACCGGGAGCACAACGTCGTCGCCCGGAGCGATCACGCCTACGTCTTGCTGAACAACTACCCGTACAACCCGGGCCACGCGATGGTCATCCCCCACACCCACACCGGCTCGTACGGCGACCTCGACGACGAGACCCTGCTGGACCACGCACACCTGAAACAGCGGACCCTCGCCGCTCTGGAGTCGGCGATGGAGCCAGACGGCTTCAACGCCGGCCTGAACCTCGGCGGTCCCGCCGCCGGCGGCTCCATCGGCGACCACCTCCACACCCACGTCGTCCCGCGCTGGGAGGGCGACACCAACTTCATGCCGGTCGTCGCCGACACCAAGGTCGTCGTCGAAGCGGTCGCGGACACCTACGACCGCCTCCACGAGGCGTTCGCCGAGCAGGACGGGACCATCCTGCCCGGCCCCGATACCGCTGTCCGGGTCGAGACGCCCCCGAAGGGTCTTTGACTCCCCCCTGTTACCTCCGGATAGATGTCGCGCCGTAGCACCCTCCGGCGGGTCGGCCTCCTGGTGCTCGCGGTCAACCTGACGCTCGTCGTCCTGAAAGGCGTCGTCTGGCTGGCCTCCGGGAGCCTCGCCGTCCAGTCCGAGGCGGTCAACAGCGCGGCCGACACGGCCTACTCGCTGGTCATCGTCGCCGGCCTCTACCTGACGACCCAGCCGCCGGACTTCGAACACCCCCACGGCCACGAGCGCATCGAGCCGTTCGTCTCGCTGTTCGTCGCGGCGGGCATCTTCGTCGCCGGCGGCGTCGTCCTCTGGCAGGCCGGCAGTGCCCTCCTGACGGGGAACGTCAGCGTGACGAGCGGGCCCGCCGCGGTGGGCGTCCTCCTCCTCTCGGCGGCCGCGAAGTACGGCCTCTACCGCTACTGTCTCGCGGCCGGCCGGGAGCGCAACTCCCCGGCGCTGGTCGCGACGGCCAAGGACAACCGCAACGATATCCTCACCGCGGGGGCGGCGCTCGTCGGCGTGGCCGGGGCCTTACTCGGCTTCCCCGTCGCCGACCCGCTGGCAGCCATCGTCGTCGCCGTCGGCATCCTCTATACCGGCGTCGACGTGGTCCGGGACAACGTGACGTATCTCGTCGGCGGTGCACCACCCGAGGAACTCCGCCGGGAGATTCTGAACCGGGCGCTGGCCCACCCCGACGTCGAAGGGGCCCACGACGTCATCGCCCACTACGTCGGCCCGGAGATCGACGTGAGCCTCCACATCGAGGTCGAGGGCGAGCGGACGCTGAACGAGGCCCACGACATCGAGACGGCCGTCATCCAGTCGGTCAGGGACTTGCCGGAGGTCGACGACGTCTTCGTCCACGTCGACCCCAAGGAGCTCGGTGAGTGGAAGGACGACGACGAGGTCGAACGGCTCGCGGACTGGTAGCGGCTCAGTCGGCGAGTCGCGCCCGGGAGAGCGGTTCGCCGAAGGCGTAGACGGTGTTGTGGCTCGTAATCTCCACGTCGACGACGTCGCCGACCGCCAGACCGCGGTCCTCGGCGTCGGCGACGACGACCTGGCGGTAGGCCTCGTCGTAGCCCACGAGCGACGCCTCGGTGCCGTCCTCGACCAGCAGGACCGACGACGTCCGGCCGACCATCTCCTCGTAGGCCTGCCCGGTCAGGTCCATCTTCAATTCGGTCATCGCCTTCGAGCGGTCCTTCTTCGTCTGGCCGCCCAGCCCCTTCATCTCGGCGGCGTCGGTGCCGGGCCGCTTCGAGAAGCGCGTGACGTTGATCTTCTCGGGGCTGGTCGCCCGGAGCAGGTCCATCGACTGGTCGTGGTCGTCGGGGTCCTCGGTCGGGAAGCCGACGATGAAATCCGTCGAGAGCGTCCAGTAGTCCAGCGCGTCGTCGAACGCCTCGACGACCTCCAGGTACTCGCAGACGTCGTGCTGGCGGCGCATGTCCGCGAGTACGTCGTCGCTCCCGGACTGCACGGGCGCGTGGATGAAGTTGTACAGCTCGTCGTGTTCGGCGAAGACGGCCGCGAGCTCCTCGCGAACGCCGTGCAGTCCCTTCGGGTTCGCCATCCCGACGCGAACCCGGAACTCGCCGTCGATCTCGGTGCAGATTCGGTCCAATAGTTCGGGCAGGAGGCTCGTCCCCTGATTGGTGTCCCAGCCGTAGACGCCGGTGTCCTGGCCGGTGATGCGCAGTTCCTTCGCGCCGGCGTGGACCAGCGCGCGGGCCTTCTCGACGTTCTCCTCGACGCTGGGTGAGTCGATGCGGCCGGTCGCCTGCTTGGTGATGCAGTAGGAGCAGTCGCTCATGCAGCCGCGGGCGATGGGGAGGATGCCGACCACCCCGTTCAGCACCGTCTCGGTGTCGGGCGTCACGGTCGGACACTCGCCGTTGAGCACGTGCTGGGGCACGTCGTCCCAGTGGAGCACCTCGGCGTCGACGCCGGCCGCGTGGAACTGCTCGCCCTGGGCGAGGGCCATACACCCCGTTATCACGAGGTCGGCGGGCGTCTCCGCGTCGAGTTCCCTGGCTCGCTCGAGCATGTTGCGCTCCGTCTTCTCGAGGACCGTGCAGGTGTTGAGGATGGCCACGTCCGCCGATTCGGGGCCCTCGGCGGGGTGGTGCCCCCCCTCGCGGAGCGCCTGCTCGATCTGCTGGGTCTCCCCCCGGTTGGAGGTACACCCGTACGTCTCGATGTGGTAGCGAGCCATCTGCGGTCACCCGACAGTTCGTGCCGGGAGCAAAAAGGGCGACGGTTGGCCCCGTCCGGTCACGCCCCGTCGGTTCCCTCGCTGCCGCGCTGGTCGCGCCACTCCTCGACGATGACGTCGCCGCTCGAGGCACCGATGCGTTCGGCCCCGGCCTCGAACAGCGCCTCGGCCTGGGCCCACGACCCGACGCCGCCGCTGGCTTTCACCGGGCGGTACTGGCTCAGTATCTCGACGTCGTGGACGGTGGCGCCGCCCTCGCTGAACCCGGTGGCCGTCTTGCAGAAGTCGGCGTTCGCCTCGGCGACGAGCGCGCCCACGCGATGGAGTTCCGCGTCGGTCAACAGCGGCGCCTCGACGATGACCTTCACCGGGACGGGGACGGCCGCGACCACCTCGGCGACGTGGTCGCGGACGGCGTCGTCCGCACCGGCTTTCAGCAGGCCGACGTTACACACCACGTCGAGCTCGTCGGCCCCGTCGTCCCAGGCCTGCTGGGCGGCCCGGCAGACCGGGGCCGTCGCACCCTGGCCGTGTGGGAAGTCGAGCACCGTCACGAGCGGGACGTTCGCGTACTCGTCGGCGAGCGGAACGTAACACGGGGGGACGCACGCTCGCATGCCGTGGCGAACCGCCGCGTCCAGGCAGGCCCGCACGTCGTCGGGCGTCGTCGTCGGTCCGAGGACGGTGTGCTCGATGCGCTCGGGGACGTCCATGGGGGCTAGACACCGGGCCAGCACGTAAACGTCCCGACGAGCACGCCGTCTCCGGAAAGTTTTCCCCCCTCCGGGTCCGCGTGGAGAACGATGATACTGCCTACGGGGTTCGGACTCCCGCCGTTGCTGTATCTCCTCGTGCTCGTCGGCGGGACGGTGCTGGTCGGGTCGCTCCTGTGGGCGCTGGAACCGCCTATCGATCAGCGCACGGTCGTCGCCCTCGCGCCGTGGATGGCCATCGGCGGGGTGCTCCACGCGTTCAACCAGCGCCCCATCGCGGCCTACGACGCCGCCGTCCAGCCGCTGTTTGGCACGCCGGCGGTGTACATGACGACGTTCATCACCGTCGGGCTGACCTGGGTCGTCCTCTCGCTGGTGGGCGTCCAGCGCGGGTCGGCGAGGAACATCAGCCGTAACCTGGGCCTAGTCGGGACGGGCGTCCTGACGGTGCTGCTGGTCATCGCCATCGCGATGGCGGTGCAGTCGGACCGCCTGAGCGTCGTCTGGCCGACGGCCTCCGTCGTCGTCGCCGCCATCGTCTCGCTGGTGACGGTGGCCGTCGTCGCGTTCTGGCGGACGCCGGTCTTCGTCCGCACGCGCTACGCCGCTCCGGTGGTCGTGTTCGCACACGCGCTCGACGGGGTCTCGACGGCCGTTGGGACGGACATCCTCGGCATCGGCGAGCGCTCGCCGCTCCCGAGGGAGATCATGGAGTTCGCCGGGGCGCTCCCGACGGCCCCCGTCTTCGGGTCGGGGTGGCTCTTCATCCTCGTCAAACTGCTCGTCGCCGTGGCCGTGGTCGTCCTGATGCACCAGTATCTCGAGGACGAACCGGCCGAGGCGAGCCTGCTGATCTCCTTCGTCGCCGCCGTCGGCCTCGGCCCGGCGAGTAACAACGTGGTGCTGTTCCTCTTTCTCCCCCAATAAGGCGGGTTCAAAACGCTCTTTGCCCCCCCTGCCGACGCGGTAGGTATGCTCACCCTCTCGCTGGGCCAGTGGGTCGTGGTCTGTCTGCTCTCGGGGTTCGTCGCGGCGGTGCTGATGAACGTCCCGATGGTCGTCCAGCCCGAGGGGTACCTCCCCGCCTACGTCGCCGCCGCCGGCCTGACCGGCTCCGACCCGACGGAGGTCAGTCAGGTGTTCGCCGTCGCCGTCCACCACGTCACCGGGACGGTGGCGACCCTGCTGTACGGCGCCGTCGTGCTGGTCCTCTCGCTCGTCCTCCCGACGGTCGCCTCGCTGAACGGCGTCCCGGCGATTCCGCACCTGGTCGGCGCCACCGGCCTCGTGCTGTTCGTCTTTTACTTCTTCGAGCGAGTGGCGATGCCCCGTGCCGGCGGCCGACTGGACGCCGACCGGGAACGGATCGTCCAGCAGTGGGCGCTGTCGTCGTTCATCTACGGCGTGACGGTTGCGCTGCTCGTCCCGGTGACGGTCGATCTGCTGGGGCTGTAGCCGCGAATCCCCGCCGACTTTGAGGGGGCCGGCCGAACTCCGCCACATGGCCAAACAGCCCCACCTGCTCGTCGAACCGGGCGACCTGAACGACGTCGCGCTCGTCCCCGGCGACCCCGGGCGCGTCGACCGCATCGCCGCCCACTGCGAGGACAGCGAGACGGTCACCCAGAACCGCGAGTACAAGCTCGTCAACGCCACCTACGAGGGGCGCGACCTGACCATCTGCTCGACCGGCATCGGGTCGCCCTCGGCGGCTATCGCCGTCGAGGAACTCGCGGCCGTCGGCGTCGAGACGCTCATCCGCGTCGGCACGACCGGCGCGCTGCAGGAAGGCATCGAGATCGGCGACATGGTCGTCGCCACCGGCGCTGCCAAAGACGAGGGGACGACGAAACGATACGAGTCCGAGACCGTGCCGGCGGTGCCGGACTACGCGGTGCTCTCGGCGCTCGTCGACGCCGCCGAGGCCAACGGCGAGGACGTCCACGTCGGCCCCGTCGCCACCGACGACGCGTTCTACGCCGAGACCGACGAATACGTCGCGGACTGGGAGGCCGCCGGGCTCCTCGCGGTGGAGATGGAGGCCGCCGCGCTCTTCTCGCTGGCCCGCCGGAAGGGGCTCCGCGCGGGCGCCATCTGCACCGTCGACGGGAACCTCGTCGAGGGGACCCAGAAGGGCGAGACCGAGGCCGACGAGCTGCCCGAGAAGGCGAAGGACAACGTCGAGCGGGCCATCGAGCTCGGCCTGAGCGCCGCAGCGTCGCTGTGACCGCCCGCCGCCGGTGCGTTTAACCGACGCTCGCCCCTTCGACGGGATATGCTCGACCGAATCGCCGAGCGGGTCCGCCTCGTCGCAGCGCGGGTCCGGCGATTCGAACGGCGCGAGCTCCGGGATCTGCGGCGGTGGCTCGAGCGGACCGACCACCTCGTCCATCTCTCGGTACTGGTGTTCGTCCCGTTGCTCATCTGGGTTGTCACCGCCGTGGCCAACGCCGTCCCGTCGCTGAGCTTTCTGCTCTTCCCGCCGCTCGCGGCCGGCACCTTCACGCTGTTCGTCGACCCGCACGGCAAGTACTCGAACCCGGGGCAGTTCGTCGCCGGGTTGACCATCGGGGCCGCCTGCGGGTTGGCGGCGCTGTGGCTGTCGGGCGCCGTGCTGACGACCGCAACCGGCACCTTCCAGGTCAACGCGACCGCCGCTGCCTTCGCCGTCTTCGCCACTGGCGCGATTACGTGGCCGCTGGACATCGAGGAACCGTCGGCCCACGCGACGGCGTTGCTGACGCTGCTCGTCGGCCCCGACCAGCGCCTCGCGTTCCTGGGCAGCATCTTTCTCGCGAGCTCGCTCGTGGCCGGCGTCTTCGTCGTCTGGCGCGACCAGTTCTACGACCGCCGCGCCACCTACATCTACGAGTCGACCCAAGGCGACGACCGGGTTCTCGTCCCGATGCGCGGGGATCACGCCGGCCGGACGGCGATGCTCGGGGCGCGACTCGCCGCCGCCCACGAGGCGGGCAAGGTGGTCCTGCTGGACCTCGTCTCGAATACGGCGGCCGCCGAGGCCGAACGCTCGCTGCTCGAGACCGCCGACGAGACGCCCCAACACGACGGCGGCCACGCCCTGGACCCGACCGGCGGCGACACGCCGGGCAGTCTCACGGGCGCGGACAACCTCAAGGCCCAGGTCGACTGGCTCGAGACCCACGCCGCGCGGATCGAGACACAGGTGGGGGTCCCCTGTCAGGTGGCCGTCGCCGTCGACACGGGCACGCCCGCCGCGACGGCGATCCAGACGGCCGAGGAGGCGAACTGCGACCTGGTCGTCGCGCCCTACGAGAGCGAGCACGGCGCCCTCTCTCCCTTCCTCCGTCGCCTGTTCCGGGCCGAGCTAGACGTCGTCGTGCACCGCTCGCGGAGCGAGCGGACCCGCTGGAAGGACGTCCTCGTCCCCGTCCGGCGGGCCAGCGACGTCGCCAACCGGATGGTGGACTTCGCGACGCGGCTGGCGGGCAAGAGTGGGCGAGTGGCCGTCGGCACGTGCATCGGCGACCGGGACGACAGGCGACGGGCCGAGGAGATGCTGGCGAGCCTCGTCGACCCCTTCGACGGCGACATCGAGACGCGGGTCAGTCGCGCGACCATCACCGACTTCCTCTCGTCGACCGGGAGAGCGTACGACCTGGTCGTCATCGGCGCCAGTCAGGACCGCAGCGCAGCCTCGCGGTTCGTCTCGCCGCCGACCTTCGAGCGCCTCGAGGACGTCGAGACGGACGTGGCCATCGTCGACAGCGGCCACGCGTAGGCGACTTACTCGCCCTCGCCGGTGATCTCCGCGGCCGCCTCCTCGTCGTCGACCTCGGTGATGTGATCGGCCAGGCTCTCCATGCCCTCCCGACCCAGCGCCGACTGGACCAGCAGGTGGCCGCCGATGACCATCGGACTGATGACCGTATCGGCCCCCGCCCGCCGGAGCTTCTCGATGTTCTCGCGCTCGGCGGCGGCCGCGACGATGTTCACGTCTGGGTTGAGGTTGTTCGCGGTCAGTATCGCCAGGGCGTCCTGGGCGTCGTCGCTGGTCGCGACCACCACCGCACGCGCGTCGGCGATGCCGGCCCGTATCAGCGGATCCTCGTCGCTGGGGTCGGCGGTCAGCACCGGGATATCCCGCTGCTTGAGGCGCGAGGCGACGTCCGTGTCCTCCGTGATGACGATGTAGTCGACGGCGTCCGCAAACTCTTCGATAACCGGTTCTGTCATGTCGCCGTACCCGAGGACCAGCACGTGGTCCTCGAGCAGGTCGAGTTGTGCGTCTGTCATTTTGCCGAGTGCCTCCGAGAGGCGTTGTTCGATGGCCGGGCCCAGCAGCGACCCCAGCGCGATGGCGAAACTGGCCGTCCCGAGGACGACCACCGACATGGCGAACAGCTTCGCCTGCTGGGTCTGTGGGGTCAGGTCGCCGTAGCCGACGGTGCTGGCGGTGACGATGGAGTAGTAGAAGGCGTCGGTCACCGTCGAGACGCTGCCGAACTCGTCGCGCAGCGCGTAGGTGCCGACGGTGCCGTACACCTGCGCCGCGATCAGGGCGGCCCCGGCGGCCAGCTGGGCCGTCGTCAGGTCTATGTCGCGCGTGAACCGGTGGCGGTTCAGCAGCATGGTCGGGAGCGAGACCAGCGACAGGACGACCAGCGGGAACGAGAACGCCGACGTCTGGACGAGTCCCTGCAGCGCCGACACCGGGAGCAAGACGACGGTGGCGTACCAGGCGGTTCGGAGTCGCCGGCGCAGGCCGACCACGCTCAACAGCAGCGAGAACCCGGTGAGCGCGCCGGTGAAGCCGGCCGTCCGCTGGATGGTCTCCGGGATGTACACCGCGAGCGGTCCCGAGACGGTGACGTCGCTGATGTTGATGACCCCCGTCGCAAAGGAGAGGACGGCCACCAGCGTCGGCAGGAGTATCGTCGCCCGTGCCCCGAGCCAGTCGCGCGACCAGTCCATACCTGCTCGATTCCGACTCGACGGGCTATATATGCTATCATTCGACCGGCAAACGGCCCCGAACTGCCGGAACCCATTTGGCACTCGCCGCTCACGGTGGGGACATGGCTTCCCTTCCGCTCGAAATTCTCATGGGGATCTATCTGGGGTTGCTCGTGGGCGTCATCCCGGCGCTCGTCTCGTGGGCGCTCGGGTTCGGATTCAAGTACTTCACCGGGGTAACGCTCCCCGGATTCCCGGTGGCCCTGCTCGCCATCGCCCTGGCGGGCGTCAGCGGGGGGCTCCTGGCGCTCGCGGACCAGTCGATAACGCAGTTGCCCAACGCGGAGCGCATCGTCACGGCGATACTGCTCGTCGGAATGGTGTCGATGTACGCCCACAGCAAGGGCGACAAGATGGGTGCGGAGTTCCCCAAGCGCCTCTCGCTCGAGAAGTTGCGCGACCGGCGCATCTCGACCGACGTCATCGAGATGATGGGCGGGCGCGACGAGGTCCGCATCCAGGTCGTCGGGGAAGTGGCCGACATGGAGGGGTACCCACCACTCGCCGAGCCGCTCCGGGCGGAGATTCGGGGAAGCGAGTGGACCTTCCCGGCCGACCTCAGAATCGGCGAACTCGAGGCCCGGCTGGAAGACCGGCTCAAGACCGAGTTCGACCTGGGCGATGTCTCCGTCTCCGTCGACGAGCGGGGGCGGGCAACCGTGGTCGCCGCTCCACCGTTCTCTGGACTCTCGAAGCGCGTCGGGACCGGTCGCCACGCCGTCTCCGTCGACGCGCTGTTGCCGACCGGCCTGGCGCGAAACGACGAGGTGACGATTCTGACGACGGACGCGCAGGTCCGGGGCACCGTCGTCAGCGCGCGGTGTGGCGAGCCCGACGCGGCCGTCGAGCCGCCGGCGGAACCCGAGACGCCCGACGAACCGGACGTCGAGGGCCCCGAGCAACCGCCCGCGCCGGTCCGGGCGCCGACGACGACCGGCGGCGATGGTCGACTCACCGTCGCCGTCACCCGGACGGACGTCCAGCCGCTGTTGCGGGCCGCCGAACCGAAGGTGGTCGTCGAGCCCCGGGGCGTCCGCCGGGAGTACGAACTCGTCTCGCTCCTGCGGCGGGCCGGGAACCGGTTTCGCAAACTCAGCGTCCGCCCCAACGGAGCCCTCGACGGGACCACCCTCGGCGAGGCCGGCGTCCGCGGGACCTACGGCGTCGGCGTCATGGCCGTCCGAAAACCGGGTGGGTGGCGGGTCGGCCCGGGCGGCGACACCGCCGTCGAGGCCGGCGACGAACTGTACGCGGTCGGCGACAGGGACGCACTCGACGCGTTCGCGGAGGCGGTCGCGTGACTGGGACCGTGCTCCTCCAGAGCGGCGACGCCACCGCGATGGTGCTCCAGGAGGGGGCCGAACTGCTGGGGCTCGGCATCGCCGTCGCCACCGTCTCGGGGCTCGTCGCGCTCCTCTATCGCTGGTACGTCCGCGAACACGTCCCGAACGGGCTGGCCGTGCTCTTTGGCCTGACCGTCGTCGCGCTGTACCTCGGGACGACGACGGCCCTCGGGGAGGTAATCGTCGGCGACGAGGACGTGCTCCAGTTGCGGGCGGTCCTGCCGAACCTCGCCGCGTTCGCCGTCGGCGGCGTCGCCTCGTACACCGGGCTGAAGATCGGCGACCGCCTGGGGACGGACCTCTTCGTGACGACGGGCGGGCGTGACGTCGAGGCCGACGTAAGCGAGATCGTCCAGACGGTCGGGCGTGTCACCTCGGTCAAGCTCCCCGAGACGATAGACGACATCGTCGGCTACGACCCGATGCCCGAGGCGACCAAGGAGACCCTCGAGAACCGGCGGTTCCTCTTCCCCCGCCGGCTGACCAGAGACGAGCTCCGGACCCGGCTGGTCTCGCGGCTGAAGGCCGACTACGGCGTCGGCCACGTCGACGTCGAACTCGACGAGAGCGGGGCGGTGACCTACCTCGCCATCGGGTCGCGGGCGGCCGGCATCGGCCCGACGCTGCCCCCCTCGACCAACGCCGTCGCCATCCGAGCCGACCCGGCCAACGCCGCCAGCGCCGGCGACCTGGTCCAGGTCTGGGGGACCGACCCGCCGCGGCGACTCCTGACGGGCGAGCTGCGCGGCGTCGCCGGCGAGACGGTCACCGTCGCCATCGACGCCGCCGAGACGCCGAAGGTCGACCAGACCGAACGCTACCGCCTCGTGACCCTGCCCGTCGAGGAGCGCCCCGACCGCGAGTTCGCCTCGCTCCTGCGGGCCGCCGACGAGACGATGGGCACCGTCACCGTCGGGCCCGGGAGCGCCCTCGACGGTGCGACGGTCGGCACCGTCGACGCGACGGTGGTCGCCATCACCCGCGAGGAGAGCGCACCGCGGACGATTCCCGCCTCGGGCGAGTCGCTCGCGCCCGGCGACGTCCTCTATCTCATCGCGAAACCGGCGGCGCTGCGAAGCATCGAGACGGACGCCGAGGGCACGGCGACGGACGCCGACGTGGACGCGCCCCCCGAGGTGTCACCGGCCACCGATGCTGAAGGTGACGGCGACCTCCCGGACGGGGCGGACGCCGGAGGGGAGCGAACGGGCGGAGACGAACCGGCCGACGACGACACTCCGACGGACGGCGCGACGGCGGACGCGAGTGCGGCCGCCGATGCGGCGACCGCTGCGGTGGCCGACGCCGACGGAGCAGACGACACCGGCGAGACGGGGAGCGAGACAGTGCCGACGGACACCGACGCCGAGGACGCGCCGGCCACCGAACTCGAGGTCGAGGATGTGGATGACGCCGACGCTCCCGAACCAGCCGACAGCGACGGTTCCGAATCGGCCGACACGGACGACGACCGGGAACCAGCCGACGGTGGCCCCGACGCGAGCGACGACGCGACGACGGGACCGGCCGACGGACACGCCGGCGGCGAAGACAGTACCGACCCCCCGACGGGGGAGGGTGGCGTGGTCGAAGCCGACGGAGACGACGACACTGACCCGCCCGAGGACGGCGGCTTCGGTTCGCTGACGGCCGAGGCGGGAGACGAGGACGTCGACATCGACGACTTCCTCACCTCCTCGGCAGACGTCGAGGTCTGGGACCCGGAGGACCGCCTGCCGTCGGAGGGGGAGAGCGACGCTGCCGACACCGACGCCGCCGGGCGAGGCAGACGCTGCCGACGAGACGTCCGAGACCGGCGTGCCCGACGAGCAAACCGACGGCGAGGACGAGGACGCAGTCGACGATGCAACCGACATCGAGGACCGCTGAGTGGCGGTGGTTACTTTAGCAGCAATCGTTTTTGAGAGCCAGAAAGCCCCGGCTGGTCACGACCGCAATCTCGTAACTAACCACTACCCGTTGAGTCGACGGAACGCTCTTTACGCGCGCGCACCCCTACCCGACTATGGAGTGGAAACTGTTCGCCCACCTGCGCGACGTCGCCGGCGGCGAGTCGGTCACCGTCGACGTCGAGGGTGGCGCCACCGTCGAGGCAGCGCTGGACGCGCTCCTCGCGGCCCACCCGAGGTTGCGTGAGGAGGTCCTCGACGAGGGTGGCGACCTGGCGCCGCACATCCAGGTGCTCGTCGACGGCGAGGACCCGTTCGCCCGCGGCGACGGCATGGAGACGGCCGTCGACCCCGAGACGGAACTTGCCCTGTTCCCGCCGGTCAGCGGCGGCTAGAGTCCCGTCAGGTCCGCCGTCAGGACGAAGTCCGGCCACTCGCTGATGCCGGCGCGGGCAGCGGCCGCCTCGGCCACGTGTCGCGGCGTCTCTGGAATCAGCACCCGCGTCCGGTCGACCCCCAGCGCCGCGGCGTCGCTGCGAACCGCGTCGAACAGCGCCGCCGCGGCGTCTGCGTCCGCCCACGCGCCGACGGCGTACTCGGCCAGCGACCCGTCGTCCGCGGGGTCCTCAGTGGTCCGGACCCGACAGGCCATGCCCCGCGTCCCCGACGCTTTGACGGCGAAGACGGCTTGCTCGTCGGCCAGCCGGTCGAGCGTCGCCCGCGGCAGCTCCGAGAGCGCCCAGCTCCGGCCCGGGTCCAGCGCCAGCCCCGACAGCGCCGTCCGGGCGTCGCTGTGTGTCCAGTACGTCCAGGCCGCCGCCGGGTCCGACGCGACGGGCAGCGACGGATTGGCGTCGCGCGGTTCGGGGTGAGCCCACCGGAACTCGCAGGTTGGCTCGAATCCCGCGGCGACCGACTGTCCCAGGCCGGCGCCGTTCCACGAGAACACCATGTTCCGGGCGACCGTCGCCCCGTTTTCGCGGGCCCACGCGAAGAGGTCCTCGACCATCGCGAGGCCGTGGCCTCCGCCCCGGTGGTGGGGGTCCACCCGCATCCCCTGGAGCCACGCCTCGGTGGGAGAGAGCAGGAGGCCCTGACAGACGCCCACCACCGACCCGTCGGCCGCCTCGGCGACGACGGTCCGCTGGTCCGCGCCGTCGCTGTCGATCCACCGGTCGAACACCTCCGGGATGTAGTCGACCATCTCGCGGTCCGGCCAGACGTCGGCACAGAAGGCGGCCACGTCGTCGTAGTCGTCGTGGCGTGCCTGTCGAACCCGGATGGACATACCGGGAAGTGGGTCGTCATCGGTCAAAAACCTACGGCGGGTTCGTAAGTGTCACACCGGTGGAATCGAGACCGCACTAGGGAGAGTCTATGCACGCTTCCCCTGAATACGACATTCGAACCATATTGGTACAGAAGTTAACACTGCCCAATCATATTCTATAGATAACATAATTTTATATACTTGTCAATTGTCTAACCACCTGATGGATGAATTGCCAAACCGACGAACGTTTCTACAGATGAGTGGCCTCGCGGCCGGCGCAGCAATGCTTCCCCTGTCTGCGACGGGCGCACAGGCAAAGCAGCCCAACGCCGTGTTCGACCTCGACTTCAGCGACGGCGACGATGCCGCTGACAACACGAGTTCGAGCGCGGGGTGGGTCGTCGACCGCCGGGCTCCAGAGGCATGGACGACGGATTCGGGACGGCTCTGTATCGACATCGACGAAACGGCCGAGACGAGCGGGTTCTACCGCTATCAGGGCAAAAAGTACCAGGATGCAGACGGCTCGTACTGGTACGCTGGCAGAGGCTCCCGTCTCTCGTACCGCTTCTACATCGACCCGGCGTGGGAGACCGACGGCGAAGCACACGAGTCCGGTGTCTGGCCCGTCCTCGGGAACGCAGACGGGGCCATCAGTGCCTATCCGATCCTCGCGTATCAGGACAGCGGCGCGAGCGACACGGGTGACGCACAGTTCCGCGCGTACGTCTACGAGTCCGACGAGGACGGCAACTTCGTCACCGACAAGTGGATCGATCTCGGCCTCCCGAAGAAACTCGGCATCGACCCCGAGGAAGGTGGCTGGGTCGACGTCGAAGCCCAGCTCCAGCGGTTCAGAGACGGCGCTGCACTCAAGTGGCGCATCAACAACAAACTCGTCGTCGACGAGCGCGGATACAACGTATTCGCGCCGAGCACGCAGTTCCTCGAGTTCATCTTCAACAGCATCAACTTCGGTAAGGACGCGACGTACTACTACGACGACGTCGTGCTGACGACGCCCGGCAACGCTCGAAACAAGTAAGAGCCGACCGAACCGAGCGAATTTTTCGAGGCCATATTCGAGAGAGACCCGATCAGAGCCAGGGCGTCGATCGGTCCTGGATCTCGCCGGCGAGCGGTTCCTGCATCGTGTCTGCGACGTCGCTGCTGTTTTCGAGCGCCCACATCAGCTTGACCTTCGCCGTCCCGGGGAGCATGTCCCCGCCCTCGATGACGCCGGCGTCAAGCAGGTCACGCCCGGTGTCGTAGACGCGGTCACAGACCCGCCCCTCGAGACACTGGCTGGTCATGACGACGGGGACGTCGAGGTCCTCGATGACCGAGATCCACTCGGTGTTGACGTGACCCAGGCCCGTCCCCTCGATGACGATGCCCTCGCTGTGCTCGGCGGCCGTCTCGAGCAGCGTGGTGTCCATCCCGGGCGTGAACTTCACGAGTTCGACGTCGGTCTCTAGGTCCTCGGCCAGCGCGAGGTCGGTCGTGCCGCGCTCGGTGTACTCGCGACGGAAGGTGACCGTGTTGTCGCCGTCGACGTCGTAGTCGACCCAACCGAGCGGTCTCGCGCCGACCGTCTCGAAGGCGTCCCGGCGGGAGGTGTGGTTCTTGCGGACGCGGGTCCCACGGTGGAGCGCACAGCGGTCGTCGGACTCGTCTTCGTGCATACAGACCAGCACCTCCGCGCAGTCGCTCTTCGCGGCCTCGACGGCCGAGACGGCGTTCATCACGTTGTCCGAGGAGGGGCGGTCCGCCGAGCGCTGACTGCCGGTGAAGACGATGGGCACCGGCGTGTCAAGCATGAAGGCAATCGCCGCGGCCGAGAACTGCATCGTGTCGGTGCCGTGCATGACGACGACGCCGTCCGCGCCGGCCTCGATCTCCTCGTAGATGGCCTGTGCGAGGTCTTGCCAGACGGCCGGCGTCATGTTTTCAGAGAGGATGTTGGCGACGACGCGGCCACGGTAGTTGGCCATCCCCGCGAGGTCCGGCACCGCCCGCAGGACGTCCTCGGCGTCGAACTGGGCGGTGACCGCGCCGGTGCGGTAGTCGACGGTCGAGGCGATGGTCCCGCCGGTCGAGATGAGCGACACCGTCGGGAGGTCGTCGTCGAACTCGATCTCGGACTGGGCCTGCTCGTCCTGGGCGCTCTCGACGTCGTAGACGTCCGACTCCAGCACGTCGACGTCGGCGTCCGCGCGGTCGATGCCGACGTTGTACCCGCCGTCGAGCTTGACGACGAGGTGGTCGGGCGTACTGGAGGGGAGCAAGACGCCCTCGTAGGTCTGGCCCGCGCGGTCGACGCGGACCCGGTCGCCTGCGTTCATGCGCGCCCCTTCCTGCCCGCGCGACTTGAACCCACTCGTTTCGGGACGGGCCAGGTTCTGACACACGCCCGAAAGGACCATAGGCGTCCCACCCCCAGAGGGAGGTATGTCCGAGCGAACGGAGGAACGGACCCGCGACCGCGAGCCGTCGGGTGATTCGACTGCCGGTGACGACACTCTGGGATTCGACGTCGGCAGCCTGGGTCGGACGACGGACGGGGCGGCGGCCCGCGAGTCGACGGCGAACGGCGAGCGCGGCCTCGGCCGGTTCTTCTCGCTCCGGGCGCTCGTCGGGTCGTTCGTCGCCGTCGCGCTCGGGATGGGCGTCGGGGGCGTGATCCCGCTGATCCCGTTCACCGGCGTCCTGGGCATCGCGCTGGGCGGGTTCGTCTACGGGCTGCTCTCGAGACGAGGGCGGTACGTCGAGATGGCGCTGGCCGGTGGGACCGTCGCTGGCCTGGCCATCTTCCTCCAGTTCCTCCCGCGGGCCCTCGTCTTCGAGGGGTTCGACGGGACCAGGCTGTTCGCCATCGCCGCCGGTATCGGCCTCCTGCTGGCCGTAATCGGTCACTACTTCGGTCGCGACCTCCGGGACGGCCTCACGCGGGACCTATCGTAACGCCCAGCCGTCGCGGTCGGACTCGACGATGTCCTGGCGCTCGAGTCGCCCGAGCGCCTCCTCGACCATCTCGGGCGGCGCCTCGATGTCGCGGGCGATGGCCTCGACCGACCGGTGTCCGTTCGAGAGCGCGCTGACGATCTCGGCGAACAGGCGCCCGTCCCCGTTCTCGACGCGCTCGTCGATCCGGTCGCGGACATCAGTGACGCGGCCCTGGACCCACCGCTGGGCCAGCGACAGCTCGTTTTCCAGCTGTTCTAGTCGCTGCAGTTCCCGGGTGAGGGCTTTCAGGTCGCCGGCGTCATCGCCGCTGACGTCGATAGTGAGATGGCGGCACGTGGACATGTCGAAACTCGGGCTGGCCGGGTAGGCACTCTTGGTCCCGAACTCGTAGGGCGAGACCCGGACCTCGAGCCGCAGGTTCCGGGCGATAGAGAAGTACTTGCGGCGCTGCTCGTCGGTTCGGGACTCGACGAGGCCGGCGTCCTCGAGTTTCTTCAGGTGGTCGATGACCGCCTTCGGACTGACGCTGAGGTACTCGCTTATCTCCGTCACGTAACAGGGTTTGTGTGCCAGGAGCCGCAGAATTCGGCGGCGGTTGGCGTTTCCCAGGAGGTCGAGTAACGCAGCAGAGTCCATTCACCTGAGGTTAGGGGCCGCGGGTAAAAAGCGTGACTCTCGCGCTCGTCTCAAACGAGGCCGGCGGCGACCAGCACCTCGATGGCCCTGCCGACCATACCGCCACCGTCGGGGCCAGTCTCGGTCGCACTGTCGATTTCGGTCTCGGTTTCCGTTGCGTCCGGCTGCCCGCCCTGGCCGGGGTTCTCCGGCGGGCCGGGTTCCTTCGGGCCCCGCGGGGCGTTCTCACCGCCCCGGCTGGTATTCTCGCCGTCCTTCGAAGCGTCCTCGCCATTGTTCGGCGCACTGTCGCCGTCCGCCGTGGCGTTCTCGGCGGCCTGCGTCACGTTCGCCCCGGTTCCGTTGCCGCTCACGTCCACCTCGCCCGGCGCGCCGGGGCCGTCGGCGTCCGGACCGGGGGTCCCCTTTCCGGGGACCTCAAGTTTCGGCCCGCCGGCGAGACCGCGAGCGACGTCGGCGATCTGGGGGCCGCGCAGTTCGCTGGCGCTCCGCTTGAGCTGGTCGAGTCTGCCGTCGTCGACCCCGACGTCGGCGGCCGCGCTATCGGTGTCCGCGACGGCGCCTTTCAGCGCGTCGATGCGGGCCGACAGGCGGCTCTGCTGGGCGACGTACGCCGGACGGGTCAGGTCCCCGTTCTCGTAGCGTCGCTGAAGCGTCTCGTTCCTGGTCTCTAAGCGCTCGATACGGCGTTCCAGAACCCCCGCCCGCTCCGTGACGAGCCGTTCACGCTGCGTGGCGTCGGCTCGTTCGAAGTTCGCCTTCCACATCCCGTTTTCCACGGAGTCGTTGGCCGCGGCCGAACTGGACTGGAGGAAGGCGGTCAACTGCGTCCCGAGGGCCGGCTCGTCGGCCTCGCTGTCGTTCGCCGCCGGGGTCGCCGTCGGCGACGACGTCGCCGACTCGGTGGCCGTCTGGGCCGATGCGGCCGGGGCCACGACGACAGCGAGAACCGCGATCAGCGCGAGGAGAACGGCCTGCAGTTGGTTCATCGTATCCCCAGTAGACCCAGAGACCCTAAAAATCGACAGCTCCGTTCACTCCGTTCACCGACCGCCCCCACCCACACAGACCGTCCAATAGCGTTTATCGAGCCGTCTCGCCGAGTTTCGGCAGCAGATGCCACGCGATGGCGACGGCGCCGACGGAGAGCCCGACGGAGGCGGCGACGAGCGCGAGGCCGGGGTCGTACCGGAGCGGCGGGAAGTACCCGAACCCGTAGTCGGCCACGTCGTTGGCCAGGGCAACGACCAGCGCGGTCGCCAGCGCGCCGCGGGTCGTCCGGGCGTAGTGGGGGACCAGCAGTCCCTCGGCGACGAACCCGAGGTGGGTGACGATGATGCCGAAGTACGCCCAGGGAGCCGGGAAGTAGGCGTCGAACCCGAGGTTGAGCGCGACGAACGTCCACAGGCCCATCTTGACCAGCCAGACGAACGCGATGGTATGGAGGTACGCGAGCGGGACCGAGACGGGGACGTCGTCGAGCGACTCGCCCAGGAAGGGGACCAGCGTCACCAGCGACAGCGTCATCAGGAACAGCGCGGCGGGCGAGTCGGCGTACAGCGGCCAGAGGAACGTGAAGACGTCGGGCATCGTCTCGACGTAGAAGCGGACCCCGACCAGCATCGCGACGACGTTGACGACGATGAGCCACACCAGGCTCGGCGTGTTCTCCAGGTAGTACCGGGCGTACCGACGCGGGAGCGGCCCTCGTTCGGGCTCCATGTCACCGTACGGGTGGCCTCGGGGGAAAGCCCTGTCGGAGTCGCCGTCGGAACCACCACACAGCGGCGGTGTCATTGTGCGACGATATAAGTGTATGGGCCAATTACTATATGCTGTCGTGCTGTATGTTCACACGACCCGATGTTCGAACAGTTCTCCCGCGGCTACTACCTCGGTCGGCTCTACGTCGAACCGACCGACGACCGGGCGGCCACGATGTGTCGCGAACAACACGAGCGAGTCAACCAGCAGCTGTACGCCACCGGCGAGGGCGTAGAGCGCACAGATCTCCCGCTGGTGATGAAGCTCGGCGCCCGACACTTCGCGGTCCACGGGGCCCAGGAAGTCCCCGCCGACACGCTGGCGATTCCCCGGGACGTCTTAGAGGAGATCGGCGTCCGGAACCCGCCGAGTCTCCGCGAGGTCTTCCTCGCGAAGGCCGACCACGCCGCCCATCTGCTCTCGGTCGCCGAGGGGACGCCGACGCACCCCGAGCGGGCCGAGTAGCGCGGTCGGCAGGATTTAAGCCCGTCCCCCCACGCCTTCCAGTCGATGCTGGACCGGTTGCTCGGCCGAGCGGCGCTGAAAGAGCGCGTCGAGACCCTCGAAGCGGAGAAGCACCACCTCGAACGGCAACTCGAGGCCGAGCAGGAACGGCGGGCCGACGCCACGACGGAGCGCCAGGAGGCAGCGCGCGAGGTCAATCGCCTGGAGGACCGCGTCGCGGAACTCGAGGACCGCGTCGCGCGCCTGAACGACGACGAAGGCGACCGGTCGTTCCGGAGTGAGGAACAACTGCGCGGTGAGCGCCTGACCGCGGTGCTGGACCGCCTGGCGTCCTTCGAGACGGGCCCGGAAGGGGTGTTCACCGCGTACGTCGCCGCCGAGAGCGACCTGCCCGAGTCGGTCCGCGAGGCCTTCGGCGACCGGGCCGAACTCGTGGCGCGTGCCGCCCCCTGCCTCGCGGTCACCGACGACGCCGGCCTGCTGTCGGCGTGTCTCTCGGTCCCCGTCGCACCGGATCCCTTCGCCTCGTGGGCCGACCGCGTGCAACTGGAACGGTCCTGGTTCGAACCGACCGGCGAGTACGCCGTCGCGCTGGTACGGTCGGGCCTCTTTGCCCTCGGGGAGTACCAGGGGCGCGAGCGGACCGCCTTCCACGGGTTCGACTCCGACCTCAAGAGCCAGCACTCGAAGGGCGGGTTCTCCCAGTCGCGCTTCGAGCGTCTCCGTGACCAGCAGATCGACACCCACCTCGACCGGTGTCGGGCGGCCATCGAGACGGTGTCGCCGGAGCGGCTGTACGTCGTCGGCGAGCGCTCGGTCATCCACGAGTTCGCGGCCCTCGCCACGGCGACCCGGGCCGTCGACGCGACGGGGGACCCCGAACCCGCGCTCGACGACGCCGTCCGGTCGCTGTGGACGGTCCGGCTCCGAGTGCCATAACTTTAGGCGCGGCGGGCGCGTCGATTCGGACATGGAACTCGCAGTCCTCGCCCACGAGAAGTTTCCCGACCACGCCAAGACCGCCGTGGGGCTGCTCCGCTACGGCGACCACGACGTGCGGGCCGTCCTCGACCGCGACCTGGCCGGCGACCGGGTCCACGACCACCTCCCGGACGTCCAGGACGCCCCCATCGTCGCCTCGATGGCCGACGCCCCCGACGTCGACGCGCTCCTCATCGGGATCTCGCCCATCGGCGGCGGCTTCGACGAGTCCTGGCGGCCCGACGTCCGCGAGGCGCTCGAACGCGGCTGTGACGTCCTCTCGGGCCTGCACTTCTTCCTGGCCGAGGACGACGAGTTCGTCCGACTCGCCGACGAGCACGACGCCGACCTCCACGACATCCGCAAGCCGCCGGAGGACCTCACCGTGGCCGAGGGGACCGCCGGCGACGTCGACGCCCGCGTTGTCACCACCGTCGGCACGGACTGCTCGACGGGGAAGATGACCGCCTCCTACGAACTCAGGGACGCCGCCCGCGAGCGTGGCATCGACGCCGAGGTTGTCCCGACCGGACAGACCGGCGTCGCCATCGAGGGGTGGGGCATCGTCGTCGACCGGGTCATCGCCGACTACGCGGCCGGGGCCGTCGAGCGCCTGGTCCAGACGCCCACGGACGCCGACCTGCTCATCGTCGAGGGCCAGGGGGCGCTCGCCCACCCCGCCTACTCCGGCGTGACGACGAGCATCCTCCACGGGTCGGCTCCCGACGCGCTCGTCCTGTGTCACGAGCAGGACCACCAGGCCATCCGTGGCTACGAGTCGGTCCGCATCCCGCCGCTGGACGAGTACGCCGAACTCTACGAGCGCCTGGCCGACCCCGTCGCCGAGGCGTCCGTCGTCGCCGGGATGCTGAACACCCGCGGGTTCGACGAGGGAGCGGCGGAAGACGCCGTCGCCACCTACGAGGAGGCCATCGACGTCCCGGCGACCGACCCCGTCCGCTTTGGCGTCCCCGACGACGTCCTCGACGCGATCCTATGAACGGGTCCGTCGAGCGGTTCGACCTCCCCATCGCCGCGCCCTTCGGCATCGCCCGCGGGACGACCCGCACCAGCGCGTCCGTCGTCGTCGAGCTGACCCACGAGGGGACGACCGGCGTCGGGGCCGTCACGCCCTCCTCGTACTACGACGAGACGGCCGAGAGCGTCGCGGCGGTGCTCCCCGACCTGCTGGGGATCGTCGAGTCGGTGGGCGACCCCCACGCCGGCCAGCACGTCGAGCGACGGATGCGGGCGCACGCGCCCGACCAGCCGGCGGCCCGCAGCGCCGTCTCCATCGCGCTGGCCGACCTGTCGGCCCGCACGCTCGGGGTTCCGCTCTACCAGCAGTGGGGCCTCGACCCGGACGCCGTCCCGCCGACCACCTACACCGTCGGCATCGACACCCCCGCGGAGATGGCGAGCAAGGCCGAGGCGGCCGCCGAGGCGGGCTTTTCGCTCCTGAAGGTGAAACTGGGGACCGACGACGACCGGGGCCGCCTCGACGCCGTGCGGGACGCGGCCCCCGACGCCGAGCTCCGGGTCGACGCCAACGCGGCCTGGACGCCCGACGAGGCCGCCGCCGCCGTCGACTGGCTCGAGGACGCCGGCGTGACCATGCTGGAACAACCCGTCGCGGCCGACGACCTCAGGGGACTGACCGCGGTGACCGAGGCCACGTCGATTCCAGTGGCGGCTGACGAGTCGTGTGTCGCCCCGAGCGACGTCCCGCGGGTGGCCGACGCCTGCGACATCGTCAACGCGAAACTCGTCAAGTGCGGCGGCGTCCGGGCCGCGAAGCGACTCTTCCACACGGCCGACGCTCACGGCCTCGAGACGATGCTCGGGTGCATGGTCGAGTCCGACGCCTCCATCGCGGCGGCCGTCCACCTCGCGCCGCTGGTCGACTACGTCGACCTCGATGGCGCGCTGTTGCTGGCCGAAGACCCCTACCAGGGCGTCCCGCTTGACGGGGCCGTCTTCGACCTCCGCTCGGTCGAGGCGGGGACGGGCACGCGGCGCGCGGACTAACCCTGGCCGTCAGCAGTCCGGACGAGCCGCGTCCCACCGTGGAATTACGGCGGGGTCGAGAAACCGTAGTCGGGTGACCTCAGGCGCTCTCGACGGCTTCGAGGAGCTCCGCGTAGTCGGGCTCGTTCGTCGGGTCGTCGGCCACCCAGGTGTAGGTCACCTTGCCGTCGTCGTCGACGACGAACACCGAACGGTTCGCGACGCCCAGCAGGCCGAGGTCCTCGATGTCGATGCGCTGGCCGTAGGCCTCGATGGCGTCGCGGTCCATGTCGCTGACGAGGGAAAAGCCAAGGTCGTGCTCGTCGCGGAAGGCGTTCTGGGAGAACGCCGAGTCGGCGCTGACGCCGAAGATTGTCGCGCCGGCGGCCTCGAAGTCCCCGAGGTGGTCCTGGAGCGCGACCATCTCGTTCGAGCACGGCGGCGTGAACGCGCCGGGGAAGAAAGCGAGGACGACCGGGCCGTCGCCCAGTTCGTCGGCCAGGTCGAAGGCTTCGACTTCGCCGTTGGCTACCGTCGCTGTAAACGTCGGGGCTGTGTCACCAGTGGAAACCATCGCCCGACCCTTGGAATCACGGGCGAATAAAAGTGGCTAGACAGGACGAGGCACGCGCCCGACGTTCGACCCGCAGGCCGCGGTCGTCGAAGACGAACGTCGCGCCCGCCGCTCACAGCCACTCGTCGAAGGAGTGATAGTCGCGACAGGCCGCGAGGTAGTCCCGTTGCATGTCGGTGATGGCCGCCCGCAGGGTCGCGCCGTCCTCGAGGGACTCCCGGACGCGAGCGATCTTCCAGGAGCTGGGCGTCTCGCCCGCCGCGTAGCGGTTCTCGATGGGGGCGAGGTACTCGTCGATGCGAGCTTCGGGTACGTCCTGTTCGCCGAGCCCCAGACGGGCGTACCGGAACACCTCCTCGAAGATCTCGTCGTGGTCGGTGATGCGCCGGCCGTCGACGGTGACCCACGAGAGGTCCGCGTCCAGCCCCTCGTGGGCGGCGCTGTAGAAACTCCGTTCGGCCTCCTGCCAGGGGAGTTCCCCCAGCGGGTGGTCGACGGCGACCAGCCCCCGGACGAGGCCGACGGTCAGCGCCTGCAGGCCGATCATGTCGTCGACGTGTGGCTGGGTGGGCAGCGGGCGGTACTCGATGCGCAGCGAGCGCTCGTCGCAGGCACCCTCGACCGGCGTCCCGCCGACGACACAGCGCAGCCACCGCCAGTAGGTCCCTCGCTTGTGATCGAACTCCCAGATGTCGTCCTCCAGGCTCTCCCGTGGCCCGTCCTCGAGCCACTCCCGGAGGAAGGGGCCGAACTGGTCGTCGGCGACGACCCGGTCGACGACGTCGGTGACGCTGTCGATGTCTCGTGGCACCCGGACCTTCGGGTTCGCGCTGGTGTTGACCGACTGCTCGAAGGCGTCGATGCGCAGCTCGTGGTGAGTGTTCTCACAGAGCCACTCGCCGTCGACGTCCTCGTCGTACAGGTCCGCCGGGAGGAACGGCGAGTTCGTCGAGAGGGCGAGCAGCGGCCCGAGCGTCCGGATGGCGGCGTTGTAGTACGCCGGGAACGCTGCGGCGTCGGGAATCCCGAGGTGGGGCTGGATCGAGGTGGCCAGCGACTCGAAGAGGATGCTCGGGAACGAGCCGCTGTAGCCGGGGACCTCGAAGTCGATGGCGCCGGCGGCGTGGTGCAGCGCCTCGTTGTCCAGAGCGACGTACCGCGGCGCCTGGCGCATGTTCTCGGCGATAGTCACGCCGTCGCGGACCTCGTGGGCCGAGAGGTACGCCCGGCTGCCCTCCTCGGGCGGGATGGTCCACATCGCGTCGAGGACGAGGTCGCAGTTGTGCTTCTCGGCCTGCTGGCGGGCCTGCTTGGTCTGCATCTCGACGGCCGTGGTCTGGACCTCCATCCCCGTCTCGTCGAAGGTGTTGGGCGGTGTTGACCTCGGCGTTGTGCAGGCCCAGCTCCTTGTTGGCCTCGCCCTCGAAGACGGCGTCGGGCAGGCGAGTGAGCCGGCCCTCCCAGTCCTCGGGGTCCATATACGGCTCGTCGTCTGCCGCCTCGGTCGCCTCGACGGCCGGTTCGTCGTCGCTCGGGTCGGGTGCCTCGACGCCCGGCTGGTCCTCGGCAAGCGGGCTGTCGGGGTCGATGTCCAGCGACGGGCCCTCGCCGGGCCCGAACCGTTCCCTGTCGTCGCTCTCGTCTGCGTCGCTGGCGTCGTCGGCGTCGTCTTCGTCGTCGACCGTCCCGGGCGACGGCGTGTCGCCCGCTGGTTCGAGCGAGGTCCCGCCCCCTGACTCGGATTCGGCCGGGGCCTCCAGCGATCCGTCCCAGGCGGTGCTGCCCGTCGACGACCCGGAGAGGTCCTCGTCCAGGTCCGCCGGGTCGATCTCGCCGTCCTCGTCGTCGCTCGTTTCGGGGGCCGGCTCCGGTGGCTCCGGTTTCGCGTTGACGGCGTAGAGTTCGACCTCCAGCCCCACCGAGAAGCCCTCGTTGTCGAACTCGCCGGCCGCGATGGCCTCGCGGAGGGCGTCGGCCTGCTCGTCGACCCGGGCGCCGAACTCGCGGTCCGTCTCGTCGGCGAGCGACTTGGTCACCAGGTCGACGATGTCGTCCATAACTGGAGTGTGTACGCGCGTTGTTTATAAGTACCTCGTCGGTGGCGGACCACCAGGGGAGTCACTCGAAGAGGTCCTCGTGACGCGCGGCCAGGTTCGCGTAGTCACCCGACGAGAACGCCTCGAACACCTGGTCGGGGTCGATGTTCGTCTCCTCCAAGGGCGTGACCGTCGCGGGACTGCCCCGGACGAACGATTCCGCCGGCACCTCGTAGCCCGGCGGGACGACGGTGCCCATCGCGACGATCGATCGTTCGCCGATGACCGCCTCGCTGACGGTGGAGTTGAAGCCCACGAGCGCGCCGTCGCGGACCTCGGCGTCGTTGAGCACGGCGCCGTGGCCCACCATCACCTTCTCGCCGACCGTCGACGCGTGGAGGATCGCACCGTCGCCGATGGCGGTCTGTCGGCCGACCTCGACCGGGCCGACGTCGCCCCGCAGCACGGCCCGGCCAGACGTTCGCGTTGGCCCCGATGGTCACGTCGCCGACGACGGTCGACTCGCGGCTGACGTGTGCGTACCCGTGTATCTCCGGCGAGTCGCCCTCGAACTCGTACTCACGGCTGTCCATACACCAACAGCGAGTGCGCGGTCCGAAAAGATACCGGTCGAGTAACCTATCACTCGGAGGCAACTACGCCGGACTCGACCTGTCGGCGACGGGTCCGATAGGGGTGCGGTCAGGCACAGTCGACGGCCTCGTCGAAGACCGGCTTCAGCCGACTGATAGTCTGGTCTTCGTGGGCACCGGGGTCCAGATGGAAGTGCGCCACCGCGCCCACCTCGCGCAGCTGGCCGGCGAACATGTGGAGGAACTTGAACGCCGACTGGATGTCGGCGAACTGGAGGAGTTCGGTCAGCGAGTCGAAGCAGACGGCCAGCTGGCTCTCCGGTTCGACGTCGGCCAGGTAGTTGTTGAGGCGCATCCCCAGGCCGGTGATGTCGTTTGGATTGGCCGTCGTGACGAAGACGCTCTCGGGCAGGTCCTCGTCGCTCGGCCGCCCGAGGCCCGCGCCGTCGCCGACGACGACGATGCCCATCCGGCCGGGGAGAGCGCCGTGGGTCTCGCGCCAGGACTCGACCAGTTCCGTCGGCGACGCCGAGTAGGTGATTCGCAACACGTCGAGTCGCTGGCGCCTGTCGGCTTCGAGCAGCGAGAGACAGGTCGACTGCTTCGCGCTGCTCAGCGACGGCGCCATCACGAGGGTGTTCGTCCCGGGCTGGGGGTCCGGTTCTGCCATCTACTGGCCCTCCGGAGAGGTGGGCGACTCGTGCCGAGGCACACTCGTCCCCGCACCCGGTGGCTGCTGAATCCGCATGTAGGGTTCGTCTTGCACGTACTCGACGAGGCGAGTCGCCCCCATGAATCCACTGGGTGACTTCTGTAGTTCCAGGTACTGCAGCCCGTCGTCCGAGACCCACGTCTCCAGGGTCTGCCAGGCTCCGTTCTCGTAGAACGCCGCGAGCTCGTCCGACAGCGTCGCGGGGTTGAACAGGTACATCGTCGTGTCGTCGGCCCGGTAGAGGTTCTGCTCCTCCCAGAAGCGAACCTGCCGGAGTTCGTCGTTCTCTAAGACCGGCAGCTGTGACTCGACGTTGAGGACGGTAAACATCGACTGGTCGCCCCGCCGGTCGTCGATGGTCCGGAAGACTCCGGCCGTGTCCTCGTCCTCGTAGGTGTGGGGTTTGAACACGTTGCGCCGCGTGTTCTCCCAGATGTCGGCGAAGTCGATGAGGAAGAGCCGGTCGTCGTTCAGCATCTCGTCCATGTCGCCGATGCGGTCGTCGATGATACTGCGCAGCCGCTTGGGCGGCAGTTCCACGGGTGGGGCGATGGCGATGGCCATCCCGTCGTCGACAGCCTGCGCCATCAGGTTCGTCAGGATAGAGTGGGGACTGGCCTGCCCGTCGTGTTTCAACAGTAAGGTCCCCCCGTAGACGATGCCCCCGCCCATGAGCGCGTCGAGGCCCGGAATCCCGGTCGCCATGTGGTCCGAGGGGACGAACTCCCCGGGGTGGGTCCGCAGGCGCGGCGAGACGCGGATCCCCGCCGGCGTAAACGTCAGCTCGTGGATCCGCGAGTCGTGATCGACGCCGCGCATCTTCACCACCTCGAGGAACCGGTGGTAGTCGCCGCCGACGTTCTCACGCCAGAGGCGAAGGACGCCGTGAGCGTTGAACTGGACCGCGTCGCTGGCAGCCACCGTCTTGACGTCCGACTGGGCCAGCGACGGTTCGGACTCCTCGGCGGTGAACATCGCCGTTGCGCTGAACTCGTCGTTGAGGAGGCGAATGAAATCGAGCAGCGTCCGCCGAAAGACGTCCCGGTCGTCCCCGATGGCCGACAGCCCCGACACCGAGTCGAGCACGACGCGGTCGGCCGGGGCGAACCGCTCTAAGTACTGGGTGATGTACTTCGACTCGAACGGGGCGGAGTACTCGCCGCCGAGCATCGTGCCGCCCTCGAGTGTCTCGAGGGTCAGCTCGCGCTCACTGTCGCCGTCGACGGTCTGTCCCGGCGTCGCGTGCAGCGACGTGACGGTGAGATTCTCGTCGTCCATCCGGAAGTCGAACGCGGAAAACGAGTCCTCGAGCTCCTCGAACGTCTGCTCGGTGCTGATGAAAAGGCAGTCCTCGCCGCGGTCCAGTCCCGCCTGCAGGAACTGCATCGCGAGCGTCGACTTCCCCGTCCCCGGCCCCCCGGTGACGAGCACGGTCCGGTTCTCCGGGATCCCCCCGTCGAGGATGTCGTCGAGCGTCTGACTCCCTGTCTGAACAGGCATGTGGTTCTATCGGTGGGTCGGACTCCTGGATAAAAGGCGTGATGCCTAACGAGGCACCGCGGCTCACTCGATGTGGACGACCAGCACCGGGACCGGCGAGCTCTCGACGACCCGTTCGGTGACGCTCCCGAGGTTGGCCACGCGGTCGCGGCCGGTCCGGCCGTGGGTCCCCACGGTAATCAGGTCGATTCCCTCCTCGTCGGCGTACTCGACGATAGTCTTGTACGGGATGCCCTCGGCCATGGTCGTCCTGACCTCAAGCCCCGCCTCCTCGCCGCGGACGGTGACGTCGTCGAGCGCCACCTCGCCCTCCTCGCGCAGCGACTCGCGGACGTCCGCTTTGACGTCTTTCTCGGCCGCCTGGTGCAGCCGCTTGTCGACGACATAGAGGCCGTGTAACACCGCGTCGTTGTCGCGTGCGATGGAGATCGCGTGCGAGATCGTCTCGACAGAGCCCGAACTGCCGTCGGTCGCGACGAGTACGTGGTCGTACATGGGTGCTCGTCCGGGAGTGCGTCCCCGGCCCACATAGTTCTCGGTGGTCGCTCTCACCCGACGGGAGTGGTGCCGCGTCGCGCTCGTCGGTTCAGCGAGGCGCTTTTGTCGAGGGTCCCACCGGAGGCGTGCCTCGCTGCTCGCGGCTTCGCCGCTCGCTTTCCCGAGAGGCGCTCCCTTCGGTCGCGCCCTTCGCTCACCGCGTCACTTCGAGGCCCTTCGCTTCGCTCAGGCCCTCGCCATTGCTCGCGGGTCACTGCGTTCCCCGCTCGCTTTCGAGGGCCGCTCACTCGCTGCGCTCGTTCGCGCCCCTCGCTATTGCTCCACGGCTCCCTGCGGTCGCCGTTTCGCTTCGAGGGTCCTCCCTGCGGTCGGACCCTCGCTATCTCAATACACTTATCCCCGGCCGCTATCGTATGCAGGTATATGAGTACGGTCACGGTCACGCTGCCGGACGGGTCCACCCTCGAGATGGAGTCCGGCAGCACGGTCGAAGACGTCGCCTACGAAATCGGGCCCGGACTCGGAAAGGACACCGTCGCCGGCGTGGTGGACGGCGACCTAGTCGACAAGCACACGCCCATCGAGACCGACGTCACACTGGAGATCGTCACGGAGAGCAGCGAGGAGTACCTCGACGTGCTCCGTCACTCCGCGGCCCACGTCTTCGCCCAGGCACTCCAGCGCGAGTTCCCCCAGGCGACGCTGACCATCGGACCGTGGACCGACGACGGCTTCTACTACGACATCACCGGCGTCGACTTAGACGAGGACGACTTAGAGACCATCAGCGAGGAGGCCCAGGCCATCATCGCCGAGGACTACGACATCGAGCGCGAACTGGTCGACCGCGAGGCGGCCTTCGAGCGCTACGAGGACAACCCGTTCAAGCAGGACATTCTCGAGACGGAGGCCGCCGGCGAGGATCCCGTCTCCTTCTACACGCAAGGCGAGTTCTACGACCTCTGTCAGGGTCCCCACGTCGAGTCGACGGGCGAGATCGGCGGATTCGCGCTGCTGGAGATCTCCGCAGCCTTCTGGCGTGGCGAGGAGGACAACGAGACGCTGACGCGGGTCTACGGCACCGCCTTCCCCACCGAAGACGAACTCGACGAGTTCCTCGAGAACCGGCGGAAGGCCAAGGAACGGGACCATCGCAAGATCGGTCAGGAGATGGACCTCTTTTCCATCGACGACACGACCGGGCCGGGTCTCCCGCTGTACGAGCCCAACGGCAAGAAGATACTGAACGAGCTGTCGGACTACGTCGCGGGCCTCAACCGCGACGCCGGCTACGACGAGGTCGAGACGCCCCACGTCTTCCGCACGGAACTCTGGAAGAAGTCGGGCCACTACGAGAACTACGTCGACGACATGTTCCTGCTGGACGTCAACGACGAGGAGTACGGCCTGAAGCCGATGAACTGCCCGGGCCACGCGACCATCTTCGACCAGAAGTCCTGGTCGTATCGCGACCTCCCGGTGCGGTACTTCGAGGACGGGAAGGTCTACCGCAAGGAACAGCGCGGCGAACTCTCGGGGCTCTCGCGCACGTGGGCATTCACCATCGACGACGGCCACCTGTTCGTCCGGCCGGACCAGATCGAGACCGAAGTCCTCGCGATCATGGACATCATCCTCGACACGCTGGACACGTTCAACCTCGACTACACGGTCCAGTTCGCCACCCGCCCCGAGAAGAGCGTCGGCGGCGACGAGATCTGGGAGAAAGCCGAGTCCCAGCTGGAGGCCGTCCTCGAGGGCCAGGACATCGACTACGTCGTCGAGGAGGGCGACGGCGCCTTCTACGGGCCGAAGATCGACTTCGCGTTCGAGGACGCGCTGGGCCGCCACTGGGACGGCCCCACCGTGCAACTGGACTTCAACATGCCCGAGCGGTTCGACCTGACCTACACCGGCGAGGACAACGAGGACCATCGCCCGGTCATCATCCACCGAGCGCTCTTTGGCTCCTACGAGCGGTTCTTCATGGTGCTGACCGAGCACTACAACGGGAAGTTCCCGCCGTGGCTGGCCCCCGAGCAGGTCCGTATCCTGCCGGTCAGCGACGACAACATCCCCTACTGCGAGGAGATCGCCGACGAGCTCGGCGACGTCCGCGTCGAGATCGAGGACCGCTCGTGGACCGTCGGCCGCAAGATCCAGCAGGCCCACGACGACCGGGTGCCCTACATGCTCATCATCGGCGACAACGAGGAAGACGACGGCACGATCTCCGTGCGCGACCGCAAGGAAAACGAGGAGAAGGACGTCGACCTCGGCGAGTTCCGCGACCACCTCCACACCGAGATCGACCAGAAGCGGACCGCAGTCACCTTCTTTGCCGGCCGGTAGCGGAACGACCCCCGACCGGGGAGCGTGGGTTTTTACGTCGGACGGTTGACGAGGGGACATGGACGACTCGGCCGACCAGCCGAGCGACACGATAGAGGAACGGGCCGAGGAGAGCACGCAGTTCCTCTGGCTCTTGCTCGACGCCGACAGGCGCGTCGTCGCAGGCGTCTTCTCGGCCGTCCTGTTCGTCGCCGTCGTTGCCGCCGGCGTGCTCCACCCGACGCCGGCACAGACGCTGCTCACGCGGGGCGACCCCGTCGAGACGCTCTACCAGGCGCTCATCACGGGCACCATCACCGGCGTGACCCTCGTCCTGACGCTGAGTCAGCTGCTCCTCTCACAGGAGCTGGGCGCCGTCGGCGACCAGCGCGACCGGATGGAGGGCGCGATGCGGTTCCGGGACGACGTCGCCGACGCCGTCGGGACGACGGTGAGTCCGGCCGAGCCCTCGGCCTTCCTGCGCTCGCTGGTCCGGGCGACGGGCGAGCAGGCCGAGACGATCCGGGACAGCGTCGAGGAGAGCGACCTGAGCGAGGACGCGAAGACGTCGCTGACGCGGTACGTAGACTCCGTCGTGGGGAACGCCGAGACGGTCACCGACGCGCTCGAGGGGGCCACCTTCGGGGAGTTCGACCTGCTGAAGGCCGCCCTGAACTACAACTACTCCTGGAAGCTCTACGCGGCCCGGCGCATCCGCGAGGAGCACGCCGACGCGCTCCCGGCCGACGTCGACGACCAGCTCGGGGACCTGGCCGAGACCCTGGAACTGTTCGGCCCCGCCCGCGAGCACTTCAAGACGCTGTACTTCCAGTGGGAGCTGTCGAACCTCTCGCGGGCGCTCCTGTACGTCGCGGTGCCGGCCCTGGCCGTCGCCATCGTCGCGCAGGTGTTCTTCGACCCGCGGGACTTCACGGGAGTCACGGCCGGCGCGGCGGACTCGCTGTGGATCCTCGCGGCGACGACGACGCTCTCGCTGGCGCCCTTCACCATCCTGCTGGCGTACGTCCTCCGCATCGTGACGATCACCAAGCGGACACTCTCCATCGGCCCCTTCATCCTCCGGGAGACGGACCGCTCGGTCGACGTCGACTGGGACTGAGAGCCCGGTGGCCTACGGTTTTTTCTACCCAACGGTCGTCTCGCCGACACATGACGCCCCTGTCGACCGGCGCGCTCATCGTGTTCGCGCTGGTCGGGGCCGCTCTGGTGCTGTTCGTCACCGAGTGGCTCCCACCGGACATGACCGCCATCGCCGTCCTGGTCGCGCTCGCGGTGCTCGAGCCCCACACCGGCGTCTCCCCACGGGCGGCCATCGAGGGCTTTGCCAGTCCGGCCGTCGTCACCATCGTCGCGATGTACATCCTGAGCGCGGGCGTCGAGGACGCCGGCATCGTCGACTGGCTGGGCGGGAAGCTGGCGACGGCGACCGGCGGCGACGAGCGCCGCCTGCTTGCCGCCGTCGTCGGGACGACGGGCGTGAGCGCGGGTTTCGTCAACAACACGCCCGTCGTCGCCATCTTCATCCCGCTGGTGACCGGGCTGTCGGACCGCTACGGGCTCTCGCCCTCGCGGCTCCTGCTGCCCCTCTCCTACGCCGCGATGCTCGGCGGGACGCTCACCCTCGTGGGGACCGCGACGAACCTGCTGGCGAGCGACTTCGCCGCCCAACTGCTCGGACGGCGCCTCTCGATGTTCACGCTGACACCCGTCGGCGTGGTGGTCCTGCTCGTCGGCGTCGCCTACCTCCTGACCGTGGGCCGGTGGCTGGTCCCCGAGCGGGTCCACCCCGCGGCGGACTTCACCGAGGAGTTCGACATGGACCGGTACCTCGCGCAGTTGCAGGTCCGCGAGTCCTCGCCGCTCGTCGGCCTGACCGTCTCGGAGGCGCTCGACCGGACGGTCCCCGACGAGGTTCGTGCCACCGCCGCCGAGACGCTGGGCGAGCCACTCCGGCTGACGCCGACATCGAGGCCGTCGCCGCGGTCAGGAGCCTCGTCGACGTCGACGTCCTCCAAGTCGACCACGACGGCGACTCCTTCTTCGCGACGGCCACCGACCGGCCCCTCGAAGCGGGGGACGTCCTGACGGTCCGGGGGAGTCGCCAGTCCGTCAACCGCTTCGGGGAGTCGTTCGGCCTGCGCCAGCTGCCCCGGGAGTCCGTGACCGAGGAACTGCTCGCGGAGAGCGGGCACGCCGGTATCCTCGCTGAAGCCGTCGTCCACGGGGAGTCCAGGCTCCGCGGGCGGACGCTGGCCGACGCGCAGCTGCGCTCGCGCTTCGACGTGACGGCGCTTGCCATCCGACGGGGCGACAGCATCGTCAGGGAGGACCTCGCCGGCGTCACGCTGGAGGCAGGCGACACACTTCTCGTCCAGACACCCATCGACGAGATACTCCACTTAGACGAGGAGGGCTATCTCTCGCTCACCGAGGGGCCGCCGGAGCTGTTCGACGTCATCCACGACGTGGAACCGCCCGACCTCGACGCCGGGGCCTTGCTCCCGGTCGGTATCTTGCTCGCGGCCATCGCGCTCGCCGCGCTCGACGTCGTCCCCATCTACATCGCCGCGCTCGGGGGCGTCGTTGCGATGGTCGCGATGAACCGGCTGAGCGCCTCGCGGGCCTACGATGCGGTCAGCTGGAACGTCGTCTTCCTGCTGGCCGGCCTCCTGCCGCTCGGCCTGGCGATGCGCGAGACGGGCGGCGCGGCGTTCGTCGGCGAGTTGCTCGTCGGGGTGGCCGGCCTCCTCCCGCCGCTGTTCGTCCTTGCGCTGTTCTACCTCGTGACGGCCCTCGTCGCCGCGATCATCACGCCCGTGGCAACCGTCGTGCTGATGATTCCCATCGCCGTCGCCACCGCCACCCGGACCGGCGTCGCCGGCTTCCCGTTCCTGCTCGTGGTCACCTTCGCCGTGGCCCACGCGTTCGTCACCCCCATCGGGTACCAGACGAACCTCATGGTCTACGGGCCCGGCGGCTACCGGTTCACCGACTTCCTCCGGGTCGGGGTCCCCCTGCAGTTGCTCCTCTGTGTGGTCACCACCCTTGCGGTGGCGTTCGTCTGGCCGCTGTGACCCACGGGGACGCTTAAGAGTCGTAACCGCGTACTGACACGTATGGCCGCCATCGAGGTCGACGGGCTCACCAAGGTCTACGGGGAGACGGTGGCCAACGACGACCTCACGTTCTCGGTCCGCGAGGGCGAGATTTTCGGGTTCCTGGGCCCCAACGGGGCTGGAAAGAGCACCCTCATCAGAATGTTGCTGGGCTTCCAGTCGCCGACGGCGGGGTCGGCGACGGTGCTGGGGCGCGACGTCCGCGACGAACAGGCGCTGCTCGAGGCGAAAGCCGACGTCGGCTACCTGCCGGCCACGCCCGGGTTCGACGAGGGCGTGACCGGTCGGACCTTCCTCGACTACCAGGCCGAGCTCAAGGGCGACGAGCGCCGCGGGGAACTGCTGGACCTGTTCGACCCGCCGCTCGACCGGAAGATACGGGCCTACTCGACGGGCAACAGGCAGATGCTCGCCATCGTCCAGACGTTCATGCACGACCCCGACCTGGTCATCATGGACGAGCCGACCTCCGGCCTGGACCCGCTGAAACAGGAGCACTTCAACGACTTCCTCCGGCGGGAGCGCGACCGAGGGCTCACTGTCTTCTTCTCGTCGCACATCCTCGGCGAGGTCCGGCGAGTCTGTGACCGCGTCGGCATCATCCGCGAGGGACATCTCGCCGCCCTCGAGGACGTCGAGGACCTCCTGGCGCGTGGCGGGAAGCGGGTCCGCGTGACAACGGCCGACCCCGTCGACGCCGCCGACTTCGAGTTCCCCGGCGTCCGCGACGCCGAGTTCGTCGGCCGGCAGGCCCAGTTCACGTTCACCGGCGATTACGACGACCTGGTCGCCCACCTCACCGGGTACGACCTGGTCGACCTCGAGATCGAGGAACCGCCGCTCGAGGACGTCTTCATGCACTTCTATGGCGACGCACCCGTCGATACTGCGTCGGAGCGGAACGGGGACACAGCCACCGGGTCCGGCGACGACCCGGACGCCGGGAGGGACGCGGCAGTGACCGGCATGGAGGCGGACGATGTTTGAGGTGACCCGCTACGAGGCCAACCGCCGCGTCCGGAGCACGCTGGCGCTCGCGGTCGGTCTCGGGCTCTTTGGCCTGCTCGTCATCGGTATCTTCCCGTCGGTGGAGGCGTCCGGCGTCGACTTCGAAGCCTACGTCGAGAGCCTCCCGGACGCGTTTCAGGAGAGCTTCGGCGGGGGCGCCTTCGGAACCATCGAGGGATTTCTCGCCGCCGAGTTCTACCAGTTCGTCTGGGTCCTGCTGTTTGGCCTCTACATGGCCTACACCGCCGGCGGGGCCATCGCCGGCGACGTCGAAAACGGCCGGCTCGACCTCCTGCTTGCCACACCCGTCTCCCGCTCGCGCGTCGTCGTCGAAACGTACCTCTCACTGCTGACGCCCATCGTCGTCCTCAACCTCCTGATGCCGCTGTTTGTCTACGCCGCGGTGCTCCTCATCGGGGAATCCATCCACGTCGTCGACCTCGTGATGGTCCACCTGCTCTCGGTCCCGTACCTGCTTGCCTGTACCAGCATCGGGATGCTGCTCTCGGTCCTGGTTCCCCGCGGTGATCTGGCCCAGCGGGGCGGTATCGCGACCGTTTTCCTGCTTTTCGTCTTCGACTCGGTGACCGCCGCCACCGACTTCGAGGCGCTCGGAGCCGTCTCGCCCACGCGCTACTACGACACGACCGAGATTCTCGTCGACCAGACCTACGATGTCGCCGGGGCCATCGTCCTCCTGCTAGCCGCGTTCGTCCTGCTCGCCGTCACACGGGCGCTCTTCCTCAGGGCCGACCTATGAACGTGACAAACACTTTTCACCTCGCCCGTCGTCTATCGACCATCGAAACCCGAACGCGATGAACCGCCTTGCCCTCCTCCTCGTCGTCTGTCTCCTCGTTGCCCAGCCGCTGGTCGTCACCGGCGCCACACGTGACCCCAACTTCAGCGCCAGCGTCCCGGAGCCGACGCTGTTTCCCGGGAGCGAACAGACGGTGATCGTCGAGCTCGTCAACGACCCGGACAACGTCGACAACGAGGCGATCACTGCCAGGCAGGTGACTGTCGAAGCGACGGCCGGGGAGACACCGTTTACCATCCAGTCCGGCCCCCGTTTCCTCGACAGGATGCCGGACAGCGAACGCGCCTCGGTACCGATTCGGCTCGTCGTTCCCGCCGACACCGAGCCAGGAACCTACGAGATCCCGTTGACCGTCGACTACGTGTTCGGCGACGGGAACGACGAGGAGAGTGATACCGTCCGGGCGACGGTCAGGGTCGCCGACCGGCCGCGCCTGCGCATCGTCGACGTCGAGTCCGACGTCGCCGTCGGCGAACGCGGCACCGTCTCGGTGACCGTCGAGAACGTCGGCTCGGCGACGGCCAGCGACGCCCGGCTCGCGCTCTCGGCGGCGGGGACCGACCTCTCCTTCAGTGGGCGCGAGTCGGCCAGCCGGTTCCTCGGCCGCCTGGCCCGCGGCGACCGGGCGACAGTCACCTACACGCTCTCGGCCGACGGCGACGCCCGCAGCGAGGAGTACGCGCTCACTGCGACGGCGGCCTACACGGACCAGAACGGCTTCGACGTGTCACAGGCCCTCGGTGCCGTCGGGGTGACCCCGCAACCGGAGCTGCAGTTTGCCGTGCGCGACGTCGCCGCCGACCTGCACGCCGGCGTCGAGAGCACGGTCAGCGGGACGCTCACCAACCGGGGGAACCGGACGGCGCGGAACGTCGTCGTGACGCTGTCCTCGCCCTCGACGTCGCTTCGCTTCGGCGAGCCGAGCGTCCCGGTCGGCGACCTCGAACCGGGCGCCAGCCGCCCGTTCGCGTTCCCGGTGGCCGTGCCCGCGGCGGCCGAGGGCGGTCCCCGCCCGGTCACCGTCGGCGTCGAGTACCGACTGGACGCCGACACCGCGGATCAGCGCCGCCACCTGGACGTCCGGGTGCTGTCGGTCCCGGTCGGCGACGCCGACCTGCTCGCGCTCTCGGCGGTCGACGCCACCTACACGCCGGGCACCGACGGGACACTGCGCGTCCGGGTCCAGAACGTCGGCGACCGGCCGCTCCGGGACGTCGAACCGCGACTCGACGCGGCCGCGCCGTTTTCCAGCGAGGCGCCGCGAGCGTACGTCGAGTCGCTCGACCCCGGCGAGTCCGCGACCGTCGCGTTCGACCTCTCGGTGTCGCCCGACGCCGTCACGAACACGCACTCGCTCCCGGTAAACGTCACGGCGCGGACGGCGTCGGACCGACCCGTCCGGACCGGCCCGCTGACCGTCCCCGTCTCCGTCGTCGACCGCGACCTGTTTGCCGTGACTGGCGTCAACACCACCGTCCCGCCCGACTCCGAGACGCGGATTCGCGTCCGGGTCGAGAACGTCGGCGACGAACCGCTCCGGGACGTCAAGCCGCAGTTCGAGCCCGCGCCGCCGTTTTCCAGCGAGGCCCCACAGACCTACGTCGCGTCGCTTGCCCCCGGCGAGTCGGCGGTCGTGACGTTCCAGGTGTCGGTCGCGGAGGACGCGGTCCCGAGCTCGCACTCGCTGCCCGTGACGGTCGTCGCGACGGACGCGGACGGCGATACGGTCCGTGACGGCCCACACGACGTCGCGGTCGACGTGGCCGTCGAAGAAGGCGCGGCCGGCAGCGTGGTCGTCCTCGGCGTGGGCGTGGTCGTCGTCGCCGTCGTCCTCGGCGTCGGCTACTGGTGGCTTCGCCGCTAGGACTGCTCGTCCTCTTTCAGCTCCTCGAGCTCTGACTCGACCTCGCTGTCGTCGACGGTCGACGCCTCGGTCGCGTCATCGCCGTCCGACTCCAGTTCCGCCTCCAGATCCACGTCCGTCTCGGACTCGGCGGGCTCGTCGGCTTTGCCCATCTCGGCTTTCAGCGTGTCCAGTTCGGCGTCGACCTCGCCGTCCTGCTGGAGCTCCTCCAGCTCCCGATCGAGCTGGTCCTTGTCGGAGAGCTGGTCGTCGAGGACGCCGTCCTCGCGCAGTTCGTCCATCGCCTGGGCGCGGGCCTCCATGTCCTCGGTCTGTTCCTCGGCGCGTTCGATGGCGCGGCTGACGTCGGCCATCTCGTCGCCGGCCCCGGTCATGGCTTCGTTGACGCGCGCGGACGCTTGCGCGGCCTCGTGGCGGGCCTTCATCGTCTCTTTCTTGGTCCGGAACTGCTCGATCTGGCGCTGGAGCTCGTCTTTCTGCTCGACCAGGCGGTCCTGCTGGGCCTGGAGATCCTGGATCTGGCTGTCCAGTTCCTCGATCTGGGTCATCTTCTGTTTCTTCTTCTCCAAGGCCTGGCGCGCGAGGTCGTCACGGTCCTGCTTGACGGCCTGCCGGGCCTGGTCGTTGTGCTTCTCGACGTTCTCCTCGAGACGGCGCTTCTGGATCTCGAGGCGCTTCTTCTGTGTCGTGAGGTCCGCGATGCCCTGTTTGACGTCCTGGAGTTCGTTGCGCAACTGCTCGTAGGAGTAATCGAGCGTCTCGGTCGGGTCCTCGGCGCGGTTGAGGACCGCGTTGAGCTTCGACCGGATGACGTAGGACGCACGTGAGAGGATTCCCATACCAGCAGATTCGGGGCCGTAGACTTAAATTTCTTACACGCAGGGCGCGAGTGACAGACGATGAGCGAGCCAGTGCGTCTCCCCGGCGGGCGCGACGTCGTCGGGACGCTCGATTCGCCGGCCGCCGACCGCGCGGTCGTCGCCTGCCCGCCACACCCGCAGTTCGGAGGGTCCCGGTCGGACCAGCGGCTCCGTGCCGTGAGCGACGCGCTCGCGCCCGACGTCGCCGTCCTCCGCATCGACTACGGGCCGTGGGACGAGGGACGGGGCGAACGCGGCGACGCCGAGCGGGCCGTCGCGTGGGCCGCCGAGCGATTCGCCTCGGTGGGGCTGTTCGGGTACAGTTTCGGTTCGGGCATCGCGATTCGGGCTGCCGCAGCCCTGAGCGATGACAGCGAGGCCGACGCGCCAGCGGCCCTCTCGGCGCTCGCCCCGCCGGCCGAGAGTGGCGGCGAGTCGGTGGCCGACGCGCTCGACGGCGTCCGGTGTCCGACCCAGGTCGTCTACGGCGGGCGCGACGACACTGTCGACTGGCGGCCGGTCGTCGAGCGAGCGCGGGACCGGGGCCACGCGGTCGAGTCGCTCCGGGCCGACCACCACTTCGTCGGCCAGACCGCGACGGTGGGCGACGTCGTCGCCGCGTTCTTCCGCGCGCACCGCTGATCAGCCGACGGTCTGGAGCACGGACCCGCCGCCGGTCGTCCAGTCGAGCACGACGACGCGGCCGTCGCCGTAGCGGACCAGAATCTCGTCGTCGCCGTCGCCGTCGAGGTCAGCCGTCGAGGCGAACGTCCAGATACGGACGTCCCGCTCGTAGGCCGCCCGCTCCTCGCCGGTCGCGCCGTCGAGGACCGCGACGGTGCCGTCGTTGGTCACCGCGACCACGTCCCGGGTGCCGTCGCCGTCGACGTCGCCCAGCACCGGCGCGAACATCGACTGACGCTCGCCCCCGCCCAGGGGCGTCTCCCACTCGACGCGGCCCGAGGTGACGTCGACCGCGACGACGGTGTTGTCGCCCACGCCCGCGTACACCTCCGTATCGCCGTCGTCGTCGGCGTCACCGGTGGCGTGGATACGAGGTGTCCCGGACACCGTCCGGTTCCACCGTTGGTCGCCCGTCGCACCGCCGAGCGCTGACAGGGTCTGGTCGTCGCCGGCGAGCACCGTCGTCCCGCCGGCCGTGTCCGCGACGGTCACCTCCGTCGCGGGGACCGAGACGTTCCACAGGACCGTTCCGTCGCCCGCGAAGGCGACGACCCCGTCGCCGCCGCCGACGAGCACCTCCCGGTTCCCGTCGCCGTCGACGTCGGTGAGCCACGGGCGCGCCCAGACGGGCATGTCCGTCTCGGCCCGCCAGGCCGTCGTGCCGTCGCTCCGCGCGAGCACGACGGTCCCGCCGATGTCGCTGGTCGCCAGTTCCAGGCCCGGCCCGCCGGTCACGTCGCCCACCGCGGGCTGGCCGTAGCCGTACGTGTCTAGCGGGACGCGCCACTCTTCGACCCCCGTGTCGGCGTCGAGGACGACCAGCGCGTGCTGGGTCGTGCTGACCGCGACCTCCAGGTCGCCGTCGTCGTCGACGTCCACGACGGCCGGCTGGGTGAGCGCGTGGGTGAAGCAGTCCTCGGCGGGCACCGACCAGTTCCACAGCGCCGTACCGTCGCGTGGGTCCAGGCGGACGAGCGAACAGGAGTGGGGGCCGATGGGTTCGGCGTTCGGGACGGCCGCCACGGGAGCGACGACCACCTCGTCGTGCGGGCCGACACCGACGGCGTGGTGGTTCACCTCGTTCTCTCTGGCGGTGTCGCTCACCCACTGCTGGTCGAGGCCGCCGCCGCTCCCGACGAACCCGACGGCGACGGCACCCGTGAGGGCAGCGACGACGGCCAGCGCGACGACGACGGTCCGGAGTCGCATCGTCGCTCACTCCCCGTCGGCCGGGGATAAGCCCATCTATCGTGTGCGCCCGTCGGGCAAGAGCGGTACCTACTTGCCCGCCGACGGGCGAGTGCCGGCAATGAGTCGTCGCTGGCAGCCGGCACTTCCGGCCGCCCTCCTCACCGTGCTCGCGCTCGTCGGGACGGCCGGCGTCGCGAGCGCCCACGGCGCCGTCGGTGGGGGCATCGAGGCGCCGATTCCGCTGTGGCTGCTCTACGGCGGGGCCGGGCTGACCGTCGCGGTGACGGCCGGCTGGCTCGCCGTGGGCGAGGACCGGACGGGACGGGTGGCGGTCGACTGGGCTGTCACGGTGCCGCCGGGGGTCGTCCGCGCCAGCGTAGTCGGCGGGCGCGCGCTCGGCCTGCTGGCGCTCGTCGCCGTCGTCGCTGGCGGCCTCCTCGGGCCGCAGGTCCGTGCAGAGAACGTCGCGACGGTCCTGTTCTGGCCGGTCTGGCTGAAGGGGCTCGGACTGGTCGCCATCCTGGTCGGGAGCCCCTGGCGCGTCGTCTCGCCGTGGGCGACGCTCTACGAGGGACTCTCGTGGCTCGAGGGGCGGGAACTCGGACGCTGGGCGTATCCCGACCGCCTCGGCGTCTGGCCGGCGCTCGCGGGTTTCCTCGTCCTCGTCGGCGTCGTCGAGAACCTCACCACGGTCCCGCGCTCGCCGCGCCTCACCGCGACCGCCGTCGCCGCCTACGCACTCGCGATGGTGGTGGGCGCGCTGGCGTTCGGCCGGCCCTGGCTCCACCGGGCCGACACGTTCGCGGTTCTCTACCGCCTGCTCGCCCGCGTCTCGCCGCTGTCCGTCGAGCGCGAGCGGGGCCACTATCGCCTCTATGCTCGCGGCCCGTGGCGGGCCTGCACCCGGCCGGTGGCCGACTGCTCTGTCGTCGCCGTTGCCGTCGCGGCGGTGTACACCGTCAGTTTCGACGGCCTCACCGAGACGCCGGAGTTCCAGGCGCTGCTGACTGCGCTGACGGGCGACGGCGGCCCGACGCCGACGGCAGTCGGCCTCTACCTGGGCGGGTTCGCGCTCTTTCTCGCCAGTTACGGCATCGCCGTCTGGACCGTCGACCGAATCGCCGGCCCCACCGGATGGACCGCGACGGCGACGGCGTTCGCCGGGTCGGTGGTGCCCATCGCCGCGGCCTACGAGGTGGCCCACACCTACCCGTTCGTGCTGCGAAACCTGGGGACGCTCGTGGGGCTGGCGACCGGCGGCGCACTCACGCCCGCCCTCACCGCCTGGCTCCCGGTGGCCGGGTTCTGGGCGTCGCAGGTGGGCCTGGTCGTCGGCGGCCACCTCGTCGCCGTCGTCGCGGCCCACGCCGTCGCCACCGACCGGTACGGCCGCCGTGTGGGTCGGCGCGCCCACGCCCCGCTCGTCGTGGTCATGGTGGGCTACACCGTCCTCTCGCTCTGGATCATCTCGCGTCCGGTCGTCGCATAGGCGCAGGTGGCGGGCTCTCAGGGACAATATACTTAATATACATCATGATAATTAATACGCCATGGCAATACTTGCCAGGCCGAGTGTCGCGCGGACGACCCGACACGGGACGGTCTCGCTGGTCGCCGGGTTCGCCGCCGGACTGGCCCTCTTTCTGACGGTCGGTGCCGCGCTCGACGACGCCATCTTCTCCGCGCTGGCGCTGGCCGTGCTGGTGACGGTCCACCGGTTCGTCCCCACGTAGCACTGTCGCGGTTGGCCTCGGCTCGACCGCTAGGTTTCCGGGCCGACCGGGTCCAACGTTCGGTGTCTCGACAGTGCCACGCGGTGGCGAAGATGGCGCGCTCCGAAACCGTTTTGACGACACGGGATTCACCGTCAGTATGCCGACCGAACCCGAAACGGACTACGACCCGGAACTGGGTCGGAAGTTCATCTTCGTCACCGGTGGCGTGATGTCAGGCCTGGGCAAGGGCATCACCGCCGCCAGCACGGGCCGTCTTCTCAAGAACGCGGGGTTCGACGTGACAGCGGTCAAGATCGACCCCTATCTCAACGTCGACGCCGGGACGATGAACCCGTTCCAGCACGGCGAGGTCTACGTGCTGAAAGACGGCGGCGAGGTCGACCTGGACCTGGGGAACTACGAGCGGTTCCTCGACATCGACATGACGTTCGACCACAACGTCACGACGGGCAAGACCTACCAGCACGTCATCGAGAAGGAGCGCGCCGGCGACTACCTCGGTCGCACGGTCCAGATCATCCCACATCACCGACGACATCAAGCGGCGCATCCGCGAGGCCGCCGAGGGCAACGACGTCTGTATCATCGAGGTCGGCGGCACCGTCGGCGACATCGAGGGGATGCCCTACCTCGAAGCGCTGCGCCAGTTCGCCCACGAGGAAGACGAGGGGGACATCCTCTTTACCCACGTCACGCTCGTCCCCTACTCGAAGAACGGCGAGCAAAAGACCAAGCCGACCCAGCACTCCGTGAAAGAACTGCGCAGCATCGGCCTCCAGCCGGACATCCTGGTGGGCCGGTGTTCGGACAAGCTCGACATCGACACGAAGGAGAAGATCGCGCTGTTCTGTGACGTCCCCACCGAGGCTGTCTTCTCGAACCCGGACGTCGACGACATCTACCACGTCCCGCTGATGGTCGAGGAGGAAGGCCTCGACGAGTACGTGATGGAGCGACTGAACATCGCCGACGAGGCCCTGCCAGAGGGGAAGCGAGAAAATCGCTGGCGCGACCTCGTCACCCAGAACACCGAGGGCGAGGTGGAGGTCGCGCTGGTCGGCAAGTACGACCTCGAGGACGCCTACATGTCGGTCCACGAGGCGCTGAAACACGCCGGCCTGGAGAAGAACGTCGACGTCAACGTCACCTGGGTCGACTCCGAGAAGATGAACGACCGCCACACGCTCCGCATGGAGGACGCCGACGCCATCGTCGTCCCCGGCGGCTTCGGCTCCCGGGGGACCGACGGGAAGGTCGAGGCCATCCGCTACGCCCGCGAGAACGACGTGCCCTACCTCGGGCTCTGTCTGGGCTTCCAGCTCGCGGTCATCGAGTACGCCCGGAACGTCCTCGGCCTCGATGGGGCCCACTCGACGGAACTCGACGAGGACACGCCCCACCCCGTCATCGACATCCTGCCCGAGCAGTACGAAGTCGAGGACATGGGCGGGACGATGCGCCTGGGCGCCCAGGAGACCGACATCGAACCCGGGACGCTCGCCGCCGCGCTGTACGGCGGCGACTCCTGTACGGAGCGCCATCGCCACCGCTACGAGGTCAACCCCGAGTACATCGAGGACCTGGAGGCCGGCGGCCTGCACTTTTCCGGCCGCGACAACAACCGCATGGAGATTCTCGAACTCGCACCCGACGACCACCCCTACTTCATCGGGACGCAGTTCCACCCCGAGTTCCGCTCCCGACCGACGCGGGCGAGTCCGCCCTTCGTCGGCCTGCTGGAGGCGGTGCTGGGCGAGAATCCCCACGAGGCTGACGCCGAGCAGGAGGTGAGCCACTGATGGTCGACGTCGAGGAGTTCATCGCGGACGCGAAGGCCGAGATCGCCGAGCAGATCGGCGACAAGCACGCCGTCATCGGGCTCTCGGGCGGCGTCGACTCCTCTACCGCCGCCGCCCTGGCCTACGAGGCCATCGGCGACCAGCTGACCGCGGTGTACGTCGACACCGGTCTCATGCGGAAAGGCGAGACCGACGAGATCCGCGAGACGTTCGACTACATGGACTCGCTGCGCATCGTCGAAGCCCAGGACCGGTTCCTCGAGGAGCTCGAGGGCGAGACCGATCCCGAAGAGAAGCGCCACATCATCGGCGAGCAGTTCATCCGGGAGTTCGAGACCGTCGCCCGCGAGGTCGAGGCCGACTACCTCGTCCAGGGGACCATCTACCCCGACCGCATCGAATCGGAGGGGACCATCAAATCGCACCACAACGTCGGCGGCCTCCCCGAGCGCATCGACTTCGAGGGCATCGTCGAGCCGATGCGGAACCTCTACAAGGACGAGGTCCGCGAGGTGGCCCGCGCGCTGGACTTAGAGGAGATCATCTCCGAGCGGATGCCGTTCCCCGGCCCCGGCCTGGCCGTGCGCATCATCGGCGAGGTCACCGAGGAGAAACTGGAGGTGGCCCGCGAGGCCAACCACGTCGTCGAGGAGGAACTCGAGGAGTACGAGCCGTGGCAGGCGCTCGCCGCCGTCATCGGCAAGGCCACGGGCGTCAAGGGCGACAACCGCGTCCACGGCTGGGTCGTCGCCGTCCGCTCCGTCGAGTCGCGCGACGGGATGACCGCCCGCGCCCAGGAGATAGACTGGGAGACGCTCCAGCGCATGCAGAGCCGCATCACCGGCGCCCACGAGAACGTCGCCCGCGTCGTCTACGACGTGACCCACAAACCGCCCGCGACCATCGAGTACGAATGAAGGTGACAGTCGTCGGTTCGGACCCGGACAGCGTGGCGGCCGCACTCGAGGCGGAGGGCCACGAGGTCACCGTCGCCGACGTCGGCAACCGCCCCGGGCTGGAGGAGGCCGGCATCCACGACGCCGAGGTGTACCTGCTGACCGAGATGGCACAGGCCACCTCCATCGTCGTCGCGAAGGACCTCAACCCGGACCTGCGTGTGGTCGTCTACGCCGAGGGGTCGCTGCCGGACTTCGCGAGCCGCCAGACCGACCTCGTCGTGGACCCGAACCTGCTGAGCGCCGAGGCCGTCGCCGAGGAGCTGTAGGTCGTTTTCAGAGGGTCTCGGCCAGCGCCGCCAGCCGCTCGCTCCCCCGTACGCGGAAGGGCACGCCGTGACCCGGGCCGGCCACCTCGAAGTCGCCGGCGCGGTGGGAGAGGCGGCGGATGCTCACCGGGACTTCGCGCGTGTTGGCGCTGAGGTGCCACGGCGACGGGACGAACTCGCCGCCGGACTCGCGAACGCAGTCACCGAGGAAGGCCACCCCCAGGTCCTCGCTGACGTAGGAGACGTGGCCCCGGGTGTGGCCCGGGGTGTGATAGGCGGTGAAACTGCCGACGGTGTGCCCGTCGGCGACCGTCTCGACGGGGTTCGACGGCGCGTCGACCACGAACGAGGCGACCCGCTGGACCGCCCCCTTCAGCGTCCCGACCGACGGCGTCCTGTCGCCGGTCACCAGCGGCGCGTCGGCCACGCCGGTGTAGATGGTCAGGTCGACACCGTCGAACGACGGGAGCCCACCCACGTGGTCGAAGTCGTAGTGTGTCAACAAGATCCGGTCCAGGTCGGTGAACTCGTAGCCCGCCCGGTTGATACCGGAGACGAGCGCGTTCCCGTGCCAGGGCATCCCCGCGTCGACGAGCGTCAGCGTGCCGCCGTCGTCGACGAGGTAGGCGTTGACCCCGCCCAGGTCGTACCACCACACGCCGTCCGCGAGTGCCGTCACCATACCGGGGCGTTGGGCCAGCGATAACTAATACTGTCGGGCTGGCAGGGCCGTGAGAGCGGGCCCGAACCGCGTGACCGGGCCGCCGCTGAGTCACACCCGAGAGAGCTCGTAGCTATCGGCCGGGCAGCGGTATCGGGTCAGGAGCCGTCGGCTGGCGTCCGTCGAGTCCGTCGCGCGGTCGACCGCGTAGGCCGAGAACGTGCAGGCGTCCGGGGTGAACTCGACGACGGCGTAGCCCCAGCGGTGGCTGTCGAAGAACTCGACGTGTGGGTTCTCGTCTTTGACGAAGTCGGCGATGAGCCGTCGGGTCTCGCGGTCGTTCGGCAGCGAGAGCAGGTCCCTGAGGTTCCGACTCGTCACCGCGGGCGTCATGAACTCCACGCCGGCGCGGTCCCCGTCGCGCTCGACGTAGCCCGTGAGCGTGCTGTGCATGTCGCCGGTGAGCGCGACGAAGGCGGCCTCGCCCGCCTCGGCGCTGTCGAGGATGCGCTCGCGCTCCTCGGGGAACGCGTCCCAGGCGTCGCCGTTCAGGACGTCGACGGCCCCCAGGTCGAGGTCGAACTCCATCGCGAGGACCTCGTTGACCCAGGCGGCCCACGCCGCCGACGACTCGGACAGGCGGTCGGTGAACCAGTCGCGCTGGGTCGACCCGAGCATCGTCTCGGCCAGGTCGTCGCCGTCGTCGTTCTCCCTATCGTCGTCCTCGCCCTCATCGTCACGGCCGCTCCCGTCGCTCGCACCGTCGTCGGGCCGGGCGCCGAGCTGCGAGCCGTCGGTCGGGCTGGTCCGGTAGAGGCGCTCGTCGGTGACGAGCAGTTCCACGAGGTCCCCGAACCGGAACGACCGCCAGAGTTCCAGCTGATCCAGGACCGACTCGGCGTCGGGGTCGTAGGGGACCCGCGTGGGCGTGTACTCCCACCACGCGCGGATGCCGTCGGCGAACAGCCGGGTCATGAACTCGCCGTCGTCGTTCCGGGGATGGTCGCCTTCGCCCGCGTACGGCCGTTCTTCGCTGTAGTTCCAGTAGCGGTTGTTGACTATCTCGTGGTCGTCCCAGGTCTGGACCAGCGTGTGGACCGACAGCGCCTCCTGGAGGAAGGCGTCGGAGCGGTAGGTCCGGTGGAGGTGGCGGTAGTCCTCGAGCCCCATCGCGACGGACTCCCCGCTGGGCAGCGACAGCGACCGGCCGGGGACGTCGCCGTCCCCACCGCGCTCGTAGATGAAGTCGCCGAGGTGGACCAGGAAGTCGACGGATTCGTCCGCGAGGTGGTGGAACGCGCCGTAGTACCCCCGGCGGTAGTTCTGACAGGTCGCGAGCCCGAGCCGGACGCTGTCGGGACTGGCGTCGGCCGCGGGGAGCGTCCGGCAGCGGCCGACCGGACTGGTCGCGCCGTCGGAGGCGAACCGGTAGGCGTACTCGGTGTCGGGGTCGAGACGCCCGTCGAGGTCGACCTTGACCGTCCCGTCGTGGTCGCCGAGACGGTCGGCCGGGACCGACCACGAACCGACGACGTCCTCGAAGGAGTCGTCGCGGGCCACGGTCACCTGCAGGGGCGTCCCGTCGTCGACGGCGTCGGGTGCGACTCGCGTCCAGAGAATCACGCCGCTCGTCGTCGGGTCCCCGCTGGCGACGCCCTGGGGGAAGACCGTCACCGACTGGTCGCCGGTCCCGTCGGCGACGCTCGCGGCCGGGAGGTCGGGCACGCCGTGGGCGCGGGCGACCCCGTCGACCGGGAGCGCGGCGGCCAGTGTCGCAGCCAGGACCCGCCGGCGGCCCGCGTCGATGGCTGATTCATCAGGCATACCCGCCCCAGGCGACGCGGGCAGATTGTAATCCGAGTCTTAGCGAGCTGCCGACCACGCTAACTCGAGCTTACGTGGGAACGCGACCGCTCGCGGGGCACTCCGCCCGTCGCGTCTCCGTACGGAACCGGGCGAGTATCGAATCGTCGTTCGTGACAGTCCCGTGTGCGAATCCGAACCCCTAAGTGAACCCTTGGAAGTCGTCTAGTCGATGACACGCCCAGGGACGCACACCGACAGGTCGGCGTATCCCCAGCTCTCCGGTCCCCTCTTCGAGGCCGTCCAGCGGTCGAGTACCTTCGCGGACTCGAAGACCTTCGTCGACAGCGTGCCGACGACGGCCCCCGAGACCATCCGCGAGCGGTTCGCGGCGGCCGACGACCCCGACCTCGCGTCGTTCGTCGCCGAACACTTCGACCTCCCGGACCGCGACCCGCCCACGCTGGAGACGCCGACGGACACGTCGATGCTGGCCCACATCGACGACCTCTGGTCGTTCCTGGACAGCCCGGCCGACGACGGCCGGGCGCACTCGACGCTCCTGGCGCTCCCACGTCCGTACGTCCAGCCGGGCAACCGGTTCCGCGAGATATACTACTGGGACACCTACTTCACGGCCGTCGGGCTGGCGGCGGACGGACAGACACAGCGGGTCCGGGACATGGCCGACAACTTCGCGGCGCTCGTCGACCGCTACGGGTTCGTCCCGAACGGCAACCGGCGCTACTACCTCGGGCGCTCCCAGCCGCCCGTCTTCTGTCAGTACGTCAAGTTACTGGTCGAGGCCGAGGGGCTGGACGCCGGCCTCGAGTACCTGCCGCAGTTACGCCGCGAGCACGAGTACTGGCTGTCGGGCACCGACGCCCTCGGCCCCGAGACGCCCGCCCACCGCCGCGTCGTCCGCCTCGACGACGGCGTCGTCGCCAACCGCTACTGGGACGACCACGCGGGCCCACGGCCGGAGTCCTACCGCGAAGACGTCGAACTCGCCGAACGGGTCGCGCCCGACCGCCGAGCGTCGCTCTACCGCGACGTCCGCGCGGCCGCCGAGTCGGGCTGGGACTTCTCCTCGCGCTGGCAGGCCGACCCCGGCGATATGACCAGCCTCCGGACGACGGACCTCGTGCCGGTCGACCTCAACGCCATGCTGTACGACCTGGAGGCGACGCTTGCCGACTGGTGTCGCCGGACCGGTGACGCGGCCGCCGCGGACCGCTACGAGCGCCTCGCCGGCCGCCGGCGCCACGTCGTCACCGAGTACTGCTGGGACGAGAGCGCGGGCTTTTTCGCCGACTACGACTTCGCCGCCGGCGAGCGCACCGACCGCCGGACGCTGGCCGCCGTCGTCCCGCTGTTCGTCGAGGTCGCCACCGACGAGCAGGCCGCTGCCGTCGCCGCGACCCTCCGCGAGGAGTTCCTCCAGTCGGGCGGCCTGGTGACCACGCTCACCGAGACGGACCAGCAGTGGGACTGGCCGCAGGGCTGGGCCCCGCTGCAGTACATGGCCGTCGTCGGCCTGTGCCGGTACGGCTACGACGACCTGGCCCGCGAGATCGCCGACCGGTGGCTGGACCTGAACCGCCGGGTGTACTGGGAGAGCGGCGCGATGCTTGAGAAGTACGACGTCGTCGCCGGCCGCGAGGCGAGCGACGTCGGCGAGTACGACGTGCAAGTCGGCTTCGGCTGGACCAACGGCGTGGCGCTGGCGCTCGCCCGGACCTTCGAGGAGAGTGACGAGACGCCCCTCCCCGGACGGGCGCGGGCGACGAACTGAAACCCCTCCGTCGCCGACGACGACGCGATGCCCGACGCCATCGCGCGCTGTCCCACCCACGGCTACCACGAAGGCACCACCTGCCCGGACTGCGGGGCCGAGAGCGAGCACGTGCTGGACGGGGCGCACCGCCGGCGCCTCTCGAAGTTCGCCAGCGGCGCGCTCAGGCATTTCCCCGACGACGCCGACATCGAACTCGACGCGGCGGGTTGGACGCCCTTCGACGCGCTCGTCGCGGCCGTCGAGGAACAGTACGACTGGGCGACCCGCGAGCACGTCGCGGGCGTCGTCGCGACCGACCCGAAGGACCGGTTCGAGGTGGCCGGCGATGGAGAGAACCGTCCCATCCGGGCCGCCTACGGCCACTCCGTCGACGTCGACCTCGAAGCGGGCGACGGGGTGGCTCCCGACGAGCTGTATCACGGAACGGCACCCCGGAACCTGGACGCGATATTCGACGAGGGGCTACGGCCGATGGGGCGCCAGCAGGTCCACCTCTCGGCGACGGTCGCCGACGCTCGCGAGGTCGGTTCGCGCCACGCCGCCGACCCCGTCGTCCTTGCGGTCGACGCCGCCGCGATGACCGCCGACGGCCACAACGTCGTCGAGCGGGGCGTCGCCACCTACACCACCGACCGCGTCCCCCCACGGCACCTCACTCGAATCGACTAGAAGGAGACGTTCTCACCCCTGACCTCGTCGACGCCCGTCTCGATGCCCGCCCGGTCGTCGTAGTACTTCCGGCCGACGAACCCGTCTTCCAGGTTCCCCACCAGCGACGCGTAGAGGTCGTCCGGGGACGCGTAGGAGGACTCGTCGGTCCGGTGCAAGACCGCGCCCACGGTGGTCGACTCGCCGGCCGGCGTCGCCAGCTCGACCTCGCCCAACTGCTCGACGACCGTCGTCCTGTCGGCCGGATACTCGAAGGCCTGTTCGAACAGCTGCATGGTGTCTGCGTACTCCATCCGGGTGGGACTGCGTATTGATAATCAAAAACATTATGGTTTCTGTGTGAGGATCCACCGTCTCGAGGCAGTCCCGCGAGCGAGGAACGACCCGTCGAGAGAACGCATGGGGCCGAACATCCGGCCGGTCCGGCCGCCCCGCCGACCCTACTCGAGCAGCGACTCGCCGGTCATCTCCGCGGGCTGGTCGACGTCCATGAGCGCGAGCATCGTCGGCGCGAGGTCGGCCAGCGTACCGCCGTCGCGGGCCGTGTACCCGCCAGCAGTCTGGTCTGGGCCGAGGTAGATGAACGGCACCGGGTTCGTGGTGTGGGCGGTGTGGGGGTCGTCTTCGGTGCCCATGTCGTCGGCGTTGCCGTGGTCGGCACAGACGAGGACGTGCCCGCCGGCCGCGGTGATGGCCTCGACCAGGCGACCGAGCTGCTCGTCGACGGCCTCGACGGCCTCGATAGCGGCCTCGAAGTCGCCGGTGTGGCCCACCATGTCCGGGTTCGCGTAGTTGAGCACCAGCGCGTCGGGGTCCTCGCTCTCGATGACCGAGAGCGCGGTGTCGGTGACCGCGGGGGCGCTCATCTCCGGCTGGAGGTCGTAGGTGGGCACGTCCGGGCTCTCGATGATCTCGCGGCGTTCGCCGTCGAAGGCCACCTCGCGGCCGCCGTTGAGGAAGTAGGTGACGTGGGGGTACTTCTCGGACTCGGCGAGTCGGAGCTGGGTCTTCCCGGCGTCGGCCAGCACCTCGCCCAGCACGTGCTCGGGCTGGTTGGGCGGGAACGCCACGGGCAGGTCGAACGTCTCGTCGTACCGGGTCATCGTCACCAGTCGGACGTCCGGCGGAGTGGTGTCGTCGCCCCAGTCCTCCGGCCGGATGTCCGCGAGCATGCGGGTCAGCTGGCGGGCGCGGTCCGACCGGAAGTTGAAGAAGACGACCGCGTCGCAGTCCTCGATGCCGGCGTGGTCGCCGACGGTCGTGGGTTCGACGAACTCGTCGGTGACGTCGCGCTCGTAGGACTCCGTGACGGCCGCCACCGGGTCCTCGGCGTGGTGATCTGCCTCCCGGTGGACCAGGGCGTCGTAGGCCCGGCGCGTGCGCTCCCAGTTCTGGTCGCGGTCCATCGCGTAGTAGCGCCCGACGACGGTGGCGACGTGCCCAGTCCCGTGCTCCTCGGCGTGGGCTTCGAGTTCAGCGAGGTAGCGTTCGCCGCCGGTCGGCGAGGTGTCGCGGCCGTCGGTGAAGGCGTGGGAGACGGCGTCGGTGCCGCGCTCGCCGGCGAGTTCGACGAGCGCGTGGAGGTGGTCCTGGTAGGAGTGGACGCCGCCGTCCGAGACCAGCCCCATGAAGTGGACCCGACCGTCGTGGTTCTCGGCGTACTCGAAGGCAGAGAGAATCTCCTCGTTCTCGAAGAAGGGCGGGTCCTCGGCGGCGTCGTCCGGCGGTGAGTCGCCGCGCGAGCGAGCGATGCTGTCGGAGACGCGCGCCGAATCCTGCTTGACGACGCGGCCCGCGCCGATGTTGAGGTGGCCGACCTCGGAGTTGCCCATCTGTCCCTCCGGGAGCCCGACGCGTCGTCCGTGGGTCTCGAGCGTCGAGTGAGCCCCGTCAGCCCAGTAGCGGTCGAAGTTCGGAGTCTCGGCCGCCGCGACCGCGTCACGGACGTCCGTCTCGGGGTTCAGCCCCCAGCCGTCCAGAACAATCAGCCCTGCGTCCATGCCTGTGAGAAGTCGTGACCGGGGTAAGTTACTGTCGGTCAACGACCTGATTCGGAACGCTGTGCCCTGCGGGCTCCGTCGAGTCCGTCGTCAGACCGTCTGGATGCCGTCGCGGACCTGGTCTGCGCTGAACGACTTGTCGTGCATGTCCTGGGCGTGTGTTCGCACCAGTTCGATTACCTCGTCCTGGTCCTCGGACCGGACCTGGAACTCACACGCGCTGCAGCTGTATTGGTGTGCCATGGTGGGACCCACCGGAGAGAGACGGCGGCGGGCCGTAGTTAGCAGGGACTTAGGTCCGGTAAGGTCGGGGACGGGCGGTGGCGCCGGCCGCGCACGACCGCCCGACGGGAGCGGTTCCGTCGGTCGGTAACCCCGTCGTACGAGCGGGGCCGGGCCGAGTGGCCGTCGCTCAGACGCCCTCGAGGTCGGACCGGTACGCGTTGAGCTGGTCGTCGGCGTTCTCGAGCGTCGCCGCGACGTCGGCGCCGTCGCCGTCCTCTAGGTCCGCGAGCGCCGACTGGATGCGCGCGAGTCGGCCGTGGTCTGGGCCCCGGTCGGCCGTCGACAGGCGGTCGAGCTGGTCGGCCAGGTCCGCCAGGCGCTCGCGGGCGTCCTCGCTTGCGGTGTCCTGGGCTGCCGATTCGAGCAGGTCGCTCGCTGTCGCGAGTTCCTCGCGTGTCATACATGGTGGTTCTGCGATGAGGGATAAAACGGTTCGGCTGGTGGGCAATCCTGCAGCCATCGGTGACGCCGGACCGAGCCCACATCTTTAGGAGTCGCCCGGTCCCACGGCCGGTATGCGACGACCCCGCCCTCGTGTACGCGACGCCGCGCGCAACGAGACTGTCTCCGGACGGGCCCGCAAAGCGCGCGAGAACCACCGGGACGGCGACGCAGGGACCGCCGTGTAACTCAGACCGATGGAATCCAAGCACTTCCTGTTCATTTCCGCCGACGCCGCACTGATCACCGACCTCGCGTGGCAGGTTCACCGCGAGGGCCACGACGTGAAGTACTACATCGAGGCCGAGAGTGACAAGGAAATCGGCGATGGTTTCGTGCCGAAAACTGACGACTGGCGGGCAGATGTTGAGTGGGCTGATGTCATCATTTCGACGATATATGGGTTGGTTCGGATGTCGGCACAGGTCAACTTGCGAACGAGCTCCGTGAGCAAGGGAAGGCCGTCGTTGGAGGAACGCCGAACACTGACCACCTCGAAGAAGACCGTGGCTACGCGATGGACATCCTCGAAGAGCACGGTGTCAATACCATCGAGCACCACATCTTCCACGACTTCGACGAGGGTATCCAGCATGTGCAGGAGAACCCAGCCCCCTACGTCATCAAACCACTCGGGGAAGTGCAGAACGTCAAACGGCTCTTGTATGTCGGCAACGAAGACGATGGGAGTGACGTGGTTGACGTCTTGAAGGCCTACAAGAAGGCGTGGGGGCATCGGATGAAGGGGTTTCAGCTACAGCGGAAAGTCGAGGGCGTCGAGATCGCTATTTGTGGGTTCTTCAACGGTGAGGAGTTCATTGAGCAGGTCAATTTCAATTTTGAGCATAAGAAATTATTTCCGGGAAATATCGGACCATCCACCGGAGAGATGGGAACCTCGATGTTCTGGGCTGCCCAGAACAAGTTGTTCCAAGAGACCTTCGGCAAGCTCGAAGGGTGGCTGGCCAACGAAGGCTACGTTGGGAGCATCGACATCAACTGCATCGTCAACGAATCCGGCATCTACCCGCTCGAGTTCACGCCGCGGTTCGGGTACCCGACCATCGCACTCCAGGAAGAGTCCTTCGAGTCGTCGACGGGGGGGGGTTCTTCTACAACCTCGCACACGGAAATGACCCAGAATTGGAGGTTCACAATGGGTACCAGATCGGCGTCCGCGTCGTCCTGCCACCCTTCCCGTTCGATGACGAGAAGACATACGATGAGAACTCCCGGAATGCAGCCGTGGTCTTTCAGACCGAGAGTCGGGAGGGAATCCATCTTGAAGACGCGAAGAAAATCGATGGGCAATGGCGCGCTGCGGGGAATAACGGGATGCCCATCGTCGTGACCGGCAAAGGAGAGACGATGCAGGCGGCGCGTGAGCAGGCGTACGACCGGATCGACGACATCGTGATGCCGAACATGTACTACCGCGACGACATCGGCGAGCGGTGGATCGACGGTGACGGCGACCGCCTGCAGGCGTGGGGGTATCTCGGGCCGGGCCGGGACTGAGCGGGATCGGGCCGCGGTCCACAAGGGCTATTGGGCCGATAGCACAACCCACTCGTAATGACCACCACGCCTGATGGGGCGACGGAGTCCCTGCCGACGCTCCGCGGGTCGATACCCCCGGTTCGCGAGTGGGCAAAGACCTTCGTCATCGGACTCTGTATGGGTGCCGCCGACGGCGTGCCCGGCGTCTCGGGCGGGACTATCGCGCTGATCGCCGGCATCTACGAACGGCTCATCGCCGCGGTCACCGCGGTGACACCCGAACGCGCCGTCGCCCTCCTCCGGGCACTCGCGCCGGTCGACGGCGGCGTCTCCGGCCGGCGGGCACTCGCCATCTTAGAGGAGGTCGACGTCTGGTTCCTCGCCGCGCTGCTGGTCGGCATCGTCACGGCCGTCGTCGTCGTCACGCGGGTCATCCACGTCGCCAACCAGGAGACTCCGGCGCTGCTGTTTGGCTTCTTCTTCGGTCTCATCGCCGCCTCGGCGGTCATCCTGCTTCGCGCGCTCGACGTCGAGACCGGCCTGCAGGTCGTCGCGGGCGTCGTCGGCGTCGTCGTCGCGTTCCTGCTGTCCGGGCCCATCGCATTTCTCGACGGCGGCGGGCTCTTCATCGTCTTCGTCGCCGGCGCCGTCGGCGTCAGTGCGATGATCCTCCCGGGTATCTCGGGGTCGCTCCTGCTGGTCATCCTCGGCCAGTACACCCGGATGTCGACGACGCTCAGCGAGTTCGTCGACTCGCTGGCCGCGCTCGTCACCGGCGGATCCCTCAACCAGGTCGTGACGACGGGGACCGTCGTCGTGACGTTCGTTCTCGGCGGCCTGGTCGGCCTGTTTACCATTTCGCGAGTGGTCCGGCGCGCGCTCGACCGGAACCGGCGGGCGACGCTGGCCTTCCTGGTCGGCCTGGTCGTCGGCGCGTTGCGGGCGCCGGTCCAGCGCGTGGCCGAGGACCCCGGTTTCTCACAGGACGTCGTCCTGGCGTTCGCCGGTGCGGCAGTCGTCGGCGCCCTCGTCCTGCTGGCGCTGGAGTGGTACGCCGTCGACCTGGATCTCGACTCGGTGTGAGCCGTCGGCGGCCGGCGTCAGAAGCCGATTGCGCGCCGGTACTGTGGCGGTCCCTCGAGTTCGTCGGTGGCGTCCAGCGCCTCGGCGGCGGTGAGCGTGAAGTAGGGGTCCCGCAAATGTTCCCGGCCGACGATGGCGAGGTCGGCTCGCCCGTTTGCGACGACGGCCTCGGCCTGTTCCGGCGTGGTGATGCCGCCGACGGCACCCACCGCGATATCGGCCTCGGTCTCCGCACGGATGCGCTCGGCGTACTCGACCTGGTAGTTCGGTCCCGCGTATGCAGGCCGGGAGTCGGGCAGGATGCCGCCGCCGCTGACGTCGACGAGGTCCGCGCCGACGTCGGCCAGGCGGTCCGACAGCCGGACCGAGTCGTCGACGGTCCACGAATCCCGGTCGGGGAGCCAGTCGGTCGCGGAGATGCGGACGAAGACCGGCCGGTCGTCGGGCCACACCTCGCGGACCGCCGCGGTCACCTCGCGGACGAGCCGCGAACGCCCCTCGAAATCGCCGCCGTAGTCGTCCTCGCGGCGGTTGGTTACCGGGGAGAGGAACTCGTGGAGGAGGTAGCCGTGGGCGGCGTGGACCTCGGCGACGTCGACGCCGATGTCGCGAGCGCGCTCGGCGGCCGTCCGGAAGGCGTCGACGACGCCCTCGATGCCAGCCTGGTCGAGGCGCTCTGTCTCGGGGGGCTCGGCGTCCTCGTACGGCCAGGGCTCGTCGGTCGGGCCGACGACGGACCAGCCGCCCTCGTCGGGGCCCAGCGGCGCGTGGCCCTCCCAGGGCCGCCGGGTCGAGGCCTTCCGGCCGGCGTGGGCCAACTGGACGCCGATGGTACTCCCCTGCGAGTGGACGAAGTCGACGATGGGGGCGAGTGCCGCCGCGTGGTCGTCGCTCCAGAGGCCCAGGTCCTCGGGCGAGATGCGCCCGCGGGCCTCGACGGCGGTCGCTTCGGTCATCACCAGGCCGGCCCGGCCGACGGCCCGCGACCCGAGGTGGACGCGGTGCCAGTCGGTGGCGAGGCCGTCGCGGTCCGCACAGGAGTACTGGCACATCGGCGAGACCATCACGCGGTTGGGAATCGTCGTCCCGCGCAGTTCCAGCGGGGTAAAGAGGTCGCTCATCGTCACCGCTTGGGCGGGTGGGCTCAAAGTCCCGTCGTCCGGCTACCGGAGGACGGTCCGGCCCACCCGGGTATCCGAGAGGTCGAAATCGAAGCGGTCGGTCACAAGCAGGCCAGCACCCAGCAGGGCCGCCAGCGCGACCGGGATCCAGTTGGCGTAGTAGAGGTTGATGGCCCCCCACAGGACGACGAAGCTCACCAGGTCGTCGAGCATGAACTCGCACTCGTCGAGGCGCCGCCGCAGGCCCGCCCGCTCGAAGCCGACGTCGAAGAGGACGACGGCGACGGTCCCCGAGAGGAGCCACCCCCGGTAGTTCGACCACGGGACGCCGTAGTACTGCTGGACCTCGTAGGCCCAGAAGCCGATGCCGACGGCGCCGGGGTCTAACACCAGGTCGACCAGCAGCACCGTCGACAGCGTGGCCAGCAGGCGGATCGGCGTCGAGGCGGCGCGCCGCCCGAGCAGGAGGATGACCAGGAGGTAACTGTTCAACACCAGCGGGAAGAAGAATATCGGGAGTCCAAGCGGCACCTCGCCCAGCAGCATCGGGCCGAGGTCGACGCCGTATGCGAACTCGCCGTAGGGCCAGCCGGTCCGGACCCCGACCAGTTCGATGCCGTAGGCGTAGCCCGTCAGCACGGCCAGCGCGAGGGCGCCCCTCCGGGTTATCAGAGGGAAGACGCCGGCGACGAGCGGCAGGCGCATCACGAGCGTCCCGAAGAGGACGAAGAAGGGGTTGAACGCCAGCGGCGGCGGGAGCAGGCCCTCGGCGCTCGCCAGGAGCGTCACCGCGCCGACCAGCGGGAAGACGACGGCGATGGTGAAGCGGTGCTCGCGGACGAGCGCGTCCAGCCGGGCGGTGGCCTCGGCCCGCGTCCGGGGCGGCGACCAGTCCAGGTCAGCCATAGAGCATCACCCACAGGCCACCCAGCGTGAACACCGTGCCGACGAGCGTGTTGATGGCCGGGTACCACCAGTAGGCCTCGTCGATGTCGACGCCGACCGCGAGGATGCCGAAGACGAGCCCCGGGTACAGCAACAGGACGAGGCCGAAGGCCCAGTGCGTGTAGGTGAACACGAACGCGGCCAGCAGCCACGTCATCACGCAGTAGTAGTACGTGTTGGACTCGCCGAGGAACGTCGCCGTCGTCCGGATGCCCGCCTCGCGGTCGGGTTCGATGTCGGGGATGGCCGAGAAGGTGTGCATCCCCATCGTCCAGAGCCACGCGCCGGCGACGGCCGTCGCGGGCGGGGCGACCCCCTCGATGGCGGCGTAGGCGACGACGCCGGGGAGGATGTACAGGCCGTTCGACAGCGAGTCCAGGAACGGCGTCGTCTTAAACCGGAAGGGCGGGGCCGAGTACTCGACGGAGAGGGCTCCCCACGCGAGCAGCGCGAGCACCCAGTGGCGGGAGCCACGGGAGGAAGGCGAGCGCGAGCACCCCCGAGAGGACGACGACGGCCAGCGCCACCCGGTCGCCCCGGTAGCTGACCTCACGACCCTCGTCTTTCTTCGGGTTGTGTTCGTCCACGTCGGCGTCGAAGACGTCGTTGACGCCGTAGAGGAAGACGTTGGCCGGGAGCGTGAAGTAGAGGAACAGCGCCACGGCGAGCGGCGAGAACAAGTCGGCGGGCCCGTCGGCGGCGTAGGCGACGGCGACGATGACCGGGCCGCCCAGGTAGAGCCAGAAGCGGGGCCGCGAGAGCCGCAGCAGGTACCCCACGCGCGACTCGGCGGAGGGCACGACGTCCGAGAGGCGGTCCGTGACGGTGTCCATTCGTTACTCGCAGTCCTCGATGAGCGCCTCGGCCGTGTGCTCGCCGCTGATGAGACACATCGGCATCCCGATGCCCGGCGTCGTGAACGACCCCGTGAAGTACAGGCCGTCGACGGCCGACGAGCGGTTGTTCGGCCGGAGCAGGGCCGTCTGGCGCAGCGTGTGGGCCAGGCCGAGGGCGGTGCCCTCGCTGGCGTTGTAGCGCTCGCCGAACTCGGAGACGGCGAACTGCTCCTCGAAGACGATGCGGTCGCGCAGGTCGACGCCGGTGTTGGCGGCGATGTCCGCGAGGATCTTCTCGCGGTACTCCTCGCGGATGGCCTCGCCGTCGTGGAGGCCCGGCGCGATGGGGACCAGCACGAACAGGTTCGAGTGTCCGTCGGGCGCGACGGTGTCGTCGGTCTGTGAGGGGACACAGCAGTAGTACGCAGGGTTCTCGGGCCAGGCCGGGTCGTCGAAGATGCTCTCGAAGTGCCCCAGTCGGTCGGCAGGACGAGCGTGTGGTGGGCCAGCGGGTCGACGTCGCCCTCGACGCCCATGTACAGCAGAAACGCCGACGGGGCGTACGTGCGCGACTCCCAGTAGTCGTCGTCGTACTGGCGCTCGTGTTGGGGGAGCAGTTCGCGCTCGGCGTGGCCGTAGTCGGCGTTGACGACGACGCGGTCGGGGTGGAACTGCTCGCCGTCGACCGTCTCGACGAGGAAGCCGTCCTTCCGGCGGTCGATCTCGGTCACCTCGGCGTCAGTCTGGTAGGTGACGCCCATCTCCTCGCCCAGTTCGACCAGCGCGTCGACGACGGCGCCGATGCCGCCCTCCGGGTAGTAGACGCCGAGGTTGAAGTCGACGTGGCTCATCATGTTGTACAGCGCCGGCGTGTTCGCCGGCGACCCGCCGAGGAACACGAGCGTGTACTGCATGATCTGCTGGAGCTTCGGGTGCTCGAAGTAGTCCTCGACGTGGCCCTGCATCGACCCGACGAGCTGGAGGCCCACGGGCGCGGCGGTCAGCACGTCCAGGTCGACCCAGTCCCGCAGGCTCGAGCGGTCCTCGTAGACGAACTTGTTCATCGCCGTCTCGTAGTGGCGCTCGCTGGTCGCCAGATACTCGTCGAAGGCCTCGCCGGCGCCGGGTTCGTAGGCCTCGAACTTTCACGCATCTCGTCGTGGTCGCCGTTGACGTCGAGGCGGTCCCCGTCCTTGAAGAAGATGCGGTAGTGGGGGTCCAGGCGCTGGAGGTCGTAGTAGTCGCCCGGTTCGCGCCCGAAGTACGCGAAGAAGCGCTCGAAGACGTCGGGCATCAGGTACCAGGACGGCCCCATGTCGAAGCGGAAGCCGTCGGCCTCGAGGCGCGAGGCCCGTCCCCCGAGTTGCTCGTTTTTCTCGAGCACGTGGACGTCGGCACCGGCGTCGGCCAGGTAGCACGCGGCAGAGAGACCGCCGAACCCGCCACCGACGACCAGCACCTCCGTCCCGGACAGATGACTCATTGCGTACATGTCCGCGCTGGAACGACAATAAAGGCGCGCCATACTGGGTTGGTGTGGGACCGACAGGCACACACGGCCGGCATCGGGCGCCTGCCGGGACCTCCGTCGAATCGACGGGGTGCGTTCGCACCGTCGACCGCCGGTAGCGACAGCGGTACTGGCGGGAAAACCCTGAACATGACAGCCGTCCACATTCCCCGTATGAGCGACCGAACTGCCGTCGTCACCGGGGCGAGCCGGGGCATCGGCGAACAGGTGGCACGCACGCTGGCAGCGGCCGGATTGCACGTGATACTCTGTGCGCGCGACGCCGACGAGATACAGGCGGTCGCGGACGACATCGAGTCTGAGGGCGGGGCGGTGACGGCGCTCCGGGCCGACGTCCGCGACCAGTTCGACGTCGAACGCCTTGTCGAACAGGCGGCCAAAGCGGGCGGGTCCATCACGTACCTCGTCCCCAACGCCGGCGTCTACCACGGGTCCCCCGGCGAGACGCCGCTGTCAGAGGAGTCCTACGCCGCCTTCGACGACCACATGCGGACGAACGCTCGGGGCGTGTTTGCCACCGTCCGCGAGGCGATGCCATACCTGGCCGACGACGCGCGCATCGTCGTCCCCACCGGAGCCGTTGCGCGCGAGGGCATGCCCGGCTACGGGTCCTACGCCGTCTCGAAGGCCGCGGCGGAGGCCATCGTCCGCGGGTTCGCCGTCGACCTGGGCGTGCCCATCGGCGCCGTCGACCCAGGACAGGTCTCGACGTCGCTGTCCGGCGACGGTGGTCGCGACCCCGAGGCCGTCGCCCGGATGGTCCGCTGGGCCCTGGAGGACGTCGCCGAGGAGGAACTGAACGGGAGCGTCCTGGACTGGGGCGACTACCGCGAGGCCACGCGCTAGGGCGGCACCGACGGATTTATTACTAAGAATCCCACTCGTCTAAACTAATGGCTAATAACGGGGTTGCAGTTTAATAACACGCGGGAGATATCAGTGGCCGGCGTCGCCAGCGTCGTCGGGTTGGTCGTGCTGACGGCCGTTGCCGTCACCAGCGGGGCCGAGAAGGTGCTGGTCATCTCCTGGGTGGCCTTCGCGGCGATGGCGCTCGGCGCGTGGCTGGGGGCGAACGCCGACCGGACGAGCCCACACCGCCTGGTCTGGGGCTACGGTCTCGCGAGCGGGGCGATGATAACCTCGGCCGCGATGTTCCTCGTCCCCCAGGCGATGGGGCTGGGGACGGCTGCGGGCACCCCACGCATCGGCGGCATCGGCATCGCGCTGGGCGTGGTCGCCGGCTACGCCACTCACACCATCGGCCACCGCCTGACCCACGTCGACGCGGGCATCGACACGACGACGGCGGCCATCGCCGCCCACGCCCTCTCGGCGGGGCTCATCATCGGTCTGGTCTACGCCTCCATGCCGTCGCTGGGGCTCTTGCTCGGCCTGGCCATCGTCTCGCACAAGGGGCCCGCCGGCTACGCCGCCGCCCGCCGCCTGGCCCGCAACGGCCAGTCCGCCACCGGCCTGTTGCTCCCGGCTGCGGGCGTCGGCCTCACCGCCATCCCCATGGCGCTGGTGACGGTGCCCGACGCCCCGGTCGTCAACGCGCTCGTGTTCGGCTTCGCCGCCGGTATCTTCCTCCACGTGGCCATGGACTTCCTGCCGAGTTGCGAGGCCGGCAGCGAGATCGACGAGGCCTGTTCGCTGCACGAACACTCCCACGACCTGCTGGACGAGCTGCGGACCCACGCCGTCGGGTCGACCGTCCTCGGCGCGGTGGTCGTCGTCGTCGCCTGGACGCTCGTCTGACCGGCAGCGCACCACGTTTTCTGGGCCCGCGAGGCCAGCGGGTCGCTACGGTGGCGTCACGTGAGCGCGGTCCTGCCGGGTCGCCGTCCCGGTCGGTTCCGCGGCCGGCACCATGCGCAGTGTCGCGTCTTGCCGGTCGCCCGGCGCGTCGAGCAGGTAGGTCGTCACCGTCGGTGAGTCTGCGTCGTAAGGGCTCTTCGCGTCGAAGGTCCGACGCACGGACTCCCCAGGGTCCAGTTCACCGGCGAGTCGCCGGACGGGGGCAAAAGCGACGCGGGGCCCCGAGCGGTTCATCGCGAGGACGTACCGGCCCCCGACGTCGCCGACGTTGGTCACCGACACCGTTATCTCGGGGTCGTCGTCGGGCCCGACCTCCGTCGGCCCGTCCAGGGAGACGGCGAACCCGGGGAGGCGGACCGTCAGGCGCTCGCGGACCCGGTCCGGCGGCGTCCACGATCCGCCGGGCCACTCGAGGCGGACATCGTCGTCGGCACCGACCGCCGAGAGCGGGAAGACGAGCGGGCCCCCCGCCGACCCGTATCGGACCCGCCAGTTCCCGTCGCGATAGAGCCCGTTGGTGAACGTCGCGGGTCGGACGACGTCGTCACCGACCCGAAGGGCGAACGCCTCCCGCTCGGGCGCCGGGCCGTCCACGGCGACGGTCACCACGAGGTACCGCTCGGCGTCGTCGAACGCCCCGATAGAGTCGGGGCTGTCGGGGCCGACGACACCCTGCTGGACGGCAGCTGACTCGACGGTGACGGTCCCCACGCCCGTGCGCGTCCCATCGTCCGTGTCGATGTCCGGTGGCGGGGCAGGCGTCAGGGTGTCGGTACCGTCGAGCGGCCCGCCGGTCAGCGAGACACAACCGGGCGTCGCAAAGAGGGACCCACAGAGCGCGAGGAGCGCGCGGCGCTTCATACACACGCCTTAGTACGGCCCGCGTAAGAGGGTTCAGGTGGCTTCAAGCGGGTTTTGAGTGTCCGGTCACTCGCCGTCGTCGGCCACCTTCCGCGCGGGAACCTCGTGGAGACGGTCCGGGAGCGTCCCGAACCAGCACGCCTCGAGCACCCCGTCGGCGCCGGCGCTCACGTCCTCGCTCGTCGCCGCGGCCTCGAACTCCACGGTGAGCATGTGCAACCGCTCGTCGTCGTCGGCGGCGTTGACCACGGTCTTCCAGCGGGCGAAGTAGAGGCTCGTGAGGTCGCACTCGACGCCCGTCGTCTCGCGGACCGCACGCCGGGCGGTGTCCGCGAGGCCCTCGCCGGGGTCGTGGGCCCCGCCGGGCGTCCCCAGGTGTCGGGCGCGCCCTCGTGGCGGACGAGCAGGATCTCGCCGGCCTCGTTCTCGACCCACGCCCCGGCCTCGCCCAGCCACCCCTCCTCGGCGAGTTCGCGCCCTGCCGAAAACAGGTCTGGCTCGTTCGTGACCGTCTCGCGGTCGACGGGCACCTCGCCGTACGCGTCGACGAGGCGTTCGAGTTCGGCCCTGACGGCCTCGCGGGTCCGGGCTTCGAGTGTCATAGGGGAGCACGGACCCGCAGGGAGTTAGTTGTATTCTCTCCAGCGGTGGCCACAGTCCTGGCACTTGAAAAATCGCGTCGGCGGTTCGTCGGCCGACCCGGTCTGTTTGATGGTGTACCAGGCTTTGCCGTGGCCACACTCGTCGCAGGTCACGTCGGTGGCGGTCGGCTTGCCCTCGAAGTTCGCGCCCTCCTCCGTCTCGATGACGTCGTCGTCGCTCTGTTCGTCCGTCGTGACGAACGCGGCGGCGCGGTCGGCGTCTTTCTCGACGCGGGCGCCACAGGACTGACAGACCATCTCGTCCCCGTCGGCGTGCATCATGGACCCGCAGTCGTCACAGAACTGCATGACCGGAGGTGTGGGTGCCGGCGGCAAAGTCGTTACTCCTCGGCGGCGCGGGCGCCGACGGGAGATTTACCTCGCCCGCCTGTGTGGTGGTGACGTATGACAGCCCTGCTCGAAGGCAAGGTGGCAGTGGTGACCGGTGCGGCGAGTGGCATCGGTCGGGCAATCGCCGTCCGGTTCGCCGAACACGGCGCCGACGTGGTCGTCGCGGACGTGCGCCGGGAGCCGCGGCAGGCCGACCGGCCGACCACCGAGGTCATCGAGTCGGACACCGACGCCGCCGCGCGGTTCGTCGAGTGCGACGTCACCGACATGGACGACCTGGAGGCGACGATGGCCACGGCGGTCGAACTGGGCGGCCTGGACGTCATGGTCAACAACGCGGCGGTATACTGGCGCAAGCCGGCCATGGAGGTGACCGAAGACGAGTTCGACGAGCTGTTCGCGGTCAACGTCAAGGGCACGTTCTTCGGGGCCCAGCTGGCCGCGGCGGCGATGGACGACGGCGGCGTCATCCTCAACGTCTCCAGCGTGGCGGGGCTCAACGGCGCCGGCGGCGAGGTCCCCTACTCGGCGTCGAAGGGGGCGGTGACGTTGCTGACCTACGGCCTCGCGGCGGAACTGGGCGAACGGGGCATCCGCGTCAACTCCATCCATCCAGGGATGATCCGGACCGCGCTCCACACCGAGAACACGGACACGCTGGCCACCGAGGCGGCCGAGGCACAGTGGGCGGAGATTCCGGCGCTGAAGCGACTGGGCGACCCCGGGGACGTCGCGGACGCCGCGCTGTTGCTCGCGAGCGACTACGCGAGGTACATCTCGGGGACGCCCCTGACCGTCGACGGCGGGTGGACGAACCTCGTCGCCGCCGACCCCCGGAAGAGCTAGCCGGCCGGGACTCACTCCTCGTCGGCGAGTTCGCGCTGCTCGGCGACGACCGGACAGTCGAGCAGGCGGACCTGCTCCATGTCGGTGAACTCGAGAATCTCGGTCCCCTCGCTGGTACAGCGGACGTCCGGCGGCGCCGAGAAGTGCTCGCATTGCTCGCAGTAGCGGTGTTTCGACACCTCTGCGTAGCGCGACTCGGCGGGGGCGTCCGAGAGGTCGGCGTCGCCCGTTATCTCGGCCCACACGCTGTCGGCGTCGATGGTGTCGACGTCCACGCGCTCGAAGACGCTCTCGGCGTCGAAGGGGTCGCCCTCCCGGTCCGCCATGTCGCTGAACGGGTCGTCGGCGCCCGGGGCCGGCTGCTCGGCCGCGGCGCCGTCTCCGGGGTCCAGGTCGGTGAACGGATCGTCGGTCGCCCTTGCGTCGGCCTCGGCCGTCTGGGCCTCGTCCTCGTCCGCGTCCGTCTCGCCGGGTCGCTCGAAGCCCTCGAACGGGTCGCCCTCCCGGTCGTCGACCGGGTCGAACGCCTCGAAGGGGTCCTCGTCACTCATCGGTATCGCCCGCCTCGAGCTGTGCGGCGGTCACGAGCCGCGCTTTCTTGCGGAAGATGCCGCCTTCGGGGCGGACGTCCGAGACGGTCGACCCGCAGTGGGGACACTCCGGGTCCGTCAGCAGGCTGACGTCGACGCGCTCCGAGCAGTTCTCGCAGGTCGCCGTCGAGATCCCTTCCTGGGCCGCCGCCCGCTTGATGCGCTCGACGGCCTGCTGATGGGCGTCCCGCCCCCCCGCGTCGCTCCGGAGGTCGCTGACGACCCACGCGACCCGTTCGAGACGGTCCTCGGTCTCCTCGAACCGGTCCTCCAGGTCCGAGAGACTCTCCTCGGTCTCCTCGCGGTGAGCCTCGGCGTCCGCACGGAGCGACTGGACCGCCGCCGAGAGGTCCCACACCTCCTCTTCCAGCTCCGAGAGCGTCTCGAAGGCCTCGTGGTCGTGGCCCGCCGGCGCCTTGGTGTCCAGTTCCCGTTTCAGCTGGATGACCCGCTCGCGGACGTCGTCGAGCTTCTCCTGGAAGTCGCTCTCGACGCGCTCGAAGCGGTCGTCGAGACGGCTCTCGACGGCGTCGGCGAGGTCCGGGAGTCGGTCGTCGACCGCGGCGTCGAGGCGCTCGTCGACGGACGCGGCGGCCGCCGCGTCGATACGGTCCCCCACGGACTCCTCGACGGCCGCCTCGAGGTCGACGTCGACGAGCGAGGACAGCGGCCGGTCCTCCTCGAGCTCGGTGGTGGCGCGGTACGACGCGAGCAACTGGGTGACGAGTACGTCGCGGGTGACGCCGAGCTCGGCGGCCTGTTCGTCCAGCCACTCGTCGAGTCCGTCGGACAGGTCGACGGTGACCACCCCCTCCTCGGTCGGCTCACTCGCCATTACGGGTTTCATACCTCTGGCACAGTGATAAGCGTTGTCCGCCGATTTCAACGAACGAGACTCGTGATGGCACGTACGGCGTGCTTACCGTATCTTGCGGACGTCGCTGATGTCGAAGCCAGCGTCGCCCAGTTCCGTCTCGAACTGGACGATGTTCTCGTCTTCGATCTGTGAGAGTGCGCCCCGGAACTGCTTGACCACGAGCGTCCGCGCCCGGGTTGACCCGCCCGAGGCCCACGCGAACTCGAGGGTCCCGTGGGCGGCATCTGAGAGCTGCCCGTGTCTGACACTCGAGAGCGTCTGGGGGTTGACGTGCAACAGGATGAGGCCGCCCCAGTCGAAAGCAGCCTTCTGGAGGCCGGCGACGAGAAAGGTGATGTCGGTCCAGTCGACGTCCTCACCCAGCGCGCTGACGAGGTCCGACAGCGAGTCGATGACGACGAGGTTTCCCGGGGCGACGTCGCTGAGCGTCATCCCGAACGCCTCGAGCAGGTCGGTCCGCTCGTGGCGCGCCCGCAGGTCCTTGATGTTGGGCGTCTGGTCGGCGTACCACTGGCGAGGCACCGGGCTCATGTGGAAGTACCGCTCCGACAGCTCGTGGAACTCGAGCCCGTCTATCCCGGCGGCGACGAGCTCGTCGTCCATCTCCATGCGCAGCTCGGCGCTCAGCTGGGCCTCGCTCGCGGTGAAAGAGAGGTAGTGGATCTCGTCGGGCAGGACGGCGTCGGCCGCCAGCGACCCGTAGTGCAGGTCAAACAGGTCCTCGTCGACGTGACCCAGCGCGTTCATCACCGCGCTCGTGTGCATGAACTCCCGGGACCCGGCACCGGCCTCGCCCGAGAGCAAGACGACGCTCCCTGCCGGTGCACCACCCATGATGACCGAGTCCAGCTGCCGGACCCCGAACGGGAGACGGTCCATACACCCACTCGCCCACACGAGTTCATAAACGCTTGGCCTGCGGGCGGGTGGTGTCTACGTGAGTAGCAATCGGTGCAGAGAGTCCGGGCGGACGCTCGGCAGACGAGATGATTCGAAAGACGCTTCCCGTCCTACGTGACGAGTGTCGGACTTACAGAGTCCCTCGAACCGCGACCTCGGGGCGGAATCGTGACCACGCGTGGCAGTGCCCGACCGAGTTGTGAGGCGCCACCGTCCGGGCGAGAGCGGCGCCCCCGACCCGGTCAGTCCGCCGCGTCGCGGATCTGACAGGGCCGGGGACCCGGAGCCGGTCACTCGCGAACGCGCGCACCCTCGTTTCGCGGCGCGACGACCTGCACCTGCCCGTCGACGCCGGCCGCCTCGAGTGCCGCCTGTCCGGCCGCACGGGCCACGTCGACGTGCTCGGCGTCCGTCAGTCCCCAGACCGCCGGCCCCCACGAGGACTGTCCGGCGCCGGTTATCGCGGGTTCGTCGCCGAGTCGCTCGACGAGTTGGCCGGCGGGCGGCCGGTAGACGCCACCCTGCTCGTCGGCGTACCAGGCCCCGTTGAGTCGGCCGAGGCGGGCCGCCGCCTGGCCGAACCCGCGACGATCGCCCGTCGCGACGGCGGGGAGCAGCTGGCGGGTCAGCAGGATCGCAATCTCGTCGGCGATGCCGGGGTCGGCCCGCTCGACGGTCTGGCGCATGCTCCGGTCTTCCTCGGCCCCGCTCTGCCCGGGGCCGGCGTCGGGCACGACGAGGACGAACCGCCAGTCGGTCGGCAGGTCGTGGTGCGCGACGACCGGGGGCACGTCCCAGTCGCCCTCGGCCGGCGGTTCGGCGGTGAAGCGCTCGGTCGGGTGGCCCCCGTCGGCGACGAACCCGCCGTGTTCGAAGGTGGCGACGCCGACGCCGCTACGCCCGCCTCGGCCCAGCGCGGGCGCCAGGCGCCGGACGTCGACCGCCCGGTCGTAGGCGCGCCCGACGGCGACGACGGCGGCCAGCGCGAGCTGGGTCCCGCTCCCGAGGCCGACGTGGCGCGGGTAGCGCTCGTCGACGGTGACCGCGGCCCCCTCGACGCCCAGCACCTCGACGGCCCGGCGGACGTACGGTGCCACGTCCTCGTCGGCACAGGCCACGCCGTCGGCCCGTTCGGCCTCGAGGACGAGCCGTGGCTCCGCGAGCGCAAGACCGACGCCGCCGTAGAGTCGCTCGTGTGCCAGCGCGAGGTTCTGGAAGCCGAAGTGGAGTCGCGCGGCCGTCGTGACCGTCGCCATGGCCGCCGGTTCGAGACGCCCAGAAATCAAGGTAGCGTCTTTCGGACGGCCGCCGTCCCGATGGTACGTGAGTGACGACCTCCCGGGACGTAGTGTGTCACCAACCCGACGACGCCGTAGCTGAACACGCCTGACAGGCCCGGCGAAAGATACATACTCATCAGCGGGAAACCTCCGGACGACATGTCGATTGATACCTCTCTGCACGCGCTCGCCCGCCTCGTCGAGGCCCAACGGGCGGAGGGCGTCGGCGTAGAGAGTGTGTCGGCGACGACGGAGGGCGAGGCCCTCTCGACCACGATGCGAGTGGCGCTCCCGTTCGACCTCTCGGCAGGGGCCGAGCACGTCGAAGTCGCCGATGCCGAATACCGCGACGGCCGCGTCTGCGTCGACGTCTCGATGACGTTCGACACCGCCGAGTTGCCGGAGCTAGCCCCGGAAACACCAGCGACCACCGACTCGTCCGCCGGTGGCGAGCGAGCGGCAGACGGACCACCGGCATACAAGGACCCGGACCGCCTCCGCGAGGTGTACGAACGGTACGACTCCTTCGCGGCGATGACCGAGGCGCTCGACGTCGACGTCACCGCACAGACGGTGCGCCGGAACATGATGAAACACGGCATCCACGAACCGAACACGTCGAGCAACGAGACGGCCGACGGCGGGGCCGGCGCGAGTGACGAGTCCGCGGACGACGTGGCATCCGCGAGCGACGGCCAGGACACCCACAGCCAGGACGGGCACGCCGAGACGACACCGCTGGCGACGGCCGACGAGGAGCCCCCCGAGTTCGGCGGGGTCGACCTCCCCGAGGGCGTCACCCCCGAGACGGTCAGAGACGCCGTCGCCGAGTCGAGTTCTCTCCACGGCGTCCAGCTCGCCCTGGATCTGGAGATGCGCGAGACGCGCCAGTTGCTCCAGGACCTCGGCGTCCTCACCTACGTGACTGGCCGGCTCTCGGACCACGAGGACAAACCTGACCCCAGCGAGATCGAACAGCAGATTTACGACTCACTGGCGGCCCACGCCGACGGCGGCGACAGCCGCGAGTGAGGGACGCGACCGAACACCATAGTCCGTGTTCTTAAGGTTCCCGGCGGCAACTGCCGAGTATGAGCCAGCAGGACGGCCGCGAGCGTCCGGGCAAGGACCCGGACCTCCCGAGCAACGACGTGACAGAGGGGACCGAACGCGCCCCGCACCGAGCGATGTTCCGCGCGATGGGGTACGACGACGAGGACCTCGCCTCGCCGATGGTCGGCCTCGCCAACCCGGCGGCCGACATCACCCCGTGTAACGTCCACTTGGACGACGTCGCCGACGCCGCCTACGATGGCGTCGACGACAACGGAGGGATGCCCATCGAGTTCGGTACCATCACCATCTCCGACGCCATCTCGATGGGGACCGAGGGGATGAAAGCGAGTCTCATCTCCCGCGAGATCATCGCCGACTCCGTGGAACTGGTCGCCTTCGGCGAGCGCATGGACGGCCTGGTCACCGTCGCGGGCTGTGACAAGAACCTGCCCGGGATGATGATGGCCGCCATCCGGACGGACCTCCCGAGCGTCTTCCTCTACGGTGGCTCGATCATGCCCGGCGAGCACGACGGCCGCGAGGTCACCATCCAGAACGTCTTCGAGGGCGTCGGCGCCGTCGCCGAGGGCGATATGAGCGAGGACGAACTCGACGAGATGGAGCGCCACGCCTGTCCCGGCGCGGGCTCCTGTGGCGGGATGTTCACCGCCAACACGATGGCCTCCATCTCCGAGGCGCTGGGGCTGGCCCCGCTCGGATCGGCCGCCCCGCCCGCGGAACACGAGGAGCGCTACGACGTGGCCGAACGCGCCGGGGACCTCGTGCTGGACGCCATCGAGAACGACCGCACGCCCTCCGACATCCTCTCGAAGGAGTCCTTCGAGAACGCCATCGCCTTGCAGGTTGCCATCGGCGGGTCGACCAACGCCGTCCTCCACCTGCTCGCGCTGGCCGCCGAGGCCGACATCGACCTCTCCATCGAGGAGTTCGACGAGATCTCCCGGCGGACGCCCAAGATTGCGAACCTCCAGCCCGGCGGCACCCGCGTCATGAACGACCTCTTCGAGGTCGGCGGCGTGCCCGTGGTCGTCCGCCGTCTGCTCGAGGCCGACCTGCTCCACGGCGACGCGATGACCGTGACCGGCCGGACCATCGCGGAGGAACTCGCCCACCTCGAGGAGCAGGGCGAACTGCCCGACGACGACACCATCGACGAGGACTACCTCTACACCGTCGACGAGCCCTACCAGGAGGAGGGTGCCATCAAGATCCTCACCGGCAACCTCGCGCCCGACGGGGGCGTCCTGAAGGTGACCGGCGACGACAAGTTCCACCACGAGGGCCCCGCCCGCGTCTTCGAGGGCGAAGAAGCGGCCATGGAGTACGTCCAGACCGGCGAGATCGAGTCCGGCGACGTCATCGTCATCCGCAACGAGGGGCCACGCGGCGGCCCCGGGATGCGCGAGATGCTCGGTGTCACCGCCGCCGTCGTCGGCGCTGGCCACGAGGACGACGTGGCGCTGCTGACCGACGGCCGGTTCTCCGGTGCCACGCGGGGGCCGATGATCGGCCACGTCGCCCCCGAAGCGTACGTCGGCGGCCCAATCGGCGCCCTGCAGGACGGCGACCACGTCACCGTCGACATCCCCGACCGGACGCTCGCGGTCGACCTCTCCGACGAGGAGATCCAGCAGCGCCTCGAGGCACGCGACGAACCCGAGCCCCCGTACACGAACGGGGTGCTGGCGAAGTACGAGCAGGCGTTCGGGTCGGCGGCCAACGGTGCAGTGACGAATCCCGGCGCGAAGTGGGACTGAGGCGGTCCGGCCGTCCCTATCGGCTGCTGCCGGCCGCTCCGTGCCAAATTCTTTGGTGCAGGCACCCACAGCGACGCGCATGGAGCCGGCTGGTCCCCGTTCCGCGACCGGCGTCGCCCCGCGACCAGGTGGGCCCTCGCCGCCGGCGCGTACGCCTTCCTCTGGAGCACGGTCCTGCTGTGGCGCATGGGCGCGGTGACCGACGCCCTCGGGCAGTTGCTCCCGTTCACCACGGGTCCCCCGGCGGTCTTCCTAGCGCTGCCGGTCCCCGCCGTCGGGGCCGCCGCCTGGTGGACCGTCGTCGAGCGCCGTGGAGCGTACTCGTTCCGCCGTGGCGCTGCCGCCGGCGCGGTGACCGCGCTCGGGACGACACTGTGCTGGCTGGTCGTCTACGCGTTCGTGTGGGGGCCGCGGCTGGTGGCGACGGGCAGCATCCTGATCGCCGTCGTCCTCGTCGTGACCGTGCCGACGGCGGCGCTCGTCATGCTCCCGCTGCTGTACGTGCGCCGGCGGTGGAGCGCGGAACCGGCGAGCGCCAGCACCGCCTCGTAGGGTCCCGACGGGGGCCGGCGACGGCCGCGAGTCACAACACCCGAATAGCAGGGGCACGTAGCGAGGGGTGTGCCCGAGACGTACGTCTGTGCCAGGTGTGAGGCGACCGTCGAGCGAGAGTTCGCCGTCAAGTCGCTCATCCGCACCTGTGTCGAGTGTGGAGAACACGGCCGGTTCGTCCACGAGTCGCTGCTCGAGTCGCTGACCGAGATTCCGGCGGAGGAGCGCCCCGACGAGTGGGAGGAGATGACCCTCGACGACCGGTTCATGGACGCGGTCAAGCGCGGCCTTATCGATATCACGCGCGGGTGAGCCAGTCCGGCACCGGGGCCAGTTTCGACCCTGATAGCCGGGGGCCAAGATATTACCCGGCCACCCGAGGAGGGCAGCTGGATGAGTTGGCACGGGACGGCGGTGCTCGTCGGACTGCTCCTGGTGACGTCGGCGGTCGGGCCCGCACTCGCACAGCCGACGGATGCGATGGGCGCACTGGAATCGGACAATTCGCGGGCGCTGGCGGCGAGTCAGCCGGTACTCTCGCCGACGTATACGTTCGAGCGGGTCCCGGACGACCCGGGCGTCATCCGTGTTTCCGTCTCCCTCGACCCGCCGGGGACACTGTCGAAGCTGAAACTGTCCCTCCCGGAGGACGCCGTGGTGACCGGCGACCGGGGCTTCGAGAGCGAGACGAAAGACGGCCGGACCGTACTGACGTGGGACGGACAGCCCTCGGACCCGAGCGTCACGTACCGGGCCTCTGCGATGCACGGGGACGGGTTCGGGCGCTCGGGCTACGGCACCGACGAGTGGGCACAGTTCGGCACCGGGGCGGTGACGCCGTACGTCAAGTGGTGGTACACGGGTCAGCAGCCGGTCTTCGAGCCGCAGTACCGCGTCGCCGACGGGGAACCGGGGGTCGCGACGGACTTTCGGGTCCACCTGGGCCCCCACGAGACGTTCCGCAACGAGAGCGACGCCGGGACCGTCCGCGTCGTCGTCCCGGACCAGGCCGACCTGCGGGCAAACCGGACGGCCATCGAGACGACGCTCCTGGCCGGGATGCGTGAGCTCCGTATCGCGCCGCGAAAGGACGACCTCACGGTCTTCGTCGCGCCCGACCCGATACGGGGCGGCGGCGCGGCCGGGTCGTCTGGGTCCTACTGGGTGCACGAGGACAGCGAGACGGGCACGCTCGATAACACCTGGATACACGAGTACGTCCACGAGCGCCAGGCCTACGACACCAGCCGTGCGATGGCGTGGGTCGACGAGGGGAGCGCCCAGTACTACGCGGCGTTCGTCGCCCTGCGCACTGGCGGCGTCACCTACCGGTCGTTCCGCCAGCACGTCACCGACACGACGTACGCCGGAGCGGACCTGACGACCCCGGAGTCGTGGCCCGACGCCGACGTCGAGTACTCGAAGGGCGCCCGCGTCGTGGCGCTCGTCGACGCGCGCATCCAGCAGGAGACCGACGGCGAGCAGACCTTCCAGCAGGTCATGTACTGGATGAACGGCCACGACGGCGAGATCACCCGGGCGGTCTTTGCCGACATCGTCGAGCGGGTGGCCGGCCGGAACCTCGACGCGTTCCTCGACCGGGTGCTGACCGGGCGCCACGACGAGACGCTGCCCGACGACCCGTGGCTGTACGCCGGCGTGCGCATCGACGACCACGACGACGACGGCCTCACCAACGACGAGGAGCGGACGGCAGGGACCGGACCGTTCACCCCGGACACCGACGGCGACGGCCTGACTGACGGCCGTGAGGTGACGGTCGGGAGCGACCCGACGGTGAGAGACACCGACGGCGACGGGCTCCCCGACGCCCGCGAACTCGCGGTCGGGGCCGACCCGACGGTCGCCGATACGGACGGCGACGGCCTGGACGACGCCGAGGAGGTAGCCGGGGAGACGGACCCAGCGGGCCCCGACACTGACGGCGACGGCCTGAGCGACGGCCGCGAGGACGAACTCCGGACCGACCCGACCGACGCCGACACCGACGGGGACGGCACCGACGACGCGGCGGAGGTGAAGGCGGGCACCGACCCGCTGGCCACGCCGACGGCCACCACCGGCGGTGCGGCCGGAGTGTCCTCGACGTTGGGCGCGGCCGAGAACGCGCTCCCGGTGGTCGGAGTGGTACTGGCGCTGGTGCTTTTCGTCCTGTACCGCGGGTAGTCGGCCCTTCCTTCAGCGCCGTTCGTTCGAAAATTTTATCCAGACATACATAGATACGATTGTCCATGAGCGGGCTGTATCATCTGGTGTGTCGGGAGTGTGCGTTCGAGGGTATCTTCTCCGAACACGACGCCGCGCTTGACGAGCAGGACGGCCACGGCGAGACGTACGGCCACAGGACCGCGCTGGTCGACATCGGGGACGGACCGCCAAAGTAGTCTCCGGACCGCCAGCGTTTTGCGCTCGCTGGTCCGACAGCGAGGTATGCAGGCAGTACAGGACGCGGGACACGCTAGCCGGGGGATCTCCAGCGGCGTCCGTTCCGGCCGCGAACGGCCCGGGGTCCACACCGCAGGGCCGGACGGTGAGTCCGATGGCTGATTCGGACGCGGCGAGCGAGCAGCGCGAGACCGAGACCGGGACCGACGCCGAGGGGTACGTCCACCGCCCGAGCGGGGAACCGCCGAAACAGGCCGGCACGAGCGACGAGTTCGGCTGGCACGGGTGGACGCTCGTCGGGATGGTCGTCGTGGCGTTCCTGGTCGTCCCCGGCGCCATCCTCGTGCTCCCGGCCGCCCAGGGGGTCGTCGCGTCGCTCGGCCTGACGCTCAGGGCGGCGTACCTGACGCTCCCGCTGGTGCCCGCGTTCCTGCTGGCGGCCATCGCCGTCTGGTCGGCGCTGCGCTCGCGGGCGGAGTGACACCGATTTTCAACCCCTGTAATCGCCGAGGAACCCTTATCAGGGCGTCCACGGTAGACCGACCAACATGGCGCTGGCGACTCTCGCGACCGTCCTGCTCGCGTCCGTCGTCGGCATGGGCGTCGCGTTCCTGGTCTGGCTCCATCGCGACCGGCCCGGCGCCGGTCCGCTCGCGACGTTCGTCGTCGCCGCGAGCCTCTGGACGGTCGCCTACGGGCTGGAACTGGCCGTCCACGACCTGGCGAGGATGCAGTGGCTCCTCCAGGTCCAGCTGACGCTGTCTGTCGTCGTGCCCATCGCCTGGCTCGTCGCCGTCCTCGAGTACACCGGCCATCCCCACTGGTTGAGTCGGCGCCGGGTGGGCCTGCTGCTGGTCGAACCGGCCGTCTTCGTCACACTGGTGTGGTCCAACCCCTCGCACGGACTGGTCTGGCGCGGCCTCGAGACGGCGAGCCGCGGAGAGTTGAGCACGCTCGTGCCTGTCTGGGGGCTGGTCCGCTGGGCCCACCTGGCCTACGTCCTGGCGCTGGTGCTGGTCGGGGCTGTCCTCCTCGCGCGGCTAATGGTGCGGACGAACCAGCTGTTCCGGACCCAGGGCGTCGCGCTCGTGGCCGTCATCACGGTGCCGATGGCCGCCCACTCGCTGCACCTGCTCGCGGTGCTCCCGCCCCCGTTCGACCCGACGAGCCTGGGCTACGTCGTCTCGGGGGTCGTCCTCTCGGCGGCGATTCTCGGCGGGCAGTTGCTCGACGTGGCGCCGGTCACCCGCGACCTGGGACGGGAGGCCATCCTCGAGGAGATGGACGACAGGGTCGTCATCGTCGACGAGGCCGGGCGCATCGTCGACGTCAACGACGCCGGCGCGGCCCTCTTCGACGCCGACCCGGTCGCCCTGCTTGGCCGCCGCCTCGAGGACGAGCGGCCCGAACTGGCCGCAGCCATCCCCGGCCCGGACGAGCGGGCCCACACCGAGACGCGCCTCGAACACGACGGCGCGGTCCGCTACTACGACGTCCGCGTGACGCCGCTGTACCGGACCTACGGCGCGGTCTCCGGGCACCTCGTCAGCCTCCGGGACGTCACCGAGCGCCGCCAGCGCGAGCAGCGCATCACGGTCCTCAACCGCCTGCTGCGCCACGACATCCGCAACGAGATGAACGTCGTCAGGGGCAACGCCGACCTGCTCGCGGACCACGCCGACGCCGACGGCCACGAACGCATCGACCGCATCCTCTCGACGGTCGACGAGGTGGTCGAGCGGAGCGACAAGATCGGTGCCGTCTCCGAGGCGCTCGACGCCGAGACGCCGCGGCCGCTGGCCCTGGCGGACCTCGTCGACCCCGTCGTCGCCGAGGCGCGCGAGCGCTACCCCGACGCGGCGGTTGTCGCCGACTGCCCGGACGGCCTCCGCGTGCTGGCCGGGCCGTCGCTGACACTCGCCTTCGAGGAACTGGTCGACAACGCCGTCGAACACAGCGACGGCCCCGTGACGGTGACCATCGACGTCGACGCCGGCGACGAGGGGGTGACGGTCCGCGTCCAGGACGACGGGCCGGGCATCGCCGACCACGAGCGCGAGGTGATCAGCGCCGGGGAGGAGACGCCGCTCCAGCACGGATCGGGGGTCGGCCTGTGGCTCGTGAAGTGGGTCGTCCGGAACGTCGGCGGGACCCTGTCGTTCGTCGACGGGCCGGGGACGACCGTCGAAATCGAGCTGCCGCGGGCCGCCCGGGAGTGAGGCAGCGGCGCGCCCGGCAAGCGACCGAGAGGACGAGAGGGACCCGCGGCCAGTAACATCTCCGCGGCGCCGGTGAGCGCGGCGCCCCCTAAAGGACCAGCGCCACGCCGGCGAAGGCCGCGAGGCGCTCCCGGCCGGCGGTCAGGAAGTCGACCAGGCGGGTCTCCTGGTGGCGGTCGACGGCGACGAAGACGACGGCGACGATACCGAGCGGCGCGAGGAAGCCAGCGGGCATCCGGCGCTCACGGATTCGGGTCGTGAAAAGATAGCTAGCGTTCGTCGTCGCGCCGCATCGCGATCTCGAACCAGGGACAGAGGCGCAGTTGCCGGTAGTACTCGGGGTGCTCGCACAGGCGGTCGTAGGGGACCCACATGAGGCCGTCGACCTCCTCGGGGTTCGGGTCCAGGGTGGTGTCGGTGAGCGTCGCCTGCAGGACCGCACAGACCTCCCACTCGAGGCCCGCGTTCTCGTAGTAGCGCTTGTACTCGAAGCGGTCGGTGACACGGAGGTCGCGGTACTGGTCGGGCGAGATGCCCAGTTCGTCGTCGAGTCGTTCCTTCGTCGCTTCGACCTGGCTCTGGCCCTCGACGGGGTGGGAGGCGACGGTGCCGTCCCAGTGGGTGTCCCAGAGGCGCTTGGTCGCGGCCCGCTGGGCGAGCAACACGTTGTCGTCCTCGTCGAACAGGAGCGCCGTGAACGCCCGGTGCCGGATGCCGTCGCCGGTGTGGGCCTCGAGCCGGTTGACCAGTCCCTGCTCGTTGTCGTCGGCGTCCACCGCGATGACGTCCTGCTCGGCGTTCTTGTGTGTGCCGTCGGCGTCGGTGCTCATATGTCAGCACAATCTCGGAGGGGATTCTTACGCGCTTCGACTTTCCGCGCGGGTCAGCGCTCGTCGACGAACTGCTTGATGATCTTCTCCTCAGCCCGGTGGAGCGTCTCGCTGCAGGTGGATTTCGCGATACCGACGGCCTCGGCCAGGTCCGTCAGCGAGCAGTCCCGTGGCGTGTCGTAGTAGCCCTGCTCGACGGCGGCCTCGATGAGTTCCAGCTGGCTCTCGGTGAGCAGCTGCTCGGATTCGACACGCTGGTGGAGGCGCTCGACCTGGAACGGGATGCCGAACTCGTCGAGCTGGTCGCCCAGTTGCGAGAGCCGTTCCTGTGGCGCCGTCACCTCCCAGGAGGCCTCGCCGTCCTCGAGCGAGAAGGGCATCTCCAGCGGGATGCCCGAGCCCTGGACGGGAAAGAGCAGCAGGGGCATCGACGTCTCGAACTGTATCAGCGCCGTGTCGTCGCGGTGGGAGAGAATCTCCATCGAGGTCACCACGTCGCGCCGTTCGACGTCGGCGAGCACCGCCGGCAAGTCAGGCGCGGTCACCTCGGCGAGGCCGACGCCCGACTCGTCGCCTGGCAGTGCCGCGAGGATGCGAAAGGTGACGTCGTGGCTCCGCGAGACGTCGCCGATCCAGGTCCCCTCCGGTATCGTGAGCGAGAGTTCTGCGCGTGGCATCGTATGTCCGAAGATATTCGCCCTGCTATGGAGGGTGTAGTCCCGAACATGTTCGGTTTGTTCGCCCGTAGTTATATCACTTGCCCGCCGAACCCCGGTAAATGACGGGCCGAACCCGTTCGGGCCCGGCCAAGGCTTATCTGCGTCGGCGGCCGCGTTCGACCATGGAACGGGTCACGCTTTCGCGGACGGTCGACGCCGACCCGGAGACGGTCAGGGCCCTGATAACGGACGTCCAGCCGTTCATGGACGCGCTCGGCCTGGACAACGTGACCGTCGACGGCGATCGTATCACCCTCCAGAACCGGATGGGACTCTTCGACATCGAACTCGAACTGGAGGTCGTCGACGTCGAGGGGGCCGTCTTCGCCTACGAACAACGCGAGGGCGTCTTCGAGACGATGCGGACCGAGTACACCGTCCAGGAAGTGCCGGCGGGGGCCGAGGTGACTGCCACCACCGAGTTCAGCGCCGTCGACTTCGCGGTGATCGGTGAGGTGCTGGACGCGACCATCGTGGAACGCCAGCGTCGCAAGGAGCTGACCGCCCAGCTGGACTGGCTCGAGCGCCAGGTCGCCGCGTGACCGGACCCGTTTAAGCACCCGAACATCTGCGGGAGAGGACAGAGGGCGGTGGCAGTGCTATCTGGGAGCATGCCCGAGACAGACGTCCCGCCGGTCACCGAGTCGGTCCACGACAACTCCTGGTCGGCGAACCTCGAACGGCCGGTCCACGCCGAGGACCGCGCGCTGGTCGTCGAACAGGCCCTCACCGCCGTCGAGCACACGACGCCGGGGAACCACGTCAACCTCGTGACCCACGCCGCCCACGGCCACCCGGAGACCTACCTCTTCGACGCGCTGGAAGCGGAGTTCGGGGCGCAGGTGGCTAGCGAGTACGTCGAGCAGTGTGGCTGTGGCGGACACGTCACCCGCGTCCACGTCGAGGGTCGATGACCCCGGCCGTCGCCGTCGACGAGCGGCCGCTGGTGCTCATCTGGGAGGTGACCCAGGCCTGCGGGCTGGCCTGCAAGCACTGCCGGGCCGACGCGAACCCACAGCGTCACCCCGCGGAACTGTCCACCGAGGAGGGTATGGCCCTGCTCGACGACGCGGCCGCGTTCGGCGAGGGCCAGTTGGTCGTCCTCTCCGGCGGCGATCCGCTGGCCCGCGACGACGTGGCCGACCTCGTCGAGTACGGGACCGAGCGGGGCCTGCGGATGACGCTGACCCCGAGCGGGACGTCGTCGCTCACCCGCGAGCGACTGGCCGACCTCGAGCGAGCGGGACTCAGACGGCTGGCGCTCTCGCTGGACGGGGCCACGGAGGCCGCCCACGACGGCTTCCGGGGCGTCTCGGGCAGCTTCGAGTCGACCATGGCGGCTGCCGAGGCGGCCCGTGACCTCGACGTACCGCTGCAGGTGAACACCACCGTCTGTGCGGAGACGGTGTCGGAACTGCCGGCCATCCGCGACCGGGTCGCGGAACTCGGGGCGGTCCTCTGGTCCGTGTTCTTCCTCGTGCCGGTCGGCCGGGGCCGGGTGCTGACGCCCGTCGACCCGGCCCGGGCCGAGCGCGTGATGGCGTGGCTCCACGAGGTCCGCGAGGCGGCCCCGTTCGGCGTCAAGACGACCGAAGCCCCCCACTTCCGCCGCGTCGGCATCCAGGATCGCGACGGCGGCGCGGCCCCGCCGCGACGGCGGACCGGCATCCGTGCCGGCAAGGGGTTCGCCTTCGTCAGCCACACCGGCGAAGTGTACCCGTCGGGCTTCCTCCCCGAGTCCACCGGAAACGTCCGCGATGAGTCGGTCGTCTCCATCTACCGCGACTCGGCGCTGTTCCAGCGCCTCCGCGACGACGACGCGCTCACCGGCAAATGCGGGGCCTGCGAGTACCGGGGTGTCTGTGGCGGGAGCCGGTCGCGGGCCTACGCGACGACGGGCGACCCGCTGGCGGCGGATCCGCTGTGTGCCTACGACCCCGGGATTCGACGGGTCGGTCCCCGACCAGCACCCGGCCGATTGAGGGGATTTTTCAGCCACTGGGAACTGGCGCGGAGCGTTTTGTACCGGTGTGTCGAAGGGACCGGTATGAGCGCATCGGGGATCAGAGTCGAGCTCTCGGTCGACTCCGGCGAGGCCTGTCCCATCGCGAACATCTCGGACGAGGCCGGCACGGTGGTGACCAACGTCGCCCGGAGCACCGTGGGCACCGACGGGCGAGAGGTCGAGGAGTTCACCGTGACGGACGACGGGCCCGTCGCAGACCGGACCGACGTCCAGCGGGTGTTCGAAGCGGACCGGGGCGGTCGGTACCGTCTCGAGGAGCGGGCGGCGACCTGTCCCTGCGAGTCCGTCGAGGAGTTCGCCTGTCCCGTCTCGGACGTCCAGGCCGAGGACGGCCAGTTGCTGTTGACGTTCTACGCGCCGGACATCGACCGGGTCCGAGCCATCGTGACCCGCATGCGGGACCTCTACGAGGGCGTCTCCCTGCGCTCGCTCCGACAGAATGGCACCGCTGCCAGCGAAGACTCCGTGCTCGTCGACCGCGGCCAGCTCACGGACCGCCAGCGCGAGGTGCTCGAGACGGCGGTCGAGATGGGCTACTTCGAGTACCCGAAAGGGGCCAACGCCGGCGAGGTGGCCGAGGCGCTCGACATCACCGTCTCGACGTTCGCCGAACACCTCGCGGCCGCCGAGACGAAACTGCTGGGCAGCATCGTCGAGAACTGAGCCGGTCAGCCGCGCTGTCGAGCGAACGCCCCGTTGAGCAGCCACGCGTACAGGAGAGCCCCGCCGAGCGCGACGGCCTCGCCCGCCGTCTGGAGCACCGGTAGCCCGGTCAGGCCGCCGCCCACCTGCACAGCCAGGCCGCCGGCCAGTAGCGCGATCGAGACCAGCGCCGTCCGGTCGGACGCGAACGGTACCTGCCCGACCGACGGCGGGTAGAACTGGTAGGCGGCGCCGACGGCGGTCAGGCCGAGGAAGCCCAGCAGCATCGTCCGGTAATGGGCGCTAACCAGCGCCGGGTCGCGCCCGACGACGAGGGTGGCGAGCGCCAGCGCGACCCCGGCGACGCCCGCGAGGACGGCGACCAGCACCGCATAGAAGCCCACCCGGCGGCGGTCCGAGCGGGCGAACAGGACGAGGTACGCCAGCGCGAACCCGACGACGGCGAACGCCTCGAACGCACCCCCGACGAGCACGAACAGGGGGTCGAACAGCCCGACCCCGAGGAGGGCGGGTCCGGCCGCTCCGGTCGGGAGCACGACGGCGACCAGGGTGCGGGGCGGACTCGCCACGAGGAACCGGGGGAACAGCCGAAAGCCGACGCCGAAGACGAACAGCGCCGCCGTGCCGGCCGCGAGCAGGTGCGACGCCTGCATCGTCGCCAGCGGCGCCCCGCCGGTCACCGTCCACAGGTGCCCGCCAGTCCCGAGCACGAGGTAGCCCAGCGCGACGGGAACGACGGCGTTGGCCGCCCGGTCGACCGGTTCGCGGTGGGCGTTGGCTCCGCCGGTCCCCGTGGCGGCGCCCGTCAGGTTGTCCCGGAGCGTCCACCCGAGCGTCGCGACGAAGACGGCGACCCCGGCGGCCCACAGGCCCGCACCGAGCGGTCCGACCCACCCGGGACCGACCGGCGAGAGCGCGATGCCGGCGGCACCGAGCACCGAGAGCGGGAGTGGACCAGCGGGGCACGCGGGGCCGCGAGCGGCCGGTCGAAGTACGAGGGGACCAGCGCGTAGGCCTTCCCGAACAGCACGTGCAGGACGAAGCCGTAGAGCGCCAGCGGGACGACAACCCGCCGGCCGGCGTCCAGGAGCATCGCGACGTGGGCGGCCAGGAGAAAGCCGGCGCTCGCGGCGACGAAGCCCCGTGACCCCTGGGAGACGAGTTGCGAGCGAGTCACCCGTCGTGTGCCTCACTCGCGTCGTATGGTGACATGCCACATGTTACTGTCGACTCGTTCCGTCTCGTGGGCGAATCCCCGTGCGTCCAACACGTCGTAGAGGGGGACCGGTTCGAAGGCGCTGACGAGTCGGAGCGTCTCCTTGGAACCGAGCGTCTCGAGGGCCGAGACGATCTCGGGGAACGGTTCGCCGTCGATGGCGCTGACGTCGAGTTCGGTGACTGAGGTGTCCGCTGCCATACCGGGATAGTCCGTCCCCACCGAGCAATCGCTGTCCCCGAACGTGTTCGTCCGAGCGGCGCGTCGACCGCTGGCGCGCCCGACGGTGGCATCGCTCGCGAATGTCGTCGTAGATGAGATGGCTGGGGAGTTTTGACCCCAATAGCGACCGGAACCGGTCGCCGGTTGGAGTGGGCCAACTCGGATTTGAACCGAGAGCCTCCCGGTTATCAGCCGAGCGCTCAACCTGATTGAGCTATTGGCCCAGGTGAGCGCATCAGAGTGTACCCGAGGGGTATTGAAAAGGGTAACGTTTCGCCCCGCCGAGCGTGGGAAACCGCACCAGGGAACCGCCAGTCAGCTGTCGCGTTCCTCGAAGTCGACGTCGGTGGCCTGGTCCGGGTCGAACCCGCTGGAGCGGTCGTCGGTCCCCGAGCCACCGCCGGACCCGGAGGCGCCGCCAGGGCCGGGCCCGCCCGCTCCGGAGCCCGCGGGCGCGCCGTCCTCGTCGGGGAAGCCGCCGATGTAGATCTGGCCGCTGCCGAGGCCGCCGGTCCGGGCGTCGACGTAGGGGACGATGACCCACCGCCGAAGTCCCGCGCGGATGGGGTACCGCGTGAACGGCACCGCGAGCAGCAGGCCGACGAAGTCCGTCACCAGGCCGGGCGTGAGGAAGAACGCGCCGGCCGCGATGAGGAGGCCGCCGTCGATGAGCTCGTTCGTCGGGAGTTCGCCGGTCACGACCTTCTCCTGGATGGCCCGGAGGGTGGCCCGGCCCTCCGCGCGGACCAGCAACATCCCCACGAGCGCGGTCAGCACGACCAGGGCGACGGTCACCAGCGGCCCGAAGAAGGGGATGGCGACCGTCACCAGCAGGACGATGTCGAACAGCGGGATGAGCAACAGCAGCCCGATGACCCGGAGCATACCCGTCGTAGTGGGGCCGGCCCCAAACGCCTTTCGAGACGGCCAGCTGGCACTGGCGGTCGCTCGCCCGGGTCACCCACGCTCGTGGACCCGCACGCGGACCGGCTCGGCCGGCGCGAGCGTGATGCGCATCGCGAGGTCCAGCGGGGGTTCGGTGCCCGCCTCGAACCGGTAGCGCTGGGCGATGGTGGCGATGGCGAGTTTCGCCTCCATGCGCGCGAAGCGCATCCCGATGCAGTGGCGCGGACCGCCCCCGAACGGGTAGTAGGCGTAGTCCGGCAGGTCGGCCTCGAAGTCGTCGGTCCAGCGCGCCGGGCGGAAGGCGTCGGGGTCGTCGTACCACCGCGCGTCGCGGTGGACGAGGTACTGCGGGAGCGTCAGTTGCGCCTCGGGGCCGACGTCGTAGCCGCCCAGCGTCACCTGCTGGGTCGGCTGGCGGAAGACGGTGAACGCGGGCGGGTAGAGTCGCAGCACCTCGGTTAGCACGTCGTCGAGGTAGGGTAGCTCGAAGAGGTCCGCCGGCGTCGGGTCCGCGCCGTCCAGCGTCGCGTCGAGCTCGGCGTGGAGTTGCCGCTGGACCTCGGGGTGGTTCGCCAGCAGGAACCAGGCGTAGGTCAGCGTCAGCGCCGTCGTGTCGTGGCCGGCGACGAGGAAGGTGAGCAACTGGTGAGAGAGGCGCTCGCGGTCCATCGTCTCGTCGTCCAGCGACAGCAGCAGGGAGAGCACGTCGTCGCGGGCCTCGCGCGTCGCGGCGTCTTCGCGCTGGCGCCTGGCGACGACGTCGTCGAGCGTCGACTCGAAGGCCGCCCGCGTCCGCCGGACCCGGCGGTTGACCGGCGTCGGCACGGACAGCGGGAGGTAGGCAGAGAGCGTCCGCGGGTCGAGTCGGTCCCGGAGTGCGTCGAGCAACGGTTCGAGGGTGGCGGCCGTCGCGTCGACGTCGACGTCGAGCAGCGTCTTCCCGAGGATGCGCAGCGTCAGCGACTGCATCTCGGGGAGGACGGCCACCCGCTGGCCGTCGGTCCACCCGCCGGCGGTGTCGCGCGCGAAGTCGGTCATCGTCTCGCCGTAGGTCTCGATGCGCTCGCGGTAGAACGCGGGCTGGAGCGCCGTCCGCTGGCGCTGCCACTCCTCGCCCTCGAGCAGGAACAGGCCCTCGCCGATGAACTGGCCCAGCGTATCGTAGAGCAGCTGTCCCTTCTCGTAGTCGGCGGCGTCGGTGACCAGCACCTGCTCGACGAGGTCCGGGTGGGTCAGGAAGTAACCCCGCGTCCGCGCGACGTGGTAGCCGACGACGTCGGCGTCGACGCGCCCCGCGCGGTCGTAGAAACCCAGCGGGTCCCGCAGCATCGCGAGCGTGTTGTCGACCCGGGACGCGTCCGAGCGTGGGGGGTCGGTCGCCGGGTGTGACCGGTCCCGAATCCTCGCGAGCCGCCTGGTGGCTGGCCATGTTGCGGATTGGGACAGCCGACAGTTCCGTCTTTCGTCGCCCATGAGAGGGCATTTGTACGCCCACCTCCGACACGACGCCATGGACGAGTTCGCGGCGGACACGAAAGTCGAGTGGCGCGAGTGGGGGCCCGCGGCCTTCGAGCGCGCCGCCGGCGCCGGCAAGCCGGTCCTGCTGTCGCTCTCGGTGCCCTGGAGCGCGGAGTGCCGGGCGATGGACCGGGCGACGTTCGGCGAACCGCGCATCGCGGCCAACATCAACGACGGGTTCGTCCCCGTCCGGGTCGACGCCGACCGGAACCCACGGGTCCGCGAGCGCTACACGATGGGCGGGTTCCCCTCGACGGTGTTCCTGACGCCCAGCGGCGAGGTCATCACGGGCGCGACGTTCCTCGGCCCGGAGGGGTTCCGGGGCATCCTCGACAGCGTCCGGGAGTCCTGGGACGCCCAGGGCGAGTCCGCCGGGTCGGTGCCCCGCCAGCTGCAAGACGAGGCGCCGCCGGCAGGCGACCTGCGGCCGCGCATCGAGGAGCACATGATAGAACAGCTGCTGGGGTCGTTCGACGACGAGTTCGGCGGCTGGGGTGGAGATGTGAAGTTTCCGCTGCCCCGGACCATCGAGTTCGCGCTGGTCAGAGCGCGCGACCAGGCGACGCGGACGCTAGAAGCGATTCGAACGCACCTGCTGGACACCTACGACGGCGGGTTCTACCGGTACGCCACCGAGCGCAACTGGGGGAACCCGCGCCGGGAGAAACTGCTGGACGAGAACGCGGCGCTCGTCCGGGCGTTCGCGCTGGGCTACCGGTACACGGGGACCGAGGCCTACCGCGACGCCGCCGTCCGGACCATCGAGTACCTCACGACGGACCTCTGGACGGGCGACGCCTTCGCGGGCAGCCAGGCCGGCGACGACGACTACTACCGGATGAGCGCCGGCGAGCGCGAGGACGCGGACGCGCCCCACGTCGACGGGACGGTGTTCGCCGACCGGAACGGCCTGGCCGTCGACGCGCTGTGCTGGTACCACGCCTACACGGACGACGAGCGGGCGGCGTCCTACGCCCGGCGCGCTCGCGACCACGTCTGCGAGACGCTGGTCGACGACGGCGAGGTGACCCACTACGACGGCGCGGACAGCGAGTCGGGGCTGCTGGGCGACCAGGCCCAGCTGCTCCAGGGGCTGACCGCGAGCTGGCAGGTGCTGGGCGAGGCCGGACCCGCCGAAGCCGTCGCCGACTGGACCGTCAAGCACCGCCAGCAGGCCAGTGGCGCGTTCCGCGACGGCCCCGACAGCGGGGCCGGACTCTGTGGCCGGTCGCTGCACCCACTGGACGCGACGGTCGAACTGGCCGACGCGCTCGTCGACCTCGCGGCGCTGACCGGGGACGAGGCGTACCGGGAGACGGCCCGGGAGGCCGTCGAATCGTTCGCCGGCGCGGCCGAACGCATGGGCGTCGAGGTGGCGGGCTACGCCACTGTCGCGGCCCGCCTCCAGGACCCTCGGCACGTCACGGTGGGCACCGAGGCCGGGTCGGACCTCCACCGGGCGGCGCTCCGTCTGGCCGACCACGAGACGACCGTCGTCCCCGACCCCGACGGCGACGGGACCGCCCGAGTTGTCGAGGACGGCGCCGTCGCCGGGTCGGCGTCGACGCCGGCCGCCCTGGAGGCCGTCCTCACCGACGGCGAGGGCGACCGGTAAGCAGTCGCAGGCAGTCGGGGCGCACTCGCGAAAACAGTAAACGCCCGATACGTTTTTGCGACCCGGCCGTCAGGAACGACCATGGCCAGCCTACGCGATCTGGGGCTCTCCGAGTACGAGGCGCGGGCGTACCGCTCGCTGCTCGAGACCGGTCCGACGACGGCGAAAGAGCTGTCCCGGGCGAGCGACGTCCCGATGGGGCGGGTCTACGACGTGTTGAACAGCCTCGAGACGTACAACCTGGTGCGGAGTCAGACGGCGAGTCGCCCCAAGAAGTACGTCGCCGTCGAACCGGACACGGCGCTGGACCGGTTGCTCGAGGACAAGAAGCGCGAGCTCGACGAGAAGGCCCAGCAGTACGAGGACATCGTCGACGACCTGGGCGACCAGCTGGAGACCGGCGACCCGGTCGAGGAGCCGTTCTGGACGGCGGCGGTCGGCCCCGAGGAGACGCTGGACCTCCTGCTCGAGCGCCTGGCGGCCGCCGACGACCACATCGTCGTCGTGGGCACCGCGCCCGCGAGGCAGATGGACATCCTCGCGGCGACCGAGCGCATCGTCGACCAGCTCGAGGCCGCGCTGGAGCGGGGCGTCGAGGTGTCCCTGCTCGTCCGGCCGGACCTCTTCGAGGACCTCCCGGACGCCGCCAACCGCGAGTACTACGAGCGTCTCTCGCCGTACGACAACTACGCCGCCCGCGCCAGTCAGAACGTCTCGACGACGTTCGAGCTCATCGACGACGTCGAGGTGTGCATCGAGGTACCCCACCCGCTGGGACGGGAGGAGACCTTCGGCGTCATCGACCTGAAGGACCCGGAGTTCACCCGTGACGTCCGCGACGCCTTCACGGAACACTGGGCGGACGCGACGCCCATCGGCCCGCCCTGAGCCGCTTGTCTCAGTCGTCGGCGAGGCGGTCTTCTTCGACCTCGGTCCGGAGCGTCCCGAACTCGGCGACCCGCTCGGCGTGGGCGTTGTGCTGGTGGATGGACTCGTCGTTGGACTGTTTCATCGTGACGATGGCGTCGTCCGGCAGGTCCGGGAAGTGCTCGACGACGCCCTCGGCCATCGACCGCACGCAGTCCTCGACGAACTTCGCGTCCCTGTGGGACTCGTAGGTCATGTGGTCCTCGTCGGGGCGCTTCGCGAGGTTGTAGATGCGGGCGCTCATCGAGTCCCGAGCCACCTCGATGAGCTCGTTGAGGTCGACCTCCGGCGCGCCGTCGCTCTCGACGGTCAGCGTGGCGTGGCCCCGCTGGGAGTGGCCCGGTTGTGGGACGTTCGCCAGGAACTCCTCGATGACCTCGTCCTCGACGTCCAGGCCTCGCAGCGTCTCGCGGGCGCGGGCCGTCGACATCCCCTGCGAGCAGGGACAGACCGTCATGCCGACGACGCGGGCGCCGATCTCCTCGCTGGTGCCCTCTTCGGTTGCCGACGCCGAGGCGATGATGTCGGCGGTCGATTGTGTCGCCATCCCGGACTCGGGGGTCTTCTCGCGGGTGACGTACTCCGCTTCCATCCTGACCTCGGCCCGGGTCGTGTAGTCGTGCTTCTCGAGCAGCAGTTCTGCGGCGTCCCCACAGACGTCCTCGACGCGGTAGGCCTCCTCGGAGACCGCCGTCTCCAGGGTCTCGTCGATGACTTCCATGTTCCGGGACATGTCGGCTCCCTTCCGCCACGAGGGGAGGTCGACGAACACCTCGAACTCGGCCATGAGCACGATGGGGTCCTGGTTCTTCCGCCCCAGTTTGAGGAGTTTCTCGACGCCGGTCACGCCGACGCGGTTGAGACCGACTGTCACGTCCGGACTCGACGCCTGCACGTCCGGGAGTTGCTGGCTCATTGACCCGTCGTTAGGACGAGACGCGGTTATTGCTTTCGGAAGGGCAGATCGGGGTCTGCGACGGAACGTTCGTCATCGACGGGCTCGAGGACTCACTCGCCGACGATGTCGTCGTAGCGAGCCCCGGTCTGTTTCAGCGTCGCCGTCGAATAGAGGCGGTCGTGGGCGAACGGGAGGTGGTCGGCGGCGAGTTCGTCGATCTTGGCGTCGACGGCGTCGGCCTCGCGCCCGTGGATCATGGTAAAGAGGTTGTACGACCAGTCCTGGTCAGGGCGGCGCGGGCGGTGATAGCAGAGGGTGACGTATGGCAACTCGCCGACGGCCTCGCCGCGCTCGTCGAGTTCGTCGTCGGGGACGTCCCAGACGACCATGCAGTTGCTGTCGAAGCCGGTGACGATGTGGTTGACCACGCAGCCGATGCGCTTGATACACCCGTCGGCGAGCAGGCCCTCGATGGCGTCGATGACCTCGGTCACGTCGGCGTCGACAGCCGCCGCGATGTCGCGGTACGGCGTCGCCGACAGCGGGAACCCCTCCTGGATCTCCAGCAGGACACGTCGGTCCAGGTCAGTGAGGTCGGAGGTGGCGTCCTCGCTGATCCGGGTGGCGCTGGCGTCGGTGTGCTCGGTGCTCTCCCGTGCTCGCGACTTCGCCGTCTGCTCACGGGCCTCCGGCCCGTTTGCACGGTCCGAGGGACCGTTCCGATCCCTCGCTACTCGCTCGTCCGGAGACCCGTCCGTCGGACGGCTCTCCCGGGCGAATCTATCCCCGTTCACCACCGGGAACTCCAGGTCGATGTAGTAGTCGGTGAGCATCGGCAGGACCAGCACCGACAGCCCGGTCCGGGCCTCGATGTCGGCCAGGATCTCGTCGCGTTTCTCCCGGGAGCCGGCGGTGACGACGAACCACATGTTCCACTCGTGGTCGCGGGCGTAGTTGTGGTTCACCTGGCGGTAGCCGTTGACGACCTCGGCCACCTCGTCGAAGCGCTCCTCGGGCGCTCACTGCGGCGAGCGTCGAGGACCCGATGACCGGCGGGTTCAGCACCGCCCCGAACCGCCGGAAGACGCCGGCGTCGCGGAGCCGTTCGACGCGTTCCAGTGCCTCCTCGGGCGTGATACCGAGCTGGTCCCCGACGGCCTCGAAGGGCCGTTCCTGGACCGGGAAGTCGCTCTGGAACCCGTCGATGAGCGCGGCGTCCACGTCGTCGATGTCCTCGCGCCAATCACCCGACTGGAGGGTCATTGGCTCTCGTTAGGAACGAATGGGTGTATCACTTTCGGGCTGTCGGGGCGTTCCTGCGTTCTGGGAACGAAGCGACACCGCTTTGAACTCAAACCCCAACCCCGGCACATGGCGCAAGCGACGCGGGAGTACGGCGAATGGCCGCTGAAACGACTGATGACGGAAGTCGTCGGCTCCGGGCACAAGTCAGCCGAGGACATGACCCGCGAGCAGGCACGTGAGGCGTTCCAGCGGATCCTCGACGGCGAACCCGAGCCGCTCACGCTGGGCGCGTTCTGGCTCGCCAATCGCTGGAAGCGAAACACGCCCGAGGAACTGGGGGCGTACGTCGACGTCATGCGCGAGGAGTCGGTCGTCACCGCCGAGCCCGACGCCGACCCAGTCGACTGCGGGGCGAACTACGACGGCAAGGACCGGTCGGCCATCCTCGGGGTCGCCTCGGGCGTCGTGGCGGCCGCCGCTGGGACGCCGATCGTCACCCACTCCGGCGACCGCATCCCCACACAGAAACACGACGCCTACAAGCACGTCCTGGACGAACTGGGCGTCCGGACGGACCTCGAACCCCAGGAGAGCGCCGACATGGTCGACGAGGTCGGCTTCGGCTTCTACTACCAGCCGAAGTTCAACCCGGGCATCCACGCCCTCTGGGACCGGCGCGACGAGATGGGCGTCCGCTCGTTCGTCAACACCGTCGAGACACTGGCGAACCCCGCCAACGCCAGCGTCCACCTGGGGAGTTTCTACCACCTGGCCTTCGCGAAGAAGATGGCCCGCACGCTCGCCGCGTCCGAACAGAGCACCGTCGAGCGCGCCCTGTTCTTCCAGGGGATGGAGGGCTACGACGACGTGCGCCCGGGCGACACCATCGTCGCCGAGTGGCCCGTCGAGGGCGAGGCGTCCGACGAGGACGACATCGCCGACTTCGAGATTCTGACCGCCGACTACGGCATGGACCTCACGAGCGAGGACCTGCAGGTGGCAGACGTGGCCGCAGACTCCGCGACGGTCACCGAGGAGGTCCTGGTGGGCGAGCGAGAGGATGGCTTCGCCGACGCCGTCGCGCTCAACGCCGCGCTTCGCATCTACGCCGGCCAGAACGCCGACACCATCGAGGACGGACTGGAGCAGGCCCGCGCGGTCATCGACGACGGGGGCGCCGCCGCGGTGCTCGAGGACCTCACGGCGTTCTGAGTGCAGCCCGAAGCTCGGTTGCGAGCGCCGCGATGGCCTCGCGCTTGAGGACGAAAAAGCCACTCGCGACGACGAGGAACCCGACTATCGTCAGCGGCGTCACGGACTCCCGAAGGACGAGGACGCCGGCGACGGTGGCGACGACTGGCACCATGTACGCGACCAGCGACGTCTCCAGCGCGCCCCGGACGTCGAGCAGCGTGTAGTAGATGAAGAAGGCGACGGCGGTGGCGAACACGCCGAGGTAAGCGACAGCAACCCACGCGACGGGCGTCGCGGGGAGCGCGAACGCCTCGCCGACGGTGGGGCTGACGCCGTGGAGAACGAGCGCGCCGACGAGCATCGACCACCCCGACAGTGCCGCGTTCCCCAGCGTCGGCCGGGCCCGCTGGACGAGGACGCCGCCCAGCGAGACCGAGAGCACCTGACAGAGGATGAGCAGGCGGCCGACGATGCCCGCCCCGAGCAGGTTGGTCGGGTCCGGGCGGACGACCAGCGCCACGCCGAGAAAGCCCAGCAGGATGCCGACCGCCCCTCGCGCCGAGAGACGTTCCTGGGGGAGCAGCCCCAGCGCCCACAGCGACGTGGCGATGGGCACCAGACTCTGGAGGATGGCCGCCACCCCGCTCGGGACGGTCTGCTGGCCGACGAAGAGGAAGCCGTTGCCGGCGATGAGGAAGACACCGCCACCCAGTATCGCGGCGAGGCTGGCGCGGTCGGTCGGGAGCCACTCGCGCTCGCCGACCAGCGCGTAGCCAAGCAGCAACACGGCGGCGACGTCGTACCGGAAGGCCGCAAAGAGGACTGGCTCGAGCGACTCCAGGCCGACGGCGATCGCGAGAAACGAGAAGCCCCAGAGAACGGCGAGCGTGACGAAGAGGGCGACGGTACGGAATCGATGGTCCACGTCGGCAGTGCCGGCTCCGAGCCCCATAGGGGACTCGGTTCGGTCCCGCTCAGAGGGCCCGTGCCGTGCTGACGTGCATCCCGACGAACCGCCAGTCTCCGGGCCCGTCGCTGGCTGCGGGCCGGCGCTCGAGCGTCCCGCTCCAGCGCGTCTCGAGGTCGTACGCGGCGTCGCGTGCCAGGTCGTTCCAGCCCAGTCGCACCAGGTCGCCGAACCACGCGTGTCGCTCCCGGTCGGTGACCCGGAGGGCCTCGCTCTCGACGGTCCAGTCCGTGGTCGTCGCCGTCTGGGTCCGGAGGCCCTCGCGGACGGCGTCGGTCCCGACGAGGCGCTCGGAGATGCCGGCCTTCACCACGGGGTCGTCACCGGTACGGGCGTCGGCGAAGAACCGACCCAGCGGGTCGCCGGCCCGGAGCGCCGCGTAGTAGGCCCGGACCGTCTCACGGGCGGTCACGGGCATCTCAGTCTTCCCTGGCCGTGCGGACGTGTTCGAGCGCCTCCTCGGGAGTCATCCCGCGGACCCCACACGAACAGGCGCGCAGTTCGGGGTCAGAGAGGTCGTCGACCTGCTCGGTGCGGTCCCGTTCGAGCGTCCCAGCACCCTCGTCGTAGGCGAAGTACACCCGGTAGGAGACCTGTGTGACCCCTCGATGCGGTGGTCCGCGTCGGGGTCCGGGTTCGCGATGGCGTCGGCGTGTTCGCCCTGCATGGCGTCCTTCCACTCCCGGAGCGTGTCCTCCGGGTCCCTGTCGTCTGTCACAGACTGGTGGTCGCGGCGGGCGGTGAAAAATCCGGTGCCGGTGGGCGATACGCTTTCGAGCATGTAGCCTGTATGTCACGTATGGATATCGGCATCATCGGGACGGGAGCGGTCGGGAGCGCACTGGCGTCGGGGTGGGCGGCGGCGGGACACGACGTCGTCCTCGGGTCGCGGACGCCCGACTCGACGGCGGCCGACGGCACCCGAGTCCAGGTCAGGGGCCAGCGCGAGGCCGCCGCCTTCGGCGACGTCGTCGTCCTGGCGCTCCCGGCAGGGGCGGTGACCGACGTCGCCACCTACCTCGAAAACGAACTCGCCGAGAAACCCGTCGTCGACACCACCAACGAGTACCCCTTCGCGAGCGACGACCGCTCGCTGGCCGTCCGCCTGGCGGAGACGGTGCCACAGGCCCGCGTCGTCAAGGCGTTCAACACCGTCGGCGCCGAGCGGCTGGCCGACCCCGTCGTCGACGGCCAGCCCGCGACGATGTTCCTCGCCGGCGACGACCTCCGGGCCTGCGACGTCGTCGCCGGGCTGGCGCGGGACCTCGGGTTCGACCCGCTGCGGGCCGGCGATGTCGACGCCGCCGAGCACCTAGAGCACCTCGCCCGGTTCTGGATATCGCTCAGCCAGACCTACGGCCGGGACATCGCCTTCCGACTGCTCGAGGAGTGATCCTCCGGAAATCGAACGCGATCGTTTCGCAACTGCCGAAACCGTCAAATAGTGTTATCTGTTACCAAATGTGAGTCAGCCTGGCGGGGATGCCCCCGTCGTGACTCGAAACACACACACACATGGCAGAGACTCGCACGATACAGGAGCTGTACGAGCACGCGATTCCCTCCGTCGTCTCGGTGTACGTCACGACCGAGACCGGCGGCCAGCGCGGCGGGGCCGGGTCCGGCTTCGTCGTCGAGGACGGCTACGTCCTCACGAACCAGCACGTCGTCGGCGACACCGACTACGTGGAGCTGCGTTTCCACGACGGTCAGTGGCGCACCGGCGAGGTGGTGGGCGACGACCCCTACACCGACCTCGCCGTCGTCGCCGTCGATGACCTGCCCGAGGACGCCGTCGCGCTCCCCGTCGCCGAGGCGAACCCCGACCCCGGCGAGCGCGTCGCGGCCATCGGCAACCCGATGGGCCTGGACGGCACCATCACCGTCGGCTACGTCAGCGGGACGAACCGCTCGAGTCCGACGGGAACCGGCTTCACCATCCCCGAGACGGTCCAGACGGACGCCGCAGTGAACCCCGGCAACAGCGGCGGCCCGCTCCTCAGACTGGACGGGACGGTTGTCGGCGTCAACCGCGCGAAGGGTGGCGACAACATCGGCTTCGCCATCGCGCCGGTCATCGTCAACCGCGTCGTCCCCGCGCTCATCGACGAGGGCGTGTTCCGTCCGGCGTACCTCAACGTCCGCACGGTCGACGTCTCCCCGACCGTCGCCGAGGCGAACCGCCTCGACGAACCCACGGGCGTGCTCATCGTCGACGTCGGCGACGCCGCGGCCGAGACGGGCCTGCGCGGCTGTGACCGGGTCGTTCGTGTCCGCGGCCGGGACGTCCCCACCGGCGGCGACGTCGTCGTCGGCATCGACGGCGAACCCGTCCGGTCGACCGAGGAACTGACGAGTCACCTGCTGACGAGCGCCGACCCCGGCGACAGCGTCTCGCTGACGCTCCTGCGCGACGGGACCGAGCGCGCCGAGTCGGTCACCCTCCGGGAGCGCCCGGTGCCCGGGTCGCGGCCGCGCTGGGGTGACCGCCGGCGCGGCCGGAGCGACGAGCGCAACGAGGGCCGGCGCGACGCCGAGCGGGGCCCAGACCCCCGTGACCGGCGGCGCGGGCCACCCGATCGCCGCGGTGGGCAACACGGTCACCGGCGTCGGGACCCACGCGACGGACGGCGCCGCCACCGCGGCCTGGCCAACTGAGCGGGGCGCTCCCGAACGACCTTTGTGACGCCGGCCCGACCCGCCACCGATGGATCCTCGCCATCGCTTCCAGGTGACGAACCTCGTGCTGGTCGCACTCGCAGTGGCCCATGCGCTCGTGACGTGGCCGCTGGCGGACGCCGCCGCGCTCTTCCTCGGTGGCGCGGCGCTGGCGTTCGTGCTCGAGGCCGCGGTCGTCCGCCTGGGCCTGCTCGAACACGCCATCGAGCCACAGGTCGCGGGCGTCCCCGTCACGGTCGTGCTGGTGTGGCCGGCGGTCGTCTACCTGTTTTACCGCCTCGCCCTGCTCGTCGTCCCCGGAGCCGTCCCGGCGGCCGCACTCGCCGCGGTCCTCGCGACGCTGTCGGACGTGGCGACGGACCCGGTCGGCCTCCGCGACGGCCTGTGGCGGTACCCACCCTCGTGGGTCTCGCGGCCGCGCTTCTACGGCGTCCCCTGGTGGAACTTCGCCGGGTGGCTCGCCATCATCTTCGTCACGGCACTGCTGCCCGAGCTGGTCGGGCGGGTCTGAGAGGTCCCTCGAAGTCGGCCTCAGGAGCGCCGGACGAGCGGTTCGTACCACTCGCGGTTGTCCGCGTACCAGTCGATGAACTTCGAGACGCCCTCGCGGATGGTGTGGCTCGCCTCGTAGCCCAGCAACTCCGACGCCTTCGACGTGTCGGCGTGCGTGTGCTCGGCGTCGGCGTCGTGGCGCTCCTCGTAGACCAGGTCCAGATCCGGGGCGATCTGGTCGCGGATCTCCTCGGCGAGCGTCTTGATCTCGATGTTGTCCGTCGACCCGATGTTCACGGCCTCGCCGTCGGCGGCGTCCTCCTCTAAGAGGGTGACGTTGGCCTCGACGACGTCCTCGATGAAGGTGAAGTCCCGCGTCTGGGTGCCGTCGCCGTAGATGACCGGCGGTTCGTCGTTCATACAGCGCGAGACGAAGTTCGAGATGGCCATGTTCGGGCGCATCCGAGGCCCGTAGACGGTGAAGTAGCGCAGCGCGACGACCGGGAAGTCGTACACTTCGCCGTAGGCACAGGCGTAGCGCTCGGCGGCCAGTTTCGAGGCCCCGTAGGGCGAGACGGGCGTCGTCGGGTGGACCTCGTCATAGGGGAGGTACTGCGGGACGCCGTAGACGGACGAGGAGGAGGCCATGACGAACCGTTCGATCCCCTCGTCGCGGCAGGCGTCCAGGACGTTCAGCGTGCCGTCGGCGTTCACCGCGTCGTACTTCCGGGGGTTCTCGACGCTCGGCCGAACGCCCGCCTGGGCGGCCTGGTGGTAGACGTAGTCCGCGTCGGTCACCAGGTCGGCCACGAGGTCGGCGTCCCGGACGTCGCCCTCGACCAGTTCGTAGTTTCCGCCGCCCTCGGTGGCAGCCTCGCGACCGGTCTCGACGTTGTGGCGCTTGATGTCCAGGTCGTAGAACGGATCGAGGTTGTCCAGCACGACGACGTCGTGGCCGTCGCGGGCGAACCGCTCGGCGAGGTGGCCACCGATGAAGCCTGCCCCGCCCGTGACGAGAATGTGCATGCCCGGAAGGGGTCAGGCAATCAGCAAAAAACCGTCGGGTCGCAGCCCCAGTGGGCAGGCTTTTCCCGCCCACTCCCCTTGGGCCGGGTATGAGTGACCTGACTGCCACGCTCCACACCAGCGAGGGCGACATCGAGGTCGAACTGTACGACGAGAAGGTGCCGAACACCGTCGCGAACTTCGTCGGTCTGGCGGAAGGGGCAAACGACTACGAGGGGACCGAGGTCGGCCCCGGCACCGGCGCCTGGGAGGACCCCGACTCGGGCGAGAAGCGTATCGACCCGCTGTACACGGACATCGACATCCACCGGGTCATCGACGACTTCATGATCCAGATGGGCGACCCAACGGGGACGGGACGGGGCGGCCCGGGCTACACCTTCGACGACGAGTTCCACGACGACCTGACACACGACGGCCCCGGGAAACTGAGCATGGCGAACCGCGGCCCGAACACCAACGGCTCGCAGTTCTTCATCACGCTGGCCGCGACGCCGCACCTCGACGGCAAGCACGCCGTCTTCGGCGAAGTCACGGACGGGATGGACGTCGTCGAGGCGATCGGCAGCACCGAGACGGACCACAGCGACAACCCGACCGACGACATCGTGCTCGAGTCGGTCGAGATCCACCGCTGACGCGGTCAGAGCGACTGTATCGTCCGACCGATGGCGGCGACTTCCTCGCGAGCGGCGTCGAGGTCCGGGTCGGCCAGCATCGGCAGGAACCCGTGAATCATGTCCTCGTAGCGTCGCACCTCGACCGGGACGCCCGCGTCCCGTAGCCGCTCGGCGTAGGCGAGGTCTTCGTCCCGGAGCGGGTCGAACTCGGCCGTGACGACCGTCGCGGGCGGGAGCCCCGAGAGGTCGCGGGCCTCCAGGGGCGCTGCGTAGGGGTTCTTCGCGTCGAAGGAGGACTCGAGGTAGTGGTCCCAGAACCACCGCATCGCCGCACGCGTGAGGAGGTAGCCCTCTGCGTTCTCCCGGTAGGAGTCCGTCTCGAAATTTCGATCCAGTACCGGATAGACGAGCACCTGGTGAGCGATGTCGGGCCCGTCCGCGTCGCGGGCTCGGAGGCAGGTCGCAGCCGCGAGGTTGCCGCCGGCGCTGTCGCCGCCGACGACGAGGCGCTCGGGGTCGCCGCCGAGGACGTCCGGATGGTCCGCGACCCACTCCGTCGCCGTGTAGCAGTCCGCGAGCGCCGCGGGGAACGGGTGTTCCGGCGCGAGGCGGTAGTCGACGGCGACGACGGTGCAGTCGCCCGCGTTCGCGATGGCCCGCGCGAGGTGGTCGTGTGCGTCGGCAGTGCCGAAAACCCAGCCCCCACCGTGGAAATAGACGAACAGCGGGCGAGGCCCGGCGGTGGCCGGGTCGTAGATACGGAGACCGACCGCCCCGTCGGGACCCGGAATCTCGAGATTACGGACGCGTTCGACGGGGTCGCGTTCGCCCGCTGGAACAGACAGGAGGTCGTCGTGGACCGTCCGGGCGCTCTCGACTGCCAGGTCGGCGACGTCGGGAGTTCCGGACGCTGCCAGGTCGTCCAGAAACGCCGCGACATCGTCGTGCGGGGTTCGGGTCACAGACCCAGAGACAGTCGAGAGCGGCTTAAGACTGTCCTGCTCGCCCGCTCAGCCCCAGTCGGGGCTGCCGCCACGTTTGGACCCTTTGCGCGAGAACCGCTTTCTGAGGTAGCGCGTGACCGGGAACAGCCGTTCGGTCAGGCGGTCCGACAGCGGCGTCTGGCTGGCGTAGACCAGCACGGGGACGCCCCGTTCGGCGGCGAGTGCGACCACCTCGTCGGGCGTGTTGCCGAAGATGGCCTGGCGGAGCCAGCGGTCCCTGGAGGCCCCGATGACCAGCACGCCGCCGTTCTCGGCGGCCGTCTCGACGAGGCCGTCGGCGACCGAGCTGGCCCGGACGTTGTGGACCTGCGTGGTCTCGACGCCCTCCAGCGCGTCCAGCGTCGTCCCGGGCGTCTCGTCGGCCCCGGCCTCGCCGGAGGCGACGTTGATGAGGTGCAGGGCGCTCCCGCGCTGGCCCAGCGCGTTCACGAGCGGGAGGACGGCCTGGTGGTGTGGCCCCCCGCCGGCGCCGATGTTGATGATCTCGAGGTCCGACTCGTCGACGGTCCGATCGGCGAAGAAGACGTCACAGGGGGCCTCGCGCTCGACCGTCTCGGTGACCTCCTGGTGGCGCTCGGGGTAGCCCATCAGGATGAGGTCGGCCTCGTCGTCGCGGGCGGTCTGGAGGATGTCGAAGGCGATGTCTCGGCAGGTGTGGCCCTCGACGGTGTACTCGACGTCGAGGTCGGCGCCGTCGACCTCCTCTTTGATGATCTCGGTGCGCTTCGAGGCCGTCTCGACGACCGTCTCCCAGGGCGTCTGGTCCGGGACCTGGGTGACGTTCAGGACGTGGACGATGGCGTCCTTCTCGGAGACGTTCGCGAGCGCGGCGGCGAGTTTCACGTACCGCAGCGTCCGGTCGGGGCGGGCGATGGGGACCAGCACGCGGAACTGTTCGCCGGGCGCGGCCGCCTCGGCCTCCGCAGCGCCTGGGCTCGGGGTCTCCGGAACGACCTCGTGGAACATCTCCTCGGTGTCGGGCTTGCCGCCCCATGCGAGGTAGGCCACGACGAGCGTGCCCGTCAGGACCAGGCCGGTGATGACCCCGCGGTCCGGGAGATTGTAGATGAGCCCGAGGTTCGCGAGCACGCCGATGATCGGGACCACGGGGACGCCGGGGACCCGGAAGCCGCGGTCGATGTCGGGGTACTTCCGCCGGGAGTAGATGAGCGCGACGTTGACCACGGCAAGCGGCAGCAGGAGGTTCAGCGTCGCGAACCCGGTCAGCGCCGTCAGCCCGAGATTGAGGCCGACGGCCGAACCGAGGCCGCCCTCCGTCGGGAAGACGCCGATGAAGATGACGATGAGCAGCATGATGGTCGCCGTCGCCGTGGCGACGCTCCAGAACGGCGTGCCGTACTCGCGGTGGATGCGCGAGAACCGCCGGGGGGCCTGGCCCTGCCGGCCCATCAGCGACCCGATGGAACTCGCGGCGAGCACGGAGGCGTTCGACGCCGACACCATCGAGAAGATGGCCCCGGCGACGATGAGCGACTCGCCGATGCTCCCGAGGAACCCGGCGGCGACACGGCCCATCGCCGTCTCACCTTCCTGGGCGATGATCTCGGCGGGGACCGGCGAGTTGACCATCGCGACGATGACCAGCGCGTAGAGCACGGTCACGGTGACGATACTGGCCGCGATGGCCCGCGGGACCGTGCGCTGTGGCTCGATTATCTCGCCCGCGCTGGCGGCGATGGCGGAGAACCCAAAGAAGGTGATGAACGCGAGCGCCGAGATGGCGAGGATGCTGATGGCGTCGCCGCCAAAGCTCGTCGCGAAGTTGCCGACGGCGGTGCCGGGGCCACGAAACGTGAACGCCCCGGCGATAAAGGCGATCAGGACCGCGACCTTCGCGCCGGTGACGATGAGCTGGAACCCCCCGCTCTCCTCGGTCCCGCGGGCGTTGAGCACACCCAGCAAGAGCGCGGTCACGACGCCCGTCGTGCCGTGTGGCAGGAAGTGGAGCCACTCGGGGAGGACAAAGCGGAAGAACCACTCGTCCATCGTCGCCAGGTAGAAGGCGGTCGTCCCGGTGTAGCCGAGGAACAGCGACATCCCGATGGCGTAGGTCAGGAGGTCACGGTCCTCGAACGTCTGCGAACAGAAGAGATAGCCCCCGCCGTTCTCCGAGTAGATGGAGGCGAACTCGGAGTAGGCGGCGGCGGTGACGCCCGCGATGGCCGCGGCGATGACGAACGCGATGACGGCGCTGGACCCGATGGCGGCGACGGCGGTCCCGGACAGCGAGAAGATACCCGCCGCGATCATGGTCCCGAGGCCGATCGCGAACGCGATCTTGAAATCGAGCGTCCGTGTGTGCTGTACCATTGGGCAAGTATATTCAGGAGGGTCAATAAAAAGTCCCGAATTGGCGCTCCGGGCCACAGCCCTCAATAGTACGGCCGCCGACGGTTCCCCAATGGCCCACCTCGAGCGGCTCACGGTCTACCCGGTGAAGGGATTCGACGGCGTCGACCGCGCGGCCGCACGCATCGTCGACGGTGGCACGCTGGCCCACGACCGCGAGTTCGCGCTGTTCGACGGGGACGGTGACGTCGTCAACGGAAAGCGGACCGACCAGGTCCACGACGTGACGACGGACTACGACCCCGAGACCGGGCGGCTCTCGGTCTCGGCGCCCGGACACGGCGCCGCCACGTTCGACGTCGACGACGCGACCGGTCGCCGGCGAGCGGCGGCGTGGTTCGGGTCGGTCTTCGACCTCGACCTCTCACTCGAGCGCGACGCCGAGCTGGGCTTCGTCGACCGCCGCGAACTGGGGCCGTCGGTCGTCAGCACCGCCACCGTAGAGACCGTCGCCTCGTGGTTCGACGGCCTCACCGTCGAGAGCGTGCGGCGACGGCTCCGGGCCAACGTCGAGGTCGGTGGCGTCCCGGCGTTCTGGGAGGACCGTTTCGTCGGCGACGACGCCCCCGCCTTCCGCGTCGGTGACGTCCGCTTCGAGGGGGACACGCCCTGTGGCCGCTGTGTCGTCCCCGAACGGGACCCAGACACCGGCGACCCCACGCCGGGGTTCCGCGAGCGGTTCGTTGAGCGCCGCGAGGCAACGTTCCCCGACTTCGCCGACCGGGACGCCTTCGACCACTGCTACACCGTGATGCTCATCGCGAGCGTCCCCACGGCCGGGCGCGGCGGGGCCGTCCGCGTTGGCGACGAGGTTGCGCTCGTCGACTGAGCGCTCGCGGGAACCGACAATCGAAAGGCCGTCGACGTCGAACAGACACCGATGACCGAGGCCGACGACCCCGTCGACCCAAGCGAGTTCGGCGAACAGGACGCCCCGCCCGTCGAGGCAAAGCCCTACAAGATCATCTTCGAGGCAAACAAGTGCTTTGGCGCCGGGAAGTGCGCCGAGATGTCCCGCAACTGGAAGCTCGACCTCGACACCGGCATCGCAACCCCGCGGACCTACTTCATCGGCGAGGAGGATCTGGACCACAACGTCGCGGCCGCAGAGGCCTGCCCCGCGAAGAAGGGCCGCGGCATCATCCACGTCGTCGACCGCCGAACGAACGAGGAGATCGCGCCCGACCCCCACGGCGACGGCACCCTCTCGGTCGACTGGTAATCGAAACCCGTTTTCCCCCTCGGTGTGCATGACCGAGTGCGCGAGGGTCGCCTAGCCTGGCCAATGGCGGTGGGCTTAAGACCCGCTCCCGTAGGGGTCCATGGGTTCGAATCCCATCCCTCGCATTCTCCGACTCGAACGGACGTGAGAGTCGTGGGAATCGAACGGTGGGATTCGAATCACGGAAACGCGAACGGAGTGAGCGTTTGCATCGGGTTCGAATCCCATCCCTCGCATTCGTTGCCTCGAACCGAAGCAGTACGGCCCGTTTCGAACCAGGTGTCATACACTTGACGAATAGTTGAAATCCCCCGTCAGAGTAGCGAACGGTGAGGACACCGATGTCGCTCAGTCCAGAACTCCTCGTTGCGGGCCGGATTCTCGCGATTCTGCTCTCGGTGGGGTTCCTCGCACTCCCGGTCAGAAACCGTGACAAGCCCGGGAGCCTGGGGTTCGCGCTGTTCGTCACCGGAACGGCGCTCTGGGCGTTCGCCGCGGCGGTCGACATCTCGACGAGCGACTACGGGCTCTCGCGGTTGGTCTACAACGTGCTCGTGCTCGCCGCCGAACTCGCGGCGGTCGGGTGGCTGGTGCTCGCGTTCGAGGTGACCGAGCGGGTCGACGTCTCGCGAACGGTGCTCGGCGCGCTCGGCTGCTGGATCGTCGTCATGCAGGTGCTCATCTGGACGAATCCGGCCCACCAGTTCGTCCTGGGCCCGGCGACAGCCGTCGAGAACGTCGTGCTCGTCCCCGAGTACAATCACGGGTTCTGGGTACACGCGGGCGTCTCGTACCTGTTCGTCGCGGTCGGGACGGGTATGCTAGCGCTGGAAGCGACGCAGTCGAGGGGAGTGCGACGGACACAGACGACCTTGCTCGCGCTCGCGGTCGTCCCGTCGGTCGGCGCGACACTCGTCTCGCTGTTCGACGTCGCGTTCGCCCCCTTCGACGTCGCGCCGTTCGGCTTCCTCCTGACGGCCGGCGTCCTCGCCGTGGTCGTGTTCAGGGGCCGATTCCTCGATGTCTCGCCGGTGGCCCGACGGACGGCGCTCGACGCGCTCACCGATACCGTCCTCATCCTCGACGACCAGGACCGCGTGGTCGACTGTAACCCGGCCGCTCGGGCGCTGTTCGACATCACGGGCGGCGTCACGGGAGTGCCGGTGACCGCGGTCCTCGAGCCAGTCGACGGCGACGTCCGCCCGGCACTCACCGCTGCCGACGGACGCGAGACCGAAGCGGCGGTTCGGACGGACGGCGAACAGCGTCACCTGCTGTGTTCGAGTTCGCACATCGGTGACGACGGGCGGCGCGGACGAGTCGTCATCTGCTACGACGTCACGGAGCGACGAGAGCGAGAGGCGGAACTGGAGCGCACGAACGAGCAGTTAGACCAGTTCGCCAGCGTCGTCTCCCACGACCTCCGGAATCCGCTCACCGTCGCCATCGGCCGACTGGAGATGGCCCGGGCGGAACACGACAGCGACCACCTCGCAGCCGTCGCCGCGGCCCACGAGCGGATGGAGACGCTGATCGCCGACGTGCTGACTCTCGCCAGGGAGGGGAAATCGGTCTCCGAGATGCGGCCCGTCTCCCTCGCGACGCTGGCAGCCGAGTGCTGGGGGGACGTCGAGACGAAGGGGGCCAGGGTCGTCACCGAGACGGACCGGGTGGTACGGGCCGACAGGAGTCGGCTCCAGCAACTGCTCGAGAACCTGCTCCGGAACGCCGTCGAACACGGCGGCGAGGACGTGACCGTGACCATCGGTGACCTGCCCGACGGGTTCTACGTCGCCGACGACGGTCCCGGCATCCCAACAGCGGCCCGGGAACAGGTATTCGCCGCCGGGTATTCCACCACGGACGCGGGAACCGGCCTGGGACTGAACATCGCCCAGCAGATCGCCCACGCCCACGACTGGGAGATCCGGGTCACCGAGAGCGACGGCGGTGGCGCGCGCTTCGAACTCACCGGCGTCGAGTTCGTGAGGTAGCCACAGACGACGCGTTTTTCCGCGCCAGACGCCAATATATGGCCGATGACCGAGGTACCACCGGAGGTCGGGAGGATCTTCGACCGGCACGACGCGTTCGTGCCGGCCGGCGGCGGCTACGCCGTCGAGACGACGGGGTTCGCGGGTCACGTCACCGCGAGCGAGGGCGAACAGTGGCGGACGGACGTCGAGGTGACGGTCCGAGCGCCGTCGCTCCAGGCCGCGACCAGCGACGAGGTCGGCGAGGCGGTCCGCGACGGCTGGTTCGAGACGTTCGAGCGCCGACTCGAGGACGCACCGAAGGCCACCCGCGTGTCGGTCGACCTCGACGAGTACGTCGTCGAACAGGACGGCGAGGAGGTCGTCGTCACCTACCGGTTCAGTCTCGGGACCGGGAATCAGGCCGCCGACGTCGCGAAGGCCTTCGTCGAGTACGTCCAGGGGACGTACGTCGAGGGCATCGTCCCGGGCTACGACTACGTCGGCGTCGTCGCCGACCTGATGGACGCCGCGAGTACGGGCGGCAGCGATGGGAACCGCGGCGGCACGCCGTTGTAGGTAGTACCCTGTGCATACGGCGAGCGAAGCGAGCCGTTTCCCCGCAGCGCGCGGTTCCGCGCGCTGCGGCTTTTTGTACTAAACTTTTGCGAGTGGGGGTTCCGGTGGAACCCCCCGAAGTAAAAATTTAGTCTTCAGTCCATCGCGATATACGTCTGCGTGCTCTCGACGCCCTCGATGTCCTGGATGTGGGTGGCGGCCACGTCCTTGACCGCGGCGGGCGTGTCGACGTCGACCTTCGCGATGAGGTCGACGTCGCCGGCGACGATGTGGGCCTCGACGACCCCGTCGATGGCTTCGATCTCGTTTCGCAGGCGGTCCGCGTCGCCGGTGTGGGCTTTGACCATGACGTATGCAGTGACCATCTCAGGCACCTCCGAGTGCGGTCGCCGTTTCGGAGTCACCGACGACGATGCTCCGGACGTCCGCGAGGTTGTTGAAGTCCGCGAGCACGACCACCTTGTCGCCGGCCTCGAGCGTCTCGTCGGCGTTCGGCAGGCCGAGTGGCAAGTCACCCTTGGCGTGGGCCATCAGCTGCGAGTCCGCGGGCAGTTCGAGTTCCGACAGCGAGTACCCCTCCATCGGCGAGCCCTCCGCGATGGTGAACTCGACGAGCTGGAGGTTCTGTGCGATGTCGGCGACGGCGCGGATGTTCCCGCCAAGCAGCGCGTTCTTGGCGGCGATGGCGCCCAGCCGTTCGGGGTAGATGACCTCGTCGACCTCCGAGGCGTAGCGGCGGTAGATCTCCTCGCGGTAGTCCTCGTCGATGCGCATGACCGTCCGGCAGCCGTGTTCCTTGGCCACCATACAGGCGACGAAGTTGGTGTTGAGGTCGCCGGTGAGCGCGCCCAGCGCGTCGGCGCCGTCCAGGTAGGCCTGCTCGATCGTGTCTTCCATCCCAGCGTCGCCGGCGATGACCTCGAAGCCGGCGTCTCGCGCGCGCTCGATGGTCGTCTCGTTTACCTCCACGAGGACGACCTCGTGTCCGCTCTCTTTGAGGACGCGCGCGGTCCGGAGACCGACGCGACCTGCACCCACGATAACGAATCTCATGTGGGGCCGTACGAGACGGGTGAATAAAAGTACCCCGGGAAATCGACGGACTGGCGCGGGACGACCCGCCCCGCGGGAAACCTTTTCGTTGGTTGGCACGTCATAGCATAGTATGGTAAATGCTTTCATTATGATCAAGACCGTCGCCGGGAAGTCCGAGGAACTCCTGAACGCCGTCAGAGAGTCCGACGGTATCGGCGAGGCCCACATCGTCGCCGGGCAGTACGACATCATCGCCGAGGCGTCGGGGACGGAGGTGTACGACGTCATGCACTCGGTGTCCTCCCAGATACGGAACCTGGAGGGCGTCGCCGACACGCGGACCTACATCTGTCTGGAGTGAGGCCGTTCCGACACGGAAAAGAGGACTGGCCCCGTAGCGGTGGCATGGTCAGCGTCCTCGGTATCGTCGGCCTGCTCGTCATCGTCCTGCTCAACAGCGCGATGACGGCACTGATGACGCGGTTCTTCCGCGTCAGACTGAAGACGCGATGGGGCAGCCTCCTCTATGCGCTCTTGCTCTGTCCGGTCGCGATGTTCGTCGTCCTGCTCGTGTTGAGCGGTCCGCTCCCGCTCGGTGACGGCCTGAGCCTCGGACCCGGGCCGACGCTGTTTCTCACCATCGCCGTCCCGCTGGCGGTCGGGATGACCTTCGATTACGTCTGGATGCCCGCGCCCGACGAGGTGGAGCTGCCGGCCTCGCTGAACTAGCGGCGGGCGAGAATCGCCTCGCGGGCCCGCTCGTAGACGGCGTCCGGTGACTCGGTGGCGTCGACGCGGACGAACCGCTCGGGGTCGGCCGCGAGGAGCCGTTCGTAGTTTTCGCGCACGTCCGCGAGGTAGTCGGCCGCCTCGAACTTGTTGGTCGCGCCGCTGCGCCGGGCGGCCGTCTCGGGGTCGACGTCGAGGTAGACGGTGAGGTCAGGCGGCCGTGTCCAGGGTTCGTGGACCCGCCGGACGTACGCCAGGGCGTCCTCGAACGCGTCGGCGTCGGAAAGCGTCGCGCCCTGGTAAGCGTACCGCGAGTCCGAGTAGCGGTCGGAGACGACGAGTCGCCCGTCCGCCAGCGCCGGTTCGACGGTCTCCCCGAGGTGGGCGGCGTGGTCGGCGGTGTAGAGGAACAGCTCCGCCAGCGAGTCGGCACCGTCGTCGTCGATAGAGCGCTGGACGCAGTCGCCGTACCAGGTATCCGTGGGCTCCCGGGTGAAGACGGCGTCGGCCGGCAGGGCGTCGTCGGCCGCGAGACGGTCCCAGACCGTCGACTTCCCGCTGCCGTCGAGGCCTTCGAGCGTGACGAGCATATCCGGGTGTCGGCCCGCGGGTACGTAAGCACCCCGACGTCGTCCGGCGTGCTATCGGGTCACGGACCATACAAGTTGCGCCGTACCTTTACAGTATGGCCGGTCGATATGTCAGGTATGAACGTACTCGTGGTCGGTGGGACGGGCTTCATCGGACAGTACCTGTGTCAAGAGCTTGACGAACGGGGGCACGACGTCACGGCGCTCTCTCGGAACCCGCACGACGCCGACCTCCCGACGGGCGTCACGCGAAAGACGGGTGACGTAACCGACTACGAGAGCATCGAGGGAGCCTTCGAGGACAAGGACGCGGTCGTCTTCCTTCCCGCGCTGACGCCGCTGTTCAAGCCGGAGGGCGGCAACGAGATGCACGAGCGGGTGCACCTCGAGGGCACGAAACACTGCGTACAGGCCGCCGAAGCGCACGGCGTCGACCGGTATCTCCAGATGAGCGCACTGGGTGCGGCCCCGCACGCGGCGACGCATTACCTCCGCGCGAAGGGGAAGGCCGAGGAGGTGGTCCGGGACTCGGACCTCGAGTGGATAATCTTCCGGCCCTCCATCGTCTTCGGCGAGGGCGACGAGTTCGTCTACTTCACCAAACGTCTGAAACAGATATTCGCGCCCGGCGTCCCGCTCTACCCGTTGCCCGGGGGCGGTAAGAAGGCCACCTTCCAGCTCATCTGGGTCGAGGACCTCGTCCCGATGCTGGCCGATGCCGTAGAGGGCGACGAGCACGTCGGCGAGACGTACGAGGTCGGTGGCCCGGAGGTGCTGACCCTGCGCGAGGCCACGGAGCTGGTCTTCGAGGCCGAGGGGAAACCCATCACCATCGTCCCGCTCCCGATGCCGCTCGCGAAGATCGGGCTACCGGTGCTCGGCGCGCTCGGGTTTCCGATGGGGAGCGACCAGTACGAGGGGCTCGATTTCGTCAACGCCCCGGCGACCAACGACGTGGAGACCTTCGGCGTCGACCCCGACGAGATGAAGACGTTCGGGTCGTACCTCGGCGTCGAGGGGTGACCCCACCCGACCGGCCGTTTCCAATAGGCGCGAACGAAATTAACCGACACTGAGAACTCCCGTGGAGTTTATCCGCGTCAGTTGGAACAGATTACCGGTTTCGAAGGTCGAGACACAGGAAATCACGTTGTAGAACAATCCTTCTCGAAGTTTATTCTCGTTGCCGAATTGGGGTCTCACGATTGAGATTTGGGCATAAAGCATCCGTACAATCCGCATTGCCCTTTTTAACCGGAGAACCAAAGCATGAAACTCGCGATGATCGGCTTCGGGCAGGCCGGCGGCAAGATCGTGGACAAGTTCCTCGAGTACGACGAGAAGACGAACTCGGGAATCGTCCGCGCTGCTGTCGCGGTAAACACAGCGAAGGCCGACCTGCTCGGTCTGAACCAGGTACCGGAAGAGAACCGCGTGCTCATCGGACAGGCACGCGTGAAAGGCCACGGCGTCGGTGCCGACAACGAGCTCGGCGCGGAGATTGCCGAGGAGGACATCGACGAAATCCAGGGCGCCATCGACAACATCCCCGTCCACGAGGTGGACGCGTTCCTCATCGTCGCGGGGCTGGGGGGCGGGACCGGGTCCGGCGGGTCGCCGGTCGTCGCGAAGCACCTCAAGCGCATCTACACCGAACCCGTCTACGGGCTCGGCGTGTTGCCGGGCAGCGACGAGGGTGGCATCTACACGCTGAACGCCGCCCGCTCGTTCCAGACGTTCGTTCGCGAGGTGGACAACCTGATGGTGTTCGACAACGACGCCTGGCGACAGACCGGCGAATCCGTCGAGGGCGGCTACGACCACATCAACGAGGAGATCGTCCGTCGCTTCGGTGTCCTCTTTGGCGCGGGCGAGGTCTCGGCCGGCGACAACGTCGCCGAGAGCGTCGTCGACTCCTCGGAGATCATCAACACGCTCGACGGCGGCGGCGTCTCGACGGTCGGGTACGCCTCCGAGGACGTCGAGATATCCTCCAACGGCGGGGGCCTGCTCTCGCGGTTCAAGGGCGGCGACGACGGCACCGACGACGGCATGGACACGGCCAACACGACCAACCGGATCACGTCCCTGGTCCGCAAGGCCGCGCTCGGCCGCCTCACGCTGCCCTGTGAGATCGAGGGCGCCGAGCGAGCATTACTCGTCATGGCCGGCCCACCCGAGCACCTGAACCGGAAGGGAATCGAGCGCGGGCGGAAGTGGCTGGAGGAGCAGACCGGCTCCATGGAGGTCCGCGGCGGGGACTACCCGACCAACTCCCCGAAGGTCGCCGCGTCCATCCTGCTGGCCGGCGTGCACAACGTCCCGCGCATCAAGGAACTCCAGCAGGTCGCCATCGAGGCACAGGACAACATCGACGACATCAGGCGCCAAAGCGAAGATAACTTAGAGGAGTTAGTCGAAGACGACGAAGATGAACTCGATCCGCTGTTCTAAGGGAACACTCGCTCTGCTGTGTGTGGTTGGCCTGCTCGCGTTTGCGGGGACGGCCACCGCGTTTTCGGTCGCTGCAGACGGTGTTCCGTCCGAGGCGGCAGTTGATGAGGAGGTCACGGTCACGTACACCATCGACGACCCGTTCACAGACGCGCCCAACCAGTGGACGCTCCGAGGAACGACCGAACTGGAGAGCGTCAGCTGGCAGGTGACGGTGCTCCGTGCCGGGACCCAGATAAGCGAGGACACCTACGGGAGCCAGAACATCTCCCAGGACCTGGAGATCGACGACAACGGTGACGAGGTCCAGATCGAGCTGTCGGGGACGGTCCCGGCAGTCGAGAACTACACGTACGCGCCGGAAGAACGGTTCACGGTCGCGACGCTCTCGCGCCAGACCGGCAACAACACCCAGGAGTTCCAGAACGACACGGCCCACCACTTCACCGAGGACAGCAAGGAGGCCCGTGAGGCCATCGACGCCGCTCAGGAGAGCATCGAGGCGGCCGGCGGCAACGAGGAAGCCGAGAGTCTCGTCGACAGCGCCGTCTCCTCCTACGAGAACGGCAACTTCCAGAACGCCATCGACCTGGCGAACCAGGCCCGGAACACCGCCGAGAGTGCCCAGCAGAGCCAGCAGACGACCCGGACGCTGCTGATAGCCGGCGGCGCACTCGTCGTCCTCCTCCTGCTCGCCGGCGGGGGCTACTACCTGTACTCCCAGCAGGGAGACGACTACAGCAAACTGTAGATGCGCGTCGTCGTCCCCGTCTCGGGGTCGAATCCCAAGACTCGCCTCGCACCCGTTCTCGACGCCGACGAGCGACTGGCCTTCACCGAAGCGATGCTCACGGACGTCCTCGCGGCGCTCGACGGGGCTGGACACGATCCGACGGTGGTGACGACGGCGCCGATAGATTGCCCGGCGCCAACGACCGTCGACGACCGGGGGCTCGACGCCCTGGTCAACGACTACCTCTCGCGGGGCGATCTCGCCGTCGTCATGGCCGACCTGCCGCTGGCGACGCCCGAGGCGATAGCCCGCCTGTTCACGCCCGACACGGACGTCGTGCTGGCACCGGGCCTGGGCGGCGGGACCAACGCCTTCGTCAGCCGCCATCCCGACTTCCGGGTGGACTACCACGGCGCCTCGATACGGGACCACAGACGCATCGCCCGCGACGTCGGCGCGAGCCTGGCGGAGGTCGACTCCCGCCGCCTGGCGACCGACGTCGACGAACCGGCGGACCTCGCGGAGGTCCTGCTCCACGGCGACGGCGCAGCGGTCGACTGGCTCCGGGACGCCGGCTTCGAACTCGACGTGACGGACGGTCGGGTCGGCGTCACCCGGGAGTGAAGGCTTTTGGTGGTCGGGGCCCGACCCCGTGACGTGATACCGGGCGCCGCCGACCACGACGTGGACGTCTCGATAGCGGACGCGGCCATCGAGCGCCTGCTATCGGTCACGCCGGCCGACGTGGACCCGGCAACCGAGCTCAGTTACTGCCGGAACGTCTTCGTCCCGCTGACGACCGCCTGCCGGTACACCTGCACCTACTGCACGTACTACGATCCGCCGGGCCAGGCCGACCTCCTCACGCCGGCGGAGATACGCGACATCTGCCACCGCGGGGCCGACGCCGGCTGTACGGAGGCGCTCTTTACCTTCGGCGACGATCCCGACGACCGCTACACCGAGATACACGACCGGCTGGCACAGCTGGGCCACGAGAGCATCCACGAGTACCTTCGCGAGGCCTGTGAGATTGCCCTCGAGGAGGGGCTCCTGCCGCACGCGAACCCCGGCGACCAGACCCGCGAGCAGATGGCCACCGTCGCCGACCTGAACGCCTCGATGGGCGTGATGCTGGAGACGACCGCCGAGGTACAGGCCCACGGCGGTCCCCGGTCGAAGTCGCCGGGCCAGCGCCTCGCGACGCTCCGAACGGCGGGGGAACTGGGCGTGCCCTTTACCACCGGGATTCTCGTGGGCATCGGCGAGGACTGGCGGGCCCGCGCCGAGAGCATCCTCGCCATCGCCGAGCTCCACGACCGGTACGACCACATCCAGGAGGTCATCGTCCAGCCGGTCGTCGAGAACGAGCGCTGGCGGGGCGGGTCGCCGGACCTGGCGACGATGCGCCGCGTGACCGCCATGGCGCGGGCGGGACTGCCCGACGAGGTGGCCGTCCAGGTCCCGCCGAACCTGGCGCCGGCCCGCGACCTGACCGACTGCGGCGTCGACGACCTGGGTGGCGTCTCGCCGGTCACCGTCGACCACATCAACCCCGAGTACGAGTGGCCGGCGCTGCGCGAACTGGAGGCCGTCGCCGAGGCGGCCGGGGTCCCGCTCACCGAACGCCTCCCAGTCTACGAGCGGTTCGTCGAGTCCGGGTGGCTCTCGCCACGGGTCGAGGCCGCCATCGACGCCGACACCGCGGCCGGCGAGCGGTTCCGCGCGGTGCTCGCCGGGGAGCAGTCGCCGGCCGATCCGTGAACCGGGGCGAGATGGTTCTGGGTGGGTCGAGATGAGACCCCACGAGGGCCGCGTCCGGAGCGATGCCCACACCCTCGAGACAGCACTCAGGGATGTCAGATACCAGTCAAACCTAGTCAACTAGGCCAGAGATATATACCGGTCCCACCCTCTGTTTTCAGTGGCCCGGGTCCGCCTCTGACAATTTCCCGGGTTTCAAACCGTTTTCTGCGCACAATGACAACAGATAGAGAGTTTCACGTCTCCCGTCCGGGCGGGTGACCCGTCGAGCTGCGGGCTCACTCGAGCAGCGGCGTCCCGTCCGCCTTCGGCCCCAGTCGCGGGCCGATCACGTCGGCGTCCGGGTCGACGACCCGACGCTCGGTGTAGTCGGTCGACCGCTCGACCGGCGTCCGACCGATGGCCCGGATCATGTCGGCGTACTCCCGGACCGAGCGAAACTCGCCGTAGTCGCCGCCGGCCCGCTTGGTTATCTCCTCCGAGAGGATGGTCCCCATGAAGTCGTCGGCCCCGCAGGTGAGCATCTTCAGCCCCTGCGTGTCGCCGTACTTGACCCACGACGACTGGATGTGGTCGACGTTGTCCAGAAAGAGGCGCGAGACGGCGATCATCAACTCGTCCTCGGCGGTGGTGGCGCCGCCCTCGACCATGCCGCGCTCGTACAACGGCGTCGCCTCGTGGACGAAGGAGAGGGGGACGAACTCCGTGATGGCGCCGGTCCGGTCCTGCAGGTCGCGGACGTTTTTAGGTGCATGACCCGGTGCATCTCGTTCTCGACGTGGCCGTACATGATGGTCGCCGTGGTGCCCAGGCCGACGCTCGCGGCGGCCTCCATCGCCTCCAGCCACTCCGCGGTGCCGATCTTCCCCGGGCAGATGACCTCGCGTACCTCGTCGACGAGAATCTCGGCGGCCGTCCCCGGCACGCTGTCGAGGCCCGCGGCCTTCAGTCGGCGGAACACCTCCTCGTAGGACCAGTCGGTCCCGCGCCGGGCGTGGTAGGCCTCCTCGGGGGTCATCGAGTGGACGTGGACGCCGCCGACGTCCATCGCCCGTATCTGTGCGCAGTAGGTGCCCGGGTCGACGTCGTACTCGCCCGGCGAGCGGTAGTTCAGGTCGCCCCGGTCGCTGCGCTCGAGTAGCTCGCGGTGCTCGTCGTCCAGTGTGAGCGCCGGGTGCAGTCCCGACACCGAACAGACCTCGTAGATACCCCGGTCGACGGCATCGGCGACGATGTCGCGCGACTCGGCGGGCGTCTTCGTGAACCCGCCGTGAGACTCCTGATAGTCGCTCCGGAACTGTTCGGAGCGGTCCTTGAAGTTACAGAACAGACAGCCCGTGTTGCAGGCCGTCGTCACGTTGTTGTTGAGGTTTGCGACGAAGGTGACCTCGTCGCCGACCACCTCGGCCCGGCGCCGGTCGGCCGCCTCGAGGACCCGTTCTTTCCGTCGCGGGTCGATGCCCTCGGTGTCGGTACCGGTCGTGAGCAGTTCCACCCCGTCGGCCACCGAGAGGCGGACGCCGTCGCGAGCCTTCGCCAGCGCGTTCTCGAAGGATTGGTCGGTCACCGGTCGGTGACTGAACTCCACGGTGTCGACCGGACGGCGCGAGGACTCGGGCGTCGGACATTGTCCAACGGAAGGGGAGTGGCGGAGAAAAAGGTTGGTGACCGGCGCGCTGTCGAAGTGCAAACCTCTTTGTCACGGCCCGAAAAGGCGGTCACAATGACGAGCGTCAAGGACTTCCGCGTAGACGAACCCGCGACGGCCGACGAGCTGGGCCGTGGCTCGTTCGTGTTCACGGACGACTACTCGGTGTTCGACTGGGGGAAGATGCCCGACCAGATACCCGACAAGGGCGCCTCGCTGTGTACGATGGGCGCGTTCAACTTCCAGCTGTTAGCGGAGAACCACGTGTCGACCCACTACGAGGGGGTCCGCGTCGACGGCCACGACGAGGTGCTGGATCTCGGCGACGCGCTCTCGGTGGGCCAGCCGCCACGCGAGATGGTCATCTCGCTCACCCAGGTCCCCGACCTGCCCTTCGCCGACGGCACCTACGACTACGACGCCTACCACGACGAGGCGGGCGAGAACTTCCTCGTCCCCCTCGAGATCGTCTTCCGCAACCGCGTCCCGGTCGGGTCCTCGCTGCGCTCGCGGACCGACCCGGCCGACCACGGGCTCTCGTTCGACGAGTGGCCCGACGAACCGGTCGACCTCGAGACGCCGGTCGTCGAGTTCTCCACGAAGTACGAGGAACAGGACCGCTACCTCGACCGCGAGGAAGCCGACCGTATCGCCGGGGCCGCCAGCGTCGACCGGCTGGAGGAACTCGCGCTGGCAGTCAACCACATCCTCAATCGCCAGGCCGAGACGGCCGACCTGGTCCACGAGGACGGGAAGATCGAGTGCCTGTACCACGGCGGCCAGATACGGGTCGCCGACGTGGTCGGCACCTTCGACGAGAACCGCTTTTCCTACGACGGCCAGCAGGTCTCGAAGGAGGTCGTCCGCCAGTACCACAAGCGCACCCAGCCCGAGTGGGTCGCAGCCGTCTCCGAGGCGAAACAGCGAGCCACCGAGGCGGGTATCGCCGACTGGAAGTCCCTCTGTGATCTCGACCCGGAACCGCTGGACGAGCAGGTCGTCCAGGTCGCCCGCGACCTCTACTGTGCCGGGACGAACGCCTACGTCGGCGGCGACGTCTTTGATGCACCCTCGCTCCCCGAGGCCGTCGACGCGGCCGCAGAGCTCTGAGGGCTACTCCTCGAAGTCGCCGATGTCCTCGTCTGGGAACGAGATGAGGTTCTCCCGGCCGATGCGGAGTTTGTCGATGCGGCCCTCTTCGTCCATCGACGAGAGCAGCTGCGAGACCTTCGCGTTCGACCAGCCGGTCTCCTTGACGATGCGGGCCTGTTTCATCCGGCCGCCGTTCTGCTCTAACAGGCGTTCCACGCGCTCCTCGTCGCTGAGCAGTTCGACGTCGACGTCGGCGTTGTCGTCCGAGTCCGTCGCGTCGGCCATCACGTCGTCGCTCGCAGCGGCCTCGGCGTCACCGTCAGCGTCGTTCGTCCTTGCGGCCTGCGGGGCGGCTCCCTGCCTGGCCATGTAGCCGACGGCCACGACGAGCCCGAGGATGAGCACCGCGGCGCCGCCCAGCCAGAGCGACCCGCCGCCGAACAGGGCCGTCGTCGGGCGTCTCGGGCGCGGTGGTCGTGGTGGGGGCGTCGCCCGCGTAGACGATCCGCAGGTAGCCCGGTTCGAAGGTCCGGGGCCCCTCGAACCGGAGTTCCCCGCCTTCGACGGCCGTCAAGGGGGGCGAGCTCAGGACGCCGTAGCCCGTCGGCGGGGAGATGACGAGTCGCTGTTCCTCGGTCAGGTGGCCCAGCCAGGTGCCGTCGGTGGTGTTGAACGCGTCACCGACGACCAGGCGGTCGCCCTCGACGGTCGCGAAGTTGGTCCAGGTGAACTCGAGGACGATGGTCCCTTTCCCCTCGCTGACGACGTAATCTCGCCGCACGCTGGTGACGTTCATCTGCCGGCCGGTGGCTTCGCTCGCGGCGGTGCTGGCCCGCCGGAACGACTGCTCCCACCCGACCTCCCTCTCGCCTTCGACGTAGGCGGTGGCGAGGTCTTCGAAGGCCCGGGTGTCGTTCTCGTCTTCGAGGGCGTACGTGTCGGTTATCGTCCACCGCGCGTCACCGTTCGCCCGTATCTGGAGGTAGAACGTGGTGTTCTCGGTGACCGACGTAGTGGGCGTCGTCTGTGCGACGGGGCCGCCGCCACCCAGCGTCGCACCGACGGCAGGGGTCGCGGCCGGAACGAGGAGGAGGAGAGCGAGGAGGGCGGCCAGTACCCGCGGGGACATTTCACCTCGAGACTGCACGGTCCGGAGCAAACCCTTTCCATCCGAGAATAAAACGTCTCCGGACGTTTTGAAACGTCTTGAGCACTCTCCGCCGTCTATCCGGGGTAGGGAATGCAGGGATTTTTGTACTGGCGGGCTGTACGCCGTGGTGATGCGCCCATCCCCCGCCCTCCTCGTCGCCATCCTCGTGATGGTGACGGCGCCTCCTGCCGCGGTTGCGACGCCCGCGCTCGCCGCCGGGGACGGCGGCACGTACCAGATCACGCCCATCAATGGGACGACGAACCAGCTGTCGATTCCCGAGAGCGAGGTCCGGACGACGGCCTTTACCTCGCCGGACGTCGAGGTCGGGACGGCCGTCGCGGCCGGGTCCCGGCAACTCCACCAGGAACACGAGACCAAGGCCTTCGAGGAGCGGTTCATCCGCGCCGACTCGCAACGAGCCCGTGCGGCGCTCGTCGATGCCCGCCTCGACGCCATCGAGGAGCGCCGGCTCGAGCTCGAGCGACAGCAGCGCGATGCGCTCGCGGCCGCCAGCGACTCGGGGTCGGTCGCCGAGTTCGTGACGGTGCGCGCACTGGTCGACGCCGAGGCCCGGTCGCTCGCGGACGGCCTGCGGCGAATCGAACGCACCGAGCGCAACAACCCCGACTTCTCGCTGGGGCGCGAGCGACGGACCCAGCTCGAGAACACCAAGGGGAACCTCCGGATGCTCACCGGGCCGGTGGCCACACAGCTGGGCCGGTCGCTGTCCGGGCAGTCGACGAGCGGTCCCGTCTACTTCGAGACGGCGACTGACGGGTACACGCTCGCGTTCGTGACCGACAGCGAGTACGTCCGCGAGACCCACCTCGGCGACCAGCGGTCTCCTGGGGCCACCGACCAGTTCGCCGAGAGCGAAGGCGACCGCCTGCGTAACGCCGCCGACCGCGCGGAGTCGCTGTACCCGTGGCTCTACGACCGCCAGCTACCCAGCGTCCAGAGCTTCGGGGGGACGAACATCTACCAGCTGACCGCCGACCACTCCAACGGCCGGTTGACGGCGTACCTCGACGGCGGGTCGACCCAGGTGTTCCGCGAGATACAGTACCGCCAGCTCTCGACGGTCGAACCGACGTCCTCGGAGACGACCGTCGAGGAGTCCGTCCGCCTCACCGTGAACCGGGCGTACGAGACGGGCCCGCTTCGCGTGGTCGTGGCGGACAACGAGACCGGCGCGCCGGTCGAGGGGACCGTCGCGGTGAGTGGTCAGCGCGTCGGTGAGACCGGGGCCGACGGGACCCTGTGGACGGTCGAACCTCGCGGCGCGTACAACGTGACCGTGACTACCGTCGAGGGGACCGAACTCGAGGTCGAGCGGACCGACCTCGACGTGGACTCGTCGGTCCAGTGAGCCGTCGTTACTCGGGGACGTCCGCGACGGTCGTGATGGCGCGTGGACTCCCCGGCCGGGACTGCTGGATGTGGTGCTCGAAGGAGTCGAAGCCGGCCGCCTCGAACATCCGATCGGCCTCGGCCTCGTCGTAGAAGAGCATGATCGCGTCGGCCATCTTCTGGAAGACCGACGACTTGGGGTAGTCGGGGCCGACGATGAGCACCTTACCGCCCGGTTTCACGACGCGGCGACACTCCACGAGAGCGTCGACGGGGTTGGGCCAGTACTCGATAGAGCCCGAGGACCACACCACGTCGAAGGTGTCGTCCGTGAACGGGAGGCGCTCGGCGTCGCCGAGGTGGAAGCGGACGTCGCCGTGCTTGCCGAACTTCTCGTAGGCCTTCGAGAGCTGGTGGGGGCTCTGATCGAGGCCGTAGACGACGTCGACGTGGCGGAGCAGACCCTCCGTGGCGAAGCCGGTGCCACACCCCACGTCCAGCACCCGGTCGTCGGGGTCGAGTCCGAGCATGTCGATCGCCTCGTCGCGCATGCGTTCGTCCCAGATGAAGGGGTTGACCCGGTCGTACACCTTCGAGAGGTACTTGTAGAACAGCCGCGCGCGAGATTTGTTCTCGAGAACTCCCATTGGCACGTACTTGGGGCGAGACGGTCATAATTCCCCGGATTTCGGACGGCGGCTGACCCGCTGTGGCGGCGCTACGGTGCGCTCGCGACGCGCAAGTTTCGCAACTACCAAATAGGCGCTCTGGCAACGTCCGTACGATTAGAGAATGCCACGGCCAGAAGTTCTCGACAAGATAAAAGAGGCCGAGCAGGAGGCCGACGAGATCGTCGCCGAAGCCGAGGAAGACCGCGAGCAGCGGATCCAGGAGGCTCGCGAGGAGGCCGAGGAAATCCGCCAGCAGGCCCGCGAGGAGGCCGAGGCGGCGGCCGAAGAGCGGCTCGCCGACGCCCGCTCGGAGATCGAGGCCGAGCGCGAGGAGATTCTCGCCGACGGCGAGGCGGCCCGCGACGAGCTCGAGGCAGCGGCCGAAGAACGTGTCGACGAGGTGGTCGAATACGTGACAGACCTCTTCGAGGAGGCGGTACATGCTCAGACCTGAGAAGATGTGCCGCGTCTCGGTGACCGGGTCGAAACGCACCATGCGGGACATCGTGGAAGCGGTCCACGACCTCGACATGCTCCACGTCACCGAGTACGATGGCGCGTGGGACGGGTTCGAGCCGGGCGACCCCGTCGACGGCGCCGACGAGGCCTCGGAGAAGCTGGTCACCGTCCGGTCGCTCGAGTCGATTCTGGACGTCAGCGCCGACGACGCGGGCCCGACCCGCGTGGTGACCGACGAGGCAATCGAGGAGGAACTGGCGTCCGTCCGCGAGCAGGTCAACGAGCTCGACGACCGGCGTGACGACCTCCGCGGCGAACTCCGCGAGGTCGAAGAGCGCATCAACGCGATGGAGCCGTTCGTCACGCTGGGCATCGACCTCGACCTCCTCCGTGGCTACGAGTCGCTGTCGGTCGTCGTCGGCGAGGCCGACCCCGACGAGGTGAAAGTCGCCCTCGCCGACAGTCCAGTCGACACGTTCCGCGTCGACCACGAGGACGGCGTCGTCGCCATCTTCGCCAGGGCCGACGAGAGCGCGGTCCAGGACGCCCTGGTCGGGGCGACGTTCACCGGGCTGGAGATCCCCGATGGCGACGGCGACCCCTCGTCGTACCTCGAGGAGCTCCAGCACCGCAGACAGAAACTCGAGTCGAAGCTCACGACGGTCCAGGACGAACTGGACGACCTCCGGCTGGACTACGCCGGCTTCCTGCTGGCCGCCGAGGAGAAACTCTCCATCGAGGTCCAGAAGGCCGAGGCACCCCTGACGTTCGCGACGACCGAGAACGCCTTCATCGCCGAGGGGTGGCTCCCGAACGACCGCTACGAGGAGTTCGAGAACGCGGTCCGCAGCGAGGTCGGCGAGGCCGTCGACATCGAGAAACTCGAGATAGCCGAGTACGACTCCGACGGTCACGCACACGCCGCCGAGGCGGTCGAACACGAGGCGTCGGCACCCGCCGCAGACGAGGGCGCCGCCACCGCCGACGAGGAGGGCGAAACCCGCGAGGCCGCCGCCGACGGCGGGACGGTGCGCTCCGACGGCGGCATCGTCACGATGGGCAGCGACGCCCCACCGGTCATCCAGGACAACCCGGCGACGGTCAAACCCTTCGAGGCGCTGGTCGAGGTCATCAACCGGCCGAAGTACAGCGAGTTCGACCCGACCATCGCCTTCTTCCTGACCTTCCCGGCCTTTTTCGGGTTCATGATCGGCGACCTGGGGTACGGGAGCATCTACCTGCTGATCGGCTACGCGCTGTACAGCCGGTTCGACAGCGACGTCGTCAGGAGCCTCGGCGGGGTCGCGATGTGGGCCGGTGGCTTCACGATGCTCTTTGGCGTCCTCTACGGCGAGATATTCGGGCTGCACCAGCTCGGTGAGATCGTCTGGGGCGGCAACCCGCCGATCCACAAGGGCCTCCAGCCCCACTACGGCGAGTACGCACTCGGCTGGCTCGTCCTGAGCCTCATCGCCGGGATGCTCCACCTCGCAGTCGGCTGGATCTTCGACTTCGTCGAGAACCTCAACCACGGCCTCAAGGACGCGGTCCTCGAGAGCGGGTCCTGGCTCATGATGCTCTTTGGACTGTGGGCCTGGATCTTCGCCGGTGCCTCGGGCAGCGCACCCGGCCTGCTGGTCGGTCCCGAGAGCGTCTTCAACGGCCACCCGTTCCCGCTTGGCTTTGCCGGGTTCGACCCGGTCATCGGCCTGGCCGGACTGGCCGTCTTCTTCGCCGGCCTGATCCTGCTGGTCGTCGGTGAGCCCATCGAGGGCGTCGAGTTCCTCAACGTGCTCGTCAACGTGCTCTCGTATACCCGACTCGCCGCCGTGCTGCTCGCCAAGGCGGGGATGGCCTTCGTGGTCAATCTCCTCTTTCGGCGTGTGGGTCACGGGCTCGGGCGCCGACGCCGAGTGGCACTTCGGCATCAACCACGCCCCCGCGTACTACCTCGAACAGGGGACCTACCACGGCCACGAGGTCACCGAAGTGATGTTCGGCGGCCTGATGCACTCGGGCATCGCCGGCGTCATCGGCGGCCTGCTCGTGCTGGTCATCGGCCACCTGCTCGTGCTCGTGCTCGGTATCACGAGCGCCGGCCTGCAGGGGGTTCGTCTCGAGTACGTCGAGTTCTTCGGGAAGTTCTACGAGGGCGGCGGCAAGCCCTACAACCCGTTCGGCTACGAGCGCACCTACACGACCGAGGACTGACGCGTCCCGGACCGCAGTGACCCGTTTTCCGGTTCTGCACCAACCACGAGCGGCGCGGCCGGGCGAGTCACGACGGGGGGTGGCTGTTATCAGTTCTCATCCCCAGCCCAGCGAGAGCGTAAATCGCCGGAACAGCGACGCGCTGAGCAAGTTTGGGAAGTTTTATGAAGTACGTCGCGCCACATACGCCTGTTCGGACACGAGCAACCTCAGAGAGGACTTCAAACAATGATTGAATCCATCGCACCCGTTGTCAACGCTGTACTGCAGGGATCGAGCGCACCAGCAATTCCGCCGGCCGCCGGCGCAGCACTCGCCGTCGGTCTGGCCGCTCTCGGCGCCGGTATCGCCGAGCGTGGGATCGGTGCTGCCGCTGTCGGTGCCGTCGCCGAAGACGAGAGCATGTTCGGGCGTGGCCTCATCCTGACGGTCCTCCCGGAGACACTCGTCATCCTCGCGCTGGTCGTCGTCTTCGTCGTCTAAACGCACCCCCCTTTTCCAACAATGAGCCTTGAAACAGTCGTAGAGGACATTCGAGACGAAGCCCGCGCGCGTGCAGACGAGATTCGCGACGAGGCCGACGAGCGCGCCCAGGAGATCATCGACGAGGCGGAAGCCGACGCCGAGCAGATCCGCGAGGACCGCGAGGCAGAAGTCGATCGGGAGATCTCCCAGGAGCGCGAGCAGCGCCTCTCCTCGGCGAAACTGCAGGCCAAGCAGGCCCGACTGGGCGCCCGCCGTGACGTCCTCCAGGACGTCCGCGCCGACGTCGAGGCGGCACTCGCCGACCTCGGAGGCGACCGTCGCGAAGAGCTCACCCGGGCGCTCCTGGACGCCGCCGTCGCGGAGTTCGACGACGGCGACGACCTGGCCGTCTACGGCCGGGCCGACGATCAGGACCTGCTCGAAGACGTCCTCACAGACTACGACGGTGCAGCGTTCGCCGGAGAGCGAGACTGCCTCGGTGGTGTCGTCGTCGAGAGCGAGTCCTCCCGAGTCCGCGTGAACAACACGTTCGACTCGCTGCTGGAGACGGTCTGGGAGGACAATCTGCGAGACATCAGCGACCGCCTCTTCGACCCACAATGAGCCTGCGAACGGACGCAAAGCGCGGTCAAGGAAGCAACTACGAGTACGTCGTCGCTCGCGTGCGGTCCCGCCGCGCGTCGCTGTTCGACGACGACGACTACCGGAAGCTGGTCCGCATGGGGACGGGCGAGATCGCCCGCTTCATGGAGGAGACCGAGTACGAGACCGAGATGAACGCACTCGGCGCTCGATACAGCGGTATCGACCTCGTCGAGTACGCCCTCAACCGCAATCTGGCCAAGCACTTCGACGACCTGCTGGACTGGGCCGAGGGGCAGCTGTACGACTACATCGCCCGGTACCTGCGGAAGTTCGACGCCTGGAATATCAAGACCATCATCCGGGGCATCTACTCCGGGGCGTCCCAGACCGAGGTCGAAGACGACCTCATCGACGCCGGGGAGTTCGACGAGCGACTGCTCGAGCAGCTGCTGGCCGCCGAGAGCATCGAGGAGGTCGTCGAGACCCTCGAGACGACCATCTTCGGCGACGCCCTCACGGCTGCCTACGGCGACTTCGAGGACAGCGGCGTCCTCGTCCCGCTGGAGAACGCCGTCGACCGCGCGTTCTACGAGATGCTCCTGTCGGGACTCCCGACCGGGCCGGAGGTCGACAGCCCGACCGGGCTGTACATCGAGTTCCTCCAGGCCGAGGTCGACTTCCGGAACCTCCGGAACGCCCTCCGGCTCGCCCGGAGCGGCGCCGACATGGACCCGGCGGAGTACTACATCGAGGGCGGTCGGCTGTTCAAAGAGCGCCAGCTCGCCCAGCTGGCGACCGACACCGACCAGCTGGTCAACGCCGTCCGGGAGAGCCCGTACGGTGACGACTTAGAGGACGCACTGGAGACGCTGGAGGACGCCGAGAACCTCATCGACTTCGAGCGCGCGCTCGACGTCGCCCTCCTCAAGTACGCGGAGCAGCTCTCGAACCGGTATCCGCTGTCGGTCTGTCCCGTCCTCTCGTATATCCTCTCGAAAGAGCGGGAGGTCGACAACATCCGCGCCATCTCGCGCGGTCGCGAGGCCGGGCTGGACTCCGACGAGATAGAACAGGAACTGGTGATACTATGAGCCAGGAGATAGCCGTGGTCGGGAGCCCGGAGTTCACGACGGGGTTCCGACTGGCGGGCGTCCGCAAGTTCGCGGACATCCCCAACGAGGAGAAAGACGAACGGTTGGACGACGCCGTCGAGGAGATGCTCACCGACGACGACGTCGGCATCGTCGTGATGCACGACGACGACATGGAGCGTCTCTCCCGTGGTGTCCGGAAGGACGCAGAGACCAGCGTCGAACCGGTGCTGGTGACCCTCGGCGCGAGCGGCGCCGGGAGCGGCGGACTGCGTGAACAGATCAAGCGAGCCATCGGAATCGACCTGATGGACGAAGACTAATCATGAGCCAAGCAACAGACACAGACGTCCGCGAGGACGGCATCATCGAAAGCGTCTCGGGACCGGTCGTATCGGCTCGGGACCTCGACGCCCGGATGAACGACGTCGTCTACGTCGGTTCGGAAGGGCTGATGGGCGAGGTCATCGAGATCGAAGGAAACATCACTACCATCCAGGTCTACGAGGAGACCTCGGGGGTCTCCCCGGGCGAACCCGTCGAGGGGACGGGCTCGCCGCTCTCCGTCGACCTCGGGCCGGGCATGCTCGACGCCATCTACGACGGCGTCCAGCGCCCGCTCGACGTGCTGGAGGAGAAGATGGGGTCCCCGTACCTCGACCGCGGCGTCGACGCGCCCGGTATCGACCTGGACAAGACCTGGGAGTTCACCCCCGAGGTCTCGGCCGGCGACGAGGTGGCACCCGGCGACATCGTCGGGACCGTCCCGGAGACGCCCAGCATCGACCACAAGGTGATGGTCCCGCCCGACTACGAGGGCGGCGAGGTCGTCTCGGCCGAGTCCGGCTCGTTCGACGTCGAGGAGACGGTCGTCGAACTGGACAACGGCGAGGAGATCTCGATGCGCCAGGAGTGGCCCGTCCGCAGTCAGCGGCCGGCCGACGAGAAGCAGACCCCGACCGAACCGCTCGTGTCGGGCCAGCGTATCCTCGACGGCCTGTTCCCCATCGCGAAAGGCGGGACGGCCGCCATCCCCGGTCCGTTCGGCTCGGGGAAGACGGTCACCCAGCACCAGCTCGCGAAGTGGGCCGACGCGGACATCGTCGTCTACGTCGGCTGTGGCGAGCGCGGCAACGAGATGACGGAGGTCATCGAGGACTTCCCGGAACTGGAGGACCCGACCACCGGGAACGCCCTGATGGACCGGACCTGCCTCATCGCGAACACGTCGAACATGCCCGTGGCGGCCCGGGAGTCCTGTGTCTACACCGGCATCACCATCGCGGAGTACTTCCGCGACATGGGCTACGACGTCGCGCTGATGGCCGACTCCACCTCGCGGTGGGCCGAGGCCATGCGCGAGATCTCCTCGCGCCTCGAGGAGATGCCCGGCGAAGAGGGGTACCCCGCGTACCTCTCGGCTCGCCTCAGCGAGTTCTACGAGCGCGCCGGCTACTTCGAGAACATCAACGACACCGAGGGCTCCGTGTCTGTCATCGGGGCCGTCTCCCCGCCCGGCGGGGACTTCTCGGAACCGGTCACCCAGAACACGCTGCGTATCGTCAAGACGTTCTGGGCGCTGGACGCCGACCTCGCCGAGCGCCGGCACTTCCCCTCGATCAACTGGAACGAGTCCTACTCGCTGTACCGCGACCAGCTCGACGACTGGTTCGTCGAGAACGTCCGCGAGGACTGGCCCGAGGTCCGACAGTGGGCCATCGACGTGCTCGACGAGGAGGCCGAACTCCAGGAGATCGTCCAGCTCGTCGGGAAGGACGCGCTGCCGGAAGACCAGCAGCTCACGCTCGAGGTCGCGCGCTACCTGCGTGAGGCCTGGCTCCAGCAGAACGCGTTCCACGACGTCGACACCTACTGCGAGCCCGAGAAGACCTACCGCATCGTGAACGCCATCCAGACGTTCAACGACGAGGCCTTCGACGCGCTCGAGGCGGGCGTCCCCGTCGACGAGATCACCGACATCGACGCCGCGCCGCGACTCAACCGGATCGGGGTCCAGGAGGACTACGGCGCGTACGTCGACGACTTAGAAGAGGACCTCGCTGCGGAACTCCAGGAGAAGTACTAACGATGAAAGAGTACCAGACAATCACGGAAATCAGCGGACCGCTGGTCTTCGTCGAGACCGACGAACCGGTCGGTTACGACGAGATCGTCGAGATCGAGACGAGCGACGGCGAGACCCGCCGTGGCCAGGTGCTGGAGTCGACCAGCGACTACGTCGCCATCCAGGTGTTCGAGGGCACCTCCGGTATCGACCGGAAGGCGTCCGTTCGCTTCCTCGGCGAGACCATGAAGATGCCCGTCACCGAGGACCTGCTGGGGCGGGTCATGGACGGGACCGGCCAGCCCATCGACGGCGGGCCGGAGATCGTCCCGGACGAGCGCCAGGACATCGTCGGCGCGGCCATCAACCCCTTCTCGCGGGAGTACCCCGAGGAGTTCATCCAGACGGGTGTCTCGGCCATCGACGGCATGAACACCCTGGTCCGTGGCCAGAAGCTGCCGATCTTCTCGGCCTCGGGGCTGCCACACAACGACCTGGCGCTCCAGATCGCCCGCCAGGCGACCGTGCCCGAAGAAGAGGAAGGCGGCGACGACGAGGAGGGTTCGGAGTTCGCAGTCATCTTCGGCGCGATGGGTATCACGGCCGAGGAGGCAAACGAGTTCATGGACGACTTCGAGCGCACCGGCGCGCTGGAGCGCTCCGTCGTCTTCATGAACCTCGCGGACGATCCCGCCGTCGAGCGGACCATCACGCCGCGGCTCGCGCTCACCACGGCCGAGTACCTCGCCTTCGAGAAGGACTACCACGTGCTTGTCATCCTGACTGATATGACCAACTACTGTGAGGCGCTGCGCGAGATCGGCGCCGCACGTGAGGAGGTCCCCGGCCGGCGTGGGTACCCCGGGTACATGTACACCGACCTGGCCCAGCTCTACGAGCGGGCCGGTCGTATCGAGGGCCGCGAGGGCTCTGTCACGCAGCTGCCCATCCTCACGATGCCCGGCGACGACGACACCCACCCCATCCCGGACCTAACTGGTTACATCACCGAGGGCCAGATCTATATCGACCGGGACCTGAACAGCCAGGGCATCCAGCCGCCGATCAACGTCCTTCCCAGCCTGTCGCGCCTGATGGACGACGGTATCGGCGAGGGCCTGACCCGTGGCGACCACGCGGACGTCAAAGACCAGCTGTTCGCCGCGTACGCGGAGGGTGAGGACCTGCGGGACCTGGTGAACATCGTCGGTCGCGAGGCCCTGTCGGACCTGGACAACAAGTATCTGGACTTCGCCGACCGGTTCGAGTCCGAGTTCGTCGACCAGGGCTTCGATACGGCTCGCGACATCGACGAGACGCTCGAACTCGGCTGGGACCTGCTCTCGATGCTGCCCAAGGAGGCGCTCAACCGCATCGACGAGGAGCTCATCGAGGAGAACTACCGCGAGGACGAGGACGCCGCGGCCGAGGCCGTCGAAGCCGAAGCATAGCGTCGGCGAGCGGTTCGCCGTCGCAGTGGTGCCCCGTCCCTAACTATTTTGGCATGACAGATATTGACAGGTGCTACGTAGTGTCCGGTGCACTATGCCTGCACCAGGTGGCGAATCGATATGGCTGTGGCTCGGTACTGCCGGGATGTTCCTCGGCATGTTGTACTTCATCGGTCGCGGCTGGGGAGAGACCGACGAACGAAGACAGAAGTTCTACATCGCGACGATACTGATAACAGCGATCGCCTTCGTGAATTACCTCGCGATGGCGCTCGGGTTCGGACTGACGATAATCGAGTTGGGCGGGGAGGAGGTGCCCATCTACTGGGCCCGGTACACGGACTGGCTGTTCACCACGCCGCTGTTGCTCTATGACCTCGGCTTGCTCGCGGGTGCCGACCGCAACACCATCGCCTCGCTGGTGAGCCTCGACGTGCTGATGATCGGCACCGGTGTCGTCGCGACGCTCAGCGCGGGGAGCGGCGTCCTCTCGGCCGGCGCGGAGCGACTCGTCTGGTGGGGTATCAGCACGGCGTTCCTGCTCGTGTTGCTGTACTTCCTGTTCAGTTCGCTCTCCGGCCGGGTCGCCGACTTGCCCAGCGACACCCAACAGACGTTCCGCACGTTGCGTAACCTCGTGTTGGTCGTCTGGCTGATATACCCGGTCTGGTGGCTCGTCGGGACCGAGGGGCTCGGCCTGGTGACGCTGGGTATCGAGACGGCCGGCTTCATGGTAATCGACCTCGTCGCGAAGGTCGGCTTCGGGTTCATCCTGCTGCGCAGTCACAGCGTCCTCGACGGCGCTGCGCAGGCGACCGCGAGCGGCGCGGCCCCGGCAGACGACTGACGACCGACGCGACGACATTTTTTCGTGTACCACTCGCCAGTCACGACTGAAAACGGTTAACTGACTCCGCCCTGAAAGAGTCGGTAATGGCGAAGGACGTCAAACCCACACGGAAGAACTTGATGCAGATCGAGGACCGCATCGAGCTCTCCGAGCGTGGGCACGACACGCTGGAGAAGAAGCGTGACGGCCTCATCATGGAGTTCATGGACATCCTGGACCAGGCCCAGGACGTCCGGGAGGACCTGGGCGACGACTACGAGCGGGCCCAGCGAGCCATCAACATGGCGCGAGCGATGGAGGGGGACGTCGCCGTGCGAGGCGCCGCCGCCGCGCTGAAGGAACACCCCGAACTGACGACCCAGTCGAAGAACATCATGGGCGTGGTCGTCCCCCAGATCGAGTCCAGCAAGGTCAAGAAGTCGCTGGACGAGCGTGGCTACGGCGTGATGGGTACCTCCGCGCGCATCGACGAGGCCGCCGAGGCCTACGAGGAGCTGCTCGAGACCATCATCCTCGCCGCCGAGGTGGAGACGGCGATGAAGAAGATGTTAGAGGAGATCGAGACTACCAAGCGCCGCGTCAACGCCCTGGAGTTCAAGCTCCTGCCCGACCTCTATGACAACCAGGAGTACATCGAGCAGAAACTCGAGGAACAGGAACGCGAGGAGATCTTCCGCATGAAGAAGATCAAGGCCAAGAAGGAGGCCGAGGAGGACGCCATCGCGGCCGAGGAGGCCGCCGAAGAGGAAGTCGAACCCGTCACCGCCGACGACTGACCCCCGTCCGAGCCGTTCTCGTTCTCGCGCTGATTGCTGGTCCGGGGGTGCCAGCCGTCACGCTCTTCCTGTCGCCACACGCACTACCGGCATGGCCTGTTCGAACTGCGGTGGCGAGACCGTCGCGGTCCCGGTGGCCGAGGAGTTGCGCCAGTACCTCCCCGAGGGGACCGTCGGGGTGAGTCTCTGCCGGTCGTGTCTCACGATGGACCCCGTCGAGGACCCGCCGGATACGGTGCCCGACCTCACCGCGCTCGACGACAGTTTCCCGTCGAACCCCGAGGCGGCGGTACCGATGGCGTTGCTCGTCGGGTTGCTCGACTCGCTCGCGCTGCACCGCCAGGAGATCACGGCGTTGCTGGAACGGGTCGAGCGCGCGGGGACCGACCCGCTGCTGGTCGTCGATTGGCTGGACGATTCGTTCGGCGACGACGCCTTCGTGAACCTCGGGGCGCGTCGCCACCAGCTGGCGCAGTTGCTCTAGGGAGCCCGGACCGCACTGGCGTCGTCGGCTTCCAGCACCCGCTTTCGCGAGACGACGTCGATGGTCGTGTCCGCACCGATGCCGGTGCCGCCCTCGACACGCTCGACGCGCAGAATCACGTCTTCCGGACTCGCACAGCCACAGTTGACGAACTCATCCCATTCGTCGCCGACGGCGACGGGGCCGGCGTGGGCCCACCGGAGGTACCGGAGGTAAGTCGGTTCGGTCATGTTCTCCTCGAGCCAGGCGCTGTCGGCGACGAACCAGCCCTCGTTCTCGTCGGGGTCGGTCTCGGGCGACCGGAAGGAAACGAGGACCCGGTCGGCCTGGTCCGACACCGTCGACGGGTCCGTCCTGTTGACGCGCTCGCTGTCGGTGGTCATTGTCCTATCTACGGGGAGCGACGAGTTAAGAGTTTGTCCGTGTAGTGCAATACTCCCCGGCGAGGCGCCGAACCGACCCGGTGACACCGTCGTTCGAGGACATTCCCACGAACCGACGAGGTCCACCGGACGTACCGAAGACGACGTCTCCCGGACGGGACTGGTACGTCTGGTATCCATCTCGGTACGTTTGGGCCCCCAGTCGACCGATAGAACTTACGTAAACGTCACCAAATGGGTCGCTCATGGACCTCTTCGGGATCGCCGTGGAGAACGTGGTTGTCGGTATCGGGGCGGCGTTGCTGGTCGGGGGCGTCATGCGGGCGAAGGACGTGGCCTACAACAAATATCTCGAGCGGCAGTATCCGATCGCGGGCGAGTACATCACCACCTGGGAGCAGGAGGTCGACGGCGAGCTCGTCACCGAGTCGGCGGCGGCGACCCTGACACAGCGTGGGACGGAGATAGAGAGCGTCTCTGAGATGCCCGACTCGGACATCGAGTGGAAGTTCGAGGGACAGGTGTCCGAGACCGGCTACCTGAACGGCATCTACTACTCGACCAATCCCACGACACCTCCATCGGGAACTTCTTTTTCCACATCAACTACGACGGGGAGCTCGAGGGGCTGTGGTCGGGGTATCAGGAGCGAAACGACACGCTGAACTCCGGTCGCTACCGGTTCGTCCCGGTCCTCGACGCGTACAGCATCCACCCGGTCCACAGGTCCCACGTCCCCGCGGCAGTCGACATCGCCGAGCAACAGCTAGGACCGGAGGACGTCTCGGCCGAGTTACTGACGCGGGCACTCGACGCCGACGACGCGCACTTCGGGCACGTCGCACAGATCGACACCGGCTTCGAGACGGAGACGTCGCTCGCGGCGAACCTGACCGACTCGTTGCTCGGCGAGCCGTCGATAACCGACCGGACCGGGCCGGGAGACCCCGTGCCGAGCGAGGTGATCGGGTTCTGCGTGGGTGGGGTCCTCGACCAGGACGCCTTCCGGTCGTCGCTGAACGTCCCGGAGACCGAACTGTCGAAGGCGCTGCAGCACGCAGACCGCGTGGGCGTCATCGGGACGGTCGCGGTGAAAGACGGCTTCGAGAAGCGCGGTATCGGGACCGAACTGGTCGAACGCTGCCTGGAGACCTGTGCCGACAACGGCGCGACGGCGCTGTTCGCGCTCGGGCGTGAGCGCGACGACGACGTCGCCATCGCCGGGATTCTGGAGTCCTTTGGCTTCCGGGAGGTCGCTCGTATCGACGGCTACTGGCGCGAGGAGCGGACCGACTGTGCGGACTGCGAGGCCTCTCCCTGTACGTGTACGGCCGTGCTCTACGCCCGCTACCAGTCGCCCGAAGAGATAGAGTGAGCGGTGTCTCCGTCGTTTACACGCCCGTCGAGTACCGCAGGAGGCCGGCGACGCCGCCGAAGGCGTTGAGCAGCTGTTCGCCCTTCTCGAAGTCGGTGGAGATGAACACCGTCTCGGTGCCCCGCTGGTCTGCCAGTTCCATCAGGTGGTCGATGGCGTCCTCTCGTTTGCCCTCCTCGGCGGGGACCGTCGCGGTACAGCGGGTACAGTCGTGGTCACCGGTGCTCGCGTTCGCATCGACGAGTTCGAACTCGTCGTGGCTGTTCTCGCACGTGTAGGCGACGACGTCCTTCCGGAGGTCCTCGGAGATGAGCAGCTGTTCGACGGCGCCCATGTTGAGGTTCTTCCGGGTCTGGTCGAACCCGTAGGTGGCCTTCTCGCCGTCGTGGAGCTGTTTGAAGAACTCCTCCATGACCTGCTTGTCCTGGAGCATCTCGTGTTCGGCCAGGACCTCCTCGGCGGCGTCGACCAGGTCGTAGAGCCCGGACTCGTCGGTGTAGGCGACGTCGAACTTCCCGAGCACCATGTCCTGGAGCTCGTGGTGGAGGTAATCGCCGTCGAGGAATTCGTCTTTCGTCGGCGAGGGGCCGCCGACGAGCACGCCGTCCATCTCGTGGCGCTCGGGGACGAACAGCTCGTTTGCCATCCCCGCGACCTCCTGGTAGAAGTTGTCGATGGCCTCCAGGCGCAGACGGGCGAACCGCTGTGCGGACTGGCCACCTTTGCGCTGCTTGCCGGGGACCAGCGAGGAGGCGGACTTGACGGCCTCGACGCGTTTGCCCTTGAGCCAGCCGACGTTGGCCTCGCGCCGGTCGAGCACGACGAGCCCGAACAGGCCCTTGTCGGCCAGCATCTCCTCTAGGGGCTCGGTGAGGAACTCCGAGTCGCAGTGGTACCGGAACGACTCGATGGGGTCCGGCGGGCTCTCGAGGGATTTGGTGACCATGTCCGTCCGGCCGCCGCCGGTGTCGATGGCGCCCGAGAACAGCACCATCCCGTTCTCCGGCGGGTTGTCGTAGTACCGAAGCCGGTCTTTGATGGAGGTCAACGCGTCCTGGACGGCCGTCCGGGTGTCTTTGGACTTGATGTTCGACGCCTCGGAGTGTTCCTGCGTGACGTGGGCGACCACGTCGCTCAGCTGCTTGTCCTCGGGGACGTAGATAGAGACCAGCTGGGTGCCCGAGCCGCTGTATCCCTTGAGCTCCTCGATGACCTTGCGGAACTCGTATTTCTGTTTGTCCGACTGCTCCTGTTCCTGCTCACTCATTATCCCCGTTTGGCTAGTGGTGGGTAAGAAACTGTTGAACGGGGCGGGCCGAACGCAGTGAGGGCCGCCCAGATGTCGAGCGGGGAACGCAGTGACCCGCGAGATAGCGAGGGTCTGTTCGAAGCGAAGACCCTCGATGTGGAGCGGTGGGCGAAGCGAACCGCGGAACAGAAACGAGGGCGGTCCGTAGCGCACGGACAGGCCGACCGTCGGACGAGCGGTTCCGGTGCTGAAACACCCGTCAGGGGAGGGACAGACACACGCTCCGGCGAACAGCCGACAGCACGCGTTCGGCCGGCAGGATTTATATGCCCCACTACCCTGAAGACAAGCAATCAGAACATGGCGGGCTACGTCTGTACAATCGCGGGCGGGAAAGGCGGCGTCGGGAAGACGACGACCGCGGTCAACCTCGGGGCCGGACTCCAGGAGCTGGGGTACGACGTGGCGGTCGTCGATGCGGACCTCGGGATGGCGAACCTGGGGGCGATGCTCGACGTCGAGCCCGACCGGAGCCTCCACGACGTGCTCGCCGGTGACGGCCCCGTGAGCGAGGCGCTCACCGACGCGCCCGGCGGGCTGACGGTCATCCCCGGCGACCAGTCGCTCGACGCCTTCGCCGACGCCGACCCCGCCAACCTCCGGCGGGTCGTCAAGACGCTGCGCAACGCCTACGACGTGGTGCTCGTCGACACCGGTGCGGGCCTGAGCGACGCGGTGGCGGTCCCGCTGGGGCTGGCCGACGGCATCGTCCTGGTGACGACGCCGGACGACGTGGCCGTGAGAGATACGATAAAGACCGCCGAACTGGCCGACCGCATCGACGGGGCCGTCGTCGGCGCGATACTCAACCGGGTGACCCGCGAGACGGACGTGGCCGCCATCGCGGACCGCTTTTCGTTCCCGCTGCTCGCGGTCGTCCCGGACAGCAGGGAGGCGACGGCCGACGAACCGCTCGTGTTCAGCGCCCCGGAGGCCCCTGCCTCGGACGCCTTCATGCGACTGGCCGAGGCGCTCGAGGGCGTGTTCTTCGACGGCGAGACGGCCACCGAGGACGTCGAGACCATCGTGGACGACGAGTGGTTCGTCGACGAGACATCCGAATCCGACGACGAGGAGGAGAGTTCCGGCGGCGTTTTCGGCCTGTTCAACTGAGTCGCGGGCCCTACATAGAGTCCGGCGCAGCGACGCCCAGCACGTCCAGCGCGTTCGCGACGGTGTGGCGCGTCCCGGCGACCAGCGCCAGGCGTGCGGCACGGGTCTCGGGGTCGGCGTCGAGGACCGGGCACTCGCGGTAGAAGGCGTTGAACGTCTCCGCGAGGTCACGGGTGTAGGTGGCGACAGAGTGTGGCTGGAGGTCGTCGGCGGCCGTCTCGACGACGGCCGGGAAGCGGGCGAGGACCCGCAGGAGGTCGCGTTCCTCGGGTTCTTGCAGGACGTCGGCGTCCGGCGCTGTGGGCACCCCGTCCTCGACGTCATCGTCTCGCGGTTCCACCGCTCGACTGTCCGAGGCACGGTTCCGCGCCTCGCTGAGAATCCCACAACACCGCGCGTGCACGTACTGGACGTACGGCGCCGACTGGGCCTCGAAGTCGAGCGCGCGGTCCCACTCGAAGGTGATGCCCTTCGTCGGTTGCTTGGAGACGATGTCGTAGCGGACCGCCCCGATGCCAACCTGGTGGGCGATGCGCTCGACGTCGTCCTCGTCGAGGTCGTTGCGCGTCCGGTCGTCCAGCCGCGACTCGACCTCCTCGCGGGCGCGGTCGATTGCCTCGTCGAGCAGGTCGTCCAGATCGATGCCGGTCCCCTCGCGGGTGCTCATCCCGCCCTCGGGGAGGTTGACCCACGAATAGAAGACCTGACTGAGCTGGTCGGTGTCGTTGCCCAGCAGGTCCAGCGCCGCGGAGAGCTGGTCGGCCTGGAGCTTGTGGTCCTCGCCCAGGACCGTCACGGCGCGGTCGTAGTTCTCGAACTTCCACTCGTGGTGGGCCAGGTCCCGCGTGGTGTACAGCGAGGTGCCGTCCGAGCGCAGGAAGACGAGGTGCTTCTCGAAATCCGGCAGATCGAGTTGCCAGGCGTCGTCCTCGTAGACCGCACAGTCCAGTTCCTTCAGACGGCCCACCAGGTCGTCGGTCGAGCCGTCGCGCATGAACCGGGTCTCCTTGACGAACTCGTCGAACTCGGCGGGGAGGCGCTCGAGGGTGTCGCACATTCCGTCCAGCACGGTGTCGACCACCTCGGCGACCCGCTCGTAGGTCTCCTCGTCGCCGTCCTCGAGACCCTGGAGGATGGCCTGAATCTCGCTCTCGGCCGACTCGACGCGCTCCGGGTCGGCCTCTTCAAGGAACTGGTTGCCCTTGCGGTAGTAGCGGACCATCTCGTACTCGGGGGCGTCTCGCTCCGGTTCCGGGAGGTCGCTCTCGTCGAAGGCCTCGTAGGCCCACGTGAACACCGCGATCTGGCGGCCCGCGTCGTTGACGTAGTAGTGGCGGTCGACGTCGTAGCCGGCGTAGTCGAGCACGCGTGCGACGGCGTCACCGATGATGGGGTTGCGCGCCCGGCCGACGTGGACCGGGCCGGTGGGGTTGGCCGAGGTGTGTTCGACGACGACGCGCTCGTGTCTGGCGGGGAGGCGGCCGTAGTCGCCGTCGGTCGCGGCATCGAGCGTGTCCGCGAAGTACGCGTCGCTGGGCAGGAAGTTGACGTAGGGGCCCTGTGTCGCGACCGTGCTGACGTAGGGAAAGGCCGCGGCGTCGATCTCGTCGGCGACCTGGGCGGCGACCTCCGGCGGCGGGGCGCCGACCTCGCCGGCGAGGCGGAAGGCCACGCTCGAGGCGAGGACGGCGTCGACGTCCGCCGGCGGCTCCTCGATACCGAGGTCGTCGGTCGGCAGGTCGAGACGCGTGAGCGCGGACTCGAGGGCGTCCTCGACCTCCGCGCGGAGCTGCAGGAACATACGCCCGGCTTTCGCGGCGGGGGGTAAATGGGTAACGAAAGGGTCGACCGATCAGGTGAACAGTCGGGGCCCAAACACCATCAGGATGAGTCCGCCGATCATCGACAGCGTCACGGTCAGCGTGACGGCCGTCGTCAGTCGGCGCCGGTCGGGAATCGGGAGCCGAGAGACGAACGACTCGGTCGTCGTCCGGAGGATGTGCCCGCCGTCGAGCGGGAACGTCGGCACGCAGTTGAACTGCCCGATGACGACGTTTATCCACCCGGTCCAGAACAGCGCGTTGGCGAGCACGAAGACGCCGCCGGTGCCGAGCACGGAAAGGGGCCCCTGGACGGTGTAGAAGTTCGTCGCGATGCCGGTGAACCCGGCGAAGTTGTAGCCGAAGCCGCCGGCGACCCCGATGAACGGCAAGATGAGCACGCCGAAGACCCGCTGGGCGAACGAGAAGCCCCGGTCGGCCGTCGGGTCGTCCGTCTCGCCGCCGATAAAGGAGAGGAAGGTGGCGGCCGGGTACTCGTCGATGCCGAAGTCGTCGACCGAGACGCCGCTGACCCCCGCCAGCGCGTTGATGCCGAGGATGCCGTTCTCCGACCCCGCAGTCGAGCCGAGCGTGACCTCGTACGTTCGGCGCTCGCCGTCGACGTAGCCGGTGACGGTCACCCGGTCGCCCGGACTGGTCGCGTCGAGCGCGGCGAGCAGCGCCTGGGAGTCGTGGATCCGCTGGCCGTCGAGCTCGGTGACGACCATCGACCCGCCGGCGGGGCCGCCCGCGTCGGCCAGCGCGCCGTCCTCGGCCACGAGGACGTAACTGCCAAGCGGCATGGTCACCGTCCGGCCGTCCTCGGTCTGGAGCGTCGCGACGGTGGTGTTGCGCGCGGCCCGCTCGAACTCGCTGCGGGTGTCCACCGCCGTCCCGTTGACTGCGGTGATGGTATCGCCGTTGCGCAGTTGCGAGCTCTGGACGGCGCTGGCGACGACGACGGCTCGCTCGACGCGGACGGCCTCGCCGTCGCGCCGCGAGACGGTCACGGTCTGGTTGTCGGTCGCCGCGAGGACTGCCTCCAGTTCGCGGCCATTGGCGACGGGGTCGCCGTCGACGGCCGTGATGACGTCGCCGGACTCGAGGCCGGCGTCGGCGGCTGGCGTCCCTTCCAGCGTGCCCCCGATCGGGACGCCGTCGACGACGGCGATCGCGCCCGCAACGGGCCCAAACAGGAGTACGAGTGCGACCAGGGCCAGCGCGAAGTTGTTGGTCACGCCCGCCGCGTACATCCGGGTCTGTGCGCCCCGGTCCGACTTCAGGAGCGCCTCCTCGTCGGGTTCGACGAAGGCCCCGACGGGGACCACGGTCAGCATCGCCAGCCCCATCGACTCGATGTCGATATCCTCGACCCGACAGAGCAGGCCGTGGCCGCCCTCGTGGACGACCAGACCGAGCACCAGGCCCAGGACGATCTCGGGCGCCACCGAGAGCGGGAGGAAGTCGTTGACGCCGGGGATCGCCAACGCGTTGCGCGGTTCGTTCAGCGCGGAGGGCTGTGGGTCGAGGATGGCCTGGACGGCCCCGACGGCGACCAGCAGGAAGGACCCGACCATCACGACGATGGCGATGCCGACACCCAGGTTCCCCCAGGCCCGCCAGAACCGCTTCGGGCGGGCCAGCCAGGTCAGGAACGCCTTGCCGCGCTGGGTGTGTATCGTCGTAATCGGGCCGCTGAACCGGACGTACTCGGGTACCACGCCACGGGCACGGAGAACCATCGCCACGAAGCTGTAGGCGACGAGGCCCGCGAGGACCCACGTCAGCGTGCTCACCATCTACCGCTAGGGAGGGGGCACCGATTCAAGAGAGTTTGGTTCCACGCAGTCGGCCAGTCACTGGGCGTCGCGACAGCGACCGATGGTCCCGTAGACGACGGTCGGCACCGTCGACTCGTCCCGTTCGCTCGCGCGGACTTCCAACGTCACCGTGAGACAGGACTGCTCGCCGGCGTCCTCGACGAGGTCGGCGCGAACGGGTCTGTCACGGTCGGTCTCGGGAACCTGCGCGTACAGGACGTACGGCCGTCGCGAGTCGGGGAGGTCCTCGAGGGCCGCAAACGGGTTGGGCGGGCCGGGAACGGTGAGCGTCGTCCAGCGGACGACTGTCTCGTCGGCCACGAGGAGCAGGCTCACTGGGACCGACTCGTCGAGGTAGTTCCGGACCGTGACGCGTTCGAGAGTGACGCCACTCGACTCGTCGAACGTCGGGACCGAACACCCGGCCAGGGACGCGAGCAACGTCGTCCCGGCGAGCGTTATGGCGCGGCGGCGGTGCATACGTGGCGACCGACCGACAAATCAGTGTACCGGCCGGCCTACGCCTCGCGGCGGAGCCGGGCGACGACGAACTCGCGGTCGAGTTTCGCGATGAACGGGCCCAGTTGCGGGCCCTGCGTGTCGTCGAACAGCAGGCGGTAGCCCGCCGCGAAGAACTCGCCGATATCGATGTCGTGGCGCTTGGCCGTCTCGTAGATCTCGCCCTGTATCTCCTCGCCGTCGTGGCCCTCCGCGACGAAGTCGGCCAGTTCGTCCAGCGCGGCCTCGGTCGCCGCGTCGAAGTCGGCGTCGGGCATCGCGGTGCGCTTGAGTTCGTAGTCGAACTCGTTGCCGGTCCGGCGCGCCCAGTTGCGGGCGCGCTCGACCCGCGCCAGGGCGCCCTCGACGGCCCACTCGGGGGCGTCGTCGGGGATGTGGCCCTCTTTCCGGGCGATATCCTCGCGCATGTCGGGGTCGTCGGTCATCCCCAGGACGGCGGCGAACGTGTAGGGGATGCGCACGCGCTCCTCGCGAGGGTCGTCGACGACCATCGGGTACGCGCGCTCGGCCAGTTCCCGCTCGTCGTCCTCGTGGGGGTCGACCTCGCCGAAGTACACCCGCTCGAACGCGTCGAACTCGTCGACGAGCTGGTCGACGTGTTCGACCGAGAAGTCCCGCTGCTTGCGGGGGGTCTTCACGAAGAAGTACTTGAAGACCTCCGGTTCCAGGAGGTCGAGCACCTCGTCGACCGTGACGACGTTGCCCGACGACGAGGAGAGCGGTTCGCCGTCCAGCGTGAACCACTCGTAGACCATCGGGACCGGCGGCTGGATGTCCAGCACGTTCTCCGCGATGTCCTCGCCGGAGGGCCAGGACCCCTCCGCGTGGTCCTTGCCGAAGGGTTCGAAGTCCACGCCCAGAATCTCCCACTGGGCGGGCCACTCGAAGCGCCACGGGAGCTTGCCGTCCCGGAGCGAGGCGGCGCCCTCGTGCCCACAGCCCTCGATGGTCTGGTCGCCGGCCTCGACGTCCGTACAGACGTAGTGGACCTCGCCGACTTCCAGGTCGACGTCGGTGACGCCCTCGGTGAGTTTCCCACACGCCTCACACTGCGGGACGAACGGGACGTACTCTTCGTCGACCTTGTTCTGGTAGTCAGCGAGCACGTCGCGGGCGCGGTCCGCGCGCTCGAGGACCCGTCGGGTGACCGCCTCGAACTCGCCGTCGGCGTACACTGGGTGTTCGAGACGAACTCGACGTCGACGCCGACCAGTTCGGCGCTCTTTTTCAGCAGGTTCGTGAAGTGCGCGCCGTAGGAGTCACAGCAGCCGAACGGGTCGGGGATGTCGGTATAGGGCTTGCCGAGGTTCCGGCCGAGCGCGCCCGCGTCGACCTCGCCCAGGCCGACGACGTTCCACTCCAGGTCGGCGAGTTGTCGGGGGACTTTCCGCAGGCGGTCCTTGTCGTCGGCGGTAAATACCTGCCGGACCTCGTGGCCGCGGTCCCGCAGTGCCTCGGCGACGAAGTAGCCACGCATTATCTCGTTGAAGTGACCGATGTGGGGCACGCCGGAGGGGGAGACGCCGCCCTTGACGACGATGGGGTCCTCGGAGTCGCGGGCCTCGACGGCGTCGGCGACCGAGTCGGCCCAGAACGCCCGCCGGCCGCCGCGACCGACCTCGTACGGGTCTTCGGCCATGTCAGGCCCCCGGGACGATGGTCGTGCCGTCGACCGCGTCGTCCTGGACGGCCTGGCGGACGCGGTCGGGGTCGGTCCCGTCGAGGACGACCGCCTCGATTCCCGAGCGCTGGATGACTTTCGCGGCCAGCAGGTCGACCGGGGCGTTGCTCCCGGCGTTTATCTCGTTGCCGACGACGATGTCGACGAGTTCGTCGGCGGTCAGTTCGTCGAAGCGGGTCGCGTCGGGATCCTCGTTCGGGTCGGCGTCGTAGACGCCGGGCACCGAGGTGGCATAGACGAGCAGGTCGGCGTCGACGTACTCGGCGAACGAGGCGGCGACGGCGTCGGTGGTCTGAGCGGCGACGATACCCCCCAGGACCGGCACCTCGCCCCGGCGCATGGCTGCACGACCCTCGTCGTAGCTCTCTGCCGGCGCGGGCGCGGCCAGGTCGTCGAGCGCGGCCGTCAGCAGGCGGCCGTTCAGGCGCGTGACGGCGATGCCCAGCTGATCGAGTTCGATCTCGTTTGCCCCCAGCTCGCGAGCGGTGCCGATGTACTCCCGCGCGGTCGGGCCGCCGCCCACCACGGCGCCGAGGCGGTGACCCGCGTCCGCGAGCGTCCGGACGACGTCCGCGTAGGCTTCGACTCGGTCCGATTCCAGGTCGGGAGCCAGGACGCTCCCCCCGACGGAGACGACGACTTTCATTGGCCCGGCGTAGCCACGATGCGGTCTTAAGGGTTGTCAAGCCCACTGACGAACCGGCCGCCTCGACCGGCCGACGCCACGCCACACCCGGCAATAAATTCCGTTAAATGCGGCGTTGAGTACGTGAGAAATCGGTTTTACACAGGGAATAGAGCGCCCACAGTCGCTCGCCAAATTACCCCCTCAGAAGCGTTTGTAAAATTTCTAAGCACCTCTCGAACCGTCGTAAAGTCGATTTTTCGTTGATTTCGGCTGAAAGTGACCGAAGAGACTCGAAGGTTCCTTTCTTTATATACTCATCCCGGAGCAAGGGGGTAGTGAGGTGACACAGATGAGCGCGACAGTTTCCCCTGCTACGAAAGAAGAGCCCTCCAAAGAAGAACGCCTGAAGTCCTTCCTCACCGAGAAGGCGGCCGACGGCGAGATGTACTTCAAGAGCAAGTTCATCGCGGACGAAGTCGGCCTCTCCCCGAAAGAGATCGGCGCGCTGATGGTCAAGCTGAAAGACAGCGCGTCCGAGCTTCGAAGTCGAGAAGTGGTCCTACACCAGCGCGACCACGTGGCGCATCGAACCCGCGTAACCGCCCCAGCCGGTCCCCTCTCCTTCGATCGTCCGCGCTTTCGGACCCATCCGGTCGGCCCGACCCGGCGGGTCCACCGAACGCCACACCGTCACACGCCCGGATAGCCGACCCTACCCGGGTAGTGAGGTCCTTCGGCCCGGTATGGCCGACAGTATATTAGTAGCCAGCGCCCATATCGAGTGACGATGAGTCGCTCCGCCGACGACCCGCCCGCGCCGGCCGAGTTCTCGGACATGTTCTTCGTGACGGCCGTACGGCGAGACGGGGAGGCGGTCCGGTACGTCGGTGACTCGCTGGTTCCCCCGGAGACACTCCTCGCCGAGCTTCGCCCCCTGTTCCGCGAGCGGGGCTATACGGTCTCCCTCCAGCGGCGGTCGGCCGCCACAGGGCCGACGGACGGCGGGACGACCCTCGACAACGCCTCGCGGGGCCGGACCGCACCGTACGAACTCGTCGCCGAACCCACCGGGACCGACACGGGCGGCGTGCCGTGGCTGAACGTGGTCCTCTTGCTCGTGACCGTCGCCTCGACGCTGTACGTCGGCGCCAGCCGGTGGTACTACATCCCGGTCTTCGAACAGCCCTGGCGCGTCCTCGAGGCCTGGCCGTTCGTCGTCGCGATGCTGGGTGTGCTGGGCATCCACGAACTGGGCCACTACGCGGCCGCGCGGTACCACGGCGTCGACGTGACGCTTCCCTACTTCATCCCATTCCCGTCGCTGCTGGGGACGATGGGCGCGGTCATCAACATCCGCGGCCGCATCCCGGACCGGACGGTCCTGTTCGACATCGGCGTCGCCGGCCCGCTTGCGGGCCTGGTCGCGACGGCCGTCGTGACGGTCGTCGGCCTCTCGCTTGACCCCATCACCGTCCCCGAACGGGTCGCTGAGGGCGGTGCGAACTACGTCATCACCTTCCAGGACCCGCTGCTCCTGCAGGCGCTCGAGTTCCTGGTCCGGTCAGCGGGACTCGGCGCGGAGTACGGCCCCGGCACGGCCGTCCACCCCATCGTCTTCGCCGGGTGGGCCGGGATGTTCTTCACCTTCCTGAACCTGCTGCCGGTCGGGCAGCTCGACGGTGGGCACATCGTCCGCGCGATACTGGGCCCGCGCCAGGAGACGGTCGCCGCGGCCGTCCCGGGCGGCCTGTTCGCGCTGGCCGGCTTCCTCTATTTCACCCGCGACCCGCCGCCGGTCGGCTTCGGCGTCTGGACGCTGTGGGTGTTCTGGGGGCTGTTCGCGACCGGGCTTGCGTACGCCGGCCCGGCCAGGCCGACGGTCGACGACACGCTCGACCGCCGGCGGGCCGCCCTGGGTGTGGTGACCTTCGCGCTCGGCCTGGCCTGTTTCACGCCGGTCCCATTCGAGATCGTGGCCGCCTGACCGCCGGTCAGTGCGAGTAGCCCCGGTCCGGCAGCGGGTCGCCGTCGAGCGTCACGCCCGACTCGGTGATTCGGCCGATGCGGTGGAGCGGGCAGGGGACCGCCTGGCGGGCGGCGTCGAGGTCCGGTTCCGGCACCGTGCAGACAAGTTCGAAGTCCTCGCCGAGAAAGAGGCCGAGTTCACGGCGCTCAGCGGCGTCGGCCGCCACCTCGTCGACGCGCTCGTCGATGGGCAGGGGCGACTCGACGGCGGCGCCACAGCCGCTGGCCGCCGTCAGCTGGTGGAGCGAACGGGCCAGACCGTCACTGGAGTCCAGCATCGCCGTCGCGTAGGGACTGAGTGCGGTCCCGGCAGCCACCCGCGGTTCGAAGCGAAAGAGGGCGTTCGCGCGCTCGATTTCGCCCCGCTCGAACAGTTCGAGCGCGACCCCGGTCCGGCCCAGCGTCCCGGTGACACAGACCGCTTCGCCCGGCGAGGCCCCGGAGCGCAGGACCGGGTCCTCGACCGCGCCCAGCGCCGTCGTCGCGACGGTGAACTCCTCGTGGCCGTCGAGGTCGCCGCCGACGTACTCGGCGCCGACGGCCGTACAGACGTCGCTGGCCCCGTCGACGAACGACAGGAGGTCATCGGCGTCGAACGCCGGCGCCCCGTAGACGGCCACTGCGGCCGTCGCCCGACCCCCCATCGCCGCCACGTCCGACAGCGAGGCACCGACGGCCCGCCAGCCGGCCGTGTAGCGGGTCGTCCCGTCCGGGAAGTCGGTGCGGTCGTGGAGCATGTCCGTCGTGAGGACCTGGCCGTCGACGACGGCACAGTCGTCGCCGGCCGCGGGCAACCGGTCACCGAGGAGCGCGAGCGCGGCCTGTTCGTCCATACCGGTCAGTGGTGATCGGTGCCCAAAACGGTCGGGGATTGCGGTGCCTTCATACCCGCGACGCGCGAGGGCACCGATATGGACGAGAGCCGGTGGGCGACGGTCCTGGGCTTCGCTGGCACGCTGGTCGTGCTCTCGGCGCTGGTGCTGGTCGTCGGCGTCGACGACACCGTGCGGGCGCTCACCCGCGCCGACCCGGCGGCGGTGGCGGTTGTGGTCGCCATCGCCGTCGTCTGGCTCACATCGTGGGGCCTGGCGCTGTGGACCATCCTCCGCGCGCTGAACGCGCCCATCGCGGCCCACCGCGCAGTCCTGCTCTTCGCTGGCGCCGTCTTCTCGAACAACGTCACACCCTTCGGCCAGGCGGGCGGGGAACCGCTCAGCGCGCTGCTCATCTCGACGGCCGCCGACAGCGAGTACGAGACCGGACTGGCGGCCATCGCCAGCGTCGACACCATCCACTTCGTCCCCTCGGTGGGCTACGCCATCGTCGGGTTCACGTTCGTCGCGGCTGGGGCAGTCCGACTCGGCCGGAACCTCCTCTTTGCCGCCGCCGCCGTCGCCGTCCTGGCCGTCGGTCTCCCCGTCGCCGCGTACCTGGGCTGGCGGTACCGCTACGAGCTGGAGGCCGCCGTCGTCAGGCTCTTCACCCCGCTCATCCGCCTCCTCGGCCGTATCGCGCCCCGTCGCTCGCCGCCCACCGCCCGGATCATCGAGGACCGCATCGAGAGTTTCTTCCAGGCTATCGATCGCGTCGCGACCGACCGGTGGACGCTGCTCCAGACGCTCGGCCTCTCGGCGCTGGGGTGGGCCTGTCTGGCCGCCTCGCTGTGGACGTCGCTGTACGCCGTCGGGTACAGCGTCCCACCGTCGACGGTGCTGCTCGTGATCCCGGTCGGCAGCATCGCCAGTCTCGCCCCGCTTCCCGGCGGGTCCGGCGCCATCGAGGCCGTCCTGGTGACGCTGCTGGTCTCGACGGCCCCGGTCCCGGCGGCGGCGGCCACCTCCGCCGTCCTCGTCCACCGCGGCGCGACCTACCTGCTCCCGACGATCGTCGGCAGCGGCGTCGCGACGGCGCTGGGCGTCGACCGCGCCGTCGAGTTGAACCGCGAGGACGAGTGACGCGGCGAGGGGGCACGTGAACGGTTCACTCTCCGGACCAGGGAACGATGCGCTTAAATGACGGCGACGGAAAGAAAGCGGCAATGACGACACTCTACGACGTTCCCGCCGAGGACCTCATCGAGGCCCTCACGGAGACGCTCGCCGAGGAGGACGCCATCGAAGCACCGGAGTGGGCCGCGTTCACCAAGACCGGCGTCGACAAGGAACTGCCCCCGGAGCAGGAAGACTTCTGGCCGCGACGCACCGCCAGCCTGCTCCGCAAGGTCGCCGTCGACGGCCCCGTCGGGGTCAACCGCCTGAAGACCGAGTACGGCAGTTCCAAGCAGGGCACGACCCGCTACCGCGTCCGACCACACCAGAAGACCGACGGCTCGGGGAACATCATCCGGACCGCCCTCCAGCAGCTCGAGGAGGCCGGCTACGTCGAGACCAGCGAGAACGACGGCCGCCGCGTCACCGGCGAGGGCCGGAGTCTCCTCGACGACACCGCCAGCGAGGTCCTCGAGTCCCTCGACCGTCCGGACCTCGAACGCTACGCCTGACCACCGCTCTCCAGTTCTTCCGTCACTCTCGACCGCCTCGAGCGGCGGGTGAGTCGCTAACGCTCCCCGCTCGAGATGGCGAGGCCCTTCGCTTCGCTCAGGCCCTCGCTACCTCCCGCTCCACGGCTCCCTCCGGTCACCGTTCCGCTTCGAGGGTCTTCGCTTCGCTCAGGCCCTCGCTACCTCCCGCTCCACGGCTCCCTCTGGTCACCGTTCCGCTTCGAGGGTCTTCGCTTCGCTCAGGCCCTCGCTACCTCCCGCTTCACGGCTCCCTCTGGTCACCGTTCCGCTTCGAGGGTCTTCGCTTCGCTCAGGCCCTCGCTACCTCCCGCTTCACGGCTCCCTCTGGTCACCGTTCCGCTTCGAGGCCCTTCGCTTCGCTCAGGCCCTCGCTACCTCCCGAAATTGTTTTCCGCCCGACTCCAGTACGTCTAGCCAGTCATGAGTGGCGACCCAAGCGAGGAAGAGCTCGAGGAACTCCGCCAGAAGAAGATGGAACAGCTCAAAGAGCAACAGAGCGAGGGCGGGGACGCCGAGGCCCAGCAAGCCGCCCAGGAGCAGGCCGAGGCCCAGAAGAAGGCCATCCTCCGCCAGCACCTCTCCGACGGGGCCCGGAAGCGGCTCAACACCGTCAAGATGTCCAAGCCGGAGGTCGGCGAGCAGGTCGAACAGCAGATCGTCTCGCTGGCCCGGGCCGGCCGTCTCGGCGAGCAGATCGACGAGGAAAAGATGAAACAGCTGCTCTCGGAGCTGACGCCGGACTCGAAGAGCTTCGACATCAAGCGCCGGTAGATGCGCTGTGGGTTGCTGTACAGCGCGGGGAAGGATTCGACGCTCGCCGCCCTCTTGCTCGAGCAGTTCTACGACGTGAGGCTCGTCAGTTGTACGTTCGGCGTCGTCGACCCCGAACCGGCCCGTGAGGCGGCCGCGAGCGTCGGGTTCGCTCACGAGACGGTCGAACTGGACCCCGCCGTCGCCCGCGAGGCTGTCGACCGGATGCACGCCGACGGCTTTCCGCGCAACGGTATCCAGCGGGTCCACGAGCACGCCGTCGAGACGGTCGCCGAAGGCGGGTGGACCGACGCGCTCGACGCCGTCGCCGACGGCACCCGCCGGGACGACCGCGTACCGACCGTGGAGCGACCGTTCGCCCAGAGCGTCGAGGACCGCTTCGACGTGGACTACCTGGCACCGCTGGCTGGCGTCGGCCGCGGTGCCATCGACGCCATGGCCGCCGCCTCGCTCGATGTCGAGACGGGACCGAGCGACGAGATACGGAAGGGCGACTACGAGGTGGAACTGCGGGCGCTGCTGGCCCAGGAGTACGGCACCGACGCCGTGACGTCGGTGTTCCCCGAGCACACCCAGTCCCGCGTCCGGGGCCGCACCTGACCGGTCCAGGACGGGCGGCAGCCGCCGTCCGGGTCGAACGGACAGGTTCAAGCGCACGGTGCCTGTAGGCCGCGACATGTACGACTCCGTCAAGGGCTTTCGCGACTTCTACCCCGAGGAGATGGGAGCCCGCCGGTGGGTGATGGACACGCTCGAGGACACCGCTCGCCGCTACGGCTTCCGTGAGATCGGGACGCCGGCGCTGGAACCGACCGAAATGTACGTCGACAAGAGCGGCGAGGAGATCGTCGAGGAGCTCTACAGCTTCGAGGACAAGGGCGGCCGCGACGTGGCGATGACACCCGAACTGACGCCCACCGTCGCCCGGATGGTCGTCGCCAAGCAACAGGAGCTCTCCAAACCGATCAAGTGGGTCTCGACCCGGCCGTTCTGGCGCTACGAGCAGGTCCAGCAGGGCCGCTTCCGCGAGTTCTACCAGACCAACGTCGACATCTTCGGGTCGTCGGAGCCCGCCGCCGACGCCGAAATCCTGGCCGTCGCCGTCGACATGCTGACCGACCTCGGCCTGACCGGCGACGACTTCGAGATTCGGGTCTCCCACCGCGACATCCTCGCCGGCCTCCTCGAATCGTTCGAGGCCGACGTGGACGTCCGCGAGGCCATCCGCGCCGTCGACAAGCGCGCGAAGGTCGACCAAGAGGAGTACCACGACCTGCTGGTCGAGGCGGGCCTGAACTACGGCCAGGCCGACAAGTTCGACGAGATGCTCCAGGTCGAGGCGGACGAACTCGACGCGCTGGCCGAGATTACGGGCTCGGAGGCAGTTCGGGAGGCCACGGAGAACCTCCAGGCCGTCCTCGCGGCCACGGCGGACTTCGGCGTCCGCGAGCACCTGACGCTCTCGCTGACGACCGCCCGCGGGCTCGATTACTACACCGGCGTCGTCTTCGAGTGTTTCGACTCGACCGGCGAGGTCTCTCGCTCGGTGTTCGGCGGCGGCCGCTACGACGACCTCATCGAGGGCTTCGGTGGCCAGCCGACCCCGGCCGTCGGGTTCGCGCCGGGCCACGCGACGCTCGGCCTCCTCTGTCAGCGCGCCGGCGTCTGGCCCGAGGAGGAACTCTCGACGGACTACTACGTCCTGCAGGTCGGCGACACCCGGCCGACCGCCGCACGGATCGCCCGCGACCTGCGCGAGAAGGGGCACGTCGTCGAGAGCGACGTCGCCGGCCGTTCCTTCGGCGCACAGATGGGCTACGCCGACGGTATCAACGCCGAGACGGTCGTCATCGTCGGCGAGCAGGACCTGGCGAACGACGAGGTGACGCTCAAGGAGATGGACGAGGGCGAACAGACCACCGCGCCGCTCGCCGAGTTCCCGGGCGAGTACGACCGGCCGACCTTCGAGGACTTCGCCGAGTGAGTCACAGCTCGAGTTCCATCTCGTGTTCGGCCCGGTCCCGGACCGTCGTCTCGAACCCGACCGACTTGTAGAGGTTCATCGCGACGAGGTTCGTCCGCTCGACTGCCAGCCAGACGTGGCCGAGCCCGTTGGCCTGGCCGTACCCCAGCAGGACCCTGATGAGCCGTGACCCGATGCCGATGGTCTGGTACTCGGGGTGGACGAAGATGGCCACTCCGCCGTCTCGTCGTACGGGAACAGCACCGCGTGGCCGACGACCCGGGCCTCGTGCCAGGCGGCGACGCTCAGCCCCTCCGCGAGCAGGTCGTCGAGCCACTCCCTGATCTGGGCTTCGCCGCGCGGCGGGAGCCCCTGTGCCCGCGAGTCGTCGTCGTAGTCGAGGTACATCTCCGCGAGCGGGTCGGGCCCCCCGTCGTAGGCGGTGATCCGGATGTCGTGGCCGGCCCGGTCGGTGAACTCCAGGGGCGGGCGGGGAAACTCGGTGCCTTCCTCGGCGGACGACTCCATGTCTCGGGGGTTAGTCGGGACGGCAATAAACCCCGCCGCCGTTCTCGCCGAGCGAGAGCCGGACGGCACAAGTGCCCTGCCCGCCAAGGGCCGTCGATGCGCGCCTTCCGCGTCGCCTACGACGGCCGGCCGTACTACGGCTTCCAGCGCCAGCCCGACGTCGAGACGGTCGAGGGGCTGCTCCTGTCGGCGCTCGACCGCCTCGGCGTGACCGACGGCGACACCCCCGAGGGGTACGCCGCCGCCGGGCGCACGGACGCCGGCGTCTCAGCCGTCGCCCAGACCGTCGCCTTTGCGGCCCCCGAGTGGCTCTCGCCGGCCGCGTTCAACAGCGAACTCCCGGCGAGCGTCCGAGTGTGGGCGAGTGCACCCGCACCGGCGGACTTCCACGCGACACACGACGCCACCGAGCGCCGGTACACGTACCACCTGCACGCGCCAGACGCCGACGAGGACCTGGCGCGGGCGGCCCTCGACGCGCTCACCGGCGAGCACGACTTCCACAACCTCACCCCGGACGAGTCCGGGACCGTCCGGCACCTTCGCGGCTCGCTGGAGCGCGACGGCGCGTTCCTCGTCGTCACGCTCCGGGCCGGGGGGTTCTGTCGCCAGCTCGTCCGGCGGGTAGTCGGCCTCGTCGCCGAAATCGCCCGGAGCGAGGCCACACTCGAGAAGGTCGACCGGGTCCTCGGGCCCGACCCGCTGCCGGGGCCCGAGGGCGTCGCTCCCGCCCCGGCGTCCCCGCTGGTGCTGACCGGCGTGGCGTACCCGGACGTGACCTTCGAGACGGACCCCGAGGCCGCCGCGAGCGCCAAGGAGGTGTTCGCCGACCTGCGTGCCGAGCGCCGGGCCGGGGCCCGCGTCGCCGACAGCGTCCTCGAAGGGCTGGAGTGAGAGCAAGGTTTAGACTAGCATTGGTTCAGAGAGCCAGCCGGGGCTTTCTGGCTGTTCGTATCCGCAATCGGTCGACGAAACACCACCTGGAGTGAGCCTGGAAAGGCTTACTTCCGGGCCGACCCTACGCCGGGCCATGAGTTCGGTACCCGTACGCAGCGAGGTCGACGAGGAGTACAAGTGGTCCCTGGAGAGTCTCTTTGCCTCCGACGAGGAGTGGGAGGCGGCCTTCGAGGAGGCCGAGTCGCTGGTCGAGGACCTCGCGGCCTACGAGGGCCGGGCGACCGAGGACGCCAACACTCTGCTCGAGACCCTAGAGACCTACGAGCGGACGATGCGGACCGTCTCGAACGTCGCGGCCTACACCCGGATGCGCCGCGACGAGGACACGACCGACGACACCTACCAGGCGCTGACCGCCCGCGCCCAGTCGCTGTCCGCCGACGCCAGCAGCGCGGCCTCCTTTCTCGAACCCGAACTGCAGGAGCTGGACTACGGCGACATCGACGCGCTCGTCGACGCCGAACCCGCCCTCGAGGAGTACGACCACTACTTCGACGACGTCCTCCGAATGAAACCACACCCGCTCGGCCGAGGTCGAGTCGCTCCTGGCCGAACTCGGGGAGGTCACCGGCGCGCCAGGCGAGGTGTACAACATGCTCGCCAACGCCGACATGGAGTTCCCGACCGTCGAGGACCCCGAGGGCGACGACCAGCCCATCACGCTCAACAACTTCACCACCCTCCAGAAGCATCCGGACCGCGAGTTCCGCGAGCGGGTCTACGAGGCCTTCTACGACGAGTGGGGGACGGTCCGCAACGCCGTCGGCGCGGCCTACAAGAACTCGGTCAAGACCGACGTGAAGATGGCCCGGGCGCGCAACTACGACACCGCCCGCGAGGCCGCCCTCGACGGGCCCAACGTTCCGGCGGAGGTCTACGACACTCTGGTCGACACCGTCGACGAGAACCTCGACACCCTCCACCGGCACGCCGACCTCAAGCGCGAGGCGCTCGGGGTCGAGAAGTTGCGGATGTGGGACCTCTATGTCCCGCTGGTCCAGGAGGAGTCCCCGACCATCGAGTACGAGCAGGCCTGCGAGTACGTCGTCGACGCCGTCGCGCCGCTGGGCGATGCCTACCAGAGTCGCCTAGAGACGGGGCTGGACTCCCGCTGGGTGGACGTCTACGAGACGAAACACAAGCAATCGGGAGCGTACTCCGGGGGCACGTACGACTCCCAGCCGTTCATCCTGCTGAACTACCAGGACGACGTCGAGTCGATGTACACGCTGGCCCACGAGCTGGGCCACTCGCTGCACTCGGAGTACACCAGCGAGACCCAGCCCTACGTCTACTCGGGCTACGAGATCTTCGTCGCCGAGGTGGCCAGTACGGTCAACGAGACGCTGCTGACCCACCACCTCTTAGAGACCGTCGAGGACGAGCGACTGCGCCGGCACGTCCTCAACGAGTACCTCGAACGGTTCCGCTCGACCCTCTATCGACAGACCATGTTCGCCGAGTTCGAGCACCGCACCCACGAGATGGCCGAGGCCGGCGAGCCGCTGACGCCGGACCGCCTGGACGACCTCTATGCCGACCTCAAGGGCGAGTACTACGCCCCGCCGAACTCGACGACCGCATCGCCCGCGAGTGGATGCGCATCCCGCACTTCTACCGGGCGTTCTACGTCTATCAGTACGCCACCGGCATCTCGGCGGCGGTGGCGCTGGTCGACAACATCCTCGAACACGGGGAGGGGGCCGCCGAGCGCTACATTGATTTCCTGCGTAGCGGCTCCCGGCAGTACCCGCTGGAACTCCTGCGTGACGCCGGCGTCGACATGGCCAGCCCCGAACCGGTCGAGTCGGCGCTCGACACCTACGCCGAGTACCTCGACGAGTTCGCGAGGCTAAACTGACACAGCCGACGCAGCGGGCGTGTGGCCACCCAACGGCCCCGGGCATCGACCGAGCGGCAGTCCGGATACCGGCCCACGGGGGATACGTACATTGTTATCGAGACTCAACGTGAGTTTAATATTGTGGAGATATTACACTATCGCGATGCAATATTCGAAACCGTCACCGCGGTGTGACTGTACCCCAGTCGTCGGAACGCGGTTCGGCGGCGACGCCGGACGCAGCCCGGCCGAAGCGGTCGTCGAGGCTGTCGCGGCCGCCGAAGGCGTCGCGTCACTCGAACTCCCCTCGCTGTACGACGAGATCGACCTGGAGTCGGTCGACCGACTGTTCTCGGAGACCACCCCGCCGTCGACCCGCCCCACACTGCTGCAGTTCTCCGTTCTGGGATGGAAGGTCTACCTTCGCAGCGACGGCGCGCTCCGTGTGTGTGACCCCACACAGAGTACCGACACTGGACCGGTATTCGAGAAAGCGATCTGTGATTGAGCGGACCGGGAAGCTGAGTGTATCTCGCGCCCCGCGAGGTGCTGACGACTTGCGGGCCAGCGCCGCCACTCAGACGACCGGGTGACTCTCGCCGTACGTGGCCAGCACCACCGCGCTCGCGTAGTCGTCCGCGGGCGCGACCGACTCGACGTGGACGGTCTCCTCGACGAAGTCCCACTCGCGCAGGTCCCGGCCAGCGGCGAGTCCCTCGCGGATCTCCCGGCGCACCTCGTCGGGATCCTCGCCGTCGACCTCGTAGAAGATGCCGGGACCGTCGGCCGTGCGGGCCCACCCGATGCCTGCGGCTGCTCGCTCGCCCGGCGCGGCGGTGGCGGCCGACTGCACGACCTCCAGCGCCTCGCCCGGCGGCCCGAGGTCCGGCGCCGTCCCGGCGACCTCGATGTCCGGCCCGGCGGGGATGACCGACGAGAGCGTCACCAGGTTGTAGTTGTGGACGCCCGCCTCGGCGAGGGCGGCGTCGTACGCGGACAGCTCCGTCGGGCCGTGGGCGGTCCCCCACACGACCCGAATCGTGCTCATAGGCGTTGGTGGACGACCCGGAAGGTAAGGGGTTTCGCTTCTCGGTGTCGGCGTCTCTGGTGACAGGGTCGGTGACAGACGTGGCACTCGGAGAGAGCACCAGAACTACTCGGAGATCAACTTGTAGCACATCCCGGGCCGACTCGCCTCGCCGTCGACGGCCCGTTCGGCGTAATAGATCGCGTCCTCGGTGACCAGCGGCGCGCTGGTCGCGTGGCCCCGTCCCTCGAAGCGCCACGTCTCGCTGCCGTCGGCGCGGGCCAGCGCGTAGAGGTGGGTGTCGTACGAGCCGATCAGCACGTGGTCGGGCGTGGCGACGACGCTGCCGATGAGCCACCCGCCGGTCTCGAAGCGCCACTGCTCCTCGCCGCTTTCCAGGTCGATGGCGTAGACGTTGTCGTCGTGGCTGCCGACGTAGACGGTGCCGTCGTGGACGGCCGGCGCGCACATGTTGTCCTGGCCGGTCTCGAAGGTCCAGCGGACCGAGCCGTCCGCGACGTCCAGCGCTGTCACCGTCGCGGCCCACGAGGGGACGACGGCGACGCCGTCGGCGATGGCGATAGGCGCCTTCACGTCGCCGCCGGTGTCGTAGGACCACTCACGTTCCAGGTCGGGGAACGACCAGGCGTAGACGTGCCCGTCGTTCGAGCCAAAGAGAAGGCGGCCGCCCTCAACGTCCAGCGCCACCGTCGAGTGGGGGTGGTTCGTCGGCCAGGTGTCGCGCCACTGGACGTCGCCGGTGGCGGCGTCGACGGCCGCGACGCTCCCGCTTGGCGCGGCGTGCTCGACGGCCGTGTACAACGTGCCGTTGTAGTAGGTGGGACTCGCTCCGATGGCGTCGCCCAGCTCGGTGCGCCACTGGCGGCGGCCGGACGCGAGGTCGATGGCCGACAGCGCCCCGTCGTAGGTGCCGACGTAGGCGGTGTCGTTGGCGACGACCGGAGTGCCGTGGCTCCCGCGGGTCGCCTGCGTGATGGTCGCGGCCCACAGCACTTCGCCGCCGGGCGAGAGCCGGCGGATGCGTCCGGTGTCGTCGGCGAGCACGACGTCGCCGTCCGGCGTCGGTGCGGGACTCCCCTTCGCGGCGGTGTGGTCACCACGGTTCGTCGGCACCGACCACGCCTCCGTCACGGCCGCGGGTATCGAGCGGTCCTGATACCCCTGGTTCAGCGGCCCCTGGCGGAACTGCGTGGCCGCGTGTTCGTCGAGCGCCGTCGAGGCCAGCGGGTCGAATCCCGACTGACAACCCGCGAGCGACCCGACGACGGCGGTACCGGCGGCCGCGAGGAAGGCCCGTCTCGTCTGTCCCGCCTCTGTCATGGCAGGCGCTACCGGGTGGGGCGGCTTAAACGCGCGGCGTCACTCCGGAGAGCGGGCCTGCTCGAACCGGCTGGCGGGCAACAGCAACTCCGCGACCTCCGGCAGGTGTTTCATGTTGAACACGATCTTCATGTCGTCGGAGACCGGCGCGCTGATACACGAGAGGCGGATGCCCCGCTCGAAGAGGTCCGGCGGGAGGACGTGGCTGGCCGGCGACGGCATCTCGCCGTCGACGACGGCCACCGCGCAGTTCGTGCAGGCGCCGCCGCGACAGGCGAAGGGCCAGTGCAGGCCGCTCTCCTCGGCGGCCTCGAGCAGCGTCTGGTCCTCGCTGGCCCGGAACTCGCCGTACGCGGCCGCCCCCAGGTCGGCGTCGGCCGCCCGCTCGAAGAGGTCGGGGTCCTCGAGCGACCAGCCCCGGTCGACGACGGCCTCGTAGTCCAGATACTCCACCCGGAGCCCCTCGGGGTCGGGCGGCTCCGCGGGTTCGGTGTCGGGTTCCTCGTCCGCGCCGGCCGGGTCCGCCGGGGCCGCCGGGTCGGGGTCGGGGACCGGGTCGCCGGGTCGATAGCCCGCCTGGATGCGCTCGTAGGCGGTCTGTACCATCCGAAACTCGCGGGCCGACCCGCCCTGGTCCGGGTGGACCTCCTTGACCCGGTCGCGGTAGGCGTCGACGATGGTGGCGTCGTCGGCGTCCGGGTCGACGCCGAGAATCTCGAACGGTGATTCCACGCCTGCCACTAGCGAGGTGGCGTATAAATTTGTGTTCCCACACTGGTTTGCCGTCCCCGGGTCGCCGTCAGACGAAGGCGATGGGGCCGGTGTTCTCGTCTTCCTCCTCGCGGATCTTCGCGAGGGCGTCCCGGAAGTCGTCGTACTCGACGGTCGTCCGGTCGTCGCGGATGGCGAACATCCCGGCCTCTGTCGCGAGCGAGGCGAGTTCGGCCCCGGAGAGCCCCGCGGTCTCGTCGGCGAGCGCCGCGAAGTCGACCGCGTCCGCGAGGCTCATCTCCTCGGTGTGAATCTCGAGGATGCGCTCGCGACCCTCGGCGTCGGGTTCGGGCACCTCGATGAGGCGGTCGAACCGGCCCGGGCGCAGGATGGCGCGGTCGAGCATGTCGAAGCGGTTGGTGGCCGCGATGATGCGGACCTCGCCGCGGTCGTCGAAGCCGTCCATCTCCGAGAGCAGCTGCATCATCGTCCGCTGGACCTCGGCGTCGCCGGAGGTCTTGGACTCGGTGCGCTTCGAGGCGATGGCGTCGATCTCGTCGATGAAGATGATGGCCGGTTCGCGCTCGCCGGCGAGTTCGAAGAGGTCACGCACCAGGCGTGCGCCCTCGCCGATGAACTTCCGGACGAGTTCCGAGCCGGCCATCTTGATGAACGTCGCGTCCGTCTCGTTGGCGACGGCCCTCGCGAGCATCGTCTTGCCCGTGCCGGGCGGCCCGTGGAGGAGGACGCCGCTCGGTGGTTCGATGCCGACCGTCTCGAACTGCGCCGCGTCGACCAGCGGCGCCTCGACGGCCTCGCGGACCTCGCGGATCTGGTCCTCGAGACCCCCGATGTCGTCGTAGGTGACGTCGGGCGACTGGGAGATCTGCATGGCCTGAGCCCGCGAGTCGGTTTCCGGGTCGAGGATGGTCTTGATGGAAAAGGAGTCGTTGATGGCGACCCGGTCGCCGGCCTCAAGATCGTCCCGGACCGAGGGCGAGACCTCCGTCAGGACCTCCTGGTTGTTGCCGTGTTGCTTGACGATGACGCCGTCGTCGGTCAGTTCTTCGGCCGTCGCGACGTACAGCGACGACGTCTTCAGCGTCTCGTTTCCCGTTCGAGCTTCTCGACCCGGCCGGTGAGGTCCTCCTGCCGGCTCCGGGCGGAGTCGAGCTGTTCTGTGAGCTGTTCGTTCACGCGGACAATCTCTGCGAAGTGCTGCCGGAGGGCCTCCAGACGCTCGTCGGGCGTCATGTCGGGGTCGAGCTCCAACCGTGGTCGCTCCGGAAGCGAGGGACTACGCGACATTTGGGTGGCCGTAAGTAGAGGGCTGGGGGACAAAGTTCCTTTGGGTCGTGGGAGTGTTTCACAGGAGGCCGAAGGTTTTTCGCGCGACGACATGCCGGGTCGGACCAGTCACAGGAGTCCGTGATCCCTCGTCGCGTCGACCGTCGCGTGCCGGCGAAGCAGGGCGTCTCGGCGCCGCTGTAAAGCCACCGGGTTTTAGTACCCCACCCCCTAAGTATGGGAGAACGTCCATGTATGGAAACTCGCCGTTCGGTGGAGAGACGGAGGAAGTGACGCTCACCGCCGAGCAACGCGACCAGCTCCGGAAGGACCTGGCGAGCGTCGCGGCCCGGACCCGCGAGTTGCTCCCCAGCGAGTTCGTAGTGGGCTCTGAGATCCACAACAGCGAGACGGGCCCGCGGGCGACCATCGCGGTCCAGCCGCCCGTCGGCTCCGTCGTCAGCGCGGACTACCGACCGGAGGACGCCGAGAGTTCGAGCATCACGTCGGACGAACGCGACGAGCTCGCCCAGGGTATCGCCGCCTCGGCCGCCCTGCAGGTCAAGCAGGTGCTGGGCGAGGACACCGCCCCGACCGCACAGTAAGTCGCCACCGAACGCACTCGTTCTGTCCGGCCGCCGCCGGCACGTCTCGAGCGGTCTTTCGCACCGAATTAGCGCAGCTCTTCGTCGATGACGTCGGCGGTCCGCAGCGCCAGGGCGGCGATGGTCAGCGTCGGGTTGTTGGCACCGCCGGTCGGGAACACGCTCGAGGAGGCGATCCAGAGGTTCCCCAGGTCGTGGGTCCGGCAATACTCGTCGACGACGCTCTCCTGGGGGTCGGTGCCCATCCGGGTGGTCCCCATGTGGTGTGAGCTCATCTCGCGGTCCTCGAGTGTCAGCGTGCCCGTGATCTCCGCGCCGAGGGCGTCCATGATGTCGGCCTGCACCTCGAGACAGTACGCCATGGTCTCGCGCTCGTGGTCGCTGTCGGAGAGTTCGATGGAGGGGACCGGCCGGTCGTACGTGTCGGTCGTCGAGCGGTCAAGCGTCACCCGGTTCTCGGCCCGGGGAAGCATCTCGCCCGCGCCTCGGATGGAGACGGGATAGGGCGGCCCGTCCGTCGTCGGGAGCTCGAGGTCCTCGCCCAGCTGGGTCTGACTGAACGGGTCCGTGGCCAGGCCGGCCATGTCCTCGACGGAGCCAACCGCACCGAGGAGCTGGGACATCGCCGGGTCCCGGGTCTGTGCGCCGCCCGAGTTCGACGCCGCGTTGTTGCCGAACGTGAGGTGGAAGCTCCCGGGGACCGGGTCCTCGTGGTCGTAGAACTCGTCGCTCCGACTGGAGACCCAGCCGATGTTGTTCTGCCACGTGGGGTCGTCCAGCACCGCCCGCGTCTCGACGCTCGGATGGTCCATGAGGTACCGGCCGACGGCGCCACTGGAGTTGGCGAGGCCGTTAGGGTACTGGTCCGAGTCCGAGAGCAGGAGGAGGCGCGGCGTCTCGATGCCGCCCGCGGCGACGACGAAGTGGTCGGCCTCCTGGCGGTACTCGGTGCCCTCGGGGGTGACGTAGACGACGGACTCGACCGAGTCGCCGTCGTCGTCGTGTTCGATAGCGAGCACCTGCACCTGGTCGACGATTCGGGCGCCCTCGGCCTCGGCCTTGCGGGCGTGGACCTCGGCGCTGTACTTCGCGCCGGACGGGCAGGCGTTACAGACGCCGTAGCCGATACAGCCCGAACGGCCGTCGTAGGCCTCCGAGTTGATGGCCTTGGGCTGGGTGGCCATCGAGATGCCCAGCTCGTCGCAGGCCTCCCTGAACAGCTCGTCGGAGTAGCTCGGCGCGAACCCCTCGAGGGGATACGGCGAGTCCCGCGGCGGCCCGTGGGGGTTGTCGTCGATACCCGAAACGCCCATCTCGCGCTCGGCGAGGTCGTAGTAGGGGCTCAGGTCGGCATAGGAGATGGGCCAGTCCGTCGCCAGGCCGTACCGGGACTCCATCTCGAAGTCCTTCTCGTGGAGCCGCGGCGTGTTCCCGTCCCAGTGCAGCGACGTGCCGCCAACGGCCTTGACACGGACCTTGTTCAGGCGCGCGAAGATGTCGCCGGTCGAGGAGTAGCGGTCCCGGGCCTCGTCGACCCAGAAGGCCTCGCGCTCGAAGTCGGGGCGCAACCACATCTCCATGCGGCGGTGGTGGTCCTGCTGGGTGTAGCGCTCCCCGGCGTCGAGGACGACGACGTCGTGACCCCGGCGCGCCAGCGAGTAGGCCATGATAGCGCCCGCCGGCCCCGCGCCGACGATACAGACGTCGGCCGGCGACGGTGACCGGTCTTTGCCGTCGCTCACTGGCCGTCACCTCCCGGCCCGCGCTTGTAGACGTCCGTGCCGCCGGGGTACCCCGGCGGGTTGGCGATGCCCGTCAGGTCGCTGCTCTCGGGCGCGGTCAGCATGACGTAGAGCAGGTCGCCCAGGAGGTAAAAGCGGACCCGCTCGGCGGTCGTGCCGTCCGCCGTCGGGTGTACCTCGGTGGCGCCCATCGAGTGCAGGACGCCGCGGCGGTGCCCGGGCGAGAGGGCGGTCACCGGCCCGCCGAACCGGGCCCGCGCGTGTTCGTCGACGGCCTCGACGGCCGCGACCAGCTGGTCGAAGTGGCCCTCCTGGGGCTCGACGCGGCCGAAGACACGGTTCTCGATCCACGACTCGTCGACGGGCATCGAGGGCGGGTAGATGGCCTCGGCCAGGGCCGTCAGTGTCTCGATGTGGGCGTCCGAGGCGGGCGCGTCACTCGCGTCGCCACCGCCGCCGGGAGTCAGGCCCGCACCGCCTCCGACGCCGTACCCGTAGCCACCGGCGGCGACGGCCGCACCGCCGAGCGCGGCGAGCAGCTGGCGCCGCGAGAGCGACGGCAGGTCGTCGCGCGTGTCCGTCAGGGTCGACTTGCTGTCAGTCATTATCGGTCCCCCCGTTGACGAAATCGATGTCCGGCGTCGGCGACTGGACCCGTGTCCGACCGAGACTGACCAGGACCCACGAGAGGACGCCGGCCAGCGGCGCCGACAGCACCACCGCGAGTTCGCCGTAGCGGTAAACGGACAGTAACACCGCACTGCCCACGGTCGCCACGAGCGACCCGGTTCCCAGCAGGCCGGCGACGTAGTAGGCAAGCTGGATGTCGGTCGGGAACAGGCCCAGGTCGTGCGCGAGCAGGTCGGTGCCGATGGCCCCGACGAGCCACGCGGCCCCGACGACGAACAGGGCGAGGGTCGTCAGCCGGCCGGGTCGGGTCCCCACGGTCGCTCGCGGGACCGAGACAGCACGGCCGAGACGTCGCGCGGTGACGATGGCGGCGACGCCGACGAGGCCGGCGACGAGGACGCCGGGGAGCAGGTCGGCTGCGGCCGTGTAGAACCGTTCGTGGCCGGCCACCGTCGCCACCCACGCCGAGGCCGCCGTGGCGTACAGCCCGGCGACGACGGTGCCCACGACGTAGGACCGGAGCGCGCGCGGGGGCGACCGGACCGAGAGACGGGCACGGCCGCCGGCGAGGGCGGGCGAGAACCACGCGAGTAGCCCGACGAAGACACAGAGCCAGACGGCGAGGGTGAGCGTCCCAACGCCGACGGCACCGCGGAACAGGTCGTGTATCACGAGACCACTGGTCCCACCGAGCGCGGCCGACGGACCGACGAACAGCGCCGCAGCGACCAGGAGGCCACCGACGACGGCGACCGGAATCCTGGCCGACGTGGCCACCGCCACGAGCAGGAAGCCGGCCCCCGACGCGAGGGCGACGTGTTCGGGCACCACCGGTGTGGCGACCGAAGACCGCTGTAGTTTCTCCCACATATACGTGGACAGAACGACCAGACTGGCATAGTAACAGAGTCCCTGAAGTGCCGCGGGCACGGTCGAGCGAGGGTGCAGAACCGGAAAGTCGTCCGAAGAAACCGTACGAACGCCACAGTTCCAGTCTCCGCCTCGTTCGGGTTCGCTGAGTCGGTTGCTGGCGTCGCCGCCTCGAATCCGGTCGGTCGTCACGGTGGGAGACGGCCCTGGCGCGGGGGAGCGTGCTCAGCCAGCAAAACACGCAGATTCGACGTTTCAGGGCGGGAGTAGGGACCGACTACCGGCAACCAGTGCCGGCGTCACGCCGTGTCGTCGGGCGGGTCACAGAACAGCGCGTAGCCGATGGAGCCGCCGGCGGGCAGACTGCCCGCACCGAGTGCGGTCCAGAGACTCAGCGAGGAGGTCAGACCCCCGACGGCTGCCACCAGCATCGACAGCGCGATACTGAGGAGGACGAGGTCAGGTGTCGAGAGACCGAGCATCGTGTCTGCGGGTAGACACGCCCGCTAATTAAATATTATTACTCGCCCGCGGGATGGAGATGAGTCCCACCTCCGGCACGAATCTGGTGTGGCCGGCGCCCGTCACTTGCCCCAGAACGGGTCCGTGTCTTACTTAGATTCTACGTAACTTATTTCCCTAGCCGATCCGTATGAGAAGGTGAGGCGACCTTCATAATGTCCGATTCCACCACGGACGACAGTAGCTTAGAAGAGCAAGTAGAGGAACTCCAAGATCAATTGGAACGGCTTGAGGATAAGACGCAGGGGAATGATCGTTTCCGTATTGAAGCCTATGACCTTGCTATAGAGGCGTCGAGTGAGGAGACGGGGCTTCGGGAGATTATTGAGATGTGTTCGGCGGAGTTCTCTGAGGTTATGACTCGGGCTCTCGTGGGCGAGTATCAGGAGATCGAGCGTGAGGATATGTTTAGCCAGTTCTTGGGATGACTGATGTTCGGGTTCTTCAGCTCCGACACGGAGGAAGACGATGAAGAGGAAGATCCTGAAACTCTCCCTATTCAGGTTACGAAGATGAAACAAGAGCAATTGGTGGAGGAGACTAATAACTGGATTAAGCGTCTGAATCGCAAGGGAGACTGGAGCGTTTACCTCTTGCCTGAAGATCCGACCCTCGACCAGTTGAACACGGTAGACGACGACTTAGACCGACTCTATTCTAAGATTTCTTCTAATCGCCCCGACGACCGGGAAGAGCGTATGCTGGTATTGAATGCTCGCCAGAGTCTTCAGGTCCTCTTAGAGATGTACGATGTTTATGATTCTATTACAAAGCCTGTGGAAACTTCTAGCAACGAAAACAGAGACAACAATAACGGTTCCACGGCCAAAGTTTAACAGGAATATAAATAGAACTAGAATACAAATTAATTAGACATGGAACGAAGAACATTCGTTAAGTCCGTGGGTGCGCTTCCGTTTGTATCGCTACCGAGTATAGACCAACCAGAGGAGTTCTGGGAGATTGACTCTGAGTGGTTTTCTAAGTCGGATTTCGGGCGGATTCGTTTAATCGAGAACGGGGAAGAACAGCATACATTCCATTACGACAATTACCAGTTGTGGCAGAAAACCACGCTTCTAAATGCTCGTTTCGTGGCTGATTCTGGCTCTACTTCTACGGACTATGTAGCCGACCTGTTCAGCCTCAATCTGAAGAAGATCTACATCGACCCGCCCTATTTCTTTAGCCGATTCTCTGGCGAGCGTTCAGAAGTCCAGATTAGGCAAGGAAAGTACGCCTCTACGGAGTTTGTCTACGTACTTGAGCAACACAACGAAGAAGCATTAGAAGGCTATTCTGGCGGTGCTGATAGCCTTTCTAATGTTGTTGAGGAAGTAGCGGAATGGTTAGAATAGGGGTCGCAAGAAAGAAGGCTCAGGGTGTAAGCTCGATCTTGTTCCGATTTGGAGTGTAGATCTCGCCCCTGTAGAATAGGATGGCGACGGCGTATGTGATACTTCGAGCGTCCAGATCACACTTTTTGGATATGTATGTCAAGTTCAGTGGGATATTATCTCGATCAGCTTCTCGGATCACGTCTTTAACTTGTTCTAGTTTCTCTTCATCGAGTTCAACTATTACTGTTTCTTTCTTGCTTCCCATACATATACATTTATAAAAAGTTCCTAAAGTGTTGTCGGCTACTTCATTTCGCTCCCAATTTTGCTCGGGGTCGGCTTTCCGAGGTAGGGTTCTATGGCTTGGTAACTACTCCAACCGCCAATCTCCATCATAACTCTCACATTCACGGATTCTTCGACCAGATGATGATTAGCCCAACTTCGGCGGAGATCGTGGCTGGAGACGTGTTGCCACCGCTCATTTCCAGTCTCTTGAGCTAATTCGTTAGTAATCTCACGAATCCAACGTCGAGCAGTGTCTACACTCTTAGACACATACGGCTCAGAATCATCAATTTCTCTCTCAGACTGGTATCGGTCAAGATTATTCTTGACTTCTTTCGGGACGTAAGCATCTCTGACAGTCTTTACTCCACCTTTCGTGTTCTTGCCCTTCAGCTCCATTTCCCAATATTCTCCATCGCTATTCCAACGGAGATTTTCAGGTTTAGCGGTCAACGCTCCAGAAACTCGGCAACCAACACGGGCGCATAATTGAACTAAAATTTCTTGTTCCCAATCTCTACTCCTTGCTTTTTCTTCTACCTGTTCTACTTCATCAGGATAATCTAACCATACTTTGACCTCATGTTCTGAATCATCTATTCTAACCATACACGGTTACTTATGTTCTTTCCGTTTAAAAATCTTTGTATGTTTCTCTATTTTCGTTCTATATTGGGCTTCATCAGGAATATCTACACGAGTTGTACTACAACCCGTTTACTCCAATAGTACAGAGTAACGTCAGAAGAGTTGTTGTTCAGCTACTCCGACTCGAAGGTGTACTTCCACACCCGTTCTGTTTCTACTCGGTCGTCTCCATCTGCGTCCTCAAATACCTCGAATTCAAATAGGTAGATATCGCCTTCATCGTCCAGTTTCACAGCCAGTGTCCTGACTGAGTTGGGGTACTGACTCTTGTGTTCTATTCCTCGGGTGTTACGGATTAGCTGATTTCGATTGAGGGTTTCACCTTTCCCCTTCGCTTCAACTGCAAGGACATGATGTGACCCATTATCGTCCTCTCCGATGTAGAGGTCGTCCAGCTCGGCCTCTCTCCCTTGGACTCGGAACCGCAGGTGACTGGTGAGGTGGTAGGTGTCGAGTCCAGTGAAGTCGTCCAGTATCTCTGCGTATCGTACTTGTGTGAGTACGCCTTGTTCATCTTCTCCGATGTAGTCACGGACGGCTTCAGGGAGTGCATCGACGCTGGTGGTGTGGGTTTCGTCTACAGTGTCGGGGACGGGGATCAGCTGGTTGCGTTTGGTGAAGAGATATGTTGGGTCTTCACCGGGGCGGTTGTCGTCGATGATGATCGCACTATACCCGTGCTGTGCGATTGAATCAGGGAGTGGACGGCGGCTTCGGTAGGCGTATGGAATGTCTGGGACGTTCCCTACTTCAATGTCCAGCTCGTCCATGGCGTCTCCGATATCGTCCCGGTGGAATGGAACGTCTTCTTCAAGTGGGTCTTCGACGGTTTGACCCAGTTGTTCTACTTTCTGTTCGAACACGTGTTCGATGATTCGCTGGTATTTACCTGCCATCGAGCGAACCGATGACACTTCGATACAATAACCTATCCTCGATTTGACATAACTAGAAAGTCATCCGTTTGGTATCTTTATAGTTATTCGATTTATTCCGTCAGCTGAGAAGGTTGATGAGGTAGAGAAGGAATTATTCTGGTGCGACGGGTGGCTCTCGGAATTCGAAGTGGTATTCGTTTTCGACTACTTCGAGCATAAGACGGCGACCGTTACCAGAGAGCCTGAATTCTTTCCTCGGTCGTTTGTATGGCCCTTGTACTGTGGATGATTCGATGATTCCAGTGTTTTCGAGTCTGTTGAGGTGGTAGAGGATTGATTCACTATCTATTTCGAATTCGTCTTTCTCGGCTAGCTCTGGTGCTGCGACTGGTCCATCAACGACGTGTGTGAGTATACGTAGTCGTTTCTCGTCTGCGAGATTCTTGAGTAATTTTTCTTGTTCAGTGAGGTCGGTGCTGTCGATCATCGGGTCGATCAGATGATTGTCTCTTGAATAACTGCTTGGTCCATATCGAACACCTTTCTAGACGACCATCGAAAAACTATAAAGATATCTAGTCCCAACTTGGATGAGAGGACAGCGTACCTCCAGAGAGGAACACAAATATGAATACCCCGCAAAACGCAGACGCAGATAACTTGAAACACCAGAGTAATATCGGGCGACTGGACGACGTTGATATACACGACTGGTATAGGTTCGTGTACGCCTACTCGGACAGAGTAATCACCAGTCTCGTGGATGAATTCGATATTGAGCAGGATGACCTTCTCATAGATCCATTCAATGGAACTGGAACGACTACCTTAGCAGCTAAGAAGCTCGGGATTGACAGTATAGGAACGGACACGTCCCCTGCATCAGTTCTCTCTGCTCGGTGTAAAACAAACTGGGATGTGGATTTAGATGAATTCCGCTCCCGTCGTTCCGAGCTACTGTCTACGCTTCAACCGATATTCAAACAGATTAGTTCTCAGGGCAACACGACTCTGGATTCCTTCGGCAGCTCGGATGGAGATGAAGTAGATCTATCTCAGTACGACTTCACCGAACCCAAGAAGACTCCCAAGGGTTGGCTCTCCGAGAAGCCGCTGAAGAAGATGGAGGTGCTGAAGTACCACGTCGAGGAGATGCCTGACAATGACGTGACTGATTTGTTCCGCCTAGCAATGATTGCGATTCTCCCTGAGGATGTAGGCAACGTTAGGTTTGGCCCAGAGGCTACCCGAGATAGGAAGCAAGAGGGAGACAAGGACGTATTCACTATTCTGAAGAACAAGCTGCAAGAGATAGAGGACGATTTAGAGAGTGTCCAGCAGGCGATGGCAGCAGGTGAGGTTGATCCCGGTGAGGCTGAGATCCTCCGTGCTGATGCTCGCAAGTTAGCTGATACTCTACGGGAAGAGTCTGAATTGCTCAACTCCGACAAGCACGAAGGAGAGGTTGATTATCTCATTACGTCGCCTCCTTATCCGGCTGAACATGACTATACTCGAAATCAGCGCCTCGAACTGATTTGGCTGAACGCCGCAGACGACAATAAAGACCTACAGAAAATCAAGAAGGCCAACATTCGCTCGCACACGAAGAACATCTATGTTGCTGATGATGAAGGCGAGCAGGTTAATATCAGGGAGAATGACCGGGTAGACTCTATTGTGGCTGAAATGGAGCGGATTATAGAGGAAGAAGATATCTCACACGGCTTTGGGAAGTACTATCCGAGAGTTATTGAGGAGTACTTCGCCGGGATGCAACACCACTTCGAGCAGGTGTATGATCTCCTTGCACCCGGTGGAAAGGCAGCTTATGTTGTAGGCGATTCCGGGAGTTACTGGCAGGTTGAAGTAGAGACAGCTAAAATTCTGGGCGAGTTAGCACAGAACCGAGTTGGCTTCGAGGAGCCAGAAGTGAACCTGTGGCGAAATATGGCAGCGACAACGGCTGACTACGACGATATCGAGGAGAATGTCCTGATCCTCACAAAACCAGAATAGAGCTACGTCTATGTCTCAGTATGAGGTAGCGAAGATGATTTTCGAGTCAGATGATGGGTTGACAGTGAAAGACTTGATGAGGAGTACTGGCAACGTTGAGAGTACGGTTCGCACGAGTCTTCATAAGCTCGAATCGAAGGGATACGTCATCGAAGACAATAGGGTTTATAAACAAGATCCAGACACTACCTTTGACGATTTAGAGCGCATTAGGAGTTATACGATAGACGAACTCCGAGATAAGTAACATTCTGCATCTGTTCCCAATAGAAAATATACTGGATCTCCATTCGTTTACTCTATACTTGGGTTGCGAAGACTAACATCTCGAACAGTAGGATCAGTTGAGCAAGTACAAGACCCAAAGTTACTCCGAGAGTTATATTCACGATCAGCGTAGGCATCAGCTCAATCATCTCTCTCACCTCCGTAGATCGGTTCGTACTCGTCCGAAATTGGTTGCGTGCTACAGTATACTAACTCATCTCCGCATTCTGAACAACACTCTCCTGCTCTTTCTGTTCTACACGAGAAACAGTAGTCGGTCTTCTGCTCGTGGGTGAGATACCATTTCGTCCCGAAGTAGGTTGCTACTGCTGTAGACGCAATAATTAAGATTGGTTCCATTTTTGATCACCTCGTTAACGATATATTCTGGTTTGTGAATCTCTACTTTTTCAGCTCTGTTTAGAACCGTTTCAGCGTCATGTTCGAACATTAGTTTTGCTTTGCCTTCCAGAACTGAAACCCATATATCTTCTAAGTAAAATAGATCTATTTCTGTTGCTAGAAGGTAGTTGTATATCTTTTCTTCTGATTCTACTGTCGCAATATAATTAAAACCGCTGTCTTTCAGCGTTCTATACCATTCAGACATAACATTTAGGTTTATATTGTATCTTATTGTTAAATCTTACCTTGTTTGTTTGTATTCTAGTTTAGTTTCGTTCTAGTTTTTGGTCACTATTTGTATCAATACGTGTATACATATGAGTGTCTATGGCGGGGCAGGTGTGTGTGTGGTATACCGGGCTATGCGGGCGAGCGTGCGCCCGTGCGAGGCCACTTATCAGATTCTAGATAGATTCCTTGGTTTCGGAAGTAGGGGCTTTTGATATATCGTCGGGAACTTGTGTTCTGTGAGTGCCACAGTATCGAGGCTCTTCTGTGGGGTAGCGAGCTTCCTTAGCGCACTGGTCGCCGCTCTTGGTGACGGCTTGGCACTGTGAGGGCGCTCTGTCGTCCTGTGTGCCGCCCTGATCGTCTTCTTCCTCTTGGAAGGCTTCCCATCCATCTATCAGCATACCTCGCTGTATCTGCTTCTCTGGGTTATCTAAGTCAAATTCTATGTGTGCGAAGTGGTTGCTATCAATGGAATAGGGGGAGTCGTCGGGAATATCTTTCAGCCCGTGGACTCGGAATGCTTCATTTCGGCTCTGGTAGTCGTCCCACGCCGAGTCTTCGCCGTCGCTGGTGTATATGCTGGCGTGGTCTACGTCGCCCGTCTCAACCTTTCCTGTAGCTTCTACTAAGAAGTCGGAGTTGTGCTTTACAATAGGGAGAATGTCGTTGTCGTGCTGGTGTCCGACCACTACGAATCTATTTGATCCGTTCGGGTTCTTTCTTAGAGCGTTTATGACCTTGCCGAGGACCTTGTTCTTATCATTTCCTCCGCCCGTGATGTAGTTTCCAACTGTGGAGAACTCGTCTATTAGAATTAGCCGCTCACCGGGCTTCTTTGCTTCTTCAAGTATCGTAGACATTTTCTCCGTGAACGTAACCTCGGGCATTACGGGTAACGTCGGGATCTTCTGGGTTGTCGAACCACGCCCAGAGTTGTTGTTCTCGGGTTTCTTCATACTCTCCAATGCCCTCGAACTTGATGTTGGTAACTACGTAGTCAACTATGCCTAAATCAACTGCTCGAAGGGCTAAGTCTCCTCCTTTCGTGCTTTCCCACTACCCTTTGCCCCTTTGAATATGCCCTGATTAGCAGCAGGTCGGAATAGATCGAGCATCTTGGTGTAACCCGTAGCTTCCACTCTGTCGGACTGTATACCCGACATATAGGCGGCTTGGGCTATATCTGACCTGTTCATTATCTCCGAGATCTGCCGCCCTGTCGCCCGCTCTACGAGCTTCTTGTATTTGTTTGTCTTCTTCGGGTCAACTGGATCTGTAGCCTTTCTGGGACGGTATTTCTGGAGATAATCAGATATGTAGTCGGCGTCGTCTTGGTCCATCATTCCGACATGGACGAGTGCTTGGAGGTTTCCGTTCTCTATCGCTCCTCGCAGATCCTTTCCATTCCATTTTTCGCTGTCTATACTCATTCTTCACCACCATTCTGTTTTGTATTCTCTTGTTCTTCTTTGCTTTCTTGTTCTAGTTTGTCTTTGAATTCATCTTTAACGAAGTCTCCTTCCATTGCCTTCTCGAACTCTGGGATCTCTTCTTTAACGGCTTCAACGGCGCTCTTACGGTCGTAGTGCTTCATTCCCTGCTCCTTCTGTTCAAGGCTGTAGTGGTGTTGCTCGGCGGTCTGGTCTATGATCTTGTCTGCTTGCCTTACGACTGCCCGAGCGCCCCTCACGAGTACGTTATTCCTCGCTCTCTGCTCTTCGAGCGCCATTTGGTGAGCCATTAGAACTTCTTCTGGAACGTCGCTAATTGCTGCGGCTTGCGCTTCCATTTCTTCGGGGTCGAAGTGGGTAACGAACCAGAGCCTCATATCTGCGACATTGAATGTTCGCTTCAGTCCGTTGAACTCTACTTGTTCGATCAGGTCGGGGTGCGCTCTATGTGCGAGAAATGGAGACTTTCGTGCCTCTACGTTCCCTTCTCGGTCGGCTTGGGTTGCGTTCAGCTCGATAATCATTCCTCGCTTCGGATTCCATAACCCGAGGAGATCGTTTATTTTAGGCGCTAAGACGTAAGCGAGGAGAATTAGGGGAAGACACGACAAGACCATAATGTACGCCCATATTGGAACGTCGGAAGGTGTTATGTTGAACCGTACAACTGCGTAAGCTGTCGCAATTAATCCAACTATTACGAGCAAGATAGGAATATATGAACGTAAGGTTGTATATCCGTGTCCTAATCCATCTAAAACTCTATGCCCTACGCTTCTTTTTTGCTGTGTATTTTGTTCTGTCATTGTTCTGGTTTCTTATGATATTTACCTGTAAGCATTTCTTCAAATCCTCCTTTGGCTCTCTTCTTGATTCTTCTAAAGTATAGGGAGAGTCCGATAATTGCCCCAATACCGCCCGCAAATGCTGCGTGTGGGATATATTCGGAAGTTGCTTTAGAAGTGATCTCTTCCCATAACTCGAAGACTGAGGGGCGCTCTATGACGGTTTGAGTGACAGGGAAACCTGCCGAGATAGTGACTTCATCTACTCGATCCACTCCATGAGCTATTAGAGTCCCTTCGTTTTCTCTTAAAACTGTACCTTCCCACTGGAATGTTTCTTGATTTCTGCCCGTTGGTTAGGTACGTAGGAGATTCGAACTTCTCCTGTTCCTATCTTTTCTACATCTATTTCTACTCTGTTATCGTACCACCTAACTTCTGTAATTCTTATTTCTCCTACGTCTCTGTTCAAAGTCTGAATTTTATTTGGTTCTGTGTCTCTACTGTTCTCTTCGTCCTGTGCTTTGTCTTGCGCTTGCTCTTCTTCCGTCGTTTCGTCTTCATCTGGTTGTTCTTGTGCTGCTACTGTTCCCACTCCAAGAAAACAACTAGATATAACCAAAAACGAAAGGAATACACTAGTCTTCATATATTACACTAAAGACTAAAACTGTCTTGTAAATGTTGTGCTATTGATTCGAGAATTTTATTTGAGGCCCAAGCGATTATATCTCCGATAAGCAGGACTGTATCTGCTACAAATACAGGGAACGGATATATCCCGGTAAGGTGTAGAACACCGAAGAATAGCCCTGTCACTATCAGAATCTTGGGCTTAAATAGAATCTTTGCGAGTTGGTATAATATCCAAATCATATTATCACTGTGCCACGTCTTGGTAGTACCTGAAGAAGGCGTTTAGAGTGAGGATTATTCCAAAGAACAATACAATACGCTGGATTAATGGAAGACCGAGCGGTGTTAGGTCGCTCACTATGTCGCTGAAGAGCGCATAGCCTACGGTAAAGATGAAACTGATGAAGAGCGAGCGCCCTGTAATTAGGGCGTCTCGGGGCATTTTACCACCCGCCCGATCTGGAGCCTCCAGAGCCTCCTTCACCGCCCTGTCGGTTTAGCCATGCGACGACCCCACCGAGACCGACAACAGTGAGGATCACATAGATGGCGTTGTTCTCGTCAATGACTCCACCACCGCCTCCTCCGCTGCCGTCTGTGCGGCTAATCGTTACTTCGAGGTCTTCGAGGGCGTTAGCGGACTCTGTAAGGTCGGTATCCTTGAAGTCGTAGTCTCTCACGTCGAGGCTTCCTACACTCTCTCCGCCGTCGAGAACTTCGTTAACTACGAAGTCCTCGCCAGTGAGGTCTTTCGCCATTTTACCTTCGAGAGAGTCTGTGTCTACAACGAAGGCTCTCTGGACTCCGTAGTTGTATTCCAGAGTTAGGTCGATAGTAGACGACCCGAAATATTCAACCTCTCCAGCTTCGCCGTCCACAACAGAAACATCAGCGGAAACATCAGTTCCGCCGCTGTCGGTGGCGCTGGTAATGGACTGGATCGGTACATTCGAGACGGTGACAGTATCGCCTTGAGCTACGCTCGTGAACGTTTCTGAGTTGCTCCCGCCGTCCACATCTAATATATCACCAGCGGAGATTGTGCCGCCTGTGAGCGACATTAGGTCCGTGCTGAATAGTACGCCCGAGTATGTGTCTCCGGTACTAACTCCTTCAAGTTTTACAGAGGTTTCATACGGACGCATTAGTCCATCATATAGGCCGACATAGCTCTGAATAACCGAACGTGGGTCGTCGGTGTTAATGTCTTTCACCAGATCGCTGAATTCTGCCCGCTCGTCACCGCTTAGGTCGCCTACAGTGTCGTTCTGGCTGATGTAGTCGTTGTACATATCTGTAGCGTACTGCGCTACTGAATCGAACGCATTCGAGGAGAGAGAGTCTCGGGTATTGATTACATCCCAGAACTCCACCATTGGAAGCACTTTCGCATAGTCTGCCGTGCCTGAAGTCGAAGTTCTAACCACTAACGACTTAGTGGTATGGTCAACAAATGCCCCTGCGCTGGTATCGTATGGAACTGCTAGCGTGGCGGGGTTGTCCTCGGAGTAATAGCTGGAAGCGAGCGTTTCTTCTACGGCTGGAAGATCTACAGTTTCTTCCGAGCTGTTCGTGACGCCTGTAGTCGTTACAGTGCTGGAAATGTCGGCTGGGTCGAGAGTTATCGAGGAAGAACCCGTAACTGGAATATCAATAGGATTACTAACTTCGTTCATACTATTGCTCGCAAGGTCTGAATTCTCTTGGTAGAAATCGACTCCCGAGCTGTCTGTGAAGCTGTCAACAGTAGTATTGTAGTAGTTAGCAGTGTCCTCCTGACGGATCTTGTCCACTGTCACATCTTTATATACGACTGAACAACCGCTGTTTTGATCGATAGTATAGGTGGCGTCTGAGTTGATGCTGTATCCATTACCCTTGATGTATAAGTTGTCGAACTGATTCATTGCCGCAGTCCCGCCACCAGTGTCGAATGTTATATTATCCTCTAAGATTATGTGAGCCTGACCGCTCACGTTGCTTAGATCCGAGGACTGTGACGCATGGATAACCTCAACAGCTCCATAATCGCCAGAGAAGCCTGCTGTATCAAGCTGTTCCATAATCTGCTTGGCGCTCAAGGCTTGGAAGTTGTACGTCTCTAAGACCTGATCGACGGATTTGTTCAGGTACGAGGAGGCGGCGGATTCAGCAATACTAACCGCTCCACTTTCCGACGTGATCGTGTCGAAGTCTGTGATAAGGTCTCGGTCGGCTACCTGCTCGACGTTGCCTTCAATAAACCGAAGGTTGTTCTCGTAATTGTCCAAGAACTGCGTAGAAGTGCCCTGAGCCTGTATAGCGGTACTGTGTGCCGCTTCTCTCACAGGGCTATCTTTGTCTTTGATCTGCGTGTCTGCGTCCGTTAGGAAGTCGTGGACGATAGCTGTGGTCTCGCCTGCTATGTCCGTCATGGCGGAGGCTGAGAGAGTACCCAAGACGACGCCTGCGCCCACGACGAGGGGAGCGAAAGCTTCTGCGTCGTCTACTGCCTGTAGCTGCTGAGGTACTGCGTCTCCTCCTGCTCCGAATCCTACGGCTGCCGCTCCTGCTCCTGCGGTTGCTTGGAGCATCCGCCTACGATTGAGCATATAGCCCTTCTGTTCTTCTTTTCTTGCCTGTTCTACTGTTTCGTTTCTGTTTTCTAGTTCTGTTTCTGTCATAGTTTAATTTGTAGTTATTTCTTTTTGTGTCTGTTCCTCTTTGTTAAGTTTTTCTTCATTAATCTCTGTAGTTTCTTCTATTTCTTCTTCGAGTTCCTGACGACCCTTTTTAAACTCCCCAATTGCCTGACCTGAGGATCTGGCTAGCTTGGGGATCTTGTTAGCTCCGAATAGCAAGACCGCAATTCCTGCTATAACTAACAACTCTGGACCGCCCGGAATGCCTGCGAATAGTGGAGTGAACATAAATTGAAAATCACCGTGTTAGAGGGTTTACTTCGCCGTTCGTGGCTCGACTGCGCTTAGGAAGAGTCCAGTGACGCCGACTCCACCGAAGATTAGCATAGTCCACACGTTCGTCTGGACGAATCCCATAACGGCAGGGGAAACTGCTACTAATATAGGCGTCCCAAGTGCTGTCAATAGCGACCCTTGCTCTAATAGGCTCATCTGTCCGAATGTGGAGGCTGTAAACCTGTTAGTAAGGAAAATGGCGAGTGCCGAAGCCTCTACCATTATAAACCCGATTGTAACTGTGAATGGGTCGGAGAAGACTGACGCTGTGAGGTCAAATCCTAACACAGAGATCGTCCCGATAATCCCAAGCTGAATCATAAATCCTATACTACCGATACCAAAGGCGAGGGCGTCCCACGAATCCATCTCGTCAAGAGATTGATTGTGATGTAACCCCATTACATATTCTGAAACCATTGTTGCGATTCTATAAATAATCACAAGTAGTATTTAAATCCTTCTACATTGTTCTAGAATCGTTATAGGATGGCCTACTAAGTTTATATAAATATTGAGGTTAGATGTATCTCTAGCCCAAATATGACTCTAGAATAGTATAGAACAGTTAAGTTCTATTCTTCTTCGTCTTCGTTTCTGCGGGCGACCCATACGTGCCCACGGGATCTTCTACTGAAATGGTGATCAGCTCGGTGTCTCCATTGATCTTCTCGATCTCGGGCTCGTACTTCTGCGTGATTTCAGGCACGAGATCGTACCTCTTGAGGATCGACATGGGAACGATAGACCCGCCCGAGTTCGACCGGGAGAGGGAATAAGAGTCGTCAGTGGACTCCTCGACAGGCTTGAGCCCCAACCGTCGCTCTTCTTCATCGAAGTAGATCTCTGCCCCTTCAGCGTCTTCGAACCATTGCTCCATTGCTGCGGTACTGATTCCGATTCCTCCTGATTTTCTGAGGCTAATTGTCGCATCTCCGCTTGCTCGACCGCTAACTTTCTCAAAGGGCATTCTGGTTTACCTCTAATCCTCTATAGAATTGCCCTACAGTTATATTTTTCTTATAGAGACGATTCTAACCCGATTAAAAGCAATTGAAAGAAAAAGATAAGGAGTTTATCGTTCCGAGTTAACAACTTCTTCAGGAGTACTGTAAAACTCCACTGTCGCCTTTGGATCTATCACATAGGCGAGAGTGTCAATATCAACTTGTTCCGTTCGACTTATTTTAATTCCAAGTTCGTTTGTTTGTATATCTAGACTTATATCGTCTTGTACCTCTGAAATCTTCAAGTACTCGAACGCATTTAGTTTATTCTGTAACTCTTCAACTCGTGCTTCTGTCTTAGGTTTGTGTTGTGTGTCGTTCATTGTTATGCTATATTTTTGTAGGCTTCTTGTGTCTCAATCCATGCCCACTTGTCAGATCCTCCTTTCATCCCGCTTAGGTCTCGTGGGTCGATTTCGTCAGGTAACAGGTAAACCACTTCTTGACTGCCAGCATTGATTTTAACCAGTTTAAGAATCTGGTCTTCGTGTTCCTGAATCTCGTTCTTAGCTTCTTGTGTTTTTTCTTGTCTGTATTTGTCGTACTGTTCTGCGTCTTTGTCCATTCTAGGATCAGTATTTTCTCGCATTGTATATGTATATTTATTCACCCACCCTTTAAGTTTTGTTGTGTTTTGCTACATTATTTTAGTTGTGTGTGTTATTCGGATATAGGGTTAGGTATTCTTAGTACAGTTGGACTTTCCTTCTCGTGTAGTGACTCACAGTAAAGAGAGAGTTGTGTGTGTTACTGGAGGATGGGGTTAGGTGATCTCTCATTAGTTGGGGTTCGGTTTCTCTTAGAGGTTGAATTTGAGTTATTCTAAGAAGATTTGAATTTGGGTTGTGCTGTAGCGTCTTTTTAGTTCTTATATGAACATATAATGTCGGGCGAGCCCATTTACCCCACCTAGACGGGTCTCTGAAGGGTATTAGATTAGACGCCTGTTAGACGGGTTTGAAGGGGGTCGAAGGGAAAAGGTGGGGAAAACTATTGCTTCTCATCACGAGCCTCTTCTAAGCACTCTCTGAAGCCCACATCTGTCTTCTGAAGAGCCTTCTTCGTTGCCAATGCGAAGATGCCCATTCTCTGCTTCCACTCTTGATCTGCTCGATCTCTGTTCGGTTCTTTCTGGAAGATCTTTCTAACTCGTTGAGCTGATCCCGGAGAGCGTTGACTTGGTTGTGGAGACTGTCTATTTCTTCTTCCATGTCCTCATACCTTTCCTTGGTGATCTCGACGGTCTCCTGCTCCATCTCTGCGTTTGGATCTCCGAGAAGCCCTTGGTCAATTAGCTTCTCTCCTTTGTCTGTTAGAGCAGCCTCTAACATCTGGTCTTTGTGACGAGGGAGATAGTCGTCTTCAACTTCTCTAACGTCTATTATTTCGGTGTATGTTTTGCGTCCGAACTTGTTATATCGGTAGTGTATATTCTGCCGTGTTAGTCCTGTGAGACTTTTTATTGTCTGCGTCGATAGGTACTCCTCGGCGTCGTACAAGGTCCGAAGGAACTCCTCACAGTTGTCTTCAATCGGAACTCTACCCATCTGAACTTCTTCGTCATTTTCTTCGTCGTATACTGTAACGCTCATACATAATTATTGAATATATGACACTAAAGGGCTGTCGCCTGCTGTTGATTTACGGCAGAAAGGGAGGAGAATAGTTAGTCTTCGAGGTTGTTAATCTGGTTCTGAACTTCCACCATAAGAAACTCCACTCGGTCCCGAACTAGCTCGTCATCCAGATCTTCTCTGATGTGTTCGAGCCGTGACTTTAGGATTTGGAGAGCTTCTTTCTGTCTTTCGTCTGTAACGTATTCTTCGCTTAGGTCCGTTGCTACCTTGTCGGTTAGGAACTGGTTCAGGTTTCTCCCGTGAGTGTCCATATACCACTCCTTCGGATTGCTTACGTTCCTGTGTGGGCTGATAGTCTCGTTACCTGTCTCCGACATCTTATGCCAGCCCCAGTCGCCCATCTCTGTATCTACGAGACGACTTCGTAGGGTTTGGTCGTCTACTATGTCGATCTTGTTTAGACGACCCATCAGAGCCTTTCTTTCTGTCTCGCAGCGTTAACCGAGTAATCGAACATAGAAGAGAACAGCTCCTCGATCTCTTCTTCCGTCATTCCCTTCTCGTGCCTAACGACTAACTCAGCAGCTTCCATTGCTTGACCGGACCCTTTCATCTGCGTAAGGTCATGTTCGCTTGGGTCGATTGGCTCTCCTTGCTCTACCTTCTGCTCCAGTTCTGTTTGGCTCTCATCTGTTTGGGTTTCTTGTGGTCTACTCTTCTCTATTGTTTCGGTATCTACTAACTCATCCTCTATCCTATCTAGGCGCTCCAGAATAGCCTTAGAATCGTCTCCTTCATTTTGTATGACTCTATCCACGTATGTTCCCATAAACCGCTTAGAACCACCTATGCGCTCGCTCTCTTGTTCGATTATTTCTTTCGTTTCTTTTTCCACTTTGATATTCAATTGTACTTTTTCGCTCATTTGTACTACTTACTTTATTCTTTCTCTCCTATAAGTTTTGTTGTGTTTTGCTACATTATCTTAGTTGTGTGTGTTACTGGTATAGGGAGGGTATGTTTTCTATGGCTATAGCTCTAAACCTCTATATTCTCTCTATTGCCGTTTTTCAGGCGTTTCAAAAATAGATGTAGCATCTCGCTACAATAATTCGGTTGTGTGTGTTAAGGGTACAGGGATGGGGTCTTTGTGTGTGAGTGGGGAGTTGGACTGAGCCCCGCAAGTTAATGTGTACTTGGACTCACACTCTCGGTTATGGGACTCTTCGATAAGGTTTCGGACGCTCTCAGTAGTGGTGACAGCTCGGGGAGCGACGAAGAAAACGAGTCTGTAGAAACGGGTGGCGTGTTTGACGTTCCAGAGTGGGCTGTTAAAGACCGAGTGAACGTCGAGAAACGAACTGGGATCGTCTACGAACACTACGACGTAACGGAAGAACAGGCACGCACCATCGCCCAGAAACTGAAGGAAGAGCTGGAGAGTACGGAAGGATACAGCCAGAGGTCTGTTCGTTCTCCGTTAGAGGATGAATTGGACATAGACGACGAGCTGCTGGAAACGATAGTATGGACTGAGATGGCTTCTATCGAAATGTTGGATCGGGTGAATACGTATCTCGATCAGGAAACTGGGGGCGAAGTCTACAAGATTTCGGGACCTGATGACGACCGAACGCACCCCGTAACCGAGGAGGCAATCGAGGAGATCGAAGACCGAGGCGGTGCTGTTCCCATGAAGGAGCTAGCGGAAATTCTACTGGAGAAGGCAGAGAAGTATGAGGGTGAGGGCGGGACTCCTGAACGAATGGAACATTGGGTTCCTCACGAGCGATTTAGGTTCTCCATCGTTCGCCACGTTGACTTCTAACCGTTAGTCGTCTCCGAGAATTTCTTCTCGCCAGTCCTTCTTCTGCCCGGTCGGTGTTTTCATCTCTTTCTGTATGGTCGCATAGAGAATCCCGAGTGGGAATAGTAGGATAAACCCAAAGAAGGCGGTGAGTGTGAGTGCGCCCTGAATGCCAAAGTCTGTACCAATTGCTACGACCCAAATAATCAGGATGAGACCGCCCAAGAGGATAGACGCACCCGCCGAAAGACCAACTCCTATTGAACCGAGGATTCCGTGAGCTGCTGGTTCATAACCACAATTTGGGCACTTATCTGCCTCTACCGATATTTCTGAGTCGCATTTCACACACGTTCCAGTTTCCTTTGCTGTCGGTGATTCGCTCTCCGTTTGTCTCTCGGGTTCGGTTGGCCCGTCGAGATCGTCACCACACGACGGGCAGAATGAGTCGCTTGGGTCGTGTTCAGCCCCACAATTGGAACAGTATGCCATTATATGCGTGTTGTATACCAGCTACTCTGATAAACCTAAGTCTCTAAGACTGTTCTATGAGTCGGGTAGTCTTTATTGGTCTTCGTGGTATTCGTCGATCTTCTCTTTTATTTCGTCAGATAGAACGGCTTTGTCTCCTTGGTTCTCTATGTAGTTTTTGAGCATTATTGCCGTTTGGGTTGTAGCGAGGGCTAAATTGGCGATGGTAAAGTAGGGCAGATCTCCTCCTAATTTCCGTCCAACAGGCTTCAGGCTCAACTTCTTCTTCAACATCAAGGTCTTCGAGGATTTCCTGTAATGCTTCTCTTCGGCTTTCAACATCTAACTCGTCTTCTGGTCGGGGTTTATTGCTATCTCGTCTCCACTTTATGTCGTACTCTTCTCCAGACATTGGTGGAATGTATTAGCTCATATACTTAATAAGTTCTCACGGCACTCTCAACAGTCTAAGAGAATCGAGGGACGGCGACGGAGTAGAGAGTAGGTCGTTTTTTTGCTCAAGCGCATTAAGTAAATGCGCAGAGCAAAATATACCCTTAGCTAAAGAACAACTCTTGCCTTTGCTAAAAGTATTTACACCCCTATAAACCTTTCTATACTTTTTGTAAATGGGGTGTAAATACTGTTTTTCTACCTTTACAAGTCTTCTACTCTCTAATATACTAATAATATAGTGTCTTTCTAAGTAGTGTATTGTTTCGTTCTCTCATTCACTACGTTCATTCGTTCACTTCAACAATAGTTTATAGTCGTCCCCAACAACGGCTCATGTTCTACTTCTAGTTAAGGTATTAGAATAGTTCGTCTCTTTACTTTCTCTCTATAATTTAGGGGTGTATCCTGCCAACACACACAACATTATTTCTGTTGTGTCTCGCCACATCTATTTATAGAACAAGGAGCTTAGGAGTTGAGAAGCTCGTTTTCTATACATTTGGGACAGTTCTCGTCGGGATCGTAGAGGAGAGAATGGGTGTCGCATACTCTGGCTAGTGTGTCTTCTTGTTCGTTTTCCTTCTCTTCTCTTGTTATCTGTTGGAGGCTCATTGTTATCTTACTATATTATTGTTATATCTACTATATTAAAAGTTTATCGCAAGTTATTAATACTAGAAACTATTTTACATTCGAGTCTATTCTATTCTAATATGGATTCAAGAGAGGTTACAGATGAGATGGACTGTTTCATTGATGACGACCAGAGGACGGCTATTGTGGTACACGAAGAGGATGGGGAGCTTCTCCGCATTGAAGGGGAGGGCTTAGAATTCACGGAGATCGAGGACGCCGACCACTTGGAGGATTAAAGCTCTCTTGCCAGTTCTTCAGCCATATTTTTAGATTTGGGTCTGTGGTTGTCGTTGGCGTCTATTAGCTCCTCAGTGAGATCGGCACAGTAGCGAGCCGTGGTTTCTTCCGACATGTGCCCCATTAGAGTGGATAATTTGCTTAGGACCATACCAGAATTTGCTCTGTGGGTAGCGTAGGAGTTGCGGAAATGTCGAGCTGTGGGGAACCATCTTGTATTACCTTTAGCGTCGTCTGTGATCTCCTTAGTCACGTCTGTCCTGTCTGCTACCCGCCGAACGATTTTGTTAATATAATTGGGTCTCACCTGTTCGGAGTGTTGGGTTACGATCAAATAGTCGGAGTCGGCGGATTTACTGTATTGGTCACGTCCTCCGTAGTCGAGCCATTCAGATAGTACAGGTTTCAATTCCTCTGAATATGGTATCTCTCGGGTCTTCCAGTTCTTTATTGTCTACGTCTACGGTCTGTATATCTCGGTTGAGATGGTCTATCTTCAGCTCCGCAAATTCTGCTCGCCTAATTCCTAACTCCCAGAGACCACGGATTATTAGCTCTTCTCTTGTGGATTGGCAGGCATCAACTATTTTCTGGTATTCCGGTATGGTTAGGAAATTAACCTCGTTGTTAGTCTCTTTAGCCTCCAAGGTCTGCCGTTCGAACTTCCACCCATTGATCTTCTCAACCAGTTCCTCGGTGTCATCTTGGTCTCGAAAGAACGACCTTAGGCGCTGGAAGTGCTGTTTTCGAGTGAGTCCTGAAAGTCCTTCGTCGTCTTTCAGATGCGACCGAAACAGGGACAGATGTTCTGGCTGTAAATCTCTCCATGAGTCTATGCTATTTTTATCTTGAATCCATTCTTCTAAGTATATGAAAGTCTCTCTGTAGATTCCTGCTGTGTCTTTGTCGGGTCGGTCGCTCTTTAGGTCTTTATAGTAAGATTCGAGGGTTAAGTCTTGTATTTCTTTTTCTCGTTCTTTATTACTCCCTCTAGTTTTTTCTTCTTTACTTTCGTTTTCACTCATCTTCAATTCCTTCTAGAATTGTAGCGGTTTGTTCTTTTTCTAACACTTTGGCCTCACTAATGGATAGATTTGTTTCTTGTAATTCGTTTAGTTTTTCTTGAATGTCTCTTAGTATGTCTCTAGTTCTGTTTTCTTCGTGTTCTATTTTACTCAGGATTTCTTTTTCTTCTTTAGTTAGGTCTCCTTCTTGGCGGTCTTCTATGCGCCTAATCTCTTGTTCAACAGAGTAGCGGACTAATTGGCTTAGGCTACTGAATTGGTCGGAGTATTCCACGGCGTCCTTCCACTCGTCCCGATCTTCCTCTTTCATCCGCAATGTGAAATTGGTGTAACCCTCTTCCATGAGGATGTGTCTATGCGCCCGGAACTAAGGTCTTACGTATGGGTTAAGTAAAGTCTGATTCACTTCCCCCAGAACGGATCCCGCTTGCGCTGTTTCTCTAAGTACATCGACAGTGCCTCGCGCTCGTCGACGCTGATGTCCTCGGTGAGCTCCTGCTCTAAGATCTTCGCGTGTTTCTCGGGGATCTCCACCCAGAGGTCGTCGCCCTCCTCGATCTGGCGGCCGACCGTCGGGCCGTCGATGGAGACGGCCATGCGCTCGCCGGTCCGGGCCTCGTCGACGTCCTCGCCCTCGTCCTGGATGGTCTTTAAGTGGCCGACGCGCTTCTCCTCGTTGCCATCCCACTTCACGACGTTGACGTTCCGGCGCAACGCCCCCGAGAGGATCTCGACGCCGACGACGGCGGGGTCGGACTGCCGGAAGGTGTGGTCCTGCAGAATCCGGAACTTCGCCGGGCGGGTGATGTTCTCTAGAATCTGTTCCTGCTGAGCCTCCTCGATGGCCGTGACGTGCTCGTCGTACTCGTCGACGAGCTGGTAGATGACGTCGTTCTCGAACAGTTCGACGCCCTCCTGGTCGGCCAGTCGGCGAGCGTCGTCGAGCACGTCGACGGAGAACGCCAGGATGGCCCGGTGGGTCGGTTCGTTGGCCGTCTCGGCGACGCGGACGTCCCGCGGGGCGACGGCGCCGACCTCGGCGCGCATGATGGGAATCTCCTCCTCGGCGAGCGTACTGGAGATGGCCTCCAGCGACCCGAGCGTGTCGGCCTTGACGACGACGCCCTCCTCCTGGGTGGTCACCTCGATCTCGGCCAGTTCCTCCTCGACCTCGGCGATGACCTGGGTGCGGTCACGGTCGCGGACGACGCGGATTGGCGCGCCGGCGATGGCGTCGTCGAGGTCAGGCGCGGCGATCTTCACGCCGTCGGCGGCCGCCACCTCGTCGACCTGCTCGAACTGCTTTTCGGTGCGAATCTCCTCTAAGGGCCGCGGGCGAAGCAGCGCGCGGACGTCCGTGACGATGGGGCCCTGAAGCCCGCCGACGACGATGGTGTCGTCTTTGTGGATGGTGCCGTCGTAGATGATGGCGTCGAGCGTCGCGCCAAAGCCCTGCGTGTCCTTGACCTCGAGGACGGTCCCGACGGCGGGCCCGTCGACGTCGATCTCCATCTCTTCTTTCATGTAGCGCTGGGACAGGCCCATCTGGACGGTCAGCAGGTCCGGGATGCCCTCGCCGGTCTCCGCGGAGACCGGGACGACGCCGATGTTGTTCTGGAAGTTCTGGACTCGCCAGTACATGTCCGCGGAGAAGCCGTTGTCGGACAGCTGTCCGATGATCTCGTAGAGTTTCTCGTTTAAGTCCGACTGGACGCGCTCGGACTGTTTCTCCATCGTCTGCTGGATCGGTGCGCCCTCGTTGGGGTTCCAGCCAGGAATCGTGTCGACCTTGTTCGCGGCGACGACGAAGGGCGTCTGGGTGCGCTTGAGGATGTCGATGGCCTCCAGCGTCTGGGGCTGGAACCCGTCGTTGACGTCGACGACGAGGATGGCGATGTCGGCCAGCGCCCCGCCGCGCGAGCGCAGCGTCGAAAAGGAGTGGTGGCCCGGCGTGTCGATGAACAGCAGGCCCGGGAGGTCGAAGTCCGTCGGGTCGACGAGTTCGCCCGCGATCTCGGAGATGACCTCCAGGGGGACCGCCGTCGCCCCGATGTGCTGGGTGATGGCCCCGGATTCGCCGGCGGTGACGGCCGATCCGCGGATGCGGTCCAGCAGGCTCGTCTTGCCGTGATCGACGTGGCCCAGGACGGCGACGATCGGCGTTCGGAGGGATGCGGCGTCGGTCTCTGGTGTGGCGTCCGTGTCAGACATAGATGGCTCCAGAAGTTGTCTTGAGGGAGTTTCCGGTGCCAGTTAAGTTCATCGTCATCGCCCGAGACCGTGTGTGTGGCGCCACCACGTGGCGATTGTGCCTTCCCGGCGGCGGTCGCGGTGTCACTGGGTGCCCGGTTCGGGGACGGGGTCGAACACGGCGGCGAGTCTGCCCCGCCGACGCCGTCACTCCGTGACGGTGAACGACCCGGTCATCCCCAGGCTCCGGTGGGGCCGGCAGAAGTACGCGTACTCGCCGGGGACCTCGAAGGTGTACGCGTAGGTGTGGCCGGTGTCGAAGATCTGACTGTCCCCGGGGTGCCGGTCCAGTCGCTCCCGTCCGGTGTCGACGACGGCTTGACGTTGTGGTTGCTGCTCTCCCACACCCACAGGACGGTGCTTCCGGCGGGGACCGAGAACGTCTCCGGGTCGAAGACGAAGTCGCCGGGACCGACAGCCACGCGCTGGGCGGCGTCGACAGCGTCGGTGGCTGTCGGTGTCGGCGTCTCCGTTACCGTGGCGGTGGGCGTGGCCGTCTGTGTCGCCGTGGGCGTCGCGGTAGCAGTCGCCGTCGCCGTCTCGGTGGGCGTCGGGTCCTCGGTGGGGGTCTCGTCACCGCCGTCGCCACCGCACCCGGCGAACGCGCCGGTCAGTCCCACAGCGAGTGACGCAAGCAAGTGGCGTCGTGGTCGACTCATACACAGTCTCGGGCCCGGCGACGCTTAACGCTGGGGCCGACGCCCGTCTGACACCCCGTGGCGTTTATGGTACCGGACTCGGAAAGGAGAGTATGGCAGAGATACTCGCAGAGAACCTCTCGGGGAAGGACGTGATGGGCGCAGACGGTGCCGAACTGGGCAGCCTCTATAACATCACGATGGACCTCTCCTCGGGGGCGCTGAAGAACCTCGTCATCGAACCGGCCGAGACGCTCCGCAACACCGACTTCGAGTACAGCGACCAGGGACGGCTCATCGTCCCCGTCGAACGGGTCCGCGCGGTCAAGGACCACATGATAATCGACCGGTAGATGTACGTTCTGGATTCGTCGGCCTTCATCAACGAGTATCACACCGGCGAGCAAGCCGCGTCGATACCGCTCGTCCGCGAGGAACTGGAGGACGAGGCGGCCTTCCGCTTCGACGCGCTGGAGGGCACCGGGATGCACCTTCACATCCCCGAGGGGAACACCGTCGAACGTATCGAACGCGCGGCCCGCGAGACGGGCGACCTCGCCGAACTCTCGGAGACTGACGTTCGCCTGGTGGCCGCCGCCTTCGAACTCGACGGGCGGCTGGTCACTGACGACTACGCCATGCAGAACGTCGCCGAGAAACTCGAGGTGCGCGTCGAGGTCATCGCCCGCGAGGGCATCACCGAACAGCGCGACTGGCACTTCCAGTGTGCGGGGTGTGGCCGCGAGTTCGACGAGAACCACGACCGCTGTCCCGTCTGTGGCAGCTCGCTCTCGCGGAAGAATCCGGCCTAGACCGGCCGTTCCTCGAGCGATTCCAGCCCCAGATCGATCAGCTGCTGGAGCACCTCGTCCTCGGTGATACCGTACCGGCGCGCCAGCATCTCGACGGCCCGGGCCTGGTCGTCGTCACACACGACCGTGAACCGGGTGGGCATACCACGACCTATTCAAACGACTGGCTTAAACACCCGTCAGACAGCCGTCATGCGGCGATAGTGTCAGACCGGGAGGTCGACGCCGACGGCCGAGAGGTACTGCGACAGGAACAGGGTCGCGTTCCAGAGGGCGTGGGTCAGCACGGGCACCAAGATAGACTCGGTGTACTCGTAGAGCACACCGAGAATCAGCCCGAGCGAGGCGGTGAGAAAGACCATCGTCCACGCGTCGCCCGCCGAGAGCGCGAAGACGTGGCCCAGGCCAAAGAGGAGGCTCGCGAAGACGATGCCGGGGACGACGCCGAACGAACGGCGCAAGAGTCCCTGGACGACGCCGCGAAAGAGGAGTTCCTCGGCCGGACCGACAAACAGCAGCTGGAGCGGAATGAGATACAGGAACAGCTCCGGGTTGGCCTGGCCGATGTCGATGATCTGGTTCGTCGCCACGGTCGTCGAGACGCCAAAGACCGACTCCAGCACCGAGATGATGGCGTCCAGCGCGGCGCCGACGGCGACGGCGGCGACGAACAGAGCCGCGACGCCGCCGAGAACCCACCCCGCGTCGGCCCACCGCGGCGTCCGGACGTGAATCAGGGGCTCGTCGTGACGCAGCTTGAGGACCCAGAGCACCGTCGCGAAGAACCCGACGAAGAAGGTGGCGTTCGCGACGAAGTAGAACGGCGGCGACTGACGCAGTGCTTCCTGGGACGGGGAGCCGAGCATCGCGACGAAGAGGCTCTGGAAGATCGACCCCAGCAGGAACGCGCCGGCGACGACGGCCAGGGCACGGACGACGTTGACGACCAGCAGTTGCCTGTCAGCGACCTCGACGTACGGGCGAGAGAGGGCCATGCGATGTGTGTCACCAGTTTGGACGCCGACGTTCAAGACCCCACCGGTCGGCCCCGCCGGGACCGTCGCGTCAGTCGATGCGGTAGGTGGTCCGCTCGGCGACGATGCGGGTCTCGTCGGTCTCGACGCCCCGTATCAGCCCGCGGGTCGCGTTCTTGCCCCACTCGACGGCGGGCTGCGTGAACGTCTCGACGTCGGCGAGTTCGCCCACGAGGACGCAGGCGGCCTCCATCGCATAGAGCAGTTCGCCGACCGCCTGCGCGTCGAGCCGGTCGACCTGGAGGTCCAGCGCCGGCCGGTCGGCCGCCGGGAGGCTCGCCACCGTCGCCTCGTACTCGGCGTCGATGAGGTCGCCCAGGTCGGTCCCGGAGAGATAGGCGAGCGAGTCGTGGCCCGGATCGGGGATCGGGACGTCGGCGCGCTCGCCGGGGCGGACGAACGTGACCACCTTGTCGCCCGGTCCGGCCCGATACAGTTGCAGCTGGGAGTGTTGGTCGGTCGCGCCGAGGGCCCGCGCGGGTGTCTGGCCGCGACCTGCCTTCCCGAGGCTCTCGGCCCATAGCTGGGCAAACCACTCGGCGAAGACCTCCAGGCGCTCGGCGTAGGGCATCATCGCGTTGACCGACGCGCCCGCCTCCTCGAGGGCGTAACAGACGGCGCCGTAGGCGTAGGCCGGCGAGTCAAACAGCGACGGGCCGAGGTCGTCGGCCGCGCTCGCCCCGCCCGCGAGGACGGCCTCGATATCGAGCCCGAGGATGGCCGGCGCGACCAGGCCCACCGACGACAGCGCCGAGAACCGGCCGGGGACCCCCTCGGGGACCGGTAGCGTCGGCAGGTCGTGGTCGTCCGCGAGTTCACGCAGGGGGCCCGCCTCCCCCGTGGTCACGACGATGCGCTCGGTCCAGTCGACGTCGGCCCGCTCGTAGGCCTCGCGGACGACCAGAAAGTTCGCCAGCGTCTCGGCGGTGGTCCCCGAACGCGAGACGACGTTGATGGCCGTCTCGGAAAGCGGGAGGTCCGCGAGCGTCCGCTCGACGTGTTCGGGGTCGACGTTGTCGAGGACGACGTGGCGCCCCGGGTCCTCGGCCAGCGCCGCCGTGATCGCCTTCGCGCCCAGCGCGGACCCGCCGATGCCGACGGTGAGGACGTACTCCATCTCCGAGACGGGGTCGACGGCCGCCCGGATCGCCTCGGCGTCGGTCGTCTCGGGGAGGTTCAGCGAGGCGTAGCCGAACTCGTCGTCGGCCATGCCCGCCGCGATGCGCTCGTGGGCGGACGCGACCCTGTCGTCGAGTGTCTCCAGGGCCGCTTCGTCGATGCCGGGGTCCGTCGCCGCCAGTGCGGGACCGATGTCGAGGTGCATACGCGGGGACTCTCGCCCCGCCCACAAATACTGTTGGCACACGGAGTGGCGGCCATGTCGTCCCTGCCGCGACGAAACACGGCGTTTAACCACCTCCTGGCCCCTAGCCCGGGTGATGACAGACACGTCGACGGAGTCGGCAGCCGACGCCGTGCCGGAGCCCTACGACGGGCTCCCGGGCGTTCCCGTATGCGTTCCGGGCCAGCGAGTCGTGGCTCTTCAAGAGCTACGTCGCGGTCGCCGTCCTCCTCTCGCTCGCCATCGCGCTGGTGTTCGCCCTCGGACTGGTGGTACTCCTGGGTCAGTCGGCCGCCGTCACCGGGGGGACGTTCACCTTCTCGCGGGCCTTCGTCGTCTTCGTCGGCCTGTTGGTCGTGGCGCCGCTGCTCGCGCCCGTGTTGCTCGTCGCGCGCCGGCACCGTCGGACCGGGTCCTCGGTCCGGTACGACCGCGCGCTCGCGCTCTCGGCGCTCGTGTTCGTCGCGTCGCTGTACGTCGGTCTCGTCGCGTCGGTGCCCCCGGGCCTCCAGGAACCGACCGACAGCGCCGTCGTCGAGATGCTCTACTCGCTCCCGCAACTGGCCGGCCTCGTGCCGCCGCTGCTGGCCGTGGGCCTGATGTACGCCGTCCATCGCTTCCTCCGACGCGACGTGGACGCCTGAGCAGGCGTGCCGGTCCGCTTCGAAACCCGGAAGAGCGCGCGCCGACTACCGGGTGACATGACCACGAAGGACGGAACCTTCCTCGTCGTCCACGCCGAAGCGGCGACGGTGACGCTGCGCGACGTCGCCGACGCACAGGTGCTGACCCTCTCGGAGAACCCCGGGGTCGAGGCCGGCGAGGTCGTCGAGGCCACCGTCGAACCCGAACCGCCGATGGAGGTGACCTACACGGCCGAGATACACGACCGGCGGACCATTCCCGTCGAGCGGGTGGCCCTCGAGCCGACCGCCCAGGTCAGGTCGCTGGCGGCCGAGCAGTCGGTCGGCGAACTGACAACGCGCGAACGGGCCGGCGAGGGCGAGATTCACGTCCTCACCGTCGCCGACGAGCAGACCGACGACGCCGCCGCGGACGTCGTCGAAGACGAGGCGACGGTCACGCGGGCCGCCCGACTCGGCGTCGACCGGGTCGAGGTGCGGACCGCGGCCGGCGTCGTCAGCGTCAGGTACCTGCCGGACTGACGGGCGGTGGAGCGGTCGACCGGGATTGAGAAGGCTTATTCGGAGTCGTACCACACCGTCGCGCATGGTCGAGTACGAGGTCCCGGAGGTCGATTACACCCGGTACACGAACCGCCAGCTGGTGGCGATACCGCTGGCGGTGCTGGTGCTGGCGCTGGCGGTCATCGGTGGCTGGTGGGCAGTCACCGGGGCCCCCGTCGCCTTCGGCATCGACTTCACCGGCGGGTCGGAGATCACGGTCGAGACGACGCTGTCACAGGAGGAGATTCGCGCCACCTTCGACGAACCCGTCTCGTCGGTACAGGGCATCGAGCAGGCCGAGAATCGCTACATCGTCACGTTCGAGTCCTCGAACATCGACGACATCCGCGACAGCGCCGAGTCCAGGGACGGGATGACCGTCCTCGGAAGCGGCTCTACCTCGCCGATCTTCGGCGCGGAGAACCAGCGCCTGGCGGTGCTGGGACTGGGCGTGGCCTTCGTCGGGATGAGTCTGCTCGCGTTCGTCTTCTTCCGGACCTTCGTCCCGAGCATCGCCATCGTCATCTCGGCGTTCTCGGACATCGTCATCCCCGTCGCGGTCATGAACCTGCTTGGCATCAAGCTCTCCCTGGGTATCGTCGCCGCCTTGCTGATGCTCATCGGGTATAGCGTCGACTCGGACATCCTGCTGAACAACCACGTGCTGCGCCGGTCGGGCAGCTTCTACGAGTCGACCTACCGCGCGATGCGGACCGGTGTGACCATGACGGTGACCTCCATCGCCGCGATGGCCGTGATGGCTGTCACCGCGACGCTCTTTGGCATCGACCTGATGGCCGACATCGGCCTCGTGCTCGTGCTCGGACTCTCCGCGGACCTGATGAACACCTACATGCTCAACGTCACGCTGCTTCGCTGGTACAAGTACGAGGGGGTGAACCGATGAGCACGCTGCGGGACAACTGGCGCATCGCGCTACTGGTCGTCCTCCTGCTCGCGAGTTCCGTCGCGCTGTTCGTCCCCGGCACGCCGCCGGGTGCCGCGCCCGAGGACGGGGCCGCCGCCGAGGGACAGCTGACCAACCTCCAGTTCGGGATCCAGCTCAGCGGCGGGACCCGGATCCGGGCGCCCGTCGTCGGGATGACCGCGGAGGGCGTCGACGTCGCCTTCGACAACGAGTCCGCCGTGACCGAGGCCGTGGCCGACGAACTCGGCCTGGACCCCATCGACGTCCGCGCCGCGAACGAGACCCGGACCGTCGAGGTGTTCTCGAAGAACGTCACCGAGTCGGAGTTCCGCGCCGCACTGGAAGCCGAGGGGCTCCAGCCGGAGACGATACGCGACGGCGTCACCGACGAGACACGTAGCCAGGTCGTCGACAGCGTCGACCGCCGCATCACGGAGTCGGCGCTCAGCGGCGGGTCGGTCCAGGAGGTGGCGGTGCCGGGCGGACAGACGTTCATCAGCATCACCGCCCCGACCGTGACCGGGGCGAACTCGTCGACATCCTCGAAGAGCGGGGCGTCGTCCGCGTCTACGCCGTCTACCCCGTCGAGAACGGGAGCCACGTCCGCGAGCAGGTCTTAGATCAGGACGAGTTCGCGGGCATCGGGACCGCGCGCCAGAGCGACTCCGGGCCGGGCGTCCCGGTGACCGTCGAGGCCAGCGCCGCCGAGGAGTTCGCGAGCACGATGGCCGCCAGCGGTTTCGACGGCCAGACGGTCTGTAACCCGAACAACTACAACCACAGTAACCCCAGCAGCCTCAACGGAAACGAGCGCTGTATCGTCGCGACGCTGAACGGCGAACCGGTCTTCGTCGCGCCGGTCACGCAGGGGCTGGGGGCATCCTTTGCCAACGGCGAGTTCGTCAACGACCCGACGTTCGTGATGTCGACGGGGTCGATGGAGGAGGCCCGCGAGGTCGAACTCAGCCTGAAGTCCGGTCGCCTGCCCGCGCCGCTGGACTTCGAGAACGACGACAGCCTCTCGCTGGACCCCGCGCTCGCCGAGGGCTTCCAGCAGAACTCGCTGATCACGGGCATCCTCGCGGTCATCGCGGTCAGCATGGTCGTCTACGTCCGTTACGGTCGCATCGAGGTGGCAGCCCCGATGGTCGTCACCGCACTCTCGGAGGTGTTCCTGTTGCTCGGCTTCGTCTCGTTCGTCCAGTACCCGCTGAACCTCTCGCATCTGGCCGGGTTCATCGCCGTCATCGGGACGGGTGGACGACCTCATCATCATCGGTGACGAGATCCTCCAGCAAGGGGAGGTCCGGACCGGCCGCGTCTTCGAGAGCCGGTTCCGCAAGGCGTTCTGGGTCATCGGCGCCGCGGCGGCGACGACCATCATCGCGATGAGCCCGCTCGTGGTCCTCCCGCTGGGTGACCTCTCCGGGTTCGCCATCATCACCATCGTCGGCGTCCTGCTGGGCGTGCTGGTCACCCGACCGGCCTACGGCGACATCCTGCGGAACCTCGTGCTCGACGAGGACTGAGCGGCCGGGTTTTTCCACGGCACGAACTGGCACGGCCAGCGGTGGCGTGCGACCCACTCGTGTCACTCAATGCAAAATATTGATAGAATGATTTATTATCCCTGCCGCCCTACTATCTATTCCCGCTGGAACGCGGGGACACACTGGACGACGCATCTCAAACCATCCGTACAGGAGGAGACGGGATGCGTTGGGGGCAACAACCAAGCGATCCGTAACAGGATTCCGAGGTTAACGCTCTGAAGCAGAACCGCCACAGCCCACAACCGTTCCGGCCGGCCGGAACGGTGTGAAGGCCAAGTACCGGACGTCGGGTGACCGGCGTTCGGGAACCCGGCACGCCGACAAAAGCTGGTGAAAGCCCAGCTAAAGTCCGCGAGGACAACGCCGGTGGAAGCCCGGCTAACGTTGGCAACGCTGCTGGACGGGCCGAACGGGCTGTCGAAAACATCTGCCGTCCAGGTCCAAACCGTGTCCAGGGGGATTCTTCCGTCGCTACCGCCCGTGAGCGGCCGCGGCGTTCCGCTCAGAACTCGCCCAGCGACGCCTGCTCGGCGGCCGCCAGGACGTCGGCACACGTCGACCACGACGTGCGTGCACACGCGGGCAACTCGCCCTCCCGTTCGACGTACTCGGCCAGAAACTCGCGGGTCGCCGGGTCGCTCGGGTACCCCGATCCCACCTCGCCGTACGTCTCGGCCAGCCCGTCGACGTGGGCGTCACGCGCCACTTTCGCCACGATGGAGGCCGCGCCGACCAGCGGGTCCGTCTCGTCGGCCCCGTGCGCGGCGCGAATCTCGACGGTGACGTCGACCCGGTCGGCGACCCGGCGCCCGAACCGCCCGGCATCGGTGTCGCCCGCGTCGACGGTCCCCGCGAGGCCGTCGGTGGCCACGCCGGCGAGCGCCTCGGCGTGGGCCGCGACGGTGAGCGTGTTCATGTCCGTCTCGGGGTCGTCGATGCGCTCGACCGGGACCTCGGCGACGGCGACGGCGTCGGCCCGCTCGCGGATCGTTCGGTCCAGCGTCTCGCGGCGCTCGGGCGCGATTCCCTTCGAGTCGCCCACGTCTTCGGGCAGTGTCGCCGGGTCGGCCCGGACCGCCGCGGCGAACATCGACCCCAGGACCGGGCCCTTGCCGGCCTCGTCGACGCCGAATCGCATGCCCGGTCGGTTCGAGGGCAGGGGGTTAGGCGTTGCGGTCGGTGGCCACAGAGACGCTCCAGACTCCGTTACTCCGGTGCAGCCTCGGTTTCGGCGCCTTCGTCCCCATCTGCACCGCCGCGTCGCTGCGCGAGTTCCCGGTCGATCAGCAGGAGCCCGGGCCCGTCGTCACCGACCAGTCTGAGCTGGTCGAGGATGTCCTGTGCCGTCGCCTCCTCCTCCACCTGCTCGGCGACGAACCACTGGAGCATGTTCTCGGTCGCGTTGTCGTTCTCCTGGCGAGCGAGCGCGACCAGGTCGTCGATCAACCTCGAGATCTCCACCTCGTGTTCGTACGCGTCCTCGAAGGCGGTCACCGGGTCCGACCAGGTCGTCTGTGGAGCGTCGATGGCGTCCAGCGTCACGCGTCCGTCGCGCTCGAGCACGTAGTCGTAGATCCGCATCGCGTGTTCGTGTTCCTCGTCTGCCTGGGCCCGCATCCACGACGCGAATCCGGGGAGCCCCTCGTCTTCGAAGTAAGCGGCCATCGAGAGGTACAGGTACTCGGAGAATATCTCGGCGTTGATCTGTTCGTTCAATGCGTCTTCGATGGGCTCGTTCAGCATAGCTCCAGTAACTACTCGCCAACACAGCATCACTATTGGGGTCGACCCACCGGTGGAGTTTACGTTAGCGATGATTTCTTCGGAGAGCCAGAAAACCCCGGCCGTAGGCCGGACGGCCTGGGCGGAGTTGAAAGGGGCCGCGCTCTCAGTGAACCCCCGCGTTCGCAAGAGCGGCGCTCTTGCACAGCCCATCAGAAATGTCCGATTTCTGAGGACGACCGTTCCTGCCCCACGAAGTCCGGGGTCCTACTCTTTCAGGAACGCCGCTTTCTCGAACGGTTCGTCTTCGCCCTCGACGTCGACGACGTCCAGCGCGGTCACCTCGGCACCGACGCCCAGCAGCCCGGCGAGGCTCGGTTCGGTCCGGCCCTCGTCGCTCGAGACCAGTTCCTTCACGTAGAGGCCGCCGGCCCCGTGGATGCGGATGTCGGCGTGGCGGTCGTCGACCAGTTCCCCCGTCGCGTCGTAGACCTCGCGGGTGCGGGTGAGGTCGGCCCGGCGGTGGGCGACCCGCTGGGGGGTCTCCTGGTGGATGGTCGCGCCGGTCAGCTCGTCGAGGGCGTCCTGCAGGGCCTCGGCCGCGACGGGCGCGTCGAACGCGACGTCCATCCGGTAGGTCTTCGAGGCCTCGAGTTCCTTCACGCGCTCGACCATCTCGTAGGTGGCCAGACGCAGGCCCTCGACCTCGACCTTGCCGTCGGCGAACTCGTTGACGTCGGCCTCGAGCTGGTCGGTGTCCACGTCTCGCACCCGTGGTTCGTCGACCTCGATGACGAACGGGCGGCCCGACTCGAGCATCAGCGCGTCGACGTCCTCGCGGCCGGCGCCGTGGAAGGTCGCGCTCTCGCCGTCCATCGCCTCCTGGACGACGGGCGCGGTCAGTTGTTCGACGCTCTCGTCGTAGCGGTAGCCGCTGCCCCACACCCCTCACAGGGCTCGCCCTGCCACAGCCCGGTGCCGTTACAGTCGTTGCAGGGCCACTTCGTCTGGGGGATGTCCCGCTCGAGTTTCCGGTAGCGGCCGTAGACGAACGCGGAGTTGACCCGGACGTCCACCCCGTCGGTCGCCAGGTCGAGCGTGAACTGGACGTCCGGGCGACCGAACTCCACCTCGGCACCGGTGCGCTGGCCGATGCGCTTGCCCACCTCCCGGTTGAACTCGGTTTTCAATTGCTCGCCGGCGTCCTCGTCCAGGCCGACGTCCTCACGGAGGAGGGCGTCGTTCTCCTCGAGCAGTGGCGGGACGCGCGTTCCCACCTGGTAGGTCGAAAAGTCGTAGCCGCGGGCGGCGGTCGCGGCCTGCTCGGCCCACCACTCGATGCGGTCGGTCTCCATCTCGCAGACCCAGCAGTCGGCGTCGGGCTCGAAGGGCTCGTCGGCTTCGAGCGCCAGCGTCACCCGGAGGGCGTGGCCCCGGTCGGCGTTCGCGAGGCCGAAACTGCGGTCGGCAAAGAGGCGGCCGAGACAGGCGTCACAGAGCGGCCCGGTCTCCAGAGCGGCCCGGGCGTCCTCGAGTACGGTCATTGTCGGTACGACGAGACGGGTCCGTAACTGCGTTTCGACCCGTCCTCACGGTATCTTGACGTAGGCGGCACCCGCTTGCTGTCGCCGGACGACTTCGCTGACGCCGCTCGGGACGAGGTCGACGCCATCCGGGACGGCATCGTAGGAGATGTCGCGTGCGTCGAGGCACGTCCGGCCGAGTGTGACCGTGATACCTGCGTCGACGAGGTCGACGACCCACTCCCGATCGGGTCCGTCCGGCGCGACCATCCAGACGGCGTCCCTGTGCAAGAGCAGGGCAACCTCCTCGAGTCCCAGTTCCTCGTTTGTCTGGAGGACGGTCGTCGAGCGCAGTGCGTGCTGTCGGTCGGCCTCGACGTCGGTGGTGAGATGAACGAGTGCGCCCATACGCACCACTGAACGTGTCAGCAGAAAAACTTCACTCAGGGAGTAGAGTGGTCGCGCAGATCACTGCTCGTCGTGGCCGCCGTCCGTCGGCATCCCGGTCGATTCGCGCTCGAACAAGTCGCCGGGCACGTCGGCCATCGAGACGGAGATGTCGCGCTGCGGGAACGGGATCTCGATGCCCTCGGCCTGGAACCGGTGGTAGATCTCGCTGTTGAGTTTGTGGGTCGCACGCGCCGTCAGCGCCGGATTCGACACCCAGCACAGCAGTTCGAAGTTCAGCGACGAATCGCCGAATTCGCGGAACCGGACGCGGGGTTTCGGGCGTTCGATGACCAACTCCTCGTTCTCGGCGACGTCCATCAAGATCTCCTGGACGTGGTCGATGTCGGTGCCGTAGGCGACGCCGACCGGCACGCGGATGCGCCGCTTGCGCCGCGGCGTCGACTCGTTGACGATGGCGGCGCTGTTCAGCGTCGCGTTTGGGACGGTCACGAGGATGTCGTCGCGGGTCCGGATGACAGTCGAGCGCACCGAGATGTCCTCGACGCGGCCCCGTTCGCCGGTCTCTAAGACGACGAAGTCGCCGACCTTGTACGTGCCGTCGAGATACAGCGACAGCGACCCGAAGAAGTTCGCGAGCGTGTCGCGGGCGGCCAGGCCGACGATGATGCCGACGACGCCGGCCGACGCCAGCAGGGGGGGTGACGTCGACGTCCCACAGCACCAGCAGGAGGAAGACGCCGACGCCGGAGACGAGGGCACTCCAGACGTTCTGGAGGATGGGGACCACCTGGCGGTCGACGTACCGGCTGTCGGGCACGGCCCCGGAGACCTTCCGGCCGGCCCGGATCAACAGGAGCATCCAGACGACGATGACGACAGAGAGCGTCCCGGCCTCGAGGGGGACGGCGACGTCCGGGGACACCTCGTACACCTGCGTGCCGGCGTAGAGCCCGCCGACCGAGAGGGTGAGATAGAGCCCGGTGTGGACCGCCCGGAGGACGATGTCGTCGACCTCGCCGTCGATGCGGTCCGTGACCCGGCGCATGTACCGGTCGCCGAGCACGTTGACCAGCGCGGCGAGGACGAGGCCGGACGCCACGAGGACGGCGAAACCCTGCCAGACCGGCAGGGCCGCCAGGGCCTCCACGAGAGGACTTCCCAGTTGCATATCAATAAATGAACATCACAGTATAAATACTGGCCGCTCCGGCCGGCCAGGGCGGGGGGCGACCGGACCGAGAGCGCTCGCGAAACCGAACCGCCTATGTCCGAGAACCGACTGCACCGTGCATATGAACCCGATGCTGGTCGCCGTCGTACTGGGAATCCTCCAGGGCGTCCTGGAGTGGATCCCCGTCTCCAGCGAGGGTGGCGTCGCGCTGGCGTCGACGGCGCTCACGGGCGTCTCCTCGGCGGCCGCGACACGACTGGCGCTCTTTCTCCACGCCGGGACGGCCGTCTCGGCCATCGTCTACTATCGCACAGAGGTCCGTGAGATTCTGGCCTCCGTCCGCGACCTCTCGCGGCGCCCCTTCGCGTCGGAGACGGCCGACCTCTCGTTCATCATGGTCGCGACGGTCGCGACGGGTGTCACCGGACTCCCGGCGTATCTCCTGCTGGACGCCGCTGTCTCGGACCTCGAGGGCGGCCTGTTCCTGGCGTTCGTCGGCGGCCTGCTGGTCCTGACGGGCCTGCTCCAGCGGTTCGCCGCGGCCCTGTCGCTGGGCGAGCGCGAGATTCCGGACGGCCTCGACGCCGTCTTCGTCGGCGTCCTGCAGGGACTGGCCATCCTCCCGGGCGTCTCGCGGTCGGGGACCACCGTCAGCGCCCTGCTCCTGCGGGGTCACGAGGGCGAGTCCTCGCTCCGGCTCTCGTTCCTGCTGTCGATTCCGGCCGCGCTGGCAGCCAACGCACTCGTGCTGGTCGACGACGGCGTCCCCGCCATCGAACCGGGCGAGGCCGTGGTCGCACTCGGAGTCAGCGCCGTCGTCGGGTACCTGACCGTCGGTGCGCTGGTCCGTCTGGTCCGGACGGTACCGTTCTGGGCTGTCTGTACCGCCTTCGGCGGCCTCGGCGTCGTCGGGCCTCCTCGTCGCACTCTGAGAACACGATGGAAGTTATATATCGTTCGGCGACAACGCTCCAGTAGTTGCGGCCATGAGTGGCGACGAACAGAAGATAGTGGACACGTCCGGCGACTTCCAGTACGTCGTCCGGGACGGGGACCCGGTCGCGGACCCCCAGTGGCAATCCTGCCGGTTCGTCGTCACCAACAAGCGCCTCATCCTGGCCACCAACGGCGGCAAACAACAGATCCCCCACTCGAAGATACGCGTCCCCAGCGACCCCGACGCCGTCGTGCCAGACGGACCGCCGGGCGACACGGCGGTACTCGAGATCGGGAACAACGTCCTGGTCGTCGACGCCAGCTCGGTCGACGACTTCGAGACCGAATACTGCCGCGCGACGGTCCAGGGGCAGGTCATTCTCGCGCGGGACCCCGCCGTCGTCGGCGGCGTCGTGCAGGACGAGGCCGAATGGAGCAAGGCCCGGTTCCGGCTCGAGGACGACGTGGCCCGCCTGCAGTTCCCCGGCGGGGGGTCGACGACCTTCGAGGTGGAGGACGTCGGGACCATCGAGACCGACGAGAGCGTCGTCATGGGCGAGACGCGGGCTGTCATCGAGGTGGAACACACCGACGAGGAGGGCCGCAGCGTCGAGACGCACCTCTCGGGCATGCCCCACCACACGAACGCGCTCGAGACGCTCTTCTCGCGGGTCGTCGAGCGACACGAGGACGACTACGAACTCACCGACCTCGAGAGCCAGGTGCTGATGGGGCTGTACTCCGGCGTCTCGCCGTTCGAGATGGCCGACTTCGTGGGCATCGGCCCCGACGAGGTCGAGGAGATATACCAGAAACTGCTGGACGTCGGCGCCGTCGACAAGGTCAGGACCCGGACCGAGGTGACGCTGAACGCTCAGGGGCGGAACATGGCGAGTGAAGCGATGAGTGGGGAGTAGCGAGGGTCTGAGCGTAGCGAAGACCCTCGACGTGACGCGGTGAACGAAGTGAGCCGCGGAACAGGTATTGAGAGGTCTCGAACCGGAACGGCGATCGGCGGGAGCCGTGAGCAAGAGCGAGGCCCCGAGCGTAGCGAAGACCCTCGACGTGACGCGGTGAGCGGAGTAAACCAGAACCCAGACCAGCAGCAGCGACCACACGAGTCACTACCGGGCGGTCGGACCGACGAGAAGTGGGGACCGGTCAGAGGGCCTCTTCGCCCTCGACCGCGACGCCGTAGTCCGTCTCGACGAGGCTGAGGTCGGCCGGGAGCGACGAGTGGTCGACCGGCGTCAGTTCCAGCATCTGTCCGTCCGCGGTCTCGACCCACTCCTTCTCGGAGTCCTCGTCCCAGTTGATGGGCGTCCACTCGCCGGACTCCAGGCGCCGCCAGAGCTCGAGGGTGCTGTAGTAGCGCCCACTGTCACTCCGATAGATGGTGTCAGCGGAAGTCATACCGGGAGCATGTGCCGCTGAGCTTGTAGGGAACCCGCCTAGCCTTGTTAACCACGGCGAAGCGGTGCGGTGTGGGTCAGGTCTCGTCGTCGGACGAGACGGCCTCGAGCGTCCAGAAGAACCCGTAGTAGGCGACGATGCCGCCCAGCAGCGTGAGGTAGTAGAGCCACTGCGGGGCACCCATGAGCACGTCGAGGACGACGGTGACGACCGTCACCCACGCGATGGCAAAGACCATGTCGACAACCATCCCGGAGCGGTGCTCCTGGATGTGCCGGCCGATGGCTTCGAGGCGGCTCATCGGGTGCCTCCGCAGTGGCGGGTGGCCATCGGCTCAGTCCTCACCGTGCTCGTCGACGACCAGTACCGGCCGGTGGGTCGACCGCAGGACGCGCTCGGTGACGCTCCCGAGCAGCGCGCGCTTGACGCCCGAGCGGCCGTGGCTGCCCATGACGACGACGTCGATGTCGTTGGCGTCGGCGTAGTCGGCGATGACCGAGTGGGGCCGTCCCACACGGACCTCCTCGACCACCTCGAGGCCGTGCTCGGCGGCCGCGTCGGTGACGACGCCGGTGGCGGCGTTGGCTTTCTCTTCCAGTTCCTCCATGTCGCCGAAGTGGCCCTGCCGGATGCGGTCGACCTGTTCGGTCCCGAGACCGAGGTTGACCGCGTCGATGTCGACGACGTACAGCGCGTGGAGCGTGGCGTCGTACTTGCGGGCGAGGTCGATCGCGTGGTCGACCGCGGCTTCCGCGACGTTGCTACCGTCCGTGGGGATGAGGATGTTGTCGTACATTGTCAGTCGTCAGAGGGGGCGCCGCCGCTGCCGCCGGCGTCGCTCACGATGTCTTCCGCGGTCTGTTGCTGGCCCATCGGCTCGGGGCTGTGACACTGGCGGACCAGGCGCTTCGTCTCCAAGTCGGGTTCGGGCGTCAGCATCGAGACGACGATGGTCACCAGGAACACGAGCGGCGTGCCGATCAGCGCCGCACCGATTGGCGGGACGTACTGTGCGTAGATCGGGACGAGCGCGCCGCCCTCACCGGCCGCCGCACCGAGGGCGCCGATGTAGCTGGGCAGCACGCTGTTGACGATGGAACCGATCCAGAGGAGCAGGCCGACCGACATGCCGGCCAGCGCGCCCTGGCGGTTGGTGTTCTCCCACCAGAGACCGAGGAAGAACATCGGGAACAGGACAGTCCCGGCCAGCGAGAACGCGTACGCGACCAGTTCGCCGATGAGCGCCGGCGGGTTGAACGCGGTCACGGTGACCAGTGCACCGATGCCGATGATGGTCGCACGGCCGATGAGGACCTGCTGGCGCTGGGTCGCGTCGGGGTTGACGAGTTCGGAGTAGATGTCGTGGGCGACGGCCGACGAGGCCGTGATGAACAGCCCCGCGGTCGTCGCAATCGCGGCCGCCATCGCACCGGCGGCGACGAGGCCGACGAACCACGACGGCAGGTTGGCGAACTGTGCGGCCAGGACGACGATGACGTCACCCTCCGCGCCGGTCATCGCCTGCTCACCCGTGAAGACGGCCTCTGCCGAGATGTCGTTGACCTGCGCGAACAGGTCGACGCCGAAGGCCGCCATCGCGGGTGCGGCCCAGTACAGCAGCATGATGAAGAAGAGCCCCCAGACGGTCGACCAGCGGGCAGTCCGCTCAGACTCGACCGTGTAGAACCGCACCAGGACGTGCGGGAGGCCGCAGGTGCCGAAGATGAGCGAGAACGCCGTCGCGATCCACAGGTAGTAGGTGTTACCACCGATGAACGGCTCGGAGAACTGACGGGCGAGTTCGCTGAACAGCGCGCCGTACTCGATCTGGGGGAGCACCGTCGAGTAGCCCTGGGTGAAGCCGACGACGTAGACGCCCGCCAGGAACGCGACGATGAGGATGACATACTGGACGGCCATGTTCTTGGTCGCGCCCAGCATCCCCGACAGTGCGAGGTAGCCGACGGTGATAGTCATCATCACGACGATCATCGGAATGATGTCCAGGCCGAAGACGTACTGGCCGACAAGTCCCATGCCGCGGGCCTGCCCGACCGAGTAGACGTACGCGATGAGCAGCGTGGTAAAGGCCGCAAGCGCCCGTGCGGTCGGCGAGTTGAACCGGTCGCCGACGAAGTCGGGCGCGGTGTACTTCCCGAAGCGGCGCATCTGTGCCGCCAGGAAGATGAGCAGGACGAAGTAGCCGGTCGTCCAGCCGACGATGAACGCCAGGCCGTAGAAGCCCGCGAGCGCGACCAGCCCGGCCAGTCCGAGATAGGAGGCGGCCGACATCCAGTTGGCCCCGATGGCCATGCCGTTCTCGATGTTCCCGATGCCACGGCCCGCGACCCACATGCCCTCGGTGTCGGCCACCTTGAACAGGTAGCCGATGACGAGGAACGAAGCCATCATCAGGAAGACGATGATGGCGGGCAGGAGCTTAAACGAGATGTCGAGCGCCTCGGCTTGCAGCGGAACCGTCATTCTGTGACCCCTCCGTCGGCCGCGGCGGTCTCACTGGCGGTCTCGTCGTCGGCATTCGCGCCGGGCCGGCTGTGGTCGATGCCGTACTTCTGGTCGAGCTTGTCCCGCTGGCGGGCGTAGACCGCCGCGAGCACGAGCGCCCCGGTCGGCGCGCCGAAGGCGACAAGGAAGTAGTGCAGCGGGAAGCCCAGCCCGGGAATCGTCGTTGACGTCATGACGCCGGGGGCGATGAGCGTCGCCGTCACCGGGCCGAAGACGATGAGCGCCCAGACGATGAACCCGGTCCAGACCACCCGCAGGTGGTCGCGCATGAACGCGGTGCTGGGCTTCAGGATGTTCACCTCCCTGTCGAGGTAGTCGGTCTGTCGGTGCTGCTGTGCGGCCTGTGTCATGCCACCGTCCGGAGCGAGCGATTCGTCTCCGGACTCAGCGTGCGAGTTATTATCTGTCATGTGTCGGTCGTGTCGTGTGGTTTCGTGTGGTGTCGTGTCTGTGTCGCAATCCGTCGCCGAAGTCGCGGGTCGGGCGTTCAGTCGCCCCGGACCTTCGACTCGATGTCCTCGACGACCTCGGGGTTGCGCAGCGTGCTGGTGTTGCCCAGTTCCTCGCCGTTGGCGATGTCCTCTAACAGCCGGCGCATGATCTTGCCCGAGCGGGTCTTGGGGAGCTCGGGCGTGAAGATGACCTGCTCCGGGCGCGCGATGGGCCCGATGGCGTCCTCGACGCCCTCGATGATGCGCTCGCGCAGGTCCTCGCTCTCGTCGTAGCCGTCCTCGGTGATGACGTAGGCGTAGACCGCCTCGCCCTTGATCTCGTGGTTCCCTCCGACGACGGCCGCTTCGGCGACGCCCTCGACGCCGACGATGGCGCTCTCTATCTCCATCGTCCCGAGGCGGTGGCCCGAGACGTTCAGCACGTCGTCGACGCGGCCCAGCACGGTGATGTAGCCGTCGTCGTCGATCTTCGCGCCGTCCTCGGGGAAGTAGACCCACTCGTCGCGCTCGGGGTTGGAGTACTCGTCCCAGTACTCGTCGATGAACCGCTCGTCGTTCTTATAGAGGGTGCGGAGCATCCCGGGCCACGGCTTGTTGACGACGAGGTAGCCCGCGCGGCCGGCCTCGACGGGGTCGCCGCTGACGTCGACGATGTCGGCGCTGATGCCCGGCAGGGGCGGCCCGGCAGAACCGGGTTTCATGTCACAGATGCCCGGCAGCGTCGTCAGCATCATGCCGCCCGTCTCGGTCTGCCACCAGGTGTCGACCACCGGGCATTCCTCGTTGCCGATGTGCTTGTAGTACCACTTCCAGGCCCGCGGGTTGATGGGCTCGCCGACGGTGCCCAGCAGGCGCAGGCTCGAGAGGTCGTGGGCCTCGGGGAACTCCTTGCCCCACTTCATGAACGCCCGGATGGCGGTGGGTGCGGTGTACAGCTGGGTGACGTCGTAGTCCTCGACGATCTGCCAGAGGCGGTCTTTCTCGGGGTAGTCGGGCGTCCCCTCGTACATCACGGTCGTCGTCCCGAGCGCGAGCGGGCCGTAGACGATGTAGGAGTGGCCGGTGATCCAGCCGATGTCGGCCGAACACCAGTACGTATCGTCGGGCTTGATGTCGAGCACCGACTGGCTGGTCCAGGCCGCATACGAGAGGTAGCCGCCCGTGGTGTGTTTCACGCCCTTGGGCTGGCCCGTCGTCCCCGAGGTGTACATGAGAAAGAGCATGTCCTCGGCGTCGCGGGTGACTGGCTCGACCTCGCTGCCCTCGTACTCGGCGACGAGCTCGTCGTAGTCGTGCTCGCCGTCTTTCATCGGGTGGTCGTAGTCGTCGTCGAGGCGGTCGACGACGACGGTCTCGACGTCGTGGCCGACGTCGTCGAGACCCTCGTCGGCCTTCTCCTTGTGCTCTAAGGGGTCGCCGCGACGGTAGTAGCCGTCACAGGTGACCAGGAACTCCGAGTCGGCCGACTCCATCCGCGTCGCCAGCGCGTCCGCCGAGAAGCCCGCGAAGACCACCGAGTGTGGCGCGCCGATGCGGGCACACGCCAGCATGGCGATGGGCAACTCGGGGATCATCGGCATGTACATCGTGACCACGTCGTCCTCCTCGACGCCCAGGTCCCGCAGCGCGGCCGCGAACTCGTTGACCTCGCGGTGGAGGTCGCTGTAGGTGTATGTGCGCTCCTCGCCGAGCTCGCCGATCCACTCGATTGCGGCCTCGTCGCCGCGGTCGCCGAGATGGCGGTCCAGGCAGTTCGCCGAGGCGTTCAGCTTGCCGTCGACGAACCACTCGTAGAACGGCGCGTCGCTGTCGTCGAGCACCTGGTCCCACTCCTCGTCCCAGTCAAGCAGGTCGGCCGCGCGCTCCCAGGCGTCGGGCCAGTTCTCCTCGAACTCCTCGTAGATCGACTCGTCGGAGACGTTCGCCTGTTCGACGAACGACTCCGGCGGCTCGAAGACTTCCTGTTCTTCGAGTCGCGCCTCGAGTTGGACATCGTCATCTGACATGGTCTATCACTCACAATTAACAGCGACCATATAAACGGGGTGTCTAACTATCTCACCGGGTGACAGTAACGCGAGGCGACGTCACTCCGCGAGCGAGGGGGGCTGGCGGCCCGGCGTCTCGGTGAAAAACTCCGTCAGCAGCGCCTGCTGGGCCTTCCTGAGGTGGTTGTGCAGCGTCGGCGAGGCGACGTCCAGCGAGTCGGCCAGTTCCTCGGCGGTGGTGCCACGGGGCCACTCGAAGTAGCCGCTGTGGTAGGCCGCCCGGAGCACCGTCTCCTGGCGGTCGGTCAGTCGGTCGGCGAAGCGCTCCCGGAAGCCGACGTCCGTCTCGACGGGGCGTTCGGCCTCGCGCTTGGCGGTGAGCGTCGTCTCCGGGTAGGCGTCGACGACGGCGTCGACCACGGGTCGGACGTCGGCCTCGCCCGGCAGGTCCACCAGGATGGCGGCCGATCCGCCCTCGGCCGAGAGATCGCGGATGCGAGCGCCGCTCTCGACGAGCGTCAGCGCCGGCGCCGCGCTGACGACCACCTCGACCAGGGCGCCGTCGCCGTAGTTCTCGATGAGGCGCGAGTCGGTGACCGTCGGGTCGTCGACGGCATACGAGAGCACGTCGGCCGCTGGCGCGCCGTCGACGACGAGGTAGTACAGCAGCGACTGGCCGCTGACAGGGACGACCCCCGAGAGGTCGACCGAGCAGTCGAGTTCGCCCGAGAGGCCGACGGTGAAGGCGGTCGGGTCGTCACAGTCGAACGCCAGTTCGGTGACGACGTCGGCAAGCAGCAACCGCTTGCGCTCGATGGCCGTCACCGCGTGGCCGACCTGTGCCCCCAGCGCGGTCAGCGACTGCCGTTCCGCGTCGTCGACGGGGGCCTCGGTGCCGACGGCGAGAACGCCCGTCGCGGCCGCGTCGCCGACGATGGGGACGAACGTGAGCGAACCGTCGGCCCCCTCGTCGGTCTGGGCCTCCCCGTCGTCCAGTGCCCGCCGGAGGTCCGCACCGTATTCGACCAGCTGGGCCTGGATGCGCTCGGAGCCCAGGCCCGCCCCGCAGCTCTGCGTGAGGCCGTCGCCGGTCCGCTCGGCCGTCCAGGCGAAGCGAAAGCCCTCGGTGTCGGCGATCCGGTCACACACCGTCTGTTCGACCTCCGTGCCCGTCGCCGCACGGCGCACCGCCTCGCCCACGTCGGCCGCGACCCCGACCGTCCGGTGGAGTAGCGCCGAGTCCCCGACGTCGGCGTCGTCGGCCATCGCCGCGACGGTCGCGTCGCGGTCCGGGTCGTCCAACAGCGGTTCGAGGCGGGCCAGCCGGTCCCAGCCCCCGAGCGCACAGACGACCTGCGGGGGGACGCCGTCGTCGAGCAGGCCGGCGGCGAACCGCCAGCGGAGGTCCCGCGAGGAGACGTCGCCGACCTCCGGAACGCGGTCGGCGACCTCGCCGACGAGCATCTGGAGGCGGCGGGCCGACACCGAAAAGAGTGAGTCGGCGGCGGCGCTGTCGGTCGCACTGGCGTACTTGCGCAGGTCGTGTTCCACCCCGGCCGGCAGGTACGCCTCGCGGGTGACGCCGTCCTCGGCCCGGACCGCGAGGAAGAAGTGGTCCCCGTGACTGGCGACGTCCTCGAGACGCACGCGCGTCATCTCGGCCGGTCGCAGGCCGACCTCCGCGCCGAGTCGCAGGACCAGGTCCTCGCGGTGGGTCTCGGCGGCACGCCGGAGGTGCTCGTAGCCGCGCTCGCCGAGGACGTCCCTCGTCGATGTCATGTTGTTTCGGAAGTTCATCAAGATGCGAAATAAATCTACCGCAATCTGTGCCTTCGAAGGCATATTTCGAGTGCAATACGAGATGGATTCGGATCCAGAGCCGTTCGAAGTGATTTCGTTTTGTTTGAGATCGGCGAAAAATCACTCGCCGTTCGTGGCCGACTGCAACTCGCCCAGTATCTCCGGGTTGCGGAGCGCGCTGGTGTCGCCCAGGTCGTCGCCGTTGGCGACGGCCGTCAGGAGGCGTCGCATCACCTTGCCCGAACGGGTCTTGGGAAGGTCCGGCGTGAAGACGATCTCCTCCGGGGTCGCGACGCCGCCGATGGCGTCGGCGACGGCTGTCTCGATACGGTCGTGCAGGGCCCCTTCGTCCTGGCCGCGCTCGGGCGAGACGTAGGCGTAGATGGCCGTCCCGGTGGTCGCGTGGTCGGCGCCGACGACGGCCGCCTCCGCGACGCCCGCGACGCCGGCGATGGTCGACTCCAGTTCCATCGTGCTGAAGCGCCGGCCGGCGACGTTGATGGCGTCGTCGACGCGCCCGAGGAAAGTCACGTAGCCGTCCTCGTCCATCGTCGCGCCGTCCTCGGGGTAGTAGCGCCACTCGTCGGCGCGGGTCGGGGACTCGCCCCACGCCTCGCCGGAAAGCAGCGACGTGGGCATCCCCGGCCAGGGGCGCGTGACGACGAGTTCCCCCGCCTCGTTCCGGTCGACCGCTTCGCCGGCGGGGTCGACGACGGCCGTCTCGATGCCCGGCAGGGCGCGCCCGGCCGACCCGGGCTTCATCTGGTCGACGCCGGGCAGCGTCGAGACCAGGATGGCCCCCGTCTCGGTCTGCCACCAGGTGTCGACCACCGGGCACTCCCCGCCACCGATGTGCTCGCGGTACCACCGCCAGGCCCGCTCGTCGATGGGTTCGCCGACGGTACCCAGCAGGCGCAGACTCGAGAGATCGTGTTTCGCGGGGTACTCGGCACCCCACTTCATGAACGCCCGCACAGCGGTCGGCGCCGTGTAGAACACGTCGACGGCGTACCGTTCGACGAGCTCCCACAGGCGGTCTTTCTCGGGGTGGTCCGGCGTGCCGTTGTACAGCACCGTCGTCGTTCCGAGCGCGAGCGGCCCGTAGACGATGTAGGAGTGGCCGGTGATCCAGCCGATGTCGGCCGAACACCAGTAGGTGTCCTCGGGCTTGATGTCGAGCACCGACTGGCTCGTCCAGGCGACGTGGGCGAGGTAGCCCCCGGTCGTGTGGTCGACGGCCTTCGGTTCGCCGGTCGTCCCGGAGGTGTAGATACGAAAGAGCGGGTCGTCGGCGGCCCGCGGGACCGGGTCGACCTCGGCGCCGCGGTGGGCCGCCAGCAGGTCGTGGTAGTCGTAGTCGTCCGGGCCGAGGTGGACCTCGCCGCCCAGGTGGTCGAGCACGACCATCGAGACGTCCTGGTCGACGGCGATGCGGGCGTTGTCGGCCTTGTTCTTCTGTGCGACGGCGCTGCCCCGTCGGTAGTACCCGTCGCAGGTGACGAGATGGGCAGAGCCGGTACGTTCGATTCGCTCGGCCAGCGCGTCGGCCGAAAAGCCCGCGAAGACGACGTTGTGCGGAACCCCGAGTCGCGCACAGGCGAGCATCACGACGGGGAGTTCCGGCACCATCGGGAGGTAGACGGTGACGACGTCGTCGGGCCCGACCCCCTGGTCGCGCAGCGCCGCGGCGACGGCGTTGACCTCGCGGTAGAGTTCGAGGTACGTGTACGTGCGCGACTCGCCGACGTGACCCTCCCAGACCAGCGCCAGCTGGTTCTTGCGCTCGGGGAGGTGCCGGTCGATGCAGTTGTACGCGGCGTTGAGCCGGCCGCCGGGGAACCACTCGAAGGGCGGTGTCTCACCGCCCCGGAACACCTCGTCGTAGGGTCTCCCAGTCTAAGAGGGCGCCGGCCCGGTCCCAGCAGTCGGGCCACTCGGCGTCGAAGGCGTCGTAGACGTCGGCGTCACAGACGTTGGCCTGCTCGACGAACCACTCGGGCGGGTCGATGGCCGACCGTTCCGAGAGAGAGACGTCGCGACCGGTGCCGTCGCCGGGTGTCATCGTTTACTCCTGTGGACGAGTTGCCAAAAGGATTCCTGCTAATCTCTTTTGACCGCGCGGAACATGCCGTACTCACGCACGGCGTGACTGTCGGACCACCGAAAGGCCGGCCGCCCACGTGTTCCCCCGGCCTCATTCACTCGAGGAGCGTGAACTGTCAGCGATCCTTGGAAGTCGGCGCCGGCGGTCGCCCGAGGTATTTCGGAAGACTGTGGCGCAGTCGCCCCACACAGGGGAGCCCGCAATTGTAGAACTGATAATTTCAACACAAGTTTTATCTCTTGTTGTTTTCGAGTGTTCATCAGTAGCATATCGACCGTGGACAACCGGGTGTGGGCACCTGATACAAAGATTGTAAACAAATGACTACTACGACACAGCGGACACGGCTTGGGGCAGTGGTGATGGCGCTCGTGCTGATGACAGCGGTCTTTGCAGCGACCGTAACCTTCTCTGCGAGCGTCAGCGCGGCCGTCAACACAGGTACATTGGAAGTGACCGACGACCCCGTCCAACCGGATGGAAGCATCGAGGTCACGGGGGATCTGGATTCGGATAGTGCCGTTACGTTTCTGATTCAGGATCCCGACGACAACGACTTCGCGACGGTCACGAGGACGGGCCTGAGTGGGACCTTTACAGAAACTATCGACCTGTCCAATCTGGACTTCGGTGGTGACGGCCTGGACGATGGTCAGGCAACGATTTCGGCCGACGCGGGGTCCGGATTCAAGTCGTCGGAGGCAGCAACGACCTTCGAGGTCGACAACGAGTACCCGACAGTGGATATCACGTCCCCGAACGGTGGCGACGACCTGGAAGACACTCCGACGATAAAGGGGACCGCGTCCGACGACGCTGGATTAGACTCGGTCAAGATATCGATCGAGCGGAGCGACGGGCAGTACTACACCGGTTCGGGGTGGGACGGCACGGAGACGTTCCTGGGCGTGTCCGGGACAACGGATTGGAGTTACGATACGGCGAACATCGACGACGGGTCGTATACGGTGACCGTCAAAGCGACTGACCAGGCCGAACACACCAGGTCGGTGTCTGATGGCCCACCGGTACCGGACGACACCGAAGACGCGGACACGCTGCAGGTGGAGTACACCGTCGACACGACCGCGCCGACCCTGACCGACGGTGACGTGACGGTGACCGAGAAGGGGGCCGACGACACGGTATCGGCCGGTGATACGGTCAAGGTTTCAGCAGCGACGGTCACCGATTCGCCAGCCGGCGTGGAATCCGTCGAGGTGGACGCCTCCGCGCTCGGTGGACCGGAGACGCTCAGCCTCTCGAAACAGGACGGCGACACGTACTACAATACGTTCACCGTCCAGAACCCGCCCGCAAGCGACGGGTCGGTGTCGCTGGAAGTCGAGGCGACCGACGAGTTCGGAAACACGGCGTCGGACAGTGATAGCGTGACGCTGGAGAAGGAGATCGACTCCGTCGAGACGCTAGAGATTGATCACGACTTCGTCGGTATCGTCGAGGACACGGATGAAGTCAGCGTGATTGCGAGGGGCGTCGAAGACGCAGATGGTAACCCTATCGCTAGTGACGGGAACCCCGAGTACGCCACGCTGGAGATCGCTGGGTACTCGAAAGAGGTCAAAGTCGACGAGGGCGAGATCGACGCAACCATCGACCCCACGAAGATTCCCGACGACACGGCGACCGGGGAAGCGACGGTCTCGATCGTCGAAGCCAACTCGCAACCGTCGACCGACGTCGAACTCGTCCACGAGGCCCAGGGATTAGACGAGGGGTACCAGCTCGTCGGGACGCCGATGGATGCCGAAAAGGTCCGGTTCGAGGGCGTCACCGACGCCATCACAAGCAAAACCACGTACGACCCGACCGGTGACTCGGAGAGCACGAAGTGGGTCACGCCTGACGAGAAGCAGGCCGGATCGGGATACTACGTCTACGGTGAGTCCTCGGACGCTCGCATGGGCTACGTCTTCGAGGAAAACGGCGAACTGCGCTCGGAGAAACTCCACGAGGGGTACAATCTCGTCGGCGCGACGCCGGACCTGAACGAGAAGGACGCAGCGGACCTGAACGACAAAGACGAAACGAAAATCGGGACTGACCTCGGAAGCGGTATTTCGGTCGGCACCAGCGACAGCGACGTCCAGGTCTACGTCCGCGACGAGAACGTCGAACTGACAGACAGATCTAAAGGGGATACGTCCGCGTTCACCAAGGTGACTGATGGCACAGAGACAGTCGATGGGTTCGAAGCCTACTTCGTCTACGTCGGCTCCGGCGAGGAGATCCGGACGGTCGACGACGAGGGCTACGACGCCAGCGAAGGGAGCTGATCGGCTCGACTGTTCGACTCGACAGGAGCCCAGTCGTCTGTCACAGAGAACAGCCGGGACGCCCCGGCCCCTGTGGGGATAACTTGCTATCTTGCCATGCAAACTCGAAGTAGGTTGGGTACGAGCACGATGTCGTTGACTCGAGCGAGGAACGAAACAGGAGGGAGCGGGGGGCTCTACAGAGAGCGATGAGCCGGGACGCCACATTCAGCGTCGGACTCGTCGTCCTCGTACTCGTGGTCGGCGCCACCGGGGCGGGCATCGGCCAGTCACTCGCCCAGACAGCCCCACCCAACTCCTACTACGGGGCTGCCGAGTCCAGTACCGGGACCGAAGCACCCGCTGGAACGACCATCGTCGCTGTCGCGAACGGCGAGGTGCAAGACTCGATCACGGTCGAGCAGGCGGGCCAATACGGGAGTTCCGAGCCCACCGGGGACAAGCTCCGCGTGAGCAGCGACATCGATTCGGCGGTCACCTTCCACGTCGGCGACGCTGACGGGGCGCAAGCGACGGAGTCGGACCCGAACCCGGAGGGTGAGGTCGAGCAATTGGATCTCACGTTCCCCGCCGGGACGTTCGGCGGTCCCACATCGACCCCGGCGCCGGCGAAGACGGCGACACCAACGGAGACCGAGACGGAAACAGCGACGCCGACAGAAACCGAGACAGACACTCCAACAGAAACCGAGACCGACGCCCCGACAGAAACCGAGACCGACGCCCCGACAGATGCCGAGACCGACACTCCGACCTCGACGGACACGCCGTCCTCGGAGTCCGAGGCGGAGACTCGGACCGAGGCGGCCGGCGGGACGGCAACTCCGGCGACGGGGACGACCGTCAGGCCGACGCAATCGGGCGGGCAGTCCGTCGGGACGAGCGAGAACGGGACGGTCGTAGTACGCACCGCCTCGCTCAATCGGACGAGCGCGAGTGTCGGCGGGACGGTCGCCGTCGTCGCGACGGTCGCGAATACCGGAAACGGCAGTCAGTCCGTCACCCTCCCGCTGTTCGCGAACGGCGCGTCGGTCCAGACCCGGACGACGACGGTCGGCGAGAACGAGACTCGACAGGTCGAGTTCCAGTATCGAGTGAACCAGACCGGAAACGTGACGCTGCGCGTCGGGCCCACGACGGCGGGCACCGTCACCGTGGGACAGAGCGGCGGCCTCGTTCCCTGGGGCCTCCTGCGTGCGATCGGGCTGTACGTCGGCCTGCCGATCGCCGTCATCTATGCCATCCTGAAGGCGCTCGCGATCTACTACGGCTACTGAGTTCGGGCGACCGGGTCGGGAGAACCCCTCGAACGCCACGCACGGACGACGGCATCCACCCGGTCGACGGCACCTTTTTCGTCCGTCCGTCCGTCTCAAGAGACATGCGCGACGAACTCCCGGCGGAACTCCACCCGGAGGACCTGCCCGACGACCCGGACGTACTGAAGCAACTGGTCTGTGACCTCTACATGACGGCGATGGCCTCCGGAGAACTCATCGAGGCCATGGAGGGCGGCCCTGCGGCAGACGAGACGGATCTCGGGTGGCTCTCCGAATATCTCGAAGCCGGCGGTCCGGCCGGACACGAACCACAGGAGTAGCCTGCGGGAACCGTTCCGGGTCGAATCCGTGGCATTCGCCTCCTGTCGCTTGAGGGAAGATCACACCCGAGTAGCGACGGGAGCCCCGCGCCCATCGTGATATGAGAGCGGTTCGATACGTCGCGACCGGCCGTGACGTGCGGTCACTGTCGCCGGCGCGCCAGGAATATCGAGCCAGCGACGGCCAGAACGGTCATCAGAGTCGTGAACCCAGGGCCGGAGCCGCCAGTCGAGGGTTCCGGCGACGGCGACGACGGGTCGAGGACGCCGTCCGCTGACGTTGTCGCCTCCGTCTGCGTACTCGAAGACGTGGTGGTCGGTTGTGTGCTCGACTGTTGCTCGGTGACAGTATCAGTCGTTGCCGTCTCCGTGTCGGTAGTTCGGTTGGTCCCGGTCTGGACTGCCGTCTCGGTCTCCGTTGCCGTCGACGTCTCCGTCGCCGTTTCCGTCGGCGTCGACGTCGCAGTCGCGCCACCGGCCGGCCCACCACCACCTCCGGTTCCGCCGCCGGTCCCGCCCGAGGACTCGGTCGCCGTCGACGCTTCCTCGACGGTCAGGTCGACAGTGTCACTGACGCCGAGCACCTCGTCGCGCTGTCGCACGGTTTCGTCGCCGCGGACGACAGCGTAGACGTTGTACGTTCCTGTGTCGAGACTGTCAGTGTCGACCGTCGCGGTGTACGTGTCGCCACTCTCCTTGGTCATCGTCTCTTCGACCTCGACGTCGTCGTTCCCGACGATGACTTCGACCCGATCGAGGGTCGAGTGCTTGTCGACAGCGAGTTCCGAGACCGTCGCCTCGAGCGTCACCGTCTCGCCGGCAGTGACTGTCTCCGGTTCTGTGACCGACATGTCGTAGCCGGCGATGACGATCGGATGGACGGCGACCGTGTTGCCACCGTCCTGGATCGAGGCCGCGTACGTGCCAGCCTCACCGGACCCGAAATACGAGAACGTGTGCGAGCCGTTCCCGGTCTTGCGCTCGTTGACGATAATCTGGTTGTCCGGCCCGCGGAGGTTGAGGTCGTAGGCGGCGCCGGAGGGGACCGTCGTCGACACGGTAACCGACCCGTCTGTTCGGATGCGACTGACCGAGTCGATGGTGTAGGTCTGGCCTTCGAACGTCACCGTCTGTGTCGGCGTCTCGATGGCGGAGGAGTCCGAAATCGAATAGCCCGGAACACCGAGTGCGACTGACGCGAAAAGCACTGCTCCGAGGGCGAGAAAGAGAAACAGGCCGCGACGGGGGAGACCAGTCATACGAGGATACTCACGAGAGGGCCACTCATAACTTGGGATTTTACTGCTGTTTGCTCATCACTGACGTCGCCGTCCCAACGTGCTCTTTCGCCCACCTGGCCAGCAACCGCACGCCGGGATATCCATCGACCAGCCACAGGAGCGTCGCGAGGGCAAACAGGCCGAGTTCCGCGTAGATCCGCGGCGTGAGATCCAGTGTGGCAAAGTGGGCGAGGATGCTCGGCGACTCCGAATAGTCCGGAAGTGCTGTCACCGGCCACAGCAGATAGCCCAGATCCTTAAAGTTCGCCTGGAGCGCGGCATGGACGCCGTCCGCGGCCAGGTGGGAGAGATAGCCGACGGCGAACCCACCCCAGGCGAGCCGACCGGTCGGGCTATCCTGGGCCCACCAGAGCACGCCCAAGACAGGGGCGGCAACGAGCAGGGAGTGGGCACCGCCGCGTCCCGAGGCGAGCAGGCCCAGTTCCCACGCGAGCGGTTTGTCGATTATGTCCGGAAACTGCGTTCCGACGGCGAGCGCGAGTGTCGCGATCGCGATGGGCGGCTGGCGATACCGCACCCGCGACAGACACGAATAGAGCAGATACCCGACCGCCGCGTGTCCCCATGGCCACATTAGTTACGTTACCGAAAGAAGCGACCATGAGCCTTCTGCTTGAGGCGACAACTACAAACCGCTACATTTCGAGGCATCGGTAATGCCAACGCGGCGGCGACAACAGTTCGTGGTGGGGAACCTGGCGTGGTGGCTAGGGCACTGCTGGTCCTGTCGGTGCTGGGATCGCTCTCGCTGGAGCTGTTCTTCGTGGTCTCGCTCATCGGCTTTCTCGTCGTCGTCGAACTGACCGCACCGTTCACGGTGACGCCGGCGTGGCGACGCCGACTCGTCTGGCTCGTCGGCATCGGACTCGCGGTGTTTGGATACATCGTCGTCCGCCGGATTCTCGAGATACTGCCACCGGGGGTTATCTGATGGGGGTGCTGGGGTACTCGTATCCACGGCTGGTGCTCGTCGCGCTCCTGGGGACACTGGTGGTGACGCTGGCCGTCGCTGCCGGGACCTCGGCAGCGTCGTTGGGCGCATACAACTCGGCGTGGGACGGCACGTCAGAGATCCGCACTACCGCAGCGTCGGCCGATACTGCGACCGTCCTCGCACAGAACGTCTCTGCATACGAGCAGGCCACGCCCAACCGGACGGTCGCGTTCGTGCTGTCACCCACGGAATCGTACGGTGACAACGAGACAGCACCCATCGCGTCGTTCGTCCAGGCCGGCGGGACGCTGGTCGTCGCCGAGGACTACGGCCCACACAGCAATCCACTGCTCGGGGACGTCGGCGCGACGGCACGCGTCGACGGGACGCCGTTGCGAGACGAACAGCGCGCCGGGCCGAGTCCGGCCTTCCCGAAGGCCACGCCCGGGCGGAACCACTCCTATACGACCGACGTCGACAGCCTCATGCTGAACCACGGAAGCGTCGTGCGCCCGGGTGATGCGACGGTGCTGGTGAATTCGTCGTCGTTCAGTTATCTCGATACGAACGGAGACGAGACCCTCGACGACACGGAGACGCTCACATCGCGGCCGATCGTGACCGTCGAGCAAGTGGGCCAGGGGACGGTCGTCGTCATCAGCGACCCCAGCATCTTCCTCAATGCCATGCTCGAACGGAGCGACAACGCGGCCTTCCTCCAGGCACTCGTCGGCCCGCCCGAGACGGTCCTGCTGGACGTCTCCCATACCGCTGCACTGCCGCCACTCGTCGCGGTTCGGTTGTGGCTGCAGGACGTGTCCGTCCCGACGTTCGCCATCGGGACACTCTCCGTGCTGGCGGTGGTCGTGCTCCTGTCGGGCCGTGCGACGTTGCGGCCGCTCGAACGCTGGCGAGCAGAGTCAGTCGAGCCTCCGGGGCTCTCGAGTGACGAGATCGCGAACAGCATCCGGAAGCAACACCCCGACTGGGACGAAGAGCGTGTCGGGCGCGTGACAGACAGTTTGATACAACACCGTCAGCAAGGTCAGGGCGATGACTGAGCCCGCGACGCTGGCAGACGATATCGCCGCCGAGGTGTCGACTGTCCTGGTCGGCATGGATGACCTTGTCGAACAGCTCACCGTTTCGCTTCTCACGCGGGGCCACGTGCTCCTCGAAGGGGTGCCGGGCGTGGCAAAGACTACACTGGCGAATACGTTCGCACGGGCGAGCGGGCTCAGCTACAAGCGAGTGCAGATGACGCCCGACATCCTCCCGGCCGACATCACGGGAACGAGCGTCTATCGCGAGCAGACCGGGGAGTTCGAACTGCGCAAAGGTCCGGTGTTCGCGAACGTCGTCGTGGCCGACGAGATCAATCGGGCGACGCCCAAGACCCAGTCAGCACTGCTGGAAGCGATGGCCGAAGCACACGTCTCCATCGACGGGGAGACACTCGAACTCCCGGACCCGTTCCTCGTGATCGCCACGCAAAACCCGATCGAGATGGAAGGGACGTTCGAGCTGCCCGAGGCCCAGCGCGACCGCTTCCAGCAGAAACTGACCGTCTCGCTCCCGGACGTAGAGATGGAGCGGGAGCTACTCGCGCGGTTCAACGGCTCGCCGACGATGGGAGCCGGAGACATCGACGCCGTCGTCTCGCCTGCAGACGTCCGTGCAGCGCGCGACGCGGTTGCCGACGTCCGCGTCGAAGACGTCGTTCGCGACTACATCCTCGAACTGGTCGGTGCCTCGCGTGACCATCCCGACGTCGCCCACGGCGCGTCGCCTCGCGGGTCGCTGGCCCTGCTCCAGACGGCGAAGGCCCGGGCGGCGATTCGCGGCCGTGACTACGTCATCAGCGACGACGTGAAGTCGATGGTCGAGCCAGTACTTCGCCATCGGTTCGTGCTGACGACCGACGCCGAGTTGAGTGACGTCACGCCCAGCGAGGTCATCGACGACATCAGCTCGTCGGTCACGCCACCCGAAGGCAGGGTGACCGAGACCGACCCTGCCGACGAGATGGCCGAAGCACCGGAGTGACTGCACAACCCAGCCGGATTCGACAGGGAGATCGTCTGTCATCCCACGTATTAATATTCAGGAGCCCGGGTGTGTAGTCATGTCAGAGATTCCCACATCGCTGCGTCTGCTGTTCGAAGCGTCACTGGAACGGGACGGCGACCGGTACGTGATTCCGATCCCACCCGCACTCGTCGAGAACGGGTCGCTGTCGACCCGGGAGCACTACCGCGTTGCGCTGCTGGACCAGGTGGAGGCGACAGAGCAGGGTGACACTGAGTCGACTGCCGCGACGCACGAGCGCGACCAGCAGTCGCGGGAGCCGGGAGAGTTCGGCGGGCCACCAGTAAGTGAAGGCGAGACCCGCAAGGTCACCATCGACACGCTCGGTGACCAGGGCGACGGCATCGCCAAGGTCGAACGCGGGTTCATCGTCATCGTGCCGGAGACCCAGCCAGGCGACGAGGCGACGGTCGAGATTACGGACGTCCGCGAGAACGTGGCATTTGCCGAGACGATCGGTGACCCGACGGTTCGGTGAGAGAGGGGCACGCAGAGAGACCGAGTGTCGCGGTTCGATCGGCTACTCACCGGCTTCGTCTGTCTCGTCCCATCGGCAGGTGACGAGCGCCTCGACATCGCCGTCGGACTGCTCCGTGACGCTCAGCGAGATCGGCCGGTCCAGTCCTCGTGCAAGTCCGACGGCCAGAAACGACGCGATCGGGTGGTCGAACGTATCGAGCGGGCCATAGACGGACCCGCCGATGGCGACGGTCAACCGCCCCTCGTCGGGGTCGCTCTCCGCCGACGCCGATCGCGCGAGTTCGAACTGCTCGACGAGGGCCTCGGTCAACTGGTCGCCGAGCTCGCCGGGTGCAGCGCTCACCGGACCGGTCAGTGCCTCTTCGAAGGCACGAAACAGCCGCGTTCCGCTCGGGTCGAGTGCGAGTCCACGTCGCTCTCCGTCGTCGGGCACGACGATCGTCTGCGTGAGCGCCTCGTCGTCGGGTACCGCAGCGCTCTCGTGCTGGGGGACGAACAGTCGGACGCTGCTGTCCCCGGTCTCGAGTGGCACGTAGCGACGCTCGTCGGACAATCCGAGTTCGCCGACCAGCGCCGCTTCGTTGCCAGCGAGCGTCGCGTAGACGTCACGGCCGACGTCCGCCGAGACGAATTGCTCCGGCGTGAGAAAGTACGTCAGGACGCCGCCGAACAGCCCGATACCGCCGAGGGCGAACAGAATCGTGCTTGCACGTGGGACGAGGAGGGCGCCAGCGACAGCGCCGAGGCCGACGACTGCGAGGCCGAGCGCCGTCTGGCGATACGTCGTCCGTTTCGCCTGTGTGTACGACTCGCGGAGTTGTCGATTCTCCTCTGCGAGGAGTTCGAGCTGCGTCGCCAGCTCGTCGCGGGTCGGTGAAGCGCCCTCGTTGCCCCCCTCGTCAGCCGCAACCTGTCTATTCGTACTCATTACGCGACACCAGTCAGGTTCGTGTGCGTGTCTGCTGACCGTAGCCGGATTACTGTGTCGCTTTCTGTCGTTTCCATCTCGGAGAGAGTCCGGAAACGGATATCGTGTTTGTCGTAGGCGCACGCGTGCGTAGACGGAGGCGAGCATGGATCCGGATCGGACACCACGCCGTTCAAGCACGAACGTGGCTGCAACCGGTACGGCTACTTCGGCGTCAGCAACCCGTCGATTCCACCGTGATCCAGCTCGCGTTTCAACACCCGGAGGGGTGCGGCTCGGTCGCCTCCAAGCGACGCAGCCGTGGTTCAACTGTTAGTAGGCGGAGTCCCCTTCCTCAAGGAGCGATCGAAGGGAGCGAGTAGGGAGGGGAGGAGCGCGTTCGTATTGGCTACAAACGCCAACCCATGGGTAGTGTTTGGTTTGGAGCATTGTGCCAGCGAGCGAAGGTCTACAACCATGTTTCGGCGGTTTCCGGTTCGGCGTGGCTGAAGCAGTTCGAAAACGACGAGAGTCGGCGACGAAGTTCTCGAAACATTCGTTCGACGGCATTCCGATTTCCGTGACGACACATCTGAAATCGAAGTCCAGCTCGGGAAAGTGCAGTTTGGAGGTTTGAGCGCCATCGACGAGAAAGACGGCAGTTTCGACATCGTGTTTTTCCCGGAGTTCGCGCAGGAAAATGTCTGTGAGGGCGGTCGTAGTCGTCGAAAAGAGCTGAACGTGAAGCAGCTCGTTCGTTGCTGGATCGGCGGCGTACAGCCAGAATTGCTGGTCGTTGATTCGAATCACCGTTTCGTCGAGCACGATCTGATTCGGTGATTTGCCGGATTCGGGCTGTAGATCGGCTTTCTGCACCCAATCGTGGACGGCTTTTCGACTACGTTGGACACCCATCGCTTCGAGTAATTCGACGGTATTCGACAGCGAGAGTCCCGCAACGTGCGATTGAATACCCAGCGCCATCGCTGACTCGGGTGTCCGCTCGCGCTCCACAAAACCCAAATCAATCCAGTCTCTACATCCGCTGAGGCGGCTGATTTTTGACATAGGCACCACAAAATCCGTCCGCCTCACTTTTCACCCTTAACTAAACACCGCCAACTAAACGGGTATGTCCCACTACGAGGCTTCCTTCGAGATAGACTCGAAGACAGATTCGTACGCCGCTCGGCGCATGCTGGAGCAGGTGTACGATACGATTCGAGAAGAATCACAGAGCATCCAAGAAGGGGCGGACGACGCCGACGACCTCCTGGAAGAGTTCCGTACGCTTCGAGACGCAGCGAAGCGGCCCACGCCGGGGCGGCTGACCATCATCTACGAACAATACGACGACGACTTCGCGGACTGAGGTAGCGGACTTTCCCTTGGGAATCGGTCCGGTTACGTCTGTGAACCGGCGTGTGCGCGTGTCTCGCTGTCGGGACAAGGAGAGCCCCTCTCGTCCGCTGGTTCCACCAAGTGTTCACTGTCTGCGTTCGACCCTGCTCTGGACTCACTCCGATTGGTCTCTCCTGGTTTCAGCTGGCTCAGTATCCCGGATGCGAACTGAGCCACCCTCTCCTCGCTTGGTGAGTTCCCGCTGCGGGAAGGGAATCTTGATGCCTTCTCGGTTGAACGCAGATTTGACGCTTTGGATGACCGCTTGAACCGCGAGCCACTTTCGCTGTGGTGTTGGGTTTTCTATCCAGAACCGGAGGTCGAGCACGACTGCTGAATCGTCGAATCGGATCGGAAAGACCTGAGGGGCAGGTTGGGTCATAATCTCGTCGAGATCCGCAATCGCCTCCAGCGCGATAGCCCCCGCATGTGCCGGGTCCACGTCGTAATCGATCCCGATTTCGACACGCTGTCGTAGTTTTCCGTCCACACTTCGATTGATGATCGTTCGATTTCCGACGGCCTCATTCGGGAGGACGACGTGCTCACCGTCGAGATTACGGAGCCGGACATGATTGACCGTGATTTCGGTTATAAAGCCTTCGTGCTCCCCGATTCTGACCCAGTGGCCGACGTCGAACGGCCGTGAGAGCATCAGGACGAACCCCGCGAGAATCGACGCGAGCGTGCTTTGGAACGCCAAGCCGAGAATAATCCCGAGGACGCCAGCACCCAACAGGAGGTTGCTCAGTTGAAACCCCCAGAGTGAGAACGTTCCAAATACCGCGAGGGTGTAGAGTACGATCTGGCTGACGTAGAAGCTGACACGACGCTGGTGCGCCGTCGTCACTCGATTTGTAGAGCGGACGCCGCCCAGAAGCAATCCTTTGAGAAGTCGTGTGGCAGTGTACGCGGCGATGAAGAGCACGACTGAGAGCAGTACGCGAACACCAGTATCGACACCGAACTGGACGAAGCCCGCGATCTCCAGCGCGTCAGTCGTTGCATTCCACTTGTTCAACAGGACGAAAGCGACGACGGTAGCCAGTACGAGAAGCAGTCCTGCTCGCACGATTTCGGCCCTCTCGGTTCGAACGTAGGACTGAAGATACGTTCCGAGATACCAAATCACTCCTCCGATGACAACTGCTCCGGCGATGATCGTCAGAGTCTCGTCGAACGAAGGGCTGGACTGGAGCAGGACTTGAAGAGGTAGAATATAACACGGAGTTCCTCGCATGAGACGTTCAGAGACGGGCTACTTTGATAAAGAACGGGTGATGTCGTGTTTCGCAGGTGACTGTTAGGAATCTAACTCCGTTGAAGCCCTCAGCGAAGTACAGATTCCACGGGGAATTCACCCGTTTCAGGCCCTGCTACTCGATGAAGACAGGTGACCTGTCGCGCAGTACTGGTAAGGCGTTATTCGGTAACGCCACCCAGACTCGTCATAGGAGTGGCACCGGCGACGATCGCGCCGGTAGCCAGCACTGCCGCTGAAAGGGCAACGAAATCGCCACTTGGTGCGTACCCAGCCAGCCCCGCTCCGACCTGCACAATGAACACGGTCACAAAGAAGCTGGCAATTGCGAATATCAGTAGGACAATCGACGCAATGATACTACTAACTAACGCCCCGAACGAATCGAGCAGATCCATCAGTTGAGAACCTCCCTAAGGTGGAGTGTCCGCACGCCGATATGGCTTGGGTTCTTGAAAAGTAGGCTCTCAGTACCGAGACTCCTCCGCCCACCGACCAAACGACCGCTCACTAGAAACGGTGTCGAACCGCAGGGGTTCCACGGCCTTCACCATCTCTGAGTCAACGGGCGGGTGCTCGCGAGTGACTGTGGATTACAGAGATGCCGTTCAGATTCTCGAGAGCTGTCGTATGCGATAACTGACGAAGACCGACAACGCGGGTACTTGAGGCCTTGCCGACGCTCACCTCTAAAATCAGCAATTCGAATGGGAACGTTGCGTTCGGGTGACGCGGACGCATCACCTGTGCCCGCTACGCTTTCACAGCGCTACCCGACCAACAATCTGCTTCCGAAGAGCGTACAGCGAAACATCGGCCCACGCCATGAGGAGACTGCGGCTGTCCCAGCCTATGACTCGTCTGTCAGCTCTGTGAGTGCCGCGTCGAAATGCGCCTGGGTGAGGACAATATCCTCGACGGCCGTCGGTTCGCCACCGGACTGGGAGCGAACGTGTTCGCGAACGGCGGCGGTAGCCGCGCCGCGACACAGCGCGGCCACATCCGCTCCCACGAGGCCGTCCATGTCGGCGGCTAGCTGGTCCAGGTCCACGTCGTCTGCCAGCGGCCGCTTGCGGGTGTGAATCGCCAGAATCTCGCGACGAGTCGCCTCGTCGGGCACCCCGACCGCGATCTTGCGCTCGATGCGGCCCGCTCGCGTCAGCGCATCGTCGATGAGGTCTGGCCGGTTCGTGGCGGCGACCACGACCACGTCTTCGAGTTCCTCTAACCCATCGAGTTCGGTCAGCAACTGCGAGACGACACGTTCGCCGACCTGATTGTCCCCGCCACCGCTTCCGCGCTTGCTGGCGATGGCATCGATTTCGTCGAAGAATATCACGGTGGGCGCGTTCGAGCGCGCTTTCTCGAATATTTCTCGGACACCTTTCTCACTCTCACCGACGTACTTATCGAACAGCTCGGGGCCTTTCACCGAGATGAAGTTCGACTGTGCCTCGTTCGCCACTGCCTTGGCGAGCAGGGTCTTACCGGTGCCGGGCGGTCCGTGCAGCAGAATCCCCTTCGTCGACTGGAGGTCGACTTGTTTGTAGGCATCGGGGTAGGCGAGCGGCCATTCGATGGCTTCACGCAGTCGCTCTTTGGTCTCGGCGAGGCCACCGACATCGTCCCACGTCACGTCGGGCTTCTCGACGAACACCTCTCGGAGCGCGCTCGGGTCAATCTCCCGAAGCGCCGAACGGAAATCACCTTCAGTGACGTCGAGCGTCTCGAGCGTCTCGGCGCTTATCTCGTCGCCTTCGAGGTCTAAGTCCGGGCGGACGCGCCGGAGTGCGTTCATCGCCGACTCGCGGACCAGGCTTTCGAGGTCCGCGCCGACGAAGCCGTGCGTGTTATCGGCGTACGTATCGAGATCGACGTCTTCGGCGATGGGCATCTCGCGGGTGTGAATCTGGAGCACTTCCTTCCGGCCCTGTGTGTCGGGCGCGCCGATCTCGATTTCGCGGTCGAATCGCCCGCCGCGCCGGAGGGCGTTGTCGATGGAGTCGACGCGGTTCGTCGTCCCGATGACCGTCACCTGGCCGCGCTCCTCGAGGCCGTCCATCAGCGAGAGCAGTTGGGCGACGACCCGGCGCTCGACCTCGCCCTGGGTGTCGTCGCGCTTCGGAGCGATGGAGTCGATCTCGTCGATGAAGATAATCGCGGGCTCGTTCTCGGCGGCCTCGTCGAACACCTCACGGAGTCGCTCCTCGCTCTCGCCGTGGTATTTCGACATTATCTCCGGCCCGCTGATAGTCGAGAAGTTGGCGTCTATCTCGTTGGCGACCGCCTTCGCTATCAGCGTCTTCCCAGTCCCCGGAGGGCCGTGAAGCAAGACGCCCTGGGGCGGTTCGATACCGAGCGCCTGGAACAGTTCGGGGTGTGTCATCGGCAACTCGATCATCTCCCGCACCTGGTCGAGCTCGTCGTCCAGCCCACCGACGTCTTCGTACGTGACGCCCGGTAGCTCGGCAGCCGAACTCTCGACGTCGCCCGCCGCGTCGACGGCCTCGGTAGATCGGTCGACGACCTCGACGTCGGTCGACCCCGTGACGACGACTGTTCCCTCGGGGTCGGTACCGACGACGCGTATCGGAATCCGGCGGTTCGAGCGCCCCATCGCCGCGCCGAGTCCGAGCGAGAGCGGGATGGTCTGGCCCGCCTGCACAGCCCGGTTGGCGAGCTTCTCGCGGAGATACGAGGAGAGATTCCCTCGAATCTGGAGACCCTCGGGGAGCGCAACCGACAGCGTCGCCGCTGGTTCCACGTCTGCGGCTCTGACCGAGACGAGCCGGTCGAGGCGTGCGCCGATCGCCTTCCGCGTCTGCCCGTCGATACCGAGGATCCCGCGCTGTCGCTCGCCGGTCTGTCCCGGCCGGACACGGACGACTGCAGTGCCGCCGTCGCCGTCGATGCGGACGAACTCACCGCTGTCGATGCCGAGTTCCGACATCGCCTCGCGGTCTATCGCTGCGATACCCTTGCCTGCACTCTGCCTGTCGAGCGGCTTCACAATCAATTTCATCAGTAGTCACCGTCCAGACTGCACTCGAAAGGAGTGACGCGGCTGTCCACGTCGTCGAGACAGATACAGAACTGGAACTGCACATACTACTGTTCCGTGACACAAATACCTGTGTGTCTACGTTCCTGTCAGGCGCCGAGCCACCAGCCGTACGGTTGCTCCCGGCCGTCTGGATTCGGATGCTTCTTCGACTGGCCGTAGGCCTTGCTCTTGAGGAGCTGTCGCTCGATAGCGTTGGCCGCCAGACGGAGGGCGTGTGTCGCGCCGTAGCCCTCACCGTCTGCCGTGAAGTAGCCTCGGTCGATGACGAGACGGATGCGGGCCAGCACCGTCGGAACACCCCGTGACGACTCCGTGTGTTCGTGCAGTTCGACACTCGCCGTGATCACGGTCATGTCGCCGGACTTCGAGGTGACGCTGTCGATACCCATCAAGACATCGTCTCGCGTCAGGCCCTCGAACTTATCGAGGAAATAGGACGCCTGCGTAGCGAATGGTTCGGCCGCACCCAGCGTGAACTCCAGGCGCACCTACCCTGCACCACAGGACTATCCGACTGGAGAGCCTATGGTATGAAATGGCAGATAATAAAGGCGGTCGAGACAAGCAAGCGCGAGACGCTGAGAGGCGACAGCAAGAGCGTGAGGTCGCCACTGAACTGGAGCGGGGAGACGAAACAGAGCCACCGGTCGAGGCGGCGGAACTCGGCGATTTCGAGGGGGAACTCGAAGCAATGAACTTCCCAGCGACGGGGACCGAGATCGTCGCAACACTTGGCGACCGCACGATTGAATCGGTCAAGGGGAGCTACACGGTCGGGGATCTCGTCCCGGAGACGGACGAGGAGACGTTCGACTCGCCGGCTGCCGTGCGAGTGCAAGTACAGCGGCCGACAGTTGCGGCGGCGATGAAACGAGTCGTCGAATCGAGTGAGACGCTTCGAAATACGGAGTTCAGCTGGACACAGCGCAAAGCCTACGAGATGACGTTCCAGGAACTCGAATCGATCGACGCCGACGACGACGACGAAGGAATCACAGCTATCAGCGACTGGATCGTCGACCAAATCCACGAGAAAGAGAAGCTTCCGTCGTCCCGAGCTGTGCGCAGACAAGCGGCCAAGTTCTGTCGGGCGAACGGCTATCAGGTCAGGGTCGACGAGTGGCTCGGCATCTAGAGCCACGAGCACGGGCATCCGTGGTAGCGAGCGCCGTCACATGCCAAGCGTGACCGATACGCACACCTACCGAACGGCCGTTTCAGGAGGAACGGTCCCGAGCCAACAGATTGCAACGGAACCGTAAATCGCACCCACCCACGAGCGGGCAATAGCGAACGAGCGGGGAGTCATCGTTCATACGATATCCGCATCGCAGTCGCCTGCGATTCGTGGAAACGCTGATCGCAGAAGACCAGTGCGGTATCCATCCCTACAAGTGCCCTCGCGTCCGAAATAGACTATGGTTGATCTGATTTCTCTCGGCGGACTGCTCCTCGCCTTCTTTCTCGTCATCATGAACGGGGTCTTCGTCGCTGCGGAGTTCGCGTTCGTCAAAGTCCGTCCCACGCAGGTGAACGCACTCGTCGAACGCGGGAAACCGGGGGCCGCACTCGTGCAGGACATCATCAAGAATCTGGATGGCTATCTGGCGGTCAGTCAACTCGGCATCACGCTCTCGTCACTCGGTCTCGGCTGGATCGGTGAGCCGGCCGTGGCAGCACTCATCGAACCGGCTCTCGGCCAGTTTCTTCCGTCGGGGACGATCCATCTCGTGGCGTTCGCCCTCGGATTCGGCTTCATCACGTTCCTCCACGTGGTGTTCGGCGAACTCGCGCCGAAGACGTTCGCTATTCAGGAGGCCACGCGTGTCGCGCTCCTTTTAGCCCCGCTCATGAAGTTCTTCTACTACGTGTTCGTGCCCGGCATCATCGTCTTCAACGGGACGGCCAACTACTTCACCCGCCTCGCTGGCGTCTCCCCGGCGTCCGAGAGCGAGGAAACCCACACCGAATCTGAGATTCGGATGATCCTCACCCGCTCGGAGGAGACGGGACACATCGACCTCGACGAAGTCGAGATGATCGAGAGCGTCTTCGAACTCGGGGACACGGTCGCCCGCGAGGTCATGGTTCCGCGTCCAGACGTCGAAACCGTGACTGCCTCGATGCCACTCTCGGAACTCCGGTCGGTTGCCGCAACCGGGGCGTACACGCGCTATCTCGTACTCGACGAGGACGGGAACCAACCGCTTGGATTCGTCCACGCCAAGGACATCCTGCGAGCGAGCGAAGTCGAGATGGAGCAGGACAGCACGGTCACAGCGCGTGAGCTCGCACGAGCGGTCCTCACAGTCCCGGAAACACGTCGGATCGACACGATCCTCGCCGAGTTCCAGACGCGTGGGGAAGGCCAGATGGCCGTCGTCGTCGACGAGTGGGGCGTCTTCGAGGGCATCGTGACCATCGAGGACATCCTCGAAGAGATCGTGGGCGATATCCAGGACGAATTTGACACGGGTGCTCAGGAGCCGTCGATCGAGCAGAGAAGCGACGGAACGTACGTCGTCGACGGAGGGGTCCCCATCCAGGACGTGAACGACCAGCTCGACTCTCGATTCGAGAGCGACGACGTGGAGACGATCGGTGGATTGGTCTTCAGTCGTCTCGGCAGAGTTCCGGAAGTGGGCGACCAAATCGAAGAGGACGGGTACGTCCTTCAGGTCGAGACGGTCGATGACACGCGAATCGAACGGCTCGTGATTCAGGAGGCAGAGGCGATACAGGAGACGGACGACGAGTAGCGTCCGAGTCCAGCTCGGGACAGCAACGAAACGGCCCCAAGGCGATAGGAGACCCGTGAACGAACCCGTCACGGCGAGCGTTGAATAATGGTGATGAGCTGTGACTTCGGAAGCCACTCGTCAGAGAGATAGGGAACGTCGTCCCGCATCTCGAATCTCTGGTGCTCTTCCTGTAGTTTGTCGTTCAACCGCTTTCGACGGTCGCTATCGACTGCAGTGGTCTCTATTCCGTGTTCGAGCGAATGTATCTTGTGTGCGACCTGCATGAGTCGACGACCCGGTGCGGAGTCCTTGAAGAGAACCGCATCTTCGGTTTCCCGTGAGATGTATCCGACAAACGTGGTGGCCGGATTTTCCCGCACATCGCCCGTTTTCTCGTCGGCGAGCCACGCCGGAAGCTGGATGAACACGTCATCTTCGTTCAGGAGGCCCAACAATTGCCACAGTCGATGCGTATCTTGCTCGTTGATGAGACCCCGCTCTCGTGCCGCCTCTAAAGACACACCGCGGGCATCAAGCGTCTCTGAGTGCCACCTGCGAGCGAACGAATCGTAGTCAGCGTACGTTCTACTAGCGTCAACCACTATCAAGTAGAGAGAAGAGCGAGACAAAGAAGGGTTCTGCCTCGCGGACAACAGTTACAGCGTCGCCGAGCAGAGCCATCCGACAGGATTGCAACTGGATCCACAATCGGGAGACACGTGGAGATACCAGACCTTTTCCCGCGTAGCTGCCTCTAGACAGTATGTCGTTATTTTCACTTTCGCTACCACTTCAGATAGGGTCGACGCCGTTGACGGCGGAGATGCTCGTTGTCTTTGCGCTCATTCTCCTCGCGCTCGTTCTCTTTGCGACCGAACGGTTTCCGATCGACGTCACCGCTATCCTGATCATGGTTCTGTTGATGGTGCTGGAGCCGTGGACGCAGATATCTCCACGGGAGGGAATCTCGGGCTTTGCGAACCCGGCGACGATCACCGTCCTGGCGATGCTCATCCTGAGTACCGGAATCAACCGAACCGGCATCGTCCAGCTGCTCGGCCGGAAGATGGCCGCGTTCGCGGGGGCCAACCGACACAAGCAACTCGCAGCGACGATCGGCATCACCGGCCCCGTCTCGGGACTCGTCAACAACACGCCGGTCGTCGCTATCTTGGTCCCGGTGATAAACGACCTCGCACACAACGGGAAGACCTCACCGTCGAAATTGTTGATGCCGCTGTCGTTCGCCTCGATGCTCGGCGGCACGTTGACGCTCATCGGGACGTCGACGAACATCCTCGCGAGCGATATCGCAGCCCAACTCGGAGCGGAATCTCCCGAGCTGGGTCTGCACGCGTTCGGGATGTTCGAGTTCACCAAACTCGGTCTCGTCGTGTTCGCGGTCGGTTCCCTCTATCTGATGACGGTCGGCGTTCGACTGCTCCCCGAACGGATCCCCGCTGACGAGGACCTCGTCGAGGAGTACGCCCTCCAGGAGTACCTCGCGGACGTCGTCGTGCCGGCGAACTCGTCGCTGGTCGGGCAGACGGTCGAGGAAGCGCTGGGAGACGACGACCTCGACATCGACGTGTTACAGCTGCTCCGATACGGTGAGCGCTTTTCAGAACCGCTCGCGCGCAAGGAAATTCACGAGAACGACACGCTCCGGCTCAGGACGAACCGGGAGACGCTCGAACGGATCATGGATGCAGAAGGACTCACTTTGGCAGGTGGCCCCCGGACTGAAACGGACCTACATCCGGAGGACGAAGAACCCGTCCTCGTCGAAGTCGTCATCCCGTCGGGGTCGTTCCTCGTCGGCGAGACCCTCGCGAGTTCGACCTTCCGACAGCGCTACGACGCGAACGTCCTCGCCTTCAGAACCCGCGGTGACGTTGTCCGCGACCGGTTCGAAGACATCCGTATCCGGGTCGGAGACACGCTCCTCGTGCAGGCACCGCCCGACAGTCTCACCCGCCTCGTCGAGAACGATGACTTCATCGTCGCCCACGAGTTCGACGAGGTGACCTATCGGAGCGACAAGATTCCCTTCGCGGTCGGAATCATCGCCGGCGTCGTCGCACTCCCCGCACTGAACATCCTGCCGATCGTCGTCTCTGCGTTAGCAGGGGTCGTGGCGATGGTCTTCACCGGCGTCCTGAAACCGACCGAACTCTACTCGTCCGTCGAGTGGAACGTGATCTTCCTGCTCGCCGGCGTCATTCCCCTCGGTATTGCGCTCCAGCAGACGGGGGCGGCAGCACTGCTGGGCGATGCCGTCGCTTCGACCGCGGTGTTCTTGCCAGCAATCGGTGTCCTCTGGGTGTTCTACGTCGCGACTGGTCTGTTGACGAGCGTCATCAGCAACAACGCGAGCGTCGTGTTGATGATTCCCGTCGCGGCCAGCGCGGCCCAGTCGATCGGTGCGAACGCGTTCGCGTTCGTCCTCGCCGTGACGTTCGCCGCCTCGACGGCGTTCATGACGCCGGTCGGCTACCAGACGAACCTCTTCGTCTATGGGCCCGGTGGCTACACGTTCTCGGACTTCATCCGCGTTGGTGCGCCGTTACAGGCGCTCCTGTCGGTCGTCACCGTCCTCGGAATCGCGTTCTTCTGGGGTGTCCGTGTGTGACGCGGGTGTTCTGACTCAATCCCGAAATACAGCGCGTAGAAATGTTATGATCGAGCGAATCGCTCGAAATCGAGCCCCGAGGCGTTCGCCGACCCCGTGGATCGTCCCCGCCTAGGTGTGGTTCCGTTCGCGACGGACAACGACGACCGGACCGAGAGAGTGAACGGCAACCTGTTCAGCGGCCTCCCCGAAGAAGAACGTGCGAAGCGATGGAGCGCTTTCCCCCCATGACCACGGCATCGTGATCTGCCCCAGCTGTCACGATTGACTGGATCGGCGTCTCGGAGACGACCACGTCTTCCGTGATCGCAGTAGCGTCGAGGCCTCCTTCGATCAGGTGCTCGGCCGCTTCGTCCAACATCGAGTGCCCGACGGCAGTCGCATCCTCCGAGTCCGTGACGTGGTAGAGCGTCACCTCGATGTCGCGTGTCCCGATCATCGCTGCGACGAACGTCGCGATTCGTGCGACGTCCACCTCCCCCCGGAGCGGAACGAGAACCCGCTCGATGCGCGTTGCCGGACTCGGGATGAGAATCGCGTCGCATCCGGTCTCGTCGGCCACCCGATCCAGTGTTTGTTCTTCGTCGTGGGTGAACACCAACCGTGTCTCGGCGTCACCCCCTGCTTCGCGGAACGCCGCGGCGAGATCGTCGAGCTTCGCCTGTGCCGGCTCCTCGAACTGCAGCTGCGCCTGTCCCGGCGGCGTCTGCTCGGAGAGGACGTGATAGCCGAGGACGACCACCGGAAGCGTCGAGAGGAGCCCGATCGATCGAGCTGGACGAGGTGCCGCTCGAAGCGTGTGAACGACATATGGGCCTCTAACTGGGTACAGATCTCGGCCGACGATGGCACCAGTCACGAATCCGATAAGTGGCGCAACAATCCACGCGGAGACGATCGTGACCATCAACGCCTCGTTGAGCGAGTCCGTTGCCAGACCGAGCCCGACGATTGCACCCACGGCAGTCATCGACGTCGAGACGGGAACCCCGTCGAGATTCGAGAGCAAGAGTGCCAGACCGGTGAAAAAGAGGACACCGACAGTCACCGTCGGCGAGAACTGCACCGCGGGGATGATGCCGTCACTCATGGTGTCGATGACGTTCCGACCGACCGTCCACGCACCCAGAAACGTGAAGAGCGTGAACAGGGCTGCGGCAGTGGCCTTTCTGACGAGGCGACTCCCGACAGCTGGTCCGAACGCGACACCGGTCGACGACCCACCAATGTTGAATCTGACGAAGGCAGCTACGAGCAATCCCACGACAACGAGTGTCGATACAATCTCACGTGCACCTCACCACGTGGGTCGGGCCTGAGACGTAAATTGTCCGCAGGACAGGGGTCTCACGAATCACTCGAGTCAGGACGCTCACTGAGCGGCCAGGTCGCCTCGTCCACGAAGGATTGCGTTTCTGAGGCGAGGCAGATAGTGGGTGAGATCAGTCGTCGTGAGGATGCCGACGATCTCTCCATCCTCGGTGACTGGGAGCCGCCGGATCGAGTGGTCTTTCATCAGGGTGGCAGCGGTGTGGATATCTTCCGTGCTGGCGATCGTGACAAGTGGCGTACTCAGAAACCCAGCCGCACGAACGGAGGTGATATCCGCCCCCGCTGCAACCTGCTGCATGACATCGGTTTCGGTTACGATCCCGAGGTACTCGCCCGTCTCGGGGTCGACCACGACTGCGGACCCGACACCGTGATCCGCGAACAACGTCGCAACCTCACAGGCCGTCGTCTCTGGCGGCATCGTTCGAACTGACGGTGTCATCACATCACCGACAAACTGGTCAATCATACTACCAATACCTCCTGCAGACGGTTAACCCTGTGGAGTACGCAAACTCGTGATATCGGCTAAACCATCGAACCTAGTCATACGACTGCGTTCTTCCTGTGTCTACTTTTCGGTAATCAAGTGCGGATCGTTCATCTGCACCGAATAGACGCGTTCTCTCGGGATATACGTGAACTCATCGTCGCCGTGATGAATCTGCCAGTGGTCCTCCCGGTAGTTCAGTTGCTCATCGTCGACATCCTCCGAGACGGTGTCATCCTCGCCTCGGTAGACAATTGTCGCCATGAGGAACCGTAGGCGGGCCGTGTGCATAACGTTCCGGGGTAGTCACCTCACGGACACCGCCCTCCGATTCGGCGGAAATCATCCAGAACCGTGGCTGTATCGCCTCGGATGGGGTTCTCCCCCAATGTTATCACCGCCCGGCCCTCCTATGAGATATGGTAACAAATGACGGTTCAGTTTTCGAACCGACGCTGTACGTCTGTCGCGACTGTGGAGGCGGTATCGAAGACCCCGAAGACAAAATTAGATGTCCGCAGTGTGGGGGGCGGCTGGTGAACAGTAGCGTTCCGCACGACGACTGAGAGGCCGTCACTCCAGTCACGCCCCGTCCGAGAGCCCGTGTCACGGGTCGTCGGGCACCGATCCCGCCGTAGCTGATCGAACGGTCGGATGTGTGCCCACCACGGGGTGGTCGGTATCGTACTTTTCGCTCGGACCATCATACGAACGTTGATTGACCTGGCCGTCCTCCTAGAATTATGGCAGAGTTCCCAGACGAACGCCAGCTCGTACTCCGTGCGCGGTCCCAGTTGGACCAGTGGACGAGAAATGCCCGAATGGAGGCGTACACTGAACTGTTCGAAGGCGACCAACCAATCCTCACCGAAGCGGAGCTCCGTCTGCTCGACGCGCTCGACTCCGAACTGGAGCGAGAGGGCGGCGATGGTGTCTGGGGAACCGATCAGTACGGGATCCACACGGCCGAGACATCGAGTTCGGATACCTCACTCGGCGTCGTTTGTGTGTACCACCCACAGATAACCAAAGACTCCGTCCTTAGAGGGGCCGACGACCTCGACGACGAGACCGAAGAGCGACTCAACGCTGCGCTCTGGCGATATAGTGAACGGGTTGCGACGCTCATCGAAGAAGCCCTCGACGAGTTCATCCGTCAGACCCAGGGGTAAGCCCCGGTCAGATCCACTTTCGGATGATCGCCCGTACTCGCTTTGACGGCATTGTTGAAACCCTCGCTGAGAAACACAACGAGTGAGTAGCGGAGGTTGAGAGACTCACTCCCGAAGTCACGCCTCCTTCGATCAAGTGCGTCGTGCATACTATCGAGCGGGCGCTCGTCGTCGTTGAGCCCACTATTGAACCGGTGTGATGCCGACAATTACGGGATGGGGAAGAGGGTGGTAGCTTTACTGAAACGACTCTACATCAACCCGAATGCCATGCTGGATACTCACAAACCCTTTCGCTCTCGGGAACCAAGCCATGGTACGGAACCCAGCACACACTGTGCGTTTAGCCCCAACGGTGGGGGCTGCTTGAAACGGGATTACCCGTTTGCAGTCGTCCATTTATCTTCGTGCATCGGCTGCGCGAAACGCATCACTAAGTGACGCGTTTCGCAACAAGAGCTATCAGCAAATGTCAGCAAAAAAAGCGAGAGGAATGGGGGTTCACTGAGTGAACTGTTCGAGATCCTCAGCCACGAGTACCGCCGCCGCATTCTCATGGCCGTTGCACAACACAATCCGCAGGACGAGGACGACATCACCTCGGAGTCGATTGCGGATGGGCACGAGGAGGATAGCGACGCGCTTGACCTGCTACACCAGCAACTCTACCATATCCACCTCCCAAAACTGGCCGACGCAGGATTCATCAATTGGGATCGGGATACAGGTACTATCACCCGCGGCTCTCGGTTCGAGGAGATCAGGCCGCTTCTTAAATTGCTGCACGACCATCAGGACGAGTTGCCGGACGACTGGCCGTAATCCTCGACCGCTGGTTTAGTGAGCGTCGTCTTCAAGAGGAAGGGCGAAGTATCTCGGCAAAACGGGCTGAGCTGTCATCACCAGAGGGTTTCAACAAGGCCACAGCATTCTATTCTGGCAGTTCGTTGGTGTGTGGAAATTTTGACGCGTTTGTCTACTCTGTTTGCGCCCTGCCGAGCTCTTTTTCGTCGTGTGCGGTCTCCACCGAGTACCAGAGTGCCATCGTCTCAGGGAGAGTTCGTGTGCCGATTCCCATTTGCATAGGTGCTAGACCACCGATACGAACTAGTATCACTAATAGTCAGTTCAGAGAAGAACAACCTGAGCCAGTCCGAGAAATATGAAGAATCCGAGGACGTCAGTTGCGGTCGTGATGAAGATGGTCACAGAGGTTGCCGGATCGTAGCCAAGCCGGTCCAAAATGAGCGGGACGAGGGCGCCGAAGAACCCGGCGATGACGAGGTTCAGCACCATCGCGATGCCGATGACCAGTCCCAACAGCGGACTCTGGTTGAACAGGGTGGCGATGACGGCCACGATAACACCGGTAATCACGCCGTTTGCACCCCCCGCAAGCACCTCGTTGCCGATGGCGCGCCTCCCTGTTCGAAGTGAGATCTGCTCTAGTTCGATGCCGCGGACCGTCACGGCCATCGACTGCGTGCCGGCGTTCCCACCCATCCCGGCGACGACCGGCATGTAGATTGCCAGTAGCGTCAACGCCGCGATCGTGTCTTCGAATAACCCGACAGTCGCCGCAGCGAGAAAGGCGGTCCCGAGGTTGATGATGAGCCACTTGTACCGCCGGCGAACCTTCTCAAAGGCGCCATCGAGAACGCTCTCCTGCTCGTCGACACCAGTGAACTCATAGAGCGTCTGGCCGGCTTCTTCCTCGATGGCCTGTAAGAGGTCGTCCGCATAGATGACTCCGAGAATGCTGCCGTCTTCGTCGAGAACGACGATTTCACTCCGTGGGTTGGCCCTGAACACCTCGATGACCTCCGAGTCGAGCTGTTCGTATCGAACCGTGGGAGTGGGTCGAAGATACTCGGTGATGACCGCCGCCCGTGACCAGCCAGGGCTAAGGTATGGCCAGGTAACTCCCCTAACACCTCGTCACCATCGGTGACGAAGACAGTCGGGAAGCGTCCCGTTCGGGCCTCGTGACGTCGGACGAGCCGTGCCACCTCCTCGAATCCCTGGTCCTTGTCGACGGTGACGTAGCCGAGATCCATCATACCGGCGGCGCTGTCCGGACGGAACTTCAAGAGGAACTCGATCCGCTCCCTTCGGTCGGTTTCGAGCTGACCGAGCACGGCTCCCTGGGTGTTACCGTCGAGTAATCCAACCACGTCGGTCGCATCGTCGGGATCAAGTCGGCGGACGAATCGCCGTACCTCCTGACGATCCATGTCATCGAGTACGTCTCGCTGGACCGACTCGGGTAGCTGGAAGAATACGACTCGTTGTCGTGTCCACGGTAGTGCCTGGAACTCCGCACCTGGTGTCTCCGATGCAGCTATCTGCTGTTGGACATCGATCGTGAATTCTTGCATACGGTTACCCCCTCTCGCGTCGCATGAATCCCGGAAACCGACGTGACGTAGCGGAATCCGGAGTGTTTGAACCAATAGTAAGTGAGAGGCTGCACATTGCCCTTCCTACCCTCGAGATCGCTCGTGTTCTGGGGCAAGGTTGAGAAACACGTCGTTCTCCGCGCCACACCGTGGGCAGGTATGTACGAAGTGGAGACCATCCTCATCACGTTTCTATCCGCCATTCCGACCGGGCGCGGGCGACGTTTCCACACTCTTTGCAGCGTTTAGGATGATCCTGGAGGTACGTCTGCATGAAGTCGATGAATGACTGCGTTCCATGGCGGTGCGTCGGCAGACATTGTTCATTCGAGGTGTAGTCGTATCAGCGTGTTCACCCCCCTTTGGCACTATTTACCCCCCGAGCCACCAGCCGTAGAGCTGTGCCTGCTCGTCAGTGTCGGGATGCTTCTTCGACTGGCCGTAGGTCTTCCCCTTGAGGAGTTGGCGTTCGACCGCGTTCGCGGCGAGTCGAAGCGCGTGAGCGGCACCATACCCCTCGCCATCGGCCGTAAAGTAGCCGCGGTCGGTGACCAGTCGAATCCGTGCCAGCACCAGCGGCACGCCTCGGCTTTGTTCCTTGTGCTCCTGCAGTTCGATGCTGGCCTTGATCACGCTCATCTCACCGTATTTCGAGGCCATGCTCTCGATTAATGCGGAGACATCGTCGTAGTCCATCCTCTCCAGCAGGTCGAGCCCAAACACCTGCACGGCGTTCCGATCATCGCGCTCCCAGGTGAGCGCCTCGATGACGTCCGTCTTCGTGATGATACCAATCGGCTCGCCGGTGTCGTCGGCCGTGACAACGAGCGAGGAGATCTCCTGTTCGAACATCGTCTCGACGACGTCGTCAAGCGGCGCGCTCCGCTCGACCGTCGCGACCGCGTCGGACATCAGGTTCCGGACCGGGAGGTCGAGCATCCGGTCGGCGTCGCCCTCGCGCGCGCCGAACCCACCGCGGTTCTGTCCGCCACCACCGCGGCCACCGAAGCCGCCCGACGACCCACCCTGGCTCTTGCTGCCGCCCCGCGTCGTGAACTCGATGACGTCGTACAGGCTCAGCATGCCCGCGAGGTCGTCCTCGTCGACGACCGGAAGATGGGCGATCCCGGCTTCTCGGAGCATATTGAGCGCTTTCCCGATCGTGGTCTCGGGCGTCGCACTGACCAACTCCGCCGTGTAGGCGTCGTCGACGGTCGCCGCGTCAAGGAACGGACGGACGGCCTCGAGGACCGCATCGCCGGTCACCACCCCGATGACCCGGTCGTCGGCGTCGAGTACGGGGAGCGTTTTGGCGTCGCTGCCGATCATGAGCCGCGCGACCTCGCGGACGTCCTCTGTGCGGTCGACCGTCGGGACGTGGTGTACCTGTGAGCCGACCTTCGCAGACGGCTGGTTAGACGAGGAAGCCAGCTGTCGACGACTGACGACACCGCGGTATTCGTCGCCGTCCGTTACGATGACGGCATCGAGCTCCGGATTCTCGAACGCCCCGGCGACTTTCGAGAGAGGGGTTCCGATGTCGAACTCGGTGAACTTCGGTGAGAGTATCTCAGAGATATCCATGGGTAACTCTCTAGTGTGAGGGGTGCAGGACGGTTATGCCTGTCCCAGCCCTGATATTTGAGGGAGGAACGTGCGAATTGGTGTTTGAGTGGGATATCTAACTGCGTCGGCCATATGCATTGAGACAGGCAGTCTCAACTACTGCGGTAGTCAGCACGCGATTCTCGCCACCCACCAAGCCGCCCAAACCATCACCGGTTGTCTCGAACGTCGGTCAAAAGGCAAGACGGTGAGCAAGCCCACCTTCACCGCACCGACCGTGAAATACGAGACGCGGACCATGACGCTGTTCGACGACGACACGGTGTCCCTCTCTACTACGGAGAGTCGCGTCCGATGTGACCTTGCGCTGCCCGACGCCGACGATGGCTACCAACACAAGTACCTCGACTCGGACGTGTGGAGTGTCACGGAAAGCACCCTCACCGCCCGCGACGGCGACTACTTTGCACATCGGCTTCCGCCGACACAAGACCGATGCCGAGCGGAACACCGCCGAGGACGGAACGGTCCTCGGGGTCGACCTCGGTATCGAAAACCTCGCCGTCACCAGCACCGCCTACTTTTTCAGCGGACGAGAGTTGACCCACGACCTCCACGAGTTCGAGCAGGTACGGGCCGGACTCCAACAGACCGGGACGAGAAGTGCCCACCGGACGCTCGAACGGTCGAGTGGCCGTGAACGTCGCTACGTCCGTGACGGACTCCACCAAGCGTCCAATGCTATCGTAGACGAGGCACTCCGATACGACTGTGACATAATTGCGTTCGAGGACTTGACGGACATCCGCGACCGAACGGGTGCGTCGTGGGGGCACAAGGCGTTCAGAACGCTCTACGAGCAAGTAGCGTACAAAGCCGAGGCAGAGGGTATCTCGGTGAAGCAAGTCGGTTCGGCGTACACGTCTCAGCGGTGCGCCGAGTGTGGTTCACGGCAGACGAGAATCGCCCGACTCGAAACGACTTCCGGTGCGTGAAGTGCGAGGCGGAAGCGAACGCGGACTACAACGCGGCAAAGAACATCGGGATGCGGTACGTCCGTCGAGGCCAACAGTCGTCTCGGCGGACGGGCGACAGTCAGCTTGCCCTGAAGTCTGGAACAGTGACGCCGAGCGACGGATTCACCGCCCACCCGGACGGGTTCGAGGCCGAGTTCATGGACAAGCCCCGTCCGCAACGAGCGCGTCAGCACGAGTAGGGCGAGGTAGTTGACACGACGCAAGTCCGACGGGGGCGCACGCACCGCCGTTCCCGCCACAGGGAAGTCCGTGCCGCCGGGGCGTCAGCCGCAGGCCGAACTCCCACCGGACGAATCCACGCATCGAGCGCCGGTCACGGCCACCACCGCCTGTCGTGGGCCGAGCGAACGCGTTCGAGAATCCCCTCGATCTCGGGCAGCGTCGTCGTCGGTTCGGGTGGCTCCCCGGGTTCGATGAGGGTCCCGGCCTCTAGGTCGGCCAGTTCGGCGATGAGCGCCAGCGTCGTGAACGGGAGGCCGTCCTCGATACTGTATCCGCCCGAGAGACCTGCGACGATACGCCCGTCACAGACGTCCAAAGCGGTCTCGCGCGCGTGACGGATCAGCGTCCGATAGCCAGCGGCCGTCATCTGTAAGTCGCTCGTGAAATCGGAGAAGTGGGCGTCGTGCCCGGCTTCGACGACGAGGAAATCCGGGTCGAACGTCCGCGTTGCAGGGACGAACACGTCGTTCACGACGCGCTCGTACGCGTCGTCGCCGGCGCCGGGCGGAAGCGGGATGTTTATCTGGGTATCGACGCCGGCGCCGTCGCCCGTTTCGTCGATAGACCCGGTGTTCGGGAACTGTGTCTCCGGGTCCTGGTGCGCCGAGATGACGAGCGTGTCCGGGTCGTCGTAGAAGATGTCCTGGGTCCCATCGCAGTGGTGAGCGTCGATATCCCAGATCACGACTCGGTCGTCTCCGTGCGCCTGCTGGAGGTGCCGGACGAGAACCGCAGTGTTGTTGACATAGCAGAATCCGTGTCCGGTATCCCGGCCGGCATGATGGCCCGGCGGCCGGACCATCGCGTACGCGGCGTCGTACTCGTCGTTTGCCACCAGGTCCCCGGCTCGACAGAGGCCACCGGCAGCGAGTCGGGCTGTCTCCCACGTCTCTCGAGTCACCCGTGTATCGCCACTCAGCGCGCCCCGGCCGCGCCGAGAGAGACGACGCAGCCGCGAGAGATACGATTTCTCGTGAACCCGGAGGAGGTCGTCCGTGGTGGCGCGTGACGGCGACCGGACGTCGATCGCCGGGTGGTCGAAGAGCCCTTCCTCCTCGAGTCGCGCGAGGGTGTAGACGAGCCGTTCCGACCGCTCGGGATGGGTCGGCGTGATTTCGTATTCGAGGTACGCGTCGTCGTAGACGAGTGCGAGAGCCATGGAGCGATCTTATCGAAGGGTGGTGAGGAGTGAAGTATTAACCCGCGGTGGAACGTGAGCATGGATATCGACGAGCTGTCCGACGTCCTGTGAGTCACGGATGATCGCAACCCGGCGGTTGTGCGTGATCTCGACCGGCGGTTCGTCAACCGCGCCGATGCGATTTGCAATCTGTCGTGTCTTTTCCGTCGCGAACTGCCGCAGGTTCCGTTCGGAGAGGCCGCGCTCGATGTCGACCACCTCAATCTCGTCGACGCCCTCGGAGTTCAGACAGAGTCTCCCCTGGTCGGTATCGATGTGAACCGACACCCGAACGGTGACCGTCGCGAGCGCACACCCGATCGCATCCGCGAGGGATGCGTGTGTCGGTACCTGAATCGGCCTGTCACTCCGGGCTCGAAGAATCGTCCCGAACTCTCGTGGAGACTCCCCGCCAACCACGATGTCGCCAGTCCCGACCTGCTCTGAGAGGCGGAGCACCCGGGTCGTTATCTCGTCGAGCACCGCGTTTGCGGCGGTGGTCGGGTCACCCAGTTCCGTCAGCACACGCCGACTGGCCGCCGTGTCACCCGCACTGGACTCACTCCCGGGTGGCTGCCGTGAAGACTGTGCGCCGACAGCGATGGCGTCGGCGACAGTTGCCTCCCGGCCACCGAGCGCGCCTGGCGTCGCGGTGGCGTCTGTGACCGCACCGGATGCCGACAGTACCGAATGGGTACCGAACGGGAGCACGCTCGAATCGACGCCGCGATAGCGGGTCGGGACGTGGTCGGCGTACCCCACAGTCGTGCCGATGAACCCGTCCCGGAACGGTGTGACGACGGTCCGCTCCCGGCCGAGAAAGAGCGCAACACCCGCTGCCGAGGCCGTGTCAGCGCCCCCGGAAGGCCCGTCAGACGCGTCGTCGAGTCCTGCCGTTCCGGACAGTGCGAGCAGGCCGAGTGCGCCCGCGGCGTCGACACAGCCGAGGACGTGCGCCGGTGTTTCCAGGACACTTGTCGCGTCGCCGACCGTCCCGTTCCCCTTGAGCAGGTACAGCGGTGCGTCGACACCGACGGCCTCGAGCGCGTTGCGAGCTTCCTCGACAGTGCTCGTCAAACGTGGGCGAACCTGCGCGTTCCCGACAGTCGTGGCGATACGTTTCGTAAATCCGAGCCGCCAGTCCGTCTCCTGGCTGAGTGCGACACGGTCCGCAGGATAGTCGAGCATCGCGGCTATCTGGCGTTCGACCTCGGGATTGCGGGGTGCGAACTTGCCAGTCACCGCGACGACATCGCCGGTTGGCTCGGTGTCCAGGGCTGCGTCTTCGGTGACCCGACCACGGGCGTCGACGTTGCCGGCTGCACGGATCGTCTCGTCACCGAAATCCACCTCGTGTCCGTCGAACCCGTGCCCCGGAGCGATGACGTTGCTACAACTGGGAAGCGACCCGTTTGCGGCTGCCATCGCCGGTGCAGCCGTCGAGAGAATCACCCGCTCGACAGTCCGCTCGCCCGCCCGCTGCATGAGCGTGCGAAGGAGTTCAGTGAGCGACGTCTGCGTGTCCGGAGACCCGGCGAGGACAGCGCTCGCCTGCAGACCACCGGTATCGAGACAAACGCCGGCACAGCGCGCCCTGCCAAGGGTCACCCCGACAATCATCCTGACTGAATCGATTCGTCATTTCACCCCGGGGTACCTAAGTGATGGGGACAGCACCGAACGCGACGCCACCAGAAGCCGGTGGGTCTCGACTGGGGTCGCTACCACAGCCGCCACCGGGCCGTCGGTGCAGTCGACTCGTCGGAACACATTTATTTTTGGGACGGCCGAGGATTGGTGTAATGGCTTTCGAGGCGTGTGATGATGGGACACTGCGGTACGCCGGTAATCGAGTGTACGACGAGTCAGAGCACGTCGACGGCACCGACGCACTGGACCGGGCCTCGGAGCGGCCCTCGCAATTCCTGACCGAATCCTACTGGGGTCATCTATCGCACATCAACGACGTCATCCACGGGGCGACCGTCGAATATTTCCGGTCGCTGGGCTCGGAGTTTACACTGCTTCCGCTGACGACGCGTCTCATTTCCTCGCCGGGGGCGGTGTACGGCAGCGAGACCACAGACTACACCGACGACACGAGTCCGATCACGCTCGAGTGGTTCGACGCGGACGAACAGCTCTACCTCTCGGAGTCGTCACAGATCTACCTCGAACTGGCGCTCTTGCAGTCCGACGTGTCTCAGGTGTTCTCTATCTACAACTCCTTTCGCAAGGAACGGGCAGACGAGACACACCTCTCGGAGTTTCACCACATCGAATACGAGGGCCAGATCGACCAGCAGCGAAACAAGGAGATTGTCACCGAGCTGCTGACCGCGATACTCGAAGCACTGCTCACCGATGCGCGGTCGGCACTGGCGGAGTTTCTCCCGGCTACGGCTATCGACGGGCTCGAAGCGCTTCGACGGGACCCCGTCAGGTCGATTACGCTCGAGCGTGCGCTGGAGTTACTCCGTGAAGACACGGGTGACGAGCGATACGAGGAGTTTACTGCCGAACACATCGACACGTGGGAAGAGGTCAGGCTGACCGAGCTCTTGGGCGGGAAGATCGTCTGTCTCGAGGAGTTCCCGCTCTTCGAGGTCCCGTTCTATCATGCAGAGGCAGAAAGTGGCGACGGTCGACGGATCGCGAAGAACGCGGACTTCATCTGGCCAGGCTACGTCGAGACCGTCGGCAGCGGAGAACGGATCGCCGACGTCGCCGCGGTCGAGGAGAAAGCTGCCGCCTTCAACCTCCCCGAAGACGACTACGAACCGTACCTCCGTGCCCGAACCGCGGAATCCTACGTTCGCACCTCGGGCTTCGGTATCGGCTGGGAGCGACTCCTGCAGGGGCTGTTACGGATGCCGACGATCATCGCTGTCACGCATTTCCCGCGGACCCACCGCTTTCCCCACCCATGACCGGAGCAGCTGGCGTCCCCGGGCAACGCGGCAGTCGCGCATGCGGTTCGAGCACAGAATCCAGGCGTCGGGGGTGGGACACCGTGTCTGAATCACTCGGCCCGGCAGATATCAGAGAGCTGTCCTACGTGGATTTCATGGCGTTCCTCGACGAGACGAACCGGCCACCAGGGGGAAAGACAGCCGTTCGGGAGTTGATCCACCGGGCGAACGTTCGGGCGCAGGACCTCGTGTTGGACGTCGGCTGCAACACGGGGTTCGTCTCGTTCGAGCTGTCCCGTGTCGCCGAGTGTTCCGTCGTCGGGGTGGACGTAAGCGAGACGATGGTCCAGCGGGCGACTGCGCGTCTGGGGCGTGGCCACGCCAGAGAGGGTATCCCGGTCTCGTTCATGCGAGGCGATGCCACCGACCTCCCGTTCGCGACGGGGCGTTTCGACAGAGTCGTCTGTGGTGGCTCGACGCCGTTCGTGTCGGATCCGCTCGCGGCCCTCCGGGAGTATCGGCGAGTAGTCCGGGACTGGGGATTCGTCGCGGAGCTGAATTTCTACTACGACTCGAGCCCCCCGGCGTCACTGCTCACGGAACTCGCCGAGCGGCTCGGGACTGAAATCGAACCGTGGACGCTGGACGATTGGCTCACCCGGTACGACGAGGCCGGCTTCGAACGCTACGACGTGATGACAGAGCCGGTCGAGCAGGTCACCAGGGCGGACATCGACGAGTACGTCGATCGAATGGTCGAGCGGAACGCGTACGACACCGACGTCGAGGCGGCGATTCGAACCCGCCTGGTCGAGTTGATGGACCTGTTCAATCGGAACCACGAGCACCTGCAGTACGGGGTGTTCGTCCTTCGAAAGCGACCGGTCCCCGAACAGGTGTCGCTATTCGACGCATAGGGTGGGAGCGGTCCCAGCGTCAGTGGTCGACGGCCCGGGTCAGGATGAACACGAACAGGCCGATGAAGCCGCCGACGAACCCTTCGAATTCGGCGAGCAGTCGGAGGAACGTATTGTTCACCGTCGTCCCGCCACCGACGACAAAGCGGACGAACCCCTCGAAACTGAACACGAGATAGCCGACAAACGGGATCGAGGAAGGGTACGGGTCCGCGTGCCCGGCGAGTTCGAACGTCAGGAGATAGAGGAGTGCAAATCCGACGACGGTACACAGCGACGACGCGACGACGCGGAACGGCCGTTCGCCGAATCCGGAGGTGGCGTCGTACAGGAAGTTCGTCGCCACGCGCCACGCGAGCACCAGCCGGACTCGGAGCGACGCACCGGGCGACGACTCGAGGAGTTGCGCCAGATAGCGACGCCGTCGGTATCGCATCTCCTTGATGAAAAACTCGGCCGCAGAGTGTGTGTCACCGACCGCGTTGGCGCCGTTCCGGGCCTTGAGATACGTCACTTCGAGCCCAGCGGGGTCCAGATCGGGTTCCTCGTAGCCCTCGCCGACGCTGTGCAGTATCCACTCGGGTGCGAGGTGTCCCCGATACTCCGAGAAGTCGAACCCCTCGAACTTCGTATCGTACACGAAGAAATACTCGAGCAGGTCATCCATCTCCTCGACGGCGCGAAATTCGACCTCACCGAGAGTCGCGCCCTGGAGGTCGTACAGAATCTCTGTTTCCTGGGCCTGCGAGAGCGTGCCCGCCTGGACCGTGGCATCTTCGAGCACGACAGTGCTGTCGTCGTACTCCGTCCGGGTGAGCGAGACGCCTGCGAGCGTCGTGATGCCGTGGCCGATCGAGAGCGAGCCGAATCTGCTGCCGCTGAAATCCAGCGTCGTAAAGAGCACCTGTTCGAAGGTCGCGTGGCCAGCACACGCACAGTCGGTGAAGATCGCATCGGCTTCGAATTCGGCCCCGAAAAACGCGGCATCGGCGTCGAAGACTCCCCCTTCGAACGAGACCGTCCCCTCGAACGTACAGTCGGTGAACGTGGCATCGGCCCCGAGTTGGCACTCGGCAAACTGGGCACTCTCGCGAAAGTGGGCCCCTGCAAACGAGAGCTCGTCTGCGACGATCCCGGTGAAATTTGACTGCTCGAACGTGGCCCCGTCAAAGATCCCTCGTTTATCGAAGGTGGCGTCAGCGAATTGTGAGTCGTCGAACGTCGCCGCTTCGAAGATGGCCTCCCGACGGAACACGGTTTGACCGAAGTCGGCCCATCCGTCGAAGGAAGTGTAGGGGAACTCGGCAACGCCCAGACAGCGACAGCCATAGAAGTCCGCAGTGACCTCGAAGGTCGCGTCGGCGAGGACGAGCGAGCCTTCGATACGAGCCGCGTCGAAGCGAACGTCACCGCGAAACCGGGTGCCGGATGCGGTGAGGTCCTGTTCGAACGTCGCATCCTCGGCGATGAACCGCGATTCGACGTCGGCATCGACGAGTGACACCATCTTGCGGAAGGTCGTCCCCTCGGCGTCGACGGTTTCGAGCGACGCACCGTCCAGCAGCAACGGTTGGTCGAGGGTGGCGTTCGAAAGATCAAGGCGACCAGCGACGGAGGCGTATCGGAGGTCGATCGGATACATGTCCGGTGCATCCACCAGGACGTACTCGAGGTCGACAGCGGCAAGTCGGGCCCCGGCGAACTGTTTCGATTGCTTGCCGGTTTCGTCGAGGGCCGCGAGAAACGCATCACGGATTCGCTCGGGCGCCACCTCCCCGGCCGGGCGGTGAAAGGGGCAGTACGGGGAGTCATCGTCCGACTCGTGCGGGCATTGCCACCCTACCAGGTCGGCCGAGAGCAGTTCGTCGACAGACTCCTCGTCGAGCCTGAACCGACATGATTCGCCCATGCGACGCTCTGAGTCACCGGCGGCCTCGGTATTAAATGGTCGGCTCGAAGACTGTCGCGTCACCGTTTCGGTTGTCGAGTGACGGTCTCGACGGTGACAGAGTCGTGTGGTATCTCAGCGAGCATCTCGTCTACGAGCTCGGCAGTCAGATCACGCTGCCAGGACGTATCCAACGTGAGCGCGACGTACTCTTCTTCCGGCCACGTGTGCACCGCCAGGTGTGACTCGACGAGCAACAGCACCGACGTGAACCCCTCACCGCCGGATTCGAAATCGTGGTGAACTTCATCGAGGATCGTGAGGCCGGCATCTTCGCATGCGTCCGTGAGGCGAGACATCAGCCCGTCTCGCTCTCGGAGCACGGCTGGCGGAACGCCGAAGACGTCACAGACTCGGACCTCACTCTCGCGCATAGTGTCCAGTCGTCCGAGGGCGGTGAAACCCGAGTGAACCGGCATCGCCGACCCCTTGTGCGCTCGGTCGACGACGCCCGCCGGTCGGGCCCGAACAGCTCTCTGTGTCGATCAACCGTCTCGGAGAAGCCGATGCGTACTGGGAGTCGCAAGTCACAGCGTTGACCGACCGGCAAGAAGAGGTGCGTTATGGTGCACGGGAACGCGGGTACTACGGAATCCCGCGCCGAGCGAACGTTCGAGACGTTGCTGCTGAGGGAGGCTACCTCGGTGTTAGTCGCCACCCTCGGGGGCAGGTGCCTTGCTCCCGTCGATGAAGGCGCGAACCTCGGAGGTGACACGGTCAGGTGCTTCTGTCGGCCCGCCGTGGCCGATACCCTCGAGTTCGACGAACTGGCTGCTCGGGAGGGCTTTGTCGACTGCACGGATGCCGTCTCGGAGGTGGGGAGGTCCCTCTGTTCCGGTCAGTAGGAGTGTCGGTGCGTCGATGGATAGCGAGTCGGGGAGGCGGTACTGTTCGATAGCGCGGTTGATCCGCGCGATGTTTTCCGTCAGCGCGACGATGTCGGGCCAGGGCGGCCACTCTGCGAGCCAGCCGTCGAGGTCGTCGATATCGCCACCGTGCATGACCTCGCGGATGTAGAATTTCATGGCCTGTCGGCGTTCACCGTCGTCGATCCGCGCCTGCATCTGTGACGCGAGGTCGGCCTGGTGCCTGTACTCACCGACGAGAACTGCCGGTTCATACGCGATGAGTTTCTCGACAGGCGCAGTTCGGGCGGTTTCAATCGCCAACAGACCGCCGAACGAGTGCCCGAACAGAACCGGGGTTCCATCGACCGCATCGATCACCGCGCGAACGTCCTCGACGCCCCGATCAAGACGATACGCCTCGGAATCGCCGCTTTCCCCGACTCCGCGTCGATGGGGTATAATCACGGTGTGATCGTCGGCGAAGTGAGGAACGATCGGTTTCCAGTACTGTGGTGAGGAGCCTCCGTGAAGCAAAACGAGCGGCGGTCCCGCTCCGTGTCGTTCGAACGCGATACGTGTCCCATCAGCGGAAGAGACGGTCTGCATTGGTGCTCCTGGTAGTTCTGCTACGAGTGGAGTATGTCTGTCTCTCAGTCATCCGGCCATTTATAAACAGAGTAGGGCGCGAGGAACTCAGCTTTCAGCGCGGAGAGGATGTCAGATGCGGGCCGGTTTCGGTGTGACAGTGCAGTCGGCGCGGGAGTGACCACCGTCTCGGTGACGAAGCAGCTATGGACCCAACCCAGTCAAGCCGGGATCGAGACGCATCGACAACGACTGGAAAAGCGCGGGAAATAGCCGCTATTGAACTTCGGCCCTGGAGGCCCGTTTGAGGAGAGCGACAGCAGCGCCGCCCAGAAGGATGTTGAACCCCACAAGAACAGCAATAGCAGGAACGACTGTGTTCCAGAGGCCACCGAATGCAGTTACCTCAAAGACAGTCATCACGTCCTGTCCGAGCATGAGCGCTCGGATGCCATCGACGCCGTAGGTGATGGGGTTGACTACCGCTACGGTTTGAATCCAGCCTGGGAGTACATCCAGTGGAAGGAACGCACTCGAAATGAACAGAAGGGGGAACGTCAGGAGGTTCGCAATCATCACCGTAGCCTCTCGGTCGCGGGTGAGGAGTGCGACGATATTCGAGTACGCCATGAAGACACCGCCGAAGATGACGGTCACGACGAAGATACCGAGGATACCGGGCAGCCCGGTCTGCAGATACTGCGCTGCAGTTGCGCCGGGCTTGAGAACCAACAGGAGGTATCCGAGGCCGACGATGATACCTGTTTGTGCAGTGATTCGGACCACCTCCGACAGCGCTTTCCCGAGAAACATCGCGCTTCGATTCATCGGGGAGAGTAGCGTCTTATCGAACATCCCGGTCTCCATATCGTCGACCAGTCCGATACCGGAGACGGCAGCGGCTGCAAGCGCTGACTGAATGATTATCGCGGGGGTGAGATACGTCACGTACGTCACGTCACTCGATAGCGATTGGGCCAAGGCCCCACCTGCGATCGCCCCGAGAACTTCGGCCATAAGGACGAAGAAGATGACCGGCTGGACCAGTGAGGTGAACGTCACGTAGGGGTTGCGGGACGTCTTGACGAGCCACCGCCTGAAGCTGATCCGTGCGTCAGTTGCGAGGCTGTTTCCGGACGCTCGCTGCGCCGCGTCACCGTCGATGGAGTCACGTTCGTCGGTTACGCCACTCATCGAACCACCTCCTGAACACTCGTGGGTTCACTATCCGCGCTGTCCTTCCCCTCACCCTTCTCTCCAGCCAGCGTGAGGAAGACGTCGTCAAGCGTCGGAGATTGAATGTCGAAATCAGTGATCGTGATGCCTGCCGCGGACAGTTCGGTGAAGAGGTCGCTCGTGGCCGAGCGAGCGTTGTCGGCTTCGATGCGCAGGCCGTCGGCGGTTCGTTCGATAGCCGTCGTGTCGAGAGCCGAGCGCTGCCGGACGATATTCCTCGCACGGCGTCGATTTTCCTGTGACGGGTCGTCCAGTGCTAGTGTGAGAGTCTCCGTCCCCACAGCTGACTTGAGTGCAGCTGGTGTGCCAGTGTGGGTGATCTGTCCCTCTTGGAGGATGGCCAGGCGATCACACAGCTCGTTTGCTTCTTCGAGATATTGGGTCGTGAGAAACACCGTCGTTCCCTGGTCGTTGATCTTCTCGAAGTAGTTCCAAACCCGGAGTCGGGCCTCGGGATCGAGACCAGTCGTCGGCTCGTCGAGGAAGACGACGGGCGGACGGTGGACGAGGACAGTGGCGGTGTCGAGACGCTTCTGCATTCCACCCGAGAACGTTTCTGCCCGCTTGTCCGCGACGTCTCGCAAGTCCACGAGGTCGAGCAATTCCTCGATGCGGTCCGCTCGTTCTTCTCTCGGAACGCCGTACATCCGACAGGCGACGCGCAGGTTCTCACGGGGTGTGAGCTCGAAGTCGATGCTCGTCTCCTGGGCCATGTAGCCGATGGATTCGCGCACAGCCTGTGGATCCGCTTTCGTATCGTAGCCGTTGATCCGTACTGCCCCCTGTGTCGGATACAGCAGCGTGACGAGGGTCTTTATCGTGGTCGTCTTCCCGGCTCCGTTCGGACCCAGAAAGCCGAAGAACTCGCCCTCTTTGACATCGAGAGAGACGCCTCGGACGGCCGCTGTTCCATCGTCGTACGTTACGTGGACGTCCTCCGCGCCGATAGCAGTGTGACGCTCCGAGGAGTCCGCTTCGGTCTCAGATTGGTGCCGTGCCTGTTGCAATGTCATAGGCGAGTAACCCGTCGAGATGGTCCCCGGTATGGAATACTCGAATTCGTGAGGGCGTTTAAGTGCCCGACCCCGGAAACCGGCGAGCGGTGCCCTGTCAGTTCGGCAGCGGCGGCCACGTTGTAGCGACCGTCTCCTCGATGAGTTGGGTCTGGGCCCGGCGCAGCCGTTCAGAGACGGAAGACGGCGAGATGTCCAGTTCTGCAGCGACATCTTCCAAGGACGCTTGCCGCGGGATGTCGAAATGACCCAATTCGTAGGCGATTCGGAGTGCCTCGTGCTGGCGGTCTGTCAGTCCGTCGCCCGGTGGTTCGGACTCTCCATCTCGGGTAAGTCGGTGTAACTTGAAGTCAGCGTTCCGCTGCCAGAACGAAGAGAACTGCCGGAACGCGTCCCGGTCGGCGAACCAGCCGGTCTGTCGCCACCCACTCGGGACCACGGTGATCCGTTCGATGATAGCGTCGGCAGTGGCGAGGGCTTCGAGACCCGCAAGATCGTCGAGATGCTCACCGAGCTGTTCCTCTAGACTGAGTGCTGGGATAACCTGGTATCGACGCGTCTCTCCGGCCTCCCCAACGAGTGCCCACTCCCCGACGTCGTATGCGTCGGTGAAGGCACTCTCGATTGCCGACCGAGACCCGTCCTGGACGGTAACGAGGAACAGCGGACGGTTCCCGTGATTGTACTGCATTTCGAGCGTCAACGTCGCGTCGCGGACGTCGGTTGCCACGCCCGCGAGCGGTAGCGCCTGACAGTCGATGTCGAACTCGGCGACGAGCCCCATATGTCGTTGTTTCTACCGATCATATTGGTGGTGTCGAAACAGTCGGCCTCGTCGGACCGACTCGTCGAGAATCGATCGCTGCTGCTCCCAACTCACCGCTCTCGGTTCCAATTAGTCTGTCCGGGACGAGAGTGGCCTCGGTCGTCCTCCCGGCACGTATAAACGGCCCAACGACTGAGAGAACGGCTTAGCCCCGTCGTCTTCGAACATCGAGTCGCATGAGGACGACACAGTCCGCAAACGGCACCGAGATAGCCTACGAACGATACGGCGATGGCCAGCCACTGATCTTTCTCCATGGGGGGATGGCGCCCCGACAGTATTGGAACCCCGTCTTACCGCATTTCGAGGAGTACGCTGCCGTCATCCCGCAGCGACCGGGGTTCGGTACGTGTCTCGACGATCCGACGGAGACGAGCGCCGATGAAGTACTGAACCGTGAAGCCCGGTACGTTCGCACGCTCGTAGACGCCGTCGAGGGTGAGCCGATCCTGTTCGGTCACTCCTACGGTGCGCTGACGGCAGTCGAGTCAGCAACGGACGCGGCGGTCGAAGCGGTTCTTGCCTACGAACCGGCGGTGCTCCCCGACGAGTATCGTACAGAGGCCGATCTCGCCGACCGAATGGCGACGCTCATCGAGGACGGTGACCGGGAGGAAGCCGTGAAACGCTACATCGAACAGGTCCTCCACCCCGATGGTATCGATGATCTCGATGCGTGGCTGGCAGAATGGCCGGTCTGGCCCGACTGCGTGGAACTCGCCGAGGAGGTCGTGCGGATGAATCGCGCTGTCGAACAGTATCAGCTCCCGGACGCGCTGGATGTCACAGCGCCCGTACTCGTGATGACCGGAACAAACGGCCCACAATTCCTCCGCGAGAGCGCTCGCGGTGTTCACGACGCGCTTCCAGAAAGCCGTCTCGTCGAATTCGACGGTATCAGTCACAGCGGCCCGAGTGAAGCCCCGAAACGGATCGCAGCGGAAGTCGAAGCGTTCCTCCGCGGTAGTGAGTAATGGTCAGAGAGACAGCGCAGCGCACAGCTGTCACTGAAGATGGCTGCACGCCCTCTAGACGACAGGTACTCGCCGGACTCGGAGTGACAGCCGCGGCTGGACTTGCTGGCTGTCGCGGTTCTGCATCGGGTGGCTCGGAGTCCGTCGACTGTCACAGCGCTGCGCTCTCCCACGGCGATGGCGACATCCTCGACAGAGGCGTGATGGCAGCAATTGAGGGCGACGACGTCCGACTGGCGATCCCCCTGGCCGTCGAAGCGGTGCAGAATCAGAACGTCGACCGATTGAAAGTGTTCGACGCGTCTGGCGAAGTAGTACACGTGATACCCGTGTCTCCGGACGACGAGAGTCGGATGGTGAGAAAATCTGGCGTCGGCGACGGGCAACTCCAGTACGAGCAGTATCTCGGTCAGCGCCCGTTTCACGGTCAGTACCGGGTCGTCGCCATAGACCAGACCGGCACGGAACTCGACTCCATCACCGTCGAATTCAACTGCTTCCCAGAAGTCGACGGCTGATCCGGGTTCCGGCAGTAGTGTCGATGGGGCGCGCCGAACAGCAGCCTCAAGGTTCGATTTCAGCCTCGTTCCTGACATCCTCCCACGGCTAAAGCCGTGGGGTTCCCTCACTGGGGGTTGAACCCACGGACACGGAGAGGTTCGCAGGTTCGTCGTCACGGTGGACGATGACCTGCGTTTCGGGCTGTGCCAGTACAGCCCCCGCCTCAGACAGCGGTTTCGAGAACTTGCCTAAGGCTCGTTTGCCGATGTTCAGCGCACCGTTCTTGTCCGCGTTGTCATCCAACCCACAGTCGGGACACTCGAAGCGCCCCTGCGTTGCTCGGACACCCTCGCAGGCACAGCGGTTGCACGTCTTCGAGGTGTCGTACTCATCGATCAACTGCACGTCGATACCTGCGTCGTGGGCCTTGTATTCGATGTAGTTGAGTAGGCGGGCGAACGGCATCTTGTGGGTCTTGTCGTTGACGTACCTGCCTTTGTCGTTGTCCTTGCGAATCCCGCCGAGGTCGCCCACGACGATGACCGCGTTCCGCTCCTGAGCGTCCTCCACTATTCTCCGAGCAATCTTGTGGAGGCGGTCGTCCACTTTCCGTGCTTCCGCGTTACCGATACGCTCGACCACCTGCTGTCCCTGTCGTGGTTTGGAGTTCCCGATGGACTTGCGGAGTTGCTTGTAGTGTTCGCGGATACGGCGCACTTCCTCTCCGTAGAAGGTGGTCTTGCGGTCAGAGAGGAACGCACAGGTTGCGACCCACCGTGCGCCCATGTCGATAGCCAGCACGTCGTCGTACTCGTCGGCCACGGTCACAGACCGCTTCACGACGAGATGGACGTACCAATCACCGTCACGGCGCACCAGTTCGCTGTCCCGAATGTCGCCCTCGCGGACGAGTTGTTCGTCTTTTCGTGGGACGTGGGCAGGACACCAGATGGAGTTGCCCCGTCCACGCTCGGGGTCGTAGACGGGGACTTTCACCCACCACGACGAGAGAACGGTGTCCTCGTCGTGGGCCACGTCGAACACGTCGTTGCGAAGCACAACGGGTTGTTCGGTATCGGAATTCGGGTCTTTCTGCCGTTGGACTTTCGACGCCTGTTGGTCGGTCGCAGAGTACAGGTCAGCGTCTCCACCGTGCACCTCGGTCTGGAACGCCTCGTACTCGCGGGCGAGCAGGTCGGCTTTCCTGCTGGTCAGCGAGTGGAGTTTGACCCGCACCGTGGTTGAGACGGTCTGGTGCATGACTACTCACCTGCTTGGGCGTCGATGTACTCCTCGATGACCCCGCTGGAGACGTCGCCCGCACTTGAGACGAAGTACGAGCGTGTCCACAGCGACGGCAAGCCGAAGCCGAACTCGTCGCGGAGGTGGCGGGAGGAGTAGCCCTTGACTTGTTGCATTATCTTGTTGGGCAAGTGTCGGGTCACCCGTGATGAGCAGGTGTACGTGATCGGGGCGGATCGCCAACTCCAAGATTTCGAGGTCGAGCTCGTCGGCTTTCTCCTCGATGAGTTCTTCGAGACGGTCACGTACCTCGTCGGTTAGTACCGATTTGCGGTATTTCGGGCACCAGATGAAGTGGTACTGGAGTTTGTGGACGTTGGTACGTTCCTGTCGAACCCACGAGGCATCGTCAGTATATAGAATTCACTCACCTAAAGATGTTATACAAGCATCCAACCCCAGCCGTGGCTACGAACGTGGATAGATTCCCAGTCGTCGGCTTCATCCCACCCCTAAAGGGGTGGCTTTCACCTCGCTACCGCTGTAACCCAGAAGGGCCGTGCCGAAACGGGTCCCGGACCCGCGAGGGTCAACTCTGGGTCAAAGAGGACCGGTGGGCAATCGATCTGACGGGGACCAGGACCCATTATATCCGTTTTGCTGTGAGTTAATTAAACCCACGGTTTTTGCTGGCGTTTCGCTGGGAGATGGCCGATGACGGACGACACCCTGTGCCCGGAGGTCGGCGAAACCGTCGCGATGGGCAGAAGTCTCCTCAGCTGGCGTTTTTCCGTCAAGAGCGTGGTTCGGTGGCTCTGTTGAAATCCTATGCGTTCGACATTTGTCTTGCTGGAATAGCCGTTAGGTAGGTGTGCGGAGTGACTACTCGATCTCTAACTGCCCACTTCCACCGCCCTCCTCACCGTCGTTCTCGTCCCATTCGAGTTCGAACTCGATACTTCGTTCAGTCATATTGCCAGCTGGGCCCTCGCGTTCAGCTTTGACCTCGAAGGTTGGTCGGGCAGGTGGATTCAGCGTTACCGACTCAGAGCCTGCTTTCAGACTGATAGCATTTCCGCTGTCAAGATTATCCGCGACCTGCCGAAGGTACGATGCAATCTCTTTTCGACTCTGTTTGCTTTCCGATTTGAACAGGACTTCTTCAGGCATAATATACGATACGTTGTCTGCACCGATAAATGAATCCCCTACATCTAACGTTCAGAGTGCCTTGTCGATGTTGTGAGTGAGACATCCGACAACGAGTTCACGGAACTGCTTCCACCAGTGCCGTGAGCGGACGAATGCACCGTACTTGCGTTTGAGACGAGAGTGTACCGTCTCGTTTTGACTGCGCTGACCATAGAGGGCGACATCCAACCGAGCATTCCGCGCGTTGTGAAGAGACGAGAACTCGCGGTGTTTGATGAGCGGACGAACACCAGTTTCACGCGCTAATGCGCGAATCTTCTGGTCATCGTATCCCTTGTCGCCGAGGAGAACCGCTACTTCCCTGGTATTCCGCTTGGTGACATCCTCCTACGAGTAAACTCGTGGGCTTCCCACGCCCGCACTGCAACGCGCTGGTTTGGGAACTTACGTTTACGACCCGACACGCCGATGGGAGTGCCACGCCCCGTTACTCGTATCCCGTGAAGGACTCCGAGCTATATCGTTGTTTAACGTCGGTCTGGTCGTCCGAAGGCTTACTTTTTGATGAGGCAAACACCAAGTCAACTGCCAGTTTTCGGACGGTCAATCACGACGGGAGACCGTCGCAACGACAACCACAGAAACGACGTGTGGGCACTCAACTGTTGGGGTTTCAGTGGTTGCGAACCGTGCGGCGATTCATCCCACGACTGCAGTCGTGGGTTTTCTCGCCTAATCTCTATAAGCGACGACGGGATCTTCGAATCGTGTTTTCGTGTCGTCGTTACATGTACGTCGAGAATCGCGTTCGACCTCGTGTCCACGAGAAGCGTGACTTTCAACTGCTGGATCGTCAACTTCGCTCGCTTTGGATAGTGTTTCGAGGCGTGACTGCGGTCGAAACCGGAGGCATCAATCCCGACGACGCCGTTGGTCGGAAGGAGTACAACCGAGAGGTTGAGCAGGACACGCCAAACCGCCATATCGAGGCGATTGAACGCCTTACACAACGGCGAAGGAGTAGGTAGTTCCTCAAGGTCGATGGCGCTTCGGATACGAGGCATCTCGATAAGTTCGTCAAGAAGCGTCCGGTACATCGTATTCTTCCGCACCTTGAGACAGAGCAAGACGATGTGCTGATGAAGTGTATACCGTCGTTTCGAGAACTTCGAGGAGTAGCGAGCGACAGCTCGCCGAGCCAAGTGCATCGCTTGCTCAACGAACCGGAGTAACCGCGACTTCGGAAGGGCTTCCATCCGGTCAGACTACGAGGCAAACCTGTAACTCGCAGAGAATTTCAACAGAGCCGGTTCGGGATATACCAACCGTCTCCCTGATCGACAGCCCCGCCGCGTGGAGACACACCCCTAACCGTCGGACGGGTGTCGGGGTGCGCTCGTTCTCCCAAACGTCTTCGTTGTCCTTCTCTAACGGTTCTCTGAGCGGGTCTGTGAGCGACATGAACACCTCTCGCTACGGCCTGCTCGCGTCTCAAACTCGCTCAACTAGATAGTGCCATATGAGTAGATTTATCTTGATTTCGGCATGAATTTCCGCTCACCCAAATGGTTCATCAGTGGGAGTGCCGGGAGTGTGAATTCACAGCCTGGTCGTCGAACCAGAGTGAAATTTCCGACGTTGTGAAATCGCACCTGTTCTCCCACTATAAGAGTGCTGTCACGTCGGACGAACTTGGCGTCAGCTGGGAGTGTCCGTACTGTGACCACACTAGCCAAGGCTACGATACCGACGAGAGCATAGACAAGTTCAAAGAGCACCTGCTCAAACACGTCTCCGCGCTCATTGATTCGGGCGTCCACGTGGCTGATGAGATTGGTCGAGTCGGCAACGTGCTGGTCCTCTCAGCACTGGAAAGCGCGGGAGCTGACAATGCCCGTGTCCATTTCACCTCACCAGCCGATATCGCGGTGTTTGTCACCAATGACCCGGCCGAGCGCGTTCGACTACTCGATAACAGACTCCAGTCGTGGCCCGCGTGGACGACGATTCTCACGACCAAATCGCAGCCATTCGCCGATGTCACGGATGTAGACCTGGACACGGCCCCACTTGATGTTGCTATTCTGGATAAGGGAGTGAGTATAACAGATCTTGGTGAAACGATCGCCCGCGTCTTGGACGAACAGCAGACGAGCAATTCTCGGGTAACTGTTGGGTTCGATATTCTCAGCGAATTGCTTAGTCTGTTTGACACCGAGACCGCGTTCAAATTTGTCCACGTTTTGAATTCAAGGTTAACGAACATGGACGCGCTCACCCACTACTACCTGAACCCGAACTCACATCCCAGCTCAGAAATCAACGTTCTCAAAGAACTGTTCGACTTGCGAATTCAGGCAAATGGATCACGCTTTACGACTCGCTGATACTCCGCTCTCGGTTACTCCGAATTATGCTGCTCAGTATAGTCAGCCGGATTGTCCACATACGTGTAGTCGACGCCTGTTGTCACCAGCTCCCCCGAAGAGTCGCCACATATCCGATCAAGTACCGCTTTGGCGCGATCTCGTGCTTCTTCGGAACCCCGTTCACGGCTGAGATACACGCGCAGGCGCTTTTCCAACTCAGGGCCTCGAAGCTCTGTGAGTGCCGCTTCGGCCAGTCGTGCGGTCTCCTCATCGGACTCATCCAGCACGGAGAGCAGACATGTGATTACTTCAGATCGGTAGCGCTCGCCTGTGATGCGGCTTAACAGCCAGATTGCCGTCTGGCGGTACGCCCGGCGCGTCCCGTCGGCGGCGATATCGAGGAGCGCTGGCACCGTTGCCTGCACATCCACCCGAGCCAGTTCTTCCACAACGGTCCCACGAATCCGCTCGGCCTCCGCCATTGAGGCCGTCGTGAGCAACTCTAACAGTGATAACATCGCCGCCCGTTGGACCGTCGACGAATCGTCATCGAGAGCCTCAATGAGCACAATGACGGGTTTCACTGACCCGAACTGCCCGAGTTCATCAACCGCAATGAGTCGAAGCGCCTCCTCGTCGGCCTGTGTCACGGGAATTAGCTCCGCAAGCGCGCGATCGGTACCGATGGCCCCGAGCGCGTTAGCGGCGGCTTCTCGCACCATCTGTTGGTCATCAGACAACCGTTCGCTAAGTGGCGATACAACCCGCGGGTCCGATAGTCGGCCACACGCCCGAGCCGCCCGGCTTCGGACACGAGGGTCCGGATCGGTCAATGCTGAAACCAGCTCTGGGATGGCCGCCGTTGCGTCACGTTCACCGAGTGCCGTCGCGGCGACTATCCGGAATTCGGGGTACTCAGCTGACAGCCACTCGGTAAGCAACCGTGTTGTGGTCCGCTCGTTGGACTCCGAGAGTTCCATCCCGGCAAGCTCCGCCACCAAGTGGTCGAAGCTTTCCTCGCCACGCTGGTATAATGCGTCGATCGCGGCCGCGCGAACACTATCGTCCTCGTCCGTTTACTGCGTTGATAAGTGCCTTGACGGCCTGCTGACGCTCGTCGGGGTCGGGAATGTCCGAAATATTCCCCAGCATTTCGGCTGCTCGTCGTCGGACATAGACCTTCTCGCTTAGCTTTAGATGTGCAACAAGCTTCAGGACTTCCGACTCCCGTTCAAGTCTATAGAGAAACGTCCCATTGCCATCCAAGTCGTCATCAAACATCCTTGGAACCCCCAGGTACTACTATTGGTTACCTACTATTCTATTCGCTATTAAACATATTGCTAGCTCACTGGTTCAACGAGTGTCACTCGGCGAGAATCGCCGGCTGGCGGGCTTCTGGCGCACCGTCTTCATTCCACTTCGTGGCCGTTGAGAAAGGCAACCGCTACAATCTGGGCCAGCACGAGCCGTATCCCTAACTGACCGGGCAACTCCCCTGAGAGGGTGTTTACTTCGATATTGAGGCCGACTCCGCGAGAGTTCTACAGGCGGAGCAGGCCCAGTGCTTCGGGGTCGTACGGAAATCGGAGAGTTCCGTGATGACGAGACGCTCCGCGTCTCGAACCACTTGACCCCGAGGTGGCTCACCAGTTCCGATAGATGTCCAGAGAGTCGCACAAGATACGGAGAGTGTATGCAGCAGCCAGCCATCGTTGGGTTCACACCGATTCCCATGACTCAGCCGGTCAGTAAATCTGCGTAGTGTGAGAAGTCACAGTATCTTGACTCTCGGCAGAATTGTACCTCACAGAACACCTATATTTGATTGTGAAAGTGCCTGCAAACAACTTTACCTAATTGACTTTAGCGGTTATAATTAAAACCAATAAACATATTTGCTTGTGGAAATAACAGTATTTGTGTTCGATAATTTGGTAATAAAGGGTGAATTACTGGTTTCTCACTCTTATGACCAAACTACACCAGTCGAGTTCGCAATCGTAACCGCATTTTTGAAACTAGGTGAAAATGTTGAAGAGCGTGAAGAAACGTTGTTCGATTTTGTCGATCCAGATGCGCTTAATACACTGGTATCTGATTCGGATGCTCCGACCACAATTTCTATCCGATCATGGGGATATCCCGTTCTGATCGACTCCGAGCGAATCCGAATTTTTGAGAAAACCAACTCCCGTACTGAGTAACTTCGATCTGGAAACATCGTTGTGCTGACTAAGCGCTGTGTATCTTGTACAGCCCCTCTGGCGACTTATCATCTGTCAGGATCAGTGTGACCGATACAGAGGATGCATGCACCATTGAGATTTGTTTAATTCAGTCCTCTTGCGTTGCATCAACAGAATTTGATCAGCCGGTTCCGTTAAATACGGTGTAATTCCGATAACACAAGATGTAGATTTAACTATATATAGTGTCCTATTTTAAATCAAATGCCGAACAAATGCTTCGTATGTCTAATCGAAACGAGTTCCGTAGACGCGACTTTCTCTATGGTCTTTCAGTTCTGGGAGCCACATCGATAGCAGGTTGTTCCGACGTGACAAGCCAGCAGTTCGAGGCGACTGCCGTCACGTTGCCACCAGATGAGCAAGAAGGGCTGTTGTTGAGTGAAACACTGCGGGATTCCACAAGTGTTTCTCGAACAGGGCCGAACGGCGATCTAGAGATTGCTGTCACCAGTCACTTCTCGTCGTACAGCAGGACGAAAGGTGTGTCTGAGTACGGCGTCATACGAACGGCAGTCGGGCAGTACACCAAGGAACTGAACCAGGGGCGACTCCAGGAGGGCGCAACGCTCACGTCGGGAACCAGGCTCACCTCAGGGAATCTGCCTCTCGCTGTTTTCGAAATGGACGATGAGATCGACCCGGCGGCGATTACGCTACTGGCGCCGGCAGGATTGCGAACGCGCGATAGCGGCGTGCCGATTTCGGTATTCAGCGGCGCTGCGCTCGAACGGGAGACACTCACTCTCGGAGAGACCGAAGAGGTGAACGCGTTCGAAGTCCCAGGTCAAGCCTTCTATCCGGGAAGTATGTGGCTGACTGACGAAGAATTGTATCCGGGGAGCATGTGGTATCCCGGAAGTATGTGGTACCCCGGGAGTATGTGGGTCGCAGAGACTGGATGGTACCCCGGTCGCACCTGGGTCCCTCGGTCACAGAAGGGGGCGTCTGGCTCTGCGGCCGAGGAGGAACCGACAACTGCGCCGACACTCGTATTCGTGCCGGAGGGCCAGTCGTTCGCTGACGTCTTCGGTAAAGGTCTCGACGCCGTCGGCGGACGCTCAGTCGAGACAGGAGAGACGTTTGATACGAAAACCTTGACCGTTGCAAGCGTCGGCAATTCGCTTTTCAACTGGGAGTTCCCCGACGGATATGGCGTTCTCTTCGAAAACGGTCGCCCCGCCGCGCTCGGCGGTGCCGTATTCGACCTAGCCGTACTCTCCACGCCATCCGCGTCTGTCGCTGGCGTTGAGGCGAACCCAGTCGTCTCGATGGATACGAAGGAGTTGTTGACGGACGACACCATCGGAACACTTCTCCGAGACGTGGGGATTTCCGATGCCGACAACGTCCGGTGGGTCGAAGGTCCAAAGCGCCTCTCCCAGGATGGCTATCTCGCTCTCGGCGATGAAATCGCAGCCAACGCGCCCGAGTCAGTCACCCCATCGGAGCCCACGATCTTCGACGAAACGACCACGATCGAAACGTACGCTGGCGTCATCAGCGGTCAAGAGGGATCGTGGACCGTCGGAGTTCACGTCGCACGTGCGACGCCCGACGACCACGTATTGGCTATCGGTATGCAGCGCGCACCGCTCGAATCTGCGGGCGGGATTACTGATGAGGACGGAGAGGAACCCCCCAGACCGTTCCCAATCATCAGCTGGAAGAACTGGTATCTCGACGCCCGGGCAATGATGGAGGTCGTCCTTCCACGTCTTGCCGAGCGAGGTGTCTGATAGACGATGAACAGACCATCACTCCCGCCGAGAGACGGCTCGAACAGCCTCAAGCGGGGAGAAACCGATACGAACGTCATGGGTCGTGGTCTGTGATGCCCCGAAGCTGGCAGATGGTTCTTCTGGGGTTCCTTGCCCAGTTGGCAGTTGGTGGCGTCTTGCTCGGTTCGGAGATGGCTGGCACGCCGGAGAATGCGAGTGCCATTGTGCGCCTGTTCCTTGGCGGTGGGATTCTCGTCGTGACTGCTGTCGCGTTTCTCGTGACACTCCCCTCGATCTACCTGCTGTATCGCGGATCGTTTCGGTTCGTTGCGACCGCACTTGTGGCTGTTGTCGGGGCAGTATTCCTCGTCGGCAGTGTCGCTTCTCCAGTCGTCGCAATTCTACCCGCGTTTCTGTTCATCGGAGTCATCCTTTCGTGGCGAGAACGGTAACTCAGGTCTGCAAGAAAGAGTGCCCAGAGTACAGTATTCGCCGAGATGATCTTAGGTAGTTCTCACACCAGAATATGAAAGCATCCGCCGTGAATAGTTCGTTGCGAGTCCGCTGACTGCAGAGCGTGGCTGTACCAAAGGGGGTGACTTCCACTTCGTCACCACCGGTCCGAAACCCAGTTACATACGACGTGTGGCCCATCCGTTGCTGGTTCTCTCAGAGTGAGCCCTATCCGAATACCTTGACAATCTCCCGGAGAAGATCACCCAACGCAGCAAGTATCCCGTCGCCCGACTCCTCAGCGGTGGTCGAAGTCTCCGTGGTAGTCACTTCGGCGGACGTCTCGCCGGCATTGCCGGGGGCAGCCGTGTTCGCTGTCTCGGTCTGTACTTCGCTCGTGTTGCTGACTGTCTTGGTTATCGTCGCAGAGCCACCAGCGTCGTCGACGACCAGCAGCTCGACGTCGCGTGAACCCGTCTCCCCTGCGTCATAGGTGACTCGCTCACCCGTCGTCACCGTCCCGTTTTCGAAGGACCAGACGTACTGGGTGATAGTCCCGTCGTCGTCGTTGGACACACTCGCGTCGAGCGTCACGGTACCGGCGTCACGGTCGGTCGATGAGGTGAAATCAGCAGACGGGCGCACGTTCGGAACCGTAACGTCGATACTCTTTTCGCGAACGGCAGTGTTCCCGCCATCGTCGGTGACCGTTAGCCGAACAGTGTAGCTCCCGCCACTCGTGTACGTGTGGGTCTGTGTCGCCCCGGTCGCACTCGCCCCATCACCGAACGTCCAGCGATACGAATCGATTGGGCCTTCGGCATCGGTCGATCCACGGGCATCGAACGACACCGCCTCACCCGTCTGTGAGTCGAACGTGCTCGGAGCGAACGCGGCTTTCGGCGGCGTGTCTTCTACAGTTACTGTCGTCGTCGCGGTATCGGTGTTACCATCCCCGTCTCGGACTGTGAGCTCGACGGTGTACGTCCCCGGACTGGCGTACGTATGTGTCCGACTGGCGGTTGTGAGCCGACCCGTGGTGCTACCATCGCCGAAGGACCATTCGTAGGCTGTGATACTCCCGAACAGACTGTAGGACTGTCCTGCCGTCAGCGTTACCGGATCGCCAACGTTGACAGTGGTCTCGCTCGCCTCGAATCGCGAGTCGACGAGCTGGACATCCTGTATCTGGCTCAGCTCCGTTTCGAGCTCGGTGTCGGTGATGTCGGTGTTCGTGAGCAGCAGCTCGGGCTCGGAATCACGATCATCCGACGTCTCGCTCGTTGTGGTGTCAGTGGACCCGTTGAGCGATGTGTCGTCCAGCGACGGCTCGGCGATGCTCGTGATGAGACTGTCGTTCACCAGCTCGGTCGAGATGGTATCACCGGCCCTGACATCGGTGAACTGACTCGGAGCCTTCCCGTCGGCACTGATAAACACGTCGTAGGAGCCCTCGACCCACCGCTCGCCGCTCCATGGCGTCACTCCGACGACTTCACCATCGACGAAGACGGTCGCGCCCGGCGTCGCGGTGCGGACCGTTATCGGCTGCTCGATTTTCGTCAGTCGTGTGTCGATGTCACGTGGCTCGGCCATCCGGCGCGTCTCCGGGATGTAGCCCCGATCGGCCACAGTAACGCGGACTGGGCCGTCCCGACCCACGTCGGTCGGAACCTCGCCGGTCCATGGCGTGGTCCCGACGCGCTCTCTGTCGATCGTGACCACGGCACCGTCGACGTTCGACGTGACCGTCATCGTCTCGGTCTGGTCCTGCTCAGGGGATTCAACCTTCAGCGGTTCGTCGGGGACGAATACGAACGGCGCTGTGCCGTAAAGTGCGTCGAAGATAGCAGCGAAGCCCTGGTCGGGGATGTCAGTCGGCTGCAGGCATGCATCAAAGTCCTTGCCCGTCAACGACCCTCTCGCTTCTGGGTCCCAGCAGGCCTCGAGCGTAATCGATTCGATGGTCGTTCGCTCTTGCTCTGGCCCGAGAAACCCCGACATCTCGACAGCGTGGCTCTCGTGTGTCCACGCCGCCCCCTCACGTGCGGTTCCGACGTACAGTGGCGTCTCGTCGGCTTCCTCTCCTGGGCCAAGGTACTGTTTCGGTCCGACAGGCCGGTACGTCGAGATATCGCGGGTCCCGTCGGTTGTAGCCGCTCGCACCACCTGTCCGGGTGAAGAATTCGTCGGAGGCGTCCTTGGTGAAGAAATCGTGCAGTTTCTTGAACGGACCGCCGATGAGGACCGAGAACAGTTTGGCGGTCGAGCGCCCAGCCTGGCTGTTCTCTTTCGGATCCTTCGGACGCGTGTCGCTAACTATCTTGAGGCGGAATCCCGAGGCGTAGCCGTCGCCGTCACGGTCGACACGCTCGACAACGACAACGTTCTGTACTGCCCCCGAGCCTCTCGTCTCGAACTCGACTTGCGCTGCTGGCAGTACTCCGTCACCTGCGCCAATAGATGGCCGCAACTCCGCCGACTCACGCTGATCGTCAGAAACGGGTGTCAGTGTGATTGCCCCCATCGCTGGTCCGGTCGCGAAGGCAATCATGACAACTGTCAAGAGTGTTACCGTGGTGTAAAATGAATCACTCATTTAATAATCCAAATGTTATGATGTATTCAGATACATGCAATATAGTTCTATGGGGTCATGGGACCTCAGCAGAACTCCGTCGGACTCTGAAACCGGTTTGCAGTTCCTGAAGTGTAAATCAAGACATTACGGTAACTATATCAGCAACCGTTCAAGGTTCTTCGGCAGTTGTGGTGGATCTCGAATCGCACCCGGGCATCGGTGACTGACCCTTCATCCACACTTAGCACACGAGTTATGCTAACCACAACCGCGATGGCCGGTTCGAATAGGGTAACGCATGAGCCCAACTGGTGACCGATTTGCGCACTGTATGCAGCAGCCTCTTTTCAAACCACTCAGCGTCTGTCAGTACCGGCATGACCGATACAGAGGAGTAGTCAGCAGCGACTATTCGTGTTCAGTTAAGCTCCGTTCTCCCACCAACAGCTGATACCGAGGTACCGAGAACGCCAGTTCAGAGGCTTAACCGGCCACAACATCGTCCTCTCCAGCTCAGTGCGAAAGCTCTCACTCGAGAGACTCCAACAGGTACTTGAGTCACACGGGGAGTGAGTGACTCGTCTGCGGTGCAATCAGTGGCTCGGGTACAGTCGAGAGGGCCAGACTGGCTCCCTCCTCACGCCCACGACGGGCGCACGACGTGGGTGTCGTTGATCTGGGAGAACCGCACCGTCCTCGTGATCACCCGCGGACCTGATCGGTAGGCGACTGTTCGGGTAGTTTTGATTTCTCGGACGTACCCCGCCCGGTGAACGAGAAGCGTCATCGACGCGTTCGAAGACACGTGCGTGTCGTTCAATTCGGCTTGGACGCGGTAGTAGTGCGTTCCGTTCCGTGTCACGTTCTCGACTGTCGCGTTCCGGTGGGTGCTGAACCTGTAGAGAAGTTGTCGGTGGAGGGCCCGGTTGAGTCGTGCCGAAGAATTGAGTAAGTCAACTGCGCGAACCTGACTGCCGGTATCCAACTCCACGCGAACGGTCGTCTCGTTCCCGTGACGCCACGCCGTTATCCCGTCCGGGCGTTGTGCGGAGCCGTTCGGAGCGTCGCCAACAGCCGTCTGCGTCCGGGTGACGTTCATGCGGACAGGGTGGCTGGGTTCGACGCGCCACGACTGCGTGGTGGTGAGGCGAAACGTCTCGTTCGTGTCTCGGGTCGTCGTTCTCGAGTGGACCGTGAACGAGCTCGATCCGAGCGTCTCAGTGTGCGCTTGAATCAGTGCATTCGCGTCCGCGGCGTCGTTCGCGGTCAGCGTGGGAGGGGAGCCATCGGGAGTGGTCGGCGCAGCACAGCCGGCAGTGATCAACGCGATCGACAGACAGAGAGTGACAACGAGGTGGCGCTGGCTCATTGCGGTAGCACCTCCGGGAATCCATAGAAGTAGTAGTATATCTCTGTGATACCGGAGAGCGCGAGCAACGCGCCGGCAGCGCGGTAGATCGTCTGCGTGTGAGCACTGAGCACCGTCGTCAGTGACGACCCACCGATCGCTGTGACGCTCGTTACTCCGACGAGTACCGTACTCATACCGCACGCATAGGCGACGGCGAGCCCGACGCCAAGAGCCGGGCTGAGCGACATCCCCTGCAGCACGACTGCGATGAATAATGGCGCGGTACAGCCGGCTGCCGCTCCGGCGTACAGCACGCCGAAGAGAAAGAAGCCGGCGAGAGAGCGTCTCCGTTCCGGTAACTGGGCGATCGATCGAGTCGGCTTCCACCCGGTCGCCATGAGCCCTCCCGAAAGGAGGAACACGATGCCGACGACGAGTTCGAGGACTGCAATGTCAGCGAAGGCTTGTGCCCCGAGAAACGCGGCTGAGCCGGCCAAGCCGACATACACGAGGGCCATCCCGGCCCCGGCGAGGACGCTCACGAGCATCGCTCGGGCGAGCGGACGGCGAACCCACTCGACGAGCGGGCTTGTGGGTGTCGAGTCCCTGGCTGCATCCGTGACGTCGGTGACGGTCCCGCCACGGGGACGCGAAACCGTATCGCTCAGAAAGTACGAGAGATAGCCGGGAAGGAGTGGAAACGCACACGGGGCGAAGAACGTCGCGACGCCGGCCGAGAACGAGAGCCCGAACAACGCGGCGAGACCGAGTTCAACCATCGTTACGCTTCCGTCACCAACGGATCGATAACCGATTTGAACTCCTCGAACGAGCGCGCGCTGACTTCGGGGCTGTCACCAGTCGCAGGCGAGCCATCCGCGTCGAACACGAGATTCGTCGGGTAACTGTTCGCGTTCCATCGGTCGGTGGCAACGAGACCCGGGTCTTTAACGACAGGCCACGTTCCCTCGTACTCACTCCAGAATTCCTTGATGAGCGTCTCGTCCACTTCCGGTGTAATCGATACGAGATGGAGTGTGTTGGTATCGTACTCCGCACGTAGTCGACGGAAGGCCGGCATCTCGTCTTGACACGGGCGGCACCACGTCGTAAAGAAATTCAACAACACGATTCTTCCATCCGGCTTGAGAACAACGTCCCCATCAGGGAGGTCCCCCTGAGATACGGCAGAGGGAAGTGCCAGTTTGTCACTCGTACTGGTCGCCGCGTCTGATTCTGGTCCTGTCTCAACTGAGTGTTGGCCTGTACAACCCGCGAGGCCGAAACCGAGTGCGGTGCTGATCGCTCCGAGGAACGACCGGCGCTGACTGGAGGGCATACGTCGATTGCTGGTTTTCATGATACGGCCATCAATTCGCTGGAGGCTACAACGCGGCTTTTACCCACTCAGAACGCGCACGACGACCGGTTTCTCGAGAACGTCACCGCTCTGAAACGGGAGTAGCCCCCTCAACCGAGTACGACACGTCTGTTCCAGACCTACTCCTCAGTATCGCGTTTCAACTGGGTTCTTGTGTGTTGTTGCTTGTCGAGATTGCGTATGGCATACGAGGATACAGACCGTTGATGAGATTAGACCAATACCAATGGCCAAATACCAAGAACAGTAGGATTTATTCGATCATATCCATTACAATTTGATCTCTGAGTTTTCCCGAGGAGATCAACAGCGACTGCGGAGCGTACTCAGGGATTCGAAGGGGTGCTGCGTCTCGCTATACGCTCTTATCTATTGCTTCGGATGATCGAAACCGCGGAGAGTATTCATGACTGACTCGAACGCCGTATGCAGCAGGAATGTTGAAATCGGACACCGGTTGAGGGTTCCAAGAAGCCCACAGGCATATTTACGGCGTCGTCCGTGAACGTACGTACGGTGCCATCTGATTCGTTCATCGTGCCACCACCAGTGGAACGCGGTGACAGGGTAGCCGTCGTCAGTCCCGCAGCCGGGCTCGCCAGCAAGTTCCCCGAGGTGTTCGAGCTCGGACTGTCGCGGTTACGTGACGTATTTGACCTCGAACCAGTCGTCTTTCCCAGCGCCCGGCAGTCGAGTGCATTCCTCGAGGAACGTCCACGCGCCCGGGCCGCGGACATCCACGCCGCGTTCCGGGACCCGTCTATCACGGGTGTCATTTCGACGATCGGCGGATACGATCAGCTCCGGGTGCTCAAGTACCTCGATCCGGAGACGCTCCGTACCAATCCCACGCGATTCTACGGGATGAGCGACAACACGAACATCGGACTGTTTCTCTGGAAGGCAGGTATCGTCTCGTACAACGGAGGCCAGCTCATGAACGAACTCGGGGTGAGAGGGGAACTGCCGGCCTATACAGAGCGCTCTGTCAGTGCGGCGTTGTTCGACGCGTCGCTCGGCGAGGTGGCTCCGAGCGACGTGTGGACCGACGAACCGACCGACTGGTGGGGAGACGACCAGCTGCCGACGACGCCCCCGTCGTATCGACCGAACCCGGGATGGGAGTGGGCTGGTGGGACCCACCGCGTCTCAGGCCCAGTGTGGGGCGGGTGTCGAGCGGTCGTCGACCAGCATCTCGCTTGCGAGCAGTACCTACCTGAACCGTCGCGCCTCGAGGGCGCGATACTGGCGCTCGAGATCGCTGCAGACTTGCCCAGCCCGGAGCAGGTTGCGACGTCGATGCTGTGTCTCGGGGAACGTGGCCTGCTGGACCAGTTTAGTGCCGTCGTCGTCGGCCGGATCCCGGGACGCAATCGTACCCGACAGCCGTCCCGGGCGGAACAGGACCAGTATCGGGAGTCGGTCAGGTCGGCGATACGGCAGCAGGTCGCTCGGTACAACCCGGAGGCACCGCTCGTCTTCGGACTCGACTGGGGACACACGACGCCGATCGTACCGCTACCGCTTGGTTCGGAGATGGAAGTCGACCCGCGGCGGAACCGAATTGCTGTAGTTTGAGGAGCCGTCACACGACTGCACTCACGGGTGGGTGTCATCGCCGACAGTTGACTACCTCCCGCGGCTGGAGACGCGGGAATCCCACTCCAGTCCCATGACAATTCCATCACAATCTATGACGGAAAAGCGGCCTTTGGGCCGTCTGATACAGTCACTCGCGATGAGGGAATCATATTTTAGGGCACTGTCTTATTGAACGAGTTGGGAAAGCGAGGAGGCCGTAGCGAGAAGTGCTCATGTGACTCGCAGCCCTCTCAGAGAGACGTTAGACCAGGACAGCCAAGACGAGTGGGAGAACGAGCGCATCCAGACATCCATCCGGCGGTTTGTGGTGTGTCTCCATACAGCGGGGATGTCAATCAGGGAGACGGTCGCTATCTTGGATCTGCTGGGTGTCGACCGCTCCCACGGTGCGGTCTGAAACTGGGTGCATACACTGTCTGAAGCACAGCGCGACCCGCCGACCGCGGAGCCGTCGCGGTCGACGAGAAACAAGTCGAAGTAGACGGCGAAAAGAGATGGGTGTACGCCGCCGTCGACGTTGATTCGAAACTGCTGCTCGAGGTTGACGTATACAGCCGCCGTGGGACCGATCCCGCGGCGTTCACGAGAACTGAGTTCTCGTGCAGTTCAATATAAATCGTAGATTTCTGAGGACGGTGTTCATACACCGACACACTCAGAAACATGATGTCGACGATACGGTGTTTCTCGTTGATGCTGGCGGCTATCCGACTACCCTCTCACTTCACGATTTGACAGTCAACTTGACTATCGAATCCGGAACCACACGGAAAAGTGGTTCAGACTGTGACCATACGAATCGACCGCTTTCACTCTGTCTGGAGAGGCAGTCAATCCAGCGCGAAACAGCGGCTACGACGCTTCAGACACCACTACAACCACGAACGACCCAACCAAGCACTCGACGGCCGAACGCCAGCTGGAATTATCCAGAACGCTCTTGTGAAGCACGTTGTTGATCTTCAGAGGGCGGCGGCGAGAGCATGTTTAAGCGCTTCGTCACCTGGTTTTCTGTAGAGTTCGCAGCGGAGCTGAAAGGCTCTGAGATACGGCGTTAGCTTGTCTTTTGACACTCCTCGGTGGGGCGAGAGCCACCGTCGCGTCAGCGACGCGTGGCTCTCGCAGGTGTTGACGTGAATGTCGCCGTCAGCGTATTCTCCGTCGCTGTGGACGACGTATTTGCGGGTGAATGCGTCGTCTTCTTCAAGTGGATCGTAGGCCCGAAATCCGTCCGTATAGACGGTCAGCGACTCCTCGTCGTGGTCAGCAAGCAGGAGTCGAATGGTCGATTCGTCGGCGGATTTCGCTGGCACGACGTAGCGCTCCTCCGAGCCACGATCGACCAGCGTGAACACCGGCGGTTTGTCGCCGTCGTACGATCCTCGTCCACGCGTGGACAGGCCGCGCGAGCGCGACTCCTGGTCGCGCTCGCGCCCTTTGAGACCCGCAGACACGTACACTTCGTCGATTTCGACCGGTCCTGACAGCGTGATCGAAGGCGCGTCGAGCGCGCTGACGAAGCGCTCGACGCGCCGTCTCACCGTTCTGTACGAAAGATCGAGTTCCGCCTCAATCTGCCGAATACTCGTGTTGAACCGTAAGAACACGTAGATCGTGAAGTACCACTCTTTCAGCGAGAGCTTCGAGTGAGCGAAGATCGTGTCTGTCTTGTCGTTGAACGTCCGACCGCAATTCTTACACAAATACCGTTGATACACCCGATAGCTGCCGTTTCTGACCGTCAGGTCAGAACGGCAGCGGGGGCACTCGACACCATCACGCCAGCGAACCTGTTGCAGCAGGTCCGCTGCAGCCGATTCCGATACGAACCGGCTTATTGGGAACATATCGGGCACCGCTGGCGCGGTGCCCTTGCCCTCTTCGACTTTCAGCCGCAGCTCTCGCAATCCACAATCTACTTCCCAAGAGCGTATCCAGAAATAGACAATTCCATCCCCCGGTTTATTTTTTATAGATGTATCCACATAACATCTATACAAAATCGAACTTTTAGAATTGAATCCTATTTTTTGTGTTTACCTTTACGTTCTTGATTCCACAAATACAGTAAGTGGAAAAGTATTTGGATTGTTGAATATAGAATATCGCATACTTAGGCCCATGCATTGATAATAACAAGGACCAGGCTCAGAAAACGTCAAAGCGAAGATAGACTGTCTGGTAGGGCATTGGACACAGGACCGACTAACTCACCAGTTTCCGTCTCTGAGAGAAACAAGAGTGAACTCCACTTGGGAATAGTGCCACCGTGTCTCGCACAGCCCTCTTCACGGTATAGCTCGTAGGCGGGAACAATGAGAAGCAATGTCCTGGGTCGGTGGTGCAACTGAGTCAGCCGGCGGTACGCGAACGACTCTCGTTCACGCGTTCGCTCTCTCCTCGGTATCGTGACGCAGCCCTGTTCATCGTCCTGGCATCGCTGTTCGGTGGATCTTTCGTCGCTATCAAGACCGGGCTTCGTGAGTTGCCGCCACTGCTGTTCGCAGGGCTCAGGTTTGACCTGGCAGCCGTGGTCCTTTTGGCCTACGTCGCGATGAAATTTCCACGGTCGGCCTGGCTCCCACGAACACGTGGGGACATGTTGGCAATTGCGGCTGCGGCAGTGTTCTTGGTACTGCTCAACAACGGCCTACTCTTCCTGGGACAGGAGACGACTACGCCGGCAGCAGCGTCCGTCATGTATGGGCTAAATCCGATCTTGGCACCGGTATTTGCCTGGTGGTTGCTCGGGGAGCGGCTGTCGCGGCTCGGGGCAATTGGTATCGGGGTCGCGCTCGGTGGTGTCGTCCTCATCGTCCAGCCCTCGCCATTGACCTTCACCGATGGAAGTGCTATGGGACAGTTACTGGTCCTTGCTGCCGCTGCGGCAGTCGCGCTTGGGAGTGTCGTCCTCCGGCACGTCGAACCGCGAATGGACAGCGTTCCGCTGACCGCCTGGGGGATGGCCACAGGTGCAGTGTTGCTTCATGTCGCGAGTCTCGCTGTCGGAGAAGCTCAACAGAGCGTCGTCAGCATCAGTCCAGTAACGATCGTGAGCCTTGTCGCAGTCGCCATCCCATCGACAGCAGTCGCATACGCAATCTATTTCGGATTGATCGAACGTGTCGGGCCCGTCCGAGCGAACCTCGTCGCGTACGTCGTTCCAGTGTTCGCCGCCCTCATCGGCTGGCTCCTCCTTGGTGCGATAGTGTCACTGTGGACCGCCGTCGGGTTCCTTGTGGTCGTTGCCGGATTCATGCTGATCGAGCGGGATACAATCCGGTCCGAGTACTGTCGCCTTCGTCGTCACCTCCGAGATGAAGCCACACCGGACGCAGTGCCACCCTGTGACGACTGAGAGATATCGTCGGGAAAGAAAATCTCCAAATACGACCGAGTTTTTTGATCAAGGAGTTGAACTTGTGGCCATGATCGATGATCCGACCACTCCGCTTGGAGATGTTCGCCAGGAGAATCCCGGTAGTGATCGCCAAGGAGCGTTTAAACGGGGGTGGACGGCTGCCGTCAAAGATCTCAACGGTAGCGACGAATCATCAAAATATGCAGAGGGGCCGCCCCCAGAAACCATCACTTGGGACAGTCTCGGATACAGACTTGGAAGTCTATTTGGAGAAACAGAGGATGATCTGCGTCAGGAGCTGTTCGAATGGTGTGTCGAAAAACAGGAACGGGAGCAAGACTCCTAATTCTAACTCCGTTCTGAGACGACTTCATATCCCACAGAACTAGCCACCATGAACACCGAGACATTTTGGCAGATCCGGAAGTTTTTTCCTGCTTCGAACTGGGCAATCGTTGAGTACGCTCGTCGTCGGGCCGACCAGCGAGACAATGTTGATCGACACCGGTCTCTATCGAGACGACGGCGAGTACATCCTGCAGTACCCCGGGGCCAACGAGATCGACCGCATCAACTACCTGGTGGTCTCACACAACGACGCCGGCTACATCGGTGGGACCGCCGCGGTTATCGACAACGACGAGCTCGGCCAGTGACGAGACTCTGGTGAGGGTGACAAGGAGGTCGGCGAAGCAGTGCTTGGGGCATCGGAACTGCCCGAGGCCGGCTGCCACGCCGACACATTTCTATCGGTGCTTATCGTAGAGGGCGAGGCTGTCGAGTGAGACTACGAGCCCGACGCGAACGAAGAGCCCCAGGCCGCAGCGCAGGAGCGGTTCGATCGCCTGTCGAGCCAGCCGCCGTCGGACAATGAATTCTGAGACGTCACAGCGGCTCCGTGAATATCAATTAGAGCGTTTATAGAGTCAATTATAGTTAATATAGGTTTGCATGGCGCTATGTAATAATATATGGCGCAAATACCTCCACACTTCCGATAGATAACCACACACCTGTATAATATAGCCAGATAGCGAGAGTGATATTACTAGATGTCCACACCATCGTTGACAAGTATCAGCCTCATCTTTGATGTCGAGGCTGTTCCGATTATAGTGGCAGCAATTGGGCAGGAGACTCGGAAGACCGATGAATCAATCGGATTCGGACAGGCCATTGCAGGCTGGTTCGGTGGCGAAGTTGAGACTATTTTCAGACTATCTGCAGAAGAATCGTCTCACTTCACTCGTCAATAACGAACGACGGGGGTTGTGTCCACTGTGGAATCGTGACTTCCGGAGGGGTGCTGGAAGCACCGAAGCACACGTAGGGGCCGATCAGGTTAGGAATCGAACTCGTCGTCGAATCCTGGCGAGCACCGTTCACCTACTTCGTCTTCGAGAACCTCATGAATCACGCTAAGAATCATATACGTTCCGACTGCGCCGGGATCGGGGTTGCCGACAGAGCGCCACTCCGTGTACGACGCTCGGCCTCGCTTCGCTCTGAGAGCAGTGGTGAACATCGCCCCTCTGCGGGCCGCTTCAACTGCTCTGGCACTCGATTGGAGCGGACCGTGTTCTTCGGTATTCGTACTTGCTCTCAGTGCATGCGTTACTGGGACGACGACATCGTACATTGTTTTTGCGCCGACGTCCACTTCACCCAGGTCTTCGACAGTTTCCCTGAACGCCTCTGCGAATGCGGCGACGGAGTCCACAGATAGCTCCTCGTCTAGTTCCTCACTAGCCACCATCAGTGACCGGCCGAAGATAATCCCCGACGAGCCGGCCATCTCTTCGAGCAGCGTCTCACCGATAGTCGAGACGAACTCCGTCGGGGAAGGGTCTTCGAGGGCTTCGACAGCATCGAGTGCACTTTGACAGCCTCGATGGAGATTCATCCCAAAGTCTGCGTCCCCGATCTTCGAGTCGAGTTCTGTGAGATGATCGCGTTCATCCTCGATCCGCTGGCCGACACGCTCGAGAAGTGTGTCTAACAGTTCGACCGGTTCGGTGTCTTCTGGCGATGACATTGGTGGTTATTTGATAGTCAGCCCAGGAGTCGAAACCGGATACTCGAGCAATTCACGGAGTTCTTCGTCGATGGAGAGTAAGGTAATCGAACAACCCGCCATATCCAGCGAGGTACAGTACTCGCCGACCCACATATCGTGGACGCCGATAGAGTGCGCATCGAGGATCTCGTCGAGACGGTTCGCGACGATGTATAGTTCGCTCTGGGGTGTTCCTCCAAGGCCATTGACCATCGCGACGACTTCGTGCTCTTCCCCTAACTCGAGGTCGCTGATTACTGCGTCTGCGAGACTATCAGTGATTTCGTCGGCGGATTCTATCGTTGTGCGGTTGATGCCTGGTTCACCATGGATACCAATTCCCAGTTCCATCTCATCATTGCCCAATTCCACGGTGGGTTCCCCTTTCTCCGGTGTGATACACGACGTTAGCGCAACCCCATCGTCGCTAGATTATCGATTGTTTTCTCCGCAACACGTGCAACTTCTGCCAACGACTCACCACGGGCTGCTGCGGCGCCGGCAACCTTGTGGACGAACACGGTTCCGGCCACACCACGACGCCCAGTTCGATCGCTCGAATCTGCAATCGCAACATCGTCATCAACGATGACCTGCTCGAACTCAACGTCGGTCATCGACGCTGCCGTTTTGAAGTTCATGCGATCGCCTTCGTAATTTTTGATGATTGCAAGGACACCTTCACCACCGTCGACGGTCGCAATCATCTCACGCATGTCTGTCGCGGGCGGCGAGGTGAAGATGTTTCCGGCAGCGGCCCCGTCCAACATGCCCTCCCCAACGAAGCCAGCATGCATCGGCTCGTGCCCACTTCCGCCACCGGTGACAACCCCGACTTTCCCGTCGACCGGAGCGGTGTTCCTCACGACGACGTCTGTGCCCTCGAGTCGTTCGACATCTTCCGAGTGGGCCGATACGAACCCGTCTAGCATTTCGTTGACGACGTTCGATGGATCATTGACTAGTTTCTTCATGCTTCACCGTGGTCGAAATTGAGAGGGGACTCGTAAAAAAAGGTACTGCCGGAGGCTCGTCGACAGAAAGAGTCATGCACTCCGGTCACCGCAGGAAGAGCGTCAGAAGCAACCGATATACCAGGGGGAGCCAAGACGATGTGAATCCGGGAGCGTTACGACTTTGTTATCACCTTCCGTCGAATCCGTTCTTCCATCGTGTAGATGATGATCGCCGCGAGGAGCACGAAGCCATTGATGACGTCGACAGCGGTCGCTTCGATTCCCATGAGGACGAGTGCTGACTCGACCGACGCGAGCAGTATCACACCACCGACGGCGCCGAGGACGTTTCCACGGCCGCCGAACAGACTCACGCCGCCGATGACCGCTGCAGCGAATGCCGGAAAGACGTCGTTCTGTCCGATAGTCGGGGGTGCGACTCCGAGGAATCCCGTGTACAGTAGACCACCAAACGCACTCAGCATACCCGAGAAGACGTACACGAGGATGATGATAAACGTCGTGTTGATGCCGGCCTCAGTAGCGGCTTTTTTGTTTCCGCCTACGGCGTATATCGCACGGCCGGTGGCTGAATATTTCAGCCACACACCAAACGCCAGGAAAATCACACCCATGAGTACGATGGCGACGGGGATACCACTTACTTGCCCGCCACCGACGAACAAGTACGTCTCTGGGAGGCCAGTGAGCGCTGACGATGATAGTAACTTGACACTCCCGGAGAGTATCATCAGCATCGCCAGCGTCTGCAGAAATGGATTCACACCGATGTAGGTAATAGAGACCCCGTTTATCAAGCCGATCGTCATCCCAACGAGGAGGATGAGCAGTATACCGGCCGCCCCTGAAGTGCCAGGGAACCATTCCGTGAGGAACAGTGCGCTGAATATCGCGGCGAATCCAGCAGTAGCACCGACGGAGAGGTCGAAGTGCCCACTCAAGAGACACAGCGTTTCGCCGAGTACAATTGCCGATAACGCCGCGGTACCGAACAGCAGTGCACGGATGTTGCCAGGCGAGCTAAACACCGGAACGATGATAGAGAAAATTAACACCGTGGATAACAGGATCGGCCAGATCATGTTATCCAACGCGAAGAGAACCGCCTCGTGACGGTCGAAGTCCAAGGCGTTCGATATATTCGAGGTCACGTCAGTAGACATCTATCAAACACTCTTACGCGAGATTACCCCAGAGGTACGGTGCATCTGCGTTCTCTTTGGTCACAGTGACGCCGCTGGTTTTGAAGTAGGTCTGCATCCCGTCGTCGAATTCGAGTTCCTCAATCTGTGCGGGCGCCCACAGCGGGTCCGCCCACGGGTCTATGCCGTCGTGTTGATTCCCGGTCGCGAACGTCTGGTCGTCGGCGGTGATCTCCTGACCGACTTCCGGTATGACGCCACTGTCTTGACCAGCATCGAGGTAATCAACAATGTACTTCATCGTGATGGGCGTAGAACAGGTTCGGCTGGTCGATGGCAGCGTCGAAGTAGTCGTTCCGGATCGCATTGAGTGTGTTCGGGCCGGCATCGAGTCCGACTGTCGTGATGTGCCCCTCGTTACCGATTGGTTCTTTGACACCCTCGTTCTCGAACGCCGACATCGAAGCAAGCCCCGACAGCAAGTCCGGGCAATACAGCGCATCGAAGTCGTCGTCGCGCTGCAACTGCGTCGAGATCTTGTTCGCAGCATCCTCCTGGGTCTGGTCGTACTCGAGTTGAGCGATGATTTCGATATCGTCGTACTCTTCCATCCCGGAGACGAAGCCTTCGTGGCGCTGGACGAACGTCTCTGTATCTTGTGGGAGGAGAACTTCGACGACTCGTCCCTCGGGGGACCCGTATCGTTCTTCGAGTCTGTTGGCCATGACACCTGCGGCGGAGTTCGCCGCGTCCTGGTTACCGAATGCAGTGAACATCGGAACCTCGGACGTCGCCGCTGTGGAGTTAGCGGTGAAGACGGGTATGTTTTCGGCGTTGGCCTCTTCGACCATCGTCACCGCAGCGTCTGATTGCACCGGACTGGTCAGGATCGCATCAACGTCCTGACGGACGAGGCGTTTGGCGTCATTGATCTGCTTCGCCGAATCGAATTCACCGTCGGTAACGGTCAGTTCCAGGCCTTGATCTTCAGCGTACCACTCTGCACCCTTCCGGAACGCACCCATCCACGGGTCACCTCCGAGACCCATGATGGCAAATCCGATATGATAACTCCCATCTCCACCGGACGTCGTCTTTGTCGACGTTTGGGTCGACCCGCCATCTCCAGAGGAATCCGAACCATCCCCACCGTCACTACCACCGTCGTCGCCATCGTTGGAACTCGAACAGCCAGCAAGTGCGATACTTCCCGTCGCGCCTAACGTCTTTATTAGGTTACGTCTGCTAACAGTCATGATTGTTTGTCGACTACGATTTGTGATGTATATAGCCTCATATATAAATTTTACTCTGATACACCGGTCGGTGGCGGACCTTATCTGATCAGTGCGTCGGAGTTGAGAAGCAGTATTGTCGTCAATTATAAATACTTCCAATTGGCTCGTGTAACCATGGTTAGTGAAAGCGAGCCACTGGTCGAAGTTCGTAACATCACGAAGAACTTCGGTAATATTCAAGCTCTGAACGACGTCGACCTCACACTTCGCGAAGGGGAAATTCTCGGATTGCTCGGAGATAATGGGTCGGGGAAATCCACCTTCGTGAAGGTACTCGTGGGAATCCACGACCCGAACGAAGGTGAGGTCTTTATTCGCGGGGAGCCGGTCGATATCGGTGGTCCGAAAGATGCGCGGCGTCACGGAATAGCGACAGTTTATCAGGATCTGGCAGTCGTTGATGAGATGTCCGTTGCGGAAAATATGTTTCTCGGTCGGATGCCGCGAAAATCAGTGGCCGGCCCTGTCTCTATCATCGATTACGACCAGATGCAGGAGAGAGCAGAGAAGATACTACGCGAGCGACTCAATATCCATCTCGATCCGACCACCAAAGTCGAGTCACTTTCTGGTGGTGAGCGACAGGCTGTCGCCATCGCTCGGGCGCTCGTCACTGACCCTGATATCCTGATTATGGACGAACCGACTTCGGCGCTGTCTGCGGACTCCACCGAGCGGGTTCAGGAGTTGATCAGATCGCTACGAGCCAACGGTATCTCGGTGTTGATGATTAGCCACGACCTCAATGAAGTGTTTGACCTGACGGACCGGATTACAGTCCTGAATAACGGCGACCTGGTCGGAACAATCGACACTGACGACGTGGTCGAAGATGACGTACTCGGAATGATGATGGGTTCGATGCCCACGGAACAAGCCCAGTCGGCATAGCGTCAATCGATATCTCTGCGAGACATCTATCGGACAGGATACAGATTCTCTCGAGGATCGCGTGGCCCCACGAAATGTCCACCAACAGCCACGGTTACCTACAATCAGACTTTATTATGGCCCCTCGAATTGCGGTCGTATGGCCGAAAGAGCGACATCAGACGAAACAATAGCAGCGATAGAAGCGTGTCAGCAGGAACTCCCCGCCGAATTCCCCGGCGGCAAGCTCGCCTTCGGGTTCGACGGCGTCGTTGACAATGTCCGAACGATGGTCGAGACACGTCAAAGTCCGACGGAATACGAACGACTGGAGCGCCTCTCGGACTTAGAAGATCTATTGAGCGATTCCGTCGCCAAGGGGAGTTCGCTCACAATCGAGTGGGAAAAAGAGGGGACGCGTACTGGTGGTCACGCGTGTCATCTCTCCCGCGCGTTTAATAAATTGGATGCGAACACCCTCATGATCGGGACCTATGGTCAGCCGGTCCAAGAACCGTTCACGACGGAGTTCTCTGAGTCGACACTCCTCACCATCGGGGAACCCGGATTCTGCGACGCTGTCGAGTTCGACGACGGGAAACTAATGATAAGCGAGACCAGTGAAGCCGCGTCGCTGGACTGGGAGAAACTGACTGAGCGTGTGGCTGTCGAAAGAGTGGCCGACGCGCTTGACGGCCGTGATCTGCTGGGAGTTGGATATTGGAACGTGACCTCGGCGCTTCCGGAGCTTCTCGACCGGCTTGTCGAGGAAACATGGCCACTTCAGGATTCGCCCCCGGACCGGATATTCCTCGATCCAGGAGATATCCGGAACCTCCCGGACGACCAGATACAGCAGGGGGCCGCACATCTCGAAGCAATCAACCGAAAGGTGCCGGTCACGGTAAGCGCGAACAAATCAGAGACCGAAAAGATAGCCGGAGCGGACGGTGGAGAGGCCAGTGGGACACTTCGCTCAGACGCCAAATCGGCACACGAAATCCTCGGAATAGACCAGTACGTCGGGCACGGTCGAACGGAAAGCGCCGGCATCTCTCAGACCAGATCCACCGCAATCAAAGTACCAACGACAGACTCACCGTCGATGACGACAAGCGCGGGTGATCATTTCAACGTCGGTTTCATAATCGCACACCTCGCCGGGCTTTCTTTACCTGCAGCAATGGTTGTAGGTAATGCCGTCGCCGGTAGTTTCGTCAGGAACGGTGTTCCTCCGACCTACGACGACATATACGCCTTCGTAGACTCGTATAGCGAGATGCTCTGACCAAGACAAAACTGCTCCTGTGGCTCTTTCTTCAATCGTAACGACAGGGCAGGAGTGGTGAACACCCAGTACAGCTGCCAGCGTCACCCTTCTTAATCACTTTCTGCCACGATCAATTCCGTCTCAACCTCTTCAAATATCTCGGTGAATTGCTCGGGAACGCTCGCATCAGTCACGACCCCATCGATATCGTCGAACGTCGCGAATTCTCTGAAGTTCTTCTCTCCAAATTTATCCGAGTCGGCGACGACTATCGTTTGCTGAATTCGCTATCAATGTTCGCTTAAGACTTGCCTCGGGTTCAACATGCACTGTAAAGATCCCCTGTTCATCTATCCCCATCGTCCCAATAAACGCAATATCGAAATTCGAAGAGCGCACGTAGTCTTCGGCTGTTGAACCGACGAGCCCCATCGACTTGGTTCGAAGGGATCCACCTGTCACCTCGACGTTTCCCTCCCTCTTGTTGAGCTCGATCGAGTGTAGCGGGGAGTTCGTGACACCCATAAACGACCCATCTTTCGGGGCTTCCTTAGCGATTTGAAACGTCGTCGTCCCGGAGTCGAAAAAGACGACCTGTCCCTCTTTGATCTCGGTCGCTGCTTTCGTTCCGATGACTCGTTTCGTTTCTATCCCTTGGACTGCTCTTTCATCAAATGACGGTTCAGAACCGACGGTCGTAACTGGAATTGCCCCACCGTGTGTCCGCTCAATCAGATCACGATCGTCGAGATCATCGAGGTCTCTGCGGACCGTAGTCTCTGAGACATCGAGTTCTGTAGCAATCTTGCTCACCGACAGTCCGTCAGCGTTCTTTACGAGTTCAACTATTTTCCGACGTCGCTGCTCTGGCCCCATCATAGCTGTTCACCTCTGTCCACATGCCAACGGGGTGTTCTTGCTAAACGGGTCATACAAGAACAACCGTGGGAATACGCTAATAAGTTTATGATGGACCAGTGAAACTGCTCCGCCTTTTGCGGGCCGTATTTAGTCCCAGACTTCTTCCACAGTCGCACCCTCGTGAACGATCTGAGTGAGTGCAGCGACTGTCTTGGCGGGATCCTCTGATTTCCAAACCGTTCGTCCAATCATTAGCCCACGGGCGCCAGACGCGATGGCATCCTCGACCGATTTTAGCATTTCTCGTGTCTCACCGGACGCGGGCCCGCCAAGGATCATCACTGGAACTGGTGAATTCGAGACTATCGGCTCGAATGACTCTCTCGTACCCGTATACGGTGCTTTGAGTATATCCGCCCCGAACTCCCATCCCATTCGCAACCCGTCAGCCACGTACGCTGGGTCTGTCTCGAGCTGATCAGGGATGCGCTGGCCCCACATCACTGGTTCGACAACGAGCGGGATGCCAGTACCACGGAGATCTTCGGCTAATTCGGCGACATACTTGATGTTCTTCTGGAAAATATCATTGTCGTCCCGACCGAAGACGAGCACTGTCTTTACACCGGCCGGATCAAGGTCTTTCAGCAATTCGGCATCGAACGCCGGTGTCCAGAGATCTTCGTCGTGCTCTCTGCCCGGACTCGTGGACCATGTGACCACGTCTGCAGTGAGTACGACTTCGACTCCTGCGTCGGATAGCCGATCTTGATACCGGCGCGCAAAGTGCGGACCGACAAGAACGGCATCTGCACCTCCGGAAATCACTTTATCCAGGGTTTCGGGTGGATTCTCGAATCCCTCCGGAGCGCCCAGAGATAGTCCATGGTCGAGAGCGACAACTACTGAATTACCAGACGGTGTGTCTAGCAGCTTGCCTACAGTCATTCGAGACTCACTTTGGGTGTATCACTCCACATATAAATAGTTTCCCCGAACTCCGCAACCCATGTCTTCTCCGAGCGTGCCCCCGATAACCTCGGTGAACACGAAAGCACCTGACCTGCGCGACCCACCGCACAGCCTTCTCGCAGATGTCACGCTGGTGGGACGCAATATCGGGCAATACGAATCTCAAAATCACGGTCGATTAGTCTTCGACCAGAATACTCGGGGTGTTGTAATTGAATGCAATTAGCCGATGATGCATATTTAAGATTGTTTTGATTTAATATAAGTTGATAGAATACAGGAATATATTCTCGGGTGGGAGTCGCTCTCACACTCTGGATGCAATTTTCGTTCATGAACAATCTAGACGGCAATACGTATTGCAGGACACTCGAATATTTCTGAATGTTACTGGTTAAATTAATATTCTAGAATTCAGAAAACGCAGTCATTATTCGTTTGAATCTGTCTGAGTTGGACGGTCGAATTTCCGATTGGTCGATATGATCGGTTCGGATTCTAGAGATGGATGACAGGGTGAGCCCCTGCGATCAATCGGAGTAAAACCACTCTCTTCACCTCCCAATAGTTTCGGCGAATATTGTGGATGTGTGTCCTCTACATATCGCCTACAGTGAGTGCCGCAGCACAGTCTGGGCTTAGACACCGGCGTCAACAGAGATTGGAAATACAGAACGGGAGACCGTCATGCAAAAAAAGGACACTCAACCGAGCGCGATTGCAGGGAAAGAATCGGAACGTCAGAACCCGTAATTTCACCAACGAAGTTGGACTTGATCCATCTGACTTCGAGTTTACTCACTCGGCACAATAACATACGTACCCGTGTTATGGTCAGGGAGGTTCTGCAGCCCCGACATTCTGGGAACACGTTCCTCCAATCACCACAGTTCCTGGTCTTTCAGACATCGAGTCGCCGCCGACCTCGTCCGTGAAGTCGAGTCACATTCATCGCGGCTGTCGGATGCTCCAACGAAGCGATTGTACTGGGCCTCTCGTCAGGCATTAGTATTAGAGAAGCCCATCGTGTGGACACCATCCTGTCATCGGTCGTGATGATCTGGTCGGTTCATCTCGTTCGTCGCCGTCCAAGCAGTTTTTCGACAAGGTACAGACGTTTCTAGACCAGAGTTGAATCAGAAAGGACATATAACCTCAATTTTTGCCCATTTTAATTACAGATAGGGAATATTCATATACACGATTAAATTTTTGATGGGTATTTCCCTACAGTATATACCTATTCCCCAATTTAAATCTGTATATTTCGATCTTACGCAGTCTTAAGCTATAGTGTATTTCTGGTTGAGCGCTTTCTAGTTCTATATGATTTCAGCTGGCGTTCGGCTGCCGAGTGCTTGGTTCGGTCGTTCGCGGTTATAGTGGTGTCTGAAGCGGCGTAATCACTGTTTCGCGCTGGATTGGCTGCCCCTCCAGACAGAGTGAAAGCGGTCGATTCGCAGGGTCACAGTCTGGAACTATTTTTTGATGAGGTCCCGGATGTGGAATTCGAGCCGGCCGCTTTAATCGTGACGAGCGAGGGCAGTCAAATAGCCCGCAGCATCGACGAGAAACTCTGACTCGGCAACATCGTGTTTCTCGGTGAGCCGATGCAGGAACGCCGTCCTCAGAAATCTGCGATTTCTGATGGGCTGTACGAGAACTGCATTCTCGTGAACGCCGCGGGGTCAGTCTCACGGCGACTGGACAAGTCGATCTCAAGCGGCAACTTTGACTCAGTATCGACGGCGGCGTACACCCACTTCTTTTCGCCATCTACTTCGAATTGTTTCTCGTCAACCGGGACCCGCGACGGCTGTGCCATCGGCGGGTCGCGCTGAGCCTCGGACAGAGTATGAGCCAGTACCAAACCGCACCGTGAGAACGAACGACACCCAGCAGATCTAAGATAGCACCCATCTCTCTGATCGACAGCCCCGCCGTATGGAGACGTACCACAAACCGTCGGATGGGTGTCGGGATGCGCTCATTCTCCCACTCGTCTTGGCTGTCCTGGTCTAACGTCTCTCTGAGGAGGTCTGCGAGTCACATGAGCACTTCTCACTCCCTTAACCAGACAGTTCCTTGGAGCTTCAGTTATCGCGGGACTCGTGGATTGACCAACTATGCCTACCGCTCAACCTCCGTATAGAGACGGAGATATGCGCTATCGGTCTGTATCACAGCGACTCCTGTCAGCGTTCTCGTACTCGACTGTGATCGAACGGTCACGCAACCGCTGTCTTGTCTGTATCGTCCAGCAGCAGGTCGAGGTCCAGCAACAACCGGTAGCAGAGATAGGAGACCGCCCCAAACAGGAGCAGGAGTCCGACGATGGTCTCGAGCAACTCGAGACGGGAGTTGAACACGAGTATGGTCGCCCCACTCAGGATAGCCACACCCGTGAACGCGACTGCGGCAGCGGTGGATCCGGTGTCAGACCACACATCTGCGACGAGGAGGGCACCGAGCGTGGCTTCGGCTGGAAGCAGCCCGACGAGACCGGTATCTGCTGCCGTCATGGCGACGAGTGCGAACTGCCCGATCGCGACGGGGACGATCGGTGGAAAGACGAGCCAACTGAGTGCGACGACGATCCAGGCGATGATGCCGAGGGCACCGCCGAGTTGCCAGAACGCCACCAGCACAGTCAGGAGAGCGATACCCCCGAATGGACTTCGCTCCGTGTCCCATCGACTCTCCTCGAGCAAGGCAGCGCCCAGCCCGAACGGAGTCGTCGACGAATCTGCGTCATCGACGGACTCGGACGCCGACGTCGACGTCACTGTTCGACCCTCCGGCGCCGGTTTCCAGCAGAGAGCACGGCCGAAAGTCGATCACTGGGGCCCACCTCGAACGCACTGACGCGTTCGAGGGCAGCCAGTTCCCGGCGGAACTCCTCGAACGCCGTGTACCGTCGGTAGGCGTCGTCCAGGTCGCCCAGCGTGTCGAGGTCGTAGAGGACGCTCGGGGTGAGGAAGACGACCACCTGGCCGTTACCACGGCGGGCGACTTTCACCGCCTCACGGAGTTCTGTGGGGTGCTCGTCGTCGGTGATGATGATGGTCCGGATCGAGCCATCGAGTTGGACTGCCGCCGTCCTGAGGCTGGCAAACAGTGGTTGCTCGGCGATACGCTGGACGTACTGGTCACCCGCAGCGAAGAAGGGATGTAGTTTGGCACTGAACGGGCTGTCGTCAGTGAGGTGGTTGGCCGTCCGGCGTGCGTGGGCCGGGTCCATCGGCTCAGCGGACTGAGCGTCGGTGGGGCCGGTCGTTGGCTCGAGGGCTCGCAGCTGCTGGGCAATCGTCCGGTAATGGCTCTCGTCTGCGTTCGGTTCGGCTCTGTGAGCGATGCCGCCATCGCCGATACTGTACCACCCGAGCGGGTCACCGAGTTCCATGGCGTTCTCGACGAGCGCGAGGGCGAGCTGGCGAGCGTAATCGAGTTTGGTTTCCCCGTCGCGGCCGGTCGCCATCGTTGCTCTATGATCGACAAATAGAGCAGTTTCGAGATCGGTCTCGGCTTCGAACTCGCGGACGTGGGGTTCGTTCAGCCGCGCCGTGGCCTTCCAGTCGATCTGGTGAGCACTGTCACCAGCGACGTACCGCCGGACCTCTGCCGGGGTGAGTCCACTCCCGGTCTTGCCTGTCGAGTGTTCACCGAAGCCGGCTGCGAGTTGTTCGCCACCTTCGCCGACGTGGATCTCGCGCGGCGCACGCGGTTCGACGGTGACCGTCGGGGTGGTGCCACGGGTGGTCCGTACTCGGAACAGACCCAGTGAATCGGTGGCGGTTACGACGGGTTCGTCGAACTCGAACTGGCCGGCGATGGGCCAGGACAGTGTGAACGACTCCTGTGAGCGTGTCTCGCCGGGTTCGAGCGAAGACGATGTGCTTCCCCCGTCGCTGCCGATTGGCGGCTGCGTCTGAATCTGGACGTGCACGTCGACAGGGTGTGTGGTCCGTGCGGTGAGTCTGCCCACCGTCGTTTCCTCGGCCGTCAGTCGAGTTCGATCGAGGTCTTGCTCGACCGAGAGTGCATCGACTGTCTCGTTCGTCGAGCTGATGAACCGATACTGTCGCGTGAGGAGCCACGCGCCGATGATCCCGGCCCCGACGAGCACGATGGGGCGTTCGAGAACGAACGCCCACGCGCAAAGTGCGACGAGGACTGCGACGACCACCCAGTATCGGCGCGTCACCTCCATGTGGGTTTCCGAACGGGGGAGGCGTAGTTAAGTGTTACAGGATTAGTCCCCTCCTCAAAGAGCAACGTAGTGAGCGGAGCGAGCGAGTAGCGCAGTAGGGCGGGATACAGCCGTACGCCCAGCTCAACCAAACGTTCAAGTCTAGACACGACCAACCAACCGATAGTGGTCAAGGAAGCGTTCAAATACACTGCCGAGCCCGAGGACACCACTACTGCCAGGAGTGCGTGGAACGCGATTCAAGTTGTGGGGAGTTCAAGACCGATTCCGTCAGTGTCCCTGTGGATCGAGCGTGACAGATCGGCTGCCAGAAAAATATAACCGACGAGAGTGTCTATCGAAGCATATGAGTATCGCCCGTGACGACGATGTGCTCGGTGGCGAGCCTCGAATCGACGGCACGCGTATCGGCGTTCGCCATGTGGCTGCACGGGTAATCGATAGAGGGCAGTCTCCCGCTCACGTCGGGGATCAACTGGATGTCTCTCTTGCAGAGGTGTACGAGTCTCTGTCCTACTACTATGCACACATCGACGAGATGCGTGAGCTCGAAGCGGAGAACGAAGCAGCGTTCGAACGGATGCAAGAGACGTCACTCAAACCCAAAGAGACCGTCTAGTGACGGGCGCTCAGATCCTCCTTGACGAACACGTCGGTCGAGTGTTCGAACGACTGCTTCGAGAGCGCGGACACGAGGTTGCACAGGCGAAAGATCAATTCGGAGAATACACGAGTGACAAGGAACTGGTGTCGTGGTGTGGTGAGTCTGGGGCCGTCCTCGTGACCAACAACGCAAAGGATTTTGAGCCGCTGCACCACGAGTACGACCATGCGGGTATCTTTCTCTACTACGAACAGAACCTACCAGACACAGACCCAGAAGGACTTGCTCGAACCGTTGACGAGATTTTTAATCAGTATGGCGTCGAGGGAGTTGAAAACCAACTCGTCGATCTCGGTGAGTGGTACGAATGGCTCCACGAGTGAGAGTCGACTATTTTTACCACCATTTGATCATGAGTGAAGAGTTCTGAAACTGCATTTGCGTAAATAGATCTCATAATTAGACAACTATATTCGAATATTTGAGTCGAATCATCTACTGTGGGTTTGTGATCCAGTATTTTCGAGTTTGATTATAAATTCGCTGAATATAAGTAAGTAATTTTGAGTCCCCTCTCACACATCAACATTAATGTCGTGACCAAACGATAAGTGGTAGAAAATAACATTCGAACCGGTTGAGAGGGGGTTCAGCAGTATGCCGGTTTATCTACCCGATTCATGACAATAGAATTTCAGGCGTACACTTGTTATTCAGTTTTCATATCTTCGGGTATTGAGTAAGACTAAGTCAAAACGATGGTTCAACCATAGAGCATCGAGGGCGGATTCACACTATCGGTAGGCCGTGTCTCGAACGGTCGCACTGTCGTACCGGTTGGCAATACGTGGATTTTTCATTCAGCACCGATACCGAAGGAGTGTGCAACAAACGGGGCCAGGGCACGCCGGCACCACGGCGGTAGTGGTGGCTGTCGTGCTGGCGCTCCTCGTCGGATTCGTGACACCGGGAGTCGCGACAGGGTCTGGTGACCATCTGTCGGGGCCGGTCGCCCAACAGACCACGCCGTCCAACGAGACGACGGAGCAACACGAAAATCCTGAGCAAGTCTCGCAGCAAGGCGACGCTGAACAGGTGAGTGCCTGGCTCGAGCGACGACTCACGTCTCGCGTGGAGGGCAGTGCGGTCGAAATCTCACAGGGTGAATACGACCAGGCTCGTGCTGTGCTCGGTGATGAATACAACTCTCGACTCGAGCAATACGTCGATGTCGCCGGCGAGACTGCTGGAACCGAGGACGACCAAGTCGTCGAGACACTCCGTGAGACGCGCGAGCGACAGCAGGAATACGCGAATGCGACCCAATCCTATCGGGAGACGTACGACGAGTATCAGGAGGCCAAAGCGCGTGGGGATATCTCGGGTTCGCGTGAGCATGCTCGCGAACTCGAGAGGCTTTCTGAACGAGTGACGACGCTCAACGAATCGCTGCGTCGGGACTATACCACGATTACGAACGGGACTGGTGTTAGTACGCAAGAAGCGAAGGCAGCGACGTCGAACACGACACGGGAGATCACTGCACAGCAGGAAACGGTTCGGACCGAGACATTCGCCGAAACACGGGTCGACGTCGAGACGAACGGGTCCGCCGTGGCATTCGATAATCCCATAGCCATCTCCGGTCTAATGACCCTGCAGAATGGAAGTGCAGTCGCGAACCAGTCCATGGAGGTCGTGGTCTACAATCGAGCGTACGAGACGACGACCGACTCTAATGGACGTTTTACTGTGACCTACCGACCGGTTTCACTACCTGTCGACGCGACCAACGTGACTCTCCGGACGATCCCCCAGCGGACATCGCCCTATCTGGGTTCGTCGACGAATATCTCGGTCGACGTCTCACAAGTCTCGCCCTCGTTTGAAATCGCGACGAGTCCGTCGCAGGCTGGGTACAGCGACACTGTCGAGACACGAGTCGTCGCGACAGTCGATGGACGGGTCGTGCCGTCGCTTCCCGTCGAGGCGTCACTGGGTCCCAGCACAGTCAGAGGTGCGACAGGCGGTTCCGGCCGCGTCACACTTGCCTCACGCGTCACAGCGACGGTCCCCGAAGGCTCACAGGACATTCGAGTGAGACATGCCCGTGCCGGGAGAGCGATCAAACAGGGGTCGACGACGGCACCCATCACCATCACCGGCAAAGAGACTACCCTGACGGTTACTGCGACACACCGTGGTGCTGCCGTGCGTGTCAACGGTCGTCTTGCGACGTCAGAGGGAATCGCGGTCGGTGCGCAGACCGTGACCGTCACTGTGGGTGGCACCGTCCGATCAGTTGAGACGAGTGACGATGGGCGGTATCAGGTGACCGTCGACGACGTCCAGCCGGCCGATGTCGAGAACACCTCGGCGGTCCCTGTTACGGCACGGTTCGACGGCAGTGGGACCAATCTCGGAGACAGTCGCGTGGAAACGAGCGTCCGGATGAAGGCACTCGGCGGCTCTGGTGACGGCTCAGCTGATGGATTCCTGGGCACTTCGACGATAGAGATCCTCGCTGGAGTCGGACTCGGAGTCTGTGCACTGCTCGCGGCGTGGCAGTGGACGCGACGAGAAACGAGCTCTGGGGCGTCACCCGCGGATGTGTCGACCACGCAGCATGTAGGCACCGAGAGCGAGGAACGGAGCCAGTCACAGCAGTGGCTTGCCCACGCACGGTCGGCGCTCTCGGCAAACGACGCGGAAGCGGCGACGATCGCGGCCTACGCAGCGATACGGAGACAACTCGAAGAGCGTGCCGAGCTTTCTGACTCTCTCACGCACCACGAGTTCCTCTCGGCGTGTCGGGCGAACGTCGAACAGCTCGACCACGCAGCACTCACTGCAGTAGCGGAGGCATACGAGCGAGCGACGTTCGCGGCACAGATCGATAGCGAGGCAGCCAGCGCTGCCGTCGAGGGGGCAGCTGACCTGCTTGGTAGCTCCGAGACTGACGGGTAGGCTTCGACCGACCGCGACATTTTTATCAGGAACTCACATTGAACCGGGTAGATGTCACGCCGACGGAGCCTCTGGATGCGCATCCCGCGTCCAGTCCGCCGGTTGCCTGCCGACCTCGCAGCGGTGGTCGTACTGGTGGTGTTGACCAACGGGGCTGTCTTCCTTCCGGTAGTTCGGGAGTCGCCTGTGAGAATTATCCTCGGACTGCCACTGGTGTTGTTCGTTCCTGGCTATGCGCTCATTGCTGCGCTCTTTCCGGAAGCCGGCGAGTCACCGACGGTGGACGATGACGAGGAGTCAGCGGAGGGCGAGACGACACGCGATAGCGGCATTGACGGAATCGAACGTGTCGCGCTGTCGTTCGGACTCAGTATCGCCGTGGTGCCGCTCATCGGCCTCGTGTTGAATTTCACGCCGTGGGGGATCCGACTGGCGCCAATCATGGTGGCCGTGAGTGGCGTGACGCTCGTCTTGACAGGGATCGCTGCCCGTCGTCGGTGGGAACTCCCTGTCGAAGAGCGCTTTCAGGTCCCCTATCGAGACTGGTATCAGAGCGGGTACGACGAGTTGTTTAATCCTGGATCACAGACTGACGCAATTCTGAATGTGGTGCTGGTTCTGAGTGTGTTGCTGGCTGTGAGCAGTGTCGGCTATGCCGTTGCCGTGCCCAAACAGGGCGAGTCGTTCTCCGAGTTCTATCTGCTGACCGAGAACGAAACCGGGGACCTGGTCGCCGACGACTATCCGACTGAATTCGAGCCTGGAGAGAGTCGCGAATTGGTGGTCGGGATCGGCAATCAGGAACACGAACGGACGAACTATACGGTGATCGCCGAGATCCAGCGGGTGGATATCGTCGACAACGAGACACGGATACGGGAAGCGACGGAGTTGCGTCGGTTCCAGACGACAGTGGAGCATAACGAGACGTGGCATCGCCAGCATTCGGTTGCACCCTCGATGACTGGGGAACGGCTTCGATTACAGTATCTGCTGTATCGCGGCGATCCGAGTCAATCGCTAAACCGATCGGCGGCCTATCGGGAGCTACACCTCTGGGTCAATGTGACGTCAGGTGATCGATAGCCGTGTCTCGGTGATAGGCACTGGGAATCGTGATGCCGGTTGCGGGTCCAACTCAGATGTCGCGTGAATAGAGACGGTGCGAGACGGCACCGGGGCTGATCGCCCCACATGTTCCGTGTCCCACCGACCACACGCATGGGTCCACACATTCGCGGTGGCCTTTCGCTCGTGTGATGACGCCGAGACGTGTGGCGCCAGGAGAACCACACAATGGGGCCAACGGCCCGTAATGGTGGACTGTGTAGTGCCAGCCCGGATGGCTGGGTAGCGAAAAGAACGTACCTGGTTCTGGCCGGACGATACGAGTTGGAACAGCAACACGGCCGTGTCGGTCGTGCGCTTGTCGTGGCGAGGTGAAGGGATGGTCGCTACAGGACGCGCGTTTGATGTTGTCTTCGACCCGATGCGAGGTCCGCGACAGAAGTCTCCGTCGAGTCACTGCCCGATGGGCAGTATGCGCGTAGCGAGGCCGGCTGGACTGGCTGTGGCTGGCAGGAAACCGGTCGAGAAGTCGTGTCGGTGGTTCGGTGTTTCGATTGAATGTGGCGTCGCTGTGGCTTGCTTACTGACGGTAGTGAGTTTGGACGTCGCAGATGAGGAGGTACGTACAGATTGCGAGGACAGTTATCGAGAACGCCGTCCAGAGGGCAAGATTGATCGACCCCGGGCCTGCCCAGTAGGGGATCGGTGGTCGTGTGATCGGCTGTCGAAACGGCCACAGCAAGTCTGGAGAGATGTGTGGATCCGGGGGCCGGAGTGTCCGGTAGTTGTCGGCGACGAGGTGTGACAGGTATGCGAACGCGAAGCCGGTGCCCAGTCGTGGTCGGTCTGTCCACCAGCCGTAGGCGATGGCCACGGCAGCGATAGGGAGTGCGAAGGGGAGTGAATGCATGAAGACGCGTCCGGAGGGCAGGACGTGCAGGACGTGAGCCAGTGGTTTGTCGACGAGGTCCGGGAACTGGCTCCCGACGAATGTGAGTCCGACGAGTTTCGGTGGGGGGAGCTGTCGGTCTCGGACGATTACGTAGGCGGTGATGGGGAGGACGGCGACGAGGAAGTGTTCGATTGGGAGCACGGATGAGAGCGGTTAGTTGTATAGGATGTTGGGCGGCGCGATACATTCTGTGGTCGGAGCAAGTGGTATCTTAATACCTAATTCGAATCGGTTACCCATAAGGGAGTATCGTTCAATCTAGTTATCGCATTAACATAGCGGCTCTCACCTCGGTCGTTTAGGTTCTCTTTTCGATCCGACTCAACGCCTGTAACCTCGTTTTCAACTGTGTTCGGCCATACATGGGCAGGAACTGAAAAAGAACACAGATTATTGCCTGTGAGTGCAGTTGGATTGAGCCGACATATACAATCTACTGAATTCAGCTATGTGTTTGTCTGCTCACGGCAAAGACCAGGGTTCGAATCCCTGTCGGAGCATTCCCTTCCCGCCCCTGTCCTGCAGTTTTCGTTTGTGTACACTAGTGAAATAAAACTATGTCCACGGGCAATCACCTACATCGAACCGAATCACCCCGACGCCGTCTTGCGATAAGCGGTTGTTATCGGGCAAGTACCTTAGACAACACGATCCCCGCGCTGTCTTGCGGTTTGTTGGGTATCAGTTCTCTATGGGACAAGGACCTAGGTCTCCAGAGGGGTGCCCGGCAATGAAGAAATCCGAAACGGCAACCACCCCTCTCGACGGGATAACAGTCGTCCCTGAACCCTCTGCTGATATCCTCAACGAGCGCCAGCGGATCGACTACCGAAGCCAGCGCGAGCAGTGCCTCGAATGGCTCCGCGTCTTCGGCAAGGACCCGAAGAAAGCCGACGGGTACGCACACACGACCGTCAAATGCAGGTCCCATCGGATGGATCAATTCTACCGGTGGGTGTGGGAGCAGGAGAACGGCTACACCACGAACGTCACGCACGAGCACGCCGACGCCTACCTCAGATATCTCGCTCTGCAGGAGTTGACCAACGCTCACAAGGACAACTGCCGGAAAGCGCTCCAGATGCTCTACAAGTGGCGACACCACCAGCAGGGCCTTGACGAGTGGGACCCCGAACTCTCGTTCAGCACCGGGCACCAGACGACCGAGCCGCGCGACTACCTGACTCGTGAGGAGCGCGGCATCATCAGAGAGGCGGCGATGGAACACGGAAGCGTCCCGTCCTACAACAGCCTCAGCGCAGCAGAGCGCGATCGGTGGAAGGCCTACCTCGCACAGCGCTTCGTGAAGCCAAAGTCCGAGATCACTCGTGACGACTGGGACCGGGCAAACAGCTGGAAGATCCCGAGTCTCGTCTCCGTGAGTCTCGATGCGGCGCTCCGACCGATCGAGGTCGAACGCGCCGTGACGAGCTGGGTGGACATCGACAACGCCGTTCTCCGCATCCCGAAAGAAGACTCCTCGAAGAACACCGGCCACTGGATCGTCGGCCTCCAGGACCGAACGGCCGAGACGCTCAACCGTTGGCTGGAACAGCGCGAGACCGACTCGAAGTACGACGACACCGACAAACTCTGGCTGACCAGGTTCGGCAATCCCTACGGGTCGTCGTCGCTCCGGCAGATCCTCAGACGGCTGTGTGACGAGGCGGGGATCGATTACGAGCACCGACAGATGAGTTGGTACTCCATCAGACACTCTACGGGGACGTACATGACCCGAGAAGAGGACCTCGCGGCGGCGCAGACACAACTCCGACACAAGAGCCCGCAGACGACGATGAAGTACGACCAGACGCCGGTGGAGGACCGTCAGAACGCGCTGGACCGGATGGAATAGCGATACGGCACGAACAACGAGACCGCACGGGTCAGTAACCGGGACATCAACGGCCACGGGGAACACAGTCGGCTCGCCCACATAGGCATCATCTCCTTCCGGAAGACGGCCAGAGTAAGCGCCCGGTCGTCTGGTTGGACGCACTCGTAGTCACCCCCCGTTCGAGCCAGAAGCTGGCGACACAGCCACTGCCGCGTGGTAAGTACAGGCGAATCACGTATCGGGTAGAGCAATTATGCCATCTCTTTATCGAACGCCCAAAGGGCCATATCAACCTGTCTTGCTAACATATCCTCAGAATCAGCGATTTCTCGGACGTGATCCATATAGAACTCATATGCCTCTGGATTCTTCAGGTATGTTCTGAAGTGGTCTAAAAATTCGGCGTAGTCAGCATACTGTGGTGACTCGACTATCTCGGGGTTTGCTCCTGCAAGACCTCTAAACGCCCGATAATCAATAATCGCATAGTGTGACGGTTTAGCTACGGTCAGCATCGTGGACGCCATCGGAACACCGATTCCGCTAAGTTCGGTCAGTGCATCAATGGCTCCTCTATCTGTAGAGGCTGCTATTGCGGATTGGAACTGTTGGGTAACTGCTTCATCGGTGTTTTCTTTAATATTTGAATCATTCCGACTACTCTGGAGTTTCCACTGACTGATCCGCTGTAATTCGGCTACTGAGAGTTCATAGTCTCGTGACTGAATCACATCAGAGATTGATCCAAACAACGGATCAAAATCTTCTTGCCAATTCCCCGACTCATCAAGATACTCAATCGGCTTGTCTTCCCACTCTCTCTGGAACATTTTTAGCCACTTTTGCAAATCAATGTTCATACGCCAGAGCAACGGTGTTTCGCGGAAAGTATCTACCCATGTCTGCTCAGTTCGCAGGTCTACTGTTCATTACCCGGTTCCGGACCGGGGGAGTATCATGACCGTAAAAAGCAGGTCAGAGTTCCTCTGACAGTATTTTTCGCGCTAGCTCAACCCGTTCGTCCGACGTGTCGTCGATGAACACGTCCACGTGTTTAGGCGGGACCCCGCCCGTCGAACCCGTGGATTTCTCTCGCTTCTGAGAGACAGCTGGATCATCCGAGTACGGGTTGAATCCGGGTTCTTCGGCGGTTCGCTGGGCTGTCTCGTTGACCTTTTCGAGGGTGTGTCGGCGACTCTCGATGGACGACTCCCCGTAGATCTGCTTCGTGGTCTCGATTTCTTTGTGCCGGAGTTGGTCACGCGCCTGTGAGATGTCCTCTGTCTCTTCGATCGACTGCCCCAAGTTGTGCCGGAGACTGTACCACACGATCTTCCGATTCTCGTGGTCGATGTCGGCCTCGTCACAGAGCCGCCTGATCAGGTAACAGAGATTCTTCGAGTCGTACGGGTTCCCGTCGCGGTTGAGCCAGATGCGGTCGGAGCCGTCGTATTTCTCGTAGTGTCGCCGCTCTTGGAGCCAACTGGTCAGCAGCTCCCCGGTTGCCTCTGTTAGTGGGAGTTCTGACGTCGGTCGGTCTTTCCCAGCCTCCTCTTTGGGGATCTTGAGGACGTTCCGCTTCGCATCGTACCAACTGACCCGTGCGCGCCCGACTTCGATCGGGATGACGCCGGTTTCGAGCCCGACAGCCACCAGGGACCCGACCTTCGCGCTTGTGTCCGCTCGCTCCCAGTCTTTCCGGGTGACGTCTTGCTTCGGCTTCCCGAGTCGCTGGGCCACCAGGCCGTCGATTTGCTCGCGTTCGCGCTCGGACGTGTCGTAGTACGCGGGGAGCGACCCGTACTGTGTCGCCTCTCGCAGCACCTGCCACCGTTCCTCGAAGTTCAGTCGATCCGCGTGTTCGTGCTCGCCGTCGGTGAAGTTGATCCGCGGTCGCCACGGTTCGGCGATGTCTCCTTGGTCGTACCGCCAGGCGAAGTACTTCTGCAACACGTCGGCAAACTTGCGCTTGCTGGACTCGGAATACGGCTCACCACCCCGTGTTCGTATCTCATCTCGGTCAAGCCACGTCACCAGCAGGTCCGCCTGCTCGTGCGTGAGCTCCGTCGGGTTCGACAGTTCCATTCGGTCGATGGCGAATCTGAATAGTTGATCGATCCGTGCGTGGTAGTTCGTCGAGAGCGAGGGCGACAGGCCCTTTCGTCTCTCTGGGTCTTTCCCTCTTGCCAGCATCCAGTCGTGGAACTCGTTGAGCTGTTCACGGACCGCTGGTGCGGACCTGCCAAGCTTCTGGGTCAACGCTTCGGTGATCGGTTTCGACGTTGGTTCTTCGTCTTTCATCTGTGAGGTGAACCGGCAAAATCGCCGATTACTTATAAACCTCTGCCCTCAGCGAGTTCCATCTCCACTTGTCACGACCCTACACGAGTTGGTGGGCTGGGAGTACGCCGACAGCAATCTGTGGATAGAGGGCCCCTATCACCGCTTTATCGATTATCCGTCCTCACCATTGCTGGACAGTGCGTGTAGAAGAAAGCCACCTGTATGCGAAAGCTTCCGCCCCGAAGTGGCTTCGGAAATCCACCTCGAAGGCGGTCGAAATGAAATGGAATCTTCGGAACCAGTTGTGGGCGTCGCTGTGGCGTGGTCCACACAGGACGAGAGTGGGTTCGAAGCCGAGAAATCGGGCGTGCAGTGAGCTGTGCGTGGGTACGTACATGCTCGCGTACACAAGTGAGTCCGTGCTCACGTACGTAACTGTGTACGTACCCGTGTACGTGAGTGTGTACGCACGCACCTACTTCCCTGGCTACGCACGCAATGTCCTCACTATGTCCGAACGGGAAATCTGACGTTCGTACTGACAGTCTCCGCAACGTGCTCACAGCCGCCCATGGTCCGAAGGCAGTTTTGCTCCGTTTGGACTGATCTTTGCAGACCCGCAGGGCCGCCAGTTCGCGCAGAAACGTATCGGCTCTTATTGAGCAGTAGAGAGACTGAGTCTCCAGTTTCAAGTTAGGTGCCGGTGCATGTCGAGCGGGGCACGAATGCCGACTGGTAAATACGTTTGCCCCTCAACAGCGGGTTTGTCCGGGAGAAATCGGCTCCTAGATTGGTGCTGTGCGTGGTCGAATCCTTGCAAGGGGTGGGGCTATCTGTTATGGGTCAGTGGGCGGGAGTTCGTGACAATGACGGATAGAACAGTCGAGGGAGGGCACGGAACCCACTCCGACGCATATGTGGACGACCTGTACGGGGGTCCCAACGGCGACACTGAGGTGGATTTCACCTACCAGCATAACCCCAGAAAAGAGTCGTACGGCCCGGTCGAGGAGCGCGGACGGGACATCGACATCGAACACCCGGTAGACGATGTCGAGGAACTCTCTCATCGTGCACATCTGACGGTCAAATTCGCGGATCGTATGCGTCAGGAAGCGACTGGGGGGCCACTGTTTCTGTGGAACGGTCGATCCTCGGCCTCGCCAACGGCATTCGATTCGGCACTCCTGGCCGTTGCGGACAGGGCGCTCACAGAAGAGGGCGTTTCCGTTTCGGAGCTGCCCAAACCGGAGAAGTACGTCAAGGCACTGCTCGTCCACGACGCGTGGAAGATGAATTCGTACCCTGCCCTTCGAACACACTTGGTGGAGGCAACTGCCACCGCTCGGTTACTGGGCTTCGAAACGGTTCCAGATCAGTCTTCGTTCTGGCGTGCCAGTGCTGCTCTTGAAGAGGATGGGTACCGCGACCCCATCCGTGCGGCGGCGACGCGAGCGGTGCATGCGGTGTTCCGCTGGACCACTGTGACACCCCAAGACGTGGTCGAAGCCCATGCGCTGGACCACCTACCCCACATCGATGAGCGTGCAGTTGCGGGTGGGACGCGTCGAACCGCGATTCAGAACTGGATCGATCACGTGTTGGACAAGCTGTTAGCGCCGATCTCGTTCGACCGGGCATCCAACATGCAGTACACAGTCAGAGAGATCGTGGCAGCGGTCGCACAGGCGACGTTGGTCAACGGGCTGAAGTCCTCGCGGCCGACGGCGGCCTGGTACTACGACACCGAGGACATCCCCTCCGCAGCGCAGGTCAGCTCCCTCCTGGGCGGTGTTACCCCGGCAGAGACGCTGTGGATGTTCACCGACGTGAATCAGCGCTTCATCGACCTCGCGTCAGATCTCGGGTTCTTCGCACGCGACTACGATTACGCCCTCGACACCTCGTGGGTCAAGTGGGACGGGAAACACGAGGGGCGTGAAGGTGAGCTGAAGCTCATCGAGAACCCGAAACAGGGGGAGTCCGGGATCGGCTGGCTGTTCGCGGGCCTGTGTGTTTCCGAGCGCGATGCCCGGTTCGCGTTCGGAATCGACCTCGTCGAGAAGAAGAGTGAGACGACGGAGCAACTACGATATCTCCTCCGGAAGGCCGAACAGGTCGGGGGTGTCGGACGCGTTCACATCGACCGGGAGTTCTACGACGGGGACGCGGTTCGAATGTGTCGCACTGTCGCCGGGCTGAACTGGGTGATTCGAGCCAAGCGCAAGGGTGAGGCGGCGACACTGCTCGACTCGACGCCGGTCGGTGAATCGGCGTTCAAGCGTGGCGTCGGGTTTTCAGATGTAACTCCGAATCCAAACCTGTACGTGCATCCGATTCCGGAAGCGGTCAGAACGGACGGCGGGAACACCCACATGGCGTTCCTCACGGACCTCTCACCGGACCTGACCGACCTCGACAGCATCTACGAGCGCTACCAGAACCGCTGGAACGTCGAGACGTTCTTCCGACAGCTGAAACACGACCACAGCCCGGTCACCAGGACGCCGTACCCCTCGCTCCGCCTGTTCCTGCTGAACCTGGGGACGCTCTTCTACAACATCCACACGCTCATCAATCGCGCACGGTCGCCGGAGTACGGACTGCGTCTGGACGTCCCGTTCTACGAGGTACTGATAGCCATCGTGAACACGACCTACACGCGTGCAGGGGCGACCGACCGATGAGTGAGTCCGACGTCCGGGCGGCCAGCGTAGCCCGTCGTGACGGTGGTGAGAATGAGTAGCCAATCTACCGACAGTCACCTGCTACACGCCACTGTCTCTCGGGAGGTCCTCGATGCGATCGTCGCTCCAGAGACGGTGTTCGACGGCTCTGAGTTGCTACGAGTCAAGCCGGAGGGGATCGAGATACATGCGACCGACAAGGCAAGAGCCGCGATCGCTGACGTGGCGGTGTCGAGTGCGGCGTTCGACGCCTACCGAGCGGAGCCGATGGAGACCGGCATCGACTTGGCGAAGGTCTCTACCTTTCTCGACCTGGTCAGTTGGGACGCTGTCATCGATATCACGATCACCGAGGCGCAGACCGTCGTCCTCTCTGCGGACGGCTTCACCTACAGGTTCCAGCTCATCGACCCGGAGACGGTAACTCGACCCTTCGATGAGAGCGACATCGAACACGTGGGTGAAGTAACGCTCTCTGGTCACGAGCTATCTGTCCCGCTCAACCTTGCGGAGATCGCAGGCGATCAGATCGCGTTCAGCGTGGACGGCGAGACCGACGTATTCTCTGGGTGGGTGGACACCGAACGGGACTCGTTCCACTTTGAGTTCGGTTCGAACGACCTGCTGAGCTTTTCTGCAGGTAACGGGAGTGTGACCGTCGCTCTTGACTATCTCGTGGAAATAGAGGGAGTAATCCCGCGGGACGTACCCCTCTGTGTAAGGGTCGATGAGTTCACGCCGGTACAGCTTCGGTACCCAGTAGCCGATGGATGTGGACACGTCGAATTCACACTCGCGTATCACTAGCAGACGTCTGTAGAACATGGTTGATTACAGCGTGCAAATCGGCCACGAGACGATCATCCCGTTGTTTCACACACTTCGTCGTGTGTCGTGCCGCCGAGTGAATATGCTACATCTCATCCAATATCGTATTCGATGGTCAGTTCGACCCAGGAGAATGGTATCCACGACAGAGAGATACGTTTCTGGATGGAAGATGACTGGTGGATGTCCGAAATTGTTGAATCCGGTGTGATCACGGCCAGACCGTTCTGTTTAGTGGGACTGCCAAGCGAGCTTGTCGAGCAAAGTCTCGAAGTCGTCGTTCGCGGTCTCGGTAGTCGTCCCCCAGACTTCGTCCGGTTCACCCAGATCCGATGTGCCCGAGTTGGGTGGTGTATGCTTGGAGTTACTGGACGTCTCACTGGGATTCGAGCCAGTATTCAGAGGTCGGTCCTCCGTCGTTGAGCCTCCGTGATGATTCTTAGTCGGAACCTCACCATCGAACAGCGCTCCGAGCGGAAACTCATACGCCTGCGCACGGCGTTGTCGGTACCAGATGGTGCGCTCGACGACACCGAAGACGTCCGCGATCGTCTGTCGGTCACACCCGCGAGCGACGGCTTGCCGGACAAACTCGTCGCGGATGCGCTGCATGAAGGTGCGCATGTCATTTGGAATCCGGCCGCGTTCCGGCAGTGTGACCTGATCGAGTAGTCCCCAATCACCGCTGACGGCGTCCTTGCCAACGAGTGGTGTGCTTCGGGATTCGACCTCGTAGTCGAGTCCAGCCAAGATCCACAGGCGTTCGCGGACCGTCTGTGCGGAAAGACTCAGACCGATCCGTTCGTGCACCTGGGTCGTAGACAGCGGGCCGTTTCGGTGCAGAACCCCGAGGATGATGTAGTCGTGAGGGAGAAGGACACGTCGATCCGGGGTCGAGAAGCCAATGGGCAGTTCATCACCGGTCGGGCGGTTATGTACCCACCAGTGACAGTCGTCACACAGCGTGACGAGATTCCGCAGGTCGTGGCGGTCTCGGTCCTTCGGCTCTGGGTCCTTGTGGTGTACGTGGAGGGTCGCCGTCCCACCTGCTCGTGGGCCTGCCTCACCACACGTCTGACACTCGAAGCCGTCGTGTTTCAATCGTTTCCCGCTTCGCCGGTGGGATCTTGTCGCGGCCCGAACTCGAATCAGTCATTTCGGCTCACCTCGTGGATTCGAGGGTGTTGGAGGGAACAAGGTGTTGAACATCAGTCACCTGCCCCTGTCGGTGTGTAACAGTCGGTGGTGATCTGGCGTATCAACCGAGCGAGCGGGCCGGTGGCCTCCGTCGGGAACACTTGTTTCGATCGGTCGTCGAAGCGAGCTGCACCGAGGGTGTCGAGGGTACCGAGATGGTTCTGGACGAGCGCGACGTACACGCGAGTACGCTGCTCTCCCGTTACCATGCTCGGGTCAACGCGGTTCTCTCGGGCCGCAATCTCGACCGAGAGTTCGTTGGTAGTGACCGGGGCGTCTTCCCTATCGACAGAGAGAATCACTCGTCGCCGACGGCCGTTCGAGATCGCGTCGAACACCGCTTTCGGCTCCATCGGAATCGCGTGTCCACACTCGACGTCAGTCATCCAGCCCTCCGACGAGTAGTGTTCCTTTGCTCGTCAGGTGGATTTCCTCAGTGGGCTGTCCCACGTCGTTCAATGTACCCTTCGCTGTTGAGCCAGTTGAGGATGGTGTTTAGTTCAGTGAACGAGATTCTGACCTCTTCGATGATGTCTCGGCGGGTCGTGGTTCCTGTGGTTTCATTGGCGAGTTCTATGATCTTGACGATTTGGTGGACGTAGACCGACGTGTCATCCCCACCTTCGAACGGCTGAAAGACAGAGTTTTCACTGTCAACACTGTTACTTTGGTTTGCTGTCATAGCGAGGCAGCGTAGTCTCCGGTGTAGTAGCACCGGGGGCATTTCTACGCCAAGTCTGATTTGTGTCTAGAGTTTAAAATATATTTGTATATTTAATGGGTTAGTTAGCGAATGTACGTCACGAACCCACTCAAGCAAGAATGCATGGTGATATTTAGTGCAGGATTATCGATATGGGTCAGTCGTTTAAAATCCGGAACCGAATTCGTTGGGGTTCGAAATGCAGTCCATTGGTGACCCCCCAAGGAGAGTTCACGCCGTCCGTTTACGATTATATTCAGTCAGAGGAACTGCGGAAGAACGGATATTTGACACGAGACGTCAGGCTCAGTCGGATTGTTGGGGATTGTTAGAAGATTTTGGGAAGGTGCTTCGTGAGCGAGGCCTTCGGTAGTCAAAGTACTGGCTTAGAGGTCGTCAAGATATCGTTCAACGTACGGATGAAGGTCGTTGAACGGTGGACGGAAGATGTCAAACGCGCTGTGTTGGTCGTCGCCGGAGAGATCGGGCTCGTCGTGTTCGAGATGGCAGCGATACGCGGTCGCCACGTAGTGTTTAGAGTCCACACCCTGAATCTCGGACCTATCGTAGAAGTGCTCGTAGGTGCCAAGGCACCCATCAATGACGATAGGTTCTCCGAGTTCTTCCTTGGCGACGCGGTGGACAGCCTCAGTCCGGGCTTCATTCTTCAGTACTGTTCCACCGGGCACGAACCATTCCCCTTTGGCGGGCTCGGGCGTTGTTTAGATGGTCGATATCAGCTGATTCAGGCCGTGAGTGTTTGTTCTATGTTTCTGACCGCACACTTTAGGACGAGCTCTCGGAACTGTCCAAACCACGTTCTTGCCTTAATTGTTGAGCCGAATCGTTTCCGAAGGGCGAATATCGATTCCACGATAGAACGGTGATGGTACGTATTATCATCAATGCGAGCATTATGAGCGGCGTCAAGTGAGTAGAATTCACGATGCTTGATCACCGGTCTAATTCCGTTGTTTCGGAGCATTTGCCGGAGATCATCCCAATCAAACCCTTTGTCAGCGACAACTGTTTTTACGTTACTGAGATTTCGCTTCAGTACTTTCCAGGCAATTTGTGTGTCGTGTGGTAGATTCATTGAGCAGTGTACATCAAGAATAGCTCTCGTAGAGCAATCGACAAGAATCGTTGTTTTCACCGATTCAAACGTTCCTTTGACCCGTTTGGCGTAATTATGACTCGAAGATCGGTGTGCGATGCTTGTCGAGTCAATTGCCTGTATCTCTCCAGTATCAAACAAATCTGCAGAGAGGGCTAGCAAGGTCCGCCAGACGTTCATTTTGAGGTCTTGTTTCCGGCTACAGACCGTGGTGAAATGCGGCAGCTCATCAACTGAAAGACCAAGCTTAGCCACAATATCCGGCATTTCTTGAAGCACATCGAGCAACTGACGATAAGTGTGATCGAGGTATTCTCGAAGACCATGAATGGCGATAATCACCCAATCTGCGTAGCCTCCTTCCTCTTTCTTGATAGGTGGCTGAGAGTCGTACCCAACAGCTTTTTGAGATAATGCGACACATCGTTCGGTGAAGCGGGCCAGTTTGGAGTGCACATCCGACTGTGCTCGCTTCAGTTCCTAGAATTCCCGGTTCTTAGGCAATATTACTAGCGTCTAAACACGGCCGCGGGCTCGTTTTCGCGTTTGCCCAAGAGAATACCGCCATTGTGTTCGACGACGAGGTCAACAGAGACGAGTGGCACGTTCTCTACGATTGCCTGCCACTCGGACGGCGGGATCGGTTTCTCTTCGGCAGGCATCGTCAGTCCAAGTAGTACCCGACGGTTCGTTCGAGGCCCTCTTCGAACGTGTATTCCGGTTCCCAGCCGAGTGCTTCGATTTTCTCCGTTTCGAGTGCATAGCGCTGGTCGTGGCCGGCGCGATCCTCGACGAACTCGATCAGGTCGTCGTCTGCCCCGACAGCATCCAAAATCGCTTCGGTGACTTCGAGGTTCGTCTTTTCGGCGTGACTTCCGATGTTATAGATCTCCCCAACATTCCCCTTCCGGAGAACCACGTCGAGTGCTCGGCAGTTATCCTCAACGTAGATCCACTCGCGGACGTTCGATCCGTCTCCGTATACGGGAAGGTTCTCACCGGCCGCAGCGTTCTGGATGAATTTCGGGATGAGTTTCTCGGGGTGCTGACGGGGACCGAAGTTGTTGCACGTCCGTGTAATGAGGACAGGAAGGTCGTGAGTCGTCTGGAAGCTCTGTGCGAGGAGGTCCGCACCCGCCTTCGTCGCCGAATAGGGGTTCCGGGGATTGAGTGGATCGTTTTCGGAGAACTTCCCGTCGAGAATCTGGCCGTACACCTCGTCGGTCGAGATCTGGAGGAAGCGCTTGATATTTGCCTCGTTGGCAGCGTCGAGGAGGTTCTGGGTGCCCTGAACGTTTGTTGTGACGAAGGGTTTTGCACCTTCGATTGACCGGTCTACGTGTGTTTCCGCCGCGAAGTTGACGATTGCATCAACGTCGGAAACGAGGTCCGTCACGAGATCGCGGTCACGGATGTCACCTTCGACGAACTCGTGGCGTGGGTCGTCAAGAATGCCATCGAGGTTGTCCTTCGAGCCCGCGTACGTCATCGCGTCTAACGTGATGACTTCGTCGTCCTCGTGCTCGTTGAGGACGTAATGGACGAAGTTCGAACCAATGAACCCAGCACCACCAGTGACGAGAATTTGCATACTATGACCGTGTTCGCAGTACCTATTTACATTACTGTCGGAACACTATGATATGCCTGTCCTGGTTGTCGGTGGTGCGAACGGATTCCTCGACAATTAACGTCGCATGCCCAGTTCAACAATGAGGTTATGTTGCTCACGGATCAATGAGTGACGGTGACTTGCGCCCGCCGATCCAGCGAATACTGGCAGACCTGATCGAATATGACACTATCGGTCTCTTCGATATTGCATATTCTTTGCGTGTTTCCCTCTGAGTGCGCTGGGCAGTGATTCCGATTGTGTCGGCCGCAGCGAGAAATTGCTTAGTAAGAAATCGAGAAAAACGTCTAGCGAGATGCGACAGGACTGACCCTACGCTTTCTCGATGCCGAAACAGTAAAATCAGAACTGGACCCCACAACCGGCGTTACGCGGGGATGTGGAAACTCTCGGAGGTGCATTACGTTAGATCTGGTAGCGGTTCCGATTCTCCAGGAAGTGGGCGCGCGCGCCCTCAGGGAGATCCTCGAAGCGAAGTACTTCCTGACAGCCGAGACCCGGACATTTCATCACACGCTTATTTTCGAGTTCGTTCGCTGCAACAACGGTGCCACAGGCTGGACAGGTGTGGGTGATGATGCGCATATTTAGAGTTTGAGTTGAGAGTTCTCTCCGACGATGAGTCGGCGGCCCTCCGGAAGGAGATTGTCCGCGCTTTCGACGTTAGCGTTGCGTCCGAGTAAGCTATCGACGATACGGCCATTCGCGGTAATTTCAGAGTCGCCGATGACAACGCTATTCTCAATGTGGATGTCTTCCAGCGTAGAGTTCGCGCCAATTGACGTATACGGGCCGACGTACGTCCCACTCTTGATGGTCGTGTTCTCTGCGACGGAGACTGGACCCCGAACGACAGCACCGTCCTCAATAATTGCAGATTCAGCGAGCTCGATGGGGCCGTCAGTCTCTGCGCCGTCTTCTACGACGCCAGCAGTATTCAATACCTTGTCTTCGAGGACAAGCCGATTCGCCTCCAGAATGTCTTCTGGTTTCCCAGTGTCTTTCCACCAGCCTGTGACAACGTGAGAGTCGATTTCGTAGCCGTCTTCGAGAAGATTCTGGATGGCATCCGTTATTTCGAGTTCGCCACGCCACGACGGTTCGAGATCGTCGATGACGTCGAAGACCTCAGATGAGAAGACGTACATCCCGATAAGCGCAAGGTTGGTTGGCGGGTCGTCGGGTTTCTCGATGAGTTCCGTGACGTTGCCCTCGTCATCAACATCTGCGATGCCGAATGCCTTCGGATTGTTCACTTTCTGAAGGGCGATGCCTGCAGCGTAATTACCGGCCTCAAAACTTTTAATTAAGTCGTTTATGCCCGATTTGAGAATGTTGTCTCCGAGGTACATCACGAAATCATCATCACCGACGAAGTCTTTTGAACAACCGGCAGCGTGCGCGAGTCCAAGTGGATTTCCTTGGACAATGTACGTGATCTCGACACCATACTCAGAGCCGTCACCAAGGAGTTTCTGGAGGTCATCTCGGCCTTTATTACCGAGAACAACACCAATCTCGGTGATACCTGCTTCTTTGAGATCTTCGATTGCGTACTCAAGAACGGGCTTATTCGCAACAGGGACCAACTGTTTTGGCCCTGTGTGAGTGATCGGTCGAAGGCGGCTACCGGTACCTCCTGAGAGAACAACGCCTTTCATATTTAATGTGGCTGTTCCTCCCAGTCCATAGGAATGTCGTCTGTATGGGGGGGGAGCCGCTCTTCGTCTGGATCATCATAGTCATAGGGGTTTGTGGGGAAATTGATTAGAATCGCCTGCTCATTCCCTACGACTTTGAATCCGTGCCAACACTCCCCTGGAATTCGAATCGCTGTTTGATTGTGTTCCCCAATAACGAATTTATTGACTTCACCTTGGGTAGACGAACTGTCCCGGTCGTCGTAGATACCGACTTTGATTCGCCCGCTTGGACAAATGAAGTGATCCACTTGTCCACGGGTGTGTCTGTGCCACGCTCGAACGATTCCTGGATAACTGAGTGAGTAATAGGACATCGCTGGCTCTGGATCATATAGATCCCAGTCATCACGGAAGATTTCAACGAGGTGTCCCCTTTCGTCAGTATTGACCTCTAATTCTCGGGTTTCGACTCCTTCAATCATGGTTCAATTCTAGAGGTATCCCAGCTGTTCAAGCTGGTTTTTAACATCAGCACTCATTTCTTCTTCACCATTTTCGTCATAGATTGGTTTATGTCTCTTCTCATATTTATCTTCAATTTCTTCTAACGCTATTAATGCTTGTTCGGAAAGAGAGGTCGGTTGTGTGATCTCTCCTGTTGCAAGATCCCGTATGAGGTTGTAATCTTCATTTCAATCCGACGGAGCCCCTGTTCTGGTAGCGTTTGGTCATGAACAGTTACATCCTGATGTGGGCCGAGTGTCTCTGAAATCACGCCATCTTGATGACCCCGCGTATGTTCGACTCCTGCCAAGCGAAGGATCATATTATGAATGTCAATCTGACATACGTATTCAGAGACTGTTTTCGGTTCTGATTCCCCCGGATGTGAAATAATAAGCGGAATTTGGACGAGTTCGTCATAGAGGAAGGTTCCTACACCCATATAATCGTGTTCCCCGAGACACTTTCCGTGGTCAGCAGTTAGAATCACGACTGTATCATCTGCCATACCACGCTTTTTGAGTAACTCTATGAGATCACCGATACGCTCGTCAAGATAATTCAAACAGGCATCGTATCGGTCATTGATACACTCGGTTTCGTTACTACTGTACTTCTCATTCAAAGAACGGAGATGCCACGCAATATCAGCTGAACAATCACCTTTTCTGAACTTGGAAAGATATTCTTCGGGAGGATTGTAAGGCTCATGAGCATCCATATAGTTGAGAAACATAAAGAAAGGCCGGTCACCATTTTGCTCCAGCCAGGTGGCAACGCGGTCGTTAAGTACATCAGCATTTGCATAATTGTCCTGCTGCCGTCGATCGTAGATTGTATTAAGTGTCCGCTTTATTGGATTCCCCTCAAAAGCCCACTTCCCCGCTTCAACATATTTGCGGAGTCCTTCATAGTCTTCATCATCAATTCGCTGGTATAGTTCACGAGGTCGCTTTGTGTCGAAGGGTAGCGGCACTCGGACATCTTGGAAATCGTCGAAGCCTGTATCGTAGTCAAAATCGGTTGAGATCCATGGGTTTGTAGATAGGCCAACAGTCCGATAACCATTGTCTGAGAGCCGTCCGGCTAACGCATAACTGTCTGGTACTGAGAATCGTTTGTGACATGCATGGGCGCCGTGCTCAGACGGACATCTGCCAGTGAAGAGTGTACCATGCGTAGGTACGGTCCACGAACTATTTGCTATAGCATTTTCATATACTGTCGAGTTTTCAGCGAACGCATCGATTTCTGGCGTTGTTGACCGATGATATCCGTAGCAGGAGAGACGGTCTGCTGAGACAGAATCCATTACGACTAACAGAATGTTCGGTTTAGTCATCTTGTTAATTCGTGGGCTGCCCTGATACTTGTTCTGGGGCGTTTATTGATTGGTCGTCACCATAGGATGCTACAGCGTCAATGACAGTAGCAACTTCTTCGTCGGTGAAGGTTGAGGACATCGGTAGGGTCAAGATCTGTTCCCAGACCGTCTCAGTTACTGGTACGTCCGGGTCATGGTCTTCAAAGACCGGATGTTTGTACACCGGCATATAATGCACTGTTGCGCCGACATCGTGTTCGTCCAGATGTTCGATGATGTCATCTCGCTGTTCAGTGGCAACACGGACTGTGTAGTTGTACCGTGCGTGAGTGACATGGTCCTTATCTCGGAGGGGTATGACCCAGTCGAGTTCTTCGAATCCGTCCCAGTAGGCGTCAGCGATTTCGTTTCGCCGGGTACGCATCTCGGGTAATCGTTCCAATTGTGCAAGACCCATGCCAGCTGAGATATCATGCATAAAGTACTTGTATCCGACATCTTTGACTTCATAGTACCAACTGTATCCCTCATCCTCAGACCGTTCATGTGTTGATTGGTCTACACCCAACTTGCTCATAGCTTCGCCTGTGAAGCGATATCATCGTCGTCCGTCACCAGAGCACCACCCTCCCCCGTCGTCAAAGGTTTCGTCGCTTGAAAACTAAAACAACCAATATCTCCGATAGTTCCGATCGATTTATCTTGGAACGTTGTTCCGACGGCGTGGGCACAATCCTCAATAACAACGGCGTCATGATCGTGAGCGATCTCGACGATGGATTCGATTTCGGCCGGTTGCCCCCCGTAGTGGACCGGGATCACAGCTGCAGTATCGTCTGTAATTCGTTTTTGCAGGGCATCCGGTGACATATTTAGAGTTTCTGGCTCGACATCTACCCAACCAATCTCATAGTTGTTATACCAGCAGACAAAAGCTGTTGACACCCATGTAAGCGGTGGGACTAAGATTTCACTCCCTGAAAGGTCAGACGCTTTTATTGAGAGATCAAGAGCACTAGTCCCAGAGTTTGTCGCAATCACATGTCCATAACCGAATTGTCCGGAAAATTTCGACTCAAACTTATCGACTTTGGGTCCAAGCCCGATCCACCCTGTGTCAAGTGCTTCTTTGATCTGAGCAAATTCTTGGTCTCCCATATCCGGCTTGGCGACAGGTATCATATGCATATAATGTGTAGGTGATGTGATTAAAATACTGTTGATTGAGTCGACTCGTCTCTCAGATCTAAATCGGATCAGTAAATAGGTATCGCAATTTATATTCCAGAACCAAAGAATAACTTATTCTGTGAGTGAAGTTGGTGAGAGCCTTGTTCGGCTCGCAAAAGGCGCGAGCCTGGTGTTCGTTGGAACAATTATCGGACGCTTTCTCGCCCTGTTTGGGCAAATTTTAATTGTCCGCTCATTATCACCAGATCTGTTCGGAAAAGTATCCCTTGCTTTTTCAATCGTTGCATCTTTGGGTGGTATTTTGGTACTTGGTGCTCCGCAGGGAGTAGCACGTCTCATTGCTGCAAACAAGGACTATCAAACTAAGCGGGAATTCTTACAAACCGGACTGTTAATCGCTTTTGCGGGTGGGATCATCGGTTCTAGTGTGATATATTTTAACCGATTCAGGATTCAACGACTGATGGATACCCCTCAACTTGCGTCTCTTCTTTCGATCCTTCTGATCTACTTATTGATTGCTCCCATCCAGCATGTAATGATTGGCGGTCTTCGAGGGTTCAAACGGCCAGGGCCACGCGTGTTATCAAAAGATATTTTCGCACGTATTGTCGGATTGGTTATTCTATTTATGTTTCTTGTTTCTGGAGAGCCTTTCTTGGGGACGATAATATACTGGGTAAGTATACCAATCCTAATCTTCATAGGCTCTCTTTATTTTTGAGCCAATCAATCTCAATTGAAGAATTAATCCGACAGCCACCTTCTACTGCGTCGATACGGAAGTTTCTTACATTCTCATGGCCGCTTGCGTTCAGTTCCTCATTCGTATTGTTGATGTCTCAGTTGGATATATTAATGATTGGTGTTTTTTTATCTTCTCGTGAGGTCGGTCTATATCGGGCAGTACAACCACTGAAAGAGGTAGTGCTCTTCTTTCTGACTTCGTTTGTATTCCTTTATTTACCAATAGCAACTGAATACTATGCCGGAGATCGGTACTCTGATCTAAGAGATCTGTATTTGACATCGACAAAATGGATTGTTACTGTTACTTTCCCTATCGTTTTGACGAGCGTTCTATTTGCTAATGATATAATTCGGATTCTTTTTGGAAAAAGCTACACTCCTGCAAGTACTGCCTTTGCAATTTTGGTTATAGGGATGTTCACGCGTGTAATCGTCGGGCCAAATGGTGCGACTATTCAGGCTATCAACCGCTCAGAAATAGAGATGTACGCCTCCTTACTTGGGATGGTGGTAAATGTCGGATTCAATATTATGTTAATTCCTCTGATTGGAATCAAAGGGGCAGCAATTGCGACATCGTTCGGATTCATCTTTTACAATTTAATTGAAATTGTTGTCATCTACCGCGATACCGGGATTGTACCTATTTCAATGACCATTGTCACACCTATAATTCCAACAATAATTATTGGGAGCGTGTCTGCGCTGGTACTTCGTCACTGGACCCTTGATCTCCCGTTACTAATGCTTATCACTATATTACTCGGTCTTCTTCATGTGGGGTCGGTCATCATTACAAGGAATCTTGAAGAGAAGGATCTGCTCTTATTGAAAGAAATCGAAGAAAACACCTCACTAAATCTATCAAGGATAAGGGTATATCTCGAACAGCAGATCGATAAGAGATAGCAGTCCTCCAAAGATCCCCCGCAAAATAGTGAATAGTGGAAGAATGGTTCTGTTGAACTCTCTTAGCGTTTTGCGGTTTTGTATAGCGGGGAGTTTCCATCGCTTCAGTCGTGAACAGCAAGTAGAGTCCATCTCTCGAATGTCAGAGACGAAGGGTTTCAACAAGGCCGAAAGAATATAATGACAGGAAGAATCTTGCAGCGACCCATGGCTCTCACAAATGATGGCATAGATCTCCCATGAAAATCCCGCAGCCGCAACTAAAGTCAAGAGAGTGCTGACTGAATGCCACAAAAAAGTCACTTTCTGGATGATTTGACGATCAGTCTTGGCTTCTACCGCGGAGTAGATTGAGGCAAGTCCAATTCACCGCTCCGGACAGACGAGATAGACCGGATCTTGACGGTAGCTGACGAAAGCTGTCGCTCACCGCCCAACGGATAGGCCGCGAGCTGACCGGGGTCAGCCCGCGTTTGGTGCCTGGGACGCCGGCACACCAACCCTGTTCGCTTTGATTTTTCCACTGTCGACGCAACTCCTCTTCCAGTTCGTGACGAATTCAGTCACAGATGACCTCGATCTCTTGGTCTGGATCAGGTATAGACCGTCACTCCGGGTTGTATCCGGATTTTCGACCGGGCGTACCACCGTCAGTATGTGGTTGTTCGTCGTCCTCGTCTCCGCCGAATGAGGAGGACTCATCCTCAGTACCTCACAATACGCTCGCGTTCGCAACAAGCGCTCCACGCTAGCCGTGCGCCGTCTCACCGACGGCGACATCGCCAGCAGCGTCCTCGCGGAGTTTCTGGGCCTCGTCGATGCCTTCGACTTCGGGGTCAAGGCGCTGTTCCTCGACAGCGAATTCCACGACGGAAAGTGCCTCACGCTGATGCAGGGGCACAATCTCGCAAACGTCATGTCGATCATCAAGTGGGAACTCCTGACAAGCGGGCACTGTCCGAAGGAAGGAGTTGTGAGATCGAGCAAGATCTCACGACGGAATTCGACGGTCAGGAATGGACCGTCGAATTCCCGGTCATGATCGACTGTACCTACAAACAGGACCGGTACCACGAGCACGGTGTGGCGCGTCACGGCTACGCCGCCGACGCGCCGTTCATCGACACACCGCAACAGGCTCGCCGTCATTAAAGCAAGCGGTTCGGAATCCAAGCGACCTACCGGTTGTCAGAGTCGTCGCTGATTTCGAAGATGGCGACAGACTTGACGCGAAGAGTGTTGTTCGTAGTAATTAGCCTGCTTGTCCAGAACGTCTGGTGGTATCTCCACTGGGAGTATGTAGCGACGCCCCGCCGAGGCGGGCGTCGCCTCTGGTGTTGGCCATTCGAGGAATATAAAATCTGCATGGTTACACGCGCAACCTAGAACGCGCTCTTGGATCGGCGGTCGATCCCGGTTAACCGCTTACCTGGCGACCGTTTCGAGCGGTAATACCGACCGGAATGGCTCTTCAAGCAGTGGCAGCAGTTCGCCGCCGACGACGGCACCTTCGTAACATCGCTGGCCTGGAGTGGGCGCCAACTACCGGTCCGTGTACTGTTTCATCAGAAAACTCGTCCCTCAGAACCATTCAGACGAGGATTCTTTGAGGTACTGATCCTCATCAGACTGCTCCTTGCTCGGTGGCATATGTGGTCTCTCGTACCATCGAAGCTTCTCGTTCTCTCGCTCAAGCGCAACTAGCCGCTCAAGAATCTCTTCCTTGGCAGGCTCTGAAGAGGTCATAGACAGGCGAGACGGGATGGTCTCCCACTCTGAGACCATCCTCAGAAGCGTGTTCACTCGATTGGTGCATCGATCTACGATACCAGTCGGGCCTCCCTACGAGAGGTTGGCGGAATCGATCTGGGGGTAAACACGTACAATTAATCATTCATCAAGACCGGTTCTTTGTCCGATATGAAAACATGAGATTTACTTCTTCACATCCGAGCAGATGTACTCGACTTCTGGAAAGATGAGTTCGAAAACCCATGTAAAAAGTAGATTATCAGCCATAAGCTGAATTATGGGGAGCAAATATTTAGTGAAGAAAATTCCTCCGGATGTAGGCGAATGGCTATGTGGATAATCATCCGACTTATCCAGATACCGAGTTCTATATTTCAACTTATCATTTAACGTATTGTAATCTACACTCTGAAATCTGCTCTCCAGCATGTTTCTTGCTGAGATCGGAGATAGGTTGTAAACATTATTTTTATAATAGTTTGCTACCTGACGGGTGAGGAGAATATCGGCTAACAGTACGCCCCACTTTCGGGGAAGATAAGAATACCAACGAGGGGGACTATGTGGTCTTCCTGGAAATAGTCGATTAGGAAAACTGAACATAGCAACACCGGAGGGCTTAATAACTCTCTGAATTTCATCAAGCATTAATGATTTGTCGTGCACGTGTTCTAAGACTTGATAACAAAGGATGTAATCAAAGCAGTCGTTTTTAAATGGGAGTTGGCATCCATCGCCAAACAGATACTGTATATCCAAAGACGGTTTTAGATCAATATCTATTCCAATTATATTTGCATCAACATTTTTAAGCTTTGAACCACTTTTTGTCCCGATATCTAATACTATATCTTCTTCGGAAACACGTTCCTCTATCTCCGTATATAGCATCACTAAAAGAACTCTACGCGAGTAAAAATATATTTTGGTTTAAAATATTTCATATTCCTTTGTATGAATGTAGTTAACCAGTATTATCACCTGCACTACGTGAGATGATCAATTACCAGTATGGTTCAGAATTATCCTTTCGATGTCATTAATTATTCTCTCCTGAGAATGGTGTTCCTCCACGTACTCTCTAGCCCTTCGGCCAAGTTTATTTCGAAGTTTGGGTCGTTCTGATATCTCCCGTACATCGTTAACCATTGCTGAAATTGAGCCAGATACCTTTCCAACTGCTTCTTGTTCAATAATCCCGTCAGCTTCATAGTGTAGGGAAATAACTGGACAGCAATAACCCCAAGCTTCTAAAAATGTATTGGGGAATCCTTCGAAATCAGATGTGTTTACCAGCATTTGAGCCTGATTATAATATTCCATAATCTCTTGAGGAGGAACATACCCTAAGAAAGAAACATTCTCAAGCTGACTCGACCATTCCATAATTTCGGAATAATATTGATCGTTTTCTGTCTTGGGACCAATGAGTATAAATTCTTTTTCAGGTAATTTTGAGGCTAAATTTAAAAACCTATGTGGTTTTTTTTGACTTCTTTCGACCCGTCCAACCCAAAGAATATATTCTCTTTCCTCATGTTCTGTAACGGAAGATATGTCTGGAGAGTTATGGATATTCTTTACTAGAATTGCCTCTTTATTGTATTCTTCCATAACTATTTTTGTTGTTTAACAGTCTGTGCTAGCACGGTGTCCACGCGTTGGATCGCGATGCGGTACAACCAATATTGAATTAGATTGTAGTTCTTTTTAAGCAGTTTCGGGATTACATTGTTGTCATTGGATATGCTAAATATAATGTCCTTGTCTTTTATCTCTGACAAAAACCATAGTGAAAGGCAGAGCATAGGTTTTCCTCGAAGGTAATAAATATCAGCGTCAATTTCCTTAAGAACTGTAGAAATCTTCTGAAGGTTACTTACTGCGTCCAAGTATGAATTATAATGGGTTGGTAATTTAGCCCAATACTCAATACCATTCCGTTTTGTTATAGAGTTGCCATATGCCTCAGAACATAAGAACGTCACCTCAAATCCTCTGTTTTTGAGGGCTTCGCCAATTAAAACCTCTTGCCGCTCTGCCCCCCCAGCCATTTCTTCATCTGGATCTGAAAAGCGGAGAGATTCAGGCGAGATAAAACAAACGTGAGCGAGGCAATTAGACATACATCCACTTAAAGAGTGGAAATTTAAATTATTTCCGATCAGTGATTTTGAGTTAGATTTGGTCTCGTCCAGGTAATTAATGAAAGGTACTCTTCTTTATAGGATTATTGATAATCTTAGGTTAGGTCATCCCACTCAGTCAAACCAGTGTTACTGTGCACTCTGGCCATAGATAAAAATCAAGAGGGTCTCAGTAACTTAGCGGTAGAGTCACCAGACTGCCTAACACCAACAATTGCGTGCCAGCGAGTGACCATCCAGCACATTGACGCGAATCTCTTTGCCACCATATGTCATTCGCCGAATCCACCGGAGCGGGCTGATTCAATCTTTGCCGTAGGATTCGATCTGCTCGTGAAAGTTTGAATCGTGAACGGACCACAAGCCGAAGAGGTAGGAGTACTTGCAGCCAGCTACTTCTTCTTTGAGTTCGGTGACGATTTCGCGGGTGAGGTCGAGCTTAGTATCGTGGTCTTCGTCATTTAGTTATAATTATTCACAGAAGTAGTCGTGGCAACGATCGTAATAATGCTGGCTTCGAAGTATCAATTGTGAAGGGTAGGTGCTGGGTTCCCTAGTTCAAATCGGTCCTGGAGAGCATTGTTTTTGCTCGCTCCAAGAATGTGTGCGACTTATGCACAGCTTCTCTCCCTTTCTGGGCGATTGCCTTACGTTCGGCCTCATTCTGTAAGTAGTAGCGAATTTTTTCCCGAAGATCGGTTTCATCAGAATATGTTACGATTTCTTCCCCTATCTCAAATAGCTCACTTAATAGTTCATTTTCATCCACAAGTTGGAAACATTCTGATCCGAGTAATTCGAAAGTTCGTGGATTAACTGCTCTTTTCGAAGTTCCCCGTTGAATATTAAGTCCTATTCTTGAAGATGTATATATGGAATTTATATCATTGTGGTCTATATTATAATTGTGCAGTGATCGATCTATGTTATTGTAAAAGCTTTGTACATTAGATATTTGGGTATATTTTTTCGGGTGTATTGCTGCCCCCAAATCTCAACATTCAAGGCTTCATTCTCTATTACTGATTTGAGTATCCGGAGGCGGTTCTCATACAACCTTCCTACAAAACAGATATCACGCTTAAATTTTGTATCATGTGGCGAATATATGTCAGAATCAAAGCCAAACGGCAACAGCTCAGCCTCTATTCCATAGTTGCGGAGATCAGGTATATCACTTGGATCTACAACAAAGACACGGTCGTAATACTCACCAGCCTCGACCACATTTGGATAATATATGGCTTTATCATAACACCATAGGATATTCGTACAGTGGTCGGAGACTTCCAGAGCGGTTTCTGGTTGTATAATGCTACCCTTTAAAAACAGGGTAATATCTGGATCGAATTTTTTAATTTCCCCGACAACACGTTGATTATATTTGGATACAATGTCATCAATGACCTGAAGTCTCGCTCGCTCAAACGATTTTCGAGACGTCTTTCGCCAAAATCCAAGCTTGAACTTCTGCAACAGGGTTGTATCCCATACATTCGGCCATTCAGAGACACTCACAGAATGACCAAGTTTCCTGAAGGATTTAGCTATAGATTCCCGATACCCGTGATAATTATGACCCGATATGAGAATACGCATATTATCGGATTAGGTAGTTTGTCGATTCTCCATTCGTATATATTTTACTAACAGATGGATCTGACTGGAGGCGGTTGAAGTCCTCAGGAGTATAGTCCCAGTAGAATTCATATTTTGGATGCATCTTCCTATCATAGTACCTTCCTAATCTTGTAATTATTAGATATTGGGATGTGGTATAGCTTTGACTTAGATGATTCTGCTTAGTATAATTAAAGTGAGGTGGTGGAATCACTCCCTGCTCTTTCGACGCACACTATCGGGCAAACTTGAACCAATCCTCCCCCCCATAGTAGTTAACAACTTTTCTTGAGTGAATCCAAGTTCGTTAATTAACATATCTTGATTTCTGAACTCTAATGTCCACTCAGCAATAGCTTGTTCATTTTTTGCTACCTGCTGGTTCGGAGAACTTGTAAATGGTGAAGAATAAAGATTAATGAGTGAAAAAATTAATATTAAAGTTACCACACAAAGGGCAATCTGGGTTTTATTTCTTCTATTTAGGTCTCTTATCTTCCATACCGATAGGATTGTTCCGGAGAAAATTACGTATTTCGAAATGCGACCGAATCCAATAATGATATCTGTGATCATAGATACTGCGGCTGCAAAGGAACTGAGGATAAATATGATCACAAAGAAGATATAGACTGGATTCAATCTTTTTCTTAATATAAGACCGATCACGGAAAGAACACTAATGACTCCAAGGATAGCAATTTGACCATATCTTAGTATTGCATTTTGTAGAATATAATTTATTGGCAATACACCAAAAAAGGACTTATATTGATCTACTGACGTACCTTGAGTTGGAAAGTTAATGAAGGAACTAGGGAGGAGAGATGCCAGTACACGAACAAAGTGTGAACCGATAATTGGGAAAGCAGAATACCACGTAAGGAATATAACGCCGAGCAGTAGCAAAATCAAGTAACTAGTTTGGGCACCAAAACTCGTTAACTGGTTGTCTCGTTGATGCACTGTGACGTATAAGAAAATCATAAATCCAATTCCCAATCCCGCAATTGGGTGGTAGAATACTATAGCAAAGACAGATGTGATAAGGATTACAATATAACGAAAATCATTAGTATTAAAAAATTTCGAATATATATAAAATATGAAAATAGCAAACATAAACCCCTGAATACTGGGTGCTAATTTGATTGTTGCATCACGAAAAATTGGAATAATGAGCAGTGGGGTCGCATAAGTTAAGCTTTTGAAATCAAAAGAGTACCGAATAATGAGGCCGGCCGCTAAAGTATAAATAAGAAAGTAAATTGGTGGAATAACGCTAAGTAGAATTCTGGGAGGTACATCAGTCAATAGTGCTACAATTGATGTGACAATATGGATACCAGGATAAATGTTGTACTCTGTAATCGACCCCAAAGTAAGTATATTTGTAATATAACCTAAATGGTTTGCCGGATCGTATCTCCCATAGAAGTAGTATCCACGAATCAGGGGCATAAAGCACAAAATGGTACTCACAAGAAGACCTTGCAAAGTTGCAAATTTTAACTCGAAATGTCTGTCGACATATATAATAAATAAGAACACAAAAATATATTCGGATATTATTAGGGTCCAAAAAATCAAAGGGTATGACTCATATATCGAAAATTCATATCCGGTGACAGGATTTTGGAGAGAGAGGATGGATAACACGCATAGATTTCCGAAGCCAAAAATTAAGAGTAGTCGTGAATGCTCAGAAAGTGCGGGTCGGTGCCCTAATATATTGAACATATTATAATGATCGCAAGACTCAGACTCTTGTACTATTCAATAATTCATTGCCCCTCTACTTTAAAAATGCCGGAACTCCAGAAGACCGTTTCGTGTGTCCTCCAATATTATACTTCAATCCCTATTCTGAAGCGCGGTTCAGATGAGGTTAGTGTATAGGTCATTGGTGCGCTCCGCTACACCCTCCCAAGAGTATTCTTCTTCAACTAGTCGTCTCGCATTCCGTCCCCACTCGCGGGCTTCCTTGGGACTGTTTAGTGCGTGTCGGAGGCCCTCGACCAGTTCGTCCGGCGACTCGGGCGGGACGAGATAGCCAGTCTCCCGGTGGTCAACAAACTCCTTGATCCCCTCTACCGATGTGGCTATCACCGGTGCACCGGAGGCCCAGGCCTCCAGAAGCGTGAGTGGGTGGCCTTCCCAGACCGACGGTAGCACGAAGACCCCGGCCGTCGCGTAATGTCTTGTAACTATTTCGTCGGGGACTCTCCCCTCGAACGACACTCGCTCACTCACGCTTAGGTCGGCCGCGAGTTCGGCCAGTTTCCTCACGTGGACCGGTTCCGACGACTATAAGATCGGTCTCCGGAAACTGCGACTCAACTCGTTCGAATGCGCGAATCAGGTCAGAGACGCGCTTTTTGGGTGCCAAGCGGCCGAGAAAGAGAATATCGGATCCGCGTTCCAGATCATTCGAAAACCGATCCAAGTCTACGCCATTGGGAATGCAGCTCACATTGGTGTGGTGATCGGACAGCAGGCCGACGTGCTCGTTATTGACCGATATCACGTGATCGTAATCGAATTCGAGAACGAACTGGCGTTCTATTCGGCGCTTAATACCAGCGAGCTTTGGACGTGTCCCGACCGACACCTGATGGAATCGCTGTCCCGTGAACTGTGAACACTGTCGCGGCATCCGTAGCTATCTTGCCTAAGCGGGTCGGTATCGCAGGCAGGAACGTATGGCCGTGGATGATGTCGTAGTCATTCAAGAACAATCGCGGTAGCGGTGTGAACATAGAGGTGGCTCGACCGATGGGATTCCAGTACTCGGTACAGGGCGCAAGCCGGTGTAATGTCACGTTCCCATCAGCAAACTGTTCGGAAGAACTGTACTGTTCCCCATCTTTCTCCAGCGCCCGAGTGTAGATATCGATCTGGTGTTCGAAGTTCTCGGCGAGAGCAGTCGATAGCTCCTTCACGTGAACGGGGCCGCCCCCGGTTCGAGGCCACCAGTCGTCTTGTATCATTGCAATACGCATCAATTATTCCTTGTACCCAAGAGCACTCAACCGCCGCTCGATCTCTTCGCCAACGTTCTCATCCTCGCCGACATCGTCACCATGTTCAACGCGAACACGTTGTTCCACATGGGCTTTAAGCTCGGAGCGAAGTGACCTGTCTGAGCACTCCTCGAACTCTATTGTCCCACTATCTCGATCTCGTTCACAGAAACATACGTCCTCGTGAGTGCGAACAGCATACCGTCGGAGTCGACTGTGTTCACCCAGTCCACGAGCTTGCGAGAAAACCCGTCTGTCTGTCGAAGCGTCTAACAGCGATGTACCATCACTATTGTCTCCTCTGACCGTACCCTCGATGGTCGCCACAATATCTATCGTGCTCACAGGTGCCTCCACAGATTTGCTATGGCCGTCTGGAAGCCGCACGATCAGCGGTATATGAGTGGTTTCGTTATGCAAATAACGCGGGTGTTCGTAGTAGCCGTGTTCTCCAAATGCATCACCGTGGTCGGCAGTTATGATAACCAGTGACTGTTCCAATAATCCCCGCTCACGAAGTTCGTCAAGGAACGCACCGATGTACTCGTCGTTGTACCGGATTTCGGCGTCATACAGATCAATCAACAACTGCTGTTCTGCCTCAGTAATTGACTCAGGGTCGTCGATAGCACGCTGGTACAATGACTGTGCGTCCCGGCCCGCCAAGCCTTGGTCAGCGTACAGTGTCGCATACTCTCCAGGAGGTTCGTACGGACCGTGCGTGTCCATATAGTGGTTCCAGAGGAAGAACGGCTCCCCACCAGCTAGGGAGTCAATCCACCCTAGCGAGCGCTTGTTGATTTCCTCAGCGCGTGCATAGTGGCGATTTCGAATCTTGTCGAGTGCCCGTTGTGCGAGCGCGATTAGCTTGTGTTGGCCGAGATGGAGGTCGTCGTCGAAGACATCGAACCCCCGGTCGAAACCGTACGCCCGAGAGACAAACGGGTTCGAGTGAAACCCTGCCGTCGCAAACCCTTCTTCGGAGAGCGTTGACGCAATAGTGTCAGAGTTGAGGTGGTACTTCGAGTTAATAGCGACGTCAGGGAACTTCCCGGTCAATAGAGCTGGAACCGCCTCTCGTGTGTGCGAACTCGCACTGTAAGCGTTCGTAAATCGGACACTTTGCTCCGCGAGTTCGTCCAGTACGGGCGACGTGTCGCGGTGGTACCCATAGCAGGAGAGATGATCGGCACGGAGGGCGTCAGCAGTTAATAGAACGACGTGCTTTATGCCTTGACTCATCTATATCAGCAGGATACGATTGTAGTCCAATAAATGGTTCCTATGATAAATTTGGAGTACAGCAAAGGATCTCACGGATCAATCTTCCCCAATACCGAATGACTTCCTTCCAAGATCTCGTATCCTTGTTCTGGCGTGACGGGAGGATTAGCTGAGGACTCTATCGAATTCAGGTATTGGTTGAGCAACGTCCCAAATCCAAAGAACAGATCTCCCTGAAGGGTATGGACACCCGATTTCACTACTCCATATCCGAACTGTCCGATACCAGAGAGAGCGGTTTGAAGAACCTCCAATGGTGAATGACCTTTCTTGTCCAACATGAACAATGATATCACGGAATATGTCTACTACAGCGAGACGTTTCGTTCCGCAAATTACGAAGAACCACTCGGAGAGAGGCGCATCGAATATCATTGAGAGCTGGCCTTGTCGGCCTTCAGTTCCTGTAAACGTAGCAGTTACCGAGTTCAGCGGTTGCCCGTCTCCTTCATTCTTCTGTGCGGTTGCATTCACAACTTCAAGATCGCCGATGAACGCTTCGATGAGATAGAGTAGGTGCGGTGACTCATCAAAAAACAGCCCGCCAGGTAAATCGGTGTACCACGATGGAAGGTCACGTCGTGGACTACTGAACTGAATCCCTTTCACATACCGAACGTCCCCGAATTTCCCTTGTTGCACGAGCTGGCGAGCTTTTCGGATCGAGCGTGAGTAGAGGAAATTATGAACTATCCCCAGTTCAGCACTTGACCTTTCAGCTGCGGAAATCATATTCTCTGCGTCTTCCAACTCGACTGCCATTGGTTTCTCACAGAGGACATTCGTCCCTGTTTCGAGAGCCTCCACTGTGTATTCTGCGTGGGTGAACGGAGGTGTACTAATCGTGATTAAATCTAAATCTGAAGCAAGAAATGATTCGTAATCATCATAGATATTCTGGATGTCGTTGTCTTCAGCAGTTTTCTCCGCGTTAGGCCAATGATGATCGTAGACTGTAGAAAGTGAGACCCGAGGGTTAGTCTGTAGTGCGGGTATATGACGTTCTTTAGCGATTGATCCACAACCGACGACACCGACTTCATACTTTCTAGTCATTAGTAACTACCTGATTGTAGACTTGTATCACTCTTTCCGTCCGCTGCTCCCACGTGAGGTTTTCAGTGATGTATTCGCGGGCATTCGTTGCAAGTCTCGCTCGTAACTCGGCGTCGTCAAACAGCTTGATAACTGCCTGCGCTACTTCGTCTGGATTGCCCGGCTCCAGAAGAACGCCTGTTTCGTAATCGGTGACAACCTCCGGAACGCCGGCGATTGCCGTAACGACAGGCGGGACACCGGATGCCATTGCCTCAAGCATTGTAAGGGGTAGTCCCTCGGAGTAGGACGGCCGACAAAACACGCTTGCATGATCATACATCTCAGAGATGTCATCAACGTAATCGTAAATCGTCACGGAATCAGAGAGACCAGAGGATTGAATCGTTTTCTGAACTTCCTCTCCCAGGGGGCCACTTCCTACGAGATGAATTTCCGCATCCGGATGGGTGTCCAAGATCGCTGGGAGTGCGGTCAGTAGATCTTGGATTCCATTGTTATGGACGAATCGTCCGATATACAAGAGTGATTTCCCGTTTGTTGAATTCGGTGAAAATTCGTCAACGTCTACTGCGTTCCGAACTACCGCCGTTCGCTTCGCCCCAAGTGATTGTGCAATCAGCTCGGCGGCAGCACTGACACATATCACCTGTTCGCTCCGAGAAATCACGAACCGGCTTATCGTCTGCTCGAACGTCTTCGCTGCGGCACCACCGAGGCCGGAGATCATTCCGATATCACCGAGATGAAGCGTAGTCACCAGTTCGTAATCTGCACGGATTGAGTAGAACGCAGCGAGTACTGAAGTATAGAAGAATCGGTTGTGGGCGTGTACAATATCCGGCTGAAACTCTCGAAGAACCCCTCTGAACTCACGCAATGCGGAAACCGAAAACATACTCTGTAACCCAATAATGTCGGTGAGATCAAGAGCCGAAGCGGTGTAGCATGATATTTCGGGGACATCCTGCAGTTCGAAATCTCGGGTGCCGTCGTCTAACGTGAAGATCCCGACTTCGAACCCTTCGTCAACAAGGTGAAGCGCTAATTTCTGCACTACCTGTTCGACGCCGCCATCACTCGGCGGTAAATAGTCCGAAGTGAGAAGTATTCGATTCTCCGCGCCCTTGTTCATAGAGTCAAGTAGATAGTCTCCACTAAAATAATAACTTGTCCTGGTTTGCTAAGCAGCCTATATCTAATCAACTACAGTTGCCGTACCGGCAATTCAACCCTGTTTTATAAGCCCACAGTCCCTCAGAACCCTATACACGTGCGAAATCGAGGGTCTGGGGCCAGAGGAAAGAACCAAACCACCGAGCCCTTTATAAGCGGCACGCCTAGCCTGCTCACGGCAAGGACCAGGGTCAACTAGTCGATTGCCTACATGTAATTAACTCAAGAAAGTTACTGTCGATCGGACGCGATCGTACTCATGAAGAACGCACTGAAGACGACTTGTAGTCCAAGAACAATCGCAGTGAACGCAATGATATCAGCCATGAACAGCGGCAGCCGAGTAAAGCCACTCGACACCCACCGGCTAGCGAGATACAGCGCATAGCCTGCGCCGGCACCGAACATCAACACCCCGGCCAGTGCACTCCGCTCCAACCGGAATTTTTCGACCAGCCAGTCAGTAACCGGATCGGACGGCCGTCGAATCGGGTCACTGGCAACCGTCGCAAAGACACCGAGGGAGACCACCTGGAAGCCGACAATCGAGAGCAGACTCCCGGCGATCATCGAGTGGGTCCCGAGACTGACCCCACCAATAGATATCCCACTAGCAGCGACGAGCATCAGTACGCCACCCAGGGCGGCCGTGACCAGCCCGGGGACCGAGAACAGATATCCCGGCGCGTTGATGAGCATGAACCGAACGTGGCGCCAGCCGTCCTGGAAACTGTCGAGCGTCTCCTCGCCTTCGCGCTCGTGATAGACGATCGGCACCTCCTCGATATCGAGCCCCTTGGCACCAGCGTCCATGATCATCTCGCTGGCGAACTCCATTCCGTCCGTTTCCAGATCGAGTGTCTCCAGCGCCTCCCTGGAAAACACGCGAAAGCCACTGTGAGCATCACTGACACCAGCATCGTAGAAGGCATTCAGGAACCGCGTCAGTAGCGGATTGCCAACGTACTGGTGCAGCGTCGGCATCGAGCCGTCACGAATCTCGCCTTCGAGACGGCTCCCCATACAGATGTCGGCCTCATCATCGAGCACCGGCTGAAGCAAGCGAGGGATCGCCTCGAAGTCGTAGGTCGTATCGGCGTCGCCCATGACGACGTAGTCACCGCGAACGCGATCGAACGCGTACTGGTACGCGTACCCGTAGCCGCCTTTGTCAGGTTCCACGACGATGGCGCCCATCGATTCGGCAATTTCAGGCGTCCGGTCCGTGGAACTATCACTGACCACAACCTCCCCCGGAACCTGGAGCGCTGACAGTGCCGTCTCCACTCGCTCGATACACTCTGCGATACCCGCCTCTTCATTGAGCGTGGGCATCACCACGCTCACCACTGGTTTGATGTCGCTATCTGCCGGGAGGAGCCAGGAATCTTCCTGCTTACCCCCCCTCCAATGTGGGTTGGATACCCACTGACTCATCGATAGCCTTACTCATAGACTATCGATCTGAAGTCCGTGTCCGGGTACTCGGACCGGCAACGATATTCACTACCCACCACTATGCTCCCAGCCAAGCCATGCTGACGTTCTAACATATTATGTATTCCCCACATACCACTTAATATCCCACTACACCCTGGAAATTCTTATTTACAATATTGTTTGTAGGTATGGTAATATAGTTTCGGAAACGTGCAGGATGGGGGCATTCGAGCTTCTGACGACTGGGTACGCCGAATTCAACCGATTCAGTGAAAATCAGGACCCAAGAGAGACATCGACGATGGAGTTTCAATTAGTAATCCAATAGTTCCGAGTGCCTACCACCGGATGGACAGGCCAAATGCGATTCACGACTGGAGTGTTTCGAGCGTGCTCGCGCGGGTAAGATAGAGACTCGCAGCAGCTGCACTCACGACGCTTACACAGAGTGCGATCACAAACCCACCAATCAAAATCCGCTGAGAGAGCGACACGACGTTTTCGAACCCGGTTACGGCGACTACAATCTCGTTAACGGCCATCGTGCCTGGAATCGCCAGGCCCACCCCAAGTGCACCACCAACTCCACCAATCAGGAGTGTCTTCAGCAGTAAGAGCGCCGAAAGCGACGTTTGTGACAGCCCGAGTGCCTGCAGCGCTGCAAACGTCTGTCGGCGTTGGTAGACAAACGAGAGCTGGAGATTCATCGTCAGGAGAATCCCCGCAACCACTGCCAGCAACACTAGACTCGCCCCACTGGCGATGACGACGACTTTGTCTTCGAGCGTTGCCCGCAACTGCTCTTGATTCGTCCGGACAGTATACGCAGGATAGGCTTGCTGCAGGTCGCTCTGTACCGCGGTCGCGTTGGCACCGTCCTGGAGTCGTATCGAGATGAACGTGCCTCGGTCACTGGCCGTCGTGCCCGTGACCTCCTGCAACTCGCTGAGGTGGAGCGTTACCGTTGGCGCCCCGACGAATCGTGAATACGTCGGTGAGATGCCGACGACGGTGAACTCGTTTCGACTGGCAGTCGCCAGTGTCCCCCCGATGTAGAGCGTGTCGTTGACCGAGACGTTCAGTAGTCGAGCTGTACGCTGGTCGATGACGACCTCGTGAGACATCGGTCCGTCGTAGGTTCCCTCAGCGTAGTGACGATCTCGGGTCTGGAATCCCCGTCCCTCGGAGATAGAAACAGAGGGACCCTGCGCTGGCGCCCCGGCACCGATGAGGGTCTCGAACTCGGTCGTGTTCTTGCCGACGTACACAGTCTGGAAGGCCATGGGGACAGCCGTCGCGACATCATCGCGTTGTGCAATCTCGGCAGCGACAGTGTGGGAATCGATGAGTGTGTTCTCGAACCCGCCGACGGTACCGGGACGCAACTCGAGTGGACCACCAGTCACCCAGAGGTCGCGGCCAGACTGGTCGAATTTCTGTTGGCCGGTTTCGACGACTCCGATCCCCACACTGGTGAGCATGACGATGGAGAGGACCGCCATCGCGACACCGAGTATCGCGAGCGCCGTCCGGAGCCGTTCGTGTCGTAACTGGGCAATCGCAATCCCGACCATCGCACGAAAGCGTGACAGCATCAGGAGAGCACCTCCAGCATGCCGGTTCGCCGGGTCAACCAGACGGGATACACGGCACCGACGATGCCGATACACAGGGCCACGATCAATGCATAGCCCGCTAACTCGGGCTGGAACAGGGCGATGGTATCGACGCCAGCGTACGTCTGGGCCAGCTCATTGACTCCGCCTATCGCGAGGAAACCGAGGAGAATACCGACGAGACCACCCACAATCGATATCAGCACCGTCTCGGCGGCGATCAGGACTGACCGCGAACGACTCGAGACGCCGATCGCCGCGAGCGTCCCGAGCTGGCGTCGGTCGGCACTCACCTCCAGTCCCATGAGCGTCGTCACGAACAGCACACCGACGAACACTGCTGAAAAGAACGCCGCGAGGGCTACGGCGAGCGGGAGATTCGACGTCGAGACTTGCTGTGCCGAAAGGCCGCTCCGCGTCACGACCGTCGTCTGGGGATAGCGCCCTTCGATTTGCTGGCGAACGGCCGGGTCGTTCGTGCTGACGAGCAACTGATCGGCTGCATCGCCGTTTGCACTCCCGGTGAGTGACTGAAGTTCGCTCAAGTGAACGAGCATGACCGGGACGGTTCCGCCGGCAGTCTGAGCGCCACCGGCAGAGACGTTCGCGACAGTGAACGACCGATTGGTATTCGAGCGCGCCAGGGACAGTCGCTCGCCAGTCGAGGTATTGGTGAGTGTCGCTGCAGCGTCGTTCAACACCGCTTCACCTGTCCAGGGGCCGTCGTATTGGCCGTCGGCATAGTGTGGGTCGCCCGGCGTGAGGGCGTCGGCCGGCAGTCCAAGCACTTCCGCGCCTGCCTGTGGTATGATGCCGACGGTGAGTACGTAGGTCCGTTCACCAGTTTGTTGGTCGGTAAGCGGCACGAGTTCCAGCAGGACAGGGGTAGCATACTCCACACGCTCGTCACTCGCGATCTCCGCATTGGTCCGATGCACATCGCCCAACTGCACACCGCCAGTCGAGATCGCAATCGACTCGACGTTCGCCTGCTCGGGGACGACCCAGTAATCGACACCCTCGCTCTGGACGACGGATTGCGACGCGAGCCCCAGGGAGACGCCGGTCACGGCGACCATCAGCCCCACGGCAAGCCCGACACCGAGGACACTCAGGAGCACGCGCTGTGGGGCAATCCGAAACCGACCGAGAACGCGATACATCGCGACGCCGATCAGTGAGCGTAGCCGTCGGCCACACATCACTGCCTCCGTGCGACCTGGCCGTCGCGAAGTGAGATGACCCGGTCACAGACGTCCAGTGCCTGCTGGTCGTGCGACGCCAGCACGACGCCCTGTTCGTCAGCAACGTCGACCAGCAGGTCGAGCACCCGCTCTCCGGATTCTGAGTCCAGTTCACCTGTCGGTTCGTCAGCGACGACCAGCGACGGGTCAGTCACCAGCGCTCGTGCAATGGCGACGCGTTGTTGCTCGCCACCCGAGAGTTGGCCAGGCTTGTGCGTGACACGCTCCTCGAGCCCGACAGCCTCGAGCAATGACTCGGCCCGCTCCCGGCGTGTGCGTTTCCCGACCCCACGTTCGACGAGCGGGAGGGCGACATTTGCACGGGCCGAGAGCGCATCTAACAGGTGGAATCGCTGAAAGACGATCCCGACGGTTTCGAGTCGCAGTCGTGCTCGTTGCCGGCCAGAAAGCGGCTCGATGTCTGTGCCGTCGAGTTCGAGGGTGCCAGCAGTGGGCACATCGAGACCAGCTAGAAGATGCAAGAGCGTCGACTTGCCACTGCCACTCGGACCTGCAATTCCGACGACTTCACCACGCTCGATGGCCATCGAGACGGAATCCAGTGCGCGAACTGTCGGTGCCTGAGAACTGCTGAAGAACCCACTGCTGCCGCGAGTGTAGTCGCGAGTGAGGCCGCGGCCTTGGACCACCGGCGTGGCAGACGCAGAAGTGGAGGGCGTCTGGGTTCGCTGGGACATTATATATCGGTACATTCACCACCAGAAATAATTCTTGGGTATCGAAACGGGACTCCTTGCTCGGACCTTATTCTCACATGGTGACCGAGCGATATGAAAATTGAATAACAAGTGTACTCTTGAAATACTGTTGTCATGAGGTGTCAAGTCCAGTTATCGACGGTTAGAGCCATGGTTCTGCGCATCGGTAGAGATTCGGTAACAAATGTGTACACAATAGACCAACAGTCTACCAGCAAGCCAAGTTCGAGATGCACTACCCAGACACGGTGTGAGGTAGGTTCAGATTGGGCAAGTATAGATATGAATTGTTTAATAAGATGTCTGAATAGTGGCCTATTCGATTCTAACTCACAAGAACAATCCCAATCAGCCCATCTTCAGAGCACAGTGTTGAGATACCACACTTCAAGTGCACCCTTGTCAAAGTGGCTGGCTTAGTCAGACGTGCCACCAATCGCATCAGCCTCGAACCCACTCGCACGAACTCGGAGCGGGAACCACCCTTCTTCGTCGATACCCAACAACGCCTCAGAGTGCCCATCTTCTGTGTTTCCAGCTTTTGCCGTCCGGACCCAGTTCACCTCTCGCTCGCTCAGGTCGAACCACTCGGCTAACTTCTCGGCCTCTTCGTTCACGCGATGAATCAGGGTCATCGAACAGAGACTGGCGATCGTCCGGGCCTCCCGGCGTCAGGGCAAACTCCCCGCCGGTCTGTGTGATGAAGTGAAGCGAGAGGTCGTAGTGTCGCGAATGTCGAACAGCCGTCTCGAGGAAATCGAGCGACGTCGTATCAGCCATCAGATAGTGTGCCTCGTCGATCGCGAAGATGACGCGTTTCTCCGTCTGCTTTGCTCGCTCGGAGACGGCAGTCAACATACTGGTTCTTCTCAATGACGCGGAGACAAACTGCGGAGTCCGGTCGAATCGTCTATGCGCGGCGGTCGTAGCCTGATTACCCGCTCGAACTGTCGTACATTGCTTCGAACGCCTGTTCACCGCGGATTAGCTCGTCGACGCCGTCGGTGAGCGTCACTTCGCCAAACACGGTCGCCCGGTAATATGTGTATAGCCCGTCCTGTCCGCGTTCCGTGCGCTGGCGCTTCTCGACGAGGCCAACGTCGACGAGTTTGTTGAGGTGATAGTGGAGCGTACTGTCGTCGATATCGAGTGCATCCTCAAGTTCCTTCGGACTCATTTCACCGCTGTGGACGAGCCGATAGAGAATCTCGTAGCGGGTGCGGTGGCCGACAGCGGCGTGCATATTGAGGTACTCGTCGAGACTGAGGACACTCTCCTCGGGCAGCAGGTCTGCCGGGTCGTCCGGGGCATCGCCGCGAACCGTCCGCGTTTGATCCGTCGACATCGTACGTCAAGGTACGAGCTGGAAACGCTTAGTCGTTGTCAAGCCAAGAATTCTTAAAAACACCGCTTTTTATATATACTCACTGGATAGGAGGGCTATGGCCGTCGAGATAACACGTGAACTGATCGCTGACCGGCTCGGGCGTGTGACATACGACCGTTTCTCTTTTATTTGATGGGGCCGTACAAATCGTTCAACCTCAATTACGTCCTCAGCGAGGAGGAACGCCGCGATATCGAGATTGACAATCTCCCGGGCCCCTTACGCCGGCTCTTTCGGAATAAGGATGACATCAACGCGGCGCAGGCACTCTTGCGACGCGTCCAAGGAGCACTCAGAACAGATCCGGGTGTGAATGCGTTTCTCGCGCTCGACGTCGACATCGATACTGACGACGTCGATGCGATGACCCAGAGTATCGAATACGCCCGATGTAGCAACGCGACCGCGTTCATCGTGCCGTTCCTCGGCCACAACTTCGGCGTCGGGGAAGAAGCCGGCAGCATCCTGGAGAATATCGCCGATGTACACGGTGATCGGTTGGTTTTTGTCCACGAGGACGACGTGACGAGTGCGATGATCCGGTCGGCATCAGTCAGGTGGGATTTGCGCGTCGAGTCCTACGAGACTGAGGACGAACTCGTGGCCAAACTACGGCGGTTCGCCGGTGGGATAATGCACTGCGAACGACGTGGAGAGCTCGAGCAACTGGAGTAACACCCACCCACACACCATGCACCGAGTGAAACAATGCTCTAGTCAGTCGCTACAGCTCTGATGCTGCCAGTGCTTGCGTTACAATCGCTGGATCCCGAAGCAATCGGTGCTCGAGGTGACATCCTCCTACGAGTAAACTCGTGGGCTTCCCACGCCCGCACTGCAACGCGCTGGTTTGGGAACTTACGTTTACGACCCGACACGCCGATGGGAGTGCCACGCCCCCCGTTACTCGTATCCCGTGAAGGACTCCGAGTTATCTGGTTGTTTAACGTCGGTCTGGTCGTCCGAAGGCTTACGTTTTGATGAGGCAAACACCAAGTCAACTGCCAGTTTTCGGACGGTCAATCACGACGGGAGACCGTCGCAACGACAACCACAGAAACGACGTGTGGGCACTCAACTGTTGCGGTTTCAGTGGTTGCGAACCGTGCGGCGATTCATCCCACGACTGCAGTCGTGGATTTTCTCGCCTAATCTCTATAATCGTTGTTTCTGGCGGCCCACCAATCGTCGCTGGTCCAAGCGCCTGTCCGATCGAGTTGAGCGGTCTTCCCTATCCACGGCGCGTCACAACAGGTGTGACGACAGACGAGTCAGCGTGTCGTTGAAGAGCCGTCAATACAAACATCACTCCGCCAGCGATTCGAGTTTCTGGACAATCTTCGCGTACACATCTGGGGCGCAGTACCAGCCTTCGTCGATCATCGCATCAATCACGGTTCGGGCGTCGTCAACACTGATCGGCCCCTCACTGGCGAGTTTTAGCACAAAATATGCCGTCCCTCGAGTAGTGATTCCCTCTGCCGCTGCGACATCGCGGCCGTACGTCTCATCCATCACGGCCACGCTATCATGTGCCGCCGCGCAGGCGAGGACAGCGACATCGGCGTCGCTGAGTGTATCATTGGTCTGGAGGCGCGACAGCAAGGACGTGGGCTCGACCGTAACGATATCGAACCGGTTGGCGTCGACGCTCCGCTCAATGCGGCGGGCGTCCGGATATCCCTGGTCGAGACCGGTTTCGACGAGCTCAATATAGACGCGCTCAGGGATGACACACGAGGCATCAAGGTTCTCAACGATCGCGAGTTGATCGACTTTTGCGAGGTAAATGAGTGGCGTGGCGTCGAAGACCCACATTCACAGGTCCTCGAGATCTGCGTCGAGATGGGTGTCCCCAACCCACGTGATATCACGTTCTTTGGCGAGCTGTGCGAAGTCCCAGACCGACATCCCTGCCAGCGCAGCCGCCTTACTAAACGTAACGGTGCCTGCTGCGAGTTGCTCGAGTGCCTGTTCGCGACGCCACTGCTCAAGTCCCTCGGAGAGAAGCTTCCGAACGGCCGTGCTCCGGTCGAGTGTCTCGGTCTCGAGATACGCCTCGAGTTCGGCTTCCAACTCGTCGGGCACGCGAGTCGAGATCGTTCCCATACTGTTTACATCGTATTCATTGTATACAAGCGCTTCGATGCTTCCGAGCAAGTGGCGCCGGTGTTGGTGCAGCACGTCTGCAGGCGGAGCAGGTCGAGTGCCTCGGGGTCTCCAAAAATCGATTCACGGTCGACACTCTCGGGAACGATGCTGGTCCAGTCGTCGCCCCGTTCGCCAGCGGCCCACTCCGTAAATCGTTCGAGCTCGCGAGCAGCGTCCGACGATAGTTTCTGCACTCGTCCCCGCGATCCCTGCCCTTGTCCTGGAGATACCGCTCGAACGAACTCGCAAGTGATTGATTGGCGCGTTCTCTGTGTGTCATGAGTCCTCGTTCGCGGACTGTATATTCGGACGGACATCCTCGAGGAGTGTTTCGACAATCTCCCAGAGGATCAGCGACGGAGTCTCGTGTTCAAACGTGAAACCCCATCGGTCCTGGTCGTTGACGGCGGAGTACTGGAAATGCGTTCGTCCCAGATCGGGATGGTCCTCGTCCTGATGCCAGCCAGCGTGAAATCCCGTGTTCGGGTCGGTGTAATTGATACGGATCCAATCATGTGGATCCTGTCGATACCACTTGATGGACAGTTCCGGCGACTCAGGCCCTGTCGGAGGATCGAGACGGGCTGGATCAAAACGTGCCCGCAGCTGCTTGGCCTCGATGTCATCAGGAACGAACTCGACCGTCGTAATCTGTGGCACACGGTCGAGGACGTCTCGCTTCAGCTGGGCGTAGAGGTTTGCGTTCGGGTCACCACCGGGATGCGGGACCGACATCCGTCAGCTACTGGCCTCGGCGGGATCTGTTGTCGGAGTGAGGAAGTCCCATTCGCGGATGGCGAAGCCGACGATTTCGATGCGCCGGTGAAGATGTTCCCACTCACGGGCGATCTCACGGCGACGGTCCTCTTCGTCGGCATTGAGACCCTCTTCAGTGAGGGTCCCGCGAAGTTGGTTCGGCGACTCGACGTCGAATTCGCCCTCCCAGTTGCGGATCTGCCCCTTCATATCGGCGAGACGGTCCGTGAGCTCCTCGACAGTGTGTCCGCTGTCCCGGAGGCGCATCGCCTCTTGCATAGCCTGACGACGATAATCGGGGTAGTACGTCGTGTGAGTACCACTTTCGTCACAATGGAGGATGCCATCGTCGACTAACCGTTCGAGGACCCGTTTGGTCGGCTCGTGTGACCAGCCTGCTTCGGAGGCGATCCAGTTGGCCGTCCGCGGCTCCGACAGCTGCCGGGCGGTCATCCGCACGCGGTCTTCACCGGTGGTCTGACGCTCCATTAGATCCCTGGAGTTCGATTCGCCTTCGGTCATACGTTATCATTCACGCTGTGCATCAATATAGATTGGGGTAGTTCATTCTATATCGAAGTTCTGTATATTGCCAATTCTTCGACGTATCTGAGTAGAGCCACAGCAAGGAACATCCCACGCACGCAGCCACGACTGGATATTCAACGCCGACCGATTGACATCCTCCTCCGCCTGAAGGCGGAGGAATCCCGACCGCAGTTGGGATATTAAGGTTTGCAGTCCACCACTTGTGCCTGCGGTTGGAATCCGCTGGACAAGTCATACAGGTAGACTCCGGGCTGTGCCAACCAGCCGGTACTCCTATCTTCGTCCAAACTGGCCGAAGACTCGGAGTTACTTTCGTTGTTGATGTCGAGACGGATGTTCTCCGCCCCGTTCACGTCAGCGTTGAACGCATCGTCGTGTTCCTCGCACACGTACAGACCACGCTCAACACGCTGATTGTCGTCTTTCCTACCGCAGACGCAACACGTCTTGCTCGTGTCGCGCTCTGAAACTTCTACGACTTCGATGCCCTCGACTTTCGCCTTGTACGTGAGGATACCGGTGAAGCGGTCGAACGCCCACCCGTGCAGGTCGAGGTTTCCGTGCCGACCCCAATTCTTCGAGTCGCCATTATCGTCCTCTCGAACACCTGCGAGTTTGCCGACGTTGATACGCCCAACCTCTTGCTCAACACACCTCTCTACGATGTGTTTAGCGAGGCTGTGGAAGAAGTGGGTGCGGCGTTCCGACCACTTCTTGTGCAACCGAGTGGCCCGTTCACCACCGGAGTCATCGCACTTGGCGATTTCTTTCGGAAAGTAGTAACCATCCTGCATCAGGCGGTTTCCGGGGTACAGGTCGGCTTGCTCGGTACTATACGCGACTGCCGCGAAGTTGCAGATACCGAGGTCGATACCCGCCGTTTCATTGCCGGGTGCGTCGGGAGTCTCGATTTCGTCCTTACAGACGAGGTGGAGTTCCCACCGCTCTTTCGCTTTGTCGTAGACGGCTCTGACCTGTTGAAGGTTCTCGACGGTGACGCCGGGATGAGTTTCGTACTCGATGAGGATGTATTCCCACGCCTTTGGGTGTTCCTTGTGGTTCGCACCTTTCGACAGACGGACGCGGTTGTTCTTCGTGTCGTGTTTGATTCCGTTCTGCTTCCACGTCACCGTACTGCGGGGTGTTCTTCGTGAACGCGGTTGCCGTGGTTGTCGTAGTAGTTTTTCTTGCGGTAGCCGGGTGGTTTCGCTCGACTGTCGGACTTCCTCTTGCCGTACCACGAGTTGAAGGCTTCAGCGAGTTCCTCCAGAACGCGCTGACTGGACTGACTGTGTAGTCCCTTGTATTTGGTGTGACCTTTCAACTCGTCTTTGAGGTCTCCGTGGTCGGGAATCTCGCCCGTGTCCTCCCACACTTGTCGGGAGTGGTAGTTGGCGACGTTCCAGAGTTTACTGGCAGACCATCCGTGCCGGTCGAGTGAGTCCTCTACCTGTCCGTGGTTGAGGATTTTCGCTCGATGGGTGCGGTGGACTTCCAGCATTCTGAACGTCTGTATAATCGCTTATACTTGCGTCTCTTGTAAAGATTCGGTTTGAGGACGGTGGAATATCCGGGTTGCTATCGGCGGTGGATTGTGGAGGGGTTGTCGGATTCATCCCGCGCCTAAAGGCGCGGGTATTCTCCTTGCTCCTTATAATGATTATTTGCAGAGGAGTCCAACGGAAGGGATAGCGTGGAGCCTCCTTCCTCAAGAAACGAGCAAACCCGTCAGGGTGAGCGAAGTATGGGGTAGTTGACCAGAGCCGTCCTTCCAGAAAACTCGATCTCACCCAGACGTTCCGTCGATCGCTTTGGCTTCAAAGCCACTCGCCCGAACCCGCAATGGAAACCACCCTTCTTCGTCGATACCCAGCAATGCCTCAGAGTACCCATCTTCCGAGTTCCCGGCTTTCGCCGTCCGGACCCAGTTCACCTCTCGCTCACTCAGGTCGAACCACTCGGCTAACTTCTCGGCCTCTTCGTTCACGCGATGAATGAGCGTCATCGAACAGAGACTGGCGATCGTCCGTGCTTCTGGGGTTAGCGCAAACTCCCCGCCGGTCTGTGTGATGAAGTGAAGCGAGAGGTCGTAGTGTCGCGAATGTCGAACAGCCGTCTCCAAGAAATCTAGCGACGTCGCATCGGCCATCAGATAGTGTGCCTCGTCGATGGCGAAGATAACCCGTTTCTCGGTCTGCTTCGCTCGTTCGTAGACAGCGTTGAATAGCACCTGCATCATGAGACTCGTCTCGCTTCGCCCGCGTGCGCCCTCTTCCTGGTGTAGGTCCAAATAAACCACACTCGAATCGAGATCGAACTCCGTCGGTCTGGCGAGATTCGCCAGGTCGCCACCCTCACGGAAGGATGGTCGCAGGTCCTTCAAGAGCGATTGGGCATCGTCTTGTACGCTCGATTGCTCCCCGGGTGTTGCGTACCCAAAGGACGCCGGCTGCTCCAGTAACTCCTCTAGCACGTCGATGACGTTACGAACCGTCGGTGACGGATTCGAATGCGTACTCGGGTCGCGCGTGATGCCCATACACTCATAGGCCTCCTGGACAGCGCGTCGAAGTGTTTGCTTTCGTCCGGCGAGTGGATTGTTCGCGACGTGGCCGAAGAACGTCTCGAAGAAGGACATCACCCACGAGATCTGTTCGGCCCACGGGTCAAGGTCGGGAACAGATGCAAGCACGTCCGAGGGAGTGGCCTTCAACTCCAAAGGGTTGAACCCACGCGTCCCGCCGACGGTCACTCGCTCACCGCCGAGTGCTTCGTTAACGCCGGCGAACCCACGAAGAGGGTCGAGCATGATGATAACGGTATCAGGATCGTACATCGCCCGCCGGACCAACTGGAGTTTCGTCGAGAACGATTTGCCAGCACCGAGCTTCCCGATGACCATCGTACAGTAGCCCGTCTCGCGAGCAAACCGATCCAGAATCATCGGGCTCTCGTTCAACGCGTAGGTGCCATACTCGATACCGGGTTCGGCGAACGCACCGGAAACAAAGGGGAACATCGCTCCAACGGCACCGGCGAGCATCGGGGTTCGCGTCGATAGCGGTTGTTCCAGCCGATTGTCGCCAACGGGGCTCGTCGAGATGAGCGTCTGGAGTTGCTGCCAGCGCGGCGTCACTGGCGTAAGGTTGGTCGGTGGTTGTCGGGCGGTCTTCCGAACCCCACGTCCCGAAAGGTGGTCCGGGTCGTCGGCTCTGCTGGTGAGATACGTCGCAACGTCGAAGGCCTGCATCGAGCTATTCCGAAGGGTGTCGTAGAGGTCTCGATAGTCATCCAGATCTTTCTGCAGCCCACGAGCACCGGCCCGGCGCTTCTCCTGGAGATACTCGACGTCGGCCTCCAGTTCCTCGATGTGGTTCTCGAGTGAATCGAGCGTCCGTTCTGTATCCCGCGGGTCGACGTGGATCGAGATGTCTGTCTTTCGCGTCTCCGGGGAGGCGTAAAGCCGTTCGAGAAAGCCATCCATCGGCGTCTCTGGATACTCGGCAATCCACCGCGAACGTGCCCACGTTTCGCCGACGCGGATGCTCGTCGGCGTCGTCTCGATACCCGAAGGCATCACCAGTGAGGAGTGAACGTCTTCGAGGTTGGGGAGCGCATTTGTTGAAGGAGTGTACGAGACCCCAACGTCGTCGACTGGCCGAGTACCAGCAGTCGTGTCGTCTGAATCAGCCTCAGTCTCAATACTCTCGTCCTCACCGCGTTGTTGAGTTCCCGAACCGAGCGACGCCAACAACCGCCCGATCATCGACGGCCCCCACTGACGATCGGACTTCGACGGGCAAGCTGGTCGAGTGTCTCCGTTCGATACCCCTCGTTCGTCCAGAAGTTTCCGACGACGCCGAGCGCCTCGTGGGCGTCGAGTCGCCTCACATCACAGCCATCGATCTCACGGATACCACCCTCGACGCGTCGTAATCGACTGTCGAGCTCGTCGAACATCGCCTGCCGTTCGTCGGAGAGCCGAGGTGCAAACCACGCGGTGATAAAGAGTCCAAGGATGGGTACACCGGCCAGTTGTTGCAGGAGACTCTCGCTGTCGAACTGGACTTCTCTGGGCGTGACGGCCACGATGACGTAATGATCACGGATGGTCATCTGCCGAGTGTCGACCTCGTCTTCGTACCACGCAGTGTAGGCCTCGATGAGTCCCGCCAACCGAGGATTCGCTTTCACGTCTGGATCGTCGAGGCGGTCATCGTAGTGAGCGAGATACTCCTCGACGGGGAAATCCTGTGTCGTGGAGTAGAGCTGGACGGGAAATTCGACAGTCGTGTTCAGAACGTCCGCGAAGGCATCCGCGCGTTCCTGCCACTCCTCGCTCGTCGCGAGCGCCATGTTCGGTGGGTCGACCTGTACCATCCCGACAAACGCGCCGTCGGTCCGTTCGATAGCGTCGTGTTCGGGATGGAGGCGCTCGAGTTGCGTCTGTTCTTTCGCTGCCTCGACGTCGTATTCATCGGGCGCTCTGAGCGAGCCCATGTATGTCGTAATCCAGTCGATGCTCGTCGTATAGGACGGCGTGAGATAGACGAACACCGCACCGACGACGATTGCGCCACCGGCAAGTGGGAGGGTCAACGTCTGCAGGGCGTACCCGCCGACAGTGAGCGAGTCGGGAAGGACGACCTGCAAGAGCAAGACGACTACGACCCCGGGAAAGAGTCCGATCGCGGCGTCTGAGAGGGTATAGGTTCCAAAGAGCGTTGCCTCGGTCCCGAGGAATTTCGGGATGCGTTTTGCGGGGTCTCGATGTGACATGTGGAGTGTGAGTGTGTGAATCGTGTCGGTCGGGTTCAGTTGATGTACCACGGCCGGTCGTCGTCCGAACGGTCCGTGTCGCTGTCCGATGTGGAATCGCGACTTCGGTCCCGCATCGCTGAGAAGTCGCTATCGCGGGTGTCACTGTCAGCAGGCTTATCCTGACGCTCACCACTGGCTTCCGTGCCGCTCTGAGACGCGCCAGTGTCGCTGCTGTCAGCAGTCAGCCGGTCCCGAAGGGAAACCGTCGTCTCTCGCACTCGACGGCCGCCTGCGTGCGCTCGGGAATCGCCAGAGCCGAGAACGGTCTGACCGTCGCGTTTGCGTGCGGCTTCGCCGCGGACACCTCTGCTGAAGTTCTGCGTCCCGTGGGCTGCAGTCTGTGCGCCTTTGGCTGTCGTCGCAAACCGTTGCTGTGCTCGCTGAGCCGATGCGTGATGACTCGCCCGCTCGCCGAAGACGAAGATCGCGCCAGCCTGCCAGAACATCAACAGCGGCGCGACGACGGCGACGAACGGGATGATGAGCGCAACGAACCACAGCGCGATGCCGTTGACGTCGAAGGTGAAACTACTCCCCATGATCTGTCCGAGTCGAAAGAGCAGCGCCACCGGAATCGTCATGAACAGAAACGGCGCGTAAAACCCGGCCAGTCGAGTCATGAACCGCGAGACGAGCGAGAACGGACCGACGCCAGGAATCCAGAAGACGATGAGTATCGGCATCAGCAAGACGAAGAGATAGAGCATCACCTGCCGCGTGAAGTAGATGAGGCCGATGAGGATGAACAGGACGAGGTCGACGGTGTACGAGACCAGAAGCCCGAGCAATCCCATCGCCCCGAAAGATAACGACTCGAAGAGCGAGATATCCGAGAGATCGGGGACGAGGAAGGCTGCAAAGCCATCGACCAATTGCAGAGACAACGCGGCGATCCACCACCACGCGAGGATTCCAAGCAAGCCTGAGAACGCACGTTTCTTGAGTTTCGTTCTATGGTAACTGGAGAACAGGTGACTCGTCGACTCGAGGAAAATGACGAGTCCGACAGAGACGCCGTAGAGAAAGAGTACGATCGGGATGAGCTGTTCCCAGTAGTACTCGTAAATTTGGGGCCAGGCACCGTTGGTTGGTGGACCGAAGACCCGATCGGGTGCAGGGGTACTAACAATCTCACCAATGATCGCTTCTGTAGCCTTTTCAAAATCAGCCGCAACCGCATCTAATAGCGACGTGAGCCAGTCCGAGAGGGATGAAGTGATTACATCGCCAAGTGCCTGCATCACTGGTCACTCATTCCGATTAGCTCTAGATCAACATCTGAACAAACGTATCTGTCCAGTGAGCTGGACACGATTGGCTCGCCACCTGTTTTCACATTAATCCGATTCTCAGGTGAGTGTTCGATGGGAGTTTTGACAGAGATGCCCATAGTGAATTGGATCTGAGAACACTGGTCGTGAGCTCGGTCGGTGAATCTCAGTGGGAAGTTTTGCGCAACGTACTCTCGGACAGTGTTGGGAGGTATGATGGCTTCTGTTGGTTTTTCGAGATCACTGAGAAACGGAAAATCACTATCGCTAAAATCACCATTTGCTGAATAGTGAGGTGCTCCTTCGTATTTGATATCGGAGATCCATGTTGGAGCAGTCCCTCGATTGGTCATCTTGACTGCTATCTGCCCGGCACTACCAGGGGCACCGCTGTCTCGTTGCCGGACCTCAAGAATGGAAACATCCGGGGCTAAGTCTACCAGTTCGGTATGCGGTTCCTCGGCTCGCGGCTCGAAGACAAAACGGAATTGTCCGGGAGTATAGTGGTTGTCGTCATCATAGCCGTCGACGTCCAGCAACTGAATCCGTGCCTTCCCGGTCGTGTGTTCAGTGCGCGTCTTCGCCCAGACCGTCTCCGTTGGGTCGACGACGTGGAGCTCGGTTCCGCTAAACGCCTCGGTCGCGGTGAGGACGAGATGCTCGCCTGCAAACTCGACCTGCTCGATAGCGCCCATTGTGGCCGTGGGAGCGTCTTCTTCAGTGCCACTGTCTGTCGAGAGACAGCCAGCGAGTCCGAGGATTCCACCGAGTGCGGTAGTTCGGAGGAACCGTCGTCGTGAGGACTGTGCGTCGGTCTGCTGTGAGGGTGAATCGGTGTCTTCGTTCGTCATAGGGTTCTCCATGGTGGCCAGAGATGCCAGCCAGTGATGCGGTCGATGAGCAAGACGGCGAGTAAGAACAGCGAGACAGGAACAGCGAAGACAAAGAGCGTCGAGAGCAGGTCCAGGACGGGACTGCGAACGTAGATGCTGTCGCTATCTCCGGTATAGCCCGGGATATCCAGCCACCACTGCCCGGGGACGTACCGAGCACTCACACCAGTGCTCTCCGCAGGAATTGTGAGCGTGGCAATCCCGGTCGCGTTCGTCTCGAGACGCTCGCCATCAACGAGGAGGTAGCCATCGCGGCCTCGCGTGTCGATCGGCCCACCTGTGTCGTCGTTCCGGAGGGTGAGACGGAGCCGGACTGTCTCATCGGAGCGGTTCTGAATCGAGAGCGTGAGGTTGCTCTCGTGTATCGGGACGCGGGCAAAACTCTCGAGCGAGCGCGTCGTTTCGATACCGTAGACCAGTCCCTGGGCCGTGACGGCATCCTCGTGTGCCAGGGAATTCGGTCCCGAGGATTCCCAGCGCGTTGCCAATCCGTAGCTCCCTGTATAGGGCTCCTCGACGACGTCGAGTGAGACGTTTTGAGGGAGCGAGGGTGGAGTGAGGTCCTCACCGAAGGTATCGAGGATGGTCACACCCGGTTTGGGGGTGGCTGTTGGTCCGACTTCGATCGGGAACGCGTGGACCTGGAGTGGGTGAACTGGCGAGTGACTGCGGTCAGTCCCATCACTGGTTCGCTGTATCAGCGTATCCCACGACGGATCCCGAGCGGTGTAAAAGCGCCAGACGCCGTTGACCTGTCCTTGGGACGCCGTTCGGTCGTATCCACCCCACGGGTCGCTCGTGTAGACCACGAGTCCAAGATCGCCATCTGGGTATCGACCGACGTAGCCCGAGACCGCCAACTGGTAGGGCTGGACGTCAAGCGAATCAGTGACCGTAATGGATTCACTCCGATAGCGCGTCTGGCGATCCCACACGAGACAGGAGCGCTGGGTCGCGTTGTACTCGGTGCAAGTCCGGCGAGTGGTCCGGATTTCGGTGTCTATCGTCGCTTCCAGCGTGAGCGTCGTCGGCTCACTGTTCGCCACCAACTCGCTGTAGGCGAGGCGCGGCGTCCGCGTGTGAGTCTGGTCTGTGACCACGTCACCATCGACGAGCAATCGCGTCTGGTTCACTCGAGTTCGTGTGATGGAATGGGAAACCGTTCGATTCGCCGAGTGACTCCCGCTGAGAGTGCGGATTCTGTAGTCGACGACTCCCAGTACCGTCCCGGATGGCGCGACGTAGTGCGTTCGCTCGGTCGCCGACGTATGGACGACCGTCGAGGGCTGGACACTGAGGAGGGTCACGTGTGCATCGCGAATGAATCGGCCCTGTTCGAGGGTCGCGTGGCTCGGTGCGGTCGACGTCTCGCTGCTGGTCTGTGGAAACTCGCCGTGTTCGCCACGGTTCCACTGCGCAACGACGGCTGGTGGGTCGTTGACCGGGATATCCGTTCCCGACGCGAGCGTTCGCACTGCACCATCTGGAGATGCGTCCCCGTCCAATACAGTGTCGTCAGTGTCGTTCGACCAGAGCGGCACGAACGCGGTGTCGTTCACGCCATGGTCCGGTTCGCTCGGCGGATGGGCGCTGGCGATCGCTGGGGCGACGATGAGCGAGACCGCCAGTGCAACCAAGACTGAGACGCGGTTCCGTCGCTTTAGAACCCGCAACTCGTGCCACCTGCGACCACGTTGTTCAGGATGAACTGCAGGATGGTCGTCGCGAGCGGGGCGACGATGACACCCCAGATGACGCCCTGATTGCGGATTTCCTTGAGTTCTTTCTTCATATCGGCACGGCGAATCGTCGGGATGGCAACGGTTGCCCCAGTGCGAGCACGCCGCCGATGAGCGGCCCACCGAACTGGATGACGGTAAAGAGATTTTTCACCGTGGTTGCCATCGCTGACTCACAGAATGCCACCCCCACAGTCTGGGCGGCGACAGGATCGACCGCGAGCGTCGAGAAGGCGAGTACGGAGAGTGCGTACGCACTCACTCGGCGAGCAAAGGCCGTCGAGCGCGTCGGTTGTTGCAGTTCTGAATCGGCGGAGTTGCGACTGTCCGGATGCATGTATTGAGACAGCAATCGCTCTCTGTGCGGTCGTGACCCGATGACCGCGATGAGTGACTACTACTCTATTGAGTGAGAAAGGGACGTTTAAGTCTTAGCATTCGTACGGATGTTATAGTATCTATACGAATATTACCTCGATAATTTGTCTAACTAGGGGCTGAGCACAACGATTAACAGAGTTGAATCTATATATCGGGTATGTACCCAGCGATTGAGTGGGCTGTTCCAGCGGACCCTCATATCTTGGACGAGCTCGCCCGCTACGATGGCTGGCACACGCCGAAGAACCTGGAATTGAATACGGAATTCAGCAGGCAGTGGATTGCTCAACGCTGTCGCGTATTCGTCGACCACGAGTTAGCAACGCGCCACGACTCGGCCCCTGCCTATCAGATAACCGATCACGGTCAGGCCGTCGCTGCTGGTGAAAAACTCCCCGAAGAGTGACGTAGTGGGATCGTGCGTCAGATGTATTCTTAGTACAAACGTCCTCAACGTTCAAGAACCAGCAACTTACAGTGAGGAGGTGCTTGGGCGGGTCAGTACTGAACAGAGAGTGTCTGACAAAACAGACTCATTCCTCGTTGACCGTCTTCAGGTCAAGACGTGGAGCAAACGCTTCGTAGCACTCATCGCTTGAAACGATGGTATCACCACCGGATTCAACGAGGTGAAGCGCATCGAATGGTGTAAATCCATTATCTTCGACGTAAGTCGCAGCGGCTACAACGGTATCCACGTCACCGCGTACTTCCAAGAGGGCAGCGGCATTTGTGATGACGCGTTCAGTATCCAGGCCCTCACGATATGCCACCAGAAGTAGTTCAATGAGTGTGAACTGAGACGTCCATAGTTCGTCCTGATGCTTGCGGTACACTGTCTCTGCAGCGTCACCGAGCCAGTCTTCGTCTTTGGTGAGTGCCAGAAGGAAGTCTGTCTCCGCGTACATTTAGCGTCCAGCCTCATCCAATGCTTCGTTGCGTGCGTCCTGCCTGAGCTCTTCGGCCGTCTTTTCGACATCGGCGAACTCAGAACGGAGGGCCTCAAGCGGCTCCTCCTCAATTGGAATCAACTTGATGCCATCGTGAAGCTGGACAATATGATAGTGTTCACCGTATCGCTCCCTGATTTCTTTGGGGAGCGTCAGGCGACCGCGACCGTCCAAGGTTGCTTCTGACATACTCTTAGGTAGAGTGGGCATACATAATAATTTTCCCCAGAATTGGGGATTTTCCCATGCAAACAACTCACGAGTCACTATACAAGCCGAGAACAATCAACGAGCAACCGAGCAGGATACTTACCCACTTCACAGAAGCGCGGTGAATTGAGAAACGCCGGCCTCCAGGTTAGTTATAATACGTCGTAGGTAATGATCCGAGTAGGGCCACAGTACGGACAGTCACTCTGTTTCGACGGAAGTGTCGTCCCACAGTACCGACATTCGTACACGACGGATCCCTGCATCCATCGAGAGCGAAACCAGCGTTTCAGCATCACGCACCCCTCCAAGCCAGGCGATGACGAGGTGACCTCACGGACTGACCTCCTGAATATCGTACATGCGTTCGCGAAGCGTCACTGGCGTGGTGTCTGCAGCCTCAGCCAGTTCGGTTTGCGTCAATGGGCTGTTGAACTCCTGTGCAGCGAGATAGATCGCTGCTGCAGCCACGCCCGAGGGTTGTCGTCCGTTTGCGACACCTTCCGTCTCAGCCACCTCGGTGAGTTCGCGTGCTCGCCGACGAACGACGTCCTCAACCTCGAGTTCCGAGCAGAGTCGAGGCAGGAGGTGCTGCGGAGTCTGGATGGCCGCCTCGAGTTCGAGTTCGACGTTGAGGACGCGATAAGAGTTCAGAACCGTCTGCTCGTCACACCGTGCAACGGCTGCAATCTCAGTCACCGATCGGGGAAGCCCGCGGCATCGACAGGTCGCGAACACACTCGCCGCACTGAATCCCTCCAGTGACCGACCCTTGATGAGATCCTGTGACTGTGCTCGTCGGAACACCGTACTGGCGAATTCACGGACACCGTGCGTCATGTCCAGCGCTCCAACGATTCGAGCGATATCCCCACAGGCATGGGCGAGGTTCTGCTCTGCGGTCGACCGGAATCTGGCCCGGTTGTGTTCACGACGGAGGCGACGGATGTGTCGTCGCTTACGCTTCGAAAGCGACCGCCCTCGGGCATCGCTACCGCGGCCAATCTCACTTGAGAGTCCACGGTCGTGTCGAGCTGGCGTCAGCGGTGCTCCCGTCTGTCGGGTATCCGGGCCGTCGTCGAACCAGCGTGGTCGAGTGCCGTAGGCGAGTCCGTGGCCGTCGATGACGAGGCCACAGTTCATACACGCCCGTTCGCCACCATCAGTCTGGATGTTGCCCGAACACTCCGGACACTCACCGCGCACGTTGGTCTCAGGATCTTCGTCGAAGCCAGTTGCGTAGGGTTTTGAGCTGCTCATTTGTTCTTCGAGGCACGTATTTGACGGCCCCGCACCCGTCAGGGGGCAATAAAAAATGGGCTGTCGGCGTCGTCCACTGTCTGCTGTCGATCGGTTAGCAACATTCGAATTAGTAAAATCTAGATTAGTAAAACTGAGATTTAGATAATCGGTAGTATTATCCCGATGGCAACCCACGTATCGGTATGTCGCGGCCCAGTTTCGTGAACCGTCACGATGAACTCGACCTGTTGCGGTCGCGTTTCGAGAGCGAGACTGCCGAATTGGTCGTCATCTACGGCCGACGACGACTCGGCAAAAGCGCACTTGTCCGTGAGGCGATTAAAGACAGAACTGACGCAGTCTACTGGCAGGCAACAGAAGAAACCGCGGCGGTGCAACTCTCCGATTTCGTCGACACGGCGAGCGAGACGTTTCCATTACTTGATGACGTGCAACGTGACTGGGAAGCGCTCTTGCGAGCACTTGGCCGTGAGGACGCTGTTGTTGTCCTCGACGAGTTCCCATACCTCGTCGAATCAGACAGCTCGATTCCGTCAAAAGTCCAGCGTGTCTGGGACATGCATCTCGAAGAGACGGGGCTGACGCTCGTACTCGTCGGGTCTTCGATCAGCATCATGGAAGAAAAAGTCCTCAGTGGTGGGAGTCCGCTGTATGGTCGCCGAACCGCAAGCATCGACCTCCCACCATTGTCGCTGGAAGATGCACGCACGCTCTATCCGACGACGAACGCCGACGAGATAATCCAGTTTTGGGGCGTCTTCGGTGGGACGCCGTACTATCTGCAGGCACTCGTTGGTGATGGCTCCCTTGCGGAGAATATCCACACACGCATCCTCTCAGAACACGGCGTCCTCCACAACGAACCCGAGTTTCTTCTTCGTACGGAATTTGGAATCCAGGAGCCACAGACGTACTATTCTATCTTACGAGCGATTGCGATGGGAAAGCGCGCGGCAAACGAGATCGCGGATTTCGTCGGCGTAGAGTCAAACGCCCTGGGGTCGTATCTCTCGAAGCTCCGCCGACTCAGACTTGTCGAGCGCGGTATCCCGGTGACGGCAAATCCGAACGCAACACGGAAGAGTCGCTATCGACTGACCGAGCCATTGTTTCGGTTCTGGTTCCGCTATGTCTATGGCCAAGGCGGGAACATCGCACAACTCGGCCCCGATGCCTACGACCAACTCGTCGAGCCATCGTTCACAGACTATATGGGTCCGATGTTCGAACTCGTCTGCCAGAATGCACTCCCGTCACTGATCCCCAAAACGTATCATGGGGTTGGCTACTGGTGGCACCAGCATCACGAACTGGATGTCGTTGGCCTCGGGAGTGACGGCACACTCGTTGCTGGCGAATGTAAGTACACGGCACGAGAGATGCACGAAGGAGACCTCACAGACCTCGAACGGAGTGCGTCCCAGGTGGATTGGTCGCCGCCGAACGAGACCGACACCGAATATCACTATTGCTGTTTCTGTCGATCCGGCTTCTCGGAGGGGCTGCGCGAGATGGCCAAAGAACGGGGCGATGTTTCGCTGTTTACCCCGAACGAGATTGTGTCTGGCTTGTAAATCGCCACAGAATTACGGAAATGCGAGGAGAAAGCCTCGCGCTTTAGCGCGGGGATGAATCCGACGGGAGATGCACTAAACCACGAGACGTAACTTATCCGTAATCCCCGCGTTTAAGTGGATAAAACGCAATATTTTCACGTGTGAGCGACCGGCCGCAACGAACGAATACGTACACTGCCGACCCGGTCAGTGACCGGTATCGGGAGTGCCTGTTCGACTGGCTGGCCGCACACGCCCCACTCTGGAACCAGATCACCTACCGCCGTCGTCAACAATATTTCGACGAAGATGGTGACGTGTGGGACGCCGAGTACACCGACCTGTACGGTGAGTACGCCCCAATCCTCGGCAAAGCAACGTGCCAGCAACTTGCCCGGAAACAGTGAGGCCTGGCGCAGTCACTTCGAACTGCTTTCACTGTACCGTGACGAGTCGAACCAAACTGTGACGGAGCGACCGTCACCACCCGGATATTGGGGCAACCGTGAGGACGGCTACGAATTGCACGGTCTCATCCGGAACGACCTCTACACGTTCGACTGGAATGAGCAGCGCAGTACACTCGAATTCGGCGTTGGTGACGTGCTTGAAGACCGGTACGACTTCGAGCACAACGAACGCGTGACACTCAACGTTCGTGGTGAGCCGCATTGGCGTGGCGACGACAGTCGATTGGAACTCATCTACGAGGAACATGCAGACCAGCTTCGTGTCCAGCACCCTGTCCGCATTCAGTCAGATAACCTTCGCGAACAGCGGCAGGCTGCATTCACTCATACACTCGACCCAGAGAACACGACGCAGTCAGCCGCTATCGACGTCGGCGCAAACAACACCATCGCGGTCGTCACAGAAACCGGAGACACCGCCGTGTACCACGCCCGTCCAGAGTTTGAACGGTTCCAGCAATTGTCCGAACAGCTTGCTGAATTGCAGTCCGAACTGCCCGACAACCGGTTCACGAGTAAACGGATTCAACGCTTGTACGACGAACGCAGTTGGAAACGTGACCATGCACGGGACGCAGCGGTAAAGCACGCCGCTGAGTGGCTACTCGCACGAAACGTCGATACCGTGTATGTCGGTGATCTCACGAACGTCTTAGAGACGCACTGGTCAACCGATGTGAACGAGAAGACGCATGGGTTCTGGTCGCATCGGCAACTCGTTGAGCGGATCACACTCACACTCGGTGATGTCGGCATCACCGTGACGGAGACTGGCGAGTATAATTCGAGTAGTGAGTGCCCGACCTGTGGGAGTGATGCGGTCACTCGGAACGGTGATTCGTTCCGATGTGAGGCGTGCGAGTTAGAGGCGCACGCGGATGTTGCCGGGGCGTGGAATATCTTGCAGTCTGCAGTTGGGCCGATGGCTCGGCCTGCTGCCCTGTCTGCTGAACGCGGCAGGGACGCATCCCAAGAAGAGGGCGTACTGGCAGTGGAATGACCACGACTGGACACCCGCCGAGTATGGGGAACAGTCGCGGTCAGTTGACCAACCCAGCATCAGCAAACCCGCAAGTTCACAGCCGGGGTAACCGACTGACTGGATTACCCACGGAGGAATCCTCGCCGTTCACGGCGGGGAGGAAGTCAATCCCCGAGGCTTTCGCTTGGACCCGTTCTACAGGCTGAGCAGGCCGAGTGCCTCGGGGCTTGACCCCGAGGGGGAAGGCCGTACGCTCCGCTAAACGTGTTCCGTGCGCTCGATATACTGCTCAATCATGTCTGTCGAAACGTCGCCTGCCGGCAGAAGATTGATTACTCTCGTTAGCATAGAGTTACAGTAGATTACAATGCCTGTTGATTTCGAGAGCTACCATCCTAGTAACCTTCCAGATGAGGGGACAAACGGGCGACAGATCCTCGAATACCTCGCACAACATCCCGAACTCGGGTTCACGCCGAGCGAACTCGCCGGCGAACTCGAGATTCCCCGAGGAAGTGTTGGGACGACCCTGAGCCGCCTCGAAGAGCGCGGGCTCGTCCGTCACAAAGGCGAGTATTGGGCGATCAATATCGAGGCGTACGACGCGCAAACAGCCAGTGAGGTCGGCCTTCGGGCAGTTGCTGACCAATTCGAGGGCGATTACTACGATAGGAACCCCGACTGGGACGCTGCACTCCCAGATGTCGACGCTGAGATGAGTGGTGAGTGATGCTTCACCGTGGAAGTATCGTCGTCGCCTCTGATCCATACGGACATACTCCTCGACGACCCTACCTCATTTGAGCGATGAGACGCACCCATTCGCGGGTGAGCAATACATAGCCGCCGGTTTGACCTCCTCCCGCGCCTGAAGACGCGGGAATCCGACCATCGGATTTCCGCTTAGTGCAGCGGTCAAGGTTCCAACCCGCACTCGGAGGGAACCGGCGACACACCGGGGGAACTCTCGTTTGTCTCCCTCGTAGGGCTGTGGTCCGGTCAATGAGGCCCCATCGGAATCCGTGTCATCGCCGTGCGAACCACCACCGGTTCGCCACCCCTTGTGGTTCGGGGACGGCATCTCACCGATTCCGTAGCACTCCAAGTTACACAGGGCCACAGAAAAACTGTTTCGGTGGGAAGTCCAGCCCCGCAACCGACGGTGGTTGTTGTGCCGGGCCTACCGCTCGACCTCCGCCTGAAGACGGAGGTATGCGCTAGCGGTCTGTATCATTGATTCGAGATATTCGGCTGTACGAACTTGCTCGCCAGCTCGCACAGAACGATGGGCATCTCATTCCAGCCTGAATGAGTCAGCCGCCAGAAGATTCAGCGCCTCCCTCGACAGGGCCATCGGATCGACAGACGTTGCGCCTGCTGGAACGACACTTTTCGTCGGATTCACTCGTCGCCAAGACGGGGTTCGATCCGGATCCCTACGAACCCCGGTTGTGGTATGGACGCCTCGATGCTGGACAATACCCGGAATCGATACCAGCGGCCCGGCTCGACATCCGATGGTTCACGACTGGTGAGTTCTCGATTCACTACGTCGAAGAACACGAGAATGGAGAGTCATGGGAGTGTCGTTGGGACCGACATCCAAACACGCACAATGCCCGGTTGCACTTCCACGAGCCGCCATCTGCGACCGAAGTCATCGGTCTCGAACTATCCTCGAGCCATCCACTCGACGTATACTCGACGGTGCTCGTAGCGATTGAACAACGCGTAGAGACGCTGTGGTCAAGATAATAGAGGGCACTCCTGCTCGCACCGCAGAAGTGAGCAACCCACTGGCGGTACGTGACGATAGTTTCAAATTGTTACCTATTGGTATGCTATTGTGTAATGGACCCTGCCGTCACGTCGCTATGTCTCAACCTCACCGCGACGGGGATCGCCGCCGGCACCAGTGTTGCGGCCGGTAGCGTCCAAGACATCGTCCGGCGCAAAGTACCACGACGATCTCAAACACCTCGCGACCGTGTTCGCCGAGTCCCTTGAAGACGCTATCGAAGCCGAGGATATACGGCGGGATACCAACGAGCTTGCGGGGGCGACTGACGACTGGAGAACCGTCCTAACCGAGGTCGCCGAGTTGACGGCTGGTGACGCCACTGATGGGCGATCGCGTGAGCGCGATCAAGTCGGTCACCTCTTTCGCAACGAGGAGGACGCTGCCGTCCAAATCGCAGAGGCCATCGCCACCGTCCAGGGGGTCGACCTCTCGAAGACACCAAAACTGCGAGAGCAACTCATCTCAGCAGTTGGTGATGCGTACGCGGAGGCGGTCGCTGATTTCGAGCGGCGCATTGCAGGCACCGACCTCGGCGACGTGTTCCAGCAGGAGTTGCAACTCGACATTCGAGAGGCAGTAGGCGATCTTCAGGTGCGGCTTGCACAACTCGGCGAAGAGATCGAACTCCTGCTCACCCAGGACGCGAGAAACGAGGGATTCCGACAGCTCTCACCGACGTTCTTCGCGCGTGGTGAGCCCACACCCGAGACCTCTTGGCGGACGACGTTCACGTTAGCCGACGTCCACGCCGGGATTCCAGCCCGCAGGGAGGGTCATGACGCCCAGTACGCCGACGAGGAATTGCTGGCATCGCTTCGTGAGGGCCGAAATCGTCTCGTCGTCGGCCGTGCAGGCGCTGGCAAGAGCACCCTCTGTAAGCAAGTCGCAGTCACGTGGTACCAGAATACGGATACGGGGCCAGTCCTGTATCGGGAGAGCGATAACGCAGGTGAGTCCTTCGCGAGTCGGGACGCGCTACGAGAAACCATCGACCGGGCGAGCGGCCACGTGCTGGTGGTCGTCGAAGACGCGATTCGGACCAACGCGAATGCCATCCTTCGTCTCATCGAGGAGTACGAGACCGACTCAGACGTGACGTTCCTGCTTGACGCACGTGAAACAGAACTGGAGAGAGAACCTGACGCCCAGACGCTTGACCGGAGTAGCGACCTGCGCTATCGCGAAATCGCGAGTGCCATCCCGCGGTACGATGTACCGGTCGTTTCCGAGGAGGACGTCGCCCGGACCGTTGAGGCCTTCGAGGCGGCGACCGACACGACCGTCGAGCGCTCTGCCAGTCAATTACACGACGAAATTCAGTCCGAAACTGCCGAGGGATTCGGGGCGTTCTTGCTCCTTTCGTTTCACCTGCCGTTCGGTGACTCGTCAGTCAAGCGGGATGGCACTAAAACCGGCCTTGAGGCCCACGTTCGCTCACGCTACCAGACACTGATGCAGCCAAGAAGTGATGGCGCTCTGCGTGACCTCTCACGGTTCGACCAGGACCTGCTAGCTGACGTCGGTATGATGGTGAACCTGCTGAATGCCAGCGGCATCGGCATCTATCCGGAGTTAGTGCACGCGCTCGGCTACGAGTACGGGCATGACATCGAAACCCACGACGAGATTCACGAGATTCGCGAGGCGCTGGAGGGTTGGTTCCTGTTCCAGACGCGAGACAAGGAAGAGCAGGTGCGAACCACACACGAACTCTGGTCGACGCTGTACCTGCGGACGGCTGCACAGGACCACGACCAGCAACAAGCGAGTAGTCGGCGACGAGACCGGTCCGAGCCTCACGCTTCCCGGTGCATACAGGCGCTCTTCGCACTGTTTGACGACTCGAGCCATCGTGAGGATATCGAACGCGAGTTCCCCGGCTCGTCAGTGGTGAGAGCCATCGAGAGCGACACTGACGCGAAAGCTGACGAATACGTGCGGTCGTTCTTTGAGTTGATCGACCGGTGGCCAGTGCTGGCACCGCTGGTGGGGACGACCGTTACGGCCCGATACGATCTGCCAGCGGCCTGTTCTGATGCAACTCGCCAATGGGTCAGAGCCACTCGCGGGCATGCCCATCTCAATCGCGGTGCATACCAGAAGGCACAAGCAGAATTCGAGGAGCGCTTGGGGGAGGCGAGAGATAATGAGAACCGTCAGGGTGAAGCCCAGAGTCTCAACGATGTCGGGAAGGTTGCCCGGAAGTTAGGTGAGTACGAAGCGGCCAGAGAGTCCCACCAGCAGAGTCTCGAGATATATCGCACCATCGGTGACCAACAGGGTGAGGCAAAGAGCCTCGGCAACATTGGGGCAGTCGTCTGGAATTTGGGTGAGTACGAGCAAGCCCGAAAGTACCTCCGGGAGAGTATCGAAATATATCGCACCATCGGTGACCAACAGGGAGAGGCGAAAAGCACCGGCAACCTCGGGCTGGTCGCCCAGAGCCTGGGCGAGTACGAAGAAGGTCAAAAGTACCACCAGCAGAGTCTCGAAATCTTCCGGGACATGGGCGACCTCCTGGGCGAGGCTCTGAGCCTGAGCAATCTCGGGATGGCTGCGTGGAATCTGGGTGAGTACGAAGCGGCCAGAGAGTACCACCAGCAGAGTCTCGAAATCGCACGCGATATCGGCGACCGTCAGCTTGAAGCCGACAATCTGGACTACCTCGGGCTGGTTGCCGCGGAACTGGGCGAGTACGAGAACGCCCGAGAATACCACCAGCAGGGTCTCGAAATCGCTCGCGATATCGGCGATCGCCAAGGCGAGGCTGAGAGTCTTATCAACTTCGGGAAAGTCTCTCAGGAGCTGGGCGAGTATGACAGCGCCCGGGAGTACCACCAGCAGGGTCTCGAAATCGCGCGAGATATCGGCGACCGCCAGTGCGAAGCCCAGAGTCTTGATAACCTTGGGCTGGTCGCCGCGGAACTGGGTAAGTACGACAAAGCCCGGGAGTACCACCAGCAGAGTCTCGAAATCTTCCGTGAAATCGGGCATCGATATGCTGAGCGGGCCGAATCGAACTTAGAACAGCTACCCGAGGTTGAGTAGCTACCCCCCATTGCTGGTTCTTATAGGTACATCGAAAGAGGGCTATTCAGGCGGTTGCTTACTCGAAGTCTTTCCGCCCGTCACGGAAACAGGGCCAACACGGCACCGAGTCCGGCAATCCATCGCACTCACACTCGTCGTCTGGTTCGTCCACCGTAGCGTCCAGCTTGCGCTCTGCTTGGTCACTGTTCGATATCCCATCCTGCGTCGATGGCCGAATAGACTTGCCGCCATCTGCTCTGAGTTGGACGTCAGTGACGAGGTCGACGATTGGCCGGCGAATCGCCACGCCAACGCGGTGTTTACAGGCCCCCTGGAAATGTTCGTCGGCAGGACACGTACACGAAACTGGCACTCCGTCCTCGATACGTACGAGATATTCGTGGTTTTCTGGGTCGGCATGACTGCCGTTACGAACGCGAATCCGGTCTCCGAGCAGGTCGAACTCGAAGGCTTCGTACTGGGCACGCTTTGCGACTCGGCTGGTGAACTCCAACTTCGACAGTGGGTTCGGCGTTGGACGTGATTTCGACATTGTGTGATTTGGGACACGAGATTGTGCCCCGCGCCCCTCGCGGGGCACTAAAGAAGTATCGACGAAAGCGGTTCAATCAGTCCTCGAGATATGTGACAGTTGCTTTGAGGAGAGATGAGAGTGTGGACGCGACAGAACGACGAGCAATCGAGAGAGTCCGAGGACAGCAGCAGGCTTATGCGGAGGTATTCCTAATAGGAAATATATGCCTAATAGGAAATCGTCAGCGACAATCGCGTTAGATTATCCGTTTCCGACAGAGCGAGTATTTCGATATCAGGCAATGCAAGACGTACTTGGCCTATTGATTGAGGAACCATACGAGGAATTTACGGTGACACAACTTTCTGAAATGATCGACGCCAATCAAGCGACGATTTCGAAAGCGGTGAAACTTCTCAAGGAACTCGGGCCAATTCAGACGTACCGTGAGGGCCGAAAACAGTATGTCAGTATCAACCGTGATCGGTTGACAAAACCAGATCCGATACTTTCGATCCCGCAATCTGAATTCCACAAACCGATTCGAGCGTTCGTTACACGTGTTGAATCGGAGCTCGGTAATTTGGTAGGGATCATTCTTTTCGGAAGTGTCGCCCGTGGTGAAGCCGACCGTGCAAGTGATATCGATATTCTCGTTATCGTTGACGAAGAAAAAACACAAGCACGGCGTCTCGTTCAATCGGTAGTAAGCGATCTCGAAGAGACAAAATTTGATGGGAACCGTTACTCGTTCGAGGCGCTTGTTGAATCTACCGACAGTGCAGCTCGAATCGGGAGCCGACTCCAACAACAGTTCAGCGACGGCATCACACTCGTTGGCTCAGACGAACTTTCCGCGATTCGTATGGAGGTCTTCGCAAATGAAGAATAGTCGTGTCGTCAATGCGCTTGATGCAGCAGACCGAAGCTTCGAGCAGTCACCGGTACAGATCGAAGAGGGACTTGACGTTGAGGATGCTGAATTGGTTCAGCTACGGCGAGCATGTCGGCTGCTTGCAGCAGCATCTCGCCTTCTCAAAGAAGGCTACTACACGGTCGTCATCGAATCGTCGTTCGTAGCGATTGAGCGGACAATTCAATTTCGGCGGATCCATGATGGGGCGATGTCTGCTTCCGAAGTGATCAGTAGCCACCGACGACTTTACCAGCGAGGTTCCGAAGTCGGACTCTATAATGAGGAATTCGGTGAACGCCTCGCCGAGTTGTGGAATCAGAACCGTACCAAGACCTACTACCGTCTTGGTATCGCGACGAAAGCACAGGCCATGGCAATGCAACTTGCAAGAGAACTTCATCAACACCTCGTGGATATGAGTCAGGTCTCACACGAGTGTCTTTGTTAGCGATCGTATTGCCGTGATCGAAGGGTGTACCCCCATTCTTCGATATCAATAGCGGTCGCAGTGATCGTCTTTTCATTGTAGGAACCAATACCTTCGATATTGGGGAGATAAAAGCACGTTGCCAGCGGTTGACGACCACACCAACGGAAATCTACGAGTAAGAGTCGGTCTGTTTCTGAAATGGAGGCTCAACGTTACCCAATATCCGCTTACCCCAGTGAGTTGTATCTCCTACCACCATATGACCTCTTGAAATTCATATACGGTACGTAAATTCATATTTGGCTCAGTTCTACCCCCTATCTATTCATTCGTCACCAGTAGATTGATTTATTTGGGGGTTCTACTGGTTGAGTATGTATGCAACAGTCAGAACTCGATTCTAACGCTCCTGGCGAACTCATCTCATACGGCCGGAAGTCGTACTACAAGCCTGATCCGCTGCCGCCATCCCGAGACCTTGATCTCGGGAACGACTTCTACGAGATGCTCTCAGACGCAACGTTCTGGCTCGGGAAGCTCAGTGGAGTGAGTCTCGAACTCGATTTCCCGCCGGTACTCTACACATCACTCCTCCGTAAGGAAGCCATGGAATCCGCTGAAATCGAAGGCGCTGACGTCGACTACGACGCTCTCTACAGTCTCGAAACACGCTCGTTTGACGCCGGCGAAGACGGGACCAGCGTCGAATCCACGACGGGCCAAAGGAAGGACACCCAGGAAGTCCTCAACTACGAAGACGCTATCGAGGATGGTATCGAGGCACTCAACCAGGGCGAAGACCTGACTGTCGAACGACTGCACGAATTCCACGAGACGCTTCTTACTGGCGTTCCAGACGACCGCGTCGATACCGATACTCTCGGCGCGTACAAGACGAAACCGAACCATATCGGTGACTTCCTCCCACCCGTTCCAAACCAGGTCGACGGCTTGATGGATGCGCTGTTCACTTATTACAGAACAGGCGGGAGCTACCACCCGCTCGTAGACATCGCGCTCTTTCATTACCAATTTGAGACTATCCACCCGTACGGAGACGGGAACGGTCGTCTCGGCCGGCTCCTCATCACGCTCCAGTTGTACGACGCTGGCTATCTCGAACGTCCGAATCTCTACCTCAGTGAATATTTAATCGAAACAAGCCGACGTACGTCGACCGGTTGGAGGCCGTTCGATACGATGGCGAGTGGGAAGCGTGGCTATCGTTCGTTATCGAGGGCATCGCTCGGCAGGCCCACGAGTCCGTCGACCGAACACTCTCGCTAGCCGCCCTCAAGCGTCAGTACGACGTCGATTACGGGGGAAAGTCGTACACGAAGAACCAACTCGCATTGAAGCTCTTCGAACAGCCCTACATTACGAGCAAGACTGTTCAACGGCTCTTCGATGTCAAGCAACCGACGGCGTCGCGAGTAATCAACGATCTCGTCGACGAGGGAGTCCTCGAAGAGGTGACCGGGAAAGGGCGCAATAGGGAATATCGTGCCAGCGAAATTTTTGATATTCTCGAGCAGCCACCGCAGACCTACTGACCACGGTGGGGACGTGCCGGCTGGTGTAGTCTGTCGCTCAAGCTCACCCCTGTGCTACACTACTCGTGTCAGTTACCCACGACTTCAGTCGTGGGCTTGTCAGTGGACTCCCCTTCTACCGTCGAATTGACGGAGGCATGGTGATCGCCGTTCAGGGTCAGCGTCCCTGACTTGAGCGCACACTGACAGGGTGCGCCTCCACCCGAAGACTTCTGCCCCGAGCGGAGACGTTTGATGAGTTTGCGAGCGATGTTCTTGCTCGCGTTGTAGTCCGCGTTCAGTTCGTACTCACACTTCTGACACACGAACTGGTGTTTCGACCGCCTGTTGTTCTCGTGCGTGAGTAGTGGCAGTTGTACAGGCGATCCGGCCGTTCGTATGCGATGAGTGCTCTGTGTCCCATTGGTCATGCGGGAAATGTGCCTCGCACCCGTCAGGGGCAAGAAAATATGGCTCTGTTGAAACCATCACTCACTGGCCATACCGTCGTGCGAGATATAGAGGTTGTACGGAGCAACTCATCGCTCAGTGTTCCGTGTCGGTAAACCTGAACGTGCTGAGAAGAGACGTGCGCGGTTCCGCAGTTCGATCTGTACCGGTCAGGGCTCGGACAGACTGTCTTCCGCCCGAAGGACTTATGAATATGAATATGACATGAATATGTATGGGTAAAGGCGAACGCCGGAAGATCGGGGAGCGAGGCCAAGTGACGATCCCCAAAGAGCTGCGAGAACGGTTCGGAATCAAGGGAGGAGACGACGTCGTGATTCACGAAGAGGCGGGCAAGATCATTATCGAACGATCGACCACCCGTGAGGAGTTGGCTGAGGGGTACCGCCAACGTGCCCAGCGAACCAGCGAGCTCGCTGACGAACTGGAGGACGTCTCGACGGAGGCTAATGAACACCTCGGCGATGCACCAGAGTGGTGATGGCTCCGTCTGTCCGTCGAGGGGATGTCGTTATCGTCGAACTCGATCCAGCGCAGGGATCCGAACAACGGGGAACGCGACCGTGTCTCGTCGTACAGAACAACGTCGGAAATGCAAACGCACCGACAACGATCGTTGTTCCGTTCACCACCTCGTTCGGTGAGCAGCGCTACCCATTCGAAGTGCTCGTCCCAGCCGAGGAATGTGCGCTTCGCGAAGACTCAGTCGCGCTCTGTAGCCAAATTCGAACTATCTCTATCGAGCACCGCATCACCGAGAACCTCGGCTCGATTCCGCAAGAGCGGATAGACGAGGTCGATACCGCACTCGAGTACAGTCTCGGTCTCACCGAAATCTGAGAGGGATCAACGAATGGTTTCGTGCTTTCCTACGTCATAGATTTCTCACCGAACGAATGACGGAGTCCCAGTACGCTCGTGGGACGGTAGTGAACGGACCTGACCTCCTGGCGCTCTGAACCGTAGCCGCTACGAATCGGTTGGATCGTATCCACTGAATTGGGCTATGTGTTCAGCCGCGGTTCTCATCACTCTGAAGGTTCCAGCGATATGCGGTCTAGACCGACGGTGTCGTAGTCCTGTTCGGTCGAAATGACTCGCTCTTCACCGGTTGTGATGAGTCCAGCGTGGAGTGCATCGAACGGGGTGAGATCGTACTCGTCGAGGAACGCTGCGGCGGCCAGAACCGCGTCCTCGTGTGCTTCCGGCACAATGGGAACCAGTTCGAGCAGGTTGGTAATCGCCCGCGGCGCATCGATTTCATACTCGGCTGCCTCACGGTCGTAGAACAACACCAGCACCTCGGCATAGGCGAGTATCGAGGTATGTATGTCATCGTGTTCTTCGAGGGTCTGGATTGCGGCGTCTTGGAGCCAGTCGTCGTCCTTCAACAGTGCGGTGAGAAAGTCAGTTTCGACGTACACAACTTACGCCTCGCCATCCTGTGCCCGATCGTTCGCTTCCTCTCGAACCTCTCGTGAGACTGCCTCCCGTGCTTCAGCTTTCAACTCGTCGCCCTCTGTCTCTGCAAATGCATCGCCAACGGCCGCTCGAAGGCCCTCTAGCGGATCCTCGTCGACCGGGAAGAGTGCGACGTGGCTCGGGAGTTCGACGATACGATACCGGTCACCGAACCGTTCGCGGACGTCCTTCGGGAGGTAGATCCGTCCTCGTTCGTCTGTCGTCTTCGACATGACGTCTGCAATTTGAGTACGGGAAAGAATAAAACTATTCCCGTAAGTATAGCATATTTCCCGTCTATTTTGCGTCCTACACCCCTACCAACCCTCCAGCGCATACATTGCTTGACCTGTACTGGCCACTGGCAATTCATTCTGACCGGCGATCTGGCATACTGACTTGCGCCCTGAGTCTTGTGTGGATTGCGTTGGGCCTTGTCGGATTCCTCCCACGGCTGAAGCCGTGGGCTTCCTCCTTGCAAATCTGTGAACCGCCTCGGGGTCAAGCCCCGAGGCACTCGGCCTGCTCCGCCTGTAGATGTTCGAGATACCCCGACAGAGCCTGCGTAGAATCAGAGCGGACTGGCGCGCGATGAATCGGCGCGACCGCGACGAGAACGCGCGAGGGGCGTCCGAGCGGAGCGAGGACGACGGCTGGGGAGGGAATGGAGCGTAAAAAAAGAAGACCGCCCGCTCGGCCTACAACCGTTCGCGCTCGGGGAACTCGATTCGGCTCCAGCCCGTCAGTGCAACCGAAACACGGCCTTCGTACCAGCTCTTTTCGACCCCTCGCAGCCGCACCCACTCACCTTCTCGAACCATCTTCATGTCCGATTTCGCCCAGGACGTGAACTTCGTCCGTCCTGTCTCGTCTTCGATGAGGCCAACCTGAGAGATGGCTGGCGACGTTGGTTCCCAGAGGACCGTAACGTGCCCTTCGAGACACACCTCGCTTCGATTCACGTCCCCGAGTGCCCCGATTGGGACGACTGTCCCCGGCGCGTTCCACTCTGCTTCGGTCACCGAGACCGACGCCTCCAGGATATCCGCCCCATCTGCCAGCCGCCGTGCGAGGCGCTTCGAGAGTGCCGCCGTCGTCGTTCCCGTTCGGACCCGATCGTGTATCCGCTTGGCCTGGCGATTCACCGTCGCCAGTTCGTCCCGAGAGAGGTCGCTTCTCGGATCATCCTTCGCTGCGCCCGCCCACGGATCTACGCTCGCCGCTCGCTTTGCAAACCGCCGTCGTCGTGCCTCGTTCGTTCGCTCGACGTCGGCCCTCGTCCGTGCCTCTCGGTCCGAGTCTGCTCGGTAGTCCCACCGGTTTCGCGTTCGCGAAATCTCCCAGTCGCGTGCCGCCAGTCGCTCCTCTGCCTCGAGCGTCAGTCCCCGTCCAGCCGCCTCATAATGATTCGTATCGACGTTGCCCTGGATCTCCTGTTCGACCGACCGCCGCAGCTCCGGCGTCTCCTCAACGCTGACCGCTTCTTCGACTGCCTGTTCATCGTGCGAATCTTCATATCGGAGTGCATTCTCTATACTCATTGCTGTTAACCTGAAGGCACCCATCCAGCGTCTTCCACTTTCACGACTTCCCAGTCGTGACTATCATCACCGTCCGACAACATCTCGCGCGCTGTCCGCGCCTTCACGCGCCCGGCAGGGCGCGGGCAGCGCGCGCCTTCGACGAGAAACAACCAGCCCCGCGCGACCGGTCAGTCCGCCCGAGCGGCCAGTTTCAAGCCGGTTTCCGGGCTGAAGTGCGCGGCGCGACGCGCCGCGGGGTCTTCGAGCGGCGTGCCGCGAGAAGCACGAAGACCGAAACCGCACTTGATACTGGCGTCTCGAAAGAGCGAGCGAGGAACGAACAGCGAACGCGTTCGCTGTGAGTGATGCGGGCGTCGGCCGGGCGAGCGGGACGGGCCAGACAATCACCCACACAACCACATGCTGGTGAGTCGAAAGGGCAACCGCTCGACGAACCACGACGGCGCCCCACAAACGCGTGGCGTACTCGTATGAGATGATTGAACTCGTCCGTGATAGTTTCCTGATCACAAGGATTCGAAGCGCGCACAGGAATCGCGGGAGTAACCGGACGAGGGGGATTCTCGATCCGTATACGAGTGGGAGTCCAGATGGGATAGACTCCCGAAATAGCTAGTTCACAGACCCGGGGTGATTTTCGAAGCAAGCCGTCAGAGAGTCAGGAGCCGCCCTCTCAAAGCGGGAAGTCCTTATTCCAATGCACAGTATCGGTCTTAGCGAACGGAGTAAGCCACCGATGATGCCAGTCGCGCACAATTCGTGTCTGCACGCGGCACATTGGCCACCCTTCTCACCTAAGGGGATGAGTCACAGACACATTCATGTCGTACACCGACGAGACTGACGGCTAACGTATGGATTCTGTTTGCGAGTCTCACCATCGTTTCCGCACGTTCTCGTGTCGCTTTTCCATCCTGGTAGTACGTCTGCGCACGATTTTCGGTCCAGAGATCGTCGAGTCTGTCGGCAGTTTCGGCACTGATGAACCCGACCGCCGCACTGCGTTTGATAGCTGTCGTGTGTGACTGTGGCGGATTCGCGGGGTCCTGATGACCCTCTGTGATAAGCCAGAACATGAACGTCTTCTCTATTGAGGTGAATGCGGACTCGATAGCGAGGGTATAGTAACCGTCTTTCAGAAGCAGGCGCCCACCAGCGAGAGACCGACACGCCTTCCGGAGTTGTACGAGTCCAGCATCGGAAACATCCAATCCGTCCTCTGTCACCTGCCCGCCACGCCGGAATGCTCTTTCAGCATCTGAAAGCAGTGGCTCAATATCATCAGAATCGAGTGGCACGCTCACGTCCCTCCGTCAGCGGTCTGGTATGCGGCGTCCCGTATTTCGCGAAGCCGATCGTTCTGAAGCAAGACGATGCCCTCATCGAAGATCTCTTTCAGATGTTCGCCGCGAGACGTTGCACTATCGGGTGTTTCGACCAAGACTTCGAACTGATAGCGATCACCATCGAACGGTCGCTCTTCTAACTCTCGTGCGATTTTCGTCCCCAGACGGCGACCGTCCGTGCCGTCACCATCGACAACGACGAAGAGGTCTATGTCACTACTCCGGTCGGCATCACCACGGGCGACGCTGCCGAAGAGAACGACGCCGACGATAGCAGTCACTGCATCTGCTGTGTCAACCCGATCGCGGAGTTCCTCAAGGAATTCGTTGACAGGCGTTCTGAATTGTTGCTGTGGGATTGCGAACAGGGGGTCCGTTCCTTCGAGGTGATCCTGGTCAATATGGATTTGCGACGGGACACCGTCTTCGACGGTTATGAGGCCAGATTTCTCGAGTAGATCGACCGCTCGGGAAATGGAGGAGACGTCTGCTCCCGTCATCGTCGCCAGCTCCTGTTGTGAAAAGGCCTCGAACGGGTTGTTGACGAGGTGGTGGAGAATGTCTTGCATCGCTTGATACCGGAAGATCCGCTCGTCAGGAAGTGGAAAATCGAGACACACTCGAACATCTTCTTGCATATTGTGCAAATAATTGCGTAACGTGCAAAAGCATTACGCAGTGCGTCAGACCGTCAGTTACCCACGACTGAAGTCGTAGGCTTGTCAGTGGACTCCCCTTCTACCGTCGAATTGACGGAGGCATGGTGATCGCCGTTCAAGGTCAGCGTCCCTGACTTGAGCGCACACTGACAGGGTGCGCCTCCACCCGAAGACTTCTGCCCCGAGCGGAGACGTTTGATGAGTTTGCGAGCGATGTTCTTGCTCGCGTTGTAGTCCGCGTTCAGTTCGTACTCACACTTCTGACACACGAACTGGTGTTTCGACTGCCTGTTGTTCTCGTGCGTGAATCCACACGAGGAACACCGCTGAGACGTGTACGAAGGACTTACCTGCTCAACCTCGATACCGACCATCTCGGCTTTGTATTCGACGTACTGGTAGAGGCGTCGGAACGCCCATGTGTGGAATCGCTTTGCACCACCCATCCGCTTGCGAATGTCGGTCAGATTCTCGAACGCGATGTGCGTACAGTCGTGGTCGCGAGCCTCGTCGAGAACCTGGTTTGAGGCGCGGTGCAATTCGTTTTGCATCCAGCGGTGTTCGCGGTCTTTCATCGACTTGATCGACAAGTGCGCCGACCGCGTGCCTGCTGCTTGCATCGAGCCGCGAGTTCTCTCAAACTCTCGGCGTCGGTGGTTCATCTCGTCGGCGTTCCCAATGAACGCCCCGTCGAAGTCACGGCGAGCGAACCGTCCACGTTCAGGTCAACGCCAAGGACTGTTCTGTGCTTGGCGTCTTCAGAAGTAGTCGTGGACGGCTCTTGTCCGCGTTCAGTTCGGCGCATCCGCGCGTGGAGGTAAAACGACTCCGTCGAGCGGTCGTACTGCAACGTAGACATACGGAACTCGTAGTCCTCGTTCAGCAGGTACTCACCAATCGGTGTCCCCTCGACGTCGCCGGGGACCACGTAGTCGCACTCAACACGACCGTTCACCGTTGAGAGCGATACGCGGTCGCGGTAGAACGTCGCAGAGCGTTTGTCGTAGATGACGCTCCACGCATCGAAGTGCGGTTGACTGGTGTTGTCGCCTTTCTTGAGTCGGGCGACACCGCTTTTCGTGGCCTCGATAGCGCGTCGAATCCCCTTCTGTACGAGGTTCGCGGTCAACTCCGTTTCGTTGCGGAGTTGATCGTAGAGGGCGGTCTCGGCCTTCTGTTTCGAGGTTATGCAGTAGTCGTTCGGGTGCCTCCACGCCCACTCTGAGGTGGTGTTCGCGCAGTGGAGGAACTGGTCTTTGGTCTGATGGAGGTCGTCGCACCGCTCGTCGGGTACGTCAAGTTTGATTTTGACAGTGCGAAGTGCGTCCCCCATCCGTGTTTCACATTTTAGTCTACGTTTTTATATATGCCACGACTATCGTTGGGGAGTTCGCCTGCGATCACTCGTGGATTGCGTTGGGCCTTGTCGGATTCCTCCCACGGCTGAAGCCGTGGGCTTCCTCCTTGCACATCTGTGACTGGAAGACCCGACGACAGATATCGTGAACTTCGAGCCGGCAGTGTTCGGCGTCAATGCCGGAACAGCGACATCACCATGTAAAATCAAGCGCAGTATGGCGGTTCATCACGGGTCTTGTGTCGGTTTCGCATTTCAACGTCCGGACGCCATCGATCGTGATGTGCTCTCAATTATGCGAGAGGGTGCAAACATATATGTGAATTGGGTCCGAACACTGATACAAGAGGTGCCACGCATGTCCGAATCTCCGCGAGATGGGATCCAATCGTGGACTGAGTCGATGAGCGCCCGCGACCGTATTCGAGCGGTCGCCGAGACGCTTCGCGAACCGCGCTCCGTCAACTGGATCAGCGAACAGGCCGACGCCGCCTGGAGTACGACCAACGAGGAACTCCAGGATCTTGTCGACCAGGGCCAGCTGCGTCGCGTCGAGGCCGGCGAGACGACGCGCTACCAGCCGGACTATACCCGACTGCTCTTCGAGGAGATTCGGACGCTCATCGAGGAGAACACCCGCGAGGAGCTTCGCAACGAATTGGCCGCGATCACCGAGGAGATCGAGGAGTGGCAGGCGACCTACGGCGTCGAGACATGGGAGGAGCTCGAACAGTCGCTCGCCGACGGTGACCTCACAAGTGCCGAACTCCGCGACCGCCGCGATGCTATCGCGTTCTGGCTCGAGAACGAAGAAGATCGCCGCCTTATCAAGCACGCGCTGGAACTCTACTCCGACGTCGAAGCCGCTCGCGAACAACTGACTGCTGTGACTGACCGCGCCACGAGCTAATCCTCTTCTCTCACAATATGATCTTTCTCGCTGGTCGCGACCGCTATACACAGCGGACCCTCCTCCGCGACGTTCACGACCGATTGACGAACCAGCCAGGGTGTGAGGACGTACGCTATCGCCCGTCTCGACGCCGACCTCGATACGTCATCGCGGATGTCGATCCGACCGCGTTTCTGAGTAACCCCTACGACACGGAGACCGCACGACTGGAGATTCGCTTCTGGTATCCATCCGGCGTTGACCACGAATACTACCGTATCAACTGGGTCGAACCGGCCCGAAACCTGATGCTTGGCTTCCATCAGGACGCCGACCATCCGGATCTGGGACCCTGTCACATCCAGCTCACTTACAAAGACACGCCGGTCGATCGGCATAGCGCGACATTTCTCGATGCGCATCCACTCGCCGCCCTCGATGACCGACTACAGCAGTTCCCGGCGGTGGTAGAGGCGATTCGCTGGGAGAATGGGACGCCCTCGCTTCCTACCTGGCCGGTCTGAACAGCGAGTTCCTCGAGCGTCTTGTGATGCGTCCGGACGGTCGTTGGCGTGACGTTCCCCGACTCAGTGACGTCATGTTGTGCCACTCATTTCCCTGTTCTTTGCCCTGGAGAGACAAGCAACCGCGGATCCAGCCGGATGACCCCCGTTGTCATGCCGCACCCCTCAGTTTGCTCCGCGACCGTTCGGGCCCGCTGTCGGATCTCGTCGGGGCACTCGAGGTCCGAGGCGAGACACGTAACTGCTTGGGGAGACGGGCTCATTGGGAGCCAGAACCAGGAAATAGACACTCACCATTCGTGGGGGCCAAACAACGACATATTTCCGGATAATTCACCACTTCTCGCAATCCAATCGATCCGAGATCTAGTTGATTCATCAGAGCCGGTGAGAGAGTCCGGGAGTGAACAGCCAGAGAGTCTCGTCCATACCGGCTGGCCGACCGACTGTGGGTGGGACTGAAAGGGGCGGCTGGCTCCGGGAAGGCGGACGACGTCGCCGAAAGGCGCGGAGCGTCTTTCGAGATGCTGAAAATCGCCGTTGGCGATTTCAGATCACAAGCACCGCAACAGAGTGAGGAGCGCAGCGAGGCCCCCGACCGGAGCCAGCCGGGGCTTTCTGGTTCTCTGAACCAATCGTTGCGACAGAATCACGCTCCTCTAGACCGTCTCAACCCTCAGCCCCAGAATACCTCCGTACTTCCGTGTGCCAGATTTCGCCAGGATAGGAGCGCTTATCCGAGCACCTGGCATCGAGTGGGCAACGACAATCGATGGCCCGTTCCCCACCGACAGACACTACCCTACCAGTCCCAGCCGAGGAAACACACCCATACATTCGAATTCAGCCCGCCAACGAGCACCTCGATCCGAGTGTCGTGGAGTCACAGATGCGTCGACTGCATCGGATTGCGCCGACGTCGAACGATGGCTGGCTCGCACGCCGCTTCGACGAGACGCAGCCACCGACAGTCGAGTGGCTTCTCGTCGGCGACGAATCGGGACTGACCTATTACGTCACGATAGACCAGATAGAGAGACTGGATGCACTAGAGCGCACGCTCAGAGGGCTCTTTCCAGATTCCTATGCGTTCGAGCGAGTGCACGAGCGAAGACAGACACTCCTGCAGGGCGTGACCACACCAGCAGCAGACAGACCGACTGTGGCCGTCGAGTATGGACGCCAGACGACACGCCACAGCGATTGGCAGACGAGGCTCACGCCGCTCGAGTCCTTCTACGAAGACACCCAGTCGGATCGCGTCCCGCTCGCTGGAGTGGTCGAGACCATCGCGAACAGTCCGCTACCGATCGCACTGCAGGTACTCATCCGACCAAAAGCCGACTGGTCGGCCGATCTGGCTGAACGCCAACTCGCCATCGAAGCAGGAGAGGATACACTCGGTGGGGAGCTGACGAACGCGCTCTTTGGCCAACCTGCCGAAGAAGACGTAATACTCACGCGGGACGAAAAGCACCGACTGGCAGAACTCGACGAGCGAGACGCGCGCTACTCCTTCGAAGTGAACGCCAGAGCAGTCGTTGGTGCCGACGTTCGATCAACGCCAGACGCAACGGGACAGATGCCCGAACAAATCGCGACGCAGCTGACGACGGCGTTCACACACGTCTCGAAGACGACCTACGAGATCGACGGGCGTGTCGTGACTGGCACAGCGGCCGACGAGATCAGCCGCGACCTCGAGGAGGCGACGTTCAAGCGTGAGAAGACACGGGTCACAGATCGGGTGCCGTGGTCAACCACCCAGCAACCGGTGCTGGTCGCGGATGCCACCGAACTCGGGAGTCTCTGCATACTGGATGGTGCAGGCCTCACGGCCGCAGGGCGACGGTGTGTGGATGCGACGCCGGCTGACCGCCAGCCGATCGAGCACCCGCCCGAACGCCAGCTCATGCGGTATCGAGAGGGGCTCCCGATCGGCTATCCGCTCACACAGGATCGGACGCCAGCCACCGAGCCGATATCACTCCCACCGGAGTTGCAGTCGCTACACCTTGCCTGGTTCGGGAAGACGGGGTCGGGGAAATCGACGAGTCTCATCAACGCCATCCTCGACAATCACGCGGCCACAGCGGGCGCTGACATCCTCATCGACCCGAAAGGCGATGGAATGCCCATCGAGTACATGCAGGCGCACTACGAGCGCTTTGGCAGCCTCGAGAACGTCCGCTATTTCGATTGTGCCGAGCTGCTACCCGCCCTCTCGTTTCGATATCCGCGACGAACTCGACCGTGGAATCTCGCGGACGTCGGCCGTCGAAGACCGGGTCGATCACTACATCGAGATACTCATCCAGCTCATGGGCCGCGAGCGTTTCGAGCAGGCCGTTCGCTCGCCGGACATCATCCGCTACATGACGAAGGCCATGTTCGACCCGGTCAGTGGATCGGATGCCTTCAGCCATCGCGATTTGCATGGCGCGATCCAGGAGATGCACGACCGGAATACCGCGCCACCGGTCTCCGATGCGGATCTCGAACGGATGCTCGCCGGGGTCGTCGCCAACCGAGCGCGAACCTTCGACGAGATCATGCAGGGGGTGGCAAATCGTATCGAGAAAGTACCCGTCAATCCCCGGTTAGCGCGAATCTTCAATCACGTCCCCGACCTGAGCGATGCGAACGACGACCCACACTTCGACCTCGTCGACTATCTGGACGACGACGTCGTCATCATCTTCGATACGGGCCGGCTTCGAAGTGAGTCCCAACGTGCCCTTGCGCTGTTGCTCCTCTCGAACCTCTGGTCGGCGCTCAAACGTCGCGCCCGCTCGACGCAGGGCGATGAATCGGCCGAAGCAACGGCTGATGAGAGTGCCCCGGATGCTGTACAGACAGGGGAAGATGGGGCCACGGACCGACCGCTCGTCAACGTCTACATCGAGGAGGTCGCGAGCATTGCGGTCTCGTCGCTGCTGTCGGACCTCCTCTCCCAGTCCCGAAGTTTCGATTGCTCGCTCACGCTTGCGATGCAGTTCCCCGCACAACTGCGAGAAACCAGCGAGCGAGCGTATCGCGAAGTCCTGAACAACGTCTCGACCATCGTTTCGGGGAACGTCGCCGTCGATGAGCAACTCGCAAGACGGCTGGCAACTGAGGAGATGGATGTTCGAACGGTTGGCAACCGGCTTCGCGCCCTCCGACGTGGCCAGTGGTTCGTCTCGCTTCCGGCAAAGTTCGACGAGGACGAACCACAGCCATTTCTGGCCCGATCGCTCGCACCACCACAGGGCCATCCTGCGGCGACGACGGTATCCCGACGCCGTGGCTTCGAACGCGCGCTCGAGCGCACGCAGGCACGAATGGAGGAGACGACAGCGCTCCGACTCACCGAACCGAGTACGGTCGAGGAGACTGACAAGGAGGATGCAGAGACGCCTAACCGCGTCGACAGCGCATTGCCCTACACCAATCGATTGCCGCCGACGGTCACCTACGACGCCTCGATTCACGGCCTCGCCTGTACGGCATGTGAGAGCCGCTACGATCCAGACAGCAACGGAATGCAGCGGGCCATCGAATGTTGCTCGGCCCTTTCGGAGGTCGACCCCGACGACGTGCCCATCTGTGAGGTGAACCTCAAACTCACGCCGGAGGAGCGTACGGAGACTGGCTATAGCGATACCCAGCTCTTGTTCGTCCAGGCGGTCTACAACGCCCAGCAACTGCGCTACACCCCACCAGAATACGACCTCTTACACGACAGCATGCTTCGCCTCCAGGAGTATCTCGACATCGAGAGCGAGGCGATTCAGGACCTCCTCGACGATGGCATCCTCAGCCACGATACCGACCGCCCCCATCGCCTGTATACGGTCACGCCCGAGGGTCGCAGTCTCATCGGCGAGCACTATCGCAAGGGTGTCGATTACGGCCATGGCAAGGGCGACCTCGAGGAGACGAGCCAGCACGTCCTCGCCGTCGAAGTAGGCCGGCGATATCTCGAGACACACTATCAGAATGACGACGACTCCCCGGTCGTCGACGTCATCCCGTATTTCGAACTCGACGAGCGTGATCGGACCGTCGTCTCTGCGGCGAGTGCTATGGGCTCCAACGAAGACGAGTTGGCAGAAGCCGCGAGCGAATACGACCGCCATCGGATCGACGCCGTCGGGCTCGATGCCGAGGGTCGCGTCGTCGTCACGCTCGAAGCAGAGCGCATCAATCACGACCTGCGCCGTGCCGTGCCCGAAGACTTCGATAAGATGGCCGTCTGTGATCCCGACGAAGCGATCTGGGTGACGATGTCCCATTCCGAGGCCCATCGCGTCTTGCAAGCGTTGAACGACCCACTCGAGGGAGAGCCCCGAGTCGAGAAGACCTATTCCGAGAGTACGCCTGCCAGTGAGTTCCGTATCGACACCCCGGGGTGTACGTCGATGTACACCGTCGAACAGGTCCGGGATATGGTCGACGAACACGCGATGTGAGGTGCAATCGATCGAGCAGTCTGCTGATCTCAGTATCGCGTTTTGGCACTCGTACTGGGATCTGATCGGCCCAGGGTGTATTCACCACATCTGCTCGGTGCGTAGCACTCACCAGCAGCCCTCCACCGAGATGAGAGAGCGCGCTGTGGCCTTATTCGAATCCTTCTCAGACGGTATTGCTTGCGACGGTCGCTTCGCCGTCACAAGCAAGGCGGCTGAAGTTCGCCCATCTGATACCGTAGGCTGTGAAGAAGTGGGCAACCGAATCACCGCTTCGACCGCCCGAGAGTATAGACGATTCCATTCCGACAGAGAGGCGTCACTCTCGAGAGATCTCCATGAGGTGCTGAATCCGGACAGTACAACCCCGTATTTCTGACGCACTGTCTTGAGACAGCGAGTGAACGGCCCCATTGGTGCCCGCAGCAACGCACTGTCGACCCAACCTTGGAAATCCGCCCCGCCTAGGGGTGGGTGAGAGTGAGAAAACACGACTAGTGTGAGGGTATCTGAGAGCGCAAAGCGGATAGATAGCAATGTGGCGATGCCCTGGAATGCAGCCATCGGCACCTGTAGGCTCTCTCGAGGATGTTGAGGATTTCTTACCCGAACCCCACGGTGCGTGGAAATAGATAGGTAGCGGACAATTCGCTCAAAGCGACCCTCCAACCTTGGCACCGTCTGTGGGTTTTCCTATCCTTGGATACTATTGACTATCCGTGAGAAACGATAGATGTTGAATCAGTATGCGCGCCCTCGCCGTCGACACCCCCTCTCGCCGTTCCCTTCCGGGGACACACTTTGTCTCGCCCAGCGCTTAGCGCCCAACCCTTGTCTGCTAATATTCACAGTACTACTAGCGGCCCTTTTCGAGAGAGTTGGGGTCACCAGACGTTCACTTCGCTTCCCCGGGCTACGCACGAGAGGTTCGCAAGTGCTCTCGAAAGAGCGGTCGGTAACGAAGGACGCAGGAATACTCGCCCAGCACTACCTCATCGATTCTGACTCGGACTATTCGAGATTATCGAGTGGATTGATGCGAGCGAGAGACACCACACGCATCAGGATAGACCGATCCAGGTTCTTCTTCCGCACACGGGCTAGTAGTCTTTCTCGTGAGAACGGAACTCCTCGAGCGTATAGTGCAACCCAAGAACGAGCACCGGTGTCAATATCAGCCACAACAGGTACTCGCCCCACATCTCCCCGAACGCGTTGATCTGAATCGACACTGACTCGCCGTTGATGAACGCGAAGTACCAGAGATTGAGCATGAAGAAGCTCAATGAGAACGCTTCGAAAATGGCGATAATCGCCAGCAGTCGTTTCATCACAGGCCAATTACGAAGTAGCGATAATTTGTTAGAGAGGCACTTCAGGAAATCCAGTCGATCCTACTGCAAACAGTTAGCCTAATTGAGAGAATATCCGATGGTGTAAGCGTCGAGAGGCCACCAATCCGGAGTGAGAATCAGCCACAGATTTATCAAAATCTCTGATATGATGGAAAGTTTCTTAACGGAACCAATTTACAATAAAACCAAGAATGAGTGTGGGTAAGCAGGGCTTAACAGTCACGGTTACGGCCCTCGTTGTTATCAGTATGGTTTTTTCAGGGGTTGGGCTTGGCGCAAGTCAAGATAGCACTAACCCATCCGCTATCTCGGACACCGATGTGTTCGAAGTGAGCGATGGGGGACAGATCATGGCGTGGGAACGAGCCGCGTTCCCTCTCAGAGCCGATAACACGGGATCGGCCACGCAAGTGCCGAAGCCAACGATCTATGGCGAGGAACTTGATGGTGACTCATTTACGTCCGACGATGATGGAACAAATTCAAAATCGTTAGTTCGTGACTTCGGGAACGAGCGGAATCCATTCGGCGTTCATCAGGATGGCTCGGATGTCTCGATCACGTTCGATGAGAGTTACGCAAATAGTGGCTCAACGCTGGACGGTCAACAGCGGGTGGAGTTCGTCGCCGCACGAATCAAGACCAACGATGGGAACGGTGTGCCGACGACGTCGTCCGAGGCTCTCGATCTGTTCTCGAGTGTCCAGACGGCTAACGACGAGGCATCCTTCGAGATGATCCTCGACTCGGATGACGACAACATCAAATCACTCGACTCCACTGGTGCGAAGACCGTGCAGTCGAGCTTCAGTGAGGGCCATTACGTCATAATGGCCGCCGTACACGCAAAAGACGAGAACGGACTCGAAGTCGGAGAGGACGGCCGTGAGGCAGACGATATTTCGGTCGACGGCGATGTGACGATCATCGGCGTGGACATGGTCACTGTCCAGAAAGATAGCGCAACGGTAACGAAACCATCGGACACGCGCGTGGGTGCGAATCTAACGTTCGATGTCGACACCACGAATGCGTTCGATAGCAGCAAGGACGGCCAGATTACCCACGCCGTCGCACTCTACAAAAAGTCGACGTTCGAGAATGCTCGCTTCGATACGGTCGTCGACAAATCGGCGCTCGGAACCGGGTTCACCGAAAGTGAGGATATGCAGCTCGAACACTCGATCAAGGACCTCAATGGCGTGGCCCGCGTCGAGGACGGCACGACACTGAATCAACAGAGTCTCTCTGACGGCAAAATCAGCCGCCCGGTGAGTGCCGCCTCGGCGATCGATTTCTTCGCTGACGACGTCGGGGCCAACGACCCCAACACGCATGCGATCACAAATGGTGGCGCAAGTAACGAGGAGTACGAGACTATCGACGCCTCGGTAACGGCCGTGAACGGCGAGAGTCGGTCGGTCAGTCTCAACGTCGACACGCTGGACGACTTCTCGGCTGGGACCTACCAGTACGTCGTCGTCTCGAAGGTCGACAACAACGACTCCCAGATGAGTACGACGACCGGGACGATCACGCTCAGCCAACCCGAGGCCGGCATCAGTCCGAGCACCGAGAAACTCGACTTCGGTGCGGCCAGTGCAACGACGGATGGGTCGAACACAGTCACGAAATCGGTCACCATCGAAAGCGTCGGCAGTAGTTCGCTCAAGCTCGGGACAATCGAGGTCGTCGGTGCCGATTCAGACCAGTTCGAAATCACGAAAAGTGCCAGTGGCTCGATCGAACCGGGAGATACGCGGACCATCGAGGTCGAATTTGCACCGACGGAACGGGGCAAACAGACGGCAGGGCTTTCGATCCAGTCCACCGACGCAGATCGGTCGCCGCTCAATATCAGCCTGACCGGCACCGGTGAGGCCTCACAACTCTCGGTCCAGAGCACTACACCCGTCGAACTCTCGGCCAACCCAGACGGGACTGACTCGGGAACGATTAGGATAAAGAACACTGGAAACGCGGATCTGACAACCAGTGCGTCCGGGTTGGCGTCGCCGTTCAGTATCACGAGCGGTTCAATCCCGGATCTCGCACCGGGAGAGACGGCCGACATCACTATCGAGTACGCGCCCAGCGAGATCGGGACAGATTCGGCTTCGTTGACGCTCTCGACTAACAATCCGTTCGGGTCATCCCGAAGTGTCAGGGTCGCTGGAACGGCTACTGGTCCGAAAGTCAGTCTCTCGGTTGCCTCCGGGGACACGGTCACGTTCGGCGACGTCGCAGTCCAGCAGACGGCGACGCGGAGTGTCGTCGTCTCGAACGACGGAACGGAATCACTGTCGATCAACTCGATCTCGGCAAGTGGGGACTTCAGTGTCGTTAGTAACGTCCCGGACAGTCTCGCTCCAGATGCCTCGACGGTGGTCGATATCGAAGCAAAGCCGACCTCAGCAGGCACGCAGACCGGAACGCTGAGTGTCGATACGAGTGCCACGCAGTCGGCTGTGACCCGTGACCTCAGCGTGACGGGGAAAGAAGCCCAGATCTCGCTTTCGACAGCGAATATCGACTTCGAGGAAGTGCCGGCAGGTGCGTCGGACGTCGAACCACTCACGATCTCGAACGACGCGACGGGCAGTACTGCAACTGACCTCACAGTCGATGTTGGGTCGTTCAGTGACTCGTCGCCGTTCAGCGTCCAGCAGTCCGGTGAATCGCTGACGATCGAACCAGGGGAGTCCGAGACAATCAACGTCGTGTACGCACCGACGAGTGAGACGTCTTCCTCGTCCTCGTTCGACCTGAGCACGAACGATTACGACGACCAGACGGAACCTGTCGGCGTTTCGGGAACCGGCGTCGCTCCGGCGTTCGTCGTCACTGACGCCTCGCCGATCTCGTTCGGCCCGATCGCGCAGTCGGACACCCAGACCAAGACGCTGACTCTCGAGAACAAAGGGAGTGCGACGCTGACGAACTTCCGAGTCGCCGGTGTCGGTTCCGACTACTCCGTGCAGGAGTGCCAGCGTCGATAGATCCCGGCCAGACAGCGACGTTCCAGGTGACGTTCAGTCCAGACAATCTTGGAACTGCAACTTCCGATCTAACGCTCGCCGCGGACTCCAGTGGAACGACCGTGGGGGCAAACACGGTACTCGAGGGGACCGCAGAGGGCGAAGCCGTCGACATTGACACCACGGAGCGTGACTTCGGCTTCGTCAACGTGAACGGTGGTACCGCAGAGCGGACGGTCACCGTCTCGAACACGGGACCGAGTGGAACGACACTGAGCATCTCGGACGTATCGCTGTCCGGACCGGGCTCAGGTGCCTACGAAGTCACCAGTCAGCCAACCAGCGTCGATGGTGGTCAGAGCGAGACGATCACCGTGGAATTCGACCCGAGTGCAACCGGTCGTAAGTCCGCAACGCTGGACGTTGCCACGAGTGACGGCACTGTGCACGTGCCACTCTCAGGGAGCGGCACTGGCCCGGACGCACAGTTCGAGACCGGGACGGTCGACTTCGGTGACGTCGTCTACGATCAGACGAGTCAGGAGAGCGTCCGCGTCACGAACGCTGGTGGTGTGCCGCTGTCGGTCTCCGACGTGAGCATCAGTGGGACGGACGCTGGACAGTTCAGTCTCGCAACCGATCCGGGCTCGTTCACGCTTGCCCCTGGCCAGTCGAAGAAACTCTCAGTTGCTGCCACGCCGTCGTCGACTGATGGACTGAGCGCATCGCTCGACCTGGCCACGAACGAGAGCGGTGGTTCGCCATCGGCCTCGCTCGAGGCAACCGGTATCAAACCAACAGTGAGTGAGAGTCCGGATGACGGGAGTACGCTCTCGTTCAGTGATACGCCGGTCGGGAGCGCCTCCCAGAAAACGGTGACTGTCACGAACACGGGGAGCGCACAGCTGGTCATCGGCGCCCCGTCGATTACCGGCGCCGATGCAAGCGTCTACAGTGTCGGAAAGGACGACGAGACGCGCCTCAGTGCTGACGAGTCCGAGACGTTCCTGATCAGCTTCAGTCCTGAGCAGGCAACGACCTACAGTGATGCGGAACTGACGTTCGGGAACATCAACTCACCCGACACGGATACGCTGACCTATTCACTCGACGGAACGGGAACGGAATCCAAAGCAACCCTCGGACAGCCGTCGACTGAGTTCGGACAGGTTCCGACCGGATCGTCGCAGTCGACGTCACTGACGCTCAGTAACGAGGGTGGCGACACGCTCGACGTCAGTAGTGTCTCGATCACCGGGACTGATTCGACGGCCTTCAGCGTGTCGGGAATCGACAGTTCGACCTCCATCTCGGACGGGAGCTCACAGTCGTTCACCGTCACGGCGACACCACAGCTCCGCGGGAGCAATGCCGCACTACTCGAGATCAAGACGGAAAGTGGTGATACCGTCACGTCGTCGCTGAGCGCGCTCGGGACCGAACCGGCGCTCGACGTCTCCAAGGGTTCGCTGACGTTCAGTGATACCCGACTCGGTGACTCGGCGACGAAGAGTGTCACGGTCACGAACACCGGCAACGTCCCACTCAGCGTGAGTGACCTGAGTCTGTCCGGGACTGATGCCGGCCAGTTCAGCCTCGCACAGAGTTCGCTGACCGTGCCCGCGAAGGCGACGCGGACTGTCGACGTGACGTACAGTCCGGCGACGGATCAGACTAGTGATGCGAAACAGCGCAATGGGCAGACTGCCAAACTGAGCATTACCACGAATGCGAGCGACAAGACCGTCTCAGTCACTGGGACGCCCGTGACGCCGGTGCTGAAAACGGGTGTCGACTCGCTCCAGTATGGGACTGTCGGAGTCGACGAGACCGTGACCCGGACGTTCACGATTCGGAACGATATCTCCGGCACGGCTGATCTGACAATCGAAAGCCTCGCCATTCGTGGCGCCGACGAGGGCGCGTACTCGATCCAAAGCAACCCAACCGGGAACACGCTCTCGGCGGGTGAGTCGCAGACGGTTACCGTCGAGTTCACCCCGCGGTCGACTGGGGCAAAGTTCGCCACGCTGAATCTGATTACCGACGACCCCGAGAGGACGCCCGGACGATCTTCCTCTCGAACAAGAAGACGGTCGTCAAGGTCAGCTACGGGAGTGTCACGCTCGATTACACCGATGCAGTGGTCGGTGCACAGCCGGAGATGAACGTCACGCGTGGCCGTGACGTGAACGCGAGTATCCGGAAGTACCAGTTCGTGACGTCTGGAGACACCTCGGCAGGAGACTTCCAGTCCAAGCTGGACGACAGTGAGACGTCGTTCAACAGCGGCGTGCGGTCGGAAAAAGCCGAGGTCTTCCGGTACATCGACGCGACCGAAACCTCCGATCAGTTCAAGAACGCCACGATGACGTTCGGCGTGAGCAAAGCCGCACTCGCGGCGGCAGACCAGAGCCGGAAGGACGTCGTGCTGTACCACTACGACAGCGACCAGAGCCGATACGAGGAACTCGAGACCACGCTCGTCGGCGAGACGAGGACGAAGTTCATCTTCGCCGCAACGGCGACTGAGTTCTCCGAGTTCGCGATCAGTGCGAAAAAGGGCCCGAGCTTCGACGTCAAGAATGCACGCCTGGATACCACCAGTATCGAGACGGGTGATTCCGTCGAGGCGGCAATCGATGTCACCAACATCGGCGGGACCACTGGCTCACAGACCATCAACCTCGATGTCGATGGGACTGAGCAAGCGTCGAAGACGCTGACGTTGAGTAGTGGTGAAACCAAGACCGTCAGATTCGAGCTCACGTTTACTAGCGCTGGAGACTACCAGATCGACATCGAGGATCTGAATGCAGGAACTGTGAGCGTCACGTCCAGTGGCGGTGACGGCGGTGGCGGTGGCGGCGGCGGGGTTGTCAGCAGTACTGGCACGTTGAAGAAAATCGCAACGATAACCACCCCCGGTGGCACGGCCACGGTGACTGTGCCTTCCGTTGCGGCCCAGCAATCCGTCGTGATGGACGTTATCGACCAGTCCAAGACGGAGAAAGGAGCATCTGTCAGCAAAGTCCAGTTCACGAGCCAGACGGATGCTCAGGACGTCAAACTGCGCGTTAGTCAGGCAGACAAGCCTGACGACACGACGCCGGAAGTCGACAGGACCCGGAACACCTTCCGTTACGTCAACGTCGACCTGCAGAACGTCGGCAACTCGGACACGACGCCGGGCCAGTTCACCTTCACGGTCTCGGAAGAACGCCGTAACGCGGTGGGTGCCGCTCCCGAGGACGTCGTGATGTACCGGTACGACGGGAACTCCTGGGACGCCATCGAAACGACGCACCTCGGTGGCGAGAAGTACCGTGCCGATACGCCCGGATTCTCCTGGTTCGCCATCGGGACGGCAGAGCCGGCCATCTCGGTGACCGACGCCTCGCTGGGCGCCACGTCCGTCCAGAGCGGTGATGCGACGGACGTCACGGCCCAGCTCCAGAACAACGGCGAGCGGTCGGGCGACATCACCCTCGAGTTGACCGTCGATGGCGATGTCGTCGAGAGCCGCACCGTCTCGGTCGATGCCGACTCCACGACGTCGGAGACGTTCTCGCTGACGCTGGATAGCACAGGCGAGTACGACATCGCGGTCAATGGCACGTCTGCCGGCACGCTCGCGGTGACCGAACAGACGTCGACGCCGGCTGACGGAGAGACGGAGACGGAGACGGACAGCCCTGCGACGGACACGCAGACAGAGACCGAAGGCCCAGGTCAAGGCGACGGCCAAGGACAGGGCCAGGGGCCCGGCATCCCGCTGATCGGCGTGGGAATCGTGGTGATCCTGGCCGTCATCGCAGCGCTCGCGTACACCTACCGCGACCGTCTGTGAACCACCTCGGGGTCAAGCCCCGAGGCACTCGCCTTGATTATCTGTAGACCTCGCTGACTGCTCGCATCGCTTTTCGCGGTAGTTGTTTCGGATATCCAAGCGGCCATCGGAGGGTTTCGGTAGCACTGGCCGAGAACAGACTGGCAAGGAATCGTCAGCCGACAGACCGGAGGACAGCCTCGGGACAGGCCGACCGGTGGCGGCGTTCGTAACCGACAACGAGATGCCGACGATGAAATCGTCCACGCCGTTCTCAGTTCCGACACTCCTGGCGGAACTTATATTCACCACTACCGACAACGACCAGTCGAGAGGCCGGTCACGGGATGAGCGACACGGAAAAGAAGATCGCCGACACGCAGGGCCAGTACTTACAGGCGGTCTCGCAGGGCCAGCACCTCACGGACGCCGAGTGGCAGAACTGCCGGCTCATCCTCACCACAGAGCGCATCGCGATGATCGCCGACGGCAAGCGCCAGGTCGCCCTGTCGGACATCGACCGCATCGTCGACCGGTTCGACGTCAACCAGCAGAGCGCCGGCGTCGCCGACTACGTCGGCTTCCACGTCGACGAGGACGTCATCCTCGTCTCGGCGGCCGACCACGCGGAGTTCGAGACGGACTTCTACCGAGCCAGTCTCGACGGCGAGATCATCCTCGTCCAGCACCCCGCCGTGAAAGGCGGCGTCGTCAAGAACGCCCCGTGGACGAAGGGGCGCCTCAAGATCACCGACGAGGCCGTGAAACTCGCGATGGCCGACGGCCAGGCCGTCGTCATCGACCGGGCCGACATCGGCGACCTCGACGTCGAGGACAAGGACGTCGAGGGCGCCGAGCGGACCGTCATCCAGGTCGAACACAGCGAGGAGGGTATCAGCGTCGAGACCCACCTCGCCGGCGAGGAGTTCCACGCCACGGTGCTCCAGACGATGCTCGAAGAGAGCGCCGAGAAGAACCGGGCCGACATCGACCTCTCGGCGACGGAACAGCGCGTCATCATGGCGCTGCACTCGGGCGTCTCGCCGTTCGACATCCCGAACTTCGTCGGCATCGACGTCGAACAGACCGAGGAGATATTCGACCGCCTCATCGAACTCGACGTCATCAGCGTGGTCCGCGAGCGGACCGAAGTGGACCTGACGACGAAGGGGCGGCGGGTCGCTGGCGAGCGGATGGGTGAGCAGTAGCGAGGGCCTGAGCGCAGCGAAGGGCCTCGAAGCGAGCGGTGAGCAACGGGAACCGCGAGCAGTAGCGAAGGGTGCAAAAGACGATTGACCAGCAGACTTTTCCAGATCGGTGGTTAATTTAGTTCTATGAGCCTTACTACGGATGATTTCAGGAATTTTCTAAACAAAGACCCAGAAGACGATGATAGCGTCTCGCTGGGTGATGCCCTCGCCGAATTGGCTGTCGACGTAGAGACTGACTCCGTTGAGGAAGTGCGTGACGTTCGTGAGCGGATATGAGGCTTCTTCTCGACACGAATATTCTCGTTGCGGCCGTGACACACGACACGAAACGCTCCGAAAGAGCCGTCGAGTTGCTTAATACCGCTGATGAGCCGTACGTGTCCGTTCTGAATCTGATGGAGTTACGGAGCGTGCTCAGCAAAAAGAAACAGTTCGAACGGGAGCGGATAGCGCAAATCGAATCTCGGATTACTTCACGAGCAACGGTGACATTTCCAGATGCATCCGACATGATTTCGGCCAATCAACTCCAGTCCGAAACTCTTCTCTATCCAATGGATGCACTCATCCTTGCAGCAGCGGACGCAGTCGACGCCACCCTCGTTTCCTTCGACACCGAATTAGTTGAACATGGCGCGGAACGCCCAGGGAACATTTTCTGAAAGCACAATGTCGGTAGTCCGGTCTACAGGCAGGTCGAGTGTTGATTCTCGACGACTCACTCCCAAATCCATCCGTGCATTCGAGTCGGTGGTTGGCAGTCGTAGTTTTCCAGCCCCGATGGTCCATAGATAGTCGCCATACAGAGGGCGCGCGAGGCAGATGCAATCGTCACGTTCGATGGCGTCATCGGTGACGCTGGCTACCAAACGGTCTGGGCGTAACGCCGCAGAGACCGAGCCCGCTCTGTCCAGTTCGTCTGACTGGAGAAGTAACCGCCTACCCCGCAAAACCAGCCCCTGCAGCGCGTGCTCGTCGGCGATTCGGGCAAACTGAAGCGATCCGGACGAACGTCCAGTCAGGGTGGGATATCGTAACACGGTATACGAACGATCACCATACATGTCGGCCAGAAACACTGTTAAGGCCGGCATATTGAAACCCCTTCTCCCACATGTTGGAGTATGCAGATCGACACCGCGGTCGTCCTCGCAGCTGGGGAAGGGACCCGGTTGCGCCCGCTGACGCGCAATCGGCCCAAGCCGATGTTGCCGGCGGCTAACCGCCCGATTCTCGAACACGTCTTCGACGCGCTCGTCGAGGCGGGCATCGAGCGGCTGGTGGCCGTCGTCGGCTTCAAGCGCGACCGGGTCCAGGACCACTTCGGCTCGACGTACCGTGGCGTACCGATAACCTACGTCGTCCAGAAGAAACAGCTGGGCAGCGGCCACGCGCTCCTGCAGGCCCGCGAGGTCGTCAACGGGTCGCTGCTGGTGCTGAACGGCGACCGGCTCATCGACCCAGGGACCGTCGAGGCGGTGGCGAACTCCTTCGCCGAGACCGGCGAGACCAGCATCTCGGTGGTCGAGCGCCGGGACACCCACCGGTACGGCGCCGTCGAACTCCGTGGCAACGTCATCACCGAGTTCGTCGAGAAACCCCAGAGCGACGACTACCGGCTGATCAACGGCGGCGTCTACGCCTTCGCCGAGACCATCTTCGACGACATCGAGGCGACGCCGCGCGAGCACGGCGAGCTGGGCCTGACAGACACCATCGAGCGCCTGGTCGACCAGAACCGCGTCCGGGGCGTGGAGGTCGACGGGATGTGGGTCGACGCGACCTACCCCTGGGACCTGCTCTCGGTCGCCCGCGAGGTGCTAGCCCGCGGTCGCCTCGTCGAGCGCCGACGGGAGAACCGCATCTGGGTCGACGACTCCGCGACCGTCCACGAGCGCGCGGTGCTCCAGGGCCCCGTCGTCGTCGGCCCCGACTGCGAGGTCGGCCCCGGTGCTGTAATCGGCCCCAACACCGCGCTGGGGAGCAACGTCACCGTCGGCGCGAACGCCGTCGTCGAGCGCTCGGTGCTCGATGCCGACACGCGCGTCGACCCGGGGTCGACGCTCATCGACACCGTCACCGGCCAGGGCGTCGACCTCGGCGCGAGCACCGTCGTCCCCGGCGGCCCCGCCGACGTCCAGGTCGGGACCGAGGTGTTCGAGGACCAGCGCCTCGGCGCCGTCATCGCCGACCGGGTCAGCGCCCGCGGGAACGTGAGTCTCGACCCCGGCGCGCTCGTCGGCCCGAACGCCACGCTGCACGCCGGCGTAACCGTGAGTGGGAACGTCCGCGAGAACGCGGAGGTGGTCCGCTGATGTGTGGCATCATCGGCTGTGTCGGCCGCGAGGACGCGACGCTGGATACGCTCGTCCACGGCCTCTCGAAACTCGAATACCGGGGCTACGACTCCGCCGGCGTCGCGATCACGAGCGCGGACGCCCCCGTCGACATCTGCCGGACCGCCGGCAAGATCGACGACCTCCGCGAGTCCCTGGAGGCCGTCTCGCTGTCGGGGACCGTCGGCGTCGGCCACACCCGCTGGAGCACGCACGGGCCGCCGACCGACGAGAACGCCCACCCACACCAGGATTGCCGCGGCGACGTCGCGGTCGTCCACAACGGCATCATCGAGAACTACCAGTCGCTCCGTGACCGCCTCGTCGCGGCCGGCCACACGTTCACCTCCGACACCGACACCGAAGTCATCCCCCACCTCGTCGAGGACGCCCTCGACGACGGAGCCGACCCCGAGGCCGCGGTCCGCGAGGCCGTCGCCCAGCTCGAGGGGAGTTACGCCGTCGCCGTCGTCGTCGCGGGGACGGAAGCGGTGTTCACCGCCCGCCACGACTCGCCGCTCGTCCTCGGCCTGGACGGGGACGCGACCTACCTGGGGAGCGACGTCCCCGCCTTCCGCGATTTCACCGATCAGGTCGTCTACCTGGCCGACGGCGAGTTCGCCCGCCTCGACACCGACGGCTGGGTCGTCACCGACAGCGACGGGGACCCCGTCGAGAAAGAGGTTAACACCGTCGAGTGGGACGCCGAGGAGACCGGCAAGAGCGGCTACGACCACTTCATGCTCAAGGAGATTCACGAGCAACCGCGCGCCCTGCGCCAGTGTCTGCGCGGCCGCGTCGACGAGATGGCCGCCAGCGTCGACATCGGCGATCTGGGCGACCTCTCGCCGACGGGCATCCAGTTCGTCGCCTGTGGCACCTCGTATCACGCCGCGCTCCACGGCGCGCAGCTGTTCAGAGAGAGCGGCATCCCCGCCCAGGCGTTCCTCGCCAGCGAGTACGCCACGGCGCCCGCCCATCGGCGACGCGCTCGTCGTCGGCGTCACCCAGAGCGGCGAGACGGCCGACACCCTCTCGGCGCTCCGGGAGGCCCGTCGCCGGGGGGCGCGGACGATGGCCGTCACGAACGTCGTCGGGTCGACGGCCGCCCGCGAGTGCGACCACGCGTTCTACATCCGCGCCGGCCCCGAAATCGGCGTCGCCGCGACCAAGACCTTCGCCTCGCAACTGGCCGCGCTCAACCTGCTAGCGCTCGGGATGACCAGCTGTCCCGACGCTCGCGAGGTCATCGCGGCCCTGCGAGACCTGCCGAGCAACGTCCAGCAGGTCCTCGACGAGTCGGCCGCCGCCGAGGTGGCCGAACTCTACGAGGACGCGAACGCGTACTTCTTCATCGGCCGCGGCTACCAGCACCCCGTCGCACTCGAGGGGGCGCTAAAGATGAAGGAGATCACCTACAAGCACGCCGAAGGTTTCGCCGCCGGCGAGCTGAAACACGGCCCGCTCGCGCTCGTGACCCAGCACACGCCCGTCTTCGCCATCGTCACCGGCGACGACGAGCGCGCCCGCAAGACCGTGGGCAACGTCAAGGAGGTCGAGGCCCGCGACGCGCCGGTCGTGGCCATCTCCGACGGCCAGAGCGACGTGGACCGCTACGCCGACCACGTGCTCGAACTCCCCGAGACTCACCCGCGCGCGGCGGCCATCCTGGCGAACATCCACCTGCAGCTGGTGTCCTATCACGTCGCCGCTCGACTGGGCCGGAACATCGACAAGCCGCGCAACCTCGCGAAGAGCGTGACCGTCGAGTAGTCGGGGCGAGTCGGGTCTCGCGTCGTTCCCTCAGGTTCCGAGTGGTACCTCAGACCCCGACGTCGTATGTCAGTTCGACCATCCCATTCTCGTACGTCGTCGTCTCCTGGTGCTGGAGTAGCGTCTTTTCTCCGCCGTCGAAGAGTCGAATCCCGTCGCCCAGGAGCACCGGCGCCAGCGTCAGTCTGAGTCGGTCGATCTGCCCGAGCCTGAGGAACGTCTGGGCGAGCTGTGCACCGCCGACCAGCCAGACGTGGTCGTACCGGCGCGTGAGGTCGGCGGCGAGTTCGGCGAGGTCCCCCTCGACCAGTTCGACGGCGTCAGTCGCCAGCGGCAGGTCGCGGCTGGTGACGACGGAGGTCGGCCGGTCGTCGTAAGGCCAGTCACCGAAGTCCAGGACCTGCTCGTAGGTGGTCGCGCCCAACACGAGGCAGTCGACCGTCTCGTAGAACGCCTCGTACCCCCGGCTCACGTCGCTGTCGGCGTCGGGCTGGAAGTCATCGAGCCACGCGACGCCACCGTCCGGTGTCGCGATGTACCCGTCGACGCTGGTCGCGATGTAGAGGGTGAGTCGGCCATCGGGCATACCCGCTATGTCGCGCTCAGCACAGATACTGCGTTCGCTCGGGGCGACTGCCACCGGAGCTCGGCGTGGGCGCCGGGCAGCGGACGAGACTCACTACCTCTCGAATCGGGACCGCACGGTTTTGTCAGTGGAGGATAAATTGGGATAGCATGGCGCATCGACTCGGCCTGACCGGGGACGTGATGCTCGGCCGCCTCGTCGACGAGTACCAGCAGCGCCGGCCCGCGCCTGCGGTGTGGGGTGACCTCGAGGACCACTTGCGGGGACTCGACGGCCTGGTCGTCAATCTCGAGTGCTGTCTCTCGGCGCGGGGCCGGCAGTGGCGACGCACTGAGCGGGCGTTTCACTTCCGCGCCGAACCCGAGTGGGCGGTGCCGGCCCTCGAGGCGGCCGGCGTCGACGCCTGCGCGCTGGCGAACAACCACGTCCTCGACTACGAGGAGGAGGCACTGCTCGATACGCTCGGGCACCTCGACGAGGGGGGGGGATCGCCCACGCCGGAGCCGGCGAAAACCGCGAGGCGGCCTTCGAGCCGGCCGTCGTGGCGGTCGGCGACCTCGACGTGGCGGTCTGCTCGCTGACCGACAACACCCCGGAGTACGCCGCGGGCGCGGAATCGCCGGGGACGGCATACGTCGATATCGACATCGAAGACGCGAAGACACAGACTGCCGTCGAGGACACGCTCGCCCGCGCGATGGCTCACGACCCGGACCTCCTGGTTGCGTCCCTGCACTGGGGGCCGAACATGGTCGAGACGCCGCCACAATCGCATCGGGACTTCGCCCGCTGGCTTGTCGACCAGGGCGTCGACGTCGTCCACGGCCACAGCGCCCACGTCTTCCAGGGCATCGAGGTGTACCAGGGGCGGCCCATACTGTACGACACGGGCGATTTCGTCGACGATTACGCCGTCGACCCGCGCCTCCGGAACGACCGGAGTTTCCTCTTCGAGCTGGCCGTCGGTGAGGCCGGCACCCCGCTGGAACTTCGCTTGCTGCCGACCGAGATCGACGACTTCGCCGTCCACCGGGCGAGCGCCGAGGCCGCCGACTGGAGCCGCGAGCGCGTCCAAGACCTCTCGGACCCGTTCGGGACGACGTTCGAGCGCGAGGACGAGTCGCTCGTGGTCGGTCTGGAACCGTGACCCGCCGTACTCGTCACGTCACTGGCCGTTCAATGGCGACCCGACCAGCCAGCAGTCGGGGACGATGCGCACGATAGACGGTTCCGAGGGCGGCGGCCACTCCTCCGGACAGCCCTGAGTCTCTCGGTCGTCACCGACGCGCCGTTTCGCATCGAGAACGTCCGCGGGTCCCGGCCCGACCCTGGCCTCAAGCCACAGCACCTCGCGGCCGTGGAAGTCGTCGCCGACCTGTGTGGGGCAGCGGTCGACGGGGCCGACCTGGATTCGGACACGGTGACCTTCCGGCCCGGCGACGACCGTCGGTCGGCGGTGGCGACGGACATCGGCACCGCCGGCAGCGTGACGCTCCTGTTCGACACGGTCCTTCCAATCGCCGTCACCACCGACGAACCGCTGCTCCTGACCGTCTCGGGCGGGACCGACGTGAAGTGGTCACCGACGGTCGGCTACCACCGCTGGGTGAAACTCCCGCTGCTGTCCCGGTGGGGGCTTGAGGCCGACATCGACCTGCTCGCGACGGGGTTTTACCCTGCCGGCGGTGGTCGGGCGGTCCTGCGGACGACTCCCTCGACGCTCGCACCCATCGAACTCGACCGGCGCGGAGCCCTGGAGCGCGTCGACGTCTACTCGACGGCGGCTGCGGTCCTCGAAGACCGGAACGTCGCAGCCAGACAGGCGGCCCACGCGAAAGACGAGCTCGAGGAAGCGGGGTTCACAACCGAGGTGCAGCGCGTGGCCTACCCCGAGACGCGATCGCCGGGGTCGTCGCTCCTGCTTCGTGGGGTGTACGAGCATACGATGACGGGCGTCGACGCGCTCGGTGAGCGGGGCCGCACGTCGGAGGCAGTCGCGGAGGGAGCCGTCGAGCGGTTCGTCGCCCTTCACGAAACCGGCGCCCCGGTCGACGAGCACATGGCCGACCAGGTGATGGTGTTCCTCGCGCTGGCGGGCGGGCGCGTCCGTCTCCCGCGAGTGACCGACCACGTCAGGACGAACCTCGACCTGCTCGCCGCGTTCGGGGGCGATATAGCCCTTACCGAACACCAGGACGGGAGTGCGACACTGCGAGCATCGCCCCATCCAGCGATCGAGTGACTCGGAAGATGCCCCGAAGACATCGCGAACGCCTCTCAGGCGCTGAGCGACCGCGAGAGGTGCGCGGTCAGGTCCATCGTCGTGATGATGCCGACGACCTCGTCGCCCTCGACCACCGGGACGTGGTGGATACCGTGGTCGAGCATCTTCGCGGCCACCTCGCTGACCGGCCGGCTCTTCGTCGTCGTCACCACGTCGGTGTGCATAAACTCGCCGACGGTGGCGTCCGGCGACACTGCACCGTCCCGAATCATCTGGACGAAGTCTGTCGCCGTGAGGATGCCCGCCAGGCGATCCGCGTCGGCGACGATGACCGCGCCGACGTCCTGTTCGATGAGCCGCGCTGCCGCCTCTGTGACCGGCGTCCCCGACTCGACGGTCTCTATCGGCCGGGACATGAGCTGGTCGACGTACGTCTCTCGCATACCCGTACTATCAATCGGTTGAATAATAAGTCGTTCGCGCACGCCGGCGGCGAGGGGTGACAAATCAGGGTCCGGCAAGCCGGGACAGTCAGTGGAATCGATAGAACTTTCCTGTCAAATATCCAATCTCACTGGTGGAGGCCAAGACCATGAGTACACACAGCAACCCCTTCGAGGAACTCGAACGACTGTTCGAACGCATGAGCCGCCAGTTCGACGAGGCATCGCAATCGTGGGAGACAGAAGGTCCCCTCGCCAACTGGATGCCCGAGACCAAGTCGATGGCCATCGACCTCGTCGAACGCGACGAGGAGTTCGTCGCCACCGTCGACCTGCCAGGGTTCGAGCGCGACGAGATCAGCATCAACGTCACCGACCACACGCTCCGGATCGAGGCCGAACACAGCGAGGAGATGGACGAAGAGAGCGGCGACTTCCTCCGTCAGGAGCGACGCCACGCGACCACCAAGCGGTCGATCCGCCTGCCCGAGGAAGTCCAGGCCGAGGACGTCCACGCGAGGTTGTCCAACGGGGTCCTGACCGTTACGCTCCCGAAGCGTGAGGTCGAGCCCGCGCGGAGTATCGAGATCGAATAGACGGGCGTTCAGCTTTCGATTTATTCGGCCCCACCGACATCGGTCAGCGACGACTGTGTTACCGTGTTCGAGGCTGCCGTTCGCTCATTTCTGACTCCATCCCGTCGTCGTCAGCAGGAATTTCAGGCGGTGCCAGCAGCGCAACTGCGAGGGCGTACGCTCGCGTCTCGGTCAGTTCGGCCCACGAATACCGTACCTGGGTACCGACGACTGCGAGCAAGAGCACAGCGACACGGAGACTCAATTCGAGCGGCGTCACCGTCGCTGTTACCAGAGCGAGGAGCGTGCGCACCGCGAGTGCGACGACGAGCGCGAGACTGACGAACCGGATTGGCTGGGTCCTGAAATCCTGCGCCGTGGTACCGACGAGAGTCTGGATTCGCGAAGATTCCCAGGCTCGTCCCACAACAGGGACGAGTCTCTCGAGAACCGCGAGAAAGGGGCCGACAGTCACCGTCTCGCGCAGGTCGATGACGATGACGTCGGGTTCCGGTTCCGCGGTCAGCCACCGGAAGAGATACGACTCGCGAACGAAGTGGCCGAGTGTGTCGATACCGTGCCCGATGCTGGAGTAGTGATAACTCGCCTCGAGGCCCTCCTGGAATGAGCGAGCCAGGTCTGCGAGTTGCTTGACCGACGAGGCTTCGTAGATCTCCGTGGAATTCATCGGTTACGTATGATGTGGGGCCTACGTGCCGACCGACACATTCGTCGTTCCGACCGTGTAGACTTGTCCGTGAAGGGTGGTGGTTTCCGTCACGATAGTCACGTCGTTGTCCACCCGTAGCGCTCCGCCGGCGAACTGTGGCACCGGTTCCGCGTCCCAGGCCACGAGTTCGACGCCCACCAGTAACTGACGTCGGTGCTCTGTTCGCGAGCGTTCGGTCACCGTTTCGATCGTCGCGACGGTTTCGTCACCGATGGTGGCCTCCTGCCCGGGTTCGAGCGCACGGGCCGTCGCATCCGTCACGTTCGCACTGAGGACGACGGACACACGCGTGGTCGGGATGTCGGTAGCTGTTTGGTTCACCGCGAGGGCATGGGCAGAGACGCGGTAGGAACCCGTCGAGAGACTCGTATCATCGCCACCGTACAGTCGACCGTCAGTTCCCGATGGTGTGCCGTTGTACGCCACCCGAGTCAGGACGTGGGTCTGGCCGTCGGTCGTGAAACTCCGGTACACGTCGACGACCGTGAACGTCGTGTCCGCCCCTGGCGGCGTTACCGTATCGTCAGTGTCAAGGAGTGCCGCGTCGCTCGAGAGCGGCGCCGAGTACGACAAGGTCGCGTATCGCGTCGTTTCCGATTCGCTCGCTCCAGAGTTCCCGCCACTCGATTGAACCAGCGCCACTCCCGCGACGCCGACCGCAAGAACGAGCAAGACGACGAGGAGGTCGACGACGTTGACGAGTCCGAGGAGTTTCCCCTCGTCGTCGATGAGTCCTGCAGATTCCTCCGGATCGGTCATACGTCACTTCTTACACAGCCTATGTATTGGTCTTTCCATTCTGTACGAGCAATTGTCTGTCGAACCTCCCTCCGATGGCTCATTCGTCGTCAGACGTGGGAGACTATCGAAAGCACGTCGAGACCGACGCTGTAGATCTCTCTGATGACGATTTTCATGTCGAACCAGACGGACTGCCGGCGAATGTACTCGATGTCGTATCGAAGTTTCTCCTCCGGATTGTGGCCGGTAACGTCGTTGATCTGTGCGAGCCCGGTGAGGCCCGGTTTGACGAACCAGCGACTCCGCCACTCGTCGACGTCAGACTCGATGTCGGTGTCCAGTTCCGGACGCTCCGGCCGCGGGCCGACCACACTCATGTCGCCGACGAGTATCGACCAGAGCTGGGGGATCTCGTCGAGGTGGGTCCGGCGAAGGACGCTGCCGACAGCCGTGACCCGCGGGTCGGTTCCCCCGGCGTCTTCTTCGCTCAGTTTCACACCCGTGTCTGCCTCGGCGTCAGCCACCATGCTGCGGAACTTGTAGACGTCGAAGGTCTCCCCGAACTCCGCAGTTCGGCGCTGGCTGTAAAGAACCGGGCCGGAGGAGTCGAGTTTGATGCTGACTGCGATGACGAGAAGTAGCGGTGACAGGCCGATCAATCCGACAGCAGCGAAAACGACGTCAAAGATGCGTTTCGCCACGTAATCCTGCCAGTCCCACGGTTCGAGGTCCGTCTCGACGATATCACTGCCGGCGGCGTTCGTCACGAGGACGCTATCGGCGTGCCCTCGGTGGACTTTCGCCTGAACGCCGTGTTCGTAACAGGTCGCGATAGCGCCGAAGAACTCCTGTCGGTCGGGTCGCTGGAAGCCAAGCAGGACGGTGTCGACGTCGTACTCGACCAGAATTTCGGACAGTCGTGAGAGTCCACCGAGACGCGTGAGTCGTTCAGTGGAGTCCACGAGCACCCCACCATCCGGGAGTCTACTCTCGGTTACCTGAACACTGGGTGGGGCGACGAACCCGAGTATCGGCACCTCGGCTGCTTCGAACAGCTTTTCCATCGTTTCCGAATCGTCGCCAACCAGTATTGCACGTGAAGACGACTGTGGCCGCTGTCGGATGTAGACGAACCACAGCGGCAGTGCAAGTGTGAGGAGAACCGTCACCCCGATGAGCGTCGGCCGCGGTAACCGCGTCGACCAGTCGAAGTACCCGATCGTCGCCAACAGTGCCGCAGCCACCAGGACGCGCTTCTGTGCCAGCGAGATGACGTCGAGAATCCGGCGTGGACGCGGCTTGAACAGTGGCCACAGCGCACCGAGGACGATGACCAGTGTGGTGACGAGTTCGTCTCGGAGGCCCACAAGGCTCAGCGTCGTCGGTTCCAGTCGAGCAACGATCGGGAGCGAGGTCAGCACGGACTGGACGACTGCTGCATTCGCCACTGCAACGGCGGCTACGACAATCCCGCTTGCACCCAGGATAGCGATGAGTCGATACCGCCAACCGGTCCTCATTGTGGGAGTTGTGTTACCAACCGGATAAAAGAGTTCCGAGCCAGATCTCACGGACGAGGACGGGGCCCTTGCACGGCATGCCCGAACTTATCGAAGAAGGTAGTCTTCTATCACGGCTCACTCGCTCGCGGCGAGATTCTCGGCTGCCAGTTCGGGATTGATTTCGCCCTGCAACCGCTCCTCGGCTTCGTCGCGGTCCTCCGGATAGCCGATGTCGTTGCGCCAGCCGTTCATCCGAATCGCATCGATCGTGCGGCCGGAGTGGAGCAGGAGGTCGATGGCGTCCGAAATTTCGTACTCGCCGCGGTTCGACGGCTGCACCAGATGACAGGCGTGGAAGATCGCCGGCGTGAACGTGTAGAAGCCGGTCATCACGAGATTCGACGGCGGGTCCTCGGGCTTCTCGATGACCTCGGTTATCTCGCCGTACTTGTTGGTGTCACAGACGCCATAGCGGCTCGCCTCGTCCCAGGGCACCTCCTCGACGAGGAAGGCGGCGTCGGCCCGGTCTTCCTGCTGGCGGTTGACGACATCCTGGAGGTTCGCCTGGAAGATGTTGTCCCCGAGCATCAGCATGAAGTCGTCGTCGATGTGCTCCTCGCAGGTGATCAGCGCATGTGCCAGCCCGTTCTGCTCGCGCTGGTGGGTGTACGTGATGGGGACGCCCTCGAACTCGTCCTCGAAGTGGTTGATGATGGCCTGTTTCTTGTAGCCGACCACGACCAGGAGTTCGTCCGCGCCGAGGTCGATGAGCTGTTCGAAACAGTGAGCGAGGATGGGTTTCCGGCGACTTCGACCATCCCTTTCGGCTTGTCTTCGGTCAGTGGGCGAAGTCGCGTTCCCTCTCCAGCGGCGAGTACGACAGCCTTCATGCTCCCCTGTTGGTCCGCCGGGTGCTAAAACTCTTGTCGAAGTCTCAACGTGATATCGCAAGAGTGTATCAGAGTTCCGCTCGCCGAACCCCGACCATCGACCCTGATCGCCTCAGACCGCTATGCGCGGCCGACGGGGTGGGGGTGTTCACGGGATGCTGAGCAAGAGCAGAATATCGCCGAGACCGTGGCTGAGAGACTGGCCGCCGATAGCCGTTTCATCTCGGCGCGCTCGAGAACTAACGACGGGCCTCCGTCAACTGAGTTCGTCGTCGAGGACCGCCTCGATCGTCGACGTGACAGTCTGTTCGGGTTCCCAGCCGAGTCGGTCGTGCGCTCGAGTCGTATCCACCTCGAACGAGTCGACGAGCGTCTCCTCCCCCGCGCGCGGATTCTCGACCAGTTCGACGTCACAGTCCAAGTTGCGCTCGGCTGCGGCGTCTCGAACCATGTGAGCGACCGTGTGGACGCCGGGGTCTTCGTCGCTCGCGATCTCGTACTTCTCGGTGCCGGTGGAACCGGCTTCGAGCTGCTCCAACATGCGTTCCCCACTCCGGACGTACGCTCTGGCCACGTCTTTCACGTGGACGAAGTTCCGCGACTGCGTGCCCGGTTCGTAGACGGTCAGCGTCTCGCCGGCCAGCGCCCGGGAGAGGAAGAAGTTGATCACGGTCCCTTTCGAGATGCGGTCGCCGTCGATCTCGTGGTCGCCGTAGAGGTTCGAGATCATGAACTGGTGGGCGGGGAACGCACCGTCGGCGAAGTCCTCGATGGCGCGTTCGTTGAGCAGTTTGGTCCGCCCGTACCAGTTCATCGGATCGCGCGGGTGGTCGACGGTCAGCGGGAACTCCTGGGGGTCGCCGAGGACCGCCATCGAGAACGGGAATATCAGCCCGGCACCGGTCTTCCGGCAGAACCAGGCGACGTTCTCGGTCCCCTGGACGTTGACCTCGTAGGCGAGGTCACGTTGTTCGTCGCAGTCGTCTACGCCGGAGACGGCAGCGAGGTGCATGACGATGTCCGCGCCGGAGAGCGTTCGTTCCAGGCGGTCGCGGTTCCGGATGTCGACGTGCTCGACGTCGACGTCACCGATCGACCGAACCTGGCCGCGGTAGAAGTTGTCCAGCGCGGTCAGCTCCCACTCGGGGTACTGTTCCTGCAGGTCGTGGACGACGCGGCTGCCGATGTAGCCGGCCGCACCGGTCACTGCAACGTGTGGCGTCTCGATATCTCCGTTAGGCATTGGTGAACTCCGCTGCAAGGTCGCGGACGCCCTCGCGGAGCGTCCATTCGGTCTCGAAGCCGGTACTCGCGAGGCGGTCGAAGTTGACGTGATACGACGGGCCCGGATGCTCGTCTTCGAGATAGGTCACGTCGACGGGTGCCACCTCGTCGGCCACGATGTCAGCAATCTCCGCGACGCGGTAGTTGCCGTCCTCGGAGCCGACGTTGTACACCCACTCGTCCCACGTCTCGGGATGTAACACGGCGTCAGCGTACGCGCGTGCCGCGTCTCGTACATGGACGAACGGGCGCCAGTTCGAGCCGTCGCCGTAGACGGTCAGCGGCCGGCCAGTCAGCGCGCGGAAGACGAAGTAGTTGACCACGAGGTTGAACCGGACACCCGGCGAGTAGCCGTAGTTGGTCGCCATCCGCAGGGAGGTGCCGGTCATGTCGAACTCCTCGCAGTACTCGGAGAGGAGCGTCTCGGACTCGAGTTTCGACTCCGCGTAGGGGTTGATGGGGTCGGGGTCGACCGTCTCGTCGATGTCGGTGCTGGTCGCGCGGCCGTAGACGTTACACGAGGAGGCGAAGACGACGTGGTCGACGCCGAGTTTGCCCGCCGCGGTCAGGACGTTCTCGGTGCCGTCGTAGTTCACCGCGAAGGTCTCCTCGCGGCGGTCGTGGGTGCTCGCCGCGCCGGTGATAGCCGCGAGGTGGACGACGCGGTCGACGCCGCGCATCGCGCTCTCGACGTCGCCGTACTCGCGGACGTCGCCCCGGCGGAAGTCCAGGTCCTCGCCCAGGGTGCCCAGCAGGGCGCGTGGCGACCCCGAGTCGAGGCTGTCGAGGACGACCACGCGGTCGACGCGGTCGTCGTCGCGCAACAGGGGCAACAGCGCGCTGCCGATGTACCCACACGCCCCGGTGACCAGCACGTCCATCGGTCAGTCCTCGCTGAGCACGCCCGGGAGGAAGCGGTCCTCGTGGGCCTCGATGGTGTCGGCGTAGCGGGTCAGCGTCCCGAAGATGTCCCGCACGCCCTCCTCGAAGGTCTGGGACTGGCCGCCGATGAGGGCGGCGTAGCGGTCGTTCTCGATCTCCATCTTGTGGGTCTCGTCCTCGTCGCGGGGGTTCTCGAAGTGCTCGACGGCCACGTCGAGGTCGAACTCGTCGCCCACCTCGGCGATGGTCTCGGCGATTTCGACGATGCTGATGGCACGCGTGACCTGGTTGTAGACGGTCAGGCCCTCGGGCCGGTCGTCGGGATCGACGAGCGCGACCTGAGCCAGCCCCTCGACGGCGTCTTCGAGCGAAATGAACGGCTTTCGCTGCTCGCCCTTGCCGTAGACAGTCACGGGGTAGCCGGCGACGGCCTGCGCGGCGAAGCGGTGGCCGACAGTGCCGAAGTAGTAGTCGAAGTCGAAGCGGGTCTTGAGCGCGTCGTCCGCGCGGGTCTCCTCGGTCTCGGTCCCGTAGACGATGGCCGTCCGGACGTCCGAGACGGGGATGTCGAACTGCTTGTGCGCGAGGCGCATGTTGGCCGCGTCGTGCGATTTCGTGAGATGGTACCAGCTACCCGCCATCGCCGGGAACGGCACGTCGTCGCGCTCGCCCTGGTTCTCCATCGTCGCGCCGCCCTCGGGGATGGGGAACTCGGGCGCGCCGTACACGCCGGTCGTCGTCGTCTCGACGAAGTGCGTGTCGGTGAGGTCGTGCTCTTCTAAGCCCCACAGTAGGTTGCGCGTCGCCTGCAGGTTGTTGTGCTGGGTGTAGTTGGCCCGCTCGCCGTTGATCTGCGAGTACGGCGCGGAGGGCTGGGCGGCCGCGTGGACCACGACGTCGGGTTCGTGGACCGCGAGCAGCTCGTCGACGAAGGACTTCTCGACGAGGTCGCCCTCGACGAAGGAGAGGTTCGACAGGCCGTGGACCTCGCGGGCGGCCTCCAGGCGCTCGTCGATGCTGGCGACCGGCGTGGCGCTGGTCGCGCCGACCTCTTCGACCCACTCGCGGCGGGCGAAGTTGTCCACGAGAATTACTCTGTCGTCGGTCCGGTCCGCGATCCGCAGGGCCGCCGGCCAGCCGAGGTAGCCGTCGCCCCCAGTGACGAGGATCGTCATTAGTTACTCAGTTCGTGAGTAACTCCGATATGATAAATATCTTCTGTCCGTCGGCGTCTCGGACCGGGATGTTCGATGGACTGTTCGACGACACAGGGAACGTGGCTTGAGCGGTAATTATCGGCAGAATCGGCGGTGAGTTGGACGGCAAACGAGGTGTCGAGCGACCGAGCGGGGGGATTAGGGCCAGGTCCCGGTCTGGTCGCTGGCGTCGAGAACCCGTTCGAGCGCGACGACGTAGGCGGCGGTCCGGAGCGACGGCAGGGACCGATCCTCGTAGGCCTCGACGAGGTTCCAGAACTGCTCGACGATGGTCGCGTCGAGTTCCTCGTTGACGCGCTCTTCGGACCAGTAGAAGCGCTGGCGGTTCTGCACCCACTCGAAGTACGAGACGACGACGCCGCCGGCGTTGGCGAGGATGTCCGGGACGACGAGGACGTCGTCGTCGCTGAGAATCTCGTCGGCCGCGGGCGTGATGGGACCGTTCGCCGCCTCCGAGACGACGTCGGCCGAGATCTCGGGCCAGCGATTCGTCGATGGCGTTTTCGAGGGCGGCCGGGATCAACAGGTCGACGTCCAGGGTCAGCAGCTCGTCGTTGGTGAGTTCCGCCGCAGCGTCGGGGTAGCCGACGACGCTCCCAGTCTCGCGTTTGAACTCCTTGACCGCGACGGGGTCGAACGACTCCTCGTTGTAGATGGCACCGCTGGAGTCCGAGACGGCGACCACGTCGGCACCCATCTCGTAGATGAGCTTCGCCGCGATCCACCCGGCGTTGCCGTAGCCCTGGACGGCGACGGTCGCGCCTTCAAGGTCCTTGTCCAGGTAATCGAACGCCTCGCGCGCGGCGACGACCGTCGACCGGCCCGTCGCTTCGACGCGGCCCTCGCTGCCGCCACTGGAGAGGTCTTTCCCGGTTATCACGCCGGGTTCGGTCGTGTTCTCGATGGTCTCGTAGGTGTCCTTGATCCAGTTCATCTCGCGCTGGCCCGTGTTGACGTCGGGCGCGGGCACGTCGCGGTCGACGCCGATCATGGGCGTCAGTTCCTTCGCGAAGGCGCGCGTGATGCGCTCCATCTCGCTCTCGGAGTACTCGCTCGGGTCGATGACGATGCCGCCTTTCCCGCCGCCAAGGGATGTCGCTCGTGGCCGTCTTGTAGACCATCCACCCGGAGAGCGCCTTGACCTCGTCGCGGCTCACCTCCGGGTGATAGCGGATGCCGCCCTTGTACGGGCCGCGGTCGCCGTTGAACTGCGACCGGTACGCGCGAAAGACCTCGATGGAGCCGTCGTCCATCTCGACGGAAAGGTTCGTCTCCAGGATTCGCTCGGGATTTTTCAGCCGCTCGACGTGGCCGTCGGAGACGTCCAGGTACTCGGCCGCCTCGTCGATCTGTGTCCGCAGGCTCTGGTACGGATTGACGTCGGACATGTATCGACCAGTGAAATCGACGTACCAAAAGCTATCCATTCAGTCCGATATTTTATACGAAATTATCGTATAGTTGTGACTGAGTGAAGGGCTTACATCGCGTGATTTCTCGAATTTATTTCACTAGAGCACTATTTTTCTGTCAAACTCATTTACTATCAGGCCGCCCGGTTCCTCCGAGACGTGGACAGTGGTGTCCGTCTCGAGTGCCACGGCATCGTTGACGCAGTTCACCGCACTCGCTGGAACGTCGACGCGGTCGACGTCCGGGAGGAGACAGTCGCGTCGCTCCTCGCGTTCGAGGAGGACGTCCCCGCTGGGGAAGTGCCAGACGTGCGTGACGGCCCGGAACGCCGGCACGGACGTCGGATCCTCGATGTACCTGACGGGTCGCCGTGCCTCGAGGCGAGTCTGGACGTCCGTCATGGCTGGGCCGAAGTGTGCAGGGGTGGTGAGGGAGCGCCCGTCATCGTCACTCGAGTGGCGTCTGTCGATTCCGCATCTCGCCACCGCAGCTCGGGCAAGGATCGGGGTTGTCCTCTGCGACGACGACGGCACCGCACTCGAAACACTCGTACGGCGTTTCCTCGTCGGGGGTTTGCGTGACATCTCTCATGGTGCGTTCACGAGCGCCAGTCGCCGGCCGCGGCACTCACGTCGACCGAAGAACGGGACAGCTGAATACCCGGTAGTTGAGAGCCAAAGTACGCTTCGAGGTGGGGTGTTTACTATTGAACCCCGTGGCGCGTGGGGACCGAGACGTTCCGCTCCTCGAAGAGGGTCCTGAACAGCTTTCGCTGCACCGTCCGGACGTGCTGGTAGAAGGCGGGCGGGGAGATGTCGAGTATCGCCGCGACGTCCTCTCCGGTGCTCTCGCGTGGCGACTCGAAGAACCCGCTGTAGTAGGCCGTCTGTACGACCTCGAGTGGCGGTCGGTGAGCGCCGAGAGGAAGCGCTCGTAGACGTCGTGTTCGGCTGCCTGGTCGAGCGTCTGCTTGCTCTTGAGGGCGATCTCGGCGAAGGCCTCGTCCAGCAACCGCGTGACGGTCCTGACGTCGATGCTGTCCGGGACGTCGACGGTGAGCGTCGCCGAGGTCGAGTCGGCGGTCGCCTCCCGGACGACGGCCCCGTGATCGGCCAGTTCCAGTGCGAGGAACGGCCGCGCGAGCCCCAGACGGAGGACGCCACCGTTGCCCCCGTCGCTGATGCGTCGGACGTCGTCGACGTCGGCTAACTCCGTCGCAGCGGCTACCACAGTGTCTATGTCACCCTCCTCGACGGTGACGAACACGTACCTCCCGTCGGTGGTCTGCTGGACGCCGCCCTGGTAGGAGAGGGTGGTGCCGGTCGCCCGCGCCAGCCGTGAGAGGACGAACGTCTCGTCGTCGACGTCGAAGGCGATGCGTGTCGCCGACGTCGTGAGCAGCGCGTTCTTGCGCTCGATGGCGCTGAGGGCGGAGGCGATGGTCTCGCCCAGTTCGGCCAGGACGGCACGGGCAGTCTCGTCGAACGCGTCGCGGACGTCGGCGTAGACCGTCAGGACGCCGTGCGTGAGGTCGTTGTACTCAAGCGGGATGCTCAGCACCGACATGAAATCGCGGGTGAGGGCGTCAGCGCGCCACGCGTCGTCCCGGAGATCGGTCGCGACGTTCGACACCATCGTCACTTCGCCGGTCGCCGCGGTCCGGCCGGCCGGTTCGGTGCCGTCGGCGTCGACGTCGAACGCCTGGCTCTCGAGATACCCCTGCTCGTCGCCCGCCCACGCACGCGGTTCGAGCGTCTCCGTCGTCGAGTCGACGCTGCCGACCCAGACGAAGCTGAACCGCTCGTCGCTGGCCAGCAGGTCGCTGACCGCGTGGTCGATCTCGTCGCGAGAGTCCGCCTGGACGATGGCCCTGTCGATGGCACGGATCGTCTCGTTGATGCGGTTCAGCGTCGTGAGCTGTTCGTTTTGCTGCTGGAGCTGTCGGTCCTGTTCCCGGAGCTGTGACTCGCGCGAGACGCGGTCGAGCGCGGCCTCGGCGGTCGCCGCCAGCAGGTCGGCGAGCTCCCGGGTTACGTCGTCGAACGCGCCGACGTCGGCCGACCCGGCGACGAAGACGCCGTGGTCGCCCAGCGGGACGTAGCCCGCACTGCGGAGGTCCGTGGCGCGGTTGTCGAGTCGGTCGGCCTGGTGGACGTCGTCGAAGAACAGCGTGGTCCCCTCGATGAACCCGTAGCCCGGGAGCGTGTCGCCGTCGACGTGCAACCGCGGGAGCGGCCCGTGGAGGTTCCGCATCGCCGGTGAGCGGGTGACGGGCCGGAGTTCGTTGGCGTCGGCGTCGAACAGGTAGACCGCCGTCGCGTCGAGGTCGAGGACGCTCGGCGCGTCGTCGACGATGTGCTGGGCGATCTCGTCGTGCGTGCCCGCGTACAGGAACCCCCGGGCCAGCTCCTGAAGCGTCGCCAAGGCCTCCTCGCGCTGTTTCCGCTTCGTGATGTCACGGCAGCTGTAGAGGAGCTTCCCGCCCTGGATGTCGACCTCTCTGACGTTGACCAGGAGCGTGTGTTCCCGGCCGGCCTTGTCCGTCGCCGTGCATTCGATGTTCTTCAGGCTCCCCGTCTCGGCGAGTTCCTCGCGGTCGAAGAGGTCCTCCCCGAGGAGATCGCCGATTGTCTCCTTCTCGCGGATCTCGTCGGCCGTGTACCCGAAGATAAAGTGGACGTTCGGGCAAACGTAGGTGTATTCGCCGTCCTCGTCGGTGATGAGGACTGTGTCGGTCATGTTGTTGAGCGTTACCCGGTGGAGTTCCTCGGACTGGCGGAGGTCGCGCTCCAGCGAGACCCGCTCGGTGATGTCGACGCCCCTGATGACGATGGAGACGAGGTCGCCCTGTGCGTTCTCCACGGGACGTACGGAGAGGTCGATGACGCGCTCGAACTCGCTGCTCGACGGGGCGGAGATGATCGCGTTGCCTGAGGTCCCGTCGCGGGCGGCCGTGACGAGCTGGCGGATGTCGTTCCGCGTCGCCTCGGTGTGGGACCACCACGGCAGCGACCAGAACGACTCACCAAGAACGGCTTCGACGTCGACGTCGACCATCTCGAAGGCCCGCTCGTTCGCCCGCACGAGCGTCCCGTCCGGGTCGAGCACCCACGTCGCCGCCTGCGAATCGTGGAACACGGCGTCGAACTGCCGGGCTCGGTCGCGCTGGGTCGTCGCCTGTCGCGTCGAACGGAGCGCGGTTTCCACGCGGTCCAGGATCGTCTCGACCGCCTGGTCGACCGGGTCGTCGACCACGAGGTAGTCTGTGACGCCGGCCCCGATCGCCTCGCTCGCGATGGCTTCGTCGCCGTTCGCGGTCGCGAGGAGTACCGGCACCGTCGACTCGTCGGTACGGATGCGGTCGACGAGGTCAACGCCGGTCGCGCCGTCGAGCGCATACGCCGTGACGACACAGCCCACATGGCCAGTGTCGGTCGCCCCGATGGCCTCCTCCGCGGTCTCGGCCGTTCGGACCGTCGCATCCGTGCTTGATTCGATTCGTCCAGCGAGTTCGGCGAGCCACTCGGGGCTGCCAACGAGGAGGACGGTCGCAACCCCAGGTGGTGATGCAAGACCCGTCATCAGTCACGCGCAAGGAGCGTGAGAGTTCGGTACACTGCATCGCGTCGGGATTCGGACCGCATCTGGACGCTCACTGGCGCCTCGAGCGTGGAGGGCATCGGTGGTTGATAATCCAACCGCTCGCAAATATAGGTGTTTGGTAGTGAACCACCTTGTCGTTCGTACTGTTCGTGCGCGACGAGTCTCGAAGGTGGAGACGCGACCCCCACCTCAGCCCAGAGAGCCGCTCGAAAGAGTCCGAACGTACGCGATTCGAGACGGTGTGAGAAGTGATGCACGCGTCCTGAAGAGCCAGGGGGCTGAATCGATCGGACCCGAGAACGGCCTCGCGTTTCGCAACGATTAAACCCGCAGCACTCGTCGGACTAGTTGCTATCGCACGGGCCGGTGGGGTAGCCTGGTATCCTTCGGCCTTCGGGTGGCCGTAACCGCGATTCGAATTCGCGCCGGCCCATACCATATAAACCCATTTTCCAGGGTTCTCTGACAGTTAGCCGCCGGTTTAGGGGGTTCCCGAAAGGAGTCGTTCAGTCGAATCTGAGCGGCGCATCTGTGACTACTGCGGTGAGTTCATCGGGGAACCGCTCCAGCGCTGCCCACCGCTCGACGACGGGAGGTGTCGGCCATGAGTCCGCAGTGCGACAACTGCAGCGTGCACGTCTCGGCGGAGTGCCACCGCGTTCGATCGGGCAACGACGGCATCCTCCACGGGTGCTCGTCATGCACGTCCTCGATGTTTCGCCAGTCGGTGCGCCATGGCCGACGCGAGGAGTCGCCCCCGCTGTCCGGCGGTTCGTCGCCGCCGGCCCTGGTATCGGGCATGGGTAGGGGTACAGCCCGTGAGGTGCTCCGTCCACGTCGTAAAATCGTCAGCGCTGAGAAAGACGAGGTGTACACACTGTGTGCCCCGTAGCAACGTGTAAGATCCACGCCATGGGCGCGGTGGGGAACGATACAGAAATTACAGAATCACGATGGCTCCGGAGTTGTGACGATTCCGAAGCGTGACCTCGAGCGTGACGGGCTGGTCGACGACGACGGCACGCCAGCTGGCGTGCATCTGACTGCCGAACGGTTCGACGAACGGGCCTACGTGGTCCGAATCTATGACGACGATATCCACGAACTGCACGAATGTGAGGCGATTCAGCGGGTCGCTGCCGAGCGGGTGTTGGTTGATAATTCGGAGTGAGCGCGTACAACGTCTCCACGCCTGGTCGCCTACGCTATTGAATCCCTAAGAGACTGACAGTACCGTCGTGGGAGATACAGGGGGTGCGTTCGGGAGGAATGTCTATTTCATCCCATCGATGTTCAAGCAAAACAAATACTCAGTATAGTTATAATTTGAGATCCAGAAGTGTCAGCCTGAGAACGTGCCGAAGCTGCTCACTCCCGATAGTATAAATTCAGCTCTGGCTTCCATTCAGCGTTCAAGCAAGCTATTTCAGGGGAGGTGCGAAAATTGGAATATGATGAATATCGAACAACGAACCGTCTCAGGTCCTCCTCCGAACGAAGATCATGTCTGGACTGATACCGGAGCTGCTATCGTGCTTGATGGGGCAACCGGACTCACCGACGCCACGTACACGGATGCTGAATCAGATGGACGCTGGTACGTGGAGACATTATCCAGAGAGATCCAACAACGTATTAGAGATGGCAAATCCCTGACTGAAATAGTTGAGGCGAGTATCGTGGCAGTTTCGGAACGATTTGAGGAGCTTACCGGAGCAGAGAAGCTTGAGAAACACGAGAAACCATCGGGAGCTGGAGCCATCGTTAGATGGCAGGGAGAGACCCTGGAGTATTTCATCCTTGGTGATTGCAGCGTCGTCCTTGAGACTGCGGACGGTACGATCCCAGTTCTCGGTAAAGGACCACGGGATTTGGACAACCGAGTCGTTGATCGAATCGAAGCAATCCGTGCTGAATCTACAGAGCCGGTCTCTTACAATGAGGTCCGTGAGCGTGTCGATGACATGCTGATCAAGCATCGTCGGATGATGAACGAGCAGGACGGCTATTGGACACTTGGACAAACTCCCGAAGCAGTACAGTATGCTCAAACTGACGAAATCCCAAAGGAGAAGGTTGAACAGCTAATTGCCTTCACTGATGGTTTTGAACTGCTTGTCCCCACATATGATGTCTTTGTTGACTGGGAGGGACTGGTTCAATACATCTCGCATAACGGACTTGACCGGGCAATCAAGACGCTTCGGGCATTCGAACAGGCAGACCCTGAATGCCGGGCATACCCTCGCCTCAAACCCTCCGATGATATCGGTGTTGTTCATGTGGAATTTGATGGGTAATAAGTATGTCTCTCAGTGAGGAGAATCGCGAACGAATCGATGCACTCAGTCGAGGTTCGGGAACTGGCGACCTGATTGAGTTCTTTGCTAGCCTTCCCAGAGAGACTGACCGTAACTGGGAGTTGCAGTTGACAGAATTAGTCCGGAGCGCACCGGAGCGGATTGATGATGTCGAGGAAGTAATCGATACCGAACTTTCTGAAACAGATCACTCACAGGATGAGATCAAGTTTGCAGCGCTCTTTGCCTATTTTACCTACCACCGGCATCACGAGAATTACGATATTCTCAATAATCTTCTCAGGAGACATGAGTCATTTGAACCTCATCCAATGTTTCCACACCTGCAGGCTCTCTACGAAAAACGGAGAAATACACCAGATAGCCATCAGAAAGCAATTGATTACGCCCGTGAGGCAGTCCAGAGGGTCGGCACGGCTCATCCGGGGGTAACGAACAGTCTCGCGACAGCCATACTCTATCCATTAGAAGAGGATAAGGCAGAACTGCTGGATGACCGTCGGACCGATCTGCTCGATGAGGCAGAGCGGAACATCCAACGTGCGATAGACCAGTCAAACTATCCGAAATTTAAGGCTACATACGGTCGTATCCTGGCAATGCGGGGCCAGTACGATGATGGTATCAATAAAATTCGAGAGGCGATTAATGACGAGGATGTCTCACAGGATAAATACGCACTTCGAATCGGTGAGTATCGGAAACACGAGTTCCGGGTCTTCCTTGAAAAGTACGCAGAAGAACTCCGAGATGAACAAAAAGAGATCAGAGAGACACAGACCGAGCTTGACGATGAGCTTGACCAAGCTATTGAACGGCTGGAATCTGTAAGGGACGATTCCGAATCGAGGCTCCGCGATCTCCAGGCGCAGACGCTTCAGTTCCTCGGATTCTTTGCTACTCTTCTTGCGGTCATTATTAGCTCAATTCAGATCGCGACGAGTTTTACCGTCACAGGAGCGGCTGGACTAATTCTGGTTTTAATAGGGGGATTATTAATCGCGTTCGGTGGGTTCAGCATCATTCTCCCGGTTGACGAGGGGAATGCGGATTCAAAGACGATTGTCTCTATTGGTGCCGTACTAACAGTTTTGAGCCTGTTGTACGTTTTCTTGATCTAGGCGGCGCCATCGAACTCTGCTCCGTAGAGAGTATCTGTGTTGACAGTCAGTAAGTGAATTTGCGCCATTGAGCGATTCGCTATGCTATCGTTTCGGAAAACATCCGTGACCGATTCACGCGCTGTATTCAGCACGACCTCAACAAACTGTCTGGGAACGAGGAGTTCAACAATGCCCGTTTCCGATTTTCGTCGATAGCACGAAGAACCAGATGCGCTACAGCCCGACTTCGGCGAACGCGTCGTCGATAACGTCCTCGGTCGGCGCGTTGAGGTGCGGTTCGATGGCGGCGAAGCTATCCCACCCGCCGAAGCTGCCTCGTGCCAGTCCACGTACGTCTGCCTTTCGAGGGTACCGGCGTTGTGGAAGACGCTTGTTGGAAGCAGCCTAAATGAATGAGGCGATGGTGTGGACCGTCCATGATCCAATAAAACGTGACCGGCGGCAGACGGCCTACGTGAGCAATACCGTGTTCCCCATTCCACGCCGCTTGCGCTCAACGAAGTCTTTGGCCTCCAGGCTGTCGAGCGTACGGCTGACGGTCGCTTTCGAAAGGTCCGTCCGGTCAACGATCTCACTCTGTGGCAGGACGCCGTCAGCGTCAAGGACTGTTTTGTACACCAGTTCCTCATTGCTCGCAAGCTGTTCTGAAATGGTCTCCCACTCCTGCCGACGGGCCTGCAGTAGCTCGTTGCTGGTTTGGGTGGACTGCTGCGTAGATGGGCCCGGGCGCTCGGTGTCTGCCGTGGTCGTCGACGTCGAATCAGTATTGTTGAAGAGCGCTGTCACGCTCGTTCCGGCGGCACACGCTGCAACAGCGATGACGATCACATTAGAGAGCCCGAACTGCCACCCGAGAGTCCCAGCTCGCATTCGCTCGTCTCCGACCACGACAACGGGCGGTGTCGCGATCAGGAACTGTGCGACGAGAATCGCTGTGGATATGACGAGAACTCCCGTAGCCAGTAGCTCAGAGCGCGAGAGTGGGCGTATCTGTGTCATTGGTGTTCTCCGAACCGGATGGGAAACGACCAGCGCCTCGTACACTTCGAGGTAGCGGTGTGGCCGACAGCGACCGAAAGCGGATGCCATGTGGAGTCATGGCCATCGATCTTGCAGCGGAGCGAACAGTCCCTGTTCATTGGCCACCCCAGTTGAGTCGAACGAGCGATTCAATGGTCTCAGTACGGAGATCGACCACGGCACTGTACTGTGCTCCGGACTCGTTCGGTGTCACAACGACGAGTATGCGGTCATCGCTCCACTGCGATTCACGTCGCTCGAAGACGATGGAGTCATCATGTTGTTGGACAGTGAATGCGGATGCATTGGGGGCGATCTCAGTCCGCAACGATGCGTTCGGTGTGGCCCCGATGACTGCAGCACGGTCGCTTGAGAGCCGTGCCGGAATCCGACGAACAGTGTACACTGCGCTCTCGGGTGTTGGAATGTCGCCGTCGACGGTCTCAGCAGCCGTGATAACTTGCTGTACCTGCATACGTGTTCGTATATCCACTGCTGGCGGTTCACGACCGTTCGTTCGGACGACGTGATGACCGTCGACGTGGTTGATCTCGATTCGGGAGACCGTCCGAATGTCTTCGACCAGTACGTGCTGTTGCCCGCCGCCGGTCGTGGCGACGAGGGCACCGTCCTTAATGTTGAACTCGTGGGTTTCGTTAGGGACGATGCCAGTGACACTGCCAAAGACCGCGAGACTACTGCCCAGGACGATCAGCGAGAGGACCAGTGCCAGTCTGGAGGGGGGGACTGGGGACATGGTTCCTTTTCGAAACATCGGCAGTATGAATCTGATGGTTTCAGGGCGTGAAACACCTGTGAAACGCGTTTCAGTCGTGTTTCATCGCCGTTTCCAATGGTGATTTACAAGGACTTTCTTCCAAACTATGAGCACAGCAGTCGGCGACGACAGACCGAATCGACTACGGGACCGGTTCCACGGTGTCCGTAGCCGCCCTGTCGGTCCCCGCCCGGCTGTTGTCAGAGTGCCAATGATACGACGTAATCGACGCGACTGGAGTGAGAGAAATGCAACGTGACTACAGACTCGCGATATACGCCCTCGGCATCTCGACTGTATTGCTCGTCGCCAGTGGCGCCGCTGTTATCGCAGGGGCCAGTCTGTCTCCCGGACCGACAGACGACCCCGGCAACGAGACGAACGCCACCAAGCTGGACGCGGACCATCAGCAGCAATTCAACGAAACGCCGACGCAGACTGGCGACAGCAGATACACCTTACGGCCAGCCCAGCGCACGTGTAGTGGTGCCCTCCGCCTCAACAGTCCAGACCGCAACAGTACCAGCCACCAGGTCGGAGACGTGACCGTCACACTGGTCTCACACCATGATAGTGCGCCGATTGACGAGATCGGACGGCAGCGGTTAGCCGAACTCGTCGTCGAAGCAACGAGCAACCGTGCAGGTCTAAATGAGTACAGCCATCTCGAGGTACGGGTAAATCAGTACTACGAGTCCACGGCACGTGACGAACCGCTGGACATCGCTGGCATCCACGTTCGTCCCACTGACGATTGTCTTCCGTCGGTTCGAGGAACAGTCAACCTCACCAACGAGACGGTTGATGTGCGGACTGTCCGTCCGGACATCGACGAGGTGAGTCTGAACTACACCGACAAGATTGGCGTACTGGATCAGGCCGATCGAGAACTGATCGAGCGCCTCGTCGTGGCCGACAAACAGACGAGCTACAACGTTCGGGCACATTTGGATGCCACGGCGCTGGAGGCGACTGTCACGGAGGCAACCGCCGATGGTCACGTCGATATCAAACTCCAGCGCTCCGACGGGAACGCGAGTTCGGTCATGCTGACTGTCGATCTCGACGCGGAGACTGTCGTCCACTCGTGGGTCAAGATACAGATTGATGAGTCGAACACTGAGATAGTCGAAGTCCAGAATACGTCCGAACAGGCTGAGAGCGTCAGTATCGGCCTCGACGGATCAAACGCCACGGTGGTGAACGGCACAGGTGGGTGAGCGCGGCCATCGGTCAGAACAGGACTACGTCTCCGCACCTGTGCTCTTGCTCACTGCCAGGAACGCGAGGTAGCATATCAGGATACAATTTCCGTGGTAGCACCTGTTCGTCGACACGGTATCGACCCAAGTTCCAAACCGCAATCGAACGCTTCGACCCGCTTCTCCTGTTTTTCGAGCGGTCGTTGTCGATCTGCTTTTGGTCGACCGTGACACGCGGATCGTTGGCGATGCGAAATGGAAGACCGGGAAAGTGGATAACGACGATGTGTATCAACTGACGTCGTATATGCTGGCGCAGGCACAGTCTGTTCTGACCCTCCTCAGCTGGCGTTTGTCCATCGAGCGCTTGGTTCGGTCGTTCGTGGTTGTAGTGCTGTCTGAAGCGTCGTGCTCACCGTTTTGCGCTGGATTGACAGCCCCAACAGACGGAGTGAGAGCGGTCGATTCGCATGGTCACAGTCTGGCACCATTTTTCGGTGTGGTTCCGGATTCGATAGTAGAGCCGACCGGTTAAATCGTGGCGAGCGATGGCAGTCAGATACCCTTCAGCATCGACGAGAAAGTCTGTCTCGGAGACATCGTGCTTCTCGGTGAGCCGATGCAGGAACGCCGTCTTCAGAAATCTACGATTTCTGATGGGCTGCACGAGAACTGCGTTCTCGTGAACGCCGCGGGATCAGTTCTGGGGGGCTGAACACGTCGACTTCGAGCAGTAATTTTGACTCTGTGTCGACCGCCGCGTACAGCCACTTTTTCTCGCCGTCAATCTCTATTAATGTCTCGTCGACCGCGACGGCTCCGCAGTCGGCGGATTTCTCTGGGCCTCAGACAGTGTATGCACCCAGTTCCAGACCGCACCGTAAGAGCGATCGACACCGTCTCCCTGATCGACAGCCCCGCCGCGTGGAGACGCACCCCAGACCACCGAACGGGTGTCGGCGTGCGCTCGTTCTTCCAAACATCTTGGCTATCCTCATCTAGCGTCTCTCTGAGGAGATCTGCGAGTTGTATAGGCACGTCTCGCTACGGCCCCCCGCTTCTCAAACTCGCTCAACTAGACAGTGCCTGGCCGCGAGATCTGTACCAGTTCCGATCACGTTCCATCGGGCGCGCTGAATACACAGCGCGAATCGGTCACGGATCAGTAGACATCTGGTGGTCGGTGAGAACCACGATATGAAGCGCACCCTCGCTCCAGAGAGTTTCCGGAGTAGTGCATTCAGTTCTCCATACCGGTCTATTGCACACATTGAAACTGTTGTCCCTCATTTAAGTACGTCACCAGCAAAACACCTCGGATGATGGGAGAACCGCAACAATACGCGATCACTGCGCTTGAGCTCTCTGGCAGTCGGTATACCGTCGAACAGACGGGTACGGACAAGAACTTCCAACCGGAGTATGAAGCCAGGGACATCACTGGTGACACGATCTTCCGCTGCACTCACCAGATGTACGAGGGGAACGATACCTTCCCCTTCCTCGACACTGACGGAACGGAGTTATTTACTGTCGAAGCCAGCGGGAAGTGGGATATCGCCGGCGACTATCTGCTCACAGATAGCCAAACTGGGGAAGAGCTCGTTGTTTGGACAACGACTTTTCGCTCTTCCAAGACACCTGGCGAATCCGCGACGCTGAGGACGAGTCGGTTCTCGCCGAGATCAGCTCACGTGGCGCACTCTTCACTATGGGTCGAAAAATCCTGCCAGTGGGCCAGTGGATCGGACATACATTCGAGATAACTGATGCAGAAGGCACTGCTGTTGGAACCATCGAGAGCGGTTTCGCCGTGTTTGATCAGTACGAGATCACGATTAGCGATAGCAGTTCGGTGCCGATCGACCCGATCGTGGCAGGAACAGTCGTCATCGATGCAATTCAGGGAAACTGACCAAGATCAACAGAGCCTCGGACGTTCGACGTACTCCCCCAACTTTCCTCGGTTCTGTCACATGCCCAGTGAATCGAGATCAGTTTGAGTACTGCATTCACCCTCCTGTACCTCGCACGCCGTTCTTGACAGGTATCGAGTGATGCAACGAGCAGACCGGGACGTGGCTCATCTCTGTGGACCGAATCGCCACTTCTTGGACAAGTCGTTACGCTCGGTTTCAGACCGAGAGTAGGGGAGTAGCCACTCGGTTTATGTGTCTATATATCACGGTGGTCAGCAGCAGTTCACCGAACAAAGCCGTCGTGATCAGGAGGACGACAGCGAATGCAGGGCGGCGGAGTGATCGCTCGGTGCTGAAGCAGGGACATATCGAACGTCTCTCTTTGCGACCATTATGTATGGGGGCCGACACTCTGTCTCGACAGGAATACGAGCAGCAGAGTATCTACGCCGAGAATTGAAACCGTTGGCAGTGCCAGATTCGAGCGAGGCCTCCTCCCGCTGACGTCGTCAGCGTCTTGGTGGCGCTCGAGTTCGCTGTCATGTCCGCAGTGGTGCTGCTTCTGGCGTCGTTTGAAGTCGCAGCACCACTGATGCCGCTGTTACTCGTCTTCGTGGTTGCGCTTCTGCGCTACGGTCGTAAGTCATTCAGTGGTCTGTACTGACCGGATTGTGGCTCGTCTATGAAGTCGTTACTGCGGATTCGCTTCGTGTCAGTGGTAGCTGAGCGAATATACTACGTAGTAGGTGTGCGTCTCAAATATTTAGCTGCACACTGGCCAGCTGTTCGGCCAAGCGTAGTCAAGCCGACAAGTAGACCCGCACACAAGCATATTACTGCGAGGTTGGATCCAACTGGGTTGTAGAGGAACCATCCCGTTACGATATTCAACAGAATCAAGATGAACGGGTAAAGTGTTTGGAGCGGACTCATTGATCTTGGACGGATGTAGTTGCGGCGTGATTAAATAATCACCTAAGACACAAAATCAATTTGTAGCGTTTTGCAGGCAGTATTCTGAGTCCTTCGCTACACTGCTCGTTTCACTGAAAGTACGCACCTTCAAGACTGCAGACGGACTGATTCGTTCGCGGAGACGCGAGATTCGAGTGATAGAGCGGCCCGGTATCGGCACGGTTTCGCGTTTTTGGGAAAATATAATGGTGCATCTCAAATGGGAGTCCGTCAGAAACGAGCCAGACCGAAAGGTACCTGCTATTTTCGCCCACGAGCGCCCCAGCCCCTTCACAGGGTGGGTCGACGGCCCTGAGATGGCAGTGGAGCGAAACTCACGGTCGACTACTGTACAGTCGGGTGAGCGAACGAGTGCTAGCCGTCATCTTTCTTGACTCACCAGACTACGACGCGCAGGTCGTCGGCAAGAAGGCTGGCAGCTGCGAGCGCTGGAGTGTTCGGTGTGGCGGAGGTCGACGTATGAGTGGAGTGGGAAGACGGCCGCCGGCCATAGATGGAGATTATGGAAGTGAATTGCAGCTCGTGGGTGGCCGATGGCCCACTCGAGACTCTGCTGTCGTCGTACAAAAGCGACGGACCGGTTAGACCTGACGCCCCGTTTCGACCACTTCCCGGCCGGTCTCCCGCCAAGCACAGCCCATCCAGACAGACTCGAGGCGCACGAAGCCACCGTCCGAGCTCGGTTCGAATTCGGCGGTCCGTTTCGGACCGCGGAGTGACTCGCGCGCGAGCGTCCACGGGCGACCCGCCGATGTGCTCGCCCACGTCCCAGCCGCGCTCTCGAGCGACGTGTGTGCAGTACTGCCCGGGCGTGCCGAGGGGCGTGTCGGCGAGCGCGAGCGTCTCGTGGTCGCCGTCGCGACCGACAACCGCGAACGTGCGCTCGTAGCCGTCCCAGTAGATCGCGACGTCGCCGAACGCATCAACGCGACCCGCAAGACCACCGAAGAACACTACGCCAAGGCATCGCCCGGGGAGCGACGGCGCCGCCAACGCGAGCGCATGGAAGATCGCCGTCGCCAGCTCGTCACTCAACTCGAGTTCACCCCCACAGATGACCAGTAACACCCAACCCAGAATTCCGACGAATTGCCACCCACAGCACCCCCAAAACAGCGAACAGTCCGAATCGCGCCGGCCCAGTTTCCGACTCACAGCGCCCTCAGCGACGCCTGTCGACGCACGTAAGTACGCGACCCTGTTGCAGCGAGTATGCGCCAGTTCGTCGTCGTCGGTCACGACGCCCCGACCACCCCCGACTTCTCGCTCGACGACCTCGCCGGAGCGGCCGGCCGTCTGGACGTCCTCTGTCGCTGTGTCAACAGCGCGTTCTTCCTGAGCCACGACATCCGGAAAGACGTCCGTGCCCACCTCGTCCTGGGCGACGAGTACACCGTCACCTTCGACGGGCGCGACCTCCGGCGACTCAACCCCGACGAGCGCTCGACGGCCGCCCTCGTCCGGAAGGCCGTAGAAGAGCGCGAGGAGGCCATCGGCCACATCCCGGTCGAGACGTCGCCCGGCGTCTCGCTCACCCGCCGTGGGTTTAGAGGGACCATCGAGGACGTCGCCGCCCGCGGGACGGTCGTCCAGCTCCACGAAGACGGCGACCCAGTCGTCGACGTCGACCCACCGACGGACCCGGTATTCGTCCTCTCTGACCACCACGACTTCGCGTCGAGCGAGGCCGACCTGCTCGCAGACCACGCCGACGAACGCGTCTCGCTGGGCCCGCGAGCGCTCCACGCCGACCACGCCATCACGGTCGCCCACAACTACCTCGATACCGACGGGTTCACCTCCTACTGAGAGTGAGAGCAACCGAGTTCAGGAGTCGTGAGCTCGAGCCACAGACTATACATACCCGTTCTGTAAACTACCGGCCATCCACCGAGCATGACGATTCGAGTACCACTGTTACCGCGCTGGCTCCGCTGGAGTTTCGTCGTCGGTATCGCGGGGTTCATCTTCTACACGTCGATTCTCGCCGCCCCGCCAAGTACGGCGATCGATACGCTTCGGTTCGAACTCATTCCGCTCGACAAGTGGCGTCACTTCCTGGCGTACGGCGTGTTAGCCGGAGCGATCCTGTATGCCATCGTAGATTGGCAGTTGCCGATAGTACGGGACGCGTCACTCGTCATCGGTCTCGCGTTCCTCTACGGTGTCGGCATCGAGTTCGGCCAGTCGCTGATTCCGAACCGGTACTTCTCGCTGGGGGACGCCTATGCCAATTTTCTGGGGACGATCCTCGTCACGCCCTGGTATCTCGTCCGGCGACACGTCGAGTTCGTCGAGGTCCGAACATGGGTGGCAGCGTTCGGATTCACGACAGAGACACAGCAGAAGTAGCCACAGTCGGCGTCTCCTGCCAGAAGAACTTTGCCGCGCCAATCGTTGGGGCCCGTATGGTCGGTCCCCGCAGCAACGCAGACAGCGCAGTCGAGAGCCAGCCTCCCGATCGCTGGCCGGTCACAGACCGATGACGGGCCGCGAGTCACTGACCCGGCGGACGGTCCTCGGGGCACTCGCCAGCGCCGGTGCGACCTCGGTCGCGGGGTGTAGCGCACTCCAGGGCGAGAGCGACAGCGAGGCGACGGAGGTGGAGGACGACCAGGCCCGTGAGCTCGCCGCGCAGTTCGCCCCCAGACTGTACTTCGACGAACACGAACCGTGGTTCCCGACGGACCCGCGCCCGTACACCAGCGAGCAGGACGGCGAGAGCGTCGTCACCGGGTTCGACGCCTTCGACGGCTACCACGAGCAGTTCACGGGCGAGCAGCCGCCGAACCCGACGGTCTTCTACAACGTCGTCCAGTACGAGGAGTCGCCGCTCGCGGCGGTCCAGTTCTGGATGTACGCCGCGTTCGACCAGTTCACCACGAACTTCCACTGGCACGACTGGGAGGTGTTGCACGTCTTCATCGACACCGACTCCGGGGCGCCACAGCTCTACGTCGCCAGCTCACACTCCCGGAACGTGCCGAACAACGAGTTCCTGGACCCCGACCCCGAGAGCGTCCCGCGCATCCTCTCGGAACTGGGCTCGCACTCGAGTGCGCTCTCGCTGAACGACATTCCCGACCGATTCCAGCGGTTGCCGACGGGGGATTCCTTCGCCGACATCACGAACCGCCCCATCGAGACGCTCGAGGACATCGCGTCGATTCCGCTGGCCTACGGCCTCCCGCGGGACGAGGGACGGGTGCTGCCGTACGTGATGCCCGAACTGGACGGCGCACCTATCTACGAGGACGACCGCCTGCCGTCGGTCGAGCAGTCGGACCTCGTCAGTCAGGATCTGACGATTCGATCGTTCGACGCGCTCTCCTCGCCCCCGACGACGCTGCCGGAGCGCGCGACGGGGCTGGTGTTCGACCACGAAGAGCGGGAGGGCGACGCCGAGGTGGGGTACTCGCTGGTGCCGACCAGCGAGATCGAACACATCACCGACTTCACGGGGCCGCAGTTGAGCTTCGAGTTCGCAGTCCCGCAGTTCGCCGAGGACGCCATCGCCGGGCACATCACGACCACGGGCGCACCCTGGGGCCAGCCCCGCTATTCGAACCCCGCGGCGGATATCTCAGAGCCGGCCCACCGGGCGGCGCTGGCCGAGCGCTACGACGCCATCGGCGCGCCGTCGTCGGTCAACACGGTTGTCGCGAACGTCACCGAAGCGGTCGTCACCGATGACGCGCCCGACGGCGAGGGACTGACCACCCAGTCCTCGCACGTCGAGGCGCTCGTCTTGCTCGAGAGCGAGCCCGAAGCCGCGCCGACGTTCGGTGGCGTCGCTGCGCTGCAGGGCATTCCGGTCGGCGAGCACCGGCTCACGGTCAACGGCGCGGGACAGGCGCCACACAGCGAGACGATCGCCGTCGAAGACGGGGGCGGCAACGCGGCGCGCCCGGTGACGGCCGCGGGCGTCGAGGGCGAGATCCCGCTCGTCGCCCGCGAGTCGGCGACGAAACTCGAAGTCGACAGCGAGGGCGCCGACAGCGACCTCACCGACCTCGCCGTCGAGGACGACTTCGCCGGCCGGCTGTACGACGCACCGCTCGCTGGCCCGGACGCCGTCTACGTCCACCGCGGCGGCGCGTACACGACGGAGGTCCGGGACAGCGACGACGAGATCGGGGCGTTCCGGGTGAATCCCGACCCCGAATCCGACGATGGCGTCCGCATCGACGAGCCGAACACCGGCAAGGCGTCGCTGGCGCGGTTCCTGGCCGACATCAGCGACGAGACCCGGGCCGGGATCGCCGCAGTGGCCGACAGCGACGGCGACGACGATAGCGGGTCCTCCGGCGGGGAGCAGGGACAGACCGGCGGCGGGCGGTCGAACGCCGTCCGGGGCCTCGCGCAGGCGCTCGGTGCCGTCGCCGAGGCAGCCCGACGCGCGGCCGAGCGTGCCGAGAACGGCGATCGCGGCCGGGCCGACGAGAGTCTCGGGACGGTCGTCGACCGCCTCCAGCGCGTCGCGGAACGGCTGTCGGAAGCCCGCGGGGACCTCCCGAACGGGCTGGGGAACGCGACGGAGCGACGGCTCGAACAGGCGAATCGCCGCTCCGAGCAGGCTCGCAGTGCCGATAAACTCTGACCCGGGGTCGCCGGAATCGCCACGGGTAAGTCCGCGAGGGCCGCAGGGTCGCCCATGACCGACTACCTCGCGTGGGAGACGCTCGACGCCGAGACGGCCTACACCTGTCCGGGGTTCGACGTCGTCCACGAGGCTGTACGCCTGCCCGACGGGACCGAGACGGACTTCGACTTCTTCCGCGAGGGCGACAGCGTGGTCGTCCTCCCGTTCACGCCCGACGGCGACGTCGTCGTAATCGAGGAGTGGCGCCAGGCGGTCAAACGAGTCAACTACGGCCTCCCGGCCGGCAGCGTGGAGTCTCACGACGACGAACCGGCGGCAGCCGTCGGCCGCGAGCTCGCCGAGGAGACCGGCTACGAAGCGGGGTCGGTCGAATACCTCTACAGTGCCGAACCGGCCAACGGCTTCGCGGACTCGGAGTTCCACTACTTCGTCGCCCGCGACTGCGAGCCGACCGCCCAGCAAGACCTGGACTTCAACGAGTCCATCCGCGTCGAGACGACGGAGTTCGACTCGCTCGTCGAGGGCGTCCGGGACGGTAAATTGCGCGACGGGCGCTCTGCGGTCGGGATCCTCTACTACGCGCTGTTCGAGCGGTGAGTGGTCTGTGTGGATTGTCGGTTCTCGTTCAGAGAACCCCGTGAGCAGCCGTCCGGGAGGAGGCGACATCGGCGAGATTCTGTACGGCTGAATGTCGGTCTGACCGCTAGCCCGGAACACAACCCTTAGGCGCGCGCCCCGCCCACGACGGACAATGACGAACTTCGAGGTCCGCCAGTACGACGCCGCGGGCCGGTTAGGGAAACTCGAGGTCCCACGCGCCGGCGTCACCGTGGAGACGCCGACCATCCTCCCGGTCGTGAACCCGCACGTCCAGACCATCGACCCGGCGGCACTGGCGTCCGAGTTCGGGGCCGAGATACTCATCACGAACAGCTACATCCTGCACAAGTCCGACGAACTCCGCGAGCCCGCCCTGGAACAGGGGCTGCACGACCTGCTGGATTTCTCGGGGGCCATCATGACCGATTCGGGGTCGTTCCAGCTCGCCGAGTACGGCGAAATCACCGTCACGACCGAGGAGATCCTGGCGTTCCAGCGCGACATCGGGAGCGACATCGGGACGCCCGTCGACATCCCGACGCCGCCGGACGTCGACCGCCAACAGGCCGAGGCGGAGCTGTCGACCACCCAGGACCGGCTGGAGCGGGCCGCGACCGTCGACACCGACGAGATGCTCGTCAGCGCGCCCGTCCAGGGCTCGACGTATCCGGACCTCCGGGAGGCGGCCGGCCGCCACGCCGTGGAGACCGGGCTCGACGTCTTCCCCCTGGGCGCGGTCGTCCCGCTGATGAACGAGTACCGCTACGCCGACCTCGCGGACGTGGTGGCGGCGTGCAAGCGCGGCCTCGGCGAGGTGGGGCCGGTCCACCTGTTCGGCGCGGGTCACCCGATGATGTTCGCGATGGCCGCCGCGCTGGGCTGTGACCTCTTTGATTCCGCCGCGTACGCGCTCTACGCTCGCGACGACCGCTACCTGACGGTCCGCGGGACCCAGCAACTCGACGACCTCGAGTACTTCCCGTGTCACTGCCCGGTCTGTACCGACTACACGCCGGCCGAACTCGACTCGCTCGACGAGGACGCCCGCGAGGACCTGCTCGCGCGACACAACCTCCACGTCACATACGGCGAGATTCGCACGGTGAAGCAGGCCATCCGGAGCGGGAATCTCATGGAGCTAGTCGACTCGCGGGCCCGCGGGCATCCGTCGATGGTCGACGGCTACCGCACCCTGCTGGACCACGCCGAGCAGCTCGAGCGGTCGGACCCCGCCTCGAAGCACGCGATGTTCTACACCTCACACGAGAGCGCCCGTCGGCCCGAGGTACTACGGCACCACGAACGCCTCGATCGGTTCGAACTCGACGGCGACGAGGTCCTGCTGACCGAGGGCGGGTCGAACGACCGCTACGACGAGACGTGGGGCGTCCTGCCGCCCTTCGGCCCGTATCCTCGGGAACTCTCCGAGACCTATCCGCTGAACGCCGAGACGCCCGAGCGAGCAGACGGGGCCGCGTGTGAGATGGCCGCCGACGGCGTCGCGCGACTGGTCGACAGGCATCCCGACGTCTCCTTTACGCTGGTCCACGACGACTGGCCGGAGACGGCGCTCGAACGGGTGCCCGAGAACGTCCGCGTCCGGGACCTGCACGAGCGGGAGTGAGCAGTGGCCACTCAGTCGACGAGGGCGACAGCTCGGATGGGCGATCCTGACCCCTCCTCGATCTTGAGGGGGAACGTAAACAGGAGGGATTCCGGCGGCAATTTCTCGAGGTTAGTGAGGTTCTCGACGATGTACGTCTCGTTACCGAGTAATTCGTAATGTGCGGGGAACTCCTCGGCTCCAGCGGCGTCGATGGCGGCTGTGTCGCAGCCGACGAGCGCCACATCGCTGTCCGTGAGGTAGCCGGCAGCGTCTGCAGAGAGTCCCGGCCACTCTGTGAGGAATTCGTTCGCATCGTCGTCTGCAGACCAATACCGATCCCAGCCGAACTGGAAGAGGACTCGATCGCCCGGCTCGATGGGTACGTGCTCCGCTTCCCACGCTTCGATTCGCTCGCGGGAGACCGTCTCGCCGGGACCCACGTCAGTCACGTCGATGGTCACAGCCCGCCCGACGAGGCGAGCTATCGGGACCGACGCGATGTCGTAATGCGCCGCTCCGTCGGGGATGAAGTGAAGGGGTGCATCGATGTGCGTCCCAGTGTGTTCCCCCATCGAGATCCGGTAGTGACACGCTGGATCCCCCCGGTTGTAGGACTGGTAGAGCGTATGGCCATACCGAGCGTGGCTCGGGACCGACGGGATGCCTTCCTCGAGGGAGTGGGTCAGATCGACCCAGTCCGCGTCGGCGAACAGCTGGACCGCCTCCAAGACAGTGGATTCGCTGTCACTCATGCGTGACTCCTCGTCTCCGGGTCGTTCGTCCGTGCTCATGACACATATCGAGAACGTACACTGTGGTTGCTAGTATACCGTCGGCCAATTAAATCTAAGGAAGGCACGAGTCGTTCGTCCCCGGTCACTTGACGATGTCAATCTTGTCTCGATCCATCGACATCGCGACAGCGAAGATGACGACGAATCCGAGGATGATCTCTTGGACGAACGACTGGATACTCAGCAGGTTCATCCCGTTGGTCAGCACACCGATAACGAGGACACCGAGGATGGTTCGGTGGGGCCCGCCCACGCCACCGGTCAGTGCGGTGCCACCCATCACGATGGCTGCGATGCTTTGGAGGAGGAGCCCCTCCCCCATGCCCGGCGTCGCCGAGGAGATCCGTGCAGTCAAGAGAACGCCGGCCAGCCCACAGAGGGTCCCGGAGACCACGAACGCACCGATCTTGTACCGATCGACGTTGACCCCGAGAAGTCCGCGACCCGCTCGTTTTCCCCCAGTGCGTACGTGTAGCGCCCGAAGGTGGTCTTCCATGCGAGGAGCGAAACGAGTATGTAGAAGATGATACCCCAGACGACGAGGTTCGGGACCTGTGGAATCGTGTTTCCGATCGCGATCTGTCTGATCCCGGGTGAGTTGAAGGGGATCGAGTACCCGCCAGTCATCAGGAGGGCCGTGCCGCTGAAGACGGACAACGAACCGAGGGTCACGAGGAACGAGGGTATCTTTGCTTTCGCGAACACCACGCCGTTCAGCAGGCCGACACCCGTCCCCGCAAGTACCCCGAGGAGGAGTGCGAGTAACCCGAGATTGAAGTCGTTGATCAGCATCGCCGTAATGACGCCGCTCAGCGAGACGATAGACGCCACGGACAGATCGATACTCTGTTGCAGGATGGGAAAGGTTCCGGCAAGCGCCACGAACAACAGGATGATGCTGTTCATCATCACGTTCCCGACCAGGTTCTCGTAGGTCAGAAACACGTTCGAGGTGGCGGTGAAGATACCCATCAGTATCAACAGCATCAAGAACGGTCCCAGATCCACGAGGATGTCCGTAACCGAGCGGTTGTTCCGATACTCACTGAGCCAATCGAATACGAGGTTTCCACGTGTTTCTCCTGACATTGTTAGATCATTTTCTTGATTATTTCTGATTCGGATGGTTTGTCGCCGCGTGGTGCATCGACTACGTCGACGAGTTCGCCCTCGTGCATCACGCCGATCCGGTTACTCATCCCGATCAGCTCGGGGAGCTCGTCGGCGATGAATATCATCGCGACGCCGTCCTTGGAGAGCTGCCTGAGGATCTGGTAGACCTCCTCCTTCGCACCGACGTCGATACCGCGCGTCACGTTGTCCAGTACGAGGACAGACACCTCCCGTTGGAGGTTCTTCCCGAGAACGACTTTCTGCTGATTCCCACCGCTAAGCTGGATGAGTGGGGACTCGATGCCGGGCGTCTTGACGTTCAATCGGTCGACGACCTCCTCGGCCATCTCGTCTTCCTTGTCGAAGTCGATGAGCCAGGGCACCGACCCGAGCCCCGGGAGGTTGTCCGCGATGAGGTCGGTTCCGAGACTCGGGAGCGAGACGTTCACGCGCAAGGGCTGGTAGAGGAGTGTCCCCTCGGATTGGCGTTCCTTGGGGACGTACCCGATCCCCTCTTCGACCATCCTGTGGACCGAACCCGGTTCGACCGATTCACCGCCGATGGAGATCTCGCCTTCGTCCGGCGTGTCGACCCCGCTCAAAACACGGCCGAGGGCGCTCTTCCCGCTCCCCATGACGCCACAGATGCCGAATATCTCACCGGCACGGATGTCGAACGAGACCGAATCGAAGTGGTCCTCCTTGCTCAGGTCCGACACCGAGAAGCAGATGTCGTTGTCCTCGACGCTGCGCTGGTCTGAGACCTGATAGTACTCTTCCGAGACTTCTCTGCCGACCATACTCTGCTGGAGTTTGTCCTCAGTGGCATCCTCCCGGGGAAGATGGTTGACGACTTCGCCATCGCGGAGCACGTAGATACGGTCGCTGATCTCCAGAACCTCGTCGAGTTCGTGTGAAACGAAGACGAACGAGGCCTGATCGCGCAGGTCGTCGATACGGTCGAATAGAAGGTCGCGTCCATCTTCTTCAAGCCCGGCAGTCGGCTCGTCGAGCAGTATGATCGGGTGATCGGTGTGGACCGTCTCGGTGAACGCTTTCGCGATGCTCAGCATCTGCCGGTCGCTGAACGAATAAGACGCGACACGCTTCTCGAGGTCGAGATCGATCCCGAGCGTGTCGAGGACGTTCTCACCCTCACGTTTGAGCGTGTCTACGTCCAGGACACCTGCCGTGGAGTAGTCCGGAAACTGCTCTAAGAACAAGTTCTCGTATCCCGAGAGATTGGGAATGACGTTGTGTTCCTGGTGGACGATGGCGATGCCGTGGTGCGAGGCCTCCCGTGGGTTCGTGATCGTTACTTCGTTGCCATCGACGAAGATACGTCCCCGGTCCTGTTGGTAGATGCCACTGAGGATATTCAAGAGAGTGCTCTTTCCCGCACCGTTTTCGCCGACGAGTCCGACGACTTCGCCGGTCCGGAGTTCGAAGTTGACGTCGTCGAGTGCGACGACGTTCGTAAACTCCTTGCGGACGTTCTCGACCCTGAATCGGACCGTCGAATCGGAATTGTCCACGGCCTCATCTTCCGTAGAATCGGTCTCTACGCTCATCGTGAGGCCCGTCGTAATTTACGTTCGGTTGTCGATAATGTGGTGTGCATACTAATTTGGAAACGGATAAATGACGGCAGTTAGAGGTACGGGTTCATGCCGTTCTCGTTGCGCGTCCTGTAGTCTTCCTCGACCTGATCGAACAGCTGCGTGTCGTCGTACGCGTCCGGGATATCGAGGTTGTTCGGCTTGTTGTCCTCGGTCCATTTGAGCTGCTCCCATTCCGACTTTCGAATCGGCACGAGTTCGTGTTGGGGGTCCCAGTCGTCCCCGCTCTCGTGGACCGACATCTTCTTCCAATCGTAGGGCGAGTGGCCGTCGCTGTACGCCACGTCCATGTACCGGTCCGGCGTGGCGAACCTCGTCTCGAGGTCACTGAACTTCGACTGATCGAGCTCCGGGTTAAGGACTGTGAGGGTCCGAACCCACAGCATCCGCTCCGGCGTCTTGGGCCGCCACCCGTGGAGCCAGTCCCACGCCTTGGCGACAGCCCAACCGCCCTGCCAGAACGGCGGCGCGGCTTGCTCTTGCACCTGGTACGGTTCGCCGGAGTCAGGACCGTTGTTGTTGAGATACTCGATGTTCGAGAGCGCGCCGTCGAATCCGGTGAACGGAATCGCCATGTCGTTCTCCGAGAGGATCGACGCCGCACCGAGACCGAGGGTGCCGTTGTTACAGTAGACGCCGTCGATGTCGTCGCCATAGTTCGAGACGAACGCCGACATGACCTGGCGTCCCTTCTTCCGTGTCCACCCACCGGAGTACTGGTGGGCCAGAACGTTGATGTCGGGATAGTCCTCGGCCGCCTGCTTGAACCCTTCATAGCGGTACGATCCGATGTGGCCCTTGGGACCGAGGATCACGACGACGTTCCCCGACCCGCCCATCTCTTCGAAGAGGACCTTCGCGGGAATTGCGCCCGCGTGGTAGGTTTCGGGGATCTGGTACTGGACGAACTCCGGCCCGACAGACTCCGGAACCAGCCACTTCCCCATCGACCAGTATTCGAAGAAGGGAACCCCCTGGGCCACGGCGGTTTCGGCGAGCGATTTCACACCCGAGTCGCTCGGAGCAGTTGCCGCCACCATATCGGCACCACTGGTGATCGCTCCTTCGATCTGGGAGATCTGCTTGCTCAGTTGACCGCCGTGGTCCTGTGCGCTTGCGGTCATCCCGAAGTCGTTCGCTGCCTCCTTCATGCCGTTTCGGAAGGCCTTCCAGAGGTCGATCTTCAGGCTGTCCGGGGACATGAACGCCTTGTCGATCTCGCGGTCGTAGCCACTCTGTTCGGTTGTGTCGTCACCGCCGCCATCAGAGCCACCACCGCCATCGGAACCGCCGCCACCGGAACCGCCGGAGCCACCGGAACCGCCATCGCTGCCTCCGCCACATCCTGCCAAAGAGCCCATCATCGACACGCCAACGACTCCCCCTATCTTTCAGATATGTGCGCCGTTTTCTTTTTCTGCCAAACGAGGTGGTATCATCCGACATGCGATTGAGAATCATAAAACGTGAGTAAAAAGGTTTCCGGTATTTCTCATATTCAAACATTATTGTACTGAATGCCCCAATACCTCAGATAATATTACTCTCAGACAATTTTGAGGATGTTTGTTAACCCCACACGAACACTATTGTGCAATATTTAATTACGCGTGAAAGAGGAGGCAGCGGATTTTGTGGTTTCTATACCAAAACAACTGTCTGAGCGGCAGTGGGGAAGAGATCGATTTAGGGTTGTGTAGTGTGAGTGGACTTCTAGGCCGGTGATGACACCGGCAATTCATTCGAACGTTGGGGGGCTGTCGCTGTCGAAAGTGCTGAAATACTCGATCGCTGTTGGGTTGATCGATGTACTCGACATCCGATACGAGCGATAATCTGTCACCGGCATAGAACCGAAAGACGACCTACAGCCCGGATCTGTGTGCGCCCCGTCTCTGTTGAAATCACTAGAGGGTTAGAAGGCCGACCAGTAGAGTGGCCGAAGGCAGAACTTGCCGAAGTCATGCAGTGAGCCACAAGATGACTGTTCCTGTTTTGAACGCTCGGATGAAATAGTCGACCTGCGAGCCACCGGTGCGGCGTGACTCTACTCCACTGTTTGCTCAGTACAGTGCAAACACTGATAGGTGAGAAATTCACTAGGAATTCATATGAGCCGAACGTCCATTCCGATAGACTCCGACACGAAAAACAGGCTTGACGAAGTAAAGCGAGAGGACGAGACATGGGATGAGTTCTTACTTCGGATCGTTGCATCAACTGGTGATGGAATGTCTCCGGGGACACTATCTGATGAAGAAGCCGAAGAAGCAATGGAAATTGTACGAGAAGGCCGCGAACGGTAATGTTTCTCGACACCTCTGCGATTATCGCCTACCAGCAAGGGGACGAGCGCGTTGTCAAGTATCTCGATGACGGGCGACTATGGTATACCTCCACAATCTGCGCCTTCGAGTACATCAACGGCCGCCTTGGAAGTGGTGAGACTGACGTACTAGCCGTCAGACAAGAGTTTTCGGATGTACAGACGCTTGACCTGAACGAACCCATTGCAGTCGAGGCTGCACGCCTCCAAGACGAAATTATGACCGACGGAGACCGGCTGGCAACTGCCGATATGCTCATCGCGGCCACAGCCCGCTCGACCGGTGACGAACTCGTCGTCGCGGATAGCGACTTCGAGACCGATCTTCTTCAGACCGTGATGGAGGTCACAAACCTCCACAAATGAACAGTACGCAGGTCTACTGACCGACTGATTCAGCACAGAGCGCCCCGAACAAAGGAGATCGATGAGCCGAATTCATGTGCCCTATCAAGCACACGATGTCAGTCAAGTATCAACGGATTCGACAGAGCCCGAACATGGTTTTCGTGGATGCGAAGCCATGGGCAGCGTGAGGGTTCTGCACTCACGTTTCCAGTAGGGAAACCGAGGTCCCGATACCCGGCCACGGAGCGAGTGGAACTGAAAATCGACGTCGGTCAGCAATTTCGCCAGCAGGTAGTCATCCGTCTTCCTGTGTATCCCAGAGGCTGAGACTCCAGGTTGGTATCGTCGAGATGGGCGTCGATTCAGTCTATCGCCCCGGTGAGGCGTTCACGTGGTGACTGAGTTCAGCGTCGACTGGCAGCACCCAGTAGCGAAGTTCGGTGGCGTGTTCCCGGTCACCGACGAGAACCACTCCGTGTTCGAGTTGTCATTGTTGTCCAGTCACTCGCATCCGTCTCGCCAAAGCACCTGCTGGCTGTCTGGATCATCTTCGACAATCCGGCCTCTGTACCGTCGTCCCCTTCGCGATCGGAGTGCGCATCTCCACGACCGCCCCCAGACCGCGATACTGAAATCGCAGTAGCCTGTCCTGACCAGATTTATTTGGATTGAATGACAAGACCAGCATGGTATGTCACAACAAGTCACGAAAGAACTCGAGGTCGACGAGTACACGCTGGGCCTGGTCGGGCCTGAGCAGGAGTGGGCCGGCACGGTGGCCGACGGCGGGACCGTCAAGACACACACGCCCCCGGCCTGCTGGGGCCCGATGATCACACCGGACTTCCGCGGCGGTCACGAGGTCACGAAGCCGATCCGTGTCGACGGGGCGGCGGTGGGCGACGCCATCGCCATCCACATCAACAGCATCGAGGTGACGAGCGTCGCGACCAGTACCGGGTCGATGAGAGAGCGGGAGGGAGCCTTCGGCAGCGACCCGTTCGTCGACCACAAGTGCCCCGAGTGTGGCGAACCCTGGCCCGAGAGCGTCGTCGAGGGCACCGGCGAGGACGCCATCCGATGCGCCGAGTGTGGCGCCAACGCCTCTGCCTTCGGCTTCGAGTACGGCATCACGGCGGTCTTCGACCACGAGAACGAGGTCGGCCTCACCGTCGACAAAGAAGCCGCCCACGAACTCGCCGAGAACGCCCGGGAGAACATGGCCCTGCCCGAGAACTGCCGACAACACCCCATCCTGCTGTACGAGCCCTCCGAGATGCCGGGGACGCTCGGCCATCTCCGCCCGTTCATCGGCAACATCGGGACGACGCCGCCCATCGAGTGCCCGACTCGCACAACGCCGGCGACTTCGGGCAGTTCCTCATCGGTGCCGACCACGAGTGGGGGTTAGAAGACGAAACTGCCCTCGCCCAGCGCACCGACGGCCACATGGACATCAACGCCGTCCGCGAGGGCGCGATACTCGTCTGTCCAGTCAAGGTCGACGGCGGGGGCATCTACGTCGGCGACATGCACGCCAACCAGGGCGACGGAGAGCTGGCGCTGCACACCACCGACGTCAGCGGCCGCGCGGAGTTCGACGTCGAGGTCATCGAGGGCCTCGACATCGACGGCCCAATCCTCCTCCCGAACCGTGAGGACCTCCCGCACATCGCCGAGCCCTACACCGACGACGATATCGCGGCCGGCGAGGCCCTGGGCGAGCAGTACGGGGTCGACGTCGAGACCGACATGGGGCCCATCCAGATCGTCGGCTCCGGCGCGACGGTCAACGACGCCACCGACAACGCCTTCGACCGGGCCGGGACGCTGCTGGACATGTCCGAGGGCGAGGTCCGCACCCGCTGTACCTTCACCGGCGGCGTCGAGATCGGACGCCTCCCTGGCGTCGTCCAGCTGAACATGCTCGCGCCGATGGACCGCCTCGAGGAACGCGGCCTGGCCCACCTGGTCCGCGAGCAGTACGACCTGTGAACGGGGCTGCCACGGGACGGTATCCTGCCCCTCCGCTGACGTCCCCGCCGCGCGCGACGCGTCTGTCGGACCAGTTCTATCGGCGTCGACCATCCAGCGGACGGGAGGCGAACAATCCGAGTCGGCCACGGGTAATCCGGCTTGCGTCGGGCTAAATCGGCTCGAAACCCGGCTGAAACCGGCTTCACTGTCACCCCCTGTTTTTCCCTGTCTCGCCACGACCCGAGTGCAATGTTGGAAGCAGACCTGCCTGCGATGGCACAGTTCGCACACGACACGGCCCGGCTGGCCATGCAGGCCGGTCCGCCCGCCGACCTGCCCGCCCAGGTACCGGACTTCGTCGGGAACATCCTCGGCGAAATCGGCTCGTCCGCGGGCGAGGCGAAAGACGGAATCGGTGAGGCCATCAGCGGCATGACGCCCGGCGGTGCGGAAGCGACGACCGGTGCCGAGACGGCGACCAACGAGACCGGTCACCCCGAGCACGCGGCGAATGCGCCCGAGAAGTAAGCCCTCCTACTGCCGCCCCCACGTCACTGACCCCGGCCCTCCACACACCGAGTGACGCCAGCTTTTTCCGCGGCGACACGCGAGCCAGCACCGACTTGTGTCGCGCCGTCGTACTGCGTTCCATGAAGAAGTCCCTCGAGGAACACGCAGAGCGCTTCTCCGAACACGCCGCCGACTACGACGAGAGCCAAGACGCACCCGAGTACCGCGCCTGTGCCGACCTCGTCGTGGCACACGCCGACCCCCGGGCCGACGACGTGGTGCTGGACCTCGGCACGGGGACGGGCGCTATCGCACTCGCCGTCGCCGACGCCGCTAGCGAGGTCGTCGGGCGTGACATCAGCGAGAGGATGCTCGAGAGAGCGCGCGAGAAAGCCGCCGACGCGGGCGTCGAGAACGTCGCCTTCGGCGAGGGGCGCTTTCGCGACCCGCAGGTGCCCGACAGCATCAACGTCGACGTCGTCACCTCGAACTTCGCGATGCATCACCTGAGCGACGCCGAGAAGCGCGAGGCCATCGACGTGATCGCCGGCCTGGGGCCCCGGAAGATCGTGCTCGGGGACGTGATGTTCTTCGGCCACCCGGACCCCGACGAGCCGTTCTACAGCCCCGAGGTCGACGATCCGGCGACCGTCGGCGTGCTCGCAGACGCCTTCACCGACGCCGGCTACGCCCTGACAGCCGTCGAGATGGTCGCCGAGCAAGTGGGCGTGCTGGTCGCAGAGAAGCCGGACTGACCGTCGGACTCAGTGCAGCTGCTTCGTGATGTCCGACGAGGAGACCATCCCGATGTAGTCATCGTCGACGACCGGGAGGTGGTTGATACCGAAGTTGGTCATCATCGCCGCCGTCTCGCCCAGCGGGAGGTCCGGCGGGACCGTCTCGACGTGTTCGGTCATCAGGTCCGAGACCAGCAGGTCGTCGGTGTCCATCCCCTCGGCGACGGCGTCTAAGACGTCCGTGCTCGTGATGATCGACGGCGGCGCGGTCGTCACGAGCAGCGCGCTGATGTCCATGTCCCGCATCACGGCCGCCGCCTCGACGACTTTCGCGTCAGGCGAGATCGTCTCCAGCGGCGTGGTCATGATGTCTTCTACCAGAGTACGTTCGTTACCCATGTGAGCAGTAGTCTCGTGCCGGGGATATTGCTTTCCACACCACCGTCACCGCGACTCCGCCGGTTCGAGCCGGCTCCCGTCCCGTGGGCAGTAGTCGTGGTCCTCGACGGTCGACCGGAACCCACAGCGGGGACACTCGCGAACCGGCGGTGTCTCCTCCCGTCCCATCCCCCTGAACAGGAACGGGACGAACGGCACGAGCAGGAAGACCAGCAGGGTGTCGAAGTACCACCACAGCGCCACCGTGACTGCGAGACTGACCCCGAGGCCGACGAGTGCCGTCAGCGTCCGTGACCCGGCCATGGGTTCGCTTTCGGCTGCGACGGCGAAAAGTCCAGGCATTGTGGCGAGTAAATACGTGGGTGTGGCTGATTCCGGACGTCCGCCTCCAGGAAGCACTGTTGGGGGCGAGCGAAACATCTACCACAATCTGCATACAATGTATTCGCATGAGCACGTCGATTCGTATATCCGAAGAGACGAAACGGAAACTCGAGGCGGTGAAACGAGACGACGAGACCTTCGATGAGTTACTGGACCGGCTAGCGGTGACGCGAACGCCGGACGACGTCGAAGCGATGGCTGGGTTCGGGGGCGAAGGAGTCGAGGAACACATGGAGAACACACACGAGGCGCTGTCCGACTCGCTCGAAGAGAACAGTACACGTTGACGATGCTCTGCCTCGACAACAGCGTGGTCGCGAAGTTCGCCCGACCGGACCCGGATGCAAACGTCGTTGCGTACCTGAAACGCAATGCATCTGACCCCTGGGCGGTCCCAGCGACCGTGCTGTTCGAGTACCTTCGGTACTATTCGTCACAGTCTGCGGTCAATCAGCAGCACCACGCGCTCACCCAGCGCATACAGCGGGTGTTGGCGCTGAACGAGGACGTCGCAGTCGAGGCGGTGCTGCTCGAGCACGCGCTGACAAAACAGGATGTCAGCCTCGATCTGGCCGACCTCCTCCACGCTGCGACCGCCCGTGCGAACGACGCAACGTTCGTCACCTGTGACACAGAGGACTTCGACAGACCGCCGATCCGACAGTTGCTGGATATCGCTATCGTCGAGCCCGCCGACGCCGCACAGTAACCAGCTCCGTCAAACAGGGATGGGTCTGGCAGCGGTCGGAATGTGCGCTCGTACGGCGTTCAGGTGTCCCCGCACAGCGCAACGTGGATTAAGGTGGCGGTCAGAGTGGACACCGAAGGAGAGTCGACGACGTATCGGCCGAGGCTGAATCGGCTGCCCGCCGAAGAGCAAGATAGTTACTCGCCCGCGGCCGACGCTACCCCATGACCGACTACTTCGAGGTCCACGAGCGCGACGCCGCCGCGCGACTGGGCGAATTACGCCTCGCCGAGTCCGTGACGACGCCGGCGATCGTGGACGACGTGGAGGCTGACACCCCGGGAGCCGTCCACACCCTGCTTCGCGACGGCGGGAGTCTCTGGGCCCAGGACGGGTCCGACCCCGAGGGCGACGACAGCGCGGTGACCGTTCTTCCCTACCGCGGGCTGCCGGCCGGCACGCCCGACGAGGTGGCCGACGCCTTCGCCGGTGACTACCCCGACGTCGACTTCCCCAGCGCGGCCGTAGTGTCGCCCCGGACCGCAGGACAGCACACCGGCGACGTGACCGTCCTCTCGGGGGCCCCGGGCTACGTCGGCCACGGTGAGGCCTTCGTCGACGCCATCACGGCCGTCCGCGAGGCGACGCCGAGCGACACGGCGCTCTACCTGCCCGGCGTCGCCACCCCGCGCAACGTCGCGACGCTGGTCTATGCCGGTGTGGACCTGGTGGACCCGGACCGAGCGGTCGTCCGCGGCACCGAGGGGCGCTATCTCACCACCGACGAGGCGTACTTCCTCGAGGACCTCGAGGAGCTGCCCTGTGCGTGTCCGGCCTGTCAGGTCCCGCGCGACGAGTTCGACCGCGAGGCCTGCGTCGCCCACAACGTCAACGCGCTGGCCGCCGAACTGCGTCGGGTCCGCCGGCGCATCCGCGACGGCCGCCTCCGGGACTACGTCGAGGGGCAGGCCCGCCAGGACAACTGGCTCACGGCGACGGTCCGCCTGCTCGACCAGCAGTACGGCTACGTCGAACAGCGCACTCCGCTCATCCGCCGCGCCCAGCTCTCAGCCGCAACGGAGGACGCCATCCGCCGCGTCGAGATTCAACGGTTCGCCGAGCGCGTCACCGAGCGCTACGTCCCCCGCTTCGACGACCGCCCGCTCGTGCTCGTCCCCTGTTCCGCGCGCAAGCCCTACAGCGACTCCCAGAGCCACGAGCAGTACCACGACGCCGTCCACTGGCGCGCGCACATGGTGTCGATGACCTCCCCCATCGGCGTCGTCCCCCAGGAGCTCGAACTCACCTACCCCGCACAGCACTACGACTCCGTGGTGACCGGCGAGTGGAGCGCCAACGAGGTCGAGTTCGTCAGCGCCGTCCTCGAACGGTACCTCGAAGACGCCGACTACCCGGAGATCATCGCGCACGTCCCCGGGGAGGGGTACCGGGACATCTGCGAGCGCGTGGAGGAGTCGCTGGGCCTCGAGTTCAGCTACACCGTCTCGGACCACCCGACGACGGCCGACTCGCTGGGCAACCTCGCCGCGGAACTCGAGGGGTGGGACACCTACCGGAAGTCGACCCGCGAGGCAAACACCGTCCGCGCCGTCGCGGACTACCAGTTCGGGGAGGGTGCCGGTGACTCACTCTTCGACGACATCCAGACGACGGGTCGCTATCCCCAGCTGCGCGCGGACACCCAGGACGGCGAGCAGCTCGCCGCGCTCGCCCAGCAGTACGGCGTCCTCTCGCTGACGCTCGCCGGCGCCCGCCGTTGGGTCGAGAGCGACGTGCCGACGAAAACGGTGGAGATCGAACCGTTCGTCCCCCACGGCTCCGTCCTTGCCCCTGGCATCACCGACGCCAGCGACGACATCCGCGTCGGCGACGACGTGGTCGTCCGCGGGGACGCCGCCTTCGGCGTCGGCCGTGCCCAGATGAGCGGGCCGGAGATGCGCGACTCGACGCGTGGTATCGCCGTCCAGATGCGCCACGTCGAGGAACAGTAGCGAACGGTTATCCGACCGTCACGTTCTGGCCGTCGTAGACCGCCGCCTGGGAGACGTCGATCCGACGGGTTTCGCCGCCCGCTACCGTCACGGTGTACGGTCCGGGGTTCGCGACGGTCACCGCGAACGCGCCCGTCGCGTTCGTCGTCGCCTGGCGCTCGTACTCGAACGACGTCCCCGAGACGGTGACGTCCGTCGTGACCGTCACGGTGGCGTTCGCCGCCGCGGTTCCACGGACGGTGGCTCCCGGCACCAGGGCGAACGCCTTGTGGCTCCCGCTCTCGCTGGCGTAGACTGGCTGGAGATGTCCCAGTCCAGCGACGTCGCCGTTTCGACTCCCCATGGCGTCGTGCATCCGGCCGTACATCGTCTCGGCCGGCAGGTCGGGCCCGTCGGTCGTGACGACGTAGCCGACCCGGCCCGAATAGCGGTCGTAGACGCCCGCTGGCGACTGGGAACTGAGAAACTGTGGGTGGTTGCTCCGGGCGTAGCCGTAACTTTCGGATTCGCCGCTCACGAAGTAGTTGTACACGCGGCTTTGCCCCCACCGACTGAGGACGTAGTTCTGATTGTATTCGAGTTCGCGCTCGGCGGCGTTCGCCTCGATAGCACTCGCCGCCTCGTAGGTACCGTCCTCGATGACGACCTGGCTCGTCTTGACCGGGACCTGCAACATTCCGAAGCCGCCAAACAGCAGGAAGAGGACGACCAGCGCACCGAGGGTGCGTGTCTCCGGGACGACGACGTCGACGACATCTCGGCCGCCATCGGTCGAAAGCGGCCGGGCGAGGTCGATCCAGGAGGCCACCCACACGAACGCGACGCCGGTAAACAGCGCGGCGAACGTCGCCAGTTCGCCGACGAACCGGACCTGGATGGTCGCGAGCGCGAAGAAGAACCACGCGTAACTGCTGGCGACGAGCCATCCGAGCGACCCCTCACGTGCTTGCTGGACGCCCCAGGCCATCGCCGGGAGCGAGAGGATGAGCGTGAAGCCAAAGAGGAGCAGGAAGCCAAAGGAGTCGGCGTTGAAGAGCCCGTACGTCTCGGCGATGGCGTCCGAACGAAAGAGCGTATCGAGACGGCCCCGTACGGTCGCCCACTGCGCCGGGAGGCCAAAGCGGAGGACGAGGAACCCGACGACACCGAGCCCGACGTCGATTCCGGCCAGTTGTCTCGCGGTGCCGTCGGCTCGACGAACGGCCTCGGCAGTCAACGAGACCGCCAGTATTCCGACGGTCAGCAGTGCTGGCGTCGAGGCGACGAGGGCTGTCTGCCAGCCGGCAACCGCGTGGACGCCCCAGGCGAGGACAGCCCCCAGCGTCGTCCCTGCGAGGACCGGCGCGTTCGTGCGGAGCGACGACCGGTCGGCCGAGACGTCGAGAATCGTCTTGCCCGTCAGGGCGATACCGACGGGCAAAATCAGCAGCGGGCCTGCCTCCCACGCGAGGACCTGTCCGGCCAGACCGAGTCCGAGCCCACCGGCAGCGAGCCAGATGCCCGGTGCGCGTAGCGAGTTCCTGTCCACGTCAGCCGTCAGCAGGACGACCAGCGCCAGCGTCGTCAGGCCGAGCCACGGGTAGTCGAAGGCGTGGTGGTCGGCGAACCCCAGACTCGTGCGGAACGCGTGGCCGGGGATAAAGGCCAGAAAGAGGACCGAGGCCAGGCCGACGCGTCTGTCGTTGGTCACGCGAAGCGCGAGCGCGTAGAGCAAGACGGCAGTGACGAGCGCCGAGACGACCGGGTACCACGCGAGTACGTGCCCGATGGCCTCGGTGCTCCCGCCGAATAGACTGGCGACCCACCAGAGGGTCGCGACCATCAGTGGTTCGCCCTTGACGAGGCTGCCGGCCATCGCCGAGAGCGCGCCGAAGTCGGCCGCGCTCCCGGCCTGGGCGGCGACCTGTTCGACGTGGTACCGGTAGAAGTACGGGTCGTTCCCCGAGAGGACGATGTCGCCGCCGCGGTATATCGAGCCGACGACGTAGGCGCGGGCCACGACGACGACGGCCAGCGCGGCGGCCAGAAAGCCGACCGCCCGCGACTCCAGTTCGAAGTCTGTGAGCGAGGAAAGCGATTCGGAGCGGCCTCGCGACCCGGAACCAGCCTCGGCGGCGGGCTCCCCGTCCAGGATCGCGCGAACGGTCTGCGGGTCGGCGACGCGGTACTGGCCGTTTGCCTTCTCGACGAGACCGGCCGAGACGAGTTCGCCGAAGTGGCCCGAGTCGACGGGGACGTCGTCGAAGTCCCAGCCGTCGGCCTCGTCGTCGACGGCGAGGACCGCTTCAGCGGCGGATTGCAGTTCGGGGCGGTCTTCGAGGACCGCCGCCCCGGACTCGTCGTTCATGTATCGGTTCTTCGCTGTGGGGCGAATAAATCCATCGGGACGTGGGAGTCAGTCGAAACGTCGGAGTCGGTTGTGGCGACGGGATCCGCCCCGTCCGCAGGTTTACCACATCGCGCGGCGACGTGCGCAGAGATGTGCTGACCGGTAGCTCCCACTCGTCGTGGGGAGAGTTATCTTTTTCACCGGAGGAACGTGGTCGCTTCGGCAGTCCCCGTTCCGAGCACCGCGTGGCTTATTCGCCGCGACGGCGAACCCGGGGTATGGAACGGTCGGCGTTGCGCCGGTGGCTGCCCGCCCTCGCGCTCGCGCTCGGCTTGCTGGTCACGTCGCTGGTGCCGCTGCCACAGAACGGCGGCGAGGTGCCGACGCTACTGGGCGTGGCGCTGGACAAGTGGGTCCACGCCGCCGGGTACGGGACGTTCACCGTGGCGCTCGCCAGCGGCCGGCGCGCGGGAACCCGTGGCACCGTCGCCGTGGTCGTGATATTCGCCATCGCCTACGGTGCGGGCATCGAGGCGTTGCAGGGCCTCCTTGCCTCGCGGTCGACCAGCGGCGCGGACGTGCTGGCCAACGGCGTCGGTGCCGTCGTCGCCGGCGCCGGGTGGCACTGGTCGCGTCGGTCAAAGCGCGACTGAGCCTCCGGAACCACCTTTGGGTCGGCGCCGAGAGGTAGCGTATGGCCTCCCGGAGAGCGTACCTCCGCGCCGCCGGCCTCGCGCTCGTCGGGGTCGCCGGGTGTAACGGACTCGGCGAGCGCGACGGGACGGCGACCGACGCCCCGACCGCGTCGCCGGCGGACCCGGAGCGAACGACGTCGACGCGGACCGAGCGAACGACCACCGAGGACACCGACACGGAGCCGGCCGGGTCAGACGGCCTCGACGAGTGGCGACCGACCTGGTCGTTCGACGTCGAGTTCGGCGACGTGCTGGCGCTGACTGCCGACGGGAGCGACCTCTACGCGACGCTGAGCGACGACGCGGGGCGGTCGGCCGTCGCGAAGGTCGACCGGGCCCGACAGGACCTCGCCTGGCAGACGCAGTTCCCCGGCGAGGCGGTCACCAGTACTCACCTCCGGCAGACGAACGCCAGGGACACGCGGAGCCTCACCGTCGCCGACGCAGCACTGTATGCCGTCACCGGCCCGAGAAGAGGACGACACCTGGACGCGCATCCACGCGCTGGACCCTGACAGCGGGAGGGAACAGTGGTCGTTCGCCAGGGACCGTGAACTGGCGGTCGCCGGGGTCCGCGACGGCACCGTCGTCGCCGGGGGCCTGGAGTTTTTCGTCCCCGATTCGACACACGACATCCCGGAGGAACCACTGACGACCGTCGTCTACGGCATCGACGCCACGAGCGGCGACGTGCGCTGGAGCCGAGAGTTCACCGCCGTCGAGGCGGCGACCACGGCGACCGGTGGGCTCGCCGTGGCGTCTGCGTCGGGCGTGACGGCACTCGACATGGACGGGACCGAACGGTGGTCGAAGTCGACCGGGGAGGCCCGGACGGTCGTTCCGGTCGGCGACGGCGTCGTGGTGGCAGTCGAGGACGGGGACCGGTCGACGCTTCGCGCCTTCGGTCCCGACGGGTCCGAGCGCTGGCAAAAGCGGCGAGCGGTCGAGGTCTTTCTCGCCGACGGAGACCGTCTGTACGCGCTGGGCGAGGAGACCGTGGCGTTCGACGCCGACGGGACCGTCGCGTGGGCCGTCGACGGTCACGGCCAGTGGCCCCTGCTCGCGCCCGACGGGGAGACGCTCTATGCGCGTGCCGGCGTCGGTGCGGACGCCGTCGACGCGTTCTCCGTCCCCGAGGGCGGTCGCCGCTTCCGCTGGACGACGCCGTCGAACAACGGGTGGCCGACGGGGGCGACCGATTCCTTCGTCGTCGCCGAGGCCATCACGCCCGAGACGGCCGAGTTCACCAGCCTGTTCGCCGTCGACGAGCAGTCCGGGGAGCCGATGGCCGTCTACCGCCCCGCAGAGCGGGTCCTCGACGTGGCCGGGTTCGCCGACGTCGCGTACGCCGGCACCGGCGGCCGACTGCTCGCCTTCGAGCGCCCCGGCTGACGTCGGCTAACGAAGCCGCTTTACGCGCCCGTCGGTTACCCTGGCCCAATGAGCAAGCCCAGTCCCGACGTCTACGAGCAGGGCAAGGGCATGGACGCCCACAACGCGGTGATGCGTGAGGTTCGAGCACGCAACGACTCGACCTACGACCCCCGCGAACCGACCAGGGTCTGGCTCGACGAGGACAACACGCCCGACGGGGTGTACCAGAGCCTGACCATCATCTTAAACACCGGCGGCTGCCGGTGGGCCCGCGCCGGCGGGTGTACGATGTGTGGCTACGTCGCCGAGTCCGTCGAGGGCGGCAGCGTCGCCCACGAGGATTTGATGGCCCAGATACAGCACTGCCTGGACCACGAGGCGGAGAACGCGGACGAGACGTCCGACCTCATCAAGATCTACACCTCCGGGTCCTTCCTCGACGAGCGCGAGGTGCCGGCCGAGACCCGACGGGCCATCGCCGAGACGTTCGCCGACCGCGAGCGCATCGTCGTCGAGTCGCTGCCGGACTTCGTCCAGGCCGACCGCGTCGGCGACTTCGTGGACGTGGGCCTCGAGACGGACGTCGCCGTGGGCTTGGAGACCGCGACCGACCGCGTGCGCCACGACTCGGTGAACAAGTACTTCGACTTCGCGGACTTCGAGGACGCCTGCGCCGCGGCGACAGAGGCCGGTGCCGGTGTGAAGGCCTACCTCCTGATGAAGCCGCCCTTCCTCACCGAATCGGAGGCCGTCGCGGACATGAAACGCTCCGTGCGGAGGTGCGCCGCCGTCGAGGGCTGTCACACCGTCTCGATGAACCCCTGTAACGTCCAGCGCTACACGATGGTCGAGGAACTGTACCACGACGGCGGCTACCGCCCGCCGTGGCTCTGGTCGGTCGCCGACGTGCTGGAGTCGACCGCCGACGCGGACGTCATCGTCGTCTCGGACCCCGTGGGCCACGGGAGCGACCGCGGGCCGCACAACTGCGGCGAGTGCGACGACCGGGTCCAGCGCGCGATCAAGGACTTCGACCTGCGACAGGACGAGACGGTCTTCGAGCAGGTGTCCTGTGAGTGTGAGGCGACGTGGGAGGCGGTGCTGGAGCGGGAGAAAGGGTACTCGCTGCCACTGGCGCGTTGAGGACTGGCCGTTCCGCCGGGGTCAGAGCACGTCGTCCGGGTCGTGTTTCCCTTGCATCCGGTCTGCCTCGTCCGCGTAGCGCTCGCGCGTCTCGGCGTCGTCGACGGTCCCGAGGTTGTCCGGCGAGACGGCCATCGAGACGGGCGTCTCCCGGTGGTCGCCGGTGTAGGAGGTCAGCGCCCGTTCCTTCCGGAAGTCGCGCCGGCCGTCCGGCGTCGCGTAGGTGAGGATGATGAGGTTCTGTTCGTCGTCGGAGTAGGTCCGTTCGACCAGCCAGACCCTGACGGTCTCCTGTGTGGTCGCGTGTTCGGTGCCCATAGGTGACAGTACGCTGACGACCGGGAAGTAAATGTCGGCGGCGTCGGGCGGCCGCGTGGACCACTTTCACTTTCACTCCGGTAGGATGGCCCTTTTGTAATCAGGGGGTGTACGCTGTCGTAGGGGCCGCCGGGACTGTCACACGCTCCAGATGGCCCCGTTCCCATCCATCTCCCTTTGGATTCGACGCCGTGAGCGACGGCATCGCCACGCCCCGGGGTTCGAGCAAGACGTAACGACGGTGAGCGTTGCTCTCAGGTCACTCGGTAGCACGCGAGAACGGCAGAACGAGTCGTTACTCCGCGAACCCTTCGAGCACGCCCTGGCCGTCGGTGCGGCCGAGGTCCGCGAGCGAGGCGCGTTCGGGGTGGGGCATCATGACAGCGACGTGGTCGCCCGCGCCGGTGACGCCCGCGACGGCGTGTTTCGAGCCGTTGGGGTTGGCCTCGGGCGTGACCGCGCCGTCCGGGTCGCAGTACCGAAAGAGGATGCGGTCGTTCGCTTCGAGTTCCTCGAGGCGCTCGTCGGTGATCTCGTAGCGGCCCTCGCCGTGGGCGATGGGGAGTTCGACCACGTCGCCTTCCTCGTAGTGGTTGGTCCAGGGCGTGTCGGCGTTCTCGACGCGGAGGTGGACGTGTTCACACTGGAACCGGGCGCTCTCGTTGGTGGTGAACACGCCGGGAGTCAGCGACGACTCACAGCCGATCTGCGCGCCGTTACAGACGCCGAGCACCGGTGTGCCTTCGTCGGCAGCGTCTTTGACCTCCTGCATGATTGGCGAGCGAGCGGCCATCGCGCCGGCCCGGAGGTAGTCGCCGTAGGAGAAGCCGCCGGGGAGCATGATACCCTCGACGGAACCTGGTAGCCCGTCCTCGTGCCACACGAGTTCGGCCTCGAAACCGAGCGACTCCAGGGCCCGGACCGAGTCGCGGTCGCAGTTCGAGCCGCCGAACTGAATCACTGCAATCGTCATTCCGCCTGGTCGACCTCCACGTCGTAGTCGTGGATGGTCGGGTTCGCGAGCAGGCGTTCGGCCATCTCCGCGGCCCGGTCGGCGGCCTCGTCCGCCGACGCGGCGTCGATGTCGAGCTCGAACTGATCCGCAGACCGGAGGTCCTCGAGCTCGAAACCCAGCCGTTCGAGCGAGTGCTGGGTCGTCTCGGCCTCGGGGTCCAGGACTCCCCGTTTGAGTCGGACGGTCACCGTTGCGGTGTAGACGGTCATTACACGCAAGCGGGCGTGGGGCGGAGAAAACGCTTGTGTTATCTCATCGGCGTCCACTCGCGTGGCTGGTCGGGCAGGCCCTTCACCCGGATTTCGGGGCCGTCGTCGCCCCCGCGAACGTCGACCCGGCCGTCGAACGACTGGGCGATGCTGCCGACGACCTGGTCGTCGTGGGCCTCTGGGTCGATGACACAGACGCCCAGGCCGTCGGCGGTCCGGATGCGGCTGGTGACGATGTTCACGAACCGGAAGACCGAGCGCACGTCCTCGCTGAACACCAGCAGCGGCGTCAGCGTGTAGATGCCTGTCCTGACGGCATCGTAGCCCCGCGCGTACAGCTCCTCGTACTGCCCGGAGTACTCGATGCCGATGCCCGTGAGGTCGGCGGGGGAGGACACCGCCGTGACGGACTCGCCGAGTCCCTCGTCGTCCGCCCTGTTGCAGTCGACGACCCGAACCCGGCCGCCGGAGACGTCACAGTCCAGCGCGTCGAACCCCGTCAGGATCTCGCCGGCACTCGTGTCGGCGGCGACGACGACGATGCCGTCGGCCGAGTCGGCCGCGAGCAACCGCAGCGCCGTCTCGCGGGTGCCGTCGAGAATCGGCCCGGCGACCAGGATGTTGGTCCCCGGGTCGACGGGGTTCAGCGGCGTCCCCGCGAACGTATACCGGCCGTCGTGGCGCTGGCCCATCTTACGTCACCCCGGCACCGAGTCGACGGCGCAGCGACAACTGTTCTTCGACTTCGTCGGCGAATCGCCGGAGGTCGGCCCGCTCGGCGGCCGTATACGAGCGGGGCTCGTCGTCGATACAGCAGACCGCGCCCAGGGCGTTGCCCGCCCCGTCGGTTATCCGGGCCCCGGCGTACGAGCGGATGTCGAGGTCGTCGAGTCGCTCGTTGGCGGCGAAGCGAGGGTCCTCGTGCGTGTCTTCGACCACGGTCAGTTCGTCCGAGAGGATGGTGTGCGTACAGATGGAGTCCTCGCGGGCCAGCGTCCGCCAGTTGGCACCCTCGCAGGCGACGAACCGCTCCTCGTGTTCGTCGACGAGTCCCACGAAGGCGACGTCGATGTCGAAATGCGTCGTCATCAGCGCCGTGAGGCGCTCGAACGTCTCCTCGGCGGCGAGCGCCTCGACGTCGTATCCGCGGACGGCCGCGAGGCGCTCTTTCTCCCGGTCCGGCACGGGGAACGCGGCGTGGGTCGACTCGGCGGCCGCCAGCGCGACGACGTCGGCGAGTCGCTCGCGGGCAGCAGGAATCGACCGCGGGACGTACTCGACGACCTGGTCCGGCCGGCCCCGGGGCAGGTCGGACGGCGACTCGTCGGTAAAGAGGATACAGACGCAGTCGTTGTGTGCCAGTCGGACCGCGTCAACGACGTCGAAGGCGTCTCCGTCGGGGAAGGAAAAGGCCGTGACCACGCAGTCGACTGACTCGTCGACGGCCGCGTCGACGGCCGCGACGGTGGCCGCGCCGACGACGTCCAGGTCCGCGGCGGTCAGCGCCTCGACCGTCGCCGCCCGTTCCGCGTCGTCCGGGTCGGCACAGACCACGGTCGGGTGGTGCTCGCTCACACCGCAGGGGAAGCGCCCGTGGGTAATAGTTGTGGTGCCGCCTGGGCGAAAACGAAGCCTTTTGCTTGGGGCACGACCAACTGAGCGCCAATGAAACACATCGAGCGCCGGAGGTGGTGGGCGTGACCCGGAACCTGACCGAGATAACCGTCGTCGGCGACGACGACACGGGGCTCATCGCCGAGGTCACCTCCCTCCTGTTCGAACGCGGCATCAACATCGAGGACCTAGACCAGGCCGTCCGGGAGGGCGTCTTCCGGATGACCATGCACGTCGACACCGCCGAGATGGTCACGACGGAGGAGAAACTCCGCGAGGACCTGACCGAGCTCGGGGACGAGCTCGACGTCGACATCCAGGTGCGGTTCCCGGCGGACCGCGAGACCCAGTCCATCGCCGTCCTCGTCACGAAGGAATCCCATTGCCTCGAAGCCCTCTTCGAGTCCTGGGCCAACGGCGACCTGGGCGCCGACATCGAGGTGGTCATCGGCAACCACAGCGACCTCGAGCCCCTGGCCGCGAAGTACGACGTTCCCTTCCACGACATCGGCGACGAGAAGGGGACGCCCGACGAGGCGGAACTGCTCGAGTTGCTCGCCGAGTACGACGCCGACCTCATCGTGCTGGCCCGCTACATGCGCATCCTCTCGCCGGACGTCGTCTTCCGCTACGAGAGCCGCATCATCAACGTCCACCCGAGCCTGCTGCCGGCGTTCCCCGGTGCCTCCGCCTACATGCAGGCCATCGAGGAAGGGGTCCGCATCGCCGGCGTGACCGCCCACTACGTGACGACGGACCTAGACCAGGGCCCCATCATCACCCAGCGGGCCTTCAATGTCCCCGACGACGCCACCGAAGAGGAACTCCAGCAACTCGGCCAGCCGCTCGAGGCCGACGCGCTGCTGGAGGCGATTCGGCTCCACCTCAACGACGAGGTCACCGTCCACCGCGGCCGGACGAAGCTGCGGGACCCCGAGGAGACGGAGGCCCAGCTGGGCGCGCCGGAGGAACTGGACAGCCTCAACCCCGACCGGCCCATCGACGGCCTCGGGGAGTTCGTGGCCGGCGAGGAGCCGGAGGCCGAAGCGGACGATTAGGCCAGTCCGAACCGGCCTGGCGTGTTCGGACACGTAAGCGGCCGGTTCGTAGAAGCGGACGATTAGGCCGGCGAGTGTCCGCAGGACACTCGGTACAGGCGAGCGGTGGCACCGGGAACCGGCCGGACCTGCATCGCGAGGTCCGGCACTCCGCCGGTCAGGGTCGTTGACGCGGACGACTGTCGTCTTTCACAGCCAGCAAGGAAGCAGGATATGATTTCGACAATATGCACAAAATTTAATATCTAACCAGTAAGCACACAAATATGGCTGCGACTGGTGCAGAGCAGTGTCCGAACTGTGGGACCCTGAACGAGTTTGGCTTACCGGACGAGGACGCGACAGTGAGCAAGGTGATAACACACTCGTCCAACTACGACAAAAATATCAGGTGCAAGGATTGCAACAAGTGGATAGCGATTCTCTTCGATTGAAATTCACGCGAACCCCAGCGAGAAGCGGTACGTCGGTTCCGTCCCCCAGAAGGCCGAAAAGCGAGATTGATAATTCGTACGCCAGGGATATCCGTTGGCAAAGCCCACCCGGGACGGTGACTGGCACCACCTGAGGACGCCATCGTCTCGAACCATCGGGAAATGTGAGTGGTATTTTATAATTTCGTCAAGCGCCCCTTCTCTCGTAGGGGGGATCAGAGTAAAACCAGCGTCGACACGCACGCCCGACGACGCCGCCGACGGTGCCCACGACGCCGCCCGAGAGAAAGCCCAGGCCACCACCGAGAGCCGAGAACGTGAGAATTCCCCCCTGGTAGTCGATCGGCTGGCCACCGGCGGGGGTCAGTTGCAGCGCGAAGACGAAGACGACCAGTCCCACGAGGACGCCGACAACCAGCACGCCCAGACCCGCGGCCAGGCCGCCGAGCAGGCCGCTCCGGACCCGGGTTCCGTTCAGGAAGTACCCGGTGGTGGCCCCGCCGAGGCCGACGGCCAACACGAGCGGGAGTGCGAAGACCCAGGTCGGGAGACCCGGTACCCACGCTCCGGACCGTCGCGAACCCCAGGATCGGGAGTGCCCCGAGCGTCACCGCGCCCAGGACGAGCGTGGCGACGACGCCCGCGACCACGCTGCCGACGGTGTCGAGCCTGCCCATATCGGGGTCCCCGACAGGCGACGGAATAAAGCAGGGGGACGAGGACGCCGCGCAATATAAACGACTCGCCGGTGGGTTCTGGTTCGGAAACGTTTATTCGCCGTCCGGTACCAGGTCGTGGTATGAAAATTCTTGTCACAGTCAAGCAGGTCGCGGTCGTCGACGACGAGTTCGAGATCGACGGACTCGGCATCGACGACCGGTACGTGACACACGATCTCAACGAGTGGGACGAGTACGCCGTCGAGGAGGCCGTCCAGATTCAAGAGGCCGCCGACGAAGACGTCGAGGTCGTGACGGTGACGGTGGGCCCGGAGGAGACCGAGGAGACGATCCGCCAGGCGCTGGCGAAGGGGGCCGACCGCGCGGTGCGGGTCTGGGACGACACGCTGGCGGAAGCCGGGTTGCTGGACCCGGCGACGAAGGCCCGCGTCGTCGAGGCCGTCGCCGACGAGGAGGATCCGGACCTCGTGCTCACGGGCGTGCAGTCGGCCGACGACGGCTTCGGCGCGACCGGCGTGACGCTGGCCGAGCGACTGGGCTTCGAGTGGGCCGCCGTCGTCAACGACCTCGACCTGGACCGCGAGGCCGGCGTCGCCGCCGTCCACCGCGAGTTAGAGGGCGGCATCGAGGAACTGGCCGACGTCCAGTTGCCCGCCGTCCTGACCATCCAGACCGGCATCAACGACCCGCGGTACGCCAGCCTCAGGGGGATTCGCCAGGCCCAGAGCAAGGAACTGGCCGTGAAGTCCCTCGAAGACACGGGCCTGTCGCCGGCCGACGTCGAGAGCCCGCTCGAACAGACCTCGCTGTACGAACCCACCAGCGAGAGCGACGCGACGGTCTTCGAGGGGAGCGCCGAGGAGACGGCCGCCGACCTCGCCGAGGTCCTCCGTGACGCGGGTGGCGAACTGATGACGGTACTGACCGTCGCCGAGCACCGCCGCGGCGAGCTCCGGCCGGTGAGCCTCGAACTGCTCAGCGTCGGGCGGTTGCTCGCCGAGGAGATGGACAGCGAGCACCACACCGCCGTCGTCGGCGGCGACGTGGAGACCTTCGGCCAGAAACTCGACCGCGAGGGCGTCGACACGGTCTACACCGTCGACGAGGGCGAGGAGTTCAACCACGACGTCTACGTCCAGGCGGTGACCCAGCTGGCCGAGGCCGTCGACCCGAGCCTGCTGGTGATGCCCAACACTGTCAACGGCCTCGACTACGCCCCCGCCGTCGCCAGCCGACTGGACCTGCCGCTGGTGACCGACGTCGTCGCCATCGACTCCGAGGAGGGACTGACGGCGACCCGCGAGCTGTACGGGTCCAAGACCGAGACCACCATCGACGTCCACGCCGAGGCGGCCGCGCTGACGGTCCGGCCCGGCGAGTGGCCCGCCGCGGAGGGCGTCGACGGTGCATCCGTCGAACCCTTCGAGGTCAGCATCGACGAATCGGCGGTGCGATCGACGGTCACCGGGTTCGAGGAGGTCGGCGGCGGCGACGTCGACATCACCGACGCCGACGTGCTCGTCTCGGTGGGGCGTGGCATCGGCGAGGAGGAGAACCTCGACCTCGCGTTCGACCTGGCCGAGGCGCTGGACGCGACGGTGTCGGCCTCTCGGCCGCTCATCGACAACGGCTGGCTCGAGAAGGACCGCCAGGTCGGCCAGTCGGGGAAGGTGGTCACGCCCGATGTCTACCTCGCCATCGGCATCTCCGGGGCTGTCCAGCACGTCGCCGGGATGAAGGGCGCCGACACCATCGTCGCCATCAACAAAGACCCCAACGCGCCCATCTTCGACATCGCCGACTACGGCATCGTCGACGACCTCTTCGACGTGGTGCCGGCGCTCATCGAGGAGTTCGGGGGGTAAATCCGCCCAAGCACGGACACCGAGCGGGTGGCCGTGAGCGCGCTCCGTCGCGCAAACCGGGGAAGGGCAGGCCCGTAACACGAGCATACCGCGCCGGAGGCGCGGTTTCTCGGAATCGCCGCGACGCGGCGATTCCGCCGTTTTTCGCCACCAGAAGACTCGCTTCGCTCGTCTTCTGAGCCTTGCTTCGCTTCGCTCAGCAAGACCACGTTTTTCAAGTCGAGCGGGACCAACTGTCCCGCTGACCATGCGAACGGGCGCTGAGCGCCCGTGAGCAGAGAGTGGTTCGCGCGAAGCGCGAACCCGACGTGGTTCGAAAGACGCGTAGCGTCTTTCGTCATCACGAGAGAGCGACGCTCTCTCGAACGACAGAAAAAGGTGGGTCGTCAGGTACTTTTCGGCCTGGTCCTAACCCCAGGGTGATGGAGTATCTCCACCGGCGTCGTGACCGCGTCGAGGAGCGACTGGAGGACGTCCTCGACGCCGTCGAGCCGTCGGCACTCGCCGACCAGGTCCGCCACGTGGCTCTCTCCGGGGGCAAGCGGGTGCGACCGACGGTGACGGTGCTGGTCTGTGAGGCGCTGGGCGGTGACCCCGAGGACGCCCTCGACTTTGCCGTCGGTATCGAACTGGTCCACAACGCGTCGCTGGTCATCGACGACATCATCGACGAGTCCGAACTCCGCCGCGGGACCCCTTCGGCGTGGGCAGCGTTCGGCCACGGGCCGGCAATCGTGGCCTCCGACGGCCTGCTGGGGGAAGCGTTCGCGCTCTTTTCGGCCGACGAGCGGGCGATGCAGACCGTCAGCGAGTCCATGGTCGAACTCGGCGAGGGCGAGGCGACCGAGCTCATCGCCCAGCCCACGAACGAGGCCGAGTACATGGAACTCGCGCGGCGCAAGACCGGGGCCCTGTTCCGCGCGGCGGCCGAGCTCGGTGCCATCGCGGCCGACGCCGACGCCTACACCGTCGAGACCATCGGCCGCTACGCTGAGCGGGTCGGCGTCGCCTTCCAGATGCGCGACGACGTGCTCGACGCGACGGCCGACGCGGAGACGCTGGGCAAGCCCACGGGGCACGACGCGGAGATGGAGCGGCCCTCGATCGTCGAGGTGACCGAGCTCACGGCCGAGGAGGCCGACCGGCGCGCTCGCGAGGAGTCGGAGAAGGCCCTGGAGGCGCTCGCGACCATCGATGCCCCGGAGTCCCAGTCGATGGACTACCTGCGTGACCTCGCGGAGTTCGTCGTCGTCCGCGAACGGTAGGGCTTTTGCCCGGCGCTGGCCAACGCTCGCCAATGACAGTCATCGGCATCGTCGGACTGCCCGGAAGCGGCAAGAGCGAGGCGGCGAACGTCGCCGTCGACATGGGGGTGCCGGTCGTGACGATGGGCGACGTCATCCGCCAGGAGTGTCGCGACCGGGGGCTGGACCCGGCGACGGACCACGGCAGGGTGGCGACCGCGCTCCGCGAGGAGAACGGCCCCGCGGCCATCGCCGAGCGGTCGTTGCCTATCATCGAGGAGCGCCGCAAGGACAGCGACACCGTCGTCGTCGACGGTATCCGTTCGGACGTGGAGGTCGAGGCGTTCCGCGAAGCCTTCGGCGAGGCGTTCCTGCTGGTCGAAGTCGACGCACCCTTCGAGGTCCGGGCCGAGCGCCTGGACCTGCGTGACCGGGACGCCGGCGCCGAGGACGGTGGCGAGCCACTCGAAGACCGTGACGAACGCGAACTGGGCTTCGGGATGGGCGAGGCCATGGCGATGGCCGACGTGACCATCGAGAACACCGAGACGCTCGCGGCCTTCCAGCGGACGGTCCGGACGCTCCTTCGGGACGGGCCGGAGGCGCTGGAATGAGCGCCGTCTACAGCGTCGACGTTCAGGTCACCGCACCGGTCAACGACACCGAGGTGACCGACCGGGTGGCCGACGCCATCTGCAACCTGTTCCCGGAAGCAGATCCCGAACACCGCCACGGCGAACTGCGCGCCGAGGTCCACTCGATGGACCAGTTCTCCGAGCTGCTCCACCGCCTAGAGATTCTCGACACCGCCCGCTCGGTCTTCTTCGACGCACTCGAGGGCGACACGTTCGCGTTCGACGTAAAGAAGCAGGCGGCCTTCGAGGGGCGCATCAACTTCGCCGTCGGCGAGCCCGCGGAGCTGGGCGACATCCACGTCCGCGTCCGGGTGCGCGAGCCCGACGCCGAGGCCTACATCGACTACGTCGCGCCGCCGACCGAAGACGGGACGCCGGTCGACTCCGAGCCATGAGGACCGCGCTCTGTTTCGACCTCGACGGGACGCTCGTCCACCGGACCGATCCCTACGAGGACGTGACCCGAGCGACGCTCGAGGCCCACGGCATCGAAGCCGACGACGCGCTCGTCCAGACGGCCGAGGAATCGTTCCTGTCGGCCTTCGAGGCGATGGAACCGGACCCGTTCCACCGGGCGATGGAGACGGCACGCGAGGCTGCCGGGGCCGACGCCGACCCGGCGGCGATGGTCGAGACGCTCCGCGAGCGGACCTACGAGACGACGACGGTGCCCGACGGCGCCCGCGAGAGTCTGGCGTCGCTCGGTGCCGACGACCCGCTGGCGGTCGTCACGAACGGCGTCCGCGAGTGGCAGCTGGGCAAACTCGACCACCACGACCTGACCGACCACTTCGACGTCGTCGTCGCCTCCTACGAGGCCGGTGCGCACAAGCCGGACCCGGCGCCGTTCGACCGCCTGCGCGACAACTTGCCGGCCGACGAGTACGTCATGGTCGGCGACGACTACGAGGCCGACGTCGAGGGCGCGCGAGCCGCCGGGTTCGTCCCCGTCCACTACGAGCGCGAGGCGGGCGACGCGGGCCCCGACCTCTGGGCGACCCTCCGGGCGCTCGTGTAGGTCAGAAGCCGCTGACGAAGATGGCGAGCCACTCGCCCACCTCGCGGTGCTTGGTGACCCGCACCTCCTCGACCCACTTGACCCACTGGAAGCCCCGGCGCCCGGGCGCGACCAGGCGCATCGGGAAGCCGTGGCCGTGCGAGAGACGCTCGCCGTCGACGTGCGTCGCGAGGACGGCATCGCGGGCCTCGTCGATGGGGAGGCTCCAGCGGTAGCCCGTGACCGAGCGGAACTGGACCCACGCCGCCGGGTCGTCCGGGTCGGCGGCATCCAGCAGGTCACCCACGCGGATGCCCTGCCACGCGTGGTCGGAGTACCACCCGCTCGTGCAGTCGAGCAGCCCCTGCCGCGTCGCGTCCGCCGAGAGGTCGTCGACACCGTACTCGGCGGGCGTCGAGACGCGACCCACCACCGACAGCGACCAGTCGGCCGGGTCGACCGGGTCCGGGTCGTCGGCGACCCAGCTGGTCACCGGGAAGCGGTTGCCCTCGCCGCTGCCCTCCTCGCGCGACCCCGTATACCGCCGAGCGGCCCCCGCGGTGTCCAGCAGATCGTTGACCGGTCGCTGGAACCGCCAAACGAGCGCGCCCGCGGTGACGACGCCGGCGTAGCGGAGGACGTCGCGACGACTGCCCACGGTGGCCCGCGTGGGCCGGTGGTAGCGATAGCGCAGGTGTGCGACCAGGAGGACGGGCGCGAGCAGGCCGAGGCCGACGTGGAGGTGAAAGAGCCCCACGGCCCCAGGTCGAGCGAGCCGCCGAACACCCACCAGACGCCGGTGGCCAGGGCCGCGGTCGCGTCGGCCGCGAGCAGCAAGGAGAGGACTCGCCGGCCGGTGAGCCGCGAGGGCGAGACACGGTGGGAGACACGCCACAGCTTCATCGGCACCAGCGCGACGAGTACCACCCCTGCGATGGCGTGGAGATCGATGATCCACGCGCCACGCGGCGTCCCGGCCCAGATGGTCGCCACGCCCGTCGCGAGCAGCGTCGTGACGGCGACAAAAAGGCTCCAGTCGACGGCGCGCGGCGACGGGACGACCCGGAGAACGTCCATGGCAGCCCTTAGCGCCGAACGGCCAAATACTGCCGGGCGGGTTCGGCAGCACGACTCTGCATCGGACTCGGACCGTCGGACCGCTGGCCGAGGGCGAGAGTGGCAGTTGTCGACGAACCGGGCCAGTCTCCGCCGTCGATGCGTCGGCACGGTCGTCGAGAACGGTCAAGTCACCGGAGGCCAGCTTCCCTTTCCAAATTCCGAACTCGTACCTCGTGAAGGGTAGCTTGTAGGGCCGAGTCGACCAGTCTGAGCCTATCCGCCTCTAATTCGGCCCCCGATCAGAAGAAACAGACCCGAGTTGCGCGCCTCAAGAGAATTTTATCGCCATTTTCGATTTGCTATCATCATATATAACTAGTATAGGTATAAAATGTTCTATCTATCTGCGGATTTGTCGATCTTATATCCATTTGAGGCCCCTCAGGATCCGGCCCGCAGTCTAATCAGGCCATCTCACCGTCGAACTCCGTTCCTGTCGAGACTATCGAGCGACCGGCCGGACGACGATGGGGTCCTCGGGTCGCGTCGTCACCGAGGGCTCGAGTTGCAGTTCGCGGTTCGAGAGCGACTCGAACCGGCCGCGCCGTGCGATCGTCGCGACGACAGGACTGGAGGAACGCGAGCGTGTGCCGACCGAAGTCGAGCGGACTTCCCAGGACTGGCACCCACTCGGGCCAGGGAGTGTCCGCTGCGTGGTCGCTGCGTTGCCCATGCACGAATAGAGTCAACCATCCGATATGAATGAACGGCCCGAAGCCGGCCCGAACGCACCGCCTGTGGACCCGGTATGCAGCGGTCTCGGCCAAATCACGAGGAGTGCACGGTGTCGGACTGCTCTCACACTCGGGATTTAATGTCCCAACCCCCGTAGTGTCAGCCCATGGTAACTTCGAGGGAACACGCAGGATGCTCTCCGGGAGTGTCGTGACGGTGGTGGGGGACGGTATCGGACGGACGCAGTCAGGCGGGTCCGGGAGCACTGACCTCGGACGGTGGCAACGTCTGAGCATCGGCAGCGAGATAGTCGGCGGAGCCCTCGTGGCACTCTCGGGCCTGGCGCTGTTCAGCGTGCTGAACGAACGGGAGTTCGAACTCCTCGCTCCGTTCGCGGTGGCCGGGTTTTTCCTGCTCGTGTTCGGGCTGTGGGCGTACCACGAGCGTCAGCAGGACTGGTTCGGCCGGCCTTCCAGGGTGAGTTTCTGGGCGATGTCTCTCGGGACTGTCGTCGCCGCAATCTCGCTTCCCATCGCCGAATACGGCCCCGGCGTCGCGTTCGTCGGCTTTCTGCTGGGACTGCTCGTGGCGATGCTCGGAGCGCTCGGCTTCGGCGTCGCGATGCTCCGGGCCGACGCCGGTCCTCGGGCGGCGGCCTGGCTTCTCATCCTTGCCCTCCCGGTCGGCGTCCCCCTCACGATCGCGTTTACCACGTACGTGATGGGAGAAGGGGCTGACCCCTGGGGCGGGCCGATGGCCTTCTACGGGCTCGCCTGGATTCTCCTGGGCACGCATCTCCGGCGGACTGTCGGCGGAGCAGCGTGAACCGACCACCGGTCGATAGAGTCCAGCCCGGCAGTTTCGTCTGATCGAAACGGTCGGTCCACGCTCGAGGGGACGACGCCACCGAGAGCGATACCTGGGTTCGTCGCGTGTCGAACGGACGGTCGCCGTAACCGATTTAATCGTCTCCCGAGTACCATCGCTGAATGAACAGCGGAGAGCGTCACGGCCGACCCATAGACGTACCGGCGGGGTTGACAGGGGCGACGGTGCTCGTCACCGGCGGCGCGGGGTTCATCGGGAGCCACATCGCCGACGCGCTCGTGGGCATGGCCGAGGTGCGCGTCCTCGACAATCTCTCGGTGGGGACCACGGAGCGACTCCCCGAGGACGTGACGTTCATCGAGGCGGACATCCGCAACCGGGAGGCAGTTCGAAACGCCGTCGAGGGCGTCGACGTGATATTCCACGAGGCGGGCAACGCCAGCGTCCAGCGGTCTATCGAGGAGCCAGCGGCGAGTCACCGGACGAACGTGGTGGGGTCGGCCGTCGTCCTCGACGCCGCCCGGGCGGTCGATGCCCGCGTCGTCTCGGCGTCGAGTACCGCTATCTACGGCCACCCGGAACAGGTCCCCATCGCGGAGTCGGCGCGGAAGGCGCCGACCTCGCCCTATGGCGTCGAGAAGCTCGCGCTCGACCGCGACACGGTGCTGTACAACGAGCTCTACGGCCTGCCGACGGTCAGTCTGCGCTACTTCAACGTCTACGGCCCCCGGCAGACCGCCAGCGAGTACAGCGGCGTCATCGACGTCTTCCTGCGGCAGGCCCAGGCCGGCGAGGACATCACCGTCGACGGCGGCGGGAGCCAGACCCGCGACTTCGTCCACGTCCGGGACGTCGTCCGGGCGAACCTGCTCGCGGCGGTGACCGACGCGGTCGGAACGGCGTTCAACGTCGGGACCGGCGAGAGCGTCTCCATCGAGTCGCTGGCGCGGACCGTCCGCGAGGTGACCGGGTCGTCCTCGGACCTGACCTACACCGACCCGCGTCCGGGCGACATCACCGAGAGTTGCGCCGATATCTCGAAGGCCCGCGAGCATCTCGGCTACGAACCGACCGTCTCGCTCGAGGACGGACTCGCAACACTCGTTCGGGGAGGCGTTCACTGAGTGATGGCTGGACCACTCTGGAGGAGGTTGTGCCTCCAGGGAGGAGGGCACTGCTTGGTATATCGGTGGGTTCGTTCAGTGCATCCGAGATCTGTTTGAGTGAGTCGTTCGACCGATTCAAACGTAGAAAACGGATTGTGCTGGGCTGGTACCGCGGATCAGTTCCGTTGGTTCGGTGGGTAATCAAAATCGTTTCGAACAAGCGTCGTGACCGCTTGCAGGCCTGAACAGCCGCCAGGAAGCCAGATGCAGGCCGAAAGGAGCGTCACAAATAGCTCGAAGAGATGGAGCAAGGTTGGGCTCGACGCGCCCGCGTGGTCTGTTCCACTGGCTCGTCACTACCTGGCCGAATAATTCGACGTTGAGTACTGTGAGCGGCACATCCGGCGATTGAAGTCAGCGGCCGGGTTGTCCTAGAAGACAGCCCGGCCGGAGAACTACGAGTCCGATGAGAGAACTCAAGAAGGCTTCAAAAGAGCGCGACAACCTAGACGGCGAATACACGATCTTAACTGTCGATCAGACGCGATAGGTACTCTCGACGCTGATCTATGCTTGGTTTCCAGAAGGAGAGCGCCCGTCACTCCCGCTGACGGGCGCGTGGGATAGCATCAAGTTTCTCGGTGGAGTCAGCGATGGCGAAGATAATCTCATTCGAAAAGATCCAAGGTGACTCCGAGTTTCGGTTGCTATTCCACGGTGAGAATAGTACTAAAGAGTGACTAGACGTTTGAGGGAACGCGGGCTCGGGCACGGACGTGTCGGAGGCCACGTTCCTTGACCGTGCCGCTGGTTCGTTCAACCACTGCGGCGGTTGTACGTCTCCTCCGGTGGTCAACGACCTCACTCTAGTTCGCTCATCAAGAGAGGTTCGTTCGTTGAGCGTAAGGCTTGTCGATGAACTCGGCATCGGACCCGTCAGGATGGGCGGTAAATCCGCCACTCGGCGTCACCGTTCCAGGCTCCAAGGCGAATCGACTGTAACCACGCCGCCGAGACGACTGGTGGTCCCGACGGACGTACCGCATCCCGAGATTCTTCGCCGCATTGTAATCTGTGTTCGCTTCTGTCACCCACTTCTGTCACTGGAGGTCATTGCGAGTCAGGCCATTCTCGTCAGTTGTGAGCCCACATTCTTCAGCGACACGTCGACAGCTCTGGATCATTTCGAGGAGTGGTGAGTACCACGGTGGCCGTTCTGACGAGAGAAAGACCTGGGCCCCCATCCCAGATCCAGACGACGGCCGCGACACCTGTCACACAGAGCTGGAAGAGCAACAGCGCCGACCGGAGGTCGGGACCGCTCGGCAGGTTCGTGGCCGCCCACTCGGGTTTCTGAGCCATTAACGTCGCGACCGTTTGATTGAAGCTGAGGAGTTCAACGACCGCTGGGCCCGAAATCTCGACCGGCCAGACGACGAAGCTCAGCTCCTCGAAATCCGTTCCGACTGTCCCCTGAAACGGATAGTTGATCCCATCGGCGATCGGATGGAGCAGCCAGCTCGCACAGAGCGCCACAAGTGCATCGCCGTCGCCGGTCCGTCGATAGAGCCAGAGACCAACGAGAAACACGATAGGACCGCCGATAAGCAGCGAATGGCCGGCCGTCCGCCCGTCGATCAACAGTCCCGACCACTGGAGGGGCTTATCGATTATATCGGGAAACATGGCCCCAACTACGACGAAGAGCGCCCCGAGTGAGGTGGGTGTTCTCCCTCGGACACGCGTGTACGAAGAGTACGCGAGGTAGCCGATCGCGAGATGGGCAGGCGGAAGCATTCAGTATCTACGAGGTGTACAGTAGCTGTACGCGTAGATACATTAGTAGCAGTGTTCTACCGAGAAGGGTACCGGAGCCACCTGCTCCGGTTGACCGACCAAGTCCGTTCCAGTCTCAGGCGGATATAGTAAGGAAAGATTTCTAGTAGCTGAACATACGTTCTCATTCGTAAATCGGGTTTGAATGGTATGTATACTGCCAGTAGATGAGGTTCGGATGGCGTTAATGAACTGCCACTGTGCAACAACCTCTTTAATAAGAAATTCGCTTTCTCCTGTCGTACAATGCGTACACAGAACAGGCTCATTACGGGATCTTCGGCCATCGAAGGTCCGAAGCCCGACAACTGGGTGGGGACCATCGGTAGTCGCGTAATGCCGACCGGCTCCTGGCTCACGGATGTGTCTCCGTCAGGCACTCGTTTGGTAACTGTCTGCCGGCTCGTGACAGACGCACTGTTCTGAGACAATGAGAGGTACCCGTACATAATGACGACAGAAAACCACGAACTGAATACGCCGTCGAAAGGGACGCTGAGCTGGGACGCTCCACTGAACGAAAATTTCCGTCTAATCGATACGGACACAGAGGTGCGAGACGTCGAAGGAAACCTCGACCAGTACACGCCGACGCTGCGAAGTTCTTCTCAACTGACACCGGGGTTCGATACATCGGTGACGGGAGCCAGTGGGTCACCCTACCGACACAAGCCCCGCAGACGGTTGTCGCTCCGAGCTACACGAGCGACCCCGACGCGGCGAGCAACGGCGAGATCTGGTACCGATCGGACATCGACGAGTTCCGGACGCAGGTCGGGGACAGCACCGAGACCGTCGCAGCTGGTGACGGGTCGACAACCTCGACGTCGACTGGAACGGCGCTCGTCGCGAACTCGCTGGATACGGATTCGGAGATCGACTCCTTTTTCGTCGAGACCCAGACCAACCGTGCGAAGGTAACGGCCGTTTCGTCCCCGTCGACAGAAGGGAGCGGTGCGATGCGTATCAATCAGGACGCAGACGCCGACAACACCTTCTACGGGACTGAGGGGTTCCACTACCTCGACGACCGGTCGGAGTATCCCTCTGATGGGCTCGAACAGTGTCACCTTCGCTACTGGGTCCAGCTGGATACGAACTACGATATCGACAATCCGTGGGCCGGAGAGCAGGCGGGGAAGGGATTCCCCGGCTTCGACGGTCGCTGGGAAGACGACGCCTCCGAGAACCGCGACCCGTGGCTGGTCAACGGGGCGATCTGGTCGGCTGATGCGATCGGTGCGTCGGCAGACGATTGGCTCCTGTCGTACTATATCTACGACCGCAAGACGAATATCGGCGACAGCGGTCGGACGTACCACCCGTCGCGAGCACTGAAAAAGGGCCAGTGGTACCAGATCGACCGCTTCGTCGACGTAACGAACAACGTCCTCAAACAGTGGTACGACGGCGAGCTGGTAATCGACTTAGACAGCAGCGACGTCGAGTTCTCCCCCGCCCCGAGCCCGTACGACAGGGTGTACGCGATCCGCAACCTGTTCTACTACGGCGGTGGGTGGGGCGCCCCGGACGGCTCGGGCGACAACTACGCGTACATCGACAATATCCAGACGTTCGACTCCGAGCAGACACCCTGAACCGACCGAACAACAGACATCCAATACACGAACCCGAGACAATGACTGAAAATCACAACCTCACCGAACCCGCAGCAGGCACGACAGACTGGCACATCCCGCTCAACGAGAACTTCGCGAGGATCGACACGAATCTCGAGATCCGTGACGTGGAAGCGAACCTCGGAGAGTACACGCCGAAATCCGGCGCGAAATTCCTCGCGACGGACACCGGGACACGGTACCTCGGGGACGGGAGCGAGTGGACCGTTGCGCCGGTTCACCTTCCCGACGTCCTCGATGCGCCGGCGTACTCCGGCGAGAACCCTACTGACGCCACAGCCGGCGAGCTCTGGTACCGATCGGATCTCGACGCGCTTCTGGGCCAGTTCGAGAGCGGGGTCGTTGACCTAGTGTCCGGTGAAATCGTCTCGACCACGGACTCGACCGATTCGACCGACTCAACTGACTCGACCGATTCGACCACGACGAGCCACGAGCTGAAGTTCACCGCTGCAGACGGCGCGAGCTGGGACACGTACACCGCCGGTATCGACGGCACGGTCACGAACACTGAGAACACGAACACCGGTGATACGATCTCCGAACAGTCCGACGGGACACTGCTCATCGAAGGTGGCATGATGGGTGGCAAGGATCCCGAAATCTACGACTTCGACGGCGAACTGTTGAGCCTGTCCATGCAACTTGACGGCACGGCGTACCTGGACGGCACTGCGATAGACCCCGCCGACTACTGACCCGGTCGTCAGAGGACTCGGCGCGGTCCAGATTCATTCCCGTCGGGGCACCGTGAGAGCAAAGCAGTCTCGTCCGGACGGCCGACCCCGAATCAGCGCCCTCTGTACTTTCGTGAGAGGTATGCGGCGGCAATGTCCGGATTCGCAGCCGCGGACTCAAGCATGCCGACTGCTTTTTTCACTTTCACCGCGTGGCGTTTCCAGTCGGTAAACGAGTTGTACGGAAACTGTTCGAGTTCTGGCCAGCACTGACCGATGATGCGGTGGGGCAACTGGTCGGCGTGACGCCAGTCTGGGTCCAGTCGGTGTGTGGTTTCGATAATCGGGCGGAAACAGTACGGACGGATGTGATCGACTGTCGGGCGGAAGCCGAGATGCTGTGGCCCGGCCCAGTTCCCGAGACGGTGCTCCTGGTGTGCGAGATCGAGGGTAGTGTAGGTGTCGAACTGAGAAACACCCTCGAACCACGGTTCCAGCGACGCGGCCAGTGCTGGATGGTCCGGCTTGTTGTACCGAGTGAGGATATCTCGGGGTCCGATCTCGGTGTCGCTGTCGTCCCCGTCCTGCCAGAGGTAGCTCCGCCCGATTTCGCCGCCGAGCCCACCGATTTCGGCGTCCGCGTCGAGTTGCCACATCGTCGTGTAAGTCTCTTTGACCGCCGAGCCGACGGTGTAACCGGTCTGCTCGGACCACGTCCGTTCCTCCCTGGCCGAGGATTCGATGACCGAGAGCGGCGTCCATCTGAGACCGAGCTCCCTAGTAATCCGTTGTGCGATGTGTCGATCTACTTCCCAATCGCTATCGCCGATCGTGAACATCCCGATCCTTCCGGCCTTCGCCAGGGGTTTCGCCGTGGCCAGTAGCGTCCGGGAGTCTTTGCCCGCTGTCAGCGACAGTTGTGGGTTCGCGTACGTGTCGTCGATGTAATCGAAGACCGAACGGAGGTGGCCGACAATGGATTCGACCCGGGCTTCCAACGCCTCCGGGGATCGAGTCACCGGTTCAGACGGCCAGAATCGGCGTGAGTCCCACATCCGAAGATCGAGATAGTGGTTCGGAAGGACCCGCTCGACGCCGTCGTAGTACGTCACTGTGCCGGGGATCCAGGTGTTGTCACCACGCGAGACGAGCGGCCACTTGATCGAGTCGTACAGGTCTTGTCGAAACCGTTCCTCGTGAGTGACACCAGGGATTGCGAGCGGCGAGGACGCGACGGTCCGACAGTTGCGGTCAAACACGACCGGCAGGGCTCCGATCGGATCAGTGTACACCCGCGCGCCACTGCCACAGTGGAGGACGCCAACGAAGCGACCGAGCAGCGGACGGAGACCAGTCTCGAACGCCGCCTCGAGTGGTGCCGACTCGTCGTCGGAGTCGAGGACTATCGACCCGTCACGGAACGTCTCGTAAGGGTCGAGAATCGTCCCGAAAACCAAACCGACATCGTCATCCTCGGAGACGACTGGGATGACGGTGAATTCGGTGTCGACGACGAGATGCCAACCGTTCGACTCGACGTGGCGATATCCTTCCGGGATCGATGTCGGGATCAGGAGCGAGGTAGTACTGCTGGTCGTACGCCGGGACCTGTGACATTGCGTTATCGGTGTTCTTCGGGAGCGGTTGTATGTGAATCGCTACTGATTGCCGAGCTCTCAGAGATAACCCAGCTCCGCCAGGCGGTCTTTCGTGTTGTCGTCGATGTCCTCTCGGTCGGCATACGAGGTCGCCTTATCGATGCTCTCACAGAACTCTTGGAGCCTGATCGAGAAGTGCTGGGTTGCCCAGTCAGGGATCGACACATCGGAATTCTCCTGCTCCTGCCAGTTCGGTCGATCGCGGTCCAGTCGGTACCGGGCACTGCCCCCCAGCGAGTCCCACAGCACCTTCGTGTCGTCGCTGATCACGCACCGCTGGGCCCGCGAGTAGTAGTCAATCTCCTCCTCGGAGACGTACGGCTGGAGTTCGTCCATGTAGCCGTTGATGAGCTCTGCCGGGACGGCATCTCGAAAGACGTCCTTGCGCTGACCTGTGGCGAGCGACTCGATGAGATCGCCCATCTCAAGCTGGCTAACGTAGTCGAGTTCTTCGGCCTCGTACAGTCCCTCCGGCGGGTTCACAATATACAGCGGCACGTGTAAGAGCCCTTCCGAGAGGCTGCTCTTGTGCCCGAAGTAGTGGTTTCCGACTCGTAGCCGATGTTCTCCCCGTGGTCGGCGGTGATGATGAACGTCGTCTCGCGCCTGGTTTCAGCCTGGATCTCCGAGATGAGGTCCGTCACCGTACGGTCGAGATAGTCGATAGATGCGGCGTAGAGCTGGCGATAGTTCGAGATGAACTCGTCGTACTGCTGGGTGGCCCCGTCGATGTTGAAGGTGATCTCGTCCTGGTGTTCGAACGCCAGCGACGACCAGGACATCGGCACGTCGTGGAGCGATCTATCGTACCCGATAATGTGTTGCATCGGAGAGTGAGCGTCCATGAAATTCGTGAAACAGAAAAACGGCTGGTCGTCGTCGCCTGTGCGCTTCCCGATCTCTCGCGAGACGGTCGCAGCGCCGTCGTCAAAGGGCTTCGGAACGGGGAGCTTCGAGACCGAGCGATTCAACTGTGCGAACGCGCCGTTTGCGAGGCTCTGGACGGTGTTGTCCCGATGGAACGCGGCCTTGAGAAAGTCGAGATACATCTTGACTCCGGTCTCGTCGCACTCGTCATAGACGAACTGGGAGAGGTCCATTCCGTCTTGGAACCGTCGCTGTCGGGAGACGTTCACGAAGTCGTCGAAGAAGCGCCCGAAGCCGAACTCGGAACTCGCCCACGGGTTAGCGCTCACACCGAAGCTCCGGTGGTCCGGCAGCGACGACAGGAACGTCTCGTCTTCGTCGATGTGGTCGTATCGGACGCTGGTGTACGTGATGCCGCTCTCGTGTGGCAACTGTCCGGTGAGAATCGCGCTGTGGCTCGGGACGCTGCAAGAACTGCCGGCCCGACACTGCTCGAAACTCACGTCCGCCGCGCGCTGGAGCCGCGGGGCGTACTCGTCAAAATAGTCTTTTCGGACGGCGTCTAAAATAATGAGAGCGACGTTTCGTGACATCTGCCCGCATATTGTCATACCATTATCATAAAGATTGCTCTTCGTTCACCCAACCCCGAGAGAGTGCCGAGAACAGCGATATTGGACACATTCCTGATCGTCGACTCGGGCGCGGTCGCGCTCACTGAAAATATTCGTACGACCGAAATTCGGCGTCGAGGAAGTAGTCCCTGATACCGATGTACATCGAGTTGAGCAGGTCTGTGCGACCGCGATAGGCCCAGAATGTGGCAAACTGAACCAGCGTTGCGAGGAACATCACGTAAAAGACGACCCGCTTCACGAGCGGGAGCCGGCTGGCGGCGAAGGTGAGCCGATTACGCATCCAGTGGTAGACCATGAACGGGCTACGGTCCCGTGTGAGCCCCTCCTTGTGGCGAATCGTCGATTCCGGCGCGATCAGAACGCGCTTTTCGGACTGGCGGGCTTGGACAGCGAGGTCGACGTCTTCCATCCCCAGGAAGTAGCCCTCGTAGAGGATATCGTTCTCCCTGATAAACTCCCGGTCGATCAACAGCAGCGAGGACGGAACGTAACTGACCTCATAGGGGTCACGGTCTCTGACGTCCTGATACGTGGTGACCCGGCCTCCGAGATACGGGAAGAATCGTGAGCCGGCGTTGAGTATCGCGCCGGTATCGTATCGGTACTGGACCCCCCCGACGGCTGCGACGTCGTCGTGTGACTCCGCGGTCTCGACGAGCGGCCTCAGAAAGTCCGGGGGGACGGCCGTGTCGTTGTTCAACAGGAGGACGTAGTCCGCCCCCTCCGCGAGCGCGCGCTCGATTCCCGGATTGTTTCCCCGCGCGAAGCCGAGGTTCTCGTCGTTGAAGATGAACTCACACCACTCGAACTCCGAGGCGAGTCGCTCGGGCGACCCGTCAGTCGAACCGTTGTCGACGACGACGACGTCGTAAGTGGGATAGTCGACATCGCGAAGCGTTTCGAGGCACTCCGCCGTATCTGCGTAGTTCTCCCAGGTCAACACGACGATCGTCACCGATGGCCAGTCAGTCTCGACGGGCGCATCGGTGGTAGTGGCGGTCGCTGGAGTCATCAGGTGACCCAATCTCCGCACCGATTGTAATTAAATATTTGCCAGCCACTAGTCACCTTCCTGGACCGCTTCACTCGGGGAGCCCTCCGATTTGAGGAGTGGATGCTCTGAAACGCCTGTGTTCGGAGCGTTGGTGAAGCGAGCGCGAACGCACTGAACAGGACGGCCCCCAGGGAGATGACGCCGAGCAACCGGGCCAGGCTGTCGATGGCGACGACCGAACGCACGCCCACCAGAACGACACCCATGCCGATGGATGCAACGACGATCCACCCGAGCTCCCGCCACGGGACACGGACCGTCAGGTACCGTGAGAGATAGCGGATACAAAGGACGGTGTTCAGTCCGAAGGAGACCACCGTCGCGACGGCGGCACCGATGAGTCCGAACTGCGTGATCAGGGCCACGTTGAGGACCAGATTGACTGCGATGGCTGCGACGGCCGCTTTCGCGGCCAGTTCAGGATGATCGATGGCTTTCAGCGACCGCCCGGTGATGACGTGCACGGACTGGAAAATTTTCTCGCCCATCAGCACGATGAGGACGAGCCACGCCGTCGCGTACTCGGCGTCGAAAATAAACGTCAGGATCTCCCGGGAGAACAGCATCGCCCCGACGAACGCCGGGATCGCGAGGACGAGCGAGGGTGTGATCGCGCGCGGGATCAGTTTCTCGATGCGCTCGATCGCCCGGTTTGCGTCCCAACGACTGACCTGTGGGAAGATGGTCTTCGCGATGGCGTTGCTCCCGAGGATGACGACGGCGGTGACGCGCCAGGCGACTTCGTAGGAGCCAACGTGCGCCGAGGTGAGGAAGAAACCGATGATCAACACGTCCATCCAGCCGTAGACGTACCCGCTCAGCGCGGAGACGAAATTATACCTCGAGTAGGCAGTGAGCGAGTGAAACTGCTCCATCGACGGTCGACGGAAAGGCGTCGATCGCTTGTAGTTCGCCCAGACGAACGGCACGATGTAGCCGGCAAGCAGCCCGTAAATCAGTCCCTTGACGCCGTATCCGGACTGCAAGAGCGCGTAGCCGACGGCAAACCATACAACCTTGTGAGACAGCCGGAGGACGGCCGTTTCGCCGACGCGCAGTTCCGCACTCACGATTTGGACGCCGAGCTGGTACAGCTCGTGGCCAATCATCGCGACGATGAGCAATACCGCGACGTCTGCGCCGACGTAGCCGTTGATGTACCCCCCGAGCGCGAGAACGAGGCCGCCGATAATCGCGAGCGGGACGGTCTTCATCGATAACGCGCTCGTCAACATCTTGCCCGGCTCGTTCCCCTCGCTGATCCGTTTCTCGACGGCTCCCCGGATGCCGAAGTCGGCCGGGATCGTCAGCACCCCGACGAGCGCTTCGAAGAGGAAGTAGACCCCGAGTTCGCTCGGTGGGAGCCAGTTTGCGAACACGGCGATCCCTCCGAACGTGATGACGGCGGTCAGGCCGTGGGCCACCGAGAGTTTGGCACTCGACCGTGCAATGTTCACCGTTCAGCCCTCCGGAACGGTCCCATCGCTATGTTCACTGTCACTGGGTCGATGCGTCCGTCCGGTCGGCTTCGTGGTGGTTGCGGCGACATCATTTCGTCGGTGAAGGGTCAGTGGTCATATGTAGCCGAGGTCGGCGAGTTGGTCACGAGTCGTCGCGTTGAGCGTGTTCGCTGTTCCGGCCTGTTTCTCGTCCGAGAGATGTGACCTGAGTGTGGTCTCGACGTCTGGATCGTCGATCTGCTCGTCGGCTTCGAGATCGAGTACGACGCTCTGGTCTTCGTACGGCGAGTGGATGAGCAGATGCGACCCTCGCACCACCGCCTGCTGATCGTATCCATACGCGACTTCCTCCGAGAGGACCGCTCGGTCCGGAACCGGATATTGGTGGGGGACGCCGTCGAAGGCGGAGAGATCCGACTCCGAGAGTCCGAGTTCTGCTAACACTGTCGGGACGATGTCCGTCGTCGACACCCAGTCGGTGGTTTCGGTCACGCTCTCTCCCGAGATGAGCAACGGGACGAACACGACTTCCGGAACGAGCGCGTGCCCGTGACCGGTCCCGTAGGTGTTGCGCGGGTCGTCGAAGTGACGGCGCTCCAGTTCCACCCGCTCCCAGAACTCCTCGCCGTGGTCACCCACGACGACGACGAGCGCGTCTTCGAGGTCGCCGCGTTCGTCGAGCGCGTCGAACAGGAGCCGGATCTGGTCGTCGACGTAGCGGAGGACGGAATCGTACAATTTGAGCTTGGCCTCGCGGTACGCTTCGAACTCCTCGCGTGGCTCCGTCGTCTCCAGGAAGTCCCATCCCTCGACGTTGTCGACGTCCGGAATCTCGCCGAAGGGCTCCTGGTCGGGGCGGCGCAACTCGGCGTGGAGGTCACCGAAGTGCACGTAGCCGAACCGCGGTCCATCAGTCGAGTCCCACCATTCGAGCAGGTGCCGACGGAGCTTTTCCGCGGGCGCGTTGTAATGGCTGTCGTGATAGATGTTCGCCTCCTTGAACCGCCCGCGGACAGGTAGTTCGGCCGTCGCGATGGCCGTCGAGAGGTACGTCTCGTATCCCGATTTGGCGAGAATCTCCGGGAGCGTAAAGACGTCTTCGCGAAGGTTCGCGGGTGGCGTGTCCATGCCTTTGTTGCGGTACTCCGTCTCGAAAACCGCTCCGTGCGTGTGTGGGTAGAGGCCAGTCAGGATCGACGGCACGGAAGAGTACGTCCACGAGGCAGCTGAAGCACAGTTCGGGTAGTAAGTCCCGACAGAATCGAGAAACGGTGTCGTCTGCCGGTCGTAGCCGCTCCGAGAGATGTGGTCGTTTCTGAGGCAATCGACGACGAGAAACAGGACGTCGCGGTCACCGAGGTCGTAAGTGGGCTGCCGAGAGCCGTCGCCGGTACCGGAGCCGGTTTTGCGCCGGTTGGACGAGATTGTACTGCGCGGCCCGATAGAGCGGACCGATCGCACTCCGAAGCCTGTCCACTCGTTCCTCACCGACGAGTCTCCGGAGATACGTAGAAAACTGAGTAGCGCTCATGTATCTGCTGTAATTCCATTTTCGTTGTCACCACTAAGAAAGTTACCGGTGAGTATCTAGTTGTAATCTTCTCTGACGACTGTGGCAATCCACGCAATTGATGATGGTTCAGTCAATAGGATGACACATGGACGACCCCGGACCAGACTCATCATCGAGGCGGAGCTACCTCCGCTCGACGGCCCTCCTCGCTGCGGGCGTTCTCGGTGGGATCGCAGGGTGTAAGACGATCTCCGACGAGGGGACCCCGACAGCAACCTCGACAGCAACCCCGACAGCGACCCCGACGTCCTCACCGTCGGCTTCCCAGACCCGAACGGCCGATTCATCGAGTGACCGCTCTCCGCCGTCGGCCGAGGCCTATCCCGGTCCGGAAGCCCTCCCCGATCCGTTCGCGGTAGATGGTTCGCATCCGTTCGTGTTTATCAACGACCAGAGCACCGATAACTACATGGGCGAACTCGCGCTCGCCATGGGGGATTCGGGGGCGGCCGACCTCCGCGGGTTCCTGCTCGGATTCCCGCGTGAGGTCTGGAAGAACGAAGAGAAGTACGGTCGCCACTATCAGGAGAGCGTCGTGAACCACCGCCGGATGTACCGGAAAGCCGTCGAGAGCGGCCTCGATGGGCTCCCCCAACCGGAGTTCGGTGTGTTCGACCACCACCAGAAGCCGAAATCCGGTGTGATCGAGGACACGAGACCGATCGGGTCCGTCGGAACGGATCGGATCGTCGAGGTCGCACAGCAGGCGACGCCAGCGGAGCCTGCCGTCGTCGCGGCCGGGGGCGACATCTGTACGGTCGCAGATGCCTATCTGACCGACCCGTCGATCGCTGACTCGCTCGTGGTCTACTGGCACGAGCAACTGGACGACATCAACGAGCAAAGCGGCTACAACATCCAGAACTCCGGATGGAGCGCGTACGTGGTCCTCTCGCGGCTGTCGGTGGTTCTCGACCACAACTCGGGGGGATTCACCATCACGAAGTCCGAGGTCGAAACCCGCATTCCGAGCCCTATGGACGAGTACATGCTGACGAAAGCACACTGGAAATGGGGCAATCCGCTCCGATCGACTGACTGGTCTGAGAAGGGGGAACACGAGGCCAACGACGAGAAGGCGCTGATCCTGGCGGCGTTCCCGTACACGCGGGACCGCCCCAGGCGGCTGACCGTCTCTGGCCTCCAGGAGGCGGACTGGGACTACGAACCGAAGACCGTCCTCCCGACGCTCAAGAAAGGGTCGTCGGAGTCGAACATCGTCCAGATCCGTAAGATAACTGACTCGGACCGCGCTTTCTGGAGCGCCTGGGAGTCCTGACTCCGCACGCTCGACTGGGTGGCAAGCCCCTGAACCGGAAACGGACGAAAGGTATATGCGTTTGTGCTAGGTTGAATGACACATGTCGGGTCGCTTGCCCAGCCGCCGCCAGTGGCTGTGGCTCGCCCTCCTGTTCGGGCACCTGGTCTTGCCGGTCGGGCTCTGGCTAGCCGTCAAAATCGGCCGTCCGAGATTCGTCGGCCTCGCACTCTATCTGGTGACTGGAGTCCTCATCCTCGACGTGCTCCTGTTCGTCGGGCGGTCATCCACGGAGGCCGTCAGGGACAATCTGATCGACGCGCGCGTCCCGGTGATACTGTTTCTGGCGAGCGTGGGTCTGCTCGCGCTTCTGGGGCCGGGCCTGGGATTCTATCTGGGCGTCACGGCGACGCTGGTCACCGTCCTCGTGCGAGGCCTCTTCCAGGACGACGGCCGGACGTCCGGGGTCGTAAACCTTGGACTCGTCTGTCTCACATCCGCACTCGTGATCGTCGCCGAAGTATTCACCGTCGCGTACTACGTGAGCGTCCCGGACAACATCAACCACACCACGACCGCGATCGTTCTGATGAACGAGGGCTGGCTCTCCGGGATCTCGGCGACCCGGTATTTCCTGTTCTCGGCGTTCCACGTCCTCTCGAGTACTGGAATGCTGTTCACGCAGCTACAGCCGCGGGTGTTCATGGGCATCTTGATGATCGGCCTGTTCCAGATCGCGCTCGTCGCCGTCTACCTCTTTTTCACCAACTGGAGCCGGTCCCGGTCGCTCGCGTTGATCGCCACCGCGCTCGTGAGCATCAACATCTCCTTTCTCCACTACGGCTCCGTAGCCCACTACCAGTCGATGAGCTTCGTCCTGTTCTGCGTGTTCCTCGCCATCCTCACCGGTGGCGAGTGGTCGCCTCGACACGTCGCGGTCGCGACTCCGGTCGTCGCGACGTGGATCGTCACGCACCACGTCTCGGTCCTCATGGTCATCTCGATGCTATCGGTTCCGATCGGCTATCTCGCCTACCAGATTTGGCAGCGCAACCGCCAGACGAGCGAACGGCCGACCGTGTTCATGTTCACCTCGTTTTGCCTGATCTTCGGTGTCTACTGGACGCTGGTCACCAACAAGTTCCGGGAAGTCATCGTCTGGACGTTCTTTAGCTCCAGTGCGGCCGACGGGATTCCATCACGGATCTATCTCGTTCAGGCATACGAGTCGCTCGCGGCGCTCTTCCGGCAGTCGATCCCCTTTCATCGACAGTCTGCACTACTCGTTTTTGCTCGCACTGACCGGACTTGGCGTCATCGTCGTGTTTCGTACCCGGCGGTTGCAGGAGATGCACTGGCGCCTCGTTGCGCTCGCGTTCGTCCCCGCTGCGATCCTCTACTTCCCCAACCCGGCCTGGGTACCACTCGAAGGGTTGATCCCGTTCAATCGGTGGCGGCTGATGGTCCTCCCATTCTTGCTTCTCATCCCGGCCGCAGGCTTCCGACACGGGATTCGGCCGACCGGCGGCTCGACGCTGCGACGCGGGCTTGCCGTGGTCGTCATCGGTGCACTCGTCTTCACGACCGTGACCTCCGGCATGACCCACCCCGGACTGACCGACATGGCGGGGATAGAGAAGGGGTCACAGCAGTACCTCTCCGAAGAGGAACTCGGGGCCACGGAGTTCACGCTCTCGTATCTCGGTGAGCGACAGTCGGTCTACGCACGGTCCGACATGGAGGTGTACCTCCACCAGTACGCCTGGGCCCGGCAGACTCCCTACGAGCGTGACCAGTTCATCAAACTCCGGATGAGCCAGTCCGAACGGGAGGTAATTCTTAACCCTGGCCTGTCGATCATCTCGACCAACGCGTTCAATACCGAGGGAATCCGCGTCGAGTTGACAGACCTGAACTCCCAGCGGTACGGCGACGAACTCGTCGACGTGCCGGTCCACGCGTCCACCTACAACTGGTCCAGGATGAACGCCAGTGTGGTCTACAGTAACGGCGCGGTGGCTATCCAGCACTCCTGAAACGCGTGCGATGTGCTCTCATAGTAGCCCCAGCATACGAACCCGAAGTGCCGTTACGATAGCATAACAATAAGGCACCACTGGCAGAATCAGCGTATGCGTGTCCTCTTCTTGCCCGACAATACGGCCGGGAACCCGTATCAGCGGAAAGCTGGCAGCGGGCCTCGCCGACGAGGGAGTTGACGTCACCCTCGCTAGCGGCTATCCGCTCTCAACGGCCCGAACCATCGTCGACACGCGGCCAGACGTCGTTCACGTCCACTGGGTGGCACCGTTTGTCGTCACCGAGAGCCTCCTCGGCAGCATTGTACAGTCGATCGCGTTCCTCCAGGCGACGGTCGTGGCCAAGCTCCTCGGACTCGACATCGTCTGGACGCTGCACAACCTATCGGATCACGAGAACGCCCACCCCGGGATCGAACTCGCTGTGCGGCGGGTATTCGCACGTCTAACCGACGCGATCATCGTTCACTGCCCAGCCGCTCAAGACCAGATGGAACGCCGGTACGGACTCGACACCGACGGAAAAACGACCGTGATTCCCCACGGACACTACGACGGGTGCTACGAAAACGCGATGGAACAGAGTGAAGCACGTGACCGGCTCGACATCGAGGAGGACGCGACTGTGTTCCTGTATTTCGGGCAGATCCGCCCGTATAAACAGGTCCCGGAGCTAGTCGATACCTTTCGCGGTATCGAGGACAACTCACTCCGCCTCCTTGTTGCCGGGAAACCGACGGACGAGGCCGAAGCCCGGCGCGTCGCCACCGCGAGCGAACCGGACAAGCGAATTCACACGGACCTCGAATTCATCCCCGACGATCAGTTGCAGGTCTATTTCAACGCCGCCGACGCGTTGGTGCTGCCGTACCGCGACATCCTCACCTCAGGCAGTGCGATACTCGGGATGACGTTCGGTCGGCCGGTCGTCGGCCCGACCGAGGGCTGTCTCCCCGAGTTGCTGGACCAGCAGTCGGAACTGCTGTACGATCCCGCGACCGAATCCCTCGCCGACGCGCTATACCGTACCAGTGATCTCGACTTGGCAACTCTCGGAGCGAAGAATCGACGGCAGATACTGCAGTACCAGTGGGACGAGATCGCCGCGGAGACACGACGTGTGTACGAAACGACATGAGATCGATGTCGAGCTACAGAGTGAATCTATATAACGCTCTCACCGCGAGCCGCGACGACGGGATACCACCGAACGCGAGCGTCCGCTCTGTTCACCTGACCAACATTTTAAGACGGCGTAGCATCTCGTGGGAGACATGACCACGACGCGTCGGCAGCGGTTCGTCACGAGACAGCTCGCCTGGATGGTCGGGACCATCCTCTGTCTCGCGATCATCGGCGCCCTTACGATCGAGCTGTTCGTCGTGGCGTCGCTCGTCGGGCTCATGTTGCTGACGGTGGCGACCGCCCCAGTGAACCTGACGCCGCAGTGGCGTCGCCGGCTCAAGTGGCCGATCTTCCTCGGGCTCGTGTTGTTCACCTACTTCGTCGTCAACGAGTTCGTCGAAGTGACACAGTCGCTGTTCTGATCGGGGTCGAGTTGGTTCTCCGCTTCACCGAGATGTTTATCAATGGGCCGTAATATTCGTACCATGTCGCTCCGGGAGCGAGTACGCCCTTATTTACCGGATCGGATTCGCACCCTTCCGATAGATCTCGCGTTAGTACTCGGTGCGGTCGTACTCACCGCGGTCGCGGTGTCGGTCCCCATCGTCCGGGTGACGCCACTCCGAGCGGTCGTCTCGTTCCCGTTTCTTCTCGTCGCCCCGGGATATGCGTTCGTCGCAGCGCTGTTTCCGGAGGGGACGTCCGAAGACAGCGTACCTGAGACAGTGCCACAGCGAGGCCTCTCGAATTTGGCGCGTCTCGCGTACTCACTCGGTGCGAGCGTCGCGCTTGTCCCCCTGATCGGCTTTGCGCTCAACCTCACCCCGTGGGGGTTGCATCTGTGGCCGCTTTTGACTGCGATCTCGCTGTTCACTGTGGTCTGTGTCAGTGTCGCCGCGAGACGACGTGCCGAGGTGCCGCCCGATGTCCGATACGACCCGCCAGTCGACAGGTGGGTCACGGCTGTCCGAGACGAGTTTCTCGCACACGAGACGCGCACTGATACCGTTTTGAACGTCGCGCTGGTCGTCGTGTTGCTCTTTGCGATGACGAGTGTGGGGTACGCACTGGTCGACCAGCAGTCGGGCGCGGAGTACACCGAGTTCTACCTGTTATCGCGGTCGTCCGACGGCACGCTCGTGGCCGACGACTATCCAACGGAGTTCGTCGCGACCCAGAGTCGAACCATCGTCGTCGGCGTCGACAATCAGGAGCGCGATCGAACGACGTACACCGTGGTGACGGCGCTGCACCGCGTCGAGTCGGATTCGGGCCAAGCGAGCGTCGCTAAAGCGGAGCGCCTCGACCAGTATAGCGTTACCCTCTCACCGGGAGAGGTCAGCCGCCAAGTTCGGGTGTTGGAACCGACGCTCACTGGGGAACGACTCCGACTGACGTTCATGTTGTACCGCGGCGACCCGCCGACGCAGCCACGGATGGACACCGCCTACCGGTCGACACACCTCTGGGTGAACGTCTCCGCGTCGGATACCTGACGCGATAAGACACCATACCGTGCGCAATCGCTCTGTCGACTCACTCCGAGCCAGTTCTGGTATCGGTCTCCCAGGTGATGATGTTCCGCTTCCGGATGACGTTCCAAAGCGCGAGAACGAGGCTCTGGTTCAACACCAGAAAATAAAACGGGACGTACGCCACCGTTGGCGTCGGCACGTCCATCCGGTTCATCAGCGCACCCACCGCAGCCAGCGCGTAAAATCCGAGCTGTCCGAGCAGCGTCACCGTGTAGATCGGATGGGACCCGGTCGCGACCAGCGCCACGTTGGTGAGTGCTGCGACGCCCAACAGCACCGGCGAGAGCCAGCGAAGAAGCCAGTGTGAGAGGAGTTCGAAACTGAACAGCGGGTACCGAAGCGGGTTCAACAGACTCAGATAATCGAAGAAGGTGTTCCAGGAACGGGTTCCGATACGGACGCGTCGCGACGCTTCCGATTCGACGTCGTCACCGGTGTTCTCCCACGCGCGCGCATCCGCCATGTACTCGACGCGTTCGCCCTGTTCGACGATCGCGAGTGGTTCGGAGAAGTCACTGATGTGATCCGGTGGCAGCGGGACGTACGACGAGCGCCTGACGGCGTAGATCGAGCCGTTCGCGCCGGCGCCGGAGCTGACTCGCGGTTCCCAGCGCCGGATGCGCTTCTCGAACGTTCGGTACGCCGACTCGGCCTCGACACCGTACTCCCGGTAGCACAGTTCCCCGACCACACAGCCCACGTCGTCCCCAAACTTCCCGACGAGTCGCTTGATCGCCTGTGGTTCGTACATGCTGTCGGCGTCGGAAAATACCACGATATCAGCGTTCACGCGCTCGGTCACGCGGTTCTGACATTCGGTCTTCCCGACGCGACCTTCGATACGTTCGAGCCGGACGCCCTGATCGGCGTACGATTCGACGATACGGTCCGTGTCGTCGGAGGACGCGTCGGAGAAGACGATTATCTCCAGTTTCTCGCTGGGGTAGTCGAGTTCCAGCGAGTTCTCGATCTTCTCGGCGATGATCTCTTCCTCGTTGTACGCCGCGATGACCAGCGAAACCGTCGGCAGGTCTTCGGGTAGCTCGTACGGCTCGGACCGGTTGATGATTGCCCCGAGGACGAACAAAACGCCCGGGTACAGGAAGTAGACGTGAACGAGCAGGACAGCGGTGAGCCAGAAGCCGACAGCCAGAAGCGAAACCATCTGTGGGACTACCTCTGGCGACGGCCGAACCGGTCCTCGTTCGCACGCCGTAACGTGTAGCAACAGCTATCTCTCCGGGAATCCGTCATCGTATGCACATATATCGTCCAATTGTAACTTATAGATGTCGCTGCTCGACGTGTCAGCGGTACTTTCTAATACAATCACCTCGTTGAACTATCTATGCCAGCGCCGAGAGCTACGCCGGAAGCCATGCGTGTCCGGCAGCCGCGTCTTCGGGTCCTGGTCGCGACGGACAGTTCACCGATGACAGATGGTCGCCCGGCGAGAGAAACCCATCACCGGCTTGGGAGAGTCGCTCCGCGTGCATGTTGGGTTGACGTATGACCTGGATCTCGGACCTCGACGCACCGGGCGCGTTACTCATCTCGCTGACGGCGGTCACAGCCGTCCTTCTGATCGTCCTCCTGAGCACCTCTTCGACCGCCTTCGGCGCCTACAATCCGACGTGGGACGGGACGTCGACACTGCGTGACGAGGCGTCGACGGTCGCCGAAGACCCTGTAATCGTCACGAACGTGAGCGAATATAGAGAGACTGATCCGTCGTCAAGTGTCGCGCTGGTGCTCTCACCTGCCCGTAGCTATGGGTCCGGCGAAGCCGAGACGGTCCAACAGTTCGTCCGGGCTGGTGGGACGCTGATCGTCGCAGACGACTTCGGGACCGGGACGAACCAGTTGCTCACCGATATAGGGGCACAGACACGCATCGACGGGCGTCCGCTCAGGGACGGTGAAGAGTTCTACCGGTCGCCGGCGCTGCCAGTGGCAACAGGCGTTCAGCCACATCCGCTGACCGGGGGTGCCTCGCGTCTCACACTGAACCACGCCACGGCCCTCCGCCCCAACGGCGCGCTGGTTCTGGCCCGCACGTCGCCGTATGCGTACCTGGATGCGAACCGGAACGAGACACTCGATTCGAGCGAAAACCTGGGTCGGTATCCCGTGGTGACGACCGAGCGACTCGGTCAGGGCCGACTCGTGGTCGTCTCCGACCCGAGTCTGTTCATCAACGCGATGATCGACCGAGACGACAACCGGGAGTTCGTCGGGGCGCTCCTCGCCGATCACCAGACGGTCCTGCTCGATTACTCACACACCGGGGAGATTCCACCGCTCACGGCGTTCCAGATATCGCTTCAGGATTCACCGATGCTACGCCTCATGCTTGGTCTCGTCGGCGTCCTCGGAGTTGCTCTGGTCGGCAGTCGGTACGCCGAGTGACACCCATGAGCGCACACAGACCCCACGGCTCGGGGTATTGACCGAATATATAAATACATGTGCAGATAACCCAACGTGATAGATACCCTCTACGATGGTACACCCAGAATCACTGTATGACGCGGTCAGTTCCGAGGCCTCAGCCGTTCTCATCGGGAACGAACACGTCCTTAAAGAGCTGACCGTCACGCTGCTCACCGGGGGCCACGTTCTTCTAGAAGGGGTACCCGGTGTCGCCAAGACGACAATCGCGGAGCTGTTCGCGAAGACCCTCGGGATGGACTTCCAGCGGATTCAGATGACCCCCGACCTGATGCCCGCTGACATCACGGGGACGAAGATCTATCGCGAGACCACGAACGAGTTCGAGACGAAGCTGGGGCCGATCTTCTCGAACTTCGTGCTCGTCGACGAGATCAACCGGGCGACGCCGAAGACCCAGAGCGCGCTGTTGGAAGCGATGCAGGAAGAGCAGGTTACCATCGAAGGCGACACTGTTGGACTTCCCGATCCGTTCATGGTCATCGCGACGATGAATCCACTCGAGATGGAGGGGACGTTCGCGCTCCCGGAGGCTCAGCGAGACCGGTTCCATCTTAAACTCGAGGTCGATATTCTCGACCGGGACTTGGAGAGTAACCTGTTGGCCCGGTTCGACGAATCACCCGACATCGGTCCGGAAGATGCCCGACAGGTAGTTTCGCCCGAGGAACTCGCCTCGGCACGACAGACGGCCAAAGCTGTTTACGCCGATCCGACGGTCCGAGAGTATATCCTCGACATCATCGAGGCCACGCGCGACAGCGCCGACACCACCTACGGCGCATCACCCCGAGGAGGCATTCACCTCCTCAGTGCCTCGAAGGCCCGGGCCGCGATCCACGGTCGCGACTACGTCATCCCCGACGACCCGAAAAGGCTCGCTCAGTCCGTGCTGGCCCACCGACTCGTCCTCAGTACCGACGCCGAACTGAGCGATCTAGACCCGGCGACAGTCGTCGAGACAGCGGTCCAAAGCGTGAGTCCGCCCACACATGAGGAGGCTGCCCGGACGACCTCGACCGCCTTCGACGGGGGCAACCCGGCGGACAGCGACGACCACTAACGCTGAATCTGTCGCCGCTTTGCGTAGTTACTCCGGATTTAACGTCGACTGATCCCACCAGCAGGTGACCAGCACGTCGACATCCTTGTCGTCGACCCGTTCGACGTCGACGGTCACGGACTGGTCCAGTTGCATCGCGAATCCACCACCGAGAAACGAAGCGGCCGGGTGGTCGAACGCGGTGGCGTCAGGGTAGGTACACCCGTTGAGGGCGGTACTCACGCGATTGGTCTCGTGGTCGATCTCGGCTTCGGCCGATTCCGCGAGCTCGAACTGCTCGACGAGGGCATCACAGAGCTGTTCCGCCAGCGCGGCGGTCGTTTCGACGGGCGCCGCAGACCGGTCGAACTCCCGGAGCAGTCTCGCTGACGTCGGCACGAACGAGACTCCGCGGCTGCTGTCCTCGGTCGCGGAGACGAACGTCGTTTTGAGAGCGTCGTCGCTCGGCAGGTCGTATTCGGTGCACTGTGGCACGAACAGTCGGACCGGCCCCTCGTGACTGGCAGTACCCCACTCCACTGGAACGTACACGGCGACGTCCGAGAGGCCGAGTTCGTCTTTGATCGAGGCCCCGTTGGCGCCGACGGCGTTCGCCAGCGACCACCCGACAGTCGTCGGGACGACCGGCTCCGTCGAGAGGAACACGGTCAACACCGCACCGAAGACGCCCGTCGATCCGAGAGCGATCAGAACGGTCCGCTCTGCGGGGAAGACGAGTCCCGCCGCGACACAGACCAGTCCGACTCCCAACAGCCCGAGCGCAGTCCGTTTGTGCTGTACTTGCTTCACGCGCGCATACTCGGATCTGAGTCGCTCGTTTTCCGTTCTGAGCCTCCTCAACTCCTCGGTTTCCGCGGCCTCCGTGGTCTCGGTTCCGTCCCGTGTCATCGTCTCCGCGCGTTGCTCGTCGAGGCTACTCATTCCGATACCCCCGTCGGAGCGTCCAGTCTGCCGAGTTGGTGCCGATGTATCACGTACATGCTCATGGCTATGAGAACGACAACACCTGTTACGGCCTGCCATATCGGGAGGAGCCGCAGAACGAGCACGCTCCACAGGGTCGAGACGGTGAGCGCGTACACCAGCGTCCACGCGACGAGTTCGAGTACGCCCATCTCCGCCGCTCTGAGCACCGAGATCAGGACCAACAGGAGTCCCGCCTGGACGCCAACGAGTAGTTCGAACCCTGCCAGGTCGGGACTGGCGGCGACAAGTGCGACGTGCCCTGCAGCGAACGCGTACTCCGCCGGCAACGCGACCCAGACCCCGACGAGCAAGACCGCGGCGACGATTCCCGCCACGCCCCCGAGAACACCAGCGGTCACCGCTGCGAGTACGATCCCCGCGAAAGCGATCACGCTCCGTTCGGTGGTCACGTCGAGGTTCGACCCTCGCGTGGTATCGAGAGCGGGAAGCGTGTCGCGCATCACTGCACCTCTATCTGTTCCGGGTCCGCCCGGCCGCCCGCCCCTGCGTTCCGGGACCGGACTTCCCTTCCCGCACTCAACAGCGACTCGATCCGCCGACCGGGACCGACCTCGAACGCGGTGACGTTGGCCATGCGACTGAGGGTCCGCCGGAACTCCTCAAACTCCCGGTACCGGCGGTAGCTGCGCTCCGGTTCGTCGGCTAAGTCCGTCTCGAAGAGCACCGACGGCGTTAGAAACACCCCGACGTGCCCCCCAGTTTGTTTTGCGAATTTCACCGTATCGTGTACCTCCGCGCGCTCCGTATCGTCGGTGATGAGTATCGTCCAGGTGGCTTGTCGGATGTCGTCACGGTTCGCCTTCACCGTCGAGAAGAGCGGCCGGGAGCCGAGCCGGCGGACGTACGCCTCCCGCGTTGAGACGTACGGGTGCAGCGTCCGCTCGAACTGAGACGCCCCATCGGACAGCTGATCGGCCAGCCTTCGGGCGGTGGCCGTCGATGTCGTGGCCGCATGCGTCGTCGGGTCGCGGTCGTCGCTCGTCGATGACGGCTCTAGCCGTGTGAGCTGCCGGCGCAGCCGTTCGTAGTGGTCCGGTCGACTCGCAGCGGGTTCGACACCGCTCGTACCACCGTCCCCGACAGTGTAAAGCGAGGCAGGGTCCTCGTGGATTCGGGCGTCGTTCAGGAAGAGCAGCGCCACGTCGACGGCGTAATCCAGCTTTCCGATCACCCGGATTCCCTGCACTCATCGCACCGCGATGGTCGACGACGACGGCGAGCTCTCGCGGGGTCTTTCGCTCGTATTTCCGGACGTGCAGGGAGCCTAGACGAGCCGTTGCCTTCCAGTCAATCCGGCGGAGTTCATCTCCTGGGGAGTACTCCAGAAGCTCGACTGGTTCCAACCCGTCTCCGACCCGGCTAGTCGCGTGCTCGCCGTACCCTGCAGCGAGCTTCTCGCCTCCGGCCCCGATATGAAGGTCTCGTGGGGGTTTGGCCTCGATGTGTATCTCCACTGGGTTGCCCATCCGAAGCGACTGTTCGAACAGCTCCCCGGCGTCCGAGATCGTGACCCTCGGAGACTCGAAGACGACCGTGCCGGCGGTCTTCCCGCTGGCTGTCACAGCCGCCGTCTCCTGGCGTTCGCCTCGTTCGACCCGGCACGCTGTCGACTGGTCCGAGAGACCAGTGACGCTCACTGGCGTGTCACACTGAGCCTCGACAGATAGTGGAGCGGGTTCGTTGGTCGCAATGGACAGTTCGACGACGAAAGGATCGCCCTTGACCACTCGGCTCCGAGAGGTCGTCTGCTGCACCGCGAGCATCGGTGTCGTCTTCGCCGTTGCCCGAACGAACTGGTACTGGCGACCGATGAGCCAGAGTCCGAGACCGGCGGCTCCGACGACGGGCTCCGGTCGGCCGAGGAACACGCCGAACCCCGCGAGGACGCCGGACAGCGCTAGCACTGCCCACGAACGGCCGGTTAATCGCATTCTCTATCTCCTACTCGATGAGGGGATGTAAATATTGGCTCTCTACCGGTTCGCCCCGTCGTCCTCTCCTTTCAGCTATCGTGAACGATGGAATGAATTAAATATGTCAACCGATATAGATGGATTGTGCATAGCAGAGGACCGTCGAGAGCGGCCAGTGCGGCATTCGTAGGGCTGGTACTGGTGTCGGCGCTGCTCGTCAGCGTCACTCCAGCCGCTGGGACCGCCCAGAGTTCGAGTGTCTCGGGAGAACACGGCACGTCCTCTCAGGTGTCCACGCCAACCAATAACTCGACGGTCGTCCATGAGAACCCACAGAACGTCACGGGTTCCGGCGACAAGCGGGCGGTTCAAGCGTGGCTGGAAAGCCGCATGACCGAGGTCGTCATCGACTGTACGGAGCAGACCAGAACGGGCAGTTCGTACGCGTGTGACCGACTCGACGAGGAGTACCCCGAGTGGGCGAACAGATATGTCGATATCCGTGGTGGCACGGGGAGCCGAGACGGCCAGGCCACGAGCGAGACGCTCACAGAGACACGCCGAGACGTCCAGCAGCTTTCAAGGCAGGTCAAACAGTTTCGCGAACTGGAAGCGGAGTACGAGGAGGCCAAAGCGGCGGGTAACGACCAGCGGGTCCGAGCGCTCGCACACCAGCTGGTAGAGCAGAGCCGCCGGATCAACAAGACCGGAACGCGCGCCTCAGCCGATTATGATTCCTTTGCGGAAACGACCTCTTCGAACCTGACAGTCGCGTCGGAGGCGGTGACTGACATCCAGACCAACACGACTCGGCGTGCGGCGGCGGTACGCGAGGAAGAACTCGTCGGGACGCGACTCACGGCGACGGCGACAGACGACAGCGGATCGTTCGCCTCCCCGCTCGTCATCGAGGGACGGCTCACTGACGAGAACGGGTCGGCGCTGGCCCAGCAGGACGTGCGGTTCCGGATCGGGAACCAGACCGTTACGACGGAACTCGACCCCGACGGTCGGTTCTCCACTAGTTTCAGGCCGGTCGCCGAGCAGATTGGGGACCAGCAGCTCTCTGTGACGTACCTGCCGTCGAACACGTCGTTGTACGCCCGATCGAGCGACAAAGTGAGTGTCACTCTCGAAGAGGCCGAAGCGACCGTGAGCCTGTCTGCGGATCCCGCCGTGGTCGTGTTCGGCGACACCGTCCGTGCCTCGGGGCGAGTCGCTGTCGAGGAACAGGGTGTGAGCGACGTGCCGGTCGTCGTCTCGCTCGGTGGACAGCGGCTCGGAGTGGTCCGAACGGGCGATGACGGATTTTATTCGCTCACTGCGCCGCTGCCCCCAGCTGTCTCACCAGGCGATTCTCGCGTGACGGCGGGATTACCATTCGACTCCCGTGCGCTTGCGTTCGAGGACGCGACAGCGACAGTCCGGGTAGCTTCGACTCCGACGACCGTCACGCTCAACGGAACGAGGGTCGCCCCGAGAGTCGTGTTGGTCAGGGGGACGGTCCGTGCCGACAGACGTCCGGTAGCGGACCGTCGTGTTGAGGTCTCACAGAACGGACGAGTGCTGACCGCGGTTCGAACCGGGCCAGACGGCCAGTTCGAAACGAACCTCTCCCTACCGGCGACGGTGAGCGGGCGAGACTCGGTCGTCGTCACGGCGGCGCATCTCGCAGAGGGCGGGAATCTCCAGCCGGACCGCACGCAGGTCACGTTAGCACCTACGTCCGAGAGTCCGGGAAGCCTGATCGAATCGCTGGTACAGAACCCGCTGAGTGTGGTGTTCGGACAGTCGTCAGCGGCCGGTGGCGCGCCGGTTGATGGAGCGAGCGAACGTCTCACGTTGCTGGTCCGTTTCGGCGCTCTCGTGCTTGGACTACTCGGTGTTGGCCTCGTGTGGCGGCTGTTCGGTGGCCGACCCTGGACACTGGAGTGGCCATCTAGAGTTCAGGCGTTGCTTCCGTGGCTGAACAGTCAGCCGGTCGAGACCGGTCTTTCAGAGGACTCCAGTGAAGATAGTTCCGCAACCGAGGGGACGCCCGAAGCAGGCCAGTCCCCTGCGGAGACAATCGACCTGCTCGCGGTCGCCCGAAACCGGCTCGCTGCGGGCGAGACCGACGAAGCCGTGCTGATGGGATACGAAGCCGTCAGGACGACGCTCATCAATCGGTTGAACCGAGACGCCTCGATGACACACTGGGAACTGTTGAGGGCGTACGCCGGTGGCCGTGCGAACGAACGGGTCGCCGCGCTTCGGGAGCTGACAGAGGCGTACGAGCGCTCGGCGTTCTCGCTCGAGTCCAGTTCGATCGAGTCGACGAAGGCGGCACTTGCCAGCGCGACCTACTTACTAGAGGACCAGGAGGGCTCGAACGAGCAGAACCGGTCCGACTCGGTCTCGGACTGACGGGACGGTGGACACGGCGTCTCACTCCGATGGGTCAGACTCCACACGCACCAGCCGTTGGTAGCTTCGAGGAGAGACGGTATGAGCGTGTTTTCCGAAGCGATGTCCACGCCCTGACTATGTGGTCCTGGGGACACCTCGGATTCGGCTACCTCCTCTGCTGGCCGGTTGCCCGCCTGAACGGCAACGGGTCGATGAACGACTCCAGCGCGCTCGTACTCGCGCTGGGAACACAGTTGCCCGACCTCGTCAACAAACCACTGGTTTACTGGGTTGCGGTCCTGTTAGTGTGAATGGGCGCGCGCCCATTCACTCATCGTCGGTCTCCCGCTGTGCTGTGGCGTCTTGCTGCTCGCGCGGTCACTAGCTCGGATCGAAGTCGGACTCGCTTTCTCGATCGGCTACTGTTTGCACCTACTCGAAGATAGCTGGAACCAACTACTCAGCCAGGGCTAGACGGTGCCTCATATCTGCTGTGGTCGGTGTTCGACGCGCCGAACTACGTGGTGAACGGATTCGGCGCCCATCTGGAGGTCCTCACCTCTGTCAGAGTCAGACCGGTCGAGTTGCTCCAGTGGCCCCGTCCACTGGCGGTTCCCCGTCGCGAGATTGACGGTCTCGCTCTGGATCGCTGACGGAGTGCCAGGTCTCCCGCTGACACGAGCCGTCCGCTTATCGCTACCATCCTCGTAGCGACCGCGATGCGTCCGCGACGCGGGCACCAGGTCACTCTGAGACGATGAGTTCGTATGTAAGGTTGGCCCGGCCGTTCGGTGGAGCCGATTCGTATGTGATCGTGACGGCGTCACGGCCCTTGGTCTGAACCCAGAACGTCCCAGCGGCATCAGCGGAGGACGGTGTGACAGTCGCCACGCTCGGTCGGGTGTCGAGTGGATGTTCGAGCGAGAACGACGTGGTCGATCCATCACCGCTCACCGTGACCGTCGTCGCCGGGAGATTTGGCGAATGGCCGGCAGAACCATCCCACAGTTTGGTCTTTGGCCCGTCAGTCGCGGTCACGTCACCGTTTACACGCGTAGTTCCGTTATCGAACACCGCGGTCCGCTGACCTGCGGCGGTGATGCCGAGAACGCCACTGTCCGGTTGATAGAGGCCCGTGTTGTTGTTGTTCGTGAACGTGTAGGACGGGTCCGTCGTGGACCCCGCCGAGGTTTCAAACTCGTTTCTGACAATCAGCGAGTCGTCGATGTAGACGTCGCCTCTGTCACCGTTCTCGTCAGCCTCGATTCGGATGTTGCTCCGCGAGTTCTGACCGAACGGCATGTGGACGACCTGGAACTCGTTACGGACATCATTGTAGCGCACCCCCCAGTTGTTCGCTGCGCCGAACGTGAGCCAACTATCTCCGATTCGCGTGAATTCGCTTTCGGCTTTGTTCGTGGAGTCGCCGCTCTGAGCGTCCATTTGATTGGGAAGCTCCGAACAGCCTGCGAGGAGTCCTGCCAGCCCCGCACTTCCCGACCCAGCGAGAAATCCCCGTCGACTCAGTGCCGTATCCGAATTATCTGACATCTCATTACCAACTTCCTGTTCGACATACATAAATAGTGACCAATTATCTAGACTGTCAGCCGAGTCGTTGGCGTGGTTCGCTATCAGTTAGCGAACTTCCGGGATTCGTGGATATGGTGGGCCGTTTTCAACGCCAGGGCAGCGATAGTGAGTGTCGGGTTCATCGCGCCACCGGTCACGAACACGCTTCCGGAGGTGATGTAGAGATTCTCGAGGTCGTGTGTCTGCAGATTGGGATCAACGACGCTCGTCTCAGGATCTGTCCCCATCCGAGTTGTCCCCATCTTGTGGGACGCGATCCGTGGGTCGGAGAGTGAACTCTCGTGGAGTATCTCCGCGTCGAGTTCCGCCATGACGTCGTGTTGAATCTCACGGATGTACTCCATCGTCGCCTTCTCGTGTGCGCCGAGGTTGTACGAAACGTCCGGCACCGGATTCCCATGGTCGTCCGTCTTCGACCGGTCGAGAGTCACCGTGTTCGCTGTTCGGGGGAGCATCTCTGGATTACCGAACATACTGATCCGTCGGTTCGGGCTGTCCGCTCGCATCTGTTCGAGCGTTTGGTCTCCCCAGGAATCGCCAGTAAGCACGTCTGACAGGTCCTCACGCGTCCCGGCGTCGCCGCCCCGCATCGCAATCGACGCCGGATTCAGCGGATTCTCGTTATTAAAAACCATTTTGACACTCCCCGGTCTGAGCTCCTCGTGGTCATAGAACTGGTGGGTCTCGCTGGTGTGGTATCCGATCGGTTCCTGGTTGGTGGGCTCGTCCAGCCGGGCCGTTATCGACACGATCGGATGGTCCATGAAGTACTCCCCGACGAGACCGCTCGAATTCGCGAGGCCGTCGGGGTACGTCGGTGAGTCCGAGAGCAACAGCAGTCGCGGAATCTCGACTGCGCCCGCGGCGAGGACGAAGGTGTCCGCGGTCTGCCGGTGGCGGATCCCGTCCGGGGTGGCGTAGACCGCCGCCTCGACGGACCGTCCCTCGCGATCGTGCTCCAGACGCTGGACCGGTGCTCGGTCGATGACACGGGCCCCTTCGCTCGTTGCTTTCGCGACATGGACGTCTGCGCTGTATTTCGCGCGCGAGGGACAGACCGGGATACAGCTGCTGAACGAAAGGCACTCGCTTCGTCCGTCGTACGCCTCGGAGTTGCGTGCCTGCGGGACGCTATGCATCGTGATCCCGAGTTCTTCACAGGCGTCGGCGAACAGGGAATCTGAGTAGCTCGGAGGGAACGCCGGCATCGGGTACTCCGTCTCCCGCGGCGGTGCAAACGGGTTGTCGTCGGTCCCAGAGACGCCCATCTCCCGTTCGGCCATCACGTAGTACTGCCGCAAGTCGTCGTAGGAGATCGGCCAGTCCGACGCGAGCCCGTACCGCGTCTCCATCTCGAAATCCTTCTCGTGGAATCGGGGCGAGATCCCCAGCCACTTCAGCGTGGTCCCTCCAACAGCTTTGACGCGAGTGTTGTTCAACCCGTAGAAGACGTCACCCGACGAGGAAAACCGGTCGCGCTCGCCGCCCATCTCCCAGACGTCCCGTGAAGAACTGGACGGCCTAAGTGACTCCTCCATCTGCTGGAGTCTATTCGAGGGGCCGAACCGTCTCCCCGCTTCCAGCACGACGACCCCGTGACCACGGCTGGCGAGCGTATACGCGACGAGGGCGCCAGCGACTCCGGAACCGATCACGCAGACGTCAGCATTCGCTGACGGAGAGCGGTCGACGTCGTTACTCACGGGTCGGTCCCTCCTCGGTCGTTGTAGCGACGTACGCTCGCTCCCGGTCGGTCGGGGGTCGCTGGTAGGACTCGTACCCGCCCGGATAGCCGACCGGGTTCTCGATGCCGACCAGTTTGCTCCCGGTGGGCGACGTATAGAGACCGTAAAGTAACTGATTGACGAGATAGAATCGAACTCGTTCCGAGAGCGAGCCGTCGGACGACGAACCGGTTCGGTCGACGCCCATCGACCTGAGCACTGAATCGCGAGCGTCAGACGAGAGGGTCGCAAACGGCCGCCCGCGCTCGCGACGAGCGTACTCGTCAAGGCCAACGGCGGTCCGCGCCATCTCGGCGCTTCGGTCGTCGGGTAGCCCGCCGACGTAGGAGCTCACGAACTCCGCGGTGCCCGAGACGCCACTCGGGTAGACAGTCTCGGCGGTCGCGACAGCGGTATCCACGTGTCGTTCGGTGAGTCGCGCTGACTCTTCGTCCGTGGCCTCCTCTCCTATCTCGATGTCTGCGAACCCGGCAACACCGGTACCGATACCGACGAGGAGTGAAAGCACGGCGTCTCGCCTGGTCAACCGCATATGTATGTGTTCTCTATGGACATTGTTATCTGTTTTGCCAAACGAATCGGGTGGCGTTCAACTCCGCGTCCAGTCGAGGACATTGTATCGTCGGACTACCGCGACGAGTAGTGCAATCGCCGTCGCACCGACCGCCAGCTGGAAGACCTGACCCCCGTCATCGAAGGGGCCGCGTTCGGTAAACAGCAACAGCGGTTCGAGGTCGCGGGCCCGGATATGGAACGGGGGAACCAGTTCGACGATTTGAAAGCCGATACTGATGCTGCTAGCCAAGATGAACCAGCCGAACAGAATCGCCGTGACTAGACCGATCCAGCCGGTACCGGGCTGTGCTCTCACATTCTCACACTCCCGTCGGGCGAGTGACTGCCACCGGTCAGCACCGACGATTCGTGGGAGGCCAGCAACCACTGCACCTCCGCCAACGAGAAGTGAGACGGTATACGAAAGTACAGTGAACAGAGCCGTCGGATAGAACGAAAACTGCCCCATAATCACGTAACCCCACGCGAGAAGCGTTGAACTCCCGAGCGCGGCGACGGCCGAGGCGGTTATCCACTTACCGGCTGCAGAACGGCTGCGTACATCCGGTACGACTCGCGTATTGTCGTTGAGCTGTGTCCAGCAGACCGACACAAGGAGGCCGAGGCTCGCGTATCCGACGGCGCTCCAGACCGGGACAATACTGTTTGTCGCCTCGGTCGCGATGTAGCCAACTGCACAGGCGACTACAGCGAGCGGACCACCGAGGACGCTGGTCAACCCGAACGCCATCGGCAGCGGTGTAACGGACACTGGTCCGAGTGTCAGCGTGGCGAACGGCTGAATGACGACGGCGAGGGCCCCGATGACGAGACCGACGACCGCCCACCGAACCGGTCGATTCGAAAGCAATTCGAGATTTTCAGACGACGGTGCTTCGTTTCGTCCCATGATGAACGGTATCAACCTCTGGAAGTAGCGTACGTAGACGCCATCTACTGGTACCGGAGTCCGGTTTCATCCCGACTCATTCTCGTGGCGTGTCTAGTGCGGCCCGTGTGATTTCAGTATATAGTACTTACCGTAGATCAGTATGCGCCAAGCCGGGCCCCCAAGTCTGTCATCGGGTCCGGAAACATCCGCAGGTGAACCCCGCAGCGGTGGCGAGTGACGCGATAGCTTCTATGGGACCTCGCTGGGGCGGCTCCCGTCCAGGTGTTCCACAGCTCCCACGCACGACACTGCTTCGGTACCGATCGCCTCGACAGGGTCCGCGAACGTACCGAACAACGGTGGTTCGCCGTTGAGATCCTCCGTATTCCGCGCCCGGTTGAAACTAAACGAATGCGCGCACACGGAGTCGGGTTGCAGACGAAACACGCTGGATTACCGGGAATTGGGTCTGCCCTCGCCGCCAGACACCGATTATCTTCCAGTCCTCGTCGTCATCGCTGTCGTCACGAAATATCCGGTCTCGTAGATCTCGTTCCGGAACTTACACCACCCACGCTCTTCTCAGGCTAGAACGACCGTATTCGGTCCGACGTCGTTCGACGACTTCGCGTCGGATCGTTGTCTTCGAACGACTCGTCTCTGTCACCCTCAGCAAGGAAGGCATACACACCCGCGGGCAGCCACAGAAGTGTACTTGCAACAGGTTCCTACCTTCTGCTGTGGCTGTTCCGATGCGCGTCACTGCTCCGATAGCCGAGGCCACCGTCGCTCGGAGCACCGAACGTCTCGAGACAGACGCGTCAGCTGGACGCTCCCGGCGAGATTCGTCCGGTATCCCTCCATACCGCTTACAATTGAGCGTCTCAAAATCGACATCTTCCTCCGCTAACGGAGGAATCCCGAGCGGTGGGAGTTTTAGGTTCGCAGTCCAATCACCGGACTCCCGGACCTTTCAGGCACGGGTAGTCCCACAGCATCGGTATGGCGGACTGCTGGTGGTGTCAACCATCCGTCACCTCTATCTTTGACCGTATGCGGCGTCCCGTTGTTGTTGTTGTTGTTGTTGTTATTGTTGCCATAGGGACTCCGGCAGACGTCAGCGGGGTCGGGGGTATCGTGGTACTCGCGTTGAGGAATTAGCACATTGCCACATCCTTCAAGGATGCGATGTTCACCGGCTGGTCTTTCGGATACTGCCTCGTTACGTGGGCGGACAGGCCCCCTCGGAGGCCGGTTGGGAATCCGCTTTGTTCCGACCAATTCTATTGCTAATAAGATTGCCGAGCGTGTCATAGAAAGCCTCCCGTGGGAGGCCGCAGGGTTTGGAAACTGTGTCCACCAGCTCCAACGCCCTGCGAGACGTAACTTCGGTAGACGACTTCTTGAATGTCGCGGCTACCGAGACAGTACCGCTGTTCGAGCCTCTCTCCTTCGAGTTTCTACTGGAGTACGACGTGTTCGCCCCCGCTTCGAGGGGGCGAACACGAGTCCATCAGCCACCAGATCTCTTTCGCGGCTTTCTGCATTGCTACCACGAAGATGTCTACGGCACACGCCCGGTTACGCGAGAGCTTCCAGCACGGACTCGTCTGGTACTACTGCAGACTCGACAAACCGCCATCTAGAGACACCGTTGACCGCTTTCTCACCGACCCCGAACACGTTATTGACGATGTCTTCGACAGACTCGTCAAGCAGGCCGCGGACGGCGGCCTGTTCGACTCCACGTACTCTGTCGGTTCGGCCCATGTCGAAGCGATCCAACATAATAACGCTGCCTCATGGAACTACGATCCAACAGCCGAAGAGTACTACTACGGCTTTGGCTGTACGATCGTCTCAACTGGCGTAAAGATCCCGATAGCAGCGGAGTTCACACAAACCAAACAAGCAGACCAAGAGACGGCGATGCGCGTCACACGTGACGCGCTCGCCGTCGATACACCGATCTGGATGCTCGGAGACAGCGCTTACGACATCCTCGAGTGGCACGACTACCTGCTGGCCGCAGGGATCGTGCCAATCGCCCCGTACAATCCGCGAAACACTGACGACCCGAAAGACACCAAGTACAGGGTCGAAGACCGAATCAAGGAACACAGCGAGGACGTGCAGCTGAAACAATCCGTCTTGGAGGAGACGTACAACAACCGGACAGGAGTCGAACGAACCAACGACGCGGTCAATGACTGCGGCCTCGGGCGCGAACGTTCCCGAGGCCGCGTCCACGCACGAACAGAAGTGTTCCTCGCGCTCTGTCTTCGAATCGTCGTTGCAATCACCAACTATGAGCGAGGAAACAAACCGGGCTGTGAGAAGCTATGAGATGGATTCTATGACGGGCTCTGTTAGTTCAACGCCGGTATTCCGAAACTCGGGGAGAAGCCGTCAAACGTGGACTCTCTCCCAAGCGGCGGCACGTATCCACAGCGTGAACGCCGGGGTATTGCTCCTGTTCATCGTATAAAAGTAAACATCAGTTTACGATTAAGCTATTCGGATTCCCGGAGGTGGCTCCTTCGCTCGTCTTCGACGGGGGCAGCTTGCGGTCCGACTACGGAGTGAAGACAAGCTTACATATGATAATAGGTGCCTATTAAAGAACACACCACGACTGGTTTACCACAGTCCATGTCATCGTATGTGCTGTCTATTAATCCATGCGCTGCGAATCTGGGTACGCACGATCCGTCCGCCGTGCTGATGAGTGATGGAGAGGTCGTACTCGGAGTCGAAGAGGAACGGTTCACTCGGAAGAAACACGCGATTAAGACATTCCCACGGCAGGCAATCGAAGCGTGTCTCGATGCGGCGGACATCGAATTAGGGGAGGTAGAGACTGTTGTCGTCCCGTGGCAACCCAACGCGTTCCCGAAGCTACTCCCGTCGGTTCTGAAACGCGTCTGGACGGGTGACGACTCGATTCCGGCGAAGGCAAAACAGACCGGCTGGCGCAGCAAGATGGAGCTCAAACCAGCCGTCCTCGGGAAACGGACAGTCGAGCGTGAACTCGTTCAGATCACCGACACCGCTCCAACCATTACATACCGGAATCACCACGAAAGTCACGCCGCCAGTGCGTTCCACCCGTCCGGATTCGACGAGGCGCTAGTTGTCACGCTCGACGGTCGGGGTGAAACCGACGCGACAGTGGTCTGGAAGGCCGACGGGTCCGGACTGGAACGGCTCCGGACGTATTCGTATCCGAATAGCCTGGGATTCTTCTTCGGTTCGCTGACGGAGTTCCTCGGGTTCCACGCGAACAACGGTGAAGGGAAAGTGATGGGGCTCGCTCCCTACGGCGAGCGGAACCCGGAGATCGAATCGACGCTCAGACAGCACATCCAGACCGGCGCCGACTACGATCTTACGGAGATCACCGCCGGTGGATTCGAACTCGGGACCCAGCGACTCGAAGAGCTGTTCGACCGGTCCCGGAAATCCTCGACTGACACGTTCTCGAAGTGGGAGAAGGACCTCGCCTTTACCGCCCAGTCACTGCTCGAGGAAATCGTCGTCGAACTGGTCGAGACCTACTGTACTCGGACCGGCTCAGAGAACGTCAGTCTAGCCGGTGGCGTCGCCCTGAACTGCAAGATGAACAAGCAAGTCATGGAACTGGACTGCGTCGACCAGTTGTTCATCCAGCCAGTTTCGAACGACGCCGGCAGCGCGCTGGGTGGAGCAATGCTCGAGTTCGAGCCCACCGATGTCCCGGCGATGGACAATGTCTACTGGGGCCCGTCCTTCGACACCGACGAGATAGAACACCGCCTCGCGACGAACAAGATCACTACATCGAAACCCGATGACCTCGAACGGTACGTCGCCGCCGCCATCGCCAACGGGTCCCTAGTCGGGTGGTTCCAGGGCCGACTGGAGATGGGGCCGCGAGCGCTCGGGAACCGGAGCATCCTCGCCGACCCGCGCACGAGAGAGTCGCTCGACAGAGTCAACAACTACGTGAAACATCGCGAGGCGTGGCGACCGTTCGCACCGTCAATGCTCGAGGATGCCACAGAGACGTATCTCGAGAACGGCGAGCCGTCCCCGTATATGATCAAAACGTTCGACTCGGTGCCCGACAGGCGCGGGGAGATTACAGCGGTGTTGCATCCAGCCGACAAGACGACGCGTCCACAGACCGTCAGAGAGGAACAGAATCCGCGCTACTACCGGCTCATCGAGGAGTTCGAAAACATCACGGGCGTCCCCGTCCTCCTCAACACGTCGTTCAACGACCACGGAGAACCCATCGTCACCCGACCGGACGAAGCTGTCAGGGACTTCTTCGGGATGGGGCTGGACCTGCTGGTCCTCGAGGACCTGGTGATAGAGAAACCGGCCGTCTCGGAGGATCGCGCACCCACGCAGTCGGTTCAGACGCCCGAAGGGGAGGACTGAGAGCGATGCCATCGCTCGGCTCCGACCGACAGACTGTACCGGTAGTCAGTTGACAATGGTGGGACAACGATAATGAGCCTCGAAGACAACTCTCGACGGGACGACCCTTCCACAAAAAGTCGCGAACTATCCTGGCCCACGACGGGGACGGTGTATCTGACGCTCGATCTGGAGTGCGACTTCGGGACTGCACTCACAAAGAACACCTACGAGGCACTCGACCACGTCGACGAGGTCGTCAGTTTGCTCGAAGGAACGGATATCCCGCTGACCTGTTTCGTCCAGACCGAGGTTCTCGACGAACGGCCGGAGGTCGGCGAGCGACTCCGGAGTTGTGGGGCGACCGTGGAGTTTCACCCCCACTCCCATACCCACAGCACACGCGAAGCAACGTCGATTGCAAACGAGATTGGACACAGTACCCGTCGCTACCGGGAGTTCTTCGGTCGCGACCCGGTGGGGTACCGGTTCCCAAACGGGAACGTTCGGCCCAGTGACTATCGTCACCTCTCGACCCACGGCTATCGGTTCGACGCGAGCGTCTTCCCGACCTGGCGGCCGGGACACTTCGACAAGCGAGACGCACCGACGGTGCCGACGTACATGAGCCAGTTCGATATCTTGGAACTGCCCTTTACCGTTGCCTCGTCGAGGCTCCCGATACCCACGGGGCTATCGTACTGTCGATTGTTCGGACGGCCCCTAACCTATATTCTGACCCGCGACAGCCGACGGAACATCGTCTTCAACTTCCACCTCCACGACCTGGTGACCCCAGAGACGGTCAGCGACCTGTCGCCCTTGTACCGAGCGATATACCGCCGAAACGACCACGGGCTGTCACTGCTCCGTGACATGCTCGACGCGTTCCAGGACGCGGGCTTCGACTTCGATACGCTCGGTAACGCCCACACGGCATTGCGCGAGACCCTCTGAGGAGGCAGGGTTCACTCCAGATACCCGATGTCCTCGAGCCGGTCGGCCACCTCGTCGTCGAGGTCGCGCCCGCCACGCTCATCATCGTGAGAGTGGAGCGGGGGGCGGTGTTCAACCGGCCGTCCGGCCGGGTCGGTCGCCTTGTCGAACACCGCCGTTTTCGGGTCGCCGTCCATATCCGTCGGGACAGCGAGACCCATCCAGTGGAGGATCGTCGGCCCGATATCGGAGATGCGTATCGGATCCAGGTTCCCCGGCGACACGTCCTCGCCGTGGAATAACACCATCCCATCGGGGACGTTCTCACCACGCCAGTTCGTCGGTGTCGAGAACACCTCGCCGTGGCCCATCGCCTCGCTCGTGTGAACACCCGGTCGCTGATCGAACATCAGATCAGGGGCGCGGTCCAGGTACTCGCCGTGGTAAATTTCGTCCGGAGCGTGGACCGATTTGACGACGGGCTTGCCGTTCTGACCGGTCGCTGCTGTTAAATCGTCGCGGAGTGCGTCGAAGATACGCTGGTGTTCGCTCTCGCTATCGGCGACGATATAGACGAGACCCTGTCCGCTCCCGATAGCGGTGGTGTTCTCCCAGTCGACCATCGAGAGTTTTTCCTCGCGGACGACACCCTCGTCGCTTGGGAACCGTTCGATAATCGGCCGCGGAACGAGCGGTCGAATGTATTGCTCGAGGTTGAACGCACGGACTATCTCGGCGATTCGCTCCTGCGTGATACCGATATCGAACAATCGAGACGCCACACTCGATTCAGTCTGGAGATAGCCGTTGCGCTCCAGCCACTCGTTGATGTAAAACACGGTGTCGATTTCTGTACACCCGTGGTCCGACATCAAGACGAGATTACAATCAGCCTCGACGAACCGTTCGAGTTCCTCGTCGATAATCTCCCACGCTTTCTGCGTCTCCGGTCCGTCCCAGAAGTAGTGCTGGAGGACGTTCAGGTGAAAGAGCGTCAGGTGGAGAAAGGTCACGTCTTGCTCCTCCAAGAGCGTATATGCTGTCTGAAGGCGTGTGCGCAAGAGGTCGTGTATCATTTCCACTTCCCCGCCGGCGTCCTCGTTTGACGTGAGAACGTTCTCGGGATGGACGCGATAGTCGAACCGCCGCTCGACTTCCTGTTGCAGCGACGAAGGACTCGTGTAGTTTCGCTCTCTCGAGCGGGGCCCGCCGGCGATCATGAAGCCGTCGACCTCGCGGGGTGGATACGACATCGGGAGATTGATCACACCCACGTTCTCGCCGCTGTCGTTGACGTAGTCCCAGAGTTCCGGGGAGGTGAAATCCGTCGAATCCGGAAGCTCCATCATCTGGTTGTCCGTATCGATTCGCTCCCACCAGTACACGCCGAGTTTACCGGGGTTTTTCCCGCGGCATAGCATTTCCAGTTCGGACAGGTGACGGGCGGAAGATGGCTTCGAGAAATCCCCCAGGCACCTTCGTCCCGTAATCGTTCGAAGGTTGGCAGGTGACCGTCTTCGATCCAGTTCGAGATGAGCGGCCAGTTCCCACCATCTAATCCGATAACGACTGTCTGGTCCATATCAGTCTTTACAGAGAGAAATCTGTAAGTATACGTAAATTACTCTACGGAGGGCGTAGATGCGGAGGAAGCTACCGATAGAAGCTCTTACTTGAATCGCAGGAATGAGGAACCTCTTGTCGACTGTACTACAGTTCGGTAGCCAACCGATTCAAATGAGTTCGTTGGTCCAGGTTTCCGGCGTTTGCTCGTTGACGATCTCACATTCGAGGTGGTATTCGAACTCCTTCGGCCCTTTTTGGTCGATCCAGTTGATCATCTCTCGGAGACCGTCCTGGAGTGTGTATTCAACCTCGTAGTCGAGCATGTCCCGTGCTTTATCGGCGGAGCAGTTGGCCAGTTTGACTTCCTGAGGCCGGTCAGGTTTATAGATTGGCTCCAGATCGAAATCGATGATGTCAGCGATCGTCTCGGCCAGATGGTTGATAGTGATGAACTCATCGTCTGGACCGATATTGATCGTCTCGCCTACGACGTTATCGTAGAAAGCCAGCTTCTGGAGCGGGCGAACGTTGTCCTGTACGAACGTGAAACACCGCATCTGTTCGCCGTCGCCATAGATAATCGGCTGTTTGCCCTGCAACATCCGGTTGATGAAGATGGCAGCGACGTTTCGGAACGGGTCGTCGTATCGCTGACGCGGTCCGATGATGTTATGCGGGACCGCGATAGCGTACTCGAAGTTGTGGATTTCGGCCATCAATTCCACCATCTCTTCTGCTGCGACCTTGCTGATGGCGTATGGGTCCTGGGGCTGTGGTTCCATGTCTTCGGTAAACGGGGTTTCGTTTTCCCCGTAGCGCGACATACTCGAACAGAAGACGAATCTATCAATGCCTACGTCGGCGGCTGCTGCCAGTGTTGCACTGGTTGCCTGATAGATACTCTGATTGATCCGCGCTGGCGAGAAGACACTCAATCCCTCGTAGGCGAGAGCAGCCGTGTGATATACGATGTCTGCCCCCTCCATCGCCTCTTTCATCGCAGCCACGTCTTTACAGTCGACCTCGTGGAACTCCGCTTGTTCGGGAATGTTCTCCTCGTAGCCACCGACGAACGTATCGTTACCGGCGACACGATATCCTTCCTCGAGGAACGCATCTGCGAGATGGCTTCCAAGAAATCCAGCGATTCCAGTGATGAATATTTCATCATTGTTTGGCCACTTCGAGCTCATGATTGGAATGCGTTCTATCCGTCCTATTCACATAAGTATAGTTGACGTATCCAGAGTAGTTCATAGTTAGCAGTATCGAGCAAGCGGGCGAGGTTCCTCAGCGGGTTTGACCAGTCTTCAACGCGGGATGGTTTGGGGCTGCAACGGCGAAGCAGGTTGTCTGGTGAGTGCGCCAGAAAGCTGTTCGATAGCGTTCGTTTTGCGGATGTAGGTCAGAAACAGAGGAACAGTTCGGTGGAGCGCTACGTTCTAAACTTGTTCCAACATGCCCCTCAATCAGCGACTTCGGAGGGAACGTCGGCGAGTATCTTGTCGCACGTCTGGTACGCCTGCTGGACGATATCCTTGATCCAGATGTATTCGTAGGTACTCACACGGCCGAGGTTGTACATATTCTCGAAGTCACTCAACTGGTCGTTTATTCGTTCGAACCGCTCGATTTCCTCTGTGACCGGCAGCGGATAGGCCCGCGGTGCGCGCCGAACCTCTGCGTCAAGGAGTGACGCCTCAATGCCCTGTTCGTCGAGGAACTCCATCAGATACGTCTCGTACCACGCGTCGTCGTTCGACCAGATTTCGTCGCCGATGAAGCAGGGAAACTCCGTCGTAAGGATGTGTTCGTCTGCTGGCAGCTCCTGTGGCATGAAGCTGTACTCCGTAACCCGCGTGAAATCGTAGTGGTTGGGGAAATATCCCCAATCGATGTGGTCGGGGAAAAGGCGCTCTGTGGCCTCGATATGTGTCCCGAGGATCACCATGCTCCGATATTTGAGTGATTCGTCTGTGTCTACGAGGAAACTCGGGTCGATTGTACTGACAAACAGGTCACTCTCGAGACGGTCACCGTCTTCTGTTCGGAGTGCATTGATTCTCTCACCCTCAGTCTCGAGTCCGGAGACACCTTCGAAGATTATCTCACAGTCCGAGATCATCTCGTTGAGGATATCGGTGTACTTATCGCTGGGATAGTACGCACCGTCACCGAAGAACTCCTGTTCACCCTCTGGGAAACTGATCTTGAAATCGAACCAGTCGCCAGTGATTCGTTCGGGGTCGATGCCCCAGTGTTTCTTCGTGTAGTGTTTGTGGTATCGGTCGTAGAGTGTCTGACCGACCTGATTTATCATATATTCGTCGAAGAATTCGGCATCTTGCTTGCCCGGAACTTCCTCGAGCTCGCTACGAATCTGATCGGCATCGTCCCATTTGTCGATGTTTGCTTTGCTCACAGGGTAATGGTGCGGGTCCGAGAGGTCACCGCGTGGATAGCTTGCGGCGTAGAATTCGTGTGGTTCGATGTGGGTAAACTCCGAGAACAACTCGCCCACAATCGCCTCCTCTTCTTCGTCGAAAAAAAGCAGGTGGGGGGCAGAGTCACAGTGATATCCTGTGTCGAACTCGATTTCACGTAGTAATCCCCAACCGCTTCCTTTTCGACGACTGTTACATCGAAACCCTCCTGCTCTAGAAGATAACTTATCGAACACCCAGCGACTCCTGCACCGATGACGGTAATCTCTGGCATCAGATATTCATTGACATGTATGCACAAAAATGTACCGTGGCTATCAGCCTGAGACGAATCACGACCGATAGAGAGTGTCGTGATAAGAGCGGTCGCCACGTGACGCCGAAAGACCGTTTGACTACCCGTCGGTGAGAGTCACGGATATCGAATCGCGGAGGGCACATGTCGGCCGCGGACATCCTGACAGCGAGTTCGGATATGGATACACCGTCCTCGGACCGACGTGGATCCTCTTGGAGGGGGTCAGCTCTTTTCCCGTGCCTACGACTGAGACATTCGAAAGTCCCGAGGGGAGAGGTTCTTTCAGGGGTGCGAATCTCCGAGTCACTCAACCATACACGGCCGGTGAGCCAGCAACGATGAATCGTAAAAAGGTAAATAATCCAACCCTATTGAGTCTTAAGGACATCCAAAGAATAACAAGAGTACACACATTATGTTATTGAAGGCTGGCAGAGAGCATCGGTCTGCGTCTTGCGGTCTTGTGTATATAGTCGGGAAATGTCTTCCTTCTAACTTCTCTCGGCGTGCGTATCTACCGCGGCAAGCGCAGTCTGTGGTCCCAAAGGCCGACGACACGGATGGACCCGGTACTATCGTGGCGCTCTACCGCACACGTTCGAACGGGGTCGAGAGCGGAGCAGGGAACCGAAGCCCATGCCCGGACCGGGAGCATTGACCGGCGAGTTCCCGAGAGTCTCCTGAGGCGTGGGCCCAAGTGAACCCCACTGTTTCGTTCCGGTCATCGGTTGTGTGGGATAGTCAGTAAGACGATGTGATTTGGTCCGACGCCACAGAGCCCGAAGCCGCGATATCCCGCTGTCTGTCGCCTGGACCGGCGGCGTGAGAATCCACGGTTCGAACACGGTCGATGATTCTGAACTTCTGGAGGATTTACAAGGGGTGTCGACGAAGGTACCGTACTCGTCTTCACAGGCGAGCCAACGGAAGAGATAATGTCAGAGAGCCCCTCGACCAGCGACCAGAGCCGCGAACCCAAGCCGGTGATCGGTCTCGTCGCAACACAGGTCAACGGCGACCGGGTCGCCCGGACGATATTGCGAGCGATGCAGCACGGGCACGACGTGCTGGTCACATACGAGGGAGACAGGGACGTGGAGTCGGTGCAATTCGCCGAACAGCTCGGTGCGACCGTCGTCGACCCTATCAAGCGGGGTGGCGGCCCCACGGAGCCGAAACGGCGACTCGCGGTCGTCGCGAATGCTGACGGGTATCCCGGAATCATCTTCGCGCCGGCGGCAGACGACAGAATCGATTTCGAACGGAGCACGGCAGCCGTCCAGGACGGAGCGTTCGCGACCACTGCCGTCCCTGCATCCCCAGAGGCAGCGGCCGCCGTCGAGACGCTCGTGGCGATTCCGGCCTACAACGAGTCTGCGACGATCGAGGACGTCGTGACCGAGTCCAGCCCCTACGCAGACGAGGTGTTGGTTGTGGACGACGGGAGCGACGACGACACGTCGGAACAGGCAGCAGCTGCCGGTGCCACCGTCGTTGAACATGAGACCAACAGAGGCTACGGTGAGGCGCTGAAGACCGCGTTTAACGAGGCGAACCGACGGAACGTGGAGTACTTGCTCATCATCGACGGCGACGGCCAGCACGACGTCGAAGACCTCCCAAAGGCCCTCGAACGCCTGCGGGAGAGCGATGCGAACATCGTTATCGGCAGCCGGTTCGAAGGCGACACCGCCGGGAACGTCCCCCTCTATCGTCGGTTCGGTATCAAGGTGATAAACCTGCTGACGAATCTCGGGCTTGGCAACGTTCGGTCCGAATCGCGGTTGAGCGACACCCAGAGCGGCTTTCGCGTCTACGACCGAGACGCGATACGCTCGCTTGCGAACGATAGTGACATCAGCGACGGGATGGATGCGAGTACCGATATCCTGTTCCACGCCGCTCAGCACGACTACGACATCGATGAGGTCGACATTTCGGTCGAGTACGACGTCGAGAACGGGAGTACCCATCACCCGGTCAGCCACGGCTACAGACTGGTCCAGAGTGTTCTCCGTATCATCGAGCGCGACAACCCTATCGTCCTCCTCGGGGTCCCAGGACTCCTCGTCACGCTTGTGGGGTTCGGGTTCGGGTTCTGGGCAATCACCAACTACGTCCAGACTTCGTCGTTCCCGTCAGGGCTCGTCCTCGTCGCAATATTCCTGGGACTCGTTGGCATCCTCTCGTGTTTCAACGCCATCATCCTGCACTCGCTCAACGTCCATCTCGAGCATTACCTGAACGGCGACGGCGGGGTCGGAAACGACGGGCAGTGATACCGTCAAAAGGCTGTTTGGCAAGTTCCGAACTGCTGTTTTGGCTCGTGGGGAACGGACCGAACAGGTCGAGGGAGTGCCCGGTTCGACCGTGAGTGACTTACAGAATCCATCGCGAGAGACGGCAGTGTCTCCAACGGGCAGGCTTCAACCGAGGGCGAGCCGTGGTCCTGCACAGTCACCAGTCCGGTTCAGTTGCTCGAGAGGCGCGGACCGAACGTAAGAGGCGTCGAGTACTGGAGTAAGCCAGAATTTTCTGTCGTAAAGTGGACATTATTCCGGCTCGATCATCCATCGAGTCGCTTCGAAGGAGGCGTTAGCGTGAGGGGCGATGCGGATATGGGCATCGATCTCTCCGACCGAGACTCGAGAGACCGCATGCTGGGTCCGTGGGTTTTCGAGGGTAGAACGGCGCCAGTGCCCCGAACAGGACCAAACAGTAGAACGACAGAACGAGACGTTACCGTCGTTCTCGGGCTATGAAAAAACGCGATTTCCGGTCATAACAAAACACGTTCGAACAGTCGATCCGGGTCGGAAGTGCACATGCGAGGCCACATTGGCGCGTACGCGGATGACGATCTGGCGGTTCCCGCTCAGCGAGCAACCCCGGAGGCCGCGACGGACTGGGCGGGGCGCGAGCGACCCGGATGGGCCCCGGCGGATAATCTCCTGCTAGGACACAGTCGAGCACTGTCGGTTCGGATATGGCAGCTATAACTAACGGTTAGTAAACAGACAGTACGTGTGTGACAATGGTTCACTCGAAGTAGGTCAGAACATGGAACACTGGACAAAAAACACAGAGAATGCAACCCAAGACTACGGGAGTGACGGTGACAACCGAGCCATTTCTGCCCCGAGAGCCGTAATCCACAAGCGGATCCTCGACCTCGCGGAAGAGCAACCCGACGCATCGATGGAGGCGATCGCAGAGAACGTCAGCGGTGCGAACGTAGAGATCGTCGAGCAGGTACTCGAGAAGTACGGCGACCCGGGCCAGGACGCGGACCCGGACGAACCCTCCGTGGCCGATTCGACAGACCAGCACCTAGCGGAGAGCGACGACGGGAATCAGTCAATGAACGACAACGGTTCACTAGACGATGCGGTACCGACAGCGGCGCGCGAGAAGCTCACCGACAGACAGCTGGAGACGCTCAAGGCGATTTACAGACAGCCGGAGGCGACCCAGGCCGAGATCGCCGACCACCTCGAGATGAGTAAGTCGACGATAAACACGCGGGTCAACTCCATCGACGGGTTCGAGTGGGAGACCAGAAAGCAGTTCGTCACGTCGCTGTTCGACGACTCCGGCGAGGTCCCCGGCGACGACCTCGACCCCGACCGGGTGACGGAACTGACAGAGGAGCTGGACGAGATCGCCAGTAAGATCGAGCGAATCGAGCGCCGTCTCGACCGCCAGACGACCACCGGACAGTCGGCCCTCGACGACCCGGACCTGGCACACAAGGTCGTTCACGCCTGCCTCACGTCGGACATGGTGAGCGAAGAAGAGGAACTCCAGTTGCTCAGAGAGATGACCACGAACGCGGAGGGGAGCGAGTGAGCAGCCGGTGTGACGAGAGCGTCCGTTCGGAATAGAGGATATACAGTCCCGGATTCATCCATTAGAGTTCACTGACGCGCAATTTCTAAACTATTTTGCCCCTATACGTAGCCATAATCCACAGATATAACTACATCAACTATTTCGTCCCAAATTGAGATTTTTTGGTAGTAAATATTGAAGTGATGTTCCTGATTCCGTGATGCGGGGCCGGTTCGTCGTCGGCCAGTTCGTGTGTCAACCGCTACACAGTCCGCGTCGTATTTATCATCTCGCACTTCGAACTCTCGACTATGGTGTGTGTACAGGCACGACTCCTGGGCGTCCAGTTGCTGGCGCTGGCGACAGCGGTCGTCGGCGAGGTGGTCGGGTCGCGAGCCGTGACCACGGTCGGCGTCGCGGTGTTCTTCGTCGTCCTGGTGGCGGCACTCGTCACGATGGCCAGCGAGCGGGTCGCGGCCGTCCTCGACCACGGGCGTACCGGTCTCTCCTCGGGGCGGACCGAGCGCTGAGCCGGGCACTCACCCGTAGGTTCGCCGGGCGACGACGCGCCCGCTCGCGTCGCGGACCGTGACCGTGTCGCCTCCGTTGTTCCAGACCGCGCCGTTACGCCCCCAGTATCGGTCCGTCTCGGTGTCGGTGCCGGCCCCGGTGTGCAGCGTCATCCGGTCGCCAGGGGCGAGCGTCAGCGCCTCGAACGTGTAGACGTGGTCGGCCGCGTCGGCGACCGTCCACCCGGTCAGGTCAAGCGCCGACTCGCCGCGGTTCTCGAAGACGACGTACTCGCTGTTCAGGTTCTCGTTGTCGTTGCCGGCGGCGTCGGCGTTGATCGTCGCTATCGCGAGTCCAGACTCGCTGGCCGTGACCGTCCCGCCGTCTGCCACCGGCGTCCCCGTCAAGCCAGGGTCGGTGCAGCGCCAGAGGCCGCGACCGTTCTCGCGGGCCGATGACTCGGCACCGTAGAAGCGGTCCGCCCGCGAGAAGTCGCTGTCGTAGACCCTGGCGTGGCCGGTGGCGACCAGGCGGTAGTTGAACAGTCGGTCCTCGACGACGACGTACGCGAGCAGGCGGTCGTAGTAGCCCCGCCGGTCGGTTTCGGGGTCGAACGCGAGACCGACCTCGCGGCCCAGCAGGGCGTCTTTCGCGAAGTTCGAGGCGTCGGTGCCCGCCTCACGGAGACACGCCCGGCCCGCCTCGGTGTCGGGGACGCCCTCGAACTCCGTGGGGTCGTTCTCGACGTGGACCTCGGGCGTGTCGACGCCGACGAGTCGCACGCTGTCGACGGTCCCGTTGGGGTACGCGACGCGGATCGTGTCGCCGTCGACGACGGCGGTGACGCTCACCGAGACGGTGTCCTGTGGAAGCGGACCGGCCGAGCCGGTGGCGGTCGGCGTCGACGACGCCGGGTCGGCCACAGAGAAGGCGCTACAGCCGGCGAGGGCGACCAGCAAGGCGAGGGCGACGAGCGAGCGACGGTCCATCAGCGGAGGGAGGGGCGGCGGGACCACAAACCTGACGGGAGATTATGTCACTTGGACCGGTAGTTCGACGCAGGATGCTCGTCCCACTGCCAGTCCGCGACGTGATGACAGCGCCCGCACGAACCGCCACGAGAGACACGACCATCGCGGCGGCGGCGAGCCTGCTGCGCGACGAGGGCATCGGTTCGCTCGTCGTCGAGGCGGACGGCGAGCCCGTCGGTATCGTCACCGAGAGCGACGTCGTCGCCGTCACGGCCGAGGGGGGCGACGCGACGGCGCTGACCGCCGGCGACGTGATGTCACAGACGCTCGTGACGATACGCCCGGACGCGAGCATCGAGGCCGCCGTCGAACGGTTGCGGTCCCACGGCATCAAGAAGTTGCCCGTCGTCGACGACGGCGTCCTGGTCGGCATCGTGACGACGACGGACCTCTCGAACTACATCCCCCAGCTGGCCCACCCGACGCCGGCGCCAGACCTCCCCCACCAGCGCAAGCGGTTCACGCGCCCAGACACCCTCTACGAGGACGACGACTGGACCTTCGAGAGCTACGGCGTCGAGGACGGCATCGACGTCGGCGACCACGTGCGCTTCAGCAAGACCCTCACCGAGGACGACGTCGAGCAGTTCGCCGAGGTCAGCGGCGACACCAACCGCCTCCACCTGGACGCCGAGTTCGCCGAGGGGACCCGCTTTGGCCGCCGCATCGTCCACGGCACGCTGGTCTCGGGGCTCATCAGCGCCGCGCTGGCCCGCCTGCCGGGGCTCATCATCTACATCTCCCAGGAGCTCAGCTACCGCGCGCCCGTCGACATCGGGGAGCGGGTCACCGCCCACTGTGAGGTCGTCGAGCGCATCAAGGACGACCGGTTCCGTCTGACGACGGCCGTCGACGGCGCCGACGGCGAGGCCGTCCTCGAGGGCGAGGCCGTCGTCATCTCGGACCCCATCCCCGAGACGCGGTGATCACAGACCGAGCAGGACGACGAGCGCCGCGGCGATCCAGACGATCTTCAGGCCGGTGTTGACGACGATGACCTTCGTCCCGAACTCCCGGCCCCAGATGCCGTACTGGAACGGGATGGAGCGCTTGAACGTCGAGACGGCAAAGGAGACGATGCCGCCCACCAGCATGGTCGCCACCGCGGTCCGCGCGGTGAAGGTGCCGTCGGTGATGAGCGGCGCGATGACGGCCGCGCCCGAGGTCGTATCCAGCGCGTAGGCGGCGACGACGGGCGCGGCCGCGCCGGGCAGGCCGAGCGACCCGGCGAGCGCGTCGGCGGTGGCGGTGACACTCGCCCCGCCCGGGCCGAGCAGCGCGAGCAGTTCCTCGGAGTAGGCGACCAGCAGCGAGACCACGACGTAGATGGCGACCAGTCGCGGGAGGATGTCCCGGACCCGGTCCAGCGTCTGGCCGTAGGCCTCCCGGACGGCGGCCTCGCGTGTCTCGGGCCGGTCGTCGCCGCCAGCGGGGTGGGCGCTGGCGTCGTCGGCCTGCCCGCCGTCGGTGCTGGCGTCAAGGTCCGCCCCGCGGCGTGTCGACCCGTCGAGCAAGACCGCGCCGGCGACGATGCCGGTCAGCGTTATCGCCAGCGCGACCAGCCCCCGGGTCGCGACGTAGAGCACGCCGACCTCGAGGCCCAGGATGGGGATGAGGACCGGGGCGTAGAAGGTCACGATGTGCTGGGCGAAGCCGAAGAAGGTGTTTATCGTCACCGCGACCAGCGTCGCGCGGTCGTCGAGGACGCCCGACTCCCGGAAGTCCGCCAGCATGCCGTAGCCTGCGGTCGTCGAGGCCGTCGTCGTCAAGATGGCGGTGCCCACCTCGTCGGGGAGGTTCGCCGGGTCGGTGAGGTACCGCGAGACCGCCGCGATGCGCTCGACGAGGCCGAAAGCGACCGCGAGGTTCGCGAGGAAGACCCCCAGCGAGAGAAAGACCACGATGCGAAGCACCCGGTCGGCGACGGTCACGAGGACGTCGGCGAGCGGTGTCGTAGCGAGGACGGGAGCCACGGTCTGCACGGTCGGCACTCGGGCGGTGACCGGCAAATGTCCGTCGATGCCCGCCCGATATTAGACGAGCACCCGGACGACGCCAAAGAGCACCAGCACGCCGAGCACGTCGCTGACGTTGGTGACGACCGGGATGACGACGTCGTCGGGGTCCAGCTCGAACCGGTAGGCGGCGTAGGCCGTCACCGCCGTGACGACGACCGCGAGCGCCGCCAGCACGAGGCCGCTCGCCGTCGCGACGACGACGACGGTCAGGAACGGGAGGCGGACCCCGCCCACGAGCGCCTGGAGTGCCCACGCGCCCGCGCCGACCAGCGGGAAGACGGTCAGCGCCAGCGCCACCGTCGCCACGGCGTTGCCCGCGAGCCGGTCGTCAGTAGGGTGAAACGAGACGATACCGAGGTGGACCGCCGTCGAGAGGCGCGCGGCCAGGATGCTCCCGAGGTTGCCCGCCATCCCGATGGTGACGGGCACGAGGACGAGCAGCGTGGGGTACTGCAGCAGCGTCGACTCGAACGTATCGAGGACGATACCGCTCCCGAGTTCGATAGACGTCAGCACCACCAGCACGGGGAGCATGCGCTGCATGATGCCCCGGACCGACCACTGGGCCTCGTAGACCGCCACCTCAGCCACCCCCCAGCGCCAGGACGATGCGGGTCGCGACCAGCAGCGTCGCGACGCCGACCACGTCGCCCGTCGTCGTCACCACCGGGCCCGCGAGCGTGTCGGGGTTCAGGCCCCGCCGGTAGCCGACGAAGACCACGGAGACGACGGCAACGGTCAGGACGAGCCCCGAGACGACGCCGGCGAGCAGGGCGATAGCGACCAGCGTCGCCAGCGGCGCCGACGGCCGGCCCAGCGCGGTGAGCAGTCCCACGGCGAGCACCGCCGACAGCATGCTGACGAGCACACCGTTTGCAAGCGACGCCGCGACGGCCGCGTTGACGCGCTCGTCCTCGAGCGAGAGCGTCGGGTCGACCAGCCCCTGGTGGAGCGCCGACCCGAGGCGTCCGCCGAGCGACCCGTAGACGTTCCCGCGGGTCGCCAGCAGCGCGGGCACGAGCACCAGCAGGCCGGCCACTCGCTCGAGTTCGGCGTCCATCCCCCCGAGGACGACGCCCGCGAAGAGACCACCGACCGCGCTGAGGACCAGCACCGGAGCGGACTCCCGATAGGCCTCGGCGGCGACCTCGCGGACGGTCATTACCGACAGCATCCGAGCGCAGTCGCAAAAAGGGACCGAAGGCCCGACAGCGGGCCGTGCGTGCCAGCACCGCAGTTACGGGACCGCGACCGGACGCTGTCAGGGCCGGCGCGCTCAGTCCTCGTCTCGCTCGCTGCTGACGACCAGTACCGAGCGGTCGGTCCCGAGGATGACGTCCTGCGTGACGCTCCCGAACAGCGCCTTGCCGGCCGGCGACCGCTTGCGGCCGGCGAGGACGATCAGGTCCGCGTCCCGGTCGTCGGCGATCTGGCGGATGGCCGCCCCCGGGTCCCCGCTGGTGCCTTCGAGAGAGACGTCGATGCCGGCGTCTTCGAGGATTTCCTTCGCCCGACGGACCGACGCGATCTGCGTGACGAACGCCCCCTCGCGGTTCTGCTCGAAGTCGTGGACCAGTGTGACCTGGACGGACTCGGTATCAAGTGGCAGACTCGTGAGTTCGGTGGCCTGTGCTCGCGCACGTGTCTCGTCACGGTCGATGCCGACGACGATTTCGTACATATCCGAGGGATAAACGGAGCGGGATGAAAATACTGTGGGCCAGTCTCACGCGGTGAGAACGCTCGACCCCCTCGGCCGCGGTGGCGCCACCCCACGTGGACGGGCTCAGCCGCCGCCGGCGCGGTGCAGGCGCCCCTCGGCGTCGAACGCGCCGTAGTCGCCGGTCGGATACCACTCGCCTCTGGTCGTGCTCGCCGCGACGTCGCTTCCGGCGATGTGAGAGTCCAGCCAGTCCCTGGCGAACTCGAGGACGTCGACGGTGATCGGCTCGCCCGCCTCGTGTTTCTCGCGGAACTCGCGGACGGTCTCGGCGAACTCCGCGTGCATCTCCCGGTGGTCGTAGAAGCAGTCCGCACAGTCCATCGCGTACCCGCAGTCCTGCATGAACTCCTCCTCGTCGCCGAAGTGGTACCCGGTGTACCGCTCCAGCTCCCGCAGGACGTCGCCGACGGCGTCCTCGGAGTGACCCTCATCGACGGCGACGTAGGGGTCGTTCAGCAATTCGAATGCAAAAACGCCGACCCGATTCCCAGCGGGTGAAACCCCTGCCGGGCCCGCGATCAGTCGCCGAACGGCCCGCCACCGCCGCCCATGCCGCCCATACCGCCCATGCCGCCGCCACCGCCCTTCTGCATCTGTTTCATCATCCGCTCCATGTCGCCGTCGCCCATGCCCTGGAACTGCTTTAACATCTGCTCCATCTGCTTGTGCTGCTGGAGTAGCTCACGGACGCGTTCCTCGGGCTTGCCCGACCCGCGGGCGATGCGCTCGGTGCGGGACTGGCCGACCACCCGGGGGTTCTCGAGTTCCTCCTCGGTCATCGAGTCCATGATGACCTCGAAGTCGACCATCCGCTCCTGGGTGACGTCCATCGCGTCGTCGGGCAGCTGGTCCATCAGCCCACCGCCCAGGCCGGGAATCATGTCCAGCACCTGATCGAGCGGCCCCATCTTGTTCATCGTCTGCATCTGCTTTCGCATGTCGTGGAGGGTGAAGGGCCCGTCCATCATGTCCTCGGGGTCCCAGTCCTCGTCTTCCTCCTGGGTCTCGGTCATCGCACGCTCGACGCGCTCGGTCAACTGCTTCAGATCGCCCATCCCGAGCAGGCGCGAGATGAATCCGCTGGGCTCGAAGCGCTCGATGTCCTTGACCGTCTCCCCCGAGCCGAGGAAGGCAATAGTCGAGTCCGTCTCGTTGACGGCGGCCAGCGCGCCCCCACCTTTCGCCGTCCCGTCGAGCTTGGTGATGACCACGCCGTCGATGCCGATGGCCGCCTCGAAGTCGGCGGCCTGGCTCTTTGCGCTCTGGCCCATCGCGGCGTCCAAGACCAGGAGGTTCCGGTCCGGGTTCACCTCGCTCTCGATGCGCTCGATCTGCTCGATGAGCTCCTCGTTGAGCCCGTCTCGACCGGCGGTGTCGACGATGCGGACGTCGGCCTCTTTCGTCGCCTCCAGCCCCTCGCGGGCGATCTTCACGGGGTCGTCGGCGTCCGGGTCGCCGTAGAAGTCGACCTCGGCGTTGTCGGCCATCTGCTTGGCCTGGTCGTAGGCGCCGGGGCGGTCCGTGTCGGTCTGGATGATAGCCGGGTGGAGGCCCTTCGTCGAGAACCACCACGCCATCTTCGCGGCCGTCGTGGTCTTCCCCGACCCGTAGAGGCCGGCGAGCATGATGGTCTGTTCCTCCAGGGGCAGGTCCGTCGACTCCCCGACCAGGTCGACCAGTTCCTCGTAGACGATGCGCAGGACCCAGTCTCGCGGCGAGGTGCCGGCCGGTGGGTCCTCGTCGAGGGCCCGTGACTTGATGCTCTTCGAGAGGTCCTGGACGAGCGAGACGTCGACGTCGGCCTGAAGCAGGGAGCGCTGGATCTCCCGGACGACGTCCTCGACGTCCTCCTCTGAGATGCGGGACTCCCCCGGAGGTTGTCGAGGGTCCCGCGGAGCGAACTGCCGAGATCGTCGAGTACCATTTGCCAGTCGGTACGCGGCGGGGGCGGTAAAGGCTTGTCGTCGCCGGACAGCGGATGCCGAAAGCGACATACCCGTCTGCCGTCTGGCTCGCGTATGGGCGTCCTCGGGCAGTTCCTCTACATGCTCGCCTTCCTGGCGCTCGGCGTCGGCGTGCGCCGCGTCGGCGTCCTCGAGGAGCGCCACATCAACTGGCTGACGGCGGGCGCGTTCTACGTCGCCCTGCCGGCGCTCATCGTCTCTTCGACGTACGACCAGTCGCTGGGCGAGCTGGTCTCGCCGGCGCTCGTCGTCGGCTTCTGGGCCGTCGTCGGCGCGACGGTGCTCGCGGCGTGGCTCCTCCACCGGCGGACAGACGACGACGGTCGACGGAGCGTCGCCATCATCCAGTCGTACCACGGCAATCTCGGATTCCTCGGCGTGCCGCTCGTCGCCGCGACGCTGGGTGGCGAGGCGACGGCGGTCGCCAGCGTCGTCCTCGGTATCGGGGTGCTCACACAGACCCCGATCACCGTCCTCACGCTGGTCCGGACCAACGGCGTGGCGGCGTCGGTCGCGGGCGAACTCCGGAGCGTCGCCACGAACCCCATCCTCCTGTCGCTCGCCGCGGGCGTCGTCGCCTCGCTTTCCGGCGTCGGCATCCCGTCGGCCGTCGACGGCACCCTCACCACTGTCGCGGACCTCGCGCTCCCGCTGGCGCTGGTCTGTATCGGCGGGACGCTCGACACCGACCTGCCCGAGTCGCGGCTCCGTGATGCAGGGAGCGTCGTCGCGCTGAAGATCGTCTGGATGCCCGCTCTGGGCTACGTCGTCTACTCGGCGCTGGGGCTCGGGCCGACGGCGCTGGCCGCGAGCGTGCTGATGCTTGGGACGCCCACCGCGGTCGCGACGTACGTCTACGCGACGGAACTGGGCGGGGACGTGGCCGCCGCGTCGATGAACGTCTTCGCCTCGACGCTGGTCTCGCTGGGGACCCTCTCGCTTTTGGCGTGGCTGCTGGGGTAGGTTTGCGATGGGGCGGCCCCACGTCCGGTATGGCCTACCACCACCTCGACCCCGACGACCTCCCGGAGACGGTGGACTACCCCTGTGACCGCCGCGGCATCTCGGACGCCGCCGAGCTTGCTGTTCTGCACGCGGCCACCTACGAGATGGCCCCCGGCGAGCAACTGCCCAGGACCTACCACTACCACGAACGGCGCGAGGAGCTGTTCTACGTGCTCTCGGGGACCCTCCACGTCGAGACGCCCGACGGCGAGTACGTTGTCCCCGCTGGCGAGGTGTTCGTGGCCGAGCCGGAGAGCCCGCACCTGGCCTACACTCCCGACGACGCCGACGAGTCTGTGAAAGTGCTCGGCGTCGGCGCCCCGAAGACGGACATCGCACTCCCGTACGACCCCGGGGAGTGACCGCCGGGCGCGTCCCACCCGACTGGATGCAGTGGACTGATGTGCGACGGCCCGGAACCGGCGGGCATGCCCTCCGACACAGCCGATGACGCAGCCCTCCGCTCCGTCCGCCGCTGGCTCTGCGTCGTCGCGTTCGCGCTCGGCGTCGGCCTCGTCGCGCTCGCCAACATCGGGAACGTGGTCACCGGCTACCAGGACGGCCTCCTGTTCGCGCTGACGGGCGTCGCCGGCGGCGTGGTCGCGCTCGCGGCGGCCGTGACCCTCATCGACGACCTGCTCCCGGAGTCGTCCGCGCCCGACCCCGACGGCCACCCGACGGCGGGGTCGGACGACACACGCACAGAGTAGCACGTTTTTTCTCCCCGCCGCTCGCACCGTCAGTCATGACGAGAAAACAGGACGTCCAGCAGGCACTCGTAGACAGCGGCGTCACGGCAGTCCTCCGTGGCATCCCCGAGGACCAGATGGTCGACGTGGCCCGGGCCATCCACGAGGGCGGGGTCCGCGCGCTCGAACTCACCGCCGACGCCAAGCGGTGTTCGGACATGATCGCGGCCGTCGACAGGGAACTCGAGGACACCGACGCGGTCATCGGCGCGGGCACCGTCATGGACGCCGCCGCCGCGCGCAACGTCATCGAGGCCGGCGCGGAGTTCGTGCTGGCGCCGAACCTGAACGAAGACGTCGTCGACGTCTGCAACCGCGCGGGCGTCGTCTGCGTGCCGGGCGTGATGACGCCGACGGAGGCCGCCCAGGCGATGGAGGCCGGCGCGGACATCCTGAAGATGTTCCCGGCGAAGACCGTCGGCCCGAGCCACATCGGCGCGCTGCAGGGCCCGCTCGGTGACATCCCGATAATGCCGACCGGCGGCGTCTCGGTGGACAACGTGGCCGACTACTTCGAGGCCGGCGCCGTCGCGGTCGGGGCGGGCTCTGCGCTCGTCGACTACGAGGCCATCGAGAACGACGATATGGACGGCGTGCGCGAGAGCGCCGCCGAGTTCGTCGAAGCCGTCGAGGCTGCGCGCGAATAGCGCGGCTCCTCGGCGGGGAAAGCCGCGGCGAGAAGCGAGTCAGTCGAACAGGCGGTCGACGATCTCCTCGGGCTCGAAGGCCTCCAGGTCGTCGTAGTCCTGGCCCGTCCCCAGAAAGAGGATGGGCTTGCCGGTGACGTGGGCCACCGAGATGGCCGCGCCGCCCTGCGGGTCGGCGTCGGCCTTCGTCAGGACGGCCCCGTCGATGGCGGCTGCCTCGTTGAACTCGCGGGCGCGGTTGACCGCGTCTTGCCCGGCGACGGCCTCGTCGACGAACAGCGTCATGTCGGGGTCGATGTTGCGGTCGATCTTCTCGAGTTGGTCCATCAGGCCGTCGTTGGTGTGGAGCCGACCGGCCGTATCCCCGAGTACGACGTCGACGTCGTTGGCCTTCGCGTACTCGACGGCGTCGTAGATGACCGCCGTCGGGTCCGAGCCCTGCTCGTGGGAGATGAGCTTCTTCTCGAGGTTGTCGGCGTGCTTCTGGAGTTGCTCGTTCGCGCCGGCGCGGAAGGTGTCGCCGTTGGCCAGCACCGTCGAGAGCCCGCGGTCCTCGAAGTACTGCGCCAGCTTGGCGATGGTGGTCGTCTTGCCGACGCCGTTGACGCCGGTGAAGACGATGACGACGGGCTTGTCGGCGGCGGCGACCCGCTCGTCGAAGTCGAACTGGCCGACGCTGATGACGTCGTACAGCGCCTCGCGCAGCGCGTCCTGACGAGGTTGCCCGTACTCGAGAGCCGCCGACGGGTCTGCCCGGTGAGGTTCTCCTTGACGCCCTCGAGGATCTCCTGGGCGACGCCCATCTCGACGTCGCTGGACAGCAAGGCGAGTTCCAGGTCGTCGAGGTGCTTCTGGAGGTCCGCCTCATCGATGACGGTCTTGCCCGTGGCCATGATCTTGGCCTTCTGGGTGAGACTCCGGCCGCTCGTGTCCTCGGACTCCTCGGGGGCGTCCGCCGCCTCCTCGGAGGGCGACTCGTCAGCGTCGACGTCCGTCCCGGTGTCCGCGTCGGGCGCGGCAGCGTCGGCCTCGACCGGCGCGTCCGGGCCGGGGGTCTCGTCGGTCACTCCCTCGGCGTCGCTGTCCGTGGCCTCACCGTCGGGTGCCTGCTCGTCGGCCTCGGCGGCCGCCTCCTCGTCGACGTCTTCCTCGACGTCGCTGGTGAACCCGCTGAGTTTGTCTTTCAGTCCGTCGAACATCGGCGCCTGCTTACTCGTCGCCCTGCTGTTCTTCCTGCTGTTGCATCATCTGCTGCATCTGCTGTTGCTGCATCTGCTGGGCCTGCTGTTCGAGCTTCTCCATCTCGGTCTCGACTTCGGCCTTCTCGGACTGGAGGTCGCTGATGTGGTCGTCCAGCGTCTCCTGCTTGGTCTCGAGCGTGCTGATGGCGCCGTCCTGTTCGCGCTCGGCGGAGTAGCCACCGCCAAGCGAGACGACGACCTCGTCGATGTCCTCGATGGTCGCGCGGATGTAGGCGTCGCCGCCGACCGGGACCTGGACCGTCGACCCGGACTCCAGGGTCTCGATGGCCTCGATGGCCTCGTCGATGTCGGTCTGTTTCTGCCGGAGGTTCTCGATCTCCTCGTCGATGGCCTCGACTTCCTGCTCCATCTGCTCGATCTCCTGTGCGACCTGCTGCATCTGGCCACCGCCGCCACCGCCGCCCATCATGCTGCCACCTCGTCGATCTCGATCTGGGTACGCTTGAGGTTGTGCTGGGAGCCGAGCAGGCTGAAGATACGCTCCTCGGCGACGTTCTCGTTGGGCGCGTCTACCTCCGTCTCGAACTCCTGGGGCCCGTCGCGGGCCGGGAATCGTCCGCGAACTGTGTACGTGCTCATACCCATCGGTGGGTGCACGAGAGGGAAGTATCTTCCCCTTCGGCGGCTTTCGCGGCGTGTGTACCGGTACCACGCACCGGTGGATCGTTTTATCAGCCCCCCGGCCGTCGACTGGGCAAGAGCCGTGTCAGCCGATACACTCCCCGAGGCGGTGGGGTCGAAGTGGGCGTGGATGGTCGAGCGCCACCTCTCGCTGTCCCACGCCGTCCTCTGGTCCGTCGTCATCCTCGCCTCGATGTTCGACATCGTGACCACCATCGTCGGCCTCGGCCTGGGGCTCAGGGAGGGCAACGCCGTCGCGCGGGCCTTCATCACCACCTACGGAGCGCCGGGCATCGGTCTGCTGAAGTTCAGCGCGCTGGTCGTGGTCGTCCTCCTGTGGGCCGCCCTGCCCGACCGGTACGCGACCATCGTGCTGTCGGTGTTCGCGTGGGTATCGCTGCTCGTCGTCGCGGCCAACGCCGTGACCCTGGCGACGCTCTGAGCGGGCGAACGTTTTGCACCCGCCGACCGTAGAGCGACTATGAGCCCGGCCACCCACCGCTGTGTCTGTGGCGCGACGCTCAGGTTCAGACAGGACCTCACCAAGGAGTCGCGCGGTACCTCCCGGACGTGGAAGTGCACCGACTGCGGGACCCCCGTCCCGGGCGTCGTCGGCGAGCGGTTGAGTCACCAGCACCCGTCCTGAGCACGGTGAGCGTCTCGCCCGGGGCTCGGGAGTCCAGCGACGGCGAGAGAGGGTCAGCGAAGAGAATGGACGGGGCGAGCGCCTAGATGTACCCCAGCGCCGCGTCGATACGGCCCAGTTCCGGCCCGGAGGTGTCCGAGCCACAGACGTAGCCGTAGTCGTTGGCGACCAGGCCCGACCCCACGAGCGGCCCGCCGTAGTTGACGGTCCCGATGTCGGCGGGGACACCGAGCACGTCCTCTAAGGCGTCGAGTTCGCCGTCGGTCGCCTTCGGGTGACAGAGGACGCCGTTGTTGGTCGCGACGGCCGCGGTGCCGACGGTGTTGACGCCGCCGATGACGCCCCGTTCGACCTCGACGTCGAGGCCGTCGCGGACGGCCTGGACCGCCTCGCGGGAGAGATCCGGATGGACGTAGGCGCCGGTGTCGTTACAGCAGACGACGTTCCCGGCCGCGTTGATTCGACCCGGCAGTTCGGTCACGGGCAGGTCCACGACCTCCCGGATGCGCTCGATCTCGGTCTCGCGTACGCGTGACGTGACCAACAGGCCGTTCGCGTTGCCCGTCGCCAGCGCGCCGACGGTGCCGGACTGGCCGATGGTCGTCGGAACGACGGGGACCTCCAGTTCCTCGGCTACGTCCTCGCGCAGCGATTCGTCTACGTCGGGGCGGACCAGCACGCAGTCGTCGGTCGCACGGGCGAAGACGCCGACGTACGACGACCCGGAGAAAGCCGCGCGAAGCAACGTTACTCTGCCGTCTCGGCTTCGACGGTGGCCTCGCCGTCTTCCTCGAAGCGGGCCGCCCGGACGCGGAGCTTGCTCGGGACGTTCGCACGGCCGCGGGCCCACGTCGCCTCGTTGATGGAGGGGTCAATGCGGACCGCACTCTCGTCGACCGAGAAGTGCTTCGCGAGGTGGGCGCGGATCAGGCGCATCGCCTTGTCGGCGCGCTGGTGCTTCGGTTCGGCGCGGACGTCACGGAGCGGGATCGTGATGACGCGCTCCTCGAAATCACTCGCGCTCATTATTCGTCAGTGTCGCTGCGCCGCCAGTGGCGTCGCTTGGGGTTGCGCTGCACCTCGCGGTCCGTCTTGAGCATGACCCAGGCCGGGACGCGACTGTTCTGGTTCTCCAGCTTCGCCAGTCGCTTCTTCTTGGCTTTCGACTTCTTACTCATGGTATCCTGTCCCTTTCGCACCGTGACTTAAATTCCTTCCTTTTCGGGGCCGCGTCGGGGCCTGACCCATCCACGTCGGCCACACGGCGCGTTATCACCGACTATAATTTCGAGCGTGGAATTAAGTATTATTCCGGCCGAGTTACAGTCGATGAACCGTCGGTCGGTGTTACGGACGGTGGGCAGGGCTGGCGACCGCCGGGACGGGGTGTCTCGGGACCGGGGGCGAGGTGGTGGTGTCCGTCCAGCAGGACGTCCACGTCGACCCCGGCAGGGCCTGGATGGAGACGGGCATCCCCGACGTCTCGGACCCGGGGGGCGCACTCCGGTACATCGTCCGGGCCCAGCAGCCGTTCGACGTGTACTTTTTCACCGACGAGGCGGCGTTCGAACAGTACAAGGCCTACATCCAGGGGCGGGAGCCGACGGAGACGCCGCCGGCCAATCCGGAGTACAGCCAGACGGCGCTCCCGAAAGACGGCGGCGACCTCTACGAGGCGTCGACGGACGACGGCGGGGCCCGCGAACCGCTCGAAGCCACGGGGCCGTACTACTTCGTGGTCGACCACTCGAACTACCGGATGGAGACGCGCGTCGACGAGTTCGGCGAGGCGCTCACGGCCTTCGTCGATCTCACGATCATCCGCGACCGGCTGCCCTTCTAGACGAACGCGAGCGGGACCATCGCGAGGACGCCCACCGTCCCCCCGACGGTGAGTTCGCGCCACCCGCCGCTGGGGAGGTCGGCGCCGTACTCCAGGGCCTCCGGGACGAACTCCGTGAACACGAGATACACCATCGCGCCCGCTGCGAACCCGAAACCGAAGGGGAGGAACTCCTTGGCCAGCGTCACGAAGTAGTAGGCGATGACCGCGCCCAGCGGCTGGGGGAGCGAGGAGAAGACGGCCCACCAGACCATGCGCCACTCGCTTATGCCCAGCGATCGGAGGGGAATGGCGATGGCCGTTCCCTCGGGGACGTTGTGGATGGAGATGGCGACGGTCATGAACACCGCGAGGAGGGGAACCGTCGTCCCGGCGACGGCGACGGCCGCCCCGGGCGAGGGCGTCCCGAGGCCGAGCTCGGCAAAGGAGACGCCGACGGCAACCCCCTCCGGGAAGCTGTGGACCGTCAGCACGCCCAGGATGAGCAGGAGCTTCTTGAAGTCGGCCTGCTCGTACTTCTTCGGGCCGTGGTCGACGCCGTCGATGACCCGGTGGCCGACGACGACCAGGACGACGCCGGCGAGCATCCCCGGGACGAGGAGTATCGGCGAGCCGTACGCCAGTCCCTCGCGCACGAGGCCAAAGAGCGAGGCGGCGACCATGATTCCCGACGCGAGCCCCCACAGCAGGACGTTCCACCGGTCGGAGAACTCCTCGACCAGGAAGAACGGCACTGCCCCGAGTCCCGTCGCCAGCGCCGTCAGCAGTCCGGCCAGGAAGACGAACACGACGTGCTCGAGGACGACCATAACGGGCCTAGGCCGGTGGGGGACATAAGAATTGTCACATTCCCGAGAGATTTTGGCGACCCTAAAGGCCGGCCGGGCGTCGATTAATACACCTTATACAGTACAGTCGTGTTTCACTGCCTAGACGACAACGTTTATGCATAGAAACCAATATTTTCAGTATATGTCGAGTGCAAAAGCGCCAGAAACTACCGAAACTTACATCATCGACTCGTCTGGAGACCCGGACGTCAAACTCACGCTCATCGACGACCGGACCGGGGAGCGCCACCACGTCGTGGACTTCGCCGACGACGTGGTCCGCGAGAAACTGCAGGTCAGGGGCCCGGGGAACACGGTGCGCGTCGACATGGTGCCACTGGACGCAGAGAGGACGGAGTGGCAGGTCACGCGCCTGCTCCCCGGGTCGCCGCCACGTGTCGGGATGGGTCCGCGGCGCTAGAGCGGGACGGACGCGAGCGTCCGATACGCCGGGCCCGCGTCGGTGAGGACGCTCTCGGTCAGTCGCAGCTCCTCTACGGCGAGCCGGCCGACGTCGGGGTCCGCATCGCGAACGACGTCCTGGACCAGCTCTTTGCCGCCGGCGTGGTCCATTCGCGCGACTGTGGCGTGGGGCGTGAACTCGTGGTCCTCCGGGTCGAACCCCATCGCCACCGTCCGCGCCTCGACGGCCTCGTGGAGTGCCGTCAACTCGGCGTCGCCGTGGCCCTCGCGGACGCCGACCCAGACGACGCTGATGTACTCGAGTGAGGGGAAGACCCCTAGCCCGCCGAAGTGAGCCTCGAACGGGCCGACGTCGCTGTCTGCGACCGCGCCCTCCAGTGCTGTCACCAGGTCGTCGACCCGGTTCGGGTCGGTGTCGCCGAGGAACTTCACCGTGACGTGGGCCTGTGCCGGGTCGCTCGGCCGGATCCCGCTGGCGTCCGCGAACCGCTCCTGAACCGCCGCGACGGCGTCTTCGAGGCCGTCGAGGTCGACGCTGACGAACAGTCGCTTGCCCATGCGACCGGGTACGCGGCCCGGCCACTTCGTCGTGGGTGGTGACCCCCAGGGTTTACTCCCGTCGCGACACAGCCACCGGTATGGACGACGCTGCCCGCCTCCGCCGTACAGTCCGTCGTTGCACCGCCGTCGTCGTGACGGCGCTCGGGCTGGTCATCACCGCTCTGGCCGGGTCGACGATGTCGCCGGTCGGCGCCGCACTCTCAGTCGGCGCGCTCGGGTATCTGGCCGCCAGTTTCGTCTTCGTCCCCGAGTGGGCGGCCGACGACGAGTCCGCCGCTGACCACTGAGCCCGTGACGTAGCCCTTAACCCCGCTGGCCGACAATCGATGGCTATGACCGACAACGACCCCGAAGACCACACGTTCTCCGAGGGCCAGGGCTTTGGCGACCCCTACGAGGGGTTCGACCTCGAGCCCCCGGAGTTCGAGGTCGACACCGACAAGGTCGACCCGGTCGACTCGCGGGTCCTCACCGACCTGCTCGACCGCCACAACGTCCCGTCCGACGAGGTCGACGCCGACCAGCTGCTCGAGGTCGGCCTGGAGTACATGCAGATCAACCGCCACGAACAGGCCGCCGAGACCTTCGAGCGCGTCGCGCGCTACACCGACGAGGAGCGCCTCGAACAGGAGGCCTGGACCAACAAGGGCGTCGCTCACGCCGAACTCGAAGAGTGGGACGCCGCTATCGGCGCGTTCCAGGAGGCGCTCTCGATGGAGGAGCGGTCGGACCACGCGGCGACAGCCGAGACGAACCTCGCGTACGCCCTGTGGGAGTCAGGGCGCTCCGAGCAGGCGCTGGAACACGCCGAGCGCGCCGTCGAGATCGACCCACGGTTCGGCCAGGCCTGGTACAACCGCGGCTTCTTCCTGCTCGAGCGCGGCCTCGCGGAAGACGCCGTCGACGCCTTCGACAACGCCATCCGCCTTGGCTTCCGGAACGCCGAGATACTCGAGGAGAAGGCCCGCGCGCTCGAGGAACTGGGCGAGTACGACCGCGCCGAAGAGCTGGCCGAGGAGGTCGACGAGATGCGACAGAACGCCGAAGAGCAGCTGCTGGAATGATCCTCAACGAACGCGAGACGAACGAGGGGCTGCTGGTCTCTGTCTGTGACCCGGACGTCATGGGCGAGACGTTCGAGGACGGCCCGGTGACGCTGACCGTCGACGAGGCCTTCTACGGCGGCGACGAGGTCGACGAGCAGACCGTCGTCGACAGCCTCGCGCGCTGTAGCGTCGCCAACATCGTCGGCGAACAGGCCGTCGACGTCGCCGTCGAGCACGGCTTCGTCGACGAGGAGAACGTCCTGGACGTGGCCGGGACCCGCCACGCCCAGCTGCTCTGGCTCTAGCCGGGTCAGAGCCGTTCGCGCGCCGCCGGGAGACAGCCGCCACCGCGAGCCCCGTGGCCAGCAGAGTCACGGCCGCCGACACTTATCGGGCCCCCGCTCCCAGGTGACGGTATGTACTCGCGCGACCACGCGCTCGTCACGGTCGTCGTCGCCCTCCTCGGGACGGTGGCGCTCCCGCTCCCGGTTACCTGGCCCGTGGCGGTGGCCTACGCCGTCGTCGTCGGCGTCGCCATAGACCTCGATCACTTCGTGGTGGCCCGCCTCACGACCGGCGAGTGGACGGCGGTGGGGCGCTGTCTCCGGAACCCCCGGCTCGTCGTCCTGGCACAGGACGAGATCTTTGACCCTGGCGACCTCACGCCCCTCCAGCGCTTGCTGAGCCACCACGTCATCGGCGGCGCGCTGGTGGGCGGGCTCTGGATCGTCAGCGAACCGCTCGCGGTGTTCACCGCGGTGGTGCTGTACGCCCACGTCGTCGCGGACCTGGTCTGGGACAATCGCCTGCTGGGGCTAGCGCCTCCGGAAGCCGCCGACGCGGGCGGTCGGGACGAGTCGGTGCGGTAGCCCCGCGACAGCCTCGAGGTTTAGGCGAACCGAAGGAAAGTTGCCCGTCCAGCCCCAGTGTCGAACCAATGGGACACTCCGAATCCACGCTGCTCGACGTCGAGCGCATACGCGAGGACTTCCCCATCCTCCAGCGCGAGTTCGACGGCCAGCGACTGGTCTACCTGGACAACGGGGCGACGAGTCAGACCCCCGAGCCGGTCGTCGAGTGCATCGCGGACTACTACCGGACCACCAACGCCAACGTCCACCGCGGGCTCCACCAGCTGAGCCAGGAGGCCTCCATCGCCTACGAGGAGGCCCACGACCGGGTCGCCGAGTTCGTCGGCGCCTCGGGCGGTCGCGAGGAGATCGTCTTCACCAAGAACACCACCGAGAGCGAGAACCTCGTCGCCTACGCCTGGGGGCTCAACGAGCTCGGCCCCGAGGACGAGGTGGTACTGACCGAGATGGAACACCACGCCTCGCTCGTGACCTGGCAACAGATCGCAAAGCGCACCGGCGCGACCTGCAAGTACATCCGCATCGAGGACGACGGCACGCTCGACATGGACCACGCCCGCGAGTGTATCACCGACGACACGCAGATGGTCAGCGCCGTCCACGTCTCGAACACGCTCGGGACCATCAATCCCGTCTCCGAACTGGCTGACATCGCCCACGACCACGGCGCCTACATGTTCGTCGACGGCGCCCAGTCGGTGCCCACCCGTCCCGTCGACGTCGAGGCCATCGACGCCGACTTCCTCGCGTTCTCCGGCCACAAGATGATGGGACCGACCGGCATCGGCGTCCTCTACGGCAAGAAACACATCTTAGCGGAGATGGAGCCGTACCTCTACGGCGGCGAGATGATCAAGAAGGTCACCTACGAGGACGCCACCTGGAACGACCTCCCCTGGAAGTTCGAGGCCGGCACACCCCCCATCTGTCAGGGCATCGCGCTCGCCGAGGCCTGTGACTACCTCGACGACATCGGGATGGACAGGGTCCGCCGCCACGAGAACGACCTCGCCCAGTACGCCCTCGAACAGCTCGAAGCCACGGGCGACGTCGAGACCTACGGCCCGCCGGCGGGCACCGAACGCGGCGGCCTGGTCGCGTTCAACTTAGAGTCGGTCCACGCCCACGACCTCTCCTCGATCCTGAACGACTCGGCGGTGGCCATCCGGGCCGGCGACCACTGCACCCAGCCGCTCCACGACAAGCTCGGCGTGGCTGCCTCCGCCCGCGCGTCCTTCTACGTCTACAACACGCGCGAGGAGGTCGACAAGCTCGTCGCCGCGATCGACGACGCGAGGCAACTGTTCGCCTGACCGGAGCCACGGGCAGTCGCCGGCGGCCAGCGCGTGCGAAGCGCTCCCTCGGAACGCTTTTCCGAGCCACGACCGTACGCTAGTCCGATTATGGGTATCGGCGGCTCAGACATGTACAGACAGCAGATTCTCGACCACTACAAGAACCCGCGCAACTACGGGGAACTGGAGGACGCGACCTTTACCCACGTGGGCGAGAACCCGATGTGTGGCGACGAGATCACCATGGACGTCGTCTTGGACGACGAGGAGGAGGTCATCGAACGGGTGGCCTTCCGCGGGGACGGCTGTGCCATCTCCCAGGCGTCGGCGTCGATGCTCACACAGAAACTCCAGGGGATGACCGTCGAGGAACTGGCCGAGCTGGACCGCGACGACGTCGTCGACATGCTGGGCGTCGACATCTCGCCGATGCGAATCAAGTGTGCGGTCCTGGCCGAGAAGGTCGCACAGGACGGCGCCGACATCTACTTCGGCGAGAAGGACCTGGACAAGTCGAGCACCGAAGCCGACGAGTGAGGTCCGTCGGCGCCGCGACGGAACGCCCTTAGTCTGCGTGTAACAGCCCCGTCCGAGCCGGCGTGACGTCGAAACGGGCGCCGCCCTGCGTACTCTCGCCGACGGCGATGGTCCAGTTGTGGGCCTCGACGATACGGTCGACGATGGCCAGGCCGATGCCGGTCCCGTCGTCGGCGTGCGTCCGCCCGAACTCGAAGACCTCGGCCCGTTCGTCCGCGGGGATGCCCGGGCCGTCGTCGGCGACGTAGAAGCCATCCTGGGAGGCGCCGACGGTGACGGTGACCTCGGGGCCGCCGTGTTCGACGGCGTTGCGAAACAGGTTCTCGAGGGCCTGCGTGAGGCGGTCCCGGTCGGCGAGGACCGACAGTTCCGACTCGGCCCGCAGCGTCGCCCCAGCGGTGTCGAGCCGGTCCCACGCGGCCCGACTGCACGCGTCGAGACTGACGGGGCGTTTCTCGTCGATGCTCTCGCCCTGGCTGGCCAGCCGCAGGAGGTCGTCTATCAACTGCTCCATCTGTGCGACGGCATCGGCGGCGTCCTCGAGGTGCGAGAGGTCGCCGGTCTCGCGGGCGAGCGTCAGCTTCCCGTCGATGACCTGCAGCGGGTTCCGGAGGTCGTGGCTGACGATGCCGGTAAACTCCTCCAGGCGTTCGTTCTGTGACTCCAGTACCTGCTCGCGCTCCCGGCGCTCGGTGACGTCGCGCAACACGACCACGCTCCCGCGGACGACGCCGTACCGGTCGGTGATGTCGGTCGTCCTGACGTCGAAGGTCACGGAGTGCAGCGCGTCGCCGTCGCGGCGGGTCGTCGTGACCTCGGAGTCTGTCACCGTCGTCCCGGACTCGTCGGCGACGATGACCTCGTCCAGACCGTCTATCGCGGCCGACCAGACCATCGAGTCGTCGTTCGCGACGGCCGCGAGCGTGGGGTTCGCGACGTCCGGCACGTACCGGCTGGCGGCCTCGTTCCAGTCGACCAGGGTCCGCTCGACGTCGATGACGAAGACCGGATCGCCCATCTCCTCGAGGAGGACGTCGGTCGCCAGCGGCGCGACCTCGAGGAAGTCGTAGCGGTACAGCGCGAAGCCGACGCCGAGGGCCTGTACGACGAAGAACACCGGCGTCAGGTCCAGTCTGGGGTGGGGCGTCAGGCCGACGAAGAACGCGACGTTCGCCAGCGCCACCAGCAGCGTCACCGCGAAGATGATGCCCGTCTGCTTGCGGTAGAGGTTCCGGGTCACGACGAAGAACCGTCCGAGCAGGACGAAGGTCAGGACCAACAGCGCGTAGATGAAGAGCAGCTGAGCGAGGACGAGCGGTCCCAAGTCGATGTACGGGACGCGGAGGACGCCGAACCGCGCGACGCCGGCCGCGGCGTAGGCCAGGTCGCCGGGATTGAGCGCGTAGACGACGCCGTAGAGGACGCCCTCCCCGACCAACAGCGGCGCCACGACGTCGGGAACCCACGCACTGTCACCGGTGTACGCGACGACAAAGAGGAACCAGAAGACCGCAGCCAGCGACGCGGCCAGCGCGAGTGGTGCGCTCCACAGAAGCGCGACGGCGTCTGTCGGGCTGACCAGCTCCAGAAAGGCGAAGAGGGCCCACGACCCGTCGGCGGCCATGAGCACCGCGAACCGGTTCGAGACCGGGTGGCCCGTCCGCTGCCACGAGTACCACGCGAACCCGTAGCTCGCGAGGGCGGCGACCCCGACCAGGACGGCGAGGAGCACACTCACGGGGACGGCCGGGTTCATCGAGCGAAGCTCGTCGGGGCGCGGATATTACTATTCGGTGCCCGTTATCACCTGAGAAAACCGGACGCGGTGCGTCCGCAAGCGTGCCGGGACCGGCGGCCCATCCCGAGAGCGGCGTCAGCGAGACGACCGCTCGCGCCCGCTCAGGCCAAGAAGACGTGTCGCGGCCGGTCTGCCAGTACGTCGCGACCCCACGAGACGGTGTCCGAGAACGCGTCCGAGCGGAAGAAGGCCATCGCGTCCTCCTTCGAGTCCCACTGGCTGGCGATGAACATGTCGTTCTCGTCGGCGCGGTTGGAAAGCAGCGCCGTCTCTCGGTGGCCCTCCATGTCCGCGAGCAGGCCGCCGACGGTGTCGAACTTCTCGACGAAGTCCTCGCGGTACTCGGGTTTGACCGTGTAGAACATCCCCATCGTGCCGAAACCGTCGCCCTCGCCGTGGCGCCCCTCGACCTCGGGGAGGTCGGTGAGGTAGCCGCTGGCGGTCTGGGCAGCGTCCTCGGTGTCCCACAGCGAGGCGATAGCGACGGTATCCGAGTCCGGGTCCTCGTAGACGGTCGTCCGGACGTGCGTGTCGTAGCGGTCGAAGGCCGCCCGGAGGTCGGCTACCTCGCTGTCCAGCGTCTCGGGGTCGGCCGACGAGTAGACCACCAGCGCGTAGACGTCCTCGCCGTGGGGCTGGCCGGCGTAGACGCCCTCGGTCTCGAGCTGTGCGCGGATCGACGCCGAGGAGGCCGCGGCCGCCTGCTCCTGGTCCGCGTCGTCCTCGCTGGCCTCGCCCAGCGGCCCGCCGAACTGCTCGGTGACGCCGTCGAGGTCGCTCAGGAAGCCAGCCGCCGTCTCGGCGGCCTCCTCGGCCGTCCAGATGCTGACGACGTAGGTCTGGCCGCTCTGGGCGCGGACGGTGGTCTCGACGTGGCGGTCGTAGTGGTCGAAGCTGGAAGCGAGGTCCTCGACGTCTTCGACGAGCTCCTCGGCGTCCGTCTCGGAGTGGTACACGAGCCCGAAGTCGCCCGCGTCGTAGTCCTCGCCCGCCTCGAGGCCGAGTCGGCCCACGCGCTGGACGGCGTCGTCGACGCGCTCGAAGTCGCCCGAGACGTCGGGGCGGCCGCCGCCGTGATCGGTGTCCTCGGCGGCGTCGGCGTCGCCTTCGTCGGCGTCGCGGCCCTCACCGTGGGGGTGGTCGCCCTCGCTCGCGCTGCCGGGGTGGGCGCCACCGTGGGTGTCCGTGTCGCCGCCGGCCTGGGCGTCGCCGGTCGCGGTCTCCGGGTGACCGGCCGCCGCCTCGTGGGCCTGCTCACTGACCGCTTCGGGGCGACCCTGCCCCGCGTCCGTCGGGGTCCGCTGGCCGGCCAGGACCGCCGGCAGGTCCCCCGGTTCGAAGCGCCGGCCGACGTAGAACGGGCCGAACTCGGCGAACTGAGAGGTCGAGGGGTCGAATCGCATCTCGGTCAGCAGCTCCTTGATGTGTTCCATCTCGTCGCTCCACAGCGTGATACCCCACTCCCAGTCGTCGAAGCCGATGGAGCCACAGATCATCTGGTTCACGTCGCCCCCGTAGCCACGGCCGATGTCGCCGTGGCGCTTGATGTGGGCCGCCCGCTCCTCGAAGCTGGTGTCGTACCAGTTCTGGTCGGGCTGGCGGCGCTTGCTCATCGGGTAGAAACAGACGAACTCGTCGTCGGGCACGTCGGGGTGCAGGCGGGCCTGGATGTACTGAGCCAGTCCGGAGTCGTCGTCGACCCCGCCCTCGAAGTACTCGCGGGACTTCTCCGTGTAGCCAGAGGCCTCGGTGACCGAGACGTAGGAGAACTTCCGGTCGGTGAACGCGGCGAACTCCGTCTGCTCGAAGTGGCGCTCGGCGGCGTCCAGGTCGGCCATCGTCGGCCGCAGGTGGACGATCATGATGTCGGCCTTGTGGCCAAGCACCGTGTAGACGGCCGTCTGACCCTCGTCGGCGTCTTCGACGGCCTCGTAGGCCGAGAGGAAGTCGATGCCCTCCGAGAGCGCGCGGTCCCGGACCCGCGAGGGGGCCTCCCGCCAGGCGTCCCAGTCGATACTTCGGCAGTCGTGCAGCACGTACCACCCCTCCTCCGTGGCCGGGGGCTTGCGTTGCTCCATGTCCCGGGATTACGGGCCGACGGTAAGGAACCTTCCCATATTCCCGCCCGACGGGAACCGGCCTACGCCTCCTCGAGGCCGAAGACGGACCGGAGCTCGCCCTCGATCTCCTCGACGTACCGCTCGAGGACGGCCTCGAGCTTCTCGTCGTCGACGATGATGGCCGTGATCCGGTCGGTCGGGTTCTCCGGCAGTTCGACGCGGAACTCGCCGTCCTCGTAGAATGGCTCGGACTCGTTGAGGATCTGCTGGTCGATGGCGTGGACGAGCTCGGAGTCGTAGGCGTCGTTCATCGTCTCGAAGGCCTGCTTGTAGGCCTTCTGCAGTTCCGGGAAGTAATTGGCGTACTTGTCTTCGAACTTCTCGGGATCGAAGTCGGTCATTGGCCGGGGCAAGGGTGGCCGGGAATAAAGATGGCCCGACTCCGGGCTAGGGCTTGACTGCACGGGCGTCCTTCTGGGGGAGGTAGACGACGAGGTAGGTGACGAAGGCGGCCCCGAAGATGCCGCCCACGAGCAGGTAGACCCGGACGTCCAGGTTCAGGAGGATGGCGACGAGCTCCCAGATGGTCGCCCGCGGGTCGACGAAGCCGAAGGTCTCCGTGTACGCGAGGAGGCCGGCGACGACGACCAGCGCCAGGTCGAACGTGTCCCGGGAGTCCATTGCAGGAGGTCCGGTATCGGACGGGATAACTCTTGTTGCCAGTATACGGACACTCCAGCCGGCGGTCGGCGGGCCCTAGGCACCCAGTTGCGCAGCGATGATAGCGTCGGCGGCCTCGACGAAGGCCTCTTCCTCGCCCTCGGGGATGGTCGCGCCGGCGGCGATGTCGTGGCCGCCGCCGTCGCCGCCGACTGCCTGCGAGGCCTCGTGCATCACGACCGAGAGGTCGACGCCGCGGCCGACGAGCGGACCGGTCGCGCGCGAGGAGACCTTCGTCTCGCCCTCACCGGTGCTGGCGAACGCGAGGATTGGCTTGTCGGCGTCGACGCCGTCGGTGCCCAGCGCCATCCCCGCGACGATGCCGACGATGGTCTCGCGGATCTCGTCGCCGGCGTCGAACCACTGGACCGAGCCGGCCTGCGTGACGCCCTGCCGTTTCACGAGATCGAGTCCCTCCGAGAGGTTCCGCCGGTGGTTCGCGAGCAGGGACCGGGCCCGTTCGAGGGGACCCTCGCGGTCGCCGAGACAGACAGCGAGGCCGACGTCGGCCCGCTCGTAGCGGGCGGTGGCGTTCAGCAGCGTCGAGAACTCGCTGGCGTCGCGGAGTTCCGTGCCGGTGGGTTCGGCCGTCAGCGTGTAGGTGGTCCCGACGAGCGTGTCGATCTTGTCGGCGGGGACCCCGCGCTGGACGGCCCGCTTGACGAGCGCGCTGGCGATGGTCTGGCGTTCGTCGTCGGTGAGGTCCGCCCAGGTGCGCCACTCGCCGTCGCGTTTCAGGTCCAGGCCCAGGTCCTGCAGGAACCGCGTCGCGCCGGCCTGGTCGCCGGAGATGCCGGGGATGGGGACCTCGGTGGCGTACTCGAGCAGTTTCGGGAGCGGGCGGGTCTGCTTGCCGTACAGCGAGAGGTCGGTCCCCTCCTCGAGGATGGCGGCCGCCACGCCCTCGTCGACGATGCCGGCGTTCGCGCCGACGAGCTCGCCGCCCACGGCCTGCATGTCGCCGACCGCGCCGACGACCGCGAGGGCCGCGAGGTCACGGTTGTCGCCGCCCTCGGGTTCCAGTGCGCGCGCGAGGACGTAGGCCGCCCCCGCCCCAGAGAGCTCCGACGCCCCGTTGATACCCTCGAGCAGCGGGTTCAGGTGCCACGCGAAGTCGGCGTACCCGTCGCTGTCGCTCACGACGTCGGGGTGGCAATCCTCGGGGTCGGCCGGCTGGTGGTGATCCGCGACGAGCGCCTCGAAGTCGCCCGCCGCGACGTGTTCCGAGATGACGTCGAGCTGGCCCGACCCGAAGTCGGTGAAAAGGACGGTGTCGTGCTCGCAAGCGGCGATGCTCCCGATCTCCGCCGCGTCGAGTTGCTTCTTGAAGACCGTCTCGACCGGAATCCCGGCCCGTTCGAGCGCCGTCGTCGCGACGCCCGCGCTGGTCAGCCCGTCGGCGTCGATGTGCGAGGCCAGCAGGACGCGGTCGGCCGACCGCAGGCGCTGGGCGCAGGCGTCGGCGCGGTCGGCGAGGTCGGGGACGGGGGCGCTCATAGCCCGGGGTAGGACCGTCCGGGGATAAAAACCTTCACTCGCGGTCAGGCCACCTGTCGCCGGTCGCTGAAGGTGACGGTCCGGTCGGCCGTCGCCACCGTCGTCTGGACGGTGATCCAGCCGCCGTTTCGCTGGACCGCCAGCGCCTCGCTGTAGGAGAGTTCGACGCGCCTGGTCGCGGTGGCCGTCCCGCCGGCTTCGAGGGAGCCGACCCGCTCGCGCCCCTGCCAGGCCACGTCGCCGCCGGTGTCGTTCCCGACGAAGATGCGCGTGTAGACCGTGACGTTTCGTGCCGTCGTGTCCTGCTGGTTGGTCAGCGTGGAGGTGACGTCCCGGCACGTCTGGCCACAGTCCTCGATGGCGTCGATGGCCAGGTCGAACGGCGGCGTCGGCGTCGCCGTTGCCGTCGTCCCGTCGCCGCCCCCGCCGTCACCCGTCGATCCCGCCGCGGGCGTGGCCGTCGGGAAGGGCTCGGCGTCGCCGTCGGCGCCGGCCTGGGCTTCACCACTTGGCAGCGGTCCGACCCCGGTCACGAGGGCGCCGACGACACCGGCCAGCACCACCAGCAGGACGCCGACGAACGCCAGTAGTTTCCCGTCCACGGGTCACCACCATCCGCCCGCGGGTCCGCCGGGTCCAGACGGTCGCGTGACCGTCGGCTGACATCGACGCTGCGGGCCCGGCTGCGGCGGTGCCCGTCGGGAGCCCCAGGACCGCCGCGGAGCGGCCGGCCGTGCTGAGTCGTCGTCCAGTCATCGGTACCGGACGGTTCCATCCCCAGCCTCATGAAGGGACCAACCCGTGAAGCCGAGTCCACGCCCCTTCAGCCGGATTAACCCGGATCAAGCACCGTTCGACGGCCGGAGAGGGCCGGGGCCGCCCCCTGTACGCGCCGATGGTGTTATTTCCTTGTCACGCGTACGCGAGAGCATGTTCTTCCAGCCAGGTCACGGAATCGCCGTTCAGCCGACCCAGCGAGCGGAGGTGCGCTGATGGGGCTCCTCGGTCGCCTCTCCTTTTTCGTCCGGTCGAAACTCAACGCGCTGCTGAACCGCGCGTCGGACCCGGGCGCCGAACTGGACTACTCCTACGAGCAGTTGCGCGACGAGCTCCAGAAGGTGACCCGGGGCATCGCCGACGTCACCACGCAGAAGAAACGCCTCGAGATTCACCGACGGCGCCTCCGCGAGAACGTCGAGAGACACGACGGACAGGCTCGCTCGGCGCTCCAGCAGGGCCGCGAGGACCTGGCACGGCGCGCTCTCGAGAAGAAGCAGGCCAACGTGACACAGATCACGGAGCTGAGCGAGCAGATCGACTCGCTCCAGGCGACACAGGACCGACTTGTCGGCAAGCGCGCCGAGCTCAGCAGTCAGATAGAGCAGTTCCGCACCAGGAAAGAGAGTATGAAGGCCCGCTACGAGGCCGCCGAGGCGTCGGCGCGGGTCGCCGAGGCCTTCACCGGCGTCGGCGACACGATGGAGGACGTCTCGCGGTCGCTCGAACGCGCGACCGAACGGACCGAACAGATGGAGGCCCGCGCCGCCGCGTTAGAAGAACTCGAGGAGAGCGGCGCGCTGGAATCGGTCCTCGACGAGGGCGACTCCATCGACGCCGAGCTCGACCGCCTCTCGAACGAGCGGGCCGTCGAGTACGAGCTCGAGTCGCTCCGGGCGGAACTGGCGGGCGACGAGGAACGGACCGCCGAACCCGCCGACTGACCTACGTCCGCCTGACGACGAGCGCCAGCGACGCGGTGCCGGCCAGGGCCACTCCGGCGAGCAACAGCCACCCGGTCCGGTAGGACGCGGTGTCGGCCAGCCAGCCGAACGCCGGCGGCGCCAGCAGCGCCCCCGCGTTGAGCGCCGTCTGGCCGCCGGCCGTCGCAGCCCCAACTTCCTCTGGGGGGACCAGTGCCGTCATGCAGGCGTAGTAGAGGCCGGTAAAGCCCAGAACCGTCGCGCCGACGCCGCCGACGACGACGAGGACGACGGGGCGCGGGAGCCCGGGGAGCGCGAGCGCGGCGAGCAACACCACGCCGAGCGCGGCCTGCCAGGTGAGGACCGTCGCCGTCGCCCGGGCCTCCGGGGCGTCCCGGCGGTCGGCGAGCCACCCAGCCACGACCCGGCCGGCGCTGCCCGTCGCCTGCATCGCGGCAAAGCCAAGGCCGGCGACGGCGACAGAGACCTCGACGGCCTCGGTCAGGAACAGCGTCGTGTAGGCGACGGTCGTGAACAGCGCCGCACCGAGGAAGAACCCGCCCCCGGTGAGCGTGACGTAGGTCCGGTTTCGCCCGAGTGCGCGGAGGTCCGGGAGGCGCCAGGCCCCGGCGGGCGATCCCCGGTAGAGGAGCGCGAAGACGGCGGCGGCGACGGCGGCCAGGCCGCCCGCGAGCAGGAAGCCGAGGTTCCAGGCGCCGACGCTGGGCGCGAAACTCACCACCAGCAGCGCCGCGAGGCCGCTGCCGGCGGTGACGCCGACCTGTTTGATGCCCATCGCCCGCCCGCGCAGCGCCGCCGGGACCCCGGTGACGATAGCGCGGTTCGTCGCCGGCATCGCCGTCGCGTAGGCACCACCGAGTGCGACGGCCCCGAGCGCCAGCAGGCCGACACCGTCGGCGAGACCCACGGCGACGACGCTGCCCGCGAGCGCGAGCAGCCCGGCGACCATCACCGGGCGTTCCCCCGCGCCGTCGACGGCGGCCCCCACCGGAAACAGGGCGACAGTGTAGCCCAGCGTGGCCGCGGTCACCACCAGCCCGAGGTGGAACCGCGAGACGCCCAGCGACTCGTGCAACAGCGCCGTCCCGGCAAACAGGGCGTAGAAACAGGTGCTCGCGACGACCTGCCACCCGGTCACGAGCGAGAGCGGTCGGAGCGCCGACCAGAGAGAGGCCCGCTCGTCGGACACGCTCACTCGTGGTGGGTCGGGGCCGCGTCCTCGACGACGGCACAGGCCAGCGTCTCGAAGTCGGCCGTCTCCGGGACGACGTCGACAGCGACTCCGGCCGCCTCGGCCGTTTCCTTCGTGGGTTCCCCGATAGCGCCGACCGTCGCCGCCTCCAGTCCGTCGAGGACGGCGTCCCGGAGCCCCCGGTCGTCGGCGGCCGCCAGGAAGTTCCGGACGGTGAGCGAGGAGGTAAAGAGGGCCGCGTCGAGGGCTCCGTCGGCGGCCAGTTCGGTCGACTCGCCGGCGCCGGCGGGCCGGACCAGGCGGTAGAGTATCGTCTCGTGGACGTAGGCGCCGGCCGCCTCGAGGCCATCAGTCAGGACCGCCGAGCCGTGGTCAGAGCGCGCCACCTCGACGCGGGCGCCTGCTACCTCGTCGGCCAGTCGGTCGACCAGGCCGGCCGAGGAGTACTCCTCGGGCACGACGTCGGCCTCGTAGCCGGCCGCACGCAGGGCGTCGGCGGTGGCCGCTCCGATGGCACACACGGTCGCGTCGCCGGGATCCCACCCCGCCTCGGCCGCGAGTTCGACGCCCGTCTTGCTCGTCAGGACGACGTAGTCGGCGTCCTCGCGGGGGGCCTCGCTGGTCGGCTTGACGGCCAGCATCGGGTCGGGGACGGGGTCGGCACCCAGCGACTCCAGCAGTTCGACGGCGTCGGCGAGGCGTTCGTCGTCGGGCCGGAAGACGGCGACGCGCAGGCGGGGCGACTCCCGCATCAGTACCCCTCCAGGAACTCGACGACCTGTTCGCGCTGGCCGGCCACGTCGCCGATGACCGTGATGGCGGGCGGTTCGATGCCCTCGGCGTCGCGCACCTCGACGATGGTCTCGAGGGTACCGGTGGCGACGCGCTGGTCGGGCCGGGTCGCCCGCTCGACCAGTGCGACGGGCGTTTCCGGTTCCATGCCGGCCTCGAGCAGGGCGGCGGTGTAGTCGGGCAGCTTCCCGACGCCCATCAGGACGACGATGGTCCCACCGGTGTCGGCCAGCGCTTCCCAGTCGACCATCGACTCGTCCTTGGTGGGGTCCTCGTGGCCGGTGACGAAGGAGACCGACGAGGTGTGGTCGCGGTGGGTCACCGGGATACCCGCGGCCTGCGGGCCGGCAATGGCGCTGGTGATGCCCGGGACGACCTCGAACGGAATCCCGTGATCGGCGAGATGGACCATCTCCTCGCCGCCGCGGCCGAAGACCGTCGGGTCGCCGCCCTTCAGCCGGACGACATTCTTGCCTTCCTGGGCAAGTTCCACCAGTCGAGCGTTCGTGTACTCCTGGGGCGTCCAGTCGCCGCCGGCGCGCTTGCCGACGTCCTCGCGTTTCGCTTCGGGAATCAGCCCCAGGATCTCCGGGCCGGGGAGTTTGTCGTGTAGCACCACGTCGGCCGTCTCCAGGAGGTCCCTGGCTTTCACCGTCAGCAGGTCGGGGTCGCCGGGGCCGGAGCCGACGAGGTACACTTTGCCGACGTCCCCGGTCATGCGTCGCCGTCCTCCTCGGTGGCGGTGGCGGCGTCGTCGTCCGCGCCGCCCGCGTCGCGCTTGGCCGCCGCGATGAGGTCGGCGGCCCCCTGGTCTGCGAGTTCGGCGGCGTAGTCCCGGGCGGCCGCGACGTGGCGTTCGACGGGCAGGTCGCGGCTCGAGCGGATCTCCTCGTCGCCGTCGCGCGCGAGCACCCGGACGTTCGTGTGGACGACGCCGCCCTGGAGCGTGGCGTAGACGCCCAGCGGAGCCACACAGCCCCCGCCCAGTTCCGCGAGGATGGTCCGCTCGACGGTGGTCTCGACGCGCGTCCGCGGGTGGTCGAGTCGGTCCTTGATTCGCTCTGCCAGGTTGCCGTCCAGGGCCGTCACCGCGAGGGCACCCTGGCCTGGCGCGGGGACGAACGTGTCCGGGTCGAGGTCGGTCAGTTCGACGTGATGGCTCAGGCCCGCTCGCTCGAGGCCCGCCCGCGCCAGCACGATGGCGTCGTAGGGCGTCTCGACGTCCCGTTCCATGGCCCGCCGGTGTAGTTCCGGCAGGTCGTCGAACCACTCCTCGACTGTCCGGTCGTAGGGGTGTTCGTAGTCCTCGTCTCCCGCGTTGCCCTTGCGCTCCTGTTTGGCCTCGTGGCGATCCTGGTGTTCGGCCTGGAGCGACGGCGCGAGCAGCTTCTCGAGGCGCGTGTCGACGTTCCCGCGAAGCGGTTCGACCTGCAGGTCCGGGCGCTCGGCGAGCAACTGTGCCCGCCGCCGCAGACTCGACGTGCCCACGACGGCATTTTCGGGCAGTTCCTCGATCGAGCGGCCCTCGGGCGTAACGAGCACGTCGCCGGCGGCTGCACGCTCCGGGACGCCGGCCACCACGAGGTCGTCGGTGCCTTCGGTGGGCATGTCCTTCATCGAGTGGACCGCGGCGTCGACGTCGCCCGAGAGGACCCGTTCGTCGAGGCTCCGGACGAACGCGCCGGTCTTGCCGAGCCGGTGGATGAGCTCGTCGCGAATCTGGTCGCCCGTGGTCTCGACCTCCACGAGTTCGACCGAGAGGCGCCGCCCGCCCAGCGCCTCCTGGACCGTCGCGGCCTGTCGCAACGCGAGGTCCGACCCCGCGTCGCCAGCCGTAGTGTCTCCCCGCGTGTAGTCATACCCGATGGTCGTTCGCCGGCGCGTAAAAGCACATCCACTTCGGCCCCGCGGCCGGCCCAGGGTCACCAGGGTTCGTTCTTCAGGCCCAGGCGGTACGCGATGCCGTTCGTCGCGACGTGGAGTATCGGCGTCGCGACGACGACGACGACCAGCACCGGCAGGGTGAACGTGGCGCCGAACCAGGCCGGCGCGACGACGAACGCACACGCAAGCGCGCCGACGACGAAGTCGAGCTGGTCGAGGCCGGGGAACGCCGCGCCCCGTTCGCGGCCGCTCCGTCGCTTGATGAACGAGGCCCCGATGTCTCCGAGCATCGCCCCCAGGGCGAGGCCGAACCCGGCGGTGAGCGGAAATCCCGGGAGCGAGTGCCCGACGAGTCCGCTCGCGGCCGGCGAGAGGGCGTCGAGAACCAGCGCCGCGAGGGTGCCGGCAAGCGTCCCGGTGGCGGTCCCCCGCCAGGTCTTCCCGTCGCCGAGCAGTCGGCTGTCGCCCATCGTCCGCCCGCCGTCTATCGGTCTGCCCCCGCCGGCCAGCACAGCGGCGTTGTTGGGCACGTACGCGGGCAACATCGCCCACAGCGCCGTCGCGACGACCCCGAGTGTGTCCATGTTCGCGGCGTCACGGCCCGGGGTAATAATCCGTGTGACTGCGGGCGAGTGCCGCCGGAGATGGAGCCGTTTCGTCCGAGAGAGTGATGGTACCCTGAGAGACCGCGCTGCTGGCCCGCCAGCCCGTCGCCGGTTGCGTCGTCGGGTGCCTGTGACCGACCGCCGGCAGGAAGGGAAGGGCTGATATTGCGTCACCGACACGTACCGGTATGGACTCCTCCACGTCGTGGAAGCGTGACTTCGCGAGTGGACTCATCGTCCTGCTTCCCTTTCTCGTCACGACGTACGTCATCGTCTACCTCTACAACATCCTCGCCTCCGCCGCCGTCATCCCCGCCATCGACTCCGAACTGCTGCTCGCGCTCGGCCTGCCGGCCAGCGCGACGGCCGTGGAACTTGCCCGCGTGGTCACGACGCTAGTCATCTTCGTCCTCATCGTCTTCTCGACGGGCTACCTGATGCGGACGGCCTTCGGCGACATCGTCGAAGGACTGCTGGACGACTCGATGAACCACATCCCGGGGCTGCGGGTGGTCTACAACGCCTCGAAGATGGCCATCGAGACGGCCGTCGGCGGCACCGAAGAGCTCCAGAGCCCGGTGAAAATAGAGGTGTGGGATGGGATGCGGATGACGGCGTTCAAGACCGGCAAGACGACCGAGGACGGCCGCGACGTCATCTTCCTGCCGACGGCCCCGAACATCACGACGGGCTTCGTCATCGAGGTCGAGTCACACGAGTACGAGGAGACCGACGAACGCGTCGAGGACGCGCTGACGCGCATCCTGAGCGCCGGGTTCGGCGACACGGCCGAGCGCAACCGGCCGATCCCGGTCGTCGACGACGACGATTAGACGGTCAGACGTACGTGAACCACTCCTCGCGCTCGCCCGCGTCGATGACGTCGAAGAAGGCGGTCTGGATGTCGTCGGTGACCGGGCCCTTCGTCCCCGCGCCGATCTCGTTGTCGTCGACGCTCCGGATGGGCGTGACCTCGGCGGCGGTGCCGGTGAAGAACAGCTCGTCGGCCGTGTAGAGTTCGCCCCGGGAGATGGTCGCCTCGTCGTGGACGGTGTAGCCCAGCTCCTCGGCCAGCGTGATGGCGGTCTGGCGGGTGATGCCCCCGAGGATGGACTCGGCCATCCCGGGCGTGTAGATCTCGCCGTCGCGGACGAGGAAGATGTTCTCGCCGGGCCCCTCCGCGACGTTGCCCTCCTTGTTGAGGACGATGGCCTCCGTGTAGCCGTTGGCGCGGGCCTCCTCGCCGGCGAGCATGCTGTTGACGTACAGCCCGGTCGTCTTGATGTTGGTCGGGATCTGGCTGGAGGCGTGTTTCCGCCACGAGGAGACCATGACGTCGACGCCCTCCTCTAGGGCCTCCTCGCCGAGATACGCTCCCCACGGCCACGCCGCGATGACCGTCTCGGTCGGACAGCTGCGCGGGGAAACGCCCAGCGAGTCGAACCCGTAGTAGACGATGGGGCGGATGTAACAGGACTCGAAGCCCTCGCTGCGGATGAGTTCGACGGTGGCGTCGGTCAGTTCCGCCTTCGAGAAGTCGATCTCGAGGTCGTAGGGCTTGGCCGACTCGTAGAGGCGGTCGAGGTGTTCCTCCCAGCGGAAGATGGCGGGGCCCTGCTCGGTGTCGTAACAGCGCACGCCCTCGAAGACGCCGGTGCCGTAGTGCAGCGCGTGCGTGAGGACGTGAATCTGGGCGTCCTCGAAGTCGACGAACTCGCCGTCCATCCAGATTCTGTCTGCCCCCTCGAACATCTCCGGCCGGTCGCTCACAGCGACCACCCCCCGGCGGCGTGATACCTGTCTGCGATGCCGGCCGATAGCTCGTCGTGTGTCATAGCTACCCCATCGAATCCCTCGGTTAAGAGTGTTGACGGTCCGCGTGCGGGTCGTCGATTCGCCACACGGTCACAGCGCGGGACCGCCGGCCCTCACGTGACGGTGAACCCCTCGTCCCGCAGGAGGGGAACGACCCGCTCCTCGTGGTTCCCCTGCAGTTCGATGTGGTCGTCCCGCACCGTCCCCCCACACGCGAGCCGTGACTTCAGCGTCGACGCCAGTTCCGCGAGGTCGACGTCACCGGCGTCGAACCCCTCGATGATCGTCACCTCCTTCCCGTAGCGGCGCTCGTCGATACGGACCGACAGCTCCTGGGCTTCCCGCGCGACGTCCTCGCAGATGCAGAGTTCTTCCGGGAGTCCACACGTCGGACAGGTCGCTGCCATTACGTGTGCGTACGGGTCCCACACATATTATTGCTCGCCACCGCTGGCGAACGCTGGACAGTGCCGGTACCGAAAGACCAGCGATGAACAGCCAGAAATCCCCCGTGCTCTCAGCTCCCGCGCCTCGCTGCGCGCTCACTTCGTTCGCGTGCTTGCGTCGTCGGGGTTCGCTGAGAGCACGGCCCCTTTCAATCCCGCCCGTTGTGGTCAGCCGACCGGGAATTTCTGGCACTTCCCACGCAAACTCGCGCAACGAAGCACTGCCCGGACGCCGAGCGTGACTGTCACCCCAGTCGCTCGTCGAGCGTCGCGCCCTCGACGTAGACCAGCCCCTCGCGCTCGGCGTAGGCTCGGGCTTCGGTCGGGGGGAGCGCTTCGCCGGTCTCGTCGTCGAGCATCTCACAGACCACCGCCGCTGGCGGCCGGTCGGCCGCGCCGGCGAGCGCCACGCCGAGTTCGGTGTGGCCCTTCCGGTCGGCGAGCAGGCCCGGGGCCGCCCGGAGCAGGTGGACGTGGCCCGGCGAGCGGAACGTCTCCGCGAAGGCCGCCGGGTCCGGGTCCGTCGCCGCGGCGGCGAGTTCGCGGATGGTCAGCGCGCGGTCCGCGTCGGTGATGCCGGTGTAGGTGTCGCGGTGGTTGACCGTGATGGAGAACGACGACCGCTCGTCGTAGCCCAGGTCGTGGTCGGCCGACGTGGGGTGCTCGAGCACCGACTGCATGAAGGGGAGGTCGAGCGCGTCGCCGACGGCATCGGAGAGCGCGACACAGACCAGCCCGCCGGCGTCGTTGCGCATGCGCGCCACGTCCTCGTGGGTGACGGCGCCGGCCGGGTAGACGATATCCGTCTCGCCCTCGCGGTCGGCGGCGTCGTGGATCAACACTGGCTCGCCGCGAGCGAAGGCGGCGACGGCGTCCGCCGCGGCGTCGGCGTCGGTCGGGGCGTCCTCACTCTGCGACATGGACGATCACCTCGTCGCCGTCGGCCAGCTCCAGCACGTCGCGGAGTTTCTCGGGTGCGATGAGCTCGAGTTGCTCCTCGCCGTGGTGGGTCCGTTCGGGCGCGATGACGTGGGCCGGCTCGTACTCGCCGTCGCCACTCTCGACTGAGGCCGCATAGCAGTACGCCGGGCCGTAGGTTCGCTCGTCGTCCTCCCAGCCCTCGATGGTGACCGGTTCGAGCGCGCCAAGTCGCGCGCGTTTCCGGACGCTCTCGTCTGCCAGTTCGACGTTGAGCGTCCCCGCAAACGGCTCGTAACCCAGTTTCTCGATGAACTGCTCCATGTAGCCCGGCAGCGTGATGTAGTGGCGGCCCTCGCCCATCCCGGAGGTGACGATGCCGCGTAGGTCCACGCTCGCGTCGGCCTCGAAGATGCGCCGGTAGTCGGCGTACTCGGACTGGAGGCGCCCCTCGCCGGCAGCCGTGATGCGGACGTTCTGCCCGTCGCTGACGATGTCGCGCTCGAGCAGGCCGGCGTCCTCAAGTCGCTGGAGGCGCCGTGACGCCGTCTGGTTCGACGCGTCCAGCCGGCCCGCCAGGTCCGCACAGGAGACCTTGGTCCGTTCGTCGAGCGCGCCGTCGAGCGCGAGCAGCTTCAGCGTCGCGAGCTCGTCGCGCCCCACCGCGTGCCCCGTAGATTCGGCCATGTCCCGACGTTGGCACCGTCTCCGGAAAAGGATACCGAATGTGAGATGCGTTCCAGATGTGGAACAGTGATGGACTCGCGTCGGGTTGTCGGTCCCGGCGGCGACCGCCGCTCAGTACTCGACGACCGGGTCCCGCGCCCAGAACTCGCTTTCCTTGTCCAGTTTCGGGACCCAGGTGTCCGCCTCGCGGGCCAGCATCGCGACGCGGGAGGGCTCGACTTCCTTGAGCGTGTCGTGGTCGGGCAGGAACGTCCCCACCTGCTCGGTGAACGCACGGACCTCGTCGTGTTCGGGCATCGAGTCGCGATCCAGGCGGCCCCGCGAGTGGCCGACGTGCATGTAGGCCTTCAGCTCGACGAAGTCGGCGTCCGCCCGGTCGCACATCGCCGCGTACCAGGCCGGGTGGTGCATGTTGTGGCCCTTCACGAGCGTGGTGCGGATGACCGTGCGCGTCTCGTCTTTCGTCGCCAGCACGTCAAGCGTCTCGACGAGATTGTCCCAGGCGTCGTCCTCGACGGCCTTTACGGTCGAATCGAACGTCTTGCGATCCGGGGCGTCGACCGAGACGTACAGCTGCGTCGGGTCACAGCGGTCGAGCATCTCCGGATTCGTGCCGTTCGAGACGAGGAAGGTGGTGATGTCGCGGGCGTGGAACTCCTCGATCAGTTCCGGCAGGTAGGGATACAGGGTGGGTTCGCCGTCCAGCGAGATGGCGACGTGTCGCGGCTCCATCGCCTCCTCGAAGCGCTCGCGGGGCACCTCGTCGTGGCCGCCGAATCCCGAGAGCAGTTTCTTCTGGAGTTCGAGCGAGGCGTCCACGACGGCGGCTGGGTCGTCCCACTCGACGTCGCCCAGCTCGTAGGCGTGGCCCGCGTGGTCCCGCCAGCAGAAGACACACCGCTCGTTGCACTTGACGACCGGCGTCATCTGGATGCAGCGGTGTGACTCGATGCCATAGAAGGCGTACTTGTAACACTTGCCCTCTCCGCGCAGGGCGTTTTTCGTCCAGCCACACGACTGGGCGGCCGTGTGGTTCTCGCTGTGGTAGTTCGGGTCGTCTACCTGCATGGGCCCGTCCGATTCGCTCATCGTCGAAGCAATCGGCGGCGAGACTAAAACATCCTTTCGTCCGTGACGAGGTAGTTCCCCGACCCAATCGTGCTTCGACCCTGTGGGAGTCCACGGCGAGACCGTCCGAGAGGACGGCCCAGAGAGAACAGGTTCGGACGGCACACGACAGGACTCGTTTCCGACAGTGAGAACCCTTCCACGGAATAGTACAAGAATATCGCGGCTATTTGACCTCAGAAAAGGCATAGTACAACTATATACGGATCACAGAAGTTCTACTCCCATATTCAGTGACCATATCTATTCTTTATAATACCATAGTTGTAGATTCGAGTTTCGTTCCGAACAGTCCGGTTCCCGCTGTCCGCCAGTCACCGGGCCGTGATACACCCCCGAGCGAGCCGATTTCGGCCGAGGGTAACATCTAAGTCCCACTCCGCCGAGACACCGAACGTATGCGCTCGATGCCGCCGATAGGGCTGGGTACCTTCCAGAATACCTATCGAGACGAATGTATCGACAGCGTCACCACCGCGCTCGACGTCGGCTATCGGTTCGTCGATACGGCCCAGGTCTACGACACGGAGGCGTTCGTCGGCGACGCGCTCGCGGCGAGCGCGGTCGACCGCGAGGACGTCTTCGTCGCGACGAAAATCTGGAACGACAACCTCGCCTACGACGACGTCCTCGAGTCGTTCGAGGCGAGCCGCGACCGGCTGGGACTGGACGTCGTCGACCTTCTGTACGTCCACTGGCCGGCCGGGGCCTACGACCCCGACTCGACGCTCGCGGCCTTCGACGAGCTCTACGACGCGGGGAAGATACGCCACGTCGGCGTCAGTAACTTCACCCGCCCGCAGCTGGAACGGGCCCAGGCGGTCCTCGACGCGCCGGTGTTCGCCAATCAGATCGAGGTCCACCCCCTCTGTCAGCAGTCCGACCTCCGGGCGTACTGCGAGGCCGAGGACATCGAGGTCGTCGCGTACTCGCCGCTTGCCCGCGCCCGCGTCATCGGCAACGACGAACTGCAGCGCATCTCCGCGAAACACGACGCGACGGTCCCGCAGGTGAGTCTCGCGTGGGTCCGCGAACAGGGCGCGACGCCGATTCCGATGGCCCGGACGGAGCCACACATCCGCGAGAACTACGAGTCGCTCGACCTGGAACTCGACGAGGCCGATCACGAGGCCATCGCTACCCTCGACAGCGAACAGCGGACCATCGACCCCGAGTACGCGCCCTGGTGAGGGCACTGACCCTGCGGGGGAATTCGTGTACAGCCAGCGAGAACGGGAGTTCGGACCCTACCGGTGTCCGGTGGTGATGAGGTTCGTCAGCGTCGCCTTGTCGACCTCCGACGGCCGGACGACCTCCGCGATCTCGCCCTGGTAGAGGACCGCGATCCGGTCGGCCAGATCCAGCACCGACTCGAAACTGTGGCTCACCACCACCTGCGTGTGACCCTCCTCGCGCAGCGTCCGCATCGTCTCGTGGACGAGGTCCGTCCCGGCCACGGAAAGCGCCGACGTCGGTTCGTCCAGGATCAGCACGTCCGGATCGAACGAGATCGCCCGCGCGATCGCGACCAGCTGGCGCTCCCCGCCCGAGAGGAACGAGACTTCCGAGTGCGGGTCCAGGTCCAGGTTCAGGTAGTCCAGGATCTCCGCGGTCTCACTGTAGGTCTCGTTCCAGTCTATCAGTTCGACGGGCCCCACGCTCAGACGCGACGGGAACTGGTCCATGTAGACGTTCGTCGCGATGTCCAGCTCGTTCATCAGCGCGAGGTCCTGATAGACCGTCTCGATGCCCATCTCCCGCGCCTCGCTCGGGTTCGAGAACGTCACCGGCTCGCCGTCGTAGTACATCGTTCCCGAGGTCTGTTCGTGGACCCCACACAGGATGTTCATCAGCGTCGACTTCCCCGCCCCGTTGTCCCACCAGCGCCAGTATCTCCCCGTCCCTGACCGTCAGGTCGATCGACTCCAGCGCCACCAGACGGCCGAACTGCTTCATGATGTCCTCGAAGCGGACCTTCGTGTCGGGCGCCTGGCTCGTCGCCGAGCTGTCGGACGCGTCTTCGGCGTGGCTCATTGTGACACCTCCGCGGCGAGGACCCGCTGCCGGATGGTCGAGCGCGTGTTGTACAGCAGGATGGCGACCAGGAGCACGGCCCCGTTGACCGCCTGAATCTGGGCGATGCCCACCCCGCTGAGGTTCAGCGCCGACTGAATGACGCTCAGCAGGAGGACCCCGCCGAGCGCACCCGAGACCTTCCCGCGGCCGCCAAAGAGGCTGATGCCCCCGATGACCGCCGCGGCAAACGCCGGGAACACCATCCCGCTTGCCGTCTCCGGCGAAACCGTCGTCGTAAACCCGGTCAGCATCAGCCCGCCCATCGCCGACAGCAGCCCACTCAGCCCGTAGACCGCGATTATCATCCGGTCGGTGTTGATACCGACCGCGCGCGCAGACTCCTTCTCCGAGCCCAGCGCGTAGATCGCCTGCCCGATGTTCGTCTGGCTCATCAACACCGCCGCGACGGCGAACGTCACCAGTAGCAGGCCGATGGCGTATTCGGGCGTGCTCCCCACCACGGTGTACCCCTCCGGGAGGTCCGACACCGGGAGGCTACTCAGCGATATCTTCAGCCCCTCGAAGATGATGAGGAAGGCCAGCGTCTGCAGGAACGGGTTGACGCCGAGCTTGCTGATCATGACGCCGTTCGTCGACCCGATTACCGTCCCGACCGCCAGGATGACGACGAACCCGAGGACGGGTTCCGAGAAGACGGCCCACTTGCTCGGCGAGAGCATGAGCGCCGTCAGCATCGCCGAGAAGCCGGCGATAGAGCCGATCGAGAGATCGAAGTGCCCCGAGATGAGACAGATCGACTCGGCCAGCACGAGGAATCCGAGCCCGACGGACCCGTGTAACAGGAGTTCGACGGACCGCATGTTGCGGAACGTCTGTGGCACGAGGATCATCACGCCGACCAGCGTCAGCGCAAGGATCGGCCAGATCATGTTGTCCAGGAGAGTGAGCACGACGTCGTCACTCCCCGTGTCCGGACGAAGCAGGTTTACGACGCTCATGGTATCTCTCTTTTAACACACATTAATAAACGTTCGGGGGACGTTATCCCCAGATGTTACCCCAGAGGTACGGTTCGTCGGCGTTCTCTTCGGTGACGGTCACGGAGTTCGTCTGGAACTGGACGTGGCCGTCCTTCTCGACGATTTCGGCGGGTGCCCACACGGGTTCGGACCACAACTCGACGCCCTTGTGCTGTGCAGGCTCGATGGTGAGGTCGTCGGCCGTGATGGTCGTGCCGACCTCCGGAATCTCGTCTTCGCCGTCGCCCTCGACGTACTTGCGCATGTACGCGAGCGCGATGGGCCCGTAGAAGTAGTTGGGCTGGTCGATGGCCGCGTCGATGTAGCCGTCGTTGATTCCTTCGATGACCTGCGGGCCCGCGTCAAGTTGCACGAGGACGACGTGGTCGTCCTCGCCGCGCTTTGCCGCCAGGCCGGCGTTCTTCAGCGCCGTCAGGACGCCCAGTCCCATCGAGAGGTTGGCCGAGTAGATGGCGTCGGGCGCCCCGTTGGCGTTGATCCACTCCGACGTCGCTTGCTGGGCCGCGTCGCGGGTGAACTCGCCGGGCACCTTGTCGGCGATCTCGAAGCCGTCCGTATTCGAGATCTTCTCGACGAACGGCTCGTCGCGCTGCTGGGTGATCTGCTGGGCGGGAGCGCCCATGACGTCCAGGATCTGGTAACTGTCCTGGTCGGGTTTCTCCTCCTCGAGTTCGGCGATGGTCTGCTCGGCGGCCGTCTCCGCCGCCGCACGGTTGCTGAACGCGACGTACATCGTCACGTTCTCCGTCGTCGCGTCGACGTTCGCGGTGAAGACGGGCACGCCCTGCTCGGTCGCCTCGTCGATGGCGGGGTTGACCGCCTCGGAGTCCCATGTGTTGACGAGGATGCCGTCGTAGCCTTGGTTGGCCATCTGCCGGATGTCGCTGACCTGTTTCTGGCCGCTCTCTTGGTTGCCAAACTCGTTGTAGTCGAAGTTCTGGTCTTTCGCGTAGAACTCCGTCGCCTCCAGGAAGGCCGTGATCCACGCCCCACCCCGGAAGTACGTCGAAAAGCCCATCGAGAGCTGGGACTGCTCGGTCGTACTGCTGCCCCCGCTCTCGCCGTCGCCACCGTCGCCGCCGCCGTCGCTGCTGCCGTCACCACCGCCGCCGTCGCTACTGCCGTCACTACCGCCGTCCGACCCACCGTCGCTGCCGCCACCGTTCGACGAGCAGCCGGCGATGCCGGCGAGGCCCGCGGCGCCCGTTGCTTTCAGAATACGGCGTCTGCTGATGTCGAGACTCTGTCGGTCTGGCATATCCATTGAAATCGTGCACGGAGGGATATAAATAATTTTCCCACACAGACCGGTAGCCGGAGGACGAGCGACGCGGGAGCGGGGTACACAGCAGGTACGTTTAAATATCCCCGACAGTACCTTTCGGGACAGATGTCTCCCAAGGTCGTCATCACTGACTCTACCTACCCGGACGCATCCATCGAGCGAGAGGTGCTCGCCGACGTCGGTGCGACCGTCGAACTGGCGAACGCGCGGACGCCGGCGGCGGTGATCGAGTCCGCGACCGGCGCCGACGCGCTGTTGAACCAGGAGACGGAGCTCCCGGCGGAGGTCTTCGAGTCACTGGACGAACTGGAGGTCGTCGCCCGGTACGGCGTCGGCGTCGACAACATCGACCTGGAGGCGGCGGCAGCACACGACGTCTCCGTGCTGAACGTGCCGTCCTACTGTGAGAGCGAGGTCGCGACGCACGCGCTCACGCTGCTGCTCGCCTGTCGGCGTCGGGTGCCGCTGTACGACGGCCGGGTCAAAGGCGGCCAGTGGGACTGGAAGGACGGCCGCCCGATACCGGCACTCGAAGGGAGCACCGTCGGGTTCGTCGCGTTCGGCAATATCGCACAGACGTTCGCCGCGATGCTCGACGGGATGCCCGTCGAGACGGTGGCGTACGACCCCTACCAGTCGGACGAGGTATTCAGGGCCCACGACGTCGAGTCCGTCTCCTTCGAGACGTTGCTCGAGCGGGCCGACTGCGTCTCCGTCCACGCGCCCCTGACCGAGGAGACGCGCGGCCTGTTCGACGCCGAGGCCTTCGAGCGGATGAACGACGACGCCGTCCTGGTAAACGTCGCCCGGGGACCGGTCGTCGACGACCAGGCGCTCGCCGACGCGCTCCGCGCCGGCGAGCTGGCCGGCGCGGGACTCGACGTGCTCCCGGAGGAGCCACCGGAGTCCTCGCCGCTGTTCGACATCGACGAGGTGGTGCTCACGCCCCACGTCGCGTGGTACTCGGAGTCGTCGATGGAGACGCTGCGGCGACGGGCGGGACGTGGCGTGGCGGCGTGTCTCCGGGGCGAGCGGCCGGACAACCTCGTCGTCGAGTGAGTGAACAGCGGGCACCCGAGCCCAGTTCCGCCACCGTCCGGCCCGGTAGCGGGCCCGGGTGAGCGCCCGATCCGACGATGTTGAACGCATCCGTGGTGCCGACTACCACGCACGCCTCCGCGGCGTGCCGGATGACTACATGTAAATGTCTGAGAACGGGGGCAGCACCCCAGCGGAGCGAGCCTTGCACCCGAGCAACTGGACGAGCCGACGGGCCGCTGTGTGGCAAGCAGCGGTTCAGCAGCGCGTGCAGCCGAATTGGTCGCCCCAGTCTGTCCAACAGTGTTGGAATAGATCGGAGCCGAATTCGGGGAAGTCGGCGTAGTCTGACCCCTCACGACGAGACCGCTGTGTCGGGCCGGGACCTGACGCCGACCGGAACCACCGGGTAGCAGCTCGATGACAGCGGAACTCGGCGGGACCGCTCGGCGGAAGCTGTGTGCGAGCCCGGCCGTATCGCTCGGGTGCCCCGAATCAGTGTAAAACAGTATTCAAGATGAGTAAATCGTTGTTCTCGTCACCGGCCACCGGAGATGTAGTGGTTGTACCGGAGTTCGATGACGTTGGCGGCGTTCTGGACGGCCTCGACGATGTCGTCGGCCACACCGTCGTCCCAGAGCCGGGTCCGCGGCCCGGAGACGCAGACGGCACCGACGACATTGCCTGTCGCATCGTCGACGATGGGGACGCCGACGGCGAGGATACCCTTGCGTCGGTCCTGGTCCTCGACCGAGTAGCCGCGCTCGCGCGTCCGGTGGAGCTCCTCGTGGAGCGCCTCGCGGTCGGTGATGGTGTGTTCGTTCGCTCGCGGGAGACCGTGTTCGTCGACGATCGCGTCGACCCGCTCGTCGGGCATGACCGACAGGAGCGCCTTCCCCAGTGCCGTCCAGTGCAGGTGGGTCTGCTCGCCCGTCGGCGCGTTGTCGTAGACCGCCTTGGCCGGCGACTCGGACTTGTAGACGAGGACGCGCTTGCCGCGCTGGGCGACGCCGAGGTTGGCGGCTTCGCCGGTCTCCTCGGCCAGTTCGTCGATGTGGCGCTTGGCCGCGCGGTAAAGTCCCAGCTGTCGCCGCGCGTAACTTCCGTGTTTCAGGAACTTCAGGCTCAGCCGGTAGGTGCCGTCGTCCTTGAGCACGTATCCGGCCTGGTGGAGCGTGTTCAGGTGGACCTGTGCGGTGCTCGGCGGTATCTCGAGGTAGTCGGCGAGTTCGCTCACGCCCGCGCCGTCGAGTTCCTGTAGCGCAGTGACGACTGTGAACGCCTTTCGACCCCCTGGAGTGTGTTCGTCGAGGTTCGCTGGTCTGTCATTGGCTGCCCCTGCCTATAGAATAAGAACCGTGACACTAAGAATTTTCGATAACCACATATTCATTCAAGATAGTTAAACGCGAACGCGAGGACGTCGTATCCGAGGGCGGTGGTCGACGAGCACGCGAACGGAGGGAACGTAATAACAATCGTACCCCCGTTAGTGTCTGCCGGTCCGCTACTCGAACAGTCGGGTGCCAGCGGCAGCAGGCGAGAATCCGGTTCCGTCTGCGACGCCAGACATTCATCATCACCCAATTCAGATACAAAATCCGCGGCCCTTCGGAGTTATATCGACGAACAACAGAACATTTTGAGTTAGCAACCACCTATTCAAGATTATTATTAGCATATTCTCGATTATAGTCCATATATTTACAGCCATATGAGAGATATTGGGCCTTTGTAGGCTAAACACAAAGTTATAATCACAGAAGGCTGTTTCGTGGTTCAGTCCAGCAATCGTTAGTTCCGCAACTCTGTGTCTGCCGCCGAAGTGTGTTCGCCCGGACAGGTCGAGTGAAAAGCCAGGCAGTGTCGAAGTATCTGAGAGTGTCCGTGTACACCGGTGATTGCCTACTCGTCGCGAGACAGCCGCGTCGAACGAGACCGCGGAGTCCTGTCGCCCCCCGTCGTCGGGTGGGAGCGGCCGCCGGGGGACCCACCGGCAGCGGGTGAGTCCAAAGGTCTAAGCACTCGCAGAACAGAAGTCTATCCACTATGAGCACGGAGACAGACGCCGGGGACGATCTGCGAGAGCGCATCACGAACTTCCTGCGCCGGAACTTCCCGCAAATCCAGATGCACGGCGGCAGCGCGGCCATCCAGGAGCTGGACCGTGAGGAGGGCAGCGTCACCATCCAGCTCGGCGGTGCCTGCTCGGGCTGTGGCATCTCGCCGATGACCATCCAGGCCATCAAGACCCGCATGACCAAGGAGATCCCCGAGATCAACGAGGTCGTCGCGCGGACCGGCATGGACGGCGGCGAGGGTATGTCCGGTGGCGCGGGTGGCATGAGCCCGTCGTTCCCCGGCGAGTCCCGCGGTGGCGACGTCGGCGACGACGACGAAGGCCCGGAAGCGCCGTTCTGAGTCCGGATTTCTCCCATCTTTCGCGCCGTGTAGCGACTGCTGCGAGCCGTCGGCTCCCCCGACCGACTGCACGGTCGGCACGGAAGTGGTTGCGGTCGTCGCCAGAAAGGTGTGAGTCGAATCCAGGGAAGTAGTCTTGTATATTCTATTTCTGGCCCCATATCCACCGGACTGGATCGAGTAATCCAGTATAAGACTCGAAAATCTCCGATATCCGAGTAGAAACCAATTCTTGTGCCTACCGAGAGCGTACGAGTCTCCAGGAACGGACGACCGAAGCGGAAAGAGTCGATTCGGCGGTTACGCACCCTTCATCCCACCGCTGGCCAGACCCCCGACGACCCAGCGCTGGACGATGGCAAAGAACACGACCACCGGAATCATCGCGACCGTCGCGGCGGTCAACAGCAGCTCCCAGGCGACCGTGTTCTGGGACGGGAACAGCTGCAGGCCAAACGGGAGCGTCCGGGTCGCCGCGGTCTGTGAGAGGATGGAGACGAACAGGAAGTCGTTCCACGAGAGGATGAACGTGTAGAAGCCGGCGACGGTGATTCCCGGCAGCGACAGCGGCACGATGATGCGCCAGAGGATGTCGATGTGCGAGCAACCGTCCATCTTCGCGGCCTCGTCGAGCGACTCCGGGATGTCGTCGATGTACCCCTTCAGCAGTCAGGTCCCCAGCGGGATGCCGAGCACCGAGTGGGCGATGATGATGCCCAAAAGCGAGTCGATGAGGTTCAGCGAGAACATCAGCAGGAAGAAGGGGATGAGGGTGAGCACCCGCGGGAGCATCTGGGTCCCCAGGAACGAGAACAGCAGGCCGGCCCGGGCCGGGTACTCGAACCGGGACAGCGAGTACGCTGCCAGCGTCCCGACGACCAGCGTCAGGACCGTCGTCGAGGTGGCGACGATGGTCAAGTTGATGAAGTACTGCTGGAAGAGCCCGGTCGAGAGCACCGAGACGTAGTTCTCGAGCGTCAGTTCGCTCAGCCCGGGCACCAGCCGCGGCGAGTACAGGAAGTCCGGCGACGTGAACGTCGCAAGCACCATGTACGCGACCGGGAGCAACAGGAAGGCCATGTAGACGCCGATGACGGCGTAGACCGCCAGCGCGCGCTTTGGCGACATGTCTTCGGCGAGCCACGCGTCGAGTCGGTCGGCGAACGAGCGGTCGGTCGCCGTCTGTGATTTCGTTTCGGTTGCCATTGTCAGTCTCGCGCCTCCAGACTGGCGTACACGACGGTGAAGACCATCATGATGATGAGCATCACGACGCCGATACTCGCGGGGTCGGTCCGCACGTTCTCGAATCAGAAACGCGACGCGAGCGGCTCCCGGCCTACATTTATTGTGCTGTGTCTGGTACGCCGACACATGCCAACCGTCCAGAGCCCGGAGAGAAAAGTCCAGGCGACCGTCTCGCTGACTGGGGCCGACCAGACACTGACAGTCAGCCGCGAGGGGCGCACCGTCGTCGCGTCGTCGCCGCTGGGACTGACCGCCACGTTCGACTCGACGGTCGAGGACGCGCCGCTGCCGACCGTCGAGGCCGTCGAGCGCGAGGACCGCGTCGTCGACGAGCGGTTCCGCACCACCTGCGGGAAGCGCCGCGACCACCACCACGAGGCGACCGAGGCGACGTTCACCTGCGAGTTCACCAACGGCGTGACCGTGGTGCTCACCGTCAGGGCGAGCGATCAGGGGGTCGCGTACCGCTACCGGCTTCCGGAGACGGGGTCCGTGCTCCTGTTCGAGGATCGGACGGCCTTTCGCCTCCCCCGGGACACGACGGCGTGGCTGACCCCGTGGGTCGAGAACCACGAGACCACCTCGCGACACGTCCCGCTGTTCACCGCCGCGGGGCGGTTCTGCACGCCGGGCCTCTTCGAGGTCAACGCGGACGACTGGGTGTTGCTCACCGAGGCCGAGGTCGACGGGACGACCCACGCCGCGAGTCTCCGGTCACACGAGCAGGACGCCGCCGTCGAGTTCGAACACCCGTGGACGCCGATCCGCTCGAAGGGCTCCTTCCAGACGCCCTGGCGGGTCGCCGTCGTCGGCGACCTGGGGACCATCGTCGAGTCCGACCTCGTGCCGGCGCTGGTCGACGGCCCCCGCACCGCCTCGTCGTGGGTCGAACCGGGCCGGGTCGCCTGGTCGTGGTGGTCCGAGAGCGAGAGCCCGTACGACCCGGACCGCCAGCGCGACTATATCGACTACGCCGCCGAGCGCGGCTGGGAGTACGTCCTCGTCGACGAGGGCTGGAGTCCCGACTGGCTCCCGGAACTGGTCGCGTACGCCGCCAAGCGGGACGTCGACTTGTTCGTCTGGGCCCACTGGACCGACCTCCGTGGCGCCGACGAGCGCCGCGAGAAACTCGACCGCTGGGCCGACTGGGGCGTCGCCGGCATCAAGATCGACTTCATGGACTCCGACGAACAGGGCCGCCTCCAGTTCTACGACGACCTGCTGGCCGACGCCGCCAAGCGGGAACTGCTGGTGAACTTCCACGGGTCGGTCGTCCCGTCGGGCCTGAAGCGGCGCTGGCCCCACGTCATGACCTACGAGGGGGTGATGGGCGCCGAACACCTCAAGTGGGCGACGCTGACCCCGAACACAACGTCACGCTCCCCTACACCCGCAACGCCGTCGGGTCGATGGACTACACGCCGGTGACGTTCTCGGCCGACTCCCGTCACACCACGGTGGGCCACGAGCTCGCGCTCGCGGTGGTCTACGAGTCGGGCCTCCAGCACTTCGCGGACTCCATCGACGAGTACGCCGCCCGCCCCGACGCCGAGTGGTTCTTAGAGCAGGTCCCGGCCGCGTGGGACGAGACCCGGTTCCTCCGGGGGCACCCGGGGTCGGAGGCGACCATCGCCCGCCAGCGCGACGACGTGTGGTTCGTCGGCAGTATCACCGCGGGCGGGCAGCGCACCGTCGAGACGTCGCTGCCCTTCCTCCAGGCGTCACAGGAGGCGACGCTGGTTCGTGATGCCGGCGACGACGACCTGCGCCGCGAGCCCGTCGCGGTCGGGCCGACCGACCCGCTGTCGGTGACGGTGCCCGAGAACGGCGGGTTCGTCCTCTACTGTCCCTGAACCGTTCTCTTGGCGGGCCTGCTCCTCGCGTCGTCACCGGGTCCTGCGCGAATGGGAACTTATTTTTCTGCTGGGGCGGACATTGGATTCGATGAACGTCGACCTCACCGACAAGACTGCGCTCGTGACGGGCGCAGGCAGAGGCATGGGCCGCGAGACCGCACTCACGCTCGCCGAGAACGGCGCGGACGTCCTGATCAACGACCTCGACGAACCGCTGGCCGAGGAGACCGCGGCGGACGCCCGCGAGCACGGCGTCGACGCCGTCGGCATCGGTGCCGACGTCAGCGACGCGACCGAAGTGGCCGCGATGGTCGAGCACGGGACCGCCGAGCTCGGACAGGTGGACATCCTCGTCAACAACGCCGGCGTCGGCGACGCCGGCCCGTTCCTCGACGAGTCATACGACGACACGTTCGAGTTGAACCTCGATGTCCACCTCCACGGGTCGCTGAACACCTGTCGCGAGGTCGTCGACGAGATGGTCGAGTCGGGCTACGGGAAGATAATCAACTTCACCTCCATCCACACGAAGAATGCCGTCGGGATGTCACCCGCCTACGACGTCGGGAAGTTCAGCCTCCTGGGCCTGACCAAGAGCCTCGCGCTCGAACTCGGCCGCGAGGGCATCAGGGTCAACGCCGTCGCGCCGGGGTGGGCGAACACCCGGATGATCGAGGGCTTCAGCGACGCCGTCACCCAGCAGATCATCGACAACAACCCGCTGGGCGCGTTCGCAGAGCCCGAGGAGGTCGCCAACGCCGTCCTCTTCCTGGCGTCGCCGGCCAGCGACTACGTCAACGGCCACGAACTGCGCGTCGACGGCGGCCAGGTCCCCATCGACTCCTGGCGGCTGGACAGCCGGTAACCAGTCGGGGAGACGCCCGCGCTCACTCGCGCTCGGTGCGGTACGACCGGTATAGCTCGTCCTGCATCACCTGACTGCGGCCGCCGTCGACGAGGATGGACTCGCCGGTGACGAACGTGGCGTCGTCGCTCGCGAGGAAGGCGGCCATCCCGGCGACGTCGGCGGGGCGGCCCAGCCGACCCACCGGATGAATCTCCTTCGTGTACTCGTACTCCGCCTGGCTGTCGAACTCTTCGCGGGTGCGCTCGATCTCGACCCAGCCCGGGTTGATGGTGTTGACGGTGATGTCGTCGGGGCCAAGTTCCAGCGCCAGCGCCCGCGTGATGCCGTTGATTCCCGCCTTGACCGCGTTGTACGGGAACAGCCCCGGCATCGTCAGGAACGCGTGGTTCGAGGACGTGTTGAGGATGGTCCCGCCGGGCGGCATGTGCTCGGCGGCGTGTTTCGCACAGAGCCAGAACGAGCGAAAGTCCGTCTCGACGACGAGCTCCCAGTCGTCGATGGTTGCCTCGGCGGCGGTGGTCTCGGTCTGGACGCCGGCGTTGTTCACCAGCACGTCCACGCGGCCGTACTCGTCGACGGTGTGTTCGACGAGCGCCTGTATCTCGGCGGGGTCGCGCATGTCCGCCTGGACGAAGGTCGCCTCGCCGCCGTCGGCCTCGATGTCCGCGACCACGTTCTCGCCCGGTCCTCGCGAGCGGCCGGTGACGACGACGGACGCTCCTTCGGCGGCGAATCGCCGGGCGACGCCGGCACCGATGCCGCGCGTCGACCCGGTGACGAGGACGACGCGATCTTCGTGGCGGGCCTCTACAGCGTTTTCGGTCGGGTCTGTGGGAGCCATCTACACGGGGGGTCGGCCCTCCATCAGCAAAAGTCAGTCGGAACCGGTCGACCGGGCCGACTTACCACTCGGCGACGCTGCCGTCCTCGTGGCGCCAGACCGGGTTGTGCCAGTTGACGGTCTTCTCGGACTGCTCGCGGACGTACGCCTCGTTGATGTCGATGCCCAAGCCCGGGGCGTCCGGGACGGTGACGTAGCCGTCGCGGTACTCGAACATCGAGGGGTCGGTGAGGTAGTCGAGGACGTCGGTCGTCTCGTTGTAGTGGATGTTCAGGCTCTGTTCCTGGATGAGCGCGTTGGGCGAGCAGGCGTCGACCTGGATGCACGACGCCAGCGCGACCGGCCCCAGCGGACAGTGTGGGGCCAGCGCCACGTCGTAGGCCTCGGCCATCGCGGCGATCTTCTTGACCTCGGTGATGCCGCCGGCGTGCGAGAGGTCCGGCTGGATGACGTCGACGGAGCCGTCCTCGAAGACCTCCTTGTAGTCCCAGCGCGAGAACATGCGCTCGCCCGTCGCGATGGGGATGGTCGTGTGGGCGGCGATATCCGGGAGCGCGTCGTTGTGCTCGGGCAGGACCGGCTCCTCGATGAACATCGGCTCGTGGGGTTCCAGCGCCTTCGCCAGCCGTTTGGCCATCGGTTTCGAGACGCGGCCGTGGAAGTCGACGCCGATGTCTATCTCGTCACCGACGGCCTCGCGGACCTCGCGCAGGCGGTTGACGGCCGCCTCGACCGTCGCCGGGTCGTCGACGCGCTCGATCTCGGCGGTGGCGTTCATCTTCAGCGCGGAGAAGCCGGCGTCGACCTTCTGCTCGGCCTGCTCTGCGACCTCGGAGGGGCGATCGCCGCCGATCCACTGGTAGACGCGGATGCGCTCGCGGGCGGCCCCGCCGAGCAGCTGGTGGACGGACGCCCCCAGTTGCTTGCCCTTGATGTCCCAGAGCGCCTGGTCGATGCCGGCGATGGCCGACATCAGGACCGGCCCGCCGCGGTAGAAGCCCCCGCGGTACATCGTCTGCCAGTGATCTTCGATGTCTTCGGGGTTCTCGCCCAGCAGGTAGTTCTCCATCAGTTCCTCGACGGCGGCCCGGACCGTGTGGGCCCGCCCCTCGACGACGGGTTCGCCCCAGCCGACCGTCCCGTCGGCGGTCTCGATGCGCAGGAGGACCCAGCGCGGCGGCACCTCGAACAGCTCGTAGTCGACGATACGGTTCGGCCCGGTTCCCTCCGTGCCCGACGTGTTCGAACTCATCGGCACCGGCCCTCCGTGCGATACGACGACTGGACGGCGCTACGTGTCTCGGACGAAATCGGGACGGCCCGTGCCATCGGTCCGCGATACTGGTCGGTGCGGGTGGTCATCGTGCACAGCTTTGCGAACTCATTATATAACCATTGTGCACGGTCGGAGTCGGACGGTCGTTTCCACTTTACGAACGATTTTTCCTGGTGGGATCGTATTCTCGAATCATGAACGACAACGGGCCCCGGGCGAAAACCACCGAAACCAGCTTCCGGATAATCGAGGCCGTCCGCGACAACCGCGGGGTCGGTGTCAGCGAGCTGGCCCGGCAGGTCGACCTCTCGAAGAGCGCCGTCCACAAGCACGTCCAGACGCTCACCGACCTCGGATACCTCGTCCGCGAAGGGCACGCGTACTACCTGAGCAACCGGTTCCTGAGCCTCGGTGTGCGGGCCCGCGAGCGGTTGCCGCTGGAGCCGGCCCAGGACGTCGTCACCGACCTGGCCGAGACGACGGGACACGTCTCGAGTTTCATCGCCCACGAGAACGACAGCGGCGTCTACGCGCTCCGGGTCGAACCGGCGGGCACCGCTGCCAGCGACGTCACCGAGGGGGACGTCGCTCCCCTGCACGCGACGGCCGGCGGGAAGGCCATCCTCGCGTTCCTCCCCGCGGAGAAGCGCGCCGGGGTTCTCCAGAGCGTCGGCCTCCCCGCGCACACGGACAAGACTATCACCGACCGGGAGGAACTGGAGCGCGAACTCCGCTCGGTGCGCGACCAGCGCGTGGCCTTCGACCGCGAGGAGTACATCAGCGGCCACCAGTGCGTCGCCTCGCCGGTGGTCGGTGCGGACGGCGAACCCATCGCCGCCGTCAGCGTCACGGGGAACATCTACCACATGTCAGGCAAGCGCCTCGAGGAGGACGTCGCGGGCCTCGTCACCAGCGCCGCGAAGTCGATCGAGAACCGACTGCTCTCACAGTGACCGCGATTCACGATATGCGAACGCCCGCCCGCGGACCTGCTTGCGGACGGCAAATAGACACGAATCTGACCGAAACGCGCCGGTCGCCCGGCCAAGCGGCGGCAGTTCGGTGAGCGACCGGCGCGAGGATCGCGACCAGTAACAGCAGTACATGTGTTATTACTAGCCTCGTCAGGTTCCTGTCGAACGTCTCGACCACCCGTTCTTCCATCGTGAACGAGCGGCCGTACCCGTTCCCCAGGTGACCGCCACGGCGTGGCGTCCAGGGCGCACCGACGCTGGGTCGCGGTTCACCGAAGGCGCCCTCGAAGGTCATGGCGGCAGAAGTATCATCTTCATATACATATATAAAAATAAGTATAAATTATCAAATGCTACGGTTCGCTGATTCCCGAATCCGTTGACTCGTGGGTTTTGACACCCTATCTACGTGATCTGTCACGTGGACTCGGGCAAATCGGCACTCTCCTTCGAATCCGGCAGTTTGCGAGTACGTCCCGATACTACGATAGATCACGGCCAGAAAGTCGAATTTCTTTCGTAGGAACGGATTCGGGCGCAAAAATATATGAATGAATATAGTATCGCGTAACTACCATTTTTATTATCTTTCCGCCGAGACGGTCGTCGCGGCGGCCTCGCCCGTGCGGTACTCGCCCACCGCGTCGGCGTCGGCCGGGTCGAGCCAGCTGGCCCACGTCCGGAAGTCGTACGCGTCGCCGGCGTATCGGAGGCGATACTCGAACTGGTCGGGGACTCTCGTGGCGCTCGACTTCGAGGCCGGCGTCGGCCATCTGATTGACGTCGGTCTCCCGGCGCTCGCTGGCTCTGTGCTCGGGGAAGTAGCAGACGCCTCTCGACATACCCGTTCCGCACGGCGCATCGTGATACGTCTTCCCCCCTGCCGCGAGTGACGGCGAGCGAAATCAGGGGGTTTTACTCTCCCGGAAAAGTTGCGGTACCTATGACCGACACGGACGGGTCGAACGTCCTGTTCGTCGTGCTGGACACGGTCCGGAAGGACCACCTCTCGGTGTACGACTCCGACCGGGACACGACGCCACACCTCGCCGAGTTCGCCGAGGAGGCCGCCGTCTTCGAGCAGGCCGTCGCGCCGGCCCCGTGGACGCTGCCCGTCCACGCCTCGATGTTCACCGGCCTCTACCCCAGCGAGCACGGGGCGACCCAGGAGGACCCCTACCTCGAGGGGGCGACGACGCTCGCCGAGTCACTCTCGGCGGCCGGTTACGACACCGCCTGTTACTCCTCGAACGCCTGGATCACCAGTTACACGAACCTCACCGCCGGGTTCGACGACCACGACAACTTCTTCCAGATCATGCCCAGCGAGCTGCTCTCGGGGCCGCTGGCGACCCTCTGGAAGACGATGAACGACAGCGACACCCTCCGAGGGGTCGCCGACCGCCTCGTCCAGGTCGGCAACAAGCTCCACGAGCACCTCGCGGAGGAGGGCGGCGGCGACACGAAGACGCCACAGGTCATCGACAGGACCATCGACTTCGTCGACGAGAGCGACGACTTCTTCGCATTCATCAACCTGATGGACGCCCACCTCCCCTACCACCCGCCCGAGGAGTACGCCGAACGGTTCGCGCCCGGCGTCGACTCCACCGGGGTCTGCCAGAATTCCAAGGAGTTCAACTGCGGCGCCCGCGGCATCGGCGACGAGGAATGGGACGCCATCCGTGGCCTCTACGACGCCGAACTGGCCCACATCGACGACCAGCTGCACCGACTGTTCGCCCACCTGAAGGAGACCGGCCAGTGGGAGGACACCACCGTCGTCGTGTGTGCGGACCACGGCGAACTCCACGGCGAACACGACCTCTACGGCCACGAGTTCGGCATCTACGACCCGCTCGTGAACGTCCCGCTCATGGTCAAACACCCCGACGTCAAGCCGGGACGGGACGAGGAGACGACCGTCGAACTGGTCGACCTCTACCACACGATTCTCGACGCGACGGGGACCACCGGCCGGGGCAAAGCCCTCGACGACGCCCGATCGCTCCTCTCGGCGGACTACCGCGACTTCGCCGACGACGTCGGGGGAACCGACCGGACCGACGTCGGCTTCGTCGAGTACCACCAGCCGGTCGTCGAGTTGCGTCAACTGGAGGGCAAGGCCTCGGGCGGGCATCGAGTTAGACGAGCAGTCACGTTTCTACTCGCGGATGGGGGCCGCTCGCACGCCCGACGAGAAGTACATCCACTGCACGCGCATCCCCGACGAGGCCTACGCCGTGGGCACCGACCCCGGAGAGACCGAGAACCTCGCGGGGACCGACGACGAGCCGACCCACCTGCGAGACGCGCTGTTCGCGTTCGTCGAGGAGGTCGACGCGACGTGGCCCGACGAGGCCGACGGCGCCGACGGCGACGTGTTAGACGAGATGGACCAGGACACGAAAGACCGCCTGCAGGACCTGGGCTACATCGACTAGCGTGACCTCGGACACGCCCGCGCTGGATTTCGTCAGCCGCCGGACGGTCGCCCAGATCGTCCTGGGCTTTGCCGTCGCGGCGGTGGTCCTCGCCGTACTCGTCGACTTCGTCGGCGCCGCGAACGTCCGGGCGCGCCTGGCGACGGCCGACGTCGGCTGGCTCGCGCTGGGGTGTCTCTCGACGGCGCTGTGTCTGACCGCCTGGGAAAGCCTGGCAGCTGGTGCTCGAGGTGGCCGGCATCGAGGAGCGGTTCTCTCGACTGGTCGTGACCTACTTCGCCGCGACGTTCGCCAACTACGTCACGCCGCTGGGCCAGGCCGGCGGCGAGCCGTTCATCGCCTACGTGCTCTCGCGTGACACGGAGGCCAGTTACCAGGACAGCCTCGCGAGCGTCGTCACCGCCGACCTGCTGAACCTCTTTCCCTTCGTCACCTTCGCGGGCGTAGGGTTCGCGGCGCTGCTCTACCGGGCGTCGCTCCCCGAGGCCATCGAGCCGCTGGCCGGCGGGCTGGTCGTCCTCTCGGTCGGCGTGCCGCTGGTGGCGGCCATCGGCTGGCGCTTTCGCGTCCAGCTGCGGCGGGGCATCGTCCGCGCGACGGCCCCGCTGGCCCGCCGGACGCCGGTCCTGACCGTCGAGGGGGTGCGCGAGCGCCTCCACGAGACCGAGGCGGCGTTCCAGCGCATCGCCCGCGACCGCCGGGCGCTGGCGAAGGCCCTGACCTTCTCGTACGTCGGCTGGGTGTTCTTCGCGCTGCCGCTCTATGCCGCCGCCATGGCCGTCGGCGAGTCGATGCCACTCCTGCTCGTTCTCTTTATCGTCCCGGCGTCGACGCTGGCGGGACTGGTCCCCTCGCCCGGCGGGTCCGGCGCCGTCGAGGCGGCGCTGGGGCTGCTCGTGGTGACGCTGACGCCGGTCGACCCCGTAGGTGCGACGGCCATCGCCATCCTCTATCGCGTGGCGAGTTACGTCTTCGCACTCGTGGTGGGCGGGGCGGCGGCGCTGTACGTCATCAAGCGGAACTAGCGCAGGTCCCGGGCGGCCTCCCACGTCCGAACGAGTCCCGCGAGCGTCTCGTTGACCGGGACGGGGCCGTCTGCATGGTCCACGACGTACCCGTTGATGGCGTCGACCTCCGTCCGCCGCCCGCGCTCGACGTCCTGGTACATCGAGGATCGGTTGGCAGCGGTCTCGCGGGCGACGTCGGCAGCCAGCGAGACCGCGCGGTCGTCGGGCAGGGCCACTCCGTGCTCGCGGGCGACGCCGGCCGTCTCGCGGGCGGCCGCAGCGAGCAGCGCCTCGCCGGGTGACTCCGCGAGGGCGCCGTTCTCGACGCGGGAAAGCGCTGTGGTGGCGTTGATCGCGGCGTTGACCGCCAGTTTCTCCCACAGGCGGGCCGGCATGTCCGCGTCGACGCTGGTCGCGACGCCAGCCTCGCGAAAGGCCGCGGCCACCTCGTCGGCGACCGCGGACGCGCCACCCTCGCGGTCGCCCAGCACCACCTCGCCCCGGCCCGTGAACGCGACCCGGCCCGGGTCGACGAGGCGCGCGCCGTAGGTACACGTGCCCGCGAGCACCGAGCAGTCGACGGCGGCAGCCAGTCTCGCCTCGTTGCCCATCCCGTTCTGGAGCGAGAGACAGGCCTCGAGCATGCAGTCGGCGAGCGCGTCGGCCACGGCGCCGGTGTCGTAGGCCTTCACCGTCACCAGCGCGAGGTCGGCGGCATCGGGGAGGTCCGTCCGCGCTGCGGGGTGGACGGTGAACCGCTCGGTCCCGACGACCGCCAGCCCCTCGCGGCGGACCGTCTCCACGTGGGGGTCCCGGCCGACGAGCGTGACGTCGTGTTCGCGGGCGAGCAACCCCCCCAGGAGGCTGCCCAGGCTGCCGGCGCCGACGACGAGGACGTCCATACGCCCCGCTCGCGCGGGATGACATATAAAGGCTCGCCGCGAGCGGAACCAGCAGCCACTTCCGCCGGCCCGGCGAACGCAGGGTATGGACGAACAGGACGGCACAGGCGTCGACACGCGCGGCGCCGGCCAGCTCCCGGACCGCGTCCTCGACACCTGGACAGAGGCGGGCCTGGACAGCGACGGGCGCTGGTCCTGGCCCGCCGACGAGGCGCAGTTCGGCGTCGGGCTGACGGACGCGGCCGACGGGGCGGGTCTGGACGTGGTCGCGGCGGTGTTAGACGCCACGCCGCGGGACCCGGCGACGGTCGCGGTCCACGTCGAGCGGGGGCGCCGGGCGGACCTCGCTGGCGAGCGCCGGCACGCGCTCGAGCGTCTGGCCGCGAACCCCGACGTGACGGCGCTGGCCGCCGATACGGCCGGGACGGCGCCGGCGACCCCCGAGGTGCTCGACGCGGTGTTTCGCCTCTACGACGTGGGACTTCGACGGGCGACCGTCCTCGACGAGTCGGGGCTGGCGATAGTGGAGTCCCTGGACGGCCGGGTGGAGTTCTCGCTGCCGGCGGCCGACATCGCCGCGGTCCGGTCGACGCTCCCCGAGACGGTCAGAGACCGCCTCGCGCGGCGGTCCTAGTCTTCCTGCCAGTAGTAGATGTTCTCCTTCGACGCGCCACAGGCGGGGCAGGACTCGGGGATCTCCTGGATGTCGCCCATCTCGCCACACTCCCAGCAGCGCCACATGAGCTCGGCCTCGCCGGCCATGCCCGTCGAGACGTGCTCGCTGGAGAGTGCCTCGATGCCGTCGAGCGTCGTCACGTAGAACCCGTGCTCGTCGAACCCGCGTATCGAGCCCAGCGCCTTGCCCTCGTCGTCGTACACCGTCTGTCCGAAGGAGACTCGCGTGCGCTCGGCCTCGGAGGATGCGTCACTCATACACATATAGACTCGTTGAAACGTGATAAAGCCTACCGTGAAAAGAGGCTGTTGTGGACGGGCGCGAAGTCGCTCTCCTCGCTGTCGTCGACGACGGAGTCGGTGACGGCCTTGCCGGAGACGCCGTCCGCGAGGAAGTCGGAAAGCGGCGGTCCCACGTTGTCCGGTTCGACCAGGAAGGCGTCGTGGCCGTGGTCGGAGTCGACGACGTGGTGGGCGACGTCTGATTCGGCGGCGCGAAGCGCCTCGGCGACGGATTCGGCCTGTTCGGTGGTGAAGTGCCAGTCCGCCGTGAACGACATCACCAGCGCCTCGCCGTCGAAGGCCGCGAGCGCGTCGGCGTCGGACTCGAACCCGGCCGCCAGGTCGTAGTTGTCCATCGCGCGTGTGAGATAGAGGTAACTGTTGGCGTCGAAGCGCTCGGTGAACTTCTCGGCGTTGTAGTCGAGGTAGGACTCGACGTCCCGGTAGGGGAAGAACGCGCCCGCCTGGTCGGTCGGGAAGCTCCGGACGGCGTCCCGGCCGGCGGCCCGGCGGCCGAACTTGCGCTCCATCGAGGCCTTCGAGAGGTACATCACGTGGCCGAGCTGGCGGGCGAGCGCCAGGCCGTCGTTGGGTTCGGCCTGGTCGTCGCCGTAGTAGTGGCCCCGGTTCCAGTTGGGGTCGGTGGTGATGGCCCGGCGGGCGATGGCATCGAGCGCGAGACACTGCGGGTCCAGGCGCGCGGCGGCGGCGATGGGCGCGATGCGCTCGACGTGGTCCGGGTGGCGCTTGGCCCACTCGAGGACGTTCATTCCGCCGACGCTGCCGCCGACGACGGCGTGCAGGGCGGGGACGCCGAGCTCGTCCAGCAGGGCGCGCTGAGCCTCGGTCCAGTCGCCGACGGTCACCGGCGGGAAGTCGGTGCCGTAGGGCTCGCCGGTCTCCGGGTCGACGCTCCCGGGGCCGGTCGACCCGTAACAGGACCCGGGGACGTTGACACAGACCGCGTAGTACTCCGTGGTGTCGATGGCCTTGCCCGGCCCGACGATGTCGTCCCACCAGGCGCGAGCCTGGTCGGCGCTGTCGACACGGTCGCGGCCGGCGACGTGGGCACTGCCGGTCAGGGCGTGACAGACCAGCACCGCGTTGTCCCCCTCGAACTCGCCGTAGGCCTCGTAGGCCAGTTCGAGGTCGGGGATCGTCTCGCCGCACTCGAACTCGAAGGCGCCGACGGAGACGATGTCGTGTTCGACGTTCATGTGACCTGGTCGATGGCCGCGTTGATATCTGCAATGATGTCCGCTGGGTCCTCGATGCCGACGCTCATCCGCACGAGGTCGGGACGGACGCCGCTCTCGCGCTGTTCGTCCGCGTCGAGCCGGGCGTGGGTGGTGCTCGCGGGGTGGATGACCAGCGTCTTCGCGTCGCCGATGTTCGCGAGGAACTGCGCGAGGTCGGTCGTCTCACAGAAGCGCTGGCTGGCCGCGTACTCACCCAGGCCGAAGGTGACGATACCGCCGAAGCCGCCGCCGGACCGTCGGTCCGGCGAGGATCGCGATCCGTCGGATCGCTCACCGCCCGAGAGATATTTTGTCGCGAGGTCGTGGGTCTCGTGGCTCTCGAGGCCGGGGTAGGTGACCCACGAGACCTCGGGGTGGGCCTGGAGGTGCTCGGCGACCGTCATGGCGTTCGAGCAGTGCCGTTCCATCCGCAGCGAGAGGGTCTCGGTGCCCTGGAGGGTCGCCCAGGCGTCGAAGGGCTTCTGGCCGTCGCCCAGCGTGCGCAGGCCGCGGTGGCGGGCCGCGACGGAGAAGGCGCGGTCACCGAAGGCGTCGGCGAAGACGGTGCCGTCGAACGCCGGGTTCGGCGCGGCCAGTTCGGGGAACTTCCCGGGGTACTCGCCCCACGGGAACGACCCGCCGTCGACGAGGACGCCGCCCACCGTCGTCCCGGAGCCGTGGATCCACTTCGTCGTCGACTCCCAGACGAGGTCCGCGCCGTGGTCGAGCGGATTACAGAGCGCGGGCGTCCCGAACGTGTTGTCGACAAAGAGCGGGACGCCGTGCTCGTGGGCCACCTCGGCGATGTCCTCGAGCGGCGGGACCACCAGCGAGGGGTTCCCGATGGTCTCGCAGTGGACGTAGGCGGTGTCTTCGTCGATGGCGTCGGCGTAGGCGTCGGGGTCCAAGGTATCGACGAAGCGCGCCTCGATCCCTCGGCGACCGGCGGTGTGGGTGAGATAGCCGTGGGTACCGCCGTAGATAGAGGAGGCGGAGACGACGTTGTCACCCGCTTCGGCCAGCACGAGCGTGCCGGCATCGAGCGCGGCCATCCCGGACCCGGTGGCGACGGCGTCGACGCCGTTCTCGAGCGACGCGAGCCGTTTCTCGAGCATCCGCACCGTCGGGTTGTCGAACCGGGAGTAGACGTTGCCGTCGTCCTCCAGGGCGTACCGCTGGGCCGCAGTCCCGGCGTCCTCGAAGACGTACGAGGACGTCTGGTAGATGGGCGGCGCGCGTGCGCCGGTCACCGGGTCCGGCTCCTCCTGGCCGGCGTGGACACAGCGCGTCCCGAATCCGTAGTCGTCGGTCATGTACCACACGCATATATCTCCAGCCATCTATAACCACGAGTTACGGCAAAACTCTCCCCGTCGGGCGTGGCGCTGGCAGACACACGGGTCGCTTTCGGGGGGTCGGGCCCCGCCCTACCAGTCTAGACTGCCCCCGCTCTGGTACTCGGTCACCTGCGTCTCGAAGAAGTTCTTCTCCTTGTTGAGGTCGACCTGTTCGGACATCCACGGGAACGGATTCTCGGTACCGTACTGCACCGGGAGGTCCAGCTGGTCGAGTCGCCTGTCGGCGACGTGTTCGACGTACTCGGCGAACTGCGCGGCGCTCATCCCCAGAATATCGCCCGGGCACGCCTCGTAGGCGTAGATCTTCTCGAGCTCGACGGCCTCGGTTATGAGGTCGACGACCTCCGCACCGAAATCGTCGGTCCAGACGTCGGGGTTCTCGGCCCGGATCTGGTTGATGAGGTCGACGCCGAACCCGAGGTGGAGCGACTCGTCGCGCATGATGTACTCGAACTGCTGGCCGATGCCGACCATCTTGTTCTGGCGTTTCAGCGCGAGCATCATCGCGAAGCCGGCGTAGAAGAAGATCCCCTCCATGATGACGTAGAAGCCGACGAGGTCACGGACGAGTTCGCGCTTGTCGGCGGCCGACTCGACGGTGAAATCGTCCCTGTCGATGACCCGCGTCAGGTCGACGACGAACTCGTCTTTCTCCTCGATTGAGGGGACGCGGTCGTACATCCCGTAGAGGTACTCCGGGTCGAAGCCCAGCGTGTCACAGCAGTAGATGAACGTGTCCGTGTGAATCGCCTCCTCGTAGGCCTGCCGGAGCAGGTACTGACGGCACTCGGGCGGTGACGTAGTCGTAGACGGCGAGGACGATGTTGTTCGCCGTGAGCGACTCGGCCGTCGAGAAGAAGCCCAGGTTCCACTCGACGAGCTGGCGCTCGGCGTCCGAGAGCGCGTCGCCGTGCCACTGCGAGACGTCGTCCTGCATCGGAATCTCCTCCGGGACCCAGTTGTTGTTCACCCCCGCCTCGTAGTACTCGCGGGCCCAGTCGTAGTCCATCGGGAGAATCTTGTTCGGGTCGTGTTCGGCGTCGGTATCGAGTATTGGCATCGGTGAATGTGAGCGTGATTCTGCGTTATTGACAGGCGTCGCAGGTTGGGTCTTCCACGGTACAGAGGTCCCCGTCGTCGGTCGGTCGTCCGCCGTCCGACGCCACTCCGGCGTCCGCGGACTCGTCGCGGTGCTGGGTCTTCCCGTACTCGGACATGTCCAGCGTGGACTTCTCTATCTGTGACGCACCGAGCGTCCGCAGGTAGTAGGTGGTCTTCAGCCCGAGGTCCCACGCCGTCTTGTAGACGTCGTCGAGCAGCGACCCGTCGGTCGACGGGAAGAACACGTTGTGCGAGACGGACTGGTCGATCCACGTCTGTCGGTGTGCCGTGAGTCGGAGCTGGTGGCGCGGGTCGATCTCGAACGCCCCACGATATAGCTCCTGCAAGTCGTCCGGGACGGCCTCGATCTCCTGGACCGATCCGTCGTGATACTTGAGTCGGTCCACCATCTCGTCGTCCCAGCAGCCTCGTTCCCGGAGGTCCGCGACGAGCTGGTCGTTGATGACGGTGAAGTCGCCGGACATGTTCGATTTGACGTAGAGGTTGGAGTACAGCGGCTCGATGGACGGCGTCGTCCCGTTGATGGTCGAGACGGTGGCGGTCGGCGCGATGGCCATCGTGTTCGAGTTCCGCATCCCGTGGTCCGCGACGTGCTCTCGGACGACGTACCAGTCGAGCGTCTCCGTCCGGTCGGTCGGTATCTCGCGGCCCCGTTCTTCCTCGAGGCGGTCGACGGTATCCTGTGGCAGCAGTCCACGGTCCCACTTCGACCCGTTGTAGGAGGGATAGGTCCCCCGTTCGGCGGCGAGTTTCGAGGAGTTGCGAATGGCGTGATAGGAGACGAACTCCTGCCACCGGTTCGCTTTCTCGACCGCCTCTGCCGAGGCCATCGGGACCTCTAATTGCATCAGCGCGTCGTGGAATCCCATCGTTCCGAGCCCGACCGGTCGATGTTGCATGTTCGAGTGCTCGGCCTCGTCGGTCGGGTAGAAACACAGGTCGACGACGTTATCGAGCATGCGCATCGCCGTCTCGATGGTCTCGGCGAGGTGCTCCCGGTCGAGCCTCGCGGTCGAGTCCGACCGCTCGGTCTCCGCGGAACCGCGTTCCGCGCCCTCGCCGTCCGTGACGTGCGTCGCGAAGTTCACGCTCCCGAGGTTACAGACGGCGTGTTCGTCGGCGCTCGTGTTGAGCGTGATCTCCGTACAGAGGTTCGAGGAGTGGACCGTGCCGGCGTGGTCCTGTGGCGAGCGGACGTTGCAGGGGTCCTTGAACGTCAGCCACGGGTGCCCGGTCTCGAACAGTCGGGTGAGCATCTGCCGCCAGAGGTCCTCGGCCTCGACGCGTTCGTACTGCCGCAGTTCGCCCGCGTCGGCCTTGCGTTCGTATTCGCGGTATTGGGCTTCGAACTCGCTGCCCGAGAGGTCGTGCAGGTCCGGGACCTCGTCGGGACTGAACAGCGTCCAGTGGTCGCCGTTCTCCACGCGCTTCATGAACAGATCCGGAATCCACGCGGCCGTGTTCATGTCCGGCGTCCGGCGGCGTTCGTCGCCGGTGTTGCGCTTCAGGTCGATGAACGCCGGGAAGTCGAGGTGCCAGCAGGCCAGATACGCACAGGCCGCGCCACGCCGTTTCCCCGAGCGGTTTATCGCGGCGGTCACGTCGTTGCTGATGCGCAGGAACGGGACCACCCCGGTCGACTCCACGCCCGTGCTCTCGATGAGTGCCCCCGCAGACCGGAGATTCGTCCAGTCGTTGCCGAGGCCGCCGCTCCACTTCGAGAGCTGTGCGTGGTGTTTGTAGGCGTCGAAGATGTCCTCGAGGTCGTCCTCGACGGTGGTCAGGTAACACGACGAGAGCTGCGGGTGTGTCGACCCGCTGTGGAAGAGCGTCGGCGACGATGGTGTGAACTCGAGCTTCGAGAGCACGTCGTAGAACTCCTTGGCCCGCGCCTGCGGGTCGTCCTCCTCGATTGCGAGCCCCATGGCGACCCGCATCCAGAAGGCCTGCGGGAGTTCGAGGTGCTCCCCGTTCTCCTCGGTCTTCAGGAAGTATCGCTGGTAGAGCGTCTCCATCGCCATGTACTCGAACTGCTCGTCGCGCTCGGGTTCGAGATACGCCGCCAGGTCCTCCAGGTCGAACCGCTCGAGCAATCGCTCGTCGAGCAGGTCGACGTCCACGGCACGCTCGAGGTTCTCGACGAAGGTCTCCCGATAGGCGCGGTCGAGCTCAAATCCGGTAGGGTCCGCGTCGAGTATCTCGCGGTAGTACCGCTGACGGAAGACCGCCGCAGCGATGCGTTTCAGCGTCGAGTCACGTTCGATGCGGGCGGTGAGGGCCTGCAGAATCGCCTGGTAGACCTCGTCTGTGGAGGCCCCGTCGTAGCAGTTCCGCTCGGCTTCTTCGACGAGGTCGTCGTAGTCCGCCTCCGAGAGCGTGGTTTCGTGACCGGTGCGCGCTCGGTCGAGGACCGACCGAACGTCTGGCGTCGATGTGGACTGTTGCTGGCTCATGAGTTGCGAGATGTCGTCTGCCGAGAATCGTCACCGAGATCTCCGGGGACATCGAGGACAGCGTTGTGACTATCGGCGCTCCTCGAGTGGCTCCCCCGTAGCCGCGAGTGTCGATTCTCTCGCTGCAGTGTCTGCTGTCTGAAGCCACCCTAATAAAATCTACCATTGGTATTGATGTAGTACAAATTCGCTTGTATTACGGGCATCGTGAGGCGTACGACGAAAGAGACAGGGCCGACCACACCGGGTCTGAGTCCGCCGAATGGAACGATGCCACGGAGTCTATCCGCGGAATGTTACAGACAGGACCCGTCGTAGCGGACTGTTTCAACAGAGCCAAACCGCCGGCCCCACAACACGCGCCAATGACCGAGTCCGACGAGACGGTCCGGTGCTGGCTGGTCGAGCGGTCGAGCTACGGCGACGAGCGCGTCGTGACACTCGTGTACGCGACGCCCGAGGGCGACCGCCAGCTGAAAAAGCAGCTCTCGACGAACCTGCTCATGCAGAAGGCCGTCACGGCGGCCGTCGACGTCGACCCCGGGCGACTCGAACCCGTCGAGGACGCCGAGACGCGCGATCGGTACGCGACCGAGGCGTCGCGGATGGCCGAGCAACACGACCCCGGCGAGGAGGTCTGAAGCGGCGAGCGGTGCGCCCTCCCGCGGTCGGATGTCAACCGAGACACGAAAGACTATACCGGATGCCGTCACAACCCGGCCGTATGGCCGCTATCGAACTGGACGGCGTCACGAAGCGATTCGGCGACGTCACCGCCCTCGAAGAGGTCGACCTCACCGTCGAGGAGGGGGAGGTGTTCGGCTTCCTCGGCCCCAACGGGGCCGGGAAGTCGACCACCATCAACATCCTTCTGGACTTCGTCCGGCCTACCGCCGGATCAGCGTCCGTCCTGGGTGTCGACACCCGCGAGGAGTCGAAAGCCATCAGGGATCGCACCGGCGTCCTCCCGGAGGGATACGACGTCTACGAGCGCCTCACCGGGCGCGAGCACCTGCAGTTCGTCGTCGAGGCGAAAGACGCCGACGACGACCCGATGGACCTGCTCGAGCGGGTCGGCCTCGACGCCGAGGCCGCCGCCCGCCCCGCCGGCGGCTACTCGAAGGGGATGACCCAGCGCCTCGTGCTGGCGATGGCGCTGGTCGACCAGCCCGATTTGCTCATCTTAGACGAGCCCTCCACCGGCCTGGACCCCAACGGCGCCCGGATGATGCGCGAGCTCGTCCGCGAGGAGAGCGAGCGGGGGGCGACCGTCTTCTTCTCCTCGCACATCCTCGGCCAGGTCGAGGCCGTCTGTGACACCGTCGGCATCCTCCAGGACGGGCGCCTCATCGCCAAGGACTCCGTCGACGAGTTGCGTGACCGGACCGAGGGCGGGACGACGCTGCACGTCACGCTCGCCGACAGCGCCACCGACGCGGCCCTCGAGGCCGTCACGGGCCTGGACGTGGTCTCGTCGGTGTCGGCCGACGGCGACAGCCTCGCCATCAACTGCGAGAGCGACGCGAAGATGACCATCCTCAACGCCATCGAGGACGCGGGCGCCGAGGTGGCGGACTTCGAGACGACCGAGGCCTCGCTGGAAGACCTCTTTGCCACCTACACGGGAGGGGACCGATGAGCGGGCGCGACGACCGCAACATGCGCTCGGACATGAGCGGCGTCGACGCGGCGCTGCGCGACCAGTTCGACTGGTACCCAGTCGCGAAGGAGTTCAAGGACGCGATCCGCTCGCGGGGCTTCCTCGTGCTCTCGGTACTCTTCACCGTCTTCTTCATGCTGCCGCCTGCGAGCGTCGTCTTCGGCTTCTTCGACTTCGGGCCACAGGGCCAGGACATCGGGATGCAGTTTCTCATCTCCTCTGTGTACCTGAATATGGTGACGCTGCTGGTGCCCGTCGTCGCCCTGTTCGTGGGCTACGCCGCCATCACCAAAGAACGCACCAGCGGGTCGCTGAAGCTCCTGCTGTCGCTGCCGTTCTCGCGCCGGGACGTCCTGGTCGGGAAGGTCGTTGGCCGCTGTGTCGTCGCCGGCGTCACCCTCGGGTTTGCCCTGGCGCTGACGGCGCTGTTTTTCGTTGCCTCGGAGCTGACCTTCAAGGGCGACCTGTTTGGCCTGTTCGTCCTCTACACGATGGCCTTCACGGTCGTCTTCGTCGCCATCGTCGTTAGCATCTCCGGGGCGTTCTCGACGAGTTTCCGGTCTGCCATCGCGAGTTTCTTCGTCTACTTCTACTTCACCTTCGGGTGGAACTCGCTGGCCAACGGCATCGGCGACCTGCTCGCGGACTACCTGGGTGTCACCGGGTCGCTGCGCTGGAACGTCGTCCTGTTGGTCAAGCTCGTCAACCCCAACCAGGCCTACAAGACGCTGACGAACTCGATGCTGGCCGAGGGCTCGAACGCGATGCGCTCCTCGCGGTTCGGGATGTTCAGCCAGAACAGCACCCAGATGCAGGAGATCTGTACCGGCGTCCTCAACGGGAACGCGACCGTCCAGCGCGGCCTCTTTGGTAACACGACCGTCTGTGGCGAGAGCGCCCGCTCGATTCCGTTCTACGTCTCGGATCCCGCGGTCTTCGTGTACATGGTCGCCTGGATCGGCGTCGCGGCCGCGCTCGCGTACTACACCTTCAACATCGTCGACCTCTGAGCGGCCTCAGACGTCGACGCCGTGTTCCCCGAGGAGGTCGACGAACGCCGCCTCGTCGAGTTGCTCGACGTCGTGCTCCGCGGCGTCGTCGCGCTTGCGCTGGCCGGGACTGTCGCCGACGACGAGGTAGTCCGTGTTGCCCGAGACGCTGGAGGTGGCCGACCCGCCGTGGCGCTCGACTATGTCCTGGGCCTCGCTGCGGGTGTAGTCCTCGAGCGATCCGGTGAACACGAAGGTCAGTCCCGCCAGGGCGTCGTCGCCGGTCTCCTCGGCCGGCTGTGGGTCGACCGCTTCCAGCAGCTGGTCGACCACCGCGCGGTTGCCCTCGTGGCCGAAGAACTCGACGACGGAGGCCGCGACCTCGGGGCCGACGTCGGGGACGGCCTCGAAGGCGTCGGTGTCGCCGTCCTCGGCGGCCGCCATGACTGCCTCGAACGTACCGAACTCGCGGGCGAGGTTCCGCGCGGTGACGCCACCGACGTCCGGGATGCCCAGCGCGACGAGGAAGTCCGCGAGCGGCGGTTCGCGGGTCCCCTCGACCGCTTCGACGAGGTTCTGTGCGCTCGTCTCGCCCCACCCCTCCAGGTCGGCCAGGTCCGCGACGGCGAGGTCGTAGAGGTCGGCGGGGCTCTCGACCAGGCCGGCCTCGAGCAGCTGGGCGACGGCCTTCTCGCCCAGGCCCTCGATGTCCAGCGCGTCGCGGCTGGCGTAGTGTTCGATGGCCCGTTCGCGCTGGGCGGGACAGGTCAGTTCGCCCGTGCAGTAGGCCATCGGGCCGTCGCGCTCGACGGGACTCGAACAGACCGGGCAGGTGTCCGGGAACTCGAAGTGCCCATCGCCGTCCGTCTCGACGACCTCGACGACGTCCGGGATGACGTCGCCGGCGCGCTTGATGCGCACCCGGTCGCCGACGTCGACGCCCAGTTCCGCGACGAGCGAGGGATTGTGCAGCGAGGCGCGAGTCACCGTCACGCCACCCACCTCGACGGGGTCCATCAGCGCGACGGGGGTGAGCCGGCCGGTGCGGCCAACCTGGACGACGATGTCCCGCACCGTCGTCTCCTCCTTGCGAGCGGGGAACTTGTAGGCAAAGGCCCACCGCGGCGCGCGGCTGGTGGTCCCCAGCGCCTCGCAGGCGTCGGTGTCGTTGACCTTGAGGACGACGCCGTCGATCTCGTAATCGAGGTCGTCGCGGGCGGCGAGTTGCTCGTCGCGGTAGTCGATGGCCGCCTCGGCGCCGTCGACGACGCGCGCCCGGTCGCACACGCGCAGGCCCCACTCGGGGAGGCGGTCGTGTATCGCCTCGTGGCTCTCGAACTCGGTCGAGGCGTCGAGCACCCCGAAGAAGAACACGGAGAGGGGGCGCTGGGCGGTGACGCTCGGGTCCAGCTGCCGGAGGGTGCCGGCGGCGGCGTTGCGCGGGTTGGCGAAGGGGTCGTCGCCGGCCTCGACGCGCTCGCGGTTGTACTCGGTGAAGGCGTCCCGGGGCATGTACACCTCGCCCCGGACCGCGAGAACGTCCGGGTACTCGCCGCGCAGACGCTGGGGGACGCTCGCGATGGTCCGGACGTTGGCGGTGACGTCCTCGCCCACCGCGCCGTCCCCGCGGGTGGCGGCCCGCTGGTAGACGCCGTCCTCGTAGACCACTTCCACCGAGAGGCCGTCGAACTTCGGCTCACAGAAGTACTCGATGGCGCCGTCGGAGTCGGCCAGGCCGCGGCGGACGCGCTCGTCGAAGGCCCGGACGTCGTCGGCCTCGCCGCCCTGGTCGATAGAACGCATCGGGGCGACGTGTTCGAGTTCGCCCAGTTCCTCGAGCGGTTCGCCGCCGACACGCTGGGTGGGACTGTCGGGCGTCGCGAGGTTGAACGCGCCTTCGAGGGTCTGCAAGCGGGCAAAGAGCGCGTCGTAGGCGCGGTCGGCGATGACCGGGTCGTCCTCGACGTAGTAGCGGTGGTCGTGATAGCGGATGGCCTCGCGCAACTGCTCGGTCTGCTCGCGGGCCTGGTCGGGGTCGAGCGTCTCGACGGCCGCGAACGACGTCGGCGGGTCCTCGACGTACGGGTTGTCCCCGAGGTCGGAGTCGGAGGCAGCTGCCATTGCCAGTGCTCGGGGGGCCGGGTACTAAGCCGCTACGTCACGTCCGCGACCCGGAATCAGGCCGTGGTCTCCGGAGCGTAGACCAGCACCTCGCCGTCGCCCGAGACGCTGACCTCGAAGCCGTCGTGGGAAGGTTACGGTGCAGTCCGACGCGGACTCGCCGTGTCGAACCAGCGAATCCAGCGCGTCGGAGTCGACGGTGTCGTAAAGGGGCCCGACTTCGGCGGGCTCACAGCCGGCGGCGTCGGCCAGGAGTTCCGCGACGGCCGTACTCGGGTCGACGACCGACCAGTCGAAGTGCCCCCGAGTAATCTGGCCCGGTCTGGCCGTCTCGGTTGCATCAAGTCCGACGTTGCTTTTACTCATTTCATCGTCACCTACGTACCACTATCGGCTGGGATGTCATATAGTCTCCCCATCATTATCAGCATGTGAAACAGCCGACAGAATCGGCAGAGTGGCGATCACAGCCCCGGAACCCAGGTAATCGCCGAACCCCGGTCCCCGTCCGGGAGAGTCGGTGCGGGAATCGACGGCCGGGCCGCTGACCGCGCGGCCTACAGGCCGGCGACGTCTTCGATGGCGTCCGTGAGCGCCCGGATGCTCTCGACGGTGTGTTCGCCCATGTGACCGATGCGGAACGACTCCTCGCTCAGGTCGCCGTAGCCACTGGAGAAGACCATGTCGTACTGCTCGGAGACGGCGGCGGTGGTCTCGGCGACGTCGATGTCGCGGGTGTTCTCGACGCAGGTGACCGTCTGGGACTCGTATCCCGCCTCCGGGAAGAGACCGAAGTGCTTGCGGGCCCACTCGCGGGTGTACTCGGCCATCTCGCGGTGGCGCCGGTCGCGGGCCTGGTGGCCCTCCTCGAGCATGTGTTTCATCTGTTTGCGGTAGGCAAGCATCAGCGGGATGGCCGGCGTCGAGTGGGTCTGGCCCTTCCGGTCGTAGTAGTCCAGACAGCGCTGGAAGCCGCCGTACCACGACGCAGAGTCCGTGTCCAGTTCGCGCTCGTAGGCGGCGTCGCTGACGGTGCAGACCGCCAGGCCCGGGGGCATGGCGAAGGCCTTCTGCGTGGAGGTGAAGATGCAGTCGATGTTGTGGGCCTCCACGTCGATGTAGTCCCCGCCGAGACAGGAGATGGCGTCGACGACGAAGTAGGTGTCCGGGTAGTCACCCAGCAGGTCGCCGATCTCCTCGATCGGGTTGCGCACGCCGGTCGAGGTCTCGTTCATCACCGCGCCGACGGCGTCGTAGTCGCCCGACTCGAGCGCCGCCTGGATGTCCTCGGGCTTGACGGCCTCGCCCCACTCGTACTCGATGCGGTCGACGTCCTTGCCCAGGCGCTCGGCGACGTTGGCCTGGCGCTCGCTGAACGCGCCGCTCGTGGGGACGAGCATCTTCTCGTCGACGAGGTTGAGCGTCGTCGCCTCCCAGAACTCGGTCCCCGACGCCGTGAGGACGATGACGTCGTTGTCCGTATCGAGGAACTCCTTCGTGTCCTCGACGATGGTGGTGTAGAGGTCGGTCATCCGGTCCATCCGGTGGCCGAACATCGGCTGGGCCATCGCGTCGATGACGTCCTCGCGGACCTCGGTGGGGCCGGGGAGATACAGCGTCTTCTCTGGATAGTCGTCGGTATATTCGCGTTTCGGTCACGGGTGACACCTCGATACCTGGCCCCTCGTAGCCAGGTGGCATGGTAGTTTTGATACCGGCGCGGTCAGGTCTCGAGGAGACCCCGAATTCTGCGGGCGGCAAAGAGCAGGAGGGCGGCGTAGACCACCGGGCCGACGAGGACGCCAAACCCCACGGGCCGCCCGCCGAGTGCGGCGACCACCCAGAGGGCGAAGGGCGCGAGCGCGAGCAGCTGGACGCCCCGGTCGACGGCGTCCGCGAACGTCTCGCGCTGGGCGGCCAGGTAGCCGACGGCGACGACGGCGACGAGGTACAGCAGCGTGACCCCCGGCGGCGAGACGACCGGGAGCGTAAACAGGGCGACGGCCCCGAGCACGATGCCGGCGGCCGACGGGCCGTACTCGCTGTCGCCGACGACGACCAGGACGTCGTCCGTGTCGCCCCGTTCCAGGACCGACGCCAGGTCCGACCCGCCCGCATCGACCGGTTCCTCGAAGTCCGCGCCACAGTGCATACACCAGGTGGCCGTCGAACTCACCTTCTCGTTACAGTGGGGACAGCGAGGGTCAGGGCGCATTGTCCGTGCTGTCGTCGGTCGTGAAGTTAGCCGTTTGGGTCGGTGGGGCAGACTCGGGAGCCTGTACAGTGGCACGGATGCTAGTGTGTCAGAACGCGTCGGCTGAAACCGGGCGGTCGGCCAGCACGGCCGGACCGAAAGCGCGGGGGGCTTGCTGGCCGCTCACTCCCGATACGTTTACCTAAACACGACCACCGGCGGAGTGCGCACATTCAAATCGGAGTACGCACAACGGTGGGTATGGACTGGGTCGAACGGGCCGGGGACCTCCTGTACGACGGGGAAACCGTCGAGACGGAGGTCCGCGTGGGTACGGGCGGCCTCGTGGTGACGAGTCACCGCGTGCTCGCGTTCACGCCCGACCGCGACGGGCCGAACTACCGCGCCGTCGACCGGCCGAACGTCGAAGGCGTCGACGTGACGACCAGCGGCGAACCGACGTTCCTAGAGCAGGGCATCAAGGCACTCGTCGCCGGCGTCGTCCTCGTCGCGGCGGGGCAGTTCGTCAGCTTCGACAGCATGGTCGCGGGCGTCGCTGTCGACGGCGGCCAGGCGGCCAGCGCCGTCGGCATCGGCCAGATGCTGGGGCTGCTCCAGACCATGCTGACGCTACTGGCCCAGCTCGACGACCTCATGCAGCTGTTCGGCGGCCTGGCGCTGGCGCTCGCGGCGGTCGTGCTGGGCGTGTACGCGTGGAGCCGGGAGCGCGTCCTCGTCGTGCGCGTGGCCGGCGGCGAGGACGTCACGCTGTCGGCGCCCGCCGACGAGGGCGTCGTCGACCGAGTCAGGGCGGCCCTCCGCCCCGGGGACGCCCCCGCCGACGGCCCGCTCCCGTGACGTTCAACTCCGCCGAGCGCCAACCCCGGGGTGATGGACACAGCGGCGGTCCGCGACCGAGCCGGTGAACTCCCCGCGAGCCGGGCGTCTACCAGTTCGAGACCGACGCGGACAGGGTGCTCTACGTCGGGAAGGCCGTCGACCTGCGGAGTCGCGTCCGGTCCTACGGCGACCCCCGGGGGACCCGCATCGCGAAGATGGTCGCGCGAGCCGACCGCATCGACTTCGCGGTCACCGACACGGAGACCCAGGCGCTCCTGCTCGAGGCCAACCTCATCAAGCGCCACCGGCCGCCCTACAACGTCCGCCTGAAAGACGACAAGTCCTACCCGCTGGTGCAGCTCACCGACCACCCCGTCCCGCGAATCGAGGTGACCCGCGACCCCGCGGAGGGAGCGACGGTGTACGGCCCGTTCACCGACAAGGGCCGCGTGGAGACAGTCATCAAGGCGCTCCGGGAGACATACGGCCTGCGGGGGTGTTCGGACCACAAGTACAGCACGCGCGAACGCCCCTGTCTGGACTACGAGATGGGTATCTGTACCGCCCCCTGTACCGGCGAGATCAGCGACGAGGCGTACGCCCAGGACGTCGAATCGGTGACCCGCTTCTTCGAGGGTGAGACTGGCATTCTGGCGGACCCCCTGCGCCGGGAGATGGAGGCCGCCGCCGCGGCCCGGGAGTTCGAGCGGGCCGCCAACCTCAGGGACAAGCTCGACGCCGTCGAGGCGTTCCACAGCGGCGGGGACAGCGCCGTCAGCGACACGACCCACTCGGAGACGACCGACGTGCTCGGCGTTGCCGTCGAAGGCGAGCGTGCCATCGTCGCCCGCCTGCACGCCGAGGGCGGCAAACTCGTCGACCGGTCCCGGCACACGCTCGACGCCCCCGACGACGAGGGCGCCGCGGGCGTCTACCGGGCGTTCATCCCGCAGTACTACGCCGAACGCGAGTTGCCGGACGCCATCCTCTGTGCGGAAGCCCCCGCCGACGCCGAACTGGAGGGGTGGCTGGCGGGCGAGGGTGTGGCACTGCGGGTCCCCGGCGCCGGCCGGGAGGCGACGCTGGTCGACCTCGCCCTGAAGAACGCCCGCCAGCGGGGGGGCACCGACGACGGTGTGGGACGACTCGCCGACGCGCTCGGTATCGCCCGGCCCGAACGCATCGAGGGCTTCGACGTGAGCCACGCCCAGGGCAGGAGCGTCGTCGGGTCGAACGTCACGTTCGTCGACGGCCGGTCGGAGACGTCGGGCTACCGGCGGAAGAAACTCACCGAACGCAACGACGACTACGCGAACATGCGTGACCTGGTCCGGTGGCGGGCGAGACGTGCCCTCGAAGGCAGGGACGACAGGCCCGACCCGGACCTGCTGCTCATCGACGGCGGCGACGGCCAGCTGGGCGCGGCCCGCGACGCGCTGGCCGAGACGGGATGGGACGTCCCGGCCATCGCGCTCGCGAAAGACGAGGAACGCGTCGTCACGCCCGACGGGGTCTACGACTGGCCCGACGACGCCCCGCACCTGCACCTGCTCCAGCGCGTCCGGGACGAGGCCCACCGCTTCGCCGTCCAGTACCACCAGACGCTCCGGGACGACGTCTCGACGGCGCTCGACGACGTGCCCGGCATCGGCCCGAAGACGCGGACCCGCCTGCTCCGGCGCTTTGGCAGCGTCGACGGCATCCGGGCCGCGTCGGTGGACGAACTGACCGCCGTCGAGGGCGTCGGCGAGGCCACGGCGGAGACGATTCGGACCCGGCTGGGCTGATTCTGTATAGCGGTTATCGATATATTGCTCGAAACCGTCGAGCTGTGCGTGAGTCGCCAATAACGCCCATTTCGTGGGTTTCAGTCGTCCTCTGTCCGGTGCAACGCGGCGCCGTCCGAACCGCCGCTCGCGAGGCGACACTCAGTCGGGGCGCTGACCGCAGGCGTAGTGACAGACGGCTGGCGGTCGTCGTCGAGACAACTCCGTCGTCGTAGTCGTCAGTGCCCGGCCAGCACCGCCAGGCGGGCAGCCGGTGGCGCGGCCGCGCTGATCGTGCCCCTGGCAAAGTCCGTGGGTAGTCTACCACCGCCGCCCGCCTGGGCCAGAACGGCGGGGGTGGCCGTACGTGCTAGCTCTCTCCGGGACCCGTCGTCGACGTCGAAGGGGCTTCTCGACTGACCTCCCGCGTGGCAGACGGTAACACTCAGCCAGACACGCGACCTGGCTGCGGGGGAACATCATCGCCGTCCCCGGAACCCACCCAGTGAAGAGGCCGCCGGGTCGGATTTGAGTCGCCAGCAGGTCGGAGAGTCCCAACTGCCGTGTCGCGCGGCCGTCGGACTGCGGCCAAGTCCCTCAGAGCGTGCTCAAGGCGGTCTATCGCCGACCCCTGTCGCTTCGCTGACCGGCCGAGAGAGCGCTTCAGGGAAGTGGATTCCCTCGCCGGGGGGTGGTTGGGGGAATTCGTCCGATTTCGACCCCCAGAGCCGACTGAGAGTGTATTCTCTGGTCGATAGGTATCGGTTGGCGTCTGACGCTGTATATCAGTGGCCGCTATACGAAATCGGCCGCTGGCCGGTGCAGGCGGACACAGAACGGCTCCGGGAAAGAGCGCCAGTCGTCATCCGGAAACTCGGCACCCGAGCCCGACGAGGGGGCCACCGAAGCGATTTCAACGGCCCCCACCTAGCCCTGGCCATGCACCCTGGACGACGACTCGCGATGGCGGTCGTCGGGATCGCGTCGCTCTGTGTCTACGTGCTGGCGGCGGGGGTCGGCTACCGCCTGTTCGTCGAGCTGTGGGCGCGCCGCCCCTCGCCGGCGGTGGCAGCGATTGCGATACTGTCCGGGGCCGTCCTCTTCGGCCTGGTGAGTTACTGGGCCGGGACGACACAGCTCAAGCGGTCGCTGGACGCTGTCGAACTCCCGTACGCCCGCGCACCGGGCGTCTACCAGCGCCTGGCGTGGCTCACCGAACGCATGGACGTCCAGACCCCGCGGCTGCTCGTCGCCCGCCTGCCGGTGCCAAACGCCTTCGCGGTCGGCGGGACCCAGGGAGCGATCGTCGTCGACAGCCGGCTGTTCGGTTTCCTCTCGGGAGACGAACTAGAGGCGCTGTTCGCCCACGAGTGGCACACCTCGAGAACCGGGATGCGCTGGTCCAGACGCTCGCCTACAGCCTGTTCCAGAACCTCGTCGGGCTCGTCGTCGTGCTCGTCCTCCCGCTCGTGATTCTGGCCGGTGGCATCGCCAGGGCGCTGGCACTGGTCCGGGGGCGGCCGGACCGGTGGACCGAGTCGCTGCTCGGGCGGGTCCAGCACAGCGCGCTCGGGGTCGTCGGGCTCCTGACCGTTGCCCTGACGCTGCTCGTCCTCGCGTACTCCCGCCGGCGGGAGTGGGCGGCCGACGACCGGGCGGCGGCGGTGACGGGCAACCCCCTCGCGCTCGCGCGGGCGTTACGGAAGATCGAGCGCGCATCGACGCCGGACCTGGGGCTGTTGACGCCACTGTACGTCCACGGCGAGGACGACAACGCGCTGTCGCGGCTGCTCTCGACACATCCGCCGATGGACGAGCGCATCGACCGACTCGTCGAGCGCGCAGAGCGCGATGGCGTTCCGATGCAGATTCGCCGCTGATCACGCGGGAAAGAGGTCACGGAGCGTCGTCCGGAGGTTCTCGCTCCCTGGCGTCTGGGGCACCTGCTGGACAACGTCGGCCTGGAGCCGTTCGAGTGCCTTCGAGGGCGATGTTCTGTCGAGCATCGGGCCGTACTTTAGCGCGACGCGGGGCGAGACGTCGAACAGCAGGTCGCGTTTGCCGACCAGCGAGTGCGTTATCGAGAGCGTCTCGACGGCCCCGGCGACGAACGTCTCGCGTGCCGCCGCCGACCCCGCGTCGATTGCCTCCGAGAGAAGTGCCTCGAGTTTCGCCTCCCGGTCGTGAATCGCGGGCGGATCGTCGAGATAGGTCGTCCCGTCGGGCAGTTCCGGGAGCATGCCGCGACGGGGGGCATACGAGAGGACGGCGCCGGCGAGCGGCGTGGTCGAATCCGGGAGTGGCACGTCCAGGCGCTTCGACGGGCTGGTGTCAGTGAAGACGACGACAGCGTGGGCGGGGTCGCCAGAGATGGCGCTCCGGTCGTCGGTCGCGGGCCGTTCGTAGCCCCGGGCGACGGCCTCTCTGAGCGTCGGCGGGACCGGACCGGTCTCCCCCCCGGAGTTCGACGTACACGACGACCGGTCCGCTGGCACTCGCTTCGAGTATCGTCCAGAGCGTCGGCACCGAATCGCGGGCGCTCGTCGACAGCTGGTAGCACGGACCGCCGACCTCGGCGGCCAGCAGCCGGGCCAGCGCACTCCCGTGCCACCCGGTCAGGTCGGCGACGTAGAACCACGGCAGTGGGAAGACCGGTCCGAAGGCTGCATCGCCCGCGTCCGGGTCCAGCGACGCCGGGACCAGGTCGAGGTACGCCGTCAGCGACGCGTGCTCGGGGGCGAAGTAGTCGCCAGCGGCGTCCGGAAGTGACACGTCAAGTCGGCAGTGGGGCGGAACGGCGGGCATACCCCCTGATTCGGCCGTCCCGGGGAAAACGATGCTGTCTCGCTCCATCCCCGAGAGCCGGGGTCCAGACGGCAGTGAGGCATTCGATATAGCGGTTAGAGGTTTATTCCCAGAACTGCTGGACGGTCCCTTGAACGGTAAAAACCGCTCTGTTCCGTCGAATCCGCACCCTCAGCCCTCGACAGCCGTTCGAATCTGTGCTGCGACGCGCCCGGGCCGTTCCCGTGGCGCCCAGTGGCCACAGTCGTCTAAGACGGTCAGCGTCGCGTCGGGAACCCGGTCGGCGGCCCGCTCGGCCCACGAGACCGGGAACAGCTGGTCCTCGGCCCCGTGGACGAAGTGGGCGGGCACCGAGACAGCGTCGAATCGGTCCCGGAAGGTCGTCCGGTAGCCCTCGGTGGTGATCTCGGCGGTCCGGAACCGCCGGAACGCCGCGCCCGCGGCCGGTCGCTGCACCTCTTCGAAGACGGCGTCGACGGCAGCGGCGGGGAGGCCTCGAGGTCGTGGACGATACCGCCCAGGCTGGCCCGCGTGAGGCCGCAGCTCCGCCGGAAGAGGGCGACGGCGATCTCGTTGAGGACCTGCACGCGAGCGAGCAGGTACGAGAGCCGGCCGTTCGGAAGCGTGGCACCCAGCCCGTAGGCGTCGACGGGGACCAGTCCGGTCACCGCGTCCGGCCGGTCGAGCGCAACCTGGATGGCGACCCCGCCGCCCAACGAGTGGCCGACCAACGTCGCGGGAGCCAGGTCAAGTTCCGCCAGGAAGCCGGCGACGACGTCCGCGTGGCGCTGGACCGAGTAGGGCCCCGGCGGCAGGTCGCTCTCGCCGTAGCCGAGCAGGTCCGGAACGACAACGGTGTGGTCGGACGCGAGTCTGTCGACGACCGGCGGCCAGGTGACGTCGGCCGCGTCGATGATGCCGCCGTGCAAGAGGACGACCGGGGGGCCGTCGCCGGCAGCGAGGTAGTGGATGCGGTCGCCGTCGACCGTGACGGTCGCGTCGGAGTCCATGGCCGAGCTTGGGCACGCGACACCGAAGCGTTTTGGGCGATACTGGAGTTGTCGGGCCGTTTCGGCGGCGAACCTGTGTGAGGGGAGTCCACCGTAGTATATTCTATTTCGCTATATCAAATCGAGATTCGGAAGCCGACCCCGACCACAGTAGAAAGGCAACGGAACGGCAACTGATTGTGGTCGGATGTGTCCAGCCTCGCATCGAGCAGTCGACGAGTGCAGTCCGGCACAGCCGGTCTGGACCGGCCGTCACCGGATTCTCGGCGGCGCCACCGGATGCTCTTGGTCGGGAGCGCGGGTGAGAACTGGCTACCTGGTGGTGTGCTGCCGACTCGGGCGAGGAAAGTCGCGGGCCGCCTCACTCGGTGCTCGCCGTCCGGGCGAGCAGCGTGTCGGTGATGCTATCGGCCCGCTGGATGAGCACCGAGCCGAGGATGCTCATCACGAGTACGTAGCCGACGGTGAACGCGGGGATGACCGTCCCGAGCCGGCCGGTCCCGATGCTGGCGGCGAGCGTCGCAAGGACGAGCGAAAACTCTCCCCGGGGGACGAGACCGAGACCGACCCGCAGCGAGCGCCGGGTCGAGAGGTCGTAGACCCGTCCCGAGAGCGAGCCGCTGGTGAACTTCGCGAGCGTCGTGAAGACGACCGCGACGGCGACGATGCCGGCGACGCCGGCCACGAGGGTCACGTCCGTCGTCAGCCCGATGCTGAAGAAGAACACCGCTGCGAAGATGTCACGCGCGGGCGTGACGACGTGTTCGATGCGCTCGACGTGACTGGTCTGGCTCAGGCCCGTCCCGAGGAAGAACGCGGCGACGGCCTCGCTGACCCCGAGTGCGAGCGCCGCACCGGCCACGAGCGTCGTGAGGCCGACAATGCGCAGGACAAACAGCTCGTCGGACGTGGTGTCGAAGACCCGGTCGAGCCAGCCCGCGCCGTACCAGGCGACGGCCGCGAGGCCGCCCAGGAAGAGAAACGCCGTCCCGACCGAGACCAGTCCCTCGCGGAGGCCGCCGCCACCGGTGATGGCCGCGAGCAGGGCCAGGTAGACCGCGATGAGGATGTCCTCGAAGACGAGCGTCCCCAGGATTGGGCTGGACTCGTCGTTGGCGATCCAGCCCTCCTCGATGAGCGACTTGGTGACGACGGCGCTCGAGGAGATATAGACGATGCCGGCCAGGAAGAGCGTCTCGACGACGGTCCACCCGAGCGCCAGGCCGATGGCCGCGCCGACGCCGAAGTTGACGACGAAGTCGAGGCTTCCGACGGTGGTGATGCGCTTGCGGTCCTCGAGGAGCTGGTTGACGCTGAACTCCAGGCCGAGGAAGAAGAGGAGGAAGACCACGCCCAGTTCGGCCAGGACGTCGATGAACTCTCTGTCACCCACGAGGGCAACCGGGACGCCGAGCACCGACGTCGGTTCGTTCGGGCCGAGGACGATGCCGACGACGATGTAAGCCGGGATGACCGAGAGGGTGCCACGCGTCGCGGCCGCCCCGGCGACGGCGATACCGGTCAGCGCGATGCCGACCTCCAGCAGCAGCTCGGCCATCAGTCGCCGTCCGCTTCGACCAGCGCTTCCAGGGCGTCGAGTTCCTCGCGGGTCCCCAGCGCGACGAGGATATCGCCCGCGTGGAACGAGTCGTCGGGATCGGGGTTGGGAATCGTCTCGCCCCCGCGCTGGATGGCGATGACGGAGGCTCCCGTCCGCTTGCGCAGGTTGGCGTCGGCGAGCGTCTGGCCGTCCAGGCCACACCCCGTCTCGACGTCGACCCACTCGATGATGGCGTCGCCAAGCGGGACGTCGACGTCGCTCAGCTCCACGGGCTGGAAGTACGCTCCCTGGATGATGGCACCGACCTCGCGGGCGCGCTGGCCCGAGAGCGTGAAGAGTCGCTCGGCGTCCGCGTCGGGGTCGGACTTGTGGAAGAACTCGCGTTTGCCGTCGTGGTGCAACACCAGGACGAGGCGCTCCCCGCCGTCTAAGTCGACCTCGAACTTCTTGCCGACGCCGGGGACGTCGGTCTCGTAGACGGTCATACCGGAGTAACTCGGCGAGCGGAGATAAATTTCGGGCCCGTGGCCGTCACTCGACGGCGAGGATCTCGACCTCGAAGGTCAGCGTCTCGCCGGCCAGGTCGTGGTTGAAGTCGACACGAACGACCTCGTCGTCGACGTGAGAGACAGTGCCCGGGAGGCCCTGTTCGGTCTGGATCTGCATGCCCTCCCGGGGCGTGTGGCCCTCGACCATCGCGGCGAAATCGTCGGCGTCGTACTCGACGACCCGATCTTCGCTTCGCTCGCCGTACCCCGCTTCGGGCGGGATGGTGACGGTATCGGTGTCGCCCTCAACCATTCCTTCGAGGGCATCGTCCAGGCCCTCGATGACCTGGCCGGACCCGACCTCGACCGTGAGCGGACTGAACTCGCGGGCCGTCTCAAGGCCCGCCTCCTCGGCGACCGACTCGCGGGAGGTGTCGAAGACGGTCCCGTCGTCGTGGCGACCGACGTACTCGATGGTGACTGTGTCACCGGCAGTGATCGGCATAGCGGCGAGACGCGAAGGCGACTGATAAAGGACGGGGTCCGTGGCCGTCGCGCTCAGAACTCCGAGCGGGGCGCGGGAACGCCGCCGTCCTCGTCGCCGCCGTCGAGATCGAACTCCTCGCGGAGTTCGCGGATGCGGTCGCGGATGTCCGCGGCGAGTTCGAACTCCAGGTTGCTGGCAGCCTCCTGCATCCGTTCCTCCAGGTCAGCCACCATCCGGGCGGCCTCGTCCGCGTCGGCCGCGCCCTCGCCGGCGACGCCGCCGGTGTCGGTCTTGCTCCCGGGGAGGTTGGTCTCGCCGACGGCCTTCTCGATGGTCGTCGGTTCGTGCCCGTGTTCCTCGTTGAACTGTTGCTGGATGCGCCGGCGGCGCTGGGTCTCCTCGATGGCCGCGTTCATCGCGTCGCTGCGCTCGTCGGCGTACAGGACGACCTCGCCGTTGACGTTCCGGGCCGCCCGCCCCATCGTCTGGACGAGCGTCGTCTCCGACCGGAGGAATCCCTGCTGGTCGGCGTCCAGAATCGCGACGAGCGACACCTCGGGGATGTCCAGGCCCTCGCGGAGGAGGTTGATGCCCACCAGCACGTCGATCTCGCCCAGGCGGAGCGACCGGATGAGTTCGTGGCGCTCCAGCGTGTCGGTCTCGTCGTGCATGTAGGCGACGTCGATACCCGCCTCCTCCAGGTACTCCGTCAGGTCTTCGGCCATCCGCTTGGTGAGCGTCGTCACCAGCGTCCGCTCGTCGCGCTCGATGCGCTCGTCGATGCGAGCCATGAGGTCGTCGACCTGCCCCGTCGCCGACGAGACCTCGACGGTGGGGTCCACGAGGTGGGTCGGTCGGACGATCTGCTCGACGATCTGGCCGCTGTGCTCGCGCTCGTAGTCGCCCGGCGTCGCAGAGACGTACAACGTGCGGTCGGTCTTTTCTTCGAACTCCTCGAAGGTCAGCGGCCGGTTGTCGAACGCCGTCGGGAGGCGGAAGCCGTTCTCGACGAGGCTCTCCTTGCGGGACTTGTCGCCGGCGAACTGCCCGCGGATCTGGGGCAGGGTCTGGTGGGACTCGTCGACGACGGTGAGGAAGTCCTCGGGGAAGTAATCGAGCAGCGTGTAGGGCGCTTCGCCGGTCTCGCGGTCCGAGAGGTGGACCGAGTAGTTCTCGATGCCCGAGCAGTAGCCCGTCTCCTGCATCATCTCGATGTCGAAGCGGGTCCGCTCCTCGATGCGCTGGGCGGCGACGGCGTTCCCCTTGCGCTCGAAGTACCGGATGCGCTGTTCGAGCAGTTCCTCGATCTCGTCGATAGCGCGTTCGAGGCGCTGTTCGGGGATGGAGTAGTGCTCCGCGGGGTGGACCAGCGCCGCGGGTTCCTCCCGGACGACCGTCCCCTCCAGGGGGTCGACCTTGAGCATCCGGTCGATCTCGTCGCCCCAGAACTCCACGCGCAGCGCGTAGCGACCGTACATGGGGTAGATCTCGAGCGTGTCGCCCCGCACGCGGAAGGTGCCCTGCGTGAAGTCCACGTCGTTGCGCTCGTAGTTGAGGTCGACGAGTCGGCCCAGCAGGTCGTCACGGTCGATCTCCTGTCCGACCTCGAGCGAGAGGGACATGTCGACGTAGTTTCGCGGGTCACCGAGGCCGTAGATGGCCGAGACGGAAGCGACGACGATGACGTCGTCCCGCGTCAGCAGCGAGCGCGTCGCGGAGTGGCGCAGGCGGTCGATCTCGTCGTTGATCGAGGCGTCCTTGTCGATGAAGGTGTCCGTCTGCTCGACGTAGGCCTCGGGCTGGTAGTAGTCGTAGTAGGATACAAAATATTCTACTGCATTATCCGGGAATAGATTCCGAAATTCCTCATAGAGTTGGGCCGCTAAGGTTTTGTTGTGAGCAATAACCAACGTCGGTGTCTGTAATTCTTCAACTACCCAAGAGACGGTGTTGGTCTTGCCCGACCCCGTCACGCCCAGCAGGGTCTGTTTGTCCATCCCGTCGCGATACCCCGCGGCCAGTTGCTCGATTGCCTCGGGCTGGTCGCCAGCGGGGTCGAACGGGGCGTCGACCCGGAACTCGCTGTCTGCGTCCGGGCGGTCGATGGAGAGGGGGCTACCGGCGTCGGTCATTACCCGAGGGTAGGGCTGGATGAACTTGAGGCTAGCGAGAGTCTGAGCGGTAGTGTTTAGTGAAGCGGTATTCGGGTTGTAGAGCCAGAAAGCCCCACCCATGCCGGCTGGCCATCCGGCTTCGGGTGGGGCTGAAAGGCAGCGAGGGACCGGCGGTCCCTCGGGCCGTGCGAACGGGCACGCAGTGCCCGTGAGCAGAGGCCGTGCTATCGGCGAACCCCGACGACGTCACCGAAAGACGCGACGCGTCTTTCGAGATGCTGAAAATCGCCGCTGGCGATCTTCAGATCACAAGCACCTACCGGAGCGCAGCGAGTCGCGGGAGCCGATAGCACGGGGCTTTCTGGCTGTTCACGATCTGAATCCCTTAACTAAACACCGCCGTCTGAGCGGAGCGAAGACTCTCGAACCGGAGCGGCGATCAGCGGGAGCCGTGGAGGCTAGCGAGGCACACGAGCGAAGCGAGTGGGCCTCGACATGCGACGCGGGGAGCACCGCGACCCGCGGAGCACCGGGCGACGCGAATGGACCTCGAACTAGCGCAGCGGAGAGTCTTGCGGCCCACTGAGCGAGAGCTGAAACAAGTGAGAGAGTCCCCGCCGCGTCAGGGTTCCTGAGCCTCGAACGGGAGGTCACTGGGGTCCTCGACGACGAGCCACCACTTCTGGTTGCCGTCGGCGTGGCGGGTCTCGACGTGGTTGCGCCACGGTTCGAACCGGTCGAAGTCGCGTCCACAGATGTGACACCGGTAGTGATGTTTCGGCATGCCCGAGCTAACGGGCGCCGGCGCGATAGTAACGAGGGGCTTAACAGATCGGCTTGGGGTTGACCCCTAGGTTCTCCAGCGTCTCGAAGAACTCATCGTAGGCCGCCTCGACGACGGCGATCGCGGCGTCGCGGGCGCGCTCCCAGTCGTCCTCGCCTTCACAGACGGTATCGAGCAGGTCGCTGGTCTCCTCGCGCAGGTCGACGACGTCGCTCCCGGCGCTGCGGAACGTGCTCGCGGTCTGGGGGTCGGCCTGGCCGGTGAAGAAGCCGGTAAGCTGTTCTTTGATCTTCTTGTCGACGAGCGTCCAGGCGAGCAGGCCGCCCAGGCGGGCGACGGTCCCGTCGATGTCGTCGAGCGTGTCGTGCATCGCCGGCGTCCAGTCGGCGGGGTCGGCGTCGAGACTCACCAGGCGGTTCTCGGCGGCCTCGGCCGCGTCGGCAAACAGGGCCGCCGCTGTGTCGTCGGGCTCGTCGTCGGCCCAGGCCGCGAACGTCTCGCTGGCGGCGGCCTCGCGGGCGGCCGCGGCGGCGAAGACAGTGGCTTCGTCCATCTCGCCGCGCGTGTCGGCGTAGAGCGTCTTCGAGGAGCCGAGCCGCGAGAGCTCGGTCTGTTTGTCGTCCGTGACGTCGTCGATGAGAGCCGCTGTGTCCATACCCGTCACTGCGGGCGGACCGTGCTTGTAACCATCGTTAGCGCGACTGTCACGCTCGCGGGGCAGCGGCGTCGGCACTCGACGCGTCGCGGCTGAGGGGAGTAAGCCCCCTTCTGTTCGGGCCGGCATTCGGCTCAGCGGCCACGTCCGAGCGCTCTCGCGCGGTGTCGAACTACCTGTCGACGCGGCCTTGCACCGGAGAGGATTCGCCGTTCCATCGGTCCGTCGGGGGCGTTGGGCGCCGTCAGGCGGCCAACGTTGATCCTCGGTGGGTTAACTCCCCCTTCCTTCGGCAGCGTGGGGCGCAAAGCGGCCCACGGAAGCCTCGGTCGGGGTTCGCGCACCTCATCGGTCCCGCGACGACGTGTCGTTGCTGTTCCATCGCCGACGGTCTCCCGCCCCGGACTTGCGCCCGGTCACCTGTTCGACGGGTGGGGGGACTTTCCTCATGCCTCGCGGCACGGGAGCCGGCCTCCCTCTGCCAGTGGCGAGTAGACGACTGGCGCCGATAAGGCTTGCCCACCCACCTTTTTCCACGGGGGCATCGCGCTCGCCGTCGGCGAGCGCTCACCCCCCGCGCAAAAATCTGGATCAAAAAGGCCGGTCGCTCGCTGCGCTCGCGACCGGGGAACCGGCGGCGTCGCCGCCGGATGCTGGTTGTGGGCCTGCCTGTCCCCGTCGCCGGCGACGAGACGCCGGCGCGGCCACGGTAGTCGTTCGGTCACGTCGTCGTCTCGACGGTGACCCGAAAGAGCGCGTCTGCGGGGGTCAGTTGCAGGTCGCTGCGGCGTAGTACCGGGTCCGGTCGGCGTCGTCGGGGAGCCGGACCACCGAGGGGTCCTCGACGGTGGCGGTCGTCGTGACCGGGGAACCGGCGGCGTCGGCCTTCGTCACGGCCCGGTGGACCGGCGAGACGAACTCGAAGTCGTCGTGGCGGTGGACCGTCGCGTCGGCCGGGACGCTGTCGACGGGGGCGGCGGTCACAGTGACCGACACAGGCTGATCCGACGGGGAGGTCCCGCCAGTGGCAAAGAAGAACAGAGCGACCACGAGGAGGGAACCCAGGAGGACGGCGAGCAGCGGGCGGAGCGCCCGGGCGTCGGCGTTCGGGGAGGGCACGTGACGCATAGCTGGCGGTCGGAGCGCGACACCGGAGTGTCTTGTGATGGCTCGACAGGACAGGCGCGTCCCGGTCGGGTCACTCGATGGGCTCGACCACGGAGACCCGGCGGTCGGCGTCGACGGTCACCCGGAAACCGGCATAGCGGAACGTCACCCGGCCGTTCGTCCGGTCGCCCGCGAAGAGGGCGTCGAGCGCGTCCGGGTCGATCACGTCGGTCAGACTCGGGAGCGCCGTCGGGGCCGTCCCCGCCGCGTCCGCCACCGATTCGACGACCCTGCGACTCGCCTCGTCGACGGCCCCGTCGTTCGTCTCTGCTCGTGACTCCCGCTTTGGTCCCCACCTGTGAAGACATGACAGTCACACCTTATGTTCAACTGTACATAAAATCGCGTCAGACGCGCGTCAGCCGTCCGGCTCCCGTTGCGCCGGGCAACCGCACTCGAAAGTCGCCGCGACGCCCGTCGGCGAGCGTCCGGCAGGCTCAGTCGTCGGAGGCGAGCGGCTGGCCCTGGCCGTCGGTGGGCGCGGGCGAGGCCCCCATGTCGTCGTCCTCGGCGTAGGGGTACCACGTCATCTTCGTGTTGTGCATGTACGGGTCCTCGTAGTCCGTCTCCTCGGGTTCGACCAGGTCCGCGAGCGTCTCCTCGTCGCGGGCCTCGACGAAGTCCCGGAAGGTCTCTCGCTCGACGGCTTCGCCGTCTCGCCCTCGCTGTCCCTCCGGGACAGCGCGCTCCTCCCGCAGCTCTTTGAAGTTCTCGACGAGGTTCTTGATCGCACCGGGTACCTCGTCGGCGGGCACGCGCATCGCCACCCAGTCGGCGAAGCGCGGATCGTCGCCCAGGCCGCCGCCCAGGCCGATGTCCAGCGCCTCGACGGGTTCGCCGTCCTTGCGGGTCTTCATCCCGCGCAGGGAGACGTCGGCGATCTGGGGCTGGGCGCAGGAGGCGGTACAGCCCGAGAGGTGGATGTGGAACTCGTCGTGGTCGGCAGGCAGGTCGACGTTGTCGCGCAGCCAGCGGGCGTAGCGGACCTGACGGTTCTTCGTCTCCACGATGGAGAGCGAACAGAACTCCGTGCCCGTACAGGCGATCGAGCCGCGCATGAACGGCGAGGGGTCGGGTGAGTAGTCCTCGAGCAGCGGCTCTGCGAGGAACTCGTCGAGGTCTTCCTCGGCGATGTCCGTGACGATGACGTTCTGGCGCTGAGTCAGGCGGACCTCGCCGGAGCCGTACTCGTCGGCGAGTTCGGCCAGTTCCAGCGTGTCGTCGGCACCCATCCGGCCGACCAGGACGTTCAACCCGACGTAGTAGTTGCCGTCGGGCTGTTCGGTGACGCCGACGTGATCGTTGTGGCCGGCCTGCGTCCCGGTGTTGTAGGTGTACTGGTCGCGCATGTCCTCGCCGGCGGTGGGCAGCTCGAAGTCGACGAACTCCTCCTGGAGGACCGAGCGCATCTTCTCGGTGCCCCACTCGTCGACGAGGAACTTGATGCGGGCGTTGAAGCGGTCCTCGCGGTCGCCGTACTCGCGGAAGAGCGCGGACATGCCGTGGGCGACGTCGGCGGCCTGCTCCGGAGGCACCCAGACGTCCAGCGAGCGAGCCAGTCGCGGTTCCTTCCGGGAGAGGCCGCCGCCGACGCGGACGTTGAAGCCGAGTTCGCCGCCCTTCTCGGCGGGCTCGAAGGCCAGATCGTTGATGTCGCCCTGGCCACAGCCCTCGTCACAGCCGGTGATGGCGACCTTCCACTTCCGGGGGAGGTTCGCGTAGTCGTCGTTGCCCTTGAACGTCTCGTTGAGCTCCTGGGCGACCGGCCAGGCGTCGACGTGTTCGTGCTTGTCCTTGCCGGCGACGGGACAGCCGACGATGTTGCGCCAGGAGTCGCCACAGGCCTGCTGGGTCGAGAGGCCGACCGACTCCAGTCGCTCGAAGATCTCGGGGATATCCTCGAGTTTGATCCAGTGCAGCTGGATCGACTGGCGCGTGGTCCAGTCACAGTAGGCGTCGCCGAACTCGGGGTTCTCGGCGGGCCCCTGCGCGTACTCTTTGGCGACCTCGCCGATGACCTCGAGCTGGCCCGGTTCGATGACGCCGTTTGGCGTCCCGATGCGCATCATGAAGTACGACTCCTGGCCCGAACGCTGGTGGTACAGCCCCCACCACTTGAACCGCTCGAACCAGGCGTCCTGCTCGTCGTCCGGGATGGCCTCCCAGCCCTGCTCGGCGAACTCCATGAGGTGGTCGCGAATCTCGTTTCCGTAGACTTCGTCCTTCCAGTTCTCTACCTTGCTCGGCATCGTTAGTCGTACGCCAACCTCTAGAGAGCCGGCCTTATACGGTACACTTTGCCGTCAACCGTCTCCCCCACTGCCGGAAAACGGAAAATGTTGCTTACTCCTCGGGACGGGCCAGGCGGGTGCGCTTCGCCGGGAAATGGACGCTCTCGGGGACCACACCGTAGAACTCCCCCACATCCGGGTCTACGACGCGGCCGACGGTCAGCCAGTCCGTGACGCCACTGGCACCGCAAGCGATACACTGGCCGGCGATACGCGCCTGGATGTCCGGGTGGTCGACGCCGACCTCGACGAACCCCTCGGCGAGGAAATCGGTCGTCTCACACCCACAGAAGTCGCTCCGTGCCAGCAACCACAGGTCCGAGACGTTCACTTCGCGGGCGTCGTTCACCGAGATCCAGGCGCCGTCGTCGAGCTGGTGAACGTCGGTCGTCATTACATCTCATTAGGTCGCCGGCGTACCTTAGCCCGTCGCCGGTCGCAAGTTTCACCGGAGTCCGGGTCGTCGCGCTCCCGTCCGACGGTGCGTGTCACCCGCTGCCACGGAAAGCGGCGTGCACAAGATAGCGGAGTCTGTTGCCTGTAAGCCGCAGTGCTGGTCGTTGTTGCAGGGGAGAGCGCCGTTAAGGGGGACGGAGTGATATGAAGGGGTACGAACGGGCCGGACCGCGCCCGACCGAGAGAGCAACGATGACGAAGGCACACCAGACCCACGACGAAACCGACGCCGAGACCGACGCCGAAGCCGAAGCGCCCGCGACCGACCACCTCGAGGACGTCGAGGACGGCTGTGGCTGTACCGAGATCTGGGAGCACCTGAGCGAGGAGCGTGACCGTCCCGCCGACGACGACTGACGGGATGCTTTTATGAGTCCGCCGCCAACGGCCTACTGATGCCAGACGACCACGCACCGTCGACCGACCGGAAGTCCCCGGTCGGGAAGCCGGTCATCCGCGGCGACCCGGCGCTCACCGGCCAGCGGGCCAAGGAGGCCGTCGAGTTCGACCCGGACGACCCCGAGAGCCTCGCGCTCGCGGCCGAGACGGTGCGCCGGTTCTCCGAGAACACCGCCGGTGCCGACGACAACGTCTACATGCTCCGGGGCGCCGCGGCGTGTGCGGCGCTGGTCCGTGGCGAGGGGTCCTACAAGGACGCCGCCGCCCGCGCCGGCGGCGACGCCACCGTCTCCTTTATCCGCAAGTGGTCCCGGGTCCACGACCTGCCGCGCTCGATCCGCGTCCACGTCGCGAAAGGCGAGATCGCTCCGACGGCCGCGAAACACATCGCCCGCGTCTCCGGGGAGGCCCGCCTCCTGCTCGCGTGGGCCGCCCTCGATCACGACCTGACGGTCCGCCAGATCCGCGCGGTCGCAAGCAGGATCAACGACGGCGCGTCGGTCGAGGCCGCCCTCGCCGAGGAAGGGTACACGCTGGGCGAGCTCACCGTCAGCATCGACCGCGACGCCTACTGCAAACTCCGCCGCGAGGCGGCCCTGGACGCCACCGACCCGAGTGCCGTCATCACCGAGTCCCTCGAATCGACGCTCGGCGACGGATCGTAAGGCCTTAGCCGTCTGTCCACCCAGCGAGTATCGTGGGCCGGTACTCAGTTAGGCAGAGCGTCTGGCTTTTAACCAGATGGTCGGGGGTTCAACTCCCTCCCGGCCCGTTGTCCTGCGAACGACAGTGAGCAGTGACAACGCCACGGAGGGCGTTGAACCCTGGAAGTCGCAGCGGCCGACCAGCGGGAGGCCGACCGTCTTCCTCCGGTTCAACTCCCTCCCGGCCCGCTTCTGCGACAAAGACGAGACGTGACCGACGGGAGCGTCTCGAACTCCTGAGCGGTGACACCGCGAACGGACGTGCGAAGCGAAGCCGCCACTGGAGACCGGACCATTTACCACCGCGTCGGTGTACAGGGTCGGTATGAACCTCCGCTCGGAGTACGTCACGGACACGCTCGAACCGCTCGGCGTCGGCGTCGGGGCCTTCCTGGTCCTGGCGGCTCTGGGGACCATCGCGGGCGCGCCGTGGGCCACCCACGCCAGTGTGGCCTCGGCAGTGGTCCAGGTCGTCGGGGCGGTCCTGATGGCCGTCGTCGGACTCGGCCTCGCCTACGTCAGCTGGACGGGTCGGGAGTAAGCGCGCCGCCGGGGTCGAAAATCGGGAGTACAGCGGCAGTCGAACCGGCGAGTTCTCAGCCGCGGGTCGGCATGTAGGCCATCCCGAGGAGCAACACGGCGGCGATGCCGCTCAGGATAGAGACGCCCCAGAGACCGTTCTTGCGTTCGTGGAAGTAGTCCTGGCGCTCGAGTGCCGTCTGGTACTCCGGATACTCGTCGATGCTGACGACCTGGACCGTGCTGTGGTCCGGGAAGTGAGCGAAGTACTGCTGCCCGCTCAGCGTGACGTTGCCGCCCTCGCTGAGTTCGCGCGTCTGTTCCTCGGCGCCGGTCCACTCGAGGGTCGCCCCGCTCCCGGAGACGGCGGCGACGGTCGCCTGTTGGGTGCCGCTGTCGGTGGTGAGTTCGTACGTGTCGCCGGGCGAGAACGCCAGGGTCTCGGGCTCGGGGAGCCACTGCTCGAGCGGGCGGAGCGTCTCGTTCTCGCGGTAGACGACGTACTGGGTCCCGTTCTGGGTCGCCAGCGAGTTCCGGACTGCCGGGTCCTCGCGGAGCAGCTGGGAGACGTTGAACTGCTGGCGCAGGGTGAGCGTGCTGGTCTCGTTGTCAGTCAGCGCCAGGTACGTCTCGTTCTGGTACGTGGTCGTCGTGTTGTGCTCTACCGTCTGGGTGAATCTGGCGGACTCGTTCGTCCAGGCCAGTTCGGCGACCATCGACCCGCCGCCACCGTGTCCACCACCGCCGGACGCCAGGTGGATGTTCGATGCCGTGTAGGTCGTCCCGTCGACGCTGAACGTACTCTCGTTGGTCAGTTCGGCGGTCTCGTCGAGGTTCACCTCCGGCCGCTGACTCTCCGCGACGCCAATGTACGCGTAGGCTGCGACACTGACGACGAGGAAGAACACGAAGTATGCCGCGGCGGCTCGTCGTTGCATGTTCGAACGGTCGGTCGGCGCGCGGTTTAATGATTACTTTCGGCTGGACGGTGTAGCGGGGGCCTCGGTGGGCACATCGCACCTGACTGTGGAGCAGCGTCGTGCCTACTGGTCGAGCACCGTGGACCCGATGGCCCCGAGCAGCCGACGGCCCCGCACAGACGAGTTCAGGTTGGAGAGGGGAGTCCCTTCACGAGGGTACGCAGAGGAAGGGAGAGCTGTACCCACAATACAGGCAAAACAGTCACAGAATGCCAATATAGGAAACATTCCCCGTCTGCATGGTGATATAATCCGACAAAACAGTATAATAAACTCTAATGTGCACATATAATACTCCATCTAAGACATTTTTGGAACTGTTTTGATAAAAGTGTGCCTGTTAACCGAGACAGTGAGATAGTAGTGCTCTATTTAGGTTTTGATTTTGGACATACATCGATACTCTATCGAATTCGAGGCCCGACCACGTCGGCACACAGTGGCGGTCCGGAGCAACCGAACCAGAGATCGCAAGCCCGTGACGCTCTGTTGTCGGCCACCCCCAGCGGGTGGAATCCTCGGATCGAGACCGGAGGCTGCCATCACGATCCACGACCACGTAGGACGAGGAGTCTCGGTAGCCGGTCTGAAGGAGGAACAAGCGCCGTTTGGTCTCCGAGTGGACCAGTTCGGGTGTATTCTGACGCCGGAGCACCCGGGCCCGAGGAGCGTCGGCATGAGTACTCGGGAGGTTCCCCCTACGGGAACAACGATTTGTAAGCGCAGCGCATTGGCCTCACTATGTCACGCACGACCGGCGGAGGGGACGAACGCACTGGGCGAACGATTCGCTCGGTCGAGATCGCACTCAACATCATCGAGTTACTACAGGAACGGGGCCGAATCGGGGTCACGGAGATCGCGAACGACCTCGGACACTCGAAGAGTACGGTCCACAGTCACCTCCGGACGCTCGAGAAGCGACGGGTTCTCGTTCGAGAGGGGGACGGGTACCGGCTCAGTCTCCGCATCATCGACATGGCGACACGCGTTCGCGAACAGGTGGGCAACTACGACGTGATCGAACGGGAGGTCGACAAGCTGGCGACCGAGACCGGCGAGATCGCGCACTTCGGGATCGAGGAGTACGGGGAGGTCTACTACCTCTGCAAGGCGAGGGGCTCGCAATCGGTCGAGACGAAGTCGCGAATCGGGACCCAGCAACCGATGTACTCGACGTCCCTGGGAAAGACGATTCTCGCACACCTCCCGCCGGAGCGACAGGAACAGATCATCGAGTCCTGTCGTTTCGAACCGCACACCCCACACACCATCACCAGCCCCGACGCGCTCTACGAGGAACTCGAGACCACGATCGAACGCGGGTACGGCATCGACGACGAGGAGAACATCGAGGGGTTACGGTGCGTCGCTGCGCCAGTGAAAAACGGCGAGACGGTCCTGGGCGCCATCAGCATCTCGGGGCCGACGAGCCGGTTCACCGACGAGCGGCTCCACACAGAGCTCGCAGAACACGTCAAACGCGCGGCCAACGTCATCGAACTCAACACGAAGTTCTCGTAACCCCTCAGGGCAGGAGCCTCCCACCGGCGACCCGCGTTCGGTCCGCTCACCGACTGCACCGAGCGTTCGATGGACGAGCGCTCGCCCGGGAGAGTGGCGTGACGGTCCCGCAAGGACATGTCTGTCTACGTCGGGCCACGACCGGCACGGTTTCGGAATCCCAGTATACTTTAAGGAATCGCACGCGCTTGCACTCGTATGGACATCGCAGCGGTCGCTGGATACGCGTTGTCGTCACGAATCGACCGGACACAGGAACGGCAGTTCCACGGTGGGGTTCGCCGGCTGCACAAGCGAGACGTCGTGCTGGTCGTCGTCGAGACGAAAACCGGGGTTCGTGGCGTCGCGACGGCCGGTGCGAGCAGTTCGGCGATGCGAGAATACTTCGACGGGGACTCGCAGGGGACGTTCGCGGAGGTGATCGAGGGGCCCGTCGCGGACGCCCTGGAGGGCGAGCGTATCGACGAGATTCCCGACGCCCACGCACGCATCGACGAGGCTGGACTGCCACCACATCTACGGAAAGAGGCCGTCTCGGCTATCGACGTGGCACTCCACGACATCCGCGGGAAGGAACTCGGTGCCCCCGTCTACGAGCTGCTCGCCGAGGAGTACGACACCGAGGCGACCACAGAGCTCCCGCTGTACGCCAGCGCGGGGATGTACATGGAACCGGCGGGCTACGTCGAACAGGCCAAACTGCTCGAGGAGCTGGGCTTTATCGGATACAAGTACCGCCCCGGCATCGGCGCCGACGCTGACCGGCGGACGGTGGAGTTGCTCACCGAGGCCACTGGCGAGATGGAGATCATGCTCGACGTGCACACCTGGTGGAAGCTTCGCGATGGGTACGGCGATGCCGTCGTCCGTGAACTCGTCGAGCACGCGGACGAGCACGGTGCCTACTGGATCGAAGAACCGGTCGCGCCCGACGACCACGACGGCTACGTCGCCTTGGCCGAGGCCGGAGCACCGATGGCCGGCGGGGAGAGCGAGGAGTCCCCCGCGGGACTGGTGGCGCTCGGACGGACAGGGGCGGTCGACTTTTTGCAGGGCGACGTCAGACACCACGAGGGGTTCACCGGGTGTTGGACCGCCGTCGAGTTCTGCCAGGGCCGGGACGTAACGTTCGTGCCGCACAACTTCGGAACGTGGCTCGGACTGGTAGCCAACGCGCACCTCGTCGCGGCCGCACCGGAGGTCGAACTGCTGGAGTACCCGGTGTTCGAGCGAGACCCACTCCTCACGCCGCACGTCGACGGTGACCCGGGGATGTATCCGTTCGACCTCGCGTTCGACCTCCTCGAAGGCCAGCCATCGGTCGAGGAAGGAATCCTCACGGTTTCTGACGACCCGGGACTCGGCCTGGAGGTGAACCTGGACGTCGTCGACGAGTATCCGTTCATCGACGGGGCGTGGACGGAGTTCGACTACGAGGACGACTGAGCGAGAGACCGCGGACAACAGCGCACGACACGCCCACCCGTTGTAGGTCCAGTCAGAAGCCGCGGGACCGGAGCACACAGTCAGCGCGCACTTCCTGGTGGTTCTCGCAGCGTGTGCACAGATGCTGGCGAGGGACGATCAGCCGATGAGTCGGTCGATGTCGTCGTCGAGCTGGTCGTACAGCGCCTCCGCTCGCGTCTCGTCTTCCGCCGAGAGCGGACAGATCGGTTCCCGGACGTTGCCGCCGTGCAACCCGGCGAGTTCGAGTCCTTTCTTCACTGCGGAGATGCTGATGGCGCCAGCGAGTTCGTTGTTCGCGCCGGTCTCGTCGCGGAACCGCTGATACGGAAGGCAGATGTTGCGGAGCCGTCGGGCCCGTTCCCAGTCCCCCGCCGAGAGGGCGGCGAACAGTTCGAGGCCGACTTCGGGACGGAAGTTGCTGACCCCCGCAGAGAAGCCCTCGATACCCTCACCCCAGAACGCGACGGCGTACGGTTCGGCGAGTCCGTTCACCCACACCACGTCGTCTGTGCCGGCGGCGACCGCCGAGCCGAGTTTGACGCAGTCCTCCAGCGCGTACTTGATACCGACGACCCCATCGATTCGCGTGAGGTCGCCGAGGAAGTCGACGGATGGGTCGAAGCCTTTGACGTATGGGACGAGTGGGCGCTCGCTCGCGGCGTCGAGTTTTCGATAGTAGTCGAGGAGCCCCTGTTCGTGGACGAAGGTATGCGCCGGTGGCATCACCATCAGGGCGTCGACGCCGATCTCGTCGTACGCGCCGATCAACTCGGTTGCCTCGGGCGTACTTCCGCCAACGCCGGCGATGACACAGGCCGCATCTGGAAGCGCGTCGACGCTCGTCCGTGTTACCTCGACCCGTTCTGCCTTCGAGAGGGAGTGGTACTCGCTGATGTTCGCCGTCGCGAGGAACGTCCGGATGCCCTGGTCGTAGAGACACCGAGCGTTCTCACCGAGCTCGTCGTGCATCACCTCGAGTTCGTCGTCGAACGGTGTCAACAGGCCGGCAGCGACGCCACGGAGACGTGTTCGTACCTGCTCGGCAGACGATTGCATGCTATGACGGTAACGGTGAGATAGCATAAACCCATCGTCTGTGTGAACCGCCGACGGAGCGGAACATGAGCCGCCGGAAGGCCGACCGAGACAGTCCCTGAATCGACCCGGAGAGGGGCGTTCAGCCGGCACAAGCTATTTCGGCCACGCCGTGAATCGGTCTGTATGGAAATCGCAAGCATCGAGCCGATTCCGTTGTCGTATTCACTTCCAGCGGGCGAGGGACTGGGTGACGCTCGTGGGTTCGGCCACGAACGGGCGACGACGCTGCTCCGACTCGAGACCGACACGGGCGTCGTCGGCTGGGGCGAAGCGTTCGCCCCGGGCCCGATCGCGAGCGCGACCATCGAGGAGCTGTTCCGCGACGACGTGCTGGGGATGGACCCCTACGCGGTTGAGTCACTGGCCGAGCGCTCGTACGCCGACCCGTACCACTTCGGCGGGAGCGCCTTCGTCCAGAGCGCGGTCAGCGCAATCGACCTCGCGTGCTGGGACATCATCGGAAAGACGGTCGGGAAACCCGTCCACACACTGCTCGGTGGGACCGAGCGGACCACGCTCACGCCGTACGCCTCGACCATGTACTTCACCGAGAAAGACCGGCCCATCGAGGAGCCGATGCGCGAGGCCGTCGAAGCGGGGTTCACCGCGGCGAAGATAAAGATCGGCACCACGCTGGAGGAGGACGTCGAGCGTGTGCGAACCGCCCGCGGTATTCTGGGCGAGGACGGCCACCTGATGGTCGACGTCAACGGCAACTACCGACCCGACCAGGCGATTCGGACCGCGAAGGCCATCGAGGAGTACGATATCACGTGGATCGAAGAGCCGGTCCCGCCGGAGAACCTGAGTGGGTACCGTGAAGTGAAACAGCACGTGGACGTCCCAATCGCCGCTGGCGAGGCGCACTTCGGCCGCTTCGAGTTCAAACGACTCGTCGACGACCGCCTCGTCGACGTCGTCCAGCCCAACCTCGCCCGCTGTGGCGGGCTGTCGGAAGCACGCACCATCGCGAAGCTGGCGTCGGCCGAGAACGTCGGCGTCAGACCCCACATCTGGAACAGCGGCGTCGGCCTCGCGGCGGCCGTGCAGTTCGCCGCGAGCGTTCCCGACTATCCCAACACACGCAACGTCCCCGAGCCGATGCTGGTCGAGTTCGACCGCAGCGACAACCCGCTTCGGGACGGGATTCTCGAAGCCCCCTTCGACCCGACCGGTGGCTCTCTCGACGTCCCGCAGGAGCCAGGCCTGGGTATCACGGTCGACGAAGACACCGTCGAGACGTACCGCGCCGACGACTGACCGACGGCCGCTGTGACAGCACACGGAGGGTGAGTCGCACCCCCGACGGCACGGCCAGGATCGCGGTAGAGGAACCGACGGCAACTCAAGACGCGCACGGGATTACCCACGGTATTATATAGCCGAGTTTCCCACATAGGCCTATATGGACGTACTCGTGACCGGCAGCTACGGCCGGTGTGGAACCGCACTTATCGACCACCTGCACGACCGCGCGGAGTACGACTTCACGTACTTCAACCGCACCGACCGGCCGGACGACCATCCGTACGGAGGGTACGACACCGTCGTCGGCGACATCACCGACGCCGACGCCCTGGTCGATGCGAGTACGGGACAGGATGCGATAATCCACATGGCGGCGTATCCGCACCCGACCGGCGACTGGGGCGACGTGTTCGAGCCGAACATCCTGGGGACGTACAACGCGCTCGAAGCGGCGCGCGAGAACGAGGTCGAATCGTTCGTCTTCCTCTCGTCGAACCACGTCGTGGGGATGTACGAGCAGGAATTCGCCCCCGACATCTACTATCCGGGCCACGGCCTCGTGGTCGATCACACCGACCCGGTCCGTCCCGACTCGTTCTACGGCGCGACCAAGAGCTTCGGGGAGGACGTTGGTCGGTACTACGTCGAGAACTACGACTACCCGAACCGACTCTACGCCCTGCGTGTCGGGACGGTGAACAGCGCAGCGTACGACCACCCGTACGGCAACGCCGAGCAGGGCGTCGACGAGGGACGCTGGGAGCGTGGCAGCGACGAGTACGACAGGCAGGTCGCCCGGATGAAGGCGATGTGGCAATCTCGCCGGGACTTCGTCCACCAGCTGGAGTGCTGTCTCGCGGACGACGACGTGGCGTTTGGCATCTTCAACAGCGTGAGCGACAACTACCGACGCTGGCTCGACCTCGAACACGCGCGGGCCCGTATCGGGTACGACCCGCAGGACAACGCCGAGGAGTGGGACGCCCCACCGGCGTGAGAGCGGTCGCTCCACTGAGTCGGGACTCCGTTCGACAGTCGCGGCGCTGACGTACAGTGAACGCACGGCCAAAATGATGACGGCCGTCCGGGGTGGCCTACACGCCGGTCAGAGGTACTGCCGGGTATGTGCCGGGATGGCGTCGGGGTCGGTGAAGTTCAGGCATCTGACGTCGTCTTCCTGGATGTGTACCATGCGTTCGACCCTGAGACCGCCGCCGGGGATGCCGTGGAGGTCGAACTTGATCGCGACGACCATTCCCGGTTCGAGTTCCACGTCGGTGTTCGGACCGAGGTTGGGCCACTCGACGACGTCGACGCCCACCCCGTGGCCGATGGCGCGAACGCCCTGTGCCCACGGCTCGAACTCGTCGCGCCAGCCCGCCTCTTCGGCCCGTTCGAGCATTCGTTCGTAGAGGCCGGAGGCGCTGACGCCGGGATACATATCCTCCTCGATGAAGTCGTTCGTCAGCTGGTTCGCCCGCGCGTACGTCTCGGCCTTCTGTTCGTCCTCGCCGGCGATCGCGGTGATGGCGACGTCGGCGGCGTAGCCCCGGTACTGCGGTGACGCGTCGATGATGACGTAATCGCCCGCCTCGACGTAGTGGTCGGGCGACGGGCGCCAGGTCGGGTGACGGGTGTTGTCACCCGCGAAGATCACGTAGGCCGATCCGATCTCGGCGGATTGTCGACGGGCACTGTACTCGCCCACTGCGGCGAGATCCGCCTCGCTGTCGCCGACCTCCATCGCGTCGACCACGTCGACGATGCTCTGATCGCCGACGTGGGCGGACTGCTCCAGCATCCGGATCTCCGCGTCGCTCTTGTACTGGCGCAGCCGGGCTAACAGGTCATCGTCGTGGACGAGCTCCTGCCCCGAAAGGGCATCGTCGATCTGGTTGTAGTACCGGACCGGCAGGAGCTTTTCGCCAGCGAGGCCGACCTTGGAGACGCCCTCGGATCTGCTGACGACGTCCTCCAGGGTCTCCGTGAGGGTCTCGAAGTACCGGACGTCGTCGATCCACGATCGCTCCTTCGCCCCGTAACTGTTGAGAGTCCCCGTGAGCAACACCGGATCGTCGTCGATCGGAATGAGGACGAGCTGATGTGCCTCTTCGAGGACGTTGATCGGCTTGAAGTTCGAGAGGTAGAACCCGTCGCCGAGTCGGTACTCGTCCGAGTACACGACGAACAGGTCGTATCCCTTCGCTGCCATCGACTCGCGAACGGCGCTCACTCGTCGCTCGTACTCCGATGTAGGGAGTGTCGGTTGCTGAGCCATGCGAGAGAGTTCCGTCCCACCGATAAAAAGATGCCGGCTCTTCGTTGTGGAACGCGGACAGCCACGGACCGGGTGTTGCTGGTGGGGGAGTCGACGAGTTGGTCGGATTGCACTCGATCAGGTTTGACGGACCATCGAGATGATGTGCCCGTGTCGCCGCCTACCCCTGACGGCACGGGCCAACAGCGTTCCCTCCTCGGGAACTGACGAGAGCGGGCCGGATGTGAGCTGTACCGGTGCGGCTCCGGACCGGAGGGAATCTACAGGGCCGACGACGCTAACCGAGCGCTCCACACCGCGGAGTTCCCCGGGACCGTGTAAGGGCGACCGTTCCCCTCTGGCGAACCCCCTGTCGACAGAATCGAGACACCCCGTGGATCCCCCCATCCTGCCGATCCGAGAGGGTCCTCGGGGGAAACAGCGTGGCCGGATTCGAGTACTTGCACGCGTCAGTCCCGGGACTGTCTGCGGGAACGCAAGAGCCCTCGGTCCTCCCACCCCGGGACGCCCAGGACGGATTGCACAGGTCGACACGACAGTCTCTCAGCAGGGCGCTCGGACAGGGGAGGCCGGAACGTGCCCGTAAGGACGGCCGGTCTACGGTCGTGGTGACCTGACTAGCCTCGGACGGGATAGATGCGGCGGGGTCGACGGAGAGCTCGGAAATCCATCTCGATTGACGTGCGTTGACCTCGGCACCCGTGTGAACCGTATGCGAACCGGGCAGCGGAGAATAGAATAACCAGTGTGCGGCTGTTAGGTTCGAAGTTCCACCGACAGGACCACCCAGCCGAAGATGTTCTCAGCGACAGCCATCAAGAGTGAGCGGTCAGACACGCCACAAGATAACAGGTGTACGCCTGATAGTATACAGAGGTTCCAGAGCGAGGGATGCCCGGCACCGAAAGATCCACAAATCGAGTTCACTCCTGGTGAACGCTCTAGAACCAATAATTATGAGCGAACGCCGGAGTGTCAGGATGGCAGGAAGTCGACGTGTGGTGAGTCCAACTCCGCCAGAAGCGTCCGGACGGGCTCTCACTGATACGGACGGCAGCAAGCTTCTCTGTGGGACCGGCGGCGCGTCTCATCCCGGCACCTCCTTGGGTTCCAGACAGGAACCGGCGATACGGTGCAGGTCCCGAGACCGCACATCCCCGGGCCGACGGCAGGGACGTACGCACAGCGGACCAGAAGCAATGGTCAAACACAGAAGGTCAGCCTGGCTTCGACGACGGGGACCCCAGTGCAACCGTCGCACGGGGGCCCTGAAGGGAGCAGTCGGGCGATTTCAGCAGGCTGACGGCGTCGACACGACGGTGCAGTCTATTTCCCCCAGGATTCAACAGAACTGAACGCAGCCCCGGATGATCCGCTGAACGGTGCACAACGGAGCCGATATATGTCGTTCGTTGGTCAAATGCAGAGGACACGTTCAGGAGACCGGAACCGCTGTTCGCCGTGTCTACCCCACGCTGTATGTCGCCGCGGCCACCCGTGAGGCTGGCGGGCACGAGCTCGGCGCGAAGCAAATATCGCCGAGACCAGTGCCGCGGCCGCGGTGACGGTGTCGATCAGGGATGACGGAGACCTCGTAATGATCGTGTTCCGTGGAGGTGAGTACGCCAGTATCTCGGCGTTCACCCAGGCCGAACGGCCATTGTCACCAATTCACAAATACAGGTGGTCGGAGGGCTCGTCGGCGACACCACCCGGAGAGTTGCCAGTCTCGGGAGCGTCCGCCGGGTCAAACAGCCTCGCACGCTCGACCACGAGAGCCTCGACGACACTGGGGTTCAGCGTCGGCCGCGTCCGGAATCTCCGAGCGGCCAATCTCCCCGACGGCGAGCGAGTGCTGGTCGAGGTCGTCACTCGAACATCGCCGCACCCGGCACCGAACGGCCAGCCAAATCAGGTGATCCCCCGCTTACTGGTCGCCCGCACCCCACGCGTAGGCCTTCCATCCGCCGTCGGCGTAGAGGACCTCGCCGGTGACGAAGTTCCGCGTGCTCGTGAGGAACTCCGCACACTCGGCCATCTCTTCGACGGTGCCAAAGCGACCCAGCGGCGTCCGGTCGCGGATGTCGTCGTCGGTGTAGCCCGCCGACCCCTGTGTCTGGTCCGTGATCTCCGTCCAGATGTACCCGGGCGCGAGCGCGTTGACGTGAACGTCGTGTTCGGCCCACTCGACGGCGAGCGTCCGGGTGAGGTTGTTGACGCCGGCCTTCGACGAGCAGTAGGGAGCCCGCCGGTGGAGCCCGCGCGTGCTCATCAGCGACGAGATATTGAGGATGGCCCCGCCCTCGCCCTGGTCGATGAACTGTGTGCCGGCGACCTTCGACCCGACGAAGGTCCCGGTGAGGTTGACGTCCACGATCCGGCGGAACTCGTCGACGTCGAACGTCTCGGCGGGACCGATAGTCGTGATGCCGGCGTTGTTCACCATGACGTCCAGCGCGCCGAACCGCTCGACCGTGGTCTCGACGAGCGCCGACATGGCGTCCTCGTCGGTGACGTCGGCGGCGACGGGGATGGCCTCGCCGTCCGTCTCGTCGGCTATCTCGGCCGCCGCCGCCTCCGCGCGCTCCTGCGACCGGGAGTTCACGACGACGTTCGCCCCTGGGAGGCGAAGTGCTCGGCGATTCCCTTCCCGATGCCCGCGCTCGACCCGGTGACGATGGCAGTCTTGCCGCTGAGATGTGACATGACATACGAGACCAATTCCTATCGATGCTTGGTTCTATCGGTGTTCCATGCAGACGCTTCGCGGGGGAGTCACTGGAGTCCGTCGCGGTTCAACGGCGGACGCGTTCGACGTTCCCGAGCAGGCACTCGGCCGCGCCCGGGCCGTCAGTGTATCCCGACTCCGGGCGAGACGGCGACACGACTCCCGCGGCGAAGGGTTCTCGCGGTTCCGTCGACCGCTACTCCCGGAGTTCGGAGACGTCGAACATCGGTTTCACCGTTTCGCCGGCGAGGAACGCCTCGAACGCCTCGTCGGCGTCGAGCAGCGAGAACCGGTCGTCGACGAGCGTCGCCGCGTCGACCTCGCCACGCCCGATCAACCGGAGGGCGTGCTCGAAGTCCTGATACGTCGAGGCGTACGAACACTGGACGTCGACCTCCCCGCGCACGAGCGGCGAGTACGGCATCGTGGTTTCGCCGGTCTGCCCGACGAGGACGATCTGGCCCCCCCTTGCGCACCGCATCGACGGCCCCGGTGAGTCCGGAGGGGTGACCGGTCGTGTCGAAGACGACATCGTACCCGACGCCGTCCGTCAGTTCGTCCCGCCGTTCTTCCGCGTCGTCTTCGGCGACGTTGATCGTCTCGAACCCGAGGTCTTCGGCCAGCGGGAGTCGATAGTCCGCGTCCTGGCCGACGCCGGTGACGACGACGTCGCCGCCCTGCGCGCGGGCGATCTGGGCCGTGAGGAGGCCGATGGGTCCCGGTCCCTCGACCATGACACGGTCGCCGGCGCGGACCCGCGAGTTCTCGATGACGGCGCGCGCGCCGACGCTCGTCGGTTCGACCGTCGCGGCGTGGCGCTGGTCGACGTTGTCGGGGACCGGGTGCAGCGCCCGCTCCGGGACGGCGAGATACGGCTCGTAGGCCCCGTCGTGGTCGACGCCAGTGATGGCCGCACGCTGACAGACGTTCTCCTCGCCGATATCGCACTGGTAGCAGTCACCACAGGCACGGATGGGGCGCTCGACGACGCGGTCGCCGACCGCGAATTTCGTGACGGCGTCGCCGACCTCGACGACGCGTCCGGCGTACTCGTGCCCGATGACGGTCGGGAGCTCCATCCGCTCGAAGGCCGACTCGAACTCGTAGATGCCGGCGTCGCTCCCGCACATGCCGGCGTAGTCCACCGCGACGAGCGCCTCGTCGGGGGCCGGGTCCGGCTTCGGTCGGTCGAGCAGCTCCATCGAGGCGTGACCGCGGCTGGTCTTGGCAAGCCCACGCATACAGGGATATCAGCCCCCGTCCGTATTAGCTCTATGGACCCGGCCGGGGAGACACATCGGGTTCCCGAACGGGGGCTGCGGTTCTGTTCACGCCCCGGTCACCGCTGGATGGCGAGTCCCCTGACAGAAGCGACGGGGCCGGACAGGCTAACTGAAACAGCAATGCACCGGGTCGCAGCCGTCGCCGGACGACTACTCGCCGTCGACGACCGGGTTCGACAGCGTGCCGATCCCCTCGATTTCGACCTCGACGGTATCGCCCGCTTCGAGCAGTTCCGGCGGCTCGCGGAAGATGCCGACACCACCGGGGGTGCCCGTCGAGATGACGTCGCCGGGGCGGAGCGTCATCGCGTGGCTGATGTACTCGACGAGCTCGTAGGCGTCGAAGATGAACTCCGACGTGTTCGAGGACTGCATCGTCTCGCCGTTGACCCGGCAGGCGACGTCGGTGGCGTTCGGGTCGAAGTCGCCCCCCCTTCGTGAGCGCCGGTCCCATCGGCGCGAAGGTGTCGAAGCTCTTCCCGCGGAGGAACTGCCCGTCCTCGAACTGCGCGTCCCGACCGCTCACGTCGTCGACCACGGTGTAGCCCGCGACGTACGACTCCGCGTCAGCGGCGTCGACGCGGTGGGCCTCCCGGCCGATGACGACGCCCAGTTCGACCTCGAAGTCGACCTCTTCGATCTCCGGCGGGCGGCGGATGGGCGCGCCCGGGTTCGTCACGGCGGTGGGGGCCTTCCCGAAGAGGAGCGGCTTGTCCGGGATGGGTTCGTCCTGTTCCTCGGCGTGGTCTCGGTAGTTCATCCCGACGCAGACGATCTTCCCCGGCTCGGAGACGGGGGCGAGCAGGCGAACGTCGGCGACCGGGAGCGTGGTCAGTGCTCCCTCGTCGACGAGCGTCCGGACGTGTGCCCGGTAGCTGTCGTTCGTGATGTCCTGTAGCGACGGCGACCCGGCCGGGTGGTCGGCCAGTGAGTGGACGTCGTCGTCGTCGAGCACACCCCAGTGGCCGGCTCCGCCGGCACTGTATCTGACAAATTGCATCTTCTAAGCGGAGTCCTCGTTCGCACTTAACCCTTGTCGTAGCAGCAGCGGCGGCGTCCCGTCCCCCGAATGCGAATCGTTTTATGATAGTGTCCCACTTTGCGTAGGTAATGACCGCGCGAGACGATTTCGTCGCCGGGGTGCGGACGATGGCGCCGGTGTTACCCGGGATACTCCCGTTTACGCTGATCTTCGGCGTCGTCGCAGTCAGCGTGGGGATAACCCCGCTGCAGGCGGTCGCGATGTCGGTGGTGCTGTTCGCCGGCACCTCCCAGCTGGCGGCCATCGAGCTCATCGGTCAGCACGCGCCGGCCGCGGTGGTCGTCCTGACCGTCGTCGTCATCAACCTCCGGGTCGTGATGTACAGCGCCTCGATGGCGCCGTACTTCAGTGACCTCGGGGTCCGCTGGCGCGGGGTGCTCTCCTATCTCCTCACCGACCACGTGTACGCGCTGGCGATTACGGAGGCCGAAGTAACGGACGGGTCCGTCTCGCTGCGGTGGTACTTTCTCGGGCTCGGCACCGCCATCTGGGTCGCGTTCCAGGCGGGCACCGTCGCGGGTCGTCCTCGGAGCGACTGTCCCGGACCGGTGGGGCCTCGAGTTCATCATCCCGCTCACCTTCCTCGCAATCCTGGTTCCCGAGATGAAAGAGCGGACGAACGCGGTGGTCGCCGTCGTTGCGGGGGCGGTCGCCGTCGTCGGTGCGGGGCTCCCGGTGAACCTCGGCCTCTTTGTCGCCGCCGTCGTCGGCGTGCTCCTGGGGGCCGTGCTGAACGGGGTGAGCGGCGAGTGACCCCCTCGTCCGACTGGCTCATCTGGATGGTCGTCGTCGTCGGCGGCCTGGCTACCTTCGCACTGCGCGCGTCGTTCATCTTCCTGTTCGAGCAGCTCGGCGATCTGCTGGCGCGGCTCGAGCCGGTACTGGACTACGTCCCGGCAGCGGTGCTTGCGGCACTTGTCGCCCCGAGCTTCGTCGCGCTGGACGGTCCCGCTACCGTCGGTCTGGCGAGCGAGCAGCTCCTGGCCGGCGTCGGCGCGTTCGTCGTCGCCTGGGTGACCGAGAACATGCTGGCGACGATCGTCGCCGGGATGGCCATCTTCTGGGCGGTCCGGTTCGTCGCGTAGGGGGCCGGCGCAGGTGAGATGCGACGGCAGATCGGTGCAAGGAGTGACTCCGGATACGTCGAACGCGTCCGATCGACCGGATACATTTAAGCGTGGTCACGAATAATTCTCGGCCGTGACCCCACTGATCGACGGTACGAACTGCACGCAGTTGAGCCATCCCCGCGGTCGCGCGGGCACCAGCGGTCCAGAATCGGCAAGCACCCACGAACACGCATGACCTACAGAGCAGGCATCATCGGCGCCGGCGGCATCGCGGGCATGGGCGTGCTGGGCTTCCACGACGACGACGCCATCGGGAAAGAGAAGATCGACTCGAGTCACGCGGGCGGGTACAACAACACCGACGACATCGAACTCGTCGCCGTCGCCGACGTCGACGAGGAGAAACTCGCCACGTTCGGCGAGGCGTGGGACATCCCTCCGGAACGACGGTACGTCGGCCACGACGCGATGCTTTCCGCGGAGGACCTCGACGTCGTCTCCGTCTGTACACCCTCGTTCCTCCATCACGACCACGTCGTCGATACGGTCCGGTCCGAGGCCGACCCCGACGTGATCTGGTGTGAGAAACCGATCGCCTCCTCGGTGACCGACGCCGAGAACATGATCGATCTGTGTGACGAACACGGCACGGAGCTCGTCATCAACCACTCGTTCCGGTTCACCGACAAACTGCAGACCCTCGAGGAGCACATGCGCGACGGCGACCTGCTGGGCGACGTCCACTCCGTGTCGACGCAGTTCCGGATGGAACTGCTCCGGAACTCGACGCACCTCCTCGATACGCTCGTCTATCTGCTGGACGCCCGTGCCGAGGACGTGAGCGGGTACATCACGGGCGAGAACCAGGCGGTGGACACGCTCGAGGCGGGACAGACTGTCGACGACTCGGGCGGCGGCGGCTACGTCGTCATGGACGACGGCACGTTCACGACCATCGACTGCACGCCCCCGCGCGACGAGTCCTCGATGACGCTGAACTTCATCGGGTCGAGGGGGAAGCTGTACATGAACAACGACGACGGCGAGTGGCGCTACTGGACCCACGACGGCGACGGCTACGTCGAGGAGTCACTCCCGGGTATCGAGGGCGCCTGGACCTGGGAAGACGACTACACGCGCTCCTTTGCAAACGCAGCACAGCACGTCGAGGCGCTGCTCGATGGGACGGCGGAGAACCACTCTACGGGCGAGGAGGCAAAGCGCTCGCTGGAGATCATCGTCGGGTTCTACATCTCACACTACACGGGCGGCGACGTCTCGATTCCGCTCGACCGGCCCCTTCGCGACGTAGAGATCACCTCCTGGTAGGGCCGGCGCTCCGTCGCAGGTTCCGTGGGACCGGCGACAGCTCCGCGGAAGACCGGCACTCAGTGTCGGCGGCTCAGTGGTCCCGGGGCACCGGCGAGGGCGCGGCGAACGAGCCGTCGACGAATTCGACGGGTTCGGGCTCCCTTACGACCTCCAGGTCGGGTCGCTCACGGGCCGCTTCGACGAGAGCCTCGGAGACGTACAGCTCTTCGAGCCGCATCGTATCGGTGACCCGGGCCACCCTGGCGTCCTCGGGCGACGACGCCGACGGTCGAGAGGGAGGCGACGAGCCCGGCCCGGTCCGTCTCGACCGGGGCCGGCACGCGGGTCCCCGGAAGCGTGCTGGCCGTGATACAGTTGATCAGCGACTTCGAGATGTCCATCTCCGCGAGGAGGTCCGCGTGGATCAGGTCCGCGGAGCCGAGCCCGGTCGCGTTCCCGTGGGAGGGGTCGGTGAGCGATCGGACGTAGATGCGCTTGATATCGGGCCGTTCCGGTTCCGGTTCGTCGAATCCGAACACGAGCCGCCCGATCACGTTCGTGTCCATGCCGGACCCGCTGATGTCCTTCCCCATCTGGTCGACGACGAGGACGTCGAGTTCGTCGAACGGGATGGTGGGCATGAAGCTCGTAGGACGTCTCTAAGAGTTCCGCCTCGCGGTCGAGGAAGCCCGACGGCGGGACCCCCTCGACGATGGCCGTGTCGTCGTGCTGGTCCTCGACGATGGCGACACCCCCGACGACCGGGAGTTCCTCCCGGAGGAGCGTCGATATCTCGGGCAGCATCTCCCTGAGGCTCCAGTCGACCGACCACTCGTGGGCGGTCTTGGCGCCGCGTTGCTTGCCCATCCCGATGACGAGCATCTTCGAGAGCCCGCTCTCGACCTCGCCCTGGAAGTCCGTGTGGGCCTTGACCCGGTTGATCGGGAGGATCGCGTCGGCCGCCGCGGCGTTCGCGTCGGCGACCGCCGGGATGTCCCGCTCCGGCGTCCGCCCGACCTCGACGACCTCCATCGTCGCCCTGACCGGACAGCCGACGGTCTCCTCGTTGACGCCGAGCGCGTCGAGTTTGGCCCGCTGGCCGTCGGCCGTCGCGCCGCCGTGGCTCCCCATCGCGGGGAAGACGAACGGTTCGTACCCTCGCGCCTGGAGCTCCTCGACGACGCCGCGGACGATCGCCGGCAGGTTGTTGATACCGCGACTGCCGACGCCGACGGCGACCGACCCGCCGTCCGGGACCGAGTCGAGGTCGAGGTCGTCCAGCGTGGTTGCCGCGACTGCCGCCACCTCGTCGTCGGGGATCGGATCCGTCTCCCACGTCTGTCTGATGGTGCCCATCTCCGGGAGCGGGCGGTCGTGACACGCCTCGAGCACCGTCTCCTCGGGAACCGGGTACACGCCGGGCTGGTTCTGGTCGGACATGGCTCGGTAGAGTCGGGGCAGGCTGATAAATGCCCCGTCGGGACGGTGGACGGGTCGGGGCAGGACCGACAGGTGACGACCCCGCCAGACGCGTCGATGCGGCCACTCACCCCGTGGGTCAGAAGGCGCTGTCGCCGAAGCCGCCGTCGACCGTGAGAACCTCCCCGGTCACGTACGAGGACGCGTCGCTCCCGAGGTAGATCGCCGCGCCGACCATCTCCTCCCGGTCGGCGACTCGCCCGAGAGGGGTTCGTTCGTCGATCTCGGCCCGCTTGTCGGTCCCCTCTGCGTACGTCTCGGCGTTCTGGGGCGTGATGACGAAGCCGGGTGCGATGGCGTTGACCCTGACCGCCGGTGCGAGTTCCTTCGCCGACGCGCGCGTGAACGCCTCGACGCCGCCCTTCGCGGCGGAGTAGGCCGGCAGGTTCGCCATCGCGAGTCTGGCGGCCAGCGAGGAGATGTTGACGACGGACCCGCCGTCGTCCATTCCCGGGACCATCGCCTGTGTGACCTTCCGGACGCCGTCGAGTGCCACGTCGGTGACGAACTCCCACGAGTCGTCGTCGATGCCGAGGACCGTCTCCCGGGAGATGGCGCCCTGCGAAGCGACGACCACGTCGATACCGCCGAGTTCCTCGACCGCCGTCTCGCGGACGCGGTCGAGCGAATCGCGGTCGGTCACGTCGCAGGTCACGCGGGCCGTGTCGGCGCCGCGTTCTTCGAGTGCCGCGGCCGTCGCCTCGACGCTCTCCTCGCTCCGGCTCGTCGCGACGACGTCGGCACCGTCCGCCGCGAACCCGAGTGCGATCGCCCGTCCGATGCCGCTCGTCCCGCCGACGACGACGGCGCGCTTCCCGTCGACAGTCACCGGCGTGTGCTCGTAGTCGACCATACGTAGGGCCCGCCGCGTGCCCCCATTACGTTTGTGGGTGGGAGGTCGTCGTAGACGAGCTGGTCCTCGCCGGATCCGTGACGGACGAGCGCTCGGAACCGTCCGACGTGAGTCGTGACGGCAGCCACGACGGGAACGGTCTCCGGGACGGAGCCGTGCTGGATCACTGCTGGCGGCGTGTCCAGGATAGCGTATAGAATTATATACGCCCGACCGGAACCATCGGGCATGCCAGAGGACCTCACGGGAGAGACGGCGATAGTCACCGGATCGAGCAGCGGCATCGGCGCGGCGATCGCAAAGCGGTACGCGGCGGCCGGCGCGAACGTCGTGACGAACTCGCGGTCGTACGACCGTGCGAAGTCGACGGCCGACGAGATCGAGGCCGACGGCGGCACCGCCATCGCGGTCGAGGCGGACGTGACCGACCGCGACGAGATGGGCGACCTCATCGCGGCGGCCGTCGATGAGTTCGGCTCGGTCGACGTGATGGTCAACAACGCCGGGACGACGGTCATCGACTCGGCCATGGAGATGGACCCCGAGGACTGGCAGCAGGTCGTCGACATCAACCTCACCGGCGTGTTCTTCGGCGCGCAGGCCGCGGGCACCCAGATGATCGAGCAGGAGACGGGCGGCCAGATCATCAACGTCGGGAGCATCTTCGGCGAGGTTGGGGTCCAGGGGCGAGCCCCCTACAACGCGACGAAGGGGGGCGTGCACAACCTGACGCGGGCGCTGGCCGTCGAGCTGGCCGAACACGACATCGGCGTCAACGCCCTCGCGCCGGGGTTCATCAAGACCGCGATGGACGAACAGACCAGGGAGAGCGACGAGGCGGACGAAGATGCGCCCGACCGCTCCGACTGGCCGTACTACGGGTACGAGGACCAGCACATCCGCAACCGCGTGCCGCTGGACCGCTACGGGTCGGTCGAGGAGATGGCGAACTGCGCGCTGTTTCTCGCGGCGGGCGACCACTACATGACCGGCGAAGTGCTGACGGCAGACGGCGGCTGGCTGGCGTTCGGCTGGGGCAGCAAGGGAACCTGAGCGAGGTCACCACTGCGGTTTGCGGCGTTCCGTGACCTTCTTTCGGGCCGCATCGACGTTCTCGATTCGCTCGCGTGCGATCTCGTTGGCGATGGCGTAGGTTGGCCGTTCCTCGCGGTCGGCCCGCTCGCCGATGACGAGCATCCGGTCGTAGATCTCGTCGATCATCGCCCGTGACCTGGTGTGGTTGTACCCACCCTTCCGGAGCAGGTCGGTGTCGTCGATGGTGCGGCCGGAGTTGGCGAGGTAGTCCGGCGCGTAGAGGATGCCCTCCTCGTGGAGCAGGGTCCCGTGCTCGTCCTCGTCCTCGAGCTGGTTGTTCGCGGCGCCACAGACGACGTCACACTCCAGGCGCGGAATCGTGTCGTCGTTCAGGGCGCCCCCGAGCGCACAGGGGGCGAGCACGTCGCAGTCGACGTCGAATATCGCATCCGTCGAGACGGTGGTGGCGCCGAACTCGTCTTCGGCGCGGTCGGTCGCGGCCTCGTTCACGTCGGCGACCGTGAGCTGTGTCCCGCGCTCTGCGAGATACTGGACGAGGGCCATCCCCATCTCGCCGACGCCCTGGACGGCGACGTGGCAGTCCGAGAGGTCGCGGTCCTCGAATGCCAGGTCGCAACAGGCCTCCATCGCGCGAACGACGCCGAGGCCGCCGCCGTGGAACCCCTCGGGGTGGTCGAACTGCTCGGGGAGGCCCACGACGTAGTCCGTCTCCATGTTGATCCACCGGAGCTCGCGGTCGTCCGTGCCCACGTCGGCCCCGGTGATCCACCGGCCGCCGAAGGAGTCGACAATGCGCCCGTAGCTCCGGTAGAGCTCCTCGGTGCAGTGGTCCGGGTCGTCGACCCAGATGACCGCCTTCGCCCCGCCGAGGTTGATCCCCGAGATGGCGTACTTGTAGGTCATCGACCGCGAGAGTCGCAGCACGTCGCGAACGGCCTCCTCCTCCGACGCGAAGGCGTAGCGACGCGAGCCCCCGGTGGCTGGACCGAGCGTGGTGTCGTGGATGCCGACGAACCCTTTCAGTCCGACCGCGTCGTCCCGGAACGCCTTGAACTCGTTGTGGCCGTACTCGGCCAGCTGGTCTTGTAAATTGACCATAGCAGGCTTGCGGTGGGTGTTGGCTTATTTCTTTGCACCCCGCCGGGTGACGGGAACCGGTCGGGTCAGCGGTTCCAGGGGGCGTACTCCCGGTCGATGATCCGTCGTTCGCGATCGATCGAGTCGATGCGAGCGAGGTCGGCCTCGTCCAGGTCGAGGTTCGCCGCGGCGAGGTTGTCACGGAGGTGGTCGAGACTGGACGCCTTCGGAATGACCGCGACGTTGTCCTTCGATAAGAGCCACGCGAGACTCACCCGGGCCGGGGAGACACCGTGTCGGTCGGCGACCTCGCGAACCTCGGGCACGTCGAACACCGCGCCCTGTGCGAGCGGGCAGAACGCGACGAGCCAGTGGTCGTGTGCCTGGGCGTCCGCGAGGAGGTCCGCCTGCTGGAGCAGCGGATGCATCTCGACCTGGTTGGCGAACAGCGGCGGGTCGAGCACCTCGCGGGCGCGTTCCAGTGGTCTGGTTCGAAGTTACACACGCCGGCGTGGCGGATGGTCCCGGCGTCGTAGAGCTCGTTGAACGCCCCCAGCGTCGTCTCCGGGTCGTAGAGGTCGGCCGGCCAGTGGACGTACAGCAGGTCGAGGTAGTCGGTCCCGAGCCGGTCGAGACTCCCCCGGACGCCCTCGATGACGTCCTCGCGTTCCGGCCCCGGCTTCACCTCGTGGACTGTCTTCGTGGCGAGAAAAATGTCCTCGCGCGGGACGTCGGCGCGTCGGATCCCCTCGCCGACGTACGTCTCGTTCCCGTACACTTCCGCGGTGTCGATGTGTCGGTAGCCGGCCTCGATTGCCTGGGACACGTTCTCCACCCACTGCTCCCGGTTCTCGTCTGAGTACGTGCCGAGCCCGATCCGCTGGAAATCTGGGGCCATACTCCGGCTATTCCCGCCACCCTTATCAGCGTACTGACGGGACGGCGTGCACGCGTCGCCCCGGTTCCGTAATGTATATCGCCGCCCCGTCACTGGTCCCAGCAATGAGTAAAGCGTCGACGACGGGGCTGTTTCTCCTGCTGGGACTCATCTGGGGTGGCTCGTTCGTCGCCATCGAGGTCGGACTGACGGACTTCCCGCCGCTGCTCTTCGCGGCCTTCCGGTTCTACGTCGCGGGCGCCGTCATGCTCGGCTACGCGTTCGTCTCGACCGACCACTGGCGGCCCCACGGCGACGACGAGTGGCTCGTCGTCGGCATCGCCGGCAGCCTGCTGATCGCCGGGACGCACGCGTTCCTGTACCTCGGCGTACCGTACATCTCCGGGGCCGTCGCGGCCATCATCATCAGTTCCAGCCCGGTGCTGACCGCCGTCTTCGCCAGCGCCATCCTCGGGGATCGACTCACCGCCGTCGGCCTGGTCGGGTTCGCGTGTGGCCTCGTGGGCATCGGGCTGGTCAGCCAGCCCGACCCGTCGAACCTGCTCTCGGCGAACGTCGTCGGTGTCGGCCTGGTGTTCGTGGCTGCCACCTTCTGGGCACTCGGCGCCGTGCTCACCCGGCCGTTCCGGACCGCCATTCCGGTACAGAGTCTGCAGGCCTGGGCGATGCTGACCGGTGCACCGCTGTTGCACGTGACCGCGGTCGCACGTGGCGAATCGCTCGCTGCGGTCACCTGGACGCCGGTCGTCACGGGGTCGCTCGCGTATCTGGGGCTGATCGCCGGCGCGGTCGCGTTTCTCATCTACTTCGAGCTGCTCGACCGCGTCGGCGCCGCCGAGATCAACCTCATCGGCTACCTCGAACCGGTGGCAGCGACGGGGCTCAGCTACCTGCTCCTCGACCGGGTGATCGGCCTGCCGGTCGTCGCGGGGTTCGTCGCCATCTTCGTCGGCTTCGTCCTGATAAAGCGCACTGCGATACGGGAGTCGGTCGTCTCGGCCACCAGTCTGTAGCCCGGGCCGGCGTATGTCCGCGAGTGTGCGTGACGTCTCCCGACCGAATCGACGCGTGCGGTGCGACGAGCGGCGAACTCGCTCAGTCCGTTCGCGCCAGAGCGTCCCGTGCTGTCAAATCGACAGTGTAGGGTGTTGCGCCGTGGGACGGCACGCGTCCCGTCCTCGTCGCGGGACTGGAGACGGGAGTCCCGGGCGGGAGACCACACAGGGTGACCGTTCTCAGTCCCAGGGAATTGCGTTCCGCACGCGAGCTGGGGACAGTAAGTCCACATTATCCGTCGGCGAGTGATAGAAACCGACCGGAAAGACACTCCCCCGTCAGCGAACGACCGCCGCGTCCACCGACCCGAACCGGTCGACCTCGGCACGGACGCGGTCGCCGGGACGGACGACGTGTGCGCCGGGCGTCCCGGTGCTGATGACGTCACCGGGTTCGAGCGTCATCACGCGCGAGTGGAAGGCGACCAGTTCGCGCGGCGGGACGTGCATGTTCGCGACGACGTTCCGGGCGCGGGGCTCGTCGTTCACGACGGTCCGGACCTCGACGTCAGAGAGGTCCGTCCCCCGGTCCGGGACCGCGATGTGCGGGCCGAGGACGAGGAAGGTATCGAAGCTCTTCGCCCTGGTGAGGAAGCGAGGGTTCCGGCGGAGCACGTCCTCGGCGGTCACGTCGATGACCGGGAGGTACCCGGCGATCACCTGGTCGGCCGACGCCGCCTCGACGTCCCGGCAGGTCCGGCCGATGACGACACCCACTCGGCCTCCGCGGTCACGCGGTCGGAGATGTCGGCCGGTGGCAGTCTGATCGGTCCGCCCGGGCCAGTCGCGGCTGTCGCCGGCTTGAAGAAACTCGCGGGCTCCGACGGGGCGTCCTCGTCGAGGTCGGCGGCGTGGTCGGCGTAGTTGAGGCCGATGCCGAACAGCTTCCCCGGGTCGGCGAGCGGCGCCCCGAAGGAAAGGTGTGCCGCCGGAACGCGCCGGGCGGGCGCCGTCTCCGGGTCGGGGAGCGTGTCCGGCGCCGTCGGGAGGACGTCCCGGATCGACTCGGCGTCGGGAACGGCCGCCTCGAGCGGGACGTACCCCCGGTCGTCGCCGAGCATGGGGGTACCGTCGGCGGTGCGTGCGAGGTAGCGCATCACTCCGCCTCCCGGTCGAGCCAGAAGTCAAAGGAGCGCCCCGGCGCGAAGGCGTCGATGCCCACCGCACGGGTCTCGCCCGTGTTCTCGACGCGGTGGGGCTCGTTCGCGTCGAGCCACACCGAGTCGTATGCGTCGAGCGTCACGGCGTCGTCGTCGGTGACCACCGTGAGCTCGCCGGCGAGGCAGAGACACACCTGCTCGTTCTCGTGGTCGTGCATCGGCGAGGAGTGCCCGGGTGGCTTCTCGAACCACTCGAAGGAGAACGACTCGCTCCCGGCCATCGCCACGCGGCGCCACCCGGCATCCGGCTCGTAGGTCTCGGCGTCGTCGAACGGGACTGGTTCCATACCTTCTGACTCCGTGCGTGCTGTAATCAAGATTGGTGTTGGTGCCACTGCGAGTTGTGTGACCGTCGGCGTGTGCCGAGGCGTCCGTGGCGACCCACGCGCTCCCGGCCGAGGGACGCCGAACGCGCCGGGGGCTGTTCGAGCCCGTCGCTCGTTACTGGACCGCCGGCAGGACCTCGTCGCCGAGCCGCTCGATACACTCCCGGACCTCGTCGGCTTCGAGCCCCGGCACGTACGGACGCAACAGCACGTGCACGTCGTCACCCAGTTCCTCCTGGAAGCGACCGACCTCACGGGCGACCTCGGACGGCGTCCCCACGATCGCCTGCTCCTCCATGTGCTGTTTCCGTTCGGCCGAGAGCTCCTCGATGGGTTCGTTCGCGGAGTACTCGTCGTACTTGCGCTGCATGTAAAAGAGGGGCTCGCGGAACCGGTCCCAGGCCGCCTCGGCGGAGTCGTCGACGAAGCAGTACCGCTGGACGTACGTGGTGAACTCGCCGTCGAGTTTCTCGGCCTCGCGGAGCCGCCGCTGGTAGCGGACGCGCTTCGTGATCTCCCCGAACGGGAGGGTCTCGGGCGCCGTCCACCCGTCGCCGAGCATCGCCGCGCGCCGGACGGCCGCTTTCGCGGTCCCGCCGAGGGTGATTCGGGGCGGGTCGACGGGCTTGGGCGTCACGTTCGCGTCAGCAGTGGCCGGGTGAAAGCGGGGGTCGAACCCGAGCGGGCCGTCGCTCCAGGCATTCCGGGCGACGCGGATCGCCTCCTCGGTCTTGAGGGCGCGGTCGCGCTTGTCGACCCCGAACTGCTCGAACTCCTCGTCCCGGTAGCCGTTGGTCAACCCGAGCGTCACCCGACCGTCCGAGAGGAGGCTCAGCGTCGCGGCGTCCTCGGCAACCCGCACGGAGTCGTGCAGCGGCGCGAGCAACATCGACGTCCCGAGCGAGATGTCCTCGGTCGCCCCAGCGAACGCACCGAGCGTCGGGAGGAGACTCGACATGTACCCCTCCGGCGTGAAGTGGTGGGCCGAGACCCACGCGCTCTCGAGACCGACCTCGTCCGCCGTCGTGACGAGGTCGAGCATGTCGTCGTACACCGCCGTCAGCGGGCGGTCGTCGTCCGGGTGCTGGAGCCCATTGAACAGGCAAACGCCGATATCCATAGCCGACACCACCGTAGCCATCGGCTTATACTTGGGGTATCGGTGGATGGCGGTGTTTAGTTAAGAGATTAAGCTCGTGAACAGCCAGAAAGGGGCGGCTGTCATCGGGCGCGAAGCGCCCGATTGCCCGCGAGACCTTCGGTCTCGCCCTGGCTGAACTCGGGGGTGGTTCGAAAGACGCGTCGCGTCTTTCGGCGACGTCGTCCGCCGTCGTTCAGCCAGCCGCCCCTTTCAGCCCCACCCGTAGCCGGATGGTCAGCCGGCCTGGGTGGGGCTTTCCGGCTCTCTGGAACGAGTGCTGCTAAAGTAAACACTAGCAGCTGGAGAGCGCCGCCGACCGGCGACCTGGCGCATCTCGTCGCCCGGTCTCGTCACACGTTACCGAAAGGGGAACCGATATAATGCCGGCATCTGTTGGACGAGTTACGAATGAGCGCAATCGACGTCCTCGTGCTCCGTCAGGAGACCCACGGACTGCCAGTGAGCGACTACGCGGCGGACCTCAGGGAGCGACTGCCCGACGCGACTGTCGAGGTCGCTCGGACGCCCAAAGAGGAACGGGACATGGTCCCGGAGGCGCGAGTCATCACGTCCGTCGAGTTCGACACCGAGTTGCTCGAGCGCGCGGGGAACCTCGAGCTGTTCGCCGGTGTCGCGGCCGGCTACGAGCATCTCCCGCTCGACGCGCTGGCGGCGAACGGGGTCGCCGTGACCAACGCCTCCGGCATCCACGCACCCAACATCGCCGAACAGGTCATCGGCTACGTCCTCCAGCACACCCGCAACCTCGACGTCGGACGCCACCGCCAGGAACGGCGGGAGTGGCGCCACTTCCAGTCGGACGAGCTGATGGGGAGCACGGTCACTATCGTCGGCCTGGGTGCCATCGGCGAGGCCATCGCCGAGCGCGTCCAGGCGTTCGGCGTGGACACCATCGGCGTCCGCTACACCCCCGAGAAGGGCGGGCCGACCGACGAGGTCGTCGGCTTCGACGACGACGAGTTCCACGCGGCGCTCGCCGAGACCGACCACCTCCTGATCGCCTCGCCGCTGACCGAGACGACCAGAGGGCTCGTCGACGAGGAGGCGTTCAAGACGCTGCCACCCCACGCGTACCTGGTCAACGTCGGCCGCGGCCCCATCGTCGACACCGACGCGCTCGTCTCGGCGATCCGTTCGAACTCCATCGCGGGGGCCGGCCTCGACGTCACCGACCCCGAACCGCTCCCGGCCGACCACCCGCTCTGGTCCTTCGAGAACGTCACCATCACCCCCCACAACGCCGGGCACAGCCCGAAACACTGGACTCGCCTCGCCGACATCGTCGCCGGCAACGTCGAACGACTCGACGCCGGCGCGGCTGCCGAGGAACTCGAGAACCTGGTTCAGGCGCCGGAGTAACGCGTCCCGGTCGCGGAGGCCGGCGGTGTGCCGGTCCGTTCGGTCCAGTGGCGCTTGCCCAACAAGTACATATTTATCGCTCGAAGTCGGGTTTCCAGTATGGTCGATCAGGTACAACTCCCAGGCCAGGGTACGGTACGTAATTACGCCGGCGGCCAGTGGCACGAGGTCGAGGGCGAGGCGGATCAGGCTGTCACGAACCCCGCGACGGGCGAGACGCTGGCGACGGTCACGTTCAGCGACGAGGCGACCGTCGACGAGGTCGTCGGGACCGCACGCGAAGCGTTCGAGTCGTGGAGCGAGCGCCCCGTCGAGGACCGGATCCAGCCGCTCTTTCGATTCAAACAGCTCCTCGAGGAGAACCAGGACGAGCTCGCCGAGCTGCTGGTGAGCGAACACGGAAAGACGCGCGCGGAGGCGCTCGGAGAGATACGCCGGGGCATCGAGAACGTCGAGGTCGCCTGTGGCATCCCCTCGATGATGCAGTCCGGGACCCTGCTCAACGCAGCGCCCGACATCGACGAGAGCGCCGTCCGCAAGCCGCTGGGCGTGTTCACGGCCATCACCCCGTTCAACTTCCCGGCGATGATCCCGCTGTGGTTCATGCCCTACGCCGTCGCGACCGGCAACTCGTTCGTGCTCAAGCCCAGCGAGCGGGACCCGCTGACTGCACAGCGCATGTTCGAACTCGTCGACGAGGCGGGCTTCCCGGACGGCGTCGTGAACCTGGTCAACGGCGGGAAAGACACCGTCAACGCGTTGCTCGAGCACCCGGACGTCGCCGGCGTCTCGTTCGTCGGCAGCACCCCGGTCGCCGAGTACGTCTACGAGACGGCTGCCGCGAACGGGAAGCGCGTGCAGGCCCAGGGCGGGGCGAAGAACCACATCATCGTCAGCGAGAATGCCGACCTCGAGTTCGCGGCCGAGAAGACAGTGGGCTCGTCCTTCGCGAACGCCGGCCAGCGGTGCCTGGCGAACCCGGTCGCGGTCGTCGAAGACGCCGTCTACGACGAGTTCGCGGACCTCGTCGTCGAACGCGCTGACGCGATGCGCGTGGGCAACGGCCTGGACGACGACACCGACATGGGCCCGCTCGTCTCACCGGCGGCCAAGGACCGCGTCGTCAACTACATCCAGACCGGCGTCGAGGAGGGCGCGACGCTCCTGCTCGACGGGCGGGAGACCGACGGTGACGGGCGTCAGGAGACGTTCCTCGAACCGACCGTCTTCGGCGACGTCACGTCCGACATGACGATCGCCCGGGAGGAGATCTTCGGGCCGGTCCTCGCGCTCGTCCGGGTGTCCGACTTCGACGAGGCAATCGCGACCCACAACCAGAGCCCCTTTGGCAACGCCGCCAGCCTGTTCACCAACGACGGCGGCGAGGCGCGTCGCTTCCGCCACGAGTCCACGGCCGGCAACCTGGGTGTCAACGTCGGGACGGCGGCGCCGATGGCGTTCTTCCACTTCGGGGGTCGGAAAGACTCGTTCTTCGGCGACCTGCACGCGCAGGGCGAGGACATGATCCACTTCTACACCGACAAGACGATCTACATCGAGCGCTGGCCCGACGCCTGACCGGTCGCCACACCGCGGTGTCCGCAAGTACTAAGCGCTCCTCCGCGTTGTGTGTTCGTATGTCACACTCGAGTCCTGCCGATGGCACTCGCGTCGTCGTCTCGCCCGGAAAGACGGTCCTCGGCGTCGGCGCGGTTGAGGAAACCGGAGCGTACGCGGACCTCTATGGCACGAAGGCACTGGTCGTCGCCAGTGAGGTCATCTTCGACATCCACGGGGAGCGCGTCGTCGAGATTCTCGAGGACGCGGGCGTCGAAACCGCCACGTTCACGGGTTCGCCCGGACCCGACGGTCGAGAACGTCACAGCGGCCTACGAGGTGTGGGAGGAGGAGTCCTGCGACGTCATCGTCACCCTCGGCGGGGGGGTCATCCATCGACACGGGCAAGTCGGTCGGCATCCTCGCGACGAACGACGGCGGCATCCGACAGTACGGTGTCGACGAGGCTGGCTACGAGGGCGTTCCAGAGCCGATCCCGCCGCTCATCGCCGTCAACACGACGGCGGGGACGGGCAGCGAGACCACCCGGACGGCCGTGCTGACCGACGAGTCCACGTCGACGAAGTTCATCATCGTCTCCCAGAACATCGTCCCCGACGTGGCCATCGAGGACCCGGAACTCACCGTCTCGCTCCCGAAGAGCCACACCGCGTTCACCGGCATCGACGCGCTGACCCACGCTATCGAGGCGTTCGGGTCGGTCAAGTCCTACAGCGTCACCGACGAGTTCGCCCGCGACGCGATGCGTCGGATCACGGACTCGCTCGTCCCGGCGTGGGCGAACGGCGAGGACATCGAGGCTCGCACCGAGATGATGATCGGCCAGTTCAAGGCCGGCAAGGCGTTCGGGAACTCCTCGGTCGCCCTGGTCCACGGGATGGCCCGCCCGCTCGGCGCGCAACTGCACCTCCCACACGGCCTCGCGAACGGGCTCATCCTCCCGTACGTCGTCGAGTTCTCACAGATGACGAAGCCCGCGAAGTACGCCGAGGTGGCGCGGATTCTCGATGCCGCCGACGCGCACGAACCCGACCGGGTCGCCGCGCGGAAGGCCGCCGACGGCATCGAGGCACTGTGCGAGGACATCTCGCTGACGGACTACCTCGACGACTTCGGCGAGGTGCCGTCGCGCGAGGAGTATCTCGAACTGGTGCCGGAGATGACCCAGGACGCCTTCGACTCGGGGTCGCCGGACAACAACCCGCGGAAACCGACCCACGACGAACTGGAAGCCCTGTTCGTGCGAGTGTACGACGACGCCCTCGCACCGGACAGCAGGCGCCGGTCCTGACGCCCCGAACCCCGGACGCTGACCGTCGAGGGTGCGTCTGCGTACCTCGCCGCGAGCGGTCGCTGGCCATCGAGGGGCGACCGACCCACGCGATAGTTTTAATGAACCGTGCCAAGTCGGATGTCGTATGGAGTACACCACTCTCGGCCGGAGCGACCTCGAAGTGAGTCGCATCGCGCTCGGCCTCTGGAACATCAGCGGCGGGTCGGACTGGGACAGGACGGACCGCGACCAGGCGATCGAGACCATCCACACGGCCGTCGACGAGGGGATCACCTTCCTCGACACGGCGGAGGTCTACGGCGACGGCTACTCCGAAGAGGTCCTCGGAGAGGCGCTCGAATCGCTCGACAGGGACGACGTCGTCGTCGCGACGAAGGTCTACCAGAACCACCTCTCCTACGAGGACGTGAAGGCCTCCTGTGAGGCGAGCCTCGACCGCCTCGGCACCGACTACGTCGACGTCTTCTACGTCCACTACCAGGACCCGGAGACGCCGTTCGAGGAGACGGCGCGCGCGTTCCGCGAACTGCAAGACGAGGGGAAGATCCGCTACCCGGCCGTCTCCAACACGGGCGTGAACGACCTCGAGACGACCGTCTCCGAACTCGACGTGGTGGCGAACCAGCTCCCCCTCAACCTGCTGTGGCGAGCCATCGAGTACGAAGTCGCCGACGCCTGCCGGGACGCCGGCGTGGACATCGTCGCCTACAGCCCGCTCGGGATGGGGCTGCTCACCGGGAAGTACTCCTCCATCGACGAGTACCCGGAGGGGCGGATGCGAACACGGCACTTCTCGAGCGACCGACCGGAGGCGAGACACGGCGAGTCGGGCGTCGAGGACCTGGTGTTCGACACCGTCCGGCGGGTCGAGTCAATCTGTGAGGAGTACGACCGCGACATCGTGCAGGTCGCGCTGGCCTGGCCGCTCCACCAGGACGGCGTCGCCTGCGCCATCGCCGGCGCGAGCAGCCCCGAACACGTCAGGGACAACGCGAGGGCCGTCGACGTCGATCTCTCGGACGACATCCTCGCCGACTTAGACGAGGCGACGGCCGAACTGAAGGAGGCGTTGGGCACGAATCCGGATCCCTGGGGCCACCGGTACAACTGACGCCGTCCGGAGACGAGCGTGACTCGCATGTGCTGATGGCTGACCGGTGAGCGCCCGTCGGCCAGTCGAGCGGGAAACGCCGCCTTCCCAGGGAAAACTGTTAACACGAACCCCTCAGAAGTCCGATTGTATCACATGACACAGCCACCAACCGTCACACTACCGAGCGGCGACGAGCTCCCCATGGTCGGCGTGGGGACCTGGGACATCGGCGGCGACACCGTAAAGGGGTCCGTCCGCGCCGGGCTGGACGCCGGGTACGGGCACGTCGACACGGCAGAGGGGTACAAGAACGAGGCGGAGATCGGCGACGTCCTCGAGGATTACGACCGCGAGGACGTCTTTCTCACCTCGAAGGTCCTGCCCAAGCACCTCGGATACGAGTCGGTCATCGAGGCCTGCGAGGCCTCGCTGGACAAGCTCGGCACGGACTATCTCGACCTGTATCTCATCCACTGGCCCAACCCGGCCATCTCCCTGCGCGAGACCATGTCGGCGATGGCGACGCTGCACGACCGCGGCTGGGTCCGTAACGTCGGCGTCTCGAACTTCTCGGCCTACCAGCTGAGCTGTGCCCAGCACGTCTCCGACGTCCCCGTCGCTGTCAACCAGATCGAGTTCCACCCGCTGTTCCAGCGGCCGGACCTCGTCGACTACTGCCGCGAGACCGACACCGTGATCGAGGCCGCCGCCCCGCTGGGTCGGACCGAGGTCTTCGACCACCCCGTCGTACAGGATCTCGCCGAGAAGTACGACAAGTCCGCGCCCCAGATCGTCCTGAAGTGGGAGATCGAGCGGGACATCGTCGTGTTACCGAAGTCCTCGACGCCCGACCACGTCCGGTCGAACCTCGAACTGTTCGACTGGGAGATGGACGACGGCGACCTCGAACGCCTCGACGACGCCGACGAGGACGAGCCCGTCTACGACTTCCCCGCACGCGACTGGAGCCCCTACACCTACGGCATCTCCGAGTAGTCCACTCCCCGGTCCACTCGTCGCTCAGTGCGGAGGTGGGGTCCCCGACCGCCGCACGGCCAGAGCGACTGTGACCCTCGGCACGCTTTAGTCACGGCACGCAGAAGGGAGGAGTGCTCATGACCGACGTACCTTCGGACCTCATCGAGCGAGTGGCAGCACACACCGTCGCGAGAGACATGGAGAGCGAGGAGTGGGAGAAGGGCATCGCGATGCTCGGCCTCCTCGCGACGGAAGACCAGCGGTTCGTCGACGAGGCACAGTCGCTGGCTGACCGCTCTATCGAGACCCAGACGAGCGCGGGCCAGTACTCCTACGGGTCGCTCGACGTCAAGCCCACCAGGGCTGGACCGACCTCGAGGACTTCAAGGGCCTCGTCGACCCCAGCGTCATCGGCGTCTCCGTCCTGGAGTTCTACCGCCGAACCGGCGAGGAACGCTACCTCGACTCCGCGAGGCGCCAGTACGAGTTCCTCCGCGACGCGCCACGCACCGCCGACGGCGGCATTCCACAGCACAAGGGGGCCCTGGAGCTCTGGGTCGACACAATATACGAGATCTGCCCGTTTCTCGCCGCCTACGGCGAGGCGACCGGCGACGAGGCGGCGTTCGACGAGGCGACCCACCAGATTCGCATCCAGGCAACGCACCTGCAGGACCCTCACACCGACCTCTTTCGACACGAGTGGCGCGAACAGCCCAACACGTTCCCGGAGAGCGCCTTCTGGTCGCGCGGGAACGGCTGGGCCGCTGCGGGCATCCTCGACACGCTTGAGTCCCTCCCGGACGACCACGAGGACCGCGAGGAACTGGCGGACATCTTCCGGCGACTGGCCGCGGCCATCCGCCCCCTGCAGGACGCCAGCGGCTACTGGCACAACGTCCTCGACGACGATCAGACGCCGCTCGAGACCTCCGGGACCACCATGTTCGCCTACGCCTTCCACAAGGGATACGAGATGGGGCTGCTCGACGACGAGGCGTACCTCGAGGCCGCGGACCGGGCGATGGCGGTCTGTACCGGCGTCGTCGACGACGACGGCGCCGTGCGGCGCGTCGCCGGCCCGCCGGGCGGCCCCGGGGCGCCCCTCACCGTCACCTCCTACGGACAGGGCTGGTTCCTCAAGGCCGCCTGCCAGCTGGACTAGCACGCCCGTCCTCCGACCATCGGTTGGGACGTCGGCGACGTCCGCGTCGCTGGACGCCGGAACGGCTAAGGGCTTGTGTAGAGGATACCGGGTATACTGTGACAGACGTGAGTACCCCGGCGGCCGACGAAGAGCAACTCCTGATGGGTTACTCCGGCAGGATGCTGGTCGTGATGTCCATCGGGACGATGTCCATCATGGCCGGACGCCTCGTCATCTCCCCGCTACTCCCCTCTATCATCGACGACCTCGCCATCACGCCCTTTGCTGCCGGCATCGCGCTGTCGCTGATGTGGGCGCTCACGGCCACCCTCCAGTACTTCAGCGGACGGAGCGCGGACGAACTCTCGCGGAAGACGGTCCTCCTGACCGGACTCCTCGTCGCCGTCGTCGGCCTCGCGCTGCTCTCGACCGCGACGAGTTACCCGCTCTTCTTGCTGGCTACCGCGACGATCGGCGCGAGCGCGGGGATCTATCCCGTCGCGGCGTACGTCCAGACGACGGACCTGTACGTCGAACGGCGCGGCGCGGCGTTCGGCGTGCTCTCGGCGTCGATGGACCTCGGGGGGGCGGTGGCACCCGCGATCGCGGTCGGCGTCCTGGCTGTCTGGATCTGGCGGGGCGCCTTCCTCCCGATTCTCGCAGCCGTGCTCCTGGTGGCGTCCCTGCTACACTTCTGGAACCGGGAGGAGTACGTGGTCGAGCGCGTGAACCTGAACATCCGCGAGACGGGCACCCGGATCCTCGGCAAACAGAGCACGCGGCGTATCCTGGTGGCCGCCGGGCTGGTCGCGTTCACCTGGCAGGGGATGGCCAGTTTCCTCCCGACCTATCTCCAGGTCGAGAAGGGGTTCTCGCCGACGGTCGCCAGTGTCATCTTCACCGGCCTCTTCGTCGTCGGGGCGACCGCGCGGCCAGTGAGCGGGCGACTGGGCGACCGGTACGGCTACCTCCGTATCTCGGTGCTGATGGCGCTCGTCGGCGCGACCGGACTCGTCTCGCTGCTGGTCACGGAGTCGTTCCTGGCCGCCGTCGCCAGTACCGCCCTGTTCGGGGCCGGGATCGCCGGCTTCTGGCCGACCACACTGACGATGATCTCGCAGGTGTTCCCCGACGGGAGCATGGGCGGTGACTTCGGCGGGAGCCGGATGATGTACGTCGGGTTCGGGAGTCTCGGGCCGGCCTACATCGGCTACGTCGCGGGGAAACTGAGCTACACGGTCGCGTTCATCGGCCTCATCGGCTGTCTCCTCCTGAGCGGGACCGTCATCTTCTGGCAGCTCCGCTTCGGGAGCGAGGTGTGACCGCGGCGACCGGGCAGGCACGGCGGCGGTCTCCCGCCAGTGTGTTCCTCTCACTGCGGGAACACGAACGCTGAAGTGCCCGTCGAGCGACCTCTGTTAGTATGTCACTCGACCTGACCGGTGTCCACCCCGCCCATCTGGTACCGTTCGACGACCGCGGCGAGATCCACGAGGAGTCGCTCGGCGCGCACGTCGCCGCGCTCGACCGGGTCGACGGCCTCAACGCGATGGTGACCAACGGCCACGGCGCGGAGGTGTTCGCGCTGTCACACGACGAGCGCGTCCGCCTCGTCGAGGTCGTCGACGCCAACGTCGGTCCGGGGACGCCCGTCGTCTCCGGCCTCGTCGCCGGGTCGACCCGCGAGGCCGTCGAACAGGGCCGCCGACTGCGGGACGCCGGTGCGGACGCGTTCCTGCTGTTCCCGCCGCACACGTCGATAAACCACCGGGCCGACGCGGCACGCGAGTACGTCGAGACGGTCGGGCAGGCGCTCGACGTGCCGCTCGTCCTCTTCCAGCACCCCGTGTGGGCCGGCGGCACGTACGACTCGGACCTGCTGGTCGAACTCGCGGGCTTAGAGGAGGTCGTCGCGGTGAAAAACGCCTGCTGGGACATGGACCGGTTCCAGGACGACGTCTACGCGCTGGGGAACGCCGAGACAGACGTCCAGTTGCTCGTGGCCAACGACGAGCACCTGCTGGCCTCGTACGCGCTCCGGGCCGACGGCACGCTGCTCATCCTGGCGGCGGTCATCCCGGAGCTGATCGTGGACCTGTTCGAGGCCGTCCAGGCGGGCGACTTAGACGCCGCCCGCGACGCCTACGAACGGGCGGACCCGTTCATCCGGATGGCCTTCGGCGAGCCGCGTGCCGACTCGAACGCGCGGTTGAAGAAGGTCCTCGAGCTGCAAGGAACCTTCCCGAACGCGGCACCGCGGCCGCCGGCACAGCCGGTCGCCGACGACGCGGTCCCCGAGATTCGCCGGGCGATGGAACGCGTCGGGCTCGCCCCGGCGTAGGCCCCGGGTCACGCCCGCAGGAGGATTTATACGTCGTTCGAGAGAATCCGAGTCGTATGTCCGACGCACTCGAGGGAATCACTATCGCCGATTTCAGTCAGATGATGCAGGGGCCGTGGGGGACGATGGCGCTCGCGGACATGGGCGCGGACGTCATCAAGATCGAACCCCTCGGCGGCGAGTACGAGCGCCACCTGCGGGTCGCCGGCGAGATGTACGAGGGAAAGAGCCCCTACTACCTCGCGATGAACCGGAACAAGCGAAGCGTGGCGGTCGACCTCAAGGACGACCGGGGGAAGGCGGTCGCCCGTGACATCGTCGCCGACGCCGACGTCGTGGTCGAGAACTTCCGGCCGGGCGTCATGGAGAAACTGGGCTTTGGCTACGAGGACGTCCGCGAATACAACCCCGACGTCGTCTACGCGTCCGGGTCGGGGTACGGGTCGTCCGGGCCGTACGAGACCCGGCCCGGACAGGACCTGTTGATACAGGCGATGAGCGGCCTCATGGACGCGACCGGGCGGCGAGACGACCCGCCGACGGCCGCCGGGACGTTCGTCGCCGACCAGCTGTCGGCACTGTTCATCGCGCTCCACGTCGTCATCGCGCTCTACCACCGGGAGCAGACGGGCCAGGGCCAGAAGATAGAGGCCAGTCTCCTGAACTCGATGATCGCGGGGATGTGCCAGGAGGTGGCCGCCACGACGAACTTAGACCGGGAGTTCGAGCGGCCTGAAGCGAGCCTCTCGCACGCCCAGTTCGACGCCCCATACGGCGTCTACGAGACCGCCGACGGACACGTGGCCATCTCGCTGGGCGACCTCGACGACTTCGCGGAGGTGCTCGCGGTCGAGGGACTCGAGACGGACGGGTCGGCCGCGGCGGCCTACGAGCGACGCGACGAGATACATGGAATCATCGAGCGCGTCACGCGCGAACGCGAGACCGAGGCCCTGCTCGACCAGCTCCTCGAGGCGGACATCTGGGCGGCACCGGTCAACGACCTGGCGGCGATGATCGACGACCCGCAGGTCCGGCACAACGACATGATCATCGAGATCGACGACCCCGACGTGGGGTCGTTCGTGACGACGGGGTTCCCCGTGGAGATGTCCGAGACGCCCGCGAGCGTCGAGCGCCCGCCGCCACGCGTCGGCGAGCACACGCGGGACGTGCTCGAAGAGCGGGGATACGACGCCGACGTCATCGAGGAGCTGGTCGGCGACGACGTCGTCGAGGCGTTCGAGGAGTAGCGTCGCACGTGAACCAGACGGCGACGATCTCGTCCGTCGAGCAGTCCGAATCGGAACTCCCGGTTCCAGTGACCGCCCTCGAGCGTCGGGGACGAACCATCGCCCGTGAACGCGATCAGGCCTGCTCCATCGGCCCTTCCCGAGGATCAGACCGGTGGGACACCGAAGACAGAATCCGCATCCGAGTTAATATTTCGGCCGTTCGGTCGCTGAGGACGGCACCTTCGGCTCAATATATCACTGGATCGGGAAAAGATATAACTATCAGTACTTGGTTGTACACCTTGTATGTCATCTGATAACAACCGCGATTCGAATTCGTCCAGTGGTCGGGACAAGAGCTCGACCAGTGGGCTTTCACGCTCGTCGTTCGGTGGACGGCGAAAGTTCATGAAAGCGACAACAGTCGGCCTCGGGACGCTGCTGGCCGGCTGTGGCGGCGACGGCGGCAGTGGTGACGGCGGCAGTGGCGGCGACGGCGGCGACGGCGGCAGTGGCGGCGACGGCGGCAGTGGCGGCGACGGCGGCGACGGCGGCGACGGCGGCGACGGTGACGGCGGTTCCACCAACGGCGACCAGGGCGACGACCTCTCCGGGGTCAGCATCGACTACTGGGACGTGATGAACGTCCAGTCCCAGACGGCGTCCGAACGGGTCAGCGCGTTCATCCAGGAATTCCAGAGCGATACCGGCGCCCGCGTCCAGCTGAACAAGTCCGGGTACAGCCAGATGAGCGGCCAGAAGTGGGTCCAGGCCTGGCAGAACGAGAACTACCCGGTCGCGTTCAACTGCGAGGACTTCTACTTCGGGCGCATCATCAGGACGGGCCACCTGATGCCGTTCGACGACTACAAGTCCGACATCGACGACTCCCTCATCGACGGGATGGATTGGGCGATGGACCTCAAGCAGGACGCGTACCGGTTCTGGGACATCCCCGGCGAAAGCGACATCATCAACTTCCCGCACGCGACCGGCGTCCGCAACCCGATCCACGTCCGTAAGGACCTGATCGAAGAGGCCGGGTACAGCATGGACGACATCCCGGACACCGGCAGCGCGGTCGACGACTGGGAGGGGCTGATGGAGATGGCCGTGGGAGTCCAGGAAGACTCCAGCGCCCGGTACGGGTTCCACGGACACGGCACCTGGCCCGACTACAACGACAACATGGCACCGTGGATGTCCGCCGAACTGGGGTCGGGGAGCCGCTACATCAGTGAAGACGGCTCTGAGGCCTACCCCGCCGACACGTGGGCGGAATGGGTCCAGCGGTACCAGGACATGGTCCACGAGTACGAGGTCTCCGGCCCGGCCACGGCGTCGACGTCCGACGAGGAGGTCGCCAACATGATGTACGCGGGCGACGTCGCGATGGGGAACATCGAGACGCTGAACTACCCGACCTTCCTCCGGCGCGCCCCGGACCTCATGGCGAACGGGAACCTGAAGATCGTCCCGTACCCGGGCGGCGACAGCGGTGCCCCCGGCCACGTCGGCTTCCACGACAGCGGGCTGAACAAGAAGCCGTCCAACGCCGACGCCCAACGCTGGGAGCGAAAGCTCGCCGTCGGCAAGGCACTCATGAACAAGCTCGGGTCGTCGGACTTCCAGAACGGGTACCCGGACATGGTCGGCTGGATGCCCATCCGGCAGGACCTCTGGGGCGAGGCCAACGCCACGCACGCCGAGCAGACCGGCTTCCTCGAGACGAATGCCACGATGCTGGAGAACGCCGAGACCACGTGGCCCTACCACCGCTTCAGCAACGCGATCATCTTCCGGACCATCGCACCGTACATCCAGAGTGCGATCAACCAGGAGATGTCGCCGGAAGACGCGATGGCACAGGCCCGGGAGGAGTCCAACGCGGACATCCAGTCTGCGATCGACGAACTCGGTGAAGTCGGCAGCTGGCCGATCTCGTAAGCGGCCCCGACCGCACCGGTTACTACCACTTCGTTCCCACTATCGCCAATATTATTAGGACCCACATCAAGATGAATAACTATGATAAAACACCGTCCCAAGGTGTCTATCCATGAGTAATGTAACCGCACAACGGCAAGAGACCGGTCAGGTGTCACGGGTCGACCGGTTCGTCGGCGCCATCCGGGAGCACTGGTTCTCGTACCTGCTGTTCCTGCCCACACTCCTCTATCTCGTCTTCCTGCTGTGGATCCCGTTCTTCCGCGGCGTGTGGATGAGTTTCCACGAGTGGTCGTCCGGTGGGGCGAACCCGACGTGGGTCGGGGCGGGGAACTACGTCTACCTGCTCAACTGGGACCCGTTCTACCAGTCGCTCCAGGCGACGCTCGGGTTCGGCATCGCGACGTTTCCAGCTCGTGTTGGCCGTCGCTGCCGCCTGCCTCGTCGCGAACCTCGATAAGTTCAAGGCAGCTATCAGCACCGGCCTCATCATCCCGTACACGATGCCGCCGGTCGTGACGGGGACCGTCTGGCTCTACCTGCTCGACCCGAACTACGGGCCGATATTCAGCTACCTGATGGAGTGGGGAATCATCCAAGAGGCCGTCTACTGGTCCTCGGAGGGGCTGCCCGCACTCACCGTCGTCTCGGGCGTCCTCATGTGGACGTTCTGGCCGTTCATGTTCCTCATCATCCTCGCCTCCCGGGAGTCCATCCCGGACGAGTACTACGAGACGGCACAGGTGTACGGCTCGAACCGCGTCCAGACGTTCCTGCGGATCACCCTGCCACAGCTCAAGTCGGCCATCCTGGTCGCGCTGAGCATCCGGCTGGTCTGGAACCTCGCGAAGGTCTCACAGGCGTTCCAGCTGACCCAGGGCGGACCTGGGTACGAGACGTCGGTCCTCGGCGTGCTCCTGTACCGCTTCGCGTACAGCGACGGTCAGTTCGGTATGGGCTTTGCCGTCGGGATGTTCCTGCTGGCGGTGACCATCGGGTTCGTCGCCCTGTTCATCCGTGAGTTCGAGAAGGCACGCAAGGAGGGGACCTCGGCATGAGCACCGCTAGCGGCCCCCTCTGGTATCAGGACCGTGAGGACGCCCTGTTCGCACTGCTGAAGTACACCACCATCATGTTCTTCACGGTGCTCGTGCTCGTGCCCATGATCTCCGTCGTGGCGGTCTCGTTCTGGTCGCCGCCGGAGTTCTTCGGCGCGGGCCCACACATCATCCCGCAGGAGCCGACGTTAGACGCGTGGGTGACCGCGTTCAGCGGCTTCCAGGACAACCTGATCAACTCGGCGCTCATCGCGACGGGGACGACGGCGCTCGCGCTGCTCATCTGTATCCCCGGCGCGTACGTGTTCGGTCGACAGGAGTTCCCGGGCAAGGAGTGGGGCTTCCGTGTCATCATGGTCGCCCTGCTGTTCCCCTACATCCTGCTCATCATCCCGCTGACCGACACGTGGTACGGCCTCGGGCTCTTCAACACCATCCCCGGAGTCATCCTCGCCTACCAGGTGTTCGTGACGCCCTTTGCCATCTGGATCCTTCGGGACTTCTTCGAGGACCTCCCGGCGAACTTAGAGGAGGCGGCCCAGGTGTTTGGCTGTAGCCAGTGGCAGGCCTTCTACAAGGTCATCCTGCCCCTGTCGCTCCCTGCGGTCATGGCGACGGGCTTCCTGGCGTTCCTGGTCGGCTGGAACGACTTCCTGTTCTCGAACATGCTGACCACCGGGACCGGTCCGCGTCCGGCCGTCGTGACGCTGTACCTGCAGACGGTCGGCGGCGAGAGCCGCTACTGGGGCCTGGTCATGGCACAGGCGCTCATCGTCGGCACCCCGCCGACGGTGCTGTACATGATCGCCCGCCGGCACCTCACCCAGTCGTTCGCGGTCTGACCGCGAACGCATCATTCGCCGCGTCGTTTTAACTGTGTTTAGTCAAGCGACGGGAGCCGCAAACAGCCAGGGCTTTCTGGCTCTCCGAAGAGAGCATTGCGAAACTAAACACCGCCGTCGTTTTCGAAGCAAGGTTTATGATGGTCGGCGGTGTTCGTTCGAGCAATGCTACAGCGACTATCAGGCACCAGAGGGTCGAGAGTCATTCAGATTACATACGAGATACTGGCCGTGCTACTCGCCGTCGCCTGGTTCGCGCTCATCGGCTTCATCCTGCTCCAGGGCGCCTACGAGGTCGGTGGCCTCTTTATCGTCTTCACGATACTCATCGCCGGCCTCGCCTACGCCAACGAACGTCCCGACTGAGCACCGGCCGCGCTCTCGCTTCTGCAGTCGCTGCTGTCGTCGATGTCACGCTCGCGACTGCTCGGTAGTCTCCCGATTTCAGGCATCCACGTTCGTCATCGACTGGTACTGACCAGTACACGACCGTCCGGGAGCAACATCGAGTCGGTCGCCCGTCGCGGGGCGTCGGCGGTGACGGATACAGAGGGTGCCTGTCAGGTCGACCGCCCCGGCAGCCACGTGAGTCACGACAGGTCAGTTGAACAACCGCCGGAGCGAGAGGGACGTGCTGCCCGGAGGTGGTCCCCAGCTTCAACAGCCCGATGATCCCGGCGCCGACGAGGAAGAAGGCTCCCACGAGGAACATCGACACGCCGACCCGCGAGACGTCGATGGCGGCGCCGATCATGACGGGACCGACGGTCCCGCCGACAGCGGCACCGGTGAACACGAGCCCGAAGCTCTTCCCGACCGACTCCGCCGGCGAGTACTCGGCGACGAGTCGGTCCCTCGCCGGCATCGCCAGGCCGTATCCGAGACCGATGGCACCGAAGAGGGCAAGCGAGGCCAGGACCGTGGCCGGCAAAATCTCGAGAGTAAGCAGGAACGTAACGGCCGCCGCACCGCCGATGCAACCGAAGATTACGTTCGCGGGGGCAAATCGGTCGGCGAGATACCCACCGATCAGGACGCCGAAGGCCGCGAGGACGAAGAACGTCGTCAGCGCCGTGTTCCCCGTCGATTCGGTGAGGCCCAGCGACTCCACGAGGAAGACGATGGTAAAGGACTGGATGCCGGCCTCGGCGACGACGATGACGACGAACAGGAACATCGCGAGGATGGTCAGCCGGAAGAAGGGACGGAGGAGCTCCCGGACGACGGACTCGTCGTCGTCGCGCTCGTCGTCCGCCGGTTCGGTCCGGGACGCCAGTTCGTTCGCGTAGACGGTGTCGACGCCGAGCTGGACGAGGATAGCGTAGCCGATCCCGACGACCCCGGCCATGACGAGCGCGGGCCGCCAGCCGTACCGGAGCCCGAGTCCGCCGACGACGACGGGCGCGAACCCCGAGCCCGCGTACCCGGCGAACGTGTGGATGCTGAAGTTTCGGCCCGCGCGGTCGTCGGTGCTCACGACGTCGATGAGCGTGTAGTTCGCGGGGTGATAGGTGGCCTGGCCGACGCCCGAGATCAGCGCGAACGCGAGCAAGACCGGGTAGGACGTGGCCGTACTCGCACCGAGGATGCCCCCGGCGGTGAGGAGCAGACCGCCGACGAGGACGGGCTTTGCGTATCCCTTGTCCACGACCCACCCGAACGGGATCTGGAAGACGAACATCATCGCGAACAGCGACGAGACCAGCAGTCCGAGTTCGGCGTAGGTGACGTCGAACTGCGCGAACAGGAGCGGGAACAGCGGCGGGAACGTAAGGAAGTACGCGTGCGAGAGGAAGTGGCCGACGCTGACGGCACCGATGAGGGCGGTCGGCGTCTCGGCGGACAACCGCGAGGGGAGAGACCAGCTCACTGTCGGGTTGTCAGCCGGTCGTCTCGTCGGTGCCCTCGACGGCGGACGCGGACTTGGCGATGAGCATGTGGTGGTCCTCGACGAGCACGGTCTCGCCGTCCTGGTTGGTAAGGTCCACGTCGAGGGTCAGCAGTCCCCAGGTGTCGTCCTTGCTCTCGGTGTCGACGACGGTCACCTCGCCCGAGACGGTATCGCCCACGTACACCGGCTGCAGGTAGCGGACGTTGTCGTGCCCGTAGTTCATCCCGTAGGTGGCGGGGCGGGAGATGGTCTCCGCACAGAAGGCGTCAGCGAGACTGAGGGTGTAGACGCCCGGAGCGACGATGTCGTCGAACACCGGGTGGTCCGCGGTGTACTCGCTGTTGACGTGGTTCGGGTGGGTCGCGTCGGTGGCGCCGATCCACATCCGGATGTCCGAGTGGGTGACTGTCCGTCCGATCGACGTGTGCGACTCGCCGATCTCGTAGTCGTCGAAGACTCTCTCGCCGGTCATGTGTGAACCACTCTCGCACCGCTAATCAACCTTCGGGATGCCAGCCGGAAGATTCGACCGAGAGCGCGGTTCCCGGACCGCTTCGACGGGCGGAGAAGTCGGCGTCGCGCGCGGGCGCGAGCGGGCTTAGGGCCGGCGTTTGACGAGCAGCGTGTGCCGGTCGACGAACACCGTCTCGCCGTCCTGATTCGTGGTCTCGTACTCGTAGATCGCGCGGCCGTAGTCGTCGTCGTACGGTTCCGTCTCGACGAGTTCACGCCGTGCCGAGAGCGTATCGCCCGGGTACACCGGCTTGACGAAGCGGGTGCCGTCGTGCCCGTAGGAGAAACAGTGCATGTTCTCCTCCATCGCGATGCTCTCGGTGATGTCCGCGATCATCTGCCCGTGGGCGATCCGCCCGTCGAACTGCGTCTGCTTGCGCGCGAACTCGCTGCTCATGTGGAGCGGGTGGAAGTCCCCCGTGAGGCCGGCGAAGTTCGCGATGTCGGCTTCGGTGATCGTCCGCGCGTCCGGGTAGGACGCCGTCTCGCCCACGTCCAGTTCCTCGAAGTAGCGGGCCGGCTGCGATGGTGCGTCGGACATGGAACCGCGCTCAGAAGATCCGCTCGCCATCCTCGTCGAAGAGCCACACGTCGTCCATGTCAAACGAGACGGAGACGGACTGGTTGGGCTCGATCTCGCCCTGCATGACCGTGGTCCTGTACGCGTGCCCGCTGGTCTCGAGGTGCACGACGTCGCGAGCGCCCTGCGGTTCGATGACCGAGATGTCGGCCTCGAAGAGAGTCTCGTCGTTGAGACGCAGGTACTCCGGCCGGATGCCGATCGTCACGTCGTGGCCGACGTACGTGGACAGGTCGTCCGCGATATCTGCGGGGATCTCCTTCGTGAACAGGTCGCTCTCGAGCGCGATGCCGTCGCCGTGGTCGACGAGTGTGCTCTCGAAGATGTTCGTCGACGGCGACCCGATGAACTGGGCGACGAACTGGCTCTCCGGTTCGTTGTAGATCTCGTGGGGCGAGCCGATCTGCTGGATGTGCCCGTCGTCCATCACGATGATCTTGTCGCCGATGGTCATCGCCTCGTCCTGGTCGTGGGTGACGAAGATCATCGCACAGCCGATCTGGCGCTGGAGCTTCTTCACTTCGGTCTGCATCTGGTCGCGCAGGTTGGCGTCGAGCGCCGAGAACGGCTCGTCGAGCAGGAACGCGGCCGGCTCCATCACCATCGCCCGGCCGATGCTGACGCGCTGTTGTTGCCCGCCCGAGAGCGCGGCTGGCTTCCGGTCGAGCATCTCGGCGATGCCGAGCGTCTCCGCTGCCTCCTGTACGCGGCGGTTCTTCTCGTCCGTGCTCAGGTCCGTCTTCATGTCGAGTCCGAACCGGATGTTCTCGCGGACGGACATGTGGGGAAAGAGCGCGATGGACTGGAAGACGAACGCCAGGTTGCGGTCTTTCGGCTTGGTGGACGTGACGTCCTTGTCACCGATCTTGATCGTCCCCTGGTCGGGCGTCTCGAGGCCGGAGATACAGCGGAGTGTCGTGGTCTTCCCACAGCCCGACGGGCCGAGGAGGACGACGAACTCGTCGGGGCTGATGTCTAAGTTGATGTCCTCGGCGGCCACGATCGAGCCGCCCCCGAACGTCTTGCGTACGTTGCTCAGTACGATCTGTTGGCCCCCGCTTTCGGAAGCGATTGCCTCACCCGCTTGCTCTGCTTCCTGTACGGACGGCTCGCTACTTTGTGCCATGACGATTGTTGATGATTTTGCGGGCATGACTGTTAACCCTTGCGGAGGCGGGTTTCTGCCGACCAACACATCGGTCAGTCCGACCGACGGGCCGAGTCGAGCACAGGCGAAAGGGCTATTGTACGCACGTCACCACGTCTCAGTGTGACATACAGCCTTTCGACGGAGCAGTCCCAGCTCCGACAGGACGTCCGGGAGTTCGGCCAGGAGCACATCGAACCGGTCGCCAACGAGTTCGACCGCACCGGAGCGTTCCCGCACGAACTCCTCTCGACCGCCGCCGCCGAGGGGTACGTCGGCCACATGATCCCCGAAACGTACGGCGGCCCGGGCTACGACATGGTCGAGAGCGCCATCGTCACCGAGGAGACGTGGCGAGCCGACACCAACCTCGGCTGGGCGCTCGGGCTCTCCGGGTTCTCGACGAACGTCTACGTCGTCGACGAGTACGCCGACGAGGAACTGCGAGCGGAGTGGTTCTCCGGTGTCGCGAGCGGCGATATCATCGACGGGATCGCCGTCACCGAACCGGACCACGGGTCCGACGTGGCAGCGATGGAGACCACCGCCGAGCGCGACGGCGACGAGTGGGTCCTCGACGGCGAGAAGAAGTTCATCGGCAACTCGACCATCGGCGACCGGCTCCTCGTCTTCGCGAAGACGGCTCCCGACGCCGGCCACCGGGGCATCAGCGCGTTCATGGTTCCGACCGACCGGGACGGCTACTCGGCCACGCCGCTCGACGACCGCCTCGGCGGGCACTCGGCGCCGCTGGGCCACGTCGTCCTCGACGACGTCCACGTTCCAGCCGACTACCTCGTCGGCGAGGAGAACGACGGCTTCTACTACTTCATGGAGTCGCTCGGCTACGGGCGCATCACCGTCGCCGCACAGGCGGTCGGCGCCGCCGGCGCGGCGCTCGACGCGACGAAGGCGTACGTCCGCGAGCGCGACCAGTTCGACCAGCCCATCGGCGACTTCCAGGCCGTCCGTCACACGGTCGCCGACATGCAGACGACGCTCAGCGCCGCCCGGAGCCTCCTCTACCGGGCCGCGACCGCAGTGAAAGAAGACGAGGACGACGCGGCCGCCCTCGCGAGTCAGGCCAAGCTGTTCGCCACCGAACGGGCCTCGGATATCATCGACGACGCCATCCAGCTCCACGGCGGCAACGGCTACCTCGCGGCGTACGACGTCGAGCGGTACTTCCGCGACGCCCGGGCCACGCGCATCTACGAGGGGGCGAGCGGCATCCAGCGCAACATCATCGCCGATTCCGTGCTCGACGACGAGTGAGGACCCGTCGCGAATCGCCGGCGGGGAGCGCGCCGGTCGACCACGAGAAAGCTTTTAGTCGTTTCTCGCGGTCAACTGACCATGGAAGACGCGCTCGAAGACCTCACAGTCGTCAGTTTCGCCCAGCTCGCACAGGGGCCAGTCGCCGCCCAGATGCTCGGTGACCTCGGCGCGGAGGTCATCAAGGTCGAACGTCCGGGCGGGGAGTGGCAGCGCCACTGGTCGATGGCCAACAAGTACCCCGGCGGGGAAAGCGCGGTGTTTCTCTCGTTCAACCGGAACAAGCGGAGCGTCGAACTCGATCTCAAAGACGACGAGCACAAGGCGGTCGCCTACGACCTCATCGACGACGCCGACGTCGTCATCGAGAACTTCAGGCCCGGCGTGATGGAGCGCCTCGGCTTCGGCTACGAGGAGCTGCGCGAGCGCAACCCCGAGCTCGTCTACGCCTCGGCGTCGGGCTGGGGCCGCGAGGGCCCGTTCTCCGACCGCGCCGGTCAGGACATCATCATCCAGGGCGTCTCCGGACTGGCGAGCATCACGGGTCGCCGGGACGACCCGCCGACGCCCCTCGGGGCGACCGTCGTCGACTTCTTTTCGTCTGCGTCCATCGCCTTCTCGATCCTCGCCGCGCTGCACTACCGCGACCGGACCGGCCGGGGCCAGCGGGTCGACGGCAGCCTCCTCAACGCGGCGCTCGGGCTCATGATGCAGGAGATATCCACCTACGCGAACGGGGGCGAGGAGCCCGAACGCAGCGAGGCCGGCATCGGTCACGTCTACAACCAGGCGCCCTACGCGGTGTACGAGACCGCCGACGGCTACATCACCATCTCGCTGTCCCCGCCCGCCGAGGTGGGCGAGGCGCTCGGCCTCGAGGAACTCGCCGCCGTCGACTCCTGGGAGGAGGCCTACGAGCGCCGCGACGAGCTGAAGCGCCTCATCGAGGCGTTCACCCGCGAGCGGACGACCGAGGACCTCCTCGAGATGCTCTGGGCGGAGGACGTCTGGTGTGGCCCGGTCAACGACCTCCCGGACGCCCTCGAACATCCGCAGGTCGAGGCCAACGACATGATCCAGACCGTCGACCACCCCGACCTCGGCGAGCTGGAGTTCCCCGTGCTCCCGGTGGAGTTCAGCGAGACGCCGGCGGAGATGCGGCGGCACCCGCCCCGTTCGGGCGAACACACCGAGGAAGTGCTCCGGGAACGGGGCTACTCCGAGGAGCAGATCGAGCGAATCACCGCCCACCGGGACGACTGACAACCCCATCCACACACCCACATGCCTCTCGTAACCCACGACATCGACGGCGACGTCGCGACCGTCACCATCGACCGCCCGGACAAGCTCAACGCGCTGAACGACGACGTCCTCCGTGAGCTGGAGGACGCCTTCGAAGCGGTCGAGGGCGAGGCACGCGCCGTCTTGCTCCGGACCGCGGGCGACCGGGCCTTCGTCGCCGGCGCGGACATCAAGATGTTCGACGAACTCGGGAGCCAGACCGAGTTCATGGAGTTCATCCGCCTGCAGAACCGCGTCAACGACTACGTCGAAGCCCACCCCGCCCTCGTCGTCTCCGTCGTCGACGGCCTCGCGTTCGGCGGGGGGTTCGAACTGGTCCTGGCGACGGACCTCGTCGTCGCGGACGCCGAGGCGGAGTTCGGGCTCCCGGAGGTCAACCTGGGGTTCGTCCCGGGCGGCGGCGGCACCCAGCGCCTCCCCCGGGTCGTCGGCCCGAACGTGGCCAAGGAGATGATCGTCACCGGGAACCCCATCACGGCCGCGGAGGGACGCGAGCTCGGACTGGTCAACCGCGTCGTCGACGGCGGCGACGTCGAGGGGGCCGCCCGCGAACTCGTCGACGACGCCATGTCGAAGGCGCCCCTCGCCGTCGAGGAGGCGCTCCGCCTGGTCGACGAGGGGATGGACGCCAGCCTCGACACGGCGTTGCAGTACGAGCAGGCCGTCACCGCGTACCTGTACACCACCGAGGACAACGCAGAGGGGCTCCGGGCGTTCAACGAGAAGCGAGATCCGGAGTTCGAGGGCCGGTAACCGGTCCCTGGAGCGGCCCGCATCCGACTCGCCCCCCGCTCAGGGTCGGTAGAGCGCTGTGACCCGTCCGACGGGAGCGAGCCCCGAGAAACGCTTTTACTGGCTGTCCTCGTTGGTGTCTCACATGAGTTCTCAGCACACGGGGTACGGCCTCAGCGACGAGCACCGCGCGGTCCGACAGATGGTGCGCGAGTTCGGCGAGAACGAGATCGAACCGGTCGCCGCGGCGTACGACCAGTCCCACGAGTACCCGTTCGAGATAATCGAGCAGGCGGCCCAGCTCGACCTGGTCGCACCGGGCGCCCCCCTCGAGTACGGCGGTGCGGGGATGGACACCCTCTCGGCGGCCATCGTCACCGAAGAGCTCTGGCGTGCCGACCCGGGCATCGGCTGTGCAATCGGGAACAACGGGTTCTCGACGAACGTCTACCTGCTGACGGAGTACGGCGACGAGTGGATGTGTGAGGAGTGGCTCTCGAAGATCGTCGACGGGCAGGCACACGACGCGATCGCCGTGAGCGAGGCCGCCCACGGCTCGGACGTCTCGGGTATCGAGACGCGCGCCCGGAAGGACGGCGACGAGTGGGTGATAGACGGGAACAAGATGTGGATCTCGAACGGGACCGTCGCGGACGTCGTCGTGGTCTTCGCGAAGACGAACCCCGACGCCGGCCACCGCGGCATCAGCGCCTTCCTCGTCCCGACCGACCGGGCGGGCGTCCGGGCCGAACCCATCGACGACAAGCTCGGGATCCACGCGGCAGACCTCGGAGAGATGCTCTTCGACGGCGTCCGCGTCCCCGAGGACCACCTCATCGGCGAGGAGAATCAGGGCTTCTACTACTTCATGGAGTCGCTGGCGGATGGGCGGGTCACGGTCGCCGCGCAGGCCGTCGGGACGATGCAGGCGGCACTGGACGCGGCCATCGAGTACGCCAGGGAACGCGAGCAGTTCGGCCAGCCTATCGCCGAGTTCCAGGGCGTCCAGCACATGATCGCGGAGATGGCCACGAAGGTAGAGGTCGCCCGGGATGGTGTACCGCGCGGCGACGGCCGTGGAACGCGGCGAGGACGACTCGACGCGACTGGCGAGCATGGCCAAGCTGTTCGCCAGCGAGCGGGCCGTCGAGGTGACCGACGACGCGATCCAGGTCCACGGCGGGGCTGGCTTCGTCTCTGACTTCCCCGTCGAGCGCTACTACCGCGACGCGCGCATCACGAAGATCTACGAGGGGACGAGCGAGATCCAGAAGAACGTCATCGCCGACCAGCTGCTCTGAGCGGTGGACCGGGCACAGTCCCGTTCCGGAACGCCTCGACACGAGTGTGGGGCCAGCGGACCGGTCGCCGTCACACCCTCGTTTTATGCGCTGGGGCGTCGACTGTCGGGCTGTATGAGTTCGACGCTCGAGGGCAAGCGAGCCCTGGTCACCGGTGCGAGTCGCGGAATCGGACGGGCCATCGCAACGGCCTTCAGCGAGGCCGGAGCGGACGTGGCGCTGCTCTCCCGCTCGCGGGACCAGCTCGAGGCCGTCGCGGCCGACCTGGACGGCGAGACGCTCGTCACGGTCGGGGACGTGAGCGACACCGAATCGGTGAACGACTGCATCGACGAGGTCACCGATGCGTTCGGCGGCCTGGACGTCGTCGTGAACAACGCCGGCGTCGTCACGCGCGACGACCTCGGGGGCACCCCGGACGACGACATCGAACGGGTGATAGACGTCAACCTCCACGGTGTAATCCGCGTCGCCCGGCGCTCGCTCCCCCACCTGGTCGAGAGCGAGGGGACCTTGCTCAACGTCGGGTCGATGGCGGCCGAGCGCGGCATCGAGGGCCTGAGTTCCTACTCCGCGTCGAAGGGCGGCGTCTCGAGTCTGACCCGGCAACTGGCCATCGAATACGGTGACAGGGGCGTCCGGGTGAACGCCATCGTGCCGGGGACCATCAAGACGCCGGTCAACGAGGCGGTCCGCGAGTCCGACCCGGAGTGGACCGAGACCCGACGCGAGCAGGTCCCGCTGGGCCGTCTCGGCGACCCCGAAGACGTCGCGGACCCGGCGGTCTTCCTCGCGTCGGACAGGTCGCGATACGTGACGGGACACGTGCTGCCGGTGGACGGTGGCGTCCTCGCGAGCGCGTGAGAGCGGCCACGACGCCCGCACCGGTCCCGGGCTACACCCTGCCGCCACCGTTAAGATATCCGGCCGGGAACGTCCCGTAATGGCAATTCAGACATGAACCGGGCAGAGACGGCACTCGCGGCCGCGGAGGCCGGCGCCGACGTCGCCGGTGAACGCTACCAGACGTCGCTGTCCATCGACACGAAGTCGGGGAAGATGGACTACGTCACGGAGGCCGACAGACGCGCACAGCGGGCGGTCGTCGAGACCATCCGCGCCGACGACCCCGAGGCGACGGTCGTCGGCGAGGAGGACGACGAGCTGAAGACCATGCCCGAGGCCGGCGACGCCTGGGTGGTCGACCCCATCGACGGGACGACCAACTTCGTCCACGAGATACCGCTGTGGACGACGAGCGTCGCGGCCGTCCGCGGGGGCGAGACGACGGCCGCCGTCTCGATCGCACCCGCCTTAGACGGCGTGTACCGGGCCGACGGGGACGGCACGACCTGGAACGGCGACCCGGTCGCGGTGAGCGAGAAGACCGACGTCGAGACGTTCACCGTCGCCCCCATCCTCCGGTACGGCCCGGAGCGGGACGACGAGTTCGGCGACCTCATGGCCGCGCTCATCCGGGCCTTCGGCGACCTCCGGCGGTTCGGCAGTGCCCAGGTGACGCTCGCGAAGGTCGCGGCGGGCTCGCTCGACGCTGCGGCCTCGGCACAGCCCCGGCCGAACCCCTGGGACACCGTCGCCGGCGTGTACCTGGTCGAACGCGCCGGCGGGACGGTGACCGACGTCCACGGCGACCCGTGGGACCCCGGCTGTGAGGGGCTCGTCGCCTCGAACGGTACCGCCCACGACGAGGTCGTCGCGGTCGTCCAGTCGACGATGGCCTAGCGGCGGGTCGGACGCGTCGACGGCAGACGGGGCCATGGCGGCGCGCCCGCCCGGACAGATTCAAGAGGGCTCGTCGGCTACACCGTCTCGATGGAGCGAATCTCGCTCTCGAACGCAGCCTTCGAGGGCAACAACAACGTGTTCGTCTTCGACGACGGCCCCGAGACGGTCCTCGTCGACACCGGGGACGGGACCGAGGCGACGCGGCGCCAGCTGGTTGCCGCGCTCGGCGACCTGGGCATCGCGTTCGCGGACGTCGACCGGATCTTTCTCACGCACTGGCACGGCGACCACGCGGGCCTGGCCGGCCAGATCCAGGCGGCCAGCGGCGCCGAGGTGTACGTCCACCCGGCGGACGCGCCCCTCGTCGAGGGGCGCGCCGAGGCCCGGGACGACCTCCGCGCGCTCCGGGAATCGGCCTTCGACGACTGGGGGATGCCCGTCGAGAAGCGCCAGGCCCTCCGGGCGTGGCTCGACGCACACGTGATCGAGAGCGACGCCCCCGAGGTCGAAACCTTCGAAGACGGCGAGACGTTCGCGTTCAACGGCCACGAGCTCACCGTCGCCCACCGACCCGGCCACGCCGCCGGCCTCTGTGTCTTCGAGTGTCGGCTGGACGGCCGACGGGACGTGTTCTGTGGGGACGCCGTCCTGCCGGTGTACACGCCGAACGTCGGCGGCGCCGACGTGCGCGTCGAGCGACCGCTGGCGACGTACCTCCGCTCTCTCCGGCGGATCATCGAGGCGGACTACGACCGGGCGTGGCCCGGTCACCGCTCACCGATAGACGAGCCGGCGACCCGCGCCGCCGAGATCGTCGCCCACCACGAGGAACGTGCCCGGCGCGTGCTCGAGGCAGTGGCGAAGCGAGGCCCCGCCGACGCCTGGACGGTGAGCGACGAGCTGTTCGGCGACCTCGAGGGGATCCACATCCTGCACGGGCCGGGCGAGGCGGACGCCCACCTCGACCACCTGGCGCGGGCGGGCGAACTCACCCGGACGGCGGGACGGTACCGGCTGACAGACGAGACGGCGGCCCGGCTCTCGGAGACCGACGGGACGCGCTGGCCGATCGAGTACTGAGATTCGAGACACTTGCCGTCGAGGGCCATTAATTCGGATTCTGATAGAAGTCTATTTGTTGCAGGTGGGTATACGTGTAGCCGGTAATGGCGTGGTACATGTCACTCGAGGACTCGTATGCTGCGGCCGTCGACAGCTTCGACTGGAACCTGCCGGCGGACTACAACGCAGCGACCGACCTGGTCCGCAAGCACGCGGACACGTCCCGTACCGCGCTCGTCGAGGTGACGCCGGACGGGAGCCGATCGTTCTCGTTCGCGGACCTCGACGACCGGTCCGACCGCGTCGCCGAGGGCCTGGCCGACCGCGGCGTCGAACGTGGCGACCGCGTCGCCGTCGTGCTCTCCCAGCAGGCCGAAAACCCCATCGTCCACCTCGCCTGCTGGAAACTCGGGGCCATCTCGATACCCCTCTCGGTGTTGTTCGGCCCGGACGCACTGGAGTACCGGCTCGGGGACAGCGGCGCGACGGTGGCGGTCGTCGACGTGGACGTCGCCGACACCGTGCACGACGTCGCCGACAGGTGTCCGGACCTCGAACACGTGTTCGTCGCGCCCGGGCCCGGCGAGGAGACGGCCGCCGCCGAGACGTTCGCGGACCTCGAAGCGGCCGGAGGCGACGGCTTCGACGTCGCCGAGACGACACCCGACACACCCGCAGTCGTCATGTACACCTCCGGGTCGACGGGCCCGCCGAAGGGCGTCCTCCACCGGCACGCCCTGTGGGCCGGAACCTGTCCCTCGTTTCTGGCCGCCAACGAACTCGACGTCTCGGACGCGGTCTTTTATACGCCCGCCGACTGGGCCTGGATCGGTGCCCTCGGGAACGTCGTCTTCCCGCCGTGGCACTTCGGGCAGCCCGTCGTCTGTCACAAGACCGATTCTTTTGACCCGGAGCGGACCTACCGCGTCTTCGAGGAGTACGACGTGACGAACGCGTTCGTCCCGCCGACCGCCCTCCGGATGCTGCGCGACGCCGAGGACCCGGAGCGGTTCGACCTCTCGCTGGACGTCGTCGTCGCCGGCGGCGAGGCGCTCACGCCCGAACTCCGCGAGTGGTTCGCCGACGCCCTCCCGTCGGTCACCGTCAACGAGATCTACGGGCAGACGGAGGCGAACGTCTTCGTGTGCACGTGTCACCGGTGGTTCGACCCGAAGCCCGGGAGCAGCGGGCGGGTCGTCCCCGGCCACGAGGCGACGATCCTCGACCCGGAGACCGGCGAGGAAGTCCCCGACGGGGAGGTGGGCGAGATCGCCATCGCCCACGAGGGCGACCCGCTGGTGTACGTCGAGTACTGGAACGCGCCCGAACGGACCGACGCGGCCCGCTCGGGTCGATGGCACCGCACCGGCGACCTGGGATACCGCGACGAGGACGGCTACTACTGGTTCAAATCGCGCAAGGACGACGTCATCATCACGTCGGGGTACCGGGTCGGTCCGGGCGAGGTGGAGACGACGCTGCTGCAACACCCGGCCGTCGCGCAGGTGGGCGTCATCGGCGTCCCCGACGACACCCGCAACGAACGGATCAAGGCCTTCGTCCAGACGGCCGCCGACGTCGACGGCGACGACGAGCTCCGGGCCGACTTAGAGGCGTGGGTTCGCGACCGACTGGCGGAGTACGAGTACCCACGGGACATCGAGTTCGTCTCGGAGTTCCCCCAGACCACCAGCGGGAAGCTCAAACGGAAGGCCCTCAGAGAGCGCGAGCAAAACACGTAGGCGGCGGAGGCGGTGGGTTTACATATCTCTGTCGTCGAACCCACGTACGATGAACGGTAGCATACGAGAGGGTATCACGGGCCCCGAAGACAGTATCTCCGAGTTCGGGCCCGACGAGCGTAGCGTCCGGCAGGCGAACATCGCGGCCGGTCGGGCCGTGGGCGACCTCGTCCGGACGACGATGGGCCCGCGCGGGATGGACAAACTCCTCGTGGACCGGTCCGGGATGGGGATCGTCACGAACAACGGGGCGAGCATCCTCCGCGAGACGGTCGAGCACCCCGTCGGCGACCTCATCGCGGACGTCGCGGTCTCCCAGGAAGACGAGGTGAACGACGGCACGACCACGGCGGCGACCGTCGCCGCCGAACTCCTCGCCGAGGCCGAGGCGCTCATGGACCAGGACGTCCACCCGACGACCATCGTGAACGGCTATCTCGCGGCCGTGGAGCACGCCGTCGAGAAACTGGAAGACGACGCGGTCGAGATCGACCCGTCCGACACCGAGCGGCTGATACAGATCGCGAGAACGGCGATGTCGGGCAAGTCTGTCAAGGCCGACGCCAACATCCCCGAGCTCGTCGTCGAGGCCGCCCAGCAGGTCGCGACCGACGACGGCATCGACGTCGACGACGTGCGGACCGAGAAGATCACGGGTGCGCAGGTCGTCGACTCCTTCCTCGCCGACAGCATCCAGATCGGGAAGGAACGGGCCGACGCGTCCTCCCCGTATCGCGTCGAGGACGCCGACATCGCGGTCCTCAACAAGCCCGTGGAGGCCCGCGAGCTCAGCGGCGACGCCGAGGTGAACCTCCTCTCGACCGACGAGTTCGACGGCTTCCGCGAGGGCGAACGCTCGGAGGCCATCGCCATCGCCCAACACCTCGACGACCTGGGCGTCGACGCCGTCATCGGCGGCGAGGACATCCAGCAGGTCACGCGCTCGTACCTGGCCAAGCAGGGCATCTACGTGGTGCGTCGCGCCGACGACGAGGACGTCAGAGCCGTCGCGAAGGCGACGGGCGCCGAGATCGTCACCGACCCGCGGGACATGACGGTCGAGGACCTCGGCCACGCCGACGTCGTCGAGGAGGTCGACGTCGGCGGCGAGCGTAAGACGAGTATCAAGGGCCCACAGACCCGAGAGATCGCCACGCTCGTCCTCTACGGGTCGACGACGGACGTGGTCGACGAGGTCGAACGGGCCGTCGAGGACGCCCTCTCGGCCGTGGCGCTCGCGCTCAACGAACCGAAGATCCTCCCCGGCGGCGGGGCGACGGAGACGGCGGCGGCCCTCGAACTGCGCCAATGGGCGACCCAGCACGAGACCCGCGAGCAGCTCGCCATCCAGGCGTTCGCCCACGCACTCGAGGTGGTGCCCCGGACGCTCGCCGAGAACGCCGGCATCAACCCCGTCGACGGCGTCGTGGACGTCCGCGCCGCGCAGTCGACGGGCACCCCGACGGCCGGGATCGACGGCGAGACCGGCGAGGTCGTCGACGCGCTGGCCGCCGGCATCGTCGAACCGCCCGCGGTGAAGCGCCACTCGATCCGGGCCGCGACGGACGCCGCCGTGGCTATCCTCCGGATCGACGACGCGCTGCCAAAACGAGAGGAGACTCCGGACGAGATGCCCGGGGGCGAGATGGATGGCCCGGGTGGAATGCCCGGTGGCGGGATGGGCGGACTGTAATCAGCTGAACTGGCTGGCGGCGAGCAGGAACCAGCCCTGTCCGTACGAGGTCACGGCGAACGGGACGCCGGGGCCGCCCGGCGGGCCGACGACGCGATTGACGGCGCCGTCGTCACCGACGACACCTTTCGTGACCTCCAGAGCGTCTGTCGCCGCCTGGTCGTACTCCGATTCGTCGAGGAGGCCGCGGTCGATGCCCTCGCGGAACGCGTAGGCGAACATCAGCGTCCCCGAGGTCTCCAGTGCCGACTGGTCGTCGTCGAGGATGTTGTGCCAGTAGCCCGAGGCGTCCTGGAGCGGGCGCACCGCCGCACAGAGGTCGGTGAATATCTCGACGAGTTCGTCGCGGTCGTCGTGGTCCTCGGGGACGTACTCGAGGGCGTCGAGGATGCCGGCCGCGACCCAGCCGTTCCCGCGCGACCAGAGCGTGTCCTCGGGGAAGACGTTGGGCTGTTCGCGCCACTCGTGGCGGTACAGGCCCGTGTGGGGGTCACGGAGGTGTTTCGTCTGGACGATGATCTGTCGGGCGGCGTCGTCGATGGCGGCCGGTTCGTCCGCGACGGCGCCGTACCGCGCCAGGAACGGGGACAGCATGTAGACGGCGTCGACCCACAGTTCCACCTTCCCGCGGTGGTGCCCGATGCCGCCGTCGGCCGTCCGCTGGGCCTCCTCGGCCAGGTATTCGTACTGGCGTTCGGCGGCCTCGAGGTACGCCTCGTCGCCGGTCCGGTCGTAGAACTCCAGGACGGGGTAGCCCAGCGCGGCGGGGTCGGTCTGGGACTGGTACTCGACCTCGTCCGTCCAGGACTTGGGATCGAGCGACCCGTAGGAGAACTGCCCCGCCGATGTCTGGGTCGCGATAGACCGGTCGACGAGTCGACGGACCGCGTCGTCGTAGCCGCCGACGGCGAGGAGGCCGTTCAGCGCGACGGCTTTCTGCCACGTCTCGGACTCCATATCCCGCTCCAGCGTGTGGTTCGCTACACGTTCGACTACTGCGGGGAGCTCCTGGTGTGCTGCCATACCGCCCGCACAGCACGGACGTACAAAATTGTTCGGTTCACCCCGACTGCCCTCGCGTCACTGTCGGTGAGCCTGACCGGCCGAGCCACGGGCCCGGTTCCAGGTCCGAGCCGGGTCACTCGCGAGCGAACGTTCCTCCCCGGTGAGAGCCTCCGAGCGCCAGCAGAGGGAGGGTTTCAAGAGAACCCCGGACCACCGTCCAGTATGATACGCGCAGTCGACGGGATGACGCCGACGATAGCGGACTCGGCGTACGTAGACGAGGCGGCCGTCGTCATCGGGGACGTCGTCATCGAGGCGGGAGCGAGCGTCTGGCCGAACACCACCCTCCGTGGTGACCACGGACAGATCGTGGTCGGGGAGCGAGCGAACGTCCAGGACAACGCCGTGCTCCACGAAGACGCCGTCCTCGGGCCCGAGACGACGGTCGGACACTCCGCCATCGTCCACGCGGCGACGGTCGACGAGGGGGCGCTCGTGGGGATGAACGCGGTCGTGCTCGACGACGCACGGGTCGGCGAGGAGGCCATCGTCGGCGCCGGGTCCGTCGTGACCGAGGGGACCGAGGTCCCGCCGGCGACACTCGCGGTCGGCACGCCGGCCGAGCCGAAAGCCGACCTCGACGACCCGGACACGCGGGTGGCGGCCGAGCACTACGCCGAACTCGCCACCCGATACGCGGAGACGTCCGAACGGCTCGACTGAGGGCTCCGGAGCGACGCCCTGCGCCAACGCTCGAACCCGGGTGGTCGTCTCGCGCAAGTTCGAGCTGTACGGGATTCCCGGAGGCGGCCGCCGCGTCGGGCGGACGCTCGCCATCGAGAGGGGCGGCGCGCGCCCGCTGAACATTCCGGACGCGCCACCGATACTTAGATAGGCCCATTGACGCAATGACCTGTAATGGCAACTGCGGATACGATCCTGAACCGGGTCGAGGACCACGTGACGCCGATGGGCGCGCTCGCCGTCGCGGTCGTCGCGGTCAGCACCAGTGCAATCCTCGTCAGGTGGTCGACAGCGCCGTCGTCGGTCGTGGCCTTCTACCGCGTGCTCCTGACGACCGTCCTGCTCGCGCCGCTGGTGGTGACCCGCCACGCAGGGTCGCTGACGAAGCTCTCCGGCCGCGACCTGCTGGTCGCCGGCGCGGCGGGGGTCGCACTCGCCGTGCACTTCGCGACCTGGTTCGAGAGTCTCGACTGGACTAGCGTCGCGGCGTCGGTCACGCTCGTCCAGGCCCAACCCCTGTTCGTCGCGCTCGGCGCGTGGGTGCTGCTCGACGAGCGTATCACCCGCCGGACTGCGATCGGCATCGGGATCGCGGTGGCGGGCATGGCCGTGATGTCGGTGGGGGACTTCCTCAGCGGAACGGCCGTGGGGCCGCGACCGCTGTTCGGGAACTCCCTCGCGGTGCTGGCCGCGGTGATGATGGCCCTGTACGTGCTCGTGGGCCGGTCACTACGCCAGCGGCTCCCCCTGCTCCCTTACGTGACCGTCGTGTATCTGGTCGCGGCGGCGACGCTCCTCGTCTTCCTGCTCGGCCAGGGCCACCCGCTCACCGGCTATCCCCCCCGCGAATGGCTCCTCTTTCTCGCGATGGCCGCCGGGCCGGGCGTGTTCGGACACACGGTCCTGAACTGGGCGCTGGCACACGTCGACTCGAGCGTGGTTAGCGTCTCGCTGCTCGGCGAGCCACTGGGGAGCGCCCTGCTCGCGCTCATCCTGCTTGCGGAGATCCCGACGCTCTGGACGGTGATCGGCGGCGCAATCGTGCTCGGCGGTATCACCCTCACCGCTCGCGCCGGCGGTGGCGCCGCCGACTGAACGGGGCCGATTCGCACCGCCACGACGGCTGCTGCCCGGGGGCTTCGGTTCGACGTCACGTCTGTCGCTCGCTGCGGGCGCTCCGAGCTGGGTGGTGTCGAGAGGTCGTGTTCCCCATCGCTATCCGTCTCGAACCGCGTATCGATTTGTCACCGACCAGTCGCGCACATCCGACCCCCAGATATCGTCAGATGAATGGAGTTTGGGACAAAAAACACCCAGGTCGGCAGCCAATAGAAATGTATTGTACATTCGGGTAGTATAGTATCAATTCTATATGTATGTGCACCCATTCTGAAGTTTTCTCGAGAATTATAACCTGCTTTTCCTCGAGATACTTTGGAGGAGGGTGTGAGAGTGGTCCCCGTCAGAGACGGGGCGTCGAGCTGGGAAACGAGTACTAGAACAAAATGGACGAGAAAGACGACCAGTGGGCCGAAGAGTACCGCCCGGCGTTCGTGGAGGCGCTGGAAGAGCGCATCGAGGAGGGGCCGTAGACGGCCGAGAACCCCTCACTCAGCGACTTCTTGGGCGACGGCGGTCAGGACGTGATGGTCGCGGCCTACCGCCACGATGCCCACGAGCTGAACGGCGAGACGCACGACTACGCGCCGGACACCTTCCACGGCGTCCCGGTGAACCAGACCGTCCCGCACGGCGCGGACGGCGACGCCTCGGCGCTCTCGCGCCCGCGTCTCTCTGAGGCAGTCAGTGGCCTGCTGACGGGGTCGAACCCCGAGGCGATGCATCCGTGGCTCACGTCGGACGTGGCCAGCGGCTTCAACGAGAGGATAGACTACCCGTACACGAGCTTGAAGTACCACACGCTCCTCGTGGCGGCGCTGCTGGACAACTACCGCCCCGGTCACGAGTTCACCGATCTCCTCCTGGTCGTGGACGACGCCGGGGAGATCGTGCCCGATCATCTCTGTGAGTGTCCCATGCTCGCGGTCGATCGTGCTAGCAGATTTGAACTCCACCGGTCGGCCGAGCGCGTCGCCACACGCCAGTCCGAGACGGACGCCCGCTTCGCTATCGCCGGCCATGGTGGCACTTCAGCCTGTGTCGCAACAAGCATGAGCGCCGATCGTTCCGGGTTCTGTCTCGCCAGTCGCTTGCCCGACTGGTTTCACGACTATCGCGAGTAGTCGTCACCGTGAACCAACACGGAGACATCGGGAGTTGGAATCAACGGATTGGGGAATTGCGGTTATCGCCCCGGAGAGCCGAACCGAGGTGACCGGAGCCACCGTGAGACCTTCGAAGCCGGGAACCAGACTGTCACAGCCACATAGCCGGCGACAGCCACGACACCCCTGCGTTTACTGCGAATATGTTCAGATCTCAGTCGATTTTGGCCGAGCCATCGGCAGGAGGCAAAGTATTTGAGAGTTCCAACAGACATACCCGGTATCTTCGATGGCAGTCCTTGACGACCTCTCGGGGTTTGAGTTCGAGGACCTGATGGAGGATGTCTTCCGGACCCTCGGCTACGAGAACGTCCGGCAAGCCGAGAAAACGGCCGACGAGGGGCGGGACGTGTTGATGGAGGACGTCGTCGACGGCACTCGACGAGCCATCGTCGTCGAGTGCAAGCACACAGACACTGTCGGCCGCCCGGTCGTCCAGAAACTTCACTCGGCGATTTCCACCTTCGAATTCGACGGCCCCAAGCGCGGGATGGTCGTCACGACCGGTCGGTTCACCGGTCCCGCCAACGAATACGCTGAGCGCCTGCAACAGAACGGCGACCCGTATCCAATCGAACTAATCGACGGCCAGGACCTTCGCGAAATCGCCGACGAAATCGGCCTGGATCTCTACAATGGCCGCATCGAAATTCTCTGCGACGAAACGCTTCGACCGTACGACCCAGCAGCAGATATCGACACACCCGTTCGGGTAGCGTTTCTAGACATCGAGAACATCCAGTCGGCCGACCTCCCAGTACCTCACTCACAGGTCACCTTCCGGCCGGTCGTCTCGATCACCGCCGATACCGATGCTGTCTTCGAAACTTCTGTCGGCGTCATCCACCGGATCGACGATCGGAGCCGGTGTGTCGTCCACGCAGAACGTGGCCAGCCAGAGATCGCAAGCGACGACGTGGCAGCATTGGTCGCCGAGAACCGGCACGTAACGGTCGATCTCGAGAGCGACGATTTCGACCGTCCCTTCGACGCTGTCGACGAGCGACGGTTCGGTCAGACCCAGACCGAGTACAAGGAGTGGGCCGTCGACCGCTTGCAGGACTTCCACACGACGACGGTGACCTACACTGGCGATAATAACGTCACCTACACCAAGACGTGCGAGCCGAATCGCTCTGACATCTCGGTCCAGTCGATCGAACCGGTGTATCTGCCCGACGTCCGTCACACGACGGAGTTGCACGACTACACATATTCCTATGAATACTACGCCGCGGGGCCATCACGAGTGGCGCTCGAGGATGGAATCCATCGGTGTGTCCACTGCGATACCAGCGGTACCGACGAGACGTACACTTTCTGTCCCAACTGTGGGGCGATCGCCTGTCCCAGTCACCAAAAACTGAGCGGCTGGAGGGTGAGCCAGTCTGTACGGGGTGTGCGATCACCGAACGCTTCGCACTCAAAACGAAGTATTTCTACGACGAAGCGAATCTGGAGACGTTCCGCGAAGAATACGCGGCGATGCCGCCCCACCAGAAGGCGATGGAGAACAAGCTGCTCGTTGGGGGTGGCGTCGTCGCGGCCCTGCTGTTCGTCGTCAGTCTGCTCATAATTGGCGGTGTCATCTAACCGCGAACACGGTCCCGTGTGCCAACGCCATGCTTTCGGATCTGCCCGTTCGCCACCGTCGTCCTGTCAAGCATTCCGCTTCCACCGGACCACCGAGTGAGACAACGACACCGGATCCGACGAGCCGACGGATCACCCAGCTCAAGGGATTCCGCGGAGCACTCTAGCGGTGCTGGTTCTCGCGTTGATCCACACCGTCCAACGGTAGGTTCCATCCCCCAAACGAAAAGTGTCGTATTCAACCTATTTTCGACGGCTGTATTCAAGAAAGAAGAGGTGACAGAAGGCCAGAGGGCGGGAGAAACCACTGGCTGCTCGGTGATGATACGCAGGAGTAGCCAGGGGCATAACCCGGCGCTCTCCGGTGGTCTGTACGTCTGCTTCTATACTTCATGGATACCCAGTTGTATCCGTTTTTGTATATTTTGGCGGGATTGCGAATCGTTGAGCCCACGAGCGTCCCCATCCCATGATAGATTATTAAGTCGGTAGACCCGATACCTACGTACGATGGCATCTTCCAGTAGTGAGCCCTCGGACGAACTTGCGACCGCTGTGGGCCGGTACGTTCTCGGCGATCTTTCGCTCGGACGTGCTGCCGAAGCGGCCGGACTGTCCCGGTGGGAGTTCGAAGAAGTCCTGGAAGACGCAGGCTTCACGGCGCTCTACGGGCCGCGAACTGGCGATCAGCTACAGCGGGAGATCGACGTCGCACTCGATCTCGACGAATGGAGCCGCGAACGGAGAGAGCCGGGGTAGACGATTGTTCCACGAGCATGGATCTCGACAAGGCCAAAATCCGAGGCATCTGTACCGACGCGGTGTTCGAGCGCGGACAGGACTACCACGACGAAGGACACGTACAGCGAATCGAACGGTTTGGCGACGTGGTTACAGCCGCTGTTCGAGGGACGAGTCTGTACGACGTGACCGTCGATCTAGGCGAACACACCGTCGATGCGCGGTGTACGTGTCCTTACGAAGGAGCGCGCGAGTGCAAGCACGTCGTCGCGGTGCTGCTGGACGTCGTCGCCGATCCGCCCCGAGACGAGAGCGAACGCGTCGAACGGGTGATCCGAGATGTCGCGCCCGACGACCTGCGCGCGTTCGTGCGCGATGCAATCGCCGAAAACTCGGACCTGCGTGAGCAGTTTCTCGCACGGTTTGGCGACGGCGGCAAGTCGGTCGAAGCGTACCGTGACGAGATCGAGGCGCTGTTCGACCAGCACACCGCGGACTATCCAGTCGTCACGGAAGCCATCGACTTTTCTCACTTCTTTGACGTAGCCGAGCAGTACCGCGAACGCGAGCGCTACCGGGCGGCCGCGACCGTCTACCGTGCGCTGTTCGAGGGGATCGACGACAACCATACCCGGATCGACGCCGCATACGACCACTACGCGAAGACCTTACGCTCTGCGCTCGATGAATACGTCGACTGCGTGCTCGCTGCCGACCCAAGCGACGACGAATTCGAACGATACGCCGGCGCACTCGAAGCACAGGCGATGTCCGAACCGCGAATCAACGAGGAGCAGTTCCGACGTGCGCTCGACGCCCTCGAAGATCGACGTTGACCTTACTCAGTCCAGAAGGCCCGCTGTCGATCTTCGATCTCGCCGAGAACCATCGACAGCACGTCACGCCATTCCACCGGATGTGACGCGTCGTCGCCAGGTGTTGGCGCGTCAGGACCCGGGTGGACGTGATCACGAGTGTTGTGATCCGAGGGATGCCGATCCCACCGGTAGTCGAACGCGCCATCCTCGTGCTCTTCGTGGTAGTGCAGCGAGAAGTCCCCGCTCTCGAACCACACGATCTCAAGGCGAGCACTCTGCACGCGCTGCGGATAGAATCTGGGATCGTAGCGACAGACGATGCGATCCGGTGCGAATTCTGGTCGGATTTCGATCCCGGTGAAGCGATCGTCGGCAGCGAATCGCTCCGCGACGACGTTCAGACGGGCGAAATCGATCGGTGCACCGCTGACCTCGTCCCTTCCGCCGCTCATGCGACGGGGCGCTGTCCGGCAGTGCCGTCCGTGTCAGTCTGCAATGCCCGTTCGAGAAGTGAAATTCGGCGGCGCGTCGTCTTCCACGCTGATACCTCCCGCCACACCGCCTCGACAGAACGATCGGTGTCAGTTGCGTGTGCAACGATCGCTACTGCGTCCGGAGATCCGACATCGAACTCCTCTGCAAACGACTCATCGCGCTCCACTGCGTCTTCAAGAAAGGCGAGGAGCTCGTCGTCGTCGTACTGGTTCCGGAGCTGCTGGACACGCCGCCAGTTCAGGTACTCCTGGTTCCGTTCGTACGTCGCGGGAGAGTCGGTGACCTGCGTGACGATCCCCATGCGTTCGAACCACGCTACATACTCACGGGCAGCGTCCACCCCGTGTCCCGCGAGATCAGCGATCTCACCCGCAGTCGCGGGACTGTCCAGTCCGAGTACGGCATCGAAGAAGTCGTCCCGGGTGCGGTCTCCAGAAACGAGTTCTTCCGGAGGGACGAGGTCGTCGAACTCCGGCGCATCCCGACGCTCGTCGGAATCTGCCTTTAGTTCGCTACGTGGATCGTCCATACCAGAGATACGGCCCCCTGCGGAATAAATCTTTGTGCAGGCGAGATATTCCGAGAAATCGGTTTCGAAACGGGTTAGCCGCCGACGTGATCACACTGTCCGATCTCCGAGAAGTTGAGACCAGAGAGGAAACGTGCCACGACAAGGTCGTCTTGGACGTATGAGAGCCAAGGGCCGGATTTGAACCGGCGATGGGCGGCTCTGCAGGCCGCTGCGTTAGGCCGGACTCTGCCACCTTGGCGCATTCAAGAGTAGTCGAGTCGCTCGCTTAAGGCTAGCGGATTCGACTAGCCCTCGCCCTCGGACTGACCCGGTTCACCGACCGCGGCGACGGGTACGACGTTGAAGATGGAGGTCCGCACGTCCTCGACGGACTCGAACGCCTCGTCGGGAACGCGATCGAGGAGCTCACCCATGGATTCCTCGCCATCGGCGTAGCGAATCCGAACGTCGGCGAACTGTTCCCGTGCCGCGGCTTTCGAGAGGGGAAACGACGCTGTCTCGACCAGCGCGTCCAGTTCGTTCAGTTTAATCTCGCGAGTCATGCGATACGATGGTGCCCGAACCCCTTGGTTACTCGTCACCTAGTCAGCCCGGGTACGCGGACGACGCTCGGTAGTTTCGATAGTTGTGACTCCTCTATAAATACGAAAAGCCCCGGGGAGCGCCATAGATGGCTCTCTCCGAGGGCAATAAAGTATGAATGGTCGGCGGCGAACCGAGTTTCCCAGAGGCTCGCGCACTCCAGTACTCACCGGAACGCTGGCGGGCTTATCTTCCGTGTTCGGGATGGGTACGGGAGGCAACCCCGCCGCTATGGCCGCCTTAACGCCGAGTCGTGGAATCGAACCACGAGAGTACCAGACCAGGTCTCGGTCGGTCCTACCACCGTGGGTACGTGCGATCCAGTTTGCGCCTGGACTCGTTCATGCAACGAGTCACAGTGCGTATGATTGATGGCTTCAGGTTGTTAGTGCTCGTGGGCTCAACGTCTCGTTACCTCGACGCGCACACCCCGAGTCTATCGACCGCGTCTTCTACGCGGACCTTCAGCGGTGTCTCTTTTCCAGGTGGGTTTCGAGCTTAGATGCGTTCAGCTCTTACCCCGTGTCGCGTGGCTACCCGGCACGTGCTCTCTCGAACAACCGGTACACCAGTGGCGACCAATCGTAGTTCCTCTCGTACTATACGATCGTTCCCGTCAGACACCATGACACACCCAGTAGATAGCAGCCGACCTGTCTCACGACGGTCTAAACCCAGCTCACGACCTCCTTTAATAGGCGAACAACCTCACCCTTGCCCGCTTCTGCACGGGCAGGATGGAGGGAACCGACATCGAGGTAGCAAGCCACTCGGTCGATATCTTGCGAGTGACGACTCTGTTATCCCTGGGGTGGCTTTTTCTGTCATCAATTGCCCGCATCAAGCAGGCTAATTGGTTCGCTAGACCACGCTTTCGCGTCAGCGATCCTCGTTAGGAAGATCACTGTCAAGTCATCTTTTGCTCTTGCACTCTTCGCCGGGTCTCTGTCCCGGCTGAGATGACCTTAGGGCGCGCTCGATATCTTTTTCGAGCGCGTACCGCCCCAGTCAAACTGCCCGGCTACCGGTGTCCTCCTCCCGGAGTGAGAGTCGCAGTCACCGACGGGTAGTATTTCACTGATGGCTCGGTGGCCTGCTAGCGCAGGTACCTGTGTAATGCCTCCTACCTATGCTGCACATCGGCGACCACGTCTCAGCGACAGCCTGCAGTAAGCTCCATAGGGTCTTCGCTTCCCCCTGGGTGTCTCCAGACTCCGCACTGGAATGTACAGTTCACCGGGCCCAACGTTGGGACAGTGAAGCTCTGGTTAATCCATTCATGCAAGCCGCTACTGATGCGGCAAGGTACTACGCTACCTTAAGAGGGTCATAGTTACCCCCGCCGTTGACAGGTCCTTCGTCCTCTTGTACGAGGTGTTCAGATACCTGCACTGGGCAGGATTCAGTGACCGTACGAGTGCTTGCGCATTTGCGGTCACCTATGTTGTTACTAGACAGTCCGAGCTTCCGAGTCACTGCGACCTGCTCATCTCCTGAGCAGGCATCCCTTATCGCGAACTTACGGGACTAACTTGCCGAATTCCCTAACGTCGGTTGCTCCCGACAGGCCGTGGCTTTCGCCGCCATGAACACCTGTGTCGGTTCTCGGTACGGACACTATGCTCGTCTTTTCACGGGCCCCAGGTTGAACCACGTTTCCCTATCTCGCCGTTCGTCCGCTTCGTGCCGTTATGGCTTCCACGGAGTTTGACGATTCGACTGGGCGAAGGCCCAGCGTGGTCGACCCCAGGGCGTCAACTTTGAATGCATAGCGGCACGGGAATATTAACCCGTTTCCCATTTCGTCATAGTCGAGTTGCGGTATGACTTAGGACCGGCTAACCCCCAGCTGATCAGCAGTGCTGAGGAACCCTTATTCATGAGGCCGTCGGGGTTCTCACCCGACTATCGCTGCTACTATGGCCAGGATTTTCGTCACTATTCGGTCCACAGGAGTTCTCACCCCTGCTTCCACCCAAATAGAGCGCCAACCTACTCGGTCACCCTGTGACGGGTGCGGAAAGGTCTCGGTGGTGGATTTGAGTCCCGATCATTTTGGGCGCCTCAAACCTCGGCCGGTAAGCTGTTACGCTTTTCTTAGAGGGTAGCTGCTTCTAAGCTCACCTCCCGGCTGTCTAGGGCTCGAGACCACCTTCAGAGGATTACACTTAATCCACACTTGGGGACCTTAACCTTTCTCTGGGTTGTTCCCCTCACGGTGCACAGGCTTACCCCGCACACCGGAATCCTCACGTCAGCGGCGTTCGTAGGTTTGGAGTTTGACAGGTGTGCCGACTCCTCTCGGAGGCGGTCACACCAATCGGTCGCTCTACCCCACGAACTACCTCGGTGAAGGTCATGCTTCGACATGTTTCGGTTGGAACCAGCTGTTGCCGGACTCGATGGGCCTTTCACCCCTACACGTAGATCACGAGAGGGTATTGTAGGACACCAACTCTAACAGGCCTCCACGTGCCTTTCGGCACGCTTCACCTTGTCCACGCGTAGATCGTCCGGATTCGGGTCGTGTCCATATGGCTCCCCGCCCTTGAAGACGGCGGCCCTCGCCGTGAGGCTGCGGCCATGTCGGTTTCCCTGTGCCTCCCCGGATACTCCGGTTAGACTTGCCATGTAGACACACTCCCTGGCTCGTTTTTCAAAACGTACGACGGAACATCGGCTTCCGTAGAGTCCTACAGGAGACTCGCGTCTCGGTCGTTCGTCTACGGACCTTGTATGCCCCGTCGCTCCATCGCCAACTGAGTTCAAGCTCTATTTCACCTCCCTTCTGAGGGTACTTTGCAGCGTTCGTTCACACTACTTGTGCACTATCGGTCTCGAGGAGTGTTTAGCCTTCGCAGTCGATGCCTGCGACATTCGCGAGGGATATCCAACCCCCGCTACTCTGGAACCACCGCACACCGTACTGACCTCGATTACGGGACTGTCACCCTGTTTCGTGCTCTGTTCCAAGAGACTTCGTCGAGATGGTCGAGTGATGAGAGGTGGCCCTGACACCACATTGCCCGTGAGGGCTTCGGTTTGGGCTGTATCGCGTTCACTCGCGGTTACTAACGACATCGCGTTGCGCTTTCTTTTCCTGCCGGTACTAAGATGTTTCAGTTCCCGGGGTTCCTCATTGCGCGAGGCAATTGCTGAGGAGATTCTCATTCGGAAATCCATGGTTCTTCGCCTCCGTGCGGCTCCCCATGGCTTATCGCAGCTTGGCACGTCCTTCATCAGCTCTCGAGCCGAGCTATCCACCAGCTGGCATAGTAGCCAACGTCAATTGTGACTCGCTAAACTGCACTGAACGAGTCCAGTGGACGCCTGGATCGCACGTACACACGGTTTCATTCTCGCCCCCAAGGTGGGAGAGGTGGGCGAGTCGACCCTTCCCAATCGCGGTTTCACCCGGATTGGTGCATCAGTCGTCGTACCAGTTCCGAATCCCGTCCCACACTTAAGGGGCACGGTTCGGGGCTGGCACGTCGTATGGACCCACTGGGATTCGAACCCAGGGCCTCCGCCTTGCAAAGGCGGCGCTCTCCCGCTGAGCTATGGGCCCGGCAGATCCGCATTCGTTAGCCCTGATAGTTCTTAGGTGCTCGGTCGGCGACAGTCCTCAAAACCCTGTGTAAGGTGGGCTGAGGTAGAACCTCAGTCCCGTTCTGTAGGAGGTGATCCAGCCACAGATTCCTCTACGGCTACCTTGTTACGACTTAAGCCCCCTTGCGGAGCCCAGATTCGACCTGGGTATCCAGGCCTCATCCGGACCCCACTCGGGTGCTTTGACGGGCGGTGTGTGCAAGGAGCAGGGACGTATTCACCGCGCGCTTCTGACACGCGATTACTACCGAATCCAGCTTCATGCGGGCGAGTTTCAGCCCGCAATCCGAACTACGATCACGTTTGGAGATTAGCTCCGCCTCTCGGCGTCGCATCCCACTGTCATGACCATTGTAGCCCGCGTGTTGCCCGGTCCATTCGGGGCATACTGACCTACCGTTGCCCATTCCTTCCTCCGTTTTAACAACGGCAGTCTCCGTAGTGTACCCGACTATCGCTAGATATCGCTGGCAACTACGGATGTGGGTCTCGCTCGTTGCCTGACTTAACAGGACGCCTCACGGTACGAGCTGACGGCGGCCATGCACCTCCTCTCAGTAGCGTCGGGTAAAGTCGTCAACCTGACCGTCATTACTACTGTCGGGACCGGTGAGATGTCCGGCGTTGAGTCCAATTAAACCGCAGGCTCCTCCGGTTGTGGTGCTCCCCCGCCAATTCCTTTAAGTTTCATCCTTGCAGACGTACTTCCCAGGCGGCTCGCTTCTCGGCTTCCCTAGGGCGCAGCGCAGGCTCGTAGCCTGCGGCACACCGAGCGAGCATCGTTTACAGCTAGGACTACCCGGGTATCTAATCCGGTTCGAGACCCTAGCTTTCGTCCCTCACCGTCGGGTCCGTCTTCCTGAGGTGCTTTCGCCATTGGTGGTCCGTCCAGGATTACAGGATTTCACTCCTACCCCGGACGTACCCCTCAGGTCTTCCGGCCCCAAGCCAGACAGTTTCCGCTGGACGCCGACGTGTTGAGCACGTCGATTTCCCAACGGACTTGTCTGGCCGGCTACGGACGCTTTAGGCCCAATAATATCGGTCATCACTCGTGCTGCCGGTATTACCGCGGCGGCTGGCACCGGTCTTGCCCAGCACTTGTTCCTGTACCTCCCTACGGTACAGAAAAGCGAGGACTATATGCCCTCGCACTTGGAGTCCCCTTATCGCACTGTCGTGCAGTGTAAAGGTTTCGCGCCTGCTGCGCCCCGTAGGGCCCGGAATCTTGTCTCAGATTCCGTCTCCAGGCTCTTGCTCTCACAACCTGTACCGATTATCGGCATGGTGGGCCGTTACCCCACCATCTACCTAATCGGCCGCAGCCACATCCTATGGCGCCGGGGCGTTTCCAGCTCTCGGCACTCCAGCGTGAGAGCTGTATCAGGGATTAGCCTCAGTTTCCCGAGGTTGTCCCTGTCCATAGGGTAGTTTGGCCACGTGTTACTGAGCTATACGCCGCGGGTCTAACCCGCGCGACTAGCATGGCTAAATCGGACTCCAATAGCAATGACCTCCGGCAGGATCAACCGGAATGTATCCCGGCACAAGGCCGGGGGGTTAGGCGGGTCACACTCCATCTGGAGTGTGGTCGCTATCGAAGGGTGTTCGAGGACACTCGCCGACCGAGTGTCACCGAACTATCAGGGCTAACATCAGATCCCATCTTGACGGCGGACCGCAGGGGTGGAATCCTCATGTACTCCGGACCTGTTCGTTACGTCGAAGCCATCTTAAAGGCTTCGAGTCACGCCGACGAGACGACCTCGCCGCGGTCCGATCGTGGACGGGTTTCGATGGCCCCGACCAGGCCTCGTTCGCGTTCATTCCGAGTACCCTGTTACACTTAAGGGCATCGGAACGGGATCGCGTCGGAACCGCCCGACGCGAACCACCTTCGCGTTTGCATCCGAGCGCCCTGGTATACTTAAGGGCAACGGATGCCGTCCGGCCTGGCGGGGGGCGTCGCCCCGCGCCACGTTCGCATTAGAGTCCGATGGCAGTGCCACACTTAACCCCGTCGAACCGGAGGCGCTTCGGCACGCGATTACACGGGGGAGAGAGTCTCACGCGGTCGCTGGTGGCCAGCCGGGACCGAGTCCCTCGAGCACTGCGACCCGGCGATGGGAACCCGGCCGCTGCCGGCCCATGAGTATTCAGCGTTCGGCGGGGCTCGGTGCAAGTGTGATGCAGAGCGGGAAGCGTCGCGCGCGCAGTGCGTGCGAGGAGAAGAGAATCGAACACCGGGAGCAGACCGGACGGAGGGAGCAGACACGCCGCCACCACCCGAGACGACGCAGTGCCGGGGACGGCTGTACCCGTCGCTGCCTGCCGGGGACCACGTCATCGTCACTGCCGGGGACGCACGCTATCGGAAAAGACTCGGCCAGAACGGATGCGCCTAGATGTCGTCGAGGTGTTCGACCCCCTTCTTCGAGACGTTCCCCTTCGTGATGTCGCCAGGCATCCAGTCGGGTTTGTCGTCGGGGGGGCTTCCTCCACCCAGGCCCACGCCTCGTAGATGTGGACCTTGTGTGTCCCCTTCTCGCGGAGTCGGATCTCCTGGCGCTCTGCCGCCTCCTCACTGCTTGCGGGTTCGAGCCGGCGGGCCGCCTTCAGTGCGGCCTGTCGGGGTGTCCCCCCAGAGAAGACGCTCGATTCGTTGCCATCCTCACGGAGCGCAAAGTTGCGCTTATCACTGTCACGTGCCATGGTTTTCACCGCTCCATGTCAACTCAACACATGACCGAACATAAATATACCCCCGGATTCGACGGTCCTGCTACGGTACTGTTATATACCAGAAACCGACAGGACGGAATCGCCCCCCTGAAGCGGGCGATTCTGACGGGGGCGCTCGCTCGCGCGCGCCGCCTCGAGGCGGTAGGGCGGCGTGGCACGGTAGACTTAAGTGTATCCTGCGGCGAAGCACCGAGTAGGATAGCTCGATGGTGCGAAAAAAGAAGCTCAGCCCGAGTGGCGCCAAAGACGAAGACGGCGAGTACCACAACGTACACATCAACATCCACGAAGACGAGCTCGCGGTCGCCGGCATGGAGATCGGCGACGAGGTGTTCGTCCGGGTACGTGACAACAAGATTATCATCCAGAAAGCCGACCCCGACGAGGTCGAGCACGACTTCTGACGCCGGTGTTCTCGCTCGAATGACCTGACGACGATTCCCCCATGAGACCCTACGATATCGCCAGACCACTCCTCTTCCGGCTCCCGGCAGAGACCGCCAACGACGCGGTCCACCGACTGCTCGAGACGGTCGAGGGAACGCCGGTCGCGACCGCGATGGCGCGGCGGTACACGGTCAGCGACGACCGTCTCGCAGTCGACGCCTTCGGCCAGTCGTTCGACAACCCCGTCGGCGTCGCCGCCGGGTTCGACAAGAACGCGACGATCCCGACGGTGCTTTCGTCGCTGGGGTTCGGGTTCGCCGAAGTCGGCGGCGTCACGGCCGAGCCACAGTCCGGCAACGCCCGCCCGCGCATGTTCCGTCTGCGCGAGGACGAGGCCATCATCAACCGGATGGGGCTGAACAACGACGGCGCGGACGTCGTCGGCCAGCGCCTCGCGGACACCGACGCCCCGTTTCCCGTCGGCGTCAACGTCGCCAAGAGCGAGCACGTCGGCACCGACGAGGCCCCCGAAGACTACCGCTACACCTACGAGCGGGTCGCCGAGGGCGGGGACTTCTTCGTCGTCAACGTCTCCTGTCCCAACTCCCAGGGGTTCGAGGAACTCCAGAACCGCGACGCGATGGCGGCCATCTTCACCGAACTCCAGGACGCCGGCGCGTCGCCGCTCTTGGTGAAGCTCTCCCCGGATCTCCCCGACCCGGCCGTCGAGGACGCCATAGCGCTCGTGACCGAGCTCGACCTGGACGGCGTCGTCGCGACCAACACCACGATGGACCGCCCGACCAGTCTGCGCTCGCCCAACCGGGTCGAACAGGGCGGGCTCTCGGGCAAGCCCATCGAGGGACAGGCGACCAGCATGGTCCGGTTCGTCGCCGAGCGCGTCGACGTCCCCGTCGTCGGCGTCGGCGGCGTCTCGACGGCCGAAGGGGCCTACCGAAAGATTCGCGCCGGCGCGTCGCTGGTCCAGCTGTACACCGGCCTCGTCTACCGCGGGCCGTCCATCGCCCGCGACATCAACGAGGGGCTGCTCGAACTGCTCGAGGACGACGGCTTCGACAGCATCGAGGACGCCATCGGCGCGGACCTGTAGCGGGAACGTTGAAGACGCGGGTGGGCGAACGGCCGGTATGCCCGAGGCCCCCCGCAAACTACACATCGCATCGTGGGACGACCGGTTTCTCGCGTGGTTGCTCGACGTCATTCTGGTTGGGGCCGTCCTCGCTGGCCTCGGCGAGGCGACCGGCGTCTTCGCGCTCCTGACGGGCAGCCTCTCGCTGTCGACGCCGTTCGCGGGGCTGAACGGCCTCGTACTGGTCGTCTACTGGACCGCACTCGAAGGCTACCAGGGCCAGTCGGCCGGCAAGATGGTCATGAACATCGCCGTGACCGACGAGCGTGGCGACCCGATCGACTACGCGACCGCGACCATCGAGAGCTTCGGGAAGGCGTTCTTGCTCCCGCTGGACATCCTGGTCGGCTGGCTCGCCTACGAGGAGGAGGGGCTCCGGCTGTTCAACAAGCTCTCCTCGACTATCGTCGTCGAGACGGACGCGGACGACGACAGCAGTCCAGAGGGCGTCGAGTACGTCTACCCGAGCGAGCGATAATCGTTCGTTTCGCTACGACAGCGCGACCAGGCGGAACTCGAACGCCGCCACCGACAGTTCCAGGTCCTGCACAACCACCTTTCTTCGTCGGGTTGCTCGCGTCGCTCGCAACCGCTCCTTGAAAACGTGGGCGAAAAACCGGGCGCTCCCGTCGGTCGCGCCCGACTACGACAGCGCGGCCAGGCGGAACTCGAACGCCGCCACCGGCAGTTCCAGGTCGTGTTCGACGAGTACGCGCGGATGAATCTCACCGACGACGCCGACGGACTCGCCGTCCAGCACCACCTCGGCCGCCCGGCCATCGATGAACGACGGGTGGCTGGTCGGCGGCGTCTCCAGATCCGTGTCGAAGGCTTCGGCGAGCGCCTGCAGGCGGGCCTTCGCGTCCTCGTAAGAGGCGTCGGTGCGAGCCAGCACCCCGGCGACGGTCCGGTGCTCGGCAGTCCCCGTATTCTCCGAGTCGTCGAGTTCGGCCGCGAGACCGATCTCCGCGAGGTCCTGCGGGTAGCGCCGGTGCGTGTTGTTCTCTAAGACCATCATGAGCGAGGGGAGCGCCCACGTCCGGAGGATGGTGTAGTCCTCGCTGTACGGCTCCTGGATGGTGACGGGGTCGGCCGCACCGACGACGTCGGCCGCGTCGTCGGCCGTCTCGGGGACCGACAGCCCCATCCGCTCGAAGTTCTCTGCCTCGTTGGTCATGTGGAAGTTCAGCAGGTCCTCGAAGCCGAGGCCCACCAACGCGTCGCGGGCGGCGTCCTCCAGGCGCGAGCGCTCGTGGCGGCCGCCGACCGTCGAGACGTCGGGGTAGGTCGGTTCGAGCGTGTTGAACCCCAGCGCCCGGCCGATGTCGTCGACGAGGTCCAGCGGGTGGAGCACGTCGACGCGGTAGGGCGGAATCTCGACCTCGAAGGCGACCTCGCCGTCCTCGGTCTCGACCTGTTCGGCGTCGAGGCCGGCGCGTTCGGCGTAGTCGACGACCTGCTCGGGGTCGAGGTCGACCCCGATGATAGACTGGATTCGGTCGAGCGTCACCGTCTTCGAGCGCACCGAGAGGTCCGGCCGTTCGAGGGTCCGACCGGCGTGCTCGCCGGGGGCGTCGTCGGCGTACTCGACCTCGACGCGTTCGACCTGGCCGCCACGCGCCGCCAGCGCGTAGCAGACGATGTTGCACATGTGGTCGATGGTCCACTGGTCGGTCCCGGTCATCTCGATGAAGAGGTCCCGGGAGCCCTCGCTGACCTCGGTCCGCTGGCCGTTGATGACCGGCGGGAACGAGAACAGGCCGATGGAGTCGTAGATGGCGGGCACGCGGTCGAAGTCGGCCACGAGGTCGCCGTACTTCTTCCCGGTGTCGTGATCGGCGATGACCTCGGCCGGCGTCATCTCGGCGTCCGAGTCTAGCGGAACGAACGTCTCGCCCTCGGGGTCGACGCCGGTGTATGTGATGGACTTGCCCGTACCATCGACGGCGGCCTCGCCCTTGAGCATCATCAGATCGTGGACGCCGATGGCGCCCTTCGCCCGCTTGCGGCCCATCGTCGCGTGCAGCTTCTCCTGCAGCTGGATGAGCGACTCCAGGGCGTCCTCGCCCATGTCAAGGCCGCGGACGACGGCGCCGGTGACGTACGGTCGTTCCTCGGGCTGGTCCTCGACCTCGATGGTCCACTCGGCGGAGTTCGTGTTCGGGACGTACACCCCACGGTCGTCGCCGTAGTGGTAGCGCAGCGACCGGGCGACCCCCTCCACGGAGAGGCGGTCCAGGCGGTCGGGGGCGAACTCCAGTTGGAACTCCTCAGACTCGGTCCAGCCCTCGAACTCCAGCCCGAGGTCGAACAGATCCGACTTCAGCTGGTCGTCGTCTTTCTCCTCGTGGCCCGTCAGATAGCGCAGTTCGTCGGGGTCGACATCGACGACGGGCATCAGTGCATCACCTCCTCAGAACGCAGGAGGTCTAAGTCACACAGCGTCCCGTGCACGTCGCGGATGTCCTCGAACCCGTACATGAGCATCAGCAACCGCTCCAGCGAGAGGCCCCACGCCATCACGTCGCAGTCGACGCCGAGCGGCTCTAACACCTCGTCGCGGAAGATGCCGGAGTTGCCGACCTCCACGATCTCGCCGGTCTCCGGATGCGTGCCGAACAGCTCGAAACTCGGCTCCGTGTAGGGGTTGTAGTGGGGCTTGAACTCCAGATCGGTGATGCCGAACTGCTCGTAGAACTCCGTGAACGTGCCCATCAGGTCGCGAACGGAGAGGTCCTCGGCCATGACCCACCCCTCTATCTGGAAGAACTCCAGTAAGTGCGTCGGGTCCAGCGTGTCGTTGCGGTACACCTTCTCGACGGAGAAGAACCGCTCGGGCGGTTCGAGCTCGCCGATCTCGTGGCCCGAGAGGTAGCGCATCGACAGCGACGTGGTGTGGCCACGCAGGTCCAGGCCGCGGGCGACGTCCTCGGCCCACGGCGAGTGGTAGCCCTCGCCGTCGGGGCCGACGCCCTCTAAGTGGGCCGACCGGACCCGTTCGACGAGGTCCTCGGGCAGCTCCTTGATTTCGTCCGGCCGTTCGAGAGCGAACTGGTCCCAGTGGGTCCGCGCGGGGTGGTCCTGGGGCATGAACAGGCAGTCGTTGATCCAGAACTGCGCGTCGACGTGCGGGCCCTGCATCTCCTGGAAGCCCATCCCGACGAGCGTGTCCTTGACCCGATTCGCGGTCTGTCGGAGGATGTGCTCCTTGCCGTGCGAGGCGGGTTCGGCGTCGGCCGCGACGTTGTACTCGGTGAACTCGACGGCTTCCCACTCGCCGCTGGTCAGCAGTTCGGGCGTGACCTGGTCGACGGTCTCAGCGACCTCGATGCCGGCCATCAGCTGGGTGACGCCGTCGTCGGTCAGCACGACGGAACGGACCGTCTCCTCGCTGACTTCGACGAGACCGCGGCGTTCGAGTTGCGAGAGCGCATCGTCGTCGGCGTCCTCGACGCGGCCGTCGGCGACAGCTTCGAGCGCGAGCATCTCGGGGTCGTCCCCGGTGTCGGCGTCCGGGTCAGCCGTTATCTCACCGCTGTCGATGCGTCCGTAGCCCTTCCGGGCGTAGTTCGAGAGCGCGATATCGACGGCCGCGCCCTCGAGGCCCGACGTCCCGATAACCTGGCCCATCGACACGGCGTCCTCGTCGGCCCCGGCGTCCACCGCCGCTTCGTAGAGGTCCTGTTCGGGCAGGCTCTCGCGGACGTAGGTCTCGCCCTCCTCGGTCAGGTCGTAGTGCTCGATGGTCTCTTCGGCGACGGTCAGCAGGCCGTCGGCTTCCAGTTCGAACGCGGCGCGGGTGGCCGCCTCGGGTTTGAGGCCGGCCTCGTCGGCCACCTCGTCGATACCTCGCTCCTCCTGTGCGTCGGCGGCCTCGAGGACGGCCACCTGTGCCTGTGGTCGTTTCATAGCGCGTGTCGGTCGTTGTGAACATCACTGCGGGTCGCTCAGTTAACGGTTCTCACTTCGTCCTCGCGGGCACCGGTCCCGCTCGGATAGCCGAGGTCCCGCCGCGTGGTCGGAACCTCGTCCCCTCCGGTTGGTTTCGTCGGCGCCGACCGGTCGGTCGGTCCCGAATCCACCACCCGTCAGGCAGCGAAAAAGAAGCCGAACCCCGGACTGCGTGACGACTGACGCGCGACACCGGCATGTCGGGATTCGGATGCCATGTGCGAACGGTTGTGACGGGACAGTAAAAGCGTTGTGACGCCGGCTAGCAACCGATTGGTGTGCCGTAGCGTACGCAACGCCAGCAGATAACATCGAAACCCGCCAGAAAGCCCCGAGCGGCTCCACTCCCGCGACTCGCTGTGCGCCTCGTCGTTCGCTCCGCTCACTCCTGGGATGCTTGCGTCGTCGGGGTTCGTGTACCCGCTCGCCCCTTTCAGCCCACCCGTAGCCGGCTGGTCACGCAGCGTGGGTGGACTGAAAGGGGCGACGCGTTCGAGGAACCCGGCCGACGTAAGCACTGGAGCGAACGGAGTGAGTGAAGCGCGCAACGAGGTCCGGGAGTCGAACGCTCGGGGCTACTCTGGCGGTTCGCGGTAACAGCGACGCAGGAAGCGTGCAGGTAACAGCCAGCGGATGCTAGTCGCGTCGTCGGTCGGACTCGAGTTCGATGTCGAGTTCGTCCAGTTTCTCTTCCCACTCGTCGCGTTTCTCCTGGTGATCCTCGAGGAACTCGGCCATCAGTTCGGCGGCCTGTTCCTTGCAGCCGCCACAGAGGCGCTCGCCGCCGACGCACTCCTCGTAGACCTCCGTGGCGAACTCGTCGTCGTCGCCCGAGAGCAGGTACGCGTACAGTTCGTAGACCGGACATTCGTCGGCCTTCCCGCCCTTCTCGCGCTGTTCCTCGGCAGTCGCGCGGCCGCCCGTGGTAGCGGACTTGACCTTGTCGTAGCCGTCCTCGGGGTCGTCGAGCAGGGAGATGTGCGAGGCCGGCACCGAGGAGGACATCTTCCCGCCGGTGAGCCCGGTCATGAAGCGGTGGTAGACCGAGGATGGCGGGAGGAAACCGTAGCCGCCGTTGTCGAGTTCGACCTCGCGGGCCAGTTCCTCGGCCGCGTCCTGGTCCAGGTCGAAGGCATCGACGTGTTCGTCGTAGACGCGCTTCTCGCCGTCGACGGCCTCGATCAGCGCCTCGAAGGCCGCGTCGGTCGCCCGGCGGTCGAAGATCCGGGTCCGGGCGGATGGGTTCTTTCCCGGCGTTCTCGAGTTTCTCGACGGCGGACTGGCGGGCCGAGTCGGGTTCGAGGTCCTGCTCGCGCAGCCAGTCGGCGGCCTCCCCACAGCGGGGCCGATCGGCGTCCTCGGCGTAGTCCGTTCGGGCGTTGTACGCCTTCCGGAGCAGGCCGCGCTCGGCGGGGTCCGCCTCGAAACTGGCGTAGGCCTCGGTGACGCCGAAGTAGCGCATCCGCGCCGCGAGGTCACGGACCAGGCGCATGTGGGGGTCCTGGTCGGGGCCGACGGGGATGACCGTCGGCTTGGGCTCGTCGAGCTGGGGGTAGAGGATGTCGGCCATCTGCGTGACGACCGACTGCATGTGCGAGACGTCCGTCTCGCCGTCGAAGTCGTAGATGGCCTGCAGCTCCGAGAAGTTGGCCTCGACGCCCAGTTCGAACGCGAGGTCCTGGACCTCGCGGTTGGTCGACTGGCGGTAGAGTTCGCCCGCCTCGGGGTCGAAGCCAAGCGCGAGCAGTGAGAGGACGTAACTCCGGGTGTGCTCGTCGATCTCTGCCCACGAGAGGTCGCGGGCGGCGTGGGCCTCCAGGTCGGCGATGAGGCCGTAGGCGTCCCCGCCCTGCTCCTGGTGCCAGATGATCTCGTCGAAGACCATCTTGTGGCCGATGTGGGGGTCGCCGGTGGGCATGAACCCCGAGAGCGCGGCGAAGTCCTCGCCCTCGCGCATCGCGCGGGCGACCCGGCCGTAGTCGCGGTGGCCGAAGATGACGCTCCGGCGCATCAGGTAGTGGGGGGTCGGCACGCCCGGGAGGATGTCGTCGAAGGCCTCGATGCCGAACTGGTCGAACAGTTTGCGGTAGTCGGCGACCGTCGAGGAGCCCCAGGGGTCCAGCGCCACGTCGTCGGCGCCGGCGGCGTCCGCCCCGCCGTCGGAACGCAGTTCCGACGAGGGTCGCCTCGCCTCGCTCGGCTCGCCGCCATCCGTCCGAGCGGGGCCAGCGTCGCGCCACGCGTCCCCCGACTGGCGGCGGTCCTCGTCGGGCGATGCGTCGTCGTGGGGCGCGTCGTGGTCGGTCATGGTGTCAGTCGGCTCACGGCGAGCCAGCGTACCTCCTCATTGGCCCCGGTCAGCGCAAAAACCATTCGCTTCCGCACGCCGTGGGCCAGTCGCACGTCCAGCGCGAGGTCCCGTGGCTCGAAGGCGTGATCGCCTGGCAGCACCCGCACGAGCAGTTCGGAGTGGCCGAGGTTGTCGACGTCCTCGACGTCGGCGTAGGTCCGGAAGTCCGCGCCGAACTTGAACCCGGTCTTGGGCACGACGCCGGCCGCCCGAAGCGTCGAGTAGACCGCGAGCCGGCGGTCGAACCGGTCGCCCTCGACGTCACGGCCCCGGGCGACCACGGCGTCGGCGCCACCCGCGACGGCGAGCGTCCCCTCGCGGGCGAGGTACGCCGCCTCGACCAGCGACAGCTGGACGGCGTCGTCGAGCAGCTGGCCGTAGAACGCCTGCTCGTAGAGTTGCGCCGGCGGGTCCCAGCACAGCACCCGTTCGGCCAGCAACTCGCCCTCGGTCGTGGGGACGGCGGCGGCGCTGGTCCCCGAGACGTCGGGGCGGTCGGTCTCCAGGTAGGTTAGCTCGCTCTCCTCGTCGACCACTGCAAGCACGCAGTCGCCGAGGGTCGCCGCGGGCACGCTGTCACGCTCGCCAACGACGCGGACGCGGTAAGCGACGGCGTCGTCCCACGGCCCCTGCCCGCGGGGGTAGACCACGAAGTCCGCGCCGGCGGGGCGGTCGACCCACCCCTCGCGGGCCGGCGAGAGGTAGAACCCGCGGTCCCGCAGGTCCTTGTAGACGAGGAAGGCCACCTCGGAGACGGCCGTCGACCCGAGGAAGGCCCGGAAGTCCATCCCGTCGACGCGCTCTACGTCGCCACGATACAGCAGGTGGGCGGCCTCGACGGGCGCGAGGTCGAGGTCGCCGTTCCGGACGCGACCGTAGCCACGCGAGTCGTAGAACCGCTCGCGGGCGCGGGGGCCGGCCCGGACCACGTCGCCGTCGAGCGTGAGGTCCATAGCGGGGACTGTCGGGCGGGGGACAAAGCCCCTGCGGGTCGCCGTCGTGGCGTCGCCCGGGGTCAGTCCGTCCGGTCACAGGTGCTGTCGAGACAGCGCCGCCCACCGGCCGTCTCGAACACCGGCAGGCCACAGGGGCAGTCGTCGACGACCACCCCGGAGGGCACCGAGAAGGCCGTATCGCAGTCGGGGTAGTTCACACAGCCGGCCAGCAGGCCGCCCCGGCGGATGATACGCAGGTCGCCCTCGCAGTCGGGACAGCCCCACTCGCAGTCGAAGGCTTCGGTCACGCGCTCGTCCAGCGAGTCACAGTCCCGGTCGAGACACACCTCGAAGGCCGCGCCGCGTTCGACGCGCATCGTCGGCAGCCCACAGTCGCCACAGCGGCCGCCGGTGACGGTGGCGTCGCTCGGCAGACCGTAGGACGCCTCGCAGGCGGTGCAGGCGACCTCGCCCCGGGTCCGCACGAGTGTCCCGGAACAGACCGGACAGTCCGCGACCGGGACGCCGGCGTCGGAGGCCGGGAACCGGGCGCTCCCGTGTTCCTCGTGGGCGACCACCCGCAGGAGGTCCCCGCCGTCGCGGGCCGTGACCACGCCGTCCTCGACAGCGACGCTCTCGGCGCGGGTGAGCCACGCCACCGGCTGGTAGCCCGCGGCGTCGTGGACGAGGACGGTGTTGTCGGGCTTGACGACGACGAGGACGTCGCCCCGCTGTTCCCGCTCGCGGGAGCCCTCGAAGACGGTCGTACACTGGCCGGCCATCACGCGCGTTCCGTCGTGCATGGACCGGTCTGGTCCCGGGTTCGAATATAAACCCTCGGAGGCGTCGGGCCGTGGTCGGGCGTGCGTCGCCGAACGCGACCGGGTCACCGGGGCCCAAACATCCAAACCGGTCGAGCGTGTGAGAGGGGGTAATGAGCCCGCCGCAGGCGATCTGTTTCGACATGGACGGCGTCCTCGTCCAGTCCGAGGACTACTGGGTCGAAAAGCAGCGGGGCCACATCCTGCCGACGGCGGCCCCGAACGACGACATCCCGCTGTCGGCCATCACCGGGCGGAGTTACAAGGAGGTCTACCCGGAGCTGGCCGAGCAGTACGAACTCGCCGTCTCGCGCGATGAGTACGAGGCGCTGTTCGAGGCGGCCGGGCGCGAGATATACCGCGACCACGCCACGTTGCTCGAGGGGGGCCACGACCTGCTCGACGACCTCCAGGCAGCAGGAGTCGCCCTGGCGCTGACCACCTCCTCGCCGTGGGACTGGATCGAGGTCGTCGACGAGCGGTTCGACCTCCTGTGTCACTTCGACGCCGTGGTCAGCGCCGACGACCTGGCGGGGGCCGGCAAACCCGACCCCGGCATCTACGAGCGCGGCGCGGCGGAACTGGGCGTCGCGCCGGCCGAGTGCTGGGCCGTCGAGGATTCGACCGCGGGGGCGCAGGCGGCCGCCGCCGCGGGCATGACGACGGTGGGCTTCCGCGGCGACGGCGACGAGACGGACCTCTCGGCTGCGGACTACGTCGTCGCCGGCGCGGCCGAACTCCGGGCGCTCCTGTTTGGCGACGAGACGCCGTCTCAGGAGCGGTCGGCGTAGCCACGGCCCAGGAGGAGGCCACAGACGTTCAGCGCGACGACGGCACACAGGAGGCCGAGCGACTGCGTCGTCACTTGACCGACGAGCAAGAGCGGGTACGCGAGCGGGGCCAGCACGCCGGTCCAGAACCCGGCGGTCTCGACCGGCCCGTAACGGACGGCCCGGGCCACCGAGCGGACCCTCCCGGACGTCGATTCAGCGGGGGTGTCGAAGGGCGGGGTGTTTGTCATGGTGGACCTCCTCGCCCGGCGGTTGTGGGTGACTGCTCGTATAAGGGACAGACGCTCCGGGACCGTTCAGAGGGTTCAGCGCCGTTCGCCACCGCTCGGAGGCATATTCAGGCGGGACACGGGACGGGAGCGACCCCGGATGAACGGTTCACTCGCCCCGGTAAGGCCGGCTTAGTCGACGCGGACGGTCCGCTGTTCGGTCACCGGCGGGAGCGGGAGGTCGGGGAAGGTGACCTCGACTGTGTAGGTCAGCTCGTCGGTGTCGGCCCCGAAGACGGCCACCGGGAGCGTAGCCTCGCCCAGGTAGGACGGTTTCGCGGTCATCTCGCGGCCGTTGACCGTCACCCGGAGGCCCGCGCGGGCGGCCCCACCCGCGTTCGTGACGGTCACCTCGCGCATCTCGTTGTCGCCCGCGGCGATGGCCGCCGGGAAGGCGCCCCAGTCGAGATCGACGACGGGTAACTCGCGGGCGTTCGAGAGGACCTGTTCGGCCACGCCCTCCGAGAGGCCGGCGCGGACGAGGCCGTCGACGCCCGCTTCGACCACGTCGGCCGGCGTCCGGAGGCCCTCGGCGGCGAGCTTTCCCGGCCCGGCCGGACCCCACCCCGTCGATGGCGGTCAGGCCCACGGCGTCGGCGCTGATGCCGTGCTCGACGCGGGCCTCGACGCGGCAGGCGAGGTTGGCAGCGCGGGCCGGCGCGAGGTCGTCGAGGAACGCCCGGAGCGCCGCCAGCAGGCGCAGCGCGTTCTGCCGGATGACCCAGGCGTCGCTCTTGAGTTCCGTCGGCGTCGTCCCGGTCATCCCCGCTTTCAGGATGGCGAGTACCTTCCGCTGGCCGGCGTCTAAGTCCGCGTCGGCCTCGCCCAGCACCGCGGCGACCGCGTCCTGTTCGTCCGAGCGCGCGCTGACGCTGTCGAACTCCGTCGCGCCGGCGACCGCGGTGAGGAGGTCCTCGGGCTCGATGGGGGTCGTGGCTCCGCGTTCGGCCTGCGCCTCGCAGCGCTCGGCCAGGTCGGCAAACCGGCGAGCCGTGTCGAGGCGGAGGTAGAACTTCGAGGCCAGGTGGCCCAGGCGGGTCGGTTCGACGTGCAGGCCGTCCTGTTCGACGAAGCCGTCGGCGACCAGCTCCGAGAGGGTGTGGCTGACCCGCTCGCGGAGGTCGCTGCCGGCGGCGTACTCGTCGGGGGCCGACTGGGCGCGGGCGAAGTAGAACGTCGTCCGGAGCCACGCCATCACGTCGTCGACGTCGCGAATCGTGCCGAGCGCGATCTCGGCGTTGAGGTGGGCGTCGAGCTCGCCCGCCAGCCGGGACTCGATCTCCTTGCCGTCCCGCAGCAGCCGACGGTACTTGTCGGCGTCCGAGCGGTCACAGACGACCCAGGCGTACCCCATGTCGTCGTAGCCCGGCCGGCCGGCGCGGCCGAGCATCTGGAGGATGTCGAGCGGGCTCATGTCCACCTCGCCCTCGAGCGGGTCGTGGAGCTTGGTGTCGCGGATGACGACACAGCGGGCGGGGAGGTTCACGCCCCAGGCGAGCGTCGAGGTCGAAAAGAGCAGCTGGATCTTGCCTTCCTTGAACCAGTCCTCGACGCGGTTCTTGTCCTCGCGGGCGAGGCCGGCATGATGAAAGCCCACGCCGTCGAGCACGGACTGGCGCAGCGTGTCGTTCCCCAGGTCGGCGGCGTCGTTGTGGAAATCGTAGTCGCCGCGTGCACCGATGGGCACGTCGCGTTCGGCCAGTTCGTCGCGGGCCTTCTTGGCAGCCTGGACGGTGTCCTGCCGGGAGGAGACGAAGACGAGCGCCTGGCCTTCCTCGCGGATGTGGGGTTCGGTCAGGTCCAGCGCGCGGTAGAGACGCCGGTACTTGTCGGCGAAGGCGTTCTCGCCGTGCGAGTAGGTCTTCACGTCGGCGTTCAGCGGCACCGGGCGGTAGTCGTCGCCGAAGGCGAAGGTGGTTTCGGCGGGGGCGTCCAGCCAGTCGGCGACGTCGTCGATGTTGGGCATCGTCGCCGAGAGGGCGACCACGCGGGGGTCACAGAGCCGCCGCAGGCGCGAGACGGTGACCTCGAGCACCGCGCCGCGCCGGTCCGAGTCAAGCAGGTGGACCTCGTCGATGACACAGCAGTCCACGTCCGTGATGAAGGCGTAGCGATGGGAGTCGTGTTTCCGGGTGGCCGAGTCGGCCTTCTCGGGGGTCATCACGAGGATGTCGGCCCGCTCGGCCCGCCGGGGATTCAGGTCCCGTTCGCCGGTGACGACGTACACCGAGTAGCCCATGTCCTCGAAGCGTTCCCACTCGCGCTCTTTCTCGTTGGTGAGCGCGCGCAGCGGGGCGAGAAAGAGGGCGGTCCCGCCCGCCGCGAGGGTCTTGCAGATGGCCAGTTCCGCGAGGGCAGTCTTGCCGCTCGCGGTGGGCGCGCTGACCACGACGTTGTCGTCGCGCTCCAAGAGCGCGGGGAGCGCCTCGGACTGCATGGCGTTGAACCGCTCGAACGGGAAGGCGTCGGCGAAGTCGGGGAGGGCGTCCGCGACCGCGACGCTCGGCTCGCTGTCGGCTCGAGGTGGCACGTCAGACAGCGAGCGCCGCGGCGGCAAAGGCGTTTCCATCACCGAGAGCCGGCACCCGGCCGGTCGACAGGTCGGACCGCTCCGGCGAACCGGCGAAACCGGTCGCGTCGGCTGCTAGCACGGCTACATACCCATTTATTAGGTTATTCGTAGTATACCAATACGTTATGAGAAAAATTCTCGTCACCGGCGCGACCGGGACCCAGGGCGGTGCAGTCATCGACCACCTGCTGGCAGACGGCCAGGACTGGGAGATATACGGCCTGACCCGCGACGCGTCGAGCGCCGGTGCCGAGGCACTCGCCGGGCGCGGCGTCACACCCGTCGAGGGCGACATGACCGACGCCACCCGCATGGCCGAACTCTGTGAGGGGATGGACGCCGTCTACTGCGTGACCACCTTCTTCGAGGACGGCACCGAAGTCGAGACCGAACAGGGCATCACGCTCGCCGAGGCCGCGGCCGACGCTGGCGTCGAGCACTTCGTCTACAGTTCCGTCGGCAGCGCCGACGCCGACACCGGCCTCGAACACTTCGAGTCGAAGTACGCCGTCGAACAGCGCATCGACGAGCTCGGCCTCCCGGCGACCATCGTCCGACCCGTGTTCTTCATGCAGAACTTCGAGTACATGATGCACGACGACATCGTCGACGGCCGCCTCGCGATGCCTCTCGAAGACGGCGTCTCGCTGGCCGTCGTCGACGCCGACGACATCGGCGCGGCGGTCGTCACGGCACTGACCCACCCCGACCGCTTCGCGGGCGAGGTCGTCACCCTGGCCGGCGACGACCTGACGCTCGAGACGTTCGCCGCGGCCTTCAGCGATCACCTCGGCTTCGACGTCGAGCCGATCCACCTCGACATCGAGGACTACCGCGGGATGGCCGGCGACGAGATGGCCGACATGTTCCAGTGGTTCAACGACGTGGGTTACGACACCGACGTCCCCGCGCTCGCCCAGCGGGGCATCGAGACCACGACGTTCGAGGAGTACCTCGGACGGAGCGAGGCCTGGCGCCCCGCGCCGGCCGCGTCCCGCTGAGTCGGCCCTGGCCCCGACGAGCCGTATCTGTCTCGTGCGGGGCCGCCCAACGCTATCGGGCCCGGTGTAGTGAGCCGGGCACTTTCGTGCGGTGTTCGCGGTGCTGGTTTTCCGTTTTCTCGACCGCAGGAGTGGACACCGCCCTTTCCGTCTGGCTCCGTGACCCCGGAACGTGAGCAGAGACTGGGACCCCGAGACGGTCTTCGACGTCCTCGGGAGCGAGGCGGTCCGTCGCATCCTCGCGGTGGCGAACGTCGAGCCGATGTCGGTGCCCGAGCTCGCCGACGGCCTCGACGCCTCCGAGCCGACGCTGTACCGGCGCATCGACGCCTGTCAGGAGTACGACCTGCTGACCGAGTCCACTCGCGTCGACGAGGACGGGAACCACTACAAGGTATACGAGACGGCGCTGGAGCGGGTCTGTTTCGCGCTCGACGGGGGCGGCTTCGAGGTGGACCTCCAGCTGCGCCGGGATCTGGTCGAGCAGTCCGAGGACGCCTGGGGCGACATCGGCGGCGAGTGAGCGGCGCCGGTGGCGGAATCCGGTACGGGAGCGGCCTTGCTTCGCCCGGCGAATACCGAAACTGTCTGTCGGTTGTCCGCGACGTGCTCGCGCGGCGTCACAAGGTGAAACAGCCGCGAGCGTCTCCCGGACCGCCGCGTTCGGGCCGCGGAACAGACAGTTTTCGTTCGCCACCCGCCGTACAAACTGGGACGTCCGATTTCGGGAGTTTCGACGGCTGAAGCGCCCGGCGGGGTTATAACAACTCGGCGACGTATGCGTGCCAATGGAGTCAATGTCCGTACTCGAAACTGTCAAGGAGACGGTCGGGCTCACCGACGAGAAGACCGAATACGAGTGTGACGACTGCGGTCACACGTTCCACTCGGACGCCGACTCTGGATCCTACTGGTTCCAGTGCCCGGAGTGCAAGTCCGAGTCGCTCACCGAGCTCGAGTAACGGAGCACGGGGCGTATCGTGCGCGAACTGCGGCGTTCTCTCGCGGTCGTCGATACCCCACGCACCGAACCCAACGTCTATTGCCCGGTCGCCCCTAGCGGCGACCGATGGGACGCGCCCGGAAACCCGACTGGCTGAAGATGCGACCGCCGTCGGGCGAGCGGTTCACCGACATCAAGCGAAGTCTCCGCGAGCGCGACTTGAACACCGTCTGCGAGGAGGCCAACTGTCCGAACCTCGGGGAGTGCTGGTCGGGGGGCGCGAACGCAGCGCCGGGCGAGGAGGCGACCGACACCGGTCCCGGGACGGCGACGTTCATGCTCATGGGCGACCGCTGTTCGCGCGGGTGTAACTTCTGTGACGTCGAGACCGGCGGGATGGACCCGCTGGACCCCGAGGAACCCGAGCGGGTGGCCGACGCCGTCGCCGACATCGGCCTGGACTACGTCGTCCTGACGAGCGTCGACCGTGACGACCTGCCCGACCAGGGGGCGGGCCACTTCGCCGAGACCATCCGCGCGATCAAGGACCGCGACCCGGGTATCCTGGTCGAGTGCCTGATTCCGGACTTCCAGGGGGACCCGCCGCTCGTCCAGCGAATCGTCGACGCCGGCCCGGACGTGCTGGCCCACAACGTCGAGACGGTCGAGCGCCTGCAGTGGCCGGTCCGGGACCGCCGGGCGGGCTACCAGCAGTCGCTGTCGGTGCTGTCGCAGGCGGCCGACGCCGACGTCTACGCCAAGACCAGCCTGATGCTGGGGCTGGGCGAGTACGCCCACGAGGTGTACCAGACCCTCTCGGACCTCCGGCAGGTCGGCGTCGACGTGGTGACCTTCGGCCAGTACCTCCAGCCCTCGCGCACGCACCTCGAGGTCAGCGAGTACGTCCACCCCGACGTCTTCGACACCTGGCGGCGGGTCGCCGAGGCGGAGTTCGACTTCGCCTACTGCGCCTCCGGCCCGATGGTCCGCTCGTCGTACAGGGCGGGCGAACTGTTCGTCGAGGCCGTCGCCGACGGCCGGAGCGTCGAGGACGCGCGGCGACTGGCCCGGGGCGACTGAACACGAGCGAGTGATCCCACGTGGGCAGTAGCGCCGTCCGGCGACGTCGCGGCCCGCGAAAGCCCTAAGCGTGGCGCCCGTGAACTAGTCCCACATGTCACCCCCAGGCAGGTGGTTCCGCTGAGCGTCCTCCAGCGCGACCCCGCGGACCAGGTACAGATTCTCGACGAGGAGGGGACGGTCCGGGACGGCGCGACGGTGCCGGAACTCTCGGACGACGACCTGGTGAGCGTCTACCGGCAGCTGAAACTGGGGCGGCACTTCGACCAGCGGGCGGTGAGCCTCCAGCGGCAGGGCCGGATGGGGACCTACCCGCCGATGGCCGGCCAGGAGGCCTCGCAGGTGGGCAGCGCACTCGCGCTGGCCGACGGCGACTGGGTGTTCCCGAGTTACCGCGAGCACCTCGCGCTGGCGGTCCGGGGCTGGGAACTCTCCGATACCCTCCTGTACTGGATGGGCAACGAACGGGGGAACGCACCGCCGGAGGGGGTCGACGTCTTCTCGCTGGCGGTGCCCATCGGGACCCAGATCCCCCACGCCACCGGCGCGGCCTGGGCCGCGAAGCTCCGCGGCGACGACACCGTCGTGCTGACGTACTTCGGGGACGGCGCGACCAGCGAGGGGGACTTCCACGAGGGGCTGAACTTCGCCGGCGTCTTCGACGTGCCGGCGGTCTTCTTCTGTAACAACAATCAGTGGGCCATCTCGATGCCCCGCGAGCGCCAGACGGCGAGCGAGACGCTGGCCCAGAAAGCGAACGCCTACGGCTTCGACGGCGTCCAGGTCGACGGGATGGACCCGCTCGCGGTGTATCAGGTGACTCGCGAGGCCGTCGAGAAGGCCCGCGACCCGCCCGACGGGCAGTTGCGCCCGACGATGATCGAGGCCGTCCAGTACCGCTTTGGCGCCCACACCACCGCCGACGACCCCTCTGTCTACCGCGACGAGGCGGAGGTCGAACAGTGGAAACGCAAGGACCCCATCCCACGGATGGAGCGGTTCCTCCGGGACCGGGGCCTGCTCGACGACGAGAGAGTCGCCAGTATCGACGACTCGGTCAAGGCGGAGGTGGCCGAGGCCATCGACACCGCCGAGTCCACCGAACGACCCAGCCCCGAGGAGATGTTCGCGGACGTCTACGCCGAGATGCCCCAGCGCCTCGAGGCCCAGCTCGACTATCTCCGGGACCTGCGTGATCGGCACGGCGACGCGGAGGTGCTGGAATGAGCGCCGACAGCCAGAATCTCACGCTGGTCCAGGCGGTCCGGGACGGCCTGTACGGGGAGCTCGAGCGCGACGAGGACGTGCTCGTGCTGGGCGAGGACGTGGGCCGCAACGGCGGCGTCTTCCGGGCGACCCAGGGCCTCTACGAGGAGTTCGGCGAGGACCGCGTCATCGACACCCCGCTCGCGGAGGGCGGCATCGTCGGCACCGCCATCGGGATGGCCGCCTACGGCCTTCGGCCGGTCCCCGAGATCCAGTTCTCCGGGTTCATGTACCCCGCGTTCGACCAGCTCGTCAGTCACGCCGCCCGCCTGCGGACCCGAAGTCGAGGGCGCTACACCTGCCCGCTGACGGTGCGGGCTCCCTACGGCGGCGGCATCCGCGCCCCGGAGCACCACTCCGAGTCCAAGGAGGCCTTCTACGTCCACGAACCCGGCCTGAAGGTCGTCGTGCCGTCGACGCCCCGCGAGACGAAGGGCCTGCTCGCCGCCTCGATTCGCGACCCCGACCCCGTCGTCTTCCTCGAACCGAAGCTCATCTATCGGGCGTTCCGCGAGGAGGTGCCCGACGACTCGTACACAATCGAGCTCGGCGAGGCGGACGTGAAACGCGAGGGCAGCGACGTCTCGGCGTTCACCTGGGGCGCGATGGTCCGCCCGACGCTGGAGGCCGCCGAGGCGCTGGCCGAGGAGGGCATCGACGTCGAAGTCGTGGACCTGCGGACGCTCTCGCCGATGGACACCGACGCCATCGTCGAGTCGTTCAAGAAGACCGGGCGGGCCGTCGTCGTCCACGAGGCACCCAGGACGGGGGGGCTCGCGGGCGAGATCATCGCGACCATTCAGGAGGAGGTCCTGCTGTATCAGGAAGCGCCCATCACACGGGTCACGGGCTTCGACGTTCCCTACCCGCTGTATGCCCTGGAGGACTACTACCTCCCCGAACCGGCCCGCATCGAGGACGGCATCCGCGAGGCCGTCGAGTTCTGAGCGGGCCCCGAACCGTCTCGGCGGGTCGGGCGACGAGTATCTTTACCACGGTTCGGCGAGCAGTGTCCCCCATGTTCGAGTTCAAACTCCCCGACCTCGGCGAGGGCGTCGCCGAGGGCGAGGTGCTCGAGTGGCACGTCGCGCCGGGCGACCGCGTGAGCGAGGACGACCTGCTGGCCGAGGTCGAGACGGACAAGGCCGCCGTCGACGTACCCTCGCCGGTCGACGGCGTCGTCCGCGAGCTCCACGCCGACCCGGGCGACGTCGTCGCCGTCGGCGACGTCATCGTCACCATCGACGAGGACGGGGAGACAGAGGCGACGAGCGAGGAGGCCGAAGCGACCGGGGAGACGGCCGAGGCCGGGGGCAAGACGGGCGACGGCGAGCGCGGCGGCCGGGTCTTCGCCGCCCCGAGCGTCCGCCGCCTCGCCCGCGAGAAGGCGGTCGACATCGCCGACGTCGAGGGGACCGGTCCCGGCGGCAGGGTCACGGAGGCCGACGTGGAGGCGGCCGCCGACGCCGGGGGGCCGACGTCGGTGGTCTCGCGCGTCGACGACGCCGACGGCGAGGAGCAGGACGAAGAGCCGGCCGTCAAGTCCGCCGTCCGACGCGTGTCGGCCGACGAGGACGAAGACGACGAGGGGCCCGCGGTGAAGTCCGCGGTTCGACAGGTCTCGCCCGACGAGGGTGCCCCGCGTGGCGGCGAGCGCCGCGACCGGACACTCGCCACGCCGGCGACCCGCCGACTCGCCCGGGAGCTGGGCGTCGACATCGACCGGGTGCCGACGGACCAGACCCGCGACGGCGACCCGTACGTCGACCAGCCGACGGTCCGAGCCTTCGCCGAGGCCCAGGCGGCCGGGGGAGAGGCCGCCGGGGAACCGGCCCCGGCCGGCGAGAAGCCCGAGCGCCGCGAACCCTACCGCGGCATCCGGCGGACCATCGGCGAGCAGATGGCCCGCTCCAGGCGGGAGGTCCCCCACGCGACCCACCACGACCGGGTCGAGGTGTCCGGGCTGGTCGAGGCCCGCGAGCGCCTCGAACCGCTCGCCGAGGAGCGGGACGTCCGCCTGACCTACACCCCCTTCGTCCTGAAGTGCGTCGCCGCCGCGCTGACCGAACACCCGGTTCTCAACACCGAACTCGACACCGAGGCCGAGGAGATCGTGTACAAGGACTACTACGACGTCGGCGTGGCGACGGCGACGGACCACGGCCTCATGGTGCCCGTCGTCGAGGGCGTCGACGAGAAGGGACTCCTGGAGCTGGCACGGGAGGTAACTGACCTCGTCGCACGCGCTCGCTCGCGTGACCTCGCTCGCGAGGAGATGCAGGGCGGGACGTTCACCGTGACCAACTTCGGCGCCATCGGCGGCGAGTACGCCGACCCCGTGATCAACGTCCCGGAGACGGCCATCCTCGGCATCGGCGCGCTGAAAGAGCGCCCGGTCGCCGTCGACGGCGAGGTGGTCGCCCGGCCGACGCTGCCGCTCTCGCTCGCGATCGACCACCGCGTCGTCGACGGCGCGGACGCCGCGCAGTTCGTCAACACGCTCAAGACCTACCTGGCGGACCCGACGCGGCTCCTGCTCGAGTAGCGCCTACGCGTTCACCCGTTCGAGGTAGTGGGTGACGACGATCTGTCCCCGGGCGGTGAGCACGGGGCCGCCGTCCTCGGACTCGATGAGCCCCTTCTCGTGGAGCGAGTGCAGCAGGCGCTTGACCTGTGTCGGTTCGGTGTCGAGGACGCTCGCGAGCGAGACGTCCATGTCGCCGGTCGAGTAGATGGTCGCCAGCGCCTCCGTCTCGGCCTCCGAGAGAGACAGCTGCGAGAGCGAGTCGATGACGCGCTGGTAGACCCGACGGATGTACCGCCCGAGCAACGAGAGCTTGCGGTTGGAGTCGACGGCCGCGAGCGTCGTCAGCGCCGTCCCGCCGTCCATGTGACTGACGACCAGCACCGGGCGTCGCTGTCCGTCGACGGCCCGTTCCTCCCGGTCGAAGTCGATGACCGAGTCCAGCGGAATCGTCACCGGCCCCTCGTCGGTGTCGAACTCGACGGCGCCGGTCTGTAAGGTGAGCAGGCCGCCCTTGAACCCGGCGTCGGTGACCCGTCCCCCGACCTGCGCCGGGTGCTTGAGCGTCACGTCCGCCCCGTTGAGCATCGCCTTGTACAGCACCGTCACGAACTTCTCGATGGCGTCTTCGCCGGCGGCGACGGCGACGGCCAGCCGCTCGTCACGCTCCCGGTAGGCGACGGTGACCGGTGTGCCCGGCATCGGGTCGAAGAAGTTCGGGGTGGTGCCGACCGAGACGTCGAACACCGAGTCCAGCGGGACGCGCAGGGTGTCGTCCTCGCCGGCCGCCAGGACGAGCTGGCCCTTGCCGAGCAGGATCCGGCCCTCGACCGGCCCGTCCCAGTCAGTCGTCTCGGCGGCGAACGTCCCCGTGAAGTCGGCGAGCACCGATGACATGTGGCGGTCAGATAGTTCACCTGACGGGCGCGACGGTATTGAGCTTTCGTTTCACGACGCGAGCCGTGAAGCGATACAAGAGTTAAACCGCCCCCGGTCGGACAGGGGGTATGGTCGTCGGAGACGTCACGACGGGGACGGAACTGCTCGTAATCGGGGGCGGCCCGGGCGGGTACGTCGCCGCCATACGGGGCGCACAGCGCGGACTTGACACCACGCTCGTCGAGAAGAGCGACATCGGCGGGGCCTGTCTGAACCACGGCTGTATCCCCTCGAAGGCGCTCGTCTCGGCCGCCGACGTCGCCCACGACGCCAGACAGGCCGAGAACATGGGCGTGTTCGCGGACCCGGCCGTCGACATGGCCGGCATGACCGCCTGGAAGGACGGCATCGTGACCCGCCTGACGAGGGGCGTCGAGTCGCTGTGCAAGAACGCCGGCGTGAACATCGTCTCTGGGACCGCCTCCTTCGTCGACGAAGAGACGGTCCGGGTCGCCCACGGCGGCGAGGGCCAGGGCTCGGAGTCGATCGCCTTCGAACAGTGTGTCGTCGCGACGGGCAGTCGCCCGGTCGAGATACCCGGGTTCTCGTTCGCCGACGACCCCATCCTCGCCTCGCGGGACGCACTGGCCGTAGAGTCGGTTCCCGACGACCTGGTCGTCGTCGGCGCGGGCTACATCGGCATGGAACTCTCGACGGTGTTCGCCAAGCTCGGGGCGGACGTGACCGTCGTCGAAGTGCTCGATGACGTGCTGCCGGGCTACGAGGACGACCTCTCGCGTGTCGTCCGGGAGCGCGCCGAGTCGCTGGGCATCGACTTCCGCTTTGGCGAGGCCGCCCGCGACTGGGAGGCGACCGACGACGGCATCCGCGTCCAGACGACCGACGAGGACGACGCGGTCGTCGAGTACGACGCCGAGAGGTGCCTGGTCGCGGTCGGTCGCGAACCGGTCACCGACACGCTCGACCTGGACGCCATCGGCCTGGAACCCGACGACGACGGCTTCCTCCGGACCGACGAACAGGCCCGGACCGACGTCGAGGGCGTCTTCGCCGTTGGCGACGTCGCCGGCGAACCGATGTTGGCCCACAAGGGCATGGCCGAGGGCGAGGTCGCCGCCGAGGTGGCCGCCGGCGACCCCGCCGCGCTCGACCACCAGGCCATCCCCGCGGCGGTGTTCACCGACCCCGAGATCGGCACCGTTGGCCTCACCGAGGCCGAGGCCGAAGCCGAGGGGTTCGACCCGGTCGTCGGCCGGATGGCCATGCGAGCCAACGGCCGCGCGCTCACGCTCGACGAGAAGGACGGGTTCGTCCGCATCGTCGCCGACGCCGACACGGAGTTCGTCCTGGGCGCCCAGATCGTCGGACCCGAGGCCTCGGAACTCGTCGCTGAGGTCGGCCTGGCCATCGAGATGGGGGCGCGACTCGAGGACGTCGCCGGGACCGTCCACACGCACCCGACGCTCTCGGAAGCCGTCCACGAGGCGGCCCTGGCCGCACGCGGCGAGCCAATCCACACCCGGTGAGTGGCAGGGTTCGACACCAGCAGAAAAGTTATAGTCGATGTTGGGTAACGGGAGGCTACAGGTGTCGGTACGATGGCTCCCCAAGACCACATCCCGGACGACCGGATAGCCCGGACGGTGCTCTCCGGGTCGACGTACGAGCGCGTCCGGTACGAGCGCTACGCCTTCTTCAGGCAGTCGGTACCACGGACGCTGACCGCCCAGAGCGGCATCCTCGCGCTGCTCGCGCTCACACTCCCGATGTACGGCCTCTACCCCGAGAGCGTGGCGGCGTTCCTCCCGGCGACCGACCCGGCCGTCGCATCGCCGAAGGCCATCCTGCTCGCGGTGTTCGGGGGCGGGATGCTCCTGTTGAGCGCCGCGCTGCTGGTCGGCGCCGGCCTCTACCGGGCCCGGTTCTCGCCGCTGACGGAGTCCCAGGCCCACAGCGTCATCGACGTGGAGGACTTCGCCAGGTACGTCGGCCTCGGGACCGGCGCGCTCGCCGTCGTCCTCTCTGTCGCCATCTTCGCCGTCGGCCTCGGCGGCGGTGAAGCCGTCGGCGCCTACCTGGAGGTGACGGGCCGGAACCCGTTCGTCGACTCCGGAACGGGCGTCTCGGTCCAGGTTGTCGCGCTCGCGGCCTTCGTCGCCAGCGTCCTCCTCTTCTTCGTCGGGCGCTACCTCTCGGTGCTGCTTGCGGTCACGGCGCGGTGACCCGACCCACGCACCTATAGGTCACGCGACCGTCATCTGACGAACATGGTCTCGAACCAGAGCGGTACCTTCGACATCGGCGGCGACCTCACGGTCAGGCGCCTCGGCTTCGGCGCGATGCGCATCACCGGCGACGGCATCATCGGCGAGCCGGACGACGTCGCGAACGCCCGCGCCGTCCTGGAACGGGCGGTCGAACTGGGCGTCGACTTCATCGACACCGCCGACTCCTACGGTCCCGGCGTCTCCGAGCGCCTCATCGGCGAGACACTCGACACGGAGCGCGAGGACCTCGTCATCGCCACCAAGGGCGGGCTGTTGCGCAACACCGACACGGACTGGCTCCCACGGCGACCCGGACTACCTGCGCAACGCCCAGCTGTGCTCGCGCGACCGCCTGCGGATGGACCCCATCGACCTCTACCAGTTCCACCGGCCCGACCCCGACACGCCCTTCGAGGACTCGGTCCGGACGCTCGCGGAGCTGAAAGACGAGGGGCTGGTCCGTCACGTCGGCCTCTCGAACGTCTCGGTCGACCAGCTGGAGCGGGCCCGTGACATCGTCGAGATCGCGACGGTCCAGAACCGCTACAACATCACCGACCGGGACAGCGAGGCGGTGCTGGAGGCCTGCGAGGAGTACGACATCGGCTTCATCCCGTGGTTCCCCCTCGGGGCCGGAAGCGTCGGCGAGGTCGAGGGCATCGACGCAATCGCCGAGCGCCACGACGCCACGCGCCACCAGATCGCGCTGGCGTGGCTGCTGGAACACTCCGACGTGATGCTTCCGATTCCCGGCACCGCGGACCTCGAGCACCTCGAGCAGAACGTCGCGGCGACCGAGATCGACCTCAGCGACGCGGACGTGGCGACGCTGTCCTGAGCGGCCGGCGAGCGACCGGGGTTCTTTTCATGTCGAGTGGTCTACCGGCGGGTATGACGACCATCACGCTGGGCCCGGCCGGGACCTACTCCCACCGGGCCGCACAGGCGCTCGGCGACGAGGGCATCGAGTTCGCCGAGTCGATGACCGCCATCGTCGAGGCCGTCGCCGAGGGCGAGGCGGACCACGGCGTCGTCCCGGTCGAGAACAGCATCGAGGGCTCCGTGACCGAGTCGCTGGACGCCTTCGCGACCTACGACGTCGCCGTGGTCAAGGAGATCATCACCCCCATCCGCCACGCCCTGCTGGCCCAGAGCGAGGCGTTCGACCTCGTCGCCAGTCACGCCCAGGCGCTGGCCCAGTGTCGAGGCTGGCTGGAGGAACACTACCCGGACGTCGACGTCGAGGCCGTCGCCTCCACCGCCCGCGGCGTCGAGCGCGCCCGCGAGGACCCGTCGGTGGCGGCCATCGGCCACCCCGCGAACGCCACGAACGGGACCGACCTCGAACTGCTGGCCGAGGACATCCAGGACAAGTCCTCGAACGCGACCCGGTTCCTGGCCGTCGCGCCGGCCAGCGAGCGCTCGGAGGCCGGCGGCAAGACCTCGTTCATCGTCTACCCGAACGACGACCACCCCGGGCTCCTCCTGGAACTGCTCCGGCCCTTCGCCGACCGGGACATCAACCTCACGCGCCTAGAGTCGCGCCCGAGCGGGGAGCGCCTGGGCGACTACCTCTTTCACATCGACATCGCGGCGGGGCTCTACGAGGAGCGCACCCAGGCAGCCCTCGCGGACATCGAGGCCCTGGCCGAGAACGGGTGGGTCCGCCGCCTGGGCTCGTACGACTCACAGACGGTGCTGGACTGACCGGCCCGCGGGCGGTCTGTCGAGCGCGTCGCCCGGCCGGGAAACCTGACAGTTCGTTCTAGAGTTAAGTCCACGGGCGACGTACGGTCGACCATGAGCGACAGAGACCCGCTCGGCGAGCTCGAGCGAGCGTTCGACCTCCTCAACGACCAGTTCGGGACCGGCCTGGCGGGCGTCCCGACGGACGTCGTCGACGAGGGCGAGGCGTTCGTCGTCCACGCCGACCTCCCGGGCTTCTCGAAAGACGACATCGAGGTCCAGCTCGCCGACGAACGGCAGCTCACCGTCAGCGCGACGGCGAGCGAGGACCACGAGAGCCGAGAGGGCACCTACGTCCAGCGCGAGCGCAGCAGACAGTCGGCCAGCCGGACGGTGGTTCTCCCGGAACCCGTCGACGAGTCGGCGACCAGCGCCACCTACGAGGACGGCGTGCTGACGGTCCGACTGACCAAGGCGACCCGGACCGACGACGGGGGGACAGACATCCCGGTGAGCTGACGATGGTGCTTCACCCCGGGACGACGGTCCCGACGATACGCGCACGCAACCAGTGGGGCGAGTCTGTCCGCCCGGACTTCCGGACGCCCACCGTGCTGTACTTCTATCCGGCGGACGACACCCCGGGCTGTACGACCGAGGCGACCCAGTTCAACGAGCGCTACGAGCGCTACGCCGAGGCCGGCGTCGAGGTGTACGGCGTCTCGACGGACACCGTCGACGACCACTGCGAGTTCGCCCAGGAACAGGACCTCTCGTTCGACCTGCTGGCCGACCCCGACGGCAACCTCGCCGCGGCGTTCGACGTCGATCTCGTCGACGGGCGCGCCCGGCGGACGACGTTCGTCATCGCCAGGGGACAGGTCGTCGGCGTCTACGAGGGCGTCCGGGCAGCGGGGCACGCCGCGGAGGTGCTACGTGACCTCCAGGAGGTCGGCCTGATCCAGCTGCGCGAGCCGTAGTCAGGCCTCGATGTCGATGCCCGGACGACCGGGCGCCGCCTTCGTCACCAGGTCGTCGTCGGCCTCCTCGGCCGACTGGACGACCACCTCGGCGTCGAACTCGCGCTCGACGAGCCAGGTGGCCCGCCGGAGCGCCGCCAGCTCGCCGGCCGGGTCGAGGTGCTCGTCCAGCGACTGGGCGCGACCCGCGATCTCCTTCGCGAAGTCGGCGGCCGCCTCGCCGTGCTGGCGCAGCTCCTCGTCCTGCATGACGGTCCCGACGACGTTGCCGTCCGCTTCTTTCGCGAGGTCGACCACGCGGTGCTTCCACCGCGGGGCGACGGCGAGTGTGATGCGCTGAGGGTCCTCGATGCCGACGGTGTCGACGATGTCCCGGACGTCCTCGCGGGTGTTCTCGACCAACCGGCGACCGATTTCGTAGTCGGCGGGCACCTCGCCGTCGGGCCAGTCGGCCGCCGCCAGCAGGCCGTCGTTGCCCAGCACGTCCCACACCTCCTCGGCGACGTGCGGGGCGACTGGCGCGAGGAGTTTCGCGGCGACGCGGATCCCACGTTCGAGCGTCGTGGCGTCGGGCGTCGTCGCGTCCTCGTAGCGCCGCAGCAAGGAGACCAGCTCGCGCAGCGCCTGCATCGCGTGGTTGAACCGGAACTGCTCGTACTCCTCGGTCGCCCGTGCGGCCGTCGCATCGATCTCGCGGGCCACGTAGTCTGCGATGTCACCACTAGACTCGTCGGTGGCGACGTCGCCCTCGGCGAACGCCTCGGCCAGCGTGTAGACGTTCTGGAGGAAGCTGTGGGCCGCCTGGACCTCCTCGGCGCTCCAGGCCAGTTCCTTCTCGGGCTGGGCGGCCTCCATGATGAACAGGCGGGCGGTGTCGGCCCCGTACTCGTCGACGATGCGCTGGGGAGAGACGCCGTTGCCGCGGCTCTTGGACATCTTGTGACCGTCCTCGCCCAGCACCATCCCCTGGTTCGTGAGGTTGGTGAACGGTTCGCGGGTGCCATCGAGCAGGTCGATGTCGTCGAGCACCTTCGTGAAGAAGCGGGCATAGAGCAGGTGCATCACGGCGTGTTCGATGCCGCCGACGTACTGGTCGACGGGCATCCAGTCGCTGGCCCGGTCGTGGTCGAACGGGGCGTCCTCGAGGTCCGGCGAGGTGTAGCGCAGGAAGTACCACGAGGAGTCGACGAACGTGTCCATCGTGTCCGTCTCGCGCTCGGCGGGGTCGCCACAGTCCGGACACTCGACGTGCTTCCACTCCTCGGCCGCGTCCAGCGGGTTGCCGGTGGTGTGGATGAACTCCGGCAGTTCGACGGGCAGGTCCTCGTCGGGGACTGGGACGTAGCCACAGTCGTCGCAGTGGACCATCGGGATGGGCGTGCCCCAGTAGCGCTGGCGGGAGATGCCCCAGTCGCGCAGGTTGTACTCGGTGCGGTGTTCGCCGTCGAACTCATCGACGAAGCGGTCGCGGGCCTCCTCGCTGGTCAGGCCGTCGAACTCGCCGCTGTCGACCAGCACACCGCCGGACTCGCCGTGCTCGTCCGACGAGCCCCCGACCTCGCTGAGGTCGAGGACGCCGTCGTCGGGGTAGGCCGCCTCCTGCACGTCGATCTCCTCGGGGTCGACGTCGGCTTCCTCGGTGGGTTCGACCACCTGCACGATGTCGATGTCGTGGTGCTCGGCGAACTCGTGGTCGCGTTCGTCGTGGGCCGGCACGGCGTAGAGCGCGCCCGTACCCACGTCGGTCAGGACGTAGTCGGCGACGTAGACGGGGATCTCCTCGCCCGTCGCGGGGTTGACGGCGTACTCGCCGGTGAAGACGCCGGAGGTGACGTCCAGGTCGTCCTCGTCGGCCGCTTCGGCCATTTCGATGTAGTCGGCGACCTCGTCGTTGTCAGCGGCGATTTCCTGGGCGACGGGATGGCCGGGGGCCAGCGAGAAGAAGGTGGCCCCGTAGATGGTGTCCAGGCGGGTCGTGAAGATGTCCACCTCGCCGTAGCCGGGAATCTCGAAGGCGACGCTCGCGCCCTCCTGGCGGCCGATCCAGTTGCGCTGCATCTCCCGGACGTTGTTGGGCCAGCCCTCCAGGTCGTCCAGGGCCTCGAGCAGCTCCTCGGCGTAGTCGGTGATGGTGAGGAACCACTGGTCCATCTCGCGGTGCTCGATGGGCGTGTCACACCGCCAGCACAGTTCCTCTTCGCCCTCTACTTGCTCGTCGGCCAGCACCGTCTCGCAGGAGGGACACCAGTTCAGTTCGGAGGCCTGGCGCTCGACCAGGCCGGCCTCGCGGAACTGCGTGAAGAGCCACTGGTTCCAGCGGTAGTACTCGGGTTCGCAGGTAGTGACCTCGCGCTCCCAGTCGTAGCCAAAGCCCATCTCGGCAAACTGGGCTTTCATCGAGTCGATGCACTGCATCGTCCACTCGCGGGGGTTGGTGTCCCGCTCCTCGGCGGCGTTCTCGGCGGGCAGGCCAAAGGAGTCCCAGCCCATCGGGTGGAGGACCGACTCGCCGCGCATCCGCTCGAAGCGGGCGAAGGCGTCGGTGATGGTGTAGTTCCGGACGTGGCCCATGTGGAGACTCCCCGAGGTGTACGGGAACATCGCCAGCACGTACTCGGGGTCCTCGGCGTCGTCGTCGATGCGGAACACGTCGGCCTCCTCCCAGGCGGCCTGCCAGGCGGGTTCGATCTCCGAGTGGTCGAACCCACGCTCGCGTTCCTCGCCAGTCGTGGTCATAGTAGGTTGGATTCGGACACCGAGATTGCTATACCTTTCCCTTCACGTGACCGACGGGTGCTGACGCGGAGCGATGCGACGCCACGCGTGCGGCCGTTCCTGACAGCGAGGGTAGCCTTATGCGGTCAGCGCGCCTAGTGGCAGGTATGGCTGAAAGTGACGAGTCGAGCGACTCGATACTGCCCGAACCGCTGCGGACGGTCACACCGCCCTCCAGAACCCACCCCGACCAGGACATGGACATCATCGGCTGGGGGATATTCCTCGGGTTGCTCGTCCTGCTGGTTCCACTGCTACCCTTCATCATCATCGTCTGGGTCATCTCGAAGGTCGTCGAGGCGCTGACGCCGACTTAGGCGAGGTCGGTGCCCACGAGAGAGAAGTCGAGTCCGTCCCCGGCCTCGCGGGCGTTCTCGTAGGCGACGTGTGCGGCCGCGACGTCCTGAATGGCCAGCCCCGTCGAGTCGAACAGGGTGATGCCGTCCCCGTCGGTCCGGCCCGCCAGGTCGCCGGCGACGATGGCGCCGAGTTCGCCGTAGATGTCGTCGTCCAAGAGCGTGCCCTCGCTCCAGGGGACGTTGATCTCGCCGGAGTGGGTGCACTGCTCGTAGTCGTCGATGACGAGTTTCGCGTCCAGCAGCGTCCGGTCGTCGTGCTCGTGTTTCCCCGCGGCGTCGGCGCCGATGGCGTTGACGTGGGTGTGCGCGCCCAGCCACTCGCGGTCGACGATGGGCGACTCGACGGGCGTTATCGTCGAGAGGACGTCACAGCCCGCGGCGTCCTCGATGCTGCCCGCGCGCACGTCGAACCGGTCGGCGAAGTGGTCGACGAACGCCCGCTGTTTCTCCTCGCTCCGGTCGGCGACGACCACCGTCTCGATGTCCCTGACGGCGGCGATGGCCTCCAGCTGGGTGTAGGACTGAACGCCCGCCCCCACGAGGCCTAGCGACGTCGCGTCCGGGACCGCAAGGTGGTCGGTGGCGACGGCGGCGGCCGCGCCGGTCCGCAAGCGAGTGAGGACGGTCCCGTCCATCACCGCGAGCGGGAACGCCGTCTCGGGGTCCGAGTAGATGAGCGTCCCGAGCACCGTCGGCAGGTCGTGGTCGCTGGGGTTGTCCGTGTGGACGTTGACCCACTTGACCGCCGCGGCGTCCCACCCGTCGGCGTTCACGTAGGCCGGCATCGACCGGAAGTCGCCGTTGTACTGTGGCAGGTCGATGTAGGACTTGGCGGGCATGATGGTGTGTCCGCGCGCGTCGGCCGCGAACGCGGCCTCGACGGCGTCGACGACCGCTGGCAGGTCGGCGTGTGTTTCGACCGCGTCGGGACCGAGCAACAGCGTCTGCATACCCGACGGTGGGTCGTCGGCCCACTTATACCCCACTCGCCAGTGGCGTTTTATCGCGTCGGGCCGTGGCCCGCGTATGGACGCGGCCGTCCGTACCGCCGTACTCGCGCTCTGCCTGGTCACGGCCGGGTGCACCGGGTTCGTCGGGAGCGACCCGGGCAGGTCGGAGACGGTGACGCCGGCACCGGTGCCCGAATCGCCGCCCGCGGTCCTCGCCCCCGGCCTCTCCGAGGCGGGGGTACGCGACGTGGACACCCTCGTGCGGGCCCACGTCTCCGGCCTCTCGAACACCTCCTACACCGTCGAGCACCGCCGGACGGTCGACGGCGCGGACGGGACGCGACAGGTCGACCAGACGACCCGCGCCGAGATCAGCGCCGGGTACCAGTCCTACACTGCGGTCCGGACCATCACGGGCCCGGCAGTCACCGACCAGGTGATCCGAACCCGCTCCGAGGACCGCCGCGCCATCCAGTGGATACTGGGCGACGGGACCAACAGCAGCAGAATCATCTCCGACGGGCGCGGCATCGGCGCGCCGCCGCTCCCGCCCCGCGAAGCCCTGTTCTTCGAGCCGACCTACCACTCGCGCATCAGGGCGCTCTTGCTCGGCGCGAACGTGACCGCCGTCGTTCCGGTCCGTGTGGACGACGGCGAGGCGCGCGGGCCACGTCGCTACCGGGTCCACGCGAACGGCGCGGCCGACCGGTCCCAGTTCCCGGTCGACGCCGCCGACCGGGTCGGCGACGTCAGTTTCACCGCCACGGTGACGTCGTCGGGTGTCGTCCAGTCGTACGACCTCCAGTACACCGTCGTCCGCAACGGCAGCACGCTCCGCGTGACAGAGTCGCTTCGCTACACCGACCTGGGCGTCACGACCGTCGAGACGGACGCTGTCGGACCGAACGGGACCGGCGAGTGAGAGTCCCCGGGCGGGCCCGGCTGTGGTGAGACTCCGGGTGAAACGTTTTGCTCTCGCTGGTGGAAGAGTATCGTACGGTCGAATCGAGACCGAGTACGGCAATCGACGGCGGCAGTGGAGCGCCGGGGCGCACGTACCCCGCGCCGAACGCGTGAGCCACCCCGGCTCGCGAGAGCGGACGTCCGCCGACGCCAGGAACCAGTGACACTAATGAAAAACACCGATGCGCCCGGTCGAACGCGGACGATGAGCGAACAGATAGTCAGGGCAGTTGCAGACAACAGGGGCGTCGACCCCCGCGACCTGGAAGCGTCGCTGTACAGCGCCATCAACCCGGACGCCCTCGATGCGCTCTTTGCTCGCGCTTCCGGCGAGTCCACCGTGCAGCGCCTCCAGTTCCACTATCTCGGTCACGCCGTCACCGTCGAGGGCGACGGCACCGTCACGGTGACCGACTGACGCCGGCGCCGTCGCTGACGAGAGGCGTCTCGGCGACCGGAGAACGAAACGCGTCGGAGAGAGGGAGAGTGGTAGTCAGCGAGCGGTGCGTTGGTCGACGGGGAGAGCTGGCATCCGCGGCCGGAGGCCGCGGTTCTCGGAATCGCCGCGGGCGAGGTCGCAAAGCGACCTCGAATGCGAACGGCGAAGCCGTGAGCACGGCGATTCCGCCTTTTTCCCCACGTTTTTGCCCGAACGAGCGCCGCTTCGCGGCGCGAGTGAGGTGCAAACAGTGGGCTCACCTCGCGGGTCACTGCTCACGGGCCGTTCGGCTCGTTCGCTTTCGAGGCGCTCCGCGCCTCGCATTCCCCGCTCGGTATCGAGGTTCTTCGCGTTGGTCAGAACCTCGCTTACATCATGCCGCCCATGCCGCCGCCCATACCGCCCATGCCGCCACCCATGCCGCCGCCCATACCGCCGGGGCCGCCCTCGTCCTCGTCGCCTTCGGTCGAGAGGTCGCCCGCGGCGATGATGTCGTCGATCTTGAGCACCAGGTTCGCGGCCTCGGCGGCCGAGGAGATGGCCTGGCGCTTGGCGTGTTCGGGTTCGACGACGCCGGCCTCAAGCGTGTCCTCGACCTCGCCGGAGAAGACGTTCAGACCGGCGCTGACCTCGCCGCTCTCGTGGGCCGCACGCAGGTCGACAAGCGTGTCGATGCTGTCGATCCCGGCGTTCTCGGCGAGGGTGCGCGGGATGATCTCGAGCGCGTCGGCGAAGGCCTCGACGGCGAGCTGCTCGCGGCCCTCGACGGAGTCGGCGTAGTCACGCAGGCGCCGGGCGACCTCGACCTCGGGGGCGCCCCCGCCACCGAGGACCTTCCCGTTGGCGACGGTGGAGGTGACGACGTCCATCGCGTCCTCGACGCCGCGCTCGAGCTCGTCGACGACGTGCTCGGTGGAGCCACGGAGCAGGAGCGTGACGCCGTGGGCGTCCTCGCCGGTGCCCTCGATGTAGAACAGGCCCTGCTTCTCGTCGCGAGTGACCGTGCCGTGGCCGAGGTCGGCCTCGCTTGCGGTGTCCAGGTCGGAGACGACGCTGGCGTCGAGCACCTCCTTGAGGAACTCGATGTCGGACTTCTTGGCGCGCTTGATGGCCAGGATGCCCTTCTGGGCGAGGTAGTGCTGGGCCATGTCGTCGATGTTCTTCTGACAGAGCAGGACGTTGGCGCCGGTGGCCTCGACTTTCTCGACCATGTCGCGCAGCTGCTTTTCCTCCTGGTCGAGGAAGGTCTGCAGCTGGTCGGGGCTGTCGACGGAGAGCTGGGCGTCGACCTCGGTGTCGTCGAGCTCGATGGCCGTGTCCATCAGGAGGACCTTCGCGTCCTCGACCGCCGTGGGCATCTCCTCGTGGACGGGGTCCTTGTCGATGACGGCGCCCTCCAGGAGTTCGGAGTTGCCGGCCGAGCGGCCGGTCTGGGTCTCGATGTCGAGGTACTCGAGGTCGGCGACGACGCTGCCGTCCTCGGCCTCGACGGTGACGGCCTGGACCGCGTCGACGATGAGCTGGGCAAGGAGGCCCTTGTTGAGCTCGGCGCCCTTGCCGGTCATGGAGGTCTCGGCGACCTTCTTCAGCAGTTCCTCGTCGTCGCGGTCGACGTCGGTGGCGATCTCGGCGAGCGCGGACTTGGCCTCGGCGGCGGCCATGTCGAACCCGCTGATGATGGCCGACGGGTGGATGTCCTGCTCTAAGAGGTCCTCGGCGTTCTTCAGGAGCTCGCCGGCGATGGCGACGGCGGAGGTGGTGCCGTCACCGGCCTCGTCCTCCTGTGTCTCGGCGACCTCGACGATCATCGAGGCCGTCGGGTTGTCGATGTCCATCTCCCGGAGGATGGTGACGCCGTCGTTCGTGACGGTTACGTCGCCAAGCGAGGAGACGAGCATCTTGTCCATGCCCTTCGGTCCGAGCGTCGACCGGACCGACTCGGCGACCGCACGGGCGGCCGAGATGTTGTGTTCCTGTGCAGACTTGTCTTTCATCCGCTGGGCGTCTTCGCCCAGGATGATCATCGGCTGGCCCTGCATCTGGCGCTGACTCATAATCAGTCGAGAGATTGCATGTGGTTCTATATAAATGTGGGGGTTACGGTCGGGCGACCGGACGGCCGACCGGCGTCAGCGAGCGCCGAGAACCACCGTACTGCGACGGATAGCCGGCGTTCGTGTGGTACGCCGTAGCACGTTATCCCGACAGACCGTGGGAGTCTTTATATATTCACTCGACCGGTTCGCGCCAGTTGACGATGACAGTGCCCACGACGAACGCGTCGTCGCCGTCGGTGTTCCGACGGAACTGGAGGGTGTTCTCGCCCTCTCTGAGGTGATCGACTGCGAGCGTATCCATCCAGTACTGCCACCGGTCGCCCGTCGCGATGTCGAACCCGGAGAGCGCGGCCCCGTTGACCAGGATGTCGTGGCCGTAGTCGCCGACGTCGAACACCTGCATCTCGACGTAGGCGTCGCGCGGGTCGGCCGTCGGCACCTCGAAGATCCGTTCGTCGGACGCGTCGCCGGTGAACTCGGCCCACGGCACGTCCAGCGAGTCCGCCGACGGACCGAGATGTTGCTGGAACGCACAGCGCGCATAGTTGGCACGGTAGGGCATACTCGACGTGTCGGACGGGGAATACATAAACGAGACCCCCGACGGGGTGCGGCGGCGACGGGCAGCGACGAGTCAGGACTCGCCGCGACGGAACCGGGCGATTAGTAACGTCCCGACCCGGGCGAGGACGTACAGCGCGGCCGTCGCAACGGTGAGCGCGACGACGGCCGGCCAGAGCAACTCGACTCGGGTGACCAGCTCGTATACCAGGCGCAGCTGCTCGATCCGGGTCGCCCGTAGCACGGTGGCCAGGACCGAGAGGCCGACAGTCAGGAGCACGGCGACGGCCAGCCAGAACGCGAGGATGCCCGCGAGTACGGCCGCCTCGGAGAGCGCCCAGCGGAGGCGATCCCCGACGGTGCCGGTGAGCTGTGAGGGTGCCATATCCGGTGATCGAACCGCCGGCAAAAAAGGGCCGGTGCACGCTCAAAGGCTGGTTGCAGCGACGCCGGGGCCGTGCGGAAACGGATTTATTAGCGCGTACGACCTACGCCTGTGCGTGAACCGCACGGCAGCGCTCGACGCCGTCGTCTTCGGGGTCGACATCCAGAGCGGTGACGTCCGCGGGGACGCCCCCTCCTACGCGCTGGTGACGTTCGACGGCGAGCACGTCGAGCGGGACGTCGTCTCGCGACGGAAACTGCGACGGAAGATAGAGAGCGACGAACCGGCCATCGTCGCGACGGACAACATGTACGAACTGGCCGCCGACAAGGACCAGTTAATCCACTTTCTCGGGTCGCTCCCCGACGGGACGAAACTGGTGCAGGTGACTGGCGACGAGCGGCCCGAACCGCTCTCGCGGGTGGCCAAACGCCACGGCGTCCCCTACGGCAAGGACCCGATGGAGGAGGCAGAGGCCGCCGCCCGGCTCGCGGCCGCCAGCGTCGGCCAGGAGGTGTCCGCGTTCACCGACACGACCGAGGTGAAGGTCTCACGGGGCCGCTCGACCGGCAAGGGCGGGTGGTCCGAGGACCGCTACACGCGACGCATCCACGGCTCCGTGAAGAAGCGCGCCCGCGAGGTCGAGTCCGAGCTCGACGGGGCGGGCCTGGCGTACGAACGCGACGTGACCGAGAAGTACGGCGGCTTCGCGAACGCTGTCTTCCACGTCGAGGCCCGCCCGCAGGACATCCCCGTCTCGACCGAGCGCTCGGGCGACGTCCGCATCGAGATCGAGCGCATGCGACGGGACGGCATCGAGTTCCGGCCGCTCGCGAAGCGCCGCGACCACGTCGTCGTCGGCGTCGACCCCGGAACGACGACGGCCGTCGCCGTCGTCAGCCTTGACGGCAGCGTGCTCGACGTCGCCTCCTCGCGGACCAACGACACGGCCGAGGTCACCGAGTGGATCATCGAACACGGTCGGCCCGTCGTCGTCGCCGCCGACGTGACGCCGATGCCCGAGACCGTCGAGAAGCTCCGCCGGTCGTTCAGCGCCGCCGGGTGGGAGCCCGAGCGGGACCTGCCGGTCGACGAGAAGAAACACCGGACCCGGGAGCACGCCTACGACAACGACCACGAGCGGGACGCGATGGCCGCGGCACTCTATGCCTTCGACGCCCACGAGAGCCAGTTCGACCGCGTGGCCGAGAAGGTCCCGCCCCAGCACGAAGTGGGCCGCGTCGTCGCCCGCGTCGTCGCCGGCGAGGAGTCCGTCGAGAGCGTCCTGCGGGACCTCGAGGGCGACGAGGAGGCCGAACCCGAACAGTCCGAACACGAGCCCCGCGACTGACCGCCGAGGAGAAGAAGATAAAGCGCCTGGAGGCCCGCACCCGGCGCCTCGAGTCGAAGGTCGAGGACCTCAAAGCGACCGTCAAGCGCAAGGACGAGCAACTCGACGAGAAGGACCGTCAGCTGGAGAAGGCCCGCAGCGAGGGCCGCCGGGAGGTGCGCAAGGACCGCGAGGTCACCCGCCTCAAGCGGCGCAACGAGGCCCTCGAACGCCAGGTCGAGGACGAGCAGGAGAAACGCGAGGCCTTAGAGGACAAACTGGAGCGCCTGAAGTCGCTGTGGAAGCTCGACCACTCGAACTTCGCCGACGTCTCGGAAAAACAGGAGGGGCTGGTCCCGGTGAAGGTCGTCGCGCAGTTCACCCGCGACGCCATCGAGGACGCCGACGAGCGCTTCGGCCTCGCCCGGGACGACATCGTCTTGCTCCGGGACGCCTCGGGAGCGGGGCGATCGACCGCCCGGCGCCTCGCCGACGTCGACCCCCGCGTCGTCCTGCGCAACGGGAACCTCTCGGACGCCGCCGACGAGGTGCTCTTCGAGAACGAGGTGCCCGTCGCCCCCGCCGAGATGGTCACCGTCCAGGTGGTCGACGAGCTGGCCATCGCCCGCGAGCGGGAGGTCGAGGCGGCCGTCGCCGACTGGGAGCGCCGCGCCGAGGAGCGCAAGAAGGAACGCAAGACCGAGATGGTCGACCAGATAATCAGTGAACATCGCGCCGACCGCCCGGCCAGCGGCGAGAACTGACCCCGACGCGCGACGGGCCGGTCGGATGCCGGTATCCGCCGGTGCTTACTTGTCGTCACGTGGTGACACGGCACACGATGTACGATCAGGTACTGTTCCCGACCGACGGGAGCGACGGTGCCGACGCGGCAGCAGACGTGGCGTTCGCCCTCGCGGGCCGGTTCGACGCGCCGGTCCACGCGCTGTACGTCGTCGACGAGCGGTTCGTGGCCGACGAGTTCGACGCCCCCGTCGAGGCGGCCGAGCGCGAGGCGGCGGCCGCCCTGGAGGCGGCGAGCGATCGCGGTACGGAACACGGGGTCTCCGTCGAGAAGCACCTTCGCCGGGGTGTCCCCCACGAGGAGATACTCGACGCCGTCGACGACTACGCCGCCGACCTTGTGGTGATGGGGACCCACGGCCGGACCGGCCTCGACCGGTTCCGGCACGTCGGCAGCGTCACCGAACGCGTCGTCCGGTCGGCGACGGTCGAAGTCCACACCGTCCCTGCCGACCGGGACGACGGGTGAGGTATGCCGCGAGCGAGACGGAGTTCGTGTCGTGCCACTCGGTTCCAGCGACCGACGGCTTCGAGGAGCCGGGGTCCATGCCTACCCTGTGTTCACATGCCGCCCATGCCGCCGCCGCCCATGCCGCCGCCGCCCATACCGCCACCGCCCATGCCGCCACCGCCCAGACCGCCGAGGCCGAACGCGCCCAGCAGGCTGGTGACGAGGCCGTAGACGATGAGGCCGACGCCGCCGACGACCAGCGCGAGGCCCGCAGCGAGGATCAGGTTCTGCCAGGCGACGAGGCTGATGCCGCCCAGCAGGACGACGACTCCGGTGAGACCGACCGCGCCGAGTTTGTCGAGCATGTCTCCCAACGGTCGGCGTGGCACCAAAAGCCCCGCGGTCCCGCCGCTCAGTGGGCGAACTCGGTGTCGACGTTCTGTGCCGCCGTGATCATCTCGGCGACGGCGTCCTGGCGGCGCAGCAGGGTCATCGTGTTGCCCTCCACGTCGAAGGTGCCGTCCATCACGGCCTCGGAGACGTCGAGCTCCCCCCGGAGCAGCGCCGCCCAGGCGCCGTAGGGGCCACGGAGCGCGAAATCGTAGTCGGCACCGTCCGCGGCCACTCGCGCACCCGTGCACGTCCCGTCGTCGAGGGCGACGGTGAACGCTATCGGCTCCCCGTCGTAGCGGTCGTCGTCGGATATCTCGAAGCAGAAGGTGGCGTCGAACCCCTCGGCGGCCGCGGCGAACGCCTCGCGGTCGTTGATTCGCTCGCGCCAGGCGGCGACCCAGTCTCCGGCGTCGGTCGGCAACGTGTACGTCATTGTTGAGGGAGTGGGCCGGTCGGACCTTGGGTTTTGTCACTTCGATGTAGGCGGAGGCCGGCGCTATCGGGCCGCGACGGGCGAGCAACGCTTGCCCTCGCTGCTGGCCTCTCGGCCCGGGCGAACCTCGCAGAAACTAAACCTCCCGGGGTCGAACTGCCTGGTATGAGCGACAACGACGGCCGAAAGGACCTGCGGATGCCCGACGACAGCGAGGTGTTCGCTGTCGTGACAGACATGCTCGGCGCGAACCGCGTGAAGGTACGCTGTATGGACGGCGTCGAACGGACGGCCCGGATTCCCGGCAAGATGCAGAAACGCATCTGGATACGGGAAGACGACGTGGTGCTCGTCGAGCCGTGGGACTGGCAAGACGAGAAGGCAGACATCACGTGGCGCTACGAGAAGCAGGAGGCAGACCAGCTGCGCGAGGAGGGACACATCCAGGAGTAACTCCACTGATGGCCCGCGCCCACGCGCCGACGGAGGTCGAGCCGTGACCGACAGCGAGGCGGACTTCGGCCTGCTCGACACCGAGGAGGCCGACGCCCCCGGCGACGAGTGGGAGGAACTCGACGTCTCCGACACGGAGGCCGACCGCATCGCCCGCAAGCGGGACCGCGAGTTCAGCGAGTTCCGCAAGCGAATCAAGGACGCGGACCAGTTCAAGGTCGAGGCCAGCGTCTTCGACGACGCTACCTACGGCGCGCTCTACAAGTTAGTCCAGGACGGCCACATCGACGCCTTCGGCGGCCCCATCTCGACGGGCAAGGAGGCCAACGTCTACACCGCCCTCTCGGGCGACCACGAGGTGGCGGTGAAGGTCTACCGCATCAACGCCTCCGACTTCAAGGACATGCGGGGCTACCTCGACGGCGACCCCCGATTCGAGGGCATCGGCTCGGACAAGAAGAAGGTCGTCACCGCGTGGGTCCGCAAGGAGTCCTCGAACCTCAAGCGAGCCCGCCGCGCGGGCGTCCGGACGCCCGAACCCATCGCCGTCGAGCGCAACGTCCTCGTGATGGAGTATCTGGGCACCGAGGAGGGGCGGGCCAAGCGCCTGAGCGAGGTCCACATCGAGAACCCCGAGACCGCCTACGAGGTCGTCAAGGAGTACATGCGACGGCTCTACGACGCCGGCCTGGTCCACGGCGACCTCTCGGAGTACAACGTCGTCTTCCACGAGGGGCAACTCTATATTATCGACCTCGGACAGGCCGTCACCGTCTATCACCCGAACGCCGAGGAGTTCTTAGAGCGGGACTGTCGGAACGTTGCCAACTTCTTCGCCCGGCAGGGCGTCGACACCACGCCCGACGACCTCCTCGCGTACGTGCGCGAGTACGCCACCCCGCGGGACGACGAGGACACCGCGCCAGGCAGCGACGACGACGCGGTGCCACAGGGGACGCCCGCCGACCGCGACGAGGAGTAGACGGTGTTTGGTTAAGAGAGGATAGCCGCAAAAAGCCAGAAAGCCCCCGCGCTCTCAGCGTTGGTTCGCGGGCAGCGAGGCGGCTCTGCCGCCTCGACTTCGCGGCGCGTAGCGCCGCGCAAGGCCCGCTCACCAAGACGTGGGACCGCAGGTCCCACGCGGCCCGCGGCTCGCTACGCTCCTCGTTCGTTTTACTCACTGCGGTGCTTACGTCGCCGGGGTTCGCTGAGAGCGCGGCCTCTGCTCACGGGCACTGCGTGCCCGTTCGCACGGCCCGAGGGACCTCTGGTCCCTCGCTGCCTTTCATCCCACCCATGCCGGCTGACCATCCAGCGTCGGGTGGGACTGAAAGGGGCGGCTGACTGAACGACGGCGGACGACGTCGCCGAAAGACGCGACGCGTCTTTCGAACCACCCCCGAGTTCAGCCAGGGCGAGACCGAAGGTCTCGCGGGCAATCGGGCGCGAAGCGCCCGATGACAGCCGGGGCTTTCTGGCTCTCTGAACCGGTTGCTGCTAAAGTAAACACTACTGAGGAGGAGGGCCAAAGCCCTAAGGCCGGGTCCTGTCGACACCATGTATGGCCACGTGGCGACGCCACCTCCCGTCGGGGGTCCGGGCCGGCATCCGCGAGCGGGTCGCCATCGACGCGCGGGCACTGGGCGTCTTTCGCATCCTCTTCGGGACGCTGCTCGTCGTCGACGTCCTCCTGCGAGCGCGCGACCTGGGGGCACACTACAGCGACAGCGGGGTGTTCCCGCGTCCGGCCGCGATTCGCCTCTACGACCCGCTCTCCGTACACCTGGCCGTGGGCGACGGGCCGGCACTCGCCGTCCTCTTTGCCCTCCAGGCGCTCGTGGCCGTCGTCTTCCTCGTCGGCTACCGGACCCGGTTGGCGACGCTCGCGACGTGGATGCTCTGGCTCTCCCTGCACGCCCGGTTGCCACTGGTGCTCAACGGCGGCGACACCCTCCTGCGAATGTCGCTGTTCTGGTCGCTGTTCGTCCCCCTTGGGGCGCGCTTCTCCGTCGACGCCCTCCACCGCGAGGCCCCGCCCGAGACGGTCAGTTCGCTGGGGACCGCCGCGCTGCTCGGCCAGGTCCTGTTCATGTACGGCACCAACGTCGCGCTCAAGCACATGGGCGTCGTCTGGCGAGCGGGCGACGGCCTGACCTACGCTCTCCAGCTGGGCCACTTCACGACGCCGTTCGGGGAGCTGTTGAGTACGGTCCCGCTGATGACGACGGCGCTGGGCTACGCGGTGTACGTCCTGTGGACCCTCTCGCCCGGCCTGGTCCTGCTGACCCGGTGGAAGCGGGCCGCGCTCGCGGCGGCGTTTATCTCGATGCACGTCGGGATGGCCCTCTCGATGCACCTCGGCCTGTTCCCGCTCGTCGTCGTCACGACGGTGCTCCTCTTTCTCCCGCCGGCGGTCTGGGACCGCCTGCTCCCGGCCGACCGGGTCGAGCGTGCGCGGGTGCGATTACGGTCGGCCGGCGCTACGGCGTGGGCCCGCGGGCTGTATCCGACCGTCTCGCCGCCCGAGCGATTCGACAGCGTGCGCCGAACGCTCCGCGTACTGGCCGCCGTCGTCATCGTCGTCTCGGTGCTGTTCGTCGGCCTCTACAACGTACAGGTGCTGACGAACCGGGCCGACGTGGGCCCGCAGGACACGGTGCCGGAACCGCTCGAGACGTACGGCGAGACGGCGTCGCTGACCCAGCACTGGACGATGTTCGCGCCCGACCCCCTGCGCGAGACGGGGTGGTACCGCCTGCCCGGCCACCTCGAGAACGGGACCACCGTGGACGTCGCCCGCGGCGGGCCGGTCACCGAGGAACGGCCACCTGCCCTGGCAGACGACCTGGCGGCCCAGTACCCCAACCAGCGCTGGCGCAAGTACGTGAGCAACCTGCTCGAACCCGGCTACGGCGACGAGCGGCGCCTGTTTCTCGAGTACCACTGCAACCGGTGGAACCGGCACCACGCCGTCGACCTCGAGCGCGTCGAGCTCGAGTACGTCACCTTGCGGACGACGAAGACGGGGACGGTCAGGCAGGGTACCACCCAGCTGGCCGGCCACCGGTGTGAGGCCTGAGCGTGGTCGAGAGCCAGCGCCTGCCGAACTCGCTCGACGAGCTTCGTCCGACCCCGACGCCGAAGTTTTAAACAGGCTGAGCGCCCTACGAGGACGTATACGTATGCAACACGTGAAGATTCCGCAGGACCGCATCGGCGTGCTCATCGGCGAGGGCGGTGAGACGATGCGCGAGATAGAGGAGCGAGCGGAGGTGCGTCTCGACATCGACTCCGAGGACGGGTCGGTGAAAGTCGAGTCCGTCGGCGACCCCGTGACGGGGCTGAAGGGCCCGGACATCGTGAAGGCCATCGGCCGCGGCTTCGCGCCGGAGGACGCCCTGGCACTGCTCGAAGACGACATGATGATGTTCGAGGTCATCGACATCGAGGCGGCCTCCCGGAACAAGAACGACCTCCGGCGCCACAAGGGCCGACTCATCGGCGAGGGCGGCCGCACCCGGGAGCTGATGCAGGACTGTCCGGCGCGGCCGTCGTCATCTACGGGTCGACGCTCTCGATCATCGGCGGGCCCGAACAGGTCGACGCCGTCCGGGAGGCCGTCGAGATGCTGCTCGACGGCGCGCCCCACGGGTCGGTCTACTCGTTCCTAGAGCGCAAGCACAACGAGATGAAACACAAGGAACTGGAGTACCACCAGTTCACCGGGTGAGCGGGCGTCACCGCTTTCGCCGGCGCCCTGCCACGCGAGCAGCGGCCTGTTCCTAACTGAGTAGGTACACCGCACTGGGCCGAGCAGCCGGTACGTGGAGATACGATGAGCGAAGTGACCTACGAGGAACGCGACGAGACGGGAATTCTGCGGACCGACGCCGACGGTGAGTGGCTCTCGACCACCGCCGTCGCCGTCCTCGATGACTGGATCTGACCGGCGTAACATATAACGCCGCAGGCGGTCAACTACGCTGGAGTACAACCGTGTCTAACGATTCCGACGGGCCAGCGGGGACCGACGGCGAGGCCGGCCAGACCGTCGACGAGGTGATGGACCGACTCGAGGAGGTTCGTGCCGCCGAGCAAGCGCGCTCCGAAGACCCCACCGAGGGCGTCCTGCTCGACCAGTTGCAGGAGGTCGAAGAGCGGCTGCTTGCCTTCGGCGAGGCGCTCGGGGGCGACATCGCGGACGTCACCGACCTCCCGTTCACCGAGGAGGCGGGGCTCGACCACATGCCGGAGCCGCTCTACGTCCGCCACGACACGGAGATGCTGAACCAGGTCACCTCCTGGCTCCTCCAGGACCAGCACATCGGGCTGGTGAGCCCCTACGGGACCGGGAAGTCGGCGTTCCGCGAGATCGTCCTGCGTGACCTCTCGAAACACGACGACTTCATCGTCACGCACCTGGACAACCCCCGCGAGACCACTGCCCGCCAGCTCTACCGGACGGTGCTGACGGCGGCGTACGCGGCGGGCTACTCCGTCGACCCGTCGAACTACTCGCAGGTCCGCAACGGCATCCCGTGGGCCACCGCCGACACCAAGGCGGCCGTCCACGAGGTGATGCGCCGTATCCGGACGGACGACAAGACGCTGTTGCTCGTCGTCGACGAGATTGAGGTGCTCGAGGTCGACCTGCTCTCGCCGCTGCAGGTCGCCGGGGACGCCGGTGTCCGCCTGTTCCTGACCGGGACCCCCGAGGGCAAGCGCCGGGTCGCCGAGATCCGCGGGACGCTGGACTCCCGGCTGCGGTACTACGAGCACATCGACCCGTTCAGTCCCGACGACATCGCGGAGTACATCGCCCGGTCGTTCGCGTACTTCCGGGACGAACCCTACCAGGGCGAGGCCCCGGACCTGTTCACCCGGGGGGCCATCGAGGACATCCACGAGCACACCGAGGGCAACCCCCGCGAGGTCCGCATCGACTGTCGGGAACTGTTTACACGCGCGGCATTCGTCTGGTACCGGACGGGCCAGCCGGTCGAGCGCATCCAGATAACCCCCGAGTTGCGCGAACGCCGGTTCGGGATGGGGTACTGAAAACCGGCGGGCCCGCCGTCGTCCCGCTCAGACGCGGGTGACGAACTCGACCGCCGCCGACCCACACTGTCCACAGGTCGGGTCCGTGGACCCGGCCTCGACCAAGAACACCGCGTCGCAGTCGTCACAGCGGTACTTCTCGGCCGACTCGGTCCCGAACAGGTCGGTGATGCTCTCGAGCACGCCCATCGGTGTCCTCCCGGCGGGGGTTCGGCCGGACGGAACACAAAGCCGCCCGATAGTGCACGCTTACCCGCTTGCAGGCTGCGTGCACGTGCATTTAAACCCACCACGACACCTACTGTCACACCTCGGCGAGTGGGGGACTGCCCGACGATGCACCGACTGGCACCAAAACAGTTATATAGAATCACATTCAATCATCGTCTGACTATGGCTCAACAGATGGGTAATCAGCCCATGATCGTACTCTCGGAGGACTCCCAGCGCACCTCCGGCAAGGACGCACAGTCCATGAACATCACGGCCGGGACGGCCGTGGCGGAGGCCGTTCGGACCACACTCGGTCCGAAGGGCATGGACAAGATGCTCGTCGACAACTCCGGGTCGGTCGTCGTCACGAACGACGGCGTCACCATCTTAGACGAGATGGACATCGAGCACCCGGCGGCCAACATGATCGTCGAGGTCGCCCAGACCCAGGAGGACGAGGTCGGGGACGGCACGACGACGGCCGTCGTCATCGCCGGTGAACTGCTCTCGAAGGCCGAGGAACTACTGGACCAGGACATCCACGCCACCATCCTGGCCCAGGGGTACCGCCAGGCCGCCGAGAAGGCAAAGGAGATCCTCGAGGAGAACGCCATCGACGTCGACCCCGAGGACACCGAGACCCTCACGAAGGTCGCCGGCACTGCGATGACCGGCAAGGGCGCCGAGTCCTCCAAGGACGTTCTCTCCGAGCTCGTCGTCCGCGCGGTCCAGTCCGTCGCCGACGAGGACGGCACCGTCGACACCGACAACATCCAGATCGAGACCGTCGTCGGTGGCGCCACCGACGAGTCCGAGCTGGTCGAGGGCGTCATCGTGGACAAGGAGCGCGTCCACGACAACATGCCCTTCGCCGTCGAGGACGCCAACATCGCCCTGCTGGACACGCCCATCGAGGTCCCCGAGACCGAGCTGGACACCGAGGTCAACGTCACCGACCCCGACCAGCTCCAGCAGTTCCTCGACCAGGAGGAGCAACAGCTCAAAGAGTACGTCGACTACCTCGTCGACGCCGGCGCCGACGTCGTCTTCTGCCAGAAGGGCATCGACGACATGGCCCAGCACTACCTCGCCCAGGAGGGCATCCTGGCCGTGCGCCGCGCCAAGAAGTCCGAGCTCGAGGCCCTCTCGCGCTCGACCGGCGCCCGCATCATCTCGAACATCAAGGACGTCGAGGCCGACGACCTCGGCTTCGCCGGTTCCGTCGCCCAGAAGGACATCGCGGGCGACGAGCGCATCTTCGTCGAGGACGTCGAGGACGCCAAGGCCGTCACGATGATCCTCCGCGGTGGCACCGAACACGTCGTCGACGAGGTCGAGCGCGCCATCGAGGACTCGCTCGGCGTCGTCGCCGCCACGCTGGAGGACGGCAAGGTTCTGCCCGGCGGCGGTGCCCCCGAGACCCAGCTCGCGCTGGGCCTGCGTGACTACGCCGACTCCGTCGGTGGGCGCGAGCAGCTCGCCGTCGAGGCGTTCGCCGACGCCATCGACGTCATCCCGCGCACGCTCGCCGAGAACGCGGGTCACGACCCCATCGACTCGCTGGTCGACCTGCGCAGCAAGCACGACGGCGGTGCCGTCACCTCCGGTCTCGACGCCTACACCGGCGAAGTCGTCGACATGGAGGAAGACGGCGTCGTCGAACCGCTGCGCGTCAAGACGCAGGCCATCGAGTCCGCCACCGAGGCGGCCGTCATGATCCTCCGCATCGACGACGTCATCGCTGCCGGCGACCTCAAGGGTGGCCAGGGCGACGATGACGACGACGAAGGCGGCGCACCCGGCGGCCCCGGCGGTATGGGCGGCGGCATGGGTGGCGGCATGGGCGGTATGGGCGGCGGCATGGGCGGCATGATGTAAGCGAGGTTCTGACCAACGCGAAGAACCTCGATACCGAGCGGGGAATGCGAGGCGCGGAGCGCCTCGAAAGCGAACGAGCCGAACGGCCCGTGAGCAGTGACCTGCGAGGAGAGCCCACTGTTTGCACCTCACTCGCGCCGCGAAGCGGCGCGGTGGTCGCTCGCCGCGGTTGAATCGGCGGCTTCGCCGCCGAATGCTTTCCCGTCCTGCCTTCCGCCGTCTCGCACCGCTCGCGGCCCGACTTCTCTCTTCGTTTCCAAACCACGAGTCCCTACTGTTCGACGGTGAACTCCTCGAAGACGGCCTCGAAGCCGTCGCCCTGTGGCGCCGCGGCCATCGGCCCGACCTGCAGGGTGTCGGCGTCGCTCAGGTAGCCCTGGCGAATCATCGCGTAGTCGTCGCCGTCCAGCGAGTAGGACACCTCGAGGGTCGCGCCGATCCGCTCGACGCGGACCCACACCGACCCGGGGTCTTCCTCGAGCGGCAGGACCGACCAGTCCGAGTAGTCACGCGTGAGGACGGCGCTGGCCTGCTGGACGCCGTCGAGGACCTCGACGCCGCACTTCAGCCAGTGGGTCTCGCTCTCGCGGACCATCAGCCCCACCTGGTCGTACTGGTCGTCGTAGTCACCGGCCACCCGGACCGTCGCGGTGAAGTCGCCGTCGACCACCCGGTAGTAGAAGGGGGCGTCGTCGGCGATGAAGTCGTGGCGCGTGACGCGCCAGCAGTCGGTGTCACCGGGAACGGTCAGTCGGACCTCGTCGTCGGTCGCCGCCCACGTCTCGGGTTCGTTGTCCCACTGCATGTGGAGTAGGTCACCCGGCCGGGGCAAGAACGCTGGGGTCGGTCCCGCGGTACGATGTAATCAGAGGATTCCGAGCGTGAACAGCCAGAAAGCCCCGCGTTCACGACTCGAGGACCCGGTGTCGTTCGAGAGAGCGAAGCGCTCTCGTGATGAGGAAACACCGGGGATCTTTCGAACCACGCTCCCCGCCCGCCGGGCTGCGGTCCGTACATCCCCCCACGACAGGTGAACGACCGGGAACGCTTTTCTCCCACCCGGCTGAACGTCCCCTGTGCGAGATTCCAGACGGCCCGTCCTGCTGGCGACGTTGCTCGCGGGCGCATTGCTGCTGGCGATGGCGATGCTCTCGAGCGTGCTGGCGACCATCTTCTTTGCCATCACCGTCGCCTACGTCCTCTATCCGCTATCGGGGTGGCTCGTCGATCTGGGCCTCTCGAAGCGACTCGCGGCCGCGGTGGCGACGGCCGTCGCCTTCGGCGCCGGGACGGCCATCGCCGTCCCGCTCGGTGCAGTGGTCTACCTCCGCCGGCGCGACCTCTTTGCGTTCTTCCGGCAGCTGCCCGACACCGTGACCCTGGAGGTCGGTGGGATGGTCTACGTCCTGGAAGTGGAGGCCGCGCTGGGCAGTGCCAGGGGAGCACTGACGGACGCCGCCGTCGAGCTCGCCGCCGAAGCCCCGGTGCTCGCGCTGAAGGTGGTCCTCTTTACGATCCTCGTCTATGCCATCCTCTGGCGGCCGACGGCGCCGCGCGAGGAGATATTCCGGATGGTCCCGCCCGCGTACCACGACGTCTTGCACCGACTCCACGAGCGGTTGCGCTCGACGCTGTACGCCATCTACGTCCTGCAGGCGGCCACAGCCTTCGGCACGTTCATGGTCGCCTGGGTGTTCTTTGCGGTGCTGGGCCTGCCGGGTGCGTTCGCGCTGGCGGTGCTCGCCGGCATCCTCCAGTTCGTGCCCATCGTCGGCCCGAGCATCGTCGTCGTGGCCATCGGCGTCGCCCAGGCCATCGCCGGCGACGTGATCGGCGCCGTCCTGCTTGTCGTCTTCGGCCTGGTCGTCATCGGGTTCATGCCCGATGCGGTCATCCGCCCGCGCCTGGCGCGGTACACGACGGGCATGCCCACGAGCCTCTACTTCGTCGGGTTCGTCGGTGGCCTGCTCTCGCTGGGCGCCGTCGGGTTCATCGCCGGCCCCGTCATCATCGGCTTGCTGGTGGAACTGCTCGACATCCTCACCGACGAGCAGGTCGCGAACCAGCACCGGGGCGCCTGACGGCCTCTCGCCGTCGGCCGGTCACTCCGAGACGAGCGGACGGTCCTGGGCCTCCCACTCGGTGAGGCTGCCCTCGTAGAAGGCGACGTCCTCGAAGCCGAGGTGCCGGAGGACGACGTAGGTGTGGCTGATGCGCCGGGCGGTGTTGCAGTAGAGGACGACGCGCTTCTCGGGGACGACGCCGACAGATTCGAGCACCGCGAGCGCCGCCTCGCGGGGCAGGACGCCGCGGGTCTCGTCAGCGACCAGGTCCCGCCAGTCGAGCAGGACGGCCCCGGGGATGTGACCCGCGTCGTACTCAGAGGCGTCGCGGGTGTCGACCAGCACGGCGTCGGGGTCGTCGACGGCCGCGGCGACGTCGTCGGCACCGACGAGCGGGGTGGTCTCGGGTTGCTCGACGGCGTACTCGGTCGGGTCGACGTCCGGGGTCTCGCCCGTGGTCTCGTGGGCCTGCTGCCAGCTGGAGAAGTCGCCGTCGAGCAGGTGCAGGCGGTCGGGGTCGTGGCCCAGTAGCTCGGCGGTGACGAGGAACCGGGCGGCGAAGACGCCGTGGTGGTCGTCGTAAGCCAGCACCTCGCTCTCGCGGCCGATACCGGCCGCAGAGAGGATGGCCGCCCAGTCATCCGTCGTGGGCAACAGTCCCTCTGTGCCCCCGTCGTCGGCCGCGCGAAAGTCGTCGAACGGGACGTTCACCGCACCGGGCAGGTGGCCGAGGCCGTCGTACTCCCAGGCGTCGCGGACGTCGACGACCCGGAGGTCACCGAGGCGGTCCGCGACCCACTCGGCGGAGACGATGTCGGTCATTGTCCGCGTGTACCCGCTCGTCCCGCTTGAAAACTCCCATCCCGGTCGGTCGAAGACCGTGGCAACATTCGCCCGTAGTTCTGCATCGCGAGGACGTCGGCCACCTCCCGCCTCCGACCACCGCGACATGCCGTCCCATGGAACTGTCGCCCGATTGAGGCAACATCTGCCGTCAGGGGGTACGAGTGGCCGAACCTGCCGAAAGTCGTAGTAATATATGACCGGGAGCCTAGTACTCGAGTGCATTATGACCGATTACGCTAACGACGTGCTCGTCTCGGCCGACTGGGTCAGCGAGCGACTGGACGAGTTCCAGAGCGACGATCCCGCCCACCGACTGGTCGAGGTGGACGTCGACACGGAGCTGTACGACGAGAGCCACGCCCCCGGCGCCATCGGCTGGAACTGGGAGACAGATCTGCAGGACCAGACCACCCGCGACATCCTCACGAAGGCGGACTTCGAGGCACTACTGGGCGAGGCCGGCATCACCGAGGACTCCACCGTCGTCCTGTACGGCGACAACTCCAACTGGTTCGCCGCCTACACCTACTGGCAGTTCAAGTACTACGGCCACGACGACGTCAAGCTGCTCGACGGCGGCCGCGAGTACTGGGTCGAAAACGACTACGAGCTGACCGACGAGGTACCGGCGTTCCCCGCCCAGGAGTACACCGCCGCCGGGCCACGCGAGTCCATCCGCGCGTACCGCGAGGACGTCGAGAACGCCATCGAGCGCGGCGTCCCGCTGGTCGACGTCCGCTCGCCCGAGGAGTTCTCCGGCGAGATCCTCGCACCGCCCGGACTCCAGGAGACCGCCCAGCGCGGCGGCCACATCCCCGGCGCCCGCAACATCTCGTGGGCGGCCGTGACCAACGACGACGGCACGTTCAAGAGCTACGACGAACTGCAGGAACTCTACGCCGAGGAGGGCATCGACGGCGAGTCGACGACCGTCGCCTACTGCCGCATCGGCGAGCGCTCCTCGGTCGCCTGGTTCGCGCTCCACGAGCTGCTGGGCTACGAGGACGCCATCAACTACGACGGCTCCTGGACCGAGTGGGGCAACCTGGTCGGCGCGCCCATCGAGAAGGGTAACTGAGCCGCCGAGCGTCGCGAGGGCTGACCGGCCGGAAGATCGCGAATTGCGAACGGGCGGTCACCCGTGAACGGTTCAGCGCGAGGCCGTAGGTACCGTCTCGCAGCGAAGGGCAGCCGAGCGGGGGGATTCGTTTGTTTCGCAGCCCGTGCGAGCACCCGAGTGGCCACGCCGTCGGCGTCTGGGCCCCAACGCCGTGACTCGCACCCGGGACACATTCAAGACGGGGGCCGCCGAGACACAGACGTGGACCGGAGTGCACTCGAGCGCGAGCTCGAAGCGACGTTCGACGCCGGCGGGGACGCGGTCACCGTCGTCGCCCGGCAGGCCCGTGATCTCGCGGACTCGGGCCGGTTCGACGCGGACTTCGACGCCGAGTTGACCGTCGAGGACGTCGTCGAGAACCTCGAGGACGCCCCCGAAGGGTACAGCCTGGCCGAGCGATGGAACTGGTGGCTCGGCGCGCTAGAGGTCTCTCACGGGGGGTACACGGAGTTCGGCGTCCGTCAGGACCGCGAGCGACACTCCTGACGGGCGCGGGCAACTGAAAACCGGCTGTCGGTCCCGGTCGACCGGGACCGACAGTGTCGACGCCAGCCGTTAGAATACCGAGAGTCGGTGGGACTCCCGAGCGTGTTCGAGAAGCGCCTCCGTCGTCTCGAACTGCTCACCACAGGAACACGTGTGATACGTAGTCGTCGGAGTCTGCTGGCGTGTCGCCATACAGAGTAATGTTTCTGCTGGAGTATAATAATTGTTTGTGGACGTTTGGTAGCAATACACAACCGGCGTGGTACCGAAACCCAACGTCGGGACGCCGGTCGAGCGAGACGGACGGCTGCGGCGCTGAAGCGGTGCGCGACGCGCGCTCGGGCCGCTCGTGGCGGTGCAAGAATGGCTTTATATCAGGGGCGGTCAAATCCCGACCCGGTGACAACAGATGCCATTCAAGGGCGGTTCTGAGCTCTCGGACGTGTACGACGTCGCGCTCGAGGAGGGCTTCGGCCTGGTCGCGAGCAACATCGCGGAACCGAATATCATGATGGGCCTGCTGGAAGGGGCCTCCCGGGTCGAGTCCGACCTCCTGTTGCAGCTGAGCAACGGGGCCTGTACCTTCGCCGGCAACGGCGACCCCATCGCGGGCCTGCAGGCGATGGGCAACTACATCGACATCATCGCCGAGCACTACGACATCGGAGTCTTCCTGAACATGGACCACCAGACGGATCTGGACCTGATCGAGACACAGATCGACCTGGACATCCCCTCCTCGATCATGATCGACGCCTCCCACGAGCCCTTCGAGGAGAACGTCGCGACGAGCAAGGAGGTCGTCGAGATGACCGAGGACGCCGACAGCGACATCTTAGTCGAGGCGGAACTGGGCCAGATCAAGGGCGTCGAGGACGAGATCGAGTCCGAGGACGCCTTCTACACCGACCCCGAGCAGGCCGTCGAGTTCGTCGACCGGACGGGCTGTGACCTGCTGGCCATCTCCGTGGGCACCCAGCACGGCGTCGCGAAGGGCAAGGACCTCGAACTGCGCCCGGACCTGGCACGAGACATCCGCGAGGCACTGTCCGACCATGGCCTGGACACGCCGCTGGTGCTACACGGCTCCTCGGGCGTCCAGGAAGACCAGCTCCAGCAGATGCTCCAGCACGGCATCTGCAAGGTGAACAAGGACACCCGCTACCAGTACGAGTACACCCGCACCGCCTTCGACCTCTACAACGAGGAACCGACCGACATCGTCCCACCCGAAGGCGTCGACGGCGACCGCGATACCTTCTTCAACGACGTCGACTGGTCGCCCAACAAGGACCGCTTCGACCCGCGGGTCGCCGGCCGGGAGATCCGCGAGCGCATCGCCGACGTCCACGCCGATCTGGCCGAGATGGCCGGCAGCGCCGGACACAGCCAGTACGTCTGAGCGGGGACCATCACGGCAGGGCACCTCGACCCCGCCTGCCGGCGGACTGACACGCCGCCAAAGAGTCATATGCCCAGCGGCCAATCCCTATTCAGCAATCGAGTCCAGCGAGCGCCGGACATGAGAGAGGGCAACACATCCGAGCCGTACCGGGAACGGGTCTACGAGGCCTTCGCAGACGAGGGGCTGTCGTTCGACGAGGCCGTCGAGACAGCCCTCCGGGCGGGCATGGAGAACCTGGACCTGTCGGTCGGGCTCGTCACGAACGTCGGTGAAAACGAACAGATAATCGAGTACGCGCTCGACGACGACGGGGAGCTCCGGCCCGGCGATACCTGTCCGACGAGCGAGGCATACTGCCAGCGTACCGTCGAACTGGAGAGCGTATTGAGCATCCAGAACGCGCGGGCGTCGGCCGAAGTGACCGACGCCGCCGTCGAGCGCTTCGGGTTGGAGACCTACATCGGGAGCAAGGTCACCGTCGGAGGCGAGACGTACGGGTCCGTCTGTTTCGCCGACCGCGAGCGCAGAGCGGAGCCCTTCACCGAGGCCGAAGAACTGTTCGTCGAACTGGTCGCCCGGCTCGTGGGCTTCGGGCTAGAGCGGGTCGAGCACCGGCGCCGGCGCGAGGAGCGGACGGACCGACTCGCCGCCGAGAAGCGACGGCTCGAACGCATCGCCGAGACGAGCTTCGACATCATCTTCCGCGTCTCGGCGGACGGCCAGTTCACCTACGTCTCCCCGGCCGTCGAGCGGGTGCTCGGGTACACGCCGGCGGCGCTGACCGGCGAGCCGTTCGCCGACTACCTGACGGCGGACTCGCGATCCGACGCGATGGCCGCGTTCGAGTCCGTCATCGAGGGCGGGACCGTCACCGGACTGGAACTGACATTCGAGGGCCGGAGCGGCGAGCAGGCGATACTCGAGGTGAACGCGGTGCCCGTCGACGAAGCCGACGTCGCGGTCCAGGGCGTCGGCCGGGACGTGACCGAGCGCAAAGAACAGGAGGCGGCGTTGCGGGCGCGGACGCGCGCAATGGACGCGGCGGCCGTCCCCATAACCATCGCCGAGGCCCGGGAGGGACCACCGGTGGTCGTGTACGCGAACGACGCGTTCGAGCGCGTGACCGGCTTCAAAGCCGACGAGATACGCGGCGAGAACTACCGGCGCCTCCTCGGCCCGGAGACCGACGCCAGCGACGTGGACGCGGTCGAGACGGCCATCGAGGCGGAGCGACCGGTGACGACCGAACTGCTGAACTACCGCCGGGACGGGACGCCGTTCTGGAACCGCCTGACCATCACACCCATCGAGGACGCCGACGGCGAGACGAGCCACTTCATCGGATTCCACCAGGACGTGACCGAGCGGGTGCGTACCGAGCGCCTGGTCGACCTGCTGAACCGCGTCTTGCGCCACAACCTCCGCAACGAGCTGACGGTCATCCAGGGGTGTGCGGACCTCGTCGACACGCGCCAGGAGGCGGGCGCGGACATCGAGGGACCCCTCAGGCGGACCATCCAGCGGCTGTCGTCCCTGAGCAGCCAGGCCCACGAGCTCGAGACGTACGCGAAACAGCCACGGACGCCGGTCGAGCTGGATCTGGGGACGATGCTCCGGTCGGTGGCCGACGACCACCGGGCGCAGTATCCGGAGGCGACGATATCGGTCGCCGTCGAGACCGAGAGAGCGGTCAGTGCCGGCCGGGAGCTCGAGCGGGCCATCGCCGAACTGGTCACCAACGCGCTCGAACACGGGCCGGCGAGGACGACCGTCGACCTGGTCGCCCGTGACGACGGGCAGACCGTCGAGGTGACCGTCGCAGACGACGGGGACGGCATCTCGCCGCTCGAGGCCGCCGTCGTCGAGGCCGGCCGCGAGACCCCGCTCGAACACGGCCGGGGGCTCGGCCTCTGGCTGGTCAACTGGATCGTCACCCGCTACGGCGGGTCCTTCCAGATCCGGCCCGACGACGGGACGGTGGCGACGCTACGCCTGCCCGCTATCGGTCCCGGCCAGTCGGTCGACGACGCCGTGTGCCGGCCGACGACGCTGTTCCGGTGACGAACCGACGGAGGGAAACCCGCGCGGGCGGTACGGTGGGGTGATGGACGTCCAGTTTCTCGGCGGGGCCGGCGAGATCGGGCGCAGCGCCGTCCTCGTCGACGACCGGTTGCTGCTGGACTACGGGATGGCCAGCGAGTCGCCACCCCAGTACCCCGTCGGCGACGTCGACCCCGAGGCGGTCGTGGTCAGCCACGGCCACCTCGACCACGTCGGCGCCGTCCCCGCGCTGATGGGCGCGGGCGACCTGCCGCCGGTCCACTGGACGCCGCCGACGCGCGACCTGGCGGTGACCCTCGCCGAGGACACGCTGAAACTGCACGGCTCGACGCCGCGCTGTCCGTTCACCGAGACCGACGTGCGCCGGCTCACACAGGCCTCGCGGACCCACGGCTACGGCGAGACCTTCGAGGCGGCAGGCTACGAGGTGACGCTGTACAACGCCGGCCACATCCCCGGGAGCGCCCACGTGCTCGTCGACGATGGCGAGACCCGCCTGCTCTATACGGGCGACTTCCACACCGGCCGCCAGCGCCTCGTCGAGGCGACGACGGCCCGGCCCGAGGCCGACGCGGTCATCTGCGAGTCGACGTACTCCGACGTGACCCACGAGGCCCGCGAGTCGGTCGAACAGCAGTTCGTCGAGAGCATCCGCCAGACGGTCTGGCAGGGCGGGACCGTCGTCGTCCCCGCCTTCGCCATCGGACGCACCCAGGAGGTGATGCTCGTCTGTGCGGCTCACGACGTCGACTGCTATCTGGATGGTCTAGCCAGCGCGTGACCAAACAGTTCAAGCGCCACCCCGAGTTTTTGCGGGATGCCGAAGCGTTGCGTGGGGCCACATCCGGCACTCGGTTTGTCAATGGCAAAGCGGGGCAACGTCACCGGATTGCTGCGCAAAACTCCGTGATAATCACCACGTCGGGAATGTTAAATGGTGGACCGGTTGTCTCGTACGTTCCCAAGATCCGGACGAACCCGACGAACAAGATCGCGATGACCGGCTATCAGGTCGAAGGCACGCCCGGCCGGGAACTCCTCGAACGGGGTCGAGCAGAATTCGACGGCCGAGTGATGCCTGTCAGCGCGAAGGTCGAATCATACGATTTCTCGGCCCATGCGGATAGAGATGGCTTGCTTGACTTTCTGGGTAACTACCGAGAGAGCGAGATTGTACTCAACCACGGGGACCGCTGTGGGGCCTTTGCTGAAGAATTACGAGCTGATGGCTACGATGCACAGGCTCCCGAGCTTGGCGATGTGATAACCTTCTGATCGGGAAGAGACCTGAGCCGGTCCCTGAAAGACGAAACAACCGCTGAGCGAGTGAAATCTCAGTCGGTGATAGTTTGACGTGGGTGTGCTAAATACGGGGCGCGAGTCGGTCACTACTGCGTACTGAGCGACTGGCGGAATTCCCACCCAGAGACAGGAATCAGCACCGTCCAAATTCGGGGAGTTCTTGCTGTGCGGAGCCACGCGTCAATAAGAGAGGACAGTTCATGCAGATACGATCGTTTACTCCTATCCCCGGCAGGGGGACGCGGAGTTATCTTGACCGAGACATCACAGCGGTTCGAGAGTGTGTCTCGTACATTCTGGGCCTCGGAGTCCCCGATATTGCCCGATTAGGTGGGCGGTCATACCGCCTCGGTGAACGTCATGCTACGACACGATGCTACGTAAATATCCGCACGAGCGTCGTGCGTGGTTCTTCGAAGAGTTGCCGGATTCTCTCCTCGAAGAAAGATAGGTCGGCCCCGAAGTTCGAACTGGCCTGAAAAATCGGTGTGTTGGTCTCTGTCTACGCCGTTCTCTTGGAGAGTTCCATCCCCGTGCCATCCAGCGCATAGAGGGTCCCGTCGTCACTCCCTATGTAGAGGGTTCTGTCAAACACTACTGGTGATGAGACGACTGACCCGTTCGTCTCGAAACGCCACTGTTCAGTCCCTGTCGCGGCATCGATGGCGTATACGTGAGTCTCGTTATCGAATGGGGAGCCACTCCCCACAAAAACGGTTTCGTCCACCACTGCCGGTGACGAGCACACGGAACCCCCAGTCTCGAAACGCCAGCGTTCAGTCCCTTTCTGCTTGTCCAAGGCATATACGTAGGTATCACAACTCCCGATATAGACCGTATCATTTACCACTGCCGGCGACGAGTACACTTGATCACCAGTTTCGAAGCACCACCGTTCAGTGCCTGTTGAGCTGTCCACCGCGTATATGTGACCCTCACCTTCGATTGGATTTTCACTCCCAACATAAAGGATACCATCCACCACGGTCGGTGACGAGTTTACTGCCATATTCGTCTCAAAGCGCCAAATTTCGGTCCCGCGCGCGGCATCTACGGCATAGATGTATCCATCAGGATCTCCAATGTAGACGGTCCCATCGACCACTGCTGGTGAAGAATTAACAGCTCCCCCATCGGTTTCGAAGCGCCAGCGCTCAGCTTCGCTAGCGGTGTCCAGCGCGTAGATGCAACCGTGCCCCGTACCGGCGACAAAGATCGTGTCGTCGACCACTGCTGGTGATGCACTGATCCCTCTATAGATATCGAACCGGTTGCGCTGTACCCCGCTGGCAGTGTCCAAACCGTAGACGCGACCATCACGACTCCCGACGTAGACGGTACGATCCACCACCGCTGGCGACGACCGAATCGCCCCATCAGTCTTGAACTGCCACTGCAGGTCACCGGTTGTGTCGAACGCTGTGATGCTCCCATCGACTCCCGTAACGTAGACTTGCCCGTTCCAGACAGCAATCTCTTGTATGCGTGCGTCTAAATCATACGACCACTGAACAGTTGGGTCGCTGGCTGGAAATGTCTCAGCTGGCGTGTCGAAGCGATGGGTCGGGTTGTACATCCGAACGGTCCGGTCGGGCATTGTCCCGAGAGAACCCCTACTCTCACTTTATTTCAGCCTGTGTTCAAGCTCGGCTCCACACGGCAACTGCGAGAGATGCGCTGTGTATCTTGTACAGCCCCTCTGGCTACTTATCATCTGTCAGGATCAGTGTGACCGATACAGTCAGCAAACCACCTCGTTTCTTTCGTCTACGCTCTGGTGTACCCAGGACTCTCCGCTTGATCAACAATCACACAGGTACACGAGTCCGAAACAGAAGGGTCGTGTGAGAATATCGAACGGGAAGGCGATGTGCCGATCTGTAGGTATCGATCGGTCTGAGAGCTACTCCACTCCCTCAGAGAGGTGGAGTTCGTTGTCGCTGATTTCGATAAATATCGTCTGGTCGGGGTCGTCAGAGACTCCAACGACGGCAGTTTTGGCCACCGTGTCGTCGATACTGGCTATGACGGTGTATTCACCGGGTTGAAGCAAGTTCACTGTGCATCCAGCCTGGTCTGGGATCAAGTGGTATTCGGTATCGTGGTACACTTCGCCGTCTTGTTCAATGCGTAATTGGATATCGTATTCGGCGGTTTGGTCGTGATTGCGGATGTGGAGGTCTTCGCTTTCAAGCCGCCAGCGCGTCGTCGAATCAACCAGCTTCTCGGCATGGTCGAAGGGGGAGGGCATGCCCATATGCGTGTCGTCGGCAGGCACTACCATCGACCTGGCGAAGGCTCAAAATCTGGTTTGAGTTGCACAGCTGCGGGCGCTGGGCTTCAGTCGCACTGGAGCGGGACAGCGGCTGTCGGTTCGTGACTGGCTCACAATCTATTGTGCCGACGAACTGGCCGGTAGAGAGTGCGCGTTCAGCAAATCCATACTGATGCCGTCGCCGCGGCCGACACACTGGCCACGCTTCCCGGGGCGACCGGGCCCGAGGTCAAGACACCCTCGAGGACTGACTCGCCGAGTGGAACGACCCCCTCTCGAACCTCGACCCCGTGTTCGAGCGGCTACAGGCCATGCAAAATCGGGGTGTGTGCGCCGACCGGGTCGACCAACTGGAGACGACCGTCGACGACACCGAGTGGCCAACGGTCACGGTTCCCGAGAGCGAGGAACTGTTTCCCGCCGACCCGCTGTACGACTCCAAGCGGGACGACGCTCAGAGCGTCCGGTGTGTCGAGCGGCACAAGTCGGAGTGAGGGGGTGAGACGAGGGGCCTTGTTGAAACCCTCAAGCGGAGATAGGTTTCAGAAGCCGTGCTGCATACAGCGCGCGAAGCCTCACCGGGAACGACGGGTGGGAAGTGGCTTGTGCAGGTGTCCCGGTCAACGACGAAAATGCCAGTTGAGTGGGTTTAACGGTGGTCTCTTTATTCAGAAATCATTTAATCGCCGGCTCAGCAGACTATCGTAATGCGGCGCGTGCCGACTTCGCGCCAGTTAGCTGCTGGTACTGTTGCAGCATCGCTCTGTTCATTACCGGTGATTCTCGTCGCAAGTAGAATGCACACCCAACCCGATCCCGACGGGACAAGTCTAGCTGGTCTCGCTTACGCGATGCTGCTTGCTTTGGGACTTCTCAGTCTCGGAAGTGGTGGACTGCTAGCTGTACATACGCGGTGCAGTCCGGAACATGGCCACGGCACCTCCTATACACCGGCGCTGGAGCAGGCGCCGTGGCTTCAGTGGTGGTGATTTTGTGGAGCGGTGTCATCCAGATCCCGGAAACGTCGACCCTAGGGCCGTTGATTGCCCCTGTCGGTGCCGTCTTCTTCGGCGTTACCACGTTGGCAGCCGTGACGATATTACTCTGTGCAGTGTTGGGGGTGCTGATACAGGTCGTACAAACGATCACGACGCACAGCTAGTCAACAGCTGCGTCCACTATTTCAGCCTGAGATAGTGTATTCTGGGAACAGTCGTACGACATCGGAACGGCAGGACAGTCGCAACGGAAACGATTGAGCGGTACATCAAGCGGGGCGGTGTTTAGTTAAGAGCGGATAACCGCAAACAGCCAGAAAGCCTCGGCTGTCATCGGGCGCGAAGCGCCCGATTGCCCGCGAGACCTTCGGTCTCGCCCTGGCTGAACTCGGGGGACTCGCTGTCGTTCGAGAGAGCGAGGCTCTCTCGTGATGACGAAAGACCGCCGGTCTTTCGAACCACGGTCCTCACTCACTCCGATCGTTGCGGTCCTTGTGATCTGAAAATCGCCGTCAGCGATTTTCATCATCACGAAAGACGCTTCGCGTCTTTCGGCGACGTCGTCCACCGTCGTTCAGTCAGCCGCCCGTAGCCGGGTGGATAGCCGGCCTGGGTGGGACGGAAAGGCAGCGAGGGACCGGCGGTCCCACGTCTTGGTGAGCGGGCCTTGCGCGGCGCTACGCGCCGCGAAGTCGAGGCGGCAGAGCCGCCTCGCTGCCCGCGAACCAACGCTGAGCGCGCGGGGGCTTTCTGGGTCTCTGAACCGGGTGCTGCTAAAATAAACACTACCACGGTAAGCGGGCCGGCCGTTTAGAGTTCGATCGGGTCCTGGCCAGGCGCAAGGCGTTCGTTGAGTTCGTCGAGGTCGAGTTCCAGGCCCAGGCCTGCGCCTTCGGGGACCTCGATGCGACCGTCCTCGATGAGCGGGTCGCCGATGTAGAGGTCGTCCCACCAGTCAACGTCGCGAGCGTGCCACTCGAGGACGAACGCGTTCGGCACGGTCGCGCAGGCGTGCACGCTCGCGACTGTACCGACTGGGCTGGCGACGTTGTGTGGCGCCACCGGAACGTCGAAGGCGTCGGCGAGGGCGGCCATACGACGGAACTCCGAGAGCCCACCACACTTCTGGATGTCGGGTGCGGCGACGTCGAGGGCATCCGCAGTGAGGAAAGGCAGCAAGCCTTCGACGCGCGTGATGTTCTCACCCGCGAGTATGGGCGTCGACGTGGCCTCGGTGACGCGCCGGTGGGAGTCTGCGTTCTCCGGCGGAACGGGGTCCTCGAGCCATGCGATGTCGAACTCTTCGAGCTCGCGCGCAACGCGAAGAGCAGTCTCCACGTTGAAGTTCCAGTGGAGGTCGAACGCGAGTAGCGGGTCGGTCCCGATGCGTTCGCGGACTGCCTCAACGACGTCGACTTTGTGCTGGACGGCGGCGTTCGAGAGGTGGCGGGTCGCGGTATCCGCGTCGCCAGCGGCGACATCAAGATCGAACTTGAGTGCATCGAAGCCCTCGTCGATGACTGCCTCGGCTGCGTCGGCATACGCTTCGGGTTCGTACGCTTCGAAAGACTTCTGGGACCCCTCATCGAGGTGGGCGCCAGCGTGACTGTCACAGTAGATGCGGATCTCGTCGCGGTATTTCCCGCCGAGGAGTTGATAGACGGGGAGGTCGACGAGCTTTCCGACGGCGTCCCAGAGCGCAGTTTCGATGCCAGAGACGGCCGCCTGCGAGAATCCAGTACCGCCGGCAAGTCCCGAAAGAAGCTGTGTCATGTGTTCGGTAAGGCGCTCAACGTCGTAGGGGTTCTCACCGACCAGGCCGGGTTCGAGATACTCGATGTGCTCGCGGATAGGGCCATTATACGCTTCCCCGACGCCAGTGACGCCAGCGTCCGTCTCCACGGTAATGATGTTCCACGGAAAATTCCCACCGACGACATGACAGTTGATGTCGGTTATTTCGATGTCGCGACTTGGATCGCGCGACATCCCGCGGTCGCTGAGATCACGCCACTCGATTCCGCCCTTCATCTCTGCAACGAGGTGATGGTATTTCGAGTTCGGCATTGTGCGGTAGGTCCATCTCTCGTAGTGTTTAAATAGATTCAGTCACGGAACGGGAATACCTCTCCGCCGAATTGAGGGGATGAATACAACACTCTCACCACTGTCTCGGTTCGTCACACACGTCCCGAGAGCCCGCAAGAAGAGGGTGTGTGGGGATTGCCTGATGTGTGTGAACGGGCTGTTTCGACGTCGAAGGATGGACGAGTGATGCACGAGGGTGCACAGAGAGCGTGTCTAGCGGGTGGATATGGCCGATTCACAGAGTCCCGTCTGGGAGTGAGACGGGAAATCTGCGAAGGAATAGGTGGCCAGCGAGAGAACCGCAAGACGGCAACCGTGTGTGGAACTGTGAGGCCACGAAGTAACAAAGGGATAGCGTGTCGAAGTCCCAGTATGTGAATCGTGAATCAGCAGTGAGGGGTCCCCACGTGCCTGTTTCTTGGCGAATCCCGGGTTCGGTGGGGTCCGCAGGGACGGCGACGCCTTCTACACACACTTTTCGAATATTCGCCCTACAACCCTTCTTGCGGCCGAATTCGACAGGTGTGAAAACTAACCGAAATAGAGTGCACTGTCGAGAGGTCCGGAAACCGAGTCTCTGCTGTTGGTGTATACTGTGAGAGATGCCTCGGGCGGCCCGGCGATGATATACGTGCCCGCCATTCGCGGACACCCGACGAACACGGTTGCGCTGACGGGCTATCAGGTCGAGGGCACACCGGGCCGGGAACTGCTGGAGACCGGCAGCGCCGAGTTCGACGGGCGGATACTATCGGTGAGCGCCCAGGTCGAGTTTCACGAGTTCTCCGCTCACGCCGACCCCGAGGGGCTCCGTGACTTCCTCGAGCCCGCCCGGGACAGCAGGGTCCTGGTCACCCACGGCGACCGCTGTGACGCGTTCGCGGCGGCCCTGCGCGAGGACGGCTACGACGCCGACGCGCCCGGAACTTGGCGAGACCGTCACCCTCTGAAGGCGTCGACAGGGAGCACCTCGGCGTCGGCCGTCCCCGGGAGACGGGGCACGTGGGGTGGGGGTCACACGGCTCGGCGGGGAGAGTCAGGCGACGAACACAGAGCGGGCGGGGAGACGACGGGGACGGGGCAGCTACTCTCGGCGGTCGATGTCGAGCTGCTCGTCGAGTTCCTCGATCCAGTCGGCGTCCTCGAGTTCGGCCATCTGCTCGCGGAAGTGCTCCGTGCAGACCCCGACCTTCACTCCGTCCTTCTCGACGGCGACGTCGGCTTCGCAATCGCAGTAGTGACACTGCATACTTCCAGGTAGCGTCCGGCCGACATTGAACCCTCTGATTCCGGCTGCCGAGCGTCAGACACCGAGGGCCGCGCGGACTCGCTTCCAGGCCCGCTCGTCGAGCCCAGTCTCGCCGACGGACTCGCCGTGGGCGTCGCTCCCGCCGGTCGGGAGCAGGTCGTAGTCCTCGATGGCCGAATCGAGTGTGGCGTCGTCGATGGGGCGACCGTAGGGGTACCAGTACTCGACGGCGTCCAGCGTGCGACAGCGGGCTAGCGCGGCCTCGGGGTCGGAGTACCGGAAGGGGTGGGCAAGCGCGACGAGGCCGCAGGCGTCGGCGAGCAGGTCCCGGCCCCGTTCGAACGAGGGGACCTTGCGCTGGACGTAACAGGGGCAGTCGTCGCCGATGAGGTCGTCGAACGCGCCCTGGAACGTGTAGTCCGTGGCGTCGGCGATGGCGCGGGCGATGTGCGGGCGGCCGAGGCCGTCCCGGGGTTCGACGTCGAGGGTGACACCGAGGCGGTCCTCGACGCAGTCGATGATGCGCCGGCCCCGCTCGCGCCGGTCACGCTGGATGCGGGCACACTCGGCCTCGAGTGCGTCGGTCGGGTCGACCCCGTAGCCGAGCAGGTCCAGGCGCTGGTCGCCGGTGTCGACCCGCAGCTCGACGCCGTGGACGACGGTCAGCCCGTCGTGGGTCGTCACCGGGCTGTCGAGGTCCGGATGAATGCGGTCGTGGTCGGTGACGGCGACCACGTCGACACCCCCCCGCCGCGGCGGCGGCCGGGAGCGTCTCCAGGGTCAGCGTCCCGTCCGAGCGCGTCGTGTGCACGTGCAAGTCGGCGACGACCATACCGCCGACAGGACCGCCGGACGGCAAGAGTCTTCGGGTCGCGGACCAGACGTCGCCGACCGCGGTCGGTCAGGGAGGCCCTAAAAAATACAAACTCGAGTACATTTGTCGGCGGCTGCGCGATTTCGTACCATGGTCCTTAAACACATGGTACGACTCATAATAATAAATAGTGAAGGTTTATTATCGACAATTAACTTTCTCCGGCCATGAGGCTACTGACAGAGGTTCAGACCGCGTTCGAGGCACACACCTACCCGATGACGACCGAGGAGCTCATCGAGGCCAACGGCGACATGGTCCTGGAGTTGCCAAACGGGACCGAGACGCTGGCCGACGCGCTCGGCCGGTCGGGCCCCGAGACGTTCGAGACGGCCGAAGACGCGATGCTGACGGCCTGTTCCGGGATGTCCGACAAGGCCATCGGCCGCGTCGGCTACTCCGACCGCGACCCCGTCGCGATGGGCGAGGACGGCCCCGAACAGGTCTCGTTCTAGACGACCGGCGCCGGAGGCACCCGGCAGTACAACCCGCTTCTTTCGACGCGAATCCGTGAGCAACGTGGCCGCTAGCGGTCCAGGAAGTCCGGTCGCGAGGTCGCCTCGGTGCTGTCGACGTCCTGCCTGTCGAGCAGTTCGGTCGGTTCGAGCGCCGTCGGGAGGCCGTCGCGGCCGCCGGTCGGGACGTCGTCGGGGTCGACATAGGTCGTCTCGCCCTCGACGAGTTCGTTCCAGACGGTCTCCTTGTCGGCGTCGCCGTCGCTGGCGGCCGCCTTGGCCTCGTTGCGCCCCTCGTCGTAGGCGAGTTCGACCATGCTGCGCTGGTAGGCCGAGTCCATCTCGCGGTAGATGGCCTCCAGTTCCTCGCGGTTGTACTCGCCGAAGCGTTCGGCGACGCCGATGGCGTAGGCCCGGTCCGTCGCCTCGTCCTTCTCGAGCGTGGCCCACCCGGTGTCGTACTTGCGCTCGTAGAGGCTCATGGGGTCACGTCTGGACCTTCTCGTCGATGACGTTCAGGCCGTGGTCGGTGAACTCGATCTTGCGGATGTCACAGTCGATGGCGGTCCCGCGCATCTTGATGACCTGGACCCCGCGAGTCATGCTCCCGGCCTCCAGGAAGTTGTGGAAGAAGATGACCCCGTGGGCCAGGTAGTGTTCGTCGCTGTACGAGGAGGGGTCGGTCATCTCGGAGATGAGCAGCGTCGTCGCCTCGGTCTGTTTCAGCGCCGAGAGGAAGCCGGTGATCTCGCTGTCGACGTCCTGCATGAAATGTTGCAGCAACATCGTCGAGTCGATGACGACCCGCTGGATGTCGTTGTGCTCGATGAACGCGACCAGGCGGTTCGTCAGGCCACCGTCCGTGCCGAACTGCGTGATGGTCCGCTTGCCGCTCTCGGTGACGAGGTTGAGAAACTGGATGGCGTCGGACTGCATCGCCCGGTCGAATCCGAAGTCGTAGCCCGCCATGTCCTGCATCAGCTCCGCCTTGGTCTCGTGCATCGTGACGTAGAGACAGGACTCGCCCTCCTTGGCGCCCTGCGTGATGAACTGCGAGCAGAACGTGGTCTTCCCGCTGCCGGGCGGCCCGCTGACGACGTAGAGCCGATCGGAGAGGAGACCACCCTCGACGAGAGAATCGAATCCGGGAACACCGGTCGAGAGACGCATACCACCAGCATGTGCGCGTCTGGACATATGCTTTCGTACTCGGTTTTCACCCCTGATAACTCATTTTGACTGATCGATTACAGGAGCGGCCTCGACGGCCCCCAGCAGGCGCTCGGTCCCCGCCGCGTCGAACCGTAGCGGGCGCCGCCACCAGGGCCCGGCCCCCGAATCGGCCGAGCAGTCGGTGACCAGCCAGTTGGCCTCGGTCCCGGCGGCGGGCGTCGACAGCGGGACGGCCGCGTCGTAGAGCCGCGAGTCGTCGGGGTCCCCGAGGACGAGCACGCGGGCGTCGAAGGGGGCGCGCTTGACGTGGGCGTTGGAGGCAAAGACCGTCCGCTCGTCGGGCGGGAGGTCGGCGTAGGCCTCGCCGGTCACCGGCGGCCGGGCCAGGCGGAAGTGGCCGATGCAGAAGGCGCCCCAGTCGGGGGGCGCCCAGTCCGGCGGATCGGCGGGCGTCGACAGCGTCGCGTAGAAGACGAGGTAGTCGCCGGTCGAGAGCGACGCGATGGGGCCGGCCTTCACCCCGTGTTCGTCGCCGTACGTGTAGCGCTCCCCGCCGGCCTCGGGGAACTCCGGGTCGAAGTGGACGGGCCGGTCGGCGACGTCGCCGATGTCCGTCGCCAGATCGAGGTCGCCGTAGGTCGGGACCGGGTCGCTCGTGGGCTTGGACTCGGGGATGGGGACGTACTCGAACGAGCCGTCGGGGTAGAGGGGGCCCCGAAAGCCCGGTTCGTTGGTGTTGGCGCCGACGTTGATAGCCAGACTGCGCATGTGTGTGGAAGTGACGGTTGGGAGTTACTCGAGCGGTTCGACGCAGGTCCGGCAGAACCGGACGGTCCGGTGGGCCTCGTTTGACGACCCGCAGTGACGGCACTCGACGACCGGCGGGCCCGACGCGGGCGGGTTGCCCGTCACGCCGGCGTCCCGGCCACCGCCCGGCGTCGGCTCGCGACGACTGAAGCGGCGATAGAGCAGGACCTGCAGGAGTCCGAACCCGACGAGGGAGACGAGGAGCCAGCCGAGAGGCTGCATGGGACGGTGTTGCGACCGGGCGTACTTCCGTGTTGCTCCCTGCCCGGGACTACCGGTCGGGCGGCGAGAGGTCGCGCTGGAACTCGTCGAACCGGTTGAGGCCGTCGGGCAGGTCGTACGGAATCTCCCGTTCGGCCCGGCGGTCCACGTTGGCGCCCTCGAGGGGGTCGGCGACGGACTCCCAGCCGTCCTTGACGGCGATGGACTTCGCGGGCGTGCCCGCGGCGATGTGGTGAGCGGGGATGTCCGAGCCCGCGATCGACTTGGCCGCGAGGACGGCGTTCTCGCCGACGCGGACGCCGGCTCGGACCATCGAGTCGTAGGTCAGGCGGACGTCGTCCTCGACGATGGTATGGTAGTTGTCCACCTGGGTCTGGTCGACGACGTCGTGGTCGTGGCTGTAGACGTGAGCGTCGTCGGAGATGGAGACCCGATCCCCGATGGTCAGTTTCCCGCGGTCGTCTAAGTGGACGTCGTCGTGGACGACGACGTTGTCGCCGATCTCGATGTTGTGGCCGTAGGTGAAGCTGATGTTCTTGAAGAAACGGCAGTTGTCCCCGCAGTCGGCAAAGAGGTGCTCGGCGAGCATCTGCCGGAAGCGCAGGGCGAACTCGACGTTGTCGGCCATCGGCGTGGCGTCGAACTGTCGCCAGAGCCACTGGAGGTGTTTGGAGTGTTTGAACCGCTCCTCGTCTTTCTCGGCGTAGTACTCGCTCTCGAGGGTCGTGTTGCAGGGGTCGTAGCCCTGCAGGCGGACCCGTTCGGCCGGCGAGACGTCGCCGCCGGCCTGCCAGCGCTCGTAGGCCTCCCGGTCGCCGTGGAGATCCACGAGCACGTCGGTCACCACGTCGCAGGTCTCTTCGGGTCCCGACAGGCGTTCGTCCACCTCGTCGATGAACGTCTGCAGTCCCTCCTCGGCCATCGGTGGGAGCGACACGTGGCGTTTGGTCATGTCCCGTACCTGGAATCCAGGGCAGATAGTGGTTTCCGTTACCGTGCCGATACCCGGTAACACCGACGCCACGACAGGCGGTGACACGGGGTCGCCGTGGCGTGTCTGTTAAGACGCCGCCGCGAGAGGGGCCGCTATGGTCAGGTCGGACTTCATCATGGAGATCCGTGGATACATGGTCAACCCGGCCGAGCGGCGGCTGCGCTCGCCCTGGCGTGTGACCATCTGGCTGTTCGTCGCCGGGTTCCTGACCATCGTCTTCGCTGGCCTCGTCGGCGCAGTGCTCCCGGCGGGGGACGGGACCGGGCTCGGTGCCGTCCTGCGCAACGCCGCCCGGACGACCTGGGTCTGGGTGGCCGCGCTGGGCAGCGGGTTGGGCGTGGGCTACCTGCTCGACCGGCGCCACCTCGGAGACTTCGGCCTGCAGCTGGACCGCCAGTGGTGGCGCGACGCCGCCTTCGGGCTGGCGCTCGGGTTCGCCCTCCCGACGGTGGTCCTCCTCGTGGAACTCGCGGCCGGCCTGGTGACGGTGACCGGCGTGCTCGTGACCCGGTCGGGCGGTCCCATCGGATTCGGCACGACCGGCGCGCTGACCCGCCTGGCCCTGCTGGCCGTGTTCTTCCTCGTCCAGGCCACCACCGAGGAGGTGCTCGTCAGGGGGTACCTGCTGACCAACGCCGCCGAGGGCCTCTCGGGGCCGTTGGGGAAGTGGCGCTCGACCGTCGCCGCGACGGTGCTGACGGGCGCCCTCTTTGGCGTCCTGCACGCGACCAATCCCAGCGCGTCGCTGCTCAGCGTCACCAACATCACCCTGTACGGCGTCCTGCTGGGGGGCTGTTACGTCCTCACCGGTCGCCTGGGCATCGCCACGGGGTTCCACGTCGCCTGGAACTACACCCTCGGGCTGTACGATTTCCCCGTCAGCGGCCTACGGACCGGGGCCGCCCTCCTCGGCACCGAGACGATGGGCCTCCCGCTGGTGACTGGCGGCTCGTTCGGCCCGGAGGGCGGCCTCATCGCCCTCCCGCTGCTCGTCGTCGGGTCGGGCGCGCTCGCCTGGTGGGTCCGCCGGGAGTACGGGTCCGTCGAAGTTCTGGAGTCCGTGGCCACGCCGAGGCTACGCCACGCCGTGCGCTCTATCGACCGGCCGAAGAACCAAGATGGCTAAGTGCGCAGCGCCGTAACTGGGGAACATGAACTACCGCACACTCGGGGACTCCGGCGTCGAGGTCTCGGAAGTCGGCTTCGGGGCCTGGGTCGTCGGCACCGACTGGTGGGGCGACCGCACGCGCGAGGACGCCGTCGAGATGGTCGAACACGCGCTCGAACAGGGCGTGACCTTCTTCGACACCGGCGACGTCTACGGCCACGGCGACAGCGAGGCGATCATCGGCGAGGCCCTTTCCGACCGCCGCGACGAGGTCACCGTCTCGACGAAGGTCGGCTACGACTTCTACAACAACCCGCAGGCCGGCCACGGCGAACTCCCCAAGCGGGTCACGCCCGACTGGATCGAGACGGCACTGGACCGCTCACTCGACCGCCTCGACATGGACCACGTCGACCTGCTGATGCTGCACAACGCCAACGTCGACGAGGTCGACGAAGACGTCCTTGACACGCTCGACGAACTCCAGGAGGCGGGGAAGGTCGACGCCGTCGGCTGGGCGCTCGGGCCCTCTATCGGCTGGCTCGCCGAAGGCGACGCCGCCGTCGCCGAGGAGTTCGACGTCGTCCAGACCGTCTTCAACCTCTTCGAGCAGACGCCCGGCCAGCACTTCCTCGAAACCATCCGCGAACAGGACGCCGACACGTCCCTTATCGGGCGCGTGCCCCACTCCTCGGGCCTGCTGAACGAACAGGTCACCCCCGACACCGAACTCGGCAAGGGCGACCACCGCGCGCACCGCCCGAGCGAGTGGTACGAGACCGGGTGGGAGAAAGTCGAAAGCATCCGCTTCTTAGAACGGGACGGCGAGCGCACGCTGGGCCAGGCCGCCATCCAGTGGCTGCTGTATCACGAGGAGATGGCCTCCGTGACGCCGACGTTCCGGACGACCGACGACATCGACGAGTGGGCGGCCGCCGCGGACACGCCGCCGCTCAGCGACGACGAGTACGAGCGCGTCCAGGACCTCTATGCCGACAACTTCGGCGTCGACCGCGACGACGGCATGGACGCCCTCCGCTCGTCGGTGGGCGGCGCGGACCTCGAGGGGACCGGCATGAAGTCCGCCGGCGACTAGACGGGCGAGGAGACGGCGAGGGCAACCCGGCAGTGGCGCCGGGACGGCGACGCCGAACCGGCAGGTCGGGCCGGACGTGAGTGAATCTGGAGACGAGAGGAGGGGGCCGCGGTGGAGCGACGTTCGGCGCACCGTGCCGGGATTCTCGATCTGAACCCCTCCGTTTCGTGAGGAGATAGCGTCCCGTCGTGCGATTCGGTACCACCCAGACCACTTTCACTCCGGTGCGTCAGACGACCGACAGACGCCGGACGGCGGGCGGGTGGACCCGAAACGGAGGGGGCGGGCGGGAGTCGCCCGGCGAATGGGCGTGGGACAGGTGTGGCGCCTGATGCGCGTGCGCTACTCGGCTGGAGTCACGCCGGTGACGACGAACATCGCGCCGCCGTCCGGTGCCGCCGTCGCCTCGACGGTCCACCCATGTGCGCTGGCGATGCGCTCGACGATGGGCAGGCCCAGGCCGGTGCCGCCGTCGTCCCTGTTGGTCGAGTAGCCGGGTTCGAACACCCGCTCGAGCTTTCTCCTCGGGGATACCCTGTCCATCGTCGGCGACCACGAATCCGTCCTCGAGCGGTTCGACGGTCACCGTCAGGTCGCCGTCGCCCGCCGCGCCGTGTTCGACGGCATTGCGAAAGAGGTTCTCGAACAGCTGGGCCAGGAGGCTGGCGTCCGCCCGGACTGGGGCGGTGCCGGCCACCGAGAGCGACGCGCCGGCGGTCGAGACCTGGTCCCAGGCGTCCCGGGCGGTCGATGCGAGGTCCACCTCGTCGATGTCCGTGACCTCGGTTCCCCGCGCGAGCAAGAGCGCGTCGTCGATGATGGCGTTCATCCGCTGGAGGGACTCGAGAATCCGGATCTCGTGGTCCTCCTCGGGTGCCTCGCCGTCCGCGGCCATCTCGGCGTGGGCCAAGCCGACCGACAGCGGGTTCCGGAGGTCGTGACTGAGGATCCCGGCGACCTGTTCCAGCTGGTCGTTTCGCTCGCTGACGCTCTGTTCGGCCAGGTGGCGTTCGGTGACGTCGGTGTGGACGACGAGCACGAGCGACTCGCCGGCCAGTTCGAACGGGGTCACGCGAACGGAGAACCAGCGTTGCTCCTCGGGCGTGTGACACGGGTACTCCAGGGAGAACTCGTCGGTCTCGCCGGCGATGACCGACTCGATGCCGTCGGCGACCGTCTCGGACCGGTCGCCCAGCGACTCGCGACAGACGGTCAGGTAGTTCTGGCCGACCATGTCGACCTCCTCCTCGATGCCGTTCTCGAAGCCGAACGTGTCCCACGTATGGTTCGTCAGCTGGATGACTCCGTCGGTGTCGAGCACGGCGACCTGGTCCGGGAGTTCGTCGAAGGCCGCCTCCACGAGGCGGATCCTGTCGGTCGGTCGGTCGCTCACTTGGGCACTGTTAGGAGTCAGGGACCAAAAGTGACCCGTGTCGGTGAGCGGGACCCTACTCGTCCATCAGGCCGCCTTCCTCGACGCGCATGACCGCCTCGCCGTCGGGGAGGTTCGGCGCGTCGACGAGCTTGACGATGCGCTTGTTGCCCTTGGACTTGCGGAGGTACATCCGGAACGTTGAGGTGTGGCCCAGGATGTTGCCGCCGATGGGCTGGGTCGGGTCCCCGAAGAAGGAGTCGGGGTTCGAGGCCACCTGGTTCGTGACCACGACGGCGGTGTTGTTCAGGTCGCCCACGCGCATCAGGTCGTGGAGGTGCTTGTTGAGCTTCTGCTGGCGGTCGGCGAGTTCGCCCCGGCCGACGTACTCGGCGCGGAAGTGAGCGGTCAGCGAGTCCACCGCGAGCAGGCGCACCGGGAACTCGTCGTCCTGGGTCCCGCTGGCGATCTCCTGGGCCTTCTCGGCCAACAGGATCTGGTGGTTGGAGTTGAACGCCTTCGCGACGTGGATCTTGTCGAGCATCGACTGGACGAGGTCGTCGAACAGCGCCTCGTCGGTGGCGTCGGCCTCGCCGTCCTCGGCGACGCCGTGGAGGACCATCGTGTCCTCCATGACCTCGTCGTCGAGGCCGCGGACCATCTGCTCGATGCGTTCGGGCCGGAACGTGTCCTCGGAGTCGATGAAGATGGCGCTCCCCTCGAGGCCGCCGTGTTCGGCCGGAATCTGGACGTTGACCGCCAGCTGGTGGGTCACCTGGGACTTGCCGGCCCCGAACTCGCCGTACACCTCCGTGATGGACTGTGTCTCGACGCCGCCGCCGAGCAGGTCGTCCACCTCGTCGATGCCCCAGGAGAGCTTGCCGATCTGTTCGCGCCGTTCGAGCACGGTCGATCCCGTCTCGAAGCCGCCGATGTCGGCGGCCTCGCGGGCGGCGTTGATGATGTCGGCGGCCGACGACTCGCCGATGTCGGCCGTGTTCGACAGTTCACCGGGCGAGGCGACTGCGATCCCCTGGTAGGAGTCGAATCCGTTGTCTTTGAGCTTCTCTGCCGTCGCCGGACCGACGCCCGGCAGGTCTTCGAGGTCCTCGCTTGCGGACATGGACGTGGCTTGTGCGTCCGGGGTGATAAAGGCTCGTTAACAGGAGGGTGAAAGTGAAAGTGGCCGAGGGCGGACTGGTCAGTGTGAGGAATACCCTGACTTTCAAGGGCGATGGGCGCGCCGGGACGCGAGACCGACACGCTTTCGACGCGGCCGGCCCGACGGTGGCGCATGTTCCCCGAGTTCGAGGTGGTCCCCGCCGTCGACATGCAGGACGGGCAGGTCGTCCAGCTGGTCGGCGGCGAGCGTGGTACCGGGAAGACGTACGGCGACCCCGTCGAGGCGGCGCGCCGGTGGGTCGAGGCGGGCGCGCGGACGCTCCACCTGGTCGACCTCGACGGCGCGTTCGCGGGCGAGCGACGGAACGCCGCGGCGATAGACGCCGTCATCGAGGCCGTCGGGGCCGACGTCGACGTGCAGCTGGGCGGTGGCATCCGCACCGTCGAAGACGCCGTCTCGCTGCTCGACCGTGGCGTCGACCGCGTCATCCTGGGGACCGCCGCCGTCGAGAACCCCGACATCGTCGCCGACATCAGCGCCGACCACCCCGGAAGCGTCCTGGTGAGTCTCGACGCGAAGGACGGCGAAGTCGTCGTCTCGGGGTGGACCGAGGGGACCGGTCTGGACCCCGCCGAGGCCGCCGCGCGGTACGCTGATCTCGGCGCGGGGGGCATCCTCTTTACCGACGTCGACGTAGAGGGCCAGCTCGAGGGCGTCCGGACCGACCCGGTCAGGCGGGTCGTCGAGGCCGTCGAGATTCCGGTGGTTGCCAGCGGGGGCGTGGCCACCGTCGACGACGTCCTGGCGCTCGCTGACACCGGGGCCGCCGCCGTGGTCGTCGGCAGCGCGCTCTACGAGGGGGCGTTCACGCTCGAAGCCGCGAACGAAGCCGTCGAAAACGCCCGATAGCGGCCCGAAGAGATGTCAATATGACGGGTGTCGTGAAGGTATACATAGAGTTATCTCACCGACTATCGAACCACGTGTATGCAACAGGGAGGGCCAACGACGGTGCTGTTCGTCGACGACGAACCACTGGAGCTGGAGCTGTACACCGATTTCTTCGAGGCCGAAGCCGACATCACACCGGTCGCGGCCGGGTCCGCGGCGGCGGGCCTCGAGGCGCTGGCGTCGACGCCCGTCGACTGCCTCGTCAGCGACGGCATCCTGACCGAGGACGGCCGCTCGTTCGTGACAGTCGCCGCGGAGACCTATCCCGACCTGCGGACCATCCTCTACTCGGGGAGCGAGCGAGCGGCGCTCCCGGTCGAGCGCGTCGCGCGGTACCTCCGGAAGGGGGCCGACGTGTCGCTCGAGACCCTCGCGGCCACGATTCGCGAGGTGACGACGACGAGCGACACCCTCGCGACCGACGGCGCGGGCGAGGAGTGGCGCGTGCTGGGGACCTACTCCTGGACGCCCGAGACGGACGTCGGGAGCGTGGTCGTCCAGGCACTGGCCGAGCAGGCGGGCCGCGAGGTGCTCGAGTTTCCGCCGCTGTACGACGTCGTCGACTCGGACGCCCTCTCACGGCTCGTCACAGGGACCTTCGACCGTGACGCCGACGAGGCGGTCCAGGTCCAGTTCTCGTACGACGACTACCACCTCCGGATCACCTCCGACGGCGTCGTGGCCTGCCGGTCGGCGCTCGCGAGTCGGTAATCGCACCGGCACCACGAGCCACCCCGGAGCCACGATGATGCCACACCCGACGGTGCTGCACGTCGACGACGACCCGGCACTCCTCGAGACGACCGAACCCCTTCTGCAGGCCACCCTGGACTGTACGGTCCTGTCGACGACCAGCGCCGGCGAGGGCCACGAACTACTCGCGAGCGAGCGCGTCGACTGCGTGGTCAGCGATTACGACATGCCCGGCGCGAACGGCATCGAGTTCCTCGAGGCCGTCCGGGCCGAGTTTCCGGACCTGCCTTTCATCCTCTTTACCGGCCGCGGGTCCGAGGCCGTCGCCAGCGAGGCCATCGCCGCCGGCGTCACCGACTACGTCCAGAAGCAGGTCGGCACGGACCAGTACACCGTGCTGGCCAACCGAATCGAGAACGCCATTGCCCGCCACCGGACCGCCAGGGACCTAGAGCGACAGCGGCATCAGCACGAGGCCGTCGCCGAACTCGGTCGGCGTGCACTCGAGTGCACCGACCCCGGAGAACTGTTCGAGACGGCGGCGACACTCGTCGTGGACCGACTCGGGTGTGCGACGGCGCGGGTCGTCGAGCGCAAGTCGGCGGACGGCCGACTCGTCGCCGTCGCGACCGCGAGCAGCGGCGAGACGGAGGCCGACCCCGTGAGCGAACCGGCCGCCACCGCCCTCGCAGCGGACGCGCTGGATCAGGCCGGGCCGGTCGTCCTCGGCGACCGGGCGGGCGAGGCCGGGAACGCACCGCAACGACAGGTCGCCGACGGCGTCGAGCGGGGCATCGGCGTCGCCGTCGGCCCCGCCGACGGTCACTGGGGGGCGCTGACGGCGTGTGGGACCGCCGAGCGCCCCTTCAGCGCCCACGACGTCACGTTCGTCCAGAACGTCGCGAACGTCCTCGGGACGGCCATCGAACGCCAGGTGGCCGAACGTCGTATGCGGGACCGCGACGAGCAATTCCGCGAGGTCGCCGAGCTAGCCCGGACGGCATCTTTCGGACGGACACCGCCGGCCGGTTCACCTACGTCTCGCCGGTCAGCGCGGAGCTGCTGCGCACGTCCCGCGACGAACTCCTGGGGGTATCGTTCGAGACGCTGGTCACCCCCGAGAGCCTCACCGACGCCGTCGAGGGATTCGCCAGCGTCGTCGCCGGCGAGACGGTCCGCGAGCTGGAGCTGCGACTCCTCGACGGCAACGGCGAGGCGTTCGACGTGGCGGTGAGCGCGACGCCGATTACGGAGGACGGCGAGACGGTGGTCGTCCAGGGGTTCGCCCGCGACGTGACCGAGCGCAAGCGACGCGAGCGCGCCCTCAGGCGGAGCCGCGAACTGTTCGACGGGCTCGTCGAGCACTTCCCGAACGGCGGCGTGTTCCTCTTCGACGAGGACCTCCGGTTCACCGTCGTCGGCGGGGACGAGCTCGAGCGAGGGGGCCTCTCGGCCGAGGAGATGACCGGGAAGCGACCCTCGGAGGTCTTCCCCCCCCGCGAACGCCGCGGTGCTCGAAGACGCCTACCGGGCGGCGCTTTCGGGCGAGAAACGGTCCTTCGAGGACAGCTACCAGGGCCGACACTACCACGTCCAGACCCTCCCGATCCGCGACGCGGACGGGACGGTCGCCGCCGGCATGGCCGTCGCCCAGAACATCACCGACCGGACGCACGCACGCGAGGCCCTCGAGGAGCGGAACCGACGGCTCGACGAGTTCGCAGCCGTGGTCTCACACGACCTTCGGGGCCCGCTGAACGTCGCGATGGGGCGTCTCGAGCTCGCACGCCAGGACTGCCGGAGCGACCACCTCGATCCCCTCGAGCGCGCCCACGAGCGCATGGAAGAGCTCGTCGAGAGCCTGTTGACCCTGGCCAGACAGGGCCAGCCCATCGGCGAGACGTCGGCGGCCGCCCTCGAGACGGTCGCCCAGGAGTGCTGGGCGACCGTCGCCACGGGCCCGGCGCGCCTCCGCGTCGACGGCGACTGTCGGTTCCAGGCCGACGACTCGCGGCTCCGGCAGCTGCTCGAGAACCTCTTTCGCAACGCCGTCGAACACGGGCCCGGCGAGGAGGACGGGACCGTGACGGTCCGCGTCGGGGCGCTCCCCGACGGCTTCTACGTCGAGGACGACGGGGTCGGCCTCACGGACCTCCAGGCGACCGACATCTTCGAGCGCGCGGTCACGACGAAGGCAAACGGGACCGGGTTCGGACTCACGACGGTCGGCGAGATCGTCGCGGCCCACGGGTGGTCGGTCGAGGCGCGCGACGGGGACGACGGGGGGTTCCGGGTCGAGATTACCGGCGTCGAGACGGCCTGACTACGCCCCGTCGTACAGCGTCACCGACTCGGCGGCGTAGCCCTCGTAGAACGGCACGATGCCGCCGTCGCCGCTGCCGGCCGCGAGCCGGCCGTCGGGCGTCGCGAAGGTCATCCCGTTCTCGATGGGGAAGTCGTTGGTCGCCTCGCCGACGAGGTTCTGGCTGACGTCGACGACCGGGACGCGCTCGTAGGTGGTGTCCGTGCCGGTCTCGACGTCACGGAGGGTGACGTCGGCCAGCAGGTCCCGCCCCGCGGCCCGGTGGAGCGCCGCGTTGGTCACGGCGGTCCGGAAGTGGTCGTACGACGCCGGCAGCGGGTCGGGGTCGGCGACGTACCGCGTGGTCGCCATCGGCCAGAAGTTGCTCACCGCGTTGCCGTAGAACGCCTCGCCGATGTCGCGCTGGGCGAACCCGAGCGCGTACTCGGCGCCGTGTCGGCCCGAGAGGACGCCGTGTGACCCCATCAGCCCCCGGGTCCCGTCGGTGATGACGTGGACCGGCCCGGGCATGTCCCACGTCCGGACCACGTCGGCGTAGCGGCCCCAGTCGACGGCGACGTCGTCCAGCGGCGAGACGGCAAGCAGGTAGACGAACACGCCGCGCTCGCGGGCGGCCGCCAGCGCGTCGCGCAACTGCTCGAACTCCGGGAACGGGAGGATGAGAAACGCCTCGTGAGTGGCGTCGGCGAGCGCGCTCCGAGCGCGCTTGCGGACCGTCGCGCGCGAGTGGAGCACCTCGACGGCCGTCTCCGGGTCGGTCGTCTCGTCGTACAGCGTCTCGATGCGGTCGCCCACTCCTCGAGGCGGGCCGAGAGCGACCCGACGGCTTCCTCGGGCGGACGGGCACGCAGGCGGGTCGGACTGGCCGTCTCGTCGATGGTCACGAGGCCGCGCTCGGCCAGCGACCCGGCTATCTCGTAGACGTACCCCTGCGAGACGTCCGCGGCCCGCGAGACCTCCTTCGTCGTCGCCGCGCCCGCCCGCAACACGGCGAGGTAGGCGGCGATCTCCTTCTCGGAGAGGCCGAACGTCGTCAGGTGGTCCCGGAGCGCCTCGGCAGTCATGGAAGACGGTTGTACAACTATATACAAAATATTTTTCCACTAGTACCTGCAGGCTCGAGTATGGCCGAGACGACCGCCGACGGCGAGCCCGCTCGGACGGGGACGAGCGCCGAGCGAGGCAACCGCCGCTGGTGGACCGCAGCCGTCTTCGCGTACATCGTCCTCGAGGGGGCGGGCCTCCAGATGCGCGGGGCCGTGGTCCCGGAACTGCGCCGGACCTTCCCCGTCACGGACTGGCAACTCGGACTGGTCGCGCCGGCGGGCACTCTCGGCTTCCTGGTCGTGGTGGTCCTGGTCGGGGCCGTCGCCGGCCAGTTCCGGACCCGGAGACTGCTCTTCCTGGGCGTGGTCGGCACCGGCGTGGGCGTCCTCCTGATGGGACTTGCCCCGTCGTTCGGGCTCTTCCTGGCCGCGCTCCTGGGCCGTGGCATGTTGACCGGCGTCGCCCGCGGCACCGACCGGCCGCTGTTGAGCCACCTCTACCCCGAAGCCCGCGGTCGCATCTTCGGCTACTACGACATGATGTGGGCCGTCGGCGCGACGGCGGGCCCGGTGCTCGTCGCCGTGGCCGTCTCGCTGGGGAACTGGCGCCTGGCGTACTTCGCGCTGGCGCTGGCCTTCGTCCCCGTCGCGGCGCTCGTCTGGTGGCTTCCGGCGCCGGAGGAGAACGGCGGGGACGCCCCGCTGGACGTCGCGGAGCTGCGCCGCATCGGCCGCCGCCCGGAGGTGGTGGCGATGGCGCTGGCCGTCTTCCTCTCGACGGCCGTCGAGGGCGGCCTGTTCACCTGGCTGACGACCTTCGCCGAGGGGCGGCTCACCGGGCCGCTCTCGACGGCGTCGCTGAGCGTCATGCTCGCCGCGTACGTCCCCGGCCGCCTGGTCTCGGGCCAGCTCTCCGAGCGCTTCGGGTACGTCCGCCTGAGCGTCGGCCTCGCCGCCGTCCTGATTCCGGCGCTGGGCTACACCTTCTCGCCGAGGGGCTGTGGCTCCTGGTCGGCTTCTTCGCCGTGGGGCTGACGGTGTCGGGCCTCTATCCGACGCTGCTGGCCTACGGCACCGAGGCCGTCCCCGAACACAGCGCCCCGGTCAACGCGATGGCGGCCGTCACCTCCGCGATGGGCATCGCCGCCGCCCCGGCGGTGATGGGCTTTGTTATCGGCGACGCCGGCGTCGCCTTTGCCATGCAGCTACTCGTCGTCCCGGCCGGACTGCTGCTCGTCCTCGTCGTCGCCACCGACCTGCTCGCCGGTCGGGCGAGCGGGAGCTGACGCGGCCGACTATCTCTCCGACGAGCGCCCGGACGAGCCCACGAGTCACGGCAGAACAGGGTGTAGGTGCCGCCGGCGACCAGGAGTCCTGTCTCCGTGTCCGTAGCGGAGAGAAAGCCCGCGAGCAAGAGGACGCCGCCGATGGCTTCGGCCCGGGACGTCATGTGAGAGACGACCGCAAACTCGGTCAAGGACCCCGGGCGGACGGGTGTCTGACGGCTGGCAGACGCCGGGACCGGTTCGGGTGCGGGGCGTGAACCGCTCGGAACACGTCCCCGCCAGCACGTCGCTCGGTGACCACCGACCGCGGGCGGGACTGAAAGGCAGCGAGGGACCGGTGGTCCCTCGGGCCGTGCGAACGGGCACTGCCTGCCCGTGAGCAGAGGCCGCGCCATGCGCGAACCCCGACGACGTGAGCACCGCAGGAGTGAGCGACGTGAACGACGAGGAGCGCAGCGAGTCGCGGGAGCGCATGGTGTGGGGACTTTCGGGTTTACAACCCGATTCCAGGCGATAGCTAGCGGGCGCAATCCCCAAATACGCGGGCCGTGACGTGTCGGGTATGACCGACCGCACGGCGGCCGTGACGCGCGAGACGGCCGAGACCGACATCGACGTGACGCTCGACGTCGACGGGGACGGCGACAGCACCGTCGACACCGGCGTGGGCTTCTTCGACCATATGTTGACGTCGTTTGCGACCCACGGCCTGTTCGACCTCACCGTCGACTGCGACGGCGACCTGGAGATAGACGCCCACCACACCGTCGAGGACGTGGCCATCACCATCGGCCAGGCCTTCGACGAGGCGCTGGGCGAGAAGCGGGGCATCCGGCGCTTCGCCGACCGCAAGGTGCCGCTGGACGAGGCCGTCGCCAGCGTCGTCGTCGACGTCTCGGGCCGGCCGTACTTCTCGTTCGACGGCGAATTCTCCCAGGCAGAGGTCGGCGGGATGGCCAGCCACATGGCGAAGCACTTCTGTCGCTCGCTTTCGACGAACGCCGGGCTCACCCTGCACTGTGGCGTCGAGGGCGAGAACGCCCACCACGAGGTCGAGGCGCTGTTCAAGGGCCTAGCGCGGGCGTTAGACGACGCTACGCGCATCGACGAGCGCCGGTCGGACGTCGCGAGCACGAAAGGCGAGCTGTAGTCAGTCGTCGCCGTCCCAGAAGCGGTCGACGAGGACGACGCCGACGGCCAGCAGGAGGACGCTCGCGACGAGGGGGACGGTCCCGTCACCGAGGCCGAGGAGCGCCGCGACCGGGGAGTCCCGGCCGTGGCGGGTGCCGAACACGAGGATGCCGGCGAGGCCGACCGTCCCGACCACTCCACCGACGTTCGCCAGAGCGGGGGGCATAGCCGCGACTGTCACCAGGGACGGGCTAATAGGTTCGGCCGGCCACGGGGCCGGCCGGTCCGCGGATCCGACCTGTCAGCCGGGTAGAGTGGACGTGTTGTCTCTTGTCTGATACGAGGGTCCCCTACCGTGACTCAAGCCCGAGTTTGAGCCACGCCCACCTATTACTGCCCGCCGGGCGTCGGCCGTGGTATGGAACGGCGTTATCTCGTCGCAGTCTTCGTCGGACTTCTCGCGATAGTCGTGGCCGCCGCCGTCCTTGCGGTCCCCGGGTCCTCGCCGGCGGGTCCCCTCGACGGCGACCAGTCCTATCCCGAGGGAGCCGGACCGGACCACGTCAATTTCTCGGCTCTGGAGGCTGACGGGACGAACGTCTCGAACGCGCCGCGGGCCCACTGGGACACCTACGCAATCGTCTACAGCGCCCCCGAAGAGCGCCGACTCGTGGAGGGCGAGTACTACATCGACGCCACCACGGGGGCCATCGTCGGCCAGCGCTGGCACGACGGCAGGGTGTACATCAACGGGTCGACCTACGCGTTCGTCCAGCCGGCCGACAGCATCCCGGCCCACCAGCGCGAGCAGTTCGACTCGGACCCGCAGTTCGTCTACGACGAGGCGACCGAGGCCTACTACCGGTACGACCCGCACTACGGAGAGATTGCTCCGACGAACATCGGCCGCCACCCCGACATCCTCCGCGGGTACACGTGGACGGCCACCAACACGACGACCCACCACGGCGTCCCCGTCATCACCTACCGCGTCACCGGCGTCCGGTCGACCGCCGCCGACGTCCCGCCGCCGAGCAACGGCACGCTCCGCCTCGGACTGGACGACGGGGTCGTCTACGCGTTCGACCTCACGCTCGACGCCGACGGGGACACCTACCGGTACACCTACGACGTGCGTCCCGCGCCCTTCCCGGACCACGACTGGGTCGACACCGCGCGGGCGGTCGCCGCCAACGGGTCCGCGGAGTGAGGCGCGAGGGGCGAGCACACCGGTCCCGCACTCCCGTCAGTCACTGCCCGAGCGACCGCTCGATGGACCTGCGACGCCGCTATCTTCGTTCCAACGTCCCTTCGGCGTGGATGTCGAAGGCGACGCTGTCGTCGCCATCGCCGGTCGGGACGAAGTGGACGTGGTCTTTGTCTGTCGGTGTACTGTTGTTCTCCCACACGTCGTACCGGACGACGTACGGTCTGGCCTCGGCGACGGCTTCCCGTCGTGCCGTCGCCTGTGGCCCGACGGCGAGCTGTTCGCTGTACTCCCTCGCCGCCGATCGGGACTGCGTCCCGTCGGTCCGAAACAGGGCGAAATCGACGGTGTACTGGCTGTCAGTGTGGTTGAACACGGCGAGGTCGAGGACCGCTGACTGAGAGAAGAGCGTCGAACAACCGGCCCAGCTGGCCAGTACACCGGTCGTCCCGAGGAGGAGTGGCGGCGGTCCATGTTCGTGATGGCCGCTCGAAAAGCAAGTATCTTGTCAGTACCGAGCGTTGCTCGTCTTCCACAACAGCGAGTGCGAACGTCGCCACGAACGGCTGGACGGGGCCGGGAGACCAGCACCCGGGCGGACGGGCCAACAGGACCGGCCAGCGAGCCGGAACAAGCGGTGCAATATTACGCCCGGCACCCGTGGCTCCGGGCATGTTCGACGAGATCATGCAGAAGTTCGAGGACTCGCCGGGCCAGCAGGACGTCATCCGCCTCCTGCTGGAGCGGGGGTTCTCGGTCAACGACGAGGGGCGGGTGGTCTCGGGGGGCATCGAGATCCCCAACACCGGCATCGCCCGCGAGGCCGGGGTCGACCGGCGCGTCGTCAACGCCACGACCGACGCCATCCTCGCCGACGACGAGCTGCGGCGCATCTTCGGCAACATCTCCGCCGTCCCCAGCCTGCTGGACCTCGCCCCCGTCCTCGACCTGACCGCTATCACCGTCCACGTTCGGGAGGCAGAGGAGGCCGGCATCGTCGCCACCGTCACCAGCGCCATCGCGGACCACGGCATCAGCATCCGGCAGGTCCTCACCGAGGACCCGGAGTTCACCGACGAGGCGGTGCTGTACGTCATCACCGACGAGCAGTTGCCCGGCGACCTCATCAACGAGATCCGCGCGCTGCCGTTCGTGCGGACCATCGAACTGGCCTGACGATGGCGACCATCACCGTCCGGACGCCCGACGGCGAGACCTACGAACTGACCGCCGACGCCGGGGCGGTCCTGCGCGACGTGCTCCTGGAGGCGGGCCTGTCGCCACACGGCCGGTACGCCCGCCGGGTCAACTGCGGCGGGCGTGGCATCTGTGCGACCTGTGGGATGCGGCTGGCCGACCCACCGGCCCCGAGCACTGGCACGACGACCTAGCCGGCCGGTTTGGCTACCCGCGCCTCGCCTGTCAGCTCCGGGTCCGTGACGGGATGGCCGTTCGACTGCTGGACAAGCGTGCGTGGGGCGGGCGGGAGTAGAGCCGTCGACGCTCGAAGGAGGTCGGGGATTTTTAGCGAGCCAGTGGGTACGTCCGCCAATGGCCAACTACGAGGCGATCGACCCGGCTGTCGAGGTACACGGGCAGACGATACAGACCGTGATCGAGGACGCACTGGCCCGGTTCTCGGCTGAGTACCAGGAGCTGGCGCGCGAGGCGCTGGCCGAAAACGGAGTCGAGGACCCGTCGCCCGAGGGGTGGTACCCCCAGCAGGCGTGGCTGAACACCTTCGAGACCCTCGCCGCGGAGACGGAGCCACACATCCTGGATCGCCTGGGTGAACAGATCCCCGACGTCGTCGAGTGGCCGTCGGGAGTGTCGAGCGTCGAGGCGGGGCTGGCGGCGATCGACGAGGCGTATCAACTGAACCACAGGGGGAGCGACGAGATCGGCTACTACCGCTTCGAATCGGTCGACGAACGAACTGCCAGGATGACGTGCAAGAACCCGTATCCCTGTCCGTTCGACCGGGGACTGATACGGGCGGTCGCGCGGCGGAACGCGCCCGTCGAGTCGTTCGTCTTCGTCGAGGAGCGCGGCGACGAGTGCCGGCGGACGGGCGGAGAGCAGTGTACGTACACGGTCTCGTGGTAGGTCCGGCGACGGGCCGCTAGTCCAGATCCGACTGCTCGATCGCGGCAATCAGTTCCTCCGGGGAGTGGTTCATCGCCATCGTCAGCAGCGTCTGGAACTGTTCGTAGGTCTCCGCGAGGTCCGCGATCTGCTCGCGGCGCCGGTCGCTGCGGTCCCCGTCGAGGTCCTCGAGGTCGTCGAGCGCTCGCTCGAAGGTCCGCTGTGTCAGCTCCATCTCCCGGTCGACGTACTGTCTGAAGACGTCCTGGACGACGAACCAGAGGTCCGACTCCGGCGCGAAGCGGACGCGCCGACCACCGCCCTGGGACGACCGCCGGTGGATCATCCCGATACGTGTGAGCTTGCGGGTGACGGTGCTGATGGTGGACTTCGCGTAGCCGGTCTCCTCGACGAGTTCGGGGATCGAAAGGGGGCCGTCGGCGAAGTAGAGCACGCCGTAGACGCGTCCGGCGCTCCGGCTGAGGCCGTAGACTTCGGCCGACCGTTCGATCGATTCGATCACGTCCTCCGTGACGACCGCCGTTTCGTCGCTCGTCATCGGTGGCGGGTCGACGGCATCGAGGGAGACGGTTGGCGCTCGGTCATCGGGTTCATACAATAGACCGTAAGTATTAAATTGTTTGGATTGTTTGTTCAGCATGAGCCGAACAAACAGAACAATCGGCTCGTACCCGGCGGCACGTGACCGCCACCGGGCGTGATATCATGTCAACACCATTCCCGCTTCGGCCCGCTGTCGAACACACACCGGAGTCAGTGTCGACGTTCGCCTTCGGAGACGACGAGACGGCAGCAGTCCTCGAGACGCTCACCTCGGAGAAGGCCCGGGCCATCCTCGCAGCGGTGGCCGAACGGCCCGGGACCGCATCCGACGTCGCGACCCGCGTCGATACCTCCCTGCAGAACGCCCACTATCATCTCACGAACCTCTCGGACGCGGGTCTCGTCACCGACGCCGGAACCTGGTACTCCTCGAAAGGGACGGCGATGACCGTCTACGCGGTCACGAGCGAACGCCTCGAGCTCCGTCTCGATCCGAACGAAGCGTCGGCGGCGATGGAGCCGACGCTGGCACCGGCCCCGGAGTCGCCGCCAACCGATACCACGACGATGCGCGAGTGACGCGACGCGCACCGCTCACGGCCGGTCCCCGGTTCTCGATTGCGTCGTCGCAGTCTGCCGAACATACCGAGCAACCGGTGGGTCCGTCTGTCGGCTCACCCGGCCGGACCGGAGCAACGTCCGAACGACAAGGGCTATCGGCCCTCCGGCGCTACCGGCGGGCGTGACAGACACGTACCGGACCGTCGCCGGCCGCGGCGAGGCGCGCTTCGAGGTACGGGGCTCCGAGTTCATCGGCCACGTCGCGCCCGCGACCACCGTCGACGAGGCCGAAGCGTTCGTCGCGTCTGTCCGGGAGGAGTACGCCGACGCGACGCACAACGTCCCCGCCTACCGTGTCCGGGCCGACCCCTTCCGCGAGTATTCGAGCGACGACGCCGAACCCTCGGGGAGCGCCGGCAAACCCGCGCTGAACGTCCTCCAGCAGCGCGAGGTAGAGAACGTCGTCGCCGTCGTCACCCGGTACTACGGCGGGACCAACCTCGGGGTGGGCGGACTGGCCCGCGCGTACGCGAGAGCCGTCAAGGACGCCGTCGACGCCGCCGACGTCGTCGAGGAGGTACCCCACGAGACGTTCGCCGTCACCGTCGAGTACGACGACTCGGGGAGCGTCCGGGGACTGCTCGAATCGGCCGGCGTGGAGTTCGAGGCCGCCTACGAGGCCGACGTGACCTTCGACGTGCGCGTCCCGACGGCCGAGGGTGCGGCCCTGCGCGACCGCATCCGGAGCGCGACCAGCGGGCGGGCCGACATCGACGTCGACTGACGCCCCTCGACAACTGTTGACAAGTGTGACGACGGACCGGTCCCTGACCCGTCATGCGAGCGTCCGACACGAGTTCGAGTGGAGATGTGAACCGGACGCAGGCTGTCGAATTTCCAACCGAAAGAGAGGGGTTCGACACCTGACGAACAGGCGGGGTGAGTCGACGAGTGCCCACCTGTTGGCCCATCCCACGCAAAAGGGTGTCGGCTCGCGGGTCAGCCGGTCCGGAAGGCTCGGTCGCCCGCGTCGCCCAGGCCGGGGACGATGAAGCCGTCCTCGTCGAGTTCGTCGTCGATGGCCACGGTCAGCAGGTCGACGTCCGGGAACGCCTCGGCGAGGCGGACGATGCCCGGCGGCGCGGCCACCGCCGAGAGGACGATGAGGTGTTCGGGCGTGGGCGCGTTCTCGGTGATCTCCGCTAAGACCGTACACATCGTCGATCCCGTCGCCAGCATCGGGTCGGCGACGATGACCGTATCTTCCGTGGTGATGTCGGGCATCTTCACGTAGTCGACAGCGATGGGGAACTGGCCGTCGTCGTCCATCCCGGCCGACTCGTCGCGGCTGGCGGAGATGACGCCCTGGCGGGCGCGCGGGAACGCCTTCAACAGGCCCTCAACGAACGGCGTGGCCGCACGCAGGACGTTGACGATTACCACGTCGTCCAGTCCCTGGACCCGTTCGCCCATGGTCGTGGTCAGGGGCGTCTCTATCTCGACGTACTCGGTCTCCATCCGGCCGTCGATGATCTCGTAGCCACAGATGCGGCCCAGGCGGACCAGTCCCTTGCGGAACTCGACCTGTTCGGTCCCCACGTCGCGGATGCGGGACAGTTCGTCTTTCGCGAGCGCGTGGGTGACGAGCGAGGCCTCACCGCGCTGTTCGAGTGACATAGCCCGGCTGTCGACCGGCACGGTGTTAAGTCGTTCTCTCAGGCCGACTCGGGCGAGGACGGCTGGTCGGCAAGCGCGCGACCCGCCTGTCGGTTCTTCGTGACCAGCGCCACGAACAGGACCAGGCCCAGGCCCCGAAGGACCAGGTCCATCGCCAGGGTCATCTCGCCGCCGCCCAGCCCCAGCAGGCCCGTGATGTCGTAGACCGTCGAGACGACTAGGCCGGGCGCCATCAGCAGGACCGAGCTGAGCGCGAAGGCGGTCCGTTCGAACCGGCTGACCGGCGCGGAGACGTACCCGATGACCGTCGCGGCCAGCGCCACGACGCCGATGAACACCCAGCACCGGGATGAGGACGTCGAAGACGGCGAAGGCGGGGTCGGCGAAGTCGGCCAGCGTGACGACGCGGAACTGGTCGCCGACCGGGAGGTCGCCCGGTTGCCGGCGCAGGAGGACGATGCCCGGCGAGAGGATAAAGGCGAAGGGCACGATGGCCTTGTTCAGCGACAGCGAGAACGCCTCGATGCCGGTCTGGAAGGCGTCGGACTTTGCCACCCCCGCGGCCGCGTACGCCGCGACGGCCACCGGTGGGGTGATGTCTGCGATCACCCCGAAATAGAGGATAAAGAGGTGGGCCGCCAGCAGCGGCACCCCGAAGGAGGTCAGCGCGGGCGCCAGCAACGAGACGAGGATGATGTAGGTGACCGTCGTCGGCATCCCCATCCCGAGGATGATGGAGGCGACGGCGGTGACCAGCAACAGGAGCAACAGCGACCCGCCGGCGATGGTCCGGATGAGCGCCACGAGGTTCGGGCCCAGCCCAGAGACGCTGATGACGCCGGGGATGATGCCGGCAGCGGCGACGGCGATGACGACCGGGACGGCGGTGCGGGCGCCGCCCTCCATCGACTTCCCGACGAAGACGCCGAACTTGTAGACGCCGTTCGTGGCCCACTCCGAGCGGCCGATGGCGGACGCGGTGGTCTCGGCAGCGTCGTCGACGGCCCGGTCGAACTCCAGCAGCGGCGCGTCGACGTAGGGGTGGCTCAGGAGCGTGAGGACGCCGGAGACGATGGCGATGCCACCGAGACCGCCGACCGTCGCCGAGAAGGCGGCGCCGACCGGCTGGGGCCCGGTGCCGGTGCCCGCGATGGCCCCGATGACGTTCGCACCCGCGAGCAGCTGCCCGAGGAAGTTCCCGACGAACAGCAGGGCGAAGATGCCGGCGAGTCGCCCGCGCGTCTCGTCGCTGTAGGCCGCGACCAGCGCGATGAGCGCACCGATGGCGATGAGGGTGAACCACGCAGAGCGGGCAACCGAGAGGCGTTCGACGAGCAGGTAGTAGAGCAACAGCCCGATGGGAACCAGGTAGAACCACCCCGAGCGCATGTGTGTCCTGACGTCGACGAGCTCCGCGGGGTCCAAACCGCCGATGTTCTGCTTGACGGCCTCGAAGTGGACCATCACCCAGACGCCGAAGAAGAAGACGACGGCGGGGATGGCCGCGGCGATGATGACCTCGCGGAACGGCGTCGCCGTGTACTGGACGATGAGGAAGGCGGCCGCGCCCATCACCGGCGGGAGAATCTGCCCGCCCGACGACGCCGAGGCTTCGACCCCGCCGGCGAACTCCGGCCGGTAGCCCGAGCGCTTCATCAGCGGGATGGTGAACGCGCCAGTGGTCACCGTGTTCGCGATGGAGGAGCCCGAGATCGTGCCCATGAAGCCGCTGGCGAGGATGCTCGCCTTCGCCGGGCCGCCCCGGCGCGTGCCAGTCGCCGCGTAGGCCAGGTCGATGAACCACTGGCCCGCCCCGGACATCTCGAGGAAGGCGCCAAAGAGGATGAAGATGTAGATGAACTGCACGGAGACGGTGACCGGGATGCCGAACACACCGTTTTCCGTATTGTACCAGAGGTTCTGGATGATGCTGGGCCACTCCAGGGGCGGAATCGAGAGGACGCCGATGTAGGCGGCGTTCTGTGGAATCATGAACCCCCAGCGGGCGTAGACGATGAAGGCCGCGACGATGAACATCAGGTAGAGGCTGATAGCCCGGCGGGTCGCCTCCAGCACCAGCAGGACGCCGATGACCCCGAGCAGGAACGCATAGGAGACGTCGGTTATCGGACCGAACACGCCCGCAATGGAGTCCATCCAGGAGAACAGCAGCGTCTCCTGGATTGGGCGTCCCGCCTCAAGGCCCAGCGCGCGCATGCGCTGGATCTCGGAGAAGTCGGTGATGAAGTAGGCGGCCGCGAACACCGAGACGAGCATCAACACCGCGTCGAACGGCGTGATGCGGTCGAAGTCGGGGTCGACGAACAGCCACCGCAGGCCGGCGCCGACGCGGCGGACGGCCCGCGTGACCGGATGGTCGGCACCGAACCGGTCCTCCAGCGACGCGGCGAGCGCCGCGGCGCGCGCCGCGAAGGGGCCGTCGCCGGTGCTCGGCGGATAGAGCATGAAGGCGAGCACCAGGCCGAAGGCGACGTGGACGGCGTTGATCTGGAGCAACTGGAGCGAGGCGAACTCGATCTCGCCGAGGACGGGGAGGTCGATCGAGAGGACGAACCCCTTCGCGGCCAGCCACATCTGGAAGATAGAAAAGGAGATCCCGACGATGGCGACGACGACGGCTGCCCACCCCTGGAGCGAACGTTTCCGCTCTATCTCCTGGAGCATCTCGTCTACTTCCTCGTCCGATACTCGGTCGTCAGTCGGGTCGTCCGGTGGGTGCTGGTCAGCCATGGATACTCAGTCCGAAGGTGGAGGTCTCCAGCGGGGAGCGGCGGGTCACGTAGATGTCGACGGCGTTGCCGTCCGAGAGGGCGACCAGGTCGTAGGTCTCGTCGTCGACGTGGAGCCGGTGGCCGGCGATTTCGCCCGGCGAGACGGTGATGCGTTCGAACTGCCCCGGCGGGTCGAAGACGAAGGTCCCGTTCTCCCGCGTGACGTTCTCGCGGGCGGGCAGGCCCCAGCCGTAGGATTCGAACTCCATGCGCGTCATCTCGAGTTCGTCGCCCCGCACGGTGTAGCCGTCGTAGACGCGGGTTTTCTCGACGGAGTGGGTGTACTCGAGGGCGACGGTCGTGCCGTTCGAGACGGGGGTCGTCAGGTACGTCTCACCGGTCTCGGTGTCTGCGACGACGAGAACCCTGTCAGGCGTCGCTGCGGCGGCACCGCCCACGACGAGCAGGCCAGCGAGGACGACGAGGACAGCGGTTTGCCGACGCATAACGACCAGTGGGTTCGGGTCCTTTGAAAACGATGCGGTCGGTGCCGGTGCCTACATGTCGAAGTAGGCGGCCGCGCCGGGGTGCAGCTCGATGGACATGCCGTCCTGAGCCGACTCCCTGCTGATGAAGTCCGTCTTGATGGTCAGGTCGTCGACGTTGTCGAAGATGGCCGCGGTGACCGTCTCGACGGTGGATTCGGGCTGTTCGGCGTTGGTCGCGATCATCGCCTGGACGGCGACGGTCTCGACGGCCTCGCCGACGCCGGAGTAGGTACCCGCCGGGATGGTGTCGTCGGCGAACCAGGACGCGGCCTCCTTGACCGCCTCGCGGTTGTCGCCCGCGATGGGGACGATGTTGACGTTGTTGGTCGTCGCGAGGTCCTCGATGGCGCCGACGGGCCACCCGCCGACGACGAAGGCGGCGTCGATGTCGCCGTTGCGGAGCTGGTCGGCCGCCTGCGAGAACGAGGCGTTCTGCTCGTTGAAGTCGGTGATGCCGACCGCCTCGAGGATCTGGTTGGCGTTTACCTGCGTCCCGGAGCCGAGGTCGCCGGTGTTGATCGTCGCGCCCGAGAGGTCCGACAGCGTCTCGATGCCGGTATCCTGGAGCGTCACGACCGTGATCGTCTCGGGGTAGAGCGTCGCGACGCCCATGAGGTTCTCGACGGCGTTGCCCTGGAACGCCTCGATACCGGTCCCGTTCTTCGCGAAGTAGGCGACGTCGTTCTGGATGAGCGCGAAGTCGGCGTCGCCGCTCGCGAGACTCCCGACGTTCTCGACGGACGCCCCCGTCGACTGGACGTTCAGCGTGAAGTCGGTGTTGTCCTCGACGACCGTCTTGAACTCGTTCGAGAGCGGGAAGTACGTCCCGCCGGTCCCGCCGGCGTGCCACGAGAGACGCGTCTCGGTGTCGCCGCCGTCACTGCCGCCGTCGCCACCGTCGCCACCGTCGCCACCGTCGCTGCCACCGTCGCCACCGTCGCTGCCACCGTCGCCACCGTCGCTGCCACCGTCGCCGCCGTCGCCGCCACAGCCGGCGAGGGCAACGACGCCAGCCACACCTGCAGTCTGAAGGAACCGTCTTCGAGTCGACTTTTCTGTCATACGGCGTAGGTCTTGAGGCCGGAGACATATTAATCCTGCTGTATGTTCTACATCCGTATGAGTTATATCACGCCGCCATCTGCCGATTATCTCACAAATAGTTTACAATCCGAAATAATCAGGCAGAACCGGGCGCGGGTGGCAGCGGGCCCCTACACGGGCAGCTTCGACGTCGAGTTCCGCGAGCGGCGTCCGTGCGGCCTCGCCCGCGACTGCCTCCCGGAGCAGGCGGGGTGCGTCGCTGTCCGAGTTGACGTCCCATCCGGTGCCGTGGAGCCGGGACAGACGACGGCGTCGTCGGCCACCGTCTCGGCGACAGGAATCGAGTCGTTGCGCCGCTCGTCGGTCGCGTGGACCGTCCGGACGCGCTCGGCCGGGTCAACATCGGCGTTCGCGGGGTCGACCGAGCGCTCGTCCAGCACCGACGACGATCCGGTCGGCGTCGCGACGGTGACGTCGACGCCCGCTTCCGTGCGCGGTGTCGGCGGCTCGATGCACTCCTCGCCTCAGTACCCGTGCTCGCTGACGACGACCAGTGTGGCAGTCATCGCGTCCGCGTTGTGTCTCGAGAGGCAAATGCGACCCGGCCGTCCGGGGCGGAACAGTTATTCGACCCCAAGCCAAAGGGGGGCGATAAGATGGACGGTCACGACGGAGCGACGCGGCGACTGCCCACGGGTTCACGATTCTACGATGGCTGACATCGAAGAGAGCGTCTCGGGGTTCAAGACGCAAGGCGGCTGGGTCGACGTCGTCGAGCACGGCGAGCGCATCACGCAGGCGCTGAAGAATCTGCTCGCCGACGAGGACGTCGACGCCGACATCGACAGCGACGCCCTCGCCGAGTTCGACGAGTGGCGGCCCAAGAGCCACGAACGGCTCGACGAGGACGTCAACGAGAAGACCGCAGAGCAAGCAAGCGTCAACGAGGGCAAGGGCGAGCAGGCGGGCAAGGACCCCGACGAGGACCTCCAGACCGCCGGCGAGAAGCTGAGCGAGTCCTACGAGAACTTAGACGAACCGAGCGAGGCGATGGACAAGTGGGGCGAGTCCGTCGACTACGTCACCCGCGCGGCCGACTCGGCCGGCCGGAAGGCGCTTCGCAAGGTCGAGGACGCCGTCTACAAGAACGTGATGACCCAGATCGCACCCTACTATTTCGACAACGGACTGGTCAGTGCGAACCTCCGGCGCATCAACGGCGACGACCGGCCCGAGTACGTCTTCGAGGTCAACGTCAACGACGACGACCTGAAGATGCGCGTCTCGAACACGCTGGCGGACTTCGAGCAGTCGGTCGACCGCTGGCACGTCGACACGGAGAAGGCCACCGACGCGGTCGAAGCCGCGGAGGGCGTGGAAGCGACCGAACCCGGTGACGAGACCGACGCCAAGACGAACTGAGGGGGTGGCCGGCAGAGGCGGGCCCGCCGCGGGGCGTGGTACTCGACCACAACCCCCTTCGCTTCGACTGGAGATAGCAGGCGCGGAGCGGTACCCTCATTGCGCCCGAGCGGAAAGCGCCCGGACAGATGGTAGCGACGAGTGTGCTGGTGACGCTTGTGGTGGCGTCGATGGCGAGTCTCTTCATGGCCTGGGCCATCGGTGCCGGGTCCTCGGGGTCGACGCCGTTCGCGCCAGCGGTCGGCGCCAACGCGATCTCCGTGATGCGCGCGGGCTTTCGTCGGCATCCTGGGGCTGGCCGGCGCGGTGTTGCAGGGCGCGAACGTCACCGAGACGGTCGGGAGCGGGCTCGTGCTCTTTCCCGACGGCGGCGGCCTCTCGGCGGCGGCCTCCATCGTGGCGCTGGTCACGGCGGCCGTGCTGGTCGCCGTCGGCATCTTCACCGGTTACCCCATCGCGACGGCCTTTACCGTCACGGGGGCCGTCGTCGGCGTCGGCCTGGCGATGGGCGGCCAGCCCGCCGTCGCGAAGTACACACAGATAGCGGCGCTGTGGGTGGCCGTCCCGTTCGTCGGCAGCGGGATGTCCTACGCGCTGGCGTGGTCGCTACGCCACGAACGGGTCCCCGAGCGGCTGCTCGTGCCCGGCCTGGCGGGCCTCGTCGGCGCGGTGCTCGCGAACGTCGAGTTCGTGTTGCTGGCCCCCGGTGACGAGCAGGCGTCGGTCGCGCGGGCGGCGGCGCGGGCGCTCGGGGCGGCCGGGACGCCGACGATGGTCGCGATAACGCTCGCCGTCGCGGCGGTCGCGGCGGGGTTGCTGTACCGGGACGTGGCCGTCGACCCCGCCGCCGGCCAGCGACACTTCCTGCTGGTGCTGGGCGGTCTGGTCGCGTTCTCGGCCGGGGGGGAGCCAGGTCGGGCTCGCGCTTGGCCCTCTGCTCCCGGTGCTGGGCGAGGGACCGATGGCCGGCGTGCCCATCACCGGCGTCCTGCTGTTCGGTGGGGTCGGCCTCCTGGTCGGGTCCTGGACCGGCGCGCCGCGGATGATAAAGACGCTCGCACAGGACTACTCCTCGCTCGGCCCACGGCGGTCCATCGCGGCGCTCATCCCGAGTTTCGTCGTCGCACAGACCGCCGTCTTCTTTGGCATCCCCGTCTCGTTCAACGAGATCATCGTCTCGGCAATCATCGGGTCCGGCGCGGCTGCGGGCGACGGCGAGGTCAGCGGGGCGAAGATGGGCAAGACGGTGCTGGCCTGGATCGGGTCGCTGGTGCTCGCGTTCGCCCTGAGCTTGGCCTCTTCCGGGCCGTCGACGCCCTGCTCTAGCGCAGGACGACCAGGTAGGTCAGCGTCGCGAGCGCGAGCGTCGCGACGGCGACGGACTCCAGCGTGAACGTCGCGAGGTCCACGAACGACAGTCCCCACAGGACGACGGTCGCGAACGCGGCCGACAGCAACAGGTCAAGCACCAGCAGCACCCGGATGTCTCCCTGGGAAGCCATACGTACCCTGGCGGACGGGAGGAACTTAGTTCGAACGTGGTGTCAGAAGGATATTTTTATCTCGTCGACACGTACATGACGCCATGAAAGTGCGGAACAGTCAGGGTCGAGCGGTCGACCCGATCCCCTTCCTCGTCGTCGCGACGACGGGCGTCCTCGTGAGCTACGTCTTCCTCCCGGCGTACTTGCTGTCGTTCGGTGCATCGCTGTCGGTGGCCCTGGCCGGCGCGACAGTCGTCGCTGCCCTCGTGAGCATCGCCGCGTTCTACCGGTACTGCTGGTCGCTGCGGCCCGAGTTGCGCCGCGAGGTGCCGAGCCAGCAGCGGTTCAAGCGCCTCGTCTACGGGATGGGCATCCTCGCCGGCGTCCTGGCGTTGCTGGCGCTGCCGTTCTTCATCTGACTGGGTTTTTTCTCCCGGGCGGTCCACGTGAGTGCCATGCGCACCGTCGAGGTCACGCGAACCGTCCCGGCCACCGTCGTCGCCGTCGATCGGGGGCTCTCGCCCGCGGCCATCATCGAGAGCGAGGGGACCTTCAGCGTGGTCGAGGTCACGGACCACGACGACGGGACGACGACGGTGAGCGCGCGGGCGAGCGGTCTCCGGGCGACGTTCACCTTCGAACCGCTCGAGGACGGCTACCGGTACAGGCAGGACGGCGCCGCCGGCCCCTTCGAGGCGATGGAGACGACGCTCACCCGCGACCGTGCCGACGGCGGCGCGCGCCTGACCGCGCGGTCCTCGGTGAGTCTGGGCCTCCCGCTGCCGTCAGTGACCGACCGCCTCGCCGGGTGGAAGCGACGCGGCGAACTCGAACGCCTGCTCGAGACCCTCGCGGTGGAGCTGCGGTAGGGCGCGGGGGCGGTTCTGTGTCGGTGGCGCAGACGTCCACGAACGTTTATGTGAAACGGGAACAGACCCACAGCCATGGGAATCCTCGGCACCGTGCGGGAGGTACTCGAAGCATCGACTGAGTCGGCCGACCGCGGCGACGTCACCGACGAGACGTCGAAGGGGGCCTACTGGTGTGACGACTGCGGGGAACGAATCAGGGACCTCGACGTCGGGGACGAGGAGCCCCCGACGTGCCCGTCGTGTGGCGACGAGATGCGCTTCGAGCGGTCTCACACGTCGACAGGGTGTGCGTGCTGACGCCATGAACGTCGCCGACCGCATCGACGCGTACCTCGACGTCGTCGAGGAGTGGCTCCACGGGCTCTACCACGGGATGATAGAGCACCCGTCGGTCGAGAAGATCGAGAAGGAGGCCGAGGACACGGCGGACGTGTTCATGTTCGCGTGTTTCGCGGACGCCTTCGGCATCCCCAGCCCCGTCTCCTACTACACGGCCGAGCTCCTGCCGTACCTGGGCGAGGAGTTCGTCGCCTGGGAGCGACGGATGTGGGACCGGGAATCGCTGGTCGAACGCAAGGGACAGCAGTATCACTTCTGACATGGACAAGTTCGTCTTCTTCGGTGGCAAGGGTGGCGTCGGCAAAACGACCGTCTCGAGTGCGTACGGGCTGAAGTGCGCCCGCGAGGGCATCGACACGCTCATCGTCTCGACGGACCCGGCACACAGCACCTCGGACGTCTTCGACCAGCAGTTCGACGACGACCCGGCGCCGGTCGAGGGGTACGACCACCTGTGGGCGATGGAGCTTGACCCCGACGAGGAGGTCGAGCGTCACATGCGCGAGATCCGCTCCGAGATGACCGAGCAGGTGAGTCCGGCCATCGTCAACGAGATCGACCGCCAGATCGAGCTGGCCCACCGGACCCCGGGCGCCTACGAGGCGGCGATGTTCGACCGGTTCATCGACGTCATGCGGTCGAGCGAGGACTACGACCGCGTCGTCTTCGACACCTCGCCGACCGGCGGGACGCTGCGGCTGCTCGCGCTCCCGGAGTTCCTGGAGTCGTGGATCGACCGCCTGGCCGAGAAGCGCCGCGAGAGCGTCGACCTCTTCGAGAAGGCCGCCATCGGCGACAAGGAGGCGCGCGCGAAACTCAGGGACGACCCCATCATCAAGCGCCTGGCCGAGCGCAAGGAGCTGTTCGAGTTCGCCGGGCGGACGCTCCGCGAGGAGGCGGCCTTCTACCTCGTGTTGAACCCCGACGAGCTCTCGATAGAGGAGTCACAGCGCGCGATAACCGAACTGACCGAGGCCGGCCTGGAGGTCGGCGGTCTGGTGGTCAACAAAGTCGCCCCGGAACCGGACCCGGAGGAGTCGGGGACCGGTGCGACGTACTTGCGTGAACGTCACCGTACCGAACAAGAACGACTCGCGCGCATCCGTGAGGAGTTCAGCCAACCGATCGTCGCGACCATCGAGCAGCGCGTCTCCGAGGTGAAAGGCGACCTGCTATCGACAGTCGCAGACGAGGTGGACATCAGCGTCGGCGTCGAAAAAACGCACACGTAGGAAATAGTACATTATCCTACAATTATTAGTATATATTGTTGACAGGTACGGGATGAAACATCACTAATGATTAAGTACCTTTTGCACACACGCAACATTGGGGAGAAATACCATGGTACAAGTAATCTGGCTCGTGTTGGCCACACTGATAACATTCACGGCCGGATACCTCGGCTACTCGCGGTATCTGGCACGCTTCGTCGAGCTCGACGATAGCAACGAGACACCGGCACACAAATACGAGGACGGGCAGGAGTACGTGCCGGCCAAGAAGCCGGTCCTGCTGGGACACCACTACTCCAGCATCGCCGGCGGGGCACCCATCGTAGGCCCCATCACCGCGGGCGTCGTCTGGGGGTGGCTGCCCGCACTCCTGTGGATCGCCATCGGCAACCCGCTGATGGGGAGTGTCCACGACTTCGTCTCGCTGTCGGGGAGTCTCCGGCACGAGGGGAAGTCCATCGGCTACATCATCGGCGAGTACGTCGGCGAACGCGGCAAGAAGATGCTCCTGTGGTTCGCGTTCCTGACCATCATCCTGGTGGTGGCGGTGTTCGCGCTGGTGGTCGCCATCGTCTTCAACGCGTACCCGCAGGCCGCGACGGCCAGCATGGTCTACATCGCGCTCGCGCTGCTGTTCGGGGTGTACCTCTACCAGCTCGACCTCCCGTTCATCCCGGGGACGGCCGCGTTCGTCCTCGCGGTGTTCGCCGGGGTCTTCGTCGGCATCGAGTTCCCGATCGCGCTGTTCCCGGCCGCCGAGGCGGGCACCTACCCCGCCGGCACCATCGTGCTGTTCGGGTCGGGACTCACTCGATCATCCCGGCCGCGGGCACGCTCGGGGCGAACACCGCCGGCTGGATACCGGTCATCCTGCTGTACGCGGCCATCGCGTCGGTGCTCCCGGTGTGGACGCTGCTCCAGCCGCGTGACTTCCTCTCGTCGTTCCTGCTGTACGCGGGGGTCGGGGGCGCGCTGCTGGCGGTCATCGTCGGCACGGTCCTCGGGACCTCGGCCGAACCGCTGGTCATCAACTTAGACGCGTACTACGGCTTCATGGGGACCGCGGGCCTGCCGCTGTTCCCGCTGCTGTTCGTGACCATCGCCTGTGGGACCATCAGCGGCTTCCACTCGCTGGTCTCCTCGGGCACCACGGCCAAACAGCTCAACAAGGAGTCCGACGCCCGGACCATCGGCTACGGGGGCATGCTCGGTGAAGGGCTGCTCGCGACGGTCGCGCTGGGGACCGTCGCCATCGCCGGCGTCACGGCCGGCGGGGGCATCGGGCGCGCGCTCCCGAACTTCGCCTCCGGTGGCTCGGTCATGCTCACCAGCTTCGGCATCCCGACGGCCGTCGGCGCGCCGTTCATGGCGCTGGTGCTTGTGAGCTTCCTGCTGACCTCGACGGACACGGCCGTCCGCCTCGGGCGCTACATGGCCGAGGAGATCGTCGGCACGCCCGACGCGAACGCGGCCTACATGCGCCAGGTCCAGACGGTCGGCATCAACCGCTACTCCAACGCCGTCATCCAGTGTCTCATCGCGTACGCGCTCGTCGCGAGCGGGTCGTGGGCGAGCCTCTGGCCGCTCTTCGGTGGTGCAAACCAGCTGCTGGCCGCGCTGGCGCTGCTGACCGCGACGGTCTGGCTGGCCAACTGGGACGACGACAAGCAGCTCATCAGCACGGGCGTCCCGATGGCGCTGATGACGACCATCACCGTCGTCGCCCTGCTGTACCTCGCGCTGTATCAGAACCTCTACCAGCAGTTCATCCAGGGCGGCTTCGCCGAGGGGGCGGGCCTCGCGGCGCGCATCTCCGTCGGCGTCCAGATCGTCCTGGCGCTGGTGCTTGTCGGCCTGGCGCTGTCGCTGGTCAAGATCGGCTACGACAACATCCAGAACGTCCGCGGGCGGGCCGGTGCCGTTGCCGCGGACGGCGGCGAACCGAGCGACGACTGACTGCGAGCCCGAATCCCGATTTTTTCAGTGTGTCACCCCGGCCAGGAGCCGCCGGACCCGGTCGCGGTCTGCCGTCGCCCGCGGCCCCACGGCGACGGCGGTGACGAACTCCCCGTCGTGCCGGACAGACGCCACCACGACCCGCAGGGACACAGCGGTGCCGTCACGGGTCGCCGGCCCCGTGCTCGTTCGCGCGGTCGTCTCGTTGCCGAGCACGGTCACCGTCGTCGTCGACTGCCGCGTCAGCGACTCGACGGCGTAGGTCGACTGGACGTAGCCCACGAGGTGGGCTGTCCCCTCGGCGACCAGCGGGTTGCGGACGACGGGCTGGTTCTCGATGGGCCTGACCGCCGGGGCCGTCGCGACCACGAACAGTGCCGGGCCCGCGTCGGTCGCCCGCCGGTAGGTCGCGATGGGCGTCGTCGCGGTGACCGACCGCTGGGCGTTCATCTCCACGTCGCCGCTGATGGTCGCCCGCACCGTCGTGTTCAGCGTCCGGTTCGTCCGCGAGACGGGTTCGTACCCGGTCTCGGACAGCGCCGCGTCCTCGACGGCCGCCGGCGACCCGCTGGCGACGACGCGGTCGGACGCGCTGCCACAGCCGGCGAGCACCAGCGCGCCCGCGAGGGCGAGGACGCGCCAGTCCATCAGCCCAGGAGCCGGCGCAACCGGCCCAGCAGGCCGGTCTGTTCCGCCTCGACGTCGCGCCAGAGCTCGAACGCCGCGGCGACGTCGGCCTCGCTGCTGGCCACGCTCGCTTCCCGGTCGGGCGCGACGACGACGAGGTTCACCTCGTAACTGCCGTAGTAGCCGTAGCGCAGTAGCGTCCGGTCCCGGAATCCGGAGACGAACGAGCGCACCGCCGCGGGTATCGAGGGGACGACGAGGACGAACGTGAACTCGGTCTCGCGGTGCTCCTCGTCGGCCTCGATGTACTCGTCGGCCAGGTCGTGGCCCAGGTCGACCAGGGCCTCCAGGTCCGCCACCGAGACGCCCCGGGCGCGGCGGGCAAAGAGGTGCTCGTTGGTCTGGTAGTTCGCCCAGTTGAGCGACTGGTGGAGCACCTGCTTCTGGCTCTCGATGTGGAGCCGGCCGTAGAGGTCGAAGCGCTCGTTCCCAGCGGTGTAGTCGCGCTCGAGGTCGTAACTGAACTTCAGCTGATCGGCCACCCGGTCGAGATACTCGTCGTCCCACTCCGGGACCGGCTCGCCGGCCGCGTCGACGGCCTCGCCCTCGTCGCCCTCCTCGGGGGAGTCGACGGCGGGGCCGGCGTCTTCCGACTCACCCATCCGCTCACCCCCCGTCGTAGGCGTGGGCGTCGTCGACGGCCGGCGCTCCGACGACGAACGCCCGGGCCGGCCCGTCGGCGTCCTCGGGGACGAACGCACGCTGGGGGCTCTCGGGCTCGACGGCGAAGGCCTCGTCGGCGCCCACGCTGTAGGTCCCCTCGGGCGTCTCGACGCTGAGCGTCCCCTCGACGACGTAGAACAGCTCCTCCTGGGCGTCGTGGTAGTGGTAGACAAGCGGTATCTGCTCGCCGGGGTCGACCTCGTAGACGTGTGCGCTCAGGTTCTCGAGGCCCGCCGCGGCGCTGACCGAGCGCTGCGTGCTCGGTCGGTCGGACGTCGGCTCGAGGTCCGCGACGGCGACGTGATGGTAACCCATGTCATCCCTCTGGACGCCCGCCTACCTAAAACGTCGGTGTGCGCGGGGGGCAGGACGGAGCGATGCCGGCCGCGACCGACGGCGCCTCGCCGCCCAGGGCCACGACAGTTCGGGCAGCAGGAACTTTTATTCCGCTGAGCGTCGAATTGGGAGGTAGTAGCATGGGCAAAGACACCGAAGCCTGTGGTCGGTGCAGCATGACCACCGTCGTCGACGCGACGGACGACGGCGAGCGCGAGGACCCGTTCGGCGACCGTCGCATCGAGGTCGACGATGCGGAAGCCCGGCTCGTCTCGCCCGGCGCCTGGCTCTCTGGGCTGAAAGGGCGCATCGACGACGTCGCGACGCGGCTCACGTACGGGCGCTAGGTCGCAAAGCGGCACAGAGAGAGCGGGCTGTGAGTCGCCGCTGTCGGTCCCGTCTGTCGTGGCAGCGGCCCAGAAGAGCGTCCGCGGGTCGTCAGTCGGTCGAGACTTCCTCGGGGTTCGACTGTTCCTCGTCGCCGCCGCCCTCGCCGTCGTCGTCGGGGTCGCGACGGACGACACGGGCCTTCATGATGCGGGTGTTCTCGACCTGCTCGACCCGGATCTCGACGCCGTCGTAGGTGATGACCTCGCCCTCTTCGACGAGGCGGCCGGCACGGTTGAAGATGAAGCCCGCGATGGTCTCGAACTCCTCGCCCTCCGGGAGTTCCAGGTCCAGGGCCTCGTTGACCTCCTCGATGTTGACCTCGCCTTTGACCATCACGGTGTCGTCGCCGATGTAGTCGATGGGCTCTTCCTCCTCGCCCTCGAGGATCTCGCCGACGATCTCCTCGGTGAGGTCCTCCATCGTGACCAGGCCCTCGGTGGTCCCGAACTCGTCGATGACGATGACCATGTGGAGCCGTTCGGCACGCATCTCGGTCAGCAGGTCGTCGACGTTCTTGGACTCGGGGACGTGCAGGGTCGGTTCGATGAGGTCCTCTAACACCATGTCCTCGGGGATGGCCTCGCCGTAGTTGAGGTCCCGCACGAGGTCGCGGATGTGGACCACGCCGATGACGTTGTCCAGGCTCCCCTCGTAGACCGGCACGCGGGCGTGCCCGCTGTGGATGCAGGTCTCGAGGGCCTCCTCGATGGTGTCTTCCTTCGAGACGGCGGTCATGTCCAGTCGCGGCGTCATCACCTCCTTGGCGATGGTGTCGTTGAACCGCAGGGTGCGCTGGAGCATCTCGCGTTCCTCCTCGTCTAAGACGCCCTCGCGCTCGCCCGTCTCGATGATGTCCTGAATCTCCTCGCGGGTGACGTATGAGGTCTCGATGGCAGAGCGGCCGCCGGTCACCTTGTTGACCATGCGCGTGAGGTAATCGAACAGCAGGATGAGCGGGAGCAGGACCTTCTCGGCCAGCTTCAGCGGCCTGCCGATGGTCAGCGCCCACGACTCCGTGTTCTCGACGGCGTAGCTCTTCGGGGCGCTCTCGCCGAACAGCAACACCACGGCGGTGATGCCGAAGGTGGCAACGGCGACGGCCTCGCCCTGCGAGAGGCCGATGAGCGCCAGCAGACCGGTCGCGATGGACGACATCGCGATGTTGACCAGGTTGTTGCCGACGAGGATGGTCACCAGGAGCCGGTGGGGGTCGGCCTTCAGCTCCTTGAGCGTCTGCGCACCGGGGACGCCGTCCTCGACGAGCGCCTCGGCCCGGTGGGCCGGCAGCGAGAACATCGCTATCTCGGACGACGAGAAGAACGCAGAGAGGATGATGAGGACGACGATGGTGGCGGAGCCGGCGACCAGAATCAGGTTCCGGGAGAGGGGTACGCCGCCGAACTCGACGGACTGGAGCAGCGCTCCGGACAGCATCGTCACCGTGGGTGGGTCCAGGGCCATCAACGGTCTGAGTTGTAATGCACGCGGATTAAGGCTTGTCATGGCCCGACAGGTGCCGAAGCCCTTACACGGACCTCGCACGTACCCAGATCCGAAGAATGAGCGAGCCAGACATCACGCTGTACCGGCTGCAGGCGTGCCCGTTCTGTGAGCGCGTCGTCCGGCGCCTCGAGGAGTACGGCATCGAGTACCGGTCGCGATTCATCGAACCGATGCACTCCGAGCGCGACGTGGTCAAGCGCCTCACGGGCAAGCGGACGGTCCCGGCCATCGTCGACGAGTCGACCGGCGTCACGATGAGCGAGAGCGCCAACATCGTCGCGTACCTGGACAACACCTACGGGAGGGAGACCTGATGGACTTAGAGTTCGACGTCGTCGACCTGGACACGGCCGACCACCCCGAGGCGGGCGACCGCGCCCCCGACTTCACGCGCCCGCTGGTCAACGAGGAGTTCTGGGAGGACGTCTCCCTGTCGACGCTGTGTGCCGACAGCGACGGCCCCGTCGTGCTGGTCTTTCACGCGATGGACGGCGCGTTCCCGGCGACGTACGTCTGGAACGAGATACGGGACCGCGGATGGCACCGGGACGCCACCGTCGTCGGCCTCTCCATCTCGACGCCCTACGAGCACAAGACGCTCCTCGAGGAGCGCGACATCGAGGGCCAGTACCGCCTCTACTCGGACCCGGCCAACGGCGTCGCCGAGGCCTACGGCATCGACATGGACCTAGACGGGATGACCGGCCTCGCGGAGCCGCGCCCGGCGGTGTTCGTCCTCGACGGGGACCGCACCGTCGAGTACGCGTGGGTCAGCGAGCAGTGGCCGGACTTCCCCGACTACGACGCCGTCGAAGCACAGCTGTGAGCGAAGCCGACGTCGCGGCGGCCGCCGCGGCGATTCGCCGGGGCGAGCTCGTCGTCTACCCGACCGAGACGGTCTACGGCCTGGGCGCGGACGCCACCGACCCCGCGGCCATCGAACGGGTCTTCGAGGCCAAGGGACGGGACCGGGACGACCCCGTCTCGCTCGCGGTGCCAGACGTAGAGACGGCACTGGCCTACACCCGCCCGACCGAGCGCGAACAGCGGTTCATGGGCGAGTTCCTGCCCGGCCCGGTGACCGTCGTCGTCGAGCGCCGGGCGTCGGTCCCGGACGCACTGACCGCCGGGCGCGACAGGGTGGGCGTCCGCGTCCCCGACCACCCGGTGGCGCTCGCGCTCCTGCGGGCGGTGGCGCCGCTGACCGCGACGAGCGCGAACGTCTCGGGGTCGCCCAGCGCCCGGAACGTCGGCGAGCTGGACGCTATCCGCGACCGCGTCGCGGTCGTCCTGGACGGCGGCGAGACCGGCGGGACCGGGTCGACGGTGGTCGACGTCGAGGCCGGGACCGTCCATCGCCGGGGGGCACGGGCCGACGCCGTCGAGCAGTGGCTCGCCGAGGCGGAGTAGGGCCGGGTCACCGAGACGGACGAGTGCTGACGCGTCGAGACACCGTGGTGGCCCACGTCCAGCTCACAGTATCGAGCGCAGCGACCGGGTCCGCACCCCGCAGTCCTGACGGTAGTCACAAGGCGTACACTTCGCGTCGTTCCCCACCCGGCCCGGCGGCCCGTCGACGCTGTCCGCGGTCCGGACGGCGCGGCGGTACCGGCCGGTCCGGCGGGCCGAGAGGTCGACGCGCCGTATCGTCCCGTAGGCCGGGTACTCGGCGTAGGCCCGCTCGACCGTACAGCCGTGCTCCCAGGCGAGCGCCTTCGCGGCCGCGACCAGGCGGACGCTCTGGGGCTCCCAAACCCCCTGGTCGGGCGGCGCGCCGGCGAACGCCAGCGACGGCCGCGGGCCGTCCTCAGGTGGCGCGAGCACCTTGTGTGCGACGCCGCGAGCGTCTTTCCCCGAGAGGCAGACGTCGCGGCCGGCCGGGTCGACGAGGCGGTCCCAGTGGTCGAGGCGGTCGCGCGCGGCCCGGACCCGCTCGCGGAAGGTGTCGGGCCCCACCTCGAGCGGGGCGGCAAGCAGCGCCGCGTCGTCGGCGAGCAGGCGCTCGTAGTCGAACGCGAGGTCCCTGACCCGGCCCACCTCGTCGGGGACGTCCGGCGGCCCGTCCCGCCGTCGGTAGTAGAGCTTCCGCGGGCAGTAGGCGGCCGTCTCCAGGTCCCGGAAGGTGTGTGGCGGCATGGGAACGGGTGGGCCCGTCCTGGTTCAAAAACGTTCGCCGGCAGGAGTCACATCGAGACGTCCGCGTCGGAATCGAGCGAGTCGATGTCCTCGGTGGCCTCGTCGAGGCCGTCGTCGCGGACCGCCGCGGTGTGCTGTGTCGCGAGGCCGGCGTCGGTCAGCACGTCCTCGAACTCGCTCTGGAAGCGGTGGCTGACCCGGCGCGCGGCCGTCTGTGCCTCGACGACGCGGCGGTAGCGGGCAACCGTCGCCCCGTCCGTGTCGAAGGCGTCGGCCAGGTCGGCGTCGTCGGCGCCCTCGCCGACCCGGCGGCGGAACTGCGCGACGTCGAACGGGGCGTCGGTATCGGTCTCGCGGACGAGGTGGAGGTCGAGGCGGGCCTCGCGGACCGCCGCGGCCGAGACGTCGAGGTCGGCCGCGATGTCGTCGTCCTCCCGGCCCTCGTAGACGGCTCTGACGAGCGCCACGAGCGACTCGTCGCCGAGGTCTGTGTGGAACTCGTAGCGGTCGCGCATCCGGGCGACGACGTCCCCCAGCCGCTCGTCGACGGCCGCCTCGTCGATGTCGGTCAGCGACCCGCGACCCGCGTCCTGTGATTCCGTGACCGAGTCCTCGCCGGCGACGTCGATGAAGAGGTCACGGAGTGATTCGGTCTTCTCGTCCATCGGACCGGACAGAACCGGGTCCGTACGTATATAGTTGTCGGCTATCCGACGTAATGTCGGGTAAACTCTCAACAGTGACAAGATTCCCGCCGGACGGCGCGGGACCGTGGCAAGGTTTAAGCCCGAGCCTCTCACGTGATAACACATGTCAGTCGTGCTCCAGACGGTCACGCGGCCGACGTTCTGGCGCATCGGGGACGTCGGCAAGGCCGTCTTCTACTACCTGGCGGCCGTCGCCCTCCTGGTGTTCCTCTACGGGACTTACGAGCGCGTCCGCCGGTACACGCGCGGGAGCGAGGACCCGTTCGAGCGCCTCGACGATCTGCCGGGGCGGACGTTCGCGGCCGCCCGCCTCGCACTGTCGAACCGCAAGCAGCTGGACCGGGACATCGTCGCCGGCGTGATGCACGCGTTCATCGTCTGGGGCTTCCTGACGCTTCTCGTCGGCACGACGATACTGGGCATCGACATGGACCTCTACCGGCCGCTGACCGGCGGGTCCTTCTTCGTCGGGGACTTCTACCTCTCCTACTCGTTCGTGATGGACGCGATGGGGTTGCTTTTCGTCGTCGGCGTCGGCGTCGCGCTGTGGCGCCGCTACGGCCGGGAGCTGGACCGGCTGCACGGCCGCCACACCTCCCGCGAGGACGGTCTCTTTCTCGGCGCGCTGTTCGTGCTGGGCGTCGGCGGCTACCTCACCGAGGGCCTGCGCATCCTGGGGACCTCGGCGGTCCGGGACGTCAGCTTCGAGACGGTGAGCTTCGTCGGCTGGTCGATCGCAGAAGCATTCGCGGCCGTCGGCGTCACCCCACAGATGGCCACGGCGGCGTACCCCGCCGTCTGGTGGAGCCACGCGCTCGTCGCGCTGTGGTTCGTCGCCTGGATCCCCTACGCCAAGCCGTTCCACATGCTCTCCTCCTTCGCGAACCTCGTGACCCGCGACGAACAGGCCGGCGTCCGCCTCCCGGGCGTCCCCGAGGACGCCGCGCCCGAGGACATCGGTCCAAGCGAGATCGACGACTTCTCGTGGAAGCAGTTGCTCGACCACGACGCCTGCACGAAGTGTGGCCGCTGTTCGTCGGTCTGTCCCGCGAAGGCATCGGGCCGGCCGCTTGACCCCCGGGACGTCATCCTCGACCTGAAACGCTACCGCGAGGACGTCGACGCCGGCGCCGAGTCGGTCCCCATCATCGCCGACGGCGGGACCTCAGTCATCGACGCCCGGACGATGGAGTCCTGTATGTCCTGCATGGCCTGCATGGACGCCTGCCCGGTCGACATCGAGCACGTCACGCAATTCACCGAGATGAACCGCCGGCTCACCGAGTCGGGCGAGATGGACGAGCACGTCCAGGACGCGATGATGAACGTCTTCCAGCACGGCAACACCTTCGGCGACCCCGGGCGCAAGCGCCCCGACTGGACCGACAACCTGGACTTCGAGGTACCCGACGCCCGCGAGGAGCCCGTCGAGTACCTCTGGTACGTCGGCGACTACCCGAGTTACGACGAGCGCAACCAGCGCGTCGCCCGTGCCCTCGCACGCGTCTTCGAGGCCGCCGGCGTCGACTACGGCATCCTCTACGAGGACGAACAGACCGACGGCAACGACGTCCGCCGCGTCGGCGAGGAGGGCCTCTACGAGATGCTCGTCGAGGACAACGCCGCCGCCGTCGGGGACTGCGAGTTCGAGGCCATCGTCTGTACCGACCCCCACTCCTACAACACCTTCACGAACGAGTACCCCGAGTTCGAGGCCTGCGAGTGGGACAGCGGGGACGTCTACCACTACACGCAGGTCGTCGCCGACCTCGCCGCGTCGGGCGCGCTGGGTCTTCGAGGCGACGAACTCGACTACACCGTGACCTACCACGACCCCTGTCACCTCGGCCGGTACAACGACGTCTTCGACGCCCCGCGTGACCTCGTCCGGGCGACGGGTGCCGACCTCCACGAGATGCCGCGCAACCGCGCCGACTCCTTCTGCTGTGGCGGAGGCGGTGGCGGCCTCTGGATGGACTTCGAAGAGGACACGAAGCCGAGCGAGGAGCGCCTGCGCGAGGCGCTGGAGGACACCGACGCCCCGGTCGAGAGGTTCGTCGTCGCCTGCCCGATGTGCATGACGATGTACGAGGACGGCCGCAAGACCGGCGGCTACGAGGACGACCTCGAAATCGTCGGGCTGACCGAACTGCTCGCCGAGGCCGTCGACGCCTGAGTCGGGCAACCCTTATCTCGCCGACCCATCTCCCCGGGGTATGGAAGTCGCGCTGCTCACCGTCGGCGACGAACTGCTGTCCGGCGACACCGAGAACACGAACGCGACGTGGCTCGCCCGGCGCCTCTCGGCGGCCGGCGTGACCGTCCCGCGGATCCTCACCGTCCCGGACGACGAGGCGGTCATCGCCGAGTCCGTCCGCCGGTTCCACGGAGCCTTCGACGCCGTCGTCGTCACCGGTGGCATCGGCGGGACGCCCGACGACGTGACGAAAGCCGGCGTCGCGGCCGCGTTCGACCGCGACCTCGTCGTCCCCGAGGACGTCCGGGCGCACCTCGTGGCCAAGGCCGAGCGCTTCGCCGACGAGAATCCCGACGTGGTCGACCGCTACGAGCTCGACCTCGACCTGGACGCGTGGGCCGCGATCCCCGAGGGCGGCGAGCCACTGCTCACCGAGGAGAGTTTCGCCGCCGGCTGTGTCGTCGACGGCGTCTACGTCATGCCGGGCATCCCCGAGGAGCTGAAGGCGATGTTCGCGACCGTCGCCGGGGACTTCGGCGGCGACCGGACGACCGAGACCATCCACACACCGGCCCCCGAGGGCGCCGTCGTCGCGACCATCACGGAGGCACGCGAGCGCTTCGGCGTCGCCGTCGGCTCGTACCCCCGGAACGGGGACACGCCCGGTCGAGTGAAGGTCACGGGCGAGGACGCCGACCTCGTGACCGAGGCGGCAGGGTGGCTCCGGGAGCGCATCGAGACGGTCGACGGTGAGTAGTCAGAGCAGTTCCAGGACGCCCATCGCCGCGCCGGCCAGCAGGAGCTCGAACGACAGGGTCCCGAGCGCAGACAGCGCGACGAACCGCCGGGTCGACATCCCGGCGACGCCGGCCGGGACTGTCAACATGCCGCGCGTAAACAGCAGCGTGTTCGAGAGCGGCAGGGCGAGCACGCCGAAACGGTCGAACATGTGTCCGAAGCGGTCCAGACGGTCCTCGTCGACGCGGAACCAGGGCCGCGCGAGCAACCACTCGCGCCCGCCGCGTTTCGCCAGCAGGAACAGGCAGGTCTGTCCGATGGTCGCGCCGGCGACGGCCACGCCGAGGATGGCGGCGACGACGGGTAGGTCGTAGCCGCCGGCCGTCCGCGCGAGCACGGCGACGGCCGCCGGGACGAGCGCCTCGCTGGGCGAAGTACAGCAGCATCGCGCCCTCGAGGACGAAGACGAAAAAGAGCGCGGCCAGCCCGTAGCGGTCCAGCAACGTCCGGGCGTACGCGGTGTCACCGAAGACGTACAGACCGACGCCGGCGACCCCGAGCACCGCGAACAGGCCGGCGACCACGAGCAGGCCGTAGTCCTCGGCGAAGGTCCGGATCGGGCCGCGGGCCGTGGCCTCGGAGGCGTCGGTGGCCATTCGTTCGTCAAACCGTCCAACGCGGCTATATGTTTTCTGCATCGGGCTGGGAGAGCGGAGCCTTGATTGGGGCGAGTACCCACACCACCCGTATGGACATGTCACGGCGACCGCGCCGCCTGCGCCGCGACGGCGTGCGACCGCTGGTACGCGAGACCGACCTGGCGGCGTCGGACCTCATCGCCCCGGTCTTCGTCGACGCGACGACCGACGAGCGGGTGCCCATCGAGACGATGCCGGGCCACGAGCGGGTGCCGGTCGAGGAGGCCGTCGCCCGCGTCGAGGAGATCCGCGAGACGGGCGTCGAGGCGGTCATCCTCTTTGGCGTCCCCGAGTCCAAGGACCCGGAGGGCAGTCGCGCCTGGGCCGAGGACGGCGTCGTCCAGGAGGCCACGCGGCGCATCACCGCCGAGACGGACGCCTACGTCGTCACCGACGTCTGTCTCTGTGAGTACACCGACCACGGCCACTGCGGCGTCCTCGAGGCCGACGCCGAGTCGGACCCCCGGCTCACCGTCCGGAACGACGAGACCCTCGAACTGCTGGGTCGGACCGCCGCGAGTCACGCGCGCGCCGGCGCCGACATGGTCGCGCCCTCGGGCATGATGGACGGGATGGTCGGCGCCATCCGCGAGTCGCTCGACGGCGACGGCTTCACCGACGTCCCCATCATGAGCTACGCCGCGAAGTACGAGTCGGCGTTCTACGGGCCCTTCCGCGACGCGGCGGACGGCGCGCCGGCCTTCGGCGACCGTCGCCACTACCAGATGGATCCGGCGAACGCACGCGAGGCCCGCCGGGAGGTCGACTTGGACGTCGAGCAGGGCGCGGACGTGCTGATGGTCAAGCCGGCGCTGCCGTACCTCGATGTCGTCCGGCAGGTCCGCGAGGACCACGACCACCCCGTCGCCGCCTACAACGTCTCCGGGGAGTACGCGATGTTGCACGCCGCCGCCGAGAAGGGGTGGCTGAACTTGGAGGCGGTGGCCTACGAGTCGCTGCTCTCGATAAAGCGGGCCGGCGCCGACCTGATTCTCACCTACTTCGCCGAGGACGTCGCCGACCGCCTCTGAGCGGGGTCACTGCTCGGCAGACCGGGCGCCCGCGGCCGACCGCTCGACGTCCGGGACGAACACGTCGTCAGCCTCGGAGGTGCGCAGTCCCAGCGAGACGGTCGTCCAGCCGTCGCTGCGGTCGTACCGTATGTCGCCGCCGGCCGTCTCGGCGACCCAGCGGGCCAGCCAGATGCCCAGTCCGCTCCCGTGTTGCAGCGAGGTGATGTCGGCGTCATCGAAGACGGCGGCCCGCTCAATGGCCGGGATGCCGTCGCCGGCGTCCGCGACGCGGATGACCGTCTCCTCGCCGGCGACGTCGACGCCGATCCGAACGGGCGTCCCCGGCGGCGTGTGCTCGACGGCGTTCTCGACGAGGTTGTCGAGCGCGGTGTAGAGGGTCGTACTTCCCGTGACCGGCGCCGTGTCCGGGATGGCCGTCTCGACCGGCGCGTCGTCGCGGTAGTCGTCGGCGACCATCCGGGAAAGCGCCGCCGCGTCGACGGGCCGGTTCGAGACGCCGTCCAGCGCGGTCTCGACCTCGCGGGCCTGTTCGCTGACGGAGGCGAGGCGGTCCGCCGCCGCGAGGATCCTGTCGAGGGCCGCGCCGACGTCCGGGTCGGCGGCCGTCCGCTGTGCGTGCTCGGCCATCCCGAACACCACGGAGAGCTCGTTCCGGAGGTTGTGGCGCAACACGCGGTGGAGGACGTGCAACTGGCGTTTCCGCCGCCGGCTCTCGGTGACGTCGGTGTAGATGGCGAAGCCGAACCGCCGGCCGTCGTCGGTCTCGTAGGGCAGGCCCCGGTAGATGAACTCTCGGGGGCCGTCGGCCGTCTCGCGCGAGACGGTGGCGTAGTTGACCTTGCCCCGGGCGGTCCGTTCGTCTAAGTCCGCCGCCTCGCTTGCCTGGCCCGCGGGGACGATGAAGTCGTTGAGCGACTCGCCGACGACCTCTGTGGCGCCGTAGCCGAACGTCTCCTCGAAGGCGGGGTTGACGGCCCGGACGACCGGCTCCGTATCGATCATCTCGAACCGGACGACGGCGTCGTGGATCAGGTCGAACAGGTTGCGGAACCGCTCGTTGGGCGAGGAGACGTGGACGCTGCCCACCACGCGGTCGCCACCGGATGCCGTGAGTTCGACCGTCGCGGGGACGTGTTCGCCGTCGTCGACGACGGCGACGTGACACCGGCGCGTGGCCCCCTCGTCGCTCCCGCGGACGGCCTCGGCGGCCGTCTGGACCCGCCGCGCGTCCGCCGCCGTGAGGAGCGACTCGAGTGTGGCCCCCCGGACCGATTCGGGTCGGCGCGAGAGCTCCGACGCGAACGCCTCGGTCGCGAACGTCACGCGACCGACCTCGTCGAGGCCGAACATTAGTGGGGACCCACGCGGAGGAACGGCGGCCGCTGGCGGACCGTCACCGGCCGCTCGACACCGGGCCGGCCCGACGGTGACGCCCGAACCGCCACGTACGGCCCTTCTTCGTTCGTCCCGAGCAGGAGGTCCTGGTCGGCCGCGCCGGCGTAAAAGACCGCCAGCGTCTCCGGGACTTCGCCGTCGGCGACGACGTTCAGGACGGTGTCGGCGGGTTCGAAGACGCCGTCGTCGTTCTCGTAGCGCGCCTCGCGGGCGGCCTGTTCGCCGACGGTCGCGACCTCGCCGGCGACGTTGCCGACCACCAGCAGGGGGGCGTCACGCCGCTCGGCGGTCGTCTCGTTGGCCGCCGACAGCGAGGTCCGTCCCAGGTCGAAGACGTTCCGACCGTGGTCCCAGGCGTCGAAGGCGTCGAGGACGAACAGTCGGTCCGTCGCCAGCGCTCGGTCGAGGCCGACGTCCGCCGCGTCGAAGGCCGCCGCGAGCGTCTCGCGCTCGAGGGTCGGCGTCGGCGTCAGCGAGACGGCCCGACCGGTCGCAACCGCGTTCGCACACACCTGTGCGAGGAACGCGTCGACCGGGGCGCTCTCGGTGTAGCGGACGACGGCCTGGCCGCCGACGACGAGGCCGCCGCCACAGAGGTCATCGAGGCCGTCGATACCGGTGCCGAGCGTCGGGGCGTCGGCCAGTCGGTCGCGGCGGTCGGCGTCGGCCAGTCGGTCGCGGCGGTCGGCGTCGGCCGCCGCGAGCACGTCGTCTATCTCACCGAACATCGCGGTCTGTTCGGTCCGGGCCGAGCGGATGCGCGAGAGATCCCCCTCGATTGCGGTCGCCCGCTGGGCGAGCGTCTCGCAGCGCTCCGCGACGGCCTCGCTGGTGCTCGCCTGTTCGTCGGTCGCGTCCGAGACCGACGTGACGCCGTCGGCGGTCTCGGCGACGGTGTCGGCGAGGCTGTCCAGACTCGTCATGGCGGTCTCGACCTGATCGGCCCCGTCGTCGATGGCGGCGACGGCGGCCTCCAGTTGCTCGACGGTGTCTTCGGTCGCCGTCCGGACAGCCGACAGCGCGGTGTCGATGTCGTCGGCCTGGGCCTGTGACTCCTCGGCGAGTTGTTTTATCTCGTCGGCGACGACCGCGAACCCGTCGCTCTCGCCGCCGGCGCGTGCGGCCTCGATAGAGGCGTTCAGCGCCAGCATGTTCGTCTGGTCGGCGATGCGGTCGATGCCCCCGAGCGCCGCTGCGATGCGGTCGATTCGGTCGCGCAGCGCGTCGACCTCGGAGAGAACCGCCTCGCCGACCTCGCGGACCTCGTCCATCGTCTCGATGGCCCCACGGGCGGCCGCACGTCCCTCGCTTGCCTCGGCAGCCGCCCGGTCGCTCTGCTCGCTGACCTCGGCGGTCGTGGCGGCGATCTCTTCGATGGTCGCCGAGAGCGCCGACATCTCCTCGACGACCCACTGCGCGTCCGACGCCTGCGCGCTCGCCCGGTCGTCGATGGCCGCGAGCTGGTCGTCGACGTCGTTCGCGGCGACCTGGACGACCTCAAGCGCTCCCTGTGCGTTCGCGACGGTTCGCTCGTCGGTTGCGGACCCGTCCGGCGCCCGCTTCGTCCCGGAGTTTTGTATCGTCATTTTTCCGTATTTTCGGCAATTTTGCCCAACAAGTGGTTCGATATAGGGAATATACTACATGAAGTTTTCATTTCTCGACCCATTCCGATCAGTTTATCGAATTACAGCCGCCCCCATAATTCTGCCGGCAGCGACAATCTTGCCGGTCGGGGGTGCGCGCGAGCGAAATCGGCCCTCGCGACCCACAGCGCGGGAATACGCGGTCGACGTTCGTCCAAAATCCGGGTGGTCAGGTGCGGTCTTTCTTGACGGAGAACAACCTTATATCCATAATATCATACCCTAATTTGGACAGTCGTCTACCGAACACCCCCCAATCGGCGAGTCTCTAAAGCAAATCTTTATGTAGGGAACGGTGGAGAGATTTTTCCGTGAACGACTTGACGAAGTTGGCACTCGAGACGATAAAGTTGGACATTCAAACGCAATAAAAACGGAAACCGAAACAAACAATGGTACTATCACCACTCCAAGCAACGCCGGAAACGCTCGAAACGATAGTCACGGGGGTCAACCTCCTGTGGGTACTCGTCGTAACGTTCCTGATCTTCTTCATGCACGCTGGCTTCGCGATGCTCGAGGCCGGTCAGGTGCGCTCGAAGAACGTCGCAAACCAGCTCACGAAGAACCTCCTGACCTGGTCGGTCGGGGTGTCGGTGTTCTTCGTCATCGGGGCTGGCATCTCGTCGCTCGTCGGCGGGGGCGGCTTCTCGCCGGCCTTCGTCGCCGAGAACCCGAACGACTGGGTCGGCTGGCTGTTCGGTGCCGTCTTCGCGATGACGGCGGCTACCATCGTCTCCGGGGCCGTGGCCGGCCGCGCGAAACTCCGCGCGTACGTGGCCTACACGTTCCTGCTCGCCGCGGTCATCTACCCGGTCGTGACCGGCATCACCTGGGCCGGCGGCTACATCAGCTTCGGCGGCGCCGCCTTCCACGACTTCGCGGGGGGTATGATCGTCCACGGGATGGGCGGCATCGCCGGCCTCACCGCAGCGTACGTCCTCGGTCCGCGCATGGGCCGGTACAACGAGGACGGCAGCGCGAACGTCATCCCCGGTCACTCGCTGACCTTCGCCGTCCTGGGGACGCTGATCCTCGCCTTTGGCTGGTACGGCTTCAACGTCGGCACGGCCGCGAGCGTCTTCGTCTTCACCGACGGCGGCATCGAGCTCGGTGCCTTCGCGACGGTCGGTCGCGTCGCCATGACGACGACCATCGCGATGGCCGCCGGTGCGATGGGCGCCGGGCTCGTCGCCTGGTCCAAGACCGGTAAGGTCGACACGCTCTACGTCGCCAACGGCCTGCTGGCCGGCCTGGTCGGCATCACCGCGATTCCGGACACCACCGCGTGGTGGGGTGCGTTCGTGGTCGGCGGCCTCGCCGGAGCCCAGCTCCCGATGGTCTTCGAGTTCGTCGAGAAGCGCCTGAAGATCGACGACGTCTGTGCGGTCTTCCCGGTCCACGGGAGCGCCGGCGTCCTGGGGACGCTCCTGTTCCCGTTCGTCGCCGCGCCCGGCGTGGTCGACTCGGTGCTCAACGCGTTCATCGCGCAGGTCATCGGCGTCGCCGCCATCAGCATCTGGACCATCGGCGCAACCGCGCTGGTCTGGTACGTCCTCAAGGCGGTCGGCCAGTCCCGCGTCACCCCCGAACACGAGCAGGAGGGCCTCGACGTCAGCGAACACGGCGTCGAGACCTACCCCGAGTTCGGCTCCGGCGACAGCGTCGTCGCCGACGGTGGTATGGTAAACGAGACCGTGCGGACGGACGGAGGGTCCAAAGATGACTGACGAAACCGAGATCAAGATGGTGGTTGCGATGGTTCGCCCGGACAAACTCAGCGACGTCAAACAGGCGCTGGCCGAAGTCGGCGCCCCCTCGCTGACGGTCACGAACGTCTCGGGCCGCGGCTCACAGCCCGCAAAGAAAGGGCAGTGGCGCGGCGAGGAGTACGTCGTCGACCTCCACCAGAAGGTCAAGATCGAGACCGTCGTCGCGGACATCCCCGCGGAGGACGTCGTCGAGGCCATCGCCGAGGGCGCCCACACGGGCGAGAAAGGCGACGGCAAGATCTTCGTCCTCCCCGTCGATGACGCCTACCAGGTCCGCACCGGCAAGAGCGGCCCAGAGGCTGTCTGAGCGCGGGCGATGGTCGACGACATCGACAGACAGGTCGTCAACGCACTCCTCCGGGACGGCCGGGCCAGCGCCCGCGACGTCGCCACCGAGACAGGCGTCGCGGCGACGACCGTCTCACGACGGATGGACGAACTGGTCGAGTCCGGTGTCATCGAAGGGTACACGCCCCAGGTCGACTACGGGTCGCTCGGGTACGAGGTCACCGCCGTGTTCCAGCTCTCGGTGGAGGGCACGGGACTCAGGCCGGTGACAGAACGGCTTCGAGACACGCCGAACATGATCGCAGTGTACGAGGTGACCGGCAGCCACGACATCGTGGCCATCGGTAAGTTCGAGGACACCGCGTCGTTGAACGCCGCCATCAAGGACCTGCTCACCGACGACGAGATACGGTCGGCGTCGACGTCGGTCGTGCTCAACGCCGTCCGTGAGTACGAGCAGTTCCCGGTCGAGGAATCGGGCGGCTGACACCGGGTCGCCGCACCGCGTGAGCGGGCCCGAGACGAGCACCACGTGTTCTGTACGCGTCGTCGTCACCGAGAGCAATCGGACCTACCACGGCACCGTGTCCGGGTACCGACCGGCCGGCGGCGAGCAACAGATTCTTTCTCCGACCGGTCGAACGCCGTGGTATGAACCACGAGCAGTCGCGGACGCTGTACGACCGGGCGCTGTCGGTCATGCCGGGCGGGGTCAACTCCTCAGTGCGGGCCGTCCGCCCGTACCCCTTCTTCGTCCAGTCGGGCGACGGCGGCCACGTCGTCGACGCCGACGGGAACCGCTACATCGACTTCGTGATGGGCTATGGCCCGCTCCTCCTGGGTCACGACCTGCCCGAGCGGGTCCAGTCGGCCGTCCAGCAACGGGCCGCCGAGGGGCCGATGTACGGCGCGCCCACCGAGGTGGAGGTCGAACTCGCGGAGTTCGTCACCCGGCACGTCCCGAGCGTCGAGATGGTCCGGTTCGTCAACAGCGGGACCGAGGCGACCGTCTCGGCCGTGCGCCTGGCCCGCGGGTACACCGGCCGCGACAAGATCGTCGTGATGCAGGGCGGCTACCACGGCGCCCAGGAGTCGACGCTGGTCGAGGGCGAGGGCGACCACACGGCCCCTTCGAGTCCGGGTATCCCCGAGAGCTTCGCCGAGCACACGCTGACGGTACCGTTCAACGACCCGCAGGCCGCCCGCGAGGTGTTCGAGGACCACGGCGAGGACATCGCCGCCGTCCTCACCGAACCCATCCTCGGGAACTACGGCATCGTCCACCCGATCGAGGGCTACCACGACACGCTGCGCGAGCTCTGTGACGACTACGGGTCGCTGCTGATCTTCGACGAGGTCATCACGGGCTTCCGCGTCGGCGGCCTCCAGTGTGCCCAGGGCAAGTTCGACGTCGACCCGGACATCACGACGTTCGGGAAGATCGTCGGCGGCGGCTTCCCGGTGGGCGCCATCGGCGGCAAGAGCGAGATCGTCGAGCAGTTCACGCCCGCGGGCGAGGTCTTCCAGTCTGGCACCTTTTCCGGTCATCCGGTGACGATGGCCGCCGGGCTGGAGACGCTTCGGTACGCCGCCGAGAACGACGTCTACGACCACGTCAACGCGCTGGGCGAGCGCATCCGCTCGGGCTTACAGGACCTCGTCGAGGACCGCGCCCCCGAGTACACCGTCGTCGGCACCGACTCGATGTTCAAACTCGTGTTCACCCGCGACGCCCCTGACACCTTCGAGGGGCACTGCGAGGCCGGGTGTACCCAACGCGAGGCCTGTCCCCGCTTCGAGCACTGTCCGAAGACCGGCGCGGACATCAAGCGGGCCGAGACCGAGCGCTGGGAGCGCCTGTTCTGGCCGGCGATGAAAGACCGGGGCGTGTTCCTCACCGCCAACCAGTTCGAGTCCCAGTTCGTCTGTGACGCCCACACCGAGGAGGATATCGACGAGGCCCTGGAGGCGTACAAGGAAGCGATATGAGCGACGACGACATCGCCCTCTCCGAGAAGCGCATGTACGGCGAGAAGCGCCCGGAGACCCACGCCTACGTCGCCTCGGGCCTGGGCGTGACCCGCGTCGAGACAGCCGGCGGCCAGGTCGGCCGGTTCAGTCTCGCGAAACGGTGTGCGGCCCGCGACGTCGCGGGCGCCAGCGGCGAGATAGCCGTCGCCACCGACGAGGACGTGCTCGTCCTGGCCGACGACGGGTTCGCGCCCACCGACTTCGAGCCCGCGACGGCCGTGGGGTACGACGGGTCGGGACTGCTGGCCGCTGGGGTGGACAGGGTGGCCCGCTACGCCGACGGCGAGTGGACGACGCTCGGGACCGTCGCGGACGTCCGGGCCATCGACGACGGCCTGCTCGGGGCCGACGGCGGCGTCTACGCCCTGCCCAGCCTCGACCGCCTCGGCCTCGCGGACGTGACCGACGTGGCCCCCGGCTACGCGGCGACGACGGCGGGCCTCTACGAACGGGACGGCGATGCGTGGACCGAGGTCCGGACGGGAGGTCACCGGGCGGTCGCCAGCGACGGCGAGCGCGTCCACGCCGCGGCCGACGACGGCCTGTTCGAACTGGTCGACGGCGCGTGGGAACGGTGTGCGCTCCCGGTCGACGAGCGCGTGGTCGACGTGGTCCACGGCACGGACACCTACGCCGTCACCGAGGACGGGACCTTCCTCGTCGAGACGAACCCCGAGGCGACCGCGGACGGGCGCGGTGGGTGGCGACAGCGGGCGCTCGGTGTGCCCGAGGTCGTCGGCGTCGCGGTGGCCTGAAGACGCGGCCCGGCCCCGGTCACAGCCACCGACGTGCTCGCGGTGGGTACGCTGACCAAGTACCCACTCAGACAGACCCCTGTCCTGACCGTGTAGCGCGGGCGCGTGTCCGGAGATCGACGATACCGAACGACACACGTGGTAAACCGTCAAGAGCGAGGCCCGAGGAGACATCGGCATGGAACTCGTCGAAGCCACGGCGGACGACCTCGACGCGCTCGCCGAGCGCTGGTACGCGCTGGCGGAGTCGATGACGGCGTATTCCGACCTGAACGAACTCGCCCCTGTCGAGACGGGCGACGTCGCCGACGCCTTCCGCGCGCACCTCGACGACGAGGAGACCACCGACTACCTCGTCGTCCACGACGGCGAGACCGTCGGCTTCCTGACGCTCCGTGAGGGACGCCACCCCTCGCGAGCGTACTCGCGATACATCCGCATCGTGAACCTCGCTATCGACGAGGGCGATCGGAACCGGGGCCACGGCACGGCCGTCGTCGAACGGGTGCGGGAACTGGCCCGAGAGCGAGGCTGTGACCACCTCAAGGTCTCCTGTGAGTGGGGCAACGAGGCGGCACGTCGGTTCTACCGCGACGCCGGCTTCCAGCCCAAGCAGGTCGACTACGCACAGGCGCTCGAGTGACTCGGGCGTACGTCGGTCACGGGCGAGTCGCAGCGGTCAGAACGGGAGCCGGTCCTGGAGGTGCTCGGCGAGCGACGTGCGCTCGGTTCCGTGCCACTGCATCTCGTGGGTCTGGCCCTTCCCGGCGCTCAGGAACGGGACGGTCGACTCCGGGTCGTCGTGGTACGCCTGCACCGCGTAGACGAGGTTCGTGCGGGCCGCCTTCTCGAACTCGCCGACGCCGCGACAGTCCGTCTCGGGGTCGACGGCGACCCACGTCATCCCCTCCGCGCCGCCGGGGAGTGGGTCGCCGGGTCGGTGCAGCAGCTCGGCCCGTTCGAAGATCGCGTCGGGGTCCATGGGAGAGATTGGCACGCGATCCTAAAGGCCGTTCCTCTTGGCGTGGTGCCGAAGGCTACAGCAGCGGAGAACGCTCGAATCGAAAAGTGGTTTAGCCCGGCCGGAGACCCATCGCACATGATTATCCCCGGCGCGGAGACACAGGCGTTCGCGGCGGCGCTGGCCGACGCCACCGGCGAGCGGCTGGGACGAGTGGAGTACGACCGGTTCGCCGACGGCGAGCACGTCGTCCGGGTGCCCGAGACCGTGGCGGGCGAGCGTGCGGTCGTCGTCGCCTCCACGGTCAACAGCGACGCGCACGTCCAGGTACTGCAGTTGCAGGACGCGGTCCGGGAGGCCGGTGCGAGCGAGGTGGTCACCGTCCTGCCGTACATGGGCTATGCCCGCCAGGACGAGGCGTTCCGGACGGGCGAACCGGTCTCCTCGCGGGCGATGGCACGGGCCATCTCGTCGGGGACCGACCGCGTGATCACGGTCAACCCCCACGAACCCGCAGTCTGTGACTTCTTCGACGTGCCGGCCACCCACGTCGACGCCGCGAGCGTGCTGGCCGACCCGCTGCCCGAGACGCTCGAGGACCCCCTGTTCCTCTCGCCGGATTCGGGCGCGATCGATCTCGCCGTGACGGTACGGGACGCCTACGGCGAGGGGGAGACGGACTACTTCGAGAAGGACCGTGACTACGACACCGGCGACATCGAGATCCGGCCGAGCGACGCGCCGGTCGAGGGCCGGGACGTCGTGCTGGTCGACGACATCATCGCCACCGGGTCGACGATGAGCGAATCGGTGGCCGTGCTGAACGAGCGGGACGCCCAGCGCGTCTACGTCACCTGCGTCCACCCGATGCTGACGAGCAACGCGCTGACGAAACTCTCGGTGGCTGGCGTCGAGGCCGTCGTCGGCACCGACACGCTGGAGCGGGCCGCGAGCGCGGTCAGCGCCGCGCCGGTCGTCGCCGAGGAACTGTAGTCACCACTGGGCCAGCCCGGTCCGCCCGTGCTGGTAGGTCAGGATGCCCAGGAAGGCCGCGACACCGGTGAACGCCGCCGCCGCGCCGAGGTAGAACACCCACTCCATGCCGACGTTCGTCGTGAGCCAGCCGCCGGCCAGCGGCGCGAGCACCGACCCGGGCCGCCAGACCAGCGACCGAACGCCGAAGCTGGAGGCGACGCCGTTGCCGGTCCCCTCGTCGGCAAAGAGCGCCATGCTGGCCGGCTCGCGGATGGAGTCGGCGACGCCGAGCAGGGCGTTCAGCGCCACCAGCGGCAGGAAGGCGGCCGTGAGCGTCCCGAAGAAGGGGAACGTCGCGGGGAGGTTCAACGCGGTTCCGATTGCGGGCGTAAAGGGGACCACGAGCGCGACGACGCCGTAACAGAGGCCGCCGGCGAAGACGAACCGCGCGCGGCCGAAGCGGTCCGAGAGGCCGCCCATGTAGGGCTGGGCGAGCATGTTGGTGAACTTCTCGGCGGCCAGCACGACGGCGACGGCCGTCGCCCCGTTGACGGCGGCGTTGAATCCCAGACCGCCCCGGGCGGCGGCGACGCCGGCGAAGATGGGGACCCAGGTCCGGACGAGCGTCACCGCGACGGCGTACTGGGCGCGGAAACTCGTGATGGTGAGGATGCGGCGGTTCATCGCCAGGTCGGCGAAGGCAAAGCCCTCGGTGGTGGTCTCGTCGGGGCCGACCCACCGCCAGACGGCGAGGAAGGCGCCGGCAGTGATGACCACGAGCAGCCCGAAGACGGCGTCGAAGCCGAACTGGTCGTACAGCAGGCCCGCCGAGAGCGACCCGCCGATGGCCGCCGCGAACCGCCAGGCGTTCGCCGTGCCGATTGTTGTACCCCGTTCGGTCTCGCGGGCGAGTTGCCCCACCAGCGCCAGGCTGAGCAGGCTGGCGACGGTGAACGCGACCCCCTGGAGGCCGCGGACGAAGACGAACTCCCAGCTCGAGCCCACGAGCGGGAAGAGCCCGTAGACGACAGTGGCGAGGCCGAGGCCGCCGAGCAAGAGCAGTCGCTTGTCGAACCGGTCACCGAGATACGAGACGGGGACGACGGCCCCGGTCTGTGCCAGCGTCAGTCCGGTGGCGAACATCCCCAGGACGAACCCCTGTGGGTCCAGCAGGTCGATGTACGTCGGCAGGAGCGTCAGCAGCGTCACGAAGCCGAAGGCGTTGGCGAACCGGGTGAGATACAGGGCGTAGAGTTCGCGGGAGGTGGTCACTGTCTCGGGCAAAGAGAGACCCTCTATAACGTGTTTCGAATCGTCGGAGGTGGGACAGCGAGGCCCACGGTCGGCCCGCTGTCGGAACCGCTGTTCCGGGTCGGTTACCGCTCGGGCATGTCGACGGCGCCCACCTGCTGCAACATGCCGAGCATGTCCGGCAGGACCCACCGCTCCGCGATCTTCCCGTCCTCGATGCGGGTAAAGACCATGTTCGAGACCTCGAATTCGTTCCCGGTCGGTTCGATGCCCATGAACGGCCCGTCGTGGGTCCCGCGTAACGTCACGCGCATCGCTACGGTGTCCCCTTCGGCGACGACGTCGTCGACGGTCGCCGAGAAGTCGCTGAACGCCCCGCGGATGGACTCCATCTGTTCACGGAACTCCGCCCGACTCTCTATCTCCCCGAGCGGACTGTGGTCGGCGAGATCCACGGCGCAGATGGTGTCGATGAGGTCGAGGTCGCCCGCCGTCGCGACGGCCTCGGGAATCTGTCGCGCGATCCGCTTGTTGTCTGTGAGTGTTGGTGCTGATGCCATTGGCTCCTCCTGGACGCTCTCTGCGACGTGTCGCTCCGCACAACGAGTCAGCGCGAGCGAGCGCTGAGGTGTCCCTACGCTCTGTGACCACCTAACAGTAGTCACAGAAAACGTGCCGGTCACAGCACATATTGTTCCCGGACGTGCCCGGTCGAACCACTGCTCGCGCCGCGCTCAGTCCGACGCTTCGGCCGTCGACACCGGGCTGATGGCAATCTCCATCTCGGTTTCTTCGACTTCCCAGGTCTTACGATGACCATCCTCGATGGTACGGAACTCGTCGGCACGAACCTCCTCCATGATGAGGTCCTCGTGGGCGCGAACGAGGTCAGCCACGCGGTCGTCCGAAACGTCGAGGTCGACGGCGATGCGCGCCTCGATCTCCAGGTCGAGGTCCTTGCGCATCTCCTGGACGCGGCGGATGACCTCGCGGGCGTAGCCCTCGCTCTCGATGTCCTCGGTGAGCGCGGTGTCGACGTAGACGACGCCGCCGCCGTCCAGCGCGCTGAACTCGGTGCCGGTGACGCCGTCGGGGGTCTCCCGGCGGAAGGTCACCATTTCGTCGGTCAACTCGACGGGCTCGCCAAGGGTCGCCTCGACAGAACCTTCGAGGGCATCGATCGACGGGTCGTCGATGCGGGCCTCGTTGAACGCCTGCATCACGCGGCCGGCGTCGTCGCCGAAGGCCGGGCCGAGTTCGCTCATGTCGGCCTCGGCGGAGTAGTGGAGTTCCCCCCACGTCTCGTCGGGGCCGACGACCTCGACCGCGCGGGCGTTGAGGCGCTCGCCGATGATACCTTCCTGGGCACGAACCGCGTCGGCGACGGCCTCGCTGTCGACGTCGACGACGACGCGGGTGACCGGCCAGCGCAGTTTGCGCTCGGCCTGCTGGCGGGCGTTGGACCCCGCCTCCTCGACCTCGCGGACGACCTCGATCTCCTCCTCCAGCTGCGGGTCGCGCAGGTCCGCGTCGGCCTCGGGCCAGTCGCACATGTGGACCGTCGGATGGCCCGACGCCCCGGTGAGCGCGCCGTAGACCTCCTCGGCGACGAACGGCGTGAACGGTGCGAACAGGGCGGCGACCTCCTCGAGGACGCGGTAGAGCGTGGCGTAGGCGGCCAGTTTCGAGTCGCTGTCCTCCTCTTCCCACATCCGCTCGCGGACGACCTGGATGTAGAACCGTGAGACGTCCTCGACGACGAACTCCAGCAGTTCGCCGGCAGCCTTGTCGTTCTCGAAGTCGTCCATGTGCTCGGTCATCGCCTGTTCGACGCTCTGGAGGCGGGAGAGGACCCACTCGTCAGCGAGTTCGAGGTCGTCGCGGACGTCCGCGAGCGTGGTCGCTTCGGGGTCGAAGTCGTCGGCGCGCATGTACGGCAGAAGCGCGCGACGTTCCAGAGGATGTTGAGCCGGCGCTGCATCTCCTGAGTCTCCTCCCAGGAGAAGTTCATGTCCTGCCCCTGGGCGCTGACCGAGAGCAGGAACAGCCGCATCGGGTCCCGGCCGTGCTTCTCGATGACCTCGTGAGGGTCGACGAGGATGCCCTTGGACTTTGACATCCCCCGGCCGTCGGGCATGTTGGCGTAGCCGTGCATCAACACCTGCTTGTAGGGAATCTCGCCCATCGCGGCGGTGCTCATGCCCAGTTGCGACCAGAACCACCCGCGGGTCTGGTCGTGGGCCTCCATGATGAGGTCGGCGGGCCACAGTTCCTCGAACGCCTCGGCCTCCTGGGGATAGTCGAGCGTGCCCCACGTCGCCACCGACGAGTCGAGCCAGACGTCGAAGACGTCGGGGACGCGCGTGTAGGTCGTGCCGTCCTCGGTGATGGTTAGGTCGTCGACCGTGCCCTTGTGGAGGTCGACGCTCTCGGGGTCGACGTCCTGGTCGACGCGCTCGGCGAGTTCCTCGCGGTCGCCGACGACGATAGCGTCGTCCATGTCGCCCGACCAGTCCTCTGGAAGCCAGATGGGGATCGGAATCCCCCAGTAGCGCTGGCGCGAGACGTTCCAGTCGGGGGCGTCCTCGACGAAGTCACGGAAGCGGTTGTCCCGGGCCCACTGCGGATACCACTCGCTGTCCTCGATGTTCGCCAGCAGTTCGTCTTTGATGTCGGTGACCGTGATGAACCACTGGTCGGTGACGATGCGGACGATGCCCGTGTCACAGCGCCAGCAGTGGCCCTCGTTGACGGTGTAGCCCGACTCGCTGGCCAGCAGGTACCCCTTCGAATCGAGGTCGGCGATGACGTCGTCGTTGGCGTCCCGGACGAACGTGCCCTCGTAGGCACCAGCCTGTTCGGTGTAGACGCCGTCGCTGCCGACCGGACAGAAGATCTCGAGGCCGAGTTCCTGGCCGCGCTCGAAGTCCTCCTCACCGTGGCCGGGTGCGGAGTGGACGAGGCCGGTCTGGTCCTCGGCGTCGACGTAGTCGGCGGTGTAGACCTGCAGCGCCCCCTCGCCGCTGGCGTGGTCCGGGACTTCGTCGGCCAGCGGGTGGTCGTATTTCCATCCAGTCATCTCCTCGCCGGTCACTTCGTCGACGACCTCGTAGTCCTCGTACCGCCCCGTCTTGAGAACCTCCTCGACGCGCGGTTCGGCGACGTACAGCACCTCTTCCTCGCCGTCCTTCTGGGCGCGGACGCCCTGGTAGGTCACGTCGCCGTCGACGGCGACGAAGGTGTTGGCGGGGATGGTCCACGGCGTGGTGGTCCAGATGACGAGGTACGCCTCGCTGCTCGCGGCTTCGTCGCTCGCTCCGTCCGAGGCCTCCCGCCGGTCGGCCTCGCGCAGCGGGAACTTGACGTAGATAGACGGCTTGCCGACCTCCGAGCGTTCGACCTCGTTGTTGGCGATGGCTGTCTCACACCGGGGACATTGATTGATCGAGCGCATCCCCTGCTCGACCAGGCCGCGCTCGTGAGCGCGCTGGAAGCCCCACCAGGCGGCCTCCATGTACTCCGGATTCACTGTCTTGTAGGGGTCGTCCCAGTCCATCCAGACCCCGAAGTCCTGGAAGTCGCTCTGGAGGCCCTCGAGTTGCTCCTCGGCGAAGGCCTTGCACTCGTCGATGAAGTTCTCCTCGCCGAAGGCCTCGATGTCCTTCTTGTTCTCGAAGTCCAGGCGCTCCTCGACCTTGGTCTCGATTGGCAGGCCGTGCATGTCGTAGCCCGGCCGGTCGGTCACGTCGTAGCCCCGCATCCGCAGGTAGCGGATGTAGAGGTCCTTCAGCGTCTTGTTCCACGTCGTCCCCATGTGGGCGGCCCCGGAGGTGTAGGGCGGCCCGTCGACGAAGAAGTACGTCTCCCCGTCCTCTCGGTGGGCTTTCGTCTGCTCGTAGGCGTCGACGTCGTCCCAGTACTCGAAGACGCCGTTCTCGACGTCCTCGGGGTCGTACTGGTCGTCGACCGCGGCGAACCGTTCCATACCCGGGGTAATCCGCGCCGGCAATAAAGGACAATCGGTTAGTCACGCGGTGACTCGGCCGTCGGCCCCACAGCGGCAACGGTTATTAGGTGTGAGCAGTAGAGTATGTTTACTAGATTGATATTATGTGGGTCGAACAGCCAGGGACGAACAGCGGCGAGATAGCACGGCGGGGGCGGGCCGACCGTGGATAGCGACAGGGCGGTCAGCGACGACGTGCGAAGCGGCGCGGACGCGCCGGCGTGCGTACTCGTGACAGACAGCCGGGGGGACGTCGTCTGGACCTCGCCGGAGGCGACGCGTGTCTTCGACGACGCCCGGGAACCGGTCGCGGAGGACGAGATCGTCCGGCGGGTCCTCGGGATGGTCGACGACGGGACGGGATCGACTCAGCGGGACGGCCCCCACGAGGTGACCGTCACCGCCGCCGACGGCGCCCAGTACGACCTCGCCGTGACCGCGACGACGCTCGCCGACGGCGACGGAGGGACCGTCTATCACTGTCGCCGCACCGACGCGATGTCGGTCCCGCTCGACCGAGTGCTCTCGCGGGTCACCGACGGCGTCATCGCGCTGGACACCGAGTGGCGCTACACGTACGTCAACGACGCCGCCGAGGCGCTGCTCGGGACCCCCGAGTCGGAGCTGCTCGGTGACGTCATCTGGGAGCGGTTCCCCTCGACGGCCGGGTCCGAGCTCCAGCGGGCCTTCGAGGCGGCAATCGAGACAAACGAGCCCGTCTCGCTGGAGTGGCAGTGGCCCCGCACCGAGGGCTGGTACGAGATCCGCGCGTTCCCCTCCGAGACCGGCCTGTCGATGTACGTCCAGGACATCACCGAGAAGAAAGCACGGACGGAGGCGCTCAGAGACGAACGGGACCTGACCGAACAGCTCCTGCAGTCAACCCCGGTGGGCATCGCCGTCCACAAGCCCGACGGGACGTTCGTCAGACTCAACGAGCGCGCCGAGGAGATCCTCGACATCGACCGGGAGGAACTGGTCGGCACGCCACTCGAAGAACAGATGTGGGACGCCATGGGACCGGACGGGCAGCCGTTCCCCGACGAGGAGTTTCCGTTCAACGTCGCCCGCCGGACCGGCGAGCAGACGATGGGGACCGAGATGCAGCTCAGGACCGCCGCGGGCGAGCGGACCTGGGTGTCGGTCAGCGCGACGCCGGTGAAAGCCGACGACGGACGGGTAGAGCGTATCGTCGTGGCGTTCGAGGACATCAGCGAGCAGAAACAGTACCAGCAGGAACTGGAGGAAAGCGAGACGCTGTTCCGGGCGGTCTTCGAGGGGACGCTCGACGCCCTGATTCTGGCCGACGACGACGGGACCTACCTCGAGGTCAACGAGGCGGCCTGTGAGCTGTTCGGCCGCGACGAGGACGAGCTGGTCGGCCACAACGTCGCCGAGTTCGCACCCCCGGGCTACGACGTCGAGGCCGCCTGGGCGGCGTTCTTAGAGCAGGGAACTCTGGAGGGCGAGTTCCCGGTCGTCCAGCCGGACGGCGAGACGCGCATGGCCGACTTCGCCGCGACGGCGAACGTCCGCCCGGGTCAGCACATCTCGGCGCTGCGGGATATCACCGAGCGCAAGGCGGCCGAACGCGAACTGGAGGCCCAGCGCAACGAGCTCGAGCGGCTGAACCGCATCAACGAGCTCATCCGCGAGACGAACCAGGTGGTCGCCGCGGCGACGGACCGCGAGACCATCGAGGCGGCCGTCTGTGGAGTCTTCGCCGAGTCGGACAGCTACCCGGTCGCCGCCACCTGCAACGTGGCCGTCGACGGGACGGTCGACATCGAGCACATCGCCGGGCTGTCCGTCGACGCGTTCGAGACGGTGTGTGCGGCGGGCGAGGAGACCGTCGAGTCCGCCATCGTCACCGCCGCGATGGAGGGTGAGGCCGCCGTCGTCACCGGACTCTCCGACCCGGAGCGCCACTCGGCGGCCCTCCGCGCGGCGACGACTGGACACGACATCAGCGCGATCGGTGCCATCCCCATTCTCTACGACGGCCTCGTCTCGGGCGTCCTGACCGTGGGCGCGACGGACGACGAGGCGTTCAGCGACCGCGAGCTGGAGGTGTTCGTCGAGCTCGGCCAGATACTCGGGGCCGCCATCGACGCCGTCGAGACGAAGCGACTCCTCCACGCGAGCGTCTTCCTCGAGCTCGACATCGGGGTCCGCTCGGCCACGGAACCCCTCGTCGCGATGAGCGCCCACCTCGACGGGCCGGTCAGCTTAAAGAGCGTGGTCCCGGCCGCGGACGGTCGGTACCTCCTGTACGTCGACGTCGGGTCCCTCGACACCGACACGTTCGAGGGGGTCGCGGCCGACACCGAGTGCGTCGACGCGGTGCGAGCGCTCGCGGATGAGCCCCGGCGGCTCTTCGAAGTCCGGGTCACCGACGCGCCGGTCGTCGACGCCCTCCTCGACGCCGGCGGGCGAATCCGGGGAGCGACGTTCGAACACGGCACCGGGCGGTTCACCGTCGACGTCATGCTCGACACCGACGTGCGCGCGTACCTCGACCAGGTCAAGCAGGCCGGCCACGACGTGACCCTGCTGACGAAGCGGGAGGTAGAACGAGCCACGCCGAGGACCTGGTCGGTCACCGACGGGAGCGACGGGTTGACCGAGCGACAGCGGACCGTCCTGGAGGCCGCGTACCGCTCGGGGTACTTCGACTGGCCGCGCCGGCGGACCACGGGCGAGGAGCTTGCCGACTCGCTCGACATCGCCTCCTCGACGCTCCACCAGCACCTCCGGGTCGCCACGGGGAAGGTCCTCGACGAGTACTTCTCCCTGCCGTCGAGCCTCCGCGAGTGAGCCGGTGCCGGATAGTTCCGGTAGTTGGTTGATGCCGGTCGGCCGTCTCAGTGCACTCGATGACTGTTCGACATCCACCGCCCAGGGCGACCACGGGTGACGCCTGGGACATCCTCGGCAGTTACCGCCGTCGACTGGTCCTCGCCGTCGTGAGCGAGCGCGACGGTGGCATCCACCGGACGGCGCTGGCCCGCCACGTCGTCGCCAGCGAGGCCGAGCGACCGGTCGACGCCGTCACGCAGGCGGAGTGGCGGGCGGTCGAGATACGGCTCCACCACGTCGACCTCCCACGGCTCGCCGCCGCCGGCCTCGTCCACTACGACGCCGAGGACGGCCACGTCGAGAGCGACGACCCGCCCTGGAGGGGGGCGAATGGCTCGAGATGCCCGTCGTCGAGGCGCTCAGAGAGTGGAACGGCTACGAGTAGTCGGGGGAGAGCCGGCGACGACAGTCTCGGGGTATCCCGACGGGGAGCAGTCCGACAGGCGGGGGCGAGAGACGCCGATCACGCGCGCGGTTACGCCTCGCGCTTGAGCACGAGCGCGGCCGTCTGACCGCTCTTCTCGGTTATCGGTGCGACGACCTCCCAGCCGTCGGCGCCCAGCTCGTTCAGCTGCTCCTCGGGAACGGTGCTGGAACCGAACAGCCCCGTGTCGACGTCGAGAACGCGGTACTCGAAGGTGGGCATACAGTCGTCGGTGTCGGCGTCTCGGAAAAAAGGTCTTGTGCCGCCGCCGAGCGCGAGATGAAAACACAGTTAGTCTTTGCATCTCCTGAAGGTGAGTAAGAACATGGTACGTACGTGTGTCATCGGCTGTGGAAACATGGGCAGCGCCCTGGTCAGGGGACTCGACAAGGCGGGCGGCCACTCCGTCATCGCCGTCGACCTCGATCCGGACGCGCTGGCCGCCGTCGCGGACTACTGCGAGGAGACGACCGACGACCTCTCGCGGGCGAGCGAGGCCGACGTGGTGTTCGTCGCGGTCAAGCCCGACATCGTGGAGGCGGTGCTGGACGGACTCGACCTCTCGGCGGACCAGACGCTGGTCACCATCGCCGCCGGCGTCCCCACGGACTTCGTCGAGCCGCGAACCGACGCCACCGTCGTCCGCATCATGCCGAACCTGGCGGCGGAGACCCGCGACATGGCGACCGCCGCGACGGGCGACGTGACCGACGAGGTCCGCGAGCTGCTCGACGACGTCGGCGAGTTCGCCGAGGTCGAGGAGGCACAGATGGACATCGCGACCGCCGTCAACGGGAGTGGCCCCGCCTTCGTCTTCTACTTCATCAAGGCCATGACCGAGGCGGCCATCGCGGGCGGCATGGACCACGAGGAGGCCCAGCTGCTGTCGGCCCAGACGTTCAAGGGCGCCGCCGAGACCGTCGTGCAGGACGACCGCACCGCCGACGAACTCATCGACGCGGTCTGCTCGCCCAACGGGACGACCATCGAGGGCATGGAGGTACTCTGGGACAGCGGCGCCGACCAGGCCCTGAAAGACGCCGTCGCCGCGGCCGAGCGGCGGTCGAAGGAGCTGGCGGCCGCCTTCGACGATGACTGACGCCGTCGACGCCGCGACGGTGTCGAACGCGCGTCGACTCGCTGCCGACGCCCAGCGGGTCATCGTCAAGGCCGGGACGAACTCACTGACCGACGAGGACTCGAACTTAGACGACGCGAAACTCGACAAACTCGTCGACGACATCGAGGACCTGCTCTCCCGGGGCAAGGAGGTGCTGCTGGTCTCCTCGGGGGCCGTCGGGGCCGGCATCGGCCGGGTCGGCCACGAAAGCGGGACCCTGGAGGAGTCACAGGCGCTCTCGACGGTCGGCCAGAGCCACCTGATGCACCGCTACACCGAGAGTTTCGCCCGCTACGACCGCAAGGTCGCCCAGATACTCATCACCGAACACGACCTCGACAACCCCGAGCGGTTCACCAACTTCCGCAACACCATCGAGACGCTGCTGGACTGGGGCATCGTCCCCATCATCAACGAGAACGACGCCGTCGCGACCGAGGAACTTCGCATCGGCGACAACGACATGATCTCGGCCTCCATCGCCATCGGCGTCGAGGTGGACCTGCTGGTGACCCTGACCGACGTCGGCGGCGTCTACACGGACAACCCCAAGGAGAACCCCGACGCCGAGCGCATCGAGGTGGTCGGCGAGAACTACGACGAGATAGAGCACATCGTCTCGTCGAGCTCGACGGGCGGGTTCGGGGGCATCCAGACGAAAGTCTCCGGAGCGCGGGACGTCAGCGAACACGGCATCCCCGCGGTCATTGCCGAGTCGACCGAGCCCGACGTGCTCCGGAAGGTCGCCGACGCCGAATCGGTGGGCACAATATTCGTCCCGATAAACGGTGACACAGATGACTGAGACGACCGAACAGCAGGTCGAGGCCGCACAGTCCGCAGCCCTACGGCTCGCCAACGTCGACGCCGACGAGCGCGACGCGGCGCTCGCGGCCATCGCCGACGCCCTCCGCGAGAACAGCGAGGCCATCCTCGCGGCCAACGACGCGGACGTCGCGGCCGCCGAGGAGCTGCTCGCCGAGGGCGAGTACACCCAGGCGCTGGTCGACCGGCTCAAACTCGACGAGGGCAAACTCGAGTCCATCGCCGGGATGGTCGAGTCCGTCGCCGAGCAGGACGACCCCCTCGGGAAGACCCTCGCGGCCCGCGAACTCGACGAGGACCTCGAGCTGTACAAGGTCGCGGTCCCGATCGGCGTCGTCGGGACCATCTTCGAGTCCCGGCCCGACGCGCTGGTCCAGATCGCCGCACTCGCCCTGAAGTCGGGCAACGCCGTCATCCTCAAGGGCGGCAGCGAGGCCAGCGAATCGAATCGGGTGCTCTACGAGACGATCCTCGAGGCCACCGAAGACCTCCCCGACGGCTGGGCGACGCTCATCGAGGCCCACGAGGAGGTCGACGCGCTGCTCGAGATGGACGACAAGGTGGACCTCGTGATGCCACGGGGCTCCTCGGACTTTGTCTCCTACATCCAGGACAACACCCAGATCCCCGTCCTGGGTCACACCGAAGGGGTCTGTCACGTCTACGTCGACGACGAAGCCGACCTCGAGATGGCCGCGGACGTCGCCTTCGACGCGAAGGTCCAGTACCCGGCGGTCTGTAACGCCGTCGAGACGCTGCTGGTGAACGAGGCCGTCGCCGACGCGTTCCTGCCCGAGATGGTCGAGCGCTACGAGGACGCTGGCGTCACGCTCCGCGGCGACGAGGCGACCCGCGAGGTGGTCGACGTCGACCCCGCGACCGACGACGACTGGGCGACCGAGTACGGCGACCTCGAACTCTCGATCAAGGTCGTCTCGGACGTCTACGAGGCCATCGACCACGCCAACACCTTCGGCTCGAAGCACACCGAGTCCATCGTCACCGAGAATCCCGACCACGCCGAGGCGTTCATGACCGGCATCGACGCCGCCAGCGTCTTCCACAACGCCTCGACGCGCTTCGCCGACGGCTACCGCTACGGCCTCGGTGCCGAGGTCGGCATCTCGACGGGCAAGATCCACGCCCGCGGGCCGGTCGGCCTGGAGGGGCTGACGACCTACAAGTACTACCTGGAGGGAGACGGCCAGCTCGTCGCCTCATACGCCGGCGAGGACGCGCTGCCCTTTACCCACCGCGAGTTCGACGGCGAGTGGCACCCCGGCCATCTGGCAGACGAGTAGGCGACCCTTCGATGGAGCTTCCCGCGAGGGACAACCGTAACGCACTCGCCGACGACTGTCGGCGTTGTTCGGAACTTTCGGAGAGCCGGACCTGTATCTCGTGGGGGAACGGCCCGCTCGACGCCGAGGTGGTCGTGGTCGGGGAGGCGCCCGCCGCCGGTGACCCCGAGGCCGACCGGTGGCGCGGCGGCAACCTGACCGGGATGGCCTACACCTCCCGCCAGTCGGGCCGAAAGATTCGCCGCGTGCTCGACGACGCCGGGTTCGGGCCCGACGAGTGCTACTAAACGAACGCGGTGAAGTGCCATCCGCCGGGCAACCGCGACCCGACCGACGCGGAACTGGCGAACTGCCAGCCGTATCTCGTCGAGGAAGTCGAGACGGTGGCACCCCGAGCGGTCCTCACGACCGGGAGACACGCCACCCGAACCGTGCTCGCGCTCGACGGCGAATCGCTGGACGGGTTCCTCGATGGCGTGCTGGAGCCGCGGCGGAGCGAGGCGCTCGGCGTCCCCGTGGTGCCGCTCTTGCACCCCAGTTACCAGGAGGTCTGGCTGTCGCGGCTCGGATTTTCCCGCGAGGGATACGTCGAGGAAATCGCTGCCGTGGTGGCAGAAACCGCCTGACCGTCGCCCACCGACCAGCCGCCACGGGCGGGACTGAAAGGCAGCGAGGGACCTCCGGTCCCTCGGGCCGTGCGAACGGGCACTGTGTGCCCGTGAGCAGAGGCCGCCGTCTCGACGAACCCGGACGACGGAAGGACCACAGGAGTGAGCGACGCGAACGACGAGGACCGCAGCGAGTCCCGGGAGTCGAGACGGCGGGGGCTTTCTGGCTGTATACAGATGCGGTCGCGTAACCAAGCACCACCTCACGTTCCGGGGCCAACCTTGATGAGAGCGCCACCCCACCGCCCACACATGGACGATTGCATCTTCTGCCAGATCGTCGCTGGCGACATCCCGAGCCGGACCGTCTACGAGGACGACGACGTACTGGCGTTCCTCGATGCCAACCCGCTGGCGCCGGGCCACACGCTCGTCATCCCGAAGGCCCATCACGAGCGGTTGAACGACCTGCCCGCGGACGTCGGGAGCGCGGTGTTCGCTGCGGTGCACGAACTGACCCCGGCCGTCGAGGACGCCGTCGACGCATCCGCGAGCACCGTCGCGTTCAACAACGGCGAGGCAGCGGGCCAGGAGGTCCCCACGTCCACGGCCACATCGTCCCGCGGTTCGAGGATGACGGCGGACGTCCCATCCACGCGCTGGTCAGCGAACGACCCGACCTGAGCGACGCGGCACTCGACGACATCGCCGACGCCATCGCGGGCCACTAAATTCTGGGTCGGTTATCGCGAAAGAATCCGCACCTTTTTGTCGGAAGCCGGTCCCCACGTCGCCCATGGGGGTATCCACACTCGCACTCGTGGGTGCGACGGGCGGTGCAGGCACCACGACGGTCGCGGTCGAACTGGCGGCGACGCTCTCCCGGGCGGGCCGGACGGTTGCCGTCGTCGACGCCGCGTTCGCCACACAGGGGCTCTCGACGTACGTCTCGGGGCGCATCGACGGCGATGTGACGGCGGTCGCGACCGGAGCGGTGCCGGTCGAGGAGGCGCTGTACGACCTGGGGTTCGAGACGCCGGGGGAGACGCTTGCCGTGCCGGCACACGCGTCCTTCGAGCGCCTGGCCCGCGCGAAGGCACCGGAGCACGCACAGCGCTTCGAGTCGCTGGTCGCGGACCTCACGGACCGGGCCGACCACGTCCTGGTGGACGTCCCGCCTGTGGCGGCCAACCAGGCCGTCGCCGCCGTCACGGCGGCGTCGCGGCGGGCGCTAATCGTCCCGGCGACGCGTCGGGGCGCGGATCTGTTCCCGCGACAGCAGGGCCGCCTGCGGGACCTGGGCGCCCCGGCCGATACCGTCGTGGCGACGCGGACCGACGCCGATGACGCGGTCGAGGTCCCGGACGCCGACCACGACCTGCCGGTCGCAACAGGTGACCCGCTCCAACCGACGTCGCTGGATCCGGAGACCGACCTCGCGCCGGCGGCGGCCGACCTGGCCGAGGGGACGCTGGACGTCTCGCTCGGCCTCGAGTTCCCCGACGGGGGGTGGCTCTAGAGGGACGGCAGCGGCACGACCACGACCGGCCGGTCCGCCGCCACGAGCAGCGCCCGCGCCGTCGACCCGACGCCCTCGCTGTCGGCGGTCCCGCGGTGGGCACCGAGCAGAATCTCGTCGGGGTCGTGGGCCTCGATAGCCGCGCGTATCTCGGGCACGGGATCGCCGTCGCGGATCTCGGTCGTCGGCGCCAGCGCTGCGAGCCGCGAGCGGGCGACGTTGACGGCGTCGCCGGCGTCACGCTGTGGGGCGTCGGGGTCACGGACGCCCACGACGACGACGTCGTCCGTCGCCGGGTCGGCACGGGCTGTCAGGTAGTCGGCCGCCGCCGCGGTCACGTGGACCGACGACGTGGCGACGAGGAAGTCGGTCATGCCCGCCGTTGGCGGGCCGGCGGCTTCGTCGTTTCGACCGGGCGGGGCGTGCCGGCAGTGGTATACAGATAGCGGCGGCGCCGCCCGAGGCGAATACACGTAGCGAGGAACGAGTTGCCCGCGGCGACCGAAGCCGAGGTGTGTCGACGACAGCGACCCCGCCCCGGACGCGGTACGTCTGCCCGCTCTGTGAACGGACCTTCGACCGCCCGCACGCGTCGTGTCCCCACTGCGACAGCACGCTGGTGGTGCCCCTCGAGAACCGGTCGGTCTACGCGTCGATCCTGCCCATGTGCGGGAAGTAGCGCCGGCGGAGTCGGCCCACCGACGAGTTTACATACGCGCCCGCTGGTACCGGAGAGCGTGCGCGTCGAGAACAGCTTCATCGGAGTGGACGGCGTCGGCGAGAAGACCGAGCGGTCCATCTGGGAGCAGGGCGTCACCCACTGGGACGACTTCGAACCGGGCGTCGTCGGCGGCAAGCGCGGCGAGCGCATCCAGTCGTTCATCGGCGAGGGGCGGGACCGCCTCGCGTCGGCGGACGTCGGCTTCTTCGACAGCGCCTTCCCGAGCGGGGAGCGCTGGCGCCTCTACCAGACGTTCCCCGACCGGACCTGCTTTTTCGACATCGAGACCACGGGGTTAGACCAGCACCGCGACCAGGTGACGACGGTGAGCCTCCACCAGGACGGCGACACACGGACGCTCGTGGCCGGCGACGACCTCACTGCGGGCAACCTCCGGGCGGCCTTCGCCGACGCCGACCTGCTGGTGACGTTCAACGGCAAGCGCTTCGACGTTCCCTTCCTCGAGGCGAACTTCGACGTCGACCTCCAGCGGCCCCACCTGGACCTGATGTACACCTGCAAGCAGCTGGGACTCTCTGGCGGCCTGAAACAGGTCGAACAGGACGTCGGCATCGAGCGCGACCGGCCGGACATCTCCGGGCGGGACGCCGTGCGCCTCTGGCGCGAACACGAGCGGGGCGCCGACGGCTCGCTCGAGACGCTCGTCTCGTACAACCGAGAGGACACGGTGAACCTCCGGACCCTCGCCGACGAGGTGACCCGGCGGCTCGACGAAGCGCGGTTCGTCCGCTGAGCCCCCCTCCCTTCGACTGCAGATACGCCGGACCGTGACGGCGTCCGGCGGGCGAATACCGGTTGTCCTGTTTACACATCATGCAGGCCGGAGCAGGTGGCGCCGGCCGGACAGCACGCCCAGCAACAGCCCGGTGAAGTGCGCGACGAGGGCGACGCCGGGCGTCGCCGTCCCGAGGGTGATCGCCACCGCCAGCAACCCGGCCAGTGCCAACTGGGTCCGCGGGGCGAGCTCCAGTCCGGCGACGACCATGTCGGTGACCCGGTTCGACGCGAGCACGTAGCCAAAGAACGCGAAGATGGCGCCGCTGGCACCGAGGACGCTGACGTTCGCCGCCAGGCCGGGCACCACCGGCCCGAGGACGGCGGCGGCCGTGACCTGTGCGACGCCGGCGAGCATCCCCGTCCCGAGGAAAAAGAGGTGGTACCGGCCGCTGGTGGTCTGGCGCTCGACCAGCAGGCCGACCAGCGCGAGCAGCAGCGCGTTGGCCAGCAAATGCGAGAAGCCAGTATGGGCGTAGACGCTCGTCACGAGCGTCCAGGGCCGGACCAGCAGCGGCAGGGAGAGGGCGAGCAGCGCCCGCTGGGGGACAAACAGGCCCAGCACCTGCTGGCAGGCGAAGACGGCGACGAGCACCGACAGCGTGACCGCGGTGGGGCTGTCGGCCAGGCGGCGACGCATCGACCGGGAGTAGGGGAGCCAGACGCAAGAATCGTCCGGCCGGGCGGGATCCAGAACGCCTACCCCGTACCGGGGTCTGTGCTCAGCCATGGAAACGGGCGCGGCTTCGATGAGACTGGGTTCGACGGGGGGCCGCTGATGGCCGGGGGCACCTACACCCTCGTGCTCGAACGATCGCGCGAATCGACCATCGAGGTGGGCGCGCTCGGCGACCACCGGTTCCCCGCCGGGTGGTACGCATACACCGGGAGCGCGCTCGGCACCGGCGGTTTCAGTCGTGTCGAACGCCACCGCGCGGTGGTCTCCGGCCAGAACGACACTCGCCACTGGCACGTCGACTACCTGCTGGGCGAGGCCGCGACGCGCCTCGAGACCGCGGTGACGACGCCGGCCGACGTCGAGTGTGCGGTGGCCGAGCGCGTCGACGAGGCCCTCGAGACGCCGGTCGCGTTCGACGACTTTGGCTGTTCGGACTGTGGCTGTCGCTCGCATCTGGCCTTCCACCCGGACCGCGCGGTGCTGCGTTCGGCCGTGCGGCGGGCCCACGACGCGGTGGCGTAGCCGGGCGACGAGATCGTACTCAAGCGACGAGTTCGTAGCCGGCGTCCTCGATGGCCGCCGCCAGCGCGGCCTCGTCGAGGTCACCGCTCGTCTCGACGACCACTTCGTCGGCGTTCTGGTCGGCGGTCGCCGATTCGACGCCGTCGAGTCCCTCGAGCGCCCCTTCGACGGCCGCCTCACACCCGTCGCAGGCCATCCCCGTGACTGTGAGGGTTCGCGTTGCCATGCCCGACCGTACGGCCCGACGGGACAAAGATGCTCGCCTCGCGGCACGACGTACGGACACCACGGTTATCTCGCGGGCGGGCAAACCGTGACCCATGCATAGCATCTCACACACGCACATCGTCAACCGCGAACGCGTCCAGCCCAGCCACGCCAACAACTACGAGAGCGCCCACGGGGGCATCGTGATGAAGTGGATGGACGAGATCGGCGCGATGGCCGCGATGCGGGCCGCCCGGGAGTCGTGTGTCACCGCCCAGATGTCCCGCGTGGACTTCGAGCGCCCCATCCCCATCGGCGACAACGCACTGGTCGACGCCTACGCCTACGAGACCGGGCGCACGAGCGTCAAGGTCCGCATCCAGGTCGAGCGCGAACACCCCACACCGGCGAGACGGAGCCGACGACCAGCGCCTACGCCACCTTCGTCGCCATCGAGGACGGCAAACCCACGCCGGTACCCGACCTCGCGGTCGAGACCGAGGAGTGCGAACGGTTGCGGGAGGCCGCGCTGGCCGACGAACCCGACCGGGAGTGACCGCCGGCCCGCCGGGACAGTTATACTCGTTGACAGCATCTCGGGAGTATGACCTCCGAACGCGAGGCAGTAGCGGAGACGGTCGACCGACTCATCGACGACGTGGGGACCTGGCCGGGCGTCACCGTCGGCGAGCACCGCTTCGGCGGGACGGAGTTCCGCGTCGGCCCCCGAGAGATCGGCCACGTCCACGCCTGGGGGATGCTCGACATCGCCTACCTGCGGAAACTGCGCGACGAGCTCATCGAGGAGGGCCAGACCGGCGTCCACCACCTGCTGACCGAGTCGGGGTGGACGACGTACATCATCGAGTCCCCCGACGACTACGAGCACGCCCTGTGGCTGCTCCGCCTGTCGTACCTCTATCACGTCGCCATCGCGAAAAAGACGCCCGCGGGCGCCGAGGAACTGGCCGGCGTCGACGTCGCGGCGGAGCTGGCCGAACTCGACCCCAGCGAGGCAGTCCGGGCGGCCTTCGAGCGCCGGCCGGTCAGCGAGTGAGCAGGCGGTCGGCGACCCGCATCGGGGCCACCGCCGCCGCCAGGAGGAGGGCCGGCCCGACGAGGTAGCCCGCCCACGTCAGGACGCCCAGCACGGCGGCGACGGTGAGTCCAGCGCGCGCGAGCGTCGTCGTCGGCCCCGTGCCGAGGGCGACCCGCACCGCCCACGCGCCGGCGACCAGCGGAACGACGGCGAAGACGGCGGTGACGACGGCGCCGGCCGTCGGGCCCGTCGCCGAGAGCGCGAGCGCCATCTGGCCGACCGTCTCGGCGGCGCTCCCCAGCAACAGGAGTCCCCCGACGCCGGCGCCGACCCGGCGGAGCGACCGGGGCCGCCGGCCACGCAGTCGACGCTGCCCCAGCGCCAGGCCCGCGAGCACCGTCGCCAGGAACGGCCCGGCGACGAACGCCGGATGCTGGCCTTCCCAGAGGCGGACGCCGACGAGGTCGACGGGCACCCGCGCGTACTCCGCCGGCGAGAACTCCTCGCGGTAGCCGACGGCGACGCCGGCCTGCCCGCTCCGGTTCGCTGGCTCGTAGACGGCGACCAGGTAGGTCGTCTCGGACTCGACCGGCCGGTCCAGGTTCGCCGTCTGGTAGTTCGCCGACGGCGAGAACGGTTCGTAGGACGGCGTCGCGGGCCGGTCACCCGCGACGACCAGCGCGCCCATGCCGTCGGGCACCGTCACCTGCGAGGGGACGCCCTCGGTGCCGTCCAGCGACGGGCTCAAGACGACGAACGACGGGGTGAACGCCCCCCGGTCTGGGGTGAACGTGCTCACGCGGAGCCGCTCGCCGGGCGACAGCGAGAACCGGTAGTACGCCGCCTCGCCCGGGTCGAGGTGGTCGTAGAACGACCACGATTTGGCCGCGTCGGGGACGTCGACGGCGCTCTCCGGCGTGGTGTTGTCCGACGGGAAACTGGGGACGTGGGCCAGGGCTGGGGTGGCCAGCAGTGACAGGGCGAGGACGAGGAGGGCGACCCGGCTGCTGTGCATGTCGTGTAACGTCGGGCCGAGGCGTTACGGGTCTATGGGTCGCTCGTCGAACACAGCCGTCGCTCGGCGACGATGCGCCTCGCAGTGAGAGATCGGGGTAAGTCTCGGCCGGAGTGTGAACTACGCGAAGACGGTCGCTCACTCCGTCCGCGCTGGGTCTTCTCTCGATTCAAATTCCGCGTTAGCCACACACGTCGACGCGGGACGCGGCGCGACGAGACGCGCCGCTCGCAGGTCGTCTCCGAGAAGAGCCTCGGCCGGAATTTGAACCAGAGTCAGACGTGCTCGCGTTGCTGCGCGCGACTGACAGGGATTCGAATTCCGCGTCCGGCGGTCCACTCGCGACGGACCCGTCGCTGTCGCTCCGGGTCAGTCGCTCGGAGAAAGCCTAGGCCGGAATTTGAATCCGGGGTCTCGTCCTTACCAAGGACGCGCTTTACCGCTAAGCTACCCAGGCGCACCTGAATCTTTCCGGCAAATGTCTTTAGGCGTTTCGATTCGGGTCCGGTATGGCGGTCGGTATCAGTGGTCGGCGGCGGCCTCGGTGCCGTCTGGGCGGTAGTCACGGTTCGCCCGGGTGACGAGTGCGTCGCCGACCTCCTCGCCGAGGATCCAGGCGTTCTCCGGGAGGCCGTCGGCGGCCAGGCGGGCCGCGTACTCGCGCAGGGATGGCGAGGGGTGGACGCCGGCGGCGGTGACGCCGGCGACGACGGCCAGTTCGCAGATGTCGGCCTCGAGGTTCTCGTCTATGGTCTCGTCGCCGGTGGTCTCCCGGACGGTCTGGTCGTGGCCGAACGAGCGGACGACGTCGACGGCGGCCTCGGCGGCCTCGGTGCGGGCGAGCAGGTAAAAGCCACGCGAGACGAGAACGTCGGCGATGAGGATCTCCAGGTTGGCGGCGTCGCGGTCGCCGCCCGCCCAGGGGTCGTCCTGTGCGAGGTGGCGGGTGAGGTCGAGCCCCTCGTAGATGAGCTGGACGCCGGCGGCGCGGCCGGTGATGCCGTCGTCGAGATCGGTCGGCCCGTCGCGGGCGGCCCGGGCGCTGACGAGGGTCAACACGCCGGGCGTGAGCGGGGCATCGGAGAGGCGGTCGGTGATCCGGTCGCGGAACCGGTCGGGCTCGACGTCCTCGACCGCGGCCAGGGCTGCTCGGCGAACCGCCGCGACTTCCTGCATTGGCCCCTCCTAGCGGCGGGAAGGGCAAAGACCTTTGGAAACGGCAGGGACAGGGGGAGGCATGATACGGACGACGGCGGCCGGGGACGTCTGCGAAGTACGGCTCGACCGGCCCGAGCGGCGCAACGCGCTCACACGCGAGGGGCTGGCGGCCCTGGAGTCGGCCGTCGCGGACGCCACGGCACCCGTGCTCTACCTTTCCGGGGCGGGCCCGGCGTTCTGTGCGGGGGCGGACCTCGACGTCGTCCGGTCGCTGGACGCCGAGTCGGCGAGCGAGTTCGCCGCGCTGGGCCAGCGGGTGGCACGCGCACTGGCGACCTACGACGGGGCGGTCGTCGCGGGTATCGACGGGGCGGCCCGCGGGGGCGGCGTCGAGCTGGCGCTGGCCTGTGACCTGCGGGTGGCGACACCCGACGCGACGTTCGCCGAGACGGGCGTCAAACTCGGCCTGTTCGGGGCCTGGGGCGGGACGGCGCGCCTCCCGAACGTCGTCGGGCAGGGCGAGGCGCTGGACCTGGCGCTGTCCGGGCGCACCGTCGACGCCGAGGCGGCCCTGCGGATGGGGCTGGTTTCGCGGGTGACCGACGACCCGCGGACGGTGGCCGACGAGGTCGCGAACGTCGACCACGACGCGCTCCGGCGGGTGAAGGCATTGGTCCGCGAGGACGCCCCGCTGGCGACCCAGGAGCGACGCGAACGCGAGACCTTCGTCGAGCTCGTGTCTGGCGGCGCGCCGTGACCCGCACGGGCCCGCACGTTGAAACCCCCTGGCCGCCTACGGGACCCAAATGCCCGACTGCGACTACTGCTCGGCGTCCTTCGAGGCCGAGGCCGACTACCTCGACCACCTGGCCGCCGACCATGAGGGGGGACTCGGGTCGATAGACCGGCGCCGGGTGGCACAGCACACGAGCGACGACGGGAGCGGGCCGCCCCTGGCCCTGCTCGCGATCGGCGCCGTCGTCGTCATCGGAGCCGTGCTGGCGGTGTATCTCACCACCAGCGGCGACGGCCCGGCCGTTGGCGGCATCGAGGGCCAGTCCTTAGACGAGCGGGGCGATAGCGACCTGCTCGCGGGCGTCGAGTCGTTCCCGAACCAGGGTACTGAACACGTCCAGCGCGGGACCGACGTCCAGTACGACCAGATGCCGCCCCTCTCCGGTCCCCACTACAGCGGCACGGTCGGGGCGGGCTTTTACACCGAGGCGCAACCGCTCGGCGACCTGGTCCACACGCTCGAACACGGTGCGGTCGTCGTCTACTACGACCCCGCGGCGCTGACCAACGAGTCCCGGGAGAGCCTGGAGACGTACGCCTCGATACACACCGGGACCTGGCGCAGCGTCGTGGTCGTCCCCACCCCCAGCGAGGACCCGGAGGCCGACTACGTCCTGACCGCCTGGCGCCACCGCCTGTACATGGACGCCTACGACGCCGAGACGGTCCACGCGTTCCTCTCGGAGTACCTCGGCCGCGGCCCCGAGAACCCGGTTCGATAGGCTTCTACTGCGAGTCGAACGCGATAACTCAGTACAGCGGGTCGGGCCCCGGCGGCATCGCGCGCTTGTGCGCGCTGGACTCGTACATCTCCCTGACCTGCTCGACGAGGGACGCCGGGACGCCGATGTGGTCGGCCGTGGCGGCCTGCGGGACGCCGCCGTCGACGTGGAGCGCGAGGATCGAGTCGAGCGTGTCGTAGTCCATCCCCATCTCGTCGGCGTCGGTCTGGCCGGCCCACATCTCGGCGCTGGCGGTCTTCGCGGCGAGGTCCGCGGGGACGCCGACGTGCCGGGCGAGCTGGCGGACCTGCTGTTTGTACAGCGTCGCGATGGGGTGACAGTCGACGGCGCCGTCGCCGTACTTCGTGTAGTAGCCCACGAGCGCCTCGCTGCGGTTACCGGTCCCCAGCACCAGCGCGTCCTCGTGGTTGGCGACGAGATAGTTGAGCACCGCACGACAGCGCACCCGGAGGTTGCCCACGGCCAGCTGGTCGCCGTCGGCGTCCGGATAGGCCTCGAGGAACGCGTCGACGAGCGGGTTGATCTCGACGACGTCGTACTCGATGCCGAGCAAGTCGGCGGCGACGCGTTCGGCGTCGCTCATGTTCTCGGCGCGGTTGACCTCGCTGGGCATCACGAGGCCGTGGACGGCGTCCGCCCCCAGCGCCTCGACGGCCAGGTGGGAGGTGAGCGTGCTGTCGATACCGCCCGAGAGGCCGATGACCGCGCGGTCGACGCCCGCTGCCTCGAGCTGGGCCCGGATGAACGCGGTGACGTGCTCGCGGTGTGCCTCGAGCTCTGCCTCGGAGAAGGTCAGGTCCAGTGGCGTGTCCGCCCTGACGACCGTTTCGGCGTCTGCCATACGCGTTGGTAGGTCGGGGTGGACTAATAGCCACTCATCGTGGCGACATTTTCGAACGGACGTCCACTCCCGACCGGCGGCGAGTCCGGCGACGGCGCCCGGAAGCGCTACGTTGAAGTGCGACCGACGTGGACTCTGGGATGCAAACCGAGACACGTGCGCCGGTGGTGAGCGATTCCGCAGGAATCGCGAGCCTCGGGGCGCGAACGAAGTGAGCGCGCCGGTGGTCCAGTGGTAGGACATTGGCTTCCCAAGCCAATAGCCCGGGTTCAATTCCCGGCCGGCGCATCCTACACCCGTTTCTTCATGCGGTTTCGGTCGGTCTGACAACAGACCGATGAAAACTAATACGCTAACGGTAGCCGGAAAATCACCGGTACCACCGAACCGAAAGTACAGCTTGGACAGTACCAATCCAGTCCTGAATGTCATTCAGGAAACTGGTTCACCAATCACCCGACAAAGAGGGTTAACTGTGAGTTATGATGCGGAACTATCAATTTATTAACAGTTAGATACTACTGTGAACCATGACTCGTCAAACTCAAACCGACGACACGAACAGCATGGACGCACCGAACGACCCTCCGGAAAAGGTGGAAGGGATTCAGTTGCTTCCCAAGCCGACCCGTGAGCGACTGAACGGGATGCAACGCGAAGACTACAAGCAACACCGATACAACTGGTTCGGTGGCTACTCGAAAAAGGCAAGAACCCTGAAAAGGAGATCGGCTACAAGTCATCTACTGCTCAGGGACGAGCACCGCGTATCGATCTATTTTACCGGTTTGTCTGGGATCTTGAAGGACGATATACGACGCAAGTCACACACGACCACGCAGATGAGTACGTCAAGCACGTTTCAAGAGATCAAGATACGACAAAGAATGACCGGTCTAACAAGCAGAATGCCATCATTACACTGTTCAAATGGCGGTCCGAAATGTTCGGGGATGACATATGGGAACCGGATGAAGCATGGCGAGAACATGGTGGGGGTAATAGTGACCAGAAAGATCAACCCCACTTCACAGATCGGGAGCGAGATCTTCTACGGGATGCAGTACTCGATTTCCGATCTGTCCCGCACTACAACACGCTGGACCCGGACGAGCGGGACGAGATGAAGGCATACCTCTCGCAACGACTGGAAAAGCCGAAAAACGACATCACTCCTGACGACTTCGGGTCAGTCCCTACCCGGAAGTACGCAAGTCTGATTCACACCACACTTGACACCGGTCTTCGGCCGAGTGAAGTAGCCGAGTTTCGGGTAAGTTGGTTCGACCCTGCCAATGCCCGGATCATCATTCCGGAGCAACACAGTCAGAAGAACACAAACCGATGGGTGTGTAGTCTTCGCCAGCGGACTGCTACGATCCTCTCACAATGGGTTGATGAACGAGCAACACGCGCCAAGTACGACGATAGCGAGAGACTGTGGTTGACTAAGTACGGGAACCCCTACGGTTCCGGCTCACTCAACAGGCTTCTCGAAGATCTGTGCGAACACGCAGGCATCGCCAAGCGGGACCGAACGTGGTACTCAATCCGCCGGAGTACGGCTAACGTGGTCGGGACAAACGCTTCTGCCGAACACGCACGGAAACAGATGCGACACAAACAGGTGGAGACGACGATGCGGTACATTCAGCCTGATGAGGAAAAGACCCGTGAGGCACTGAATCAGGGAGGATAACAAGCGACGGAACAGCAACGATTCAGTGTGCTGTCTATGGACTCGTCTCTGCAATCGCATGCAAAATCGCTTGGTTTCGAACCGTGTGGCTGTCGAATCCTATGTTGAGTGAACACTACGATAGACAGAATATAGTACCGAAAACGAGAGATAGAGCGAGAATGCTTCGACGATCTCGAAAGTCTCTGGCTTCTAAATCTCGGCCGAGTATGTCCCAAACACGGAGTGGTGAGCACGCTTGCGAGTTACCCTGCGTGACTCCCGTGACAAGACAAATTCGAACATCGATTTACTCCGGCGAGCCGGTAGTTTTAATTCACGACAACCCCACACTACGAGTGAAAGGAGTCAAGATAAGTATCGGGCAACCCCGGTCCAACAGGATTCGCCCGATGGCTCCGTGATTGAAGCCATGATTAGCTACGGCAACATCGAAGAAGGTGCCGATGAGCCAGACCCGGCCTATATGCACCACTGTAGAGAGTTCGAACTGAGAAACGATAACACCGCCGGAGATGGATTGAACGGATCCATCAGACTGGAGAAAAAAGACCTGAAAGCGGTCGGGGCCAAACCAGGTGATCCGGTCAAAGTTTATGCTGAAGCCGATGGTCGATGGATACTGTACGAGCGCGATACGTACACGGATCGAGCGGGGGTTGGTATGCCCAAAGGTCACCGCGAAAAACTTGGACTGAACTCAAGTAACAGGACGGTGGAACTTTGGTTGGATGAAGCTGAGTCCGAACCAGACGAAACATCTGACGAAGACGAGAAAACTGGCAAACAGGTGTCGCTGACTGGTGAGGAAACAAAAGAACGAGAGTACGTCCTGATCCCAAACGATAGTCCAATCAAGTACCACCACGTAAGTTCGAAAGACAGCAAAACGGAATGCGGAATCGATTTTGGGGAACAGGAACATCGTCGGTTTAGCGATCCAGGTGACGCCCTTGATCAGTGTAGCGACTGTGCCATCCGTTCATCGGACGACATGACGAACAAAGAACTCGTGAACTGGCTTGGCGAGCAGGCCGGGTTCGAAGCAAAGGAGGGGACACCGGCGTACCTGAGTAAGGGACAACTCGTCGCCCTCCGGGATTATGTTCTCGAACTGCAGGAGGAGCTGGCAGACGAATCTGCGGATGAAAATAAGGCCCCTGCATGAGCACATCTGACCCACTTGTTCCGGTCTCAGAGATGCCGAAGTCGGTTCAGCCAACAGTTGAGATCTCGGACGCGAAACGAATCCCTCTGTCTGAACTCGGGACGATGCGAGCACGAGGTGGGCCGGGCAGTATCGAGAATCACATCAGGGGAATCATGGGCGAGTTTGCCGTGGCGAAATTCTTTGGCGTGCCTGAAAAACTCGATGACGAGATATACGAACATGGCGACCCCGGATATGATCTCCAGATCGACAGCAAAACCATCGACGTGAAAACAGTTGACCCGAGGGCCAACAATCCCGGCCTGATGGTCGACGCTACCCGGAACATCGAGGCGGACTACTACGTTCTTGTTCAAGAACTGAACGCGAACACCTACCGAATCATCGGGTACGCGCCCGCACCTGTGGTGAAAAATGCCGATGTCCGTCCCCTTCGTCTTGACGGATATGCTAAGAAGCTCAGAGTCGTCGAGCAGTACGATCTTTTTCCGATTCCATCCTATTTTGGGGTTTCCGAATAGCCCTGATTCTTCTCAGGTCTACCTCTCAAAGGGCCAACGTCGGTTGACCCCTCGACGACATGCGCCCGGCGTGGCGGTAAACGTGCGTGTGTGTACGGGCACAGAATACCTGTTCTATCGGGACGATCCGCCCTCACTGAGACGCTTGATTTCGACCGGTAGATCGTCTCGATTTCTCACTTTAAGTGCTTTCGACGTCGTCGCCCACTCGATAGCACCGTGTCTCACCGCACGTGAATCCATCTCGCCCACCGAACCGAGGTGTGGCAGTGAACTCGCCACGTACCGGCCAGACGGATGTACAGGTCCCCCGTGAGACATATCGGCCCCGTGCGCTTCGACAGTCTGTGTGGGGTTCGGATCCCACTTCACGGCTTCTGTAGCCGGGTGATCCGCGTCTGTCGCTCCGGGCACATGGCGTACGTGCGACTCGATGCCAGCGAGCAGATCGAGTGAGTCGCCATCGACGTGAGTCTGATCGACACACCAGTAGATGTGCCAGTGGCTCAGACCGTCGGTATCCATGTCGCGCACACCGAAGTAAACGAACTGTTCCCCAGTATCGGCCAACCGCTCCCGAGTCCGCCTTATCGCACGTACAGCTCCTCTCGTGACGATCTGTGCCTGTTCGACCGGTCCAATTTCTTCCTGTGCAAGAGTATCCCGAGCCTCGTCAGGGTCGAACACGAGTGTCTGCATCCCGACTGCTGGTGAATCGAATACCATCCGAGCCATCCGGTCAGCGTTCATTAGCCGGCTGAATTTGGCCTTAGCTCGCCCGTGTTTAGTCCCTGAACGGAACTCGTTGTTGTTCCCCTCAGACCGACGAATACCGACGTAACAACTCTCAGCGTCCGAGACAGGAACCCCTCGCAATTCCATCGGCCCAACGATTTCCGGGTTCTCTGCCAGCCTGCCACGGAGTGCGTCACCACTTGGACCAGCGTTGGCTGGATCACTGGCTGGGTCCGGTCTGAATCCGGTGATGCTCACTTCGAATCACCAGAGGAAGCCCTGTTGAGTTGAGTCATGTATGTGCGACAAAAAAAGAGGTGGCTGGTCGCTCACACACCTACCGGCGAGTGAGGAAGTCTACCGGTCGGTAACTGGGAATAGAGCAGTTTTGTCCACACTGTGGGATCGTTTGTGAGTCTCAGTATGTCGCTCTGGTCCCGGTCACCGACCACTTGACTGCTTGGATTCTTCGTGCACGATGAAGGCCAACAGATCAGCAACGGCATCCTTCTCACCCTCGGCTTCGACTTGATCGCCATCGTACCGTCGAGCACGTCGAGAGTGCTGTGCCAACTGAACCAGCCGGTCATGTGGCGATTTGACGCCATCCGTTGAGACACGTACCGTATACTCTGCGTAGTCGTCACTCATCCGTCAGTCCTGCCTCCTGAAGATCAGCCTTCACGAGTTCCTTGACGTAGTCGGCCCGGTCTGGCTCACTCTCTGCCACACGCTCGGCAAGTTCATCACGACCTACGTTCCGGAGTTCACGGGCACGGTGTTGCCGAAGCATCTTGACACGCTGGCGTACCAGTTGGTCGTACTTCTCGTCGAAGCTGAGGGTGACCTTACTCATCGCCTTCGACCTCCTCAAGCAGTGAAACGACAATGGACCGGTAAGGAACGTCTGAGTGCCCCAATCGAGTCTCAGCGTACTTATCGAGTCGGTTCTTCTCGTCTTCGTAGACCATGATGGTTGTTCTGTTAGTTGACATCGTTCTGCGACAGGGTGCGACTAAAGGGCCTCGTGCCGGTTGAACCGACCTTACCCGGCCCTCCATGACTATTCACTACGAAGCAGTCGGAACAGAACGACTGAACCGGTCGTATGAGGGGAGACGGTCAGCTTCTCAGCGTCACGCCTCAATTAACACGTAATGACCATTGCCTTATAAAGGAGACAGCGATTCCTGACAGATTGATAGCGAGAATTCTGGTTGTCTTGTGGGTCAGTTCTCAGAACACCCCTTCTGTTTCACTGGTCGGCCGAAGACGATTCTATAAAAAACCAGACAGTTATTGCTAAACAGTCATCAATTACTTGTGGCGAGGATATGACTTTCCGCCATGGGAATCTTTGGCGATGACGACAGTGAGGATGACGAAAAGTCGTTTCGTGAGCGAGTGAACGATATTCAGGAGGAACGAAAGCAACAGAAGGAACAGAACCAGCCCCAAAGCCAAGAGCAACCCAGTAAGGGAAATGAGACTGAAGGTCAGCCGTCAGTGTCCACGTCACCTTCTGAAGCCGTAGTTGATGACGATATTCAACAGTGGGAATACCTGACCTATGACCTCATGACGGATTCACCTCCTTCTGGATTCGTTGATGCGATGACCGCACAGTCGGATGGACCTGACTTGCCACCAGATCAAATGTTGAATGAACTCGGGAAGGAAGGATGGAGGCTTGTAGAGACAGTTGAAAAGCCAGCCAAGGAAGTGGGTAGCTTTTCTGAGCATGAAGGTTCGATGACCTACGCATTCATTTTCAGAAGACCAGTCACTTACAAGCAAGACAGTGATGAGAAGGATGCTTAATAACATCGTCCCGTTGAAAGAATCATAACCACCAGCAATAACCATCAGGCATATCAATGGTTTGAATTATTACCAACGCTCAGAACCGCATGACGGCAAGAGGGTGATTTCACCGGGTGTAGCCTTATGCTCGGTTGTGTCCACACCACCGCACCGGGTTTTAAGTACCATCGTCACGTTTTATGTGGTACAGACCGGCCATAACACGCTGATGAAACGGGAATAGCCTACTTTCGTTTATGTATCCCGAGAAAGTAGGCAGGTAGCTTCCCAAGCCAATAGCCCGGGTTCAATTCCCGGCCGGCGCATCCCGCGACGAACGGACGTGCGGAGCGGATGCGGAATCGAGGGGATTGAAGCACGGCAGGAACGCGTAGCGGGGCGAGCATTTCTGCAGGCGGTTCAATTCCCGGCCGGCGCATTCCTCAGGCCTTCTCGCGGCAGTTGGCTGGCTTTGGCAGGACACAAGAAAGATGACGCCTAGCGCCGGGCCGGTACCTCACAGTCCCCAATGCCGCCGCAATCTTGCGATTCCGGTGGTGTGCCATACCGAGTATTAAAACGCACAGACAGCACAGCTGCTCGAAAGCACGGCTGGATCAGGGTTCGGCGACGTCGACGACCTGTTTCCCGATGTTGTCGCCCGAGAACAGCCCGAGGAACGCCTCCGGTGCGTTCTCCAGTCCGTCCACGATGGTTTCGCGATGCGCGAGGTCACCCGAGGTCACCCAGGCACCGAGTTGGGCACGCGCTTCGCCGAACCGTGTTTCGAAGTCGCTGACGAGGAGTCCCTGCACCGTCGCCCGCGGTGCGATAAGCTGTGGCAGCTTGCGTGGGCCCGTAGGGACCCCTTCGTCGTTGTAGTGGGCGATCTGCCCGCAGACGGCGACACGTGCGTCGAGATTCAACTTCGTGAACACCGCGTCGGTGATCGGCCCACCGACGTTGTCGAAGTAGACGTCGACACCGTGGGGCGCGACGTCGTCGAGGGCCGCCCGGTAGTCGTCTGCCGTTGTGTAGTTGATGCCGGCGTCGAATCCGAGGTCGTCCGTGAGCCACGCGACTTTCTCGTCCGAGCCCGCGAAGCCGACGACGCGACAGCCGTTCAGCTTCGCGATCTGGCCGACAGTGGAACCGACAGCCCCGGCAGCCCCCGACACCACGACGGTCTCCCCGGGGTCGGGGTCGCCGACGTCCAGGAGCCCGAAGTACGCCGTCCGTCCGGGCATCCCGAGCACGCCGAGATACGCCGGTGGGGCCGCGATGGAGGTGTCGACGGGCGCGACGTCATCGGCGTCGAGGAGGCTGTAGTCCGCCCACTTCCCGATGCCGGTCACGAGATCCCCCGCGTCGTAGGCCACACTGTCGCTTTCGACGACCGTCCCGACGACGGCCCCTTCGATCGCGTCACCGACGTCCCACGGGTCCGCGTACGATGCGCTGTCCGACATCCGCCCTCGCATGTACGGGTCGACCGAAAGGTACTGTACTTCGACGAGGAGTTCCCCGTGACGTGGCTCCGGGACGTCCGTTTCGCGGAGTTCGAAGCTACCCAGATCCGGTTCACCGGTCGGCCGCGCGGCGAACACCCATTGTCGCGTCGAATCGTTCACACCGCACGTTCCGGTCGTCACCGTAAGGGGGTGTTGCTTTCCGCGGACGTCCGGCCGGACAGCGAGTCGCAGTCGCCCGCTCGGTCGTCGCCGGGTGCGCCTCACAACCCACGGGCGAGTAGTGCAGAGCGGTTCCGAGACGGCATCGAGTCGGCGCCGAACGTCGGGTTCTCGACGCAAAGTGCCACCGCTCGAGGAAGGTTTCTCCCACATCACTTAGTGCATCGGGAGCGTATCCAGCGCGCATGACCGACCTCCTGTATCTCCCGGACGAGGACGACGTCACGGAGTTCACCGCGACAGTCACGGCGGCGACGGAGGCATACGTCGTGCTCGACGGCACGTACTTCTATCCGGAAGGCGGCGGACAACCGGCCGACCGGGGCGAACTTCGCTGGGAGGGGGGCCACGCCGACGTCGTGGACGTGCGGAAGGACCACGGCGACGTGCGTCACTACGTCGAGTCGCTCGAGGGTGACCCGCCCGTGGAGGAGACCGCCGTCGAGGGCCACGTCGACGTGGCCCGCCGGGAGACGCTTCGGCGGATGCACACCGCCCAGCACGTCGTCTCGCGGGTGGTGCTCGAGGAGTACGGTGCGACGACGGCCGGCAACCAGATCCACGAGGACCGCTCGCGCATCGACTTCGAACCGGCGGACTTCGACGAGGAGGACCTGGCGTTCATCGAGCGCGAGACGAACGCCGTCATCGAACGGGACCTGCCAGTCACAAAGGAAAACAGGGTACGGGCGGCCGTCGAAGCGGGGTGGCCGAGGGCCGGACGCAGCTGGACCTCATCCCCGACCACGTCGACCCGCTTCGTGTCGTCGAGATCGACGACTACGACATGTGTCCCTGTGGCGGCACCCACGTCGACCGGCTGGGCGAGGTCGGCGCCGTCCACATCACGAACCGGGTGTCGAAAGGTGCCGACGTGGAGCGAATCGAGTTCGAGCTGATCGACCCGTAGCCACGCGTCGCCGCAGGCGGACCCTGACCCACAAAGCCGGGTCGGGCTGGGCAAGCGTGTAAACACACAAACAATTTTTCCGGTGGAGGGAGTAGTAGCGGGTGATGTTCGACACAGAAGCGATCTCACAGCTGACCTGTCTCAACTGCGGGTTCGAGGCACCGGCCGGCGACGCGTGGGACAGGGTCGCGGTCCCGCCGCTGGGCGTGACCACGCAGTGTCCCGAGTGTAGCAGTACCAACATCCACAGCCACCAGTAGGACACACCGGCGGCGCGCTCACGGGCACGGGCACAGCGCGCGTGTCGCCGTCGAAGAACCACACGAACGAGGATGTTTTTCTGTCGTAGTTGTGTGAACAGACGGTATTTCCGAGTATATTGTACAGAACCATAGTTTTAAGACAGTGTGTCAACAATACACACGCCAGGTATGGCAGAGTGTGATCACTGCGGGAGCGACGTAGTACACGTCTGGAAACACCGGCGGGCCACCGATACGATGACCTATCGGACCACCGAGTGGCTCTGTTCCGGGTGTCACCCCGAGATGGGCGAGGTGTTCGCGGGCGGCCACTGTTGAGAGAGCCGGCGGAACCTGAAGGACGGCGTTCTCGAGCGGGTTCTTCGATCGATAGCCGCCGAACCGGACACGGCCGACCCGTACCTTGATATGTAGCCGTTGCTAACCAGTTAGGTATGGGCAGCGGAGCGCGCGTGCTGGTGTGTGGCGACGACGAGGCGCAGGTCTCACGGGCGGCGGCAGCGCTCGAGCGCGTGGGTGCGGGGTTCGACGTGCGGACGGCCGGGAACAGCGCCCCTCCGGCGGGGCTCGAGGACGTCGACTGCGTGGTGAGCACGCAGGTCGACCTCCCGGCGTTCGTGTCCGACCTGCGGTCGGCCCGGCCCGACCTCCCGGTCGTCATCTTCGGGCACGACGACGCGGCCATCGTCCGTCAGGTGCTGCGCGACCGGGACCTCGAGTACGTCCAGCGCGGCCCCAGCGAGCAGTACGTCGTCCTGGCCGACCGCATCGAACGCGCAGTCGAGGACGAGGCGGCCGACGACGGGACCTTCGACCGGCACGCCGAGGTCATCGGTGCGCTCGACGACGGCGTCTACGCACTCGACGACGAGGGACAGTTCGTCTTCGTCAACGGAGCGATGACCGAGCTGACGGGCTACACCGAGGCGGAACTGCTCGGCGAGCACACGCGCATCATCAAAGACCGGACGACGGTCGAACTCGCCGAGGACAAGCTCCGGGAGCTGCTCTCGGGCGACGGGCGCGACGACGTGGGGACGACCTTCGAGTTGACTATCCACCGCAAGGACGGCGAGAAGGTCCCCTGCGAGGACCACATGACGGTGCTGTACGGGGACGACGACGAGTTCCGCGGGACCGCCGGCGTCATCCGTGACATCACCGAGCGCAAGCGCCGCGAGGAGATGCTGTCGGGCCTCCAGGAGACCTCGCGGGCGCTGATGCAGGCCCCGAGTCGGGAGGAGGTGGCGGCCATCGTCTCCGGGGCGGCCCAGCGGACCCTGGGCCTGGACCTGAACGTCGTGCGTCTCTACGACGCCGAGGCCCAGGTCCTGCGGCCGGCCGCGACCACCGCGGCCACCGACGAGCGACTGGGCGAGCGCCCGGTCTACGCCCTCGACGAGGGGTACCCCGGCGAGGTGTTCGCGACCGGCGAGCCGGTCTTCTACAGCGACGCGGACGGCCTCGACATGGGCGGCGACGAGCCCATCCGGTCGGCGATGTTCTTCCCCATCGGCGTCCACGGGACCCTGAGCGTCCTCTCGACGGACCTGGACGCCTTCGACGACATCGACCGGCAGGTGGCGAGCCTGCTCGTGACCAACGCCGCGGCGGCCTGCAACCGCGCGAAACGGGAACAGGAGGTCCGTGAGACGCGCGAGCGCATCGCCACCATCCTCGAACGGATAAACGGCCTCATCGAGAACACCGTGGAGGTGCTGGTCGAGGCGACGACCCGGGAGGCCGTCGAGTCGGGCGTCTGTGACGAGCTGGTCGCGACCGACCCCTACGTCTTCGCGTGGGTCGGCCGACCCGACGTCCGCGACGAGCGCCTGGAGGCTACCGCGTGGGCGGGCGACGTCGACGTCGACGTCGAGACGGTCACCCTCGCGGACGACACCGTCGGCGCCCGGGCGCTGGCCGAGGACGACCCGGAGATACACACCGCCCTCGAGGACAGTGAGACCGAGTGGGTCCGACAGGCCCACGCCGCCGGCGTCGAGTCGGTGATGGCCATCCCGCTATCGTACACCGACTCGACGTACGGCGTCCTGTTCGTCTGTGCCGACCAGGCCGACGCCTTTGACGACCGCGAACAGGTCGTCCTCGAGGCGCTGGGGCGGGCCGTCGCCAACGCCATCAACGCCATCGAGAGCGGGAAGATACTCTCGGCGAACAAGGTGGTCGAACTGGAGTTCACCGTCGACGACCGGCGCCTGCTGCTGAGTCGCCTCTCGGCGAGCACCGGCGCGACGCTCACCTCCGAGGGGACGGTCATCAACGACGACGGGTCGCTCCGGCTGTACCTGACGTCGACGGGGCCGACTCCGACGAGGTGCTCGCGGCCCTCGAGGACGACGACTCGGTCGCGAAGGTCCGGCGCGTCGCCGAACACGAGGGCGAGACCCTCTTTGACGTGACGGTCACCGGGTCGCTGCTGGCCAGGCTCGTCGACCACGGCGCCGTCCCCCGGGCCGTCGGCGGCGAGAACGGCGTCGCCCGCTACACCGTCGAACTGCCCTACCAGGCCGACGCCCGCGAGGTCTTCAGCATCGTCGAGGACAACTACGACGGCGTCGACCTGGCGAGCTACCACGAACACGAGCGGCCAGTCCGGACCCAACAGGAGTTCCGGGCCGCGCTGGCCGAGCAGTTCACCGACCGCCAGGAGACGGCGCTGCGGACGGCCTACCTCGGGGGCTTTTTCGCCTGGCCACGGGAGGTCGACGGCGACGAGCTGGCCTCGGCGATGGACATCTCCCGGCCGACCTACCACCAGCACCTCCGGGCGGCCCAGCAGAAGGTGTTCCGCGAACTGTTCGAGAACTGACCGCCAGGGCGCGCAGTGTGTCCCTGTGTGCGGCGTTCGTCTCTTCACATCACTCCGGGCGGCACCAAGCTATTTAGTCACCTGAAATGATAATTATAGTACGATGTCACGCTGGGTGGGGGGGTGACCACCGGTGGGACCGAGTCACGGAGTGGTGGGTCCCGACGGTGAGCCTGATGGCGATCGGAGTGCTGACGGTGGTCGTCTGGGTGCAGGTGCCAGACCCCGGGTACGCGCTGCTGGACATCGCGCTGCCGACGGCGTGTGCCAGCGTCGCCGTCTGGCAGGGCCTCCGGTTGCGCCAGCGTGCGACGGTCGAGGACACCGAGACGGTGGTCCGCTGGTTCACCGGCGGCCTGGTCGTCATGGGCTGTCTCGGCCTGTGGCCGGTCGTCCTGCGGGCCACCGGCCAGCCGGCGGTACCGGTCGGGGTCAGGCTGCTGACCGAGATCGTCGCCGGCGGCCTCTTCGGCCTCGCGGTGGGCCTCTACAGCGTCCGTGCCCGCGAGTCGACGCAGCGAGCCACGGAGGAGGAGGTCAAGCGGGAGCTGCTCGAACGCCAGCGGGAGGCCAACGACCTGCTGAACCGGACGCTGCGCCACCAGCTGCGCAACGGCCTGACGGTCGTGCGGGGTCGGGGCGAACTGCTTGCAGCCGAGGGCGACACCGACCAGCGACAGTGGGCTCGGACCGTCGTCGACAAGAGCGACCAGATGGCCGAGACGGTCGACAAGATCGCCGACATCACCGAGGCGATGACCGGCGAGACCGACCTCGAGCCCGTCGGCCTCTCGACGGTCGTCACCGCCCAGGCCGGGGCCGTCCGGCGTGCGTACCCCGAGGCGTCGGTCACCGTCGAGTCGGTCCCTGACTGTGCGGTCCGGGCCGACGACCTGCTCGAGCGGGCGCTGTACAACGTCCTCGAGAACGCCGTCGAACACAACGACGGCGCCCGCCCGACGGTGGTCGTCGACGCGACGGTGACCGGCGCGACGGCCCGGGTGCGGGTCGCCGACGACGGGGACGGCATCCCGGAGGCCGCCCGCGACCGGGTGCTCGAAGCCAACGAGCGGGGCCTCGAGAGCGACGGCGACGGCCTCGGCCTGTTCCTGACGGCGTCGATACTCGAGCAGTACGGTGGCGACGTGACGGTCTGCGAGAGCCGCCTGGGCGGGGCGCGCGTGGACCTCTCGCTCCCGCTGGCCGCCGTCGACTGCCCCGGCGTCACGGGCGACGACGCGGCCAGGGCCGCGGTCGGCCTTCCCGACAGTGGCCGGGGCACCCTGCTGTGACCCGGGCCGGGACCGCGGCTTACTTGTCGGGTGGTGCCCTACCGGTCGACGACCAATGGACGCGCCGCTGTGGACCGAGACCCACGCCCCGACGCTCGCGGACATCCCCAGCAGCAGGCCCGCGAGCACCTCCAGGGAGCCATCGAGGAGCCGATGAACCTGCTGGTCCACGGGCCGAAGGGGGCGGGCAAGACGGCCGCCGTCCGCGCCTACGCCCGGGAGGTCCACGCGAACCCCGACGCCGACTTCACCGAGATAAACGTCGCCGACGTCTTCGGTATGACGAAAAAGGAGGTCGCCAGCGACCCTCGCTTTGCCTCCTTTATCGACAGCAAGCGCCGCCGCGAGTCCTCGAAGGCCGACCTCATCAATCACGTGCTGAAGGAGTCGGCCAGCTACGCGCCCGTCTCGGGAACCTACAAGACCATCCTGCTTGACAACGCCGAGGACATCCGCGAGGACTTCCAGCAGGCGCTGCGTCGCGTGATGGAGCAGTACTACGAGGCGACGCAGTTCGTCATCGCGACGCGCCAGCCCTCGGCGCTCATCCCGCCTATCCGCTCGCGCTGTTTCCCGGTCGTCGTACGCGCGCCGACCCACGAGGAGACGGTGGCTGTGCTCCGGGAGGTCGCCACAGCCGAGGGGGTCGAGTTCGACGACGACGGCCTGGAGTACGTCGCCGGCTACGCCGAGGGCGACCTCCGGACCGCCATCCTCTCGGCCCAGACGACCTACGAGGACGCCGGGGAACTGACGATGGACGCCGCCTACGAGACGCTGAACGCCATCGAGGCCGACGACCAGGTCGAGGCGATGGTCGAGGCCGCCGAAGCGGGCCGGTTCTCCGACGCCCGTTCGACGCTCGACGACCTGCTCGTCGACGAGGGGTACGGCGCCGCGGACGTCCTCGAGGACCTGCTCTCGGTCGCCCGGTCGCGCTACTCCGGGGCGCGCCTCGCCGAGGTCCACCGCCTGGCCGGGGAGACCGACATGGCGCTGGTCGACGCGGCCAACGAGCGCATCCACCTCGCGCACCTGCTGGCGCAACTGGGCGAGTAGCGAGGCACCGTTCGGTCGGATTCGGCGGCTTCGAAATCCTTTTACCCGTTTCGCGGGGAAGTAGAGCCAACGAACTATGGACATCGACATCATCGAGGAAGACGAGAACCCGATGTTGCACCGGACGGACGTCCGCTTCGAGGTCGTCCACGACGAAGCGACGCCCTCGCGGCTCTCCGTGCGCGACTCGCTGGCGGCGAAGCTGAACAAGGACGCCGAGGAGGTCGTCGTCCACAAGCTGGACACGAAGTTCGGCATGCGCAAGACCATCGGCTACGCGAAGGTCTACGACAGCCCCGAAGACGCCCGCGACGTCGAGCAAGACCACATGCTCGAGCGCAACAAGATCGTCGCCGACGGCGAGGCCGAGGAAGAGGCCGAGGAGGCATAAGATGGCCCGCAACGAGTACTACGAGGACGGCGAACTGACGCGGGAGACATGTCCCCGGTGTGGCGACACCGTGCTAGCGGAACACGAGGACCGACAGACCTGCGGGAAGTGCGGCTACACCAACTGGAAGTAAGGCCCCCGCATGCGCGTTCTGGGTATCGAAGGCACCGCCTGGGCAGCCAGTGCTGCGATATTCGAGACGAGGGACCCGACGAGCGCGAGCGACGCCGACCACGTCTTCATCGAGACCGACGCCTACCAGCCCGAGAGTGGCGGCATCCACCCGCGCGAGGCCGCCGAGCACATGGGCGAGGCCATCCCGCAGGTCGTCGAGACGGCGCTCGACCACGCCCGCGAGCAGGCCGGGGCGGCCGGTGCGGGCGCGGACGCTCCCCTCGATGCAGTCGCCTTCTCCCGCGGTCCCGGTCTCGGCCCCTGCCTGCGCATCGTCGGAACCGCCGCCCGCGCCGTCGCCCAGCGCTTCGACGTCCCGCTCGTGGGCGTCAACCACATGGTCGCCCACCTCGAGGTCGGCCGCCACCAATCGGGCTTTGCCTCGCCGGTCTGCCTGAACGCCTCCGGCGCGAACGCCCACCTGCTGGGGTACCGCAACGGCCGGTACCGCGTGCTGGGCGAGACGATGGACACCGGCGTCGGCAACGCCATCGACAAGTTCACCCGCCATCTCGACTGGTCCCACCCCGGCGGGCCGAAGGTCGAACAGCACGCGAAAAAGGGGGAGTACCACCCGCTGCCCTACGTCGTCAAGGGGATGGACTTCTCCTTCTCGGGCATCATGAGCGCCGCCAAGCAGGCCGTCGACGACGGCGTCTCCGCGAGCAATGCGAGCGGAGGCTCGTCGGACGCACCTCGTTCGTCCGACGGTGTGCCGGTCGAGGACGTCTGTCGCGGCCTCGAGGAGACCATCTTCGCGATGCTGACCGAGGTCTCGGAGCGCGCCCTCTCGCTGACCGACGCCGACGAACTCGTCCTGGGCGGCGGCGTCGGCCAGAACGCCCGCCTCCAGGGGATGCTGCGGGAGATGTGCGAGCAGCGCGGCGCCGAGTTCTACGCCCCCGAGAACCGCTTTCTCAGAGACAACGCCGGGATGATCGCGATGCTCGGCGCGAAGATGTACGCCGCCGGCGACACGCTGGCCGTCGAGGACTCGGGCATCGACGCCGACTTCCGACCCGACGAGGTGGCGGTGACCTGGCGCGGCGACGAGACCGTCGGGGCCGGCCACCGCGGTGCGCCAGCGGACGCCGCCGTCCAGGGTGCCGAGGCGACAGTCTCCTTCGAGGGCAATACCGTCGTCAAGGACCGCGTCCCGCGAACCTACCGGCATCCGCGACTCGACGAGCGACTGCGCGTCGAGCGCACCCGCCAGGAGGTCCGGCTTACGGCCGACGCACGCCGCCACGGCGTCCCGACGCCGCTGGTCAAGGACGTCGACCCCCAGCAGGCACGCATCGTCTTCCAGCGCGTCGGCGACTGCGACCTGCGGGAGGCGCTGACCGCCGACCGGGTCCGGGACGTTGGCCGGCACCTCGCGCGCATCCACGACGCCGGGTTCGTCCACGGCGACCCGACGACGCGGAACGTGCGGGTCGCGACCCGGACGGAAACCGTCGACCGCCCGCGGACCTTCCTCATCGACTTCGGGCTGGGCTATTACACCCGGGAGGCCGAGGACCACGCGATGGACCTGCACGTCCTCTCGCAATCGCTTGCGGGGACGGCCGACGACGACGCGGCGCTGGTCGCGGCCGCCGAGGACGCCTACCGAGAGGCGAGCGACCACGCCGACGACGTGTTCCGGAGCCTGGCGGACATCGAGGGACGCGGGCGGTACCAGTAGGCGGCCGTCACCCGTCTTCGGAACCGACTCCAGGTCCTGGATCTCGACGGTGCCACGGCCGTTCCCCCGGAGCACGACGATGGCGCCGCGTGTCGCGAACTCGACTTCGATGTATACGTCGGCCAGGTCGACGGTGGCGAGAGTTCGACGCGAGAGCGGTCCGAAACGGATTCGAACCGGAGCCAGACGTGCTCGCTGCGCTCACGGTTTCGCCGTTCGAATGGGTGATTCTCGCTCCGCTCAAACCGCCCATTCGCTGCGCGCGACTGGCAGGGTTCGAACCTCGTCGAGATATCTCTCGCCCACGAGTTCGTTCGCGAGAAGATAGTCCCAGAAGGATTCGAACCTTCGTCGAAGCCCCAGAAGGCTTCAGGATTGGCCACTACCCCATGGGACTGCTGCACCCGTCTCTACCCGGTGGTCCCTTGTAAGCGTTGCGCGATGGAATCGGGGGTGTCATACGCCAGCAGGCGGCGCATCGGCCGGCCGAACATCGACACCGCTTTGCCACGCTGGCCGCCAGGGTCGCGTATGTACGTCGGACGTTTCGTCGTCGTCGCGCCCGAGGTCGGCGCCTACCGCGTCTCCTCGCGCTCGTTCCCGAACCGCCAGGCGGTCGCCCGCGACGGCACCGTCACCGTCGAACCCACGCCGGACGCCCCGGAGACGGACAACCCTTACATCTCCTACAACGGCGTCCGCGTGACCGAGCGCGGCGCGGTTGTCGGCAACGGCTCCCACGTCGACCCCATCGCCGAGAAACTCGCGCTGGGCTATCCCGCTCGCGACGCGCTGGCCGAACCGCTGCTGGCGCTGGACTTCGAGAAGGACGACTACGACACGCCGCGCATCGCCGGCATCGTCGGCCTGGACGCCGACGACCCGACGACGACCGTCGACGGGCCGGGCGCGGTCGTCGGGACCGTCCGCCGGGACGCCCTGCTCGTCGAGGAAGTCACCGAACCGACGCTCGTCGCCACCTACGAGGAGGACAGCCCGACCGCGTTCGACCTCGACGCGACGGATGCCGCCGGCGCGGCCCGCGAGGTCTACGACCACGAGTTCGAACACGCCGTCTGTGCCGCCGGCGTCGCCGGGACGGCCGGCGACTTCGACGTCAGCGTCTACAACGGCGAGTGAGGTCCCCTCGAGCACCGACACTCAAGGTCCTCCAGCGGATAGCATCGGGGCATGAAGGTTGGGGTACTCTCGGACATCCACGGGAACCGCGTGGCGCTCGAAGCCGTCCTCGAAGACATGCCGCCGGTCGACCGGCTGGTCTGTGCCGGCGACGTGGTCGGCTACAACCCCTGGCACGCCGACTGCGTCGACGCGATGCGCGGCGAGACCGGGGCGCTGCCCGACGGCGTGCCCTGGCCCGACGCGCCGGTGCCGACGGTGATGGGAAACCACGACCGGGCGGTGGCCAGCGAGACGCCCTTCGCGTTCAACTCGATGGCCGCCGCCGGCGTCAAGCACGCCCGCGAGCAGCTCGACGAGACACAACTGGCGTGGGTCGCGGACCTCCCGGAGGAACGTCTGGTCTGTGAAGACCGGGTGAAGCTCGTCCACGGCCACCCACGGGACCCGGACCACTACACCTACCCCAGCGAGTTCGGCCCGGACCTGCTAGGTGTGGAGGACGTCCTCGTGATGGGCCACACCCACCACCAGCACCACGAGGTGTACGACGAGGGCGTCGTGATGAACCCCGGGAGCGTCGGCCAGCCTCGCGACGGCGACCCTCGGGCTGCCTACGCCGTGCTCGACCTCGATTCGACGACCGTCGAGGACCGCCGGGTCGAGTACGACGTCGACGCGGTCGCCGAAGCCGTCACGGACGCGGGCCTCCCCCGGAAGATCGGGGCGCGACTGTCACAGGGGCGCTAGGCCAACCGTGGAGCGAGGCGAGTCGCCGTCGGCCCGGCCGTCGACGCCCCCCGTGAGAAGTCCGGCGTGGTGCCGAGCGTACCCGACGACTGACTGGGAACTAGTCAGGTAGCAAATTCCCCTAATCGGGACGTAGAGGTGTCAGAAGACCCGATAGTAGCAATACTGTTTTGTCGGATGTCGACCGAGAGGCGTGGTATGGGGAACAATTCTAGTGGGGAGGCCGAGCCGAACGACGGGTCGAAACCGCACGTACCGAACCCGGAGGCCATCGCGGACGCGGTCCTGAAGTTGGACCACGTCCACGACGCGCTCGGCCATCCTCGCCGGCGATACCTCTGTTATACGCTCTTAGAGCGGACGGAGTGGTCGCTGACCGACCTGGCGACGAATATCGCCGCCTGGGAGGGCGACGTTCCCGAACACGAGGTCCGACCGGACGAACGCACCGCGGTGTACGTCTCGCTGTACCACAACCACGTTCCGAACCTTGTCGAGCGGCGGGTAGTGGCGTACGACGAGACGACCGAGACGCTGTCCGCCGCGGAGAACACCCAGCAAGTGCTCGCAGCGCTGGAAGGCATCGGGGCGAGCCTCAACGGCGCCCAGGAAACTCACGCACGGAGTGAGATAGATGACGAGTCGACAAGATAGGAACAGCAAGGAGGGGGAGTACCTCGGCGACAGAACGAACGACCTGACGCAGGCGGCCCAGCGTCGCTACGACGGCGAGCGCGAGCTCACGACCGAGATCGTCTACGCCGTCGCGGCGGCGAGGGGCGTCGAACCGACCGACGTGCACTCGCCGCCGCTGTACGAGTGCGTGGACGCGGCGACCGTCGAGACCGCGCTGTTCGGGCGGTCGACGAGCGAGGACCGACCGGTGGCCGACGGCACCGTCGAGTTCACCTACGCGGAGTTCCTGGTGACGGTCCGGAAGGACGGCTGGATCCAGGTCTCCGAGACCGGAGCGCGTCAGAAGACGTCCTGAATCAGGCTCAGTGCCTGTTCGCGGTCGTCCCACGGGACGAACACGGAGACGGACGTCGCCGAGGTCAGGACGTCGTAGATGTGAACGTGGGCGTCCGAGATCGGTTCGACGACCCTGAACGCCAGGTTCGGCTTGCTCGGGTCGCCGGCGGTGACGCGGATGACGGCGATGTCGTCCTCGACGGTCACCGAGGAGAGCGTCTCGTCGTCGACGATGCGGTCGTGGAGCAGCGCCTCGACCTGCTGGGCGTCGTCCTCGTCGACGTAGAAGGTCAGCGAGTCCATCCCCGAGGAGTTGGCCTCGATGTTGATGCCCGCGTCGCCGATGGCAGAGGAGAGCTCCGCGAGGATGCCCGGGCTGTTGCGGATGGCGCGGCCGGCGACGGTGACACAGGCGACGGGGTTCTCCTGGAGGTCGATGAGGCTCTGGAACTCGCCCTCGATGGAGGTGCCGCCGGTCAGCAGGTCGCCGTGCTGGTAGTGGGCGACCCGCACCGAGAGGTCCGCGTCCTTGTAGGCAAGTGCCGACGGGGCGACGACCTCGGCCCCGCGGAACGACAGCGACCGGAGTTCGTCGACGGTGATCTTGCCGACGTTGCGGGCCCCTCGACGACGCGGGGGTCGCCGGTCATGACGCCCTCGACGTCGGTGACGATGACGACCTCGTCGGCGTCCATGTAGTTGCCCATCATGACCGCGGAGGTGTCCGAGCCGCCGCGACCCAGCGTCGTGACGTTGCCCTCGTGGTCCTGGGCCAGGAAGCCCGTGATGACGGGGACGACGTCTTTCAGCTGGCCGGCCAGCGCGTGGGCGCGTTTCTTTGTCTCCTCGACGTCGACCTCGCCGTACTCGTCGGTGATGATGGGCCACTCGTCGCTGCCCGGTTCGAGGAAGATGGCGTCGATGCCGCGGGCCGAGAGTGCCCCCTTGAGCATCCGGACCGACGTGCGCTCCCCCATCGAGACGATCTCGGCGCGGTCGGCGTCGTCGGCCTCGTACTCGATCTCGTCGAGCAGTTCGTCCGTGGTGTTGCCCATCGCCGAGGCGACGACGGCCACCTCGTGGCCCTGTTCGACGGCCTTCGCGATGGAGTCGGCGGCCCGGTTGATCCGGTCGCCGCTCCCGAGGCTCGTCCCGCCGAACTTCGCGACTACGCGCATCCTATCACCCGCACGGTGTGAGTGTGAGTCATTGACAGCGCGTTGGCCGTCGCTCCGGTTAACTGTGTTCATCTGCCGCGGTTTCCGGAGCGGTAGCGACCGACACACCGTTTATTTAGATGGAAGCCCGAGTGACAGGTATGGAGATTCGTGACGCCGTCGAGTCAGACGCGGGGCGTCTCGCCGAACTCGTCGACAGCCCACCCGACGTGATGCGCAACCTCATCCACGACCGAACCGTGCGCGTGGCGACAGTGGCCGACGAGGACGGTGAGGACCCTGCAGTCCGTGGCTTCATCAGCTTCGACGCCGGTCGGGGGACCGTCCACGTGACACAGCTCGCGGGTCCGGCCGACATCTGTGAGCGCCTGCTCGACGAGCCCATCGCCTTCGCCAAAGGTGAGGGGATGGCCGTCGAACTGCTCGTTCCGGACGGGTCCGACGACGTCGAGTCGGCCGTCGAGGCCGTCGGCTTCGACGACACCGGGTCCGGCCCGCAGTTCGACGGGCGGCCGACGGTCCGCTACCGACTGGAGTCAGAGCGCGTCCGACAGTGACCCGTCCTCGCCCCGGGCGCAGCAGCCATGAGTGACACGGAGCGGGTCGTCGTCTGGACGCTCGTCGCCCTCGCTGCCGTCGCCGCCGTCGGCCTGCTGTTTCTCGGTCCCGTCGGCTGGGTGTCGGCTGCGGCCGTCGTCGTCGCGACGGTGGTCCTGGCGGATTTCAGCGGCCTCTTCGAGGACGAGCGTCGGCGCGAGCGGCGCAACTGTGGGCAGTGCGGGGCCCCGAACCCAGTAGATAGCGAGCGGTGTAAGCACTGCGAGGCGGCGCTGGCGGTGCAGTAGCGGGGCGTGAGCAACAAAGCGTCTCGAGGCAGCTCCGGGACGCTGCCCGCACCCGTCACCGCGGCGGGAGCGCCTCGAGGCCCCGGAGCGGGCGCAGGTCACCGATCGCTTCCCGCCCGGTCAGCTCCTGGGTGAACGTGCCCCGGTAACTGAGGACGTGGCCGGCAAGCGGGTTCTCGACGGTCGCGAGGACGTGGTAGCGCTCGCCGGCCGCGTCGTAGCGGTCCCGGACTTCGACGTCGGCCATCAGCGGGCCCGGCAGTTCGACGTACCGGTCGCCGACGTGGAGCCACTGGCGACCCGCTTCGACGACCAGCGCGCCGTCCTCGACGCGGGGATGCAGTTCCGTGGCGACAGGTCCGCCCTGCCCCAGGAAGTCGAGCAGACGGTCGCCCGCCGCGTCCCACACGGTCACGGTGTCGAACCGGCGGGTTCGACCGTCGAAGTGGAACTCCCGGCGGGTCGTCATCGCCTCGTGGCCGTCGAGGTCGTATCCGGCCGTCGTCACCGTGAACGGGACGTCGTGACCCGCCTCGGGAAAGAGCATGTCCCGACTCGTCATCGCGTACAGCGCCGGGAGGACGTGCGTGCCACGGAGGATGTCCATCTCGCCGCGGCCGACGGTGACGCCGTCGCCGGGACCGATGGCGTAACGCTCGCGGACCTTCGGGTGGAGGTCGGCGGCGGCCTCGCCGAGCGCCCGCTCGTAGACGCCGGTCACCTGTGACTCCCTGTCGAGACGGTGGTCGTCGGCGTGTTACGATCCGACTGCGACGGAACGCGACCATGCTATCGAGAGTTCGGCCGGGTGGACGAAAAGAATTGCTGGTGGCAATGGAATTCACGGCAGCTGTCAGATGCGAGGTGCCACTGATACTTTCGAAGGGCTCGACCCCTCGCCCGACCCACTCAAGCGAGACTAGATTGGGGCACAGACGTCGCTACTTCTTCTTTCGGAGTTTACGGTAGAGGTACGCGAGGCCGATTCCGCCGGCGATGAGCGCCGGAATCGACGGCGAGCTGGCGGCCTTCGACGCCCCTCGGCGAACCCTGTCCCCGACCGACGACCCCTCGTCGATGAGTTCGAGGATGGCGTCGGTGTCGTTTGGCACGGGTTCGGGGTCGTTGCCCGCTTCGGCGGCCGCGTCCGGGTCCTTCAGCAGGTGGCCGGTCGTGAGACAGACGACGGACTCGTCGTCCTCGACGTCGCCGCGGTCGCGGAGTTTCCGGAGCGCGGCGACGGAGGCCGCCGACGCGGGTTCGACGCCGACGCCCTCGCCGGCCAGCGCGCGCTGGGCCTCGGTGATCTCCTCGTCGGAGACGGCGACGGCGGTGCCGCCGGTCTCGCGGATGCCAGGCAGGGCCTTCGGCGCGTTGACCGGGTTGCCGATGCGGATGGCCGTCGCGCGGGTCTCGACGTCCTCCCAGCGGCGGGTCGCCTCGAGACCCTCCTCGATGGCCTCGACCATCGGCGCGGCCCCCTCGGCCTGTGCGCCGGTGAGTTTCGGCACCTGGTCCTCGGTGATGGCCCCGGACTTGACGAGTTCGCGGAAGCACTTGTACAGCGCCGCGGTGTTGCCGGCGTTGCCGACCGGGAGGACGATTCGGTCCGGATACTCGCCGTAGTCCGCGTAGTGCTCCTCCATGATCTCGAGGCCGATGGTCTTCTGGCCCTCCAGGCGGAAGGGGTTCAGCGAGTTGAGCAGGTAGGCCTCGCCGCGCTGGGCGAGGTCCTGCACGCGGTCGAGACACTGGTCGAAGTTGCCGTCGACCTCGAGGATGCGGGCCTGGTGGAGCGCGGCCTGGGCGATCTTCCCGGCCGCGACCTTCCCGGCGGGCAAGAGGACGAGCGTCTCCATGCCGCCGCGGCTGCCGTAGGCCGCCAGCGCCGCCGAGGTGTTCCCGGTCGAGGCACAGGCGAGGCGGTCGACGCCGACCTCCTTGGCGACGCGGACGCCGACGGTCATCCCGCGGTCCTTGAACGACCCGGTGGGTTCATCCCCTCGTGTTTGACCCGGAGACTCCTCACGCCGGTCTCCTCTTCGAGTCGCGGGACGCGGTGCAGCGGCGTGTTCCCCTCCGGCAGCGAGACGCCTTCGTCGAAGGGCAGGGCTGCCCTGTAGCGCCAGACGCCGTCGCCCTCGCCTTCGAAGTCCTCGAAGGTCGGCAGGTCGGCGTAGCGCGCCTCGAGCAGTCCGTCACAGGACTCGCAGGTGTAGATGACGTCGTCGAAGGGGGCGAAGGACTCGCCACACTCGATACAGGCGAGCCAGACGCCGTCGTCGGCTTCCGGAGGTACCCCGTCGGTGAGTTGCAGGTCGGCCATTGTCGGCCCCACGGCGCGGGGGGCAAAAAGTCGGGCGGTTGGCGGCAGAGTCGTGTGTAGTTACGCAGTTGTGGGTGCGAACAGCCAGAAAGCCCCCGGACGCTCGGCTCCTGCGACTCGCTGCGCGCGCTCGCTTCGCTCGCGTGCTTGCGTCGTCTCGTACGCCGAGCGCCCGGCCCCTTTCAGTCCCACCCAGCCGGCTGACCAACTGGTTTCGGGTGGACTGAAAGGGGCGGCTGGCTCTCCGCATCGAGAGCTAGTGAATAAACACCGGCAACAACTCAGACAGAGCGCTTACTCGGCGTCGAACCGGTCGATCTGCTCGTGGACGGCCTCGGCCCACTGGTCGAGCGTCTCGTGCATCAGGTCGCGGGCCTCCTCGAGGGGCGTCGCGGTGTACTGGTAGACGTGGCCGCCGCCGTCGAGCAGGCGGCGCCGGCGCGTCGCGAGGGACTTCTCGCGGAGCGTCGACAGCGAGCGGTTGACGTTCGACCGGTCCCGGTCGAGCTCGTTTGCCAGTTCCTCGACGGTGCTGCCCGGGTTCGCGAGCAGCGTCTGGTAGGTCCGTACCTCGTGTGACTGGACGCCGAAGACACACGCCATCACCTCGTCGAGCGAGGGTTCGTCGTCGGCCATGAGCTCGCGGAACCGGTTCGGTGAGGGGGTGACTGCCATGTGAACACAGTAGCACCGCCTGGCGCATAAACGGGGTCGTTACCCGGAGCTCACCTGGTCCGGGCGCTCGGAGTCAGGCCTGCGCGTAGCCCTGCCGCTCGAGGCAGGTCCGCATCTCGTCGCGACTCTCGTGTTTGTGGAGTCGCGTCGGCGTATCGCAGTACCAGACGTCGTCGTACCGGAGCGTGACCTCGTGGGAACTCCCGAGGAACTCCGTCGTGACGACGACCCGGCGGCCGCCCTCGAGCACGTCGAGGATCTCCTCGATGTCGGCCTCGCCGGCGTCGATTTCGAGCGGGTCCATCGGCCGTACCTATCGCCGCCAGGCTAATAGTACTCACCATGACCTGTCAGCCGCGGCTGTGTGCGTTGGTCGGACAGACACAACGTCACGGTATCGGTATGTATCGCGAGTCGTCCCGGTATTTAACCGCTCCTGGTGGGTGTACGCCGACCACCCTGCCGGGGCACCACTTTTGGACGGAGCGGTGAAGCCGCACCCACGATGTACGACAGACGGACGATACTCGCGGGGACGCTCGGCGCACTCGCGGGCCTGGCGGGCTGTCAGGCGCCCGGGAGCGCCGACAGCGATACTCCCTCCACGAGCACGACAGGCGACGGCGCGACGGCGGCGACAGACAGCACCACGGCTGCCGAGGTCGACTACGGCGGCTGGTTCACCGACACGAGCAACTTCGACGGGACGGTCGACCGGCGAGGCCAATCCGCGGTGACGGTCGCCGTGGGTGCAGCGGGCAACGGCGGGGCGTTCGCCTTCGACCCGCCGGCGGTCCACGTCGACCCCGGGACGACCGTCACCTGGGAGTGGACGGGACGGCGGCGCCCACAACGTCGTCGCTCAGGACGACTCGTTCCGGAGCGGCGACCCCGCCAGCGAGTCGGGGACGACGTTCGAGCACACGTTCGAGAGTGCCGGGACGACGAAGTACTTCTGCTCGCCCCACGACTCGCTGGGGATGCGCGGCGCGGTGGTCGCCGGCGACCCGTCGGGCGGGGCCAGTAGCCAGGGAACCACCTACGACTTCGCGGCGGCGACCTTCGACGCCTACTGGTACTCGCTGTACAACATGTCGACGAACATCGCGATGAGCGGCAACGGGGTCCCGTTCCCCCTGAACGACCAGATGGCACAGCTCAGGGACCGGCGGCTCCCGGCGATGCTCGAGGCCGCCGGCGACGAGGGGCCGCCCATCCGGAACCCGAACCTCACGTTCGCGGCGTTCACCGAGGGCGACCCCCACTTCACGCGACAGCCGGACTTCGGCGGCGAGTCCGGGCGGCCCAACGCCGAGACGCTGGCGTGGGACCCCGAGCAGTCCTCCGGCATCGTCAGCCCGTCCTCGCTCGCGTGGACCCACCTGAAGGGCGTCACCTGGGCGAAGAACTTCCAGGCGCACTTCGACCTGTTGCCCGACGGGATACAGCCACAGTTCCGCGCGCAACTGCTGAGCACGCTGGCACAGGTCGGCATCAACGCGGCCATCCTGGTCGGTGGGTCGCGGGGCAACGGCGCGCTGACCCACGGCGACAGCTTCGAGTTCCTCTCTCAGTACCGGCCGGCCGCGGGCGAGATCGTCGACGGGACGAGACGGCCCCACCACCACGCGGCGATGCTGTGGTTCCTCTCGGACATGACCAGCCTCGCCCAGAACGGGTGGTTCGGGTACGAGAACCCGCGCCCCCTGCTCCCGCGGGAGGCCGGCGCCGACGCCGTCTTCGACCCGCCGGTCGGCATCCAGGAGATCACGGACGGCGTCGCCGAGACGACGATGGGCCTGTTCGACCCGGCGGACGTGGCCCGGCAGGAGTCGACTCGGTCGGTCGGGCTGTTGCTCGGTGCGGTGGGGTACTACGGCCCAGGCCGGCAGCGCCGAGTCGCGGTCGGCCGCCGCCGACTACGCGAACGGCCTCGCCGAGGTCGTCGAGTCGAACCTCGCCGGCAACGGTATGGTCGAGAACGGTGCCGCCAACCAGGCCGCCACCCAGGGAATCGTCGCCCAGGGGCTGCTGTGGGCCTCACAGCTCGACGGCGTGGACCACGAGGACACCGCCGGCGACGTCCTCGGCTACATGATCGACGAACTGTGGGACGCCGACGCCGGCACGTTCGCCTCCGGACGCGGCGACTCGACGTACACCATCACGGCCCGCGACGCGGGCGACATCACCGGCGGGCTCAATGCGGCCGACGCCGTCCTCGGGAACACCGAGGTGCGCCCGCTGTTCGCCGAGTTCTTCGACGCGACGTTCAACCGCGGGCGGCTCCAGCGCGCTCAGCGTCCGCCGTCGGTGAGCGGGTCCAACCCCGACGAACCGCCGCTGCCGCCGAAGGCTGGCGGCGAGTTCGGGCAGGCCGCCGTCTACAACGGCGAAGTCGCGTACGACACGGCAGCCGGCGAATGGTCGGTGACCGACGACCGGTTCTACACCGCCGACGCACTCTACCTGGCCAACCAGGACATCTGGGTCGGCAACTGGGGCGGCGAGTTCTACCAGGGCCGGGGCGTCCCCGGCACCAGCGACGATCCGCCGAACTGAGGTCGCCGATCCCCTGTCAAAAATTGCCAAACGTATCGAAAAGGGTAGCGTTTCGGGTGGAACCTCACGTGTCGAGCCGCGACAGTTCGTGCTCGACGGTCCCACGCAGTCCCGCACGGAGCGGTCGGTGCTCTAGGCCGAGTTCGGCCGTCGCCTTCGCGTTGTCGCCGACGTAGGTGACGCCGGCGAGGACCCGCAAGCTCTCGGCGCGGTAGTCCTTCGGGAGGGTCACGACGCGTTCGAGCAGGCCGGCGACCGGCGCGAGGACCCGGAACAGCCACGGGGAGACGGTCCGGGGTGGGTCCCGGCCGCTGAGTTCGGCCACCAGCTCGAACAGTTCGACGAGCGTCACCGGGTCGCCGCCGACGATGTAGTCCTCACCGGGCGTCCCGTGCTCCATCGCCTGGACGTGCGCACGGGCGATGTCTTCGACGTGACCGGGGCAGTAGGCCACCGCCCGCGGGACGACCGGGAACTCGCCCCGAAGGAAGTCCCGGAGCGCGTCGCCGAAGACGCTCGTGTCGCCGGGGCCGTAGACCAGGCCGGGCATGACCGTCACCAGCGGGAGGCCGTCCGCGACCATCGGCCGGGCCACCTCATAGTGGGCCGCCCACTTCGTCCGGTCGTACTCGGTGAGGTGCGGTCCGACGTAGGTGTAGTCCTCGTCGACCAGCCGGCCGCCCGTGTCGGAGTTGACCGCCAGCGTGCTCGTGTAGACGCCCTTCGGGACGTCGAGGTCGGCCATCAGTTCCAGCACGTTCCGTGTCCCGGAGACGTTGACGCGTTCGCCCACTGTCGGGTCGTCGGCGCCGACGTCGTACCACCCGGCGACGTGGAACACGCCGTCGACGCCCGTCATCGGGTCGCGCATGCTCTCGCTGTCGGTGATGTCGCCCTCGACGACCCGCGCGCCCGCGGTCTCGAGGTCGGTCGCCGCCGACGGCGTCCGCGCGAGGGCAACCACCTCGTGTCCCTCCTCGAGCAACTGCCGGGCGACGTGGCCGCCGACGAACCCAGTCGCGCCCGTGACGAAGTACTCCATGGCTGACAGACGACGGCGAGACGGATGAAGGTGCCTGCCGCCTCGCGAGCGCCGAACCACAAATCCCACAACGGACCGCGCCGCCACACCGGCCATGACGAAGACCGTCCACGAACTGCGAAACGAGATTCGAACGGCCGTGGGGCGCTTCGAACGCGAGGTGTCCTCCGGGTTCACCAAGGAGACGCTGGCGGCCGTCTGCGAGGCCGTCGGCTACGAGATCGACACGGCACGCCTCCCGTCGAAACCTCAGATGCGGGCGGGCATCCTCTGGAAGGTCGGCGAACTCGAGACCGACGACCCCGAGCAGGCCGACGGGGCCTTCCGGAAGGCCCAGCTCGCGGCCATCGCGGATGCGCTGCGTGCGGAGTGATCACAGGGCTCACGACCAGAGTGTCCGAATGCCCGTTTCGTCGAATATACACCACACATTCCACACATCCATCTACATTTCGGATTGGAGCGTAATATACTAGCATAACTCCGCGAAAAACTTAATAGTCTGTGTCGAGAGAGTACATCCGTCGGAAATGTCACTCAAATCGTTCACGGCCGCGCTGACGCTGTACCAGAGCCAGACGCTCACACTCGAGCAGGCCGCGACGCACGGCGGCGTCACGGTGTCGAAGTTCGAGACCGCCCTCCAGGCACGTGGAATTCCGGTCCGCGAGACCGCCCGGGACCGCGCGAGCGCACAGACGGCGAAGTAACCCCACTGCTGTACGGGGTGGGCAAGCAGTCGGCGCAAGTTCTATTGCCCGGTCGGCCGGGGATGAGAGTATGGGAGCGACACCGCTTGCAGGACAGGCCGTACTGATCACGGGCGCGAGTTCGGGCATCGGCGCGGCGACGGCCCACCGCGTCGCCGCCGACGGTGGCGACGTGGCGTTGCTCGCCCGCCGCGAGGGGCGCCTCGAGGACCTGGCCGACGAAGTGACCGACGCCCACGACGTCACAGCCCACGTCGTCCCGGCGGACGTGAGCGACCCGGCGGCGGTGGCGGCGGCCGTCGAGTCGACCGTCGAGACCCTCGGGTCGCTGGACGGCGTCGTCGCCAACGCCGGCCTCGGCCGCGGGGACGAGGTCGAGACGATGAGCGACGACGACTACCGGACGATGATGGACGTCAACGTCGACGGCGCGTTCTACACCGCCCGCGAGGCCCTGCCGCACCTGCGCGAGGCGACCGGGAACATGGTGTTCATCGGGAGTTTCGCCGGCCAGTACCCCCGGCCGGCCAACCCCGTCTACGCCGCCACGAAGTGGTGGGTCCGCGGGTTCGCGATGAGTCTGGCAGCCCAGGTCGGCGACGAGGACATCGGCGTCACTGTCGTCAACCCGACGGAGGTCCGCTCTGAGTTCGGCAGCGAGGACGGCGAGGCCTTCGAGGAACGGTTCGAACCCGGCGAGGTGACCGAACCCGAGGAGGTGGCCGACGCCGTCGCCTTCGCGCTCGCCCAGACGCCGCCGACGACGGTCAACGAACTGGACGTCTACCGCCGGGACAAGTTCGCGCACTTCTAGACCACTGTTTACTTCGTCGGGTCGTTCGCTTCGCTCACGACCACTCCTCGCAACGTGGGGAAAAACCGCTCACTCCGTTCCCGGTGCTACGCCCTCCACGGCTCCCTGCGGTCGCCGTTCCGGTTCGAGACCCCTCACTTTGCTCGGGCTCGCGCTATTGCTCTGCCAGCCACACCAGCAACCCTTTCTGGGCGTGTAGCCGGTTCTCCGCCTGGTCCCAGACGATGGCGTTGTCGCTCTCGACGACCTCGTCGGTGACCTCCTCGCCGCGGTGGGCGGGCAGGCAGTGCATCAGTTTGCGGTCGCCAAGCAGGTCCGTCGTCACCTGGAAGCCGTCGAACTCCGCGAGCTTCTCCTCGCGGCGGTCCTCCTGGCCCATGCTGACGAAGACGTCGGTGTAGACCACGTCGGCGTCGGCCACGGCGGCCGCGGGGTCGTGGGTCGTCTCGGGCACGTCGCCGAGGTCAGCCGCGCGGTCGAGCACGTCCTCGTCCACCTCGTAGCCCTCGGGCGTCGCCACGGTGAGATCGAGGCCGGTCATCGCCGCGCCGAGCACGAACGACTGGCAGACGTTGTTCCCGTCGCCGACCCACGCCACGTCCACGTCGAAGTCGCCGAACTCCTCGCGGATGGTCAGCAGGTCGGCCAGCGTCTGACAAGGGTGGGCGTCGTCGGTCAGGGCGTTGATTACCGGGACCTCGGAGTACTCGGCCAGTTCCTCGACGTCGGCGTGGTCGTAGACGCGGGCCATGATGAAATCGACGTACCGGGCCAACGCCCGGGCGGTGTCCTTGACCGGTTCGCCGTGGCCCAGATGGATGTCGTCGGGGCCCAGGAAGATTGCGTGGCCGCCAAGCTGGGTCATCCCCGTCTCGAAGGAGACGCGGGTCCGCGTCGAGGGCTTCTCGAATATCATCCCCAGCGTCTGCTGGTCGAGCAGGTCGTTGCGCGTCGCCGGCCCGGTGCCGGCCTTCATGTCGGCGGCGCGGTCCAGCACGGCGTGCAGTTCGTCGGTCGTGAGGTCGTCGACGTCGAGTAGGTGCATCGTCTTCAGTCCTCCAGGAGGCGTTCGGTGACGTCGGTCAGGACGCTGACCGAGCGGTCGTACTCCGCGAGTTCGATGTGTTCGTCGGGCGCGTGGTCCAGGTCGGAGTCGCCCGGGCCGTAGGTGACCATCGGACAGTCCCACGCTTTCGCGTAGACGTTCATGTCGCTGGTGCCGGTCTTGCGAAGCATGTGGGGCTCGCCGCCGTGCTGGCGGATGGTCGCCCGGAAGGCCCGCGCGACCGGCGTCCGGGGGCTCTGCATCACGGGTTCCACCTGGTCGTTCCAGTTGACCGTGCCGTTCTCGAGGTAGCCGTCGGCGATCTCGCGTATCTCGTCGGTGGTGTACTCCGGTGGCACCCGCAGCTGGACCTCCATCGTCGTCTCGACGGAGAGGCCGTCGGCGGAGATGCCGCCGTCGATGTCCACGGGCTTGCAGGTGACCCGTTCGAAGACGGGCATCCACTCGTCGGGGTCGAACTCGGCCTCGACGGCGGACCACCAGTCGATGGCGTCCTGGATGGCGTTGTTCTCCGGCCGTGAGGAGTGGCCCGACTCGCTGGTGGCGACGTAGGTGCCGCCCAGCAGGCCCCGGTAACCCAGCGTGATGCCCTCCCAGCCGGAGGGTTCGCCGTTGATGACGGCGTCCGGCGCGCTGTCGCGGTCCTCGACGAGGTGCCGGCCACCCGTCGAGTCGACTTCCTCCATGACGACGCCGACGAACGACGCCCCCGTGCGGACGGCCGCGACGGCCATCGCACACAGCGGCCCCTTCGCGTCGACGGAACCACGGCCCCACAGCACGCCGCCGTCGTCGCCTTCCGCGACGCGGACCGGGATGTCGCCCGGCACGGTGTCGATGTGGGAGGTCAGCAGGACGCCGTCGTCGGCCGGCGCGCGGACGTTGCCGACCTCGTCGATCCAGACCTCGCGGTCGTGGGCCTCGAAGAACTCGGCGAGGTACCGCGCCGCGTCGCCCTCGCTGCGCGAGACCGAGGGGATGCGGACGACGTCTTCCAGCAGTTCGCGGGCCTCGCCGTCGGCCTCGCGGGTCTGGGCCTCGCTCATGCGAGCACCTCCGCCATGGCGTCGACGACCTCGTCGACGTGGTCCTCGTCGATGGTCAGCGGCGGGAGCAGGCGCACGACGGTCCGGCCCGCCGGCAGTGCAAGCACCTGGTGGTTCAAAGCGAGTTGCTTCAGCGCCGTGTTGGCCCCGCGGCCGATCTCGACGCCGACCATCAGGCCCTCGCCGCGGATGTCCCGCACCTCGTCGCCGACGACCGCTTCGAGTTCCGTCTGGAGATAGTCGCCCATCGCGGCGGCGTTCTGGGGCACGGACTCCTCGACGATGGTCGAGACAGTCGCGCCCGCGGCAGCCGAAATCACGGGGCCACCGGAGAACGTCGAGGCATGGGAGCCGTAGTTCTCGGCGATCCAGTCGCGACAGAGCGTCGCGCCGACGGGGAAGCCGTTGCCCAGGCCCTTCGCCGAGGTGATCATGTCGGGCGTGACGTCGGCCCGCTGGGAGTTCCAGAGCGCGCCCGTGCGGCCCATCCCCGTCTGGACCTCGTCGAAGATCAGCGCCGCGCCGGCGTCTTCGGTAATCTCGCGGGCCGCTTCCAGGTAGCCCGCAGAGGCGGGGTTGATGCCGCCCTCGCCCTGGACGGGTTCGACGATGAACGCCGCGGTGTCCTCGTCGACGGCCTCCGCCAGCGCCTCGCTGTCGTCGTACGGGACGAACTCCACGTCGCCGATGAGCGGCTCGTAGGGCTTCTTGTACTTGGTCTTCCACGTGGTCGCGAGCGATCCCATCGTCCGGCCGTGGAAGCCCTGCATGGTGGCGATTATCTTCGAATTCCCGGTGGCCGAGCGGGCGAATTTTAGTGCTGCTTCGTTGGCCTCTGTCCCGGAGTTACAGAGCCACGTCTTGTCGATGGGGTCCGGTGCGGTGTCGGCCAGCAGTTCGTACAGCGCCGTCCGCTCGGCGTTGGGATACGAGGCCTGCACGTAGGTGAGCTTCTCGAACTGCTCGGTTACGGCCTCCTGTACCGCGGGATGGCCGTGTCCGAGCGGGACGCAGGCGTAGGACGCGCCCATGTCGAGGTACTCGGTACCGCTGTCGTCGGCGACGTACGCGCCGTCGCCGCGTTCGATCTGGATGGGTTTCTCGTTGAAGACGAATCCACTCATTGTTCTTCCTCCTGCACTGCGCTTGCGTAGACGTGTGTCCCATCGCCATCGAGTGCCGAGAGAATCGGCTCCTCGGCGTTGGCGTCGGCCACGACGACCTCGGGCGACCCGCCGTCGAGTGCCTCCTCGGCGGCCATGATCTTCCGACCCATGAAGCCCTCGGCGGCGTCCTCGAGGGCGGCCCAGTCGTCGCCCGTCTCGACGGACTCGATGAGCGTCGCAGGGTCGTCGGGGTCCGCATAGACGCCGGCGACGTCGGTCAGCAGGACGAGCGTCGCGTCGAGTTCGCCGGCGATAGCGGCGGCCGAGCGGTCGGCGTCGGTGTTCACGGGAATTATCTCGTCATCGTCTTTGCCGGCCATCGGTGGCGCAGCGACCGGGGTGTACCCGTCGTCGAGCAGCGACTCGAGCAGGTCGCCGTTGACCTGCTTGATGGTGCCGGAGTGGTCGCCCCGGCGAATCTTCCTCTTGCCGTCCTCGACGACTCGCACGGCCGATTTCCGCGGACCGTACAGCAACTTGCCGTCGACGCCGTTCAGGCCGACGGCGTCCACGTCCAGGCTCTGCAGGCCGGCGACCAGTTGCGTGTTGAGGTGGCCAAAAGCCATCTCGAAGACCTCCATCGTCGTCTCGTCGGTGAACCGGCCGACGACGCCCGACGGCGTCTCGACGTACTCCGGTTCGACGCCGAGTCGTTCGAGCGTCTCGTCGACCTTCGTGGAGCCGCCGTGGACCACGACGACCTGTTCGCCCGCTTCGACCAGCGTTGCGACGTCCGCAAGCGCTCCCGCGGGGTCGACCGCGCGAGCGCCACCGACTTTGATTACGACAGTCATGGAAAATCACTCCAGGGATTACGGTGCGCCGACGGGGTGGAGCCCCTGGAACTCCAGGCCCGCCGTCTCTTCGATGCCGAGCGCGACGTTCGCGGCGTGGACGGCCTGGCCGGCCGACCCCTTCATCATGTTGTCGATAGCCGAGAACACGACGACGCGCTTGTTCGCGGGGTCGAGTTCGAAGCCGACCTCGGCCGTGTTCGTCCCGGCGACGGCTTTCGGCTCGGGGTAGCGATAGACGCCACCGCCGCCCGCGACCAACTCGACGAACGGTTCGTCCTCGTACTGCCCTCTGTAGGCGCCCCAGAGGTCGCCCTTCGAGACCGGCCCGTCCGGGAAGACGTGACAGGTCGCGCTCGCGCCGCGGACCATGTCCACCGCGTGGACGGTAAACGAGACGTCGAGGCCCAGGAACTCCTGGATCTCGGCCTCGTGGCGGTGGCCCGTCGGGGCGTACGGGCGGACGACGCCCGAGCGCTCGGGGTGCGAGGAGGCCTCGCCGCCGCCGGCGCCGCCCTCGCTGGAGCCGACCTTCACGTCGACGACGACCTGCTCGTCGCCCGACAGGACGTCGTGTTCGAAGAGCGGGAGCAGTCCGAGAATCGTCGCCGTGGCGTTACAACCGCCCGAAGCGATGAGATCGGCCCCTTCGAGATTCTCGCGATTGAGTTCCGGCAGGGCGTACTCGCTTTGCTCGAGTAGTTCCGGGCGCGTGTGCCCGTCGTACCACTCGTCGTACTGCGCCTCGGTCGAGAGGCGGAAGTCCGCCGAAAGGTCCACGACCGTGTCGGCCGCGTCCTGGAACGCGTCGATCTGTTCCATCGAGACGCCGTGGGGCGTCGCGGCGAACAGGACGTCCACCGACTCGAGGTCCTCGGGCGAGGAGAAGCGCAGGTCCGAGTGGCGCAGGTTCGGGTGCTGGTGGCCGATGGTCTTGTTCTCCTTCGACCGGCTCGTGGCCTGTGTGAGTTCGAACTCGGGGTGGCCGTCGAGCAGGCGGAGGAGTTCGCCGCCGGTGAACCCGGACCCGCCGACGACGCTCGCGGAGTAGGTCATGCGCTGACCTCCGCGTCCGTCTCGCTTGCGACCTTCGATTCGAGCCAGTCGACCACTTCGGCCGGAACGTCGACGTCGGCCACCTCGTTGAGCGCCTTGAACTCGACGGTGTGGTTGACCTCGTGGACGGTGTAGTCCTGCGCTCGCGGCTCGTCGCCGCTCGCGTCCTGGGTGTCGCTGCGCGACACCCCAACCTCCATCAGGTCGATGCCCAGCAGGCCACCACCCACGGCCTCGGAGGCTTGCTCGACCAGTTCGAGCGCGCGGTCGTCCAGTTCGAAGGTGTCCGTCTCCGCGCCCTTCGCGGCGTTGGTGAGCCAGTGGTCCGAGGAGCGGACCATCGCGGCGACGGGTTCGCCGTCGGTCGCCAGGACGCGGATGTCCCGGCCGGGCTTGTCGACGAACTCCTGGACGTAGAAGATCTTGTGCTCGTAGTGGCCCAGCGTCGCCTTGTGCTCTAAGATGGCTTCGGCGGCGTCCCGCGAGTCGATTTTGGCCATCAGGCGACCCCAGGAGCCGACGACCGGCTTGAGCACACAGGGGTAACCGAAGTCCTCGATGGACTCCAGTGCCGCCTCCTTCGTGAACGCCACGTCCGTATCGGGCGTGGGGACGCCGGCCTCGACGAGCGCGAGGCTGTTTTTCACCTTGTCCGCGCAGGTCTCCGCGACGTCGGGGCCGTTGACGACCGGGACGCCGTAGGCTTTCGCGAACTTCGTCGCGTAGACGCTCCGGGAGGTCGCCAGACAGCGGTCGACGACGATGTCGAGGTCCGCGAACGCCTCGGGAGCCTCGCTGATGTTGAACTGCTGCTTGCGAACGTCGATTTTCACGACATCGTGGTCGCGCTCGCGCAGCTCCGAGAGCAGGAGCTTCTCGTCCTTGCGGATACGGGAGTAGAGGAGTCCGACCTTCATGCTGTCACCTCGGTGTGGGCCGGCACGTCACGCCGTGCCGCCACCGCCATCACTCGCCCCAGTCCTCTTCGAGCTCGGGGGCGCTGTCGAGCTCGACCGGGTCCGTCTCGACGACTTCGAGTTCGGCCCCACAGGTGGTGCAGTCGACGATCTCTCCGACTTCCAGGTCGTCGTGCAGGGAGACTTCGGCCCCGCACTCGATGCAGTCTGCCATTGTACCTCACTCTCACGTAGCGACCCACTTAAAGACTTCGAACTTATCAGAAAACAATAGTAAAACGTACTGCCGTCTAACGGAGCAACACTGTCGATTGCGGCACGTGACTGATTCGTATATCAGAATTATTTTATTTAAGCCCCTCGAGGGGGTCGTCGTCGCTCAGGCAAGGCGAGTCACCTCCGTCTGGCGGCGCTCGTGGGCCGTCTCGACGTCGTTTCGCCGTCCGGCGAGTGCCTCCTGGTCGGTCGCGAGGGACTCTTCGGCGACTGACACCTGCGCGGCGACGGCCTCGGGGGCAGGCCCCCCGCGGGAGTCCCGCATCGCGACGCTCTCTGTCGGGTCCAGCGCCTGTTCGACGGCCTCGCGCTCGACGTACGCAGACAGCTGGTCCCCCAGCACGTCCTCGGCGACCGCCGACAGGGCCTCGTAGTCCGGCGCGTCCTCGTCCGGCCCCAGCTGTGCGGCGGCCTCGGCGACCACCTCGTGGGCCGTCCGGAAGGGGACACCGGCCATCGCCAGCAGGTCCGCGACACCCGTCGCGGTGGCAAAGCCTTCGCTGGCGGCGGCCTCGAGCGTCTCCGCGGGCCAGTCGGCCGTCGCGACGGCGCCCGCCGCCACCTCGACGCTCTCGGTGACGCTGTCGAGTGCGTCCCAGGCGTGCCGGCCGGCGCGTTGCAGATCGCGGTTGTACGCGCGGGGCTGACCCTTGAGGTTGGTGAGCAGGCCGTTGAGACCCGCGGTGGCGTCGCCGGTGCGCCCACGAACCAGTTCCAGCGTGTCCGGGTTCTTCTTCTGGGGCATGATGGAACTCGTCGAGGAGTAGTCGTCGTCCAGGTCGACGTGGCCCTTGCTGGCCATCACGACGAGGTCCTCGGCCAGCCCCGACAGCGTCGTCGCCAGAGTCGCGACGGCGCTGGTCACCTCGACGAGGAAGTCGCGGGACGCCGAGGCGTCCATCGAGTTCTCCGCCACAGTGTCGAAGCCCAGCAGGTCGGCGGTGCGTGCCCGGTCGACGTCGAAGGGCGTGCCCGCGAACGCGGCCGACCCGAGGGGGTTCTGGTTGACGCGGCGGTAGGCCGAGAGCAACCGTTCGGTGTCGCGCTGCAGAGCCTGCTCGTAGGACAGGACCCAGTGGGCCACCGTCGTCGGTTGCGCTGGCTGGAGATGCGTGTAGCCCGGCATCACCGTCTCGTCGTGCTCGCGGGCCACCGCGAGCAACTGCTCGCGGGCGCTGACGAGTGTCTCGACGAGGTCGAGGAGATCCGCGCGCAGGCGATAGCGGATGCAGGCCGCCACCTCGTCGTTGCGCGAGCGCGCGGTGTGCATCTTCCCGCCCTCGGGGCCGACGCGCTCGATGACGGCGCTCTCGATGGCCTCGTGGACGTCTTCGCCGTCCGGCAAGGCCTCGTGGCCCGCGTCTTCGATGTCGTCGAGGGCGGCCAGAATCTCGCCGGCGACGTCGGCCTCGACGATGTCCTGCTCGACGAGCATCACGACGTGGGCGCGGTCGACGGCGAGGTCGGCGTCGAAGATGCGCTCGTCGTCGGAAAGCGACGAGAGGAACGCGCGGGCCGGGCCGCCGGCGAAGCGGTCGCGGCGGACGACGGTCTCGTCGGCCGACTCACTCGGGATGTCCGAGGGCGCGCCGTCGGTGTAGTCCTCGCCGTCGCTCATGGCTTACTCCTGGTCGGCCTCGCCGCTTCCGTCGGTGACGGCGGCGTTCTTCTTGACGTCCTCGAGGATGTCGTTGGCCAGGCGCGACTGGAAGCCGTGGTACTTCGCGACGCCCGTGGCGTCCTGCTGGGTGATGCCGCCGGTGATGGTCTCCTCGTCGAAGGAGGCCGCCGACTCGCTGTAGACGGCGTACTCCGATTTGCGGGAGACCGGGCGGCAGTGGCCGCCCTCGAGTTTCATCGTCACGGTGCCGGTGACACGCTCGTTCGTGTCGTCGATGAACGCCTCCAGCGCACTGACCAGCGGCGCGTCGATGAGCCCTTGGTAGGCCTTCTGAGACCACTGCTGGTCGACCTGGGCCTTGAACGCGCGTTCTTCCTGCGTCAGGACGAGCCCCTCCAGCGCCTCGTGGGCCGTCAGCAGCACCGTCGCGGCTGGGTGCTCGTAGTTCTCGCGCACCTTGAGGCCGAGCATCCTGTCTTCCATCATGTCGGTGCGGCCGACGCCGAACGAGCCGGCCTGCTCGTTGAGCTGCTCGATGAGGTCGACCGTCCCCAACTCGTCGCCGTCGAGCGCGACGGCCACGCCTTCCTCGAAGGTGATGTCGACGAGTTCCGCCTCCTTGCCGGAGGGGTTGTCGGTCCACTTGTAGATGTCGTCCTCGGGGATGGTCGAGGGGTCCTCGAGTTCCGAGCCCTCGATGGAGCGGCTCCAGAGGTTCGTATCGATAGAGTAGCGGCCGCCGTCGCCGCCCTCGACGGGCAGGCCCTGCTCCTTGGCGTACTCGTTTTCCCACTCGCGGGTGAGACCGAGTTCGCGCACGGGGGCGACCACCTCGAGGTCCGAGTCGCGCCAGATGGCCTCGAAGCGCAGCTGGTCGTTGCCCTTGCCGGTACAGCCGTGGGCGATGCCGGTACAGCCCTGCTCTTCGGCCACCGAGAGGATGGCCTTCGCGATGACTGGGCGGGCCAGTGCCGTCCCGAGCGGGTAGCCCTGGTAGTCGGCGTTGGCCTTCACGGCGTCCATACAGAGGTCGGCGAACTCCTCGCGGGCGTCGACGACGTACTGCTCGACGTCGAGCGCCTCTGCCGTCTCCTCTGCCTCCTCGAACTCGTAGTCGGGCTGGCCGACGTCGACAGTGACGCCGATGACCTCGTCGTAGCCCCATTCCTCTTTCAGTAGCGATACGCAGACTGTCGTGTCGAGCCCCCCGGAGAAGGCGAGCGCGACGGTGCCGTTTCCGTCTGTCATTGGTAGGTCGTGGGTGGGTTCCGTGGTGTGACTGTCGATTTCGCTTCCCTGCCGGACAGTCGGCGGCAGTGGTCGGCGACGAACGAACCGTGAGACGAAGTGTGGGTAGTAGTGGGCCTAACGGAGGGCCCGTCGTCGCAGTCGCAGAAGGGTGAGCGACCTCTCGCTGGCGTCGGCGGCCGACAGTGGAGAGGTCTCGTGCATGTACCTGGTGGTACCGAGAGTCGGCTACAAATAACTTCCGTGTTCGAGAGCGTCTGTGCCCCGGTGGCACGAGAGACGGTCACACGCTGTCAGGGGTTTCGGGACCGGTCGCGGTCGGCGGTCGCCGTCCTGTTCGCGGTCGTCTGATTGCGCATGGTCGCGTCCGCGGTGTCCCCATCCATACGCGGACCGCGGTCGTCGCCCGCGTGCGGTCCGCGGTCGTCTCGCGGTCCGGCGTCACCGCCCATTGGGCCGGGCATCTGGCGGTCCGGACGAGGCGGGTCGCCAGCGCGCGGGCCGGCTATCCCCCGGGCCATCTCGGCCACTTCGGGCCCGGTCATCCGGTGGGCCCGCTGGGCGAGCTGGTGGATGGCGTCGACGTCGACGCCGTTGGCCCTGAGCGTATCGGCGGGGAGGTGGTCGGCCGTCGCGGCGGTCTGGTTGGCCAGTCGGCCGGTGGCGCGCGTCTCGGCGTGCAGCTGCGCCATCCGAGCGCGGTACTCGCCCTCGCGCATCGTGCCGTTGGCCCGGGCCTGGTCGAGGGCGGCCCGGCGCTGTTCGAGGCCCTCGAGGCGGGTCCCGACGTCGCCGGCCTGCCTGGCGACGACGGCCGCGCGGGCGGCGTCGGAGTTCGCCCTGGCGACGCTGATGCCGTAGGCGCGGGCCTCGACGTCACCGCCGAGTTCCGCGCCCTGAACGCCGACGGCGCCGGCGAACTGTGCACCGGGCGCGACGGCCGTCGGTTCGGTCGCGGTCGTCTCCTGTGCCATCGTGGCCGCCGGCAGGCCGACCAGCGACGCGGCGACGAGCACGGCGACGACCACTGCGGGGATGACTCGTCTCATCGTACGCCACACTTGGCGCGACACCGCCGTATAACCGACAGACGGTCACACCGGATTTCGCCGGATTAAGTCGGATTAAACCACCGGATGGCGGCCACTTCCGGTCGGCCAACCGGCATCCGTTCAGTCCGGCGACAGCTGAGGTACAGTTTTGTCGGCCCGTCTGTTACGGACGGGCGTGACCGACGACTGGCGCGACGACGACGAGGACGAGCCGGACCAGCGGGAGGTCGAAGAGCTGCTGGAGGACTTAGAGGAGCTCGAGGACGTCGTCGACTCGCCGGTCGAACGACGGGTCATCGCCCGGACTATCGAGACGCTCACCCGGTTCACCGGCGGGCGCATCTTCGGCCTCGACGACGTCGCCCAGCAGATCGTGGGTGGATTCATCCTCTCGGCCCCGTTCGTCGTCACTGAGGAGGTGTGGAGCCTCGCCACGACGATGAACTGGGTGCAGTGGGGCATCACCGTGCTGATGGTGCTGGGCATCGGCTACGGGACGCTCTATCGGGCGAACGACGACCGGGACCCCGACCAGGAGCGTGCCGTCCTCGGGATCCCGCTGCGGTTCGTCTCGCTGATACTCATTTCGTATCTCTCGGTGGCGGTGCTCGCGTTCGTGTTCAACGCCCCTGAGACGTTCGATGCCGCGCCGTCGACGACGCTGAAAGCCATCTGTATCGGGGCAATCTTCGGCGTCGTCGGGGCGGCGACGGCCGACTCGCTGTTCTGAGCGGGTTACTCGGCGTCGGTCACGTCCACGTCCGGCAGCGTGACGACGTTTTCCCGGCCGATGCGAAACGTCTCGACCCGCCCGTCGTCTCGCAGGCCACCGATGACCTGGCTGGTCTTGGCGTCGGTCCAGTTGAGTTCGCTGGCGACCGCCTGTTGCTTGATGCGGCCGCCGTTCCGTTCGAGCAGGCGCAGCACCTGCTCCTCGTTGCTGAGGAGGTCGTCCGGCGGTGCCGTCGCGGCCTGAGCAGCGGCGTCCGTGTCCCCGTCGTCGGTCGCCGTCTGCGTGTCGCCGCCGTCGGGGCCGTCCCCACCCCCGTCGGCGAGACGACGACGGGCGAGGAACGCCGCGGCCGCCAGCACGGTCAGCCCCACGAGCGCGACGCCGAGGACAAGCGGGTCGAGGCCACCGCTTTCGGAGGCGCCGCCCTCGATGGCGACGACGCGGGGTTCGTCGGTCCCGAACTGTTGCTGGCCCCGCCAAGTCACCGAGGTGTTCGTCCGGTCGTCGGGCTCCGGGGTGACGGTCCCTGCCTGGTACGTCGCTGGCCAGCGAACCGTCAACGACGTCTCGCTGTCCAGAAAGAGGCCGGCGAGCGCGTCGCCGATCTCGAGGGTGCCGTCACCGGTCGCGGCGAAGCTCGTCCACGCGAACCGGTACGTGACGACCCCGTAGGTCTGGCCGAACGTCTCCTGCCGGGCAGTGACCGAGACGTTCCGGACGGCCATCGGCCGGCCGGTGGCGTTCTCGGCCGTCGCAGCCGTCCGCCGCATCCGGTCGCCGAAGCGGTCGGTGTAGACTGACTCGTTGGCCTCGATGTCCGCCCGGAGGTCCTCGAAGGCCCGGGTGTCGTTGTCGTCGTCGAGGCGGATGCGGTAGGCGACCGTCCACCGAGCATCCCCCTCCGCCTCGACGTCGGCGGTCATCACGACCACGTCCGGATCGACTGACTGCTGGGCGAGCGCATCGAAGGCGCCGGCGGATGCAGTCGGGACGAGGAACAGCGTCGCGACCAGTGCGAGCGCCAGGAGACGGCCTGTCGGTGACATCTTCGCGTGGCTTTCGAGGCTCGATTGAAATACCTTCCCACCGAGATCGGGCCACAAGGGATATCTCCGTCCATCGACAGGGCTCACCCATGGACCGCGCGAAACTCGAGGTCGAGACGCTGCTGAAGGTACTGCTCGTCCTCATCATCGTCTGGATCGGACTCGAGGTCGTCGGCGAGGTACTGGGTGTGCTGGGGTGGTTGCTGGGACCGCTCCAGCCACTGCTCGGCATCGTGCTCATCGTCCTCATCATCCTCTACCTGACCGGCCGCCTGTAACGCCCGACCGCGCCCCTTTTGCCGTCCGCACGACTCCACACTACCGTGTACAGTCTGAACGTCTCGATTCCCGCCGCCGTCACCAGGAAGGCGAGTACGCTGGCCCGCGAGCTCCCGCGAGCGCGCGCCCGGCCTCGCGGTGAGCATACGCTGGTCGTCAAGCGCCTCGGCGGGGGCGACCACACGTCCTACGCCCGCCTCGAGGGGCGAGCGCGGGACGCGCTCCGGGGGACCGCTCCCTTCCAGATCCGGGTGGCGGGCATCGAGCAGTTCGAGACGGCCGTCACCGGGCCGTCCCCGGTGGTGTACCTCTCCGTCGAGAGTCCCGGCCTGCGGTCGCTCCACGAGCGGCTGTGCGAGGAGTTCGACGTCGTCGACGGCGTCGAGGGTGACGACTACACACCCCACGTGACCATCGCGCGAGGGGGTGAGCGCGCGGCGGCCGACCGGCTCGTCGCCCCGGAGAGAGAGCCAATCGAGTGGACCGTCGAGGAGCTGGTCTTCCACGATGCCGAGCGCGGCCAGTCGGTCTCGCGGGTGTCGCTCCCGGCGTAGTGGCAGGCAGGTGACACTCCTGGTCCCGGAGCGGCGTGTCACGCTATCGCGGGACGCCCCGGGGCGACAGTCAGCGCACAGCGGCGCTGGGCCCGTCCTCATATTTGAACCCTCGTCCGGGTGACAACGTTTTTGCCGTCGCCTGCCGTGTCCATCGAGTATGGATTATCGGGAAGTCGACAGCACCGCGGAGTTCGTCTGCCGACTGGACCACGGCGCGGACTGGCGCGGGGAGATCGAGGGGCTCGCCGACGACGAGGAACTGGACGCGGCCTTCTTCTACGGCCTCGGCGCGGTGCAGGACGCCGAGATCTGGTTCTACGACCAGGACCGACAGGAGTACGACCCGGTCACGTTCGACGAGCCCCTGGAGATGGCCGCCTGCATGGGCAACGTCTCGTGGCTGGACGGCGAGCGCTTCGCCCACACCCACGCCGTCCTCTCGCGACCGGACGGCGAGGCCATCGCGGGCCACCTGAACAGCGCGACGGTGTTCGCCGGCGAGGTGTACGTCCGCGGGTTCGACACCCACCTCGAACGCGCCCACGACGCGACGACGGACCTGGACCTCTGGGAGCGCTGAGATGCGAGAGGCCGACGAACAGTACTTCGAGACGCTGGAGACGCAACTGGACGAGGCGATGGCCGTCGCCCAGCGCGCGAAGAAACGAGGTGGGGACCCCAAACCCGAGGTCGAGATTCCCACGGCCAGGGACATGGCCGACCGTGTCGAGAACATCCTCGGCATCGAGGGCGTCGCCGAGCGCGTGCGCGAACTCGAAGGGCAGATGTCCCGCGAGGAGGCCGCCCTGGAACTCGTCGACGACTTCGTCGAGGGAACCGTCGGCGACTACGACACCCGCGAGGGGAAAGTCGAGGGTGCAGTCCGGACGGCCGTCGCGCTGCTGACCGAGGGGGTGGTCGCGGCCCCCATCGAGGGCATCGACCGCGTCGAACTGCTGGAGAACGACGACGGGACGGAGTTCATCAACGTCTACTACGCCGGCCCGATCCGCTCCGCGGGCGGGACCGCCCAGGCGCTGTCGGTGCTGGTCGCCGACTACGCCCGCGCCCTGCTGGGCATCGACCAGTACAAGGCTCGCGAGGAAGAGATCGGGCGCTACGCCGAGGAGATCGACCTCTACGACAAGGACACCGGCCTCCAGTACTCCCCGAAGGAGAAGGAGACGAAGTTCATCGCCGAGCACATGCCCATCATGCTCGACGGCGAGGCCACCGGCGACGAGGAGGTCTCGGGCTTTCGCGACCTCGAACGCGTGGACTCGAACTCGGCGCGCGGCGGGATGTGTCTCGTGCTGGCGGAGGGTATCGCCCTGAAGGCCCCGAAGATCCAGCGCTACACGCGGAACTTAGACGAAGTGGACTGGCCGTGGCTCCAGGACCTCATCGACGGGACCATCGGGGAGAGCGAGGCCGACCAGGGGGAGGCCTCGGAAGACGCGAGCGGTGAAACCGAGAGCGAAAGCAACGAGGCTAGCGGCGACGAGAGCGAGGAATCCGAGGAGCCGAGCGGCCCGCCCCGCGTCGAGCCCGCCAAGAAGTACCTCCGGGACCTCATCGCCGGCCGCCCCGTCTTCTCCCACCCCTCGAAACCCGGCGGCTTCCGCTTGCGCTACGGCCGGGCCAGGAACCACGGGTTCGCGACGGCGGGCGTCCACCCGGCGACGATGCACCTCGTCGACGACTTCCTGGCGACGGGGACCCAGATCAAGACCGAGCGGCCCGGGAAAGCCGCCGGCGTCGTCCCCGTCGACACCATCGAGGGGCCGACGGTGCGCCTGGCGAACGGCGAGGTCCGGCGCATCGACGACGCCGAGGAGGCACTGGCGGTGCGCAACGGCGTCACGAAGATCCTGGACCTCGGCGAGTACCTCGTGAACTACGGCGAGTTCGTCGAGAACAACCACCCGCTCGCGCCGGCCTCCTACACCGTCGAGTGGTGGGAGCAGGACCTCGAGGCCGCCGGCGCCGACGTCCAGGCACTGCGCGACGACCCCACCGTCGACCTCGCCGACCCCACCGCCGAGGAAGCCCTGGCGTGGGCGACCGACTACGACGCGCCGTTGCACCCGGAGTACACCTACCTCTGGCACGACGTGGGCGTCGAGCGGGTGACGGCGCTGGCCGACGCCGTCGAGGCGGCGCAGGTCGCACAGACCGACGGCGCGGCGATGGAGCGCGACGCGGCCTCCGACGGGGCGCTCGTGCTCCCGACGTCCGAGCCCGTCCGCGAGACGCTGGAACACCTCCTGGTCGAACACACCCAGGACGAGGACACGCTCGTCGTCGAGGACTGGGTGCCGCTGGTCCGGACGCTGGGCTTCTCGCGGGCGCTGGAGCGCGAGTGGACCCCCGGTGACATCTCCGAGCGTGCTCGCACGTACGACGACGGCGAGAACGCCATCGTAGCGGTGAACGAGATTGCACCGTTCGAGGTCCGCGAGCGCGCCCCGACCCGCATCGGCAACCGGATGGGGAGGCCCGAGAAGTCGGAGCGCCGGGACCTCTCGCCGGCGGTCCACACGCTCTTTCCCATCGGCGAGGCCGGCGGCGCCCAGCGGGACGTCGCGACCGCGGCGAAACACGCCGACTCGATGAGCGACACGCCGGGCCGCGTCGAGGTGCAGGTCGCCCGGCGACGGTGTCTGGAGTGTGGGACCGAGACCCACATGGCGCGCTGTCCGGACTGTTCGGGCGCGGCGGAGACGGTCTACGAGTGTCGCGACTGCGGGGGGGAGGTCGAGCCCGACGAGTCCGGCCGCGCCGAGTGTCCCCGGTGTGAGACGCTGGCCTCGCCGGTCCAGACAAAGGAACTGGACGTCCACGCGGCGTACCGCGACGCCCTCGAATCGGTCGGGGAGCGCGAGACCGCCTTCGAGCAACTGAAAGCTGTCAAGGGGCTCTCCTCGGCGGAGAAGATCCCCGAGCCGATGGAGAAGGGCGTCCTGCGCGCGAAACACGACGTCTCGTCGTTCAAGGACGGCACCGTCCGCTACGACATGACCGACCTGCCGGTGACCGCGGTGCGGCCCTCGGAACTCGACGTCGAGGCCGACCGACTGCGGTCGCTGGGCTACGAGTACGACATCCACGGCGAGCCGCTCACCCACGAGGACCAGCTGGTCGAACTGAAGGTCCAGGACGTCGTCCTCTCGGACGGCGCGGCAGAGCACATGCTCCAGACCGCGGCGTTCGTCGACGACCTGCTGGAACAGTACTACGGGCTGGAGCGGTACTACGAGTTCGACGAACGCGAGGACCTGGTGGGCGAACTCGTCTTCGGGATGGCCCCCCCACACGAGTGCGGCGACGGTGGGCCGCGTCGTCGGCTTCACGTCGGCGGCCGTTGGTTACGCACACCCTTATTTTCACGCGGCCAAACGTCGCAACTGCTTCCATCCGGAGACGAAAGTCTGGTACGAGGACGAAACCGACGAGTGGCACTACGGGACTATCGAGAGTCTCGTCGAGAAGCGACTCGACCCTGAAACGGCTGATCAAGACGACTTCGGGTCTGTCGTTCAAGAACTCGACGGCGAGATTTATGTCCCATCACTGGACGAAGATGGTCATCTCGTCGAAAAACCCGTGGAGGCTATCTCGAAACATCCGTCACCAGACCATCTGGTGAGCCTCGAAACACGAAGTGGACGAGCGGTTACTCTCACCCCCGACCATCAGGTTCATGCCGTCGAACAGGGTGAAATCACTGCCAAGCGTGCAAGCGAGATTACGACCGGGGACTCGCTCGTAAAACCAACACAAGTGAGCATCCAGGGGAACGCTGTCCGTTTCGATCTTCTAGAGGAGTTCATCACTGCCGAAGCCGTTCCGAACGACGTTCTAATGGTAAAGGGACTCGACAAAAACAGTCTGTATGACCTGTTCCGTGAAGCACTCGAAGACGACTGGAATGGCCGATTCTATCCGCTAAAAAGTACGGCAGAGTTCCTCGGGATGACGAAGAAAGCACTGAGCAACTATCTCTATCGTGAAAGCGTTCCAGTGTCGCTGCTCGCTGACGTGTTCGGTTCGGAACGTGCGGTCATCGAGCGCATCCCCGACGACGTGAGACTCGGGATGAAACGGGACGTCGTTGACATCGACCGTACTGTAGACCTGGATGAGGACCTGGCGACGCTTCTGGGATACTACACAGCCGAGGGATTCGCTCGCGAGCAGTCGACACCGAAGGGAACGATCCATCAGACGACCATCTCTGGCGTCGAAACCGAAGCACGTGAGTTCTTCATCGAGACGTTCGAGACGGCGTTCGGTCTCGACGCGTACCGCGAGAACGACGTGAAGGTTACCGTTTCAGGGCGGTTGCCGCGGCTGTTCTTCGAGTCTGTACTCGACTGTGGCACGGCTGCCAGAGACAAGCGAATCCCGCAATGTATTTTCGATTCGCCGGACGAAATCGCCGCCGCATATCTCGGTGGGTACTTCAGCGGGGATGGGATGGTTAATAAGAATTCCTTGGAAGTGTCAGCGACGACCGTCAGCCGTGAACTGAAGGAGGACATGCTTGCGTTACTGACACGGCTTGGTATCACGGCACGAGTCGATACGAAAGAACCCGTCCCACTCGTAGAGAAATTTCCGGAGTTCTACGAGGTCGATGACGGGAAAGTATCAGCCGAGTCTTTCATCATCAGAATCACCTCGGAGGATGCCGTGCAGTTCGCTGAAACTGTCGACTTGCATCTTACGCGAAAGGAGGAACGGTTGGCGTCGCAGGTCCGAAATACGACGCCCACTGGCCGACGTGTCTTCGACGGCGGAAGCGGGGAGTATCTGGTCGACGAAGTCGTCGAGGTGAGATACGACAAGTCCGACACGGACTACACGTACTGTCTCACTGTCGCCGACACGCACTCGTTGATTGCGAACGACACCTCGCAAAAGCAGTGTGACGGCGACGAGGACTGCGTCATGCTCCTGATGGACGGCCTGCTGAACTTCTCGCGGACCTACCTCCCCGACAAGCGTGGTGGCCGGATGGACGCCCCGCTCGTGATGTCCTCGCGCATCGACCCCAGCGAGATCGACGACGAGGCCCACAACATGGACATCATGGACGCCTATCCCCGCGAGTTCTACGAGGCCACCCGCGAGATGGCCGACCCCGCCGACATCGAGGACGTCATGACCATCGCCGAGGAGACGCTGGGCACCGACCGCGAGTACACGGACTTCCGGCACACCCACGACACGACCAACATCGCCGCGGGGCCGGCGCTGTCGGCGTACAAGACGCTGGGGTCGATGGAGGACAAGATGGACGCCCAGCTCGCCATCTCCCGGAAGCTGCGCTCGGTCGTCGAATCGGACGTCGCCGAGCGCATCATCGAGTACCACTTCCTGCCGGACCTCATCGGGAACCTCCGGGCCTTCTCCCGCCAGGAGACCCGCTGTCTGGACTGCGGGGAGTCCTACCGACGCATGCCCCTGAGCGGCGACTGCCGGGAGTGTGGCGGGCGGGTCAACCTCACCGTCCACGAGGGGTCGGTCACAAAGTACATCGACACGGCCATCCGCGTCGCCGAGGAGTTCGGGGCGCGGGACTACACGAAACAGCGCCTGAAGATCCTGGAACGGTCCATCGAGTCGGTCTTCGAGAACGACCACAATAAGCCTACGACTATTGGGGATTTCATGTAAACAGCAATTTTTACCGACAAATCTCCGCTACTCCTATGAATACATGAGATCGCTAAAGCTGCCAAAAGCACGATATTCAGGGTTTATCGTCCTTATTGTTGTGATTGTAGCCCTGATTACGTGGCATTATTCTAATTCAGACCTTCCGAATACGATTTTAGCTGCAGGTCTTTTTCTTGATGTTATTGGTGCTGCTATACTCGCTATCCCAGATATACCAGCGATCCATCGGCTCTTCTTTTCAGGTATGGTTCAAAGTGCTGTTGCCCATCTTGAACCGGATTGGACAGCAAGGGATAGCATTCTCGCCGAACCGGGAACTGATGGGGTATTCCTCGATTCTCTTTATATTGTCGAGGATGTTTCTGGGGAAGCGATATCGGAAAGCGATCTACTTGAGGAGGTTCCCACAGGTCCAAAACCGTCTACAGAGGGGTTCTATGAACTCAGAGATGCGTTCCAAGAAGGGACCAATGATTCACTCTGGAACCATGTATACGGCTTCAAAGCCTATAGAGATGAAAATGATGAGCGCAGAATCTACGTGTTACATAACAAACGAGGAGAACCTGAAGTCAAGCTTAAAGGCGCATTCGATAATCCGTTTTCCAAGATAAAAACCATGCTCAGAAATGCAGATGCCCGATTCAGACGGATGGGCCTAAGCTTGCTAATTTCAGGGTTTGCTCTACAAGGGATTTCACTGGGCCTCTAAAGCGTGCTCCTTAACAGATTGGTCAACTACGATCTCGGTCGGTTGGGGGGTGTGATTAATATGGTTTATCTCGCCAAATTTTTGGGAAATCTGGCTCTATTGAAATCCTAAGTCCGTGACAGTTGTGGCGTGCTGAATATAGAGGGTGTAGTCAGCACGGCGACTACGTTTATTTCAGGTATTTTCTATCGAATCAGTTGCTCAGTCTGTGTGCTGACTGAGCAAGCCGATAATTGCCCAGTCACTGCTGATCTTTTAACGAAGTGGTCCCACTCTCCGTAGACCGAATCCACATCGTATTGAGATCCTCGGCAGTTGCATCTTCGGGATAGAACACGTAGATGGTGTCCCCATCGTAATCTCCGAGTTCTACCACCTCCAGATGGCTTCTGTCCTCACTGTGTTCATTCATCGACATAATACTATATGATGGATGTATCGGTAGTGCTGGTATGCGTCTGCTGGTGAGATTTGTCAACCAACTGGCTACAGTGGCCTGACAAGTATTTGACTGCGGTTGCGTGAGCGTCTTTGCCTCGATGGACGTCCTGCGGGCGAGTCGGTTGTGTTTTGTAGTGGGCAAAGACATCATCGGGTACCGATTCGTCTCCTTCAAGATACTCTCCCACCTCAAATAACAACGCGTGGATGTGGATCAGCTCCTGTCGTTTCATGCTACAAGACAATGCACCAACCCATAAAATCTAATTTGCCAATTTGAATTGGTATTCTCAGGCATCCCTATTTTATAACTATCATATACAATATATTGAGGAAATACTGAGTGAACCAACTATACTGACCGATTCGAGTCGGTGGAATTGTGTTCCGAACCGATGGCCGATATGCGCTTTGTATGCAGCACGGCCCTGCCAATCTGCCAGTATCCAGTCAGTACCGCCGTGCAAGATACAGAGGGTATATGCAGCATAGTATTGGAATGGAGCTGACTCCCAACGTGCCATCCGAAATTCACAACTTTTCGGCTCCCATGCCCAAGATATCGACTTCCTCGCCACTGCCCGCCGCTTCGAGCTTTTCTTCCTCCGATAGTTCTTGGGCCCCGGCCAGATGGACGAGCGGAGCGTCCAGCGCCGTCGCGCTGAGCCGGATGTCATCGCTGCCGTCGTCGTCATCGTCGTCGTCCCCCTGTTCACCGAGGACTTTCACGTTCACGGCGTTGAGTCCTTTCCGCCCCTCGTCGGTCTGGAATGCTTGCGATGCCATCGCCTCGATCAGTTCTGCTTTATTCATCTCGGTGCTCTCTACCAGAGTGCTACCGACCAACGAGCCCAATCGGCTCCGGTCGCGGGCGAACTGCTCGACGATACGGTCCCCGTATTCGTCGCTCTCGATATCATCCGGGGTGACGCTCGCGACCTCGGTCGGACCCTCGTCGAACAGGAGCGTCACCGACTCCTCGAAGAGTGCGCCCTCGTCGAGTATCCACCCGCCGGCCAAGATGATTTGATCGTCGTGGATGACCCGCCGGACGTAGAACAGCCCGGGCAACGCCGTCGGTGCATCCACCGGCGTCACGGCCACGGGACAGACCAGCGTCTGCGAGCCCGATCCGCCGTTGTCGTATTCGACGTTGTCCCCGGCATCACCATATCTCTGTCCTCGCCGAGGATGATTTCGCCGGTGCCGTCGGTCGTGAGGAAGACGCGTGTTCCGATGATGCCAGCCGATATCGGCGCACCACTGACGACAGCGCCCCCCTCCATTCCGTGGCCGGCGATGCCCCGGCCTGCGGTGCGGTAGGTGTCCAGTTCCGCCGAGAGGATGTTCTGACAGGCGATGTCCTCGTGGAGCGACACGGAGCCGGCGGTCCGAATACAGCCGTCGTCGTCGTACTCGATTCCCTGGCTCCCGTACTGGTCGTGGAACGGTGCGCGGACACCGTCCGGTTCGCGTGAGGGGGCGAAGTATGCGAGCACCCGATCCAGTGTGAGTTGCTCGGCCAGCGAGCCACGGTCACCCGGAAGCTTCGCGTCGGGCAGACAGACGACGAACCGCTCTCCGATAGTCGGCTCGTTCTCGAAATACTCCCTGAGAGCGTCGTCATCCGCGGTCTCAGTATCCGTATCGTTGCCGGCACCCTGAGTCCGTGGTTCTTCAGGGAATCGTGGTTTGCCCGCAATGGCCTTACAGCATATTGCTTGCGCCTGCTGTAGCCCGCTCGTTGACCAGCCTTCGAGGTCGATCTCACGGGAGTCAGCCCGGACCGTGGCCGGCACCGCCCGAACCTCGGAAGTGCCAGCGAGAGAGAACGCCAGCCCGTCACCGTCGCTGTCAGGGTCCTGGTTCGACGGCGCTTGCCCGGGGTAGAACGCCGCCGGGGCGGAGGCCGTCGTCCCGACCAGCTGCTGGGCACCGCGGTCGATGAGTCCGTCGACGGCGGAACACCCCGCGAGCCCACCGAGTACGGCCGCTCCGCCGGAAGCGAGCATCGTTCGCCTCGTGATTCCCCACTCGGAGGAGCTCTGCTCGGTACGGCTTCTCGTCTCGTTCGAGTTGTTACCCATATCTGAAGTACAAACGTGCGTTAATCATATAAGTCTGATTATAAATCGGCATCAAATTTGTGCACGCGGTTCCTGTTCCAGATCCATTGCCTGTGCCCGGGGTCGACAATGAACGGAGTTCGGTCTGAACCAGCTCTCTGCGAGATACGCGCGTTGTATTCAGCACAGCCTCAACAAACTATCAGCGATAGAGGGTTTCAACAGCGCCGAAAATCTATAAAGATATCTGAGACATAGACCGGTTGATGTTACTTTCCGTCGGAGCGGCCAGGTACGGCTCTATCGCGTCGTAGCTCGACCAACCCCCGAGTGCCATAACGATACGCGGTGAAACGTTCTCTTCAACCAGTAGGTGGTTCGCCCAACAGCGCCGGAGATCGTGGCTTGACACACGCCGGTAATCGCTGTCACCTGTGTTCTCGGCCGCGCGATCCGCCGCTCGGTCGACCCAATCTTGCACGGTTCGCTTGGCTCGGTCGACGAGGGGGGCTTGGTCGGCTATGGCCTTCTCCTGCTGATAGCGGTTGATTTGAGCCTCAAATTCCCGTGGCAGCCACGTCTCCCGATGCTTACCCCCACGATATTCGCCTGTCGTATCCTTCCCGGCCACTACCTCCAGCTCGAAGTGTTGGCCGTCCGACCGCCGGGAAATGTGAGCGGGAGTCACGTCGAGCACCTCAGCGACCCTAAGCCCACAGTCTCCCATCAAGCGGAGCGCGATCTCCTGTTGAAAGGTGTCTGTTGCTCTCGGTAGTTCACGGTACTCGTCGCGACTCATCCACACGTTCCAGGTACCGTCTTTGTTCCTGACAGTCCGCATACGCGCTTTTCGTGAGGAACGCGCAAAAATGGAAGCGGCCAGGCGTGATTTTCACTCCGATAGAGGGGTGTTACAGGCAGACTGTTGCGCGCTTGTGGGGAAACACGCAAACGGGGGCGGGTCAATTGCGTTTGCTGGCGCGTAGCGCCCGAACCGCTTTTCGGCGTTGGTCGTCGGTATCTTCGGCGTCGTCGAAGAGTTGAAGCGCGTCGGGGTGGATCCCGCTCGAACCAGTGAAATACGGTATATCGTACCCGAGCCGCCGAAGTTCGTTTACCGCTTTCCAGTAGTCGTCCCCTCGAAGTCGGTCGCGGGAGCTGGTAATTATCCCTGTCGCCCGTGCTACCAGGCTAAGCGCCCCGCCGCCTTTCTTCCCCTCTTTGAGATCAACGTATTTCTCGGCGTCGGCGTAGCATGAAGTCCCGCTATCGCTCGAACGCCACGGGGGATTGAAGCGCGGGGGGTCCCGTCCCGGGGCCGTGTCGTATTCGTCGGCCACGTCCCGGGCCACGTCCCGAACGTCGATAGCCTCGATCGCGGCGTTCACTACGTCTATCTCGTCGGTTTCCTCTATGTCGTCGGGAAGGTCGTCGGCGGTTATCGTCCGCTGGTTTCGCTCCCGCTTCTCTTCGCGCTCTTCCGCCAGGTCGTCTATACGGGCGCTCACGGCGTCGCGCCAGCCGTCGGCGTCGTCGTAGTAGTCGGGCCACAAGTTCGCGACGACGGCGCTCACGGCGTCCGTGTGGTCCGACGTGAACGCTTCGCCCCACGCTTCGGCTTCGGCTATGTCGCCGGCGTCGACGGCTTCGAGCGGCGTGTAGTCGTAGCTCACGTTCTCCGGGTCGACCGGCGTAACCACGCCGTCTAACGAAGAGTGAACCGACATAGGCGCTTTGTATAGCCGATTCTTGTTATTGAGTAGGTCCGGCTCGAACGTCCCGGCGGCGTCGGGGACGGCGGCGTTCACGTCGTCTTTCACGCCTTCGAGCCATTCGTTCAGCCGGTCGGTCATGTCCTCAAAGATAATCGAGCGGTCAGCGCGGTCGAAGGCTTCTGCGATCGGCGCGGTCGCAGTCGGCGCGACGAAGGCGTAGGCCCCGCCGACGCTATCGAGCGCATACACGTGTTCCATGCTCCCGGCCAGCTCCCCGAACGCTTCGAGATACAGGGAAAGAGCCTCTTCGACCGTTTTCCGGGGGGCGTCCCCGTCGGGGCGCTTTCGCTTCGCTTCGTCGGTTAGGTCAATATCTGCGAACGGCGCGTAAGCGCGTAGGTCCCCGTATCCTGGCGTCGGCTTTTCGCCGTCTTTCCATTCCCGACCGTTCTCTTCGTAGTTGAAGGGCCGCCAGCTATCCATGAACCACTTTGCGGGAGCATAGTTCACGGTCGCGTAAACGACGCGCTCTAAGTCCTCTCGAATCCCGGTAAACTCTTTCCCAAGCGCCCACGCCCGGCCTTCGCCGTCCCACGCTCCCGGCCCCTGGCGCGTTCTATACCAGCCGTAGAAGTCACGGTTTCCGGGGCAATGCCAGCCGTCGATCTCCCCGAGCGTGTCGTACACGCTCCCCACACGGTCGTAGTGGCCGGACGGGGTAACTTCGAGCGTGTCGTCGTCGACGGCGCTCACGTCGTCGCTGGCGTCGTTCTCGGCGACGCTATCGGGAGCGTCGGCTTCCAGGAAAGCGGCGGCTTCCTCCGGCGCTATCCGGAGGGCCCCGGCTAACTCGGGGACCCCGGCGTCCGGGTTCCGGCGTAAGTAGCGTTCGGCCCGCTCTTCGTCGCTCACTGTCATGCTATCACCTTCCCGTGTCGTCGAACCTTCTGTATCGGGGGCGCGGTCGGGCCGTCGAAGTATTCGCTCACTAAGTTTAGTTCCGAGCTGGCCCGCGTAGCGCCGACGTAGTAGACTCTATGCTCTTCGGCGGCGGCATCGGCGTCTCTCGAATACTGCCGAACCGTTCGCTTCGACGACGTGGTAAACAGGTAGACGCTCGGGGCTTCGAGTCCCTTCGACGTGTGAACCGTCCCGACTTTCACCTCTTCGGCTTCGAGCGACGCCGGGGCGTCTATCGCGTTCTTGAGAACGTCCCGTTTCCATGCGTCTATCTGTAAGTGGTCGGCTATGTCTAACGCGCCGTCGAAGTCCTCGAACGCCGGGACCACGGCGTTAGCGTCGATAATCCCGCCGATACCCTGGCCGAGTCTCTTTCCGCGGTCGTCCCCGTCGGGTAGCGCCCCTAAGACGTGTCGAAGGTTCGGGTAAGCGAACGCCGACCCGCCCGACGCCAGGTTATTCAGGAACGCCAGCATTTGCCGAAGCTCCCCGCGCCACACGCCGCCGTAGATTCCTAACACCTCGAACGGAACCCCCACGTCGCGAAAGTTCCGGGTTAGCTGGCGTAGCTGGCCGTTCGTTCGCGTTAGGAGCATTACCGGCGTGTCGTGGGACGTATGGCGTTCCGCCGAGTCTATCACGGCGTCGCGAAGGTCCCACTTATCGGTAATCGAGCGCCAGCCGACGCTACCCCCGGGTTCGCGCCCCTCGAAGCCTCTCGGGTCCGTGTCCGTGTGGGCCGAGAGAACGGCGTTCCCGACCGCCGCGATCTCCCGGGGACACCGGTAGGACTCTTTCAGGTCTATTACGTCGTCGACGTCAGTATTCTCGAAGTAGTGCGGCGTTCCGCCACGGAACGAATAGATCGACTGGTTCGGGTCCCCCGCCAGGTAAACGCGGTCGACCGTCCCCTTATCGCGCCACGACTTGAATAGCCGATATTCGAGCGGCGCGAAGTCCTGAAATTCGTCGATTAGGAGAATTTCGACGGCGGGCGTGACCCCGGCGTGATAGGCGAAGTCGACGTAATCGCCATGCTCGAATAGCCGATACTCAAACGCTTCGCGCTTGTATTCGTCCCATTCTTCGAGTAGCGCGGTTACGCGATCGCCCGATATTCCAATATCGAGCGGCGCGGTTCGCCAGTTTTCCGCCGGTTTGCACGTTTGCCGAAGAAAGTCGTTTATCGCGAAGAGCTTGTTACCCGGGTAGTCTGTCGATTCTTCGCCCTCCAGCAGTTTACGCGGGTCGGCGGCGTCCGGGTCGTAGCGCATACCCCGAGCGTCACAGAACGCCGCGTATGGGTCTAATTCGTCGTCGGAACTCCCCGGAACGATGATTGGCCCTGGCCCTTCGGCGTCGGGGTCCATTTCTAACAGATCCCCGCGGATTAGAAGGCTCAGCGCCAGGCTATGCATGGTCCGCGCGCGATCTTTTACGTCGTCGGCGTCGCGGAACACTTCGGCCAGCTCGGGTTTCACGTCGTCGCGACCCGCCCGCGTGAACGTGAGCCACCAGAAGCCGTTAGGGCCGAGTCCATCCCGTTTCTCAGCGCGTAGCTTCTGCTTGAGCGTGTGGGTCTTACCCGTCCCGGGTGCGCCGTCAACCTGGATAACGTCGGTCATTAAGCGCTCACCTCGCTATGGTTCGGGTCGTCGCTCCCGCCTACGTCGTCGGGCGTAACCCCGAGCGCGTCGGGGTCGAACGGGTAAATCTTGGTCCGGCTATCCCATGCCCACTTTTTGCGGGCGCGGGACCCGTACACGTCGCCACGGGCTATTAAGTCCTGAATTAACTGGCCTTTGTATTCGAGGTTCTTCCCGGCGGCTTCGAGCTGGTCGACGAGGAAATCATCTTGAACCCACACTATCGGCTCGTCCGGCGGGGCGTCGTCGTAGACGGTCGCGTTCTCTTCGTCAAACCACGCCGCCGCCACGTCGTTACCCATATCTTCGCGGTCCCCGACAGGCTTCAAGGTGTTACCAAGCTTCGAGAGAACGCGGTCGGCTATCGCGTCGCTGGCGGTCTCTTCGACGACGTTCACGACTTCGCTATCTTCATGCCAGCGTTCCCGTATCGCTTCCCAATCCTCCGGCTCGATCTCGATTAGCTCGAAAAATTGGTTAGCGATTTTCTCTTGAAGAGCGCCCGCGCCGCCCCCGACCATTTCCGACGCGCTAAACTCTAATTCGCGCGTTCGGCCCGCATACGTTAGTTTGACTTTCCACGTCGTCGTTTCCCCGCCGTGAATTTCGACGGGGTAATGCGTCCCGTCGATTATCCGCCGGATCTCGTCGGGCAGGAATTTCTCGGCCTGCTCTTCGCGGTCGAGCTCGTTCATGGCCGCGAACCATTCCTTTAGTTCCTGGCGAACCTCTCCGGCGTCGACGCCGTTTCGACCCTCTAAGGACTTTTCCACGCTATTGAGGAATTGACCGCGGAGGGTCGCGCTCCCGAAGATTTTGGTGGAATACTTCCCGCTTTCGAGAACGTCCCCGTTCGCGTAGGCGGCTATCCGCATTTGACCGCCGCCTATCGGCTCATATTCGAGGGAAACGTAGCCGTCGGCCAGAGGTTCCGTTTCCGCCCCGACGGTCTCGGACGGTTCAGTCATTGCAGCCACCCGCTCCAACCGTTCCAACCCCGGCCGCTTTCCAACGCGCGGGCGCGTTGGGAAAGGGGGGGGTCGATTTTCGACCCCTTTGCTCTAGCCCCCCTGGTAGGGTTGGAAGGGTTGGAACGCCCCCCGCCGTCCGGCGGTTCTCTATTCCAACCCTTAGATTGAGCCTTGGAACGAAAGGTGTCGATTTGACCCCTCCGCCGTAGCCGTTACGTGCGCGATAGAAAGGGACCGGGCTCATTCGCCCTCGCCCTCCCGGCAGAACGGACAGCCGTTATCGTCGACCAGTGCGGCCGACCGCTCGGAGATCGAACGCCCGCACTGCTGGCAGGTGGTCGAAGTGTCGACCGTGCTCGGTCCGCTCATTTCGACCCCTCCAGGGCCGCGCGGGCGATCTCGGCAGCCGGGCCGCCAGATTCAGCCACGCGCTCGAACGCGCCGAGATTATCGAGCACGACCTGGCGCAGCTCGCGGTTGCAGTTTCGACACCGGTACGTTTCGGGGTCGCCGGTCTCAAGGAGCCGGCCACCGCACTGCGGGCAGTCGACGTTTGGCGCGCTCATTCCGACCACTCCCCGATATTGGCCTGTTGGCTCTCGTCCTTCCAACGGGTGTATAATTCGCCAAGTTCTGAAACGGGCGTCCGCGGGTCACACTCCCAGAGGAAGCGCCCAACGCCGTGCGTCGGAATCCGGTGATTCGGTGGGTTATTGTCGTTAACTGTGCTACCGTCGTCGTGGGTGGTCTCGCGACCATCCCGCTCAGGGCACGTCGGTGAATCTTTGGTAGGGTTGGCCGACGTGTCCTGCGAAGCGTGTTTGTACTCATAGCCCGTGCAGCAAGAACAGACACCGGCCTGGCCAAGGGGATTGAAGACCTCAGAACGCGTACCTCGAATTGCATAGGCGTTCTGCGGCCGGTTCCCACCCGGCCAGTCGTTCACACCGACAAGCGGTGCGTCTGTTTCCTGCCTATTTCACCAAAGGTCGGGTGGGTGCATATAAACCGAGAATAGTTAAGTCCGGGATACCGCGGGATACCGGCGGGATACCGGGCAACGCGGGCAGACAGTTCGTTCAAAAGTGTTCTTGACCAACCCCGGTGGCAAATATTTCTATGCTGGAATATTGCCAGACTATTGCCTGGCCTTCCGGGTTTTTGGGCCTTTACGCCCACAATAGAGACATGGAGCGCGTTGAAGCGTATGTCCCGCCGCCCGTCGAAGAAGGAATTGAAAATCATCGAAAAGAGCAGGGTTTTGAAAACCGGTCCCAGGCGATTCGAGACCTTCTCCGGCGGGGGTTGGAATGATACACGCCACCCCCACCCGCGCGCGGGTCGAGGAGGGCACGGCATGAGCGTGAAGTGTCCATTTTGCGGTGAGGACGTGGCGAAGATAGGCCAGCACATCGAGAACCAACACGACGAGAGAGCGCTTGAGACGGGCGAGCAGAAGCAAATCGGTCCGGAGGACCGAATATGAAGCACGACATACCCGACTGGTTCATCCCGGACCACGAGATCGTTTTGGCGAACGAGCACGAGACCGAGGAGATCGAGGAGCACGGCGAGCTGGAGGAGCCGCTGTGCCCGCACTGCGGGAACACCTACCTCGACAACTCCGGGGACTGGTACACGCATCAACTCGTCGAGGTGCCTTCAGACCAACCCGGCGAGGACCCAACACTCAAACCCGGAATTGTGTGCGTGAACGGCGAGAAGCGGCGTATGAACGGTTTCCGCGACCCAGATACGGAGAACTACCTGCTATGACTGACACGATAATGTGGAAGCACATGCAGCAGTATCGGACTGACTGGCACAAGGCGAAGAAGACGCTCGAGGAGATTGAGACGCTGTCTGTCGACGAGCACACCGCTCACGTGAATTACCACGTCCAGACCCGCCAGTGGGTCGCTCGAATCGCACCTCTTGACAGTGTGGAGGGTATCCACCAAGAGATATGGCACGAGCAGCAGTTCGGCGAGTACACCGGGCTTCGCGAGGCCTTGGAGGAGGGTCTGCAAACTGATTCCTTTCGTATTGAAGACCCGCTCGCCGTTGATACGCTCGGCGAGATCGGCGCTGCAGCGGACAAAATCACTGTGGACGCGGTCGGCCTGCCGGAACAACCGCCGGTCGATGTGGAGCCGTGGACGCCGGACCCGCCCGAAGAGCGCCGCGAACGACTTGAGGAAATGTTCGAGGAGACGCCCGGCCTGTCGAAAGACGACGTCTATGGAGGAGAGCAATGAGCGATTCAGACCGTTTTTTCGACGACGAAGAAACCCCTGAGAGCCAGGACAAACAGGTCCAGGACGCCGAGGGCCTCGTCGAGCGCCGGGTGAAAGAGCGGATCGCGGACGCCCGCGACCGCGTGGCAGACCACAAGAGCAAACTGCTCGTCGAGTTTCCGGTTGAGCAGGCACTGGCCACAGGCTCCGATGCAGTAGCCCACACCTCACGCCTCCAGCTGTGGGCTGGGACCGTCAAACAATACCTTCGGGCCATTGAGCCGCTGCTTCGGTCCGACGAGATCCCACAGGCCGAGTACTACTACCGGGAGCTGCCGATAGTCGACGACCTCGTGTTTCCTCGCGACGACACTCGGTTTGAGGACGCCACGACCACCGTGCAGACGCCAGACGGAACCGTGGAGAAGGAAATCCCGTGGGGTCGGTTTTACCAGTCTGACTCGGCCGCTCGAACGAGTCAACTGGTCGGTGCTGGTTTCGAGCCCCCGGAGCCGAAGGCGGTCAAACTCAACGGTCTCAAATCCATCATGGAGACGGACAAGATCGTCAGGGAGTGGGCAGTGCCGCTGGACCCACGGACGCCGTCCTTTCGTCAATCAATTGCGTATCCGCGGCGGGAACTCCCACTCCAAAAGGAGTGGCTGGAGTCGGCGGTCGCCGAGGCCGACCAGTTCTTGCACGACAGCGGCCTGGGGCTCGATCTTGACAGCGGGCGCGACTTCGCGAACTACAGTGAGTAATTATGGGTTGGGAGAACTCCAAACTGCACAACCACTGGAAGCAGGCGGTCAAGAAGGGGAACGCAAACGACTTCGTGATATGCATCACCGCCAGCAGCAAAACAGGGGTCTCGGGGACCGGGAAGACGACACTCACTACCGATTTGGCACAGAGCACGGACCTGACCGAGGACGGGTTTGATGCGACCCAGAAGGCGTCTCTCGATGCTGGGGAGATCGCGTATGAGCGAGTGCCCGAGATCGAGCCTCACAGTGCGATTGTGTGGGACGAAGCCCAGGGAGCGCCGGGCACTGTCGGCCTGGACGCTCGCCGGGCGATGAAACAGGAAGCGATAGACTCCGTGTCTTCGATTCTCGCCAACCGCGACAAGCAGTTTACAATCATCATCACGGCACAGATCTTCTCGATGCTCGACCCGCGCATCTACCCGTTGATAGATGCGTGGCTGCTCATCCGCAAAGGACCGGACCACCCGAACGGCCCGGTCGGGACGTACCACAAGGTGTTCGTCGAGGACTACAATCTCGGTAACCCCAAGGTCAAGACGCCAGCGGTTGAGGATTTCGCGTGGAATCAGGTGCCGCACGACGACCCGGACTACCAGGAGCTCGAACGGCTCAAGCAGATGGCGAAAACGCAGAACTACGGCGACGACCCCGAGGAGGAGGACGGCGAAGATGCTACGCCAGATATCAGCATCGACCAGCGGAACGCGCTGCTCAAGCAACGAATCAAGGACGACGACGTGACCGAATCGGACCTTGCGGCCACCTTCGGAATTTCTCGGCAGCGTGTGAACCAGATTGTGAACGATTGAGACCTTCTCGCTGCTGTTCTATACTCGCGGATTATCCGGTGCAAGCAAGCAACCACACATATTGTCTTGTACCGTACTATGGAACACGTCATATTATCCAATCTCAACCAGCACCACCCCACCCAGTGCGCACACAGTCATTGATTCAATAACAGCTGAAGATCTCGGCCGTGGCCGCGGTCGAGCACACCGCCGACGACCACAACTCACCCACGCACGTGCGGACAGTGTCGCTATTCGTCTTCCCCGAGGAAACCGGACAGACCGGGCACCTGCGACCCCGAACTCCCGCCGTCAACCCCTGGGGTTGAGCCTTCCAAACCACCCTGTAGAACGTCTCCGGTGAGAGGATTCCGGAAATCGGTGGTAACCTCGTCGACCGTGCGGCCGAACCCGAACAGGCCGCCCTCGTCGTCACCACCACCGCCGCGCCGACCACCGAACGGCTCGAAACGCGACTCGGCCCGCGGTTCGGTGCGCGTCTCTTGTCGCGTCTCCTGGCGCGGCTCGAAACGCATCTCCTGGCGCGTCTCCTGCCGCGTCTCCTGGCGCGTCTCCTGCCGCGTCTCCTGCCGTGTCTCTTGTCGCGTCTCCTGCCGTGTCTCGGTGCGAGTTTCGGCCCGCGTATCGGCCCGCGTCCCGGGCTCGCTGCGAAGACCGGCGAACGGGTCGGCCCGAGTGTTGGTCGCTCCGAACGGCGACTGCGTGGCCCCCAGGCCGGCGAACGGACCGGCGCGGGCCTGTGGCGTCTGTGCCTCCTCCTGGCGCTCCTGGGCGGCCGTCGCCGTGCCCGCCTCGGCCTCGGTCCGAAGGGCCGGCAGGACACCCGACCGGCCGAAGGTGGCCTCGGCCGGCGTCACCTGTGGCTGCTGGGCCTCGTCGAGTCGTCCCTGCGGGCTGTCGTCCTGCCGTTCCTGCCGGCGGCGCTGGGCGCGGCGTTCCATCATCGTCGACCCACGGTCCGGGTCGAACCGCTCGGCGTCGGTCATGCCACCCTCTTCGGCCCGCTGTCGCCGCTGCTGTCGGGCACGTGTCCCGGCGTCAATGTCGTTTCGCAGTTCCGGCGGTCGGACGGGTTCGGTGTCTACTTCCAGGTCCTCGGCCGTGATCGTCTGCGTGTCACCACCCGACCCGGACCCGGTCGACGACCCGCTATCACTCCGGCCCGTGCCCGACAGGTCGAGTTGCCCGCTCTCGTCGCTGGCGAACTCCCCGGCCCGATTGCGCACGTCGACGTCGCCCACCGCGCCCGCCAGTCGTTGCGTTCCCGGCACGCCCCGGCGGGCCGCCGCAATCGCCACCTCTTCGCCGGGCTGGATTGTGGCCGCGGTAACCCGCGTCGTCTTGGGGCCGACCGCCCGTGCCCCACGCAGCACGCCACCCGTGCCGAGTGTACTCCCGACGAGCTGCCCGCGCAGTCGGCCCGGCGACTCGTCGGCCGCCCGCCCGATCTCCGCTGCGGCAAGTGCGGCCGCGCCAGTCGTCCGGTCGACGAACTCGCCACCCTCACCACTCGCGGCCGCGTCGACACCTTCGGCGACGAACTCGCCGGCCTCGATCGGGGCGAGTGCCAACCGCGGCAGGTTGCCGATTGCCCGGACCGTCCCCTCGGCCTCGGCCTCGGTCGGCCCTTCGGACCGGAGCTTCTCGCGGCGCTCCTCGCGGGACAGTCCTTGAAGCAGTAGCCCGTTCCGGTCGGGGTCGTTACTCGCCGCCGCAACGTCGCCGGCCACGTCCACCGCCGGGTCGACGACCGCCTGCTCGTAGGAGTCGAGTGCGCCACGCAGGCCGCGCTCCACCTGCCCCTGCCCACCGAACGCCTCGCCCGTCTCGTCGTCGCGGGCCTGCTGGCCCCGCTCGACCGCGCTCTGTGTGTCGACACCCAGCGCCTCGCCCACCGGGTCGAGCTGGTCGGCCAGGTCACCGCCGCCGCTTTCGGCCGGCGTGACTGACGGCGACACGTCGGTATTGCGTGCCTCACCGCCACTGCTGCCGCCGTCGTCGAGCGTGCCCGTGCCACGCGTCAGGCCCGGCGACACGTCGGTATCCTGCGGCGTCTCACCGTCGCCACCACTCGCCACGTCGGCCCGATCTTCGGCCCGAATCCCGCTCGGGTCGAACGACCCACCACCGCCGCCGCCGCCCGTCTGCACGTCGACCGGCGTCACGTCGTCCGGGGTCGGGCCGCGGCCGCGGTCGTCGTCGCGGTCGTCGTCCGACCCACCGCCACCGCCGCCACCGACCGACACGCTGCCGTCGTCGTTGATGCTTACGTCGTCGTTGCTCGCCGCCCACTGCTCCATTGCGTTTGGTTCGTCGTCGTCCGACTCGCCACTGGTCACGTCGGCCCGGTCGGAAGACCGAATGCCCGAAGGGTCGAAACTCATGTCAAGAGATACGGCCTAAGCGCGTAAAAAACGGCAACGCCAGGGATTTCTGGCGTTCTATTCGTCCGAGAGATTGCCCAGTTTGTCCATCAACTCGGCCGCCAATTTGGGGTCGTCTTCGAGTGCCTGTGCGATAGCGTCGGCGTCTTTGTACTCTTCAAGAGTCTCGGCCTGCTCTTTCTCTTCGCCGATCTTCTCCTCCATTTGGTCCATCGCACCGCGCGCGTCGGGTGTGTATATGGTGCCACAGCGGGAGCACGCTTTCGCGTTCGGTTGGAGCGGGTTGCCACAGACACCGCACACGTCGGGTGAAAGCGGGGATTCGTCGTCGGGCTCACGTATCCCCCAACCCTCCTCGGCCCGCTTCACATGGTCGTCGCCGCTTAGATGCGAATACGTGGTTTCCATAACCTGACTGGATTCGTCGTGCCCGATGAGATACTTAATTGTATCATCGGGTAGGTTGTGGTCCCGCTTCGCGATTGTAACGAAATTGTGCCGGAGTGCGTGCGGGTGCATCGGTTTCTCGATATCCGTCTCTTCCTTGATATCGGCCATTACCCGGCGGATAGTCTCGCCAGAGACGGGCGTCGAAGGGTCCACAGCGGAATAGCTCGGGCGGCCCGTAATCAGGTAGTTTTCCGGGTCGGCCGTATCCGGGTGGTAGTCCAACCAGTTTTGGAGTGCTCCTTTCGCCCCCAGGAGCGGGCGCTTTCCGTTGCGGTCCTGAGCGCCCTTGAGTCCGTCCACATTCGGATTGAGGCGATACGTGCCCTCTTGCACGTCGACGTCTTTCAGGCGTAGCGTGCGTATCGCCTCGCGCCGTTGGCCGGTATAGAGTAGAAGGTCGAAGAGTGCCCTGTCGCGTGCGTTCGTGGCGGCCTCTTGGGCCTCGTTTATCTCCTCGCGCGTGAGCATATCGTTCGGGTCGACGGGCGAAGCCGATTTTGAGTGAATCGGAATCTCGTCAGGGTCGACCCCAAAATCGTGGTAGCGGTAAAACTTCCGTAGCGCGGCCTGGTAAGAGCGAAGCGTTCCTTTGGTGATTCCGTCGTCGCCGACGTGTGGGTGAGAGCCGTCGTGCATAGACTGCATATCGGCTTTTAGGTCGGACAGCGTGGCTTCGGTCAAATCACGGTCGCGGGCGAACTGTGCGAGTCGATAGACCCACGACATTAGCGTGCCAGGCGTCCGCGTGCTTTCTCCTGGTGGGCAGGAAATCATCACGTTGTGGTCGTCATATGCTCGGACCAGCTCGCGTATTGCTTCGGCTGTCTCCTCGTCGATCTCTCCGTCCTCGACGTAGCCAGTAAACGTTTCAAGTCGCCGTTCGTACTTTTCTCTTGGAGTGGTCATGGCCTTGACCCACTCCACCTTTCATATCCAGGCAGTATAGTAGTGCCGGAGAATCAACACAGGTCATGGGTTAGTTCGACCACAACAAGCAGTCGGGCATCGCCGACTTCATGTGAGTGCGGTTGAGCGAACCAGTTCCCCGTGCTCTCGAGGCCACGTGCGTACCAGATAGGGGCGTCGTGTGACGGTCGTGCGACGACCGTCCGATGGGTGCTTTTGACCCTCTGTGTCGTCCTTGCGATATGGTCACACGCCCTGACGACGGGGCGACGTTCGAGTCGCCGGCGGCGCCCAGCATCCAGGTACCCGAGTGCGGGCCGACCCTCTCGCCCAGCACGCTCTACCAGCTCGAGATAGCGGTCCTGAAACACCAGGTGGCCGAACTCGAGTCGGAACTGGAACGTAGAGAACAACAGCGACAGGCGCTCGTCGACCGGTACGAGCGACTCTTAGAGCGACGGTAGGGGGTTACTCGTCGCCGAGGGCGACGTAGGTGGTCTCGATGATGCGGTCGTCGGCGTTCAGGGTCTCGAGCAGTTCCGCGGGCGGTCTCTCGTCTAAGTTGTAGACCGAGAGCGCCTCGCCGCCGATGGTCCGGCGGCCGTTGAACATCCCCGCGATGTTGATGTCGGACTCGCCCAGCGCCGTCCCGATGAAGCCGATGGTCCCGGGTTCGTCCTTGTTCCGGACGACCAGCATGTGGCCGTGGGGGACCGCCTCGATGCGGTGGCCGTCGATGCGGACGATGCGGGACTCCTCGCCGCCAAAGCGGGTCCCACAGACGGAGACGGAGTCCTCGCCGTCGGAGACGGTGACGGTGATGAGGCTCTGGTAGTCCTCGGCGGAGCTGGTCTTGGACTCGGTGACGTCGATGCCCCGTTCCTTGGCTATCTGGGGGGCGTTGACCGCGTTGACCTGCATGTCCGAGGGTTCGAAGACGCCCTTCAGCGCGCTGGCGGTGACGTACTCGACGTCCTGGTCGGCGATGTCGCCGGCGTAGGCGACCTCGACGGTGGACATGTGCTTGTCGAACAGCTGGACCGCGATGCGGCCGGCGGTATCGGCCAGGTCGAGGTACGGCTGGACCTGTTCGAACGTCGCGCGGTCGATAGAGGGGGCGTTCAGGGCGTTGGCGACCGGTTCCTCGTTGAACGCGGCGACGACCTGGTCGGCCGTGGAGGTGGCGACGTTCTCCTGGGCGGCCTCCGTCGAAGCGCCCAGATGGGGCGTGACGATGATGTCCTCGACGTCCAGCAGCGGACTGTCGGGGTCGAGCGGTTCCTCGCCGAAGACGTCAAGCGCCGCACCCTTCAGGACGCCGTCCTCGACGGCCTCGGCCAGCGCCGGTTCGTCGACGATGCCGCCGCGGGCGCAGTTGACGACGTAGCCGCCCTCGAGCTGGGCGAGTTCCTCCTCGCCGATCATGTTCTCGGTCTCGGGGGTCAGGGGCGTGTGGATGGTGACGAAGTCGGCGGCCGCGAGACACTCGTCGAGCTCGTCGACGAGCTCGGCGCCGAACTGGCTGGCGCGTTCCTCGCTGATATAGGGGTCGAAGGTCACGATGTCCATCCCGAGGTGACCCAGCCGCTTTGCCACCTCCTGGCCGACGCGGCCGAAGCCGACGACGCCCAGCGTCTTGTTGTTGAGCTCGGTACCGAGGAACTCGCCTTTGGCCCACTCGCCCGCTTTCAGGCGCTCGTGGGCCTGGGATGGAGCGCGCGGTGGCGAAGGCCATCGCGACAGAGTGTTCGGCGGCGGCGCGGACGTTGCCCTCGGGGGCGTTCGCGACGACGACACCGTGGTCGGTGGCGGCGTCGATGTCGATGTTGTCGACGCCGATGCCGGCCCGGCCGACGATGACGAGTTCGGGGGCGGCCTCGAACAGCGCCCTCGAGACGTCCGTGCCGGAGCGGACGATGAGCGCATTGGCGTCGGAAACGGCGTCGAACAGTGCCTCGCCCTCGACGTCGTAGGCTGTCTCGACCTCGTGGCCCGCTTCGCGGAGGCGTTCGAGTCCGGCGTCCGCGATGGGGTCCGTGACGAGTACCTTCATACCGGGTCGGACTTCCTGGGGGGCCATAACGCTTGTTTTCTCGTCGCGTGTGGACGCGACCCGAACCGCAGACAGGCGAGAGACGAACGTCGGGGAAACCGGCGGTCGGTGGACCTGGCAACCGGTATTCGGGACGCGGGCACGACGAGATATGACCGCTCGAGCGGGCTGATAAGATGTCGTTACCTGTCGAGAACCGTCGACAGCGTCTCGACGACCGGGTCGAAACCGACGCTTACCGCCAGGCCGGGAGCGAGGCCGCCTCTCCGAGTGGAAGTGTGAGATAGGCGTCGTCCTGCGAGATGTCCGCGATGATGAGGGTGTCGGTCGTGCCTTCCTCGACGGAAGCCATGACCTCTCCGTCCGCAGCAACTTCCACTGGGGCAACCGTATCCGGCTCCATGCATGATAATATGTAACAACAGTATTTAAGTATAGCGGAACCGAGGCACGGCGCGTCAGTGCTGTCAGAATTAGCATCGGTCGGTCACTGCGATTCTCATCCGTGAAACGGGGCTACTGTTAGTTTCCTGTAACCACTCGATTCGGGCGTCTGGAAGAGTAATTCGGGATGACCACGGGTAAGTGGCTGTTATCGTGAACGATTCCCCTAGTGACAGGACGGCAGTAGGGGACGCTCGACCGGCGTTCGCGGGTCGAGGGAGTTACCGACGCCGCGAGGCGGCTGGGGGAGGACGCCGAGGGCTCCGCTGGCGGTCGAACGCGGCGGATGTTAAGGACTTAGTAGGTGCGGGGCGGACCCTTTGGCAGTATGAACGTTGCAGACGTCATGACGCCTCGCTCGGATGTCGTCACCGTCGAGATTCCCGGCACCCGTGACGACGTTCTCGAGTACCTCCAGGAGCGGGCGTTCTCGTCCGTCCCCGTGATCAAAGAGACCGACGACGGCGAGGAGTTCCGTGGCATCGTCTCCCGGGACGCCCTCATCGACCGGCCAGACGAAGACCAGCTGGCACTGCTCGTCGAGGAAGTCGAGACCACGACCGCGGAAGCCACCGTCGAGGAGGCCGCCCGCCTGATGGTCGAGAAGGGCGAACGCAGACTGCCCGTCGTCGACGGCGAGCTCGAGGGCATCGTCACCGTCACCGACGTCATCCGCGCCATCGCCAACGGCGACGTCGACGGGGAGACGGAGGTCGGCGACCTGGCGGGCCGCGACATCAACTGCATCTACGCCGGGACGCCGCTGACGGTCGCCGAGCGGGAGCTGGCCCACGCCGGCGTCCCCTACGGCGTCGTCTTAGACGACGACGGCGACACGGCGGGCATGCTGACCGAGGTGGACATCATCGAAGTGGCCCGGGTCGTCGAGGGCGAGGACGACACCGGCGACTCCATCGCCGGCCAGGACGACGAGTGGGCCTGGGAAGGTATCAAGGCCGTCGGCGGTCGCTACATGCCCACCCGCAACGTCGAGATCCCGGTCGAACCCGTCAGCGAGTTCATGACCGAGGACCTGATAACCGTCAACAAGCGCCGGACCGCCACCGAAGTGGCCCAGTGATGATAGAGCACGAGATCGAGCAGATTCCGCTGGTCTCCGGGTCGGACCTGGTCGGCATCGTCCGCGACATCGACCTGCTGAGGGCCCTATGAGCGAGGGCGAGCGCCTCACCGAGCTGGCCAAGCGACGGGGCTTTTTCTTCCCTGCCGCCGGGGCCTACGGCGGCGCCGCCGGCTTCTGGACCTACGGCCCGCAGGGCGCGGCCCTGAAGTCGAACGTCGAGGAGGCCTGGCGCGACCGCTTCGTCGTCAAGGAGGGCCACCAGGAGATATCGGCCCCGGACGTGATGCCCGAACCCGTCTTCGAGGCCTCGGGCCACCTGGACGGCTTCGACGACATGATCGTCGAGTGTGGCGAGTGCGGTGCGACCCACCGGGCCGACCATGTCGTCGAGGACAACACCGACATCGAGGAGGCCGAGTCCCTGCCCAACGAGGAGGTCATGGCGATCATCGCCGACCACGACATCCCTTGCCCCTCCTGTGGTGCGTCGCTGGCCGGCGAACCCGTCGAGAACTTCAACCTCATGTTCGAGACCAACATCGGACCGGGCACCTCCTCGCCGGGCTACCTTCGGCCGGAGACGGCTCAGGGCATCTTCGTCGAGTTCCCGCAACTTTCCGAGTACGCCCGCAACCAGTTGCCCTTCGGCGTCGCCCAGATCGGCAAGGCCTACCGCAACGAGATCTCGCCGCGGAAGTCCCTCGTGCGTGTGCGTGAGTTCACGCAGGCCGAACTGGAGCACTTCGTCGACCCCGAGGAGGACGAACCGCCCCTCGATCGTGTCGAAGACGTCGTCCTCCCGCTGTACTCCGGCGAGTCCCAGCAGGCCGACGACGGCGGTCAGGTCGACTTGACCGTCGGCGAGGCCGTCACGCAGGACGTCGTCGCCAGCGACTGGGTGGCCTACTACCTGGGCGTCGCGAAAGACTGGTACGAGCGCGTCGGCGTCGACATGGACCGCTTCCGGTTTCGCCAGCACCTGCCGGGCGAACTGGCCCACTACGCCTCGGACTGCTGGGACGCCGAGGCCGAGATCGACGGCGACTGGATCGAGATCACCGGCTTCGCCTACCGGGGCAGCTACGACCTCGACAAGCACGCCGAACACTCCGGCGAGGACTACACCGTCTTCAAGCAGTACGACGACCCCGTCACGGTCGAACGGCCGACGGTCGACCCCGACATGAGTTACCTGGGGCCGGAGTTCGGCGGTGTGGCCGGCGAGGTGGCCGACGCGCTCGACGCCCTGGCCGCGCGGGACCCCGAGGCCTTCGACGGCGACGAGGTGTCCGTCGAGGTGGGCGGTGAGTCCTACACAGTGCCGGTCGAGCAGACGAACTTCGCCGTCGAGGAAGTGACCGAGAGCGGCGAGCACGTCACGCCCCACGTGGTCGAGCCCTCCTTCGGCGTCGGCCGGATCGTCTACACGGTGCTGGCCCACGCCTACGCGACCGACGAGGTCGACGGCGAGGAGCGGACCTACCTCGATCTCCCGGCAGAACAGGCCCCGACGACCGTCGGCGTCTTCCCGCTGATGGACAGAGATGGGATGGACGACTACGCCCACGATATCGCCGGCGCGCTCCGGGCTGCCGGGCACTCGGTCACCTACGACGACTCGGGGGCCATCGGCCGGCGCTACCGCCGCCAGGACGAGGTCGGCACCCCCTACTGCGTGACCGTCGACTACGAGTCCCTCGAGGAGGACACGGTGACGCTCCGGGAGCGTGACTCGACCGCGCAGAAGCGCGTCTCCATCGACGGGTTGGCCGAGACGCTCGAGCAGTTGACCGCCGGCGAGACGACCTTCGACGACCTGTAAGATGGCCGACGAGGTCGCCCGGCGACTGGTCCACGCCTCGGGGTCGGCGGTCCCCCTCGCGCACCTGCTGGCCCCCGGCCTCGTCACCTGGACCGTCGTGAAGGCCGTCATGGCGCTGGCCGTGGGCGTCGCCGTCTGCCTCGAGTTCTTTCGCCTCTCGGTCGGCCTCGACTGGGCCATCTACGACCGCCTGACCCGCGAGTACGAACAGGACAACCCGGCGGGCTACGCGCTGTACATGGTCGGGATGGCGGCCGTCGCGTGGGCGGTCGGCGTCGCCGGGATGACCACCGCCGTCGCGGTCCCCGCGATGCTGATGCTCACCGTGGGCGACCCCATCAGCGGCCTGCTGGGCTCTGCGGACGCGAGCAACGTCAAGCAGGCCTGGGTCCTGCTGGTGATGTTCGGCGTCTGCACCCTGCTCGCGGCGCCGTTCGTGCGCCCGGTCGCGGCGGTTCTGGGCGGTGCTGCGGCCACCTTCGCCGACGGCGTCAAGCCCCGCATCGCCGGCTACGTCGTCGACGACAACCTCTCGATTCCGGTGCTCGGCGCCGCCGCGATGTGGGCCGGCGTGGTCGTCGTGCCGCTCTGAGTCGGCGACGGGACCGGTCCACTTTCACCGCGCTACCTGAACCCTTAACCGCCACCGGGGCCAACGCCCGGGCAATGGCGACCACCGACGCCGAGTCCGGTGGCGAGCACGTCGATCGCGCGCTGGTGACGCCGGAGTTCCTCGAGAACCGCCGGTACCAGGTCGATCTGGCCGAGACGGCGAGCCGGGACCACGCGCTCGTCTGTCTCCCGACCGGACTCGGCAAGACCACCGTCTCGCTGCTGGTCACCGCCGAGCGACTGGCGACCGTCGGCGGGAAGGCGCTCCTGCTGGCCCCGACGAAGCCGCTGGTCCAGCAACACGCCGAGTTCTACCGCGAGGCCCTCGAACTCGAGGACGACGACGTCGTCGTCTTCACCGGCGAGGTCCGTCCCGACGACCGCGCGGCACTGTGGGCGGACGCCCGCGTCGTTATCGCGACCCCGCAGGTCGTCGAGAACGACCTGGTGGGCAACCGGATCTCCCTCGCCCCGGTCACGCACTGCACCTTCGACGAGTGCCACCGCGCGACCGGCGACTACGCCTACAACTACATCGCCGAGCGCTACCACGCCGACGCCGAGGACCCGCTGGTGACCGGGATGAGCGCCTCGCCCGGCGACGACGAGGAAGCGATCCTGGAGGTGTGTGAGAACCTCGGGCTCTCGGAGGTGGCCGTGATGACCGAGGACGACGCCGACGTCGCCGAGTACACCCACGACACCAGCGTCGAGTGGAAGCGCATCCAGTTGCCCGAGGTCGTCCTCGAGATCCGCGACGCCATCAACGAGGTTGTCGCGGAGCGACTCGAGAAAGCTGCGCGACCTGGGGGTGACCCGCAAGACCTCGCCGGACATCTCCGAGCGCGAGATACAGGGGATGCAGGCCGAGTTGCGGAAGCTGATGGACAACGACCAGAGCGAGGGCTACAAGGGGATGAGCCTGCTCGCCGAGATCCGCAAGCTGCGGACCGCCGTCACCTACGTCGAGACCCAGAGCGTCGAGTCGCTGGTCCGGTACTTCGAGCGCCTGAAGGAGGCCGCCCGCTCGTCGGGGGCGTCGAAGGCCGACCAGCGACTCGTCTCGGAGCCAAAGATTCGCGAGGCGATGCGCAAAGCGAACGGCTACGACGATCTGCACCCGAAGTTCCGCCAGACGCGGATGTTGCTCGCCGAGACGCTGGGCATCGAGAACGGCGAGCGCATCATCGTCTTCACGGAGTCCCGGGACACCGCTGAGACGCTCGTGGAGTTCCTCTCCGGACACTTCGACGTCGAGAAGTTCGTCGGGCAGAGCGACACCGACGGGAGCGAGGGCATGACCCAGACCGAGCAACAGGACACGCTCGACCGCTTCCGAGCCGGGGAGTTCGAGGTGCTGGTCTCGACCTCCGTCGCCGAGGAGGGCCTGGACGTCCCCGAGGTCGACCTCGTGCTCTTCTACGAACCCGTGCCGACGGCCATCCGGGCCATCCAGCGCAAGGGCCGGACCGGCCGCCAGGCCGAGGGCCGCGTCGTCGTCCTGCTGGCAGAGGACACCCGCGACGAGGCGTACTTCTGGAAGGCCCGCAACGACCAGAAGCGGATGCAAAACGAACTCCAGGAGCTCAAGGGCGTCGCCGGCGAACTGGAGGCCCGCCTCGACCAGACCGCCTTGGACGAGTACGACGGGAAGAGCGGTGCGGACGACGAATCGGGCGAGGAGGCGGCGAGCAGTCCACCCGAAACGGGGGGCGAACAGGACCCTGATTCGACGAGCGAGGACGGCCAGGCGGGGCTGGACGCGTTCGCACCCGACCCCGGTGACGACGACAGCGAGGGCGTCGATACCGAGGACCTGGAGGGCGCCGTCGCAAAGCCCGAGAACGACACCGACGACGTCGAGATCGTGGCCGACCAGCGGGAACTCGACTCGACCATCGCTCGGGACCTCTCGACGCGCGACGGCATCCAGACACGCCTCGAGACGCTCGCGGTCGGGGACTACGTCCTCTCGGACCGCGTGGTCGTCGAGCGCAAGACCGTCTCGGACTTTCTGGATACGCTGACCGGCGGCGACCGCTCGATGTTCGAGCAGGTCGGCGACGCCGCGCGCCACTACGCCCGCCCGGTGGTCGTCATCGAGGGCGAGGACCTCTATGGCGCCCGGAACGTCCACCACCGGGCCATCCAGGGCGCGCTGGCCTCGCTGGCCGTCGACTTCGGCGCCTCGGTGCTGCGGACCAGCGACGAGGCCGAGACGGCAGACCTGCTGGCCGTCGTCGCCGGGCGCGAACAGGACGTCTCCGAGCGAGAAGTGAGCGTCCACGGCGAGAAACAGTCCCGGACCCTGCCCGAACAGCAGGAGTACGTCGTCGCGTCCATCGGCGAAGTGGGGCCGGTCACGGCCCGGAGCCTGCTGGCGCACTTCGGGAGCGTCGAGGCAGTGATGACCGCCGGGAAGGAGGACCTGCTCGAGGTCACCGGCGTCGGCGAGGTGACCGCCGAGCGCGTCCGGGACGTCGTCGGGAGCGCCTACGGCGAGCGCGACTAGTAGCCGAGGGCGTCGAGCGCTTCGGCCGCCTCGCGGGCCGCCTCGAGGTGCTCACGGGCGCGCCGCGGGTTGTCGGTACCGGCCGCACGTTCGGCGCACTGCCGCAACGTTCGGGCCAGCAGCTGCTCGGCCGCGGCGACGTCCGCCGCGACGTCGCCGTTCGAGTCAACTGTTCTAGATGAAACGGAGGGGTCCGCAGCCGTCGGGCCGCCCGCGGGCGGCGTCGGCGTGGTGTCGTCCGTCGCGGCCGTCGAGGGCGTCGACTGGGCCGCCGTGGGCGGCTGGTCGGGCTCGTCACCCACCGTTTCACGTGGACCGGTCCGGGACCCGTCTGCCGGGTGCTGGGCGGCCTCCTCCGTGGCGTCCTGCGGTCGGGGGTCTCGGGTGTCTGGGACTCGGTCGACGGCGATTCCGCCTCGGGGGACGCTGGCGTCCCGTCTCCCTCCGCCTGGGCGCCAAACTGGACGCGGGCCTCCTCGCCCGGGTTCGCGACCTCGATGTGCCCGTCGTCGGCCGCGCCGTCCTCCGCCCCGTCCTCGGCGGATTCACGTGTTATCGGCTTCTGGCAGGTTGGACAGAACTCCTGGCCGTCGTAGCGAAAGACCGGGTCGCCACAGTCGCTGCAGTGGGCGTTGGTCATCGTCGCGCCCTTCAAGAGCAGTTCGCTCATCTGCTCGGTGGCCTGGCGCCGATCCTCCTCGGCCTCGAACTTCTCGCGGAGTTTCTCGCGTTCGGCTTCCTTGTCGAAGTCGCTCATACGTGTCCGAACGTGACGGGACTGAAAACCGTTTACGGCTCCCGGTAGCGAACTGGGCGTCCGGTGAGGGCCAGGACGGGACGAGCAGTCCGTCAGACGCCGAGACGCCGTGAGCCCGCGCCGTTGGCGGGGGTTCGACACGTTTAACGTTCGTGCGCGTCGGGATTCGAATGGTATGACAAAGGTAAGCGTAGTCGGTGCAGCCGGCACCGTCGGTGCCGCTGCGGGCTACAACATCGCGATTCGGGACATCGCCGACGAAGTCGTGCTGGTGGACATTCCGGACAAGGAAGAAGACACCGTCGGCCAGGCGGCCGACACCAACCACGGCATCGCCTACGACTCCAACACGACGGTGCGACAGGGCGGCTACGCGGACACCGCCGGCTCGGACGTCGTCGTCATCACGGCCGGCATCCCGCGCCAGCCCGGCCAGACCCGCATCGACCTGGCGGGGGACAACGCCCCCATCATGGAGGACATCCAGGCCTCGCTCGACGAGCACAACGACGACTACGTCTCGCTGACGACGTCGAACCCCGTCGACCTGCTGAACCGGCACCTCTACGAGGCCGGCGACCGGCCCCGCGAGCACGTCATCGGCTTCGGCGGCCGCCTCGACTCCGCGCGGTTCCGCTACGTGCTCGCCGAGCGCTTCGACGCCCCCGTCAAGAACGTAGAGGCCACGATTCTGGGCGAACACGGTGACGCCCAGGTCCCGGTCTTCTCGAAGGTCCGCGTCGACGGCACGGACCCCGAGTTCACGGCCGACGAGCGCGAGGAGATCCTGGGCGACCTGCAGGAGTCGGCCATGGACGTCATCGAGCGCAAGGGCGCCACCGAGTGGGGCCCGGCCCGCGGCGTCGCCCACATGGTCGAGGCCATCGTCCGCGACACCGGCGCTGTCCTGCCCGCCTCTGTGAAACTGCAGGGCGAGTTCGGCCACGAGGACACCGCCTTCGGCGTCCCGGTCAAACTGGGCAGCGACGGCGTCGAGGAGATCGTCGAGTGGGACCTCGAGGACTACGAGGAAGAGCTGATGGCCGAGGCGGCCGAGAAGCTCGCAGAGCAGTACGACAAGATAGCGTAGTTGGGAGAACGCCCAATCCGGGGCGATTTTTCGGGTGGAACGACCGACCGTGAGCCTCGACTCACTCCCGGTAGGTCTCGGGGACCTGGATGGAGTACCGGCCGTCCTCCTGCAGCGCAACGATGTACTCCTCGCGGTCGTACAGTTCCATCAGGTTGAGCTCGTACTGGCCGGGTTCGAGCACCTTGATGGACTCGAACTGGTCGTTGAGCTCCTTGCGGAGTTCCTGGAGGTCCGGTCTGTCCGAGTCCCCGTCGGGGTCCTCGGGCGGGTCCGGGTCCGCGCCGACGGGGCGGAAGCGGTGTTCCTCGTCGGTCTCGGCGGCCGTATCCGAGGGGAGTTCGTCCGGCGAGACGACGTCCCCGCGCGCACTCGCCTGTGCGGCGTCTTCCCCGGGTTCGGCGGCCGCCGCGGCGCCGTCGTCGGGCACCGCGCCGTCTGCTGCCCCGCCCGTTTCAGCCGGGGTGGGGCCGCCCGCGCCCTCCGGACCGGACCCGCCGACGAAGTCCCGGACGGTCGCGGCCGTCTTCCCGACGGTGCGGGCGACGGAACTGTCCGGACCCGGGGGGTCGGGTGGTTCTGCGTCGGTGTCCGGCGGCGAGGGGCCGTCGGCACCGCTGGGCTGGAACTGGAACTTGTTCCCGCCACAGTCCGGACAGCCCGAGAGCATCTCCTTCGAGCCGTCCTCGAACACCCGTGCGCAGTTCGTACACTGGTGTGGCATTATTTCCTGGAGACGAGCGCGCTGATGAGGGTTTCGTCCTTGTGGAGCGTCTCGATCTGGTTCGCCGGGCCGATGACGGTGAGCTTCTTCGTGGACTCCTTGCCCATGATGCGGTCTAAGATGCTCGCGTCGGCGGTCTCGGACTTGGGGTAGGTCTCGATCTCGATGCCGTTGAACTCGTCGGGGCTGATCTCGGTCATCGTCACCTCGATGAGCCGGGACTCCTCGTCGGGCGAGAGTCCCTCCTCTAGGATGACGATGTTGCCGTCGCGGACGCCGTCCAGGATGGTCCGTATCTTCTCCATGGACGTGAGTCCGTCCATGCGTTCGCCGCTGATGAGGTCGATCTGGACGCCGTCGCTTGGGTCTTTGACTTCTGCCATTATATCACCCGAAGTACTCCGCGATCTTGTCGTAGACCTCGTCCATGTTGTCGCCCTCGAGGGCCGACAGGGGGATGGTCTCGTGCTGTGGGTAGGCATTGGCGATGCGCTGGACCGACGAGTCCTCCAGGTCGATCTTGTTCGCCAGGATGAGCACCGGGAGGTCCTGGCTCTCGATGATGCCGATGAGCATCGTGTTGACCTGGGTGAACGGGTCCGTCGCCGAGTCCAGAACGTAGATGACCCCGTCGACGTCCTCGCGGAGCCAGTGCATCGCCTCGGCGACCCCCTCGGTGGCCTCGCGGGAGCGACGCACGGCGTCCTCTTTCTCCATGTCGTGTTCGAGGAACTCGGTGTAGTCGACCTTCGTCGTCACGCCGGGCGTGTCGACGATGTCGATGGTGACTTTCTTCCCGTCTCGTTCGATCTCGACGTTCTCCTTGCGACGTGCGCGGCGCGTCTCGTGGGACGTGACTCTCGGGACCGACCGCGTCGCCGGTCCAGTCGCGAGCGATGCGGTTCGCGAGCGTCGTCTTCCCCGCGTTCGGCGGCCCGTAGATGCCGATTCGCTTGGGGTCTTCCTCGGAGAACAGCGTCGATGCTGCCCGTGAAATGCTATCTTTGAGGTTTGTGAGTATTCCCATCCTATCCTCCCGCCGCGCGGCGTGGCCGGTATGGCGGCTTCTGCACGTAGAAGCCGGCCGAATTCACTTAAGCCTACGTCAGACAAATTAAAACTAGATGACATTAGAGGAGAGGGCGTCGGCCGGGTGAGTCGCAGCCGAAACGGCGGTCCATCACGAGGAGCGATAGAGGAGGTGGTGACGGGCATCGACGACGCGAGACCAGCGACACATCCGAACGGGAGGGAGCGAGAGGGACGGAAAGTCCCAACCGAGTCCAGATGTGCGCCAGGCGACGGGTGGCGGACACGAAACGGTGTGGGGGCAGATGCCCCCCCACCCCTTCGTTTCGACTGGAACGGGACCCACGCCCGTGACCGGGAGGGGTGATTCGACCCGAAACGGACCGGATCGGACGGACGGTACGATGGAGTGCGCAGCGAAAACGGTGGAATCCACAACGGAGAGGCCACTAGACCCTAGTTCCAATCCACCTAGACTCCTCTAACGCTTTCTATTATCTAGTGCGGATTTGGTTTAATACTATAGGATATAAATCTTTCCTAGTCTAGACAGCAATCTCCGTGGCCGGTCCCCCCCACCCCGTCTCCCTTCGCCGCTCCACCCGAAACGGAGGGGTGGGGGGGTCCACCCGGAATCATCCCTCCACAGCGTCCCCGGTTCTGTCATGTCCCACTCGTCTGCCCACGAGACCGTCCTTCGAGGCAGCCCGGGGTCAGTGTTCGACACACAGCCGACGCCACCCCCCTCACCTTCCCGTCGACGACGCCCGAAACACCCCGCCAGGGCACCCTTCCCCCACGCCTGCTTCCTCTCGAGTGGCTCTCCGCTCCCGTTTGACCGGGGAGTCCGGCCGTGTCGGTGGACGAATCCCGTCGCTGCGCCGTCGCTACACCCCGTCGCGGTCTGTCTGGACCGTGATATCGGTGAGACTCGAGACCCGTCGGACCGAAATATTTAATATCGAATCACCCACGGGTTCACGTGGTTCATCTGGACGGACCGGCGAGGGGCGAAGTCGATATCCACGGCAATTTCGGGCGTATCGAGACGTCTCACTCGGTGCGTCCGACGGTTTCCACCCGAAACGAAGGGGTTTGCGTACAGAGCATGACCGACGAATCCAACGACCACGACACCGACGACGGCCCGACGTCCGGCGAGAGTGGCCCGCTCGACGACTCGTCGAGCCTCCTCGACCGCTCCGGCGCCGGCCGGTCTGGCACGCCGGACCTCGACGACATCGTGCTCGACAATCTCGACACGGGCGACGAGGACGCCTCGGACGAGGCCTCCCGGGGGCTGTTCGACGACCTGCTCGAGGGCGAACCAATCTTCGAGAACAAGGAGGTGCTCAGGCCGTCGTACACTCCGCACAAACTGCCCCACCGCGAGGAGCAGATCAACAACATGGCGACAATCCTCGTGACGGCGCTGCGGGGCGACACCCCGTCGAACATCCTCATCTACGGGAAGACCGGGACCGGCAAGACCGCCAGTGCGAAGTTCGTCAGCGAGGAACTCGAGACCACCTCCCAGAAGTACGAGGTCCCCTGTGAGGTCGAGTACATCAACTGCGAGGTGACCGACACCCAGTACCGGGTGCTCGCCCAGCTGGCGAACAAGTTCATCAACAAGAACCTCGGGGTCATCGAGGACCGACTCGCGGACCTCTCCGACCTCCGTTCGCGTGCGCGAGACGACGCCTCGGTGCTGGCCGAGACGTCGTTCGCGTCACTCGACGCCCTCGAAGCGGAGATAGACGCTCTCGAGGCGGACCGCGACGAGTTCGAGGAGGTCCCCATGACCGGGTGGCCCACCGACCGCGTCTACTCCTCGTTTCGACGCCGTCGACTACCACGAGCGCGTGGTCGTCATCATGCTCGACGAGATCGACAAGCTCGTCGAGAAGTCCGGCGACGACACGCTCTATAACCTCTCTCGAATGAACTCCGAACTGGAGAACTCGCGGGTCTCTATCATGGGCATCTCGAACGACCTGAAGTTCACGGACTTCTTAGACCCCGTGTCAAGTCCAGCCTCGGCGAGGAGGAGATCGTCTTCCCGCCCTACGACGCCAACCAGCTGCGCGACATCCTCCAGGCCCGGGCCGACGTCGCGTTCAAGGGCGACGCGCTCTCGGACGACGTCATCCCGCTGTGTGCGGCCTTCGCCGCCCAGGAACACGGCGACGCCCGCCGGGCGCTTGACCTCCTGCGGACCGCGGGCGAACTCGCCGAGCGCGACCAGACCGACGACGTCGAGGAGGACCACGTCCGCCAGGCCCAGGAGAAGATCGAACTCGACCGCGTGGTCGAGGTCGTCCGCACCCTCCCCACCCAGTCGAAGATCGTCCTCTTTGCCATCATCCTCCTGGAGAAAAACGGCGTCCGCAACATCAACACCGGCGAGGTGTTCAACATCTACAAGAACCTCTGTGAGGAGATCGACGCCGACGTGCTGACCCAGCGCCGCGTGACCGACCTCATCTCCGAACTGGACATGCTGGGCATCGTCAACGCCGTCGTCGTCTCGAAGGGCCGCTACGGCCGGACCAAGGAGATCTCGCTGTCGGTCCCGACAGACGAGACGGAGGCCGTGTTGCTCTCCGATTCCAGACTCGGCGACATCGAGGACGTCCAGCCGTTCGTCCAGGCACGCTTCGACAACTGACGCCCTTCTTCAGACCCCTCCCGCCACTGCCGTAGCCGTGCCGGAGTCGGCGGTCGTCGCGTTCGACAGACTCCCGTTCGTCGGGCGGGCGGCCGCCTGATTCCAGCGGAGACGAATCTGGCCGAGCACCGGCACCCGCAGCTCCGCGGTGCCGACGACCCACTCGGGTTTCACCGGGGCGCTGATGACGGCCGACCCGACCTGGTCGTAGCGGGCGTTGTTGTCGCCTTTCGTGATGAACCCCGCGTGGGGGGCAGGGCAGTTCGATAGCTCCGAGCAGCTCTCGGCGTTTCCGACGTCGTTCGGGTCGGCGCGGTCGTACCAGTTCTCGCCCCGGTCGACCCACAGCATCGCGCGGTGGATGATGGGCGTCGCCCGCCGGTTGCCGTCGGGCGCGTAGACGATGACGTCGCCGGTTCCCTGGAACCGGACGTAGGTGCTGGTGTCGGCCGCCGTCGTCACGCCGTGGCGTGCGTTCGGCCCGGGGAAGCGTTCTTCCTCCATGACAAACACCAGGTCGCCCGTGTCGATGTGGGGTTCCATGCTGGGGCTCTCGATGGCCACCAGCGGGGGCCAGACCCCGCTGACCGAGAACAGTAACACCCCCACCAGGAGGACGGCGCTGGCGCTGCTGACGACGTCCGTCACGTACACTATCGCGCCGTGGCGGTCGGCCTCGTCCGTCGACGACTCCTCACCGACGGCCGAGCGGTGCTCGTCCCCGGACATTCCTACCGCGATTTGTCAGAGGTGCGGTATCAACTTTCCGCTGTCCGGGCCGCCGTCGTGCCGTTGGCGGCCCCCGCCGGCGTCGAGACGGCCTCCGGGTCGTTTTCCGGCGCCCACGCCCCGGCCACTGCCAGCGAGCGCAGGCGGACCCAGCCCAGGTTGGGGAGGCGGACCTCGCCGGTGCCGATGACCCACGACGGCCGGACCACGGTGCTCGTGGTGCCGGCTTGGTCGTACTCGGCGTTGAAGTCCCCCTGCGTGACGAACCCGGCGTGAGGGGCCGGACAGTTCCGCAGCTCCGTGCAGTCGGTCGCCGTCCCGACGGCGTCGGGGTCGGCGCGGTCGTACCAGTTCTCGCCCCGGTCGACCCACAGCATCGCACGGTGGATGATGGGTGTCGCCGACGCGTCGCCGTCGGGCATGAACACGATGACGTCGCCCGGGCGGCCGAACACGACGTACCCGGCGGTATCGCCGGCCGCCGCCGTCACGACGCCGTGGCGTGCGTCCGGCCCGGGGAAGCGCTCCTCGTCCATGACGAACACCATGTCGCCCGTCTCGATGCTGGGGGTCATGCTGGGACTCTCGATGGCCACCAGTGGGGGCCACACCCCGCTGACCGCAAAGAGGAACAGGCCGACCAGGCAGACGGCGACGACGGCACTCGCGAGCTCCCTGGCGAGGTGTCCGGTCGCTCCCCCCGACCGATCGTCCCGCCCGGCAGGTCCGCCGTCGCCGTCCATCACTGGTCCGGATAGTCGGGAACGGGCTATCAATGTTGGGTCCGCTATCCTTTTGCCCGCCCACACTGAGTAGGGAGTGTGCCCCTGGAGACGCCGGCACGAATCGTCAGGGAACTCGCCAGCCGCGGCTACAACGCCGAGCGAGAAGCGGTGACGCGCCTCGCGGACGCGCCGGACTCCGCGGCCGCGCTCGATCGTGCACTGGAAACGATGCCCGCAGACGCGCTGAAACTGACGACCGACCACGTCGACGGCGTCCTCGAGAGCCACGCAGGGCGCCGTGAATCCCATCGTGGCCAGTCGGACCCCAGCGGAACTGGGGCCGACTCCACCACCGAACTAGACCCCTCTGTTTCGACTGGAACGGCGGCGCCGAACCCGCCCGACGACGGTGGGGGCGTTCCACACGAAACAGAGGGGTCTCGGAACGTCGACCGCTCGCTTCGTGCCGTCGAGGTCGCCAACGACATGACCGGCGACTCGACGGGGACCGGCGAGTATTCCGATTTCGTCGCCGTCTTCCGGGACCGCTACGAGAAACTCGCGAGCAAGCTCCGCGGGCGGGTCAACCACCGGCCGACAGACGCCATCGAGGCGATGGGCGGGGGCAGCGAGGCGGCGCTCATCGGGATGGTCTCGGACATCCGCTCGACCGCCAGCGGCCACTGGCTGGTCGAACTCGAGGACACCACCGGGACCTTCCCCTGTCTCGTGATGAAAGACCGGCCCATCGCCGACCTCGTCCAGCACCTGCTGTTCGACGAGGTCATCGCCGTCGAGGGGACCCTGGCCGACGACGGCGGCATCCTCTTTGTCGACTCGCTGTACTTCCCCGACGTTCCCCGGACCCACGAGCCCTCGACGGCCGACCGGCCGGTCCAGGCCGCGCTCATCTCGGATATCCACGTCGGCAGCCAGGAGTTCATGGCCGACGCCTGGCACCGCTTTACCGACTGGCTCCACACCCCCGAAGCCGAGCGCGTCGAGTACCTCCTCATCGCCGGCGATATGGTCGAGGGCGTCGGCATCTACCCCGACCAGGACGAGGAACTCGACATCATCGACATCTACGAGCAGTACGAGCGGTTCTCGGAGTACCTCAAGGAGGTGCCCGGCGACATGGAGATCCGCATGATTCCGGGGAACCACGACGCCGTCCGCCTGGCTGAACCCCAGCCGGGCTTCGACGAGGAACTCCGGGACATCATGACCGCCCACGACGCGACGATCCACTCGAACCCCTCCGTCGTCACTGTCGAGGGCGTCTCGGTGCTCATGTACCACGGCGTCTCGCTCGACGAGGTCATCGCCGAACTCCCCGACGAGGAGGCCAGTTACGAGGACCCACACGAGGCGATGTACCACCTCCTGAAGAAGCGCCACGTCGCCCCGCAGTACGGCGGCCACACGCGCCTGGCCCCCGAGAAGAAAGACTACCTCGTCATCGAGGACGTCCCCGACGTCTTCCACACCGGCCACGTTCACAAGCTGGGCTGGGGCGAGTACCACAACGTGCTGGCGCTCAACTCCGGGTGCTGGCAGGCCCAGACCGACTTCCAGAAGTCCGTCAACATCGACCCCGACGCCGGCTATGCCCCATTCTCGACCTCGACACGCTGGACATGACGGTCCGCAAATTCCACTGACCCACCTTTTTCTGCGTCGGGTTTCCTCGCGAGCCGAAGGCTCGCTGCGGGGACAGCGTGGCGGCTCCGCCGCCACGTCATTCGGTTGCGGGCCGACGGCCCGCAACCCGCTCCTTGAAAAATCTGGATCAAAAAAAGCCGGCCGTCGCTCCGCTCCGGCCGGTGAAACGGCTCGCTTCGCTCGCCGTATGCGTGACTCGTCTCGGGACCGCAACTACCGTCCGTATTTGCCGTCGTCCCGGGGCACTGGCGTCGTTGTCCGGTGTAGTGAATCTTTATTCCCCAGGGGATGAAGATGGGTACCACACCATGAGCGACGACCGCGGATTCGAGACAGACGCGCTGCACGTCGGCCAGGACGAGCCGGGCACCGACGCCCGCTCACGGGCCCCGCCGATCCACCAGACCACCTCGTACGTCTTCGAGGACGCCGACGACGCCGCCGCCCAGTTCGCCCTGGAGAAGCCCGGGCACATCTACTCGCGGCTGATGAACCCGACCGTCGCGATGCTGCAGGAACGACTCGCCAAACTCGAGGGCGGGGTCGGTGCCGTCGCGACGGCCTCGGGGATGGCGTCGCTGAACCTCGCGACCTTTCTGCTGGCCGACGTCGGCGACAACATCGTCACGGCCTCCTCGCTGTACGGCGGCACGTACACCTACTACACTCACACTGCGCCGCGCAACGGCGTCGAGGCCCGCTTCGTCGACACGCTGGACTACGAGGCCTACGAGGAAGCCATCGACGAGGACACTGCCTACGTCCACTTCGAGACCATCGGGAACCCGGCGCTGGTGACCCCCGACATCGAGCGCCTGGCCGAGATCGCTCACGACAACGGCGCGCCCCTCTTCGTCGACAACACGTTCGCCACGCCGTACCTCTGTAACCCGCTCGAACACGGCGCGGACCTCGTCTGGAACTCCACGACGAAGTGGATCCACGGCCACGGTACCACCGTCGGCGGCATCCTCGTCGACGGCGGGTCGTTCCCGTGGGACGAGTACGCCGAGCAGTACCCCGAGATCGGCGGCGACAACCCGGCCTACCACGGGGTCAACTTCCGGGAGCGGTTCGGCGACGCCGCGTTCACCTACGCCGCCATCGCCCGCGGGCTGCGTGACCTGGGGTGCCAGCAGTCGCCGTTCGACGCCTGGCAGACGATGCAGGGCCTGGAGACGCTGCCCTCGCGGATGGACCGCCACTGCGCGAACGCGATGGCCGTCGCGGAACACCTCGACGACCACCCCGAGGTCTCGTGGGTCACCTACCCCGGCCTCGAGAGCCACGAGACCCACGACACGGCCTCGAAGTACCTCGACGGCGGCTACGGCGGGATGATCACCTTCGGCCTTGAGGACGGCTACGACGCCGCCCGGACGACCGTCGAGTCGACCGAGATCGCCTCCCTGCTGGCGAACGTCGGCGACGCGAAGACGCTCATCATCCACCCGGCGTCGACGACCCACCAGCAGCTCACCGACGAGGAGAAGGCCACCGCCGGCGTCACCGACGACCTGGTGCGCCTCTCGGTCGGGACCGAGGCCGTCGAGGACATCATCGCCGACCTCGATCAGGCCATCGACCGGGCCACGAACTGACTCCCTCTCCTGGCGGTTTCTCGCGACACTCTCTCGACCACGCCCCCGGTGAGCCGGTGGCCTCTCGCGACGTCAGTCAGGAATGTTTAGCGATATATTCCAGAAGTAGGCGGTATTTAGGTCTGAATGGTTCGTTATATCGAGAATACTGAAACGAACACAAGGAATAAGGGAGAACCACTGGATAATATCATATACTGTTGCCGATACCCGTCCCACCAACCCATGTCCGTGCTCACGTCACTCAGAAACGCCGTTCGACTGGACCGGGAGACCTACGTCTGCCGGTTCTGTAACCTCTCGTTCGACCGCCAGCTGACGAACTGTCCCGCCTGTGGCTGTAGCGAGGTCGAGTAGCCGTCGCGGCCGCGCCGGTCAGAGGATTCCTTTCGCTTCCAGCAGGTCCCGCAGTTCCGCCATCGTCTCGACGGTCACGTCACAGGCCGGTTCGACGGCCGGTTTCGGGTCGAACCCGACGGCGAGGCCGGCGACCTCCAGCATCGGCAGGTCGTTCGCGCCGTCGCCGACCGCGACGGTGTCCGTGCGGGCCTCGCCCGTGACGGCCGTCGCGACTTCGAGCGCGTCGTCTTTCGTCCCCTCGATGAGCGGTCCCTCGACCTCGCCGGTGAGCTTCCCTTCGGCGACGGGCAGGCGGTTGGCGACGATGGCGTCGACCTCGACGCCTTCCGCTTCGAGTGCGGCCTCGACGCCGCGCTCGAACCCGCCGGTGAGGATGGCGACGTAGACGCCCGCCTCGCGCAGCGCCCGGATGACGTCGGCCGCGCCCGGGCGCAGTTCCACCGCGTCGAAGGCCGCCTGTGCCTTCTCGTCGGGCAGGTCGGCGAGGAGCGCACAGCGCTGACGCAGGCTCTCCGCGTATTCGATCTCGTCGTTCATCGCCCGTTCGGTGATATCGGCCATATCCTCGGCGGTGCCGTTCTGGTCGCCCAGCAGGACCGTCATCTCCGAGTCCGAGAGCGTCCCGTCGAAGTCGAACGCGACTAACATTACCGGATGGTACCGTGGCCGGGGTTTCAAACTATCCGGTTTCGCGTCGTGACTGGCCAATCCTCGCCGAGGTGTCTACGGTTTCGGCGGCGCCCCGTCGTACGCCGACATGTCCTGATAGAAGTTCAGCATCGCGAACTTCAGCTTCTCGGGATCGATGTCGACCATCTCCCGGCGCTCCTCGGGCGGGAACGCGCCGCGCACGGCGTAATCGTGCATCTCCATCTCGGCGGCCTCGGTGTAACGCTTGTCCAGCAGGATGCGCGCCCCGAAGTCCTCGGGCGAGCGGACGACTCGGCCCAGCGCCTGGCGGGTCTTCCGGACCGTGGGTATCTCGACGGCGTAGCGCCACCCGGCGTCGTCCTCGCCGTCGCCGAACGCCGTCGCGTAGGCGTCCTGGACGGCGTCCATCCGGTCGTCGAGGTGCGGGTACGGGACGCCGACGACCACGACGGTCCGGGCGTCGTCGCCGTCGTAACTGACCCCTTCGGCCAGCGTCCCCACAGCGAGGTAAAGAGGACGCCGTCGTCGCCCCTGGTGAACGCCGCCCGGAGGTCGCGGGCTTGCTTCCCGGGCTCGTCGAGGTACCGGGTCCCGCTGACGGCGACCATGTCGTGGTAGCGCTCGGCCTCGCTGTAGGAGGGGCAGAAGACGAGCGTGTTCCCCGGCGTGAAACGGACGACGTCCTCGAGCGTGCGGGCGATGGTCCGCTGGGTCTGGGGGTCGTCGCGCTGGCTGGCGAACAGCGCGGGGCCGTCGACGGCGTAGGTGCGCCGGCGCTCCTCGGGGAACTGCGCGCCGTAGGCCATCGTCACCGGGTCCGAGAGGCCGACGACGTCCTCGGTGACGTCGAAGGGCCGCAGGGTGGCGCTCATCAGGACCGCCGCGTGCAGGTCGTCGAACAGCGACCGGGTGACCTGCTCGGGGATGCAGGTGTAGAGTTCGGCCCGGCCGTACACCTCGTCGGTGGACTCGTCCCTGCGGACGCTCACGACGGGGTACTGGCCGGCGTCGTCCGACTCGGCCAGCCAGTCCGCGAGGAAGGTGGCCGCCTGGAGGGTCTGACACTCCTTGCGGGTGTCGAGTTCACCGTCCTTGAACTGCTCTACGTACTGCTCGTCGAGTTCGCGGCCCAGGTCGACGGCGTCGTCGAGTTCCGCGTGGAACCCGGGCCCGGAGTACCCCTGGAGAAATGCGAGCGTCAGGTCGTCCCGGCGGTCCGGGTTGGCGATGGTGACGTCCTCCCAGTGGTCGTCGACCGCTTCCCTATCACCGAAGCCAAAGGAGTCCTCGTATGTCTCGACCAGGGCGTCCCGGAACGTCTCGAGGACGTTCGTCGCCGCCTCGACCCGGGGGTCCTCGACCCCCTCGAGTTCCTCGAGCGCCTGGGCCAGCGTGTTCTCGGTGAGGGTGCGTCGGGCGTGGTCCCGCGCGGCGGATTCGACGTTGTGAGCCTCGTCGAAGACGGCGACCACGTCCTCGGGATCCCGGCCCAGCCAGCGGAAGAACTGCTCGCGGATGGTCGGGTCCAGCAGGTGGTGGTAGTTACAGACCACGAGGTCGACGCCGTCCATCCCCTCTTTCAGCAGTTCGTAGCCACACATGCCCTGCTCGTGGGCGTACTCGTAGACGTCGTCGGGGGTGCGCACGTCGTCGTAGAGCCACGCGTAGAAGGCGTCGGTGTCGACGGTGAGGTTCCGGTAGTAGTGGTCGCAGACCGACCGCTCCTCGCGAATCTCGTCGCGTTCGTCCTGCAGGTTCCGGAGCTCGTCGACCACCGCACTCCGTGCTTCCATCGCCTGCGTGTCCCCGGATTGCCCTTCCTCCAGGAGTTCCCCCTCGCGCTGTTCGAGGTCGGCGATGTCGCCCTCGACGTCCACCAGGTCGCGGGTCGTATCACGGAGCGCCTGGCACTCCTCGTAGTCGACGTCGATGTGGCACATCGACCCCTTGCCACGGAAGACGACCGCGCGCAGACGCTCCTGTTCGGTGATGGCGCGGGCGTCCGCGACGAACTGGCGCATCTGCTGGTGGACGTTTGTCGTGATGACGACGGTCTTGCCGGTCTCGCGGGCGTGTTCCAGCGCCGGCACCAGCGACGCCAGCGTCTTGCCGGTGCCACAGGCCCCCTCGAAGAGGACGTCCCGCCCCTCGCCCAGCGCCTCGTAGATAGTGCCCATCGCTTCGCGCTGGTGGTCGTACGGCTCGTCGTAGGGGAAACCGGAGGTACCCGTCGTCGGTCGTCGCCACTGGGTGGTAGTGGCGCTTCTCGGGATAAAAGACTTCGCCGGGGGACGGAACTGGTCGCTACTCGTCGGGGGCCTCCACCTCGATGTCGTCGGTCGCCTGCTCGACCGTGTCGACGGCGTCGGGGTCCTCGATGGTCGAGAGGTCGCCCAGGTCCTCGTCGAGCATGATGTCGCGGATGGTCCGGCGCATGATCTTGCCCGACCGGGTCTTGGGAAGCTGGTCGACGAACTTCAGCTCGCCGACGACGGCGAACGCGCCGACCTGCTCGCGAACGTTCCCGACGAGTTCCTCGCGGAGGGCGTCGTCGGGCGTCACCGACTCGCGGGTGACGACGAAGGCGGCCGCCACCTCGGTCTTCTCTGGGTCGGGTTTGCCGACGACCGCGGCCTCGACGACGGCGTCGTGGCTGACCAGTGCGTCCTCGAGGTCGGTCGGCCCGATACGGTGGCCGGCGATGGTGATGACCTCGTCGGCCCGGCCGCTGAACCAGAAGTAGCCGTCCTCGTCCATCGAGACGGCGTCGCCGACCCAGTACTTCCCGTCGACGGCGCGCCAGTACTCGTCGAGGTAGCGGTCGTGCCCCTCCCAGAGCGTCGGGGTGAGGCCGGGGAAGGGCTCCTCGACGACCAGCGCCCCCTCGGTCCCCGGCTCGACCGGGTCGCCGTCGAAGTCGGTCACCGTCACCTGGACGCCCGGCAGCGCGACGCCCGCGGCGCCGGGCCGGATCGGCACGAGGTCGATGCCGTAGGGGTTCCCGATGATGGGGCCCGCGGTCTCGGTCTGCCACATGTGGTCGATGACGGGCACCTCGTCGTCCAGCACCTCGCGCTGGAGCCACTCCCAGGCCGGCGGGTTGAGCGGTTCGCCCGCCGAGAAGACCGCCTCGAGCGTGGAGAGGTCGGCACGCTCGTGGAACTCGTCGTCGAAGCCCGACAGCGCGCGGATAGCCGTCGGCGCGGTGAATATCTCGGTGACGCCGTGGCGCTCGACGAGGTCCCACCAGACACCGGCGTCGGGGTAGGTCGGGACCCCCTCGTAGACGACGGTGGTACACCCCACGAGCAACGGCGCGTAGACGATGTATGAGTGGCCGACGATCCAGCCGATGTCGGAGGTAGCGAACCACGTATCGGCGGGCTTGAGGTCGAACATCCACTGGGCCATCGCGTAGACGTGGACCTGGTAGCCGCCGTGCTGGTGGACGGTCCCCTTGGGCTTTCCCGTGGTCCCGGAGGTCGGCAGGATGAACGCGGGGTCGGTCGCCGCCGTCTCGACGTGGCTCGTGTCCTCGTCGCGCCCGCGCTCGAGCGCGTCGGTCCAGGTGGTGTCGCGCTGGTGCAGCGCCGTGTCGCCGCCCCGCTGGAGGACCACCACGTCCTCGATGCGGTCGCCGGCGGCGTCGTACTCGTCGAGCGAGCGGTCGACGATGGCCTTCAGGTCGACCTCGTCGCCGTTCCGGTAGCCGACGTCCGCCGTCAGCAGCAGCGAGGCGTCGGCCAGCTCGATGCGGTCGGCCAGCGCCGCTGCGCCGAACCCGCCGAAGACCACCGAGTGGACGGCCCCGATGCGGGCACAGGCCAGCATGGCGAAGACGGCCTCCGGACACATCGGCATGTAGATGGTCACGGTGTCGCCCCGTTCGATGCCGAACGACCGGAGCATCCCGGCGACCCGCTCGACCTCGTGGAGCAGTTCGTTGTACGTGTAGACCTCGTTGCCCTCGCGCTCGCCGGTCTCGAAGACGAGCGCGGCCCGGTTCCCGTCGCCCGCTTCGACGTGCCTGTCGACGGCGTTGTAGCTCACGTTCGTCCGCCCGCCGGTGAACCACTCGAACTCGCCCGGCCCCTCGCTCTCGAGGACGGTGTCCCACGGCTCGGACCAGTGGAGGTCCGACGCCACCTCGGCCCACAGCCCCTCCGGGTCCTCCCGTCCCCGTCGCTGGAGGGCTCTGAGTGCCGGTGCGCGGACGTCGTGATTGTCGCCTGTCATAGGCACCTGTTCGAAACAACATCATAAAAATTGTGTGGGTTACGTGGTAACACCCGCCAGGTACTTGCCCGCCCCGCCCCTCTCGGGGGTATGTGGCGGCCCCTGACGGTCCTCACGGTGGCGCTGCTGGCGGGCTGTTCTGGCCTGGTCGTCGGCGGTGACGCACCCGGGGAGACGGTGACGCCGGCGCCGGTCCCCGACACCGCGACGGACGTCCCGGTCCCGCTCCGGAACGGGACGGTCGACATGGACCGCCTGCTCTCGCGCCACGACGCCGCACTCGCAGAGCGCAGTTACCACCGCCGGATCGTTCGCGAGGGACCGCAGAACACCCGTGACGTGTGGGTGGACCGCGATGGGGGCGTCGTCCGGGTAAGACAGACGTTCGGCCCGCTCGTCGACGATTCGGTCCTCGTCGGCAACCGGGAGTACACCAACGTCCGGGACGACCCGGACACGGACTACGTGATCCGGCCCAGCGAGGGCCAGATCCCCTACGTCCGCACCCTGTCGGGCGGCGCCTTCCTCGCTCAGGTGCTGACCGGGGGGGAGTACCGACGCCTCGGCACGGTCCAGCGCGACGGGCGGACGCTCGCTGTCGTCGGGACGAACCGGACCGACGGCGCGCTGTCGCCCTCGCGGAACGCGATTCTCTCCTCGCGAGTGTACGTCGACCGGGCCGGTGTCGTCCGCTACGTCGACCACCGGGCGCGCCGTCCGGACGGGAGCAACCTCACCGTCGAGATGACGATCACGACGGGTCTAGAGCGGGTCCCCGTCCCGTGGTGGCTTCGCGACGCCGACCCCTACGTCTCCGGTTCGATGTAGACCTTCCTGACGTCGCCGTTCAGGTCCTTCAGGTCGGTCTCGATGGCGGTGATGGCGTCGTCGAGCGCCGCGGTGTCGAGGTCGGTGTCGAAGACGACGTCCGCCGAGACGATGACCTCGTTCGGCCCGAAGTAGACCGTCCGGAAGTCGACCAGTTCGACGACGCTCCCGTGGGCCAGGATGGCCTCGCGCAGTCGCGCGCCCTCGTCGGCCGGGAGGCTCTCGCCCAGCAGGAGGCGCTTGTTCTCCCAGGCCAGCGCGAGCGCAAAGCCCATCAGCATGATCCCTATGAGCAGGGCCGAGACGTTGTCGAAAAAGGCGTTCCCGGTCTGCTGTTCGAGGAAGAGACCGACGAGCGCGATGGTGATACCGGCCAGTGCGATGGTGTCCTCGGTCAGGGCCGTCAGCGTCGTCACGTCGCTGGTCTTGCGGAAGGCCTCGCGGTAACTGCCCCAGTCGTTGCGGGTCATCTGCCGGCGCATCTCCGCGCGGGCCTTCACCAGCGCGTACGTCTCGAAGGCAAAGGCCGCAAGCAGTACGGAGTAGTTGACCCAGAGCGGGTCCAGCCACGCCGGCGGCTGGTAACTGATAAAGAGGAACTCGATGCTCCCCGAGTGGGCCCCGCCGTGGCCCCCCGCGGTCAACTGGCTCCAGCCGTGTTTCAGGCTCTCCCACCCGGCGATACCAAAGAGGAAGACGGAGACGAGGAAGCTGTAGAAGAACTGCGCCTTCCCGTACCCGAAGGGGTGCGTGCGGGTGCTCTCCCGCCCGCTGTAGCGGATACCGATGAGGAGAAACACCTGGTTGCCGGTGTCGGAGATGCTGTGGTAGGTCTCCGAGAGCATGGCGGCGCTCCCGGTCAGCAGGAACCCGACGAACTTCAGCACCGCGATGGCGCCGTTGGCGAACAGGGCGGCCAGGACGACTGATTTACTGCCTGCCATTACCACTGGGTCACGAGCGGGCCCCAAAGTGGTTCTGGATTTATACCCCCGCCACGTAGCCCGAACCGTGCTCACCGTCGTCTCCGACACCCACGGTACTGACGGGCACCAACTCGAAGACAGGACGCTCGCGGCCGTGCGCAGCGCCGAGGCCGTCGTCCACGCGGGGGACTTCACGACCGAGCACGTCCTCGACGCCGTCGCGGCCGAGGCCGGGTCGCTGACCGCCGTCTACGGGAACAACGACACGACCGGCGTCTGCGAGCGACTCACGGACGTCGCGACGTGCTCGTGGGCGGGCCGCACTGTGGTCGTCGCCCACGGCCACGAGCACACGGAGACGGCCCTGGGGATGCTCGCCCGCCAGGAGGATGCCGACGTGGTCGTCGTCGGCCACTCCCACCGCCCCACGCTCTCGACCCTGGACGGCCGCCTGCTCGTGAACCCTGGGTCGTACGCCGACCCGCGGCGCTACCGGCCCGCCCACGCCGAACTGCTGGCCGAGGACGGACTGTTACGAGCGCGACTGCGCGCTCCGGACGGAACGACGTACTCGGAAGTCACACACGACGTCTGAACGGTGAGAAACAACCCACGCGAGACGACTACCGGACGTACCAGATGGCCACGAGGGCGACGAGGACGAAGGCCCCGCCGGCGAAGAACGCGAGCCCCGGTGAGAGCCCGCCCGCGACCGCCGTGCTGCCCTGCGTGGCGGCGTCGACCGCCCCGAGTGCGGTCTCGGTCCCACCGTCGGCGATGGTCCCGTTCTCGAGGTAGAAACTCGGGTCCCGGCTCGCCGTGTCCGCGCTCCCACTGTGGACCGTCGGCCCGCCGAAGAGGCCGGCCCCGAACACCTGCTGGACGAGCAGGCTCGCCAGGCCGACGATGGCGAGGCCGCCCAGGAAGTTCGCCAGCGCGGCCCGCAGCCCGGAGGTCTCTTGCTCGTCGCCGGCACAGATGACCAGGGGCTGGTTCGCCGGGGCGTAGACGTCCATCTCCCTGCCCTTCTCTGAGTAGGCCGTGTCGACGATCTCGACGGCGCCGGCCTTCTTGAGCTTCTTCAGGTGGTACTGGGCGTTCTGCAACGAGGTGTCGACGCGGTCGGCCACTCGCCCGGCGGTGCGGGTTCGCGGTTGAGCTCCGACAGCAGCTTCCGCGCAGTCTCTGCCGAGAGGGCCGACAACACGTCGTCAGCGTCTTCGCTGTCGACCCCGATGACCCGCGGTTCGGCGTCCGGTATCGCCGGGTCCCGGGAGGGCAGTAACGACATGATTCTTCATATGTTCTATGCCCATATGAGTGTTATCCAAACTACGACGACTCTTACACATATCGCTCAAAGGTCGATTTTACCTTTCGATTCCGGGCGATTCAGCCCGCCTCCGGGGAACTGCCGAAACTCCTTTGCCCCGCCGTCGGCAATGGGGCGTATGGCCGAACTGATAACCTACGCCATCCTCGCCGCCGTCCTCGGGTTCTTCTTTTTCATGTACCTGATGCTCCGGCGCACGGTCACCGGGTTCAAAGAGGGTCTGGACGGCAGCAGAAAGTAGCCGCGGACGAAAGCTGTTTGGGGCCGTCGGCGGTGTATCCCCGTATGGACCCGCGCATCCGTGAACACGCAGAAGTCGTCGTCGACCACTCGCTGGACCTGAGCGAGGGCGACGATCTGGTCATCGACGCCCACCCCGTCTCGGAGGATCTGGTCGTCGCACTGCACGAGCTCGCCGCCGACCGCGGCGTGAACCCCCTGGTCGTCCAGGACCGCCTTGGCGAACGCTACACTCGCGCGTACCTGCGCAACCGCGACGAGTTCGAGACGCCCAGCCACGTGATGGCGCTCTACGAGGAGATGGACGCCTACATCGCGATCCGCGGGAGCGCCAACGTCACCGAGACCAGCGACGTCGATCCCGAGACCAACGCCGCCTACCAGCAGGCCCAGCGCCCCCTGCTCGACGAACGGCTCTCGAAGCCCTGGTGTCTCACTCAGTACCCCGCGGCGGCCAACGCCCAGCTGGCCCAGATGTCCACCGAGGGCTACGAGAACTTCGTCTGGGACGCCGTCAACAAGGACTGGGACGCCGTCAGGGAACACCAGTCCCAGATGGTCGACATCCTCGACCCGGCCGACGAGGTCCACATCGTCTCCGGCGAGACCACCGATATCCGGATGTCCGTCGCCGGTAATCCCACCCTGAACGACTACGGCGAGCGCAACCTCCCCGGCGGCGAGGTCTTTACCGCTCCCGTCGCCGAGAGCGTCGACGGCGAGGTGCTGTTCGACAAGCCGCTGTACCACCAGGGCCGCGAGATAACCGGCGTCTCGCTGCGGTTCGAGAACGGCGAGGTCGTCGCCCACAGCGCCGAGAAGAACGAGGACCTCCTGACAGAGGTGCTGAACACCGACGAGGGCGCCCGCTTCCTGGGCGAGCTCGGTATCGGGATGAACCGCGACATCGACCGATTCACCTACAACATGCTGTTCGACGAGAAGATGGGCGACACCGTCCACATGGCGGTCGGCCGGGCCTACGAGGACACCGTCGGCGACGAGAACGAACAGAACGAGTCGGCCGTCCACGTCGACATGATCGTCGACATGAGCGAGGACTCGTACATCGAGGTCGACGGCGAACGCGTCCAGGAGGATGGGACGTTCGTGTTTGAAGAGTAGCGAGGCCGACCAACGGGAGGCCTCGTCCCGGAGCGGTGACCGAAGGGAGCCGCGGAGGAGTAGCGAGGCTTCGAACGGAGTGAGAAGCCTCGAACCGGAACGGTGACCGAAGGGAGCCGTGGAGGAGTAGCGAGGGGCGCGAACGAAGTGAGCGGCCCTCGAAGACGCGCAACGGGGAGCGAAGCGACCCGGGAGAAATAGCGAGAGCCCGAGCGTAGCGAGGGGCGCGACCGGAGGAGTCTCGACGATGCGAGGCCGACCAACGGGAGGGTTCGAACCGCGGGGTCGTCCGGGAATGTGACCTCCGTCCACGGACAGAAAGCTGATGCCGACCGGCCGAGTAGGGCAGGCATGAGCGACCAACCCTCCCTCCTCGTCCGCGCGGTGTGGTTCGTCTTCGTCGGCTGGTGGGCGACCGGCCTCTGGCTCGCCGTCGCGTGGCTGTTGAACGTCACCATCGTCGGCATCCCGCTGGGTATCAAGATGATAAATAGGGTCCCGCTGGTCCTCTCGCTCAAGCGTCGTGACCCGCTGGTCGAAGCGGGCGGGAGCGGGGCACAGCACTCACTCCCGGTCCGTGCGGTGTGGTTCCTGCTGGTGGGCTGGTGGGCCAGCGGCGTCTGGCTGGGCGTCGCGTACGGCCTCTCGCTGACCATCGTGGGCCTCCCGCTGGCCATCTGGATGTACAACAAGCTGCCGTACGTCGTCTCGCTCTACGCGTACTGACCGACGGGCAACGGTTGTACCGAGCGAAGGATACTCACGACTGGACCACTTTGGTACCGTATGGCACTCGGGCAGGTGGAACTGGCACTCCGGGTCGCGGCCGGACTCTTCGTCATCGTCACGCCGACGTTGCTGTTTCTCGGACTGTGGAACTGGCTCGAGTCGATGCGCGACGACGAACTCATCCAGCGGGCCCACAGACGGGCGAAGCACATGGAGCAGGCCGAGTCGGGGTCGTGGCGCCTCGACGCCGCGGCGATGACGGCCGCGGCTACGGGCACCCGGATTCCCGACGGGATGACGTCGTGTGCGAGCTGTGGGGCCCACAACCGCACGGACATGACCTACTGCCAGGAGTGTCTGGGCAAGCTCTCGAAGTGAGTCACGGGCGTCGCTCTTCGACCCACACTACGAGCGTTGGCGACGCCCGATCCCCGTCGCAGTCCTCGCCCCGTTCGACCGCGTAGGTCACCGGCTCGGTCTGGTTGACGTCGACCAGCACGTCCGCCCGGACGTCGACGGTGCGCGTCGTCTCGCCGCGGATGACGCTCCTCTGCTCGAAGGCGGCGGGTTCGTAGCCGACCCAGAGCTCCCGACTTGGCGGGTCGGGGACGCCCAGCAGGCAGCCGCGCAACTCGGGGAGGTCGAAGGCTCTCGTGAAGACAAACTCGTTGCGGGCGGTGACCGTGCCGATAGTGACCTCAGACTGGGTGTACCCCCGGTCCGGGCCCCGCGTCGGCGGCTCGACGGTGACCGACGACTCCGTCTCGAGGTCGTATGTCACGCCGCCGCCGACGGCGTCGACGCCGACGAGCACCGCGCTCAGGACCACGAGACCGGTGACGATGGCCGCGGCGGTCCGGCGCGACATCGTCAGCTCACGCACCCGGAGGCCGTACCCGAGCCCCAGGAAGACGGCGGCCGAGGCCGCGAGCAGGAGGAAGGTGCCGGTCTCTCCGGGGTCGTAGCGGACGACGACGTAGCCGACGAAGACGACGTAGGCGATGCCAGACAGCGCGAACGCGACCACGTCCAGCACGTCGCGCTGGACCGCCACGCCGGCGACGAAGAAGACGACGAACGTCAGCAACAGCAGGACGGCCTTCACCGTAATCGAGAGACCGAACACCACGTCGCGGACGAAATACAGCAGCGCTGCGGCCGCAAAGAGGACGCCCAGCGCGTAGAGGAGTTTGCCGCTGTCGATGTCGAAGTTCATGGGGACCAGCTGGACAGACTCCACACGGTACTATCAAATTGTCGACCAAACCGACTGGGCCCGGCTGTGACTGGCCCATCGACGTGCCAGCGCGTGGCGGTTCGCTCACACCGCGTCGTCAGGGTCGTGGCGGGTCCGCATCCGCTCGGCCTCCGTCCCGTAGCGCTCCCGGCGGTCGGCCGTCTCGACCGGTCGCAGTTCCTCGAGCGACGCCTCGATGGCGGCGGTGACCTCGGGCGCGTTGCCGCCAAAGCGGTTGAACGCGCGCTCTTTCTGGAGGTAGCGCGTCCCGTCGAGCGTGGCGTACACGATGACGAGGATGTGTGGCGAGTCCGCGGAGAAGGTCCGCTCGACCATCCACACCTGCTCGGTTTCGGCGGTCGTGTCTGTCCGGCTCATATCGGGAGATACGACGGCCACCTCGTTCAACGGCCCTGACTGTTCTCGACCTGTGAGAACCGGAGGCTCAGTCCCTCGCTGTCCCTCGCCACTCCGGTGTCGCTGGTCGCCGTCTGATCAGTCGTCGTCGGTCGCCCGCGACCCAGTGCCGGGCCCAGCGAGCGGCGTCCGATCGACCACGGTCCGCATCCCACCTTCTGCCTCGGGTGTGCTCACTCCGTTCGCACACCGCTCGTCGAAAAATCTGGACCAAAAAGCCGACCGCTCGTTGCACTCGCGGTCGGTGAAACGGCTCCCTTCCGTCGCCGTATACTCAGTCGTCGGCGGTCGCCCGCGACCCAGTGCCGGGCCCAGCGAGCGGCGTCCGTTCGACCACGGTCCCGTCGTAGGTCGGGTACTGCTCGACGATCTCGCCTTTCGGCACGTCGCCCTCCTCGACCATCTCCTCTAAGAGCCACCACGCCAGTTCGACGTGGTCGGACTTGACGGCGTAGAACTCCTCGGGGACGCCGAGTTCCTCGAGTCGCGCCTCTGAGACCCAGGCTTTCCCGTAGACGAGGGTCCCGTCCTCGGTGACGTCGTCGAACTCCCGGCGGATGTTGCGGGCCATCCGCTTGAGCCGCGAGCGGTGCTGGGCGGCGTCCTTGAAGACGCTCGTACAGAAGTAGACCTTCTCGTGGTCGCCCATCGTCTCGAGGATGTCGTGAGACCCCTCGACGGCGCTCATGTGGTCCTCTTTGAGTTCGAAGCCCGCCTCCTGCATCCGGCGGTAGTTCCCGTCGGACATCTCGAACTCGTTGATGTTACAGAAGTCCGCGGCGCCCTCGTCTAAGAACTCCAGAAACTCCTCCTCGGCGCGGATGCCGGGAATCTCGAAGGCCGGCGTCAGCCCCTCCTCGCGAGCGATGTAGAGGATCTCCTCCCACTCGGTGCCGTGGAGGTCGCCCCACAGCTCCAAGGGCGGGTGGAAGCGGATCTCGTCCAGGCCGGCCTCCGAGAGGCGGCGCATGTTCTCGCGGCCGCCGGTGATGCCCGTATAGAGGTGCGTGTGGTGGTCCTCGCCGAACTCCTCGGTCAGCAGTTCCAGGTAGTGACAGGTCCGGTCGAGGGCCTCCTGCGGTTCGCCACCCGTGATGGACGTGCCCAGCGCGCTCATGCGCTTGGCCTCCTCGATGACATCGGAGTCGGCCTCGACGGGGCGCTCGTTGGCGTACATCTGGGTGACGTTCTTGCGGTTCTCCCCGAGGGGACAGTAGAAGCAGTCCCGCTGGTCACAGTAGCCGTAGACGAACAGCACCATCTTGCCGCCCTTGGCGCACTGTTCGCAGCCCTCGGAGATCATCGTGTACACCCTACCAGTTCCCCGAGTGGCAAGCGTGCGCATCACGGTCGGTGTGGGATGGGTCGACGTGGGCCGGCCCCGCGGGGCTTATCCCCCGTCCGGCCGGACGTCGGGTCATGACCGACTCCGCGAGGACGCTCCCCGAAGGTGCCCGCCGTCGGGGCCTCGCCATCGTCCTGGCTGTCGTCTTCCTCGACCTGCTGGGATTCGGCATCATCATCCCCATCCTCCCCTTCTACACGCGCTCGTTTCCGGGTGGCACCGAGTTCGTCATCGGTCTGCTGGCGGCGTCGTACTCGGCGATGCAGTTCGGGTTCGCGCCCGTCCTGGGGTCGCTCTCGGACCGGGCGGGCCGCCGGCCGGTGCTCGTCCTCTCGCTTTCGGGGTCGGTGCTGGCCTGGACCATCTTCGGCCTGGCCGACGCGCTGTGGTTGCTCTTTGCCTCCCGGATGCTCGCCGGCGCGATGGGCGGGAACCTCTCGACGGCCCAGGCCTACGTCGCGGACGTGACTCCGCCGGAGCGCCGGGCGGCCGCGCTGGGCTACATCGGCGCGGCCTTCGGCGTGGGCTTCATTTTCGGTCCTGGAATCGGTGCGATCCTCTCTTTCGACGCCACCGTCGCCGCCGTCGCCGCCGCGCTCCCCGCCGTCGTCCCCATCACGAAGTTCTCCCTGCCGAGCTTCGCCGCGGCGTTCGCCAGCCTCTGTGGCGTCGTCGTCGCGGTGTTCTTCCTCCCCGAGTCGCGCGCCCCGGCGGCGACGGACGAGGCCCGCACCGCCCGCCCGTCGGCCCTCTCACAGCTCCGGGCCGCCGTCGCCGCGCCGGGTCTGCGCGAACTGCTCGTCGCCTTCTTCCTGGTCTCGTTTGCCTTCTCGGGTGTGCAGATAATGTTCATCCCGTACGTCGCCGACGTCTACGGCTACACGGCGGCCCAGAGCGCGCTGTTGCTGACCTACATCGGCGTCCTGGCGGTACTCACGCAGGGCGTCCTCATCGGGCGGCTGACCGCCAGGTACGGCCCCGTGGCGCTCTCTGTCGCGGGCACCGCGTTGCTGGTCGGCAGCGTCGGCCTCCTCCCGTTCTCGAAGACCGTGGGGGCTCTCTTTCCGGACCTCTCCGCGCTCGCGCCGTTTCTCACCGCCGACCTGCTGGGGCTGCTCGCGATTCTCACCGTTCTCCCGGTTGGCAACGGCGTCCTCTCGGTGACGCTGACGGCCCTGGTCTCACAGCGCGCCGGTGCGGACGTCCAGGGCAGCGCCTTCGGCATCACCCAGGGCGCCGGGAGCCTCGCCCGCACCGTCGGCCCGCCGGTGATGGGGTGGCTGTACTTCGCCGTCGGCTTCTGGTCCCCGTTTGTCGTCGGGGCCGTCCTCCTGCTCCCGGTCGGCGCGCTCGTCCTCCGTCTCGGCCGCCACGAGCCGGTCACGGACCCGGCCCCGACCGACCCGGGCCACATCAGGTAGGGGCGGCGTTGATGTATCTGGAGAAATACTTCTGGTTATGGGCGAGGACGACTCTGGCCCCGTGGGCGGCCCGGTCTCGGCCGGCGAGTCGCTCGACGAGCGGGTCCTGGCCCGCAGCGAGGACCTCATGCGATCCGTCGAGGTGGTGGCCGCGCTGGTGCTGGTCGTGCTCTTTGCCATCGGCGTCTTCGACCTCGGCCTGCAGATATTCCGCACCGCGCTCTCGGGCACCATCACCGATCCGCTGGTGGTCGTCGGGTTCATCGACACCGCCCTGCTGCTCTTTATCATCGTCGAGGTGTACCAGACCGTCGTCGCCTACACCCGGGAGAGCCAGACGCGCCGTATCGTCCGCCTGGTCATCTACACCGGCGTCATCGCCATGGTCCGGAAGGCCATCATCTTCCGGACCGGCGAGTACGCCGACGAACAAGCCGCCCTGCTCGCCGCCGGCGCCTACGCACTCATCATCTTCGGCCTGGCGGCCCTGCTCGTCGTCGAACGGCGCACCCGCGAGACCGACGAGGCGACGCCCGCCCCCTCGCCCGAAGACAGTTAAACGCTCGTGGCGTATCCGGCGACAATGCTGCTGGTGCTGTGTGTCGACCTCGACGACGACCTCGGCCGGAAGACCGGTATGGACACGCCGGTCATCGGGCGCGACGCGGTGGAAGACGCAGCCGTCGCGCTGGCCGAGGCCGACCCCGAGGACTCCGACGTCAACGTCCTCTTCGAGGGCATCCACATCTACGACGGCGTCGAGGACGAGGCCGTCGAGGTCGCCGCGGTCACCGGCGTCGACGGGAGCGACGTGGCGGCCAACCGCGCCGTCGGCGAGGAGGTCGACACGGTGCTGGCGTCGCTGGTCACCAGCGAGGACGTCCGGGCACTGGTCGTCACCGACGGCGCCCAGGACGAGTCCGTGGTGCCGGTCATCCGCTCGCGGGTCCCCATCGACGGCGTCCGCCGGGTCGTCGTCCGCCAGGCCCAGAACCTGGAGTCGATGTACTACACCATCAAGCAGGTCCTCGACGACCCGGAGACCCGCGGGACCATCCTGGTGCCGCTGGGCATCCTCCTCCTTATCTACCCGCTGACCATCGCCGTCGAGTCGCTGGGCCTTCCGGGGTCGGCGCTCGGTATCATCTCCGGCTTGCTCGGGCTGTACGTCCTGGCCCGTGGGCTGGGCGCGGAGGAACTGGTCGACCGGACGGCCGAGCGCATCACCTCCGGGGTCTACGCCGGCCGCATAACCATCATCACCTACGTCGTGGCCGCGGCGCTGTTGGTCATCGGCGGCGTCAGCGGCGTCCAGACGCTCGACGCCCAGCCCGAACCCCGCTCTGCCGTCGAGGTCGTCGCCGCGCTCGTCTTCGGGTCGCTCCAGTGGTTCGCCGCCGCCGGCGTCACCTCCAGTCTGGGCCGGGTCACCGACGAGTACCTCCACGATACGTTCCGGTGGCGGTACCTCAACGCGCCCTTCTACGTGCTCGCCATCGCCGCCGTCCTCCACGGAGTCAGCGCCTTCTTTCTTGGCCTGCAGGACCTCCAGTACCTCGCCGTCGTCCTCACCGGCGGGACGCTGCTGGGCCTGGCGAGCACCCTCGCCTTCGCCGTCGCCGAGACCCGTTTCGAGCCGCCGGACCAGCGCAGTCAAGGCCCCGGCGGCCACTCCTCCGAGTGATGTACGTCTCCCGCGCCGTCGAGAGCATCCGCGCCGACCCGATTCCCGGCGAGACCGTCGCGCTGGCGCTGACGACCGCCGACGACGCCGACTCCGAGGCCGTCGCCAGCGCCGTCGAGGACTGCGGCGCCACCGTCGAGCGCAACCTCCAGTTCGACGATCTGGCGGTGTCGGTCCCCCACGAGCGCGTCGACGACGTCTGTGCTGTCGACGGCCTGACCGCTGTCGAGACGACCGACGCCATCGCCATCACCACCGCCGAGGCGACCGACGAGGACGTCGAGTACGAGGGCTGATTTCGCACGCCTTTTGTCACCGCCCCCGCTACGAACTGGTGAGGGCACGTAGCTCAGTCCGGATAGAGCGTCGGACTTCTAATCCGACGGTCGTGGGTTCGAATCCCATCGTGCCCGTCTAAATTTTACTTCGTCGGGTTCGCGTCTGCGACGCGAACCACTCCTCGCAAAATTTAGTATAAAACGACCTTCACGCTCACTTCGTTCGCGTGAAGTGAACCGCTCGCTACGCTCGGCGGATGCTCGACAGTCGGACGTAGAGGGATCGTACAATCCCGGAAGGAATGTTCGGTAGTGACCGCTCTCTCGTCCGTTCGACTCGAAAAACGTGGGCTTGGTGATCACTGTGAAGCAAGGCTCGAACGTCGAGCGGAGCGAGTCTTTCGGTGGCGAAAAAGAGCCGGCACCTCGCTGCGCTCGGTGCCGGTGAACCGCGCTCACTCCGTCCGCGCGGCGGTGACTCCGTGGTCGTGGGTCGATAGGAGTCGGATTATAGAACTCGAACACGGCTCTCTCCGGGTATCGTCCCGCCGTGCCTCGATCCCCTCGCGGGGGCTGCGTTCATCGCCCGTTCCGTCGTCGCCACCAGAGCCCGAGCGTCAGCGCGACCACACTCGCGGTCACCCAGAGAACCGTGGGGGGTGCCTGCTCGTCGGTTGCGTCGGCCGCGTCGACGTCGGTCACGGCCACGGGCCTGCTGACGGCGAAGTCACGCTGCTGTTCGGTGTCTGCGGCGACCCCGCGCCGAACAGTGTCGACTTCGTAGCGTGCGGGCGTCCGGCGCGGGCGAAGCAGGGTCGAACTTGGTTCGTCGGCCTCGGGCCACGGTTCGTCGACCAACGGGTCGGACCCGGCCTTGACCTCGACGCCGTCGTCGAGGCCGTCCCCGTCGGTGTCGGCCCGGAACGGGTGGCTCCCGTAGCGCCACTCGGCGGCGTTGTCGAGGCCGTCGCGGTCCGGGTCGTTGCGCCCCTCGCGGGTGACGGCGTGGGGTTCGTCGGGCACCAGTGGTGCGGAGCCGACGACCGCCTGCCGGGCGAACGCCGCGGTCTCCCTGCCGGCGACCGTGGCGATGGCCTCGACGAACGAGTCGAGGGTAACCGGGCCCTCCCGGGCCGTTAGCAGTTCGAGCACGTCCTCGAACGAGTGCTCCCATCCGGTCCGGCGCTGGATGCGGGCGTCGAGGGCGGCGACGACCCGTGCGCCCTTGTGGTACGGGGCGGTCCGTGCGTCCCACGTTTCGGGGCGCGAGAGGTCGGCCCGCTCCGAGCGCTCGGTCGTGATGCGCGTCCGGAACCGGTCGTAGCCGACGTGGCCCTGCCGCAGCGTGATGGTCGCGGCGTAGTAGTCGGCGCTGCCCTCGGTGACCCAGCGCATCTCCTCGGTCGTCCGGTAGTGCTGGCGGGTGTGGCGGTACTCGTGGACCCAGACGTTCGTCGGGTGTCTGACGGGCTCTCTGGCGTTGACGATGACCGCCGGTTCGCCGTTGGCGGGCGTGTACCCGCCCGGCCCGAGCCAGTCCGGGGCGGCGAAGACGGTCACCACGCTGTGGGTCGGGCCGACGCGCGTCTCGCGCTGAGCGCCCGCGATGGACCCGAGGATGGTCGCCGGCGGCGCCCGTAGCACCACGGTCTCGGGGACGACGAGCCGGATCGACCCAACGCCCGTCTCCCGGGTCACCATCTCGTAGGCGCCGAGGTAGGCGACGGAGGGGCTCCCCACGCCGGGGCCGTCGACGGTCAGGCGCTCGTCCCAGTCGGGTTCGCGCTCGCCCCGCCACTGCCAGCGGGCGCGCAGAGCGACCTCCGTTCGACTGACGAGCGTCCACTCCCGCGTGTCGGCCGTCCGCTGACCGAACGGCGTCGAGAGGTCGACGGGGACCGTATACGAGAGCCTGGGTCGTTCGGCGTCGCCGTCCCACTGCAGGCCCTGTCCGTTCGCTCGAACCCGTCCCGGGAGACCCGCGTCGCGTTCGTGGGCAACTGGACCGTGAGGCTGGCGACGGGGTCGGGGACGGTGACAACCGCCGTCACGCGGACGAGGCCGGGCCGCGCGGGCAGGCGCTGAATCTCGTAACGGACGTCGATAGACGGGGCCGACGCGGTCGGTTCCGACGGGGCGTCGGCGGCGGCGACCGGCCCGGTCGCGCCGCTGCAGAGGGCGAGTGCGAGCCCCAGTGCCACGATAGCCGAACGTATCGTCGTCATTACCCGACTCCGGTACGCAGGGGTTGCGGCCCACCCGGCAAAAACGTTCGTCGGCCCGACGCTCGCGCGATACGGGCCCGTCGGGGGCCCGCCAGGTCGCAAGCGTTTTGCCGTCCGCCAATCTACGCTGGGCTATGCCCGACTGTCCGCTCGCAGACGAATGCCCCAGCTTCACCGAACGAATCGAGGGGATGGGCTGTACGCACTACGGCGACCGGGGTGGTGCGGAGTGGTGTAACCACTACAGCCAGCCCATCTCGGAACTCAAGAGCCAACCGGTGAAAATCGGCGAGGAGGTCGTCGTGACCGTCGAGGACATCCACGAGAGCGGTGCCGGCGTCGGCCGTACGGAGGACGGCTTCATCATCATGGTCGACGGCGTCTGCCGCCGGCGAAGGCGAAGGTGAAGGTGACGAAGGTGCGGTCGAACCACGCGCGAGCGGACGAGATCGAGCGGCTCGAACTCGACGAGGAGGACGTGGACGACGACGAGGCCGACCGGACGGCGGCCGACGAGGACGCCGAGGACGGCGAGGACGACGACCGTCGACGGCTCGGCAGCCGGGACAACTTCTGGGGCAGCTAGACCGGGCAGTGTTCAGTTACGATCCGAGAGCCACGAACAGACAGCCGGGGCATTCTGGCGCTGCGAAGCATCGTAAACACGACCGCGAGACTGGCACCGGAACTTTTTGACCCCTAGTGCCGTGGCGACTGGTATGGACCTCGAACTCGAGGGGAACGTAGTACTGTGTACCGCCGCGACGAGTGGCCTCGGCCTCGCGAGCGCCGAATCCTTCGCTCGCGAGGGCGCACACGTCGCCGTCTGTGGGACCACGCCCGAACACGTCGAGGCGGCGCGAGAGCGACTCGGGGAGACGGGCGACGGTGACGTCCTGGCCGTCGAGGCCGACATCACCGACCGCGACGAGGTCGAGGCGTTCGTCGAGGAGACCGTCGAGACGCTGGGCGGTCTCGACCACGTCGTCACGAGCGCCGGGGGCCCCGGCCCCGGCCCCTTCCTCGAGACGACCGAACGCGAGTGGTACACGGCTTTCGACCTGCTGGTGATGAGTGTCGTCTGGACCACCCGCTTTGCCTACCCCTACCTCCGGGACTCCGAGGCGGGGACCGTCGTCAACATCACCTCCCGGTCGGTCGCGGAGGTCATCGACGACCTGGTCCTCTCGAACGCGGTGCGCCGGGCGGTCATCGGCCTGATGAAGACCCAGGCACGCGAGTGGGGTCCGGCGGTCCGGGTCAACGCCGTCCTCCCGGGGTCTCACGAGACGCCCCGCATCGAGGAACTCGTCGAGGCCGCCGTCGAACGCGGCGAGTACGACTCCTACGAGGCGGGCATCGCCGAGTGGTCCGACGCACCGCTGGGGCGGGTCGGCCAGCCCGAAGAACTCGGCGACGTCGTCGCCTTCCTCTCGTCGGCCCGCGCGTCCTACGTCACCGGCACTGCCCTCCCCGTCGACGGCGGGTCGATGCGAAAGCTAGCGGCCCGGTCGATCCAGCGACTGGCCGGCGTTCCCGCTGGGGGTCGCCAGCTGCCAGACGAGTAGCCCGAGCGAGACTAGCGCGACCGCCGCCGTCGCGACGTAGGCCTCGCTCTCGACCGGGAACAGCTGGTCCGGAAAGAGGGCCGCGAACACGAGCAGTCCGCCCGCAGAGAACCCGACCAGCAGCGGGACGACGGTCAGCCAGAACCGGCGAGCAGCCCCTTCCATACCCGCACCACTCGTTCTAGCCTACTGTGTGTTTCGCCTGAATGACAGTCAGTCGATAGGGCTCCCACGACGTCGGTCTCGCCGATACAGCACTCGAAACTATCCACGGCGGTGGGCCTGCGAGGAACCCACCCGTGTGTCGGTTGTCTCGACGTATCGTGGATGTCCGAGTCGACGTGGGTTCGAGCATCCGTGGCCACCGGCCGGATGGAACGTATACGTCCACCGGGTCGCTCATCCTCTGGTGGGGTCTCTACCGATCGCCGCTACGCCGCATCACTGCTCGCTTTGCTGGACAGGAACGCCGTCTGGTCCAGTGCGGAGAGCATCCCAACCACGTCGTCACCGTCGGTCACGGGCAGATGGTGGATTTCGTGCTCGATCAGCGTGGCGGCGGCTTCCTGGACCGTGGTGTCGGCGTCGACGGTGATAAGATTCCTCGTCATGTGGTCGGCGACTGTCGCATCACCGAGCGCCCGTCTGGTGGCAACGATCTCCGCGAGGTCCGTCGTCGTAAACAGCCCGACCGGCCGACCGGCGGTGTCGACCACGACGAGTGATTGTACGTCCCCGCTGACCAACCGTGCGGCCGCGGCCTCGACGGCGGTCGTTTCGACGACAGTGACGAGGTCTTCGGTCATCAGGTTTCACGGGAGTTTCGCCAGTCGTCATAACCGAAGTGCGTTGGCAGAATAGTAATACTTTTTCGTTGAAATTTCGCGGCCCACGCGCTCCGGATGCAGCATTCACTCGGTGAATCTCTCGATTGCCGTTAGAATTTTCCACTCGCTCGCAGCTCGCTCACCACTTCGCGGACCCGCTGGGCCTGCCCCTTCGGGACGACGAGCGTCCGGTCGTCGAACGACGCGACGACGAGGTCCGAGACGCCGACGACGCTCACGTGGCCGTCCGAGGCCAGCACGTTCCCCTCGCTGTCGATGCTCACGTGGTCGCCGAGGACGGCGTTGCCCTCGGCGTGGTCCAGCACCCGTTCCAGCGCGTCCCACGACCCCAGATCGTCCCACTCGACGTCGGCGGGGACGACGGAGACGTTCTCGGCCCGTTCGAGGACGGCGTAGTCGACGCTCACGGGGTCGACCGCATCGAAGGCGTCGGCCGGATTTTCGTCGAGGCGGTCGACCAGTGGCTCCAGTGGGGTCCCCTCGGTCGCGGCGAGGAAGGCCTCGGGCGTCCACGCGAACATGCCGGCGTTCCAGTAGAAGCCCGCCTCGACGTACTCGGCCGCCGTCTCCCGGTCGGGTTTCTCGTGGAACGCGTCGACGTGCTGGTAGCCGTCTTCGGTCCGCCCGGGCTTGATGTAGCCGTAACCGGTCGCCGGTCTGTCCGGTTCGATACCGAGTGTCACGAGCCCCCCTGTTTCCACTGCAACGCCGGTGGCCCGCCGGGCGACGTCCTCGAAGTCGCCCTCGATGTGGTGGTCGCTGGGCAGGCACAGGAGCACGCACTCGCCGACCTGTTCGCGGATCGTGTGGGCGGCGTAGGCCAGCGCCGGGCCGGTGTCTTTGGGCTCTGGTTCGGTCAGCACCGCTGCCCCGGGGGCGCGGTCGCGCACGCCGTCGACGTAGTCCTCGCGGGTGAGCACGTACGTCTCGTCGGCGAACCCGGCGCGGTCGACCGTCTCGGCCAGCAGCGACCGCTCGCGGCCGAACGACTGGAACTGCTTGGGGCGGTCCGACCGGCTCGCGGGGTAGAGTCGCGTCCCCGTGCCACCGGCCAGAATCAGCGCGACGAGTGGTCTGTCCATGGCCACCTCTTGCCCGCCGGGGGGTTCAAAGGTATGGGTCGGTCAGAACGTCTCGACGGTGCCGGCCCGGATGTCCTCCAGACAGCCCTGACAGTCGGGATGGTCGGCGTCGTAACAGACCGGACGCAGCTGCTCGTCGAGCGCGGCGGCGCGCCGTTCGGCGTAGCGCCGGCAGACGATGCGGGCCCGCCCCTCGTCGTCGGAGGGCAACCCCGCCAGCGCCGCCCGCTTGCCGTTGCTGTAGGCGCGTTTGGCGTCGGAGAGCTGCCGGCCGGCGGACCGGAGCCCGTTCCGGACGAACCGCCCGAGCCGGTCGTCGTCGCCCATGTCCCGACGTAGCGGGTGACGGCAAATCAATCTTCTCGCGCGAGGGCCACGCTGGGGCCCGACGACCCGTGTGTGACTGCCGTCGGACTGCTTCACTTTCGCCGTGCTAGACGAGCGTTTATACGGGAAGCCGACCAACGGACTAGTGTCTCCCGACGAAAACCAAGGTGGAGACAGTGAACGCCAATGACAGAGTCAGATTTGCGTACCGACGCAGTAGAGATACACGAGCAGTTTTCGGACCAGCTCGACATCGAGGTGGAGGACGTCGTTTCGCGCCTCGAGACGCTGGTCGACGACTACCAGGTCCCGCTGACCGAGGCCCGCCGGAGCGTCGTCAACACGTACTTAGACGAGGCCGGCATGGACCGCGAGCAGCTGGGCGGTGGCGGCGGTGGCAACGACCAGGTCCAGGTGTCGGACGTCGACGCCCCCGAGGAGTGGGTCGATATGCGTGTCACCGTCGTCGAACTGTGGGAACCGCGCGCCGACGCCGTCGCACAGGTCGGCCTGCTGGGCGACGAGACGGGCACCATCAAGTTCACCAAGTGGTCGAAGTCCGACCTCCCCGAACTCGAGGAGGGCACCTCCTACGCCCTGCGCAACGTCGTCACCGACGAGTACCAGGGCCAGTTCTCGGTGAAGCTCAACCGGACGACGGTCATCGAGGAGCTCGACGAAGAGATAGAGGTCGGCGACGACAGCGTCGAGGTCGAGGGCGCGCTGGTGGACATCCAGTCGGGCTCGGGCCTCATCAAGCGCTGTCCCGAGGAGGACTGTACCCGCGTCCTCCAGAACGGCCGCTGTAGCGAACACGGCGAGGTCGAAGGCGAGTTCGACCTCCGCATCAAGGGCGTCTTAGACGACGGCGAGGAGGTCTCCGAGGTCATCTTCGACGAGGACGCCACGACGGAGCTCACCGGCATCACCCTCGAAGAGGGAAAGGAGATGGCGATGGACGCGCTCGACACCACCGTCGTCGCCGACGAGATGCGCCAGAAGATTCTGGGGCGCTACTACCGGGTCACCGGCCCGACGTTCCGCCGCTACGTGCTGGCGGACGACCAGGAGCGACTGACCGGGCCGGTCGATGCCGAACGCGCACTCATCAAAGCGAGGTCGATCTAAGATGTCGAGTACCCCCACCCGCGAAGTCGCCCGCCGCGTCTTCGCACGCGAGTTCAACGACGCGAGTTACACGTTCAAGGAATCAGACGACGACCGGGCGCCGGTGTACGTCCTGCTCCCGACCGGGCAGCGGGCCAACCGCGTGTTCGTCGTCGGCACGCTGACCGAGACCGAGGACGTCGGCGAGGACAGCGAGTACTGGCAGGGCCGTGTGGTCGACCCCAACGGCGACACGTTCTTCATGTACGCCGGGCAGTACCAGCCCGACGCCGCGTCGATGCTGCGGGACCTCGAACCGCCCGCCTACGTCGCCGTCGTCGGCAAGCCCCGGACCTACGAGACCGACGAGGGCGACGTGAACGTCTCGGTTCGCCCCGAGTCCATCTCGCAGGTCGACGAGGCGACCCGCGACCGCTGGGTCGTCGAGACGGCCGAACGGACCCTCGAGCGCGTCCAGCGGTTCACCGAGGCCGAGGAGGCCACCGCCGACGAGTACGTCTCGATGGCCCGCGAGGAGTACGGTGACGACGTCGACGCGTACCGCCGCGCCGCGGTCGGCGCCTTAGAGAGTCTGCAGGACGAGCAGGCCGAGGCCAGCGCGGACTAGGTCTCGAGGAGCTCGACGAGGTTCCCTTCGGGGTCGCGGACGAACACGATCGTCGTCCCGCTCTCGGTGGTCTGCGGGTCGCTGACCGTCTCGACGTCGTCGGGGAGCGCCTCGAAGACGGCGTCGAGGTCGTCGACCGACAGCCCCGGGTGCGTCGCCCCGGGCTGGTTGAGTTCGGGCCGCTCGCGGGCGTCCCCCTCGGGTTCGTACTCGACGAGCTCGAGTCGCGCGCCGCCGGCGTCGAGGTGTGCGAACTCGGCGCTCGCGTCCTCGACACCCACGCCGGTGGCGAACGCATCGCCGCCGACGGTAAAGCGCGTCAGTACCTCGAGGCCCAGCACGTCGCGGTAGAACTCGACGGCGCGGTCGAGGTCCGAGACGGTCAGGCCGAAGTGGTGTGCGGTCGCGTCCATACCCGGTCGACGGGCCCCGCCGGGTTAAACGACTTCGCTCCCGTCCGGTTTCTTTCACCGTCGCGACGAACGTGTCATCGTCTGACAAACGATTAAATACGAAGAGCGACGAATAGGAGCTAACCATGGGCAACAAACAAGACGATCTCCTTTCGCGTCAGCGAGGACAAGTTCGAGACGCTCCGCGAGATCGCCGAGGAGCGCGACATCTCGCTGTCGGCGGTGTTTCGCGACTACGTCGACACGCTCGTGGCCCACGACGGCCAGGTGAAAGTCGCGCCCGAACACGAACTCGAGGACGCCGCACAGGAGTCCAGCACGGAGAGTTTCCCGCCGAAAGTCGAGGTCCCCAAGAGCTTCATCCGGGAACACGAACGCCTCGAACTCGAGGCCGAACACCTCCGGGAACAGCTCGAAGAGCACAAACGCTACGTGACGAAACTCCGCCAGCAGCTCGACGAGATGGACCAGGACGAGGTCATCCACCTCGAGGACCTAGACGAGGGTGAAGAGGAAGACGCCTCCTACCGCATCGGCAGTTTCGACGACCGCTGAGCCCGCTCGCGCCGTCCCGGGACCGTTCTCCCCGCGTTCTCTCCCGCTCTCCCGCCGGCTCGAAGGCTTATCCCGCTCCGTGAGCTAATTGGGCACAATGAGTCTGTTCAACCGGCTCGGCAAGAAGGTCGAGGAGTTCAAACAGGAGGCCGAGTCCGCCTCGCGCGAGGAGGCGACACACTGGTGTCCGGCCTGCGAGGCGCGCTTCTACACCGCCCACGACGAGTGTCCCGAGTGCGGCCACGATACCGTCGAGCGAATCGACGCCGAGTGAGCCGATTTGCGCCGACCGACGCTCCGTCGAGCGGCCCCCTCAGACCAGCCGGTTTCGCCGTTCCTGGACGGTCTCGGCGACCTCGTGTCGCCCGTCGACGTCCGCCAGCGTCTCGATCGCCTCGAGCGTCCGGACCGAGTCGTCCAGGAAGGAGAGGACGTCGCCCGGATACGCGTACACCATGTAGTCGTCGCTCATCACGTCGACGATGGCGTCCGGCCCCAGTCCCTGCTCGCGCAGTTCCAGCAGATAGGTGACGAACTTCCGCTCGGGGCAGCCACAGTGTGGACTGGCCTCACAATCACAGTCTAAGAAGTCCTCCGCGAAGTCCAGCACCCGCTCGCGGGAGGCCTCGTCGAGCTTCGCCAGGCCCTCGCCCTGGAAGAGGACGTCCAGCGTCGCCCCCTTGAACGCCCCCTTCGGGAAGTTCGTCTCCAGCTGCGAGCGGAGCTGCTGGTGGTTCTTGACGTATATCTTGTCCGTGATGGCCACGCGTGGCGGGTCGTAAGCGACGACCGTGTAAAAGCGTCTCGAAGCCACCCCGGAGTCGTAACGTATTTCTGTGGCAGCGGGGTATCTTAGACTGCCTCAGCAGGCGCGTCCGGGTTGGGGTAGTGGTATCCTTCAGCCTTGTGGTGGCTGAGACGTGGGTTCAATTCCCGCACCCGGACTATAATTCTTCTGACACTTCTCGCCCAGCATCGGGCTCCGATTTCAGTTCCACTTTCACTCCGGTTGGACCGGATTTAGTTTCACGCCGGAACAACTGGATGAATATGCCTGACCACGAATGTCCGACCTGTGGAGCACCGTTCGATTCTCGGCGAGGACTCGGGGTACACCACAGCAAGGCACACGACGAGCGCCTCCCGAACCGAACGTGCGACGAATGCGGTACGGCCTTCTACTGTGAGTATTCCAAGCGGTACTGTTCGGATGACTGCCGCGAGACGGCCGTCTCGCAGACTGGTTCGGACAACCCGAACTTCCGGGGCGGCAAGCAGGAGACCGACTGCGACATCTGTGGGGCGTCGTTCGACTACTATCCTTCGGAGAAGGAGGGGCTCTACTGTCCGGAGTGCGTCGAAACCGCAGCGTGGCGCAACCCACCCGAACAGTCGGGGGCGGACCATCACTCGTGGCAGGGCGGCACCCTGACACTCTCGTGTGACGTCTGTGACGCTCGGGTCGAGCGATATCCGAGTCAGGTGACGGGCGAGGTCACCCTCTGTAGCCGCGAGTGCCACGCCGAGTGGCTCTCGGACGCGTTCACGGGCGAGGGCCACCCGAACTGGCGCGGCGGGGACGTCGGCGACTACGGGCCGGGCTGGCGCGAGGTCAGGGAGCGAGCGCTCGAACGGGACGACCACGCGTGTGTCCTCTGTGGCACCGACGCCGACGACCTCGGCCGGAATCCCGACGTCCATCACGTCGTTCCCGTGCGGCTCTTCGCCGAACTGCCGGTCCTGACGGTCCGGGACGCACACACCCTCGAGAACGTCGTCACGCTGTGTCCGGCCTGTCACCGGCGGGCGGAGTTCGGTTACGTCTCGCGGGCCGAGCTGTGCTGGCGGGCTGGCATCGATCGGGGGCCGGCCGTCCGGGCCAGTGTTGGCTAGCAGGTCAGGGTTCGGGCCGTATCGTCTGTGACTCGGACCCGCTCAGCGAGCCGTACTCGTTGCTGGACTTGATGATAGAGAGCGCGGTCATGATGTCCGAGCGGGTCAGCAGGCCCAGGAACTCGCCGTCGGCGTCGGTGACGAGCAGGCGGCCGACGGAGTTTGACTGGAGTTCGGTCAGCGCGTCCATCACGGGCAGGTCGGGCGCGACGGTGAGTATCTCGGTGGTCATCACGTCGCCGACGGTGTAGGCGTCGCGTTCGACCTCGCGGACGGCGCGGGCGTCCTCGAGTGCGACCAGGCCCACGACGTCGCCGTCCTTCTCGACTGGGTAGCCGGTGTGGCGCTCCTCGAACATCGTCCGGATGAGCTCGCGGATGGACATCGTGGGGCTGACCGAGGTGACGTGGTCGGCGGGCGTCATCACGTCCTGGACGGTGACGCCCTCGAAGGCCGCCCGCATCGACGTCTGTCGGGCCTCGCCGGCCGCCCCGATGTAGATGAAGAAGGCCAGGCCGGCCAGGAAGATGTTCCCGGCGACAAACAGGCCAAAGAGGCCCAGGAAGATGGCGAAGACCTTGCCCACCTCGGCGGCGATCTTGGTCGCCTGGGCGTAGGGTCGCCGGCGGGCCAGCAGCGCCCGGAGGACGCGGCCGCCGTCCATCGGAAAGCCCGGGAGCATGTTGAAGATGGCCAGTGCGACGTTCATCAGCGCGAGGTACGCGAGGACGAACCGAAGGGCCTCGAGGACGACCGACTGCGTCCCCGGGATGACGACGAACGCCACGTAAGACAGGCCCCCCAGCACGACGCTGACGACGGGCCCCGCGATGGCGATGGCGAGCTCTTGCTTCCAGTCTTCGGGCATCTTGGTGAGCTGGGCGATGCCGCCAAAGAGCCAGAGCGTGATGGAGTCGATGGGGTAGCCATACCGGATCGCGACCAGCGAGTGGCCCAGTTCGTGGAGGACGACGCCGGCGAACAGGCCGACGGCGGCGGTGACACCGAGCACCCACACGAGGTTGCCACTCGCCAGCATCGTCGGGTCGAGCCCGGCGGCGAGCACCTCGTTCAGGAACCCGGTCGTCTGCTCGACTTGCGTCCCGATGATCCAGGCGAACAGGGGTAACACCAGCAGGAAGGTGAGGTCGAGCTGGATGGGGATCCCGAACGCGCTCCCGATGCGGAACCGGCGCATACCTGATGTTGTCGGCCAGGCGACTTAAACGCGCTGTGGCGTGTCGAGTGACTGAAGTAGGTCGCCGGTCCTACCTTGGGGCGTGTCCCAGCAGGCTGCACAGGTCGATACCCTCTTTCTCCACGAGCGCGGCGAGGAGTTCCGGGTCGTCGGCCAGCGCGACGGGGGGCGCCTGTTCCAGGGCGTCTTAGAGCTCAAAGAGACCGGCACGGGGCCACGCCCGCGGCGGCTCCGCATCAAGGACGGCACGAGCGAAGACCTCCGGTCGCCCGACCAGTTCGTCGACATCGCGCGCCGTGCAGCCCGCATCCGCATCTCCGAACAGACCTCGCCCCGAGCGCGTGAGCGCGCCAGGGAGATGCTCGACGCCTACCAGCTCGAGGCGAAGGTCGTCCGGACCTGCCGGTTCTGTGCCGACGCCGGCCGGTACGCCCCGATAACGAGCGAGACGGCCATCGAGGCCGACGGCGAACAGATCTGTCCCGACTGCGCGAAAGAGGAACTGGACCGGGAACTGGCGTTCAACGGCGCGATAACCAGCGACGCCAGGGACCGCCTGGAGGAGTTGCTCCTCGAGGTCCAGGACCTAGAGCGCATCACGAACCTGCTGTCGGGCAACCTGGACCCCGACCTCACGAAGTTCGACGAGATATCCGCGACCGTCGACGACATCGATCTCGTGCCCACGGACTCGCTGTCGCTGCATCCGGGCATCCAGCAGCATTTAGAGTCGCGGTTCGACACGCTCCTGCCGGTCCAGAGTCTCGCGGTCGAACACGGCGCGACCGACGGGACAGACCAGCTCATCGTCTCGGCGACGGCGACGGGCAAGACGCTGGTCGGCGAGATGGCCGGCCTGGACCGCGTCTTGAACAACAAGGGCAAGATGCTGTTTCTCGTCCCCCTCGTCGCGCTGGCGAACCAGAAGTACGAGTCCTTCCGCGACCGCTACGGCGACATGGTCGACGTCTCCCTGCGCGTGGGCGCCAGTCGCATCTCCGACGATGGTGGCCGCTTCGACCCGGGGGCGGACGTCATCGTCGGTACCTACGAAGGTATCGACCACGCGCTCCGGACCGGCAAGGACCTCGGGACTATCGGAACGGTGGTCATCGACGAGGTCCACACGCTCGGCGAGGACGAGCGCGGTCACCGCCTCGACGGCCTCATCTCCCGGCTGAAACATTACTGTGAAACCGGCGGGTCGCCGGCCAGCGACGACACGCAGTGGATATACCTCTCGGCGACGGTCGGCAACCCCGGCCAGCTCGCCCGGAAACTGCGCGCGAACCTCGTGGAGTTCGAGGAACGCCCCATCCCCATCGAGCGCCACGTCACGTTCGCGGACGGGCGTGAGAAGATAGACACCGAGAATAAGCTCGTCAAGCGGGCCTTCGACACGAAATCGAGCAAGGGCTACCGCGGCCAGACCATCATCTTCACGAACTCCCGGCGGCGCTGTCACCAGATCTCCCGGAAACTGGAGTACAGCTCGGCACCGTACCACGCGGGGCTCGACAACCGCAAGCGCCAGCAGGTAGAGAGACGCTTCGCCGACCAGGACATCGCGGCGGTCGTCACCACCGCGGCGCTCGCCGCCGGCGTTGACTTCCCGGCCTCGCAGGTCGTCTTCGACTCGCTGGCGATGGGCATCGAGTGGCTCACCGTCCAGGAGTTCGAGCAGATGCTCGGCCGCGCCGGCCGACCCGACTACCACGACAAGGGGACCGTCTACCTGCTGGTCGAACCCGACTGCTCCTATCACAACAGCATGGAGATGACCGAGGACGAGGTGGCGTTCAAGCTCCTGAAAGGCGAGATGGAACCGGTGGTAACCCGGTACGACGAGAGCGCGGCCGTCGAGGAGACGCTGGCGAACGTCACCGTCGCCGGCAAGAAGGCCAAGGCGCTCAACGACCGGATGGTCGGCGAGGTGCCGACGAAACACGCGCTGGGCAAGCTGCTGGAGTACGAGTTCATCGACGGCCTCGAACCGACGCCGCTTGGTCGTGCGGTCACCCGGCACTTCCTCGCGCCCGACGAGGCGTTCCAGCTGCTCGACGGCATCCGCAAGGGGCTGGACCCCTACGACATCGTCGCCGGGATGGAGCTGCGCGACGAGCACTGAACCTCCCGCTTCGCTGACGGGACGGCCGTACCTTCTTGTAGGGCCGTCTCCTTCCGGATTCCATGGGGCTGTTCGACAGTATCAGGAACGCCGTCGGCGGGTCGGCCGACGACGCCGGGGACGACGCGTCGTCGCTGCGGGACAGCACCACGCTCGACCCGACGGACTTCCGTACGCGGGCCGAGTCGGTCGCTGACGCCGACGGTCTCGACTTCTCGCGCGGGTCGCTCGCCCACCTCGACAGCCACGTGGCGTCGCTGTCCGACCCCGAGACGGCCGACGACGCGGCGGCCCCGACGACGTACGCGGACCCGGCCCTGCGGTACGGGAGCTACCTCGGCGAGGTGCTCGTCCGCGCGTACGACGGTGCCTGGACGCGCGACGAGGGCTGGGGGGTCACCGTCGCCGGCCCCGACGACGAGGTGACCGTCGCCGTCTTCGACATCGCCGCCCGCTCGCTCGACGGCGACCCCGTGTTCGCGGCCATCGTCGAGCGTCTCGAGGCGGAGCTCGCGCTCGGGGCCGACGCGAACGCGGACGGCCTGTCCACGGCACCCGAACCCGAGGCGGGTCCCGAGGAGGGGGCGAGTGACCCGGCGGCCGCCCCGAAATCGGGCGCCCAGACGGCCACCGAGGACGACGCGACCAGTGGCGACGGTGCGGCCCCGGACGTCTCCGCCGGGGCGTCGATACCCGACGCGAGCCCAGCGGCGGACGACACAGCAGCCGGTAGTTCGGACGGGGGCGACACGACAGCCGACGGTGTCGCGGCCGACGATGCCACGGTAGCGGCGGCGGGAGAGACGGCCGGCGATGTCACAGCCGAGGCTGACACGGAACCCGTCACCCCCGACCCGGAGACGGACCAGCAGTCCGACGAGCCGGCGACCGCCTTCATCGCCGAGGCCGAGGCCGAGTCCGAGGCCGCCGGGGCAGGGGACGACGTGGCCGTCGAGACGCCCGACGCTTCGGACACCTCCGCCCCCTCGGGTGGCGGCATCGACCTCGGGAGCGACGCCCCGGCCGCGGAGCCGGCCGGGCCCGCGGACGCGCCGGACGCCGACCCGACCGCGGGCGACGGCCTGCGGGCCGAGTACGCCGATACGGCCCAGGAGTTCGCCGCGTTCTGGAGCGAGCACGACCTGGACTTCGACCCCGACTCGCTGTCCCGACTCGACGCGCTCGTCGACGGCGAGTGGGACGCCGGCCGGTTCCGGGACGCCACGTTCGGCGCCGAGGCGGACTTCGACGACCGGGCGTTCACGAGTCTCGTCACCGAGCTCGGGAGTTACTTCGGCGAGGTGCTGGTGCGTACGGTCGACGGCGAGTGGACCGAGGCGACCGATCACGGGGCGGCTGTCGTCGTCGCCACCGACACCGACCCGCTGGCGGTGCCCGTGTTCACGGTCGCCGAGAACTCGCTCCGGCAGACCGCGGTCTTCGAGCGGAGCTACGAGGCGCTGCTCGAGGACATCGGCCGGGGCGACGTCGCGTAGCCCCCGTCCCGCTCCCGTACCCGTATCCTTTTGCTACTGGCATCGCTCGTACCCGACGTGGTACTTGGACCCGTCACACCGGGCATGGCGTTCGTGTTCGTCGTCATTCTGGCCGCGCTGGCGCTGTTCGCGACGGAGGCGCTGCCGGTCGACGTGACCGCTATCGCCGTCATGGTCACGCTGATGCTGGTCGAACCGGTGACCGCGGTCGCCGCCGATGCCGGCCTGTTGACCGGCCCGATATACGTCCTTCACCGGCCCGGTGACGGCGTCTCGCCGCTCGCACGCGGCCTCTCCGGGTTCGCGTCGACGGCGACGATAACCGTCCTCGCGATGTTCATCCTCTCCGACGGCGTCCAGCGGACCGGCATCGTTCAGATGCTCGGGCACCGCCTGGCGACCCTGACCGGCGAGAACGAGTCCCGGCAGCTGGGCGCGACCGTCGGCCTCGTCGCGCCCATCTCCGGATTCATCAACAACACCGCCGCGGTCGCCATCCTCCTGCCGATGGTGACCGACATCGCCCACAACGGCAAGGTGTCGCCGTCGAAACTCCTCTTGCCGCTCTCGTATGCCTCGATGTTCGGCGGGATGCTGACCCTCATCGGCACCTCGACGAACATCCTTGCCTCCCAGATCTCGGCGGAGCTGCTCGACCACCCCTTCGGGATGTTCGAGTTCACCCAGCTGGGCGCCGTCGTCACCGTCGTCGGCGTCGTCTACCTGCTGACCGTCGGGCGCTACCTGGTGCCCGGCCGCATCGACGTCCAGGACGACCTCACGGCCGAGTTCGAGATGGGCGAGTACCTCACCGAGGTGGTCGTCCGCGAGGACTCCCCGCTCGTCGGCGAGACGGTCCAGGAGGCCCTGGCCGAGACGGAGTTCGACGTCGACGTCATCCAGCTGGTCCGTGGCGGGCGGACGTTCCTCGAACCGCTCGGCCCCAAGGGAATCCAGGCCGGCGACGTCTTCGCTGTCCGGACCGACCGGGACACCCTGGTCGAACTGCTTGACGCCGAGGGCCTGGACCTCATCCCCGAGGTACAGGTCGACGACGAGGAGTTAGAGAGTGCGAGCGAGCGCCAGAACCTCGTCGAGGTGGTCGTCGCGCCGGGCTCGTCGCTCATCGGGCAGACGCTGGTCACCTCGAACTTCCGCCAGCGCTACGACGCGACGGTGCTGGCCCTGCGCCACGGCGAGGAACTGTACCGCCGCCGGATGGACCGGGTCCGCCTGCGCATCGGCGACACGCTGCTCGTCCAGGCCACGCCCGAGAGCATCGACCGTCTCAACGTCAACCGCGACTTCATCGTCGCCCAGGAGGTCGAACGCCCCGACTTCCGCCGCGAGAAGATCCCCGTCGCCGTCGGCATCGTCGCCGCCGTCGTCGGCGTCGCCGCCCTCACGCCCATCCACATTGTCGTCTCCGCGCTCGCCGGTGCCGTGGCGATGGTCGTCACGCGCTGTCTCGAACCCCAGGAACTGTACGACGCCGTCCAGTGGGACGTCATCTTCCTGCTCGCGGGCGTCATCCCGCTTGGCGTCGCGCTCCAGGAGACCGGCGGGGCGGACCTGCTCGCGGACCTGTTCGTCCTCGCGGCGCCCGGCCTCCCGGCTATCGTCGCACTGGGTCTGATGTACGTCGTCACCGCGCTGCTGACCAACGTCATCTCGAACAACGCCTCCGTGGTGTTGATGATCCCCGTCGCCGTCGAGGCCGCCCAGCAACTCGGTGCCAACGCCTTCGCGTTCGTCCTCGCCGTGACCTTCGCCGCCTCGACGGCGTTCATGACGCCCGTCGGCTACCAGACGAACCTGCTGGTCTACGGTCCCGGCGGCTACCGCTTCACCGACTATCTGAAGGTCGGCGCGCCGCTCCAGGCTCTCTTCGCCGTCGTCACGACCCTCGGCATCGCCTTCTTCTGGGGCCTCGCGCCCACGTGACACGGGCGGCCCCGCAACGAAACCCTTTACTCCGTGACCATGGGATACTGAGATGCGGGACCGTGGGTTAGTGGTATACTCCGGGCCTTGGGTGCCCGTGACCCCGGTTCGAATCCGGGCGGTCCCACGTTCTTCCGAGACCCAGCGGGGACCTCCGTGTCCGAGCGACGCGTCTCGGTACTCCTGGGACGACCGCGGATTCGAACCCTGGCAGTCGCAGCGCGAACGGAGTGAGCGACCGTCTGCCTCCGGTTCGAATCCGGGCGGTCCCACTACCACTTTACTTCGTCGCCTTTCCTCGCGCGCTCGGTGAGCGCGCTGTGGGAAGGCTCCTCGCAAAAACGTGGGGAAAAAGGCGGAATCGCCGCTCTGCGGCGATTCCGTGAAACTGCTCGCTTCGCTCGCGGTACAGTTGCTCGGTTGGGTGGCGGTCAGAATCGTCCGTCATATCTCTCGGCCATATATTGAGGCTACCGTACAGCAATTCTCCTGTGACTGTCGTCACTTCGGGAATTGATCAGTATCGACGGTATACTACTGATTTGAAACAAGCGCCCACGTGTTGAACTGAATCTCCCATCTGAACGCTCTATAGCACCCCACGTAACGCTGATTATCATCGATAGATTGAATAGTAAATAAAATAGTTCTGCTGTGTACGTGACGGTGGATAATATACTAGGGGCCGACGACGCCGTCTCGTCGGTTATCTCGGTCGTCCTGATGGTGGCTATCGTGGTGATATTGGGGGCCGTCGTATCGGTGTTCGCGCTTGGCATCGGAGAGAGCGTCGATAGTACTGTACCGAGTGCGAATTTCGAGTTCGAGTACGAATCGAGTGGCGGCGAGGTAACCGTCACACACAGCAACGGAGACTCACTCAGTGGGTCACAGGTCCGGTTCGCGGGAGCCGCGACCGAACAGACGTCGTTCGGCGGTACCGATTGGGGAACAGGCGAAATAAGTGCGGGTGACTCCGCCACCGTGAAGGTCGATAGAGGTGAGACCCTGCGGGTCGTCTGGCAGGCCGACGACGGCAGCGGGCAGACCGCCACGCTCGGTGAGTACGAGGTGCCAGACGAGGGACTGATCCACTCGATTTCGGGTATAATCACTGGTGGCGATATTCAACCCGATGGCAATGGACTCACTGTCGATGTCAGTAGCGATATCGAACAACTCCAAGGCGGCAGCGCCGAGGCCAGGATATTTACGGACGGCACCTTGTACACGACGACGACTATCAGTGGATCGGGAGAACAGACGCTTCTCTCCAGCTCCCAAACCTTGTATAACACCGACTACGAGGTGCGTGCCTACGAGACGAGCAACTACAACAACGAAGTCGGTAGGTTTGGCCCCGACAAAGAGCCCTCCAGTGCCACGATTGGCGGGATAACGGGGGATATCAACGGCGGCCCCTGGATGAACTCGGATGGAAAAGTATCTGTATCGCTATCGAGCATCAAATCCAATGATAATGGTGTTGGTGATGATGGTGGGGACGTTTATGTTGTGGTGGACGATGATGATGATTTAGATCAAGGCGGAGCTGAGGGCGACGCAGGTGAGGCCAAAGGATACGTCTCAGAGACTGACACTTACGTTAGCTTCACTTTTAGTGGCGGCGATAGCGATCAAGCTAACGACCATATTTACTCCGATGAAACAATGACTGTTAAGATCTATGACAATGAATCCCATTATGATAACAATCCCGGCTCTCCGCTGGATACCGGTACGAAAAAGGCTGATGAGGGGGGGGCAGACTTTACAAGGCCGTAGCTGAGAGCAGTCACACATCAGTTGAATCGGAGAAGGCATCGAAGTGTGTTAATTCTCTCAGCTTTGCACGTTGAAGTAGGAGCATGACGTAGGCGCCAGCAGGAACAGTTGATGCCGATTACGGACTTCTCCGACGCTAACGTGCAAAGCTGAGTCAATAAAGCACCACCACTCAGTCTACGACTGCGACCTCTGAAATCTGATCCAATGACCGAGGACCGCTACGAGCAACCCACCCCATCGTTTCACGGTCGATCAGGCCGCAGTCCCCGAGTTCGACTGGAGCGAGATCCACTTTCGCCCCGGCTTGCGAACCTTCTTAGGCTATCGGGCACAACCACTGTCCACTCAGATGGCGACCGCCGAGAACACCGAACTCATCGACCGCTTCGAGGAGTTCTACCGCGATTACTACCGCAACGAGATCGGTGAGCTCGCACAGAAGTACCCCAACGACCAGAAGTCCCTGTACATCGACTGGCAGGACCTCTACCGGTTCGACCCGGACCTGGCCGACGACTACCGCACCAAACCGCAGCAACTCCAGGAGTACGCCGAGGAGGCCCTGCGCCTGTACGACCTCCCGGTCGACGTCTCGCTCGGGCAGGCCCACGTCCGCGTCCGCAACCTCCCGAGTCCGAGGACATCCGGGAGATCCGCCACCAGCACCACGGCAACCTCATCAGCGTCCAGGGCATCGTCCGCAAGGCGACGGACGTTCGGCCGAAAGTGCTCACGGCCGCCTTCGAGTGCCAGCGCTGTGGCACCCTCACCCGCATCCCCCAGGCCGCCGGCGACTTCCAGGAACCCCACGAGTGCCAGGGGTGCGAGCGCCAGGGCCCCTTCCGGCTCAACACCGACCAGTCGGAGTTCATCGACGCCCAGAAGATCCGCGTCCAGGAGTCTCCCGAGGGCCTCCGTGGCGGCGAGACGCCCCAGTCCATCGACGTCAACATCGAGGACGATATCACCGGAAACGTTACCGCGGGCGATCACGTCCGCGTGACCGGCGTCCTCAAGCTCGACCAGCAGGGCAACGACCGCGAGAAGTCCCCGATGTTCGACATCTACATGGACGGCGTCAGCGTCGAGATCGAGGACGAGCAGTTCGAGGAGATGGAGATCACCGAGGAGGACAAAAAGGAGATCGTCGAGCTCTCGAACGAACCCGACCTCTACGACAAGATGGTCGGGGCCATCGCACCCTCCATCTACGGCTACGAGAAAGAGAAGCTCGCGATGATGATCCAGCTGTTCTCCGGCGTGACCAAGAGCCTCCCCGACGGCTCGCGCATCCGCGGTGACCTGCACATGCTACTGATAGGTGACCCTGGCACGGGTAAGTGCCAAAAATTTGACAGCAAGGTGGCGCTTGCGGACGGTACAGAGCGTCAGATCGGAGATCTTGTAGAGTCCCGTCTGGATGCCCCTACCAGCATTGACGACGGAGTGTATCAGCAGACAGATTTCGAAGTACAGACCGTCGATGACGACGGCTCGATTACTACCGGCACAGCAACGAAAGTCTGGAAGCGCGAAGCGCCGGAAACGCTGTACGAAATCAGAACGCAAAGCGGACGAGAAGTAACTGTCACACCGTCCCATCCCCTGTTCGTGCAGTCGGAGATGTCGCTTTCGGCGAGGCGAGCCGACCAACTATCTGAAGGTGACTTTCTCGCTGTTCCGGGCCAGCTACGTGGTGAGTGGGACAACACACTGGAGGTCCATCACCGGACCGTCGACCGCCATAATGCGAACTCACTGACTACTCCCGAGCAAGTGACACCGCCGCTCGCTCGGTTGATGGGATATGTTATCGCCGAAGGGCACATTAACGCGACCGAATCAAGCGGAGACGTCACGGTCACCAACGCGGACGAAGAGATAATTGAGGATGTCCTTGAGTGTGTCGAGTCACTGGGGCTGCGTGCGACGAGACGACCTCACCATACCAACGAAGACGTCGAACTCGCCTGTTGCTCGTCCGTCGAATTGATTGACTTCTTCCGGGAAATAGAACCGGCGATGCTGGAACCCTCTGCCGAACAGCGAGTGCCGGAGTGTTTGTTCCGTGCGACACCTGCGAACAAACGCGCGTTCCTCCGGGCGTATATCGACAGTGAGGGGACGGTATCGAAGAAAGAACGCGAGATCGCGGTCGGCTCGATGAGCCGCGAATTGCTCGAAGGGGTTCAGACACTCCTCCTCACATTCGGGATTACCAGTCATTTCGAATCCAGACAGGGGGGCAGCTATCGGCTCCGAATCAGCGGCACGGACTTCGTCACCTTCGTCGACCAGGTCGGCTTCGTGACAGAACGCAAATCGACCGCCTCCGCGTCGTTCTACGAGACGCCGCAGAATTCGAACACTGCTATCGTTCCAAATCTCTCGACTGATCTCAAACGAATCCGAGAATCGCTTGCACTGTCGCAGTTCGAGTGCGGTATCCCGCGAACGACGTATCAGCACTACGAGCGTGGAGACAGGAACCCCAGTCGTGACAGTTTGCTCGAGGTCGTCGCCACCTTCGAACAGCGACTCGAATGGCTCCGTGAGACGAAAGATCGGATCACAGGTGGAGAATGGACGGATATCGAGGACATTCGGGCACAGCTGAACCTCTCTCAGGACGACCTCGCAACAGCGATGGGAGTCGAACAGACGGCAGTCAGCTACTACGAACGAAACGACGCGATACCGGACGGAGGGTGTGTGGAGGATGCGAAGGAGGCGGTGATTCGAAGGATCGACCGCGGACTTTCGGTCACGACCGACGTCAAGCGACTCCGAACTATCGCAACTGCTGATGTTGCCTGGGACCGGATCGAGTCTATCGAGCCCGTCAAATCCGATGAGGAGTGGGTCTACGACCTCGAGGTCGAGGGAACGCACAGCTATCTCTCGAACGGCATCGTCTCGCACAACTCACAGATGCTATCCTACATCCGACAAATCGCCCCACGCTCCGTCTACACCTCGGGCAAGGGATCCTCGAGCGCAGGGCTCACCGCCGCGGCGGTCCGCGACGACTTCGGCGACGGCCAGCAGTGGACGCTGGAGGCTGGGGCACTCGTCCTGGCAGACCAGGGTATCGCTGCTGTCGACGAGCTCGACAAGATGCGGTGTGTCACCGGCGACACGCTCGTCCACCGGGCCGACGGCATCTCACGGATTCGGGACCTCGCACACGACGCCGCAGCGACGGGTACCGTCGAGGACCTCGCGAACGGGCGCACTATCCGCGAGTTCGGTGACCTGCGCGTGTGGACGATGACCGACGACGGACGGCTCGTCACCCGTCCCGTGACCGCTATCCACGAATACGACGCGCCAGACGAACTGACCCGCGTCACGCTCACGACGGGCGAGCGACTGACGGCGACGGCGGACCACCCGTTCTTCGTCCGAGCGGACGGCGAGCGACGCGAACGCCACGCGGCGGACCTCGAACACGGCGACTGGGTGTACGTGCCCAGGGACCTCAACGAGCCAGCCGCCGACGGCGGCGTCGCGGCCCTGCCCGACGGCGACTCACCGACACCACCCGACGGCGACGCCGTCTCGCCGGCCATGGCGTCCGTCCTCGGCTACCTCGCCGGCGACGGCAACGTCTATTACGACCGCGAGGAAGGCGTCTACGGTATCCGCTTTACCAACGCCGAGGCGGAACTGCTTGCCGATTTCGAGGGCGCCTGTCGGAGCGCCTTCGACGCCGAACCGGTTCGCCCGCCCAGCGAGCAGCGAGCGGACGGCGTCGAGACCGTTCGCCTCCCCGGCAAGCAGTACGCCGACACCGTCCTCGACGCGGGGATGAACCTGGAGACGTACGACGGCAAGCGGCTCCCCGGGTCTGTCACGGCGTCGTCCCGGACGGCCAAGGCGGCGTTCGTCCGGGCGCTCGCCGACAGCGAGGGGTCGGTCGACGAGCGCAACGTCCGACTCCACTCCTCGAGTTACGAACTCATGCTGGGGACGAAGCAACTGTTGCTGGAGTTGGGCGTGTCCTCGCAACTACAGACGCGCAAGCGGTCCGACAGACGAGACGTGTACACGTTGACGATTACCGACGCCGACTCGCTGGCGGCGTTCGACCGCCACGTCGGGTTCACGCTCGACCGGAAACAGCGGTCGCTCGACGACGTGCTCGAGACCGTCGCCGGGGACCGGACCGTCCTCGACGTGATTCCCGGGTGTGGCTCGGTGCTGGCCGACTGCCGTGCGTCACTCCGTCTTCACCAGTCCGAGTGTGGCCTCTCCGACGCGACCTACTGCAACTTCGAGAACGAGGACGCGAACGTTTCGCTCCGATGTGCTCGGACCGTCCTCGAACGGTTCGAGACCCGGCGCCACGAGGCGACTGTGGACCGCGAGCGCCTGGAAGGGGCCGACTGGGACCGGCTCGAATCGCTCCGGCAGCGCTATCACGTCTCGCAGGCCGAACTGGCGGCGGGAACCGCGTACAGCCAACAGCAGATCTCGAGCGGGTGGGGTGAGGATGCGGCCCTCCGCTCGACGGTCGAGTCACGACTCGACGCAATCCTCTCCGGGATCGCGTCGACCGACCTCGAACGGCTCCGCGACCGCGTCCACGGCGACGTGAAGTGGCGGCGCGTCGACAGCGTTGAGACGGTCCCGGCGACTGTCGACGACGACCGGATCCGACTCCTCCGCGAGGAACTGGCCGAACTGCTGAGCTGTCCGCCCGACGACGCCGTCGACGTCGCTCGACAGCGACTCGCCGAGGATCCGTCTCTCGACGACTGGGCGACACTCCGCTCACGACTCGACGAGTACGGCATCTCGGGGGCGGCGCTCGCCGCCGACGTCGGTGTCGACCAGTCGACCGTCTCCCGCTGGCTTCGCGGCGTCGTCGAGACGGATCGGTTCGACGAGGTACGGCGGGCCGCTCGTGACCGGATCGACGCGGTCCGCGACCAGCTCCGCTCGCGGCTCGACGAACTCGAATCCCGGCAGGCGCCGAGCGTCTACGACCTCACCGTCGCGGGGACGCACAACTTCGTCGCGAACGGGATGGTCGTCCACAACTCCGAGGACCGTTCGGCGATGCACCAGGCGCTCGAACAGCAGGAGATCAGCGTCTCGAAGGCCGGCATCAACGCCACGCTCAAGAGTCGCTGCTCGCTACTGGGCGCGGCCAATCCCAAGTACGGTCGGTTCGACCAGTACGAGCCCATCGGCGAGCAGATCGACCTGGAGCCGGCGCTCATCTCCCGGTTCGACCTCATCTTCACGGTCACCGACCAGCCCGACGAGGAGTCCGACCGGAACCTCGCCTCGCACATCATCCAGACGAACTACGCCGGCGAACTGCACACCCACCGCACCGAGAACGCCACCTCGAACTTCACCGAGGAGGAGGTCGAGACGGTCACCGAGGAGGTCGCGCCGACCATCGAGCCGGACTTGCTTCGCAAGTACATCGCCTACGCGAAGCGCAACTGCTTCCCGACGATGACCGAGGAGGCGAAAGAGCGCATCGAGGACTTCTACGTCGACCTCCGTCTGAAGGGGCAAGACGAGGACGCCCCGGTGCCGGTGACCGCCCGGAAGCTCGAGGCGCTGGTCAGGCTGGCCGAGGCCTCCGCCCGGATTCGTCTCTCCGACACCGTCGAGGAGGACGACGCCGAACGCGCGGTCGACATCGCGCTCTACTGTATGAAACAGATCGGCATCGACCCCGAGACCGGCGAGTTCGATGCCGACGTCGTCGAAACGGGCACCTCCAAGAGCCAGCGCGACCGCATCCAGAACCTGAAGGGTATCATCGCCGACATCGAGGACGAGTACGACGAGGGCGCGCCCATCGACATCGTCGTCGAGCGCGCCGAGGAGGTCGGCATCGATGAGTCCAAGGCCGAACACGAGATCGAGAAGCTCAAGCAGAAAGGCGAGGTCTACGAGCCCCGCACCGACCACCTCCGGACGACATAATGGACCGCATCTCCGCCCTGCGGAACGTCGAGGAGGCGCTCGCGGCCTTCGAGGACGGTGAGTGCTCGCTGTCCGACCTCGAACGCGACGTCAGGGGTATCCTCCGCACCTACGCCACCGACTTCGAGGGCGACCTCGAGGCCTACCGGGCGTCCGGCACCGGCGCTGCCGACGGCCTGGTCGTCTTGGCACCCTCCGAATCGGCCGCCTGCGAGCGGGTCCGCACCCTCGTCGACGACCCCGGGGAGTTCTCGGTCAGCCGGGTCGGGTGAGCCGCTGGGCGGGCGCTCGCCCGATATTATTCAGAAGAAAATAGTATAATTTTAGTCCTAGCCACGACTGCAACCGATCGATGCTGCTGGTCGTCACGTACTCGCGGGCCGCCCGTCGGGACCTGCGAAACGTCTGTCGGCGACACGAGTCGTGTGTGGCCCAGCAACTCGGACGGGCGGCGCTGTTCGAGGGGACAGAGTTCGGTGCGTTCCAGGTACTGCGCCTCCGGGAGAAACACGACCTGGCGGTCCGGGTCGAGCGGCTCGAACCGTTCGGGCCCGAGGACGTCCCGGCGCGGGTGGCCGAGGCCGCACGCGCGTACGAGCAGCGGACGGAGCCGGCGACGCCGTACGAGCGGTTCGCGGCCGGGCGTGACCTGCCCGCGCCGGCGTCGATGCGGGAGGAACCGCTGTGAGGCTCCGGGTCGGCGGGGCCTGTCACGAGGGCCGTGTCGTGGATCTCCGGGCCAGCGACGTCGACGGCGCTGCCGTCGCGCGTTCGGTGCGTGGGGAGGCCCTGACGCCGGCGGTTTCCCCCACCGCCACGGCGGCGGTGTATCGCTATGCGGGCCACGTCCGACCGGGGATGGGCCTGCGGACCAGGACGGCACTGGCGGCGGCGGCCCGGTCCCGCGGCGTGACGGCGCCCCAGGACGACGCGATCGCAGACCTGCGGGCACGGCTCGCCGACCTCGACCCCGACCGACCGGACCTCCCGGCCCGCACGGGCCGGGTCCCGGAGGGGGCCGTCAGGGAGCTCGAGGAGGCCGTCGCGACACACCGAGGACGCGTCCGGGCCCACGAGCGACTCCCTGCGGGCGACGCCAGCGAGCCACGCGAGGACCTCCGGGCGGCCGCGCGGCGCCTGTCCGAACGCGAGACCGAACGGACCGCGGCCCGGCAGACCCGCGAACGACGGCGCGATGCCGCCCGCGGGTACCGCCAGCAACTGGAGCGGCGCCGGCGCCTGGCCGACGAGCTGGCGAACCGCCGGCGCGAGGCGCGGGCGCACCTGGTAGATTCGCTCGAGGGCAGGTTTCGCGCATCGCTCGCGACACTTCCCGGCCCCACCCCCGAGGATCCGTTCGACGCACCGCCGGTCGACGCGGCGCTCGCTACACTTCGGGTCGCCCGGACCGAGGCACCGGTCGTCCTCGAGGTCGACCGGTTCGCCAGTCCGGCGGCCGCCGCGCGGCAGCTCTCGGCGCCCGTGGTCCGGTGCTGAGATTTAAATCCGAACGGGCGACCACCCGGCGTATGGTCACGTTTGCAAGCGAGTGTACGGCCCGGGAGGGCGTCACGCTGGTCACCGCGGCGCTGACGGATGTCGCTGTACCGACCAGGATCACCCTCGCGAACCGACTGGACGGGCCGGTCTGGCCGCCACGTCGCGAGGGCCTTCCGGTGTGTGGCTGGACCGACACCGGGTTCGAGGCCGTCGTCGGCCCGGGTCGGCACGCCTTCGGCTACGCTTCGCCAGCGCCGCCGGTGGACCCGGCGGTCGAGCTGGTCGAAGCCACACCGGTCCCCGACGCCGAACCGACCAGTGACGTGGAACAGACGCCCGAGGCTGTCTGCCGGGACCTCGGCGACCCGTCGCCGCCCGCCGACGCGCTTTCGCCGGCGGTCCAGAGCGGCGGCGAGACGGGCCGCGAGCCCGCGGCCGTCGACGACACGGTCCGGGACCTCCCGGACCCCGTCGCCGAGTTCTTCGAGGCGGCCGAACGACGGGTCCGCAGGGCCGAGGCACTGGCGGAGTCCGGGACGTCGACGGAGGCCGAGACGCTGGCGGCGGCGAGCACCGCCGTGCGTGAGGCGGGCGGGCTGGACGAGGTGCGCGCCCTCGCCGAGCGGCACGAAACGGACGTCCGGACGCTCCGGGCTATCGCCCGGCGCGCCGAGGCGCTCGCAGAGCGACGGGCCGCGGCGACGGTTCAGACCGACACCCTCGAACGGCTCGCATGATCCTGACCGTCACCGGCGGCAAGGGCGGGGTCGGGAAGTCGACGGTCGCCTACAACCTCGCGGCGGCGCTCGACGGCGTCGTCGTCGACGGCGACCTCGCGATGGCCGACCTCCCGGCCGGTCGCGGTCCGGACCTCCACGACGTGCTCGCCGGCCGGGCGGCGCCGCTCGAGGCCGTCTCGGAAGCGGGCCCGGTCGCGATGGTCCCCTGTGGCCGTTCGCTCGCTGGGGCGCGGGCGGCCGACGTGACTGCACTCGGCGACGTCCTGGCGACCCTCGAGCGGACGGCTCGCTGGGTCGTCGTCGACTCGCCGGCCGGCCTGCGGGCCGACGTCGGCGTCCCGCTCTCGGTCGCCGACGCCGCGGTCCTCGTGACGACGCCAGACGCCGCGGCGCTGGCAGACGCCCTGCGTGTCCGCGAACTCGTCCGCGAGCTCGACACCGGGCTCTGTCGGGTGGTGCTCAACCGGGCCGGGCCGGACCCGAAGACGACGGCCGTTGCCGACCGCTTCGGGGCACCCGTCGTCACCGTCCCCGAGAGCGACGCCGTCGCGAGCGCCCAGCGGGCCGGTCAGCCGGTCCGTCGGACGGCGCCCGATTCCCCTGCCGCCGACGCCTTCGAGTCGCTCGCGGCCGCCGTTCAGTCCTGCAGGCCGGTGTAGGTCCCCGCAGCGTCACCGGCGTCACGTCGGCCACGTCGGCCGCCTCGGCCTGGGTCAGGTCGACGTCGCGCTCGCCGGCCGCAGTGTAGAGACACGCCGCCGCCACCCCGGCGGGGTTCCGTCCGGCGACGAGTCCGCGGTCGCGCGCCTCGTCGACCAGCTCCTCCGCCCGCTTTCTGACTGTCGTGGGTAATTCGAGTTCGGTCGCGAACCGCGGGACGTACTCGCGGGGGTCGATGGGGCCCGTCGGGAGCCCCAGCTCCCGGTTGAGCGCGTCGTAGGCCGCCCGGAGTTCCGACTCGTCAGCGCGGGCGACCGCACACAGTTCCTCGACGGTCCGCGCGAGTCCTTCGGTTCGACACGTGGCATAGACGCCGGCCGCGGCGAACCCCTCCAGCGAGCGCCCGCGCAGCAGGTCCGCCTCCTGGGCCGACTCGAACAGCACGCAGGCCCGGTCACGGATAGCGTCGGAGAGGTCGAGCGACCCGACGATACGCCGTATCTCGGTGAAGGCGTAGACCTGGTTGCGTTCGCGCTTGGACCGGACCTGCGCGCGGTTGTGCTCGCGGCGGAGGCGCGCCAGCTGCCGACGCTTGCGGCCCTTGACCCTGGTCGACCGGCCGATCTCCGTCGAGAGCCCCGGTCGTGGCGCGACCGGGTCAGTGGCGCCCCCGTCCGGGCACGCTCGGTGTCGTCGTCCTCGAAGGACCGCCACTCCGGGCCGCGGTCGATAGGGTCCTCGCCGACGACCAGGCCACACTCGGCACAGACCGCCTCGTGACCGTCCTGCTCGACTGCACACTCACACTCCGGGCAACGTCGCGTCGTTGCGCTCATCGTATCTCGACCTACGGCCCGAGCGGGGGTTAAAAACCCGACGGAGAGACGGGTCTCGGGCCGGATTCGGTCGAAATCACCGACCGGTTATCGGTCGGTTCTCGGCCGGGCCAGTGCCGTCGGCCGCGCTCGCAGCACCACGCTTAAATTCCAGGCGTGACGAGGTGAGAGCAATGGGGCTTGCCGACATCGCGGCGGGGCTCGAGGTGACCGAGTCACAGCGCGAGACCGGGGTCGCCGCCGTCGACGAGACGGACGCGTCGCTCGCGACCCGACTCGACCCGGTGGCCGACAGTCTGCCGTGTTCGCCGGCCGCGGCCGCCACCGTCGTCGAGGCCTACGCCGCGGGCAAGAGCGTCGGGGAGAGCGGCCACGCGGCCGGCGTCCCGCCGGTCACCGCCGCGAAGACGCTCCACCTGCTCGGCGAACAGGTCGCGCCGCTGGGCCCGCGCGGGCGAGAGATGGTGGCCGACTGGCTGGCCGGCGACCTCTCGCGGAGCGAGGCCCTGACGCTCTCGGGGGCGAGCGAGGCGGAGTTCGCGCTCGCGGCCTACGTCCAGACCCACGACCCGCTGCCCGAGGCCCGCGACGCCGTCGAGGGGGCGCTGGCGACGGCCCGCGAGCGGGACCCGCTCGCAGACACGATGAGCGACGTGGGCGAGTTGCTGTGAGCGCTCTCGTTGCGGGACGGCGGGGAGACGGCGAGCCGGTCGGGGGCCTGTCACCGCTGGACCACGTTTAACTCCCCTGCCCGCAAACCGACGGCTATGTCGGCCTCGGAACTGGCGGCGGACGTCGCGAAAGCGCTGGACGTGAGCAGAGACGAGTTCCGCGACCGGGCCCGGGAGGAGGCCGAGGACCTCAAGGCCGAGGTCCGGTCGGGGACCTTCGACAACTCGGAGGCCATCGTGGGACTCGAACTCGAGCTGTACGCCGTCGACGACCGGACCAACGCCTTGCGGCGGGTCCCCCGCCAGCTGCTGGAGCTCATCGGCTTCGAGAAGGAACTGGGCCTGCACAACGCCGAGATGCAGACCAGTCCCCAGCCGCTGAACTCCCACGGCCTGCGGGCCCAGGAGAACGAGCTGAAGGCGTCGCTGAAACCGGCCCAGCGGCGCCTCCAGCGCGACGGCATCCGGATGGTCGCCGACGGCATGTGGACGGTGCCGCCCCAGGGCGAGACGGCGCGGGACTACCTCTGTGACTGCGTCGAGAAAGACGGCGTCTGCATCGGGACGAACATGTCCGACTCCGTGCGCTACCACACGATGGCCAACGCGGGTTACCCGTCGGCGTTCGAGCTCGAGGCGCCCCACGTCTCCCTGCAGGCCGAGACGGTGATGCCCGAGTCGCTCATCACCTCCATGCAGCCCCACTACCAGATTCCCCACGCGCCGGACCTCCCGGAGTATTTCAGATACGCCCTCCGGGTCGCCGCGCCGCTGCTGGCGATGGCAGTCAACGCCCCGTTCTTCCCGCCGGACCTCTACGACGACGCGCCCGACGCCGACATCGTCGCCGACACGTACATGGAGCACCGCATCGGCGTCTTCGAGTCGGTGCTGAACCCCCGGTCGGACGCGCCCGAACAGGCAAAGGTCTGTTTCCCGCCGGACTTCGAGACGGTCGAGGACGCGATCGACGACATCGTCGAGGACGACACCATCGTCCCGCGGACGCTGCAGGCCGGCACGCGCTTCGACGACGACTTCGTCCACTTCCGGCACAAGCACGGCTCGTACTGGCGGTGGGTCCGGCCGGTGTTCGAGGGGCCGACCCGGTCGGCGGCCAACGCCCGCATCGAGTTCCGGCCGCTGCCGGCCCAGCCGACCGTCGACGACGCCGTCGGCTGTATGGCTGTCTTCGCCGGCCTGATGGAGAGTCTCCCCCGGCTGGAACACCCCATCCAGTCCCTGGACTGGGAGACGGCAAAAGAGAACTTCTACGCGGCCGCCCGCGAGGGCTTGCGGGCCGACATGGAGTGGATCACCGCCGACGGCGCGACGACGACGGCCACCGACGAGCTGTACGGTGAACTCTTCGAACACGCCCGCGACGGCCTCGAACAGCGCGGCCTCTCGACGGAGGAGGCCCACGGGTACATCGCGCCGCTGCGCGAGCGGGTCGACAGGCGGCTCACGCCCGCCCGCTGGAAACACGACTTCGTACGGCGCCAGGTCGAGGAGAACGTCCCGCTGGCGGAGGCCATCTGGGATGCAGGCGGCCTACATCAGCCGCCAGCGCGAGACGCTGCTCGAGGGCAGTTTCGTCGACTGGTTCGACGGGGACTAGTCGTCGGCGGAGACGCCGGCCTCGGCCGTCGCCGCGTGCCCCTCGCTGGTCGCGTGGCGGACGACGTCACGTCCGAGGGTCGTCAGTCGCTCGGCGATGTCGTCGTCGGTCACGGTCCCGTCCTCGATCCGGTCCCACGAGTCGGGGACGGCGACCTGGTTCGGGACCGGTTCGGTCTCCAGCGCCAGGCAGCTCGCCCGGAGGTGTTCGAGGGCCGGTGTCGGGAACCCGCCGCCGGAGACGGCGACGAGGCCGACGGTGGTCCCCGACAGGGCCTCGATGCTACAGTAGTCCAGCGCCGTCTTCACCACGGAGGAGTACGACCCGTGGTACATCGGCGTGCCGAGGACGACGGCGTCGGCATCGCGGATGGTGGCGACGAGGGCCGGACCGTCGCCGGCCTCGTCGGCGTCGGCGTCGTACACGGGCAGATCGAGGGCCCGGAGGTCGACGTGTTCGGTGGTCGCGCCGGCCGAGGCGGCGGCCGAGAGCGCGTGGTCGACGGCGATTCGCGTCCTGCTCTCGTTGCGGAGGCTGCCTGCCAGCCCTACGACAGTGGGTCGTTCGGTCATTGGTCCGTACGAGTGAGAGGGCGGCCGTTATTGTAAATTCTGAGAACTGCGTTTCAGTCCGGGCGCTGACACCTTCGAGCCCTGCACAGTCCTTTTTGAGGCATCCCCCGAAGCTGTGCCCATGTCCGAGGACGCGCCCGTCGAGTCGTCTCCGGCCGACGCCGACGCCGTCTCGACTGCCTTCGAGCTGTTCAGTCACGAACTCCGCGTCGACATCCTGTTTGCGCTCTGGGACGCCGAGCGCCACGCGCTCTCCTTTTCGACCTTACAGCGGCGGGTCGGCGAGCGAGACAGCGGGAAGTTCAACTACCACCTCTCGAAAGCTCGTCGGGAAGTTCGTCGGCCGAACCGATGACGAGTACGAGCTGCTCTACCCCGGGCATCGGGTCATCGACGCGGTCCGGAGCGGCGTCCTCCATCGGACGGTCGCCGTCGACCCGGTCACCCTCGAGACGCCCTGTGCAGGCTGTGGCGACCCGCTCTCGTTTACCTACGACGGGCAGAACCACCTGGGCCGGGTGGGCTGTCTGGACTGTGAGGACATCGTCGTCGCGTTCCCGTTCGACCCCGGCGGCATCCAGGGGCGGTCGGACGAGGCGGTCGTCGAGGCCTTCGACCGCCGGACCCGGCTGTTCTGGCGGTTCGCGCTGGCGGGCGTCTGCCCGGTCTGTGCCGGCGTCGTCGAGGCCGGGCTGACCGCCGCCGTCGGTCCGGAGCTGCCGACTCACTACACCGACGACCACCCGGTCACGCTCCACGTGGACTGCCGGGGGTGCAGTTTCTACAACTACCCCCCGCTCGCGGCGGTCGTCGGCTTCCACCCGGCCGTGGCCGGCTGGCTCCACGACCGGGGCGTCGACCCCCGGACGACGCCCGTCTGGGCGTTCGACGGCGTGCGCGACCCCGACCAGCTGGACGTCCTCAGCGAGGACCCCTGGGCGGTCGCGGTCCCGGTTCGCGCCGGCGACGAGACCCTCCGTGTGCACCTGGACGGGGCACTCGCCGTGACGGCGCTCGAACGACGACCGGCCGGGGCGTCGGACGGGTTGTGAGCTCAGTTTCACCACGCACTCACTGGACCGACTCGACGTAGTCGACGGCCGCCGCGGGCGTCTCGACGTGTTCGATACCGGCCAGTCCCTCGACGTGGTGGGTGCCCAGTCCGGCGACCGGGCGGCCGTAGTCCAGCGCGTGACCCAGCTCGGAGAGCGTGCCGCTCTTGCCGTCGACGGCGATGACGGCGTCGCCGTTCAGCACGACGAGGACGTTCCGGGCGTTGCCCAGCCCCGTGGCGATCGTGGTCTCGACGAACTCGTTGGCCCCGTGGCGGTCGTCGCCGGGGAGGATGCCGATGGTGTGGCCGCCGGCCTCGCTGGCACCTTCACAGACGGCCTCCATGACGCCCGAGAGGCCCCCACAGACCACCTCGTGACCGCGCTCGCCGAGGAGCGTGCCGACCCGGCGTGCCTGCTGGTACTGTGCCGCGGTGACGACGGACCCGCCGATGACGGAGACGCGCATGACCGGTCTTCGACGGGGAGCGAGAAAAGGATGGAGGCCGCTATTCAGACCTGCTCGAGCCACTCCTCGGCCCGCGCGGGCGAGGCGTTCGTTATCTCGGCCAGCTCGGCGGCGTCGCGCTCGGCGAGGTCCGCGACGGTCTCGACGCCGGCGTCGCGGAGCCGGTCGGCGTAGGTCGGGCCGATGCCGTCGATGGTCTGGACGTCCCGGACCGAGGGGCCGGCGTCCGCCTCGCCGCTCTCGTCGTCCTCGACGTCGTCGGCGACCTCTTCGACGGCCTCGGCGGCCGCCTCGCTCGGGGACTCGACCTCGATGTCGACCTCGTCGCCGTCGTTGCGGTCTTTGTACCACTGGGCGACCTCGGGCCAGAGGTCGGCGTGGGTCGAGGAGGACACCGACAGCCCGATGTGCCCCGTCGAGAACTCGATGGTCTTCGTGTCCTCGCTCGGGATGACGTCGGTGAAGGGTTTCGAGGCCTCCGGCGGGATGAGATGGTCGTACTCGCCCATCAGCTGGAGGACCGGCATGGTGATGTTGTCCAAGTCGACGTGTTTGCCGTTCAGTTCGAGCTCGTTCTTGTAGAGCTTGTTGTCCTGGTAGACGTCCTCTAAGAACTGGACGTAGGTGTCGCCGGCGACGTCGATGCCGTCGCCGAGCCACTTCTCCATCCGGCCGAAGTTCTCGACGAAGTCCTCGTTCTCTAGGTTCTCGGCCAGGCGGATGTACTTCGAGACGTAGTTGTCGACGGGGTCCATCAGCGCGAAGCCGATGTCGAGCATCTCCGCCGGGACGTTGCCGAAGGTGTCGGTGACGTCGCTCGGGGAGTAGTACTCGTCGGAGCCCCACTCCTCTAGGACGCCGCCGGTCTGGTTGAAACAGAGGCCGGCGGCCATCAGGCCAAGAGCGTTGACCTTCTCGGCGTGGAGCGCGACGTACATCGCCGACATCGTCCCGCCCATACAGTAGCCCAGGATGTTGATGGCGTCCTGGCCCGAGCGCTCGCGGACGACGTCGACGCAGTTGTCCATGTAGCGGTTGACGTAGTCGTCGAGTGTCAGGTGCTGGTCGAGTCTCGACGGTTCGTTCCAGTCGATGAGGTAGACGTCGTGGCCCGCCTCGAGCAGGCGCCGCACCACCGACCGCTCTTCCTGCAAATCGAGGATGTACGGCCGGTTGATGAGCGCGTAGACGATGAGGATGGGCACGTCCTGTTTGTCTTCCTCGGCGACGTCGATGCCGGCTGCCTCGGCGTCGTAGTGGAGGAGTTCGAGCTTGTTCTCCTCGTAGACGACCTCGCTTGGCGTCTGGCCGACCTCGACGGACTCCATCAGCTCGAGGCGCTCGTCGGCGACCTCGCTGGTCTCGACGGCCTCGCGCATCGCGTCCAGCGACTTGGACTGCCAGTCCAGCGCGGCCGCAAACGGGTTGAACGGGTTTTGGTCACTCGACATTGTGCTACTCCTCGAGGTGCTCGAGGATGCGGTCGAGCTTCTGTTCGACGGCGTGCTGGCGCCGTTCCAGCTCGACGAGGCGTTCGGCCACCTCGTCGACGTCGTCGCGGGTCGGGAAGCCAAGCTGGGCGATGGTGTCCTGGCTCAGCTCGTCGGCCTGCTGTTGCATCTCCATCATGGACTCGACCAGCTGGCCGTTGGCCGCGGCGAACGCGGACGTGCCCATCACGTGCTTGAACGCCTCGTTGGCCGACTGGAGCCAGATATCCCGGAACTCCGCGGGGTCGACGTCCTGGCCCTGGGCCGCGTCGGCCGAGCGCTCGACCATCCGGTCGGCGGCGTCGAGCCACTCCTCGTAGGCCCGGTTGTAGCCCTGCAGCCCCTCGCTCAGCTCGTCCTGCTGGGGCATGCTGTCCTCGACGGCGTCGGCCCATGACTCGACGAACGCGGCCTGTGCCTTCATGTTCTGTTCCATCGAGTCGACGACCGCGTCGTTCATCTCCTCGACCATCTCGGTCCACTCGTCCTGCATCTGGTTTGTATCACTCATTTGTTGTAATTGGCGGGTACGCGCACAAAAAACGGCTGGTTCGTTGTTACGCCTCGACGTCGACTTCGACGGCGTCGGCGGCCTGGGCCTGGACCTCTTCGACCTGGGCCTGGATCTCCTCGACCTGCTCTTGGACCTCCTCGAGCTGGTCGCCGAACTGCTCGGCGGCCTCGACGGACTGGGCCTCCAGTTCCTCGTGGGCGTCGACGAGCATCTCGACCTGCTCGCCGACGGCGTCCAGGTACTCCTGGGTCATCTCGTCGTAGGCGTCGACGCCCTCGACCATCTCGCTCTCAACGTTGTCGAAGAGTCGGCGTGGTTCTCGAGCAGGAAGTCGTACTGCTCGTCGACGGCGCTTCGCATCTCCTCGACGGTGCCGGCGACGCCGGGCACGGTCGACTCGATGGCGTCGAGATAGCTGTGGAAGGCGGTCTTCGAGAGCTCGACGCCGCGGCGCTGGGCCGACTCCTGGGTGTCGAGGCTGTCGATGACTGCCTCGTTGACGTTCTGCTGGAACGCGACGCTCTGCTCGAGGGCCTTCTGGCTCTGGGTGATCGTCGCGCGCTGCATCTCGAAGGCTGTCGTGACGGGGGTGGTGTAGTCTACCATTGGTGTATTACTCCTGTGAGGTTCGCTTGACCGGGAGGACGACCGCCTGGACGATGTCGCCTTCCTCGATGTCGAGCGCCTCGCGCTCGGCGTCGGGGATGCTGATGCGACCGCCGCTTTGCACGCGGGTCTTGAAGGTCGCCATCTGACTCATCGCGCCGAGCTGGTTCATGTCCATGCTCGGCATCCCACCGCCAGCGAACAGCTGCTTCATCAGCTCTTGCTGCTGTTCCATCGCTTGCTCGCTGGCCTGCTGCATCCCCCGGAACATCGGGGGCCACATCAGACTGTCGTCCTCGTCGGCCATCGTGGTACCAACTACACCCTTCAACGACTTAAAACTTCCGCTGAATACCATCTGATACCATTCGTTACCATAGGATGGTTTGGGGTAGGGTGTCCTTGATTCCCGTCGCTCGGCCGGGTGAACGGCGGTTTTCTGTCACTACGGGGCAGAGTAAACCGGCGTTTCTGCAGGGTAGACGGCTTCTATCAGCCGAGAACGATGAACCATCACCAAGGTTTAATAGGCCGACCCCTAACTTACGAGGCAATGAGTTCTGAATCTCATCGGAACCCGCTGTTGGACACCTGGACGGAGACGTCTTCGCACATGTTCAACAGCGTCGTGGCTGCGAACCGGGCCGCCTTCGCCGCGTTCGGTGTCCAGCACGAGGGGGAGGAGGTAGCGCCCGTCGACCGAATCGAACCGGACGAGGACCTGCCGGAGTGGCACGTCTCGCTGTCGGCGGACCACCCGGACCACCTCGGCGTGGGCGACCGCGCGGAGTTCACGAAGACGATCTCGGAGAACGATATCCAGCAGTTCGCCGCCGCGAGCGGGGACACGAACCCGCTACACTTAGACGAGGAGTTCGCCGCGGAGACCCGCTTCCGCGGGCGCATCGCCCACGGGACGCTGGTCGGCAGCCTCATCAGTGCCGCACTCGCGCGACTGCCCGGCCTCACCATCTACCTCTCGCAGGACCTGGAGTTCCACAACCCGGTCCGCATCGGCGACCGACTCACGGCCGAGTGCGAGATCGTCGAGGACCTCGGCGACGACCAGTACCGCCTGACGACACGTGTCCTCAAGGAGGAGACCGTCGTCATCGACGGGGAAGCAGTCGTCCTCATCGACGACCTGCCGAACTAGCAGAACGACCGGACCGACCGGTTGAACCGCTCGGGGCGCTCGCGTGGGGGGCAGTGCCCGCAGTTCTCGAATATCTCTACCCGACCCTCGTCCAGCGACTCGCCTGCCCGTCGCGACCATCGCGCGGGCAACAGCGGGTCCGCCCGGCCGTGGACCACCAGCGTCGGGACCGAAATCTCGGCCAGGCGGTCCGAGTAGTCCGTCCGGAACCCGTTTCGCTGGAACTCGTGGCGCTGCCAGCGCCGCATGGCCCGCACCGTCCGGTAGTCGACGACGGAGTCGACGTCCTCGACCAGTTGCTGTGGCGGTTCGGTCGCGCCCATGCCCCGGAGGCTCGTCCGGATCGCCGGTTTCGAGGCGCTCACGCCCTGCCAGAGCATGTTCCCCAGCACCGGCGTCTGGAGGACGCCCGTCGCCGCCTGGCGCCAGTAGGCGTCCGCCCCGAGGCCGTAACTGCCGACGAGCACGAGGCGTTCGACCGGCCCGCCGTCGAGCGCGTGACCGAGTGCGAGCGCACCACCCATCGAGAGGCCCGCCAGCGCGGGTTCCGCGACGTCGACGGCCTCCAGGAACGCCGCGACCGTCTCGAGGTAGTAGTCGGTCGTGTACGCGCGGTCGGGCTTGTCGCTCTCGCCGTGGCCCGGCAGGTCGGGCGCGTAGACGGTCCGGTCGCCGGCAAGCGCCGGGAGCGCGTGGCGCCAGGAGACCGTGGCGGCGTCGAGACCGATGCCGTGGAGGAAGACCAGCGGCGCCCCCTCGCCGCCCGTCCGGTAGTGGATGTCGACCTCGTCCCCGTCGACGGGTACCGCGACCCGCTCCGACCGTATCTCGCCTGTCATTCTCCGACGCTCGGTGGCGGAGGGCAATCAGCCTTTCTCTCACGCGTCCTGATGGTGAATTAACGTGTCGGTAGGACAACGTTTCGGCGAGTCGGGGTGTGTGACGATGTCTCAGTCGGAATTATCTCGCTCGTAGGCACCATTCCGTTCGAGGCGTGCCTTCGCCCGGACGACCGCGGGGGTCCGGCACCGCCCCGGTTCGCCGGCCACCTGCGGGACGGTGCAGTTGTTGCAGCTCGCACAGAGGGCATCGTGGCCCTCGAGCAGTCGGGCCCCCAGTCGCGGTTCGGCGTAGAACGGCCGGGCCATCCCCACCATGTCCGCCGCGGGCGGGGCCTCGCCCACGCCCAGGAACCGGTCGCAGTCAGCCCGGGTCCTGACGCCGCCCTCGAGCAACACCGGGACGTCGACGCGCTCGCGGACCGCACGACAGAACGTGGCGTTCCACCCCGGGTCCGGTCCGAAGCGCCGGGCCTGCAACCGGTTCAACAGCTCGACCACCCGGGCGCGGACGGGCCCGCCGAAGGCGGCGGCGTAGTCGTCTTGCAGGTCGCTGGCCGCCCACGCCCGGTCGGGGAACGCGCCGCGGACGATGCTCATGTCCCAGAACGTCGAGACCTCGACCGGGACCAGCGCGTCGTAGCCGATAGCCGCCAGGCGCTCGGCGACGTCGACGGCCTCGGGGCGGGTGATGTGCCGCCGGACGAACGCCGGCGCGACGGTCTCTGCGGGCACCTTCGTCACCAGCGGCACGTCCCCGGCGTGGTCCCGGACGGCGTCGTGAATCGCCTCGAGGAACCGCACGCCGTCCGCGAACTCGTCGTCGCGCCGGTTGTAGAACGGCGAGAGGAACTGCTGGACCAGACTCATGTTCGCCGCCGAGAGGTGGATGCCGTCGTAGCCGGCGTCGGCGGCGTACCCCGCCACGCGGCCGAACTGCTCGGCCAGGTCCCACACCGCGTCCGTCGAGAGCACCTCGGGGCGCAAGGAGACGATGCCCGCCCGGTCCAGCGCCCGCAGCTGCCAGGGCGGGTCGGAGACGGCCAGCTGGCGCTGGTCGGGGTGGCGCTCGCGGTACTCGGCGTGCCAGGTGCTCATGCTCCGGAGGCCGCCGTGGGCAAGCTGGACGAAGATGGTCCCGCCGGCGTCGTGGACGGCGTCGGTCAGGCGCTCCAGGCGCGCGACGAACCCCGGGTCGTGCACGCGGGTCATGTTCGGCGCGGCACACCCGCCCCGGTCGGTGACGATGCTCGCGCCCTGGAAGACGAGGCCGACGCCCGAGTCGGCCGTCGGCACGAGCTCGTCGACGAGCGTCTCGACGGCGTCGGGACCGTTGCCCGCACACTCCAGGACGGGCGCGCGGTACAGGCGGTTCGGGAGCGACAGGCCGCCGACGGTCACGGGGTCGGTGAGCGCCGTCACGGCGCACCGCCCGGACCGTGGCCTGGCTGGTGTCCCGTCATGTGTGGACGTACCGCGCCGGCGAGGCAAAACTCTCTCGCCCGTCGCCGGCGTCGGGCGCGCTGCCGGCTCCGTCGCTCGAATCCCGGCCGACGCAGTAGACGCGTTTATCAATGGCGGGGTCGTTGGCCCGCACAGATGGAGGGACCACGTGGCCGGTAGCTCGCAACTGCTCATCCCCTCGTCGCGGGGATCATCGGGTTGGGGGTGCTCGCACAGGTGCTTGCCGCCAGGCTCAGGGTGCCGAGTATCATCTTCTACCTCCTCGTGGGGGTCCTCATCGGCCAGCCCGGCCTCGGCCTCGTCAACTCCGAGACGTTCGGCGGGGCGCTGTCGGCAATCGTCGGCCTGGCGGTGGCCATCATCGTCTTCGAGGGGGCCTACCACCTCCGGTTCGAGCGCATCCGCGAGGCGCCGACGGCCACGTTCCGCCTGGTGACCCTGGGGGCGGCCATCGCGCTCGTTGGCACCGCCGGCGCCGTCAAACTCGCATTCGGCGTCGACTGGAACCTCGCCTTCCTCATCGGCGCTCTGCTGGTCGCAACCGGCCCGACGGTCATCACGCCAATCCTGAACGTGGTGCCGGTCCGCGACCGGGTCGCGACGGCCTTAGAGACGGAGGGCATCGTCAACGACGTCACCGCGGCAATCATCGCCGTCGTCGTCTTCGAGACGGTCAACCCCGGCGCGACGAGCGAGGGCCTGCTCCAGGCGTTCGCGCTCCGCCTGGGCACCGGCCTGCTCGTCGGCCTCGTCGTCGCGGGCCTCCTCTATTACTTGCTGCAGTACATCGACCTCTCGCCGGGTGACGCCCCGCGCAACGCCCGCTTGCTGGTGCTCGCCGGGGCGCTCGTCGCGTACGCTGCGGCCAACACCATCGCGACGGAAGCCGGCGTCGCCGCCGCCGCGACGGCCGGAATCGCGCTGGGGAACGCCGACCACCCCTACGAGGAAGACGTCGAGTCCTTCAAGGGCGATATCACGCTGCTGGTCCTCTCCTTTGTCTTCATTGCGTTGGCGGCCCAGTGGACCTGGCGGCGCTGAGGCGGGTCGGCATCCCCGGCCTCGTCGTCGTCTTCGCCGTCGCGCTGGTCATCCGGCCGCTGTTGGTGTTCGTCTCGACGGTCGGCGACAAGTTTACCACCAACGAGAAACTCTTCGTCAGCTTCGTCGGCCCGCGGGGCATCATCCCCGCGTCGGTCGCGACGCTGTTTGCCGTCGAGCTGAACAACGTGGCGTCGGAGCTGCGGACCGAAGCGGCGAACGCCAGCGGCGATGAGGCCACGCGACTGCTCGCCGAGGCCGCGACGCTTACCTCGCAGGCCGAGATTCTGCTCGGCACCGTCTTTCTGGTCATCTTCGCGACCGCCCTGTTCGAGGGCGGTCTCGCGCGGTACATCGCGGAAAAACTGGACGTGATACCAATGCGCCTGATAATTGTCGGCGGCGGCAAGGTGGGCCGAGCGCTCGCCGAGCGCCTCGAAGACCGGGGCGAGAACGTCGTCATCATCGAGCAGGACGAACAGGTCGTCGAACGAGGGCGAAACGCGGGCTACACCGTCGAGATCGGCGACGGTACCGACACGGACGTCTTGCGCTCCGCCGGCGCCGAGAACGCCAAGACCGTCATCGCCGCGACCGGCGACGACGACGTGAACCTGCTGGTCTCGCAACTGGCCAGTTCGAAGTTCGGCGTCGACCGGGTCATCGCCCGCGCGAACAACCCCGACAACGTCGAGGCCTTCGAGGATCTCGGCGTTCGGACCATCTCCTCGGCGATGGCGACGGCGTGGGCCATCGACAACCAGATCGAACGGCCCGCCATCGCCCACTGGATGACCGACGTCGGTCGCGTCGGCGACGTCCAGGAAGTGGCGGTGACGAACCCCGACCTCGTCGGCAAGTCGGTCCGGGAGATCGGGCCGATGCTCCCCGAAGCCTGTCTCATCGCCCTCGTCAGTGGCGAGGATCACACCACGGCGGAGGTGCCGACGGCCGACTACGTCGTCAAGGAAGGGGACATGGTGACGCTGCTTGGCCGCCGCGAGTCGGTCCGCGAGGGGATGCAGCTGGTCGACGGCGGCTGAGTCAGTCGCTCCGGAGCGTCTCAATCTCGGCCTCGTCGACGCCCTGGCTCCAGGGCGACTCGCCGCCCTCGCCGTCTGTCTTGTACGTCCCGCGAGCGCTGGCCACGTGGTGGCCGTCGGCGTCGTACACCTCGACGTCGACGACGGCGACGCTGCCACCGTTCCGGACGACGTCGGCCTCGGCCCGGAGGTCGTCGGTCGCCGGCGCGAGGTAGTCCATCCGCATGTCCACCGTCGGCGAGATCGTCCCCGAGACGGAGACGACGGCCGCCCCGCCGACGGTGTCGGCCAGCGAGTAGGTGACCCCGCCGTGGGCGATTCGGGTGGCGGGGTTCGAGGAGTGTTCCTCGCGCAGGGGGAGCCGGGCCTCCGCGTGGCCGTCCGCCGCGGCGGTCAGTTCCATCCCGAGTTCCTCGACGAACGGAATCGCGTTGAAGGTCGCTGTGACGCTCATCGCCCGGAGGTGGGTCCGCTCGGGCATAAGTCCACGAGAACTGCCGACAACGGGCCGGCCGTGGGCTACTCGACGGTGAACTCGTCGAACTCGGCGATGCCCCTGGAGTTGGTGTGCGAGCAGGTGAACACCGCCGCGTCCTGGCGCGGCGCGGCGTCGGGCAGGTCGGCGCTGCCGACCGTGGTCCAGTCCTCGCCGTCCTTGCTGTAGGCGCCGGTGAACGTCTCGCCGTCGCGCTCGATGCGGAGCCACAGCGGGGCGTACGTCTCGGGGTCGCGGGCCTCGCTGTCGAGGTGGCCGTCGCCGTCGGCGTCCCAGGCGAACTGGAGGCCGTTGAACGGCGTCACCGCCAGCGCGACGTACCCGCCCGACTCGCCGGCGGCCGTCGCGTCGTTGCGGACCACGAGCCCGGATTTCGCCCAGTCGTGGCTGTCCTCCTGGCCGGTCACCCTGGCGACGACGCGGTCGCCGTCTTCGAGGCACCCGGGGTCGACCACGGCGCCGTACTCGTCGTCGTCGGTCCAGACGTCGCGGCCGGCGGCGTTGATATGTAGGGTCTCGCCGTTCTGGTCGAGGCCGAACTCCGCGTCGCCGGTGGCGAACGTCGTCAGCCCGTCGGGAATCGGACGGGTCATCGGGATGCGGTCGTCGATGCGGAAGTCGTCGAACGTCGCCCGCCCGCCCTCGGCCGTGCTGGCGCTGTGGACGAGCGCGGCGTCCTGGCACTCGGCGGCCGACGCGACGGTGCAGGTCCCCACCGACTCCCAGGTCGTGCCGCCGTCGGTGCTGACGAGTCCCTCGTAGGTCGACCCCTCGCGCTCGAGGCGCAGGCGGACCGGCGTCGACCCGAAGGCCCCGACCGCGCGGTCGACGTGGCCGTCGTCGTCACCGTCCCACTGGAGCTGGACCCCGAGGTTTGGGGTCACGACCAGCGCGACGTAGCCCAGCGACTCACCGGGCGCGGTGACGTCGTTGCGCAGGACGATACCCGAGCGGGCGGTGGGGTCGGTGCCGGCCTGGGACGTGACTGCGGCCTCGACGCTCCCCCCGGTGCCCACGGCGTCGGGTTCGTAGACGGCGGTGTAGTCGTCGGTGCCGCCCCACAGGCCCTCGCCGGCCGTCTCGACGGTGAACTCCGCGGCGTCGTAGGCCACGTCGCCCTCGGGGGCCGACGAGAAGACCTCGTAGTGGCCGGGAATCGGATCCAGGTCGCCCGTCGCGGGCGTCAGGTGGACCGCCTGGCCGCCGCCGTGGGGAAGGGGCGCCCACAGCGTGTCGCCGCCCTCTATCTCGAAGTGCTGGACGTCGACGGCCGACTCGTAGCCGTAGGTCGTCGCCTTGTAGCCGTCCTGGTAGACGTGGGCGTCGTAGGTGCCAGTGAGGAAGTCCAGTTCGATGGGGACCCACTCCGGGTCGGCGACGGCCGTGCCGAGCCACCAGTCCTCGCCCGTGCGGCGGGCGATAGTGACGTGCTGGCCGATGTCGCCGGTCAGCACCCGCGTCTCGTCCCAGTCGACCGGGACGTCTTTGACGAACTGGAAGGCCTCGCGGTCGAAGTCGTAGTTCACGGGCCGGTCGGTCACCATCTGGAGGCCGCTGTGGAAGATGACCAGTTGCGCGAGTTCGCGGGCCCGGGTGTTGTTGACCCGCGTCCCGGCGTACTCCCGGTAGGTGAGGTTGAAGACGCCGGTGTTGTAGTCGACGGGGCCGGCGAGTAGCCGGGTGAACGCCAGGCTCGGCGTGTGGCTCGGCGGGTTCCCGCCGCCCCGGAAGTTCTGGTACTCCATGCCGGAGACCCCCTCGCGGGTCATGAAGTTCGGGTAGGTCCGGCGCTTGCCCGTCGGCTTGACCGGCTCGTGGTTGTTGATCAGCAGCCCGTACTCGGCGGCGGTCCGGACGACGTAGTCGTAGTGGTTGATGACCGGCTGGGAGTGGTGGTGGTACCGCACGCCCGAATCGTCCATGTAGACGCCGTCCTCGTTGACGTAGCCGGTCTTGACCGCCCGGACGCCGTTCTCGGCGTACAGATGGAAGGCCTCCTCGAGCTGGCGCTCGTAGGAGAAGCGGTCGAGGCCGGCGACGTTGGACCCCGTCTCGTTGTGGGCCATGAAGGACACGCCCTTCCGGTCGGCGTAGTCGGTGACCTCCTCGAAGTCGAAGCGGTCGTGGGTCTCGGTAAAGAGCATGTCCTCCCAGCCGAAGGGGCCGTCGTCGGGCTTGTTGTCGCCGTCGCCCCACCCGGAGTTCCACCCCTCGGCGAAGACGTTCTCGATGCCGTGCTCGCTGGCGAAGTCGATGTACTCCTTTACGTTCTCGGTGGTCGCGCCGACGTCCGGGCCGGGATCCCACTCGGTCTTGCCGATGTGGATCTCCCACCAGACCCCGCAGTACTTCTGGGGCTCGATCCAGTCGGTGTCCTCGTAGGCACACGGCTCGTTGAGGTTGAGCGTCATCGTGGATTCGAGGAGATCGCCGGGTCGCTCCCCGAAGATGAACGTCCGCCACGGCGAGGCGTGGGGGGCCACGCCGACGACCCGCCGGACGTAGTCGGGGTACGGGACCAGGTCGGCCTCGAACCGCGTGGGCCGGTCGTGGTAGCGCGCGAGCGTCATCTCGGCCCAGTCGGCAAGTGCCGCCTCGTGGATGCTCATGTAGCAGTCCTCGGCGACGCGCATCGTCACCGGCGTGTTCATGCCGTCGACGTCGGAGGTCTTGTCGTGGTTGCCGTAGTCGTAGCCGGCCTCCGACAGCGGCGTGTTCTGGTAGACGTACTCGTAGTTGTTCCAGTTGTTCGGGATCCACCAGGCGCTGAAGTCGTCGGTGAACTCGAAGCCGGTGCGCTCGGCGGTCAGCGTGAACTCGTCCATCCCGTCGTCTGACGGGATGGTGTAGCGAAACGCCACGCCGTCGTCGTAGGCCCGGAACGTGAGGTTGAGGTGGTGGCCGGAGGCGTGCTCCAGGCAGACGGTGAGCTCGTTGTAGTGGTCGCGCACGGACTCGTGTTCGCCCCACACCGGCTCCCAGGTGGTGTCCGCGGTAGTCCGGTCGGACCCGACGACCTCGAAGTCCTCCAGCAAGTCCGGCTGGTGGGCGAACTCGAACCCGAGGGTGGAGGGCGCGACGGGTGTGTAGCCCCGGTAGGAGACGCTGTAGAAGGGGCGCCCGTCGACGAGTTCGAACGTGATGGTGGCGTCACCGCTGGGCGACGAGACGGACTGCTCGCTGGCCGTCGAGCCGTCGACGACGACTCGGTGGCCGCGCTCGTGGGGACAGGGGTGGACGCTCGCTGTGACGGCGGCTGGTGGCGGCTCGATCCGTCGGTCGACGGGCCCGAGCCGATGTCAGCGCCACCCGTGTCAGGATTGGGCATGGCCTCTATTACCAACGGGTGTTGTTAATTCTGTCCTTTTATACTGTAAACTCGCCGAGCGGTCACCACTCGGTCGTCGAACAGTGCGCTTGCCCGATCGCGGCCGTGGGTTCGTACGTGTCGTAATCACTGCTTGCTACGAGCGCGCGCTCGACTACAGGCGGCGACGCACGCCCGAACGCGCGCCGTCTCGCCCCCGCCGCCGCTCGCGTCGCCGGCGTCTCTCCGCCCCCGATTCCCCCTCGACACCCTCTGTAATGTGCCGGTTATCGCGGTAAGTGGTAACAAATCTTTCGCACTCGGCCCCGCGCCCGCCTGCCCCGCCGACCCCGCTCACCGCTCCGGGTGTGTCGGCGCGTCGAACCCGCCCCGGGCGAGCGGTTTGGCGATGTGCCGGCGGGCCACCGGCGGCACCTCGTACCACCCTCGCTCCAGGTCTCGCGCCAGCGTACGCGCTGCTTTCCCGTCGGCGTGGGTCGAACAGTCCCGGCAGCGGTAGCCCTGGTCGCGCCCGGCCGAGGACATCGACCGGCCGCACTCGGGACACGTGGGCGTGACCCGTTCGGTCGTCACCAGCTCGCGGACCGCGAACTTCTCGAGTTTCAGCGTCCCGTCGCCGACCTCGCCACAGGCAGTGATCCGGTCGCCGACCCGGAGGGCCCGGACCCGGTCGCGGAATCCCTTGGTCGGTTCGAACGCCGCACAGGCGAGGCGCGTGCCGTCGGCCGCGAGGTCGACGAAGACGTGGCCCCCCTCGCGCGTCTCGGGCTCTGCCGCCACCTCGCCGGTGACCCGGAACGCCCGGGCGTCGGCGACCTCGCCCAGCGCGGCGTCCTGCAGGTGGACGTCGGTGCCCTGGTTGGTGACGAACGTCGTCGACTCGGCCACGGGTTCGCTCTCGATAGATTCCGCGACCTGTCGGCAGGCGTCGGGGTCGTCGCCGCGGATGCCGTAGAGGACCGGACAGGGCGTCCGCGGGACACAAACCGGGTAGCCCGACGCCCGGTCGACGGTGTCCCAGACCGCCGGATAGTGTGCGTCGGCCGCCGCGAAGACGCTCTCGGTGTCGACGTCGCGTTCGGTCCCCCAGCGCTCGCGCTCGCGGTAGGCGATGTGTTCGTAGGTCCAGTCGTCGAAGGCCTCCCAGGCCCCGGCGGCGGCGAGCGCGCCCACCAGGCCGCGGCCGTTGCCCCGCTCGATGCGGGCGAACCCGACCGCGTCGGCGAGCGTCTTCGCGGCGGCTGGGTCCTGAATCGTCCGGACGGCGTCGACGGCGAAGTCGGCCACCGCGTCGGGGATGGCCCCGGGCGCACAGTCGGCGACGACGGCGCCCGGGTTCGTGTGCGGGTCGTCGGTCTCGGCCATCTCGAGGACCTCCTCGACCAGGCGACGCGCCCGGTCGGCCGCCAGGTCCGTGTGGACCGCCAGGGCGGCGTTCCCCCGGGTCTTGTGCTCGACGGCGGGGTTGAGGCGCACGAGCAGCACCCGCTCGACGCACCCGCCCGCGTCGCGGATCGCGCCGGCCAGTCGGCTGGCGGCGTAGGTGGTACACATCCCGCGCTCACGGGAGTCCGTGTCGTCGATGCCGACCAGCGTCACGGGAGCGCCTAGCCGACTGGGGCCCAAACCGGTTTCTATCTCACTCGACGCCCGCGAGGTCGGCCACGTCGGCCGCGGTCACCTCGCGGTCGTCGGGCAGCCGGTCGATGCAGTCGTAACAGAGGAAATGCTCGGTGCCGTCGGCCAGCTCCAGGATGATGCCCTCGGTGGGGTCGTTGGTGAACGACCAGAGGTTGGCGATGCCGCCGCCGATGGACACCGACGTCCCGCACCCGTCACAGGGCTGTGTGGCCATGGGCTCACTAGGGCCGACCGCCGCTAAGGCCTTTCCTTTTTGTCATACGGTAGCGACTAGCACGACATGGAGGTCGACTGCGAGGGCTGTGCCGGCTGTTGCATCGACTGGCGCTCGCTCACCGACGCCGACATCGACCACGAGCGCCGCGGCCCGTTCGAACCGCTCGACGACACCTACAACCTGGCCCCGCTGACGCGCGACGAGGTGCGCGAGTTCGTCGCCGCGGGCTACGGGGACACACTCCGGCCCCGCCTCTGGACGGCCACCGACGACCGGAGTGTCTCCCTGGGCGGCGTCGACGTGGCCGCCATCCGGGGCCGTCCCGTCTTCTTCGTCGGCCTGCGAAAGCCGCCCAAACCCGTCGATCCGTTCGACGGCGAGTCGACCTGGCTACACGCCTGTGTCTTTCTGGACCCGACGACCCTCCAGTGTCGCATCCACGGCGCCGACCTGTATCCGGAGACCTGCGCCCGGTACCCCGGCGAGAACCTCCGCCTCGACGTCGAGACGGAGTGTGAACGCGTCGAGCGCGTCCACGGCGGCAATCGGCTCCTCGACGACACTGCGCCCGACGTCGACCCGCTCTTTGGCCCGGCCGCCGTCGGGAGCAAGGTGTTCGCCCATCCCGCGCCCGAGCGGGTGGCAGACCGCGTCGCGCGGTTCCGCGACGGCGAGCCGACCGCCGCCGACCGCGCGGAGTTCGTCGGCGTGGCGGCGGCCGCCAGCCCGGGCACCCTGCGGGTCAACGACGCCCGCTACGAGGCGGCCCGGGACGCGGTCCTCGAGGCCGACTCGTGGGCCGGCCGCGCCATCGACGCGTGGGACGCCGCCGCCGGCGCCGCCGGGAGCAGTGCACCGCCGCCGGCCGTCGCCCGCGACGTCGAAGACGCGGCCGGCGCGCCACCGACGCCCGGGTGGGAGTGACCGGCGCCCGTCCGCCGGCTACACTCGCGAGGCAGAGTCTTTTACCGCCTGGCCCCCATCCATCGCAGGTATGCACGTGCTGGTCACCGGGGCGACGGGGTTCGTCGGGAGCCACCTCGTCCCCGCGCTCCGCGCCGCGGACCACGACGTCCGCGTCCTCGTGCGCCACCCGGCGGGGTACGACCCCGCCCCGGGCGTCGAGGTAGCGACGGGTGACCTGCTCGAACCCGGCAGTTTCGACGCGGCGCTCGAGGGCGTCGACGCCGCCTACTACCTGGTCCACTCGATGGGTGCCGGCGACGACTACGATGCCCGCGACCGGCGCGCGGCCCGGCACTTCCGGGCGGCGGCCAGCGAGGCGGGCGTCGACCGCGTCGTCTACCTGGGGGGCCTGGGCGGCGACGAGGCCCCGCTCTCGACGCACCTGCGCTCGCGGCGCACCGTCGAGCACCTCCTCGCGGCCGGGGCCTACGACCTGACGACGCTCCGGGCGGCCATCATCGTCGGGGCCGGCAGCGCCAGTTTCCAGCTGATCTGCGAGCTGGCCGCCCGGTTCCCGCTTTTGGTCACCCCGCGGGCCGTCGCGACGGACTGTCACCCCATCGCCATCGCCGACGTCGTCGACTACCTCGTCGGCGTCCTCGAGACGCCGGCGACGGCCGGCGGGACCTACGAGATCGGCGGCCCCGAGGTGATGAGCTACGCGGACGTCCTCCGGCGGACGGGCGCCCGGGCGGGGTCGGGCGGCCTGCGCATCGTCCCGCTGCCGATGCTCTCGCCCGGCCTCTCCTCGTACTGGGTCGGGTTCCTGACCGACGTCCCCGCGAGCGTCGCGCGGCCGCTGGTCGCCGGCCTCGACACCCCAGTGGTCGCCGACGACGACTCGATTCGCGACCTGGTCCCGGTCGACCTGACGCCGTTCGAGACGGCGGTCGACCGCGCGAACGCCGAGCGGTGCGACGACCGCGCGCCGCGGCCGACGGCCACCGACGGCGGGGCGGGCCGATGAGCGGCGACTCGCCACACCCCGAGTACGGCGAGACCTGGGTGTACGAGAGCATCGTCGGCGCGCTGCCAGGAATCCGGTTGCCGACGTGGGCGGCCATCGCCATCCAGCTGCTCATCTTCGAGACCGCCATCGTCGCGCTGTCGTGGTACTACGACACCTGGAACGCCGCCATCGCGGCGACGGCGGTGGTCTTCGTCGCCAGCATCGGGAGCATCGAGATGCTGCGCATCAGCACACTCATCCGCCGCATCGACGTCCCACAGCCCTACCGGGCGCTGCTGTTCTCCTCGAACATGGAGGTGGTGCTCTCGGTGCTGGCCTACGTCGCCATCCTCTCACACCTGTTCGTCTTCGACCCCCAGACCAGCAGCACGCCGCTGGTGACCACGCTGTTCGGCGAGGAGCCGCCGGTGCTCGTCGTCTACCTCCTCCTGCTGGTGCTGTGGGACGTCAGCTACCGCATCGGGACCGGGTGGTGGGCCACCGTCACCGGCCTGTGGCGCTCCGCGCGCTACCGGTTCGACCCCGAGACGGCACGGGTCTTCCAGCGCGCCGACGTAGAGACCTGGGGCTTCGGGGTCCTGCAACTGGTCCTGGTGCCGTTCGTGCTCGACCAGCCGGTCTTGCTCGCGTCGCTGCTTGCCCACGTCACCGCCGTGACGGTCGTGACAGCCGTCTCCGTGGCGCTGTTGCGGATCAGGGCGAGAAGACCGGCTACTGCTCCGAGTTGATCTGCTTGAACTGGTCCAGCAGTTCCTCGGTGGACTCGTCGCCGTCGTAGGTCACGGTCCCGTGATACGCTGTCCGGTCGTCGTCCTCCGAGAGGTCGACTTCGGTGTTCTTGCGCTCACGGCGTTCGTGTTCGTCGTCGTCATACGCTCCCATCGACATAGGTTACCACACCCCAACTAGCGTGGTAGTGACTATCAATGTAACGGTCGTTCCAACCGTTTCGGCAACGGCTGTTTCCGCAGCGGTCGTCCGTACCCGCGTGGTCCGGCGGTCGCCGGGTCGAAGCGGCGCCTCTCGCGCCGCCCCGCCTGGTGCCGGCCACCGTGTCCACCGCTGACACGTCGTGCGGAACGCATTAGAGCGCTGACCGACTACAGACCAGCGTGGCTGGTCCCTTACGATTTCGACACTCGACCCAGCGCTGGAGCGAGGACCGCGTCCGGCGCGACCTTCTCTCACCCCTGCAGAACCGTTTCGGCGCGACGATGAACGGCCCGTGGTTCGCCCCGCCCGAGGGGTGGGCCGCCCGGCGCCTGGAGATGGACAACGGCGACCTCGCGCTGTTCGTCTGGAACGGCCAGGAGGCCTACTGGATGGGCAACACCGAGACGCCCGAGACGCTGTGGCGCACCGACAAGTACACTTTCGACGAGGTGACCGACCCCATCGCCGAGTGGGGCGAGCGCGAACTGCTCGCCCACTCGAGGTCGAGGACCCGTGGCTCGCCGACTACGAGCACGTCGCCCAGTTCTTCCTGCCCGTCTTCCTCTCGAAGGACGGCCGCGAGTCGACCCGGACCTTCTTTCGCGACCACGCCGGCGGCTTCCCCGACGCGTCCCGCGAGGCTGGCCTGCGCTTTTACGACGACCTCCTCGCGACGGGGGTCTTAGACGACTACCGCTACACCATGGCGAGCAAGCTCGGGACCAGCCAGGGCTTCGACCTCTCGCGGATGCAGGCGACCATGGGTGAGTTCAACGTCGCCAAGCTGCTCGCCGACGCCGGCAACGACTTCGAACCCGAGGTCGAACTCGGGTCGGGCCACGCCATCGACTTCCGCGTCGAGGACACCCTCGTCGAGGTGACCCGTCCGCGCCCGCCCTCGCGCCGCCAGGTCAACACCGGCATCGCGGCGGTCAAGGCCTCCGGCGACGCCAAGACCCGCGACCAACTGGCCGCCCACCCCGGCGCCGTGCTGGTCGTCGACGCCACCTCCTTCGCCGACGACGAGTGGCGCCGCGTCCTCGGCGAGCGCCCCGACGTGGGCTACCAGCCCCTGGTCGTCTTCCGCTATCGACCCGACGGCAGCGTCGAGGGCTACTCCCACGGGTCGATTCCGTTCCCGCTGCCCTTCTCGTAAGACCCGGGGCCGCGCTCAGGAGATGTGGATGGCGGGCTTGTTGGGCCGGGCCTTCGACGCCAGGTCGTCGCCCTCGCTCGCCCGGCGCACCGACACCTCGGCCCCGAACTCCTCGGTGAACAGCCAGGCGGCCTGTTCCAGGACCTGGAGCTCGCGCTCGCCGTCGACGATCGGTTCGAGGCCCGCCCCGTTCGCGGCGAGTTCGCCCGCGTACTCGGCGACCGCGTCGCCGTGGGCCGCGACGTCCTCGTCGGCCATGATCTCCCCGACGAGGGCGCTGTCCGGGTCGGCCTCGCGGCTCGCGGTTTCACCGCTCGCTCGGTCCGCGACCCCACTCCCTTCGGCCGCGCGGGCGATCTCGTAGGCCTCGTACTTCCAGTCCTGGGCCACGACGACCTCGATCTCGTCGGGGTCGTCGATGTCGACCACCTCGGTGATGTCCCGGACGTCGCCCAGCGTCCGGCGGACGAGCTCGCGCTCGATGCGGTACTCCGAGACGTCGCGTAGCGCCTCGGGCCAGCGCGCCGTCGACACCAGCCCCTCCTCGTCGAGCAGGTGCCACAGCTCCTCGCCCAGGTAGGGCGCGATGGGCGCGACCAGTGCGGCGACGGTCCGGAGTCCACGGCTGTAGGCGAACCGGTACGGCGTATCGTAACTCGCGTACCGGCGCAGGAGGCTGGCGAACCGCTGGAGTTCGCCGACCACGCGGTGGAACCGGAACCGCTCGTACTCGTCGGTGACGGCGGCGATGGTGCGGTCGATCTCTCGCTCGAGGTAGGCGTCGTGGGGCTCGCTCTCGGTGCGGGCGTCGATGCCATCGGTGAACTCGCTTACGAGGTCGTACAGCGTCTGCTGGAAGTCGTAGACGGCCGAGACGTCCTTGACGGTCCACTCGAAGTCCTGGTTGGGGTGGGCCGCCGAGAGGACGAACAGCCGGGTCGTCTCCGCGCCGTACTCGTGTGGCGCGATGTCGTTGCCCTTGGACTTGGACATCTTCTCGCCGCCGTGGAGGACCGTCCCCTGGTTGATGAGTCGATCGACCGGTTCGCGTCGCTCCAGCAGGCCGATGTCGGCCAGGGCCCGCGTGAAAGCGGATGTAGAGCAGGTGGAGGACGGCGTGTTCCTCGCCGCCGACGTAGACGTCGACCGGGAGCCACTCGTCGGCGGTCGCCTGGTCGAACGGAGCCTCGTCGAAGTGCGGCGAGAGGTACCGCAGGAAGTACCACGAGGAGTCGACGAAGGTGTCCATCGTGTCCGTCTCGCGCTCGGCCAGCTTGCCACAGTCGGGGCACTCGGTCTGCTGCCACTCCTCGGCCGCGTCCAGCGGGTTCCCGGTCGTCTGGACGTACTCGGGCAACTCGACGGGCAAGTCCTCGTCGGGGACCGGGACGTGCCCGCAGTCCTCACAGTGGACGATGGGGATGGGGGTGCCCCAGTAGCGCTGGCGGGAGATGAGCCAGTCCCGCAGGCGGTAGGTCGTCGCCGACTCGGCGGCGTCGTGGTCCAGCAACCGGTCGCGGGCGGCGGTGCTCGCCAGGCCGTCGTACTCGCCGCTGGCGGTCAACATTCCGTCCTCGGTGAACGCGGTCTCGGGCAGGTTCGTCCCGCTGCCGTCGACGGGTTCGACCACCTGTTCGACGGGGAGGTCGTGTTCCGTGGCGAAGGCGTGGTCGCGCTCGTTGTGCGCGGGCACGCCCATGACCGCGCCCGTGCCCACGTCGTCTAACACGTAGGCCGCGACGTACACCGGCAGGTCCTCGCCGGTGAACGGATGCGTCGCGGTGAGGGCTGTCTCGATGCCGCTCAGGCCGGCGTCGTCGGTGCTCGCGACCGACTCCACGTACTCGGCCACCGCGTCGTCACGCTCGGCGACCTCGCGGACGAGGTCGTGGCCCGGCGAGAGCGCGAGGTAGGTCGTGCCGTACACCGTATCGAGACGCGTCGTGAACGCGTCGACGGACGTCTCGAGTCCCTCGCCGGCCACGTCGAAGGCGACCCGCGCGCCCGCCTGCTTGCCGATCCAGTTGCGCTGGCTGTCCCTGACACCCTCGGGCCACCCGTCGAGATCGTCGAGCCCGTCGTACAGCTCCTCGGCGTAGTCGGTGATGGTGAAGAACCACTGATCCAGGTCGCGCTGCTCGACATCGGTGCCACAGCGCCAGCAGACCCCCTGTGCGTGGGCGTGCGAGTGGTCGTGCTTGCGGTCGAGCCCCCCGTCGTCATCCCCCGTCTCGACCTGTGCGTCGGCCAGCACCGTCTCGCAGTCCGGACACCAGTTGACCGTCGCCGCGCCGTACTCGACGAGCCCCTCGTCGTAGAAGCGGGTGAACAGCCACTGATTCCAGCGGTAGTACTCGGGGTCACAGGTGGTTATCTCTCGGGACCAGTCGTAGCCAAAGCCCATCTCCCGGAGGTCCGCGCGCATCCGGTCGATGCAACTGCGGGTCCACGACTCGGGGTCGGTGTCGCGCTCGTAGGCCGCGTTCTCCGCGGGGAGGCCGAAGGCGTCCCACCCCATCGGGTGAAGCACGTCGTCGCCGGCCATCCGCCGATAGCGGGCGTAGGCGTCCGTGATGGCGTAGTTGCGGATGTGGCCCATGTGCAGCGACCCCGAGGTGTAGGGGAACATCCCCAGGACGTAGGTGGGGTCCTCGGCGTCGTCGGGGCAGTCGTAGACGCCCTCTCGCTCCCAGACGTGTTGCCAGTACTCCTGGACCTGCGCGTGGTCGTACCGTCGGGACATTCGATACCTCGGTGTGGGTCGGGGTGACACATGAGTGTTCGGCTCGCGTCGGCGGCTCGCCGGTTCGACCGCCGACGGCTCACCGAGTCAGTGGCCTCCACGCGACACTGGCTCGACCGGACGGTAACACCGGTGTCACCCGGTGACAGCGCCGTCCGCGAGCGCTTTTCACGCACGACCACCACAGTTGCTGTATGTCCCAACACAAGGATGGGTACGCCGACAGTGTCGATTACGACGAGGCCCTCGACGACCTCCCGACGGCCGACGAACTCGACGCGGCCGTCGAGAACCTCGAAGCCAGCGGCTTCGACGTGGTCGTCGTCGACGACGGCGCGGCGGCACTCGCGGAGATACAGGATCGTATCCCCGCCGGCGCGTCGGTGATGGACGGTCACTCGACGACGCTCGAGGAGATCGGCTTCGTGGAGTATCTCACAGACGGCGACCACGAGTGGGAGAACGTCCACAGCGAGGTGTACGGCATCGACGACGACGCCGAGCGCCAGCGCGCCCGCCGTGAAGCACAGGCCAGCGACTACTTCCTCGGCAGCGTCAACGCCATCGCCGCGACCGGCGAACTCGTCGCCGCCGACGCCTCCGGCAGCCGAATCGGGGCCTACCCCTTCGCCGCCGAGAACCTGCTGCTCGTCGCCGGGGCGAACAAGGTCGTCGAGGACCTGGAGGCCGCGCTGGACCGACTAGAAGACGTGGCCTTCCCGCTCGAAGACGCCCGGGCACAGGACGCCTACGGCGCCGGGAGCGCCATCGCGAAACAGCTCATCTACCGACAGGAAGCCGAGGAGAGACGAACGACGCTGGTCCTCGTCCGCGACTCGCTCGGCTACTGAGCGGTGCGACCCGGGCGATAGCCGGACGTCGCGCGAACCCTTATCCCTGCCGGGCGTGAACGGCGGGCAATGACCGCGACCGGACCACGCTGGGGGGGGGCTGACCTGCAGTGGTCGATGTCGTCTTCTGGGTGCTGGTCGCCCTCGCGACGGTGACCGGCCTCGTGACCGCCTGGGCGCTGGGCGCCAACAGCAACTCGCCGCCCTTCGCCCCTGCTATCGGCGCGAACGCCATCTCGACGATGCGGGCTGCCTTCCTCATCGGCATCCTCGCGGCGGCCGGCGCACTCACGCAGGGCGGCAGCATCTCCGAGACCGTCGGTGCGGGCCTCATCGGCGACGCCTCGATCACCTCGCTGGCGGCGACGGCCGGCCTGCTGACCGCGACGCTGTTCATGGCCTTCGGCGTCTACACCGGCTACCCGGTCCCGGCGGCGTTCGCGACGACGGGCGCGATGATCGGCGTCGGCCTCTCGCTGGGGGGCACGCCGGTCTTCGACACCTACCGGCGTATCGGTCTGTTCTGGGTGCTGGTGCCCCCCGTCTCGGGTGGCCTGGCCTACCTCACAGCGACGATCCTGCGCCGCGACGACATCCCCGAGACGGTGGGCGTGCCGCTGCTCGCGGCCGTCGTCGGCGGCATCGTCGCCAACGTCGAACTGAGCGTGATTCCCGCGCCGTCCGGCGCCACGCAGAACTCGCTGGCCGGCGCCGTGGCGATGGTCGTGCCCGCGCCCGCCGTCGGGGGCGTCGACCCCGTCGTCGTCGTGGCGACGCTCGCACTCGCGGCCGTCAGTTTCGCCTTCATCCGTCGGCGCACCCAGCAGTCCGTCGACCGCGGCATCAAGACCTTCCTCGTCGTGCTGGGCAGCGTCGTCGCCTTCTCCAGCGGCGGCAGCCAGGTCGGCCTGGCCACGGGGCCACTGGAGAACCTCTACCGGGCCGAACTGGGCGCGCCGGCGCTCCTCCTGTTGGGTATCGGCGCCACCGGCATCCTCGGCGGCGCGTGGATGGGCGCGCCGCGACTGCTCCAGGCGACCTCCCGCGAGTACGCTCAGCTGGGGGTCCGCCGGTCCATCGCGGCGCTCGTCCCCGGCTTCATCATCGCCCAACTGGCCATCGCGCTGGGCATCCCCATCTCGTTCAACAACATCATCATCTCCGGCGTCATCGGCGGCGGCCTCGCCGGCGGGTCGGCGGGCGTCTCGCGGCGCAAGATCGGCGTGACCATCGGCTTCTGGCTCGTCACCCTGGTGACGTCGGTCATCGTCGGCTTCGCCCTCTACCGGGCGTTCTCGACGGTGCTCGGTATCTCCTGAGCGGTCGCCTTCACATCGGATTCTTGGGGTCCCCGTGGGCGTCGTAGAGCCCGACCATCCGCGCGAAGAAGACCAGCATCAGCGCCATCGACGCGACGGTCCCGAGTGCCGTCCGCACCGGTCGCTGGTCGAGCGCCGCCCGGAAGGTGTACAGCTGGGCCACCGCGCCGACCCCGAGCACGCCCAGCGTGCCCGGCTCGGAACCTATCCCGCGGTCGAGCCACACCTGCTCGCCGCGGACGACGCGCGTCGCCCAGGGCGCGTCTGTCTCGGGGGGCGTGGCCAGCAGCAGGTTCAGGACGACCGACACGCCCGTCAGCGCGAGCAGGGCTTCGCTCCGGCGGTAGATCCCCAGAACCAGCACGGGGTACGTCGCGACCAGCGCCCAGACGCTGCGGGGGCTGGCGTGGGGGTCCCAGAACACGTCGTCGACGACCGCCCCCTTCGCTCTCGCCTCGTCGGTCATCTACCGGACCACGGTGACCGTCACCGGCGCTTCGCTCACGACGCTCGTCGCCACCGTCCCGAGCAACCGCCGCGCGATCTCGTGGCGCTCGCCGCCGTGGCCGCCCATCACGACCTGGTCGACGTCGTGCGAGTCGACGAACGCGAGGATGGTCTCGGCGGGGTCGCCCGTCTCGACGGCCGTCTCGACGGCCCGGTCGGCGTCGGCCGCCCGGCGCTCGGCGCGCTCGACGAGTCGCTCGGCGCGCTGGCGGGCGTCGGCCTCGCGCTCCGGGCCCGCGTCGAGGACCCCACCCTCACTCATCCCCCCGTCGAGCGGCGTGACAACGTTCAGCACCGTCACCCGGCAGTCGAAGGTCTCGAGCGCGTGGACGAGCGCGTCGTCGGCAAGGGGGGAGCCGTCCAGCGGGACCAGCACGTGCGTTGGGGCCATACTGGACGTCGTGCCCGGCAGCATAAGTAGCCACCCGTCACAAGACCTATCTTGCGGACGGGCCTCCGGGCGAGTATGACCGACGTGGACCTCGCGTTCGACGGGCAGGAGTACCTCCCCGCCGTCGCCCAGGACGCCGAGACCGGCGAGGTGCTCATGCTCGCCTACGTCACCGAGGAGGCGCTCGAACGGACCCGCGAGACGGGGTACGCCCACTACTACTCGCGGAGCCGCGACGAGCTCTGGAAGAAGGGCGGGACCAGCGGCCACACCCAGGAAATCGAGGAGGTCCGCGTCGACTGCGACGGCGACGCACTCCTCTATCTCGTCGACCAGACCGGCGGCGCCTGCCACACCGGCTACGAGTCGTGTTTCTACCGGACCGTCGACGGCGAGACGGTCGGCGAACGAGTGTTCGACCCCGACGACGTCTACTGACCCGATGGCCGACTCCGACGCCGTCCGAAAGCTGGAGACCGCCGCTCGCGAGTACGAGACGGCACGCGAACGCGTCGACGACGTCGGCCGGGAGCGCCTGGCGACCTGCCGGGACGCCTACCGGCAGTTCCGGGACCTGCTGGACCGCTACGAGGAGACGGCGACGGGCAGCGGGAACTTCCAGGCGTTCACCGAGTTCCAGGGCGCCGTCGCCACGCTGACCGACGACCTGGACGAGGACGTCCCCGAGCGCGAGACCTTCGAGGCCGTCGACGAGGCTCTCCAGCAGCGGCGGCTCACCGAGAGCGACTTCGAGCGGGCCCGCCGCGACCTGGAACCGGTCGGTGACCTCGTCGCGCGCCTGGACGACCTCGAGGCCGCCCGGGAGGCCTACCGCACGGCACGCCGGGAGGCGCGGCGGCGCCTGGACGACCTCGAATCACGTGTCGCGGACCTCGAGCGCCTCCAGCGCCTGGGCGAGGCCGACCTCGACGCCCCCGTCGAGGAGTTGCGTGCTCCCATCGAGGAATACAACGCGGCCGTCCGCGAGGCGTTCCGGACGTTCCGCAGCGAGCAGTCGGCCCGGGAGGTGCTCGAGACGGTGGCACGGGCCGACGCCTACCCGCTGGTCCCGTTCCGGTCCCCGCCCGAGGACCTGCTCGAGTACGTCCGGACCCACGAGGCCGGCGCGGAGCCAGTCCCGAGACTGCTGGAGTACGCCGACTACTCGACCTCGAAGCTCGACCACTACGTCGACGACACGGCCGCGCTCAAGCGCGCCGTCGCGACCCGCCAGACCTACCTCGAGCGCCTGGACGCGGCGCCGGTGACCGTCGACTGGCCGCCGCCGCCCGCCGACCACCTGGCCTGGGTCACCCGAGCGTATCAGTCGGTCGTCGTCCGGTTCGCCGACGAACCGGTCGTGGCCCGTCTACGTGAGGTCCGGGCGCTCTCCCGCCGGGACGACTACGCGCGGCTCCGGGACACCGCACTCGCCCGGAACCAGCTCACCGACGGCGAGCGGGACCGCCTCGAGAGCGGGGCCGTCGAGCGCGACCTGGCGGCCGCTCGCGAGGAGCGCGAGGCCATCGAGGCGGCGCTCGACGAGTACGGCGAGCTGTGACCGGCGGCGACCCTGTACCACCGTCCACTGCGACCCTGTGCGTCGGCGCTACGCCCGGGCCACGTCCACGAGTTCGTCCGCCAGCGACCGGGCCCGGTCGACGTCCCGGGCCTCGGCGTACACCCGGACGATGGGCTCGGTCCCCGAGGGACGGGCCAGCACCCAGGCGTCGCCGTAGTCGAGTCGCCAGCCGTCGGTCGTGTCCAGGTCCGCGGCGGCGTCGGTGGCGTGGGCCTCGATGCGGTCGAGCATGGCCTCGCGCTCGGCCTCCGCCTCGTACTCCAGGGCGCGTCTGACGGTGTGGTAGTCGCTGTACGGATCGACCAGTTCGCTGGCGGGGTCTCCGCGACCAGCTCGCAGAACCGCGCGGCCGTGTACGCGCCGTCCCGGGCGACGCGGTAGCGCGGGAAGAAGAGCCCGCCGTTGCCCTCGCCGGCGATGGGGACCGACTCGCCGGCCGCCGTCAGGTCGCGGATTCGACTGACGATGTTCGTCGACCCGATGGGGGAAAGCGAGAGGGCTGCGCCGGCGTCCTCGACGACGTCGACGAGGCGCTGTGAGGCGTTGACCGCCGAGACGACGGTGTCGCCGGCCTCGAGTTCCGCCGCCGCGAGCGCCGCGAGCGAGCTCTCGCCGGGGACGTGGCGACCCCGCTCGTCGACGAACATCGCGCGGTCGGCGTCCCCGTCGTGGGCGATGCCCAGGTCGGCATCCGTCGACTCGACGTAGGTCCGCAGGTCCCCGAGGTGCTCCGCGACGGGTTCGGGGTCCCGGCCCGGGAAGTGGCCGTCGGGCTGTGCGTGGACTGTGTGGACCGTACAGCCCAGCTCGCGAAAGAGGTCCGGGCTGACGAGCGAGCCCGCGCCGTGGCCGGGGTCGACGACGACGGTGAGGTCGGCGGCGGCGATGCGCTCGGCGTCGACGGCCGCGACGACCGCCTCGCGGTAGGTCCGCCGGGCCGACTCGACCCGGCGGGCCGTCCCCGTCTCCGCCCAGCCCACGTGTGTCACGTCCTCCTCGGCGAGCGTCGTCTCGATGCGGTTCAGCGCGTCGCGCGTGAGGCCCACGCCGTCGGCGCCGATGACCTTCACGCCGTTGTAGGCGGGCGGGTTGTGGCTGGCGGTCACCATCAGCCCCGGCACCTCGGTCCGCTCGCAGTAGGCCTGCAGTCCGGGCGTCGGGACGATCCCGAGCCGGTCGACGTCGAGCCCGAGGCTCGTCAGGCCGCTGGTGGCGGCGTCGGCGAAGGTCTGGCCGGTCGTTCGGGTGTCCCGGCCGACGGCGACCCGGCCGTGGTCGTCGGCCCAGGCGCTCCCGGCCGCCTGTGCGATCTGCAGGACGAACCGGGGTGTCAGGTCCGCCCCTGCGACCCCCCGGACGCCGCTCGAGCCGAAGACGTGCATTCGAACGGTCATCTGTGCCCGACTGGCTTAGAAATGTCGACGTTTCACGCCTCGTGTCAGCGGTCCTGTAGGCGTCGGCCCGATTCCAATGGGTATTAGCCGCGGGGTCGACGAGAGTGGCGTATGGCCACCGACGCACTCATCGAGGCGCTTCGCGACGCCGACGCGGTGAAGTTCGGCGAGTTCGACCTCTCCCACGGCGGCACGTCGAACTACTACGTCGACAAGTACGTCTTCGAGACGAACCCCCGCTGTCTCGAACTCATCGCCGCGGCCTTCGCCGAGCGACTCGACGGGACGAAACTCGCGGGCGTCGCCCTGGGCGCGGTCCCGCTCGTCGCGGTCACGAGCGTCGAGACGGGCCTCCCCTACGTCATCGCGCGCAAGCAGGCCAAGGCGTACGGCACCGGCAACCGCATCGAGGGCGATCTGGGCGAGGGCGAGGAGGTCGTCATCATCGAGGACATCGCCACCACCGGCCAGAGTGCCGTCGACGCCGCCGAGGCCCTGCGCGAGGCCGGCGCCGTCGTCGAGCGGGTCCTGGTCGTCGTCGACCGGGAGGAGGGCGCCCGCGAGAACCTCGCCGAGCACGGCCTGGAACTCGAGGCGCTCGTGACCGCCTCCGACCTGCTCGCGGACGCCCCGGCCGACGTCGACGTCGACGTGTAACTGACAGACGGCACCGGCGAGATTCCGAACCGTCGCTGAAACGACTATTTTCGAGCAGTCTCGCCACGTTTATGCCCCGTTACTGTGAGTTTCGCACAAATGGCGAGTACACTGGAGCAGTTGTTCAACTTGACCGAGCACGACACCGACGTCAGGACCGAGGTCCTGGCCGGGGTGACGACGTTCCTGACGATGAGTTACATCGTCTTTCTCAACCCGGTCATCCTGACGGCGTTCCCCGACGACAACACCCCCGGCGGCATCGCCATCGACGGCTTCTCGCCGCCGGAGGTCCTGCAGATGCTGGCCGTCGTCACCATCCTCTCGTCGGTGGCGGCGATGCTGGTGATGGCCTTCTACGCCAACCGGCCCTTTGGCCTCGCACCCGGGCTGGGCCTGAACGCCTTCTTCGCCATCACGGTCATCGGCGTGCTGGGCGTCCCGTGGCAGACGGCGCTGGCCGCCATCGTCGTCGAAGGGATCATCTTCATCGCGCTGACCGCCGTCGGCGCCCGCGAGTACATCATCCAGCTGTTCCCCGAACCGGTGAAGTTCGCCGTCGGGACCGGTATCGGCCTCTTCCTGGCCATCATCGGGCTGGACGCGATGGGCATCGTCGTCGACGATCCGGCGACGCTCGTGGGCCTTGGCAGCATCGCCAGCGACCCCGTCGCCATCCTCTCGGTGCTGGGTCTGTTCCTGACCTTCGTCCTCTACGCCGCGGGCATCCGGGGCTCTATCATCGCTGGCATCCTGCTGACGACGGTGCTTGGCGCCGTCGTGACGTTCCTCGGGATGGCCGAACCCGGCGTGCTGGCGACCGAGGCCGTCCGTAACGGCGGCTTCGACGCCTCGCGCCTCGCCGCTGCGCAGTACGACATCACGCCGCTGGCCGGCGCGTTCGTCGCCGGCTTCGGCAACGTCGAGGCGTTCTCCTTTGCCCTCATCGTCTTCACGTTCTTCTTCGTCGACTTCTTCGACACCGCCGGCACGCTGGTCGGCGTCGGCCAGGCCGGTGGCTTCCTCGACGAGGACGGCGACTTCCCGGACATCGACAAGCCCCTGATGGCCGACGCCGTCGGGACCACGGTCGGCGGGATGCTCGGCACCTCCACGGTGACGACGTACATCGAGTCCGCGACGGGCGTCGAAGAGGGCGGTCGGACCGGCCTCACCGCGCTGGTGGTCGCTGGCCTCTTCCTCGCCTCGCTGGCCATCGTCCCGCTGGCGACGGCGATTCCGCTCTATGCCTCCCACATCGCGCTGGTCGTCGTCGCCGTCCTGCTGATGCGCAACATCGTCGACATCCAGTGGGACGACTTCGCCCACGCCGTCCCGGCCGGCCTCACCATCATGGTGATGCCCTTCACCTACTCCATTGCCTACGGCATCGCCGCCGGCATCGTCTCATACCCCATCGTCAAGACCGCCCAGGGCGAGTTCGACGACGTCCTCGTCGGCCAGTGGGTGCTGGCCGCGGCCTTCGTCGTCTACTTCGTCGTCCGGACCGGCGGCGTCCTCCAGACGGCGGTCTGACGGCGCTGCACGCCCCGAACACAGCACCGACGCCCTTTCCGCTGGCAGGGCTAGACGCCGTCGATGCCGAACCTCGAACTCTACGAACTGTCCGGGTGTCCCTACTGCGCGAAAGTAAAGCGGAAACTCGACGAGCTGGGCCTCGAGTACGAGTCCCACATGGTCCCGCGGTCGCACGGCGACCGCACCGAAGTCGAGGAGGTCTCCGGCCAGACGGGCGTCCCCGTCCTGGTCGACCCCGACCACGGTATCGAGGGGATGCCCGAGTCCGACGATATCGTGGAGTACCTGGAAGAGACGTACGGCAGCGGCGCAGCGTAAGCAGGACGCGAGCGACGCGTGCGGGTTTTCGCCCACGTTCTTCCGGGACTGATGCCACTCCGCATCGTCTGCGGCGCTGCTCACCGTCGCCTGGTTCGCGGCCGTCACGGCTGCCTCTCGCGGCTTCACCCGGTGACGATGAGCGCGACGCCGGCGACCAGTACCGTCACCGCAACGGCGAGGCGGCCGGTCAGTTGCTCGTCGTCCCGGGCGAATACCGCTGACCCGAGCAGTACCAGCAGGGGACTCGCCCCCAGAATCGGGGCAACGACGTTGACGGGTTCCCTGCTCAGCGCCCACAGGTACGCGCCGAGGTACGTCGTGTTGGCGATGCCGACGACGACCGTCCAGCGATTCGGTCTCGACGGCCACGACGCTGCCTGGCGCACGTACCCCCAGCCGAGGTACAGCCCGAAGCAACAGGCGGCGGCGACCACGCGGACGGTGACGCCGAGCAACGCGGGCGTCTCGCCCGACAGGCCGACCTTGGTGAACACCGGATCGACGCCCAGACAGACCGCCGCCGCCAGCGGGAGTCCGACGTGGGTCCACGCTTCGCGTCCGCTCGCGGTGACCGGCCCGGCCCGCGCGTCCCACGAGACGGCCGCCGCGCCAGCGACGAGCAGCACGACCCCGACTCCCACCGTCGGAGTGAGTCGCTCGCCCAGCGTCACGACGGCCGTGACGACCGCGACCAGCGGGAACGTCGATTTCAGCGCTTCTGCCCGGCTCGCACCGAGGCGTTCGATGCCCAGGAACAGCGCGCCACGGGCCAGCAGCGATCCGAGCAGCCCGCCGACCGCGAGGGCACCGAGCGACCGTGCCGTGAGACCGTGCGGTGGGGCATAGGTCGCCGCGGACAGCGGGACCAGGATGACGAGATTGACGAGGAAGACGCCGGCGACGACGTCAGTCACGGACTGGCTGGCGGTACTCCGCCGGACGGCGAGACTCTGTGCCGCCAGCGCGACTGCAGCGAGAACCGCGATACCGACACCGACCGACGGGCTCACACTTTCGGGCTTCGGCCGTGAGAGGTTTGAATCTGTGGCCCGCGACGCCGCTGTGTCGGTCGTCAGAGCGCTTGCGAGAAGCCCCGGGCGACGGTCGGTCAGGCCACTTCTTCGGGTTCCTCGCCGCGTTCCATGATGAGGTCCCGGAGGTCGTCGGCGTCCTGGATCTCCTCCATCTCCTCCTCGGCGATGAGCGCCGTGCCGTCGACGGACTCGCGGGTGAGCTCGTCGACGACGTACACCGAGCGCGTCCGGGTGACCTCGCCGACCGAGGACATGATGCGGGCGCGCTTCTCGGCGGTCTCGGTGAGCGCGGAGTGGCCGGTCAGCACCTGCTCGCGGCGCTGGGCGTTCTCGTTGACCGTCTTGAACGGCGCGCGGTCGGTGGGGTGGACGGTGAAGCCGATGCGGGTAAAGACCGTCGCGATGGGTTCGTCCTCCGGCGCGACGTCGGGGTCCTCCGGCGTCGGTTCGTCGTCGCGGATGTCCTCGGTGCCCTCGAGGACGTTCACCGGCGCGGTCAGCGGCGCGTCGAACAGCTCCTCGAGCTGGGCCGCCACCTCGACGGAGGCGTCCATGCCGTCCTCGTACTTCGAGACGGTCCGCCGGGAGACGCCCACTCCTTCGCGAGGCGTCCCAGCGACCACTCGCGGTCCTCCCGGGCGTCGGCCAGCACCTCGGAGTCGATGTTGACGTACAGGCCCCCCGGCGCGGCGTAGATGAGCGGGGGCACCTCTTCGACGAACAGGTCGACCGCGGTGTCCGGCGAGAGCACCGGGACGCCGTGGCGGAAGTACACCACGCCCGGCTTGAGTTCCTCGTCGCGGGTCCGCAGACCGAGAACGATGGGCGTCGCGTTCAGGTAGGTTCCGAGGCGGCGCATCTCGGCGCCGGTGTAGGCGTCGAAGGCGTCGATGTTCCCCAGAATCTTCACGAGCAGCACGTCCTCGCCGCGCCGCGCCGCGACGTCGAAGCTCTTGGGCCGGATGGCACAGCGCTCGCTCACCAGGAAGCCGGCGTCCTCGAGCATCGCCGTGACGTTGCCGACGAGTGCTGATCGTGACATAGTGCTACGTTCCTCTACGGAGAGTAAACCATTCACCGCATATATGCGTTGTGCTGGTCACTGGGGCGCTCTATCCCTCGTTTGTCGCGCCAGCGGCCGCCACAGCCGGTCGGCGCCGGGGCAGGCCGACAGGAAAGGTTTACCCCCCGCCGTCCGTCACTCCAGAGCGTGTACCCGGCGCGGATCCACGACGAGTTCCCGGCGCCCGCCTACCGCGGGAACCAGAAGCAGGCCCTCGCTGACATCCGGTCGGCGTTCGAGGCCGGGAACGACGTGGTCCTGGTGCGGGCCCACCGGCAGCGGCAAGTCCCTGCTGGCCAGGGCCATCGCGGGGTGTGCCCGGACCGCCGGCGAGGCCGCCCCCGAACAGGTCATAGACGCCTACTACACGACCCCGCAGGTCTCGCAACTCGACGACGTGGCCAGCGACGACCTGTTAGACGACCTCTCGGTCATCCGCGGGAAGAACAACTACGACTGCATCCTCCCCGGCGAGACCGACACCCCGGTCAACCAGGCGCCCTGCGTCCGCGAACGCGAGTTCGACTGCCAGGTCAAACACCGGTGTCCCTATTTCTCGGACCGCGCCATCGCCTCGAACCGCCGCATCGCCGCGATGACGCTGGCGTACTTCATGCAGACCGCCGGGAGCGACGTCTTCGGGAAACGCGATGTCGTGGTCGTCGACGAGGCCCACGGCCTGGGCGAGTGGGCCGAGATGTACGCGACCATCGACCTCTCGCCCGAGACGATCCCGATGTGGTCGGACCTCGAGGTGCCCGACATCGACGGGCTGGACGACGCGGTACAGTTCACCGAGCGGGTCGAACACCTCGCAGAGCGTCGGGTGAAGGAACTGCGGGGCAACGCCGAACTCACCGGCGAGGAGGTGGCCGAGCGCGACTCGCTGAACCAGCTGCGCGGCGACCTCCAGTGGTTCCGCGAGGACTACACCGACGCCGAGAGCGCCACGACCTGGGTCGTCGACCAGACGGCGTCGGCGGTGACGATAAAGCCGATGAACCCCGAGCGCTACCTGAACCACACCGTCTGGGAGCGGGGGAACCGCTTTGCGCTGCTGTCGGCGACCATCCTGAACAAGGACGCGTTCTGTGCCAACGTCGGCCTCGACCCGGACAGCGTCGCCCTGGTCGAGGTCGGACACACCTTCCCCGTCGAGAACCGCCCGCTGTACGACGTCACCCAGGGCAAGATGACCTTCGAGCACCGCGAGGAGACGCTCCCGGCCATCGCCCGGACGCTGGTCCGCATCATGGCCCGCCACCCCGACGAGAAGGGCCTGGTCCACTGCCACTCCTACGCGATCAAAGAGCAGTTACGGGACCTCCTCGAGGAGTTCGGCGTCGGCTCGCGGGTCCGCGACCACGACCGGGAGGGCCGGGACGCCGCGCTGGCCGCCTGGAAGCGCAGCGACAACCCCGACGTCTTCCTCTCGGTGAAGATGGAGGAGGCGCTGGACCTGGAGGGCGACCTCTGTCGATGGCAGGTCATCTGCAAGGCGCCGTACCCGAACACGCGGGACTCACGGGTGGCCCGCCGCCTCGAGGACGGTCAGTGGGGCTGGTACTACCGCACCGCACTCCGGACGGTCATCCAGGCCTGTGGCCGCGTGGTCCGCGCGCCCGACGACCACGGTGCGACCTACCTCGCGGACTCGTCGCTGCTGGACCTCTTCGACCGGGCGAACCACGACACGCCCGACTGGTTCGGGGCGCAGGTGCGCCGCCTGTCCGACCCGGACCTCCCGAAGTTCTCGCCGGACCGGGCGCTGGCCGGCGTCAGCGCACGCACCCGCCGCCAGCGCGACCGGTCGCGGTCCCGATCCGGCGGCGACACCCATCCCCTCTCGGACGTCTGGGACTAGAAGATGACAAACGAGAGCCCGTAGACGATTCCCGACCCGACCATCAACAGCGTGAGGAAGATGGCCAGAACCTGCTGTCTGTTCATGGGACTCCTTGGCCGGACGGCCTGTTAGATGTTACGCCCCCCGTACGGCCCCTGCGGGCCGATTCGGCGCGCCGGCCCCGCTGCCACGGGCCCCGACACCGTCGGACACGCCCGCCGTCCGGAGGTAGGTCGGCGATAACAAAGCCCGTCCCGACACTTCTCTGGCACATGTCACCGGAACCGTCTATCGACGACGTCGCCGACCACTGCACCACCGTTCTCGACGACGTCGGCGACGCGGTTATCGCCGAGCGCGAGATCCTCGAGACCGTCCTCACCGGCTTTCTCGCCCGCGGGCACGTCCTCTTAGAGGACGTCCCGGGGACGGGCAAGACGCTGACGGCCCGCTCGCTCGCCGGGGCGCTGGGGCTGTCCTTTACCCGCATCCAGTTCACCCCCGACCTGCTCCCCGCCGACGTCACCGGGAGCTACGTCTTCAACGAGAAGGCCCATGAGTTCGAGTTCCGCCCCGGCCCGATATTCGGAAACGTCGTCCTGGCCGACGAGATAAACCGCGCCTCGCCGAAGACCCAGGCCGCGCTGCTGGAGGCGATGGCCGAGGGCCAGGTCAGCATCGACGGGACGACCCACGAACTGCCAGAGCCCTTCTTCGTCATCGCCACCCAGAACCCCATCGAGCAGGAGGGGACTTTCCCGCTCCCCGAGGCGCAGGTCGACCGGTTCATCGTCAAGACGAGCTTCGGGTACCCCTCTGCCAGCGGCGAACTGGAGATTCTCAACCGCCGGGCGGCCCGGACCGACCGGACGCCGGCGGTCAGCTCGCGGCTCTCGCTCCCGCCCGCGGCGCTGCGGACGGCCCCGGAGTCGGTCCACGTCGACGAGGCGGTCCGGGAGTACATCGTCTCGCTCTCGCGGGCCAGCCGCGAGGATCCGCGCGTCAAGACGGGCGTCTCCCCGCGTGGCACCCAGCGGCTCTTCGAGGCCGCCCGGGCCTACGCGGCGCTCCGTGGCCGCTCGTACGTCACGCCCGATCACGTCTCGCGCATCGCGCCAGCCGTCATGGCCCACCGCCTCGTCCTGACGCCCGATGCGCGGGTCGACAACGTCGACAAGCGCGCCGTCGTCGCAGACGTCCTCGACTCGGTGCCCGTGCCGACGGTCAACTACGCGAGCCAGCCGTCCGACTGAGAGCGCCCTCTTTTTCTGCCACGGTACGCGTGCGAACCGACTTGGAAGCCCCTGCCTCGACGAAGCGAACAGTCAGACGAGCGAGGGAGGCCAGCGGGAGTCCGACACACTCATCGGTAGAGCGCCGCCATCGAGACGACGGCGGCGACGACCAGGCCCAGCAACACCACGAGCGGCAGTTCCGTCGCACCGTTCTCGAAGAGCACTGTCGCCCCGAGCACGAGCAGGGCGCCGAAGCCGGCGCTCGCCCCGGCGTGGAGGAGTTCGACCGAGGTGGTGTCGGCGTCGGTCCGCAGCTGCTCGCCGAGGCTGATGCCGTGTTCGGCGACGTCCCAGGCGATGATTGCGCCGGTGGCCGCGACGAGCAGCGTGCCCGGGTCGGCCCGCTCGAAGATGCCGACCAGGACGACGCCGACGACGAGTGCGGCCAGCCCCGCCGAGACGAACCGCCGGGCGAGGTGGTCGCGGACCGGCCGCAGGCCCAGCCCGAGGAGGACGACGCCGAGCACACCGGGCCCCAGGCGGGCCCACCCGACGCCGCCGGTGAGGGTGAGGAAGCCGTGCAGCAGCGACAGGACGACGATGCCCGCGCCGAGTGCAGTCACCTCGCTGGCGCCGATGCCGGCTGTCGGGATGGCCCGCTTCCTGACGGTCACTTTCTCGGGCATCGCCGCCGGCGCCGGGAGGCGGGCGGCCGTGACGACCACCGCGACGCCGACGGCCGTCCCGATGACGGCGAGGCGCTGGGTGGGCGACCCCGCCAGCAGGAGGGCGACGCCCGCGGCCAGCACGAGCGCGAGCGCACTCGAGAGGGGCGTCGGGCGGTGGGAGACGGCAGTGCTCATGCGGTCCTCCGTCGGCGTCCCTCGTTCAGCAGGACCGTCCCGAGCGCCGCCTGGGGGTCCCAGTCGACGACCGGCACGTCGGCCTGGCGGAGCGCGTGGAGGCGGTTGGTCCGCTCCAGGCGCGCGAGGCGCCGGCCGAGCGTCCCGTCCGCGGTGACGTCCGGACTGATGACCGTCGTCGCGTTGCCGCCCGCCTCCAGGCGTCTGATCGTCTGAAGGATCCACTCGTCGGTCAGCGGCGAGAGGACCACGACCTGCGTCGAGGCGTCGAGGCGGGCGTACAGCTGCTCGCGCTGCCCCTCGAGGTCACCGTCCTCGTCCGGTTTCGAGGGTGTCGACGACAGCGTCGGGTGGGACGTGAGCAGGCGGCGCACGCGGGTCATGTGCTCGGTCCCGCTCCCCGGCCGCTCCCAGCAGAACTCGCGGCCGAACGCGGCCAGTCCGACCCGGTTCTGGGCGTCCTCGAGGGCGCCGAGCAGCTGCTCTGCGGCCGCGATGCTGTGGGCGACGGCGTTCGGGTCGCTCTCGCTCGCCGACCGGTAGGCCGGTTCGCGCGCGTCGACGAGCAACAGGACCGAGCTGCGCCGCTCCTCGCGGAACTCGATGGTGGTCAGCTCGCCGGTCTTGGCCCACCGCTTGGAGTCGATGCGCCGGATGGAGTCGCCGCGGTTGTACTCCCGGACCGTGTGGAACTCGGTGCCGTTGCCGCCGCTGTCGGTGGTCAGCTGTCCGGCGAAGTTGTCGGTCTGTCGCCGCAGCGGGACCTCCGGGACCGTCTCGGTGCAGTGGAGTTCGCCCGCGGCGGAGACGGTGGTCTCTACCTCGTGGGCGCCCGTGACGTCGCGGACGATGACCGTCGCCGGGTCGAACGTGTGGTGCCCGTGGTCGGCGTCGAGCGTGTAGGTGAACGTGGTGGTCTGCCCGGGCCGCAGGACCGCCGCGTGGCGGGGATTCCCCGACGAGACCGTGAGCATCGGCGGGACGCCGTCGACGATGCGGACGTCCGCCAGCGTCCGCTCGCCGACGTTGGTGAGGTGGGCCGTCACGGTGACGTGCTCGCCACGCCTGGGGTGACGGTTGTCCAGCCGCCGCTCGAGTTCCAGCTCGACGGTCGGCGGGCCCGAGAGGCGGGGGTACGCCGCAAAGCCCGCGCCGACGATGCCAAGGAGCAGCACCGTCGGCCGGTCGAGCAGGATGCCGACGGCGACGGCGAGCAGGGCGACGGCGACGATGCCCCGCCAGCGTCCGGTGGTGCGGACCGTCGTCACCGTCGGTCACTCTCCGACGCCTGCTCGAACCGATCTACCACGGCCTTCGCGGCCGTCCGGACCTCGTGTTGCCCCCAGCGTTCGCCGCGGAGTGCGAGCGAGGCCTCCCGGTGGAGCGTCGGCGTCGAGTGGCGCTCCTCGCCGAGGAAGGCCGCGACGACCTGGTCGTCGGTCCACTCGCCCGTCGCGACCCGTTCGCAGGCCGCCTCGCGGGGGATCTGCTCCGTCCGAATCATGGCCTGTTCCGCCGCGATGCGGAGTCGCTCCTGGAACGCGTCGCTGGACGCCCTGGGGTTCGAGATCGCCAGCGAGCCGAGGTACGCGTCGAGTTCGTCGCCGGGCCGGCTGGCGTCCCGGATCGTCTCCGGGTCCGGGGGGGCGGCCTGGCTGACCCGGCCGGCGGCCCGCCGGACGAGCATCACGACGACGATGCCCAGCGCGAGCGTCCCGAACGTCCCGAGCAGGAAGTAGTCGTTCCCCGCCAGGGCGACCAGGCCGTCGACCGGGAGTGCCCCGGCAGCGCCCGAGACAGCGGCGGCGGCGACCACGACGAAGACGACGAGGCCGACCCCCACGAGCAGGTACCAGCCCGCTCGCCGGAGGCCCCGGGTCCCGTGACCGGCGACCGACACGAGGTTGCGGAGGTCCGCCGCGCTCATCGAATCCCTCCGTCGAGCCGCTCCAGTATCTCCCTGGCGCGCTGTTCGTGACCCTCGAGCGACGAGACGGCGCCGTACTGGACGTCCTCGAAGAGCCGGCGGAGTCCCTCGACGGAGTCGGTGTCGTAGCCGTGCTCGATGGCGAACCGGGCGCAGATGCGGGGGGTGTACCGCTGTGGCTGATCGACGCCGGCCCGATTCAACAGCTCGGCCCAGGCCCGCTCGACGTCGTTGTCGGGCATCGCGACGGGTCCGCGGTCGCCCTCGTCGTCGACATCGACGTAGGCGCCACTCAGTGCGGCGAGCAGCGGGTCGAGCCGCCGCCGGTAGCGGTAGACGACGACGGCGCTCGCGATCCACAGCAGGGCGGCGACGAGCAGCGAGACGACGTCTATCCCGGGATCGGTCGGGGTGGTACCGGTCCCCTCGGACCTGCCCGAGTCCGGCGCCTCGCCGTCGGACGGGACGACTGCGTTCTCGCCGGTGTCGCTCGCGGCCATCTCCGGCTGCTGGCTCGTCTCGCCGGTCTCCGGCGGGTCCGTGTACTGGTCGTGGAGGCGCTGGGTGGCAGACTGTATCTGCTCGCCCCGCTCGGCGCCCAGCGGGAAGCCCTCGTTGTCGAGGTCGATGGCGTCTTCCGGTTCCGTCGTCATCGACGACTCGAGCGCCGAGGCCGAGAACCCGATGGCGAGGACGACCACGCCGACGACGAGCAGTGAGACGATGCGTTCGGTGTTCATGGTGCCTGCCTGTTGGAGAGAGCCATCAGCTACTGCCCGGGAGGACGGTGACAGCGGGCCTTGTAATGGAGTCATTACGCCCGGGTAGGCAGCGTGGGGACTGTCGAGTCGCTCGTCCCGGCACGGCAGTCCGAGCAGGGCACCTGACGGCGGCGTTATCAGTGCGGGAAGCCCCTGCTAGATACTCGTTACTGCCCGACCCGGCGCCGGGAGTAGGACCCGAATTCTCAAGGGCGGCGCTCGCAAAGCCACGGCCGATGAACGTCAGCATCGTCGGCAGCGGGTACGTCGGTACCACTGTCGCAGCGTGTCTCGCCGACCTCGGCCATCACGTCACGACCATCGACGTCGACGAGGACGTCGTCGCGGCCGTCAACGCCGGCGAGTCCCCCATCCACGAACCCGGCCTGGACGAACTGGTCGCCGAACACGGTGGCGGGCGCCTCCGGGCGACCACCGACTACGGCGTCGTCCCCGAGACGGACCTGACGATGCTGGCACTGCCGACCCCTTCCAACGAAGACGGGAGCATCGACCTCCAGTACATGGAGGCCGGCGCGACCGCCGTCGGCGAGGCCCTGGCCGCCGCCGACCGCGACGGCCCGCACCTCGTGGTGACGAAATCGACCGTGGTGCCCACGACGACCGAGGAGGTGCTCGCGGCCCGCATCGCCGAGGCCGGCCTCGAGTACGGCCGTGACTTCCTGGTCGCCTCGAACCCCGAGTTCCAGCGCGAGGGGACCGCCGTCGCGGACTTCCTCGACCCCGACAAGCTGGTCTTCGGGACCGACGACGAGCGCGCGCTCGCCACCCTCCACGACCTGTACGCCCCGCTCCGGGAGGCCGCCGACGGCGACGTGCCGGTCGTGGAGACGGGCATCGCCGAGGCCGAGATGATAAAGTACGCCAACAACACCTTCCTCGCGGCGAAGGTGAGCCTCATCAACGACATCGGGAACGTCTGCAAGGAGTTCGGCGTCGACGCCTACGAGGTGGCCGCGGCCATCGGCCTGGACGACCGCATCGGCGAGCAGTTCCTCCGCAGCGGGGTGGGATGGGGCGGGAGTTGCTTCCCGAAGGACACCGACGCCATCATCGCGGCGGCCCGCGAGCGCGGGTACGACCCGACGATGCTCTCGGCGGCCGTCGAACTCAACGATGCCCAGCCAGAACGCCTGCTCTCCCTGCTGGACGAGCACGTCGACGTCAGCGGCGAGCGCGTCGCGGTGCTGGGCCTGGCGTTCAAGCCCGGGACCGACGACATCCGCAACACCCGCGCGGTACCGGTCATCGAGGGCCTGCAGGCCAGGGGTGCCGACGTCGTCGCCTACGACCCCGTCGCCACCGAGAACATGCGCGAGCAGTACCCCGACCTCGAGTACGCCGACTCGGCCGCCGCCGCGCTGGAGGGGGCCGCCGGCGCCGTCGTCGTCACCGACTGGGACGAGTTCGCGGCCCTGGACGACGAGTTCGACGCGATGGCGGCCCCCGTCGTGGTCGACGGCCGCCGCATCGTCGAGCGCCGGGATGGCATCACCTACGAGGGGCTGACGTGGTAGCGGCCGTCGCCGCGGAACGAGCGCCTCAGGCCCGGTACCGAGTGCCCCTGGCCCGGTAACGAGCGCCTACCGGCCTGCTCGTCGCCGCTCAGGTGATTCTGGCGTCCACGACGACGTGAGCGACGCCCTCGCTGTACCCTTTCACTTTGTGCGTCTCGAGCACCTCCATCGACCGGTCGGCGTCGGCCGCTGCCGCCTCGAGGCGCTCGACGGGCCGGTCGAAGACCAGCGCCTCGGGCGTGGCCTCGTGCATGTGGACGACGCCGCCGGGCTTCAGCGCAGCGAGGGCCGCGTCGAGGTACTCGTGGGCCTCGTAGTAGCCCATCATCACACGGTCGACCGTCTCCGCCTCGCCCAGGCCTGGACTCTCGGGTCGCTCTCCGCCGGTCGCTTCCCGCTCCTCCGTTCCGCGCCCCCTCGCTCCGCTCAGGCCCGCGCGGACGACGTCCCTGCAATCGGCCCGATAGGGGCGCACGCGGTCGTCGACGCCGTTTCGACGCACGTTCTCGACCAGGTAGCGAAAGGCCGTCGGGTTGCGTTCGACCGCCGTGACCTGCGCGCCCGCCCGGGCCATCGGCAGCGTGAAGTAGCCGATGCCGGCGAACATGTCCAGCACGCGCTCGCCCTGATTGACGATTTCCCCCATCCGCGCCCGCTCGGCCTTGTTGCCCGGCGAGAACATCACCTCCGCGAGGTCCAGGCCGTACTGCGTGCCGTGCTCAGTGTGGACCGTCTCGGTGTCGCCCTCGCCGGCGAGGACTGCGACGTCTGGTTCGCGGTGGGCCCCGAGATGCCGCCCCGCGAGAGCACGGTGTCGGCCTCGCCGTGGAGCGCCAGCAGCGCCTGCCCGACCTCCTCGGGCCGTGGGGCGTCGCCCACGTCGACCAGGACGACGCTGCCGACGACGGCCCACGACGAGGGGGCCCGGTCGAGTTCGTCGTCGCTCCAGCCACGCTCCCGGAGGTGGTCCTCGAGCGTCCGGAGGCGTGGTTCGCCTACCTGCTGGACGACTTCGCGGACCTCGACTGTCGTCGGGGGATCGGTCACCGGGACGGCCACGCTGTCCGTGTCCCACGAGCGGACGCTCCGGTCGGGGTCGTAGACGCCCTCCGCTTCCAGTGCGTCGATGACCGACTGGGCGCGCGGCTTGCCCACGACGACGGCGAGGCGTCGGTCTCCGGGCGCTTCCTCAGGCATCGTCGTCGCTGGCTCCGTGCTCGGGCAGGACGTGCAGGCCCGCCCGGCTCTTCAGCACCGGCACCTCGTCGGCGCCCGTATCGAGGTAGTCCGGGCGCGGAACCGTCACGCTCTCGAAGGTCTCGGGGTCCAGCACCTGGACGGCGTTCTCGTCCTCGACGGCGACGAGCGTCGTGCGCTGGCCGTCCTCGCGGAAGCCCAGGCGCTCGGCGTCGGGGCGTCCTCGTCCTCGAAGCTCGCCTCGAAGTGGTCGCCCGTGGCTAGGCGGACTCCCTTGAGGTTCCCCTGGACCGAGCGGACCAGGACGGGACCCTCGCCGTCCTCGGGATCGATTATCTCGCCCTGTCGGTAGCGTGGCAGGCGGACCGCGTAGGTCATCCGGTAGACCGGCTGGCCGTCCTCGTCCTCGGTGATGAGGCGCTTCGAGTCCGAGTACGAGCCACCCAGCTGGGCCGTGATGCGTTTCGCGATGCCGTGGCCCATCTGGGTCGTCGATATCTTCATGTTCAGGCCCTCCGGAATCTCCTTTTTCTCTGTGATGAAGGCGTTGCGGTCGCCGGTGGCCTCGCGCTCGGCGACGTACGCCTCGGCGATGGATTTGGCCCGCTCGACCTCCTCGTCGGTCGGGTCGCGCTCGTCGGCCCGGACCTGGACGATGCTGGCGAAGGAGCCGCCGGCGATCTTCCCGCAGCGCTCGCAGGTCTGCCGGGAGATGCTGACCGGTACGACCACCTCCTCGGTGACCGGTGTCTCGCGGACGACGCCGGAGAACTCGGCGTGCATCCGGATGTTGTTCTCGTCGAGGTGCTCGGGGGCGACCTGCCAGGCGATGGACTGGGCGTCGACGTGGACGCCCAGCGCCTCGCTGACCTGCTCGACGGCGATGTCCGTGTAGTCGTCGGCGCCGACGTCCACCCAGCGGTTCCCCTTGTGGACCGCCCCGCAGTGGGCACAGACCTGGACCTGGATCTCCTCGGGCGCGTCGACGAGCTCGAACGCGTCGAAGTAACAGGCGTCACACAGCACCCGCTCTGAGTCCCGGCGCGCGCCCGGCAGGTCCGGTCGGTCGTCGGGCACACCCGACATCTCGTCGCCACACCGCGGGCAGAAGGCTCCAGACCGGCTCATTGTCCCGTCGTACTGGGCTCAGCCGGTTACGTATTGCGTTTGCTCGCCGCCGGCGTCACGCCTCGAGCAGACTCGGCTCGGGAACCGACTCGTCGGCCGCCTCGCGCCACGAGTGGGCCGGCTCCCACTTGAGCAGACCCTGGGCGTTCGCCGTCGAGAGCGCCGACTGGTCGCCGTCGAGTTCACACTCCGCGGGCAGTTCGCCCCAGACCGCCTCGACCAGGTCGGCCGTCGGCCGGCCGACGTAGTTGTCGGCCGCGGCGGCGTGGAACGCCTCGTGCCCGTCGATGTCGGCCTCGAGCGCGGCCGAGACCATGGTCGTGACGTCCCGCACGTCGACGTACGACCAGCAGTTGCCCGCGCCGCCGTCGATGTCGCCCTCGGCGACGTCCCGACAAGTGTAGGCCCCGGGATACTGGATCCAGGAGGGGCGGATCGAGGCCACCGAAACGCCGTCGCGGCGGACGACCATCTTCGCAACCTCCTCGCCGGCCACCTTCGAGGTGCCGTAGGGGTCCTCGGGGGCCATCGGGTGGTCGACATCCATCGGGAGGTAGGCAGGCAGCGGCGTCTCCTCGGCGAAGGCCAGGCCGTAGGCGCTCTCGGAGGACGCCCAGACGACGTCGGCGCCCGCTCGCCCGGCGGCGTCTAAGACGTTGTAGGTCGCCGAGACGTTCGTGTCGAAGACTCGGGTGCCGGCGTGGCGTTCGGGGGCCGGAATCGCCGCCCAGTGAACGACGGCGTCGGGGCTGACCTCGCTGACGAGGTCCCGGACCTCCGCGCCGTCGGTCACGTCGACGGCTTTAAACTCGATGCGTTCGCGGACGGGCACCTCCCAGCCGGGGTGGTCGAGGTCGACACAGACGACGTGATACCCCTCGTTCGCCAGGTGATCGCAGATCCAGCGCCCGGAGCGGCCGCGGCCGCCGGTGACGATGACTGTCTCGGTCATGAGCCCCGTTCGGCCCGGCCGTACAAATGCTCGGTGTCCCGGCCGGCGATATCGTGCGTTCCCGGCACACGATGACGAGGTTTTAGAGGCTCCGTCACCTACCCCGGTCCATGGAGTGGCAAACCGACTGGGCTCCGTGGGCGGATGGCGCTCACGATGTTCCTCCTGTTCGCCCTGTATATCGTCTTCCTCGGTGCGCTGACGCTGTACTTCCAGAACCTGGCGCTCATCGCCGTCGTGATGGGCGGGTTCCTGTTCGTGCAGTTCTTCTTCAGCGACAAGATCGCGCTCTACTCGATGGGGGCAAAGGAGGTCAGCGAGAAAGAGTACCCGGAACTCCACCGCACTATCGACCGACTCTCCCAGCAGGCCGACCTGCCCAAACCCAAGGTGGCTGTCGCCGACTCGCGGGTGCCCAACGCCTTCGCGACCGGTCGCTCGAAGAAGAACTCGGCGGTCTGTGTGACCACGGGCATCATGAACACCCTCGACCAGGAGGAACTGGAGGGGGTCATCGCCCACGAGCTGGCCCACATCAAGAACCGCGACGTGGCGGTGATGACTATCGCCTCGTTCCTCTCGACCATCGCCTTCCTCATCGTCCGCTGGGGCTGGCTGTTCTCCGGGGGCCGGGACCGCGGCGGCCAGCAACAGGTCCCCGTCTTCGTCGCAATCCTCGTCTCGCTGGCCGTCTGGATTATCTCCTTCCTGCTCATCCGGGCGCTCAGCCGCTACCGCGAGTACGCCGCCGACCGCGGCGGGGCGGTCATCACGGGCAAACCGGCCGCGCTGGCCAACGCCCTGATGAAGATCGACGGCCGGATGGACAAGGTCCCCAAGGAGGACCTCCGCTCGGAGGCGGAGATGAACGCCTTCTTCATCATCCCCATCAAGTCGGGGTGGCTCGGGCGACTGTTCTCGACGCACCCGTCGACGGAGAAGCGTATCGAGCGGTTGCGTGACTTGGAGCGGGAGTTAGAGGGATATTAAGCCAAATCAATATCTCGGGAAGCGTAGAGGCCGAACTGCGGATATCTGTTCCGATGACTGAACTGGTTAGTGGGATGTGAGAGTACTATTCTAAAGAAACCCCTCGAAAAACTAATTTCCGGTTGTCGGGAATATACTCACAACCTCGGGGAATCACCTCATGAAACGAGTCACGCGAGAGGCTCTCATCGAAGACTATCAGCAGGTCAGTGACGAGTTAGACTCACGGCCAACTTTGGCCGAGTACAACGAATATGGGAGTTACAGCAGCACCCCGATCTACAGACGGTTCGAATCGTTTGAAGAATTAAAAAGGGCCGCTGGATTTGAGACTGGCGAGGAAAAGATTTCAGATGAAACGCTGCTTGATGATCTCCGAAGGGTGGCCGACAAAATAGGCCGTTCTCCACCTGTGATGGTGTACGATGAACACGGAAAACACAACTCAAAGACGTTAAAAAACCGGTTCGGTAGCTGGAATAGTGTTCTACAATCTGCGGAACTAGACCCGACTAGCCATTCGGAACACTGGAAAGATAACACACCCGAGCAGGCTGGGAAAAGTTACGGATCAGTGTCAGTAGAGTGTTCCTATTGTGGTCAAACAAACGAACGGACACCATCTGAGGTTAGGGAACGGAGCCGATTCTTCTGCGACTACGACTGTAAGGGGACTTTCATGTCTCAGCAGACGGGAGAAGAATCCCGAGTATGGCAAGGAGGGAAGATAACTATAAGATGCGAAACCTGCGGGGACAAAAGACAGGTGAGACCAGCCAAGGTAGACGAGAGTCGGTTTTGCTCGCAGGAGTGTATGATCGAATGGCGTTCAGAACATCTCTCTGGCGAAAATCATCCTCGTTATAGAGGCGGATATGATCGCTATTACGGGCCAGACTGGAGGAAACAGCGTAGGCGAGCCAGGGAACGTGACAATTACCGATGTCAATCCTGTCTCATGAGCAAACAAGAACATGAGCAAGAGTACGGTTGTGTCCCCGTAGTCCATCATAAGACTCGGTTCGGTGACTTTGACAGTTACGAGAAAGCGAACGAGTTGGGGAACCTCATTACGCTCTGTAAGCGTTGTCACGGGCTAGTTGAAGGTGGCCAAATGGAACTGCTCACTGAGTAGACCCTCAGTACCGAACGCCCTGGTTGCCGTGTGGCTGAATCTGGTTACTGTCGGGTAGTCTGCTCATCTCGCTGTTTCCACGTACAGAAAGCCCCGACACGCTGGATTCGGGGGTCTCGCTGCGCTCCTCACTGCGTTGCGGTGCTTGCGTCGTCCGCCCTCGTCCAGCGTGTCGTCCCTTTCAGTCCCACCACGTGTCGGCTCCCAACCATTCAACGGGCGGGACTGAAAGGGGCCGGGCGCTCGACGTTCGAGACGATGTAAGCACGCGAGCGAAGCGAGCTCGCGCAGCGAGTCGCAGTAGTCGAGCGCCCGGGGGCTTTCTGGTTCTCGATACCGACCACTGCTGACGTGTAATCCCCTCATGCTAGGAGCGAAACCACTTGAGGGTCGACCCCCACAACGGTAGTATGGGACTGCTGGACGGACTCAAGAGCGCCCTCGGGATGAAAGCCGAGGCCGACGCCACCCGGGACGCCGACCCCGACGACCTCTTCGGGATGAGCACCGCCTACATCACGATGGAGGCGGAGCTGGGCTACGAACCGACCGGCGAAGCCGCCCTCTGTTTCGCCGACGTGGACAACACGGACTTCCGGGACGCGATGGAGGAAGTCGAGTCCATCCTCGAGGCCGGCAAGGTCGAGACGGGCACGGAGGCGACCTTCGAGACGGACGACCACGGCTACCAGTGGATCGTCTTCGAGGACCCGGACTTCGAGGACCTGCTGACGGCCATCCACTTCGCCGCCGACACGCTCGTGGAACGGCGTTACGGGTCGCGACTGCTCGCGGCGCTGTTCTCCTTCGAGCGCGAACACGACGGCCAGCCGGCCTACTGGGTCTACTCGTTCCGCCGCGGGGCCTACTACCCGTTCGCGCCCGACCGGCGCGAGAGCCACGAGCGGGACTCGACGGCGGAGTTCAAACTGGAGAGCAACCTCGACGGCGAGATATCCATCGAGAAAGAGAAGGAGTACTGGTACCCGCTGTGGCCCGACAAACCCGGGTGGCACCCGTGGGAGTGAGCGAGAACGGGCCGGCGGTAGCTGACGAGGGCCCCGCGGTAGGGTCTCACCTCCGCGCGCACGGGACGGACGCTGCCGCCCCCCTCGAGGCCGGCGTCTACCGGGTCGTCGGAACCAGGGAGGCGACGGTGACGCTGCTGGAAGTCGGCGACGGCGATGGCGAGCGGGTCCACACCGGGCGTGTCGTCACCGTCGACCGGGACGATCTCGCCGGGCTCGAACCGGCACCGAACCCCGACGACGACTCGCTGCGGGCCCGCTTCGACGGCGGCGTCGAGGGCTTTCGCCTGTCGGCGCGGCAGTTCTGGCGCTCGCTGGCGGCCCGCCCGCTCCCCAGCGCGGCCGCCTTCAGCCTCTTTGCGGCGGGCGAGGTCGGCAGCCGGGTCCTGACGGGCTACGACCTCGTCTCCGGCGTGCTGATACTCGTCGGCGGCCTCGGCCTGGTCTACCTCGGCAGCCTCGGGATGGAGTGACCGCCCCCGGTTCGTGTCAGCCCGGGTCACGAGCGGTCGTGTTCGGTACGCTTTAGCCGGCGGCCGGTCTGGACCCGGACATGGTCGAGGTGCTCTTCGCTATCGGGATCATCGTGGCTATTTCGTCGGGTTCAACATCGGTGGCTCCTCGACCGGCGTCGCCTTCGGCCCGGCCGTCGGGAGCAACACCCTCTCGAAGCTGTCGGCGGCGGCGCTGATGACCGTCTTCGCCCTCGCCGGCGGCCTCATTGTCGGGCCGGCCGTCGTCCGGAGCCTCGGGAGCGACCTCGTCGCCACCTCCTTCTCGCCGCTGATCAGCATCGTCGTCCTCTTTTTCATCGGCTTCGCGCTCTTCCTCTCGAACGTCGCCGGCGTCCCGGCCTCGACGTCGATGACCGCGGTGGGTGCCATCGCCGGCCTCGGGCTCGCCCGGGGGACGCTCAACGCCGGCCTGATGCTGGAGATCGTCTCCTGGTGGCTCGTCTCGCCCATCATCGCCTTCTGGGTCAGCGGCGTCATCGGTCGGTACTTCTATCCCCGGCTGGTCGAGGTGTTCGCCATCTCCCAGAGCGAGGGCTCGCTGGTCGACGTCGACCGCTCGGGGCGATACCCACGGTCCGGCTGGGCGAGAACACCACACCCCGGGAGTTCGTCGGGACGATGGTCGTCATCGGCATCGGCTGTTACATGGGCTTCTCGGCCGGGGCGTCGAACGTCGCCAACGCCGTCGCCCCGCTGGTCGGCAACGGGTCGCTCGACATGACGCCGGCGATCCTGCTGGGCGGTGGCGCCATCGGGCTGGGGGCGTTCACCATCGCCCGCCGGACGATGGACACCGTGGGCAACGACCTCACGGACCTCCCGCTGGTGGCGGCCATCGTCGTCGCCGCCGTCGCCTCGACCATCGTCACCTTCCTCTCGGCGCTCGGTATCCCCGCCAGTTTCGTCATCATCGCCACGATGAGCATCGTCGGCCTGGGCTGGGGCCGTGCGACACGGACGACCCGGCTCACCGACACGGTCAAAGGCGAGGTGCCGGTCGCCTCCGTCGGGTCGCTGACGGCCGACGACGCCCCGACCGTCGGCGACCGGACCGAGACGCCGAAACACCCCGAACCCATCGGCGAGGAGTCCCGTGACGACATCCCCTCGGCGTCGGACCTCTTCGAGCCCGGAACCACGGCACGGGTCATCTTCCTCCAGAACGTCGTCCCCTCCATCGCGACGGTGGCCGCCTACCTCGTCTTCCGGTTTCTGCCGGTCGCCTGACCCGAATCGCCCTCCGCGAAGCCGGCCTGAAGGGCAAAGTCTAACAAGTCGGGGTCCGAACCTCGCAGGTGATGCCAACCGTTGAGTACCTTAACTACGAAGTAGTGGACGACCAGGGCTGGGACCTGTACGCCGACGACCTCTTCGACCAGGCCGCAGACGCCGGCCTCGACGAGGAGGACCACGGAACCATCGAGGTCAACGAGGGCGAGTACATCCTCGAGGCCGCCGAGGCACAGGGCTACGACTGGCCCTTCTCGTGTCGCGCCGGTGCCTGTGCGAACTGTGCCGCCATCGTCCTCGAGGGCGACATCGACATGGACATGCAGCAGATCCTCTCCGACGAGGAGGTCGAAGACAAGAACGTCCGCTTGACCTGCATCGGCAGCCCCGACGCCGACGAGGTCAAGATCGTCTACAACGCGAAGCACCTCGACTACCTGCAGAACCGCGTCATATAAAAGATACCTGCAGTTTTGCGGTCTGACGCGAACGTACCGGACAGCGACCGCCACGGCGTCCCGGTCGCGCCACCGGAAGGATTAGGATGGTCCCCGCGGGAGGTGTCGTCGTGCTCGGGTCGATACCGGACCTGTTGCGGCTGCTCGCCGTCCCCGTCTTCGCGTGGGCGGCCTACCGCGACGTGAAGACGCGCCGGGTCCCCAACCGGACGTGGCTGCCCCTGGCCGCCCTCGCCGTCGTCTTGCTGGCGTGGGACGCCTACGCCGTCTGGACCGCGCCGACCGGCGGCCGCCTGTTTTTCTTGCGCGTGGCCATCAGCCTCGGGTTCGTCGCCCCGCTTTCCTACGGCTTCTGGTACATCGGCGGGTTCGGCGGGGCCGACGCCAAGGCGTTCATGCTCGTCGCCGTGCTCTTTCCCGTCTATCCCACCTACCTGCTGTCGACCCCCTCCGTCGCGCTGCCGCTCCAGCAGACGCCCATCGGCGTGTTCTCGCTGACGGTGCTCTCGAACACGGTGCTCGCCGGCGTCGCCTACCCGCTGGCGGTGGCCGTCGGGAACCTCGCCCGGGGGCACTTCTCGCTGGCCATGTTCATCGGCCGGCCAGTCGCCGTCGCGGACGTCTCCGGCGAGTACGGACGGTTGCTCTCGGCGCCGGACGGGTTCACGCGACAGGGCCTCGACCTGGACGCCCTACGGATGTACCTGCAGTGGCGCGGCCTCACGCTTGAGGACGTGGTCGCGGACCCGGACCGGTACCGCAACCCCGAGACGCTGCCCGAGGTCCCGAACCCGCCCGGTGACGGGGCGCTGGTCACCGACGGCGGCGGACCGGCGTGGGGCACTGCCGGGAAGCCAGATCCCTGGGGCGCCGAGCGGTTCCTCGCGGACATCGACCACTCGGCCTACGGGACGACCCCCGAGCAACTGCGTGAGGGCCTGGAGGTGCTCGCCGCCCGCGAGACGGTCTGGGTATCGCCCGGAATCCCGTTCCTCGTCCCGATGTTGGTCGGCCTGGTCGTCTCGCTGACCTACGGCGACGTGCTCTTTACCATCCTCCGCTCGGTGGGGCTGGCCTGACCCTGTCAGACTTGCAGAGTGGACAACTGATTTACCCTCGCGGGGAGTAAGAGGGAACATGGCAGATAAACCACAGTCCGGGTCCATCTTCGGCGTGCCGTACAACTTCGAGCGACCGAGCTTCAAGCGGCTGGTCTCCTCGTACTGGCAACCAGGTGATGGGATGCTGGTCGAGAAGCCCTTCGGCATCGGCTACACGCTGAACCTGGCCAACTGGCGGTCGTGGGTCGTCCTCGTGGTCGCGGGCGCGATGCTGTATCTCGAACGCAACAGCCGCACCGAGGAAAGCGCCGAGACCGAGGACGAACCAGTCGAAGTCATCGTCGACTGATCGCGGCCGTTGCGATCGGTTCCGTACTGACCGCACGACGTCGTGCGGTCGTACGGGACACAGTTACAACGATCGCTACGGCGCGTTTCGACGGCTCTTTGACCGCCGGCGACCCGTTGCCGGTATGCTGTCTTTCGTGACGACCAATCTCGGGAAGGTCCGGGAGGCGACAGAGTACCTCGACGACGAGGTGCGCCAGTTCGACTTCGACTACCCGGAGGTCCAGGCCGACGACCTCGGGACGGTGGCCGCCCAGGGCGCCCGCGAGGCCTACCGGGCGGCCGACGGCCCGGTCATCGTCGACGACGCCGGTCTGTTCATCGACGCCTTCGACGGCTTCCCCGGCCCGTACTCTTCGTACGTGGAGGACACCGTCGGCGTCGAGCGCGTCTGGCGCATGACCGAACCCGAAGCCGACCGCTCGGCGGCGTTCAAGACGGTCATCGCTTACTGCGACGGCGGGCCGTTCGAGGCGACCCCGGAGCCGGTCGATACCACCGACCGGCGAGGGCAGGACCTCGCGGCCGCCGAGCGCGACACGGCGACGACCGACGAACAGGTCCGCGAGGGCGACTGCCGGTCAAGCTGTTCGAGGGGTGGGTCCCCGGGGAGATCGTCGCGCCGCGTGGCGACGGTGGGTTCGGCTTCGACCCTATCTTCGAACACGACGGGACCACCTTCGCCGAGATGAGCACCGAGGAGAAAAACGCCATCTCCCACCGCGGCCGGGCGCTGGCGAAGTTCGCCGAGTGGTACGCCGGCCGCGAGACCGGCGAATGAGTGGGCGCGGGACCGCACTCGTCACCGGCGCGTCGGCGGGTATCGGCGCGGCGCTGGCCCGAGAGTTCGCGAGCCACGGCCACGACGTCGTCCCCGTCGCCCGCCGCGAGGACCGCCTGGAGTCGCTCGCCAGCGACCTCGAACGCGACCACGGCGTGGCCGTGACACCCATCACGATGGACTTAGACCGGAACGGGGCCGCCAGGGATCTCTACGAGACCGTCCGGGGCCGCGGGCTCGACGTCGAGGTTCTGGTCAACAACGTCGGGGTCGGGACCTACGGCCCCTTCCGCGAGAGCGATCTGGGCGCCGAGCGCACCCAGCTCCACCTGAACGTCGTCCTCCCCGTCGAACTGACCCGCCTGTTCCTCGGGGACTTCGCCGACGGCGGGCAAGTACTGAACGTCGGCTCCGTCGCGGGCTTCCAGCCCGGCCCGCAGATGGCGGGCTACTACGCCAGCAAGGCCTACGTCAACAGCTTCACCGAGGCCATCGCCGAGGAGCTGCGCGAGACGCCGGTCGACGTGACGCTGGTCTGTCCCGGCCCCGTCGACACGGAGTTCCAGTCCCGCGCCGGGATGGGCGACTCCAGCGTCGGGTCCCGTGCCTCGAACACCCCGGAAGCCGTCGCCGCGGCCGCCTACGAGGGCCTGATGGACGGCGAGACCGTCGTCGTCCCGAGCAGGGCGATGCGGGCCGTCGACCTGCTGGGGCGTCTGAGCCCCCGGCCGCTGGTCCGGCGGGTGGCCCACTGGGTCAACAGCGACCGGTGAGCGGGTCGGGGTCGACTCCGCCACGGCGCCCTCACGGCCGGACTGGTTATCATATTCTGCAAAGAGGCCGGGTCATTGAAAGGGGAGTCGGTGGTAATACGTCCATATGCCACTCGACCCCATCGACACGTACAAGGGGCTGATACGGACCTCGATGGACCTTATCGGCGTCTCGGGCTCTATCAAACGCAAGGTGCTGGCCGCCGTCGGCATCCAGCTCGGCGTCTCCATCGCACTCGCGGCCGTCACGTTCACGCTGTCGGGGACGCTCCAGCTCGTCCTCACCGCCGTCCTCCTCTCTGGTGCAGCCCTGGCGTTCGTGAACACGGTCTTTATCACACGCGAGGACTTCGTCCGCCCCATCGTGGCGCTGGACGAGGCCGCTGCCCAGATCGCCGCCGGCGAGATCGACGTCGACGTCCCCGACAGCGAACGGGACGACGAGGTGGCGAGTCTCACGGCCTCGTTCGCGTCGATGCAGTCCCACCTCGAGACGGTCTCGCGGCAGGCCGACGCCCTCTCCCGCCAGGAGTTCGACGCCGACGTCTTAGACGAGGACGTCCCCGGGAACTTCGGGCGGTCGCTCGAGCGGATGGCCGCCAGTCTCGACGACTACACGACAGAACTCCAGGCGATGACCGACGACCTGGAGGCACGCTCACAGGCGCTGCGGGATCTCGTGACGGCCTTCGCGGAGGCGGCCGAGCGCGCGAAGGAGGGCGACCTCACCGCCACGCTCGACGACGACTTCGACGGCGACGTCGACGACGAGCTGTTTCAGGCGGTCGTCGAGAACTACAACGACCTCGTGACGACGCTGGGTGAGACGGTCGGCGAGGTGACTGCCTTCGCCGAGGAGGTCTCCGAGACGACCGACCGCTTCGTCGAGAGCGTCGAGGAGATCGACCGCGCCAGCGACGAGGTCGCCCGGTCGATACAGGACATCTCCGCGGGGGCGAGCCAGCAGTCCGACCGCCACGACGACGTCGCCTCGGAGATGAACACCCTCTCCGCGACCGTCGAGGAGATCGCCGCGACCGCCGACGACGCGGCCCAGACCGCCCAGCAGGCCGCCGAGCGGGGACGGAGTGGGCGGGAGGAGGCCGCCGTCGCCATCGACGAACTCGACGAGATGGAGGCCCGAATCGGCGAGATCGCCAGCGCGGTCGAGGGACTCGTCGACGAGGTCGGCGAGATCGACGAGATCGTCGACGTCATCACCGAGGTCGCAGAGCAGACCAACATGCTCGCGCTGAACGCCTCCATCGAGGCCGCCCGCGCCGACGCCTCCGGTGACGGCTTCGCCGTCGTCGCAGACGAGGTAAAGGCCCTTGCCGAGGAGACCCGCGACGCCGCCGCCGACATCTCCGACCGCATCCAGGCCGTCCAGGACGAGGCCACGCAGACGGTCACCGACGTCGAGGACATGAACGAGCGCGTCTCCGAGAGCACGGACACAATCGAGGGCGCTGCGGGACTTCGAGGACATCGTGGACGTCCTGGGCGAGGTCAACGACGCCATCCAGGAGATCTCCGGCGCGACCAGCGAGCAGGCAGAGACGACCCAGGAGGTCGTCGCGATGGTCGACGAGGTGGCGACCGTGAGCGAACAGACCAGCAAGGAGGCCGAATCGGTCGCGGCCGCCACCCAAGAGCAGACCGCGACCATCACCGAGGTCTCCGAGGAGGTGTCGTCGGTGGCGCGTCGGACCGACGAACTGCAGGACCTCCTCGCGCAGTTCGAGGTCGACGCGCGTGGCCAGGAGCGACCCGCGACGGACGCGACGGTCGCGCCCGGTGTCTCGGACTAGACGCGCGGGTCCCGGTCCGGCCCGGGGTAGGTACCCCCTTCGACCGCCTCGTACAGGGCTTCGGGGTCGAACAGGCGGGCGAAGGCGTCGGGTGGCCGGACGCTCAGGGACATGTGTGACTGCAGCGAGGCGCCCGTCTTCGCACTTCTGAGCCCCTCGTCGTAGGTGAGCAGGTGGGCAGCACCGCCGCGGTAGGCCGAGGCGAGCGCCGGGTGGTCGCCCGGCGGATGCTCGACGGCCGCCCGCTCGCGCCCGATGCGCTCGCGCCAGTCCGCGGCCAGCGTCGCGTCGGCGAGCGATTCGACGACTGTCCGGGCGTCCTCGAGCAGGGTCGCTGGCGACCAGTTCCATCCAGGAGTGCCGGCGGACGTGGTCGAGCGCCGCCCGGGCGGCGTTGCCGGACTCGTCGCCACACAGCAGGTCTGCCGCCAGCACGTCCGCGTCCGCGACGACGCGGGCGGGCGACGCCTCAGGCATCGCCACGGTGGGTCTCGAGCGCCTCGCGGACGGCCTCGACGCTCGTCTCGTACTCCGCTGCGCGCTCGAACAGCTCGCTCCAGGTCATACCCCACAGACGACACGCGCCGGGAAAAAGCCGCCCCGTGACTGTCCGCCGCGCGTCGGTCGTGCGTCTGACGGGTGTTTATATTCGGCCGTGGTCTCGCCTCAGTACGGGCGCGCTCTGACGGCCTCGATTTCCCATCCTCCCGAACGGCGCGCCCGGACACCGAAACCCATCCCCCCTTTCTGGGTTCCGGTATCTCTCAGGCAGACGCCTCGCCGCGCAGCGACGCGCGTACGGCCTCGAGCTCGTCGGGCGTGCTCATGATGGCGACGCTGTCGCCGGCCTCGATGACCGTCTGTGGGAGCGGGATGCTCATCGGTTCGTGACTGCGGCCGTGGGCGTAGATGTGAGCGTCACCGGGCAGGTCGACCTCGACGACGCGCTTGCCGATGACCGGCGACCCGTCGGGGACGGTGACGCTCGCGACGGAGAGCTGTTCGGTCAGGTCCGCGAGGACGTTGAAGTCCCCGCCGAGCAGCGCCGTCTTCGCGCCGGCGGCCCCAGTCGCTCGGGGTAGATTATCTCGTCGACGTCCGCGGCGTACTTCTCGTAGATCTCCTCGCGGTAGTCGGCGTCGATACGCAGGACCGTCCGACAGCCGTACTCGCGGCCGACCATACAGGCGGTGAAGTTCACGTTCAGGTCGCCCGTGAGCCCGCCGATTGCGTCGGCCGTCTCGATGCCTGCCTCGACCAGCAGGGACTCGTCGTTGCCGTCGCCCTGGATGGCCTCGAACCCGGCCTCCCTGGCTCTGTCGACCTTCTCGTGGTCACGCTCGACGATGGTGACGTCGTGCCCTTCGCTCTTGAGGATTCTCGCGGTCCGGGTTCCGACGCGGCCGTAGCCGACGATGACGAACTTCATGGACGCGGCTACGACGGGCACCGTTAAAAATGTGAACGGATGACAGGGGTCGGCAGGGGCCGACGCCGCAGTCAGGTCTCGGTTTCTGTTGCCATTTCGGTCTCGGTTTCGGTCTCGGTTGAAGTCGCAGTCTCGGTTGCCGTTTCCGTCTCGGTCTCCGTCGGTGTCTCGGTCTCGGTCGGCGTCTCAGTCTCCGTCGGCGTCTCGGTCATCCCCTCGGTGATCTCGAGCTCCGAGAACGCACCGTCGTCGCGTGTGAACACGCTGTGGACGTAGGTTCCCGGGTCGACGTCGTCGGTCGGGACCTCGAAGGTCACGGTGGTCGTCTCGCTGCCGTTGAGCGTCACCGACTCGCTGGCGACGAGGTCGCCGGCCAGTCTGAACTCGACGGGCTGTGTGGTCTGGAACTCGTTGGGGTTCGACACGGTGGCGTTGACGACGACGGTCTCACCCTGGGTGACCGAGGACGGAGCATCCAGGTCATCGAGTGTGTAGGACTGCGAGAGGGTTATCTCTGCCATCTGACCGTCTGTCTCCGTGAAGACACCGTGGACGTAGGTGCCGGCCTCGATGCCCGCCGTGGCGGCCGAGAGCCGGACCGTCTGTGTCTCGCCCGCGGCGACCGAGACGAGCTGCCGGTCGACGACGCTCCCGGCAAAGCGGAATTCGACCGACTCGGTCTGTCGCTCGTCGGTGGGGTTCGACACTGTCGCGAGCACCGTCACGTTGTCGCCCGGTGTGGCGCTCGCCGGTGCCGTCAGTTCTGTTACTGTGAGTCCCGATGCTGTCGGTTGATTCCCACTGCCGTCTTGCTGGGCTGCGACGCCACCGACCTGGAAGGCGATGGCGCCGACGGTGACGACGACGAGGGAGAGCGCGAGTACCTTTCGATTCATTGTGTGGTTGTCACTGCCCGGGTGTCGGAGACCCGACAGTACGAACGTTCGATAGAGCGAACGTGACATAAAGCGGGCCTACCGTTCAGCCGAGAAGGACGGCCAAACTGTAGACAAATCTGTCACTATCCAGGACAAAGCAATCATTTGTCGCCGAATGAACCGGGCTTCCGGCGGTCTGGGTCCGTAGCATCTGCTCTCAGTTGCCTGCGGCCGGGAGGACACTGGGCCAAAGTAAACCGGGCCGGCCGTTCGGAACGGAAGGAACCCCCCATGAACGGAAAGTCCGGGCTCTCCCCGAAGCGGCCGTGACGCGCTGCCCTGTGGTACCCCCGTCTGTTATAATAGGGGGCTGCCGTTCACGGGCGAAGCAGTACCCAATAAACAGTGCAACCGGGGGGTATCGCAGAACTTGCTGGTTCCGGCGCGGGCATCCGACACGCGTTTACCCGTCGGTGGCCGACGGGCAGACGAGATGCGCGTGACGTTCCTCGGGACGAGTGGGGCGATTCCGACGACCCAGCGAAACACCAGCAGCGTCTTCGTCAACCGGGAGGGCGACTACCTCCTGTTCGACTGCGGGGAGGGGACCCAGCGCCAGATGATGCGCTACGGGACCGGGTTCGCCGTCGAGCACCTGTTTGTCACCCACCTGCATGGCGACCACGTCCTGGGGATTCCCGGCCTCCTGCAGACGTGGGACTTCAACGAACGGGACGCGCCGATAGCCATCCACACGCCCGCCGGCACGCGCGGGAACATCCGGCAACTCATCGAGGCCAACGGCGCGTCGCCGTCGTACCCGGTCCGCATCAACGAGGTGTCGGCCGGCGACGTGGCACTCGCGCGCGATGACTACGAGGTCCGGGCCATCGCGACCCGCCACCGCTGTCCCTCCGTGGGCTATGTCCTCGAGGAGGCCGACCGGAAGGGCCGCTTCGACCGCGAGAAAGCCGAGGAGGAACTGGGCATCTCGCCGGGGCCCAAGTACTCGAAGCTCCACCGCGGCGAACCGGTCGAACACGACGGCCGGACCGTCCAGCCCGAGGAGGTCGTCGGCCCACCTCGCCCCGGGCGGACGCTGGTCTACACCGGCGATACACTCCCGACCGACAGCGTCGTCGACGCCAGCGAGGACGCCGACCTCCTCATCCACGACGCCACCTTCGCCCAGGACCGGGCCGACCGCGCGCAGGCGACGGCCCACTCGACGGCCGCGGAGGCCGCCGACGTCGCCCGGCAGGCCGGTGTCTCGACGCTGGCGCTGACCCACGTTTCGACGCGGTACGCCGGACAGGCCGACCAGCTTGGGGCCGAGGCCGCCGAGGTGTTCGACGGCGAGGTGTTCGTCGCCGAGGACGGCCTGCAACGGGCGGTCGAGTTCCCCGACGCCGAATAGTGCGATATTTACCCGCGAGTCCGGTAACGCCCCCATGACACACCGACTGGTCCACGTCGGCCTGGGTGGGCAGGGAACCCACTGGGTCGAGGACGTCCTCCCGCCGAACGTCGAGGCCGGCCGCATCGAGGTGGCCGCCGCCGTCGACACCGACCCCGACCGACTCGAACGCGCCGAGGAGCACCTCGGTCTCCCGCCGTCGCGCTGTTACACCGACCTCGATACCGCCCTCACCGAGCGCGACGCCGACTTCGTCACGGTCGTCACCCCGCCGGGCGCCCACGAGGTCGTCGTCGACACCGCGCTCGAGCACGGCTGTGACATCCTCTCGGAGAAACCCATCGCCGACACCCTCGAGGCGTCGGTCCGCATCGCCCGGAAGGTCGCCGACGCCGACGCGAAGATGGGCATCACGATGAGCCACCGCTTCGACCGCGACAAGACCACCTTCCGTCGGGCGGTCAGGGACGGCTCGGCCGGCCCCATCGACTACCTCGCGGGCCGGTTCGCCGGCGCCGTCCGCAAGCGCGGCTACTACTCGCCGTACGTCTACGAGATGGACGACCTCCTCCTGCTCGACGGCGCGGTCCACCACCTCGACATCCTCGCCTCGCTCGCGGACGCCCCCTGTGAGCGGGTCTACGCCGAGACGTGGACGCCCGAGTGGGCCGACTACGCCGGCCACAGCACCGGGTTCGTCACGCTGACCTTCGCCGACGACACGCGCGCGATCTACGAGGGCAGCTACGCCAACGCCACCGAGCGCAACGGCTGGGGCAACGAGATGTTCCGCGCCGAGTGTCGCGACGAGACGGTCGTGCTCGACCGCCGCGAGGTGCGCCGCTACCCCTACCGGCCCCACGACGCGAGCGACGAGGCCGACGAGGGAGCCGAGGCCACGGCCTCGGACGGCGGCGACCCGGAGGCGGCCGATGGCGACTCCGAGGACGCCGACGGCGACGGCCTCCCGGTCCCCCTCGCGGACCGAGCGACCTGGGGCAACGCCTGGCTCGTCGAGCAGTTCTGTGACTGGCTCGACGGCGGCGAACCGATGGCGACGAACGTCCACGACAACCTCCAGTCGATGGCCATCGTCTTCGCGGCCATCGAGAGCAGTCGGCGCGGCGAACCGGTCGACGTCCAGGCACTGCTCGACGACGCCCGCGCGGACGCGTAGGCTGCTCGCTTCTGGCTCGCATTCCGAGATTTGCTCGCGGTGCTCGGAGTCTCGCTACTCGCGGGTCGCTGTCGCTCCCCGCTCGTCGTACGAGGGCCGCTCACTCGCTGCGTTCGTTCGCGCCCCTCGCTACTCGTGCCCGTACACTTCAACCGGCTCGTAGGGCGCCTCGAGATACGCCACGTCCGACGCCGAGAGGTCGACCTCCAGCGCCTCCACCGCGTCCTCGAGGTGCTCGATGCTCGAGGTCCCGACGATGGGCGCGGTGACGTTGTCGTTCTGGAAGTGCCAGGCCAGCGCGATCTGGGCCATCGTCACGCCGTAGTCGGCCGCCAGTTCCTGCACCCGCTCGTTTATCTCCTCGCTGCCCGGGCCCTCGTGGTACGGGACCTCCGCGTTCTCGGTCTCGTGGACCCCGCGGCTCGTCGTCTTGAACTCCTCGTGGGGGCGCGTCAGGTAGCCCGCACCGAGCGGACTCCACGGGAGGACGCCGACGCTCTCTTTCTCACAGAGCGGGTACATCTCGCGTTCCTCCTCGCGGTAGGTCAGGTGATAGAGGTCCTGCATCGTCTCGAAGCGGGCCAGTCCCTCGCGGTCGCTGACGTGCAGCGCCTCCTGGAACTGGTGGGCCCACATCGAGGAGGCCCCGATGTGGCGGACCTGGCCGCGGCGGACGGCGTCGTCCAGCGCCCGCAGCGTCGTCTCGATGGGCGTGTCGTAGTCCCAGCGGTGGATCTGGTAGAGGTCGACGGTATCCATCTCCAGGCGGGAAAGCGAGTTCGACAGCTCCTGCTCGATGGTCTTCCGGGAGAGCCCGCGCGCGTTCCGGTGCTCGGTCGCCCCCGGGAACCGGACCTTCGTCGCGACGACCTGCTGGTCGCGGTCGTAGTCGGCCAGCACGTCGCCGAGTATCTCCTCGCTCTCGCCCGCCGAGTAGACGTTGGCGGTGTCGAAGAAGTTGATGCCGAGGTCGATGGCCCGCTCGACGAGTTCGCGACCCTCCTCGGCGTCGAGCATCCACTCGCGGCCGCTGCCGAAACTCATGCACCCGAGACAGATCTTGCTGACTTCGATGCCGGTCGAGCCGAGCGTCGTGTACTCCATACTAGCTCCCTCGACCAGTCGGACTAAATATGTCCTGCCCGCGCCTCGCTCACTCGGCGCGCCGTAAGGTGACGGTGACGGTATTGCCGTCCACGTCGTGCTCGTGGTCGATCTGCCCGTTCGCGATATCCACCACCCAGTAGACGAGCCAGAGCCCGACGCCGCGGCTGTGGTCGACCGGGGTCATCTCGTGGTCGCCAAGCAGGACGCGCCGGTCCGGCGCCGGTATCGGTGGGCCGTCGTCCGAGACGGCGAGCTCGACTCGATCGCCACGCGTCCGGACGGTGACCTCGACCCTCGGGGCGTCGCCGCGACTGTGGCAGATGGCGTTCTCGACGAGTTCGGCTACCGCACACTGGAGCTCTGAAGGGGCACGGACCGTCGCGTCGGCGACGTCTACGTGGATGTCGGCCGCGGGGAACCGGTCCCGGAGGGAAGCGACGGCCACCTCGACGACGTCGCCGACGTGCGTCGTCGCCGCCCGCGGCCGCTCGGTCAGGATGTCTACGATCTCGCGCTGTTTCTCGGCCGTCTCGAGGAGTGTCTCGCCGGCCCGGCGTATCAGCGCGGTGCGCTCGGCGGCGTCGGCCTCGGAGTCTGTCTCCAGCGTCTCGACGTTGCCCAGGACGACGTTCAGCTGGTTGCGGATGTTGTGGCGCAGGAAGTTGTCGATGACGAGCAGCTGTCGCTCGCGGCGGCGCCGATGGGTGACGTCGCGGGTGAACCCGGCGATGCGGACGACCTCCCCGTCCTGCCGTATCGGCTCGCCCTGGACCCAGACCCAGCGGTTGTAGCCGGTCGTCGGGTTGACGCGTATCTCCTGGTCGGTCGGTTCCCCGTTCGAGAGCCGCTCCATCGCTTCGCGGGCCACCGGGCGGTCGGGCGGGTAGACGCCCTCGAGGAAGCTCCGCGGGTCGCCCTCGAGTTCCTCGACGGGCCGGCCAAAGAGGTTCTCGTAGGCCGGATTACAAAACAATAGCTCCGACCAGTCGCTGTCGAACACCCACAGGACGTCGTCTGTCGCGTCGGCGAGCTCCGCCAGTCGGTCGCGGGTCTCACGGCGCTCGCGCTCGGCCTCGACGCGGTCGGTGATGTCCCGCGAACTGACGACGTAGCCCCCGAGGTCCGAATCCGCCAGGTTCGCCATCCGACTCTCGAGCCACACCCAGTCGCCCCGCTCGCCCGATGGCGGTACGTCGCCGTGTCCGTCTCGAAGGCCACGTCGGCGCCGGTCAGCGCCGCGAACTGCTCGTGGACCGACGCCCGGTCGTCTGGGTGGACATACTCGAAGGCGTTCTCGCCGAGCAGACGTTCCGGTTCGTAGCCCAGTATGTGCTCGACGGCCCCGTTGACGTAGGTGTAGGTGCCATCCGGTTCGACGACCGCGACCTTGTCCTGCGTGTACTCGAGCAGGAGCGTCGTCGGTTCGACCCGTCGCATCCTGCGTCGGACATGTAACTCGAGCGGCAAAGGTGCGGCGACGGGCCGGATTACCTGGCTCGCCGGACCGGTACTGTCTTTCGACCCGCCCTCGAACCGCACCGCATGGACCTCGCACACACCGCACTCTGTGTCTCGGACCTCGACCGCGCGATGGATTTTTACGGCGCGCTGGGCCTCGAGGAGACCCACCGGTTCACCCTGGACGGCGTCGAGAACGTCTACCTGGCCGACGGCGGCGAGGGCGACGGCGACATCCAGCTCCGCTACGACCCCGACCGGACGACGCCCATCGCCCCGTCGCGGGCCGACGTCGACCACGTCGCGTTCACCGTCGACGACGTCGAGGCCGCCTACGAGCGGGCGCTCTCGGCCGGCGCCGCGCCGGTGCTCGAACCGACCGAGATCGAGGCCGCCGACGCCGAAGCCGCGTTCGTCGAGGACCCCGACGGGTACACGCTCGAGCTCTTCCGCCACGTCTGAGTGGGGCCGGCCCACGCGACCACAGGAACTACTCGCGCCCGGCACGTAACGTGCACATGGTCTCGTTCGGGGAGGTGTACGTCGTCGTCCTCACCGCCATGGCACTGGTGGCCCTCGCCGCGGCGCTCCCGGTACTGGTCCGTATCGTCGTCGACGGACGCGAGCGCTGGCGCGAGGGCGTGCCCGACGCGCGTGAACAGCGGTCGGGAGACGCCGACCCCAGCGACCCGGTGCCGTCGGGCGGGTGGCGCTGTGGCCACTGCGGCACGGTCAACGAGCGCGGGTTCCGGTACTGCCGGGAGTGCGTCGAGACGCTATAGCCGCCCCCCTGCTCGAACCCGAGGACGTTTCTCGGCCGGGCGCGAATCCATCCCACATGGACGTCGCCGACTCCCTCGTGGAGGCCGCCGTCACCGTCTCGGACGGACGAGCGCTACGCCGTCGTGAAAGCCGACCGGCCGGACCCGGACGCCTCCGTGGCAACCGAGCTCTGTATCTCGGACGGTGTTCCTGACAGGGGTCGAGTAGTTGACGCAGGTGTTGTTGTACACACCGGGCAAATCCCCCAATCTCACTCAGTCGGTGGTTCCGTCAAATCCGCACCCGTCTTTCTCTGTCCACTGGCGCCGTCTCCGTGAGCAATATCCCGATCAGCCTTCCGGAATTCCAATATCACACGTGTTCCCCGGGGCTCGTTATCCTCAATCCAGATGTCGCCGTCGCTCAGTGACATGGTCGTTTCAGCCAAATAGAGGCCGAGTCCCTCTCCGAGACTATCCTGGCCGTGTTCCCCCCGTTCGAAGTATCCCGTTTTGTATTCATCCGAGATCCCGGGACCGTTATCCGCAATACTCACTCGTACCGCGTCTTCATCTTCCGTCACGTCGCTCCATACCCTGGGCGTGTCGGAATCGTTGTGCTTGACGGCGTTTTCGAGTAAGTTTTCGAAAACCACGCCGGTAAGCTCGTTGCCTCTGACGTACATCTCGTCGGGGACGTTCACATCAAATTCCGCTTCTGGAAAGATGCGCCTGGCAACGCTGACCTCCTCTTCCAGCACTTCAGCCAATTTGACGTTCGTAATTGGTATCTCTCCGGCGAGTGTTGTGACCACAGATCGGATATCCTCGACGTACTCGGCCATTCGCTCGCTCCGATTTTCTATGAGCTCGATACTCCGTTGACGGTTCCGGGGACTCCCATCCTTGAGCCCCTCGACCGCTCCCAGAATGACTGTCAGCCCGTTTAGCACGTGATGGCGAAGGATGCGATTGAGAAACAGGAGCCGCTGTTCGTGTCGATTCGAGAGTTCGGCAGCCGCTTTCGCGCGCTCAACTTGTCCTGCCCGTTTTCGAACTCGCACTTGCTGCCAGCCAAATAGTAACCCAGCGACCCCACCAGTGTTGGCGGCCATGAGTAATATAAATGCGGCATCAGCAGCCGTGAGGACCTCCATGGTGACGTCAGGCGACAGCCGCGAGTCAAGCAGATGTAATCCATAGAGTGTGAAGGCTACGCTCATTCCCAGAGATCCGCCGATTGCACCGCGCCAATAATCCGTGTCGCTAGTAAAATCCTCGTTACGCTGGTGTAGAAACCCTAACATCGCCGCTGGTATACCGATAAGGATTGATACTTCGAATAGCGACTGGAACACCGTTTCGTGAGCATGGAACAACAGATGGATCGTTCCAAGAACCAGGTGGGCAAGTATCCCCCCATAGAGGGCCTGACGACCGCCGATGAGATTTGGCACACTGAATTCTTCGAAGGGGTCTTGGGACACTACGATACCACTCTTCTTTCACAACTCCGTTTCATACAGACATAGATTACGGTCTAATTTTGTTCAATTTGGACCGATGTCCGCATCGTCGGACTATCGTCCATCCATTCTTACTGAGAGTTCCAGATACCATCTCCGCCTCCGATATGAGTGGTGACAAGATTCTCTGTATCGGTCACGCCGTTACTGACAAATACCGGTTCGCTAGGTTGGCCCTGCTACCGCGACGGCTTCGAGGAGACGAACCCGAAAGTCGGCGAGGAGGTATTACACTTCGTAGGGAGAAAGAGCGTCACGCATCTTATCTACGGCGTTATCCTGTTTTTTGCTACCTTTCGAAGGGTACCTCATCTTACATCCGAACGGTTCACGAGTGAAAGTCGCATACCACGTGTCGTCGTCAAAGTCTCCCACTTCGTACTTTGTTCTCCTTCTTTTTTATCTCGCCGTGGTTTGTCGCGTTTGCTGCTATATTTGCCGCCCCTCGTGGATCCTTCTCCAACAACACTTCCGAGGCCATATGACAGATCTATTTTGATACATTTTTATTGTTTCGTTCGCGGGAGTCTTGTCCTGTAATGTATCCACCTCTCGCGGTGTGTCACACGTATGATGACTGTCGTCGGTTCCGACAAACTCCGATATTCACGCTTTTGCATTTCACATCGTGCTGACGATATCTCTCTGCATCTTACACGCCGGTACTGAAAACATCTGGTTAGTTCGTCGAGGCCGCGCTGCATACGGGAGCGAATCTCGCGTGGTGCTCACTCGGCGAGTAGCGAGCGGAACTGGTATATTAATAACTTTATATTTTGGGCCGGCCGAGTGTTGCGGGGCGTACCCACGAGACTGTTCACCACGCGACGCGTCGGCCGATGACGAAGACGACCAGCGCCACGAGGAGCGCGCCGATGAACGATTCGGTGCTCGCGAGCGCCCGCGAGATGGGGCCGACCGGCTGAATATCACCGTACCCGAGCGTCGTGAAGGTGACGACGCTGAAATAGAGGTTCTTGCTCAGGATCACGAGTCCCTCCCGGGTGAGCAACTGCGCGGGACCATCGAGGCCCGTGGTGGTGATTCCGGTCGTCTGATCTGCGGCACCTCGCGAGAGGAACGCGTAGAACAGGCCCCAGACGACGATTGCGACGACCGAGACGTAGACGACGCGCCAGAGTCGCTCGCCGTAGCCACACGACCAGTGGAGAAGCCGGTTGCCGAACCACTTGCCCGCCGCGGTGACCCGCTCTATCGGTCCCTCACCCGTCAGGGCGAGTCGCGCGTTCTTGTGCCGGCGGTGGTGCATCTCCTGGATAAAGAACTCGGCCGCCGCTTTCCGGTCGCCGACCTGGTCGGCGCCGTTTTTGGCGCCGAGATACGTATTCTCGAGTTCGCCGGGGTCCGGGTCGAGCGTCCCACCGTCGAAGTCAAACAGGTCCCCGTACTCGTCGCGCAGTTCCTCGGGATCGTCGTAGGTGATCGCTTCCTCGAGGAGTTCGATCACCTCGTCCCCGACTCCCGACCCGTCGAGCAACTCATCGAGTAGCGAACCCGTGCGCTCGTCGTCGAGTTCCGCGGGGTCGAGGTTCGCGAGCCAGTCGGCCTTGTCGGCTCCGATGTCGGCGCCGTCGAGAACGGTGTGGATCTGCCAGCCGGCCGCCGAGAGCTCCTCCTTGTACGGGCCGAAATCGAAGCCGTCGAAGGTGGTGTTCAGGAACCTGAAATGCTCGAACAGCGTTGCAGCCTCGGTGTCGTTGAAGACGCTCAACGTGACATCGCCGATGGTCGTGTCGCTACAGTCGTAGACGACGCCCTCGCCTCCGGGGATCATGATACCCCGCCCGCGAGCCTCGCTCCCGAGAGGTCGATGACGCCGTCATCGGCCGTCGTCCGGGTGAACTCCCCTCGCTCGATGGTCGCCCACCTGAGGTCTGCACCCCGGCTGAACGTCGTATCTGTGAAATCAACGGACTCCTCGAACTCGGCTGTCGAGAACGTGGCCTGGGCCCGGAACGTGGCTTCCTCGAAGGACATCACCCGGGCGAAGGTCGTCCTGGTAAACGAGGCCGGGCCCCGGAACGCCGTCCCACTGAACGAACCGCCCCGCTCGAAGACGGACTCGCTGAATTCCGTCTCCCCCTCGACCGCCCCGTTGGCAAAGAGGAAGTTCCCGGGGGCGCTCAGCCGAAATGCGTTCAGGTCGCCGTCGACACTCGTCCCCGCGGCCTGGAAGCCGTTCTCGAACGTTGCCTTGTGAAGGTCGAAGTCGCCTCCGATATCGACGTTCATGAGCCGAAAGATGTCCTGTGCACGGAACGCCTGGAGATCGCAGTCGCCGCCGACCACCCCGCCGTCCACGCTGACCCGTCTCGCCTGGGTCCCGACGGCGGTGAGATCGCCGTCCACCTGTAGCTCTTCGAGCAGGAAGTTCCCCCGTACGCGGGCACTCGTGAGGTCGAAATCCCCGCCAATGCGTATCTCGTCGCCCTGTATCGAACTTTCGATGGTCGCTTTCCCGAGGATGAAATCCCCGCTGACCGCCAGGCCGCTGACCCGGACTGATTGTGTCGTGGTGAGCGACCGGACGTTACAGTCCCCGCCGATCGTCGCATCGTGGAGGTGGAGCCGGCGGGCCTTCGTTCCGGTCAGTTTCACGCCCTGTTCGAACGTGGCGTCGGTCATGTCGAGCGTATCTTCGACTGTCAGCTTCCCGAACGACGCCGCTCCTTCCACGGTCGTCCCCTCGAACCCGGCCTTCTCGGTGAACCGCGCCCCGGAAAACGTCGTCTCCCCCGCGAAGCGGCCGCCGTCGAAGTAGGTGTTCCCCTCGAAGGTACTTTCACCGAACGACGCGGCCCCGAAGACGGCGTCCTCGAAGTCGGCAAGCATCTCGAAGGTCGCTATCTCGAAGTCGGTCCGCCCCGTCACGGTCAGGCCCTCCGCCTTCAGGGGCTGGCTGACGGTCAACCGCCGGCACGAGAGGTCCCCCTCGACGTGGGCGTGTCGCAGGTCGATCGGGAAGTTGTCCCCCGTCCCGAGAATGGCAAACGAGAGGTCCACGTCGCCGAATCTGGCTCCCACGAGTTCCTTCTTGCGACGACCCTCGCTCGTCAGCGTCTCCAGCAGCGCCTCCGTGACCACCTCGTCGTCCTTTTCGCTTATGGGTGCGTGGAACGTACAGAACTCGCTCCCCTCTCTCCGTTCGTGAGGACACTTCCAGGTCTTGATGCCGATCTCGCGGGTGTAGACACAGCCGTCACGTCCGTCTTCGAGGGTGACCGCCTCGTCGGCGACGTAGTCCGCCGTCGCCGACACGTCGCCGACCGACGGATCGTCGTCGATGACTTCCCCGACCGCGCCGATGACCGATTCGATGCTCGTCCGGCTGCCATCGAGGACATCCTCCAGGGCGCTATCGCCATCAGCGTCGTCTTCGTGGGCCGGGACGGTCGTATCCCCCCGCCGGATCGACGCGACAGTGCTTCCAGGGTCTCCGTCGACGGCAACACCCGCGTCCGTCAGGGCTGTCGTGACTGCCTCTCGGTCGGCCCCGACGAGGTCGGTCAGCGTGTCGGCGGCAACTTCGCTGACGTAGTCTGGCCCCAGCGCCAGTGCCTCGACGAGTTCGTCGGCGTGAGACGCGACCGCATCTGGGTGGTCCGCGACGACCGCGCGCAGGGCATCGATGGTGTAGTACCGCGTCTCGTCGTGGTCGTCCGTGACTGCCTGATCGAACGCGTCGGCCACTGGTGCAACCGCCCCGGGGTCCGCGTCCGCGATAGCGGAGAGCGCGTGGGCAGCCAGTTCCCTGACGTCCTCGTCCTCGTCGTCGAGCTGGCCCGCGAACGCGGCCGCGTGCTCGCTCACAGCGTCGGGATCACGGGTCGCGACCCTCTTGAGCGCCAGCGTCGCGTGATACCGAGGCCCGACGTGGTCGTCGTCGAACCGCCCGACGAGGGCGTCACAGTGGGTGGCGACGACACCCGGTGTCACCTTCGCGGCGACGACGAACCCCGCGGTCGCGGTGTTCCGGGCCTCGGGCTCGTCGTCGAGGTCAACGGCCAGATCCGCCAATACGGTCTCGACGGCGTCCGCCACCGCCTCCGGATGCGTCTCGGCGACGGCTTCCAACACGTCACCGGCCTTGTTGCGGACGTCGCTCTCCGTGTCGCCGAGTCGGCCCGCGATCGGGTGGAGGGCTCCGAGCAGACGGTCGGGGTGGTCGCTCGCGACGCGTTCGAGCGTCAGAGCCGCGTTGTGGCGGACGACTTCGTGGGCGTCCGAGAGGCGATCGACCACTGCCGGACGGACGTCCGCGACTGCGTCCGGGTGCGCGAGTGCGACGCGCGCGAGCGCGAGCATTGCCTGGTTACGCTCGCTCGCGTCCGCCCGGTCTGTCTCGGCTGCGATTGCCGGCACCTCGTCTACGACCTCGTCCGGGGTCTCGTCGGCGGCCGTCGCCCACGACTCGAGCTGCTGCTCGCTGACCATGATAAGAGCGACACGAACACAGACTATTCAGTGTGTTGACTGTCATCATTTCTGAGTCTCACCCGCTGCAGTTCATGTGCACGCCAGCTTTCAGATTCATACTTCTTGCTTTTGACAATTGATCCGACGGTAATCCATCGACACAGTCAAAAAATGCCATCTGCTGTCGTCTGAGTACGGATATTCGCTGTCGTGTCTCTCCCGCAAGCGAAGCGAGTGGTTTCACGGAATCGCCGCTGCGCGGCGATTTCGTCGCTTTCGCCGCCGGAAGACTCGCGGGGCTCGTCTTCCGAGCCGTGCTTCGATCGGCACGACCGCGGTTTTCGAGGCGGGTCCCCCCAGCGAGCCGACGGCTCGTGAGGCAACCCGACGAGAAAAAAGGTGATCCGTCGGGACCGGAATTTGAACCGGAGGAAGACGATCGCTCACTCCGTTCGCGCTGCGATTTCCTGGGATTCAAAGTCCACTGCGGTGGTTCACACCGCTCGCGGGTGACGAGCACACAAGGTGCTCGTCGGCGTTGTTCGCGGGAGAAGCGCCAGGACTGGGATTTGAACCCAGAATCCCGAAAGGGAACACGCTTTCCAGGCGTGCGCCTTACCGTTCGGCCATCCTGGCTCGCACTCGAGCATCAGACGGCGGGTGGTTAAGGACTTTCGTTTCCGGGCAGGCGGGCCTGCGTCAGGTAGGTCAGGCCCGTCGCGCCGGCCGCGACCAGTGCGGCGACGCCGAACTTCACGCCGAGGGCGAGCGGTCGCGCTGCGAGCAGTTCGTAGCCCTGGAGCAAGACGAGGAAGGCGAGGCCGCCGACGGCGCCCCACAGCAGGCTGGATTTCGTTCGCGGCCGCATCTACCGGGCGGCCACGGCCTCGATCTCGACGGCGACGCCCTTCGGGAGGTCCTTGACGGCGACGGCCGAGCGGGCGGGCGGCTCGTCGTCGAAGAACGTCTCGTAGGTGTCGTTCATCGCGTCGAAGTCGTCGATGTCGGCCAGGAACACGGTCACCTTCAGGACGCTGTCCATGTCGGTGTCCGCCTCGGCGAGGATGGCGGCGACGTTCTCCAGGGCCTGTTCGGTCTGGACGTCGACGGCGGCCCCGTCCAGCAGGTCACCGTCGGGAGTCAGCGGAATCTGGCCGGCGGTGAACACGAGGTCGTCGGTGGTCGTCGCCTGGCTGTACGCGCCGACGGCGGCGGGCGCCTCGTCGGTACTGACGATCTCTCTCATACCGGAGCGGGGACCGCCTGGCTAATAAATCCCGAGTGGGCCGGGCTCAGACCAGCACGTCGACCTCGTAGCCGTGCTCGCGAAGCGCCGAGAGCAGCGTCTCGACGTGCTCGGGGCCCCGGGTTTCGAGGTCAAGTTCCACCTCGGCGTCGTTCATCGCCACGTCGCGACTGGTCCGGTCGTGCTCGATGGCGTAGATGTTGGCCCGCTGGGCCGAGATAATTTCGACCAGTTCCTCGAGCGCGCCGGGCCGGTCCTTGAGGACCGTCCGCAGCTTGAGATAGCGCCCGGTCTCGACCAGGCCCCGCATGACGACGTTGGTCAGCATGTTCAGGTCGATGTTGCCCCCACACAGCGCCGGGACGACGGTCTCGCCGTCGTCGTAGTCGAACGTCTCCTCGAGGACCGCGGCGAGCGCGACGGCACCGGCGCCCTCGGCGAGGGTCTTCGAACGCTCGAGCAGCGTCGTCAGCGCCACCGCTATCTCGGGGTCGGTGACGGTCACCACCTCGTCGACGCGGTCCTGGATGATCTCGAAGGTCTTCTCGCCGACGGTCCGGGTGGCGATGCCGTCGGCGATGGTCTCGACGGCGTTGCGCTGGACCCGGCGCCCCTTGCGCAGCGACTCGGCGACGCTGGAGGCGCCCTCGGCCTGGACGCCGACGACGCGGATGTCCTCGCGCTTGCCCTTCAGCGCGGTGGCGACGCCGCTGATGAGGCCCCCGCCGCCGATGGGGACGACCACCGTCTCGATCTCGGGCAGGTCGTCGTATATCTCGAGGCCGATGGTCCCCTGGCCGGCCATGACCTGCTCGTCGTCGAAGGCGTGGATGTAGGTCCGGCCCTCCTCGCGCTCGATCTCGTGGGCGCGCTCGGCCGCGGCGTCGTAGTCCCGGCCCGCGAGAACGACCTCGCCGCCGTAACTGCGGGTGGCCTTGACCTTCGAGACCGGCGCGTGCTCGGGCATGACGATCTTCGAGTCGACGCCGATGCGCGTCGCGGCCAGGGCGACCCCCTGGGCGTGGTTGCCCGCGCTGGCGGTGACGACACCGTTCTCGCGTTCCGCCGGTGAGAGGGTCGCGATGCGGTTGGTCGCCCCGCGGATCTTGAACGACCCCGTGCGCTGGAACAGCTCGAGCTTGAGGTGGACGTCCGCGCCGGTCATCGCAGAGAAGGTGTGCGAGTAGTCCAGCGGTGTGTGGCGCGCCGTCTGGCTCACCCGGTCCTGGGCCGCCAGCACGTCCTCGAACGAGAGCATGCCCGGCCCTACTCGTCGGGAGGTGTTAGATCTGCGGGAACGGGCACCGACATCGCGGGACGGCGGCAGAACTGTTTTATCGCCACTGGGCCACGTACCGGTAGATGGACACCTGGATGCGGCGGACCGCCTACTACGTCGCAGGGCTGGCGGTCGTCATCGTCGCCTACGCCGTCGCCTACGACTACGGGATGACGGCCTGGGAGTCGGACCCCCGGGACTTCCTCCACTCGCTACAGGTCGTCGTCGAAACGTTCACCACCACGGGCTTTGGCTCCGATTCGCCCTGGGAGAGCACGGGGATGCGCCTGCTTGTCATCGTGATGGACGTCACCGGCGTCGTGCTCATCTTCCTGGCGCTGCCGGTGTTGCTGTTCCCGCTGTTCGAGGAGGCGATGGCGACCTCCGCGCCGACGCGTGTCGAGGGACCTGTCGGACCACGTCGTCATCTGCCGATTTACCCCCCGCGGGGAGACGCTGGTCACCGAACTCGAGACCTGGGACGTCCCGTACGTCATCGTCGAGGCCGACCGCGACCGGGCGAACGAGCTGTACGCCGAGGGGTACCACGTCATCCACGCCGACCCCCAGTCGGTCGATGGGCTCCGGGGGGCCTGCCTCTCCTCGGCGCGCTCGCTGGTCGCCGACGCCTCCGACCAGGTCAACACGAGCATCATCCTCACGGCCCGCGAGGTCGACGAATCGGTCCAGACCGTCAGCGTCGTCGAGGAGCCCAGTCGCGCGAAGTACCACGACCTGGCGGGGGCCGACGCCGTCGTCTCTCCCCGTCGCATCCTCGGCGAGAGCCTCGCCAGCAAGGTCACGACGGGCGTCTCGACGACGCTGGGCGACTCCATCGAGGTGGGCGAGGACTTCGACATCGCCGAACTCCCGATCCACCGCGGGAGCGACCTGGTGGGGACGACGCTCGAGGACAGCGGCATCCGCGAGCGAACGGGCGTCAACGTCATCGGCGCCTGGTTCCGCGGGCAGTTCGTCAGTCCACCCTCGCCGGACGCCGAACTCGACGGGAGCACCGTGTTGCTGGCGTCGGGGACCGAGTCACAGCTCGAACGGCTCAAGGAGATGACGATGTCGTCGGTCCACGACTTCAAGCGGGGCAAGACCGTCGTCGTCGGCTACGGCGAGGTAGGACAGACCGTCACCGCGGCGCTGACCACCACCGGGGTCCCCCACACCGTCCTCGACCGGGAGGACAAGCCCGGCGTCGACGTGGTCGGCGACGCCACCGAACCGGAGGTGCTCCAGGCCGCCCGCATCGACGAGGCCCGAACGGTCATCCTCGCTATCTCTCAGGACACCGAGACGGAGTTCGCGACGCTCGTCGTCCGGGACCTGGACCCCGACGTGGAGGTCATCGCCCGCGCCGAGGAGACCAACAACGTCAAGAAGATGTACCGCGCCGGCGCCGACTACGTCCTCTCGCTGGCGACGGTCAGCGGACGGATGCTCGCCTCGACCATCTTAGAGGAGGAAGACGTCATCTCGATGGACCAGCAGGTCGAGATCGTCCGCGTCTCGCCGCAGCGACTGGGCGAGACGACGCTGGGCGAGGCCGACATCCGCTCGCGGACGGGGTGTACGGTCATCGCCGTCGAGCGCAACGGCGACGTGCTGACGGACCTCGGGCCCGACGTCCACATCGACTCGACGGACCAACTCGTCATCGCGGGCACCGACGAGGGCGTCGACCGCTTTACCGACCTGTTCGGGTAGCGGGACTGAACCCCTCCGATTCGACGTCTACCGTTCCTCGAGCGGGACGAACGTCGTCTCGTCCGTGTCGGGGCCGGTATAACGGGCACGCGGGCGGATCAGCCGCTCGCCCTCCACCTTTTTCGTCGTTGGGTTTCCTCGCGAGCCGTCGGCTCGCTGCGGGAACCCGCCTCGAAAAATCTGGACCAAAAAGCCGAACGCTCGTTGCACTCGCGTTCGGTCACGTGCCGCGGGTACGACACCGTCGGGCTACCGTTCCTCGAGCGGGACGAACGTCGTCTCGTCCGTGTCGGGGCCGGTATAACGGGCACGCGGGCGGATCAGCCGCTCGCCCTCCACCTTTTTCGTCGTTGGGTGTGCTCGCTTCGCTTCGCACACCACGCCTCGAAAAACGTGGGCGAAAAACCCGGCCCGTCGCTTCGCTCGGGCCGGTGACGACTCCTGCTTACCGTTCCTCGAGCGGGACGAACGTCGTCTCGTCCGTGTCGGGGCCGGTATAACGGGCACGCGGGCGGATGAGGCGGTTGTCCTCGATGTACTCCAGCACGTGGGCGACCCAGCCGCCGACGCGGGACATCGCGAAGATGGGGGTGTAGATGTCGATGGGGATGCCCATCTGGTAGTACGTCGAGGCCGAGTAGAAGTCGACGTTGGGGGCCAGCCCCTTCTCCTCCATGAGGTAGTCCTCGATGGTGGTGGACATCTCGTACCATTTCAGCGACCCGGCGGCCTCGCCCAGCTCTTTCGAGCGCTCGCCGAGAATCTTCGCGCGCGGGTCCTTGACGTTGTAGACGCGGTGGCCGAAGCCGGAGACGCGCCGTCCCTCGTCCAGCGCCGCCTGGACCCACTCGAGGGGGTCCTGGTCGGCGTCGTCGACCTCTTTGAGCATCTCCATGACGTCCTGGTTGGCGCCGCCGTGGAGGGGGCCTTTCAGTGTGCCGATGGCTGAGGTGACGGAGCTGTGGACGTCCGATAGTGTCGAGGCCGTGACCATCGCCGAGAACGTCGAGGCGTTGAGGCCGTGGTCGGCGTGGAGGACGAGCGCCTGGTCGAAGACGTCGGCCAGCACGTCGTCGGGTTCCTCGCCGTTGAGCATGTAGAGGAAGTTCGCGGCGTGACCGAGGTCCGCTCGGGGCTCGACCGGCTCCTCGTCGTTCCTGATGCGGGCGAAGGCGGCGAGGATGGTCGGGATCTTGGCCGTGATGCGGCGCCCCTTCGCGAGGTTGACGGCCTCGTCCGTCGGTTCGGCGTCCTCGGGTGCGGGGTCGTACGCCGAGAGCATCGAGACGGCCGTCCGGAGCGCGGCCATCGGCTCCTCGCCGGACTCGGCCAGTTCGCGGACCGTCGCCACCAGTCCGTCGTCGACGGCCCGCTCGCTCACCATCGCCTCCTCGAAGTCAGCCAGTTCGGCCTCGTCCGGGAGATGGCCGTGCCAGAGCAGATACAGCACCTCTTCGTAACTGGCGCCCTTCGCGAGGTCCTCGATGGTGTACCCGCGGTAGACGGCTTGCCCACGTCGCCGTCGATCATGCTCAGATCGGATTCGGCGACGAGGACTCCCTCGAGCCCTTTTTTGAGGTCGTCGGACATACCCGAACGGTACCATACCTGCCGGGAAAAACATTTTCTTTCATCGCCTTCGTCTCACACACTCACACGTGTGGCGTCGGGGGCTGTTGCGACAATGTCCACCTCTCGTGGCCAGATACTGCCGAACGTCAAGGTTTCGCCGGCTGTCCGTGACGGGGTCACAGCCGGCCCGACCCCGTGCGGTGAGGAACGTTTTTCCTCGGCGGCGCCGAACCGACGGCCATGGACCCGACGGTATCCGTCGAGTACGAACCGGTCAGCGTCAAGGCGGTGCTGGCCGAGATGAAAGACACCGCGGAGCTGCTCATCGACCTCTCGTACTCGGCGGTGCTGCTCGGGAGCGACGACGTGGCCGCCGAGGTGCTGGAACTGGAGTCGAAGATGGACGTCCTCCAGATGCGCGCCCGGATGAGCATGCTGATGGCGTGTCGGTCGACCGACGACGCTGAGGCGCTGGCCCCGGTGCTGGGGATGGTCGGCGCCGCGGAGAAGATCAGCGACGCCGCCGGCGACATCGCGAAGGTGGTCTTAGAGGACATCGGCCTGCCCGAGTCCATGCGGGCGGCGCTGCCGGAGGCCGTCGAGACGCTGGTCCGGGCGACCGTCGCCCCCGACTCGCCGCTGGCCGGCGAGACGCTGGGTGCGCTGAACTTAGAGACGAACACGGGCGTGCGCGTCATCGCCATCCGGCGCCAGGGGACGTGGCTGTTCAACCCCGACCGCGAGACGGCCATCGAGGCCGACGACGTGGTGCTCTTTCGAGGGCCGGAAAGCGGCGTGACCGATATCTACCGCGAGGCGACCGGCGACGACTACGACCCGCCCGACCCGCCGGCGGCGGGCCTACAGGACTTAGAGCGGGCCGTCGACTCCATCGTCGTCATGAAGGACATGGGCGAGCTCGCCGTCGACCTGGCCTACGGCGCGGTGCTGTTCGACAGCCAGGAGGTCGCCGAGGAGGTCATGGAACTGGAGGCGGAGGTCGACGCCCTGCAGTCCCGCTTCGAGGTGTGGGTGCTCCGGGCGGCCGCCGACATCGACGACCCCGTCTCGCTGCGGGGGCTGGTCCACCTGGCCCGGTCGACGGAGGTCATCTCCGACGCCGCCCAGGAGATAAGCGAGGGCGTGATGCGGGGCCTCTCGACCCACCCGGTCGTCGCCGAGGCCGTCCAGGAGTCCGACGAGATAATCGTGCGGACGACGGTCACCGCCGACAGCGCCCTCGCGGGCACCACCATCGGCGACGCCGAAGTGAAGACGGCGACGGGGATGCGCATCATCGCCATCCGGCGGGCCGGCGAGAGCGCCCGGACCGGCCGCGAGGACGCCGACTGGGTCGTCTCGCCGGGGCCGGAGACGCCGCTGCGGGCGGGAGACGTCCTCATCGCGAAGGGGACCCGCTCGGGGTCCGAGCGCCTGACCGACCTGGCCGGCCAGTAGTCAGGGGGCGTCGGCCCGGGCGAGTCTGACCGCCGAGACGACGGTCAACAGTACCGTCAACAGTCCCCCGAGCGACGCCGCGAGGACGAACGCCAGCGCGAGGTAGAGATACGCCGGCCGCTGGGTCCCCGGCAGGACGAAGAGCCCGAATATCGCGGCGGTCACTACCAGCGCGCCCGCGAAGCCGACTTTCGCGTTCCGGGGGACGTTCAGCGCCGCGACCATGGCGGCCTTGCCGCTCTGTCGCTGTCCGTCGGAGTCTGACACGAGCGCCGGTACGGCCGCGACCCAAATGACGCCGTCGGTCCGCGTCGGGCCGGATGAGCGAAATCCGAACCAGTAAAAACGCCCGTCACGAAAGTGGGCGCAATGGAAACGTTCGGCACCGCCAGTGCTGCGCCTGGCGAAGTGGACACGGGGCGCCTGACGGTCGGGGAGACGCGGGACGGGAGTCCCGTAGGTCTCCCGGTCGCCGTGGTCAACGGCGCCGCCGACGGGAAGCGACTCTACGTGCAGGCCGCGAGCGACGGCGACGAGTTGAACGGCGTCGGCGTCGTCCGGCGACTGCTCCCGCGACTCGACCCCGCCGACGTCTCGGGGACGATTCTCGTCTGTGGCGTCGTCAACTACCACGCCTTCCAGGTCGCGGAGCACCGCAACCCCATCGACGACACGAAGATGAACCGGGCCTACCCGGGCGACGAAAACGGCACCTCGAGCGAACGCATCGCCGCGGCCACCTACGACGCGGCGGTGAGTGCCGACCTGGTCGTCGACCTCCACCAGGGGTCGACCTCACGGATGATAGACGAGTGTCGGGTCCGCTGTGGCTCGCGCCACCACCTCCACGAGGAGTGTCTCGAGCTCGCCCGCGTGTTCGGTTGCGGCTACATCTTAGACCAGAAGGGCCCCGACGGCCAGCTGGCCCGGACGGCCCCGGACGACGGCGTCCCCACTATCGACCCGGAACTGGGCGGGGCCGTCGGCTGGGACGAGGACTCCATCCGGGCCGGCGTCGATGGGATGTTCAACGTCCTGCGCTACTACGGCTTCCTCGACGGGCAGTGCCGGCCCCGGCCACAGACCCGCGCCAGCGGCTTCGAACAGTACGGCTCGCCGGTCGGCGGGCTCGTGGACTTCCAGGTCGACCTCGGCGAGCGGGTCTCGCGCGGGCAGGCGCTGTTCGAGGTGACCGACGTCTTCGGCGAGACGAAAGCCGAAATTACCGCCGACTCGGCGGGCATCTTCTGGCGCTCGCGGCGCCTCCCGCAGGTCGCGACCGGCGAGTACGTCTGTTCGGTCGGGACCGACGTCGACACGTACTGAGAGCGACTCCCCCTCGGCCAGTTCGACACTCCGGCACCGCGCGGTCGAAGTGGCGGACGGATACGACGGCTCAGCGCCACTCCAGCAGCGAGACTGCCGTGTCGGCGTCCACCGAGAGCCACGCCGTGTCCGCGGCCGCCCCGCGGCTGTCGTCGTAACAGATGTACCGGTCGGTCCCGTCCGAGCGCGTCCGGACCACTGCCGGCAAAACGCCGTCCGACGGGTCCGCCGTCGGTCCGCCCTCGACCGTGTACCAGTGGTCCGCGCCCATGTAGGGTCCGTCGCTCAACGGCTGTATTGTTACCACCCCGTTACCCGGAACTGGGTCACCTTACGGCCTCGACGTCGACGAGCGTGGCCGCGTCGACGGCCACCCACTGGTCGGCCACTCGGTGTGCCGGCGCCGCTTTCGGGTAGAGGAGCACCCGAGGCGGGCCGTTCGCCGTCGGTTCGGCCTCGGCGACGAGGACCTCGTCGGCGAAGTCGTCCTGGGGGAGGGGGTCCCCGCCGGCGACGGGCCCGTCGCCGGCGGCGGTGCGCCAGTTGGTGCTCATTACTCACCGATAGACGCTCCGTAGTCATTGTTATGAGCGGGGTAATGGGAGTCGGGGCCGGACGTTGCCGGGCCCGCGCCGCCGGCAGGCAGGGGCGGACACCGCCGGACGGGTGTCGCTCTGGTATCGACGCGGCGAGTAAGGCCCCCGAACCGCCCTGGAAGGATGTCCCCCCGTCGGGTCAGGATGCGTGGAACTCGATAGCCGTGCCCTGCCACCTTTTTCATCGTCGGGTCGCCTGCGGCGACCACTCCTCGAAAAACGTCCTCAGAAATCGGAGATTTCTGATGGGCTGCGGTAGAGCTTCGCTCTACCGAACGTGGGCGAAAAAGGCCGGCCCGTCGCTTCGCTCGGGCCGGTGATCCCGCTCGCTGCGCTCGCGGGATACTAGGGCCGGTGGAACTCGACAGCCGCGCCCTGTCCGAAGCCGACACATTCGGTGGCGAGGCCCAGTTCGGCGTCGCGGCGGTTCATCTCGTGGACGAGCGTCACCGGCAGGCGGGCCCCGGAGGCCCCCAGCGGGTGCCCGATGGCGATGGCGCCACCGTTGACGTTGAAGACCTCGTCGTCGAAACCTAGCTCGTCCTTGCAGTAGAGACACTGCGAGGCGAAGGCCTCGTTCAGTTCGACCAGGTCGTACTCCGACGGGTCGCGGCCGACGCGCTCGCCCAGTTTGCGCACCGCGGGCACCGGCCCGATGCCCATCACCGTCGGGTCGACGCCGACGACCTCGTGGGCGCCGACCTCCGCGAGGACGTCGAGGTCGCGTTCCTCGGCGAACTCGCGGGTCGTGACCAGCAGTCCGGCCGCGCCGTCGGAGACCTGCGAGGCGTTCCCGGGGGTGACCGTCCCGTCCGATTTGAAGACGGTCGGGAGCGAGGCGAGTTTCTCGAGCGTGGTGTCGCGGCGGATGCCCTCGTCCTCGGCGACGGTGCCCGCGTCGGTCTCGATGGGGACGATCTCCTCGGCGAACCGGCCCGAGTCCGTCGCGTCGGCCGCCCGTTCGTGACTGCGCAGCGCGTACTCGTCCTGGCGCTGTCGGTCGACTCCCTTCTGGTCGGCGACCTTCTCGGCGGTCATCCCCATGCTGAGCTCGCCGATGTTGTAGTGCTCGGCGATACCCGGGTGGACGTTGTGGGTGTTCTCACCCATCTTCACGCGGGACATCGATTCGACGCCGCCGGCGATGAGCACCTCGCGCTGCCCGGCCGCGACGGCGTCGGCCGCCCGCATCAGCGCCTCCGCGGAGGAGGCACACCAGCGGTTGACGGTCGCGCCGGGGACGTCCTCGCCCAGCTCGGACAGCAGGGCGACGACACGGGCCAGGTTGTTGCCCTGTTCGCCACGCTGCTGGGCACACCCCCACAGCAGGTCGTCGACCGCGGCCGGTTCGACGCCGGTGTCTGTGAGCAACTGGTTCACGAGCGGTATCGAGAGGTCCTCGCTGCGGACGTCGGCGAACGCGCCGTCCTCTTTCCCCTGCGGTGTCCGGACCGCCCCGACGATGACGGGTGTTGGCATGCCTGTTGCAAGGGCACCGCCGCTGTTAAACCCTCACAAACTCCCGACAGCGCGCGAGGCGTTGTCGCGGGTCAGACGTTCCGGAACCCCTCCGGGAGGCCCGTGTGCCTGATGCCGCTTCGCTCCTCGACGTCGAACCGGAAGATGGCGATCTCCTCGGACTCCAGGGCGGCCGCGAACACCTCCGGGCGCCAGACTCCGTCGAGGACGTCGGCCAGGTCCTCCCACTCGGACTCCGGGACGCGTTCGGGCCGCCCGGTCAGGGCCACGCTCTCCCAGCTGAACATCGAGGCGACGTCCAGGACGAGGAACGTGGCCAGCTCGGCGTCTGTCATCAGGACCCGCTTCTCGCTCTTCGGACCGCCGATGAAGGTGAAGTAGAGCACGCCGTCCGCGTAGCCGAACGATATCGGCACCAGGTACGGGGCCTCCCCCGTCGGGAGGCCCAGCACGCCGAAGCGCTGACTCGAGAGGAAGTCCTCGATGTCCGTGTCGTCCATCTCCGTGATGCCGGCCGCCTCGAGGGAATCGACTGTCATATAACTGTGACTTCGTCGCTCCGAAGCATAAGCGTTCGCCGAACGGGGCGCGACCGGCCTACACTTCCTGGTGGTCCGCACCCGGCGCGTGGCGCTTGACCCGCTCGATGGCCGCGACCGCTCTGCTTCGCTTGGGGTACCCCTCGCCGCTGTCGGCGATAATCTCGCCGTTGCGGTGGCGGAGTCGCCAGCGCCACTCTTCGGCGCGGTCCTCGTATATCTCGAAGATGGCGTTCCCGATCGTCAGCAGGTCGGCGTCTGCCGCGTACGACTGGACGCGCTCGACCGCGCGGACCGCCTTGTTGCGTTCGGTGTACCCCTCGCCGCTGTCGGCGATAATCTCCTCGCCGTCGAACAGGCGCCAGCGGAACTCGCCAGCGTTGTCCTCGTACACCTCGAACGCCTCGCCCACTTCGGCGGTCGGAGCGGTGGACCGGACCAGTTCAGCTGCCCGTCGGGCTTTCGCCCGAGTCGCGTACCCCTCGCCGCTGTCGCCCAGAATCTCGCCGTTCCTGTGGAGGAGCCGCCACCGGTACTGCCCGGCCCTGTCCACGTACACCTCGAAGGCGACGGGGTCGACCTTGAGGTAGGCCGCTCCGGGCACGTGCGCCCGGACGCTCTTCAGCGCCCGACGGACGTTGGACTTCGAGACGTATCCCTCTCCGCTGTCGGCCATGACGTTTCCGTTGTCGTGACGGAGCCGCCAGCGGAACTCGCCGGCGTTGTCCTCGAACAGTTCGAACGTCCCTGACTCTCGGGGGCCGGGACTTCGGGCACGTCCTCGGCTGTGTCCTCCTCGGTGGCCGACTCCAGGAACACGACAGCGCCCCCGGCGGCGTTCGTCTGGACGCTTCGGAGCCCTTGCATGGCTTTCTGTCGCGAGGCGTACCCCTGCGCGCTGTCGGCGATGACGTTGCCGTTCCGGTGGCGGAGTCGCCAGCGATACTTGCCGGCCTTGTCGGCGTACATCTCGAAGGTTCCCTTGCTGTCCATCGCCGCGGCGAGAGTCGCCTGTGCGACATCCAACTCGGCCTCGGTGGCGTCGAGCGCCGTCGAGAGCGATTCGCGTTCGGATTCACTCGCCGCCAGTTCCTCGGCCAGCGCGTCACGCTCGCTGGCCGTCCGCTCGGCCTGCTCGGTCGCCTGCTCGGCACGCTCGTTCGACTGCTCGGCCTGCTCGCTTGCCCGTTGGGCCCGCTCGTTCGACTGCTCGGCCGCTTCGGTCGCAGCGGCCGCTTCCTCGTGGACCCGCTCGTACTCTTCCTGTCGCCCGGTCAACAGCGGTGCCAGCACCGCCCCGATGGCCGCCAGCGCCAGACCGACGACGTACAGCGTGACCGCCGGGTTGCCCTCCGGTCCGTTCCACGCCGCCGGATAGATCGTCGTGAACCATATCGTCGCGACCAAACAGACGACTGCGCCAGCGTACGAGACAAACAGCGCGCGTCGTGAGAGCGGGAGTCGGAGCGTCGGCCCGACGAACAGCGACGCGAATCCGAGCGCCCCGAGGACGTAGCCGACTTCGCGCAGTCCCGAGCGTGGGGCGGCGGCGTAGAACAGCGCGACCCCGACCGTCCCGAGGACCAACCCGACCACGAACAGCCAGTACCCGTACACCTCGTCGTCTGTCGTCGGTGTGCCGATGCGATTGCGATACCACCGTGTGAGGACGCCATCCGATACCATAGACCATTATATACACATCAATCATATATAGTTTCACTCGGGTCGCGGGTGTCCGTAGTACGAGGGCCCCGCTGTCGCGTCTCTTCGAGTCACTTATTGCCCCCGGATTGCAAGGTCTGTGGGAATGAGCAATCCGGAACTGGACGTCGTCGAGTTCCTCCTGACGACGACACTCTACACCGAGCGACGGGAGCTCGACCCCGACGACCTGCCGGCGGCCTACCGGGCGGCGTTCTGGAGCGACGGGACCATCGAGCGCCCCCTCTCGGCGACCACGACGACCGCGAGCGAGGCCACCGGCGTCGAACGCCCCTGGGACGCTATCTCTGGGCTGATGTTCACCGACCGCGACGACTTCTCGGGGAGCATCTCCTTTACCGACCGCGAGATGGCCGAACAGTGGTTCCTCGACCGGGTCGACGCCGACCGCCTCGAGCGGAACCCCGTGCTGGCCGCGGCCTACGGGGATGAAATCGAGGGCGTCGACTACGAGACCGCCCGCGCCCACAACCGCCCCTCGCGTGCCGACCGCGCGTTCATCGACGCGATGCTCGAGGAGGCGTTCGACACCGACGACGAGGACGACGAGTCGATGCTGGACCTCGTGGACGTGCGTGCCCCGAGGAAGTCGAGATGACGCTCAACGACCTCGTCCTCACGGGGGACCAGGAAGGCGAGATACAGAAGATCGTCAAGGCCATCGAACATCGCGACTACCTCGCCCGCATCGGCCTGCGCGAGATCGGCAAACTCCTCTTTGTCGGCCCGCCGGGCACCGGCAAGACGAGCGTCGCCCGCGCGCTCGCCCACGATCTCGACCTCCCGTTCGTCGAGGTCAAACTCTCGATGATCACGAGCCAGTACCTCGGCGAGACCGCAAAGAACGTCGAGAAGGTCTTCGAGGTGGCCAAACGGCTCTCGCCGTGTATCCTCTTCATGGACGAGTTCGACTTCGTCGCGAAGACCCGCTCGTCCGACGAACACGCCGCCATCAAGCGCGCCGTCAACACCCTGCTGAAGAGCATCGACGAGATCTCGCTCATCCAGGACGAGGTGCTGCTCATCGGCGCGACCAACCACCCCGACCAGCTCGACGCCGCGGCCTGGCGGCGCTTCGACGAGATCGTCAACTTCCCAAAGCCCGACCGGGACATGCGCGCGGACATCCTGCGAATCGTCACCCGCGAGATGGACATCCTCGACTTCGAACCGACGAAGCTCGCGGACATGACCGAGGGGCTGACCGGCAGCGACCTCCGCCTGGTACTGCGCGAGGCCGTCCTCGAGGCGCTGACCGAGGAGCGCACGACGCTCACCCAGCAGGACCTAGAGGACGCCATCGTCGACTTCGAGGAGCGGGACAACCTCAAGAACATGGACATGATCGACGGCGACCACGACGCCCTGGTCGCCGGCGGCGACTTCTCCGACGAGGCCGACGCCGCCTCGGACGGCGGCCACAGCCACGGTCACGACCACTGACCGGCCCGCTCAGCGGCCGGGCGGGTGGGTGCGAACGATGACCACGTCGTAGGCCCGGTCCGTACTTATCCGGTTGCCGACGCTCCCCAGCGTCGTCGTCAGTCGGCCGGTGTTGTCAGAGCCGATGAACACCATCGAGGCGTCGCTGGTCTTGGCGAACCGCCGTATCGGCTTGGCGATGCTGTTGCTGGTGGCCTCCCTGCTCGACTCGAGGCACTCGAACCGTGCGTCGGGTGCGATGTCCCTGACCTGTGCCGAGACCCGCTCGACGATGGTGTCCAGGCCGAACGCCTCGGTGGCCTCGAGCCACCCTTTCCCCCGGGCGTACGCGGCGTCGCTGGTGGGCACGACGGTCACGGCGACGACGGGTTCGCCCATCGCGCCCCCGATCTCGCTGGCGCGCTCGAGCGCCGCCTCGCTCTCCGCTGTCCCGTCGAACGGCACGACGAAAGTCATATCGAGTGGCTCTCGGCCGGTGGTGATAAGTGCCCTCCCTCGACGTAGCGAGTACTTATTACCCGCTGTCACTTCTCCGGTGTATGGACGAAGACGTATTCACTGCCCCGGAGGACCCGGCCGACGACTGGGTCGACGTGCGGATGACCGACCCCGACGCGGGCGAGTGGGACCTCGACCTCGTCGTCGCCGACGGCACGGTCGAGTTCGTCGACCTGCGCATCAAACCATCGCTCCTCGCCGGCTTCATCGACTGCCTCGTCGACGACGTCGCCGACGAGCGCGCCAGCGAGATCCTCGCCAGGGCCGCCCGCATGCAGGGTCTCGACCCCGCCGACATCGTCTCCGAGGAGTGACGCGGAAGCGCGGGACTTACACCCGTCCCGCCCGGAGCGGACGGCAATGGAGGTCACGCTACTGGGCACTGGCGATACGACGGGCACGCCGACGGTCGCGTGTGACTGTGACACCTGCGAGCGGGCGCGCGACCCCGACCCGGAACTGCGCGAGCAAGCGCGAGCGCGCGGCCTCGATCCAGACGCCATCGAACGGTCGCGGTTCTCGGTCTACGTCGAGCACGCGACCACCGGCGAGTCGCTGCTCGTCGACGTCAGCCCCGACTTCCGCCAGCAGTTCCTCCGCGAAGACGTCGCCCTCCCCGACGCGGCCATCGTCACGCACATCCACTTCGACCACCTCGACGGCCTGGGCAACGCCTACCGTCTGTTCGACGACCTGCCGGTCTACGCCGCCGACGAGACCGACCCCGTCACCGGCGAGAGTGTCGCCGAGGGGGTTCGGAGTCGCTACGACTACCTGGACAAAATATCGGTCTACCCCCAGACTCCCTACGAGTCCTTCACCGCCGCCGGGTTCGAGGTGACACTCGTCCCCGTCGAGCACCCGCCGCTCCTGTGTTACGGCCTCCGCATCGCGGAACCGGAGACCGGCGCCGTCCTCGCTCTCTCCGGGGACACCTGCTTCGAGATCCCCGACCGGTCCCGCGAGGCGCTGACCGGCGCCGACCTCGCACTCGTCGAGGGGCTCATCCACCCCGAGGCCTGCGAGTACCACCCCGCCGGCGGCGCCCACCACGACGACGCGGGCGTCCCCCGGACCTTCGGGACCAAGCACATGACCCTGCGGGGCTCGCGGGACTTCGCCGCGGCTATCGACCCCGACGACTACCGCATCGTCCACACCGCCCACTACGTCCCCGCCGACCGCGCGTTCGCCGACGACATCGCCCTCGACGGCGAGCGGTTCTCGGTAGGGGATTAATTTGTTGTGGTCGACTCGCTCGTGTTCACTTCAGCCCCACTCGGGTCGAGTCAGAAAGCCCTCGACCGGAGCGGACGGCCCCTTTCATTCCCGCCCACGACGGCTGGCCATCCGGCTTCGGATGGGGCTGAAGGGCGGTTGACTGGTCACCATCGAACTCTCGCAACTGACCGGCGACCTGGACTTTGTAGGACGGGGCGGCCAGTGGGGACATGGACCCGCGCGGCGTCGCCGAGACGGTGGGGGCGGCACTGGTCAGCAGCGCCCTCGCGGCCGTCGGCCTGTGGCTCTTCGCCGGCGTGGTCAACTGGCCGCTCGTCGCCGGCGTCGGCGTGGTCGTCGCGCTCGCGTCGGCCGCTGCCTACCGCGACCGGACCACGCACGCGGACCTGGTCGAGGACTCGGGGGACGACGGGCCGTCCCGGCGCGGGGGCGATGGAGCGGCCGGACCACCCCGCAGCGAGCACGACCCGCCGGCACGCGACGAGGCGGCCCGGCCGCCCGACAGCGACCGCTGACTCAGCGAAACCGGTCCAGGCCGCTCTGTCGGCGCCGCCGGCCCGCCGGGTCGGGGTCCCAGGGCGTGCGCTCGGCGCGCAGGGCGTCGCCGTCGACAGCTGGGCCCTCGCCGGGGTCGTAGCCCCCGCAGTCCGGGCCACACTCCTCGCTCGCTCGCACCGGCCGCCCCTTCCAGGCACAGTGGGGCAGGCCGTCGTCGTCGGGTGAACACTGCGCGCACTCGGGGTAGTCGAAACTCCGCCACCCTTTCGCGTAGGCGCGCTCGGCGAGTCGGCGACGGGCGCGGGCCTTCTCGGCCGCCGAGACGACCCTGATGTCGGTCCGGAGCGGGCGCTCTTCGAGCAGTTCCACGCCGCCGTCGTCGGTCGATAGCGGCGTCGCCTCGCGGACGACCTCGTGCTCGCCACTGTCGGGGTCGAACCGCCAGACGCCGACCGCCTCGGGGATGCGGTTGAGGTGCGCGCCCGTGACGTAGTCGGCCGTCGCCAGCACGACTTCGTCGACGAGGCCGAGCGAGACGTCGGTCCGCAGCTGTACCTCCAGGTCGCCCGGCCGGTCGAGGTCGGGCTTGTTCTCGACGGCCGTGATGGAACCGACCCAGTCCGGGTAGCGCGTCGTCTGGCGGACGTAGGTCCGGCCGCCGCGGCGCTCGCGCTCGAAGAAGCCACGCTCGACGGCGAGTTCGACGGCCCGCTCGGCCCGGTCGGGGTGGCAGTCGAAGGCCGACTTCCAGTAGCGGGCCCGGCCGGGGCCCACGTCGCTCTCGATGGCCGCCGTCGGGATGCGCTCGGGGGTGATGGCCGCCCGCTCGGCGAACCCGGGGCCGGGTTCGACGACGACGGTGTCGAGGACGCGCCGGCCGTGGACGTGCCCGCCCAGCTGGCGGCTCACGAGGTGGCCCGCACGCTCTAAGTGGGCACACAGCGCCAGTTCGAACCCGAACTCTCGCACGGGGACGACCAGGGGCGGCAGGGACAAAAGCGGCGCGCCCGGGGGAAATTTATGTCGATGGTCCGAGAAGCCCTCGACAGGTGTGCACACGTGACAGGTAGTGCCCGCCGTCCGGGACGGGAGGCCGGCTCGTGAGTCACGCGGGCGACCGGTCGCCGGCCGCGACCCTGACCCTGCTCGACGCGACGATGGTCGGCATCGGCGCGATGATCGGCGCGGGCATCTTCGTGCTGACGGGGCTGGCCGTCGAGACGGCCGGGCCAGCGGCCATCGCCGTGTTCGCGCTCAACGGCGGCGTCACCACGTTCACGGCGCTGTCCTACGCGGAACTCGCCTCGGCGATTCCCCGCAACGGCGGCGGCTACGCGTACGTCCGGGAGGTGTTCTCGGCGCCCGTGGCCTTCGTGATGGGGTGGACGCGGTGGTTCACCTACATGATAGCGGGAGCGCTCTACGCGCTGGGCTTCTCGTCGAACTTCATCGAGTTCGGCCACATCTTCGGCGTGGACCTGCCCGGCGGCGTCCTCTTCTGGGCGGCGACGGTGGTCGTCGTCTTCGTGACGCTCAACGCCGTCTCGACGGCCGCCAGCGGGAGCGCAGAGACGGTCATCACGCTGGTGAAGATACTCATCCTCGTCGTCTTCGTCGCCTTCGGCCTGCAGTTCGTCGACCTCGGCGAGTTCCAGCCGTTCTTCCGGCGCGGGGACCCCCTGACCATCCTGCCGGCGATGGGACTGACGTTCATCGCGTTCCAGGGCTACGACCTCATCGCGACGGTAACCGAGGAGGTGGAGGACCCCGAGCGCAACATCCCGCGGGCCATCATCCTCTCGGTCGTGACGACGGTCGTCGTCTACCTGCTGGTCGTCTTCGTCGCGCTGGGGACGCTGGGCGCCGAGGGGCTCTCCGGGGCCGGCGAGACTGCCATCGCCCAGGCCGCAGAGGGGTTCATGCCGACGTTCCCGGTCATCGGCACCGGCGCGGCGCTCATCGCCTTCGGTGCGGTGTTCTCGACGATCAGCGCGCTCAACGCCGTCGTCATCGGTTCCAGCCGCGTCGCCTTCGCGATGGGTCGGGAGGCCCAGCTCCCCCGTCGGCTGGGCCGGCTGCACCACCGCTTCGGGACGCCGTTCGTGGCCATCGTCGTCTCGGCGGTGGTGATGCTCGTCGCCGTCGCCGTCGTACCCATCCGCGTCGTCGGCAACCTCGCCAGCCTGTTCTCGCTGCTTGGCTTCACCATCGTCAACCTGAGCGTCATCCGCCTGCGCCGCCAGCAACCCGACCTGCGACGGCCCTTCGAGGTGCCCTACTACCCGGCGACACCCATCCTGGGCATCGTGTTGAACCTGCTTCTGGGCGCGTTCATCGACCTGACGACGTGGCTGCTGGCGCTCGGTTGGCTCGCGTTCGGCGCCGTCGTCTACGTCGCGCTCTCGCGGCGCGAGCGCGACCGGATGCCCGAGCCACCCGAGACGGGCGAGCCCGAGATCAGCGAACCCGAGGTCACCATCTCCACGGAGGACTAACCCATGACAGAATCACTACGCGTCATCGTCGCCGGCGGCGGCGACGTCGGACTGCGGACGGCGGAACTGCTAGACGACCGGGGCCACGACGTGGTCCTCATCGAGCGCGACCCCGACCAGAGCGAGCGGGTCGCCGCCGAGTACGTCGCGAGCATCATCGAGGGCGACGCCTCGCGACCCGCCGTGTTGCGCCAGGCCCAGCCCGACCGGTGTGACGCCATCGCGGCGCTGACCGACTCCGAGTCGACGAACTTCGCCATCTGCATGGCCGCCCAGCGCATGGCCGACCTTCACACGGTGATGCGCATCGACGGCGACCCCGACGAACTGTACCCGCAGTACGTCGACGGCACCGTCTCGACGGCGAGTCTCACCGCGCGAGTCGCGGTCAACGAAGTGGTCGGCGGCGGCGTCCGCAGCATCGAGGAGGTCGGTGGCAAGGTCGAGATCCTGGAGGTCGAGGTGGCACCGGACGCCCCCGCGGCCGGCAAGACCCTCGCGGAGGTCCGGTTCCCACGGGGCTCGCTCATCATCGTCGACGCCGAGGGCCAGCGCATCGGCGGCCCCGAAACCGAGCTGACGCCGGGCGAACGCTTCCTGGTCGCCGTCGAGAGCGCCGTCACCGACGAGGTGATGAACCTTCTGCGGGGCTGAGCCCGTCGATTTCTGCACAGGTTCGGGCACACGCAGACGCGGGCCAGAGCCCCGCTCTCCGGGCGCAAACAGTAGGTTTATCAGGCGCACGTGGCGAAACTCAACCAAGATTACTCCCGAAATGACATCGAACAACCAACCGGAGGTGAACATCGGACTCGTCGGCCACGTCGACCACGGCAAGACGACACTCGTCCAGGCCCTGTCCGGCGAGTGGACCGACCAGCACTCCGAGGAGATGAAGCGCGGGATCTCTATCCGGCTCGGCTACGCCGACGCCACCTTCCGTCGCTGTCCCGAGGCCGAGGAACCGGAGGCGTTCACCGTCGAGGAACACTGCGAGGACCACGACGTCGACACCGAGCACCTCCGGACGGTGTCGTTCGTCGACGCCCCCGGACACGAGACGCTGATGGCGACGATGCTCTCCGGGGCGGCCATCATGGACGGTGCGGTCCTGGTCATCTCCGCGACCGAACCCGTCCCGCAGGCCCAGACCGAGGAGCACCTCAGCGCGCTCGACATCATCGGCATCGACAACATCGTCATCGCCCAGAACAAGGTCGACCTCGTCGACGCCGAGCGGGCGAAACAGAACTACGAGCAGATCAAGGAGTTCGTCGCGGGCACCGTCGCCGAGGATGCCCCCATCGTCCCCATCAGCGCCGGCCAGGAGGCCAACATCGACCTGCTCATCGACGCTATCGAGCGCGAGATCCCCACCCCAGAGCGCGACCCGGACGCCGACGCCCGGATGATGGTCGCTCGGTCGTTCGACATCAACCGGCCCGGCACCACCTGGGAGGACCTCATGGGCGGCGTCCTCGGTGGCTCGCTCGTCCGCGGGCAACTGGAGGCCGACGACGAGATCGAACTCCGCCCCGGCCGCGAGGTCGAGGAGGGCGGCCAGTCCGAGTGGCGCCCGGTCACAACGACAGTGCGGTCGCTCCAGTCTGGCGGCGAGTTCGTCGACAAAGTCACGCCCGGCGGCCTGCTCGGCGTGGGCACCGGCCTGGACCCCTCCATCACGAAAGGCGACGCACTCGCGGGACAGGTCGCCGGCCCGCCGGGGACGCTGCCGCCGACCCACGAGCAGTTCACGATGGACGTGGACCTGCTCGAGCGTATCGTCGGCGACGACGGCGGCGAGGTCGAGGAGATCTCGACCGGCGAACCGCTAATGTTGACCATCGGTACCGCAACGACGGTCGGCGCGGTCACCAGCGCCCGCGAGGGCGAGTGTGAACTCTCGCTGAAGCGCCCCGTCTGTGCCGAAGCGGGCGCGAAGATCGCCATCAACCGTCGTGTCGGCGCGCGCTGGCGGCTCATCGGCGTCGGCACGCTGCGGGGATGATAGTGCTGGACACCAACGCGCTGATGATGCCGGTCGAATGTGACGTCAGGATCTTCGAGGAACTCGACCGACTCGCCGCCGACGGCGAGTACGTCGTCCCCGATGCGGTCGCCGCGGAACTCGAGACACTGGCCGCCGGCGCCGGCATGGAGGCGACGGCGGCGTCGGTCGGTCGGGACCTGCTCGACCGTGTCTCCGTGGTCGAGACCGAGGCGGACTACGCGGACGACGCGGTGGTGGAACTGGCGACGCGGGACGCGGCGACACACGCGGTCACGAACGACAAGCCCCTCAGACGGCGCCTGCTCGACGCGGGCGTTCCAGTAATTAGTTTAAGGGGCCGGAACAAACTGAGTATCACTCAACCATAACATGTACAAACGGGTACGCTTACGCGACACGGTAGAAGTCCCGCCACGACACCTGGCGGACGTCGGCCCGGAGCTGGTCAAACGGCTCCTGCAGGACAAGCTCGAGGGACGGATGGACGAGGACGTCGGCAGCGTCGTCACCGTCATCGACGTCGTCGACATCGGCGACGGAGCGGTGCTGCCGAACAAGCCCGGCGTCTACTACGAGGCCGAGTTCGACGCCCTGACCTTCGACCCCCAGATGCAGGAGGTCGTCGACGGCGAGGTCGTCGAGGTCGTCAACTTCGGCGCCTTCGTCGGCATCGGCCCCGTCGACGGGCTGTTGCACGTCTCACAGATATCCGACGAGTACCTCGCGTACGACGAGGAGAATCAGCAACTGGCCTCGCGGGAGTCCAACCGGACCCTGGGCGTCGGCGACGCCGTCCGGGCCCGCATCGTCACCAAGAGCATCGACGAGCGCAACCCGCGGGACTCCAAGATCGGCCTGACGGCAAAGCAGGTCGGGCTGGGCAAGCACGGCTGGCTCCAGGAGGACCGCGAGAAACGCGAGAGCCCGGCGGAAGCCGGTGATACCTGATGGCGGACCGACTCGTCTGTCGCGACTGTCACCGCGTCCAGGGCGCCGAGGTCGAGAGCCAGTGTGAGGCCTGTGGCGGCACGTCGCTGACCGAGGATTGGGCGGGCTATGTCGTCATCGCCCACCCGGACGAGTCCGAGATCGCCCGCGAGATGGAGGTCACGGAACCGGGCCAGTACGCGCTGAAGGTCCGCTGAGCGTGGCCGACGTCGTCCTCGAACTCCCGGACGACCTGCGAGGCGAACTCAAAGAGCCGTTCGGCTCGATCTACACCGACGCTGAGACGCTTCTGGCCGACGCGGGCGACCCGCTCGTGGCCGTCGGCGACATCGTCACTTACCACCTGCTCGAGGCGGGTCGGGTCCCGGACGTCGCCTTCGTCGACGAGCGCACCAAACGCACCGAGGTAGACGAGGCGGTCCGGGCCGCTGTCGCCGGGTTCGACCGCCGCGTCGACGTCGAGAACCCGCCGGCGACGCTCACGCGGGGCCTGCTCTCGGCGCTGGTCACCGCGCTCGAGACCGACGGGACCACGCTCGTCCACGTCGACGGCGAGGAGGACCTGGCGGCGCTCCCGGCGATTCTCGCCGTCCCCGCGGGCGGCGCCGTCGTCTACGGGCAACCCGACGAGGGGATGGTACTCGTCACGGGCGACGCGGCGACGACCGAACGGGTGGCGGCACTGCTCGACCGGATGGACGGCGACGCAGAACGGATTCGCTCGCTGCTGTCCGACTGACTATTCCGGGCGGGGGACGCTCAGGTTCTGCATCTCGGCCCCGCACTTCTGGCAGGTCACTGCGGAGAGTTCGCTACAGAGGCGCTTCCCGCAGTCGGGACACTCGAAGAGTCGCTCGTCGTCGTCACATGGCGCTGGGTCTGACCAGGTTGGCATCCTTGGCGATATTCGTTCGCGAATCTTCTTAACTCTTGTTACGATATCACATACCGTGGACGAACGTCCACCGGACCTGGACGAACGGTCACTCGAGCAGGTGGACGTGACGGACCAGCGACCGGTGGACGCGGCGTTCGAACAGCTGGGTGAGCGTCCACCCGGCGGCCTCGGCGGCCGCCGTCCACTCGCGGTCGGCGACCAGGACACAGCGGTCAGCGACCCGTCGCGCCTCGGCGAGTGCACCGGAAACGAGGGGGTCGAGATCGCCCTCGATGCGGGACTGCCGGCCGTAGGGCGCGTCGAAGACGACGGCGTCGACGGCGTCGTCGACGAGAGGCAGGCGCGCGGCGTCGGCCCGGAGGAGGTCCCAGCGCCCGGGTCGCGGGCCCGAACGGGCCGGCTCGTCGACACCTAAGAGGCCGTGGCGGAGGTTCTCGCGGGTCCCGCGCACCATCTTTTCCTGTGCGTCGCTCCCGACGACCCGGGCGCCGACGAGGCCCGCCTCGAGCAGGATGCCGCCGGTGCCACACATCGGGTCCAGCACCGTCGCGCCGGGCCGGGCGCCCGCGAGGTTGACCAGCGCACGCGCCTCCAGCGGATCCATGCTCCCGGGCTGGAAGAACGGCCGGTCGGTGGGCTGGCGCTTCCCGAAGTCCCGGCGGCTCTCGACGGCCAGCCAGCCCAGCGCACAGCAGGCCTCGCCTGCGGCCGACTCCTCGTCACCGGCGGGGTCCGCGAAGTAGGCGTAGAGTGTGTGGTCGGGCGTCTCCAGGTCGACGGCGAACCCGCGGTCGGTGAGGACCCCGCCCAGCGCCCGCTCGGCCGCCTGCGTGTCGACGCCGGTGCTCCCCCTGACGTCGACGGCACGCACCGCGACGGTCCCCGAGCGGTCGCCGCTCGCCGCCTCGAGCACCGTCTGTGCGCTCTCGACGTCCGGGTCGCCGGTCCCCACGAGCTCGCAGGCTCGATGCGTGTAGGCGAGCGACGCGACGCGGTCGGTGACCCCGCGGGCCGTCGCCAGGCCGGGCGCGAGCGGTGTGACGGCGCTTGCCGCACTCGCCGCCTCCCGCCGTGCGAACGCGTCGTCCTGCCCACCGAGTTCGAGCACGTACACGCCGCTACTGTCCGTCCGGACGGCTATCAGCGTGCCGGTCCGTGCCGTCGGGGGCGAATATAAACGGTTCCTCTCAGCGGTATGACTGGTGTGGCCGCCGACGTGTCAGTCCACGCCATGAACCTTTATAAACCTTAAATACGTGATTTAAATCGAGATATGGTTGACCCCAAGGAGACCATCAACATCGAAAACGTCGTCGCCTCGACTGGAATCGGGCAGGAACTCGACCTTCAGAGCGTGGCGATGGACCTCGAGGGTGCCGACTACGACCCCGAACAGTTCCCCGGCCTCGTCTATCGGACACAGGACCCGAAATCCGCGGCGCTGATCTTCCGGTCCGGCAAGATCGTCTGTACCGGCGCGAAGTCCACCGACGACGTCCACCAGAGTCTGCGCATCGTCTTCGACAAGCTGCGCGACCTCAACATCGAGGTCGACGACGACCCCGAGATCGTCGTCCAGAACATCGTCACGTCGGCGGACCTCGGTCGGAACCTCAACCTGAACGCTATCGCGATCGGGCTGGGACTGGAGAACATCGAGTACGAGCCCGAGCAGTTCCCCGGGCTGGTCTACCGCCTCGACGACCCCGACGTCGTCGCGCTGCTCTTTGGCTCGGGAAAACTCGTCATCACCGGCGGCAAGAAGCCCGACGACGCCAAGGAGGCCGTCGACAAGATCGTCTCTCGCCTCGAGGAACTGGGCCTGCTCGACTGACCCGGGTCGCCCCGGCGTCAGCGACGGGCCAGCGACTGCTCCGTGCCCGGTCGGTCGCCGTCGACAGAACAAAACGCACAAACGCTCCCCCGCCGAACCTCGGGTATGCTCCAGGGTGGGACGCCGAGTCTGACCGGTGGCGGGGTGCTGGCCGTCGTCGTGACGCTGCTGATCACCTGGCTGTTCTACGCGGTGACGTTGCACCTGGCGGCGACGTTCTTCATCGGCGACGTGCCCAGCCAGCTGGCCGCGAAGGCGGCCGTCCTGCCCGCGGTGGTCTCCCTGTTGCTGCAGCGCTTCGGGGTCGAGGCCGGCGTCGTCTCGCCGAGCCTGGGCGTCCTCGTCGTCGTCGTCCTCACGATCGTCGCCGACGGCATCGCCGTCAGCGCCGTCTACCGGCTCTCGACGCGTTCGACGGCGCCGCTGGTCGCGCTCCACTTCGCCTTCGCCGCCGTGCTGGGCTTTGCCCTCAACAACATCTTCGGGCTGATCTGAGATGAACGGCAACGACCGCGCCATCGTCACCTTCACCGGCGTCGCCCACGCGCTCGTCCACACCTACGAGCTCTCGATTCCCATCCTCGTCGTGGTCTGGCTTACCGAGTTCCCCGTGACGACGGCGCTCCTGGGGACGGTGGTCGCCGTCGGCTACGCCCTCTTTGGCATCGGGGCGCTCCCCGGCGGCGTCCTCGCAGACCGCCTCGGACCGAACCGCCTCGTCACAGGCTGTCTCGCCGGGATGGGCGGATCCTTCCTCCTGCTGAGCGTCGCGCCGGGCATCCCGACCATCGCGCTCGCGCTCGCCCTGTGGGGGGTCTCGGCCAGCGTCTACCACCCGTCGGGGCTCGCGCTCATCTCGACGGGCGTGCAGGACCGCGGCTCCGGGTTCGCCTACCACGGGATGGCCGGCAACGCCGGCATCGCGCTGGGCCCGCTCCTGACCGCCGTCCTGTTGCTCGCGTTCGACTGGCGACTCGTCACGGCGCTGCTGGTCCTCCCGGCGGGGCTGGCCGTCCTGTACGCGACGACCGTCGAGTTCGACGCGACGGCCGCGGTGAGCGCCGACGGCGGCACGCCCGACGACGCCCCGGCGGGCCTCGCCGGATTCCTGGCCAACTCGCGGGCGCTGTTCACTGCCGGCTTCACCGTCGCCCTCCTGGTCGTGATGAGCAACGGCCTGTTCTACCGGGGCATCCTCACGTTCTTGCCGGACGTCCTGGGCGGGTTCCTCCCGCCGGTCACCGACTACGTCCGGGTCTTCGAGCCCGGGAGCCCGCTGGCCGAGAAGTTCGATCTCGCTTCCTACCTCTATGCCGGCCTGCTCACCGTCGGCATCGGCGGGCAGTACGTCGGCGGGAAACTCACCGACCGCATCCCGGTCGAGGTCGGCCTCCTCGTGCTCTTTGGCGGTCTCGCCGTCGTCTCGGCGCTGTTCGTCCCGGCCGCCCAAGCCGGGGTCGTGCCACTCCTCGCGGTGAGCGTCGCGCTGGGCTTTCTCCTCTTTGCCGTCCAGCCCCTCTACCAGGCGACTATCGCCGAGTACAGCCCGCCCGGCGACCGCGGGCTCTCCTATGGCTACACCTACCTAGCGAACTTCGGCGTCGGCGCCGCCGGTGCCGCCCTCGCCGGCTACCTCCTGACCGTCGTCGACGTCCAGGGGACCTTCCTCGCACTCGCAGCCCTGCCGGTCGTCGGCGTCGGGTTCGCCGCGCTGCTGTGGCGACTCGAGGGGTGAGTGTCGACCCTCCCGAAGCCCTCACGCAGGGCGACGGTACTGTCCTGGGCGGCTGTCGGGCACGTGTTTTCTCCCGTTCGTCCGAAACCAGCCGCCCGTTCCAGTGCAGTCCCAGGGACCGCGAAAACAACCTGGTCTTATTCCACCAGGCGCTCGATCTCGGTCACCAGCACGTCGCTCGCGCCGACCCGCTTGAGGTCGTTGATGGTCTCGAAGACGTCGCTGTCGTCGACCACGGCGTGGACGGCCACGTCGTCCTTGCCGGCGATGTCCATCACCGTCGGGCCGCCCATCCCCGGCAGGACCTCCTTTACGTCGTCCAGCGACGACTCGGGGACGTTCATCATCAGGTACCGTTTCCCCTCCGCCGACAGCACGGAGTGCAGCGCCATCCGGACCTGCTGGACCTTCTCGTCGTCGGCGACGTCCTCGCGGGCGAACAGGCGGACCGACGACTGCAGCACCTCGTCGATGATGGCCAGGCGATTCATCCGCAGCGTCGTGCCGGTCGAGGTGATGTCGATGATGCCGTCGGCGATGTCGACGTGCGGGGTCAGTTCCGTCGCGCCCGACACTTCGGCGATGTCGACGTCGACGTCGAGCTCGGCGAAGTAGTTCCGGGCGATGTTCGGGAACTCCGTGGCGACGGTGCCCCCGTCTAGATCGTAGACGGTCTCGATGTCACCGTCCTCCGGAGCGGCCAGCACCAGGCGACAGCTCCCGAACTCGAGGTCGAGGAGTTCCTCGAGGTTGCCGGTGTCGGCCTCGGTGACCTGGTCGAGGCCGGTGATGCCAACGTCGGCAGCCCCGTCGGAGACGTACTCCGGGATATCGGCGGCGCGGGCGTACAGCACCGTCACGTCCGGGTCGACGGTGTCGGCGTACAGCTGTCGGTCGGCCCCGTCGACGATGTGGAGGCCGGCCCGTTCGAGCAGGCTCTCGGCGGGGTCGTGCAAGCGGCCCTTGTTGGGGACGGCGATGCGCATACGATGAGTGGAACCCCGCGGGGCAACTGTCTTTCCCCTCGCGTCAGGGCAGACACTGGTATCCCGAGGCCACCACCTGGCCGTCGGCGAGGACCAGGTCCAGGCGGCTGACCGTCCCGGGGTCGCACTCGACCAGTCGTGCCGCGAGCAGGTCCCCGTCGGCATCGGACACCGAATAGAGGACCGTCGACGTGCCGCCGGGGTGCGAGAAGGCCACGCCGCCGGTCCCGTCGGGGCTCCCGATCGACACCGTCGCGCTCTGACTCGTCGGCTCGACGCCGGTCGCGCCGTCGAGCGTATCCGCCGGCAACGCGTCCGGCGTCGTCGTCCCGGCGAAGGTTCGGCTGCTGTCGTCCGCGTAGTAGACGCGGAGACCGGTGTTTTCCGGGGCGACGGCGTGGACGGTGAGGTGGAACGGGCCGTCGCTCTCGACGGCAACCTCGAGCGCGAACGCGTCGGGCGTCCTCGCCCCATCCGGCGTCGCGGTGTCGGACGGGCGTGGCGTCTGTGTGTCGGTCCCGGTCGGTGGCTGGGCCGGAGGCTCGACGGTTGGCGTCTCGGCGGCGGGCGCGGAGAATCCGATACAGCCCGCGAGCGCCACGACGAGCGCGAGAACAATAGAGAGGGGGTTCATCGTCACCTACGTACTCCTCGCGAATATATTTCTGATAGTATGACACGTGCGCGTCAGTCGCACTCCCGACTGCGGACCCGGCCGAACTAAGAGCGGCCCACCAACCCCGGCACATGACAGACCTCCTCGTCAGCGGCGGACAGGTGCTCCGACCGGACCTGTCCGTCGAGCGCGCGGACCTCCTGCTCGACCAGGACAGCGGCGACATCGCCGCCATCGACGACCCCGGGACACTCGCGGGGGACGACGAGCTCGACGCCACCGGCGGCCTCGTGGTGCCGGGACTGGTCAACGCTCACACCCACGTCGCGATGACGCTCCTGCGGGGCTACGCCGACGACAAGCCACTCGACGCCTGGCTCCAGGAGGACATCTGGCCCGTCGAGGCCGAACTGACCCCCGAGGACGTCCGCGTCGGGGCGGCGCTGGGGCTGGTCGAGATGATCCGCTCGGGGACGACGGCCCTCTCGGATATGTACTTCCACGTCGACGAGATCGCCGAGGCCGTCGAACAGGCCGGGATGCGTGCCGTTCTGGGTTTCACGGCGGTCACGGTCGCCAAGGACGACGCGGGGGCCCACGCCGACATGCAGGAGAGTCTCGCGACCGCGCGGCGCCTCGACGGCGCGGCCGACGGGCGCATCAGGACCACCTTCCAGCCCCACAGTCTCACGACCGTCGGCGGGGACTACCTCCGCGAGTACGTCCCCGAGGCGGTCGAGGAGGGCATGGCCATCCACCTCCACGCCAACGAGACGACCGACGAGGTCGACCCCCTCGTCGACGAGCACGGCGTCCGCCCCCTCGAGTACGCTGACGACGTCGGCCTGCTGGGTCCCGATACCTTCCTCGCCCACTGCGTCCACGTCGACGAGACCGAAATCGACCTGCTCGCCGACACCGCCACGGGCGTCGTCCACTGCCCGGCATCGAACATGAAGCTGGCCAGCGGGATGGCGCCGGTCCAGGACCTGCTCGACGCCGGCGTCACCGTCGGCCTCGGCACCGACGGCCCGGCCTCGAACAACGACCTCGACCTGTTCGACGAGATGCGCGACGCCGCGATGATCGGGAAACTCGCCGCCGACGACGCGAGCGCCGTCGACGCCGCCACCGTGGTCGAGATGGCGACGGCAAACGGCGCTGACCTGCTGGGCTTCGACAGCGGTCGACTCGAACCCGGCCGGAACGCCGACCTCGCGGTTCTGGACCTCCAGGCCCCGCATCTCACGCCCGCTCACGACCTCGTCTCGCACCTCGCGTACGCCGCTCGCGGCGGGGACGTCCGCCACACGGTGTGTGACGGTGCCGTTCTCATGCGTGATAGCGAGGTTCAAGTCTTCGACGAACCGGCCGTCCGGGAACGGGCCAGCGAGCACGCGACGGCCCTCGTCGAGCGCGCGGCCGAGTGAGAAATAAACGTTCAGGGCCGTTGAACGCTCTTTTCGGTTCTGGACCGGTCTCTCTCGGCGTGGACTGTTGGTGAACTGACTGAACGGGATTGGGGGTTTAATCCCAGTACCACCGACGATAGAGACGAGATGGATACCAAACTGTTTGCACTGCTGTCGACCGTCGGATTGCTCCTGTTCGCGTTCGGGCCCGGCGCGGCCACGGCGATGGCGGCCGCGGGAAACGACACGACGGCAGGCAACGACGCAACGACTGCCGGTAACGATGGCGTCGCCGTCTCCGTCGCCCAGGCCGGGAACGACGGCGCGACGGTGACTGTCACCGACGACGGCGAGCCCGTCGAGGGTGCAGATGTCACCGTCGAAGCGACCGACGGCAACATCTACATCGGCGAGGGTGACTACACGACCGGCGAGGACGGCACGGTCGACCTGCCCGAACCCAATTTCGACGTCGATGTCGAGGTGACCGCGACCACCGACAGCGGGGGGGCGACCACGACGGCGACGCTGACCACCGAGACGGACCGGTCCTTCGGGATGAGCGTCTCCGGGTTCGTCCAGGACCTGCTCGCGAAGTCGGGCATCGACGGTGGTATCGGGTTCCACGTCGCGACGTTTGCGACCCAGAACAACCCCGGCAACGCGCCCGACCACGCGGGCCCGCCCGAGGACAAGGCGAACGCACAGGGCGAGCAGGGTCCGCCCGAGGACCGCGGCAACGACAAGGCACCGACCCAGGGTCCGCCCGAGGACAAGGGACCCGACGCTGAAGACGAAGAGACCGTCGAGGCCGACGACGAGGAAGACGAGACCGAGACCGACGACGAGGAGACCGAGACCGACGACGAGGAGACCGAAACCGAAGACGACGAGGAGGCGACCGAGGACGACGATGACGACGGCGAGAGCGGCCCGCCGGACCACGCGAACGGCAACGGCAACGGCCGCTGAGACCGCTTCGGTAGCGTTTTAGGCGTTCTGTCCCTCCCTCCCGGTATGACTTCACCCATTTCGGAGCGACTGGCAGACGTCACGTCTGCCCGCGAGTCCGGTCGCCGGAAGATGGACTGGGCGGCCCAGCACATGCCCATCTGTGGCGCGCTGCGCGAGGACTTCGAGGCGAACCAGCCCTTCGCCGGCGAGATTATCGGGATGGCGATGCACGTCGAGGCCAAGACGGCGGTTCTCGCGGAACTGCTGGCGGCCGGCGGAGCGGAGGTCGCTATCACCGGCTGTAACCCCCTCTCGACCCACGACGACGTGAGCGCAGCGCTCGACGCCGTCGACGGTGTCACCTCCTACGCCGAACGCGGTGTCGACGACGAGGGGTACTACGACGCCATCGAGGCCGTCATCGGCCACGAGCCGACCATCACCGTCGACGACGGGATGGACCTGGTCGCCGCGATTCACGAGGACTACCCCGAGCTCATCGACACCATCGTCGGCGGGGCCGAGGAGACCACCACGGGCGTCCACCGCCTGCGCGCGATGGACGAGGACGGCCAGCTCGAGTACCCCGTCTTCGCCGTCAACGACACGCCGATGAAGCGGCTGTTCGACAACGTCCACGGGACCGGCGAGTCCTCGCTGGCGAGCATCGCCATGACGACGAACCTCTCGTGGGCCGGCAAGACCGTCGTGGTCGCCGGCTACGGCCACTGTGGCAAGGGCGTCGCGAAGAAGGCCAGCGGGCAGAACGCCGACGTGGTCGTCACCGAGGTCGAACCCCGGCGCGCCCTGGAGGCCCACATGGAGGGCTACGACGTCATGCCGATGGCCGAGGCCGCCGCCGAGGGCGACGTGTTCATCACGACGACGGGCAACCGCGACGTCATCGTCCGCGAGCACTTCGAGGCCATGCAGGACGGGGTCCTGCTGGCCAACGCCGGCCACTTCGACGTGGAGGTCGACCTCGACGCCCTCTCGGACCTGGCCGTCGACACCTACGAGGCCCGCGAGGGCGTCCAGGCCTACGAGCTGGACGACGGCCGCCGCCTGAACGTGCTGGCGGAGGGTCGGCTGGTCAACCTCGCGACCCCCATTGCGCTGGGCCACCCGGTCGAGGTGATGGACCAGTCCTTTGGCATCCAGGCCGTCTGTGTGCGCGAACTGGTCGAGAACGGCGACGCGTACGACGCCGGCGTCCACGAGGTTCCTGATCGGTTGGACAAGGAGGTCGCGGAGATCAAACTGGACGCGGAGGGGGTTGCGTTCGATTCGCTGACGGAGACGCAGGCCGAGTATATGGATTCCTGGCAGCATGGGACATAGGGCGGCCGACTGGAAGGAGGCCGCCACCACTGCGAGCGGGGAGCGCAGGGAACCGCGAGCAGTAGCGCGGTCTGAGCGGCGCGAAGACCTCGAACCGGAACGGCGACCGCAGCGACCCGCGAGCAGTAGCGGGACGCCGAGCGAAGCGAGGGGCCCCTACCGGAACGGCGTCCGGTAACCGCAGAGAACCGCGAGCGGTAGAGGCCGTCGTCCGGTCCGATGCGGATTTGCGTCGTGGCCCCATAGTCGACGCATGCTCGGCCTCCGGTTCTTCGTGTGTCTGGGCTGTGGAACCGCGTACGCGGACGTCGAGCAGCCGGTCGGATGCGGTCGATGCGACGACGCATCGTTCGCCGAACTCGGACCCGGGACCCAGGCCGCGACGTACTTCACCGGCCGATGACCGCTGTCGGGGCTCGCCGTGGACGACGACTGACGACCGCGGACGGCAATTTATTCACCGTCGCACGCAACACCGAGTCGATGCAGCCGCTCCACGCACGCTACCCGTTCCTCCAGGCCGCACGCGACGCCGTCGAGGCCGCCGCCGTCGACCTGGGGGAGGTCGTCGCGACCGACGAGGCGGTCACCCAGCGGGCCGTGGAGCGGGTCGAACACGCCATCACGGACGGGACGGTAGGTGACCCCCACCGGCGTACGCGGGTCGAACTGCTCTCCTATCCCGTCGCGCGGGTCCTGGTCTCGCTCGTCGACGAGCACGTCTGTACCCGCAAGTACGCCCGGGCGGAGGCCGAGACGGCCCGCGAGCGCTTCAGTGCGGAGGTCGGGGCGACGACGGAGTTCAAGTCCACCAGGGCCGAGCGGGTCTCGCTCGCGGACCTGCTGGCCGAGTTCGACCTCGCGGGGGCGGTCCACGAGGCCGGGTCGGGCTACCGCGTCGACGTCGGCACGTACCTGGACCTGGCGGCCGACCAGCGCGGGGACCGCTGGCGCTTGGTCAACCGGCCGCTTTCGGCCGGCCAGGTCCGCGTCCCCGCCGAGGACCTCCACGTCCTCTTGAAGCAGGCCATCCGCCACCGCGTCGAGGATGGGTTGCCCTTCGACGTGCCCGACGCGATCGCCACCGAGCTCGACGCGGAGGTCGAGTACCTCCGGGAGGTGCTGGCGGACCTCGACCTGACCCGCGAGATAGACACCGTCGTGCCCGAACTGTTCCCGCCCTGTATGCAGCACCTGCTGGATCAGGTCCAGAAGGGTGCCCACCTCGAACACCACTCGCGCTTTGCCATCGCGGCGTTCCTCACGGGCATCGGGATGACCACCGACGAGATCGTCGACCTCTTCCAGGTCAACCCCGGGTTCGGCGAGGAGGCGACCCGCTACCAGGTCGACCACATCCGCGGGGACACGAGCCCGACGGAGTACTCGACGCCGGCCTGTTCGACGATGCAGTCGTATGGCGACTGTGTCAACAAGGACGACCTCTGTGCGACCATCTCGCACCCGATGGCCTACTACGAGAAGAAACTGGACGACAGCGACGAGGACGAACTGGTCGACTGGCGGGAGCAAGACGACGACGGCGACGCGGAAGCGGACGCCTAGAAGTCCTGGCGTTCGAGCCACAGGCCGGCCGCCAGCATGACAAGCAGAAACACGCCGATGGCGCCGACGATAGCGACGCCGCCCTGGGCCGTGAGGGTCCCGTCGACCGTGTAGGTCGAGGCCACGTAGACCGCGGCGGCGACGAAGACGGCCACGCCGATCGTCGCGACCACGATCTGCAACACAGTCTCCCGCTCGATATCCATACGGCGCGGTTTCACCGGCCCGGCAAAAAGGGTGTCGAAGCGCCAGTTCCGAGCCTCCAGACTGCGGAGCGCCGAGAGATTTAGGTCCCTCGACTACCTACGTTTCAACTGGACACACCGACGAACACAGCCGTGTCCGCCCCGTATGACACTCATCGAACCCACCGACGACCGGGGGCCGACTGCACTCGCACCGGACCTCCGCGACATGGACGCCCGTGCGGCCCGCGCCTGGGTCGAACGCATGGCCGTCCGGCAACGCGAGGACGGCACCTACGCCGTCAGCACCGACAGTGGCCACACCTACCTGGTCGATCTGACCGCGCGAACCTGTACCTGTCCGGACCATCGGATTCGCGGCGAGCACTGCAAGCACCTGCGTCGCGTCGCCATCGAGATTACGGCCCGCCGCGTCGCGCCACCGGGCAAGCAGCGGGCCCGCTGTGACGCCTGTGGTACCGTCACCTTCGTCCCGGCGGACGCCGCCGAACCGCACCTCTGTCGGGCCTGCCGACTCACGCCCGGCGACGTCGTCCTCGACCGGGAGACCGGCAACCGCCTGGTCGTCGTCGGCCTCTCGGCCGAGCGCGCCGACGAGTACGTCGTCGCGGCCGCAGACAAGACCGTCGCCGAGTTCGAGACCAACGACGGCTATCCGACCGACGACGTCGTCGTCGAGGCCGTCTACCTGGCCGACGCCGCGCGCCGTGACGACCCCGGCGCTACGCGTTCCCCCACTCCCGCCTCCGCCGGGCCGACGACGCGGTGCTCGTCGAGTAACCGTCGACGGTCACGCCTTGCGAGACCCCTCGCTTCGCTCGGCGTCCCGCTACTGCTCACGGGTCGCTGGCGCTCCCCGTTGCGCGTTTTCGAGGGCCGCTCCCTTCGGTCGCGCCCCTCGCTCTCCCTACTCTAACATCTTCGCCGCCTCCTCCTTCGAGAGGTCGTCCCGCTCGAACGCCGAGAGGACGTCAAGCACGGCCTGGTCGGGGCCGTCGTCGCCCACCTCGTCTAGGGTCACCTTCTCGGAGTGGCCGACGAACTCCGCGAAGTCCGTCCCCTCGGCTATCGCCGTCTCTTTCTTGACCCGGTAGTTGCCGCCGTCGGTGGTGTAGAGGTCGCCGGGGTGGAAGAAAAACCAGTCCTCCCGGTCGAAGCGCACCCCGATGCGCGGTTTGGCGCCGAAGTTCCGCGCGAAAAAGAGGAGCGCCTCGACCTCCTCGCCGGTGAGATAGATGGGGTCGCCGGCGCTGGACTTCGCCTCGATGGCGTAGAAGTTCTCGCCGTCGCCGGTCAGCACGTCCGGGAGTTCCCGTTCGGTGGCGCTGCCGCTCGCCGGCGCGCGCATCACCGCGAAGCCCGCCTCGTCGAGCGCGTTGACCAGTTCGCGCTCGCGGCGGTCCCCCTTCGCGTTCGAGTTTGCCATTGTATGGTGGTCGTCCCTCAGCCGTAAAACCGTTCAGGTCCAGCGTTTAGACAGTTCAAGTGACAGCAAAACAGAAAACGAACTGGTACGTATATGGAATTTACCGTTCATGATACACATATGGACAGACGCAAGTTCCTCGGTACGGCGGCGGTGATCGGCTCGACGCTCGTCGCCGGCTGTGGCGGTTCGAGCGGTGACGGGGCCGCGAGCGACGACGGCTCTGGCGACGGCACGGCGAGCACCGAGTCCGACGGCGGGGCCGCCGCGTCGACGGGCGCGTTCCGCCTGCTCATCAGCGACCGGCCGGCCGACATCGGCGATTTCGACTCGCTGGACGTGACCTTCGACAGCGCCCGCGTGTTCAAAGCGAAGTCCGACGAGGATGGAAACGGAGATGGAGACGAGGACGCCGAGGCCGCCGACAGCGAGTCGACGAGCACGGAGACACCAGAGACAGACGCCGAAACGGCGACCGAGACGGAAACCGACACGGAGGAGTCCGACGGCGCGGCCGCCGAGTCTGACGACGCGAACGAGAGCGAGGACGACGGCGAAGGGGGCTTCGAGACCTTCGAACTCGACAGTCCGACCGTGGACCTGACCGAGGTGGTCGGCGAGAAGGCCATCGGCGTCCTGGACGGCGAACTCGAGACCGGACGATACGCCAAGATCGAACTGTCCGTCGCGGCCGTCGAGGGCGTCGTCGACGGCGAGACGGTCCCCGTGAAGGTGCCGAGCAACAAGCTGCAGATAACCAAGCCCTTCGAGGTCACGGCCGAAGAGCCCGTCACGTTCGTCTTCGACATCAACGTCGTCAAGACGGGACCCAACGGCTACAACCTCCTGCCGGTCATCAGTGAGAGCGGGGTCGCCGGGAAGGACGTCGAGGTCGAGGAGGTCGGGTCGACCGCGTCCCCGCTGGGGTCGACGAGTCCGAGTCCGACGACGACGGAACGACGACCGTGACCGAAACCGAGGGCGACGGTGCGGCGAACGCTGGCGATGGGAACAACAAGTCCAGGGGCCCGGCCCAGGCAGACGACTAGTCCTCGAAGCGTGACTGCAGTTCCTCGATGACCCGCTCGGTCTCGCCGCCGTCGCTGCGGACCGCGTTCGTGTAGCGCCGGTACTCCTCCGGCGAGACCTGGACGGTCTTGGACTCGCCCTTGTGGGTGAGTTCGATCCTGACCGTCCCCTGGGGGTCGTTGCGCCGGCGGAAGCTCGCCATGGCGGCGAAGACGAACCAGAACGCCACGCAGGCCCCCAGGAAGTACAGCAGCGTCGTCTCGAAGGCGAGCGTCCGCGGGCCGGTCGTCCAGTCGTAGGGGTACGCTACCTGAAAGAGGGCCATGCCGCCAAGACAGAGGCCCGCCCCGGCGATGACACCGACCTGCTCGCGGCGACTCGACGGCAGGACGGCGACGACGCCGAGGAACATCGCGGGGATCCCGAGGCCGCCGACCGTCCCGGCGAGTTTCTCGGCGGCGCGGATGTCCGTCGCCCCGAAGACGTCGGCGAGCGGCGTGGTGGCGATGAGAATCGCGAGGACGACCGCCAGGGCGCCCACGACGGAGAGGCAGACGCCGGCGAGGACTCTCCGGAGGTCGCGTCCCTCCCACCGACGGCCACCGTAGGCGTCCCCGAGGTTCTCCATAAGACCGGGTTCGGCACCGACCCACAAAACGCTACGTCAGACGTGCGTCGGACTGGCACGGAGGTATTCGACGCTCGCCAGCAGCGACCCGAGGTGGTCCGCGTCGACAGGCCGGTGCGTGGCGTCGGGGAGGTGCTCGACGAGCGCCGGCCCGGTCTCCGGCGGGACGTTCCCGTCGCGCCGGCCCTGAACGACGGTGACCGGCACGTCGACGTCGCCGAGGTCGAACGGCCACGGCCGCCCGAGCGTCGCCAGCGACTCGACCAGCGTCGCCGGGCCCTGGGCCGTGGCTGCCAGCAGGTCCGCCTTGACTAGCCTGGCGACGTCCGCGTCGGTAAGCGTCGGGTGGTCGGGCGCACGCTCCGCGACGACGTCCAGGGCTGCCGCCGGGTCGCGGCGGTCGAGAACCAGCCGTTGCAGGCGGAGTAGCGGGCCGAGCACCCAGGGCACGGTCCCGGCGAGTTGGCCCAGCACGCGTTGTGCCCGCCCCACGTCGCCGACGCCGGGTGGCCCGACGCCACCGGCCAGCGTCACGTGGTCGACGGCCGACAGTCGGTGGCATGCGAGCGCGTACGGCGCGCCGCCGGAGAACCCGAGGACCCCGGCACTCTCGACGCCGAGCCGTGAGAACAGCGCCTCCACATCGTCCGTCCAGGCCTCGATACCGCCGTCCGCCGGGTCGGAGGCACCGATTCCCGGTCGGTCGGGCGCGACGAGACGGAGTCCGCGGGCCGCGGCAGGGGCTGCGAGCAGGCGACCCAGCAGGCGCGACCCCGGCGTCCCGTGACAGAAGAGGACGGGCCGTCCGGTCGGGTCGCCGGCCGTCTCGTAGGCGACCTGCCGGGCGTCGATTCGACAGACGTCTGGATCGCCCGTCCCGGCTGGTGGCGTCTCTCCCATCGGTGACCGATTACTCGCTCTGGATGCGTGGGGCGAGCATGTAGGTGACTCGGCCCTGGCCCTCGGCGAAGTTGAAGTGCATCTTGACGGGGAATTCCTCGCCCAGCTCCATCTCGACCTCCGCGTCCTTCGGGATGGCCTTGTTCATGTTCTTGAGGTAATCCAGCGAGAACAGAGAGTGGGCGTCTCCCGGCGTGAGGTCGATGAGGTCGTCTTTCGTGAGCTCGAGGTGGACGTCGTCGGTGTCGCCCTCGGCGTCGACGTAGAACAGTTCTGCGGCGGTGTCGACGCCCAGCGCGATGTGGTCCGAGACCATGTCGGCGGCCTTGACCGCCCGGTCGATGTCGCGGCCCTCGATGACGATGTGGGCCGCCAGGTCTAGGTCCGGCAGGTCCGGCTCCTGGCGGATGGAGTCCGGGTCGATGAGCGCCAGCGTGTACTCCAGGCCGTCGATGGCGATGTGGAGCTTGCGCGTCTTCTCGTCGAGTTCGAGGTGGACGACCTGGCCGGCGTCGGCCATGCTGGCGATGTCCTCGAGCCGCGAGAGGTTGACGCCGATGAGGCCGCCGTCGGTCTCGTAGGACTCGAAGGCCGCCGCCTCGAGACGCAGGTCCACCATGCCCACGTTGGCGGGGTCGACCGCCCGGATCTCCATCCCGTCTTCTTCCAGGTGGATCTTGCACTCGTCCACCAGCACGCTCACCGAGTCGAGAGCCGCCTGGAGCGTGTCCGCGCTCACGATGGCGTTGAACATCTTGGGCCGGGCTACGCCCCATCCGTTAAAAAGTCCCTCATTGAAATCGCGCGCACGCGCGGTTCGAGGGAGCGACGCGAGCGAGAACCGCGCAGAGAGCGAGCGACGAGCGAGGGGTCGAGCGAGCCGGGAGCCGCGCGCGGACGTTGGTGGAGACGCGATCGAGAACCGCGTCGGAGCCCAGGAACACGCGGTACTGGTCGCGCCCGGCAAAACAACACCCATAACCACGTCGGCGGACTATTCGGGGGAAATGAGTGGGAAAGACGACTACTACAACCGGGCCAAGCAGGAAGGGTATCGCGCCCGGTCGGCGTACAAGCTCAAGCAGCTCGACGAGACCGCCGGGCTGCTCGGCGAGGGGCGGACCGTCGTCGACCTGGGGGCCGCCCCGGGCGGCTGGCTCCAGGTCGCCGCCGAAGGCGTCGGCGAGCGGGGGACCGTCGTGGGCGTCGACCGACAGCGAATCGAGGCGCTCGAGGGCCCCGAGCCCGCGGTCCACTACGTCCGTGGCGACATGACAGAGGACAGCACCAAGGCCGAGATTCGCGAGATACTGGGCGCCGAGGCCGACGACACGCTCGGCGGCCCCGTCGACGTGGTGCTGTCGGACATGGCGCCGAACATGACCGGCGAGTACGACCTCGACCACGCCAGGTCGGTCCACCTCGTCCGCCAGGCCCTCGAGGTCGCGACCGACCTGCTCGCCGCGGAGGGCGACTTCTGTGCGAAGGTCTTCGACGGCCAGGACCTCGGGGACCTCATCGCCGACATCGAACCGGAGTTCGAGTACGTCCGCGAGGTCCGCCCCGACGCCTCGCGGGACTCCTCCTCGGAGCTGTACCTCGTCGCGAAGAACCGCCTGACAGCGCCCGTCCGCGAGGGCGACGTCGTCGAGGTGACAATCGAGGACGTCGGCGCGGAGGGCGACGGCATCGCGAAGGTGGATAACTTCACCGTCTTCGTCAGCGACGCCGCGGAGGGCGAGACGCTCGAGGTGTGCGTCGACGACGTGAAACCGCGGTACGCGTTCGCAGAACCCGTCGAGTGAGTTACTGGACCGCTGGTGCGGCGGGCTCTTCCTGCCTGCCGCGGGCGAGTCGGACGACGGCGTAGACCAGCGGCGTATCGAGCAGGGCGATGAGCAGTTTCAGGAGGTACTGGCCGACGACGAGCGACAGCGCCGCGCCCAGCGGGACGCCCTGGAAGACGACGAAGCCGATGCCGATGAAGATGACCGTATCGAGCAGCTGGCTCGACGCGGTGGAGCCGACGTTGCGCAGCCAGAGGTGGTCGCCGTCGGTGTACTCGCGGATGCGGTGAAAGACGAAGACGTCCCAGTTCTGGCTGACGAGGTAGGCCGCGAGGCTGGCGACGACGATGCCGGTGCTGGCCGACAGCACGTTCCGGAACGCCGCGGGGTCGACCGGCTGGGCGTCCGCCGGCAGGCCGGGTGCGAGGATGGTGCTCCAGACCAGCGCCAGCAGGACGAAGTTCATCAGGAAGCCGACGTTGACGACCACCGTCGCCGCCCGACGGCCGTAGAGTTCGGCGTAGCAGTCGGAGGCGAAGAAGGTCAGCGCGTAGGCCAGCGCCGCGCCCGGCAGCACGAGCGTCTCGCCCGCGACGGGAAGGGAGAAGGGGAGGCCGAAGGCGAGCAGCTTCGAGGCGGTCACCTGGGCGACGACAAGCGAGGTGACAAAGAGCGCGACGAGGCCGACCCGGAACCCGCCCTCCCAGTCACCGCTCATCGTCGAGTCGCCCCTGTCGCTGGTCGATGTCGTCGAGTGGTCGAGCGTCTTCCTGATGGACGCGCGTATCGCCTCGCTCCGGTTGACGAACTTCCCGTCCGCCCCGACGTGGTCGTCGAGGTCGTCGAGCAGTTCCGCGGGGACCTCGACGCTGATCTTTGGCATATCACGTAGGTATTCTTCGGGTAATATAATAGTCCAGCGTTCCCGCGGCTCTCGGCCTCGAATCCAGTCGTATCCGTCTGGTGTCTGGTTCTTGGGGGCTGTGCGGTCGGTGGCTGGCCGGCGGGTCGGCCCTCCCGGACCGCGTCCCGCCGACGGGCGCCGTCAGTCGGCGGGTTCGCTCCGACGCTTGGGCGTCCGCCGGCCCCCGAGCGTGTACACCCACAGGATGCCCAGGCCGAGCAGGTACGCCAGCGCGGTGGGGACGCCCACGATGAACATCGTGAAGATGCCGTTGGGCGAGACGATGGCGGAGATGGTGACGATGCCGATGACCACTTCGCGCCACCGCCGGTACATCAAGTCGAAGGGGATGATGCCGCCCCGGTGGAACAGGAACATCGTCACCGGAATCTCCGCCAGCAGGCCGATGCCGATGGTGAGGAAGAAGACGAGCCACCCGAAGTCGCTCACGCGGTAGGAGATGACCATGTTGGCCTGCAGCTGGTCGTAGGCGATTGCCGAGATGGTCATCGGGGCGACGTAGAGGAAGCCCAGGAGGCTCCCCCCGATGAGCGCGGCAAAGACCGTCCCGCCCCAGACGAGCAGGACGTTGCGGTTCCCGACGACCACCCCCCGCTCGCGCATCGCCGGCCAGGCGAAATAGAGGACGAGCGGGATCACGGAGACGGCCCCCAGGATGGTCGAGAACTTCACGATGAAGACGAGGTGCTCGACGGGGTGGAGCGTGACGATGTTGACCTCCTGGGCCATCTCCGGGGGGAGCCGGCTGACGAAGGTTCGCTGTATCTCGCCGATGCCGCCCTGGTAGAGAAAGAGGAAGGCCCCGGCCAGGACAGCGCCGAAGATGCCCAGGATCCAGAACGCCTTGGATGCGAGCGAGTCCAGGATGAAGCGGATGTCGTAGTAGTAGCCGCCGATGTCGTCCTCGGTGGTCTCGTCCTCGGTGAAGGCGTTGAACACGCCGGCGGTCGTCGAGGTGAGCGGGTCGCTGTCCTCGTCGGCCGTCGTTCCCTCGCCCTCGCCAGTCTCGGCGTCGTCGTCCTCGTGGGCCATGTCCCAGCGGTCGAGTATCATCTGGGCCTTGTCCCGGTCGTCCTCCGAGAGCGCTTTGTCGGCGTGGGCCAGCGCCTCCTCCTCGGTCATCTCCTCGAAGACCTCGGGGGGCGCGACCTCCACCGCGGACGCGTTCAGCTCGTCGATGTCGATGGCCGCCGGGTCGCCGACGGGCCCCCTGCCGGCGTTGGCCGCCAGCGCACCGAGGACGTGGTAATAGAGGACCACGACGGCCCCGACCAGGCCGACGAGCGCAGCAAGCAGGACCGCAGTCCCCTCGACCGAGAGGCCGAGCAGCTGCGGGGGCTGGACGTTGCCCGTGAGCCGCGAGGAGTACTGCGCGGCGACCGCTTCGGCCGCCCGGACGTACTGGAAGGCGGGAGTCGCGAGCAGGTAGTAGACCACGCCGCCGGAGACGACGGCGCCACCGAGCACGGTGTTCCAGTGCTGGCGCGCCACGCTCCGCGTGCTCACCAGGTCGCTGGAGCGGCGGACGAGCATCGCCAGCTTCGCCAGCGCGAGGCTGATGGCGTAGAGGCCACACAGCGGGGCCGCCCACATGATCTGCGTGAACGGGTCCGGCGGCGAGAACAGGGCACCGAAGGCGAAGATGCCCAGCACCGAGAGGCGCCACTTGTCGCGGAAGGTCTCGTAGGGGACGATCTCGGTATAGGAGAGGACGGTCATCACCAGCGGGAGCTGGGCCGCCAGGCCGAAGGAGACGGCCAGCATGAAGACGAACTGGAACCACTTGACGATGGAGTACTGGGGGGTGAACCCGGCCTTGAACGCGTCGCCGGCCAGGAAGTCGAACATCAGGGGGAAGAACAGCTCGTAGGCGTAGGCGACGCCGCCGAAGAAGAGGGCGAGACTGACGACCGAGAAGGTCACCCCCTTCCAGAGCGGTATCCTGTCGGCGGGCCACCACCCCCGCTCGCGGAGGCCGTCGCGGCCAAAGTAGATCAGCAGCGGGAGCGACATGAGGATGCCGATGACGGCACCGATCTTCACCTGCAACAGGATGACGTCGAACGGCGTGACGGCGACGATGCTGGTCGCCTCCCGGGTCGTCAGGTCCATCTGGGAGTACAGGAGGTCGGCCCGGAGGCGGTCCCAGACGCCGTACTGCAGGGCCATGATGGTCCCGATCATGCCGACGACGAAGACGATAAACACCTTCTGGAGGTGCGTCTGTGCGCTGCGGAGCATCGCCCAGCGTCGCACGGCCGTTCTGGACCGTCCTGACGGTGTCCTCGTCGAGCGCGCTCGCCATGTTCTCTGAAGGTAGTCTATTCGGCGTTATCAATTTGTTCATCCAGTAGACATCGACGACCGCCCGACAGCGTTCGCGAGACGCCCGCGAGCGGGGTCGTCGGCCGGCCGGACCGACGCTCGATGGGACCGCCGTCCCGTGCCCGTTCCGGGCACCCGCGGGACGACTGCGAAAAGAAAGTTTACAACGACGAACCGCCAATCCCGGGACAGATGCCCGACGGGAACGCGGACGACGACGCGAGCCCACCACACGAGGACCACGGGGGTGATGGTTCGGCGACCCCCTCGGATGGCGGGGCCGAGGAGCCGTCGCCCCAGCCAGCGTCGGGGGGCGACGACCAGTCGTCCGAGCGTCCCGGGGACTACGACGAGGACTACGGCCTGTCCGAGCCGGTCCGCCGGCCCGAGGAGTACGGTCCCCGGGACCCGGTACTCTCGGACGAGGACGTCTCGACCGCCGACGAGGCGGACACCGATGGTGACGATGGAGCCGGGTCCGGGGCTGACGAGGCAGATGCCGACGCCGCCGACGAGACCACGGACGCCGGCTCCGAACCGGATGATGACGCCGCCGATGCGGCGGACACCGACGACGCCGCGACGGAGTTCCGGACCGTCTCGGGCCCCCACGGGTTGCCCGTCGAGCAGCGGCCGCCGCTGTTCGAGCGCGACCCGGGCAAGATAACCGCCGCGATTCCGGCCGATATCCCGACCGACTGGGGGATTCCACAGCCGACGGGCGTCGGCGACGCCGGCGGTGCCCCGTCTCCCCCGCCGGAGCCCGACTACGACGTCGACGACATCGTCGACCAGGGCGCGCCGGACGACGAGGAGATGCCACTGGCCGACCACGTCGAGGAGATGGCGCTCCGGCTGTTCGCCGTCGTCGGCGTGATGGCCGCGGTCACCATCATCGCCCTGCCGGCCTCGGACGAGCTCATCCAGTTCCTGTGGTTCTCCTTCCTCGACGGCCCGGCGGAGGCCTGTGGCTCGTTCGCCGTCGGCGGCACGGACACCGTCTCGGCGGCCGGCCCCGACTGTCCGCACGTCTACAGTCCGCTCGCGCTCATCCTCGCGCGCCTGAAGGTCGCCTCGCTCGTGGGCCTCATCGCCGCGCTCCCCGTCTTCGTCTACCAGACGTACCTGTTCATGCGCCCGGGGCTCTATCCCCGCGAGCGCCGTTACTACCTCGCCGCGGTGCCGACGAGCCTCGTGCTCGCGGCCATCGGCGTCGGCTTCGCGTACTTCGCCGTGCTGCGGGCGATGTTCGACTACTTCATCACCTACTCCGACCGGGCCGCCGACCTCGCGTTCGGCCTGGGCGACACCTTCAACCTCATCATCCTGATGCTGGGCTTCTTCGCGCTCATCTTCCAGATTCCGCTGTTCGTGATGCTGGCTATCATGATGGGCGTGACGACCCGCCAGTGGCTCCAGGACCGCCGGCTATACTTCTGGGGTGCCTTCGCCGCCATCGCGTTCGTCTTCAGCCCCGACCCGACGGGGATGGCGCCGCTGATGGTCGCGGTGACGATGATCGCGCTGTTCGAGGGGACGCTCCTCCTGCTGCGCTGGACCGGCGACGCCTCGCCCGTCCCGACGGCCCAGGAGGCCGCGGCCCGCCGGCCGTTCGTCTGGCTCGCCGCGCTCCTCGTCGGCTACGTCCTCAGCCCCGCCCCGGTGCCGACCGGCTACTACACGCAACTGCCGCCCGCAGTTACCGACACGCTGGCGTCGATCGGGCTGGGGAACGCGACGCCGATGCTGCTGGGCGGGGGCATCATCGTCGCCTTCGAGCTGCTGGCGTACCTGAACAAGAACTACTACGGCAGCGTCCGGGCCTGGCGGACCTTCAGGCGCGCCCGCCTCCCCGTCTGGGCGGTGGGTATCGTCGTCGGCTACCTGGCCAGCCCCGACCCGACGCTGTTCCGCCTGGTGAACCAGGTGAGCCTCGAGCCCACCGCCGCCACCGCCGTCGCCGCGGTGCTCATCGCGCTCTTCGAGGTGAGCCTGTTCGTCGCCCACCGGCGGGCCCGAACCGCAAGCGAACCATGAGACGGGTGTTGCTGACCCGGCACGGCGAGACGCCCTGGAACCGCGAGGGGCGCATCCAGGGGTGGGCCGCCACCGGCCTCACCGACCGCGGCCGGCGCGAGGCCAGTGCGATGGGTGCGTGGGTCGACGCCACCTACGACATCGACCGGATTTTCGCCTCGGACAGCGAGCGAACCCGACGGACGACGGCCAACCTGCGCGACGCGGCGGCCGGCGACCTGCCCACACCTTCCTTCGACGCCGCCCTGCGCGAGCGCGGGTTCGGGGTCTACCAGGGCTTCCTGGTCGAGGAACTGTTCGAACGGTACCCCGAGCACGACCCTGACGACAGCGTCTCGTCGCTCTCGGCCGACCCCGCCCACGGCGAGTCGGTCGCGGACTTCTGTGAACGCGTCGGGTCGGCCTGGGACTCGGTGCGGACGGCGACCGACCCCGGCGAGACGACGCTGGTCGTCACCCACGGCGGCGTCATCAAGGTGCTCCTGGCCGACCTGACCGAGCGCGACCGGGCGGCGGCGCTCACTGCTCACTCACACGACAACTGCGCCGTCTCCGAGATTCGGCTCGACGGCGACGACCCGACGCTCGTCGCCGAGGAACAGACCGACTGGCGCGACACGGTCGACTGGTAGCCGGCCAGCGCCGGCGCCACCCGCCGTCACTCGGCGCTCGGGTACTCGGTGTCGAAGACGTCCGCGACCACTGGTTCGTCGTCATCTTCGTCCTCGCCTTCCGGGCTGACGCTCCCGGTCTGGTAGCCATGCAGGTCCAGCGTCACGTGGTCGAACCCGCAGTCCTCGATGTGGTCCCGCGCGGCGCGGACGAAGTCGGGGTCCAGCGCCGTCTCCAGTTCTTTCTCGCCCACCTCGATGCGGGCCAGGCCGTCGTGGTCGCGCACCCGGAACTGCTCGAAGCCCCAGGTCCGCAGGAGGCGCTCGGCCTTCTCGACCCGCGAGAGGCGCTCCTCGGTGACCTCAAGCCCCGTCGGGATGCGCGAGGAGAGACAGGCCATCGAGGGCTTGTCGGCCACCGAGAGGTCGTACTCGCGGGCGATCTCTCGAACTTCGGATTTCTCGACGTCGTGTTCCAGCAGCGGCGAGTAGGCGTCCAGTTCCTCCACCGCTCGCAGGCCGGGGCGGTGGCCCTCGCCGACGTCGGAGGCGTTGGTCCCGTCACAGACGACGTCGATGCCCAGCTCCATCGCCCGGTCGTACATCGCGCCGAGACGCAGCGACCGGCAGTGGTAACAGCGCATGTCGTCGTTCTCGACGAACTCCTGGCTGTCGAGCTCGGAGAACTCCACGATTTCGTGGCGGATGCCGATCTCCTCGGCGACGCGGGTGGCGTCCTCGAGTTCGGCTTCGGGAAGCGTCTCGGACTTCGCGGTGCAGGCGACGGCGTCGTCGCCGAGGGCGTCGTGGGCGATCGCAGCGACGACACTCGAGTCGACGCCGCCGGAGAACGCGACCAGCACGCCGTCCCGCGCGGCGAGGTCCTCCCGGGCAGCAGCGAGTTTCTCCGAGACAGCAGTCATTGGTCAGCGTTCTCGCTGGACCGTGAAAACGCCTTCGCGTTCTGCGTCCGTCGTGTTCTCTGCAGTTGTCACCGAGGCAAACAGCCAGAAAGCCCCGACACGCTGGGCTCTGGGCGCTCGCTGCGCTCCTCTCTCTCCGGGTTGCGGTGCTTACGTCGCCCGCCGTCGCCCAGCGTCTCGCCCCCTTTCAGTCCCGCCCTGTGTCGGCTGCCCACCACGCAACGAGTGGGACTGAAAGGGGCCGACCGTTCGACGAGCGAGACGAAGCAAGCACTACAGCGAACGAAGTGAGCGAAGCGCGCAGCGAGTCGTAGCCGTCGAACGGGAGGGGGCTTTCTGGCTGCCAGTTCTCGAAAGCTGTAGCGGTACACTCTCAGACTCTTCTTCCTGCTAGGCGACGGGTTTTATCTCGCTGGCGGCGAACGGTCGGGCAGATGGAGTTCGAATCGGTGCCGGGCGTGGGGGCGAAGACGGCCGAGGCGCTCCGCGAACTGGACGACCCCGAGCGAGCGCTGCGAGAGGGCGACGTCGCGACCCTCGCCCGGGCCCCGGGCATCAGCGAGGGGCGGGCCGCGCGCATCGCTCGCGGGGCCATCCGGGCCGACCACGACGACCCCGGCGGGTTCGCCGCGACGCCGCGGGCCCGGACGATTTTCCAGGACGCGCTGGGACTGGTGCAGGACCGCACGGTCACCGACTACGCCGCGAGTCGCCTGGAGACGCTGTATCCCAGCGGCGTCCGCAGCCGCATCGAGGAAGTACGGCAGTTCAGCGAGCGGGCGATGGCCCGCGAGCCCGACCCCGAGGTGCTCGCGGCCCTCGAGGACGTCGAACCGCTCGTCGAACCGGGCGACGTCCGGGTTCGTGACCGCTGTCTGGCCACGAGCGACGCCGAGCGCTACGCCGAGGCCCAGCAGGCGATTCCCGAGGTGAGCGTCGAGGTGGTCGACGACGCCCGCCAGCTGGCCGAACTGGCCCGCTCGTACGCGACGGTCGTCGCGCTGGACGAGTCCTTTGCCGGCGTCGACGTCGAGGGGGACGTCCGCGTCGACCCGAACGCACTGGAGAACCCGGAGTCGGTCGTCCCCGAGCGTGTGCTGACCTTCTTCGCCCGCAACCGCGACCGCGTGCGTGCGGCGGCCGAAGTCCACCGCGTCGCCGACCTCGAGGCCCCGTGTGACCTCGACGCCCTCGAATCGGCGCTCGAGCAACTCGACCCCGACGGCAGCGTCCGGGGCGACGACGAGCTCGACCGCCTCGCCACCGCCGTCGACGATCTGGACGCCGCCGTCTCGACGGCCGAGAGCGTCGCCAACGATCACCTGCGCGAGGCCATCGAGGAGCGCGACGTCACCATCGAGGGCACCGACCTGCTCTCGCTGGTCGAGCGGGGCGCGGGCGTCGACTCACTGCTCCAGCGCGAACTGGCCGACGAGTACGCCGCCGCCATCGAGCAGGCCCGCGACCACCTCGTCGACGCCCTCCAACTGATCGACACCGAGGACATGGCCCGCCGGGCGTTCCCGGACGAGCCGGCCTACCCCGTCGAGCACGAGGAGCGCGTCGTCACCCGGCTGCGCGAGGAACTGACCGCCGCGCGGGACCGCCGGGCGACCCGCCGGAAACAGGAGTGGCGGACGACCTCGCCGAAATGCGCGACGACGCCGACGCCCTGGTCGACGCCGCGCTGGAACACGACGTGGAACTGGCCGTCGCGCGCTTCACCGCCGACTTCGAGTGTACGATGCCCGAGGTGACCGAGGAATCGGGCTTCGACATCCGCGGCGGGCGCTCGCCCCTGCTGGACGTGCCCTTCGACGAGGTCGACCCCGTCGACTACGCCGTCTCGGGCGTGACGGTGCTCTCGGGGGTCAACAGCGGCGGGAAGACCTCGACGCTGGACCTGGTAGCGCTCGTGACGACGCTGGCCCACATGGGGCTGCCCGTCCCGGCCGAGTCCGCCCGCGTCGGCCGCATCGGCGAACTCCACTACCACGCCAAGACCCAGGGGACGCTGGACGCCGGCGCGTTCGAGGCGACCCTGCGGGAGTTCGGCGACCTGGTGCGCGAGGTCGACGGCCAGTCGCCCGCGAACGGGGCCGGCAGTGACGCCGCGAGCGCCGACCGCCGGGTCATGGTGCTGGTCGACGAACTCGAGTCCATCACCGAACCCGGCGCGAGCGCGAAGATCATGGCCGGCATCTTAGAGGCGCTCAGCGACAGCCAGGCGACCGCCGTCTTCGTCTCGCACCTCGCCCGGGACATCCGCGAGGCCGCCGCCATCGACGTGAGCATCGACGGCATCGAGGCCATCGGCCTGGCGGACGGGGAGCTGCGGGTGAACCGCTCGCCGGTGAAAGGGAAGCTCGCCCGCTCGACGCCGGAACTCATCGTCGAGAAGCTGGCCGACGGTGACGGCGGCGCGGACGGGACGGGTTTATGCGGCCCTGCTGGATAAGTTCGACTAGTCGGGCGCCGCGAGGTTCGTCGCATCCGTGTTGACGGCGACGAACCGCTTGATGTCGCCGGAGCTGTCGGTGACCGGTGCAATGGTCTGGTCGACAACGTATCGCTCGCCGGACTTGCGCTCGTTGACGACCCGCCCCTCCCAGGTCTCCCCGTCGAGGATGGTCTCCCACAGGTCCGCGTAGAACGTCTCGTCGTGTGCGCCTGATTTCAGGATGCGCGGGTTCTTCCCCCTGGCCTCGGCTGCCGTGTATCCCGTCGACTCCTCGAACGCCGGATTGACGTACTCGATGCGGCCGTCGGGGTCCGTCCAGTAGATGGAGTGGCCGGCGTGCTCGACGGCCTCGCGGAACGCCTTCAGGTCACGCTGGTCTGCCACCCGGTCGGTAACGTCCTGAACGGTCCCGTTCATCGCGACCGGCTCGCCGTCCTCCTCTCGAACCAGCTCGCCCCGTTCCTGGACCGTCCGCACCTCGCCGTCCGGCCGGACGATACGGTGTTCGATGTCGTACGGCGAGTCGCCGGCGAGCGTCCGGTCGACCGCAGCGGTCACGGCGTCACGGTCGTCGGGGTGGACCAGCTCGAGGAATCTCTCGTACGTCGGCTCCCACGTGTCCGGTCCGACGCCGGCGATTCGGTATATCTGGTCGGACCAGTACAGCACGTCGGTCTCGATGTCCCAGGTCCAGCTGCCCAGGCCAGCGATCTGCTGGGCGCGGGCGAGGTGTGCCTCGCTCTTCTGGAGTGCCGCCAGGGAGCGGCGCCGTTCGACCGCGTTGGTGATGCGGTTGGCCAGCACGGTGTACTGGTCTACCCCCCGACCCTTCTGGAGGTAGTCGGTCACGCCCGCGGAGATGGCTTCGCTGGCGATCGTCTCGCTGCCCTTGCCCGTATACAGGATGAACGGCATCTCCGGGTACTCGTCGCGGACGAGCTCGAGGAACTCGAGCCCGTCCGTCCCCGGCATGTCGTAGTCGCTGACGACACAGTCGACCGAATCGCGTTCGAGGCGGTCGAGCCCCTCCTGTGCGTTCGTCTCGCCAACCACCTCGAAGTCGTCGTCCTCGCGGTGGAGACAGTGGCGGTGAGGTCCAGTATCTGGGGGTCGTCGTCCACGTGCAGGACACGAATCGGTGCCGTCGCTGTCCGGTCGCCGGGGCGGTCGTCGACTCTCGGAATCGAGGGTTCCATCTGAATCGTGCTCCCTGATGCCCGTTTCACACCGGTCTCAGTCGGTTTTCGACAGTCGCTGCATGGACGCCTGCAGATCCGAGAGGTTCCTCGCGACCTCCCCGTTGGCTTCCGCGATGTCCTCGACCTGACTGGCGACCGTCTCGGCCTGGTCGACGGCTTCGTCGACCTGACTGGCGACCTCCTCGGTGCTCGCGGCCTGGTCGTCCATCGCGTTCGCGACTTCGGCGATGCCCTCCGACGTCTCCCTGACCGCGTCCGCGACGTCCATGAGATTCTCCATTGCCTGCTCTACCTGGTCGGTCGACGCGTCCACCTGTTCGACCATCCGGTCCAGGCTCTCGACCGTCTCGTCGGTGTCGGTCTGGATGTCGTCGATCAGCGCCTCGATGTCGGTCGCGTACTCCTGGGACTCGCCGGCCAGGGACTTCACTTCGTCGGCGACGACGGCGAAGCCGTCGCCGGCGTCACCTGCGCGTGCGGCCTCGATGGAGGCGTTCAACGCCAGGATGTTCGTCTGTTCGGCGATGTCGTTGATAATCTCGACGATGTCGTCGATCTCGTCGACGCGGTGCTGCAACGTGTCCACGTCCGAACTGACGGCCGCCGCCGAATCGGACACGGCGTCCATCGAGTCCAGCGCCGCCTTCGCGGACTCGGTCCCGTCGTCGGCGAGCGTCGCGGCCCGGCTGCTGGTCGACTCGACCTCGTCGGCGGTCGAGGCGATCTCCTCGATCGTCGCGCTCATGTTCGCGACCTCGCTGGCGACGGTGTCCATGGCCTCGGTCTGTTCGTTGGCCGTGGCACTGATCTCCTGGGAGGCTGCGGCGACGTCGTCGGTCGTCTCGTCGATCTCGTCGACCGCCTCGCCCACCTCCTCGGCGACCGCTCGCTGCCGGTCCAGCTCCTGTTCGAGGTCCTCACTGAACGAGTGGATGTAGGTGTCCATCGCCACCTGCTGGTCCAGCAAGAGCAGCTTGAGCACCGACGTGGTACGCTTTGCGACCGTCTCGACTGCTTCGTCGACGTCGTCTGTCTCCGCTGCCACCTCGTCACAGATCCCCTGGATGATGCCCTCGTAGTAGATCGAGAACGCGCCCAGATAGAACCGCGGCCCCAGGTCGAGCACGTCGTGAATCTTGCCGATGCGGGCCCGGCGCTCGAAGTACTCCCGGCCGTACTCGCCCCGGCCGAGCGCCTTGAGATACCGCTCCTGGGACCCTTTGAGCATCTCGACGGACTTGGTGGACCGCCCCAGCACCGCCGTTGCCTCGCTGTGTGCCTGGATGTTGTCGTAGAACCGCTCGACGAGGTCGTCCGCGATATCGTCGAACAGGTCGTCCATCGCCGCCAGGCGGCGGGCATCGTCGGCGCCGAACCCGGTAAAGTCCTTCCGGAACTCGATCTCCTGCCGGTCGATGCCGATGTCGTCGACGAGCGCTGCCCCGTCGACGCGCTGTCGCCGTTCGTCGTCGATCTGTACGGTCCCGCCACCCTGTGACATGATAGAATATACAAGATAACAGTGAAGTAAATAATTTTCCATAAAGATAACCCATAATATTACGGGAGAAATAATTACTATATTGTCAATAATGTCGGCCGTTACCCAATACACGACTGTACGGCAGCCAGTGGCGTTCTGGACGCCGTTCGACCTCGACGGTGTCTATTACTATGTTGATAGTTAACGGCGGCAATCGCCGGCCATTCCGCACGCCTGGGTCGCTCCGTGCGCTCTCTGACCGAACCATGTCACTTCACGCATCTACCGACGCCCGACGGCGACCCCTCGCCGGCCCGACCGCCGCCGACAACCAGTTTCACTTTCACCGTCGGGGTGGCAAATGGTTAAGTACGCAGCGAAGGTCGGTGCACGTGATGAGCGACGACCCCGAGGAGGGGATGCTCGGCTGGGACGAGTCCGTCTTCCGGGACGAGACCGTCTTCGAGATCGACTGGCTCCCGGAGACGTTCAAACACCGGGAGACCCAGATGGAGACGCTGAAGTACGCGCTCCGGCCGGCGGTCCGTGGCTCGCGACCCCTGAACGTCATCGCTCGCGGCCCGCCCGGCACCGGGAAGACGACGGCGACCCAGATCCTCTTTGACGAACTGACCGCCCAGACCGACGTGCAGGCAGTCCGGGTCAACTGCCAGGTCGAGTCCACCCGCTATGCCGTCTTCTCCCGGCTGTTCGCCGAGATATTCGAGTACGAACCCCCCCTCCTCGGGTATCTCCTTCAAGAAACTGTTCTCCCAGATCACCGACCGCCTGGTCGAGCGCGACCAGGTGCTCGTGGTCGCCTTAGACGACGTGAACTACCTCTTCTACGAGAACGAGGCCAGCGACACGCTCTACTCGCTGTTGCGCGCCCACGAGGCCCACAGCGGGGCGCGCATCGGCGTCATCTGTGTCTCCTCGGACCTTGACTTAGACGTCATCGAGGCCCTCGATACGAGAGTCCAGTCGGTCTTTCGGCCCGAGGAGGTCTACTTCAACAAGTACGGCCAGGCCGAGATCGTCGACATCCTCGACGAGCGCGTCGACCGGGGCTTCCACGAGGGGGCGGTCGGCCCGCAGGTGCTCGACCGGGTCGCCGAACTCACCGAGGAACAGGGCGGTGACCTCCGGGTCGGCATCGATCTCCTGCGCCGGGCGGGGATGAACGCCGAGATGCGCGCCTCGCGCACCGTCGAACGCGAGGACGTCGAGGCGGCCTACGACAAGTCGAAGTACGTCCACCTCTCCCGGCGCCTCCGCGAGCTCTCGGACTCGGAGGCGTCCCTGGTCGAGGTCATCGCCGACCACGACGGCAAGCGGGCCGGCGACATCTACGACGTGTTCAACGACGAGACGGGACTGGGCTACACCCGCTACTCCGAGATCATCAACAAGCTCGACCAGCTGGGCATCATCGACGCCGAGTACACCAACGTCGACGGCCGGGGCCGCTCGCGGGAGCTGACGCTCAACTACGACGCCGACGCCGTGCTCGACCGGCTCTAAGCTAGTTTCTCGAAGGTCGTCTCGGTCCACTGGAGCGCGTAGTCGGCCCCGTGGTCGCGGTAGGCCGCGGTGTCCAGCGCCGCGAACGGTGCCGGGAGGTCCAGATCGTGCTTGACGGCGCTACAGGCCAGTTCGGCCGCCGAGGCGAAGCTCGTCTGCCCGCGGGCCACTTCCCCGGACAGGTCGCCCAGGCGCGGTTCGAGGCGCTCGCCGGCGTCGACCCAGGCGCCGAACAGTCCCGGGAACTCGCCGTCCCAGTCGGCGAAGACGGGACGGATCCGCAGGCCGACGTACGCGTCGTACAGTGCGGCGGCCAGCTGGTAGGTGTCCGCAGGCCCCAGTCGCGTCCGGGCGACGTCGGCGAATTCGGGGTACACGTCCCGGAAGAAGCCAAGGAAGTGCTCGGGGACGTCCAGGCCGACCTCGACCAGCGCCTCCGCCAGCAGGAACTCGACGAAGTCCTCGGGCGATCCCGCGAGCCGGGGCTTGACGAACACACAGGGCGGGTCGGTCTGGCGGGTCCAGGCGACACCGCCGTCGCCGGGCATCCCCACAGTGAAGTCGCTGCCGGCGAACCGCTGGAGCTCGTCTGGGGCGTCCGGCGGCAGCCAGGACGGGTCGTAGGTGGTTGGGTCGACGCTGTCGGTCAACAAGAGGAGGTCCTCCGCGACGGCCGGGTCGAGCGTCTCGAAGTCCCGTGCGCAGTCGAACACGAGCGCGTCGGACGCGTGGGCCTCGCGGACGCCGGCCACCTCGCCCGACAGCGAGCGGTCGGTGAACATCTACGCCGACAGCAGGGCCATGCCAGCGACGATGAGAACCGCAAGGAGGGCCGACGCGCCGACGGTACCGAGGACGATCTTCGTTGCCTTGCTCATGTGATTGCGTATCGAGGGCCGGGCATTAAACCTTGAGAAACGGCGCTCGGCTTGCCACCCCCGTCAGTCGCCGCTCGCGCCGACGCCGGCGCGGTGGGCCACGTCGCGCCACTTGCCCGTCCAGAAGCGGCCGGTGTTGACCGCGGCCTTCAGGTAGAAATCGCCCACGAGCGCCGCGAAGATGGCCGGCAGGCCCAGGCCGAGGCCGGGCGACACCGAGACGCCGACCACCGGGAGGGTCACGACGAACGACGTCGGAAGCGCCAGCGCCGCGACCGGGAGGCGGTAGCCGTAGGACCCCAGAATCGTCCCGTAGAGCGGCCAGCGGGTGTCGCCGGCGCCCCGGAGGCTCCCGCGCATCGTCCGCGAGACCGAGAAGCCCGCCACCAGCAGGCCGAACACGCGGACGAACTGCGCGGCGAGCTCGGGGTAGGCGGTGCCGAACAGGCCGACGATGGGGCGGGCCAGCACGACGAGCACGGCGCCGACGGCGAGCTGGACCGCCAGCGCGACCCGGAGCGTCTGCCAGCCGTAGTCCGTCGCCGCCTCGGGGTCGCCCGACCCGAGGTGCTGCCCGACCAGCGTCGAGGCGGCCGTCGCGTAGCCCCACGCGGGCATCAGCGCCAGCAACATCACCCGCCGGCCGATGGCGTAGGCCGCGAGCGTCGGCGTCCCCAGCACGCCCAGCACGAACAGGAACGGGAAGCGCGCGAACGTCTGGAGCAGGCGCATCCCCGTCAGCGGCAGCGCGACGCGGACGATCTCCCGCAGGAGGCCGGCGTCGAACTGCGGCCCGCCCAGCGGCAGGCGGACGGCGTAGCGCCCCGAGGCGAGCAGCGCGAAGAAGATGGCCGCCGCGAGCGTGTTCGCGATGGCGGTCCCCCACGCCGCGCCGGCGATGCCCAGCCTGGGGAACGGGCCCAGCCCGAAGATGAGCACGGCGTTGAGCGCGACGTTGGTCGGCAGGCTCAGCAGGCGGACGTACATCGGCGTGCGGGTGTCGGCGCTGCCCGCAAGCGCCCGGGCGGCGACCATGCTCCAGAACCGCGGGGCCATCGACAGCATCACGATGGCGAGGTAGGTCGCCCCGAACTCGACGGTCGCTCCGTCGTCGGTCAGCACGCCGACCAGGAGTTCGGGGTACAGCCAGGAGACGACCGTCAGCGGCGCCGAGAGGGCCAGCGCCAGCCACAGCGACTGCTTGACCGCGAGGTCGGCCCGGGTGGCCTCGCCGGCCCCCTGGAGCCGGGAGACGACGCTGATGGTGCCCGAGGAGACCGCCAGCGAGAGGCCGAAGCCGACGAAGTAGTACTGAAAGCCGAGTTCCAGGCCGGCGATGGCCGCGTCGCCCAGCGCGACCCCGACCATCAGGAAGTCCGCCAGTCGCAGGAGGATGCGGAGGCCGCCGGTGACCATCACCGGCGCCGCGAGGTCCGTCGCCTCGGTGGCCTTCTGCCGGTCGACCAGGCCCGCGCTGGACAGCAGTGCTGGCACCCCGCGAACCAGCCGCCGCAGCGAACGCCGGACCATCGACTCCCCCTGTGGGCCCCAGCGTGGTGTCGGTTTCGCTCCCCGCTCAGACGACCTGCTCGCCGTCGTCGTCGTAGACGGCGATGGCGTCGACCGGGCAGGCCCGCGCGGCGAACTTCGCGTCCAGTTCGGCCCCCTCGGGCACCTCGCGGACGAAGACGCCTTCCGCTCGCTCCTCGCTGTCGGTCAGCACCGCCTTCCCGGCGTCCTCGTCCTTCTCGAAGGCGTCCCACTCGGCGACACACTGGAACATCCCGATGCAGGTGTCCCAGTCGTACTCGATGCGCATGGCGGGCGTTGGGCGGTGACGGCCAAAGGCGTTCCCCTCAGCTGCTCTGTGACCGCGATACGCTCTGCCGTCGTGGACTTGGAGAATCAGAACGCCCCCGCCGTGCCGACTCCCGCGACTCGCTGTCGTCCGAACATCTCCGATTTTCGTGATCACGAAAGACCTCCGGCCTTTCGAACGACGCGCTTCTCTCGCTCACTGCGTTCGCTCGCTCCAGTGCTTACGTCGTCGGGGTTCGTCGACACGGCGGCCGACGTAAGCACCGCAACCCGGAGAGAGGTGCGCAGCGAGCCCCCCGAGTCGTGAGTGCGGGGACTTTCCGGCTGTTCACATCTGAGGCCACGTGATTAATCACTTCCACTCCGGAGTGCGACAGTTTAAATCGCAGGACGGCCCTAGCGGGTGGTAATGGACGTCGCGGACCTGCCGGGTGTGCCCGACTGGTTGCCCGAGCACCTTCGTGCGGACGGGATCGAGGAGCTGTACCCACCACAGGCCGAGGCCGTCGAGGCGGGTGTCACCGAGGGCGAGAACATCGTCGCCGCCATCCCGACGGCCAGCGGGAAGACCCTGGTCGCCGAACTGGCGATGCTCTCGTCGGTCGCTCGCGGCGGGACGGCGCTGTACATCGTCCCGCTCCGGGCGCTGGCCAGCGAGAAGCAGGCCGAGTTCGAGCAGTTCGAGCAGTACGGGCTGGACGTGGGCGTCTCGACGGGCAACTACGAGTCCGACGGCGGGTGGCTGGGCGACAAGGACATCGTCGTCGCCACCAGCGAGAAGGTCGATTCCCTCGTGCGAAACGACGCGCCGTGGATCGAGGACCTCACCTGCGTCGTCAGCGACGAGGTCCACCTCGTCGACGACGGCAACCGCGGGCCGACGCTCGAGGTCACCCTCGCGAAACTCCGCCGGCTGAACCCCGACTTACAGACCGTGGCGCTGTCGGCGACCATCGGCAACGCCGGCGAACTGGCCGAGTGGCTCGACGCCGAACTAGTCGACTCGGACTGGCGCCCCATCGACCTCCAGAAGGGTGTCCACTACGGGCAGGCGCTCCACCTGGAGGACGGCAGCCAGCGACGCCTCGCGGTGCAGAACAACGAGAAGCCCACCGCGGCTATCGTCCGCGACACGCTACAGGACGAGTACGACGAGGACGGCGATCTGGTCGAGGCCGGCGGGTCGACGCTCGTGTTCGTCAACTCCCGGCGCAACGCCGAGGCCGCCGCGGGCCGCCTCGGCAGTACGGTCAGCCCGCACCTCTCGGCCGAGGAGCAGGCGCAACTCGCCGAGGTGGCTGACGAGATCCGCGACGTGAGCGACACCGAGACCAGCGACGACCTCGCCGACGCAGTCGCGCAGGGCGCAGCCTTCCACCACGCAGGCCTCGCCCGCGGGCACCGCAAACTGGTCGAGAAGGCGTTCCGCGACCGCCTCGTGAAGGTGGTCTGTGCGACGCCGACGCTGGCCGCGGGCGTCAACACGCCCTCACGCCGCGTCGTCGTCCGTGACTGGCGGCGCTACGACGGCACCGCCGGCGGGATGCAACCGCTGTCGGTGCTCGAAGTCCACCAGATGATGGGCCGTGCCGGCCGACCGGGCCTGGACCCCTACGGCGAGGCCGTGCTCATCGCCAACAGCCACGACGAACTCGACGAGCTGTTCGAGCGTTACGTCTGGGCCGACCCCGAACCCGTCCGGTCGAAACTCGCCGCCGAACCCGCCCTGCGGACCCACATCCTCGCGACCGTCGCCTCCGGGTTCGCCCGCTCCCGCCAGGGCCTGCTTGAGTTCCTCGAGGAGACGCTCTACGCCAGCCAGACCGACGAGAGCGGCCGCCTCGAACGGGTGACCGACGACGTGCTGACCTATCTCGAACGGAACGGATTCCTCGAAATCGAAGCCGACGAACTGGATGCGACGTCGCTTGGCCACACCGTCTCCTCGCTGTACCTCGACCCGATGAGCGCCGCCGAGATCATCGACGGCCTGCGCGACTGGAAGCGATCGGCGGGGGCGACGAGCAGCGAGCCGGCGGACCCCGAGAGCGGGTTCACGACCGCCAGCGAACTCGCAGCGGAGCAGGCCGAGTCGGCGGACGCCGACCCCGGCGAGATATCGGCGCTCGGCCTCTACCATCTGGTCTCGCGTACGCCGGACATGTACGAACTCTACCTCCGGTCGGGCGACCGCGAGGAGTACGAGATGGAGCTGTACGAGCGCGAGGACGAACTGCTGGGGCCGACGCCCTCGGAGTTCGAGGACGAGCGCTTCGAGGACTGGCTCGCGGCGCTGAAGACCGCTCGCCTGCTCGAGGACTGGGCGAGCGAGGTCGACGAGGAGACGATCACCGAGCGCTACGGGATCGGCCCGGGGGACATCCGCGGGAAAGTCGAGACCGCCCAGTGGCTCCTCGGGGCCGCCGAATCGCTCGCGAGCGAGGTCGACCTGGACGCCGCCCGCGCCATCAGCGAGGCCCGCATCCGCGTCGAGCACGGCGTCCGCGAGGAACTGGTCGACCTGGCGGGCGTCCGCGGGGTCGGCCGAAAGCGCGCTCGCCGGCTCTTCGAGGCCGGCATCCACGACCGCGCGACGCTCCGCGACGCGGAGAAACCGGTCGTGCTGGCGGCGCTCCGTGGGCGGCGACAGACCGCCGAGAACGTCCTCGAGAACGCCGGCCACCGCGACCCGTCGATGGAGGACGTCGAACCCGACCCCGACGTGACCGTGGTCGACACCGGGCGGGCCGACGACCCCGACGACGCCGACGAGACCGCCGAGGACCAGTCGAGCCTGGGTGATTTCTGATGGAGGTGGTCGAGGGCGTCGGCGAGATCGACGACGTGGGCGAGTTCGTCGCTGCGCTGACCGACGTCGGCGACCGCCACGACGTGACGGTGCAGGCGTTCGACGCCCGTTACGTAGTCGACCGGGCCCACCTCGACCGGGCGGTCGAGCTCGCCGAGCGTGCCCGCGAGCGCGACGATACCATCGCCGACGACTTCGGCGTGGAGATCCTGCTCTATGCGGCGGGTCGCCGGCAGATCGACCGCGCGCTCCGGATGGGCGTCAGCGAAGGCAGGTGCCCGGTGGTGGCGGTCGTGGTGGGCGACGACGCGACCGACGAGACGGCCGCTGCGTCCGCCCTCCGCGCCATGCTCTCCCCGGCCGAGACGCTCGGCGACTACGATGAGACGCTCGTTCGCGACTTTTTCGACGTGACCGACACCGAACTCGCAGCGACCGAGGGGACGCTGGCCGACGCCGTCCGCGAGCGGGTGGCGATGCTGCCCGTCGAGAAATAGCTACTCCTCGCGGTCCAGCGCCACCAGCACGCCCCGGACGTTCATCGCCGTCTCGGCCTTCGCCTTCCGTTCGCCCCAGACCGCCGGCGTCTCGACCGGGTCGACGAAATGGTCGATGACGGCGTCGTCGTCGCCCAGTTTCGCGCGTTTCTCCTCGATAGCCGCGACCCACTCGGTCAGGACGTCCGCGTACGTCTCGAGCCGGTCGGCGGTCGGTGCCGGCCCGAAGTGGGCGTACAGCAGCGTCTCGGGGTCGAGGTCCCGGATCAGCTCGATATCCGCGAGCGCCTGGTCCAGGTCGAAGTTGACTGGGGGGCTCGTGACGTGGAGCTCGTCGGACGAGGGCGTGTAGATGCCGGCGGCGTCGCCGGTGAACACGGCGTCGATAGCCGCGTCGTGGAAGACGACCTGGTGCGGGGCGTGCCCCGGCGCGTGGCGCGCCTCGAGGTCCCGGTCGCCGAGGGAGACGGTGTCGCCGTCGGTGAGCTCGACGATGCGGTCCTCGGGCACCGGCTCTGGCTCGGTGTAGAACTCGAACTGGTCGCCGACCGCCCCCTTTGTTCCCTCCCAGAGCAGGCTCGGGTCGACGAGGTGGCGCGCGCCGATCTCGTGGACGTACACCGTCGCGTTCGGGCACGCCTCGGCGAGGAAGCCCGCACCGCCCGCGTGGTCCAGGTGGACGTGCGTGACGGCGATGACTTCCAGTTCTTCGGGCGCGATACCCACTTCGGCCATCGTCTCGAGGACGCGCTCGTAGTTCGTCCCGATGCCGGTGTCGACAAGCGCGGGCCGCTCGGTGTCAAGCACGTACACCGACCCGTACTCGGGGACGTCGTACATCCCCGTATCCACGTAGTAGATGTCGGTACAGTCGCCGACCGTCGCCTCGTAGACGTCGCCGATTGCCATACTACGGGTCGGGTCCGGTGGGCGCAAAACCGTTGTGCTACCCGCTCGGCTCGACACTTCTGTGTCTCTGGCCGTTCGCCGCGACGCCCTCGACGCTGGACGACACCGCGCTCTACCACGCACACCAGGACCGACACGCCTAATTTCCGCCATCGAGAACCGACGCCCATGTTATCGAGACAGTTCGTCCGGGAGCACCCCGAGACGGTCCGGGACGCCATCGAGCGCAAGGGCGTGACCGGCGTCGACCTCGACGAGATTCTGGCGGTCGACGAGGAGTGGCGCGAGCTGAAGACCAGAGGCGACGGGTTGCGCCAGGAGCGCAACGAGGTCTCCAAGAAGATCGGCCAGCTCAAACAGGCGGGCGACGAGGCGGCCGCCCAGGAGGCCATCGAGCGCTCCCAGGAGCTCAAGGCCGACCTCCAGGACCTCGAGGACCGGGCCGACAAACTGGAGGCCGAGCTGGAGCAGGCCTTACTGGAGCTCCCGAACATCCCACACGAGTCGGTCCCCACCGGCGAGGACGAGAGCGACAACGTCGAACGCTACCGCGAGGGCTTCGAGGACCTGCGCGAGTTGCCCGACGAGGTGATTCCCCACTACGATCTCGGCGAGGACCTGGACATCCTGGACTTCGAGCGCGGCGCGAAGGTCACTGGTGGCGGCTACCAGTTCGTCAAGGGCGAGGGCGCGCTGCTGGAACACGCGCTCGTCCAGTTCATGCTCGACGTCCACCGCGAGCAGGGCTACACCGACGTCCTGCCGCCGATCCCCGTCAACTCCGCGTCGATGGAGGGGACCGGCCAACTCCCCAAGTTCGACGAGGACGCCTACCGCGTTGGCGCCCGCCAGGACGACGACTACGACGACGACGACCTGTGGCTGTTGCCGACCGCGGAGGTGCCGGTCACCAACATGTACCGCGACGAGATCATGCTGGACGACGACCTGCCGATCAAACACCAGGCGTTCTCGCCGAACTTCCGGCGCGAGGCTGGTGAACACGGCACCGAGACGCGGGGCTACGTCCGCGTCCACCAGTTCCACAAGGTCGAACTCGTCAACTTCGTGCGCCCCGAGGACAGTTACGACCGCCTCGAGGCGCTGCTTGCGGAGGCCGCCGCGGTGCTCGACCGCCTGGAGCTGCCCTACCGCGTGCTGGACATGTGCACCGGCGACATGGGCTTCACCCAGGCCAAGAAGTACGACATCGAGGTGTGGGCACCTGGCGACGACATGGCCGAGGGCCCGGAGCGGGGCGGCCGCTGGCTTGAGGTCTCGTCGGTCTCGAACTTCGAGGACTTCCAGGCCCGGCGGGCCGGCCTGCGCTACCGGCCCGAGCGCCACGAGTCCGCGAAATACCTCCACACGCTCAACGGCTCCGGGCTGGCGGTCCCGCGGGTGCTCGTGGCGATTCTGGAGTACTACCAGAACGAGGACGGCACCGTCACCGTCCCCGAGGCGCTCCGGCCGTACATGAACGGGCAGGAGCGTATCGAGGGCCAGGAACCGGTCGGCGAGAGCGCCGTCGGCGCGGGCGAGAAGGAGTAGCCTCAGTCGTCCGCGACGGCCCGGTGGGCCGGGAGGTCGGCGACCCGCCGACAGATGTGTTTGACCTGGGGGAGCGTCGTGGCCGGCAGCGTCCCCGGCCCGAACCACCCGACGTCGTCGATACCCTCACCTCGGGCGGGCGTCGGGTCCGACAGCAGCGCGCAGTCGAAGACGGTGTACAGCGACACCGTCGACGCCAGGCTCTCGTGGACGTAACAGAACTGGGCGCGCGGGGTCCCGACGTGGGCCCGGCAGTGTAACTCCTCGCGGAGTTCCCGGACCAGTCCGTCCTCGGGGCCTCGTGGGAGTGGACGCCGCCGCCGGGGAGCGTCCAGAACGGCTGGCCGTCCGCGTGGCGTTCCCGGACCAGCAGGACTTTGGCCGCGGACGTCACCAGCGCCTTCGCGCCGGTCCGGTACCGGTACTGTCCGGACTCGCGCGCTGTCTCGCCGTCTCGGAGGGTGGTCGACGGGTTCGTCATGCACTCCAACGAGGCCCCCGTCCCGAATAAATAGATGCCGCCTAAATCGGTAGTGTCGGCCTTCGGTGCGGCGTCGAAACCGCCACCTCGGGCACCGGTGCCCGCTCGGCGTGGCATCGTACCCTCGAGTCTCTCGCGGGGGTATATTACTCTTCGGCAGACGGTGCCTACCGCGCTGGTCGTCACGCGGTGTAGGTCTCGATGCGGGCGATGCGGTCGCCGTCGAACGCGAAGACGTCGACGAAGCACACGAGTGTCTCGCCGTCGGCACCGACGAGCCGGCCCCGGACCACGACGTCGGTCCCGTCCTCGGCCGGGACGTAGACGCCGTCGAGCGGGTGGGTCGTGTCGGTCTGTGGGCGCTCGTCGCGCATGAACCGGACGAACCGGTCCCGGCTCTCGATGGTCCGATCGGGGCGGTCGTGGACGAACTCGGGAGTCAGCAGGTCCGCGAGCGCCCCGTAGTCGTCGGCGTCTATCGCCCGGTAGTACGCCCGGGCGCGGTCGACCGGCGTCATCGCGGCCTCCGAGTCACGGATCGCCCCGCTCGGTGTCGGGCCGGTCCCGCGACCGGTCGTCGTTCGCGTCGCCGTCCTCGGTCGGTTCGCTGGCTTCCACTTCCGCGTGTATCGCCGCCAGTTCCTCGTCGTCGATGGTGTCGGCGTCCGTCTGGGCGCCCGCCCGCCGCTCGGCCCCCTCGTCGTTCGCCTCGTCGGCTGCGCCGCTGTCCGTCTCGCCGCGTTCGTCCGCGGACGCCGTCGCCCCATCGACCTCGGCGTCGATGTCGACGTTCAGGGTCGCCGGCGCGCCGTCCTCGGCGTCCGGGAGCACGTCTTCCGTCGACCCCGCTTTGGGTCCGTGCCGTCCGGCGGCCACTGGTCGGGGTCCGGGGGATCGTGGTAGTCGCGGGCCGACTCGAGGCGGCGTTCCGCGTCCTCGCGGAGCGTCCGCCCGGCCATGCCGTTGCCACTGGAGTACTGGTTTGCCGCCTGCGCGAGCCAGTCAGCGGCCTGGTACAGCGCGTCTGACTTGGTCCTGACGCCGTCGTAGAGGGTCCCGAGGTCCGGGTCGTCGACGAACCGGGCCGCCGTATCGAAGTGGTCCTCGGCGGCCGCGAACTCGTCGCGGGCCTGCTGGAAGTCGCCCTGGGCGAGCAGCCACTCGGACTCGTTGAACGACCCCATCGCGGCGGTGAACGCGCGCCGCCCCTCGGTGTAGTGGGCGTGGCCGACCCGGTAGCGGGCGAAGGCGACGTCGTCGCCGCCCGTCTCGCCGATGGCGTCTTTCACGCCCGCGAGGTCCGGGCGGCGACTCGGATCGCTCGTCGACCACGTGTACGCGACGACCCCGTCGTGGTCGACGACGACGACGGCACGCTCGAGGAGATGTTGCCCCAGGTCGTCGACGACGTCGAGGCCGTACTGGCGGGCCACCTCCCGGTCGGTGTCGGCGAGCAACGGCATCGTCAGGTCGTAGGCGTCGGCGAAGGCCCGGTGGCTGTAGACCGAGTCGGGGCTGATGCCCAGGACGGTGACGTCCTTCTGTACGGTGAACAGGTCAAGCTCCTCGAGGCCGCTGGACTGGTCGTCACAGGCCGGGTTGAAGACGCCGGGGATGAACGCCAGGACCACCACGTCCTCGCCGAGGTACTCCTCGAGTGCCACCTGGCTGAACGACCCGTCTACCAGCGCTGGCAGTTCGAACCGCGGCGCCCTGGCCCCCTCTTCGAGCACACCGGACTGTTGCCGGCGTGGTACTTAAGCGTGGGTGTCAGGTCCCCCCGCTGGACCGTGCCGAGGCGCTTTTGCCCGCCGGTGTGCTAGCCCGGGTGTGGAGCTTTCACGTCCGCTACGAGGGCGACGACGACCCGAAGAAGTGCAGCGCCCGAAAACTGGCCCGGTTCGATCTGGCACAGTTGCACCGCGCGACGCGGTCGACGCCCCCGGGTGTCGTCCTCAATCCCTTCGCGGACCGGGCGCTGTCGCCGGCCGACCGCGCCGACCCCGGCGACGGCGCTCGACACGACCGACTGGTCGCGCTGGACTGCTCCTGGGAGACCGCCGAGCGCGAGGCCTTCGACCTCCAGGGGGTCCACCGCTCGCTGCCCTTCCTGGTCGCGGCCAACCCGGTCAACTACGGGACGCCCTTCCAGCTGAACACCGTCGAGGCCTTCGCCGGCGCGCTCTGTATCCTCGGGGAACGCGGGCAGGCCGAGGACATCCTCTCGAAGTTCTCCTGGGGCCACACTTTCCTCGAGCTGAACGAGGAACCGCTGCGGCGCTACGCGGACTGTGCGGACTCGACGGCCGTCGTCGCGGTCCAGGACGACTACCTCGCGGAGGAGTGATCAGCGCATCGGGATTTTCTCGTTGAGCGGCGCGTCACAGTTCGGACAGGCCTCCCGGGCGTACGCCTCGAAGGCGTCTTCGATGAACTCGCCGCAGTTCTGACACCGCATGGTGTTTGTTACCACTCGCGAGTTCTTGTAGATGTGCCTTCACTACTCAGGGCCACCGAAGCCGACGCCGATGCCCCGCGGGTCGGCCGGTGGGGCGAGCGGACTCCCCGGCAGGTCCGGCGCGGGGTCCGGATCGTTGTAGCCCCCGGGCGCGACGTCGTTTGGCGAGTCTGGATAGCACAGCGACGCCAGCGCCTGGATGTGGTCGCGGCCCACGTCGAGCTCGAACTGGCCGCCGCCGTAGAGGTCGATCCCCTCGCGCTCACAGTAGGCGATGGTCTCTAACACCGACTCGACGGTCCCACAGCGCGAGGGCTTCATGTTCAGCCACTCGGGTTCGAACGGCAGGTCCTCGATGCTCTCGACGCCCGTTATCGGGACGTCCCACGTCACCCGGTCCTCGTGGCCCTCGAAGATGGGGCGGATGTCCGCCGTCAGGTTCGGGTCCTCGACGAGCGCCGACGGGAAGCCGTCGACGACCCGCCGGTAGAACACCGGGTCCGGGTCGCTGGCCACCCGCTCGTCCTCGTAGAGCCCCTTCATGTCGACGACGCGGACGTCGTACTCGGCCAGTTCCGCGATGAGGATGTCGTCCCAGTCGGGCGTCGGGTCGAGCTTGAACGCCACGTCCGCGTGGATGGACTGCAGCGTCGCGAGGCGGTCGGCGGACGGCGGGTCGTCGCTCTCGGGGTCCGAGAGGCGCGTGGAGGCGACGAAGGTCACGGGGTCGTAGGTCCGGCCCAGCGCCGCCCCCAGGGAGGTGTCAGCCTGCTGCAGCGCCAGATCCAGGGCCGCGCTCTCGAAGCCCCACCGCCGGTAGTGGCGAAAGCGGTCCTCTTCGGGCGGGTCGGGCCACAGGGCTACCTCGTCGAGGTGGTCGGAGAACGACGCGACGGTGTACTCGCCGGCCAGGTCGATGTCGTCGGCGTGCCCCGCCAGCGCGAAGTGGGCCTCGTTCGTGTAGGTGACGTCCTCACCACGGCCCGTCTCGCCCGCACCCGAGAGGGAGATGGTGGTCGAGGCCCGGTCGAAGCCACTGGAGGTCGCCCGCTCCTGGACGTCGACGCGACAGGCCTCGACGGTCAGGGGCAGGTCGGCCACACGGTCGTACATGTCTCCCCCGAGAACTCGCACCCTGAAAACACCGCGGGTGCGGCGAGTCGTACGTGGTTACGCGAATATGACTGTGAATAGCCAGAAAGCCCCGGCCGGCTGACCACCCGGCCACGGGCGGGACTGAAAGGGGCCGCCCGCTCCGGGAAGACGGGCGACGTAAGGACCGCAGGCCTGCGGCCGAGGACCGCAGCGAGCCCCTCGACCGGAGCGGGCGGGGGCTTTCTGGTTGTCAACCCCACAATCTCGTAACGAAACAGGACCTTTGGCGAGCGGAAACTCAAAACTTAAACGCACGCACGGGCAACCCGCAGGCATGGCTAGTTTCGAGGCTGCGTCAGACCGACTCCTGAACAAACAGATCTGCATGCGCTGTAACGCCCGCAACCCCCAGCGCGCCGAGCAGTGCCGCAAGTGCGGCTACGGCAAGCTCCGCCCGAAGGCCAAGGAAGTTCGCAACGCGTAACCGCGCCGTTCGGGTTCTGCCGTCTCGCCGACCGACCAGCGGCGGCGCCGGTCACTCGTCGGGGTACTTCGGCTCGCGTCGCTCGGCCCGTTCGAGCGCCCGCTCGACGATGGCGCGGACGTCGCCGTGGAAGACGCCGCCGTGGCCGGCGTACATGTGCTCGACTCCCTCGGGCATCGTCTCGAGCAGCTCGCGGATGCTCTCGATGAGTCGCTCGCGTGACTGGCCGGGGCGGTCGGTGCGGCCGAACGACCCCCCTTCGAACGCGCCGTCGTCGTGGACGACCACGTCGCCCGAGAACAGCGACCGCTCGGAGACCAGCGAGACGTGGTCGTCGGCGTGGCCGGGCGTGTAGACCACCTCGCAGTCCTCGTCGCCGACCGTGACCGTATCGCCGTCCGCGAGTTCGTGGGTCCGGCGCGGGTGCGGCCTGTAGGCGTACAGGTCGGCGTCGAAGGCGTCGAGGACGGCGTCGAGCTGCTGGACGTGGTCGCCGTGCTGGTGGGTCAAAACGACGGCGTCGAGCGCGTCGGTGTGTTCGCCAATTACGTCGACGACGCCTTCCATCGCGCCCGCGTCGACGAGCACGGTCTGTTCGCCAAGCGCGAGGTAGGCGTTGCACGTGAACGTCTCGGCGTCGGCGGTGACGTTGTGGACTTCCATGTCGGGTGCGTGGGCGGGCGACCGTTTCAGTGTATCCCCCGGCGCCAGATTTAGGCTGACCCCCCTCGCACCTCGACCATGGTCTCCGTCACCGTCTGGAACGAGTTCGTCCACGAGCAGGAAGACGATGCCGTCGCCGAGGTGTACCCCGACGGCATCCACACGACTATCGCCGACGCGCTGGCCGGTCGGGGTCACGACACCCGGACGGCCACCCTCGAAGAACCCGAGCACGGGCTCACCGAAGCCGTCCTCGAGGACACCGACGTCCTGGTCTGGTGGGGCCACGCCGCCCACCACGAGGTCGACGACGAGGTGGTCGAGCGGGTCGCCGAGCGCGTCCACGACGGGATGGGCCTCATCGTGCTCCACTCGGCCCACGCCTCGAAGCCGTTCAAACGGCTCCTGGGGACGCCCTGTGACCTCACCTGGCGCGAGGCCGACGAGCGCGAGCGGCTGTGGGTCGTCGACCCCGGCCACCCGATCGCCGACGGCCTGAGCGACGCGCTGGTCTTCGACGAGGTCGAGACCTACGGCGAACCCTTCGGCATCCCGAACCTGACCGGCTGGTCTTTACCTCCTGGTTCGAGGGCGGCGAGGTGTTCCGCAGCGGGTGTTGCTTCCGGCGGGGCCGCGGGCGGATCTTCTACTTCCGACCCGGCCACGAGACCTATCCCATCTACCACCGCGACGACGTCCAGCGGGTGCTCGACAACGCCGTCCGGTGGGCGACCCCGACCGAGGGAGCCGACGCCTACGCCGGCAATCGCAACGTCGACGCTCCGGAATCTCGCTGAAGGGGCTTGCCGCCGAGCGACGGCGCGCAATCCCTCCGAATCAATCGTGATATTCGGGCGATTCCTTTTTGGGCGTCAACGACATAGACTCACACGTATCATGGGGTTTGGGAGCTACGACGAGTCGGAACAGGAAAACCAGGAGTACGACACCGACTTCGACGACGAGGACGGACTCGACGCCGCGGAGAACACCCACGAGGGTGACGTCGAGTACGAGTTCACCGCATCGAACGACGAACTTCTCGACCGCCTGAAGGACATCAAAGAAGACCGCAACACGTGAAAGCGGGGGTCCGTGCGCTCGGTATCGCGGAGTCCTACCGGGACACGACCAGCCACCTCGCGGGCGTCGTCGTACGTGCCAGCCGCGTCGTCGACGGGTTCGTCTTCGACACCTGCACCGTCGGCGGGAGTGACGCGACCACAGCCGTCTGTTCGATGGTCGACCGACTGGACCGCGAGGACGTCCGCTACCTCCTGCTGTCGGGCATCGCCCCGGCGTGGTTCAACGTCCTCGACCTCCGTCGCATCCACGAGGAAACCGACCTGCCGGTTCTCTCGGTCACCTTCGAAGACTCGCCAGGCCTCGAGTCGGCCATCGAGGAGGCCTTCGACGACCCCGAGACCGTCGCCGACCGTCTCTCGACCTACCGCGCCCAGCCCGAGCGCCACCCCGTCACGGTCAACGACGAGACGGTGTACGTCCGGGCGGTCGGCCTCCCCGACGACGAAGCCGCCGACGTCGTCCGCGCGTTCACGCCCGAGGGCGGCCGGCCCGAGCCCCTTCGAGTCGCGCGACTGGCCGCGCGGGGACTCGTTGACGCCGAGTGACTGGCGTTCGCCGGGACCGCCGCGTTTGATACCACGGCCCGCCAACGGCCGGTATGACCCAGATGGACGGCCTCGACGTCGTCGACTGTACGCGCTGTGACGAACTCTGCGAGTCGCGCTCACAGATCGTCAACGGCGTCGGCCCCGCGGACGCGGACCTCCTGTTCGTCGGGGAGGCACCCGGCGCGAACGAGGACGAACAGGGCGAACCGTTCGTCGGCCGCAGCGGCGACGTCCTCGACGAGACGCTGCGGGACGTGGGCCTGGACCGCGGCGACGTGCGCATCACCAACTGCGTGCGCTGTCGCCCGCCGGACAACCGCGACCCGAAAACGCAGGAACTCGCGAACTGCCGCGAGTACCTGGAGACCGAAATCGACCGCGTCGACCCCGAGGTCGTCATCACGCTGGGGAAGGTCCCCGCCCAGCATTTGCTTGGCCGGGACGTGGCGGTGACCGGCGAGGCGGGCACGGTCCACGACGTCGCCATCGCCGGGTCGCCGCGACGCGTCCTCGTCTGTGTCCACCCGGCGGCGACGCTGTACGACCCCGGTCAGAAGGACACCTTCGCCGCCGCGCTCGCGAAAGCGGCGGACTTCACCGACGACGAGAGCGGGCAGCGGCGGCTCGACCACTACTAGACCACTTTGCTGCGTCGTCCTTCCTCGCGCCGCCTCGCGGCGCTGCGGGAGGGCTCCTTGCAAAAACCTGGAGAAAAAGGCGGGACCTCGCTTCGCTCGCTCCCGTGAAACCGCGCCTCCGGCGCGGTACGCTCACTGCAGGCCTGCCCTTCCCCGGGTCGTCGCACGGAGGCGACTCCCGGCCAACCGCACCGCCACTCCTCGCGAAATCTGTCCGAAGGGGAAGCCACTTAGCCTCCGTTTTCGTATCCCCTCGCATGAACGCCAGACAGACGGCCGCGGAGGTGGTCGTCGTCGACTACGGACTCGGGAACCTCCGGAGCGTCACGCGCGGGCTGGAGCGTGCCGGTGCCGAGGTGACGCTCTCCGAGGATCCGGCGGAGTTCGCGCGGGCCGACGGCATCGTCCTCCCCGGCGTCGGGGCCTTCTCCGAGGGGATGGAGAACGCCGGCCCGTTCCGCGAGACGCTGGTCGAACAGGCCGAGGCGGGCACGCCGCTCTTCGGCATCTGTCTCGGGATGCAGATGCTCCTGACCACGAGCGAGGAGGCCGACCACGCCGGCCAGGGCGATGCCGAGGGCCTCGATCTCGTCCCCGGGAAGAACGTCCGCTTCTCGCGCGACCAGACGGTCCCGCACATGGGCTGGAACGAACTCGACGTCCAGCGCGACCACCCGCTCGTCGAGGGCGTCGACGGGGAGTACGCCTACTTCGTCCACTCGTACTACGCCGTCCCCGACGACGAGGACGCGGTCGTCGCCACCACCGACTACGGCGTCGACTTCGCCTCCATCGTCGCCAACGAGGCTGGCAACGTCTTCGGCACCCAGTTCCACCCCGAGAAGTCGGGCGAGACGGGCCTCCGTATCCTCCGGAACTTCGTGGACTACTGCGTCGACCAGTAGCAGTGCCGTAGCGATGCGGTGGCGGTGGCGATGCGGTGGCCAGGCGCGCGCTCTGTCGCGCGCCGGCAGAGAAGGGCAGGCCCGAGCGAGTCGCATACGCCCAGCGTAGCGAGGCGTTTCACCGGAATCGCCGACGGCGATTCCGGCCTTTAGCGTAGATTTTTGCGAGTGAGGGTGCCCGCAGCGAGCGCAGCGAGCGAGGACACCCCCCGAAGCAAAAAGGTACTATAGGAAATCTCTGACGTCAGAGTACCACATGTCGTGCTCGTCGACGGCGTCGATGGCCTCGGCGACGTAGACGGCGATGGCGTGCCAGCACAGCTGGTCGGGGTCGTCGGCGTCTAAGTTGTACTCGCTGTCGGCACACTGGCAGCCGCCGTCCTCGACGATGTACTCGTCGTCGTGGCCGACGACGACGGTGAAGTCACGGTAGCCTTTCACCCGTCCTTCGCCGACGGCCTCGATGGCGCGCTGGCCCCGGTCGCCGTGGGTATCGACGAGACGTGACACTGCCTCGGGGGTGAGTTCCCCCGCCTCGGCGAGCAGTGCCGTCCACTCGTCGACCCCGGTCACACGTCGGCTACGGACACCCCCGACAAAACAGCGTCGGCTCCTGATTCGGCGGGTCGGCTAGCGAGATAGTCGGCAACGCGCCAGAAACCCACGCTCTCACCTCTGACTCGCGCCCGGCGGTCGGTCCTCAAACGACGTGAGACCGGGAGCGTTCCGGGCTGGTCACATCCACAATCTCGGAGGCGAACAGTACAGGGTGAGTTTCGGTGCCTGTATGTGGGATATATTGACAGGATCTCACTAATTGTCTATGGAGTCATAATATTCTTTAATCCGATTATCAGCCGCTCTACGTCCTCATCTAACCATTTACTCGAATTCGTATCAGAGTACGTTTATTATCCCGCGGAAGCCAGTGGGAGGTAGATGCCACAGTACCAGATTGAAGCAGACATCGTCGATTACCTCTCAGCTGAAGGACCTGTGAACAAACGATTCATTCGCCGGGCACTGGCTCAGCAGTGGGAGGTTCGAATCACGTACTCGACGCTCGAACCCTTGTTGAAAAAGCTCTGTGAGGAGGGCGTCCTCTCCACCGAACGATCCGGGTCCATGGTCAGATACGACATCAGTTACGAGCGGAAACGCGAGCTGTCTGCCAGCAAAGATAGCATCGAAGCCTGACCGGTCGTGGGCACTCGAACGGGAGATGAAGCAACTCGATGTGCCCAGTGAACGGGACCGGGTCGCTGCGCATCCGCACTATTCAGCACGCCAGCCCTGTCGACATCCGAGGGTTTCGACGGGTTCGGGTACCGATATTCTACGAGTCCGCAGCGCCGGAAGCGTAAACACAGTGGGCGCTAACGAACCATCATGGCCGCCGGCGTCCCCTGGTTCGCACTCGGTTCGTTCGGGTCGGGGGTGGGTTCGCTCTACCTGCTCGCCCAGTTGCGCGACCACCGCGGCAAGCCCGGCGCGGACTGGTTCGTCGCGACCATCGCGACCATCACGGTGTGGTGTGTCGCGGCCGGCATCGGCGCGCTGGTGTTCGACCCGGCGATTCGCCTGGCCGTGGAGACGGTCGTCTGGCTCTGTCTGACCTGGATCGGCGTTTTCTTCCTGGCGTTCGCGCTGGGCTATACGGGCCGGACGGGCCTGCTCGAAGGGTGGGGCTTCCGGGCCGGGATGGCGCTCCCGCTGGCGACGTCGGCGCTGATCGTGACGAATTCGCTGCACGGCCTGGTCTGGGAGGGCTTTCGCGTCGTTGAGTCGCTCGGTGGCGCGGCCGCCGAGTACACGATCCTCCCGCTCGGACAGGTCGCCGTCCTCGTGGCGATGCTGTTCGTCAGTTTCGGGACGCTGCTCGTCTTCGACACCGTCGTCAGTTACGGGCCGCTCTACCGGCGCGAGGCCGTCGCCGTCGGCCTGAGTCCGATCCCGCCGGGCTTCGCGCTGCTGGCGTGGGCGGGCGGCGTCGGTCCGGTGGCGAACCTGACGACGCTGTTTTTCCTGCCACACATCGCGCTGGACACCTACGCGTTCGTCCGCAGCGACATGTTCGAGTTCCACCCGGCGACCCGCCGGGCGGGCGAGCGGGCGGCCATCGACGACATCGCGACGCCGGTGGCCATCGTCGACGTCGACGGGCGGGTGGTCAACCTCAACCCCGCCGCCGAGGGGATGCTCGCGATGGACAAGCAGGCGGTGCTGACCCGGCCGCTCGGTGACCTGCTCGTCGGTGACGCCGTCAGCGCCGACGGCGAACCGGACCAGGTGACAGTCGAGAACGGCGGGTCGCCACGCGAGTTCAAGATCCAGCAGACGGAACTGCGCGACGAGGGCGGGACCCAGCTGGGCTACACCGTCGTCTTCCAGGACGTCACCGACGAGATCCGTCGCGAACGACGCCTGGAGGTACTCAACCGCTTTCTCAGGCACAACGTCCGCAACGAGGGCGTGGTCATCCAGGCGCGGGCGGCGTTGCTCGCCGAGGACCTGACCGGCGACCACGCCGCCCACGCCGAGACCATCGAGGCCGCCGTGGACCGCCTCGTCGAGTCAGGCACGAAGGCACGGACCCTCTCGGAGGTGGGGGCCGACGACGCGGCGCCGATGTCGGTCGACCTCCGCCGGTCGGTCACCGCCGCTGTCGATGGACTGACCGACGAGTATGTGGGCGAGGTCACGGTGTCGGTGCCCGAGACGCTCTCGCTGACGACCCAGCCGGACCTGCTGGAGGTGGTGGTCGAGAACCTCGTCGAGAACGCCCTGGCACACGTCGACGACCCGACGGTGGCTGTCGCCGCGACGGCCGACAGCGACGACGTCGTCCTCACTGTCAGCGACGACGGGCCGGGGGTGCCGGACCACGAACTCGCGGTACTCGACCGTGGCCGCGAGACCGACCTGGACCACGGCAGCGGCATCGGCCTGTGGCTGGTCCGCTGGGCGACCACCGCCCTGGGAGGGACGCTCTCTTTCGACACGAGCGACGGGACGACGGCGACGGTCCGGTTGCCACGGGACCGGACCGCCGGCGAGCGGTAGCCCGGACTGTGGCTGCCAGGTCGGGAATTCGCCGATCGACGTCCGGTATCAGTCGATCCGCCACCGCCCGCCGAGTTTGTCGTGTTCGTAATCCTGATACTGCCCGTTCAGAAACGTCGTGACCCGCCCGTTCTCCTCGCTCAGCGTGATGGCCCACAGCACCTGCTTTCGGGTCGAGGCCTCCAGTGCGCTCAGGTGTTTGGTCCCCATCCAGTCGGCAGGGCTGACTTCGCCGGCACGCTCGCGCTCGGAGTCACTGAGGTTCCGGACCCGGACCATCTGCTCCTGTATCGTCCCGTCGCCGGCGACGACGATGGCCCCGTCGCGGCTGAACGCCACGTCGCGTGCGACCTCGAGGAACGCCTCGGACTCTCGCTGGACGACCTCGCACTCCTCGACCGGCCACGTGTTCATCCCCAGCGGGTCGGTGTAGTTCCCGAAGTCGATGTCCGCGACGATCAACACGTAGAGGCTCGGGCCGGTCACGTGGCGCTCGTCCCACCGGTCGAACTCGACGCTCAGCGTCTCGGCGGCGTATCTGATGACGTCCATGAGTTCGCGACTCGTCGCGTACTTCGCTCGAAGTGGGGTCCGGTCTGACATGAATTCGGCTCGGATCTGTGCTTACTACGACGCGAGGCCGCTTGAAGATACGGTCCCGGTGACAGCACGGGTCCGAACGTGAGTACGTTCGTCGAGCGGCCCGGCTACTCGCCCGGCGCCGGTCGAACGACTTAACGCCGCGTGTCTGCAGATGCAGGTATGCGCGTCAGCGAGGGACAGGTCACGGTCGAGGTGCCCGAACAGCCCGACGCGGGCAAGGGCGCCGACGTCTTCTTCAACCCAGTCCAGGAACTGAACCGGGACCTGACGGTCGCGGCTCTTCGAGCCTACCGGGAGCGAGACGACGGGGCCGAATCGTATCTGGACGCCACTGCCGCGAGCGGCATCCGCGGCGTCCGGGCGGCCGCCGACGGCTGGGAGACGACGCTCTGTGACATCGACGACGCGGCGACGGCGCTCTGTGAGCGCAACCTGGAGCGCAACGACCTCGCCGCCGCCGTCACGCGCGAGAACGCCAACGTCCTCATGCACTCAGAGGCCTTCGACGTGGTCGATGTCGACCCCTTCGGAACACCCATCCCCTTCGCTGACGCCGCCGTCCAGGGCACGAAACGCCTGCTCTGTGTCACCGCCACCGACACCGCGCCGCTGTGTGGGGCGCACTTCGAGAGCGGCGTCCGTTCCTACGGCGCGGTCCCGCGCAACACCGAGTTCCACGCCGAGATGGGGATGCGCGTCCTCCTGTCGGCGATGGTCCGGACCGCCGCGCGCTACGACATCGCTGCCCGTCCCGTCCTGAGCCACGCGACGAAACACTACGCCCGCACGTACCTCGAGTTCGACCACGGTGCGCGCGTCGCCAACGACTGCATCGACGACCTGGGCTACATCTATCACTGCCAGCGCTGCCTCTGGCGCGACCACGAGTTTGGCCTCATCGCCGACGCACCCGACGAGTGTCCGAACTGCGGCGAGCACCTCCAGACGGCGGGTCCCATCTGGCTGGCCCGGACCTGCGAGCCCGCGTTCGCCGAGGCGGTCAGCGAGCACCTGAGCGAGGACATGGGGACCGCCGACGAGGCCGCCGACCTGCTCGCGACGCTCGCGGCCGAACTCGACACCCCGACCCACTACGACCAGCATCGCCTCTGTAAGCGGTGGGGCCGCGGCGCGGCGGCGATGGACACATTCATCGAGAAACTGCGCGACGCCGGCTTCGACGCCTCCCGGACCCACTACGGCGGGACGACGTTCAAGACCGACGCCGACGTCGTCGAGATCCGCGACGCGACCGCCGAGTGACTCAGCGCCCGTTCGCCCGTTTGCGCGTCCCGCCGCGGAGCGTCTCGACGAGGTCGTAGGCGAACAGGTACAGCGGCCGGAGGAAGTAGTTCGCCATCCCCGCGAGGCCGAGCAGGCCACCCAGCGCCTGCACCTCGGCCGGCGTGGCCGACGGCTCGACCACGAGCGGGAGGGCCGCGACGACGACGGCGAGCCACAGCGACTGCAGCAGGTGGCCGACGTTGACGCCGGCGACCCGCCCCACCGGGGGCTCCGCGGGCCGGGCCACGAAGAGCCCGACGGCCAGAACGACCAGCCCGCCGACCAGCAGGAGCGACGCCCCGACACCGGCGACGCCCAGCGCCAGCAGGATGCCGGCGGCGACCAGCAACAGCACCGTCACCTGTATCGACCCCTCGCGGATGGCCGCTTCCGTCTCCATATCCCCGAGGTTGGCGGGACCGTGCATAAACCCTGTGTGCGACCCCGGATGTGGACGTCTGGCGGCGTATCGTCCCGCGTGACCGGCCGCGACGTGGGACGGGGAGGGACTCGTCGGTCGCGGCGCGAGACGACGCGGGACTAATCGGTCGCGACGCGGAACGACGAGCGGTTAGTCGGCCGCGACGTTCGCGACCGGCCCCGTCTCGACGCCGGGCAGGGCGTGCAGGTAATCGTCCAGGTCGAGTGCGAAGGGGCCGGTCGCCGGGAGGTCGACCCACGAGAACTCGAAGGTCGCGCCTCGCTCCGCGCCGGTCCCGGTGACGACGTGGGTCCAGGTGTCCCGGGACTCGTGGACCGGCGCGTGGTAGAAGTTGCGCACGTACCGCTTGGGCGGGGACTCCCGTCTGGTCCAGACGTCGGTGACGAGGTGTCGCGGCGCCTCGATTGTCGCCAGCCCGCTCTCCTCGGCGATCTCCCTGAACACCGCCTCGCGGGGCGACTCGCCCGGTTCGACGGTGCCTTTCGGGATCTGCAACCCGTCGTGGCCCGGTCCCTCGAACACCAGCAACTCCGACCCGTTCCTGGTGATGTAGGCACAGGCCTTGGTGACGTGTTCGACGTCCTGTACTGACATACCAGACAATCGTGCATCGTGACGTATAATACTGGTCAAATAGTCTCCTAATAGAATATTAAGTGTTCGAACATGGTCTGTTGACGGGTTTTGGTAGTCGAATACACGCTCTCGAACGGTCGCACCCGGACCCGTTCATCGGACGTCCGGACTCGGGGCCCGCGGGAGCAGGACCACCGCGACGGCTCCGAGCGCGGCGCGCCCCGTCTCGGGAGGCCGGCGTTGGTCCCGCGACACGGACGTATATATAACAGCCGTCCGACATCCCGCCGTGAACACCGCACGGGCGCTCGCCGTCTCTCGTGACCTCGTCGACACCGTCCGGACCGAGCAGATATCCTTCCTCGCCGCCAGCATCGCGTACTACATGTTCGTCTCGGTGATTCCGCTGCTGTTGCTGGGGCTCGTCGTCGGGTCGCTGGTGGGCGGCGAGGCGTTCGCCGCGCGGGTCGTCGGCGCGGTGGCTTCCGCGCTCACGCCGGCAGCACAGGGGTTGCTCGAGAGTGCACTGACGAGCGGCGTGGGGCGGGCGGGGCGACGGTCGTCGGACTCGCAGTGCTGCTGTGGGGGGCGCTGAAGATGTTCCGGGGGCTCGATCTGGCCTTCGCCCGCATCTACGGGAGCGTCCAGAGCCACTCGTTTGTCGACCAGTTGCGCGACGCGCTGGCGGCGCTGCTGGGGATCGGGCTGGCGCTCGCCGGACTCGGCGCCGTCGCGTCGCTCGGGGCCCTCTTTGGCCTCCAGCTTGCCTTCGGCGGCCTCCTCCTGGTGCCCGTCCTCGCGGTGGCCTTTTTCCCGCTGTACTACGTCTTCCCCGACGAGGAGATGACCGTCCGGGAGGCGGCCCCCGGGGCGCTGCTGGCCGCCGTGGGCTGGACGGTGCTTGGCACCGCCTTCGGCGTCTACGCCGCCCAGGCAGACGCTTTCCAGCTGTACGGGGTCGTCGGCGGCGTCCTCCTGCTCGTGACGTGGTTCTACTTCGGCGGGCAGATCCTGCTGGTCGGCGCGGCACTCAACGCCGTGCTCGCAGGTGTCCGGGACCGGCAATTACAACACGAACCGCTTCGAGAGTCCAGCAAAGCGATGAGCGAGGACGCCGATGCACGCGCCGGCGACACGCCGTCCCCAGGCGGCGAGCCCGGGCTGGAGCGGTCGCCCGACGACCTGTCAGAGGAGGAGCTCGCGGCGCTTCGCGAGGAGTTCGAGTCGTTCCGCGAGGAGGTCGACGACCGCACTCTCCACCGCGAGGACGTCGAGGCGGACCTGAAGCAGTACGTCCGCCGACGGATGCGCCGAGGTCACGTCCGAGGCTGGGGCCCCTACGTCGTCCTGTTGTACGGGACGCTGATGACGCTGGGCGCGTTCTACTACCTGCAGGGAGCGTGGGCCGTCCTGGCGATGCTGGTGGTCTGGCTCTCGACGCTTGGCCTGTACGTCGTGATGGTCGTCGTCGGGGTCACGTTCTCCGCCGCGGGCGTCCCCGGTCGGGTCGCCGACCGGGTCCGCGACTGGCGGGACTGACACGCGGCGTCACCGCCGTCCGCTCGGGGCCCCGGGCGTGGTCGCCGCCCCGTTCGACCCGCCGGCGTCGGACCCGGCGTTGCGTGCCGCGGTGACCTACCGGCGCTGCCGCTGGCCGGTGCGCGCGTCGCGAAAAATGTCGGGTGGTCGCCGCTCAGAACTTCTCGAGGTACTGGTCGAGCTTCCCACTGCGAGACGTCGACGAGGTACTCCTTGTGTTCCTGGCGTTTGGCCTCGACGAAGTTCTCGAAGACGTGCTCACCGAGTGCGTCGCTGATGACTTCGTCGTTCTCGAGTTCGTCGACGGCTTCGCCGAGGTTCTCGGGCAGCGTGGTGATGCCGTACTCCTCGCGCTTTGCCTCGTCGAACTCGTAGATGTTCTCGCGGACCGGGTCGTCGCACTCGAGGTCGCGCTCGACGCCGTCCAGACCGGCGTGGATGAGCGCGGCGAAGGCGAGGTACGGGTTACACGACGGGTCGGGGAAGCGGGCCTCGATACGCGAGGCGGCCGGGACGCGTGCGGCCGGCTTGCGGATGAGCGCCGAGCGGTTCCGGTCGGACCAGGCGACGTAGACGGGTGCCTCGTAGCCCGGGACCAGGCGCTTGTAGGAGTTCACGGTCGGGTTGGTGACGGCCGTGATGGCGGGCGCGTGGTCGAGGATACCGGCGACGAAGCTCTTTGCCGTCTCGCTGAGGTTGAACTCGTCGTCGTCGTCGTGGAACGCGTTCTCGCCGTCCTCGGTGAAAAGCGAGATGTGGGTATGCATGCCGGAGCCGTTGATGCGCGGGATGGGCTTGGGCATGAACGTCGCGTGCAGGTCGTGTTCGGCCGCGATGGCGCGGACGACCGACCGGAAGGTGGCGACGTTGTCGGCCGTCGACAGGGCGTCGTCGTAGGTGAAGTTGATCTCGTGTTGCCCTTCGGCGACCTCGTGGTGGGAGGCCTCGATGTCGAAGCCCATGTCCTCGAGCCCGTAGATGATGTCACGGCGAACGTCGCTCGCGAGGTCCTTCGGAGCGAGGTCGAAGTAGCCACCGGCGTCGTTGGTCTTGGTGGTGGCGCGGCCGTCCTCGTCCTCCTCGAACAGGAAGAACTCGGGCTCGGGTGCGGCGTTTACCTCGTAGCCCATGTCGGCGGCGCGGTCGATGGCGTCCTTGAGGACCCCACGCGGGTCGCCCGAGAACGGCTCGCCGGTCGACGTGTCGATGACGTCACAGATGAGTCGAGCGCTGGAACCGCCCTCGACGTTCTCGCGCCACGGGAGGATAGAGAACGTCGACGGGTCCGGGTCCAGGCGCATGTCGGACTCCTGAATCCGGACGAAGCCGTCGATTGACGACCCGTCGAAGTAGATGCCTTCGGTGAACGCCTTCTCTGCCTGGTCGGCGGTGATCGAGACGTTCTTGATTGTTCCAAGGATGTCCGTGAACTGTAGCCGCAGGAAGTCGACGTTCTTCTCCTCGATTTCGTCGAGGACGTCCTGGGCCTCGTCCGAGAGTTCGCTTGTCATGTTGGGACACCGGATAGGAACGCCGCCACTACTAAAACCCTGCTGTTTTGCGCAAACATTCCGGCGTTCCCGACTGCATCTGGACATTCGTAAAATTCTAATCCCTGGGGGGCGTGTCTCGATGTAATGACGTACGAAAATCTCGACCGGAAGTTAGTGAATGCCCTGCTCGGCGACGGGCGGGCGAGCCTTCGAAGCCTCGGAGAGGACCTGAACGTCTCGGTAACGACGGTGTCGAACCACCTCTCGGACCTCGAGGACGAGTCATCAACGGCTACACGCCGAAGCTCGACTACGACGCGCTGGGCTACGACGTCACCGCCATCATCCAGCTGAAAGTCGAGGGGTCGGCGCTGCCCTCGGTCACCGACCGGCTCAAGGAACACAAGCAGATGATCTCGGTCTACGAGGTCACCGGCGACTACGACATCATCGCCGTCGGGAAGTTCACCGACACAGACGGGATGAACGCCCAGATCAAGAAGCTCCTGACCGACCCCGAGATCAAGGAGTCGAACACCTCGGTCGTGCTCAACGCCGCCGCCGAGAACGAGCAGTTCGAGCTCGACATCGAGGAGTAGCCCGCTTTTCGTCGTCTCCAGCCACCGCCGCCGTCGCGAACCGCCAGCCTCTTGACTGACCAGTCAGTCAGTTCTAGCAATGAGCGACGGCGACCCCGCAGCCGACATCATGCAGGCCACCTACCGGGCGCTGTGTACCCACGGGTACGCCGACCTGACGATGCAGGACATCGCCGACGAGTCCGCAAAGAGCAAGGCGGCCCTCCACTACCACTACGACAGCAAGCACGACCTGCTGTGTGCCTTCCTCGAGTACCTCCACGACCGGTTCGTCGAGCGCACGAGCGACCCGGCGGGGGCGTCCCCGGCCGACCGCATGGTCGCCCTGGTCGAGACGGTGCTGGACAAACCCGAGGACGACCGCGAGGCCTTCGAGACGGCCATCCTCGAGATCCGCGCCCAGGCACCCTACGAACCCGGGTTCCGCGAGCGACTCACCCGGTTCGACGACTACCTCGCCGGTGAGTTCGAGGCGCTGCTGGCGGCCGGCATCGAGGAGGGCGTCGTCGACCCGGCGGTCGACCCCGAGGACACCGCGAAGTTCCTCGTCACGATGCTGACTGGGGCGGCGACGGAACGGGTCACGGCCGGACGGCCGGTCGAGTGTACCAGGCGGATGCTCGCGGAGTACGTCGAGACGCACCTCCTGGCCGACGGGCTGGAGGCCGACCTGTGAGTCTCCTGGAACGGCTGGCGGCGCTGGGCGACCTCTTCCGGGGCCAGGAGGACCTGGACCTCACGAGCGGCGACATCGGCCGGCCGCTGCTTTTCCTGTCGCTGCCCATCGTCGTGACGAACCTCCTGCAGGTCGCGTACAACCTCGCCGATACGTTCTGGCTGGGCCAGTACTCGACGACGGCGCTGGCGGCCATCTCCTTTGCCTTCCCGATGATCTTCCTGCTCATCTCGCTGGGGATGGGCCTGTCGGTGGCCGGGAGCGTTCTGGTCGCCCAGCACACCGGCGCGGACGAACACCGCCAGGCGGAGTACGCCGCCTCCCAGACGGTCACGTTCGCCCTCGTCGCGTCGGTGCTGCTGGGCGTCGCCGGCTACTTCTTCGTCGGGGACTTCCTCGCGCTGCTGGGGGCCTCCGACCAGGTGCTCCCCGGGGCGACCGGCTACCTGCAGGTCGTCTCGCTGGGTCTGACGGCGATGTTCGGCTTCTTCGTGTTCATCTCGCTGATGCGCGGGGCGGGCGACACGGTGACGCCGATGCTGGTGATGCTCGGCACGGTGATCCTGAACATCGTGCTGGACCCGTTCCTCATCTTCGGCGTGGGGCCGTTCCCCGAACTCGGCGTCGTCGGCGCGGCCATCGCGACCGTCTTCTCGCGGGGCCTGGCGCTGGTCGTCGGGATGACTATCATGCTCCGGGGCGACCGCGGCGTCCGCATCCGGCCCCGAGACATGGTCCCCGACGGCGAGTACCTGACCAAGCTGCTCCGCCTGGGTGTGCCCGCCTCGCTCGAGGGGACCGGCCGGGCGCTGTCGGTCAACGCCATGCTCTTTATCGTCGGGACGTTCTCGGTGACCGTCGTGGCGGCCTTTGGCGTCGGCATCCGCGTGTTCTCGCTGGTCTTCATGCCCGCCATCGCGATGGACCGCGGCGTCGAGACGATGACCGGCCAGAACCTCGGCGCGGGCCGGCCCGACCGGGCCGCGACGGCCAACCACTTCGCCGCGAAGGTGTCGTTCGCCCTCCTGACCGCGCTGGGGCTCGTGACGATATTCGCCGCACCGACGGTCGTCAGCGTGTTCAGCGACGACCCCGACGTGGTCCGCATCGGGGCCGACTTCCTCCAGTGGGTCGCGCCGACGTTCGGCTTCATCGGCATCGTCCGGGCCTACTCCGGGGGTTTCCGGGGCGCCGGCAAGACCCTGACCGCGGCGGCGCTGGCCGTATTGATGCTCGGGGTCATCCGCCTCCCCGTGGCGTGGGTCGCCTCCCGGCCCGTCGCCGTGCCGGCGTGGTTCGGCCCGGCGGTCGTCGACCTCTTTGCGGCCTCGCTTTCCGAGCAGGGAATCTGGCTGGCCTTCGGCGTCTCGAACGTGCTGGCGGCCGCCATCGCCGCGGCGTGGTTCCTCCGAGGGACCTGGCGCGACGCCGACCCGCGCGAGGCGGGCGAGGCCGTGGTGGCCGACGACTGACGCCAGCGGGACCTTCGAATCCATCGTGTGACGGCCGTCTGACGTACGTTCTTGGGGGTCGGCGTGCATGCTGCTGCCATGCACGCCGGCACCGACGCGACCGACGCCGACGACGAGGGACTCCTCTCGGTGTTCGGTGCCCCCTTGCTCGACGCCCTGGACGGCGACAGCGACCGGCAGGCCGCCCGGGCGCTCGCGCTGCTCGCCGACGCCGACCCCGACCTGGTCGGCCCGCTGGCCGGCCGGCTGCTCGAGCGCCTGCCGGCGGCCACCGACCGTGAACCGCTGGTCCGAACGCTGGCGACGCTGGCCGACGATCACACCGACGCGGTCCGGGCCGCTCTGGACGCGCGCGACGTCGACCGCTCGATCAGAGCGGCCATCGCCGAGGCCGACGGGTGGGCCGTCGCCGAACGCGCCGACGGCGGCACCGACGTCGCCGGCGCGGTCCGCCGCGTCGTCGAGACGGACGCCCCGCGTCCCACCGGCCCCGCGGTCGTCGAACGCGAGGGCACGACAGACCCCGGCCGCGAGGCCGACGCCGACCGGGCGGCCGAACGCGAACACCGCGGGGACCCGGCGGCCGTCGACCGCCGCGACCGCATCGAGCGCGCCGAGAACTCGCGGGCCTTCCGCGCCATCGACATGCTGAGCGCGTTCGAGGACCTCTCGGTCGTCGAACCCGAGCAGGCGGTCCGGTACGGCTCGGTCCTGCGGACCCGGGCGAGGCTGGAGGGCGACGTGCTCGGGGTCGCCCTGCGCCTGTTCGACCTGCCCGACGACGCCGACGACCGCCGCGAGTTCGCGGCACGCGTCGCCGAGTCGCTGGCCCAGTGGGACGCCGTCGTCGACCACGACGGGGTCGCGGCGGTCCACGACTGGGGCGACTACCCGCGCCCGTGGGTCGCCACCCCGTTCCTCGACGGGTCGCTGGCCGACCGCGGCCGTCCGAGTCCGGAACGGGGCCTCCGCGAGGCGGCCCACCTCGCGGGCGCCGTCGCGCACTGCCACCGCAACGGCGTCGTCCACGGCGGCTTGGACCCCAAATCGGTGGTCTACCCCGAGCGTTCCTTCGACGGCCTCCCGGCGCCGAGGCTCGACAACGTCGGCCTGATGGGCCCCGTGCGTGACGTCTTCGAACCGTCGTCGTACTTGGACCCTCGCTACGCCGCGCCGGAGTACTTCTCGCGGGAGTACGGCGCCGTCGACGCCGCCTCGGACGTCTACGCGCTCGGGACGGTCTGTTTCCGCCTGCTGACCGGCCGGCCGCCCGTCACCGGCGATTACGAGACGGTCCGTGAGAGCGTCCTGCACGACGAAGTGCCGAACCCGACGGCCGTGAACCCGCGCCTGCCCGATGCCGTGGACCACGTCGTCGCGAAGGCGACGGCGACGGACAAGCTCACCCGCTACGAGACGGCCGCGGCGGTCCGGCGGGACTGCTGGCGCCTGGTCCAGTCGCTCGACTAGATTACGGCGCCGGACTGCAGGACGGCGACGAGAACCGTCACCGTCAGCACGCTCAGGACGGTGGTCACGAGCACCGTCGCGCTGACGAACTCGCCGGGGGCGAACCCGTCCTGCGCGCCGCTGAACGCCCCGACCAGGATGATGGGCGTCACGCCGGTCGGCGTCGCCAGCAGGAGGACGACCACCCGGGCGACGGTGGGGTCCTGGAACCCGAGGAGGAGCACGGCCGCGATGGCGACGACCGGGGCAAGCACCAGCTTCAGGGCGCTCGCGACGCCGACGGGGCGGAGCGTCCCGCCCATGTCGACGTTCGACAGCTGGATGCCGAGGATGAGCAGCATGATCGGAATCGAGGCGTTGCCCAGTATCTCCAGGGTCTCCATGAGCGTCGAGTCGGCCGGCGGCGCGACGCCGAGCCAGCGGACCGCGAGCGAGAGCACGACCGCGTACACCAGCGGCACGCCGAAGACCTGCTTCATGTCCGAGACGGGGTCGCTGTCGGCGCCCCGGGCGGCGATGTAGATGCCGAGCGTGTAGAGCAAGACCACCTGGAGCGCCGTCACGAGCACCGCGAGACTCCGGCCCTGCGCGCCGAAGACGAAGTCCGCCAGCGGGATGCCGTAGTTGCCGGTGTTCGCGAAGATGGCGACGAGGACGAACGCCCCCAGCAACGGCTCGGACTGGCCGAACGAGCGGCCCACGACCTCGGCGACGGCGAGCATCGCGGCCGTGAACGCCACGACGGCGACCACCACCCGGAGGATGGTCCCGCCGGTCACCGTCGACGTCGTCAGGCTGTGGACGACAAGCGCGGGCGCGAGGACGTACACCGTCACCGTGTTCAGCGCGTCCACCTCCACGTCCTCGTACCGGCCCAGCGCGAACCCCACCGCAGAGACCGCCACGATGGGGAGGATGGCCGTCGCGAAGATGGTGAGCAGCGACACGGTGGGGCGTCTCGCGTCCACTGTGAGAATACTTTCGACTCCTGCCCAACAGTGATGCGTCGCCGCCGAGTACCCGCGGGCATGCAGGAGGCGTACATCGTCGACGCGGTTCGCACGCCCTTCGGCGCTCGCGACGGCGCGTTCCGCGATACCCATCCCCAGGACCTGGCGGCCGAACCGCTCCGTGCCCTGGAAGCGCGCAACGGCTTCGACGGGCCCGACGTCGAGGACGTCGTCTACGGCTGTGTGGTCCCCGTCGGCGAACAGGGACTGAACATCGGCCGCATCGCCCCGATGGTAGCCGGGTGGGGCGAGACGGTGCCCGGCGTCCAGCTCAACCGGATGTGTGGCTCGGGCCAGCAGGCCGTGAACTTCGCCGCCGGGCAGATTCGGGGCGGAATGGCCGACCTGCTGGTCGCCGGCGGCGTCGAGCACATGACCCGCGTCCCGATGGGCAGCGACACGCCGGGCGACACTCACAGCTACGCCGACCCCGGCGGCGTCACGGACACCTACTTCGAGCACTTCGACGAGCTGACCACGCAGGGCGAGGGCGCCGAGCGTATCGCCGAGCAGTGGGGCTTTTCCCGGACCGAACTCGACGAGCTCGCCGTCGACTCACAGCGCCGCTGGGGCGAGGCCGCCGACGCGGGCAAGCACGCCGACCAGGTCGTCCCCGTCGAGACGACGCTGGACGGCGACCCGGTCACTGTCTCCGAGGACGGACATCCCCGACCGGACACCGACGTCGAGACGCTGGGTGACCTGCCGCTGGTCTTCCGCGACGAGGGCGACGGCGTCGTCCACGCCGGGAACGCCTCGGGAATCGTCGACGGCGCCGCAGCGACGCTGGTCGCCTCCGAAGCCGCGTGCGAGGCGCACGGCTGGGACCCGCTCGCCCGCATTGTCGACGCCACCGTCGTCGGCGTCGACCCGACGACGATGCTCACCGGCCCTATCCCGGCGACCGAACAGTGCTGGAGCGAACGGGGCTCGATATCGCCGCTGTCGACCGCTTCGAGGTCAACGAGGCGTTCGCGCCCGTCGTCGCCGCCTGGCTCGAGGAGACGGGCGCGGCCTGGAGAAAGACGAACGTCTGGGGCGGCGCCATCGCCCACGGCCACCCGCTGGGGGCGACCGGCGCGGCCCTGCTGGGGAAACTGCCCTCCCAGCTCGCGGACTGCGGGGGCCGGTACGGTCTCTGTACGATGTGCATCGGTTTCGGCCAGGGCGTCGCGACCCTCGTCGAACGGGTCTGACGACAGGATGACGGAGTTTCCCGTAGCAATGGATCCCCTCCAGAGCCGGAACGCCGCGGCTGTCATCGGGTGTGAAGCGCCCGACTGCCCCCGAGACCGTCGGTCTCGCGCTGGCTGCACCCGGGGTGGTTCGAAAGACGCGCCGCGTCTTTGGGCGACGTCGTCCGCCCGACCTATCGGTTCACGCCGACGGTGACGAGGGTGCCGTGCTCGCGGTAGCGCTCGACCATCGCCGCGCGCGTCTCCCACTCCTCGGTGGGGAAGGCGTCGGCCGGCGGGATCTCGATCTCGCGGTCCGGCACGTTGTCCTGGACGGCCACCGCGAGGCCCGCCTCGCGGAAGGCCTGGCGGTACTCGGCCCCGCTCCAGCGGGTCATGGGCACCTCGACCAGTTCGTCCCAGTGGTGGGTGTGGACGCTCTCCTCGAAGTAGTTGACCGCGCAGTGGAACGTGCCGCCGGGCCCCAGGACCCGCGCCACCTCGCGGAGGACGGCGTGGGGGTCGCTCGCGTAATAAAAGGCCTCCATCGAGAAGCAGTGATCGACGCTGTCGTCGGCAAAGGGGAGGCGTTCGAAATCGCCCACCAGGAAGCCCACGTCGGGGTCGTCGGTGTACGATCGGGCGTTTGCAGCCATCGCGGGCGCGGCGTCGATGCCGTAGGCCCGCGCGGCGTCCTTGGTCTCTTTGAGTGCGCGCCCGGCGTAGCCGCTGCCACAGCCCAGGTCGAGGACGGTGTCGCCGGCCTCGACGGGCATCCGGGCCAGGACGTGCTTGGCCGTGTGCCAGTGGCGGTCCTCCATCCCGCGGTCCTTGCCGCGGGCGGCCCACTCGTCGAACTCGTCGCTGACGCTCATACACGGGCTGGGTCCGGCGCGGCCAAACACCCTTCGACTCGGGCGGCCGGGCCGGGAGCGTTATGCGTGCGCGCCGTCAAGCCGGTGGCGTGTCGAGACCAGGCCGCTACCGCGTCTCCAGCACCGCCCAGCAGGTCGTGGGCGGGTTCCTGCTGGCCGGTCCCTTCGTCGTCACCGAGGAGGTGTGGGTGCTCGCGGCGAACATGCAGTCCGCCCACGCCGCGCTCGTCGCGGGCATCGTCTTCGCCATCGGCTACGGCGCCCTCTACGAGGCCGACGAGGACCGCGACGTCGAGGCGGAGGCCGAGGTCGGCGGGGTCCCCATCCGCTTCATCTCGCTGATGGTGGTCTCGTTCGGATCGGTGGCGCTCCTGGCGCTGGTGTTTACCGCCCCGAACGCCTTCCTCGTCGAGGGTGGGGTCCTGGCCGACCCCACGCGGGCCGACGTCGCGCTGACGACGGTGAAGGCCGTCTCCGTGGGTGCTATCTTCAGCGTCGTCGGCGCCGCGACGGCCGACAGCGTCTTCTGAGCCACCGGACCCGTATACTTAATGTCTGTCGCCACGCGTTCCCGGACATATGGAGTATACGCTGGCCATCGACAACACCCCCGACACTGTCGAGGGCGGGACCGGGATTCTCCTCTTGCACCCGTCGACCGGCGCGACGGACCGACTGGACACCGACTTCCTGTCGACCGACACCGACGCGATGTTGGTCATCTCGACGCGGACGACCGCCCGCGAGGTCAAACAGAAACTCGAGTACTACGAGGTCGACGAGTCGAAGGCGACCATCCTCGATACGCTCTCGGTCGAGCGTGGCTACACCCGCCGGCAGTCGGCCGGCGTGAAGTACGTCTCGGCCCCGGACGACCTCGAGGGCATCGTCGAGGAGACGGAGGCGTTCCTCGACGCCCACGAGGGCAAACTTCGCATCACCTTCGATTCCGTGACCGAACTCATCTACTACGCCGACGAGGACCGGGCCCTGTCGGCGGTCGGTGACATCCTCGACCTGCTCGACGCGTACGACGCCGTCGGGATGTTCCACCTGGCCCAGGGCGTCCACGACGCCGAGACGGTCGACCGGTTCCGCGACCTGTTCGACGGCGTGGTCGAACTCGCCGAGGACGGCACCATCACCAGCGAGTTCTGATAGGGTCCATCGTAGCCGGTCGGTACGAACGAGCCGTCCGACCGGCCGAGGTGTTCGATTCCCCCGAGCGAGACTCTATGGAGTACGACGACACTCCCTATGAGCGACCTGTCAACGCGGGCTAATCACTAATTATTAAGAGGGTATGGGCCATCAAAACAGCCTGTATGCCGGAATGCCAGAACTGCGGTAATTTTGTAACGGCTGCCTATGCTCGTGTCTTCACACCCAACGGTGTCGAGAAGCCACGGGTCTGCCCGCAGTGTGAAGACAAGATTCGAGACGGAGCGGACGTTCGCGAGGCGCGGTCGACGCGCCGCGGATAGGCGATTTTCGGGGGGAAACGGTGTCCCTGTCTCTCTGAGACCGTGACCGGGTTCGGTCACGCGTCGACGCTCGTCGCCGACAGCCTCACGCTCGGGCGTCGGCGACGAGCGCCCGGGCCCGTTCGAAGACGTCGTCGGCCCGACCCGATTCGCGGGCCTCGGCGGTGACCCGTACGAGCGGCTGGGTGCCGCTGGCCCGGAGCAGGAACCAGGCGTCGCCAAGGTCGACACGGACGCCGTCGAGCGTGGTCACGTCGTCGTAGGTCGAGAGGACCGTCTCGCGAACGGCGTCCATCACGGTGCCTTTCGCCGCCACCTCGACGCTGTCCCGGCGGATGGGGTAGTCGGGCACGTCGGCCGCCCGGTCGGCCAGCGAGCGCTCGGCGTCCAGCGCGGCGACGGTGCCGGCCGCCAGCGGGCCGTCGGGACACAGCGTCCGGTCCGGCCAGATCCACGACCCGCTGGGTTCGCCGCCGAAGGCGACGCCCTCGCCGCTCGCGGCCTCGGCGACGTAGACGTCCCCGACCGGCGTGTACTCGACGTCGACGTCCGTCTCGGCGAGGTAGTCGGCGACGGCGAGACTGGTGTCGACCGGGACGGCGACCCGCTCGCCGGGGTCGGCGGCCGCCCGGGCGAAGATGGCCAGCAGGACGTCCCCCGAGAGATAGGTGCCGTCGCCAGCCACCGCCCGCATCCGGTCGGCGTCGCCGTCGTGGGCGACGCCGAGGTCCGCGTCGGACTCGGCGACCAGCGTCGCGAGCGACCGGCAGTTCTCGGCCTTCGGCTCGGAGGGACGGCCCGGGAACGCGCCGTCCGGCTGGGCGTTCAGCGTCTCGACCGTACAGCCCAGCCCTTCCAGCACGTCCAGCGTGACGCCGCCGGCGCCGTTGCCCACGTCGACGACGACGTGGCTGTCGAGCGCGTCGCGGTCGAGCGCCTCACGGACCGCCTCGACGTGGCGCTCGCGTGCGTCCCACGTCTCGTAGTGGCCGGTGCCGTCCCAGTCGGCGGGGTCGAACACGTCCTCGGCGATGCGCTCCTCGATCTCCTCGCGCAGCGGGGCGTCGAAAGCCTGTCCGCTCGGTTGCCACAGCTTGATGCCGTTGTCCTCGGGCGGGTTGTGACTCGCGGTGATGGAGACGCCGGCGTCGGCGTCGCGCCACCCGACCGCACGCGCGACGGTGGGCGTCGCCGCCAGGCCCAGGTCGACGACGTCGGTGCCGCTCTCGCGGAGGCCGGCGACCAGCGCGGCCTGCAGGAACTCGCCGCTCTCGCGTGGGTCCCGCCCGACGACGACGCGCTCGCTCTCGACGCCCAGCGCGCGACCGACCGACAGCGCCAGGTCCGCCGTCACAGTCTCGCCGACTGGCCCACGGATACCGCTCGTCCCGAACAGTGTCATATCCGCTCCGTCGAGCGGGGGCGAAAAGAAGACTCTGGCTCCGGCAGCGCGGCTACTCGGTCGGCGACCACTGACAGGCCGTCCCGGTCGCCAGGTCGGCCTCGTCGACGTGGGCTGCCAGGCAGCCGTAGTTGCAGTACTGTGCCGTGGGTTCCCCGCCGGGCGTCGTCGAGAGGAAAAGGGGGTCGTGGTCCTCGACGGGACACCCGCAGTACGTACACGCGACCATACCGACAGAGAGCACGGCGGAGAACAAACGTTTTGTCCACGTCTCCCGACCCCCCGGACATGAAACAGGGCGGCTCCGAGGTGGCGAAGCGGGCGGCCGGCGAGTCGGCGGCCGAGGCGGTCGAGGACGGGATGGTCGTCGGCCTGGGCACCGGGAGCACCGCGGCCCACGCCATCCGGGCCATCGGGCGGGCGGTCGACGCCGGCCTCGACGTCGCCGGCGTCCCCACCTCGTTCCAGGCGCGTGAACTGGCGCGTGACTGCGGCATTCCGCTGGTGGACTTAGACGAGGCGTCGGTCGACCTCGCCATCGACGGCGCCGACGAGGTGGCCGGCGGCGACCTGGTCAAGGGCGGCGGCGCCGCCCACGCCCGCGAGAAAGTGGTCGACGCGAGCGCCGACCGCTTCCTGGTGGTCGCGGACCCGACGAAACTGGCCGACGACCTCTCTCACCCGGTCCCGGTCGAGGTACTACCGGCGGCCCGGACGACCGTCGCCGACGTCGTCCGCGGCCTCGGCGGCGACCCGACGCTGCGGGCGGCCGAGCGCAAGGACGGCCCCGTCGTCACCGACAACGGCAACCTCGTGCTGGACTGTGACTTCGGGACGATCGACGCCCCGGCCGACCTCGGGGGGACGCTCGCCGACACCCCGGGTGTCGTCGAACACGGCCTGTTCGTCGACCTGGCGGACGAGGTCCACGTCGGGACCGCCGACGGCGTCACGGTCCACGACCGCTGAGCGGCGCCGCGGCTGGTCGGTGCGTGAAAAAATCAGAAACGGGTACTGACAGTCCTACAGGTCGCGCGGCTGGACTGTCTTGCGGTCGTTCTCGCTGGCCCGACGGGCCGCGTCGTCGAGCAGCTCCCCGACCTCTGCGTCGAGGGCATCGTAGAAGTCAGAGGAGACGTTCATGTCATCGAGCGCTTCCTTCACGGCGGCTTTGACGATTAGGTCTGCCATACAGGAGTCCCATCCGTATGGATGACTTATATACTTTCCCCCAGAGGACCCGTCTCGTCGCTATTTGCGGCAGTCTGAGCCGGTTTCTGCCCGAAGACCGGTTATAAATCAAGCATTCTGTCCTGCATAGTACGGTCACATTCGCCGTTTCGACCGGAAACGGGGGTCTGCGGCGCGCCTGCTGCCGCTCGCGCGCGCTCGGGACGGACCGACGGATAGGAGTAGCCGCCGCCCGGAGAGGGGGACATGCGCGACCTACTGGAAGCGGTCGCGGCGGGCGACCTCTCGCCGGCCGAGGCCGAAGTGGAACTCGCGGGCTACGCGACCAACGGTGCGGGCCGGTTCGACGCAGCACGCACGGACCGGTCGGGCGTCCCGGAGGCGATACTCGGCGACGGGAAGGACCCGGCCGAGATAGCGACGCTGGCGGCGACGGCCGTCGAGACGACCGGCCGGGCCATCGCCACCCGGGTCGACGAAGACGACGTGGGGGCCGTCCGCGACCGGTTGGCGGAGGCGGCCCCCGACGCGTCGGTCCGCTGGAACGAGCGCTCGAACTGGCTGGTGGCGACCACGCCCGACTTCGAGCGCCCCGACCTGTCGGCGGCGGTCGGTATCGTGACCGCGGGCACGTCCGACGCCGTCCCGGCCGGCGAGGCGGCGATGGTCGCCCACGAGATGGGCGCCAGCGTCAGCCGCATCGACGACGTCGGCGTGGCGAGCATCGCCCGCACCATCGACGCCGTCGACCGGTTGCGCGACCAGGACGTCCTCGTCGTGGCGGCGGGCCGCGAGGGAGCACTCCCGACGGTCGTCGCCGGCCTCGTCGACGTGCCGGTCGTCGGCCTCCCGGTGTCGACCGGGTACGGCCACGCCGGCGAGGGCGAGGCGGCGCTCTCGGGCATGCTCCAGTCCTGTACGGCCCTGTCTGTGGTCAACGTCGACGCCGGGTTCACCGCCGGGGTGCAGGCGGGGCTCATCGCACGACGGCTCGACGATGCCCGATGACCACGTGACGGGATACTAACCAAGTGGGTACACCGGTCTCCTGCCCCCAGGGCTATGTACAGATGTCGGCACGCTAACGGCCGACGACTACGATGCCTGAATGTAACCACTGCGGCGCACACGTCTCGGACCAGTTCGCCCGCGTCTTCGCCGACGAGACCGGCTCCATCAGGGCGTGCCCCAACTGCTCGGCGAACGCTGGCATCGCTGAGGTGTCGAGACAGCGCGCTCACCAAGTGTGAGGCCCTCCGGGCCGCCCGTACAGCGCGATGACCACCACGCGGAGCCCACACCACGTCTACGTCCTGCGGTGCAGTGACGACACGTTCTACACCGGCTACACCACCGACGTCGACCGCCGCGTCGCCGAACACGACGCCGGCGAGGGGGCGAAGTACACGCGCGGCCGGACGCCGGTCGAACTCGTCCACGTCGAGTCCTACGACAGTCGCTCCGCGGCCATGTCCCGGGAGTACGAGATAAAACAGCTCTCCCGCGACGAGAAGGAACGCCTCGTCGAGGCGTAAGCGCGAGGTTTTTTCCACCCACCGGGTGTTGCTACCGGTACATGACACGCGACACAGACGCAGACGACGCCGCTGCCATCGAGTTCGGCACCGACGGCTGGCGCGCGACGCTCGACGTCTTCACCGAACCCCGCGTCCGGATGGTCGGCCAGGCCGCCGCGTCGTACCTTCGGGACGAGGGCGAGACGGACCCGGTCCTCGTGGGCTACGACGCGCGCGATACCTCTCGAGGGTTCGCCGAGGCGCTCGCGGACGTCCTGACGGCGAACGGCTTCGACGTCACGCTCCCCAAGCGGGACACGCCCACGCCCGTCGTCGCCTGGACGGCCCGCACCGAGGGGTACGCCGCCGCGCTCCAGATAACGGCGAGTCACAACCCGCCCGAGTACAACGGCGTGAAGTTCCTCACCGGCGACGGCGCGCCGACGCTGCCCGAGGTCACCGAACGCATCGAGGCGAACCTCGCTGCCCCCGAGTCGCTGCCCGACGACGAGCACGGCGCGGTCACCGAGACGGACCTCATCGAGCCGTACATGGACCACGCGCTCGCGTACGCCGACGCCGACCTCGAGGGGCTGACCGTCGCCCACGACGCGATGCACGGCAGCGGCCGCGGGGTCACCGACGAACTGCTGCGCCGGGCCGGCGCGGAGACGGTGACGCTGCGGGACGACCTCGACCCCGAGTTCGGCGGCGGGGCGCCCGAGCCCGAGGCCGAGAACGTCGAGGCACTCATCGACCTGGTCGCCGACGGCGAGGCCGACGTCGGGTTCGTCAACGACGGCGACGCCGACCGCATCGGCGTCGTCACGCCCGGCCGGGGCTTTCTGGACCCGAACCTCTTTCTCGCCGCGATGTACGACTTCCTGCTGGAGAGCCGTTCGGGCCCCGTCGTCCGGACCGTCTCGACCTCCAGCATCGTCGACCGGGTCGCCGAGGCCCACGACGAGGCCGTCTACGAGACGGCGGTCGGGTTCAAGTGGGTCGCACAGGCCCTGGCCGAGCACGACGCGCTCTTTGGCGGCGAAGAGTCGGGCGGGTTCGGCCTGACCGACCACGTTCGGAACAAGGACGGCGTCCTCCTCTCCCTGCTGGCGGCCGCCGCGGAGAACGAGGCGTCGCTGGACGCCCGCGTCGACCGTCTGCTGGACGACCACGGCGAGATCCACCAGGGCCGCATCAGCGTCGACTGTCCGGACGACCGCAAGGGCCCCGTACTCGCCGCGCTCGAGGAGCAGATCCCCGACTCGGTGGCCGGCGAACCCGTCGACGGCGTCAACACCATCGACGGGTTCAAGCTCCGCCTCGAGGACGGGACCTGGGTGCTGGTCCGCCCCTCGGGCACCGAACCGAAGCTCCGGGTCTACGCCGAAGCGGGGAGCACCGACCGCGTCGAGGAACTGCTCGCCGGCGGCCGCGAACTGGTCGAACCCCTCGTTTAAGCCCCGAGCGGCCGTAGGTCGGGTATGGACCCCGACGTCGAGTTCGCCTACACCGCCGGGATGGATGCGTCGACGGTCGAGGAGCGCCTCGCGGAGCGACAACACGGCGTCCTCTCGCTGGCCGACGGCGACGAGGCCTACGCCTTCCCCGTCTTCCACCACTACGAGGACGGGTCGCTGTACTTCCGCCTCGGCGTGGACTCGAGCAGCGAGAAGGCCCCCTTCCTCGACGCGACGGCGACGGCGACGTACGTGGTCTACGCGACCGAACCGACCGACGACCCCGAGGAGACCACCGGCTGGAGCGTCGTCGCCCGCGGCCCGATACACGAGGTCCCGCGCGACGACCCGGCCCACGAGGCCGTCGAGATAAACGAGCGGTACGCGCCCATCCGCATCTTCGACGAGCCCCTCGACGACGTCGACGTGCGGCTGTACGAACTCGAGGTCGAGGCGCTCACCGGCCGGCGGAACTAGCGGACGCCGCGCACGCGTCGGGGGTCGTCCAGTCTCTCGATGTCGAACCCCAGCCCCGCGTAGAACTCGCGCAGGCCGGCGTCGAACTCGGCGACGAGCCGCTCGCGCCGGGCCGCGGCGGCCTCGACGAGCGCGCTCCCAACGCCCTGTCCTCGCCGGCGCCGTCGGACGGCGACCGCCGCGATCCGCTCCCCCTCGAGCACGAGCGCGCCGAGGATCCGGTCGTCGTCGGCGACAGCGACCAGCGCCCCGTCCGTCGCGATACCGGCCCGGACCGTCTCGACGTCGACCGCGAGCATCGCGCCGTCGAGGACGTTCATCACGGCGGGCAGCTCGTCGCCGGTCGCCTCGCGGACGTGCATCCGAGCCCTCAGCCGCCCTTGATGAGCCGCACCACCCTGACGTGGTCGGTCTCGACGGGCTGGTCGGTGGGCACCGGGCGGTCCTCGACGAGCACCGACACCTCGTGGGGCGAGAGGTCGACCGGGGCCAGCAGGTCGGCGTAGGTGGCGTCCGCCGGGACCTCGACCTCGTGGGTGGCCTCGCCGGCCACTTCGACCGTGACGTGCATACCCGGGCTTGCCCACCGTCGCACCTGAGTCTGTCGCCTCTCGGGGGGTTTATGAATCGCCCACGCCTCGACCCGGATATGAGCGAGGCCGACAGCGAGTCGCGGGCGGGACGGGAGGAAGTCTGGATCGAGAAGTACCGCCCACAGACCCTCGACGACGTGATGGGCCACGAGAACATCGTCGGGCGACTCAAGAGCTACGTCGACCGCAACGACCTGAGCCACATGCTCTTCTCGGGCCCTGCTGGCACGGGCAAGACGACCTGCGCGACCGCCATCGCCCGCGAGCTGTACGGCGAGGACTGGCGCGAGCACTTCCTCGAGCTGAACGCCTCCGACGAGCGCGGCATCGACGTGGTCCGCGACCGAATCAAGAACTTCGCTCGCACGAGCTTCGGCGGCCACGAGTACCGGATCATATTCCTTGACGAGGCAGACGCTCTTACGTCAGATGCACAATCTGCACTCCGCCGCACGATGGAGCAGTTCTCGAACAACGTCCGCTTCATCCTCTCGTGTAACTACTCCAGTCAGATCATCGACCCGATCCAGTCCCGCTGTGCGGTCTTCCGCTTTTCGCCGCTGTCGGACGAGGCCGTCGAGAGCGAGATCCGCCACATCGCCGCCGCGGAGGGCATCGAACTCACCGACGACGGACTGGACGCCCTGGTCTACGCGGCCGGCGGCGACATGCGCAAGGCCATCAACGGCCTCCAGGCCGCTTCGGTCAGCGGCGACGTGGTCGACGAACAGGCGGTGTACGCCATCACCTCCACCGCGCGACCGGAGGAGATCCGCGACATGGTCCAGTCGGCGCTGGACGGCGACTTCACCGCGGCGCGGGCGACGCTGGACCGCCTGCTGACCGAGGAGGGCATCGCCGGCGGCGACATCATCGATCAGCTGCACCGTTCTATCTGGGAGTTCGACATCGACGACCGGGCGGCCGTGCGAGTGCTCGAACGCGTCGGCGAGACGGACTACCGCATCACGCGCGGCGCCAACGAGCGCATCCAGCTCGAGGCGATGCTCGCCTCGCTCGCGCCCGAGGAGTGAGAAACCGACGGAATCCAGCGTTTTCACCGGTGATACTCGGGGGGGTGAGTTTTACATACGAAGTGCAACCAAGATATCAACAACTGAAATGTATCGCGAGCACCTCTCCGGCGGGCGCGACGACCGCGGGCAGGTCGGCATCGGGACGCTCATCGTGTTCATCGCGATGGTGCTCGTCGCGGCCATCGCCGCCGGCGTGCTCATCAACACCGCCGGGTTCCTCCAGAGTTCGGCGCAGGCGACCGGCCAGGGGGCCAGCGACTCGACGACGAACAGAGTCCAGGTCGTCAGCACGTCGGGCGACCACTTCACGGATACCAGTGAGGTCGGCGTCGTCCACATCATCGTCAAGGCCGGCCCCGGGTCGGGGAACGTCGACCTCAATACGGCGACCGTCCAGTGGGTCGGGCCGTCGGGGTCGTACTACCAGCTCGCCTCCGACGGGGCCTCCGGGAACCCGGACGGCCGGTACAAGATTACGAAGATACAGGACAACGACGGCTCCATACCCGTGCTGAACGACCCCGAGGACCGCTTCAAGATAACGCTCGACCTCGGGGACACGGCGGAAGTGAGTGGGCTGGAGGACAGCGACGCCTTCGGTCAACCGCTCCCCGAGGGCGAGACCGCGACCATCCGCATCACGACGGCCTCCGGCGCGACCACCGAGAAGGGAATCGTCGTGCCACAGACTCTTTCGGGCGAGTCGTCGGTCCTGCTGTAGGCCGGGACGGGATAGCGAGCGGTCCTCTGCGACCGAACGGCTGGTTGTGGGCCCCCGCATCGCCCAGCTGTCCTGTTACGTCGCCGTCCCGCGCTCGTCGACCAGCGGCAGGGCAGTCACCTGGCCGAGCGCCATCCGTGCCACCATCCGACTCCGGGGTTTGTACGCCCGGGCGGCCTCCCAGCCCTCCGTCAGGCCCGGGAGGCCGACCACCGGGACGTACCTGACCGTCGTCCCCTCGGGGCCGACGTCCACGAGCAGGTAACCGCCCGGGAACGAGCACAGCGCCGGCGCGATCAGTTCCCGGACGCCGCCCGTCGCGGCCAGCGCCGGGATGTGGAGGTGTCCCGAGACGTGGAGCCCCACCGCGCTGTCCCGGAGGACGCTGCCGAACCGGTCGGCGTTACGCAGGGGGAACGACGAGCGCCAGGAGTCCCCGCCCGTCGCCGACAGCAGGCCCGGGAGGTTGTGATGTGAGACCACAATGGGGTCGTCACAGGCCGACACCGTCTCCGCCAGCCACGCGAGCTGGTCGTCGGCGAGCGTCGCCTTCTCGCCGCTCGCGGCCCGCGTGCTGTCGAGACAGAGCACGTCGACGCCCCCGACCCGGCCGCGGTACGGGAACCCGCCCGGCAGCAGGGTTCCCAGAGCGCCTTCGGAGAACGACGCGTCGGCGCCGGGGTCCGTCGGCGCGTCGTGGTTGCCCGGGACCGGCAGGACGGGCACGGAGAGGTCGGAGAGGAGCTCGGCGGCGCGCGCGACGTCCTCGGGATGGCCGTCCTCGGTCAGGTCCCCGGCGACGACGACGCCGTCGACCCCCCGCGTCCCGACGTCGTCGACCGCCTGGCGGAGGCGCGTCTCGGACCGGTGGAAGAGCTTCCAGGACCCCTCGTTCGTCGTCGAGAGGTGGACGTCCGACACGACGGCGAGGCGGGTCGGACGACTCGCCTGCGGGCGTGCCAGCCGAGCGAGCGTCGTCGGGGTCCCGCGCGCCCGCGGAACCGCGCGGAGGTCGGGTCGTTCGGCCGATTCGGTCGGTACCTGGCCGGTCTGTAACCACTCCGTCACGTCCTCGTCGCGGAACCCCGGGTTCACCCGGCGACTGGCGAACCCGACCGATCCATCCGTCATCTACGTAGGTTCCGGGTGGTGGAGGCTATGTATCTTCTGGGCGAACTGCTCACACGGTCCCGGGCGCTCCGAGCGGCCGGGCGTGGAGACACGACCCGACGCCGTTCGACCGGACGCCAGGACGCGACAGATACATTCAAGCCCTCCGGAAGTGTTACTAGAAAAACAACTATGCCACCCGTCGTCGGCCTCTCGTACTGGTCGACCGGCGGCAATCCGGTCAAACAGGCGGTGCTCCGCCAGCTCGAGCCGTGGACGGCCGTCGAGCTGCTGGACCCCGATACCGAGCACCCGGACCTGGTCGAGCGGGGCTACGACCTCTATCACATGGCCAAGCGTCGGCGCCCGTCGCTCCGGGACCTGGCTCGCGCGGCCGACGCGGGGACGCCGACGCTGAATCCCCCGGTCGGCGCGTGGTTGACGAGCGACCGGCCCCTGCGCGCCGCCGCCCTGCGGGCCCACGACGTTCCCGTCCCCGCGTTCGCGTACGCGACTGCCGCCGAGGTGCCGTTCGACCCGCCCGTCGTCGTCAAGCCCCGCTGGGAGTGGGTCGGCAACGCCCACGAGTTCAGCGTCGTCCGCGACGGGCCGGTCGCCTTCGCGGGCCGGCAGTTCGTCGAGCGGTACGTCCGCTACGACCGGGTGCTGAAGGTGTACACGCTCGGTGCCGACCGGTGGGCCGTCGACACCAGCGACCGCTACCGTGCGGCGACGGCGGACTCACGGATCGACGCGCTGGTCGACCGCGTCCAGTCCATCTTCGGGCTGTCTGTTTTCGAGGTCGACCTGGCCGTCTCGGGCGACCGACTGCTGGTCCTGGACGTGAACCCGGCCGTCAGTCTGCGAGGCGTCGACCGCACCGACGCGGTCGCGGCCTACGTCGGACTGGTCCGCGACAGCGTCCGGGCGCGGCTGGTGGCGGGCACCTGAGACGGTTCACGCCGACCCGCACCGTCGCTCCGGGGTGTTGCCGACCATCGAGGCCCCCTCGAGTGCGGCGCGAGGCCCCCTTCGGAACAGTTTTAGGCGAACGTGGGCCAAGAGTACGCCAATGAGCGACCTCGAGGAAGCCTACCGCCTCGACTACTTCGACGAGGCCGGATTCACCCGCCAGGAGTGTGCCTCCTGCGGGGATATGTTTTGGGCGCGCGTCGAGCGGGACACCTGCGGCGAACCACCCTGCGAGGAGTACGGATTCATCGACAACCCCGGGTTCGACGAGACGTACAGTCTCACGGAGATGCGCGAGGTGTTCCTCTCTTTCTTCGAGGAGCACGACCACACCCGCATCGACCCCTACCCCGTCGCGGCGAACCGCTGGCGCGACGACGTCCTGCTGACACAGGCCTCGATCTACGACTTTCAGCCCCTGGTCACCTCCGGGACGACGCCGCCGCCGGCGAACCCGCTGTGTATCTCCCAGCCGTGCATCCGGATGCAGGACATCGACAACGTCGGGAAGACCGGCCGGCACACGATGGCATTCGAGATGATGGCCCACCACGCGTTCAACGCCCGCGAGGACCTAGAGGACCCCGAGCAGTACGCCTACCAGGGCGAGGTGTACTGGAAGGACGAGACGGTGCAGTACTGCGTCGAACTGTTCGAGGACCTGGGCGCCGATGTCGACGAACTGACCCTCATCGAGGACCCGTGGGTCGGCGGCGGCAACGCCGGGCCCGCCTTCGAGGTCATCTACCGCGGCGCGGAACTGGCGACGCTCGTCTTCATGTCCTTAGAGCAGGACCCCGACGGCGAGTACGAGATGAAAGACGGCAACCGGTACTCGGAGATGGACACCTACATCGTCGACACCGGCTACGGCCTGGAGCGGTGGACCTGGATGTCCCAGGGCACCCCGACGGTCTACGAGGCCGTCTATCCCGACATGATCGCCTTCCTCAAGGACAACGCCGGCGTCGAACTCACCGACGAGGAGGCGGCCGTCGTCCACCAGGCCGCGAAACTCGCGGGCCGGATGGACATCGACGAGGCCGAGGACATCGAGCAGGAACGGGACACCATCGCCGCCGAGGTCGGCATCGACACCGACGAACTCGTCGCCCTGATGGAACCGCTCGAGGACATCTACGCCATCGCCGACCACTGTCGCACGCTGGCGTACATGCTCGGCGACGGTATCGTCCCCTCGAACGTCGGGACCGGCTACCTCGCGCGGATGGTGCTGCGGCGCACCAAGCGCCTGGTCGACGGCGTCGGCGTCGACGCGCCGCTGGACGAACTCGTCGACATGCAGGCCGACCGCCTGGGCTACGAGAACCGCGACACCGTCCGCGACATCGTCCGCACCGAGGTCGAGAAGTACCGCGAGACGCTCGACCGCGGGGGTCGCCGCGTCCGCCAGCTGGCCGACGAGTACGCCCAGAGAGGCGAGGCGATCCCGCTGGCGGAACTGGTCGAACTGTACGACTCGCACGGCATCCAGCCCGACATGGTCGAGGACATCGCCGCCGAGAAGGGCGTCGCGGTGGACGTCCCCGACAACTTCTACTCGGTGGTCGCCGAGCGCCACGGCGGCGGCGACTTCCCCGGCGAGGAGCAGGGGGTCCCCTACGCCGATCGCATCGTCGAACTCCCCGAGACCGACCGCCTCTACTACGACGACCAGCAACGCACCGAGTTCGAGGCCGTCGTCTTGGAGGTGTTCGACCGCGAGGACGGCGACTTCGACGTCGTCTTAGACCAGACGATGTTCTACCCCGAGGGCGGTGGCCAGCCCCCGGACCACGGGACGCTCTCGACGGACGACGTCACCGGCGAGGTGACCGACGTCCAGCGCTACGACGGCGTCATCGTCCACACCTGCGACGCCGATCCCGGCAAGGGCGAGTTCGTGCGCGGGCAACTGGACGCCCAGCGCCGCAAGAGCCTGATGCAACACCACACGGCGACCCACATCGTCATCCACAGCGCCCGGCAGGTGCTGGGCGAGCACGTCCGCCAGGCCGGCGCCCAGAAGGGCGTCGACTCCTCGCGCATCGACGTCAGCCACTACGCCTCGGTGACCCGCGAGCAGGTCAAGGAGATCGAGCGCCTGGCCAACGACCTCGTCCAGGACAACGTCTCGGTCAGCCAGCAGTGGCCCGACCGCAACGAGGCCGAGGAGAAACACGGCTTCGACCTGTATCAGGGCGGCATCCCCGCCGGCGAGCAGATCCGCCTCATCCAGGTCGCCGACGACATCCAGGCCTGTGGGGGGACCCACGTCGCCCGGACCGGCGACATCGGGACGATCAAAGTGCTGGGCACGGAGCGAGTGCAGGACGGCGTCATCCGCATCACCTTCGCGGCCGGCAACGCGGCCCTCGAGGCCACGCAGTCGACCGAGGACGCGCTGTACGAGGCCGCCGACGTGCTCGACGTCGCCCCGCAGGAGGTCCCGGAGACGGCCGAACGCTTCTTCGACGAGTGGAAGGCCCGCGGCAAGGAGATCGAGACGCTCAAGGAGCAACTCGCCGAGGCCCGCGCCAGCGGCGGCGGAGACGTCGAGGAGTTCGAGGTGGGCGACGCGACGGCGGTCGTCCAGCGCATCGACGCCGACATGGACGAACTGCGCGCCCAGGCCAACGCCGTCACCGAACAGGGCAAGATCGCGGTGCTCGGGTCGGGACTGGACGGCGCGCAGTTCGTCGTCTCGGTGCCCGAGGGCGTCGACGTCGACGCCGGCGAGGTGGTCGGCGAGCTCGCTCGCCGGGTCGGCGGGGGCGGTGGCGGCCCGCCCGACTTCGCCCAGGGCGGCGGCCCCGACGCCGACGCGCTGGACGACGCGCTCGAGGACGCGCCCGAGGTCCTGCGCTCGGTCGCGAACGTCTAACGCGCCGTCGGCGGACCGATTACGTGGTGAACACGGGAATCTCGAGCGAGCCGACGACCCTGTTCGTGATCGAGCCCACGAGTGGCTTGTCGGGGTCGGAGCGCCCCCGCTTGCCCATAACAACGAGGTCGATGTGCTGTTCGTCGACGTATTCCTTGATGGCCTCGATGGGCGTGTTGGCCACGACAGCCGTGACGCACGGGACGTCGGCGTCCGCGGCGAGTGCTTCGACCTCGGCGACGAACTCCTGTCCCTTCGATTCCAGTCGCTTCCGCGTCTCTTCGATGTCGCTCGGCACGGCGACGTAGTCGGCGTCACCCATGTCCATCGCGTACAACACGTGCAGCGTCGCGCCGTTGCGCTGTGCGAACTTGATTGCCTGTTTAGCCGCGTTGCGGGCAGGTTTACTGCCGTCGGTCGGGACGAGGATATCGTCGAAGTCGCTCGGTTCGTCCATAGTTAGCGTATCAATTCAGGAACTTGTAGTTCTTTCTCCATTTTCTGTGCACCGGGAGGCTCTCGCTCCACTCAGTCCTGACAGACCGTCCGCGCGGCCCGCATCGCCTCGTTGGTCTCACAGACGAGCGTCAGGTGGTCCCCCTTCTCGAGGACGAAGTCGCCGTCCGGCACCCGGTCGCTCCCGTCCCGGCTCACCATCGCGACCAGACAGCCCTCCGGCAGGTCGTGGGTCACCGCTGATAGCGGGCGGCCGGCGAGTGCGCCGTTGGCGAGTTCCACCTCGAGGACGTCCCCGGTCTGTGCGGCGTCGGCCAGCCAGTGGGATAGCGCTGGCCGCTCGATGGCGTCGTCCATCGCGTCGGCGACGGCGAAGCCCGCCGAGATGGTCTCGACGCCGATGTCCTCGAACGCTGCGACGTTGTCCGGCTGGTTCGCTCGGGCGACGACGGTGTCGACGTCGAAGCGGGTCGTCGCGAGTTGCGAGACGAGCAGGTTCACGTCGTCGTCGGCCGTCGCGGCCACGACCACGCTCGTCCGGTCGGTGCCGGCACGTTCCAGCACCGCCGCCTCGGTGCCGTCGCCGTGGACGACCCGGTGCCCCTCCTCGCGGATGCGCTCGACCGTCCCGGCGTCGCTGTCGACCAGGACGACCTCCTCGCCGCGGGCCTCGAACCGGTCGGCGAGCTCGGTCCCGACGCGGCCGGCGCCGACGATGAGCGTCTGCATGGGGAGGATGTCGAGCGCCTGTGCAATGTGTCTTGCCAGGCCGCCCTGGAAGACGACCGTCGCGAAGATGACGAGGAAGACGGTCCCGACCAGCGTCGTCGCGGCCGTCGGGTTCGTCGGGCGCAACTCGATGGCAAACAGCGTCGCCACGCTCGCCGGGATAATGCCGCGTGGCCCGACCATGCCGACGAACATCCGCTCGCGGACCGTCATCGCGCCGCCGAGCGTCGAGAGGAACGCGCCCAGCGGGCGCACGAGCGCGACGACGACGACGACGACGACGAGACCGCCCAGGCCGAGCGCACGGAGGTCGGAAAGCGAGAGCAGCGCCGCCAGCACGACGAAGACGAAAGAGAGGACGAACAGCGTCACCCCGCCCTTGAACTCCGAGACGACGTCCTCGTGGGGGATGTCGGCGTTGCCGAGCACCAGGCCGGCGACGGCGGCCGCGGCGATGCCGGCCTCCGAGAGCAGGCTGCTGCCGAGTGCGTAGGCGGCCAGCGCGCCGGCGAGGACGACCAGCCGGGCGTTTTGCGGGGCGCTGTCCTCCGAGAAGGAGACCCGCCGGAGGAAGAGCGCGATACCGCCGCCGACGGCGACCCCGACCAGGAGGCCGACGACCAGGCGCGCGACGAACGCCTCGACGACCACCACCGGCGAGGTGGCCTCGGCGACGACGAACTCGAAGGTCGCGACCGCCAGAATCGCGGCGTGGACGTCGTTGACGATGCCCTCGGTCTCTAAGGCGGCCGCGACCCGCTCGCGCACCGGGACGACGTTCATGATGGGCGTGATGACCGTCGGCCCCGTCGCGATGAGCAGGGCCCCGACGAGGACGGCCACGGGCCAGGTCGTCCCGAAGACGAGCCGGACGGCCAGCGCGGTCCCGACGAGCGAGACCAGGGCGCCGACGGTGACCAGCCCGAGCGCCTCGCTCGAGGCCTCCCGTACCCGCTCGGTGGTGAGGTGGAACGCCCCCTCGAAGACGATGATGCCGACGCTGAGGCCGACGATGGCCTGCAACCCGCTCTCGCCGAACACCGCCGGGCTGACCAGGCCGAGGACCTGGGGGCCGACGAGGACGCCTCCGAGCAACAGGAAGGCGACGCTGGGGACCTGGAGGCGGTCGGCGAGCAGCTGGGCGCCGACGCCGATGGCGGCGACGATGGCCACCGCGCCGATGAGGGATGCTGCGCCAGACACGAACCTGGCGGCGCTTCGCCGGCCAGGCCCAAAGGCGTAGCCATCGAAAGAGAAAGGCCCGTCCCGCGAGTAGGGGACGGCGATGCCGACTGCGACCAACCGGGGCGTGACACTGCACTACGAAGCCGAGGGCGACGGTCCCTGTGTCGCCTTCGTGGGCGACGTGGGCTACGGGGCCTGGCTGTGGGGCTGGCACTACGACGCGCTGCTGGGCTTCGAGACGCTCGTCTGGGACCTGCGCGGGACCGGCGAGTCGGACGCCCCGCCGGGCCCCTACAGCGTCCGGACGCTCGCGGCTGACCTGGAGGCCGTCCTCGCCGACCACGGCGTCGGCTCGGTCCACCTGGTGGGCGCCGGCCTTGGCGGGATGGTGGCGCTCCAGTATGCCCACCGCTACAACCGCGCCCGGACGCTGACGCTGTACTGTACGGCCGCCAGCGGCGACGCAATCGACGCCGACGCGCTCGCCGACCTCGCCCTCGAGACCGGCCCCGAGGCCTCGCTCGAGGGGGCATTCTCGGAGGCGTTCCGGACCGCCGACCCCGACCTGCTCGACCGAATCACCGCGTGGCGACGCGAGGACGACGCGACCGGGGACGCATTCGCGGCCCAGGCCGACGCGATGGCCGGGTTCGACGCGCCCGGGGACGCATTCGCGGCCCAGGCCGACGCGATGGCCGGGTTCGACGCGCCCCCGCTGTACGAGGTCACCCTCCCGACCGAGGTGTACTACGGCGTCGCGGACCCGGTGGTGCCGGCGAGTGCTGCCGAGAGCCTGGGTGCGGACCTGCCCCGCGGGACGAGCGAGGCCGTCGAGGGACGGCACTGCTGTTATGTCGAACACGCCACCGTCGTCACCGACCGGCTCGTCTCCTTCCTGGACGAGCACACGGAGAGGGAGTGACGGGCCGACGGCCGCGTGTCGGCCGTCTCCTCTGTTGCAGTGGGTGGGACTGAAAGGGGGCTTTCTGGTTGTCGTTTCCTGACTGTCTGTCGCGCGCTCGTCCCGTACCCGGGACCGGCAGGTACTGCCACCGATGTGCAGATTTTTGGTCGTCCGGCTACAGGGGTGAGACGATGACCCTCCGCATCGCCCTGCTGAACGCGGCCCACGACGGCGCGGCCAACCGCCGGAACTTCCGGCGCGAGCTCGACGCCGATCTCGTGGAATTCGACGTCACCGAGCGCGAACTGCCCGACACCTTCGCGTTCGACGCGTGTCTGGTGACGGGCTCGCGCGCGTCGGTCTACTGGGACGAACCGTGGATCGCGGCCCTCGAGTCGTGGGTCCGCGACGCCGTCGACCGCGGGCTGCCGTTCCTGGGCGTGTGTTTCGGCCACCAGCTGCTCGCCCACGCGCTGGGCGGGCGCGTCGAGCCGATGGACGGCTACGAGATCGGCTACCGGACCGTCGAACACGACGGCGACAACCAACTGCTCGCCGGCGTCGACGACGAGTTCACCGTCTTCACCACCCACTCCGACACCGTCGCCGAGCTGCCGCCGGGGGCGACCCAGTTCGCCGAGAACGACTACGGCGTCCACGGCTTTCGCAAAGGCGGCGTCTTCGCCGTGCAGTTCCACCCCGAGTACGACCCCGAGACGGCCCGCGACATCGCCGCGAGCAAGGACCAGCTGGCAGACGAGCGCATCGAGCGCGTCCTCGCGGACATCACCGCCGAGAACTACCGGGCGGCCTGTGAGGCAAAGCGGCTCTTCGAGAACTTCACCGACTACGTGCGCGCGACCCAGCGTGGCGTCGGCGACGAGCTCGCGGCCGGGGCCAGCGAGGGCGCCGTCGCGAGCGACGACGACTGACCCCTCACTCGCCGTCGCCGAGTACCCACACGAGCAGCGACTGCTCGACGGTCAGGACCCCGACCGCGAGCAGGATGATGACGCCCTCGCGCAGCGACGGCAGGATGCCGAGGCCCACGATGAGCGTCGTCGCACACGCGGGGGCGTGCCCGGTGTCGGTCGCGCGCATCCCCGCCGTCGTCAGCACGACGGCGACGACGCCGCTCGCGGCCAGTCTGAGCGTCCCGGGCGCCCCGGGCGCCATCGAAGCCGTGACGGCCACGCCGCCGGCGACAGCGTGGGCGGCGAGGAGGCCGGCGCCGACGCCCACCGCGTGCCCACCGACGACGCGCCGGGCCGCACTCGCCGGGGCCGCGGGCCTGGTCGCGAAGAGGTAGGCCGTCGGCCCGAGACTCGGGAAGAGAAATGGGAGGCCGGTGAGCCAGACGACGGCGCCCAGCACCGACAGCAGGGCGCCGGCCCGCCCGCTCTGCCGGAGCCAGCCGTCGTCGCGGAGGGTCGCGGTCACCGTAGCGTGCGGTCCGCGTCGTCGGGCAAAACGGTGGCGGTCGCGCACAGTCTTTTGTCCGCCCCGCGCAAACCGGCGGCCATGCGTCCCGTCCTCCTCGTCGCCGCCCTCTGTCTGACCGCCGGCTGTCTCGGCTTCGGCGGCCAGCCGACGCCGCCCACCCAGCAGGTCGAGGTGTCGATACAGAACGCCCACGACCGGCCCTACGCCGTCCAGGTCTCGATCGTCCCCGACGACGGGGCCGGCGACGTCGTGCTCACGTTCGCCAACGGGACCAACGTCACGCGGTCACAGGACGCGCTGACGGGGCGCTCGCCCGACCGGTTCGGCGACGTGACCGACGTCCGGTTCGTCGACGCCACCGGGAGCCAGGGGTTCGAGGTGGCGCCCGACACCGGCCTCGGGACGACACTCGAGGGGACAGCGCCCGGGTCTGCGGTGTGGCTGCTGGTCTGGACGAGCGACGACCCACCCACGTTGCGGTCCTGGGCCCAGGTCAACTGCCGACCGGAGACGGCGGCGATGCGCATCGACGTCGGCATCGGGCCACAGGGGAGCGTGGACGTCGGCACGGTCTGTGCGTCCTCGCAGTAATCCAGTGCGGTCGCTCCACGCCCACAGAAGACGTGACCCGTCGTCTCAGTCGTCGTCCTGGCGCTTGAGCCACTCGTCGAGCAGGTCGCGGACGGCGGCCTGCCGGTTGTCGCGGTGGTCCGCGAACGCCTTCTCGTCCAGGGCTTCGAGCACTGCCTCGTCGAGTTCGATGTCGACCGTCTCGAGGTCGAGGAACGTCTCGTCCATCGGCTATCCACTCACAGCCCAGCGGGCATATATCCTCGTCAGACGACCGTCGGCCGTCCGCGTGACGGCGTCGGCGCCGTCGCGGACCCCCGGTGGCCGAAAGTGACTCGTCCGCGCCGGCCGAGACGTGGGCATGGAGCGTGCCCACCTCGAGTTCGACCGGTACTTCGAGGTCGTCATGGAGACCGACGAGGCACAGGCCGCCGAGATGACCGTCGACCCAGGCCGGACCGTCGGCGGCCCCGACAACTACCACGCCGAGAGCGACCAGTGGCTCTTCGTCGTTCGGGGGACCGGACTGGTCACCGTCGACGGCGACACCCAGCGCGTCGAGGACGGTGACCTGCTGCGGATCGAGGCCCGCGAGCGCCACGGCATCGAGAACGACGGTGACGAGCCACTGAAGACGGTGAACTTCTACACGCCGCCACGCTAAACCCGCGGCCCGCGCTAGGCCACGCCGGCCTGTTCGTCCATCGGGTCCCGGATGTCGCCGACGACGGCTTCTAGCGCGTCGGTGACCGTGACCAGGCCCAGCACCTCGCCGTCCTCCATGACGAGCGCCAGTTCCTGGCTCTCGGCCTGGAACCGGTCGATGGCGTCGCTGACGCTCGTGTCCGCGGTCATCGTCATCGGCGGGGCCGCCACCGACTCGAGGTCGACGCCGTCGAGCAGGGTCCCGCCCGCGTCCTCCTCGCTCTGCTCCCGGACGAGCTCGGGGACGTAGACGATGCCCAGGAACTCATCGACGGAGTCGCCAAAGAGCGGGTAGCGGGTGTGGGGCGTCTCGGCGACCCGCCGGGCGTTGGTCGCCTCGTCGGTGGCCGGCGAGAGGCCGACGACGTCCTCGATGGGGACCATCACGTCGCGGACCTGCTGGTCGCCGACGTGCAGCGCCGCCAGAACCTCCTCGCGGCGCTCCTCGGTGAGGTCGCCCTCCTCCAGGACCGAGCCGAGTTTCCGGCGCAGGTCGCCCCGCGTCTCGATGACCTCTTCCTCGGTCTCGAGCCACGCGCCGGACATCTCGACGCCGAACAGGGAGAGGGTCCACTTCGCAACGCTGTCGCCCACGGTGATGAGCGGCGAGATGAGCATCGCGAAGTAGTACAGCGGCGTCGCGCCGTGGCGACAGACGAACTTCGCGCGCTCGACGCCGAGGTAGGTCGGGGTCTGCTCCCCGTGGGTCAGGTGGACCAGGTTGATGATGATGAACGCGATGGCCGCCCCGACGCCGATGCCGGCGAGACGGGACCCGGCGAAGTAGGGCTCGAATATCGCCGCGAGCGCGGGTTCGGCGACGATACCGACGGCGATGGAGGAGGCGGTGATGCCGACCTGACGAGCTCGTCAGATAGATCTCCAGGTCGTCGGTCATGTTCCAGGCCCGCTCGAGGGCCGGATTGCCGTCGCCGACGAACTCGCTCTCGGTGAACTGCCGGGCACGGGTCAGCGCGAACTCGATGGCGACGAAAAAGCCGTTCGCGAGGATGAGCGCGACCCCTGCCAGCAGTCGAACTGCGATTTCGACCGGTTGCATCGGCCGCCGATTCGCCCTGGGGGCCGGAAAAAGTGGCGTTACGCGCTCAGGTCGAAGCTGACCCCGGTCTCGGTCTCGGAGACGTCCCAGAGTCGCCGCGCCGTCTCGCGGTCGTAGGACGCGTCGTTCGAGCGCTGAAACTCGGGATGGCCGCGCATGTCGAGGAAGCCGTCGGGGCCGACGTACTCCCCGCCGGTCACGCGGTCGGCCGTCGCCGCGAACAGCATCGGGAGCGCCCCTTTCGCCGCCGACTGGCCGAACACCGCGTTGGCGACTTTCATGGCGGCCAGCCTGACCCGCGACCCCATCTCGCGGGGGCCGCGATACTGGAGGTTCGTGGCCGCGTAGCCAGGGTGACACGCGACGGCGGTCACGTCGTCGACGCCCGCCGCCGCGAGCCGGCGGTCGAGCTCGTAGGTAAAGAGGAGGTTCGCCAGCTTGCTCTGGCCGTAGGCACTCCACTTCCCGTATGACCGCTCCCGGTGGAGGTCCTCGAAGTTCATCGTCCCCGCCTCGTGGGCCCCACTGGACTGCGTGACGACGCGCGCCTCGCCCGCACCGGCCCGGAGTGCCGGCCACAGGTGCCCGGTCAGCGCGAAGTGGCCGAAGTGGTTCACGCCCAGCTGCATCTCGAAGCCGTCCGACGTCTCTCGGCGGGGGATGGCCATCACGCCGGCGTTGTTACAGAGGACGTCGACGGCGTCGAACTCCTCGCGGACGCCCTCGGCGAAGGCCTCGACGCTCGCGAGGTCGGCGAGGTCGCACTCGCGGACCGCGAGGCCGGCGTCGGGCACCTCCTCGCGTATCTCCGAGGCCGCCCGCTCGCCGCGCTCGGCGCTGCGACAGGCCATCACGACCGTCGCGCCCTGCCGGGCGAACGCCGCGGTCCCCTCGAACCCGATTCCGCTGTTCGCGCCGGTCACCACGACCGTCGCGTCGTCCAGTCTCGGCATCTCGTCGGCCGTCCAGCCGGTCATTGCCACCGCTAGCGCGCGAGGCCACTCAAGGGCTCCGCCAAACCAGTAGTGCATTTGTCCCCCGCGCCCCAAGCGACGGCGATGAGCGACGTCTCGGTCACCGTCTACACGCGCGAGGACTGTCACCTCTGTGCGGACGCCGTCGACACCATCCGCCGGGTCGCCGCCGACGAGGGGGTCGGGCTGGACCTCGACCTGGTTGACGTCGACACCGACCCCGACCTCCGGGATGAATACGGCGAGCGAGTGCCCTACGTTCTCGTCGACGGCCGGCCCGCGTTCAAATACCACGTCGACGATGCGCGCCTGCGAGAGAAACTGACCGGTTAGGCGCCCGTGTGGCCCCGCTCGACGGCTTCCCGGAGGGCCCGCGTCGCCGCCGCCGGGTCGTCGGCCGCGGTGATGGCGCTGATGACGGCGACGCCGTCGGCCCCCGCCGCGGCGACCTCGGCCGCGTTCGCGGGCGTGATGCCGCCGATGCCCACCAGCGGCAGGTCGACGGCGTCGGCGATGGCCGCGACCCGCGACGGGCCGACGCCGTGCTCGTCGTCGTCCAGGTCGGCTTTCGACCCGGTCCGATAGACCGCGCCGACACCGAGGTAGTCCGCGCCCGCGGCCGCGGCCGCCTCGGCGTCCGCCACCGTCGCGACGGACCGACCGATGACCGCGTCCGGGCCCAGCACTCGCGAGCGACCGGCACCGGCAGGTCCGAGTCCCCGAGGTGGACGCCGTCGGCGTCGACCGCCTGCGCGATGTCGACCCGGTCGTTGACGACGAAGGTGACACCGGCCGCGCGGGTCAGCTCGCGCAGGTCCCGACCCAGCTCGTAGCGCTCGCGCGCCGGCCGCCCCTTCTCGCGCAACTGGACGACGCCGACGCCGCCCTCGACGGCGGCCTCGACGACCGCCCGCGTCGAGCGCCCGGCGGACAGCGACTCCTGTGTGACCAGATAGACGTCCCAGTCGACCATACCGGGGGTGGGGCCGCTCGGACCCTCACTCTTTTTGTTCGACGGGCTCACTCCTCGCGCGCCCGCTCGTCGTCGCTGTCGGTGATGGCGTCCGTCGAGGGCATGGTCTCGCGGGCCGTCTCCTCCAGTTTGGCCGAGGCGTCGGCCGCGTACTGCTCGATGTCCTCGACGTGGGCGACGATGTCGGCGGCGTCCAGCCGTCGGTCGATGCGGACCGACATGTCCTCGGGGAGGTCGCGCTGGCGCTCCGTGCCAGTGGCCACGCCGCTGGAGACGATGGACTGGATGCCCTCCTCGACGGTGATGTCGATGTCGCGCACGCGATCTTCGATGACGTGGAGCACGTACCCGCCCATCACCGGATTCGGGGCCAGGGGGAGAAACAGTGTGACCATGTCGTCTTCGGCCGCCGCCTCGGTCACGACGTCGGGCGTCTCGGCGGTGAGGAAGGCGATGGAGTACGAGCCCTCGACGGGGAACTCGACCAGCTTCACCTCCCGGAAGCTGTCGGTATCGCTGTCGAGCAGCAGTTCGCTCATCTCGTCCAGGCTCCGGTACAGCGACCCGATGCCGGGGATGCGGGCGACGAGCGCCTCGAAGACCAGCCCCAGGTCGGAAGCGTCGGAGCGGTACTCGGTCGCGACGCCGATGACAAAGACGAGCAGGACCAGCGAGAGGACGGCGGCGAGCTTTCAGGGTCAGCTCGGACGCCGAGGCGAACCCGACCGTCGACGTGATGAACCCGACGACGGGGTCGAGCTGTTTCGAGACGAAGTCGACGACAAAGCCCAGGACGATGAGGGTCACGATGAGCGGCATCGTCACGGCGGTGCCGGTGACGAACGCCCGACGCGTGAACTCCCTGACCGCGTCGGTTCCGGACCCCATCCGGCTGCTGAGTCGGTCGGCCATGGGGGCCCATGTGTCGGACTCCCGGAAAGTGTTGTGGGGGCAGAGGGCGGTTGCGATGCCGAACAGCAGGCGAGGTCCGCGGATCGGCCGAACCATTTACTGCCCGCCGGGCGTTGAGAGCGGTGTGCGAAACTACCACCTCACGACGGTCTGGGGCATCCCCATCCGGGTGAACGTCTCGCTGCTCGTCTTCCTACCGGTGCTCGCGTGGATCATCGGGAGCGGTGCACAGATAGAAGTGTACGCCGGCATCGTCGGCTCGCTGGCCGGCGTCGACCTGGACGTGGCTCGCCTGATGGCCGGCCAGACGCCGTGGCTCATCGGCGGCGCGGCCGCAGTCGGCCTCTTTGCCAGCGTCGCCGTCCACGAGCTGGGCCACTCGTGGATGGCGATGCGCTACGACCTCGAGGTCGAGTCCATCACGCTGTGGATCCTTGGCGGCCTCGCGAGTCTGAAGACGATGCCCCGCGAGTGGAACCGCGAGCTCTGGATCGCCGTCGCCGGCCCGGTCACCTCGATTCTGGTGGGCCTGGCCTGTTACGCCGCGCTGTTCGCGCTCCCCGCCAGCGCGCAGGTGACGACGTTCGTCGTCGGCTGGCTGGCGGTCACGAACCTCTTTCTCGCGGTGTTCAACATGCTCCCGGCGTTTCCGATGGACGGCGGGCGGGTCCTCCGGGCGCTGCTCGCTCGCAACCGCCCCTACGCCGCCGCGACCCGACTGGCCGCCCGCATCGGGACGGGCTTTGCCGTCCTCTTTGCCGTCGTCGGCGTCCTCTCGTTCTCGCCGATGCTGCTCCTGCTCGCGCTGTTCGTCTACGGCGCGGCCACCGGCGAGTCCCGGACGGTAGCGCTCTCGGACCTGCTCGAGGGGCTCACCGTCAGCGACGTCGCCCGGCCCGCGTCCGCGACCGTCGAGGCCGACGCCACCGTCGAGGACCTGGTCGATCGGATGTTCGCTCACCGCTCGACGGAGTTCACGGTCGTCCGGGACGGCGAAGCCGTCGGCGTCGTCACCATCGACGACTTCCGGACGCTCTCGAAGGCCGAGCGCGAGGCCGACACTGTCGCCGACCTGATGGAGACGGACCTCCCGCGATTCGCCGCCGACATGAGCGCGTTCGACGCGCTGGTCGCGCTCGACGGCTCGAAGGCGAGCGCGGCGCTCGTCGACAGTATCGACGGGACCCGGGTCGTCTCCCGGGCCGACTTCGCCGCCGCGATGGAGATGCGTCGCCTGGTCGGGGCACCGTCGCCGTTCTAGCCGCGGTACCACACGACGGCCCCGGCGACGGCGCCGAGCAGCGACAGTACGGACAGCGCCAGGTGGAGCTCGCCGAACCAGAACGGCGTCCACGGGGCGACGGCCCGGAGACCGACCAGCGCGAGCGAGAGACCGGGCACGCCCCCGACGGCCGGGTCGAACGCGCTCGTGAGGTTGCCGATGTCGGCGGCGGCGGTCCGATACTGTACACCGCCGACGCGCTCGCCCTCGGGCAGGCGCTCGGCCTCGTAGGGAATCGGCGAGTCGGCCGGCGTCCCCGTGCTCCAGACGACTGCGCCGTCCGGCGTCACCTCGAAGACGCGCTCGTTCAGCGTGTCCGTGACCAGCGTGTTGCCGTTGTCCAGCCGATCGGCGTCGCGAGGCCAGTAGAGGTCGATGCCGCCCGCCCGGGTCAGCGTCCAGGACGGTTCCCAGCGTCCGTCGTCGGTCCGGTGGAGCTCGACCACGCGGTGGTTGTCCGAGTCGGCCACGAGGACCGCCCCGTCGCCGAGCCACTGGGGGTTGTGCTGGTGGTCGAGAATCTCGGGGTTCCCACACCGGATGTCGCCGTCGCCGTCGAAGTCGGCCAGTTGCTCGCCGCGGTCCCGGCAGGCGCCGTCGTTCCCGCCCCGGTCCGCGTTGACGACCTCCACGACGCCCGCGCCGCGCTCGACGAGCAGTATCTGGTTGGCGTTGCGGACCGAGACGAGGTAGTGGGTCTCGTTGACGGCGTCGACGTCGTTGATGTGGAGCCAGTCACGGCGGGTCGGGTCCGGCGGCGCGTCGTAGAACGACGAGGCGTTCCACTGCCAGGTTATCTCGGGGTCGCCGGACTCGACGCCCCGGACGGTGAAGACCCGCTCGTGTTCCATGTCCGAGAGCAGGTACTCCCCGGAGTCCAGGCGCTCGACGTCGTGGATCTCGCTGTTCTCTCCGGTCCGGACCGGGATGGCGTACTCGCCGACGACGGCCGGCCCGCCCGCGGCGTCGGGGTCGATGATGCGGAACCCGGTCTTGGTACAGGGCGGCCAGTAGGGCTCACAGCCGGTGTCGTAGCCCCATTGCATGAACCCCGCCAGGACGGTGCCGTCGGGGAGCATCGTCACGTCGAAGTAGCTGTCGGCGCTGTCCTCGCGCCAGGTTATCCGCCCGTCCCTGACGAGATAGACGCTCCCCCGCTCGTGCCACCCGAAGCCGCCGCCCTGTGACCCGACGAGGGTCTCCGCGCCGCCGGTGGCGGCGACGTTGCGGTCCGGCGCCGTCACGGCCCCGGCGCCCAGCGTCAGTCCGAGGACGAGGAGGCTGCCGGCCACCAGGGCGACACCGCGGGCGTGACGCTCCATCGGGCTGCTCTCGGCGGACTGCGGAAAAAAGCGTTCCGACGCCGGGGCGATAGTTACAAACCGCGGGCCGCCGCAGACTCCGACGATGCAGTCGGGACTCGCCGAGGGGTTCACCGCTGTCGCTGGCTCTGACCCGCTGGTCCTGGGACTCGTCGGGGGGGTGTTCATCGCCGCGCTGAACCTCCTGGGTGCCTCACTGGTGCTCGTCTGGCGGGACCCCTCCGAGCGCGCGCTCGACGGAGCGCTCGGGTTCGCCGCGGGCGTGATGCTCGCGGCGGCGTTCACGAGCCTCATCCTGCCCGGTATCGAGGTGTACTCCGACGGGAACCCGGTGCCGACGCTTCTGGGCGTGGCGCTGGGCGCGCTCTTTCTCGACCAGGCCGACCGCTTCCTCCCGCACGCCCACTACCTGCTCTCGGGTCGCAAGCGCCCCGACGCGGCGAATCCCTCGGAGACGCTCGCCGCCGCCGACGAACGACTGGCCGGCGTCGTCCTCTTCATCCTCGCCATCACGCTGCACAACATGCCGGAGGGGCTGGCCGTCGGCGTCGGGTTCGGGGCGGCCGCCGGCGATCCCTCGCAGCTCGGTGGCGCGCTCTCCTTGATGCTCGCTATCGGCATCCAGAACGTCCCCGAGGGACTCGCCGTCTCGGTGGCCGCCATCAACGCCGGCTTGGACCGGCGGCTCTACGCCGTCGTCGCGGGGCTCCGGGCCGGCGTCGTCGAGATCCCGCTGGCCGTCCTCGGGGCCGTCGCCGTCACGCTCGTCGCCCCGCTGCTGCCCTACGCGATGGGCTTTGCGGCGGGCGATGCTCTTTGTCATCTCCGACGAGATCGTCCCGGAGACCCACCGCCACGGCCACGAGCGGGTGGCGACGCTGGGACTCCTGTTTGGCGCTATCGTCATGCTGTATCTGGACATCTCGCTCGCCTAGACGTCGTAGGGCCAGTTGGGGTCCCGGTCCAGTCCATCGGGGTCGGCACAGCTGTCTGCCTCGTCGGGGGTACACCCGCCGTACTGCTCGAAGTTCTCGCGTGCCGTCGCAAGCGAGACGTGGTTGGTGTCGCTCACGTAGTCCTCGTCGCCGAACTGTATCGGGTCGTCCATCCAGTGACAGACCGGACAGACCTCGTAGGACCCGGGCGCCCCTTCCGGCAGCGTCCGGTACCCACAGCACGGACAGTAGCCCAGCTCCCGCGCCGCCGGATTCCCGGGCGTGTGGGTGGCCATCGACTGTGGTATGTGTGGCCACGCCAATGAATGGTTCGGTCGGTGACCTGTCGCCTTTCACTCGGACTGTGCGGCCTCGACCTTCCCGGCGTACGTCTCGAGTTCCGCCGCGAGTTCGCGGGCCTGGGCCGCCGAGAGCGTCACCGTGTCGGCGTGGGGTTCGACGTGTTCGATGTCGGTGTTGTCCATCTCCACTTGGAGCTCGACGTGGTCCGGGTCCGTCCGTGGCGCGGTGACGTTGAGCACCGCGAGCGCCTCCTCCTCGAAGCCGTGGCCCTCGACCAGGCCGTCGAGCAGGTCGAACGTCGTGTACGCGTTGACCTTCATGATGCGGTCGACCATGCCCGTCGGTTGGCGGGTCAGGCAGGTAACGGCTGCGTTCCGAGACGGCCGTCGGCTCCGGCCGGCGACCACGGACTGTTCGTTCGCGTGCACCCGGCCAGACCGCTATCGACCGGCGGAAACCGACGACCGGCTCGCCACGTACAGCGAGTACGTGAGTATCGCGAACCCGACGGCCGTGAGCGCGCTCTCGGCGACCAGCGCCGTTCCCGTGTCCACACCGAGCAGCTGGTCTGCGATGCCCGCCGACAGCGACCCGGCGGTGACCGTCCCGAATCCGACGGCCAGCCACCGCAACGACCGCGTCGACGTCTTGGCCGCCGCGGTGGCGGCGAAGTAGGTGACCAGGCCGCCCAGCAGGAGCGTTACCGTCTTGAGTACGACGACGAGTGGTGTGATGGTGGTGGTCATAGTTCCTCGCTGATGCGCGACCAGAGTCGCGCCAGCCGTTCGTCCGGCGACTCGTCGTCCCGGACGACGTCGACCGCGAACGGGTCGTCGCCGTCGACGGCGACAAAGACCCCCGAACAGTCCCGAACGTAGGTGGTCTCGTGGTGGCCGTCGGCCCGGATCGCCGTCCGCTCGTCGACGAGTGCGGCCTCGCTCAGCTGCTCGAGCTTCCGGTACGTGCTCGTCTGTGGCAGGTCACAGGCCGCCGCGACGGCTTTGGCTGGCCGGGGCTCGTCAAGCGCCGTGAGGATGGCCCGGCAGTCCGGGTCGGCGAGGGCTTCGAACACCGCTTGTGGGTCTATCGACGCGTCGTCTGACACTGCGGGGGACCTCCGTTCGGGTGGTGGGCAGGGCGTCGGTGAAGTTCGCCGGCGGTCGGTTTCAAACCACCGGTCGGGGCGCTGTCGACAGTCGGCGGCCGGACGACGTAGAACACCCGCTTGCTTTCCAGATTCTGGAAATCACCGGGACCCTTTGTTATCCTGGCACCGGACATTCGAGACGATGCGAGCGCCCTCCACCCGCAGACAGTTCCTCGCTTGCACCGCCCTCGCCGGACTCGGCGCCACCGCCGGTTGTCTCTCGACCGACGGGACGGCGTCTGCCTCGGACGATGGTCCGGACCAGACCGACTCGGCGACCCCCGACTCGACGACGACACCGCCCTCGGACCTCGAGACCTGGCTGGCCGACGCCACCGGCTACGACGGCGACCGGGCGCGGTACGGCCCCGGGGACCAGCCGACGGTCGCCGTCGGCGAACCCTTCGGCGACGACTACGCCTTCTACCCCGCCGTCGTGGAAGTCACCCCGATGACGCGAGTCCGCTGGGAGTGGACCGGCCACGGCGGCCAGCACAACGTCGTCGCGCTCGACGGGCCCTTCGACAGCGGCCGGACGAACGCCCAGTCTGGCACCAGCTACGACTACATCTTCGACGAGACCGGCGTCTACCCCTACGTCTCCGAACCCCGCCGGGACGAGGGGATGCGAGGGGCGGTCGTCGTCCGCGAACCGCCGACGACTGGCTACCCGGCGGTCGACGAGTGGCTGGCGAGCGTCGGGAACTTCGACGGGACCGTCACCGACCGGACCGACGCCGAGACGACCACCGTGACCACCGGTGCCGAGGGCAACGGCGGCCACTTCGCGTTCACCCCACCGGTGCTGAAGATCGAGACCGGTACTACCGTCCGCTGGGAGTGGACCGGCAACGGCGGCGGCCACAACGTCGCCTTCGAGGACGCGGACATCGAATCCGGCGACGTCCTCCCGGAACCGGGCGTCCACTTCGAGCACACCTTCGAGTCGTCGGGATCGTACCTGTACTCCTGTCTCCCCCACAAGGCGCTGGGGATGCGCGGCGCCGTCGTCGTCGAGTAGCCCGCCGTGGGTTCGGTCCCGACAGGCGGCGACGGCAGCCTCTCCCTGGCGGGGCCCCTCGCGGAGCGCACGGCTCATCCCGACCCCTCGAACGACGACGCGCCGGTTCGACGCGGGAACTGCTGATCCCACAGGAATCCCCCCGGTGTTGTGACAGATCGGCCACCGAACCGACACAGAACCGACCCACTGGAATTTATGAATCAAATGCCGCACTTCTGTAGACGTTTGTCTACTCTACTGGCCATATCGAAAACGAATGCGGAACACTTACCCGTGTGGTGCTCCCCAGTACAGTTGCAATGGCAAACGGTAAGGTTGATTTCTTCAACGACACAGGCGGTTACGGTTTCATCTCGACTGAGGACGCGGACGATGACGTTTTCTTCCACATGGAGGACGTTGGCGGACCGGACCTCGAAGAAGGACAGGACGTCGATTTCGACATCGAACAGGCCCCCAAGGGCCCGCGCGCGACGAACGTCGTTCGCAACTAACCCCGAGTTCCACCGTCGTCGTCCGACGACGCGGTACGACTCGATTCTTTCGGACGTGAACGCCCCGTAGCCGTCGCTGCGTGGCCTCTCGTTCGTGTAACCTACCCCTCGAGCACTGGCTGGACCGCCGTCGCACCCTGCAGTTCAGCGTCGCCACAGAGCCATCCCCGTTCTCGCCGGATTCGACCGGGTCGAGGCGGCTACTGCTCGTCGCCGAAGCCGACCTCCGCGGCGTCGGCGGCGGCCCGTTCGATGGCCGACTCGAAGTCGAACGCCCGGACCACCTCGCCGTCGCGGACGAGCGGCTCCAGCAGCTCGACGGCGTCGGTCGGCGCGTTCCGGTCGGCCAGGCCGATGTGGTGGCCGCCGTCGGCGGTGCGGTAGACGGCCTTCCGGCCCGTGAGCTTGCCCCGTTTTGCGGCCGGTTCGCCGTCGACCTCGACGATGTCGAGCGCGAAATCGAGCGGGTCGGCGTTCGAGACGTAGCTCCCGACGCCGAACCCGTCGGCGACGTCGCGCAGGGCCCGGAGTTCCCGGGGCCCGAGCCCGCCGGAGACGAAGATGTCGACGTCCTCGTGGCCGTGGGCGTCGAGCGTCCAGCGGACCTCGCGGGCGATGTGTCGGAAGTCGCCCCGGCGGGATCCGGTCGTGTCCAGGCGGACGCCGGTCAGGTCGTCGACGGCCTCCGTGGCCCGGAGCGCCTCGTCGACCTCGTCGGAGTAGGTGTCGACCAGCGCGACGCGGGGCGTCTCGTCGGGGACGGCCTCGTCGAAGGCCCGCCAGGCGGCCTCCTGCTCGCCCCGGCCGAAACAGATCATGAGTGCGTGGGGCATCGTGCCACCGGCGCGCCGGCCGACGGCCTCCTCGGCGGCGACGTTGGAGAAGCCGTCCAGGCCGCCCAGCAGGGCCGCCCGCTCGACCATCGTGCCCAGCGCCGGGTGGAGGTGCCGGGAGCCGAAACTCAGCACCGTCGACCCGGGCGGCGTGGCGGACCTCCAGCGCCCGCGTCGCCACCGCCGTCGGGTGCGAGAGGAGGCCCAGCAGCGCCGTCTCGAGACGACAGAACTCCCGGTAGGGCCCCTCGACGCGCATGACGGGGCCGCCGTCGAACAGCTGCCCTTCCGGCAGCGCGTCGACGTCGACCGCTCGCCCCTCGAACAGCGACGCGGCGTCGGGCAGCCCCGCGAGCAGGTTCCACTCGCCGGTTGGGAACTGGTCCGCGGTCACCTCCGCGACGACCGTCGGGTTCTTGCCGGCGTGTTCCAGGGCCTCCATCGTCCGGTCGAAGTACGCGTCCGTCGCCCGCCCCTCGCGAATCGTCTCTGCCGAGACGATGTCGAACTCCTCGCTCATGGGCGGCCTTCGGACGGAGATTCAAAAAGACGCCCGGTCGGCGGCGGAGGCGGAGTCCGGGCGCGCCGTCACTCGGGGCCGACGAGCGCGTGCTCAGTCGCCGGCGACGATGTGGTCCGTCCGCGCTCCGTCGGTCGACTCGACGAGCGCCTCGCAGATGGCGCTCTTGCGGTGTTCGACCTGGAGGTGGACGTAGACGTCGTTCGTTGACGTTGCTGGCTCCCCGCAGAGCGGGCAGGTCGGCGACGATGTCGTGTTTGCTGTCATGGATTCGATTGTGGACTGCGCTGTCGACTCCCGGCACGGGCCCGGGGCGGGAACCGCGGTCCCGGTCCCGACTGGTCGACCGTGGTCCGACAGGCAACTCTTGTTGGTTCGAATACAAGAATCTGTCCATGAGACGACCGTAGTGCTATGGACCGCTCTGTACCGGCCGCCGTCAGCCGACGGGCCGGTGGATGGCTTCGAGGTCGGCCGCCGTCGGCCCGTTGACGATACGGACGGTCTTCCCCCGGCGGACCACGCGGAAGGCATCGGCGAAGGGGTCGCCCTCGGGGACGACGTAGACGTTCGCCCGCGGACTGGTCGCGCCGCGCTCCTCGACGAGGATGGCCCGGTAGGCCGCAGCGAACTCGCGGGCGTCTTCCTCCGTGTCCCATCTCGTCGTCCAGACGTAGCCGAACTCGCCGTCCCCGTTCCGGTACGGGACGACCGTGTCGCCGCCCCACCCGGCCGAAATCTCGCTCTCGTAACTGTATCTCGAGCTCCGGGTCTGGTTGTTGTGGTACATCGTCGCGAAGATGGAGGCCTCGCCGACGGTGTCGCCCACCGGGTCGTGGTCGAATCGCTCCCACTCGTCGGTCGACCGGTCGCGGACGGTCACCGCGACCGGTTTCTCGTCGGGGTACTTCGCGGGGTGGAGCACCTGCTCGCTGCTGTCGGGCAGGTCGTCGTGAAGCGCGTCGACGGCGTCCCAGCCGCCGCGCTGGCGGATCTGGTGGACGAACGTCGGCCCGGTGGCATAGGGCTGGAAGACGACAGTGAACAGACCGGCGGTGACGCTCCCGCCGCCCCCGCCACTTCGCTCGGGCCGATCGATGCAGCCCCAATTCCCCTCACAGCGCCGTTCGTAGACGGCCTGGACGTAGTTGGCCTCGCCCTCGACGACCCCCTGGCGGGCAAGTTGCGTGTCCTGGGTCTCGGCGGACCCGTTCAGGCCGAACTGCTGGTCCTGCAGGGCGTGGACGAGCTCGTGAGCGAGCGTCGCGCGGTCGATGTGGGGCGTCTCGGTGGGGCTGACGATGACGATGCGGTCCTCGCCCGGCGAGTAGAAGCCCTGGACCGTCGTCGAGAAGGTGTCGTCGATGGCCTCGCTGCTGCCCGCGTCCTCGCCGATGAGCAGGAGCGCCTCCCACACCTGGTCGTTCCATGGGTCCACCGGCGGGCCGGCGGCGCTCCCGTTCCCGCGCGAGCGGTTCCGGTACTCCGCCCGCGAGATGACCTCGACGGGGACCGGGTCGGTGAACTCCCGCTCGCGGATCTGCTCGACCCGGGCCATCGTCCGCGCGGCGACGGCCTCGCGCTCGCTCTCGTTGAGGCCGTCCTCGGTCGTCACCGACACCGGGTCGTCGTACCAGTAGCCGGCCTCCCAGCCCAGCGTGTCGCCGCCGGGCGGGGTGTCGGGGTGGTCCGGCCCGCCCAGGACGGGCCCGCCCTCGAACACCGGTGCGCTGCACCCGGCGAGGACCACGACCAGCGCCACCAGGGCGGCCCTACGCATCGTGAACCCCCTCCAGTTCGTCCTCGGCCGGCGCGTTCACGACGGTCACCGTCCGGCCGTCGACCCGAATCGAGACGACGTCCGCGAACGGGCTGGCTTCCGCCACGACCCAGACGCCGTCGGCCGTCTCCGCGCCGCCCCAGTGGCCGACGATCCGTTCCCAGGCGGCGGCGAACGCGCTGGCGTCGGCCTCCGTCGCCCAGGCCGTCTTCCAGACGTAGGCCGTCTCGGCGCCGCTGGCGTAGACGTGCATGCGGCCGCCGCGCCACCCCTGCGTGGCCGGCAGGTCGTAGTCGTACGGGTCCGTCCGGTCGACCGCCCCGTTCTCGTAGTTCACCACGTCGGTGCGCTGGACGACGGCGCTCCGGTTGTAGTCGTCGGTCAGCGTGTACGCGAGCGAGGCGGTGATGGCCGAGGGACCGACGACGGCGTAGTCCGGGCGCCCGTCGGGCCGGACCCGCGCCCAGTCGTCGCTCGAGCGGTCGGCCAGGTCGACCGACTCGACCTGCCACGCCGGATACCTGCTCGGGTCGATGACCTCGGCGGCACTGTCGGGGGGGTCGTCGTAGGCGTCGTTCACCGCCGCCCACCCGCCCCGTTCGCGCAGCGCCGCGACCAGGCCAGGCCCGTCGCTGTACGGGAAGTACTGGAGGACGTTCAGTCCGAAGTGCTGGTCGCCACCGCCGCCGCCACGCGCGGGCCGTTCGAGACAGTCCCACGTCCCCCCGCAGCGCTCGGCGTAGCGCGCGCCGACCGTCGTGGCGTCGCCCTCGACGAGGCCGTTCCGGCCCTGGGCGGCGTCGCGGGTCCGCGCGTCGCTCGCGAGGCCGAACTGCTGGTCCTGCAGGGCGTGGACGAGCTCGTGGGCGAGCGTCCGTTCGCTGATGCGGGGCGTCGCCGTCTCCGTGACGAGGACGATGGCCCCTGCCGACGGGCTGTAATAGCCCAGCACGCTGGCGCCGAGCTGACGGTCCTGGGCGGCGATGGCGTCCTCGTCCTCCCCGACGAGGAACAGCGCCTCGAACATCGCGTTGTCGAATCGGCTGCGCGTCTCGTCGGCGCTCCCGCCTGACCGGTTGCGGTACTCGGCGCGCGAGACGACGCGCACCGGGACCGACGCCTCGAACTCGAGGCCCCGAATCGTCTCGACGCGTGCCATCGCCCGCGCGACGACGGCGGCCCGTTCCGTCTCGTTGAGCCCGTCCTCGGTCGTTATCGACAGCGACTCGTCGGCCCAGTAGCCGGCCTCCCAGCCCAGGCGATCGGTCTCGGGGTCCGGCCGCGGGTCGTCGCTGGCTGCTGGCGTCTCGGTCGCTGTCGCCGTCGTTCCGGTCTCCACCTCGAGGACGAACGTCTCGGGGGTCGGCGTCCCCGTCGCCCTCTCCTCGCTCGCCCCGTCGCTGGGTGAGGGCGACCCGGGCGCCTGGCAGCCAGCGAGCACCAGACCGAGCGCACAGAGGGCGACAGCGAGAGACAGGCGGCGCATCTATCCTCTCAACGGGTAGCGCGGGGAAAAGTCACACGGGACAACCTTGGTAGGGCTCCCCACCCTACGGTCGCGTATGGAGTTCGACCCAGACAGCACCGCGCTGGTCGTCGTCGACATGCAGAACGGCTTCTGTCACCCTGACGGCAGCCTCTACGCCCCGCCCAGCGAGGACGCCATCGGCCCCGTCACCGACCTGGTCGAGCGGGCGCGGGCGGCCGGCGCGTCGGTCGTGTTCACCCGCGACGTCCACCCGCCCGAGCAGTTCGAGGACGCCCACTACTACGACGAGTTCGACCGCTGGGGCGAGCACGTCCTCGAGGGCTCCTGGGAGGCCGAGCTCGTCGAGGAACTCGACCCCGACACGGCGGACCTGGTCGTCGAGAAGCACACCTACGACGCCTTCTACCGGACCCAGCTCGAGGGGTGGCTCGACACCCACGGCGTCGACGACCTGGTTGTCTGCGGGACGCTGGCGAACGTCTGTGTCCTGCACACGGCCTCCAGCGCCGGCCTGCGGGACTTCCGCCCCGTCCTGGTCGAGGACGCCGTCGGCTTCATCGAATCCGACCACCGCGAGTACGCCCTCGAGCACGCCGACTGGCTGTTCGGCGAGGTGACCGACCGCGAGGCCGTCGCCTTCGCCTGACCGCTACTCGATACTCACCCGGACGCGCTCCCCGACGGACAGGTCGACGCCCTCGCCGACGAGCTTCACGCCGGCCTCGTCCCGGGAACAGAACAGCGCCAGCCCGGTCACCGGGTCGCCGTTCGCGAGGACGGTCACGTCGTCCCAGACGACCGTCCGCCCCTCGGCGGTGCCGACGCGCCGGCCGAAAAGGCTGATCGGCCGGTCCCGCCCGTGCTCGCCCGCGCCGAGGACCCCGCCCCGCTCGTAGTGCGGGCAGCCGCCGTCGAGGACGCCGCCGTCGCCGGTCGCCAGGCCGACGAACCGCTCGCCGGGCGCGGGATGGACTGGCCGGTCGAGTCGCGCCCAGGTCTCGCCGGCCTCGAGCACGGTGCCGGTGCCGTCCCAGGCCAGGGGCTCGACGTCGACGCCGACGTCGACGGGGAGCGAGCCAGCCGCCCGGTAGGGGTTCGCGTCGTGCTCGCGAAAGCCCAGGTGGACGTGGTTCGGGACCCAGGGGGCGAAGAAGCCGGCCCGCACCAGCTCGCCCAGGTCGTCACCGACGTCCACCGCCTCGCCCGCCGCGACGCTCGGATTTACGTGGAGCAGCCGCGCGACGTACTTGCCGGTGTCGACCAGAATCAGGTAGTCGTACTCGGCGGCGTACGGCTGGGGCGGTGCCGTGACCCGCCGCGTCTCCAGCACCTCGCCGGCGACCGGCGAGGGCGCCCGACTGCCCGCCGGGTACAGGTCTATGGCACACCCCTCGTCGTGGGCGGCGAACGGCGAGTTGTACAGCGAGAACCGGTAGTAGCGGTGCAATACGTCCCCGGGGACCGTTACCATCGGTGGGCGTTCGGCGCGCGCCGGCATGTGGCTGTCGCCCGAGGGTTTACATACGAGACCGGGACCAGACCCGCCGTGCGCTGACCGCCACCGCGACGGGGGCAGCGGGAGTGCGACACGTCCCGTCGCGGCCGTCGCGTGTCGCCCGTTAGCGCACCGTGACCGACGGGAGGGTTTTGCCCGCGTAGCGCCTACTGCCCCCATGCGACTCCTCCGTGGCCGGGCCGACGACCACGAGCGCGACTACCGGCGGACCCGCGAGCTGGTCGCCCGGGTCGCCGCGGACCGCGAGCCCGCGCTGCGGGTCTGGACCCCCCACCGGCAGGTCGCCTTCGGCCGCCGGGACCGCCGCGCCGACGGGTACGACCGCGCCCGCGCGGCCGCCACGGAACGGGGCTATCCCGTCCTCGAGCGCGAGGTCGGCGGCCGAGCCGTCGCTTACTCCGGCACCACCGTCGCGCTCGCGCTCGCGGAACCGACCGCCGACGGCCGGGACGGCATCCAGGCCCGGTACGACCGCGTGACCGACGCCGTCCGGGTGGCGCTTCGCGACCTCGGCGTCGACGCCCGCGACGGCGAGCCGCCCGACGCATTCTGCCCGGGCACCCACTCGCTCCAGGCCGACGGCAAACTCGTGGGGCTCGCCCAGCGGGTCAGGCAGTCCGTCGCGCTCACCGCCGGCGTCGTCGTGGTTCGGGACCACGCCGAGATCGCCGCCGTGCTCGACCCGGTGTACGCGGCGCTCGACGTCTCCTTCGACCCGGACTCGGTGGGCAGTATCGCTCGTGCCGGCGGCGACGACGACCCGGCGACGGTCCGTCACGCGCTCGAGGACGCGCTCGTCGGCGAGGCGACCGTGCGCATCGAGCGTATCCGGGACACTTAGGAGTCACCCCGGCCGACCTGGGGGTATGCTCATCCGCAACGCGACGCTCCCCGACGGCCGCCAGCGCGACGTCAGGGTGCGCGGCGAGACCGTCGCCGAGGTCGGTCGCGACCTCTCGCCCGCCGACGAGGAGGTCATCGAGGCGACGGGCCAGCGACTGTTCCCCGGCATGATCGACGTCCACGTCCACTTCCGCCAGCCCGGCTACCCCCACAAGGAGACCTGGGCCTCGGGCTCGCGGGCCGCCGCGGCCGGCGGCGTGACCACCGTCGTCGACCAGCCCAACACCGACCCGCCGACCGTCGACGGCGAGGCCTTCGACCGGAAGGCCGAGTTCGCCGCCGACTCGCTGGTCGACTGGGGGATAAACGGCGGCGTCACCGTCGACTGGGTGCCCGAGGATCTCCTCGAGCGGCGACTCTTTGCCCTCGGTGAGGTGTTCCTGGCGGACTCGACCGGCGACATGGGCATCGAGGCCGACCTCTTCGAGGACGCGCTCGCGGCCGCCACCGAGCGCGACGTGACGGTGACGGTCCACGCGGAGGACGCCGACTACTTCAACCAGGATGCGACGGCCCGCGACGACGCCGACGCCTGGAGCGCCTACCGAACCGCCGAGGCCGAGGCGAAGGCGGTCGAACGGGCCTGCCGGGTCGCCGCCGACCACGACGCCACCATCCACATCGCCCACACGTCCACGCCGGAGGGCATCGACATCGCGAGCGAGGCGGGGATGACCACCGAAGTGACGCCACACCACCTCCTGCTCTCGCGGCGCGACCTCTCGGACCTCGGGACGCTCGGTCGCATGAACCCGCCGCTCCGGCGTGAGAAGCGCCGGCAGAAGGTCTACGACCGGGTCGCCGACGGCACCGTCGACATGATCGCCACCGACCACGCGCCCCACACCCGCGCGGAGAAAGACGCCAGCATCTGGGACGCCCCGTCGGGCGTGCCGGGCGTCGAGACGGCGCTCCCGCTCCTGCTGGCCGAGGCGGCCGACCCCGACACGCCGCTCACCTACGAGCGGGTCCGGGACCTCACGGCCGCGAACCCGGCTGCGGTGTTCGACGTCCCCCAGAAGGGGGCGATCGAGCCCGGCAAGGACGCCGACCTCGTGCTCGCCGACACCACCGAGACGACCGAGATCCGCGCGGCCGAACGCCACACCGACTGCGGGTGGACGCCCTTCGAGGGCTTCGACGCGGTGTTCCCCGAGTGGACGATGGTCCGCGGGACGGTCGTCTACGAGCGCGACTCCGGGGAAGACGTCTTCTACGACCATCAGGGGGAGAACGTCCGGGACGCCGACGCGGAACTCCTCTAGGCGTCGCCGTCGACGCCGAACTCGTGGCCGCACTCGGGACAGGAGATCTCGTCGTGGCGCAGCGCCGCGGAGTGTTCGCGGACCTCGCGCATCACCGTCGAGATGCGGTCCTCGGCGTCCATCTCGTCCTCGACGGCGAGGTCGACGCCCTCGACCTCGAGCAGGAACTTCGCGACCTCCGTCGCCTCGTACATCACGTCGTCCAGTTCCTCGGCGGTGAAGAAGTCACACATCGCCCCGTAGAGGAAGGTGGCGCCGGCCTTGCGGACCTTCTCCTCGAAGGCCGCCCGGGCCTGGTTGACCGCCTGTGGCGTGTACGTGTCGGTCATGAACGGGACCAGTTCGGGGAGGTTCTCGCCGATCTTGGTCATCTCGACGCCGGTCTCGGTCCGGAAGTCAGCACACAGGCGGGCGATGGCCCATTCGCGGGCGGTGATGTAGGTCCGCTCGCGGAGGAACTCGTTGGCCCGGTCGTAGGTCCCGCCCTCGATCTTCTTGAACCGGTCGTACTTCCGGACGTCCGGCGGCAGGTCCGGGCCGGCCGCCTCGCCGGCGTCGGTCGCACCGCCGTCGTCCCCCTCGGGGTCGTGGGGCTGGACCACCCGGGTGGGCTCCTCGCTCGTCGCGTCTGTCTCCGCCTCGTCGGTCGGTGCGCCCTCGGTCATAGCCATCTCTGCGTGCCCGTGGCTGTAAAACGTGTCGCCGGCGGCGTCTGTGCCCCGTGCCGGGTCAGGTGGCTTTGAGCGGCCGTGGCCATACGCCAGATATGAAGATACTGCTCGGTGTGGGCGGGAGCGAGCTGTCTTACCACGCCCTGGACGAGACAATCGAGCGGGCCGACGAGGCCGGCGACGACCTGACGATCGCGATATTCGACAGCGAGGAGGTGGAGACGACGCTCGAGGAGATTCAGGAGCGCGTCGAGGAACGCCTGGCGGCGACCGGCTTCGACGCCGACGTCCGCCACATCGAGAGCGACCAGCCGGGTGGTGAACTGGTGGAGCTGGCCGAGAGTGAGGGCTTCGACCGCATCGTGCTCGGGGGCGGGAAGCGCTCGCCGCTCGGCAAGATCCAGCTCGGCTCTATCGTGGAGTTCGTCCTCCTGAACGCACAGACCCCGGTGACGTTGATTCGATGACGCTGGACTACCCGGAGGAGCCGGCGGGCGACTTCCCGCCCCCTCCACGGACGCTGACGGACCGCGAGGGCCGCGAGCTAATCTACACGGCCGCGGACGAGGGCGACCGCGAGGCGCTCGTGGCGATGTACCTGGAGTTCGACCCGGCCGACAGGGCCCAGGGGATTCCCCCGGTCAAGGAAGACGCCATCCGCGACTGGCTCGACTCGATCCTCGAGTCGGACTGTCTCAACGTCGTCGCCCGACACGACGGCGACGTCGTCGGGCACACGACGCTGGTCCCCGACCGCCACGGACAGAACGAACTGGCCATCTTCGTCCACCAGGACTACCAGGGGGCCGGCATCGGCACCGAGCTGGTCAAGACGCTCCTGGGGCTGGGTCAGGAACACGGCATCGAGAACGTGTGGCTCACCGTCGAGCGCTGGAACGACCCCGCCATCGCGCTGTACCGGAAGGTCGGGTTCGAGACCAACAACTCCGAGCGCTTCGAGCTCGAGATGACGATACGGATCTAGACCGACAGGACGGGCTGGCTGGCGTACTCGAGGACGTACTGGGCGGCCCGGCCGATGGCCTCCTCCCCGCCCCGCTCGCGCGGGACGACGACGAAGTCGGCGCCGATGTCCTCCGCGACGTCGAGCACGACGCTGCCGGGCGTCTGCAACAGGCGCCCCTCCGAGAACGCTGTGGCCGTCGACGTCGTCAGCGCGCCGTCGGCGTGGTCGAAGGTCTCGCGGACGTGGCGCGTGAACGACCGGTGGTCTTCGGCGATCTCCGCGGGGTCAACCCGACCGGCGTCGATGTCCCGGCGCAGGCGTTCGTCGAGGACGAACAGCACGTGCAGGTCGGCCTCGTAGCGCTCTGCGACCGCGATGGCGTACTCGGTGGCCCGCTCTGACTGCTCGCTACCGTCGACCGGGACGAGCACGAGGTCGATGTCCATCACCCACCTCTGGGACCGGGCCGCTCAAATCCACCGAGGGACGGCCCCGGACCGGGCGGCTTTTTGGTGGTCCCGGCGGTAGGCCGGCGTATGTTCGATACGGTGGTCATCGCGACCGACGGCTCGGGGAGTGCCCGGCGGGCCGTCGAGGCCGCACTCGACCTCGCCGCGCGGTTCGACGCGACAGTCCACGCGCTCTACGTCGTCGACGAGCACGAGGTCGAAACCACGCCCGAGGAGGTCCGCGAGGCGCTCGAGCGCGCGCTGGCGACGACCGGCGGGCGCGCCCTCTCGTTTGTCGTCGAAGCGGCCGAAGACGAGAGCGACGAGGAGCTCGTCACGGCCGTCCGCCAGGGGACCCGGCGACCGAGATCGTCGCGTACGCCGAGGAGCACGACGCGGACGTCGTGGCCACCGGGACCCGGGGCCGCCACGGCGAGCACGCGTTCCTGCTGGGGAGCGTCGCCGAGCAGATCGTCCGCCGGGCGCCGATGCCCGTCCTCACTGTCCGCCAGCTCGAGGGCGAACCAAACGCCGAGCGCCAGGGGACGTAGGGACCCGACGGATTCTTGCCGGTGCCGGTGCTTGCAGGCGCATGGATGATTATCTCATCGACGACGAGCGACTCTCGCTTGGCCGCAAGTCCGTCCTCCCCGGCGAGGGCTTCTTTTTCCCCGACTCCTTCGAGGAGGAGCAGGCGGAGGCCGAGGCCCGGGGGATACTCGAGGGCGCCGGCGTGGTGGTCGTCGCCGACCCCGACGCCGACGGCCTGGCCTGTACCGCACTGATTCGCGAGGCCCACGGCGAGGGGGCGCTCCTCCCGGCCGGCCCGCACGACCTCCAGGAGGCGCTGGCCTGGACCGCCGAGTACGCCGAGTCCGACGCGACGGTCTACGTCTGTGACCTCTGTCCCGACAGCGAGTCCGACCTGGGGGCGCTCGAGGACCTCGTCGACGCCGTCGAGCGTCTGGTCTGGTTCGACCACCACCAGTGGACCGACGACCTGGGCGCGCTCGTCGACCGCACCGGCGTCGAGCGGACCGTCGGGGACAGCGAGGCGGTCTGTACGGCCGACGTCGCCCTGGCCGAACTCGACTACGACTTCGACGAGCGGTGGGCCGACCTCGCCGCCGTGACCCGGGACCACGATCTCTGGATACGCGACGATCCGCGCAGCGACGACCTGGCGGACTACGCCTACTGGTCGGAGCCCGAGGAGTACATCGGGACGGTCGCCGAACACGGCGCCGACCTCTCGCCCGAGGTCCACGAGTTCCTCGCCGAGAATCGCGTCGAGAAGGAGGCGCTCATCGAGAAGGCCGTCGACCGCGCGGAGCTGCGCGAGGTCGGCGAGTGGACCGTCGGCGTCACCTACGGCCGCTGTTCACAGAACGAGGTCGCCGAAGCCCTGCGCGAGCAGGGTGCCGACGCCGCCGTCATCGTCAAGCCCGCCGGCTCCGCGTCGATCCGCGGGACCGAGAACTTCGAGCGCGCCCACGAGGTGGCCCAGCAGGTCAACGGCGGCGGCCACCCGAAAGCCGCGGGCTGTAAACCGGACATCTACGACGACATGCTGGACTACGCCCACCACTGGACGACGCAGGGTGCGGTGGCGAAACAGGCGATCGTGGACGCGTTCAAGCGATTACCCGAGGAGGACGACGAGGGCGTCGACACCGAGCGGTAGCGGGCGCGAGCGAAGTGAGCGGTTTTTTCGCCCACGTTTTTGCGGTGAGTGGTGCGTGCGGGTTGCGCACCCGAACTGCAAAAAGGTGGACTCGGACGACGCAGGGTGCGGTGGCGAAACAGGCGATCGTGGACGCGTTCAAGCGGTTGCCCGAGGAGGACGACGAGAGCGTCGACACCGAGCGGTAGCGGGCGCCCCCCTCACGATTCGACGACCCACTTGTCGGAGTACCGCTCGCCGCAGGCACAGACCGCGTAGGCGTGGACGACGTCGCCCTCGGCGTAGAGCCCGCCGACCTCCTCGTTTTGCGCCTCGGCGAAGGCGAAGACGAACCGCGTGGTGTGGTCCGCGTCCGGTTCCTCGTCGGCGACGGGGCAGTTCGCGCCCGTCAGGTCGTCGTGGACGACGCCGTCGGTCTGCATCGCCTGCTGGGCCAGCCGCATCGGGTCGATGCCGGTCGCCGACTGGAACGCGCTCCGGCCGTCGTCGCCCGGGAGGACGAGCACGAGGCCGTCGTCGACGGACTCGGCGTGCCCCGCGAGCGCACCGGGGTTCGAGACGGCGTCCTCGTGCAGAAAGAAGAGGACGTCGTCCGGGCGGTCGCCGGCGAGGAACTCGCTGTGCTTGCTCATGCTCGCTCCGAGTCGCCGCCGACGCAAAAGTGACCCGCTCTGGGGCGCGACACCCATCGTTTTGGCCCTGCCGCCCGACGTGTCACCCATGGCAGACTTCCGCCAGTACGTCACCGACGTCGTCCACGAGGAGACACAGACCGACAGCCCGGGCTTTGACCTCAGTGTGGCCGCCGTCTACGAGATAACGGACCCCGGCCGCATCGATTTCGGCGGCGGCGAGCTCGAGGCGGCGACGACGGCGCTCCACGAGACACACACGCGAAATCCGGACGACGACTACGAGTGGTGGACGCTCCGGGAGGGTCAGTACCTCATCGAGTACAACGAGGCGCTGACCGGCGCGGCGACGGTCACCCTCCAGCCCCGGACCGAGCTCCTCGAACGCGGCGGCTCGCACCCGACGCTCCACGTCGAGACGCTGCCACGGGTCCCGCTGTCGGTCGGCGGTTCGGGGCTGAAACTCAAGGAGAACGCGCGGGTCAGCACCATCGTCGACGCCGAGGCGTGACGGGTCTCGGGGCGTGACAACGCCCGTCGTGCCCGCGAGGACGGTTCGATGCGCTTTTGCCTCGCCGTCGAATGGACACAGGTATGGCAGAGTTCACGGTCGCCGTCTCCGACCCGGAGAGCGGCCACACCTACCAGATCGACGTGGACGGACAGGACGCGAACCGGTTCATCGGCCGCGAGATCGGCGAGGAGGTCGACGGCGGCGCCGTCGGCCTCTCCGGCTACACGCTCGAGATCACCGGCGGCTCGGACACGGCCGGCCGCCCGATGCGGCCAGACGTCCGCGGGACCGCCACGAAGGCCATCATGTCCGACGGCGGCGTCGGCTTCGCGCCGACGGCCGACGGCGAGCGCAAGCGCATCACCATCCGCGGGCGCGAGGTCGGCGACGAGACCCGCCAGATCAACGCCAAGATAGCGTCCCGCGGCAGCGGCGACGTCGACGAACTGCTCGGCGACGACGACGAGTAACGACCGTGGCAGACCGCGTTCCGAGCGACCACGACGCCGTCGAGACACATCGCGTCCCCATCGCGCGCGTCGGCAGGACCGACAGCCCCCAGGTCGTCCTGCCCGACGCGGTCGCCCTCGAGGACGGCTCGGTCGTCCGGGTCGCTCTCGACGGCACCCAGTACCACGCGGCGGTCGAGCGCGACATCGACGGCGATCGGGTCCTCTCCCACGTCGCGGACAACGCTCGCCTCGCCCGCGAGCGGGAGGGTGAGAACCGCCTGGCTGAGTGGGTCCGGGACGCCGACGTCTCGCTCGGGGGCAGCGCCCACTTCGACGTGGTGACCCCCGGCCACGAATACGGCCTCCGCACGCCCGGGACCCGGGTCGTCTACACGACGACCGAGCGACCGAACCGGTCGCTGTCGGACATCGCCGAGTCGCTTGACGGGTAGCCGACCGATTTTCACGGATATACTCGATTCTCTCTCCTGATACTGGCACGAAACGCTCATTATCGGGGCCGGCGAACCGTCCACCAACCTGGCCATGTCCGAATCAGTCATCGCGGATTTCGTGGCCAAATTCAACTCGGAGGTCGCCGGCCGGTCGGACCCGATCAAGGGCCGGGTCGTGCTCTCCCAGAAGCGACTGGTCCTCATCGCCAACCAGGACGACAAGCTGACGATTCCGCTGTCGTCTATCTTCGACGTGGCCATCGGCCAGGTGCCCGACGGCCTGGGCGATTTCTTCAACTCGACGGTGACCGTCGCCTTCGAGAAAGGGGGCCGACGCCTGGTTGCTGCCGTCGAGGCCGACAACGAGAAGATCGAGAAGTTCGGCACGGTGTTGTTCAAGGCCATCGTCAACGGGACCGAGACGACGGTCAACCGGCACGCCAGGGTCGGCGGCCGCGTCACCGACGAGTCGTTCGTGACGGCCCGCCTCTTCCTGACCCCCAACGCCGTCGAGTTCCGCCGCTCGGACTCGACGTTCTCGATTCAGCTGGGGACCGTCTCGAACTTCGACCGGACCGAACGCGACGTCGCCGGCACGACGCGACCGGTCCTCGAGGTCCGGCACATGCAGGACGGCCAGGCGGTGACGACGCTGGCGGCGCTGCCCTCGCCACGGAAGATGTCCATCCTGGGGCGGTACCTCCGCCGGACCTATTCCGAACTGATGGAGGAACTCGACGACGTCGACCTCACGAAAGACAAAAAGGAGCTGCTGGTCGCGCTGTACTCCACGGGCGACATGGAGGGGATGCCCCTGGCGAGCATCCTCGGCGTCGACGCCTCGCAGGTGTCGATGCTCATGCAGGATCTGGAGGCCGACAACCTCGTCCAGGCGGCCGAGGACGGCCCCTCGCTGACACCCAAGGGGAAGATCGTCGCCAGTCGCCACTTAGAGGACGTCAACGTCTGAGCCACAGCTGTACAACCGGTGAATATCAGCAAGGTATATCCGGCCGAGCGACGACGCTCCCGGTATGACTTTCGTCGACGACCTGGCGGCCGTGGCCGAACCGATATGGGCGGCCACGCTCGAGCACCCGATGGTCACACAGCTTGGCGAGGGCACCCTCGACCAGGCCCCGTTTCGCTACTGGGTCCGCCAGGACTACGTCTACCTGACCGAGTACAGTCGCGTCTTCGCGCTGGGGGCGGCCAACGCGCCCGATCTGGCCCGGATGGGCCGGTTCGCCGAACTCCTCGACGCGACGCTCAACACCGAGATGGACCTCCATCGGGAGTACGCCGCGGACTTCGGCATCTCGGCGGCCGACCTCGAGGCGACCGACCCCTCGCCGACCACGCGGGCCTACACGGACTTCCTCGTCCGCGTCGCGGCCACCGGCACGTTCGGTGACCTCGTCGCCGCCCTCTTGCCGTGCATGTGGGGGTTCCACGAGACGGCCGTCCGCCTCCGCGCCGACGGCCTGCCCGACGAGGAACGGTACGCCGAGTGGATTCGCACCTACTCAGACGAGGACTTTTCGGCCCTCGCCGAGTGGTGCAAGGACCTCATGGCCGAGGTCGCCGCCGAGTCGACGGCCGCCGACCGCGAGCGCTACCGGGACCTCTTTCGAACCTCCGCCCGCTACGAGTATCGGTTCTGGGACGCCGCCTGGCGGCAAGAGGAGTGGGGCGTCTGAGCGGCCCTCGTCACTGGTCGGCGATGGCCTCGCCGGCGATGGACCGCCCCGCGCTTCGAGTTGCACCTCGCGGCGCGTCCGGACGGGTTCGAGGATGTCCGACTCGATGAGCCGATCGTAGACGGCCTCGACGTCGTCGATGTCCATGTCCACGAAGTCGGGAATCTTGAACGGCGAGATGCCCGAGTACAGCGCCATCAGCACCTGGGTCTCCTCGGGGGAGAGGTCCACGTCGTCGGTGTTGTTGCGCTGTTCGCCCTGTCGGACGAGTCCCTCGAGCAAGGAGACGTGTCGGGGGTTCCCGGTGAGGTGCGTCTCGACGCTCGTGCCCTCGACGGTGTGTTCAACCTCGAGCACCGGGCGTTCGCTACCGCGTATCTCCTTGGTCTTTTCCTCGACGGTGCCGACGTCGTCCAGTTCCAGCTGGACGAACGTACCGCTCTGGATGGCCAGATCCACGCAGTCCTCGTCCATCTTGAGGCGTGCTTTCTCCCAGTTCGTCTCCTGCACGACGCCACCCTTGACCGCGGGGTGGTCGACGAGGACGACCACCTGGTCCAGCAGCGAGCTGTAGAGGTGTTCCTCGAAGGCCGTGTCGTCCTGTGCCGAGAGGAGGAACACGTCCCGGCCGGCCTGGAGTTTGATGTAGCCGTCGACCTGTGCGAGGGGCTGGTTCATCTGACTGGCCGAGACGCTGGTCAGCGACGACAGGGCGATGGTCCGCTTGCCCTCGTTGGTCGCGAGCACGAGTCGTTTGTTCGAAAGCAGGATGCGACCCGGCGTCCACTCGATGTCGTTTCGCTTCCGGCCGTCGCTGATGACCTGGACGAACTTGCCCCGGGTGTCGACCAGCTTCCGTTCTCCCTCGCCCATCGTGTTACCCCGTTGTACCTTCGGCTACGACCCTATGGGACTTAACGAGTCTGGCCTCGGGCACCTCGCGGGGCCGCGACGGCACCGCCGTCATCCCCGGCCCCCGAGCTTCGAGAGCGCCGAGAAGGCCTTCTTGCGGACCATCTCGTGGTCCGTCTCGTCGACGAGCCGGTCGAGTTCCTTGCGCGAGCGTTCGCCGCCCACCTTCCCGAGGGTGAATATCGCCTGCCCGCGGACCGCCGGGTCGACGGCGCCGTCGGTGACGATGTCGAGCAGCCGACGCTCGACCATGTTGTCCTCGCTGCCCAGCTCGGCCAGACTGGTGGCGGCGAACTGCCGGAGCATCTGGTCGTCCTCGCGCAGGGCCTCGACCAGCGCGTCGATGACCCGGCCGCGTTCGGCGTCGGTGGTGACCCGGCCCAGGAGCCAGGCCGTGTTTCGCTGCTGTGCCGCCTGGGTGCTCTCCTCTAGGATCTCCACGAGCGGGACGACGACGCTCCGGTCGTCCGTGCTCGACAGCTTCTCGACGACCGTCTCGCGGATGGTGTGGCTCTGCTCCGTCGGGACGTTCGCGAGCAGCTCGATGAGCGAGTAGACGCCGGCCCGCCGGACCGCCGGCGAGTCGTCCGACAGCGACTCGACGAGGTAGTCGACGGGTTTGTCGTTGCCGAAGTTGCCGAACGCGCCGACGGCGATGCGTCGGACCCGCTCGTTGTCGTCCTCGTACATCGGCAAGAGCGCCTGGAGCGCCTGCCGGTTCCCGATGTTGCCCAGCGCCTCGGCGGCCTCGCGGCGCACGGCGGCCTTCGGGTCGGTCAGCAGCGACTCCAGCGGGTTCGTCGCCCGTGAATCGCCGATCTTCCCGGCCGACCGAGCCGCGCGGGCGCGCACCCGCGGGTCGGGATCCTGGAACCGCTCGGCCAGCTTCGGCACGGCGTCGGCCTGCCCCAGGTTGCCGAGGCCGTTGGCGGCGGCCATGCGCAACTCCGGCACCTCCGAGCCCAGCGCCTTCGTGAACGCCTTGGCTTTCACCCAGTCGGCGGCGTCGTCGCCGACGTCGATGCCGGCCATGCTACCGATGAGCTGCTCGATGGCGTCCCCGTCCAGTTCCTCCAGCGAGTCGATGGCCGCGGCCGTGACCGCGTCGCTGTCGCCCTGAGCGGCCCGGACCAGTGCGTTGACGACGTCGCGCCGGTCGTCGTGGTCCGGGAAGTTCCCGAGCAGCGCCGCGGCCCGCTTTCTGACGCGCTCGTTCTCGCTCTCCCGCAGGACCCTGATGAGCTCCTGGACCTCCCCGTTCCGTTCGAGTTCGTAGAGGCTCATCGGCTCACTCCCGCCGGTAGATGCGGTGCTGTTTGTGGACCGGTTCGAAGTCGTCCCGGCAGGCCGCGGGGAGGGTCTCGGTCATCCCGATCATCAGGTAGCCGCCCTCGCGCAGCGAGTTCCGGATCGTCTCGAAGATGGGCACCTTGTACTCGGCGTCGATGTAGATGAGCAGGTTCCGACAGAACACCAGGTCGAAGTCCCGCTTGGCGTCGCCCCTGATGAGGTCGTGTTGCTCGAAGGTGACCATGTCGGTCACCCGCTTGCGCACGCGGAAGGTGGTTCCGTTCTGCTCGATGTACTCGGAGTAATCGTCGAGCGGTGCCAGCTCCTCCGCGATGTCGGTCGTCTGGGACGTCTGGTAGGTCGCCTCGCGTGCCTCCTCGAGGATGTCGGCGTTGATGTCCGTCCCCACGATGTCGATGCGGCGGGCGTCGACCTCGGGGTCGTCGAGGGCGAGCATCGCCGCCGAGTACGGCTCACGGCCGTCCGCGCTCGGGGCCGACCAGAGCCGCACCGAGCGGTTGTTCTCGGTCAGATCCCGCAGGACCGGGCGCAGCGACTCCCAGGCCTCGGGGTTCCGGAAGAACCCGGTGACGTTGATAGACAGCGAGTCCAGCAGGTTCTCTCGTTCCTCCTGATCGCGCTCGAGCAGCCGCTTGTACCGGCGGTACGAGTCGGTGTCCGTCCGCCGCATCCGGGCGTTGATGCGCCGGTCTAGGTACGAGTCGTTGTAGAACCCGGACTCGAACTCCATCTCGGACCCGATGAACTCGAGCAGCTGCTGGAACTGGCGCTCGCTCCCCTTGCTCATAGCGTCACCACGTCGAGAATGTGGACGATGTTCCCGTCGCCCAGCACGGCAGTTCCCGAGAGGCCCGCGGTCCCCGAGAGGATGCCCTCCAGGGGCTTGACCACCACCTCCTCCTGTGAGTTGACCGCGTCACAGTGCAGGGCGACCTGGCGCTCCGACTCGCGGATGCGCACGAGCATGCCGTCGCCGTTCGCGTGTGCCCCGTCGACGTCGAAGGTGTCGGCCAGGTGGATGACCGGGTAGATGTCGTCGTTGTGCTTGATTACCTCCTTGCCGTTGACCTGCTTGACGGTGCCGGTCCCGGTTATCTCGTCGACGTTCTTGATGGGGATGCCGTACTCCTCGTCGCCCACCTCGACGAACAGCACCTTCACGATGGCCATCGTCACCGGGAGGCGAAGCGCCACGGTGGTCCCCTCGCCGGGCGTCGAGTCGACGTCGACCGACCCGTCCAGCTGGGTGACGGTGTCGTGGACGACGTCCATCCCGACCCCGCGGCCGCTGGTGTCGGTCACCTCGTCGGCCGTCGAGAAGCCCGGATGGAAGATGAGGTCGTATATCGAGGAGTCGTCCATCGCCTCCAGCTCCTCGGGCGAGCGGACGCCTTTCTCGATGGCCTTGTTCTTGATGCCATCGACGTCGAGGCCGGCCCCGTCGTCTTCGACCTCGATGATGACGTGATCGCGCTCGCGGGAGGCCCGCAGCGTGATGTGGCCCGTCGGGTCCTTTCCGGCGGCCTCGCGCTCCCCGGGGCTCTCGATGCCGTGGTCTACCGAGTTGCGCAGGATGTGCATCAGCGGGTCCGATATCTCGGTGAGGATGGTCCGGTCGAGCTCGATGTCCTCGCCCTCGATCTCGAAGTCGACGTCTTTCTCCAGTTCGCGGGCGAGGTCGCGGACCAGGCGCGGGAACTTCCCGACGACCTTCTTCAGCGGGATGAGCCGCATGTCCATCACCGTGTTCTGGAGGTTCGCGGTGATCTTGTCCAGCTCGTTCAGCGTCTCGCCCGCCGAGTCCACGTCGTCCTGCTCGACGGCCCGGCGGAGCTTGATGCGACTGGTGACCAGCTGCTCGACGAGGCCGTGCAGGTCGTCGAGCTGGTCGACGTCGACGCGGACCGACTTGATCTCGTCGACGCTGTGCTCGTCGTCCGTCGCGCTGCTGGATGCACTGGCGCCCGCCCCTCCGGTGCTGGAATCGTCGCCGTCAGTCTCGCCGCCCGAGTCGTCGGTGTCGGTCGCGTCGTCTCCGCCCGTCCCGGCGAGCGCGTCGGTCACGTCCGTCGCCTCGAAGGCGTCGATCTTCCCGATAGAACCGAGTTCGGCGTCGACGGTCGCGGCGTCGACGGCGTCGAGGTAGAGGACGAACGTCTCGTCGAACTCGCCGTCCTCGATGTCCGCCCGGTCCGGTTCGAACGCGAGGACGTCGAAGGCTTCCTCGACGGCCTCCATCGCCAGCATCGCGTCGACGCCGGGCATGTCCGACTCGCCGATGTCGACGGTCACGTGGACGACCTGTCCGTCGGCGTCGTCGGCGTCAACGTCCGCTTCGACCGACACGGCGTCGGCGCGCTCGTCGTCGGCCGCCGTCTCGGTCCCGCCGTCGTCCCCTGTCGACCCCGCCGCGCTGGCCCCCTCCTCGAGGACCGCACGCAGCTGCTCGACCATCTCGTCGGTGTCCGTCTGTGACTCGCCCTCGGCCTCGATCTCGTTGACGATGACCTCGATCTGGTCGACGCCGGCAAAGACCAAGTCCATCACATCCGCGGTCACCTCCATCTCGCCCTGACGCATCGCGTCGAGGAGGTCCTCGACGGCGTGGGCCAGGTTCGCGGCGTCGTCGAAGCCCATTGCACCGAAGTTCCCCTTCAGCGTGTGTGCCGTCCGAAAGATGGAGTCCATCGCCTCCCGGTCCGACGGGTCGGACTCCAAATCGAGCAGCGAGTTGTTCAGTTCCGTTATCGCCTCTTCGCTCTCGCGGATGAACGCGTCGAGATACTGATCGTCCATTATCTGGTCACCTCAGTTATCGTATCGAGAATGCCGCCTGCGATCTCCTCTATCGGGAGCACGTCGTCCACACAGCCCGTCTCGACGGCGCGTTTCGGCATCCCGTAGACGGCCGACGTCGCCTCGTCCTGTGCGATGGTATGGCCGCCGGCCTCCTTGACTGCGCGGATGCCGTCGGCCCCGTCGCCGCCCATCCCGGTGAGGATGACCCCGACGAGCGGGTCGTCGATGGTGGCCGCCGCCGTCTCCATGGTCACGTCGACGGCCGGCCGGACGCTGTTGACCGGCGGGTCCTGGTTCAGCTTCACCCGGAGCCGGCCGTTCCGGTAGTTCTTGACCGCCATGTGGTAGTCCCCGGCGGCGACCATCGCCTCGCCGCCGGCGAGCCGGGCCCCGTCCCGGGCCTCCCGGACGTCGTAGTCGCTGCGGGCGTCGATGCGCTCGGCGAACCGGCCGGTGAACCCCTCCGGCATGTGCTGAACGATGAGGACCCGGAGATCGGCGTCCCGCGGCAGCGCCGCCATGACCGTCTCGACCATCTTCGGGCCGCCGGTCGAGGAACCGACCAGCAGCGTCGGGTTCTCGACGAACGCCTGCTCGCCGGTCCGGCGGTCGCTCCGGCCCGCCCCGCTGCTCGTGGTGGTCCTCGATCCCGTGCCGGTCGACGCGGTGGCGGTCGCCCCGCCAGTCCGGCCTGCGGACGCCTGTTCGGCGACGTCCACCTCGGCGACGGAGGTGACGATGTCGACCAGCTGGTCTTTCAGCCGGGACATCTCCATCGACACCTCACCGCCGGGCTTGGTGAAGAAGTCGACGGCGCCCTTATCGAGCGCCTCGAATGTGACGTCGGCGTTCTCGTCGGTGTGTGCCGACAGCATCAACACCGGCACCGGGTGGTCGGCCATGATCCGTTCGGTGGCTTCGATGCCGTCCATCTCGGGCATCTCGACGTCCATCGTCACGACGTCGGGATCGTGCTCGCCGACCGCATCGACGGCTTCGACCCCGTTGCGGGCCTGTGCCACGACGTTGATTCCCCCATCGTCGAGGATGTCGGAGATGACGCTCCGCATGAAGTGTGAGTCGTCGGCGACGACGGCGCGCGCGGTCTCCCCGACCATCGTCACGGCCGCTCTCCTACTCTAGACACGCTCGACACACGGGCCCCTCGCATACCTACTCTGAAGTCGAGTCCGGCCCCGAAATAAAGACTCCGCCCGCGTAATCAAAGTCGATAATCCAGCAGGCAGTTTTATACGGGGCTGTTTCCCTACGTTCTGGTACGTATCCCGGAGCACCTATGTCAGCACAGTCAGGCACGACCGGCCAGGTCCTCGAATTCAAACTCGGGACCGAGACCTACAGCGTGAGCATCGACTACGTGACCGAGATCGTCGACGTCGGGGAGTTGACGAAGGTCCCCAACGCGCCGTCGTACGTCGAGGGCGTGATGGACCTGCGCGGCCGGACGACGTCTATCGTCGACCCGAAGGCGGTCTTCGGCCTCGACGACGACGGCGAGGGCCGTCGAATCATCGTCTTCGATCCGGACATCGTCCAGGAGCAAAGCGCCGTCGGCTGGCTGGTCGACGAGGTGTTCCAGGTCGTCCAGGTCGATCCGGAACAGGTCGACCGGTCGCCGGGTGACGACACCGGGTCCATCCGCGGGGTCGTCAAGCGCGACGACGACTTCGTCATCTGGGTGGATCCGGCCGTCGTCCACGCTCGTGACTGAGACGCCACGCGTCGGCCGATTCGTCGCTCGGGCTCCACACCGGGTCGATACGATTTTTGTCACCACTGACGAACACGCACACCACTGCACCATTCGAACGAACCAATGATTCAACTCACACAGACGGGCATCGACGGACTCGACGACATTCTGAACGGCGGTATCGTGACCAACTCGACGACGCTTGTCAGCGGGAACCCAGGGGCCGGGAAGTCGATTCTCTGTCTCCAGTACATCTACAACGGGGTCGACGAGTTCGGCGAGAGCGGCATCTACCTCACGTTCGAGGAGAACGCGTCCGACCTCCGGGAGGCCGCGGAGTCGCTCGGCTTCGACAAGTGGCCGGAGTACGTCGCCGACGGGAAGATAAAGGTGTACGACAAGCAGGTCCTCCTGCGCGAGAACGACTTCTCCTCGTCGATCGATCTCCTCCTCGACGACCTGGAGGACGACCAGTACGACCGGCTCGTCCTCGACTCGCTCGCCATGTTCGAGCTCTTCTTCGACGACGAGATGGAAAAACGCACGTACCTCCTGAAGTTCACCGACATCCTCCGGGAGAACGGGCTGACCTCCCTGATCACCAACGAACAGGGATCGAGGTTTCCGGACACCGACATCGGCCTCGCGAACTACCTGACCGACGGGAACATCTACCTCATCCAGACTCCGACCGACTCCGGCGTGAACCGGTACGTCTGGGTCGCGAAGATGCGCAAGCAGAACATCGAGACGGACATCTTCCCGATGGAGATCGACTGGGGCGGCATCCAGATCCACCCAAGCGCTAGCGCCTTCTCGATGATGGGTGAGGGCGATCCCCCGATATAAGGGGCTATTTCCACATTATCAGGGTCATATCTCCATTATTATATAGTGAAATGGACGTCTCGTGGCCTCTAGGCCGAGAATTGCACTGAATCGGCGACTCTCTCAATGGCGGTGTTTTCAGCCGGCTATCATCGTCGATAGTTTTATTATCGGAAAAATTCATGTTTTGATAACGATGTCCTCAGCGGATATTCTCCAGACTCTGGGGAACAAATACAGCGCCGAGATACTCGACGCGACCGACGAGCCGGTGTCGGCCCAAGAGCTGAGCGACGAGCTCGGTATCCCGATCGCGACCTGCTACCGTCGCATCGACGAACTGACCGAGCACGACCTGCTCGAACTCCACGACAACATCCTCTCGGACGACCGCCGTCGAATCAAAGTCTACCGCCGGAACGTCGACCAGGTCTGTGTCGACTTCGAGGAGGAACTGTCGGTCAACGTCGAGGAACGTTCGGAAGTGACGAACAAGCTCGACGAGGCCTGGCGCACGCTCTCCGACGGCTAGGTCCCTTCTCGACCCGCTCTCCTCTGTCGGTTCTCCCGATATCACCTATGTTGTTTCGGTTATCACGATAGATATTTTCGTGCGTGGATTTAAGACCGGCCTTCCTGTATCCCAGGGTAATGCCGGTAATCGAACTTCTCTACGCCATCACGACGCTGGTGTTCGTCGTCGCTGGCCTCACGATGGTCGGGATGGCGATGCGGGCGTACGTCCAGACATCACGGGAGGCGATGCTCCACCTCTCGCTCGGCTTCTCGCTCGCCGTCGCGGGCGCAGCGGCCACCATGATCAGCGCGTTCATCAACGACTTCGAGGGCGTCAAGTCGCTTCTCCTGGTCAACAGCGGACTCACGACCTTCGGCTACCTGTTCGTGATGTACAGCCTCATCACGTACGAGTGACCGTGCGTACGAGGCGGAGACACGGCCGGCTACCGCGCTCTGAAAATCGTTTTCACGCGTGATTTCGATTCAAGTGACGATTTCACCGCTGAATCGAGTGCGTACATCTCCAATCGAAACGAACCCGGTTTCAGACACTCTCTGGGTGGAATATACCCGTTTCAACGGCTGAAAACCGCGTTATCAGTACGGATATTTCGGGGGGAGGTATTATTACCGACGACTCAAATTGTCCCGATAGGGTCAGACAGACCCGGAATATCCATGTTCACGGAACACACGAACGACGACGACCGCGGGCAGGTCGGGATCGGCACGCTCATCGTGTTCATCGCGATGGTGCTTGTCGCCGCGATCGCCGCGGGCGTCCTGATCAACACGGCCGGCTTCCTGCAGAGCAGCGCCGAGGAGACCGGACAACAGAGCAGTGACCAAGTGACGAACCGACTCGACGTTGTGAATACCGTTGGTGATGTCTCAGGGTCAAATATAAACGAAGTTACGATAACGGTCAAGCGCGCACCAGGCGCCAACAACATCGACCTTTCGTCCACGACCCTTCAGGCAGTCCACTCGTCCGGCTCAAATGATCTAACGTTCGGAGAGGTGACCAGTGATGGATTCGGTTCGAACAGTGACGGTAGTACCGAATTCGACGTCAGCGAAGTTCAGGACGACGGTGGGGACTCAATCACCACCGGGAGCCCGGGCTCTGCAGTGCTGAACGACCCCGCCGACCGGGCCCAGATTCACATCGACACCAGCTCCTCTGGTATCACCAGTGGATCCTTCGCAGAAGGTAACACGATGACGATCAGAATCAACACCCAGTCCGGTGGCACGACCGAAGTTCGACTCGTGGTTCCGGAGACCCTGTCTGGAAACTCCGCCGTCACGCTGTAACTCGGCGCACTCTTTCGATTTCTCTCGCACCCCGACCAGCGACGGAATTATACCCCTGGTTCACACACATATGAGCATGGCACAGGGGTCAGACGAGGGTAACCCGGAAGACGGCAAGATTCTCTCCCCTGAAGAGCTCGACATCGCCGACGACGAACACGTCACCCAGTTAGACGAGAGTCGGTACGTCGTCTCCTCGGACGTCAGGACCGAGGACTCGCCTGGCACGCAAGCGACGCCGTCGCCGGATCCTGAACCCGACCCCGAACCGCAACCGGAGCCCGAGACGCCGGAATTTACTGACGCGAACGTCCACGAGTGGCTCGCCGACCAGATGGACGAATCGAATGCCCGCTACGGCTTCGACGTGACGGCGAAGTTCGACGGCGGCGTCGACCAGCAAAAGCTCGTCTCGAACGACATCGTCACGGTCTTCGAGAGCCTGCTGCTCTGGTACGCCCGGCAACTCGACGGGTCGACGCCCGTCGAGGAGGTGCTGGGGATTCTCCTCTCGCAGTCGAACGTCCCCGTTCGCTATCCGTCCTCGACCATCCGGGACCTCGTCGAGTCGACGAACCTCGGCCCGGACGACACCGTCGCGGACCTCATGGCGGCCGTCGACGACGAGGACGGCCTCGAACTCTGAGCGGCGGGAGGTTTAAATCCGGGCGTCGACGTTGGTGGGGTAATGGCCGGAGGGCACCCGCATCTGTTGCTCGCTGTGGTCATCGCAGTGTCACTCGTCGCCACCGGTCCGCTTGTCGGCGTCGACGCGACGGGGCCGCCGGCCACCGACTTCGGCGACGGGACGGCGTCGGTTTCCGACGTGACCGTCGAAACCGGCGAACTCGCCGTCACGGCCGGCCGGTTCGGGACCGACGTCGACTACCTCCGTGTCCCCGCGGCCGTCGTCGACGTCGAGTCGGTCTCGGGCCGCCCCCGACTCGTCTACGTCGTCGCGGTGCCGGCGCTCGACCTGTCGCTCACCGAGCAAGCGGTGCTCACGTCGACGTCGACGACGCGACTGGACCCGGACGACCGCGGCTTCGAGCGCGGGAGTCTCGCTAACGAATCCTACGACGCGACACTCACCGTCCGGGTCCAGAGTTTCACCGAGTCGACGACCGTCTACCGGGAGAACGTCACCGTCGAGGTGGAAACCTGATGTCGGCGCCCAAGTCGCGTTCCGCTGCCGTCCTCGACAGGGAGACGATCCGTGTCCGAGCCCGCGCCGGCGGCCGCTGGCTGTTTGGCGACCGGTACGGCCTGGTCCTCTGGCTGGCGCTCCTCTTTACGCTCGGCGCGACGTGGCGTATCGGGGTGTTCATCACCGACACCTACGCGACGGCCAACACGCTCGTGGCTCTCTCGCAGGGGAGCCTCGCCGTGACCGAGATCCGCTACTCGCTGACGCTCGGGTCACAGCCGGGCCTCCACAGGGTCGACGGGTTGCTCTACGGGCGCAACTACGGGCAACTCGCGGTCGCTGTGCCGTTCGTGTGGTTGCTCGAGGGGGGCTCGGTGGTCGTGGACGCCCGGTTACTCCTCGCAGGGCTGTGGTCCGGGCTCGGCCTGCTGTTGGTCGACCAGACGAGTCGGTTGCCCGCGTTCGACCGTGACCGCACGCTGACCGTCGGCAGTCTCGCCGTCGCCGTCCTCTTCGTCGGGACCCTCCTCACGGCGACCGACCTCCCGCGGGACCAGCTGGTGCTTGCTGCCTATCAGCTCTCGACGCTGGTCGCCGCGGCGACGGCCGGACTGGTCTGTTACCGCCTGTTCACGCTGTTGCACGGCCGCCGGGTCGGTCTGGCTGGCGGCGTGGCGCTCGGCCTGGCGACGCCAGTGGGGTTCTGGGCGACGCTCCCGAAGCGACACACGTTCGTCGCGATGCTGGCGCTCGCGACGGTCTACGCGTTCTCGGTGAGTCGCCACCGGGCCGACGGACGGGCGGCCCTCAGGGCACGTGCCGGGGCCTACGCGCTCGCCGGCTTCGTGACGTGGACCCACGCGTTCGAGGCATTCTTTCTCGTGGCGACGCTGGGTGTCGTCGACGTGCTGACCGCGCGGTCGAACAGCCCGCGCCAGTTGCTCGTCGTGGGGCTCGCGCTGCTCGCCGCCTCGACGCCGATGCTGGCGACGAACTACGCGATCTCGGGGAACCCGGCCGAACCGCCCCGGCTGTTGCCGAACGTCGGCGGCGGAGAGGTCGAGTTCGTCCCCGACAACTCCTCGGGGGCCGATGGCGGGAGCGATGCCGCCGGTGAAGACAGCGGTGGGCCCGCGAACGACGGTGAGACGGAAGGAGGACCACCCTTACTGGCGCCGGTCCTCGGTGCCACAGCCGCGGCCCTCTCGAAGTTCGATACGATCTCGCGGTTTACCGTGGGTGCCGTCGTCGAGGGCACCCGGGTGCTCGACGACCCCGACCGGCTGACCGCGATCTTCGTCCGGAGCGGGAACATCCAGAGCCTGAACTACCGCGTCAACGACTTCGAGACAATCGAGCTCGCGCTCCTCGAGGCGATGCCGCTGCTCGGCGCACTCGTCGCGTTCCCTGTCCTCCTTCTCGGTCGGGCACGCCGACTGGTGGCCGACGCACGAGCGGCCACGGGAGTGCATCCCGGTAGCGTCTCCCACCGACGCCTCTCGCCGGCCCGACAGACCGACCTGCTCGTCGGGGCGCTGGCCGTCGTCATGACCGTCATCTACCTCTCCCGGCTCCCGCTCCACAGCATGCTCACGGTGCGGTACCTCCACCCGGTCGTCCCGCTGGCGGTCTACGGCGTCGTCCGGCTCCCGGCGGTCCGCGACGCGGCGACCCGTACCCCACGCTGGCTGGCGGGGTCGTACCTCTGTTCGGTCGCGCTCGGCCTGTTGGTCGTCCTCGGCGGGATTCTCACCCTCGATCTGGCGGTTGGCGAGGCGGTCCAGTACCACGCGCTGGCCAACCTCGTGACCGCGACACTCGCGGGTAGCGCCGTCGTCGGTCGGACAGTGGTTCCGGACCGCGTCTCGGCCCGGGTGACGGCCGTCGGCCTGGGACTGCCCGCCGGATTTACGACCGCATACGTCCTGCTCGCGGCGCTGGTGTACTTCCGCTACGGGACGTACGCATTCGACCTCGTCCGGGTGCTCGCTGGCTCGCTCCCGTCGCTCTGAGGCGTCGCTCGGTGCGACGATTCCGTTGCCGTCTGCGGTATCACGCACGATAATTTACGGGTCAGTTTTATCTATCTAATCCGGGTACTTCGGACCGATAGGTCATGCCCGACGTACTGATAGCCGACGACTCAGAGTTTATGCGTAACCTGCTCCGAGAGATTCTCGAGGAGGACCACACTATCGTGGGGGAAGTGGAAAACGGCGTGGAAGCCGTCGAGGTGTACAAAGAAGAGACGCCGGACCTGGTGATGATGGACATCGTGATGCCCATCCGGGACGGCATCGAAGCGACCGACGAGATCAAGTCGGCGAACCCCGACGCCAACGTCATCATGTGTACCAGCGTCGGCCAGGAGGAGAAGATGAAAGAGGCCGTCAAGGCGGGGGCAGACGGGTACATCACCAAACCGTTCCAGAAACCGAGTGTCATCGAGGCTATCGAAGACGTCGTCCCCTCATAGATGAACGTCGACATCCAGTCGCTGGGTACCTTCAACCAGCTGGCTCACGAGGGTGCACAGCAGGCGACGCAGTCGATGGCCCAGATGACGGGTATCGATGCCTCCGTCGACGTGACCAAGATAACGCTCGTCGACCGCGAGGACGTCGGCGAGGCGCTGGTCGGCCAGGACTTCGTCGGCGTCCAGTTCGACTTCGAGGGAGTGCTCGAGGGCGACACGGTGCTGGCCTTCGACACCGACTCCGCGGACACGATGGTCGATGCGCTGATTCCGGGCGGGAGCGACGACGAGGCGATGGCCCGAAGCGGGGTCGAGGAGGTCGGCAACATCATGATGAGCGGCTTCATCGACGGGTGGGCCGACTACCTGGAGGCCGCCATCGAACACTCGCCGCCGACCTACATCGAGAAGAGCGGCAGGGAGGTACTCCCCGAGACCCGGCACCCGGACGACCACGAGCAGGTGTTCGTGTTCAAGTCCGAGATCGAGTGGGTCGGCGAGTCGGTCAACTTCTACATCTACATGCTCCCGGAGTACGAGGCCTTCGCGGAGGTGATGACCGAACACGCCGACACCGAGGGCGACGCCATCCCCATCGACAAGCTGCACACGTTCAACGAGATGACGACGAGCGGGACCCAGAAGGCCGCCGACAACGTCGAGATGATGACGGGCATCCCCACCGAGGCCGAGGTGAGCCAGATCAGCTTCGCGCCCATCACCGACGTGCCAAAGCAGATCGGCACCGACACCTACGTCGGGACCGTCGTCGAGTTCACCGGCGTGCCGAGTGGCTACCTGCTGGTGCTGTTCGACGAGGTGTCGGCCATCAACGTCGCCGAGGCGATGATGCCCATCGAGATGGACGGCGACGAACTGACCGACCAGCACGAGTCGGCAATCGAGGAGCTCGGGAACATCATGACCAGCGGCTTCGTCGACGGGTGGGCGAACGTCCTGCAGACGTCGGTCGACCACTCCCCGCCGCGACTGGTCCACGACATGGGCCGGTCAATCATGGACCCGCTGGCGGCACAGGTCGGCCAGCACCAGGAACACGCCTTCATCATCGACTCGCGGATGAAGACCGACGACATCGAGTTCGAGGCCGAGATCCACGCGCTGCCAAACGAGCAGGAGCTGCGGCGGGCGCTGGAGGACTTAGACGTCGAGCGGGCCGACGAGACCGACGCGGACGTCGAGCAAATATTCGAATAATGAAGGTCTACGACGGGACACAGTCGACCGACGACGACCAGGGGACCGAACCCGAACGCATCAAGGTCGGCATCGCCGAGTACAAGACGACCACCGACGACGCCGTCCTGACGACCAGCGGCCTGGGGTCGTGTATCGGCGTCGGCATCTACGACGACGTGTCGGGAGCCGCGGGGCTCGTCCACGTGATGCTGCCGACGGCGGAAGACATCGACGACGGCAACCGGGCGAAGTTCGCCGACACCGGCGTCGAGGCGCTGGTCGAGGCCCTCGAGGACGCCGGCGCCAGCAGGGCGTCGATGCGCGCGAAGATGGCGGGCGGGAGCGACATGCTCGATTTCTCCGAGAGCGGCTCCTCTATCGGCGCTCGCAACGCCAAACAGGTCAGGGCGACCCTCGAGGAGTTCGACATCCCGCTCGTCGGCGAGGACGTCGGGGGCGACCACGGTCGATCGCTCAAACTCGACGCGGGGACTGGCGACCTGGTGGTCAAAAGCGCCAACACCGAATCGACCACGCTGTGACGGCAGGCCGTCGCACGCCGAGTGGCCCCGTGCCGGTGGCGCGTCAGACGGACGGCAGTCGGAAGTCTGCCGGACACGCGGGCGTCTGACGCAAATTACTGTGCTAATTATCTGGAATTATTCCCGGGCAGGAGAATCCACTCCTCAGAAATAAAATTAAGGTATATTTGGCCGAAAACTACCGTTTGTTATCAACTGTGATACGCTAGAGGGAACATTCAAGGGTGTTTGTGGACATCGTTACAGACGATGAGTAGTCTCGCTCTCGTGCCGACGCTCGCGACCCTCCCCGCGGAGGTGGTTGCACTCGCACCCGCGCTCTTCGTGTTGCTCTCGGGTGGACTCGTCGGGATGAGCATCAAGAACATGTTCGATTCGATCATGTCCGGCGACGAGAGCGACGAGGACGCGGACGACGACAGCGGTGGGATGGCAGACGGTGGCGGCCTGATGGCCGAAGAGGGCGGTGGCGACGACCTCGGCGGCCTCGGTGGCCTCGATGACGACGACGGGATGGGCGGGTTCGGCGACGACGAGTTCGGCGACATGGAGGACGCCACCGGCCCGGACACCGACGAACTGGAACACCGCTTGGACGAACTGGAAAACGAGGTCGGCTCGCTCTCCTCGACGGTCAACACGGTGCGGACGGAAAACGAGAGTATCTCCGAGTCCGTCGAGGAGGTCGAGGAGAACGTCAGGAAACTGCTCGACATCTACGAGATGGTCACCCGCGGCGTCAACCCCTTCGCCGACGACGTCGACGCCGGCATGGGCGGCGGCATGGGTGGCGGTGATGGCGGCTCTTTCGGCCTGTTCGAGGACGACGGCGAGGACGACGGCGACGACTTAGACGAGGACGTGGCCAACGCCGACGCCGAGGGCTTTTTCGACGAGGACCTCTCGGAGGACGCCGGCGGTTCGATGTCGATGGACGACGGGAACGTCGACGACGTGTTCCCGGACGACGACGGCGGTGGCGGATTCGAGGACGACGGCGGGTCGTTCGACGAGGACTTCGAGGGCGACTTCGACGACGGACTGGAGGACGACGACATGAGCATGGACGATGGCATGAGCATGGACGACGACGGTGGCGACAGCGACGGCGGCAAGTCCTTCGCCGAACTGAAAGACGAGTACGAGTCGGGCGAGGCCGACTGGGCAGATGACGGCGGTGACGACCTCGACGAGACGGCCGACGACGACCTGCTCGAGGAGGGTGACGATGACGGCGATTTGCTCGAGGAGGGCGACGAGGCGGCGTTCGAGGAGGACACCGGCGGTCTCGAGGACGACGACCTCTTCGACGAGGTCATCGAGGACGACGAATCCGACGACGAGGCCGACACGGCGTCGACCACCGACTCCGACCCCGACCCCGACCCGGCGGCCTCGGCCGATTCCGAATCGACGTCGACCACTGCGGCCCAGGACCCGACGCCCGAGCCGGAACCGGAGCCGGAACCGGAACCGGACCCGACGCCGGCGGCCACCGAGACGGAGACCACGACCGACGCGTCGGCCGACGCCGGCGAGGGCAAGCCCTATCTGGCGTCGATGCCGGAGGGCTTTGCCGCCGACCTGATAATCGTCGAGTGGCTGGAGTACCTGGTGGGGCAGACGGGCTACCGCGAGACGGCCCGGGCGCTCGAGTACTACGAGACGATCGGATGGATCGACGAGTCCGTCGCCGACCAGCTCAGAGACTACCTCCGCGGGTTCGACGACGTCGACGACACCGGCGGCGGACTCACCATCGACCACCACACCGAGAGCCTCCGTTACATCTCGCAACTCGACGAGGACAGCGGCCCTGAGGCCGTCGCGCTCTCGAAACTGGTGGGCGGAGGTGGTTCCGATGGGCTTCAGCGTTAGCGGCTCGGCGGCTATCATCTTCGTCGCCGCGTTCATCGGGTTCGGGATGTTCTACTCGGCCTCGGCAAACAGCCTCGAACAGATTTCGGACGCCCGCGACGATCAGCGCGACTCGCTCCTGGAACAACAAAACACCGCGATAACAGTGATCGACGTGACCTACGATTCGACTGGCGACTCCCTGACGATCACTGTCGAGAACACGGGCTCGACCGAACTCGCGGTCAGCGACGTCGACGTCCTCGTGGACAACGAGTACCAGTCGGGCTACGGGACGGCCGTCGACGGCGATACCACGACGGACCTGTGGCTCGCCCAGCAGACCCTCGAAATCACCGTGACCGGACTGACCTCGAAGCCGGCCCGCGTGAAACTCGTCACCGGCCCCGGCATCGAAGCGACGGAGGAGGTGCCCTGAGATGGCGAGCGTCTCCGCCTCCCATCTCATCATCTTCATCGCCTCGATGATGATCGCCGCCAGCGTCGCGGGTGTTCACCGACAGCGTCGGCCAGCTGAGCAACGCGCTGTCCGAACAGGGACTCGACGTCAGCAGCGACGTCCGAACCGACGTCGAGATCATCTCCGACGCCGGGAGCGATGCGATATACGACACCGGCACGGAGAATATCACCCTCCACCTCAAGAACACCGGTTCCGAGCGGTTGGCGCCGGTCCCCGGCCAGATGGACATCTTCGTCAACGGAGCCTTTGTGACCGCCTACGAGGTGACGTTGGAGCCCAGCGGGGGTAACACGTGGAACCCCGGTGACGTGGTACGCGTCGAGATCTCCGTGCCCGGACTCTCGACCGGCGACCACCGCGTCAAGATCATCGTCAACGGCGACGAGGAGGTGTTCGAGTTCAACCGATGAGCCTCGCGAGCACCGACCTGTTCTCGCTGGGACTGGACGACCACGACAGGCTGAACAAGGAGCTGGGCGGGGGTATCCCCCCGGGCAGCATCATCCTCGTCGAGGGCGACTACGGGGCCGGGAAGTCGGCGATGAGCCAGCGGTTCACCTACGGCCTCTGCGAGGAGGGCCACGAGGTGACCTACCTCTCGACGGAGCTGACCGTCGGGAGTTTCTTAGACCAGATGCACTCGCTGTCCTACGACATGGTCAACCACATCTTAGACGAGCAGGTCCTCTTCTTACACGCCGACATCGGTGACTCCAACACCTTCTCGGGGGGCGACCAGGAGGAAGAGCGCAAGGAGTTGCTACGGCGGCTGATGGAGGCGGAGGTGATGTGGAACAGCGACGTGGTCGTCATCGACACGTTCGACGCCATCCTGCGGAACGACCCCAAGTTCGAGGCACTGGTCCGCCAGAACGACGAGCGCCAGGCCGCCCTGGAGATCATCTCCTTTTTCAGGGACGTCATCTCCCAGGGCAAGTGCATCATGCTGACGGTCGACCCCTCGACGCTGGACGAGGAGGCTATCGGCCCGTTCCGGGCTATCGCTGACGTCTTCATCGAACTGGAGATGATCGAGGTGGGCAACGACGTCCGCCGCCAGATCAACGTCCTGCGGTTCGCCGGGATGGGCGAACAGGTCGGCGACACCATCGGCTTCTCGGTGCGGTCGGGGACTGGGATCGTCATCGAATCGCGGAGCGTTGCTTAGAGGTGACCTAAGCTATGACAGACCACGGACGTGCGAAACCCTCGGACGAACTGCGACAGATGGCCGCGCGGCGCCCGCACCTGCGGGACCACCTCAAGAAGTTCAAGCAGATCACCGGGGAGTTTCCCATGCTCATCGACGAGGCCGACGACGAGTACGAGTCCGACCGACCCAACGTCCTCTACCCGGTCGGGGGCCCCATCTTCTGTCACATCTACGGCGACGTCGGCCAGGACATGAAATATTACGCCATCGAACCGGAACTCGACGAGGAGGAGGGCGCGGTCTTCGACAAGGTCCGCAATCGCCTCCTCCAGAAGAGCGTCAACAAGCCCGCTCCGGAGAGCGAAGCGGAGTACGACGACCGCATCGAGGAACTCTTACAGGAGACCACGACCATCCGCGACGAGGACGGAGACAGCGGCGTGCTCACGCGGCTGTCGAATCTCACCAACGTCAGCGCCGTCGAGGTGACCCAGGAAACCTACGAGAACATCCTCTATCGCCTCAACCGGGACATCGTCGGCCTGGGCCCGCTGGAACCGGTCATGCGAGACCCGGCCAACGAGGACATCCACGTCATCGGCCGCAGCGAGTGCCACGTCGACCACGGCGTCTACGGCATGTTAGAGACGACCGTCGAGTGGGAGAGCGAGGAGGCCTTCGACCAGTGGCTGCGCAACATGGGCGAGCGCATCGGCGACCCCGTCTCGGACTCGGACCCGATCGTCGACTCGACGCTGCCCGACGGGTCGCGCCTGAACCTCATCTACTCCGACGACGTGAGCGTCAAGGGCCCCTCGCTGACCATCCGGCAGGGCGACGAGATCCCCCTCTCCATCTTCCAGATCACGAAGTGGGCGACGCTCTCGCCGGAACTGGCGGCGTACCTCTGGCTCTGTCTGGAGAACGAACAGACCGTCTTCGTCGTCGGGGAGACGGCGTCCGGGAAGACGACGACGCTGAACGCCATCACCTCCTTCATCCCCGACGACTCGAAGATCTACACCGCGGAGGACACCGCCGAGGTGCTGCCCCCGCACAACACCTGGCAGCAACTCCTGACTCGAGAGGGCGAAGACGAGGGCACCAGCATCGACATGTTCGACCTGGTCGCGGCGGCGCTGCGCTCCCGGCCCGACTACATCATCGTCGGCGAGGTCCGTGGCGAGGAGGGGCGGATGGCCTTCCAGGCCGCCCAGACCGGCCACCCGGTGATGCTGACCTTCCACGCCAGCGACATCGTCTCGATGATCCAGCGCTTTACCGGCGAACCCATCAACGTCCCAGAGACGTTCATGGACGTCGCCGACGTGGCGCTGTTCCAGAATCGGGTCAAGCAGGGCGACCAGGTCCTGCGCCGGGTCACCAGCGTCCAGGAGATCGAGGGCTACTCCAAGGAGATGGACGGGGTCGTCACCCGCCAGGCGTTCAACTGGGACCCCGTCGAGGACGAGATCGTCTTCCAGGGGATGAACAACTCCTACGTGCTGGAAGAGCAGATCGCGACGCTGCTTGGCTACGAGGACACGCGTGACATCTACGACGACCTGCAGTTCCGCGCGAACCTGATCGAACGCGCCATCCAGGAGGGCATCCTGGGCTATCACGAGGTCAACGACTTCATCTCCGACTTCCAGCGCGACGGCATCGAGGGCATCCCGTTCAACATCGCACGGCCCGAGTGACGATGGCTCAGGGAGAGGCGGAGAACGGACTGGACCTGACGATAAGCGAGACGGTCGAGGGTCTGGCCGAGTCCTACCGGCAGATGACGATTCCGATAGAGCGGTACCTCCTTTTCATCCTCGGGCCCTCTGTCGCCTTCTTCCTCCTGTCTGCGGTCGCCGCGCTCGCGCTCGACCTCCCGCTGGCCATCAAGGCACCAATCCCCCTTCTGGGCTTTCTCGCGATGGTCTCGGCTATCTTCTACCCGAAGATTCTGCTCTCCCAGCGCAAGCGCGAGCTCAACAACCGCTTTCACCTGCTCATCACCCACATGACGGTGCTGGCGACGACGAAGATCGACCGTATGGAGGTGTTCCGCACCCTCGCCCGGGAGGACGAGTACGGCGAACTCGCCCTGGAGATGCACCGCATCGTCCAGCTGGTCGACACCTGGAACCAGAGCCTCGACGACGCCTGCCGCCGCCGGGCCAAGGAGGTGCCAAGCGACGCCTTCTCCGATTTCCTGGACCGCCTGGCCTACACGCTCGGGGCCGGCCAGTCCCTGGAGGACTACCTCCTCTCGGAGCAAGACCAGATCATCCAGCACTACTCGACGGTCTACGAGAGCTCGCTCGACAGCCTCGAGGTGATGAAGGACCTCTACCTGTCGATGATTCTGTCGATGACGTTCGCTTTGGTGTTCGCGGTGGTTCTGCCCGTGCTGACCGGGACGAACCCGACGATGACCGTCAGTGCCGTCATCGTGATGTTCATCTTCGTCCAGTCGGGCTTCTTCCTCGCCATCCGCTCGATGGCGCCCTACGACCCGGTGTGGTACCACCCCGAGGAGTACCCCTCGCCCGTCGAGGAGCGCCTCGACCGATCGATGTACGTCGGCGTGGGCCTGTCGGTGCTGCTCGTCGTCTTCGTCCTCGGGAGCCTGCTGGGCGTGACCCCGATAACGCTCAACGACGTCTTGTTCATGCTCGATTCGGTCCCGCTGCCCTTCTACGCCGTCGTCCCCATCACGCCCATGCTGTACCCGGGCATCGTCTTCCGGCAGGAGGAACAGCGTATCAAGGGGCGGGACAACGAGTTCCCGAGCTTCATCCGCGCGCTCGGGGCCACCGAGGGGGCCAAGCAGTCGACCACGGGGATGGTCCTGCGGACGCTGCGCAAGAAGGACTTCGGTCCGCTGACCGAGAACATCAACAACCTCTACAAGCGCCTGAACATGCGCATCGAACCGTCGGCGGCCTGGCGGTACTTCACGGCCGACTGCCGCTCGTATCTCATCCAGACGTTCTCGGAGATGTACCTCATCGGCCGGGAGATGGGTGGGTCGCCAAAGCAACTGGGCGAGCTCATCGCCGCGAACATGAACGAGGTGCTGCAGTTGCGCCAGCAGCGCAAGCAGGCGACGACGACCCTCGTCGGCCTCCTCTATGGTATCACCGCGGCCTCGACGTTCGCCTTCTTCATCGGCCTGCAGGTCGTCAACATCCTGGCCCAGATGTCCCTGGACCTGAACGCGGGCAGTCGCCTCGACGTCAACTCGCTCATCAACACCGGCGTCTACAACATCCCGCTCATCGAGTTCCTGCTCATCATCATCATCATGTTCTCGGCGATGCTCTCTGCCCTGATGGTCCGGACCGTCGACGGCGGGCACAAGGCCAACACCTACATGCACTTCGTGATCCTCTCGTGGATCGGCGCGCTCACCGGGACCTTCACGAAGTGGCTGGTGACGCAGTTCCTGCAGATCTGACCGGCGAGCTGGTGGGGACTGCGCCGGCGTCGGTACCCCGACGGTCGACACTTCTTGCCCGCGTTAATGGCTGTTTTACTAACACGTCTGTGGGCCGACGTGGAACTATGGCCGCGGACTCATCCGACTGGGACGGTCGGTCGACCGGAGCGCACGAGGCCCACCTGGCAGAGGCCTACGAACAGCTCTCGATCGTGCTGGAGGGACTCGACCTGGAACGCGACCAGGAGTTCGCGGACCAGGTCATCGGGGCGCTCATGGAGACGGAACGGGCTTACACCGCCGCCGTCAAGGCCAGCGACCGGTCCGACCGCACCGTCACCCCTCTGTCCGAGGACTGACCGGGCCTGCCGACGCCAACCGGGAGGCCACGGGGTCCTCGGTCCAACGCTGCTGGCTCCCGACTCACTCCCAGGCGAACGTGCCGTCTTCCTGGACGACCTCGCCGTCGACCTCGAGTCGTGACCCCTCGCCCATCGTCGTGATGAGGTCCTCGTGGACGGCGCTCTCGACCCCCATCTCGCCGTCGGGGAGACAGGCGTCGTAGGACCGGCCGAGCGCGAGGTGGACGGTACCGCCCATCTTCTCGTCGAAGAGGATGTTGTCCGTGACCCGGTCGACGCCGCGGTTCATCCCGATGCCGAGTTCGCCAAACTGTCGGGACCCGCCGTCGGTCTCGATGACCTCCGTGAGGACGTCCAGCCCCTGTTCTGCCGCCCAGTCGACGACGACGCCGTCTTTGAGTGTCAGTTTCGCGTCCCGGATTCGCCGGCCCTGGATGGTCATCGGCACGTCGAAGGTGACCACGCCCGCAGCGTCGGCGGGCGCGGTGAACACCTCTCCCGAGGGGAGGTTGTGGGAGTCGTAGGCGACGCTGGCGGCGGAGTTGACCGCGATACGGTCCGTGATGTCGAGCGTGAGGTCCGTTCCCTCGCCGACGATGCGGACCGTCTCGCCCGCGTCGAGGATGTCCTTCAGTCGGGCCTGCTCCTCGGCGAGCGCCGCCCAGTCCCGGAGCGTCGCGTCGTAGACGAAGTCCTCGTAGGCCGCGTGGGCCATCCCGGCCTGCTGGGCCATCGCTCGCGTCGGGTGCTGGGTCGAGACCCAGTCCGTCTCGAGTCGCGCCTCGCGGATTCCCGTTCGAGCCGTGGCGTACGCCTGGCGGGTCTCGCTCGGGACGTCGGCCGTTCCGGCCGTGTTGGCCGACCCCGAGAGGACGAGGACGCTGTCGGCCTGCTCGTACAGTGTGCGTTCGCAGGCGGGATCGGTCTCGAACTCGCCGTCGAACGCCCGCAGGTACGCCCGGGTGATCTCGTCGGAACTGTACGTCGCCACGAGGTTCGCTCGCTTCTCGCCGAGCTGTTCGGCGACGGCCACCGCGAGGTCGTGGGCCCCCTCGCCGACCTGCACGACGACGTCGTCGCCGGCCTCGATGCGTGCGCTCCACTCGACCAACGTGCGCGCGTGGTCGTGAACTCGGTCGTCCATGTCCCGTGGTGGGTCGGCGAGGGCAAAACCCTCGTGGTCGTCCGAAGGCGAATCTTCACGTAGGCGGGCCGTTCCTAGTCGAGTATGAGCGACGAGCGCGAGGAGTCGACCGTCCCCGACGCGGCCCGCGAGGAAGTCGTCCAGTCGGTGATGCGGGCGCTGGCCGCTCACGGCTACGCCGGGCTGACGACCAAGCGGGTCGCCGCCGAGTCCGAGAAGAGCGAGGCGTTCTTCTTCTACCACTACGACACCAAGGAGGACCTCATCGTGGCCTTCCTCGAGTGGGCGGTCGACCGCCTCTCGAACCAGGTGGCGGGGCCGAGGACGCCGACCCGGTCACCCGGCTCTACGAGGCCTGTGACGTGTTGCTCGGGGACAGCAGCGACGACGTCGATCGGGGCATCAACGTCGCGATGATGGAACTGCTCTCCCATGCCCCGCACAACGAGCGGTTCCACGAGCGCTTGACGGCCTACGAGCGGCGGGTCGTCGACGACCTCGCGGCCATCATCGAGGACGGCATCGACGCCGGCGTCTTCCGGGACGTCGACCCCGAGTCGACCGCCGCGTACCTGTTGATGACCGCCGACGGCACCGCCGGCGCGGTCATGGCGCTGGGGATGGCCGACGTCGAGGTGATGGTCCGGGACCGCCTGTTCGACTACGTCGGGACGACCGTCCTGGCCGAGGGCGTCGAGGCGCCGCCTGAGTGGACGCTCTGAGGAGGCTCAGGGGGCAGGCGGGTCCTCGTCGGCCCGCTCGCTCACCCGACCAGTGGCCGTCTCGTGGCGTCCCGTCGCCGGCGCGACGTCGGCGCCGTCGCTCGCGGCGAGGCCGAACGGCGGCATGTTGTTGTAGACCGTCTCGTAGGTGCCCTCGGTGACGAGGTACGTCTCGTGCCAGATGCCGACCGCGCCCTCGGTGTTCGCCGGGCCCTGAGTATACTCGCGCCAGGCCTCTACGTGTAGCCGATCGCTGTCACGGGCGTAGGCTCGCAGGGCCTCGAAGGACCGCCAGTACTGGACGAAGCCGACGTTCCGGAGGCCGGGGCCCACGACCGTGCGACTGCCCAGCAGGCCCGAGTCCGGGTCGGCCTCGAGGTCCCGGACCATGCGGGGCGCGACCAGCGCGATCGGGAGCCACCGGTGGACCTTCCAGAGTGCGTTGACGCGCATCCCGATGTGGAAGACGACGAAGTCTCCGTCGCGGTCGGCGTGGACGCGCTGGTGACGGACCACTTCGTCGTCGTCCGTGCCAGCCGCGGCGGTATCGCGCTCGGCCGTCCCGCCTCGCTGGTCCGGGCCCCGAACGCTGGCGACGAGCCGACCCAGCCAGTCGCTCAGTCCCATCCGCCCTCGTCGGGCTCGCTCTCCAGGAGCCGTTCGAGGCGGCGCTCGAACTCCTCGTCGCCGATCTCGCCCCGGGCGTACCGGTCGCGAAGCGTCGCCAGCGGGTCCTTGCCCCCACCGTCGGTGTCACTCGCCCCGCTCGCTCGCGTCCGTGCCAGCGCGATCGCCAGCGGGAGGACGCCGCCGTAGCCGACGGGGAAGGCGATCCACGCCCAGTCGACCCCGAGTCCCAGGCCGCCAATGCCCAGAAGCAGGGTGCCCAGCGAGACGACACCGGCGGTTGCGGCGACCGCTCGCCGGGTCGTGGGGCCCGTCTGTCGTTCGTCCGCCGTCGACTCACATCGGGTCAGTGTGGTCGGGAACATACCTTCCCCTTCTATGTCAGACATCATAAAACTACTGAGTAAGCACTCACTCAGCAATACGTCTGCCGAACCGCAACCCCTACCTGCCCGGTCGCTGACCTGCGAGTATGGAACTTGGCGTCATCGGACTGGGACGCATGGGCCGCATCGTCGTCGACAGAGTCCTCGACGCGGGCCACGACGTGGTCGTCTTCGACATCGACGAGGAAGCCGTCGCGGACGCCGCCGGCGCCGGCGCGACCCCAGCGGACTCCATCGCCGACGTGGCCGACAAACTCGGGTCGGAGAAACGCATCTGGCTGATGGTTCCCGCGGGCGACCCGGTCGACGCGGCGCTGGACGAACTCGACGGACTCGTCGATAGCGAGGACGTCGTCGTCGACGGCGGCAACTCCTACTTCGAGGACTCGGTCCGTCGCGCCGAGTCGACCGACGCCGCCTACCTGGACTGCGGGACTTCCGGCGGCCCCGCCGGCGCGGAACTGGGCTTCTCGCTGATGGTCGGGGGGCCACAGTGGGCCTACGAGGAACTCACACCGGTCTTCGACGCCGTCGCCACCGGCCCCGACGGCCACGACCGGATGGGGCCGGCCGGGTCGGGCCACTACGTGAAGATGGTCCACAACGGCGTCGAGTACGCGCTGATGCAGGCCTACGGCGAGGGGTTCGAACTGCTGGCCGAGGGCCGCTACGACCTCGACCTGGAGGCCGTCTCGCGGACCTGGAACAACGGCGCGGTCATCCGCTCGTGGCTGCTGGAACTCTGCGAGGAGGCGTTCCGCGAGGAAGGCACCGACCTCGGCGACGTGGCCGACCGCGTCGAGGGCGGCTCGACGGGCACCTGGACAGTCCAGGAGGCCCTCGAACAGGAGGTGCCGGTGCCGCTCATCTACCAGGCGCTGGCCGAACGCTTCGGATCCCGTGCCGACGACGGGCGGTTTTCGCGGCGGCTGGCCAATCGCCTGCGCTACGGCTTCGGTCGGCACGAGGTCCCGAGGCGGTAGCGAGGGGCGGGACCGAAGGGAGCGCCCCTCGAAAGCGAGCGGGGAGGAACGACCCGCGAGCAGCGAGAGCCCGAGCGAAGCGAGGAGTCTCGAACCGGAACGACGAGCGGAGCGAGCCGTGGAGCGTAGCGAGGGCCCGGCCGAAGTGAGAGCCCTCGAACCCGAACGGTGACCAGCGGAACCGGAGGGACCGCTCCTCGAACAGACGAGCGAGGGGCTTCGACCCGGCAAACCGCCAGCCTGCGGCCGCGAGGAATCCAAAGGTTAGTTAACCCAGTACTCCATAGCCGCGCATATGGTTGAACTGGTAGGCATCGCCGCCGGGGCCACGCTCACCCTCGTCGTAGTGGCGCTTCACTACGCGAAGGGGACCGGGTGGGAGGCACCGGAGGACATCTCCCAGCAGGTGCTCGAACAGCGGGCCGCGACGGTACCCGAGACGGACTTCCCTGAACCCTACAACCGCTCTATCGGCGGCGGCGCGCCTGCCGGTGCGATTCCGGCCGGCGAGGCCGAGGGCGAACTCGAAGAAGGCGAGGAGGCCGAGGAGGAAGCCGGCTTCGACCCCGACTCCATCGCCGACGACGAGGTCGAGTACTACGACATCGAGTTCGCGAAGGAGGGCGAGACCATCGAGGTCGCGAACAACGAGACGATTCTGGACGCCGGCGAGGACGAGGGCTGGGACCTCCCCTACGCCTGCCGCCAGGGCCAGTGTATCTCCTGTGCCGGCCACATCGAGGACGGCCCGGCCGAGGACTACATCCGCCACAGCCAGAACGAGTCGCTGTTCGAGGACGACATGGAGGACGGCTACTGCCTGACCTGCGTCGCCTACCCCGTCGCGGACTTCACCATCGAGACCGGCGAGTCCCCTGACTCCCGGGTTCACAGATGTGCAAGGAGGAAGCCCACGGCTTCAGCCGTGGGAGGAATCCGACAAGGCCCAACGCAATCCACGAGTGATCGCAGGCGAACTCCCCAACGATAGTCGTGGCATATATAAAAACGTAGACTAAAATGTGAAACACGGATGGGGGACGCACTTCGCACTGTCAAAATCAAACTCGACGTACCCGACGAGCGGTGCGACGACCTCCATCAGACCAAAGACCAGTTCCTCCACTGCGCGAACACCACCTCAGAGTGGGCGTGGAGGCACCCGAACGACTACTGCATAACCTCGAAACAGAAGGCCGAGACCGCCCTCTACGATCAACTCCGCAACGAAACGGAGTTGACTGCGAACCTCGTACAGAAGGGGATTCGACGCGCTATCGAGGCCACGAAAAGCGGTGTCGCCCGACTCAAGAAAGGCGACAACACCAGTCAACCGCACTTCGATGCGTGGAGCGTCATCTACGACAAACGCTCTGCGACGTTCTACCGCGACCGCGTATCGCTCTCAACGGTGAACGGTCGTGTTGAGTGCGACTACGTGGTCCCCGGCGACGTCGAGGGGACACCGATTGGTGAGTACCTGCTGAACGAGGACTACGAGTTCCGTATGTCTACGTTGCAGTACGACCGCTCGACGGAGTCGTTTTACCTCCACGCGCGGATGCGCCGAACTGAACGCGGACAAGAGCCGTCCACGACTACTTCTGAAGACGCCAAGCACAGAACAGTCCTTGGCGTTGACCTGAACGTGGACGGTTCGCTCGCCGTGACTTCGACGGGGGCGTTCATTGGGAACGCCGACGAGATGAACCACCGACGCCGAGAGTTTGAGAGAACTCGCGGCTCGATGCAAGCAGCAGGCACGCGGTCGGCGCACTTGTCGATCAAGTCGATGAAAGACCGCGAACACCGCTGGATGCAAAACGAATTGCACCGCGCCTCAAACCAGGTTCTCGACGAGGCTCGCGACCACGACTGTACGCACATCGCGTTCGAGAATCTGACCGACATTCGCAAGCGGATGGGTGGTGCAAAGCGATTCCACACATGGGCGTTCCGACGCCTCTACCAGTACGTCGAATACAAAGCCGAGATGGTCGGTATCGAGGTTGAGCAGGTAAGTCCTTCGTACACGTCTCAGCGGTGTTCCTCGTGTGGATTCACGCACGAGAACAACAGGCAGTCGAAACACCAGTTCGTGTGTCAGAAGTGTGAGTACGAACTGAACGCGGACTACAACGCGAGCAAGAACATCGCTCGCAAACTCATCAAACGTCTCCGCTCGGGGCAGAAGTCTTCGGGTGGAGGCGCACCCTGTCAGTGTGCGCTCAAGTCAGGGACGCTGACCCTGAACGGCGATCACCATGCCTCCGTCAATTCGACGGTAGAAGGGGAGTCCACTGACAAGCCTACGACTTCAGTCGTGGGTAACTGACAACCGTTAAGAGGCCGACTCGAATATTCGCTCCCGTGGGCGGCTAGTTCAGCGGACAGAACGCCTGGTTCCGGACCAGATGGTCGGGGGTTCAAATCCCTCGCCGCCCGTACAACGAATCGCAGAGCGGAAGCGATGCGGTGAGTGAACCGGCAGCGAGGATTCGAAGCAAGGAGTGGGAGGTGAGCGAGCGAAGCGAGTGAACGGGAACGACTGGGGTTCAAATCCCTCGCCGCCCGTTTCCGTCGTCGGGGTTCCTCGCTTACTTCCGATAGTCCTCGATATTCCGATACGGCACGTAGTACCCGATCTCGTCGACCCACGTCGAGAGCCACTCGTCGGCGGTCGATTCGTCCACCCGCCCCGCATCGATCGCGGCCAAGAGGACGCCGACCGACCCGACGACGGTAACCCCTTGATCTTTGGCAAACGAACGGGCATCACCGTCGTCCGTCAGTAATCGTCCATCGTGTGCGTCCGCGACAGCGAATGCCTGTGCTTCACCCGGATCCAGGTGGGAACGCACGACAGCCTCACGGTTCGAAACGGTGTCTGAGATTTCGACGACTGGGATTCCGTCGTCGAGTACGTCGAGTGCTGACTGGAGATCCGGATGCTCGTCGACGCCATGCGCCAGTTCCTCGCGGACGACCGGCACAGTACAGACGTTGGAAAGAGCGGCGACGAGATCGGTTCGGTCGATATAGGCGAAATTCGAGAGGACGGTCGTGTTCAGAACACTGGGGTTCGACGGAACAGCGTTGCCTGTCATTCCGACGCTGATTCCCCGTCGTCACCCGTCTCCTCGTCGCTAAAGTCGAGTTCCCGTGCGGCCTCTCTCTCATACTCGGCATCGTCATCGTCTGCGAGGCCGATGCGTAATTCGACGCCGTGTTCCCGAAGGAGGTCACGCATCGTCCACCGATCGACGTCGGCGAGTCGGGCTGCATCTCCGAGCGTAATTCGCTCGCGCTCGTAGAGCGCAATCGCCGCTGCGATCCGTTCGTTCTCGTGGTCGTCGAAGTACTCCCGAACGAACTCCCTGAGTGCATCGCTCTTCCCGCCGAAGACGCCAGCTTCGACCGCCCCCTCGATGAGCAGATCGAGGTCGTCCGGATAGGAGCCAGTGATCCGTCCCATAGTTGAGTCAATATTCGCCTTCATACTATTTATGAACCATGCTGTCGCTGCGCCGATTATAGAGTCGTTCTAGTGGGATTCGTTCGCCCATCGAACGCCCTCGCCGCCCGTCCACTTGTCACGTCGTCGGAGTTCCTCGCTGCGGGACGAGTGGCAGTCCGGCTCAGATACCGGGTACGTCCAGACGTATACCAACTTAGTAAGGGTACTCTCATATTATATGCCCGGTACGTACATACGTATGGTCGACACTAGAGAGCTGCTCCTCGTGGCGTCTCGGGACGTCTCGGGGGGGTTCGACGCCCCACTGACCGACGCGGCTGGGGCGGTGCCAGGGACGGCCCGAGGGGTATCGCGTGTGCGTGACTGTTGTTGCTGTGAGAGCGGCGTGGTGCGTCGCGTCGCCCTCGGACACCGGGCCGGTGGTGGCACGTGGGTCTGAACCCGCTTGCGAGCGTGCGCTCGTGGCTGCGAGACGACGACAGCCAGGCCGTCCGCTCCGACGGTGGTACGGTGACCGACGTGTCGGGTTCCGACGCTGCGCCTGCGGACCCGTCGGTGCCCGACGACAGTACGGACGAGGCGGAGACGACCGACGCGTTCGCGGTCGACGAGCAGGTCCTGTTCGACGGCCTCGCACAGGCCGCGTTCGTCATCGACACCGAGGGACGGATCCAGGCCTGGAACCACGGCATGGCGGACTAACGGGCATCGACGCCGCGGACGCGCTCGACCGGACCGACGTCGGGATGCTCCTCTACGAGACGAACGAGGAGACGATGATCGAGCAGGTGCTCGCGGCCCCACAGACCGCAGACGAAGTCTACGGGCTGACGGTGGAGGATCCGGCTCGGAATCTCTATGTCAAGGAGGACCGCGTCGCCGACCACAGCGGGAACGTCGAGCACTACGCGCGGGTGACCGTGATGCCGCTGTACGAGGACGGAACATTACAGGGGGCCGTCGAGATGGTCCAGGACCTGACCGAGGAGCGCAAGCGCCAGGAGGCGACCGAGGCGCTGGTCGACGAGGTGTCGGGGACGCTCCGGGCGCTGATGGCTGGGGACCTCGACGCCCGCGCCTCCTTTGACGCGAAGGGCGCCGTCGACTCGCAGCTGCTGGGGGTCGTCGACGACGTCAACCAGATGGCCGCGGACCTCCAGGACATCGTGGTCCGTGTCGACGAGCAGGCGAGCCACCTCGGCAACTCGGTCGAGCGGGCCGTCACCGCCGCCGACGACATCGCCCGCAACGTCGACGAACAGAACGCCCTGCTGGTCGAGAGCGTCGACGAGATGCACTCCTTCTCGGCGAACATGGAGGAGGTCGCCGCCACCGCCGAGGAGGTCGACTCGGCGGCGCGGACGGCCCGCGAGGCAGCCAACGAGGGCCTGGACGCCTCCGAGGACGCTCACGCGGCGACCGACGAGGTCACCGACATCGGCGAGGAGCTCGTCACCTCGGTCGCCGACCTCGGCGAGCGGATGGACGACATCGAAGACGTCGTCGAGGTCATCTCCCAGGTGGCCGAACAGACCAACATGCTCGCGCTGAACGCCAACATCGAGGCGGCCCGCGCGGGCAAGGACGGCGACGGCTTCGCCGTCGTCGCCGACGAGGTCAAGACCCTCGCCGACGAGACCCGCGAGCACACCGAACAGATCACAGAGAAGATCGACCGACTGCAGGCCCAGACCGACTCGACCGTCGACGCGGCCGAGCAGTCCCACGAGCAGATAGCGAACGCCAGCGATCAGATCGACGACGTGCTGACGGCCTTCGATGATATCGCCGAAGCTATCGACGAGGCGGCCGACGGCATCAGCGACGTCTCGCGCGCGACCGACGACCAGGCGGCGACGGTCGAGGAACTGACTTCGACGCTGGAACAGGCCCGGGAACACGCGGCCGACACCGAGGAGGCCGCCGACAACATCGTGGCGGCGACCGACGACCAGACCGAGGCCATCGGTGAACTGGAGGCCCACGTGCGGCGCCTGCGCGACGATTCGTCCGACACCACGTGACCAGCCCGGAACAGCCGGTCTTGGCGCCGGCGTCGAACGACAATTCGACGGCGCGCTCGTGGGGAGACGTTCGCCGACGTTCCACCGACGAGCATGCGTGCGCAACCGGTCGAAATTTCACGAACGAGATCCCCGATTCGGACGGACGAAAGAGATCGTTACTGAATTAGCAATTCTTAATACTCGAAAGCAAAAACATATTGTTCATGCCTGGTCACGACCAAGACTGGTGGCCGAATCAGTTAGACCTGCACATCCTCGACCAGAACGTCCGTCAGGTCGGTCCGATGGACGACGATTTCGATTACGCTGAAGCCTTCGAGTCGCTCGATCTCGACGCCGTCAAAGCGGATATCGAAGACGTGATGACGACGTCCCAGGACTGGTGGCCCGCAGACTACGGCCACTACGGCCCGCTTTTCATTCGAATGGCGTGGCACAGCGCCGGGACCTACCGCACGAGCGACGGCCGCGGTGGCGCGGCCGGCGGCCGGCAGCGCTTCGCCCCGCTCAACAGCTGGCCGGACAACGCGAACCTCGACAAGGCGCGCCGACTCCTCTGGCCAGTCAAGCAGAAGTACGGCCAGAAGCTCTCGTGGGCCGACCTGCTGGTGCTCGCCGGCAACGTCGCCCTGGAGTCGATGGGCTTCGAGACGTTCGGGTTCGCCGGCGGCCGCGAGGACGACTGGGAACCCGACGACGCCGTCGACTGGGGCCCCGAGGACGAGATGGAGGCCTCCGAGCGCTTCGGCGAGGACGGACAGCTCCAGGAGGGTCTGGGGGCGACCGTGATGGGCCTCATCTACGTCAACCCCGAGGGACCCGACGGCCAACCGGACCCCGAGGCATCCGCGACGAACATCCGCGAGTCGTTCAGCCGCATGGCGATGAACGACGAGGAGACGGTGGCGCTCATCGCCGGCGGCCACACGTTCGGGAAGGTCCACGGCGCCGACTCCGGTGACAACCTCGGCCCCGAACCCGAGGCGGCCCCCATCGAGCAGCAGGGCCTGGGCTGGGAGAACGAGTTCGGGTCCGGGAAGGGCCCCGACACCATCACCAGCGGCATCGAGGGCCCCTGGACCGACGCCCCCATCTCGTGGGACATGGGCTACCTGACCAACCTGCTCGAGTACGAGTGGGAACCCCACAAGGGTCCCGGCGGCGCCTGGCAGTGGCAGCCCACAGACGAGGAGCTCCACGAGAGCGCCCCGGACGTCCACGATCCGTCGGAGAAGGTCACGCCGATGATGCTGACGACGGACATCGCGCTCAAGAAGGACCCGGACTACCGGGAGATCGTCGAGCGCTACCGGGAGAACCCCCGCGAGTTCCAGGAGAACTTCGCCAGGGCGTGGTACAAGCTCATCCACCGCGACATGGGCCCGCCGTCCCGGTTCCTCGGGCCCGAGGTGCCCGACGAGGAACTCATCTGGCAGGACCCGATTCCCGACGTCGACCACGCGCTCATCGACGACGAGGCGGCCGAAGATCTCAAGGCCGAACTCCTCGAGTCGGACCTCTCGGTGGCCCAGCTGGTCAAGACCGCCTGGGCGGCGGCGTCGACGTACCGCGACAGCGACAAGCGCGGCGGCGCCAACGGCGCCCGAATCCGCCTGGAACCCCAGCGGAGTGGGACGTGAACGAACCCGAGGAACTGGCGACCGTCCTCGATACCCTCGAGACCATCCAGCAGGAGTTCAACGACTCTCGGGCTGACGGGACGCGGGTCTCGCTGGCCGACCTCATCGTGCTGGGCGGCAACGCGGCCGTCGAGCAGGCGGCGGCCGACGCCGGCTACGACGTGACGGTCCCGTTCGAACCGGGCCGCACCGACGCCTCGCAGGACCAGACCGACGTCGACTCCTTCGAGGCCCTGGCGCCACGGGCCGACGGGTTCCGCAACTACCTCCCGGACGACCTCGAGGAACCGGCCGAGGAGGTGCTGGTCGACCGGGCCGACCTGCTGACGCTGACGCCGTCGGAGATGACGGTGCTGGTCGGCGGGCTGCGCGCGCTGGACGCGAACTACCAGGGGGCGGCCCACGGCGTCTTCACCGACGAGCCCGGGACGCTGACCAACGACTTCTTCGTGAACCTGCTCGACATGGGCACGGCGTGGGAACCGGCCGACGAGGACGGTCTCTACGAGGGCTACGACCGCGAGACGGGCGAGCTCGAGTGGACGGCGACCCGCGTCGACCTCGTCTTCGGGTCGAACTCCCGGCTCCGGGCCATCGCGGAGGCGTACGCGTGTGACGACGCCGAGGAGAAGTTCGTCCGCGACTTCGTCGACGCCTGGCAGAAAGTGATGCAGCTGGACCGCTTCGACCTCGAGTAAGCACCCACGGCGCGGTGCCCGCTGACGTCCGGCGACGTGCCGGGCAGGCGTCACCGTATCCGCTCGTTGTTCGCTGCCGCTGGATTATCGCGACTCGACGTGCACTCGGACAGGACCGTCCGGCTGTGCCGTCATCTGTGGCGCCACCGTGATCTCCTCGCGCGCGTCGAGTCGGTACCGCGAGAGCACCGCGGCGAGCACGGCCTTCATCTCGAGGCGGGCGAAGTGGCGCCCGATGCAGATGCGGGCCGGCGCCGAAGGGAACGTACGCGTCCCCTCTCTCCCGTGGCGTCGTGTCGACCCACCGGTCCGGGTCGAACCGCAGCGGCTCCTCGTAGAAGCGGCCGTCGCGGTGGACGTTCCACACCGAGAGGAGCACCTGCTCGCCGGCGGGCAGGCGCCAGTCGCCGACCTCGACCGTCTCGGTCGTGACGCGGGGGATCGCGTGGACAGGCGGGTAGAGCCGGAGCGTCTCGTCGACGACCCGCTCGACGTACTCGAGGGCCTGCAGGTCCGAAAGTGTCGCCTGCCCGTTGACGGTCGCGTCGACCTCCGCCGTGGCGCGTTCGGCGACCGCCGGGTGGGACCCGAGCTGGTGGAGGGCGTAGGTCATCCCCAGCGCGGTGGTCTCGTGGCCCGCAAAGAGCATCCCGACAACCTGGTCGAGCACCGCCGACTCGTCGAAGCCCGACGTCGGGTCCTCGCGCAGCGACGCGAGCGTCGCGAGCAGGCTGTCCGCGTCGGGGTCGGTCCCGGCCGCCGACAGGAGCTCCTGCGCTCGCCCCCGCAACGCCTCCGACCCACGGCGGAACCGCCGCCTGGCAGGCGTCGGCACCCAGTCGGGCAGCACCCACGACGTCGGTTCGAACCAGCCGTTCAGCGCGTGGGCGGCCTCGGTCAGCGACGCGAGCTCCGCGCCCGCGAGCGAGTGGCCCAGCACCACCTCGAACAGGTTCTCCAGCGCGAGGAGGCGCATCTCTTCGTCGAGTCTGACCGTCGTTCGCCCGTCCCACCCGTCGAGCCGGTCGTGGGCGAGCGCGGACATCGTCGATGCGTACTCGCCGATGCGGGTGGGACGAAAGAAGTCCTCCATCGCGTGGCGCTGGCGCCGCCACTGGTCGCCCTCGGCGGCGAGCAGCGCCTCGCCGAAGGCGACGGTGAAGTCGTCGAGTTTCGCGAACCGCTCCCGGTCGCGCAGCACCGCACCGACGTGGTCCGGGTGGGCGACGACGGTGACCTCCTTGCCCAGCAACTGCATGCGAAAGACGTCGCCGATCGACTCGACGGCCTCGGCCACGAACCCGAACGGGTCACTCGCGAAACCGACCGTGTGGCCCAGCGCCGGCCACCCGGGCGGCGCGGGCGGGGATTCCCTGCCATGTTCCCAGCGGTGTCGGCCCCCGGACAAAAGTGTTGAGTTCGTCGCCCGGCCCCGTGTCCCACGGCCGTCGCCCCCGCCGCCGAACCGAAACCGACAGGTGAGACACCTGCGGCCACACGACTGTATGCTCACGGAGGTCGCACGGACGTACTCCGACGTGTTCGCCCCCGAGATATTCGTGCTCGTCTGTGGACTGTTGCTCATCGGTTACGAGTGGCGGACGCTCGCCGATCGGTCGCTCGCGTCGCTGGCCCCGCGAGTCGCCACTCTCGGTGTCGGGTGGGGCCTCGCCTTCCTCGTCTACCAGGGTGTCCCGCGGCTCGTTACTCACCCACCCACGTGGGCACCTGACGCGACGGGCAGCGCCGGCCTCGGCCTCGGTGTCCTCCTCATCTGGGCAGTCTGGCGACGACGGCGCTGGGGGACTCTGGTCCCGGGCTTTGCGGCGCTGCTGGTCGGCGTCACCGTCCCGCACCTCCTGGTCACCCCGTTCTGGGACATCTCGAGCCACGTCCTTTACGTGGTGGTCCCCGCGGGCTACCTCTCGCTGGTCGACGGGCGGTTCGCGCCGCTTTCCGCCCTCGCCCTCGGGATGGTCGTCGCCCGGCCGCTGGCCGGCGCCCACACCTGGCCCCAGTCGGTCGGCGGCCTCCTTCTGGGTGTGGTCTTCCTCTGGGCCGCCATCCGGGTCTGGTTCCCCGACCGCCTCTCAGTGCCGGCGGCGACGGCGTGACCGCTCGAACGCGTCTCTACCAGGGAGCCGTATCTGGTGCCATTTCTTGTTTCAGTGGATATGGAATATGGTACAATATAGAAGAAGTGGCGAAGAATGGGTAGAGTTCTGGAATTTGTTTATCAGTTAAGGCAGATATCTATTTAAAATCTCTTCGACAAACTCATATTGGCCTAGTATCGTCACATATTTGACGATCCGGATACGTGTGATCGAGCGCGACGTTCCGGTTTCGGCGGCTCAGTCGTCGGACTCGGCGGCCGCGTCCCGTTCGCTCGCGAGGCGTGAGGCGACGTCCGTGATGAGGTCCTCCTGGCCGCCGACGACCTCCCTCTCGCCCAGTTCCAGCAGCATCTCGTGCGGGTCGATGCCGTACGTCGCGCCCGCTTCGATGCCGGCGGGGGTGTTCCCGATGGCTAGGCCCAGGTTGTCGTGGGCGTGGAAGCCGACGTCGCTCGGGAGCATCGCTCCCGCCGAGTCCATGACGTAGACGGCGTCGGCCCCGTACTCCTCGATCAGTTTCGTCCGTTCGAGGACGGTCTCGGACGTCTGGCCGACTATTTCGTCGTCCGCACCCCCAAAATAATGGACGTACGCGTGTTAGGATCAGGTCCCGTCCGGGAAACTCCCAGTACATCTCCACGGTCGTCTCAGGACCTGTATCGGACAAGCAGAACAGTCGTTCAGACAGTATAAAAATTCATTCAACCAGACCGTTGGGTAGAACTGTTGTTCAGTTTGCCTGAACTTCTCTTCGCCTCTGATGGAGTACTCTCGTTACGACCGTTCGCTCAGATGTCATCGGGGGTTGTTTCGAGCGGGGGATCGGCGCCGCTGTGGGTCGGGTTGACGTCGACACGTATCGGTATCTTCTCGCGAGTTTCCAGTCACCACAGCCCGGGTCAGTGAACAGATTCGACGGATTCCCGAGCAGTTCTGCTGTGACCGTGGAAGATTTCGAGATCCCTGGGCCGACTGGCCTCATCGTGGGGTTGGTCACCGGTGTGTCTCCCCCGACCGACTCCATCCCCCAGTCGCGTGTTCCCACTGAGTCGGGGGCCGGATTCCGGGTGCGTGCTCGGTACTTGATGGAGTAACGCTTCGCAACCGGTAGGTGTGTCGGGGGTGTTACGGAGCGCATTTACCGATCTTGATTTCACGTGTGAACTCGGGTGTGCCCCACTCTCTCTGCAGTTTTGACGCGTTCCCGGATACTGACGTCGGTCAGAGCAGGCGGATATCTCTGGCTCATCCCTCGATGTCGCAAAGTGTCGGAACGGTTGTTCACTCGTCCTGAACCGAGTCCTGACGAGCGATACGGGGGGACATTCGCTTCCAGACTGCGCTGACGGTGCTCGGCGCAGTGTCCCCGCGTTCACCATCTCTCACTCGACGCCGGTACGCCCTTCCGTTTTCGGAGGCGGTGGGGGGACGGTCATCTGGCGGTATCGATTCACATTGCGACACGGTTGTCGTGACGCTCCCACCCTGTGACCGAGCTCCGAACAACGGTGCCAGACGAAGTAGCTGAGACCCGTCCGACACAATGTTTAATGTGAACGTTTGCGTTATGTCGGTTAATGGCGACCGATTACCGATTCGTCGAGCCACAAGACGTCGAGACGATTCAGTTCGACTGGGGCAAGAGCAAGTGGATGAGTTCCCCGGCCGTGACCGGTTCCGAGTCGTTCAGCGCCGGTGTCGTCGTCCTTGAACCGGATGCGGCACACGAGCGACACGTGCATCCAGACAGTGAGGAGATCCTCTATTTCATGACCGGTTCGGGGGTTCAGACAGTTGCCGATGAGGAACGCGACGTGTCGGCTGGACATATGGTGTACATCCCCGCCGGCGTCGAGCACAGCACACACAATACGAGCTGGGAACCGTTGCGGTTCATCGCGGTATACGGCCCACCGGGACCAGAGTCGGGACTCGCTGACATGCCCGAGAGTACGGTTCTTCCGCCCGGTGTCGCGAGTGATACGGATCCGTCGTGACGGACGGTCGCTGGGGCAGCCACCGACGAACGGGGCATAGATTATTATGGCCACCGAGTCTCTGTGCCGACACGGCGTATGAGTATGAAATTCACTCGCGCGGAGTCCATGCACATGCTTCAAGAGACTGTCGACGCCGGCGAGCCGATCATCGGGTCGGGCGCTGGCACCGGTATCTCGGCGAAGTTCGCCGAGCGAGGCGGGACTGACTTGATCATCATTTACAACTCGGGGCGCTACCGTATGGCCGGGCGGGGATCCCACGCCGGGTTGCTCGCCTACGGCGACGCGAACGAGATCGTCGTCGACATGGCCGGCGAGGTTATCCCGGTCGTCGAGAACACGCCGGTCCTCGCCGGCGTCCACGCGACGGACCCGTTCCGCGACATGGACGTCTTCCTCGACGAGATCAAGCGCCTCGGCTTCTCCGGTGTCCAGAACTTCCCGACGCACGGACTCATCGACGGGAAATTCGGCGAGGAACTCGACGAACTCGGACTGGGCTACGACAGGGAAATCGAGATGATCGAGATGGCGAGCGACAAGGGCCTTCTCACCGCACCGTACGTCTTCGACGAGGAGCAGGCCCGCCGGATGGTCGAGGCCGGTGCCGACATCGTCGTCGCCCACCTGGGCCTGACGAGGGGCGGTGACATCGGTGCGGCGGACGTCTCGCCGCTCCAGGAGGCTTCGGAGACGGTCCAGCGACTCCGCGACGCTGCCGTCTCGGTCGACGACGAGGTCCTGGTCATCTCTCACGGCGGTGCCCTCGCAGAGCCCGAGGACGTCGCCTACTCCATGGAACACACCGAGGGCGTCCACGGCTTCTTTGGCGCGTCGAGCGTCGAACGGCTCCCGACCGAACGCGCCATCGAGCAGCAGGTCGCGGATTTCAAGGACGTGCTGTAACCGGGGACGTCACTCGGGCGTTCGGTGAGTCGGACCGGCCGTCCGTTCGTCGAACCCGGGACCGCGGGAGTCGCCTCGGTGGTGCGGTCGGCCGGGTAACGACGGTCAAAAGGCGCGCCGCTCGCTCACACCATCTGTTCGACGATCTCGTCCGTCGAGAGGTTCGCCGGCGTCCCCGACAGCGTCTTTTTCCCCTCGTTCAGGATCATGATATCGTCGACGAGATCCCTGACGATCTCCAGATCGTGTGAGACCAGGATAATCGAGGTTTCCTTCTGGTCACGCAACGACTTCACGAACCGGATCACCGACTCCCTGTCGCGCCGCGAGAGTTCGGTCAGCGGTTCGTCGAGCATCAACACGTCGGGCTCGGACTCGATCGATCGACTGATCGAGAGGATCTGCTTCTGCCCGCCGGTCAGGTCTTCGACGCGGTCTCGCGGATCGAGCGACTCCACCCCGTACTCGTCGAGTTTCGCTTCGACCTCCTGGATCATCTTGCCCTTCCGGAGTGTCTTGATCGGGCCACGCGAGTTGGTCATCTCCCGTCCCATGAAGAAGTTCTCCCAGACGGTCGCCTTGTCGACGAGCGCCATGTACTGGTAGGTCATCGCGATACCCGCGTCGGCCGCGTCCTGTGGACTGTCGAACGAGACGGGCTCTCCGTCGAGTACGATCTCCCCGGAGTCCGGCTTGAGATAGCCGTTCAGGACCTTCAGCAGCGTCGACTTCCCGGCACCGTTGTCCCCGACCAGCCCCATCGCGGCGTTGCGGTCAAGGGAGAACGACACGTCGTCGAGTGCGAGCACCGGGCCGTAGCTCTTCGAGATGCCCTTAACGTCCAGGACGACGTCCGCATCGCTCATGCTTCGCCCTCCATCATCAGCCGGTTACACTCCTTGCTGTCGACGGCGTCGTTCGCGAACTGGCCCACCTTCTCTCCCTGCCTGAAGATGGCGACGTCGTCGATGTTCTCCTCGACCGAGCTGTACCACTGGCTCGTGATGATTACCGAGCCGGTGTCGGTGAAGTCGTGCAGGATGTCCCAGAGCTGGTTGATCGCCCGCTCCGAGAGCCCCCGGAACGGCTCGTCCAGCAGCAGGAGCTTCGGATCTGACTCGATCGCCCGACTGACGACGAGAATCCGGCGCTGACCGCCCGAAAGCTCGCTCGCCTTCTTTTCGACGCCGAAGTCGAATCCGTACTCGGCGAGCTTTCGCTCTACTTCCTTGCGCATCTCGCCCCCGCGGATAGTCTTTATCGGGCCGTACGAGTTAGCCATCTCCCGTCCCATGAAGAAGTTCTCCCAGACGGGCGTGTCGTCGACCAGGGCGAACTCCTCGTAGGTCATCGCGACGCCCGCTTGACGGGCCTCCTGTGGGTTCGCGAAGGCGACCTCCTCGCCGTCGAGGACCACCTCTCCCGAGTCGTGCTGGATGAAGCCGTTGAGGATGTTCAATAGCGTGGACTTCCCCGCACCGTTGTCACCTATCAGCCCGAGGATCGAGTTGCGCTCCAGGTCCAACGAGACGTCGTCGATGGCCACCACCGGACCGTACCGCTTCGAGAGGTTGCGTACCGACAGTAGCGGGTCGTCTGCCGACATCGTTCAGACCCACCCTCCGAAGAGCTTGTCGCGGCGCTTGAGTTCCATCAGCACGACCGCCACGAAGACGAGTATCCCCTGTGCGAGCTGGAACTCGTAGCCGCTGACCCCCGCGACGCGGGTGATCGTCAGGATGACCTGGACGAGGAGTGCACCCGCCGGGACGTTGATGATCTTCCCCGTGCCGCCAAACAGCGAAATTCCGGCGATGACGGGTGCCGCGATGGCGGGCATGAGCAAGTTCGTCCCCGTCCCCGACGAGAGGACGCCGACCCGGGTGATGAGTACGAACCCGCCGATGGCGGCAAACAGGCCGCTGATGAGGAAGGCGTGCATCTTGTACTTCGAGACGTCTATACCCATCCGCTGGGCCGCATCGGGGTCCCCGCCGACGAGGAAGAGGCGCCGTCCGCTCACGACGTGCGTGCTGTAGTACCACGCGATCAGCACCACGGCGAGTGTGACAAAGAGGATGTTACGGAACGGTCCGATCGACCCGCTCCCGACCTGATAGTACAGTTCGGGGAAGTCCGCTATCGATCGACCCTGGGTGAGAGAGAGGACGGCACCCTGGAGTATCCACCAGGAGGCGAGTGTCTGGATGAGCGACGGGACCCCCACCTTCGTGATGACGATTCCGTTCCAGGCGCCGATCAGAAGGCCGACCAGCGCGGTGACGAGTAACCCGACTACCATCGGTGCACCGGCCTGGACCGCGAAAAGCCCCATCAGGGGCGCAAAGAGGAGCGCGCTCACGATCGAGAGGTCGATCTCGGCCACGACCAGCGTGAACGCCATCCCGATGGCGAGGATGATGACGGTGGTACTCTGGACGACGACGCTCTCGAGCGTGTCGACCGCGAACAGATCCCTGTAGAAGACCCCCGCTACGAGGTAGATCGCGACGACGAGCATCCAGGGGAAGTAATCGCCGACGAAGTCCCTCGCGCTCATCTCTCTGCCTGTCAAAATCTCACTAGCGGTCCCGAAGCCGGTCCTGCCTGAAGACATAGTAAGAATCTCTCCCCTATCTATTATTAAAATTTGTGTTAGAGGCCGAACTCTCGCGGCGGGGAACCGACCGACGACGCGCCACCTCGAGTCGGGTGTGGAATAGCGGACGTGGCAAAAAAAAAATCTGACGTCGTCAGCGCGCTCTCAGAACTGGCTCAGGTACTCGAGCGTCTCGCCGTACTGCCCACCCTCGAGGTTCTCCTCGAACTCGTCGACGAGACCGGCATATTCGTCGGGCTGCTCGTTCTCGGTGTCGAAGCTGACGTCCATCATGTCCGTCCGCTCCATGATCGCCGGGAACACGTTGCCCCAGTGGTTCTCGGTGTTGACGTTGTCGGCTCTGATGCCGTACACTTCGGGTGGCGCGTTTGCGATGGGCACGTCGAAGTCGTCGGCCATCTCCAGCGTGATCGAATCGCCGGGGCCCCAGTAGACGTCGACGGGGTCCGTCACGGACGTCACCTCGGTGCCCACCTCGGCCTGTGGGATCTCCGTCCCGGACTGCTGGACCGAGGGATCCAGAATCTGCTCGTAGAAGATCTTCGAGATGTTCTGGGTGATGTTGATCGGCACCTGCGTCGCGTCGAGGTCCTGGAGCCCCTTCCTGATGTACTGGAGGGCGCTCGGATAGCCGTCGATGCCGCCGACGTAGATGTGGTCCTCGTGGCCCTTGTAATAGAGCATGTCGTTGGCCGCCAGTGCGTTCATGATGCCACGCGTATACGCGCCGGAGCTGTCGGAGAGGACGGCATCGGCGGTGTTCGAGGAGAAGTACGTCCGGGCCGAGTCAGCCCACCCGGCGACCGTCCCGTCGGTCGCGACTTCGACGTACTCCACGTCCGGGTAGTTCTTCATCGACTCTCGGACCTGTTCCATCCGGCGACGCCACCCCGTGAAGTCGGGGTTCCCCTGGAAGTGCACGATCGTCTTGCCCTGTCGGCCGCCGCGGTTCTCGTCGAGGAAGTTGATGGCGTCCTCGACCATCAGCTCGGCGAGCTCGTAGTCAGCGGACTGGATGTTGTGCGAGACCGCGCCCCCGACCAGGTCCTTGTTCCCGACGACGGGCGTGTTGTACTCCTTCTTGACGCGCTCGATGGTCTGCACGTGGGACTGGTACGCGACCGGATTGACGATGAGCGCGTCCTTGCTCTGGGCGTAGTTGACGATCTGGTCGTTCACCTGCGCGGGGTCCCATCCGGGCGCGGTAAAGGAGAAATCCCAGCCGTTCTTGTGCGCCTCGATCGCGTGTCCGGCCGGCATCAGTCGCCACCACGTCGACTCTGTCGGCGGACCGATGTAGTGGATGGATTTTCCGTGTTCCCACTCGAGACTCTGGGTCGATCCGCCGTCACCGCCGTCGCCGCCACTGCCGCCGTCACCACCACTGCCACCGTCGCCGCCACTGCCACCATCGCCGCCACTGCCGCCGTCGCTCGAACAGCCAGCGAGTGCAACGGCAGACGCCACGCCTGCGCTCTTTATGAACGATCGCCTGTTGATCCGGGAGAACCGGTCGTTACTGTCATTCGCCATAGCAACAAGAACTGAATATAATGAACAACGTGATAAAACTTTGGTAAGGGGCTATCGCGGCGATTCGGGACGTGAGACCGGCGGTACGCAGCCACCCATCTCCAGCCCCGCAACGTCGGTTCCCGTGCCGCTGGTCCGCCACCGAGAGGTTGGACCGTCCGCCGCGCTGTCCGTTGCCCGCTATGGGTTGTGCCCCTGCACGTCGCCGGCGGTCCGCCCATGGTCCCGGGATCCACTCTTGATGGTGTACCGATAGCGGGCCCCGGTTCGCAAACGCGGGTGATTCGGTCCTCGGACACGACGACGGCGCCGATGTGCCTGCCGGTGCCTACGGTTCGACGAGCACCTTCACGTCGTCGTTGTCACGCTCCAGGAGCGACTCGAACCCGTCGACGACGTCGTCGAGACCGATGCATCTCGTCACGAGGGGGTCCGCCCGCAGCTCACCCCGGTCCAGCATCGAGACCGTCATCTCGAACTCCCGTTTCGACAGCGGTCCGCCGAGGAACGCGTTCGCCCCACCGACGGTCCGTTCGACCAGCACCACCTCGTTGGGGTCGAACGATACCGGCTCCTCGTAGATGCCGACGAGTGTGAGGTGGCCGTCGTGTACGGTCGACCGGAGCGCCTGGTCGTAGGACGGTTCGACGCCGGCGACCTCGAACGCGACCTCGACGCCCGACCCGGTCTCGCTCCGAATCACCTCCACCGGATCCTCGTCCGTCGGGTCGATGGGTCGGTCGGCGCCCACCACGGCGCTTCGCTCTCTGCGCTTCCGGTTCGGTTCGGAGACGAATATCTTCCCGGCGCCGGCGGCGCGCGCGGCCTGGACGATGGCGAGACCGATGGGGCCGCTCCCGAAGACGGCGACCGAATCGCCGGCGTCCATGGGCGACCGTCTGACGGCGTGGAGGCCGACGGTCAGCGGTTCGACCAACGCCCGCCTCGAGCGGGACGCTCGACGGGAGCGGCACGACGTTTCGGGCTGGCACCGTGACCTGTTCCGCGAAGCCACCGCCGTTCCCGGAGAGCCCGACGAACCCGAGGTGTTCACAGACGTTGTACTTCCCCTCGTCGCAGTATCGACACTCGCCACACGGCAGCATCGGGTTGACCGTGACGCGCTGGCCCGCTTCGAGGTCCGGGACGCCGGCCCCGACGTCGCTGACGACGCCGCTCATCTCGTGTCCCAGCCCGACCGGGATGGTCTCTCCGGTGACGACGTGGGGCTGTTCGCTGGGGGTGAGTATCGGCCCGGCGGCATATTCGTGGAGGTCGGTCCCGCAGATACCGGCGGCCTCGACGTCGATCGTCACCTGTTCGGGGCCGGTCTCGGGGTCGGCGACCTCCTCGACGCGGATGTCCCTGTTGCCGTAGTACTGGGCTGCTCGCATAGTCGGTTGGGCGGACAACGCTCACTTAATCATTTCGAACCATGGGTGGCGGTCACATTCGACATGGCCGACCCAAGACCGAGCCGGGACCCGACCGCGACCGACGACGGTCCGCCAGCGTGACGGGTCTATCGACTCTACTGGACCAGGTACCCACCGTCGATGACGACGGACGACCCGGTCATGTACCCCGACGCCTCGGAGGCGAGGAAGACTGCCAGCGGACCGATGTCCTCGGGCCGTGCCATCTCTTCGAGCAGCATCTCGTCGAACCACGCCTCGGCCATCTCGGGGTCTTCCTCGAGTACCTGATCGATCATCTCCGTCCGGACGTACCCCGGGTTGATGTTGTTGACACGGATACCGTGCTCTGCCCACTCGGAGGCGAGCTGGTTCTTGAAGCCCTCCAGCCCGGCCTTCGATGCGTTGTAGGAGACCTGTGGCTGCGGGTGGTTCGCCATGAACGCAGAGATGGACGACACGTTGATGATCGACCCGCCGTCGCCGTCGATCATCTCCCGTCCGACGTACTTCGCGCAGTTGAACGGGCCGGTCAGGTTGATGTCGATGACCCGTTGCCACCCCTCGAGGGTCATCTCCTCGGCCGGCGTGTTCAGCGTCACGCCGGCGTTGTTGACGAGGACGTCGATGTCCCCGAACTCCTCGACCGTCGCGTCGACGAGCGCCTGGACCTCTTCGACGTCCGTGATGTCGACGGAGATCGCTTCGACCGTCGCGCCAGTGTCGTCGGCGATCGCTTCGGCGGCCTCCCGTCCGGCCGCTTCGTCGCGGTTCGCGATGACGACGTTCGCACCCGCCTCCGCGAGCGATGTCGATATCCCGCGGCCGATACCACGGTTCCCGCCGGTGACGATTGCTGTCTGTCCATCGAGTCGGAATCGATCGAGCACTGTCATCACTCCCCTCATCTTCCGGCGTGCTACTAAATGTACGGGTGGCCTGAGGACGTACACTTTTCACGCTCGGTCCGTGTTACCAATGTACTGTGCTCGCGACCTGTCTCTGCCGCGCACCCTCGGGACCGCTATCGATCGACTGTTCGGGTCCGAAACGGACCGTCTTCGGAGGCGGCGGCACAGTCCACCGCCCGGGTCCGGGGGTGAGGGCGCGATGAGCGTCGTCATCGTCGGGACGCTGGACACGAAAGGCGAGGAGATCGGGTTCGCGCGCGACGTGATCGAGGCCGAGGGTCTCGACGTCCACCTCGTCGACGTCGGCGTGATGGACGATCCCGAGATCGAACCGGACACCTCGGCAGCGGTCGTCGCGGAGGCCGGCGGGTCGAGTCTCGCGGCACTCCGCGAGGCGGGAGACCGCGGCGAGGCCGTGACGGCGATGGGCGAGGGGGCGGTCGCTGTCGCGAACCGTCTTCACGACGACGGGACCCTGGACGGTATCCTCGGTCTCGGCGGGTCGGGGAACACGTCCATCGCGACGGCCGCGATGCGGGCCTTGCCCATCGGCGTGCCGAAACTGATGGTCTCGACCGTGGCGTCGGGCGACACCGAACCCTACGTCGGGTGTCGCGACGTCGCCATGATGTACTCCGTCGCGGACCTCGAGGGTATCAACCAGCTCTCGCGCACCGTGATCGCCAACGCCGCGCTCGCGATGGTCGGCATGGCCTCGAAGCAACCCGACGTCGACGTCGAGGACAGGCCAACCGTCGCCATCACGATGTTTGGCGTCACCACGCCCTGTGTCCAGACTGCCCGTGAGTGGCTCGAAGAGCGGGGATACGAGACGATCGTCTTCCACGCGAACGGGACCGGCGGTCGCGCGATGGAGGGGTTGATCCGCGACGGGGTCATCGACGCCGTGCTCGACGTGACGACGACCGAGTGGGCCGACGAGGTGGTCGGTGGGTGCCTGTCGGCCGGCCGGGACCGCCTCGACGCGGCCGCCGAGCACGGCCTCCCGCAGGTCGTCTCGACGGGTGCGCTCGACGTCGTCAACTTCGGACCCAGGGACACGGTTCCCAAGAAGTTCCGCGACAGGACCCTCCACGCGCACAATCCGGAGGTGACGCTGATGCGAACGACTCCGGACGAGGCGGCCGAGATCGGCACGGAGATAGCCGAGAGCTCAACGCGTCGACGGGTCCGACGGTACTCGCGATCCCGCGCCGGGGGACGTCGATGCTCGATTCCGAAGACGGACCGTTTCACGACCCGGCCGCCGACCGGGCGCTCTTCGAAGCCATGCGCGGCGCTCTGAACGACCGGATCGAGTGTGTGTCGGTCGACGCGCACATCAACAGCACGGAGTTCGCGGTCGCCATCGCCAGCCGTCTCCACGACCTGCTGCAGGACGGCCCGGCCGACTAACGGAACGGGACATGTTCTCTCTTGATAACTCTATCCTCTTGCCATTTAGACGAAATATCTTCCCCGTACCGAACTTATAGAGATATCACCGCAACTTTCGTACAGTAAATGCTGTATTATATATTTATTAATCCAAATTTGAATATATACGGTGGATTCTATTCCCTGTCTTCCGGAATATCCCCTTCGATATGTGATGAAACTCGAGGTTTCTCACAGAAGCTGTCTTTCTGGATCTGTTTCCGCCGTGGCTGTTCGTCGGAGGGATGTGGTCCACGTGAACCGACAGACGCCCTGACCGACACCGCGGCACTCTGTCGGCCCCTCATCCACGTCGGAGCGCGACTGTACGTAGCCGGTCGGAAGACGCGGACGAAAGGGCCGCTGTGCAGGTGCTGAACGAGGACGGCCCGCTCGACGGGAGCAGCCGTTCGGCACCGGCTCGTCGTCTCGGATCGACGGGACCGAGACGGCCGACCGACGGCGGACAGTACTCCCTCTCGGTTCTCTCACTGTCCAGCCGAGTGATTCGGGGGAACCGAGTTCCGATTCCGGCGGCGGCTCAGTCGTCGGACTCGGCGGCCGCGTCCCGTTCGCTCGCGAGGCGTGAGGCGACGTCGGTGATGAGGTCCTCCTGGCCGCCGACGACCTCCATCTCGCCCAGCGCCAGCAGAATCTCGCGCGGGTCGATGCCGTACTTCTCGCCGGCCCGGCGGGTATGACGGAGGAACGACGAGTAGACGCCGGCGTACCCCAGCAGCAGCGAGTCGTTGTCGATCTCGGGCATCTCGTCGTCCGAAACCATCGGGACGAGGACGTCCTCGGCCGCGTCCATGACACCGAAGAAGTCCGGCGTGACCTCGTAGCCGGCCTTCTCCAAGACACCGACCAGCACCTCCATCTGGGCGTTGCCCGAGCCGGCGCCCAGGCCCCGCAGGCACCCGTCGATGGTCGTCGCGCCCGCCTCGATGCCGGCGAGGGTGTTCCCGATGGCCAGGCCCAGGTTGTCGTGGGCGTGGAAGCCGACGTCTATCGAGAGCTCGTCGGCGAGCAGTCCCACCCGGTCGCGGACGTCGCTCGGGAGCATCGCTCCCGCCGAGTCCATGACGTAGACGGCGTCGGCGCCGTACTCCTCCATCAGTTTCGCCTGTTCGAGGACGGTCTCGGGCGCCGCCATGTGGGACAGCATCAGGAGGCCGGTCGCCTCCAGACCCCGGTCGGTGACGTACTCGAAGTGCTCCTGGGAGACGTCGGCCTCGGTCACGTGGGTAGCGATGCGACAGACGTCCGCCCCGCGGTCGACCGCCAGGTCCAGTTCCTCGACGGTGCCGATGCCCGGGAGCAACAGGACGGACAGCTTCGTGTCGGTCAGCTGGGGCACCACCGCGTCGAGGTACTCGCCGGTCTCGGCGGCCGAGAACCCGTAGTTGATCGAGGACCCGCCCATCCCGTCGCCGTGGGAGACCTCGACGACGTCCATGGACGCCTCGTCGAGCGCGGCGGCGACGTCGGCCATCTCCTCGGGGGTAAACGAGTGGTCGACGGCGTGCATCCCGTCCCGCAGCGTCATGTCGACCAGCCTAACGTCCCGGTCAGTCATGGGCCACCCCCCGGGCGGTCCCGTCGAGCAAGCCCTGTTCGGCGATGCGTTCGCCGGTCCCCAGGGCCGCGCTGGTCATGATGTCGAGGTTGCCGGCGTAGGGGGGCAGGTGCTGGCCCTCGCCTTCGACTTCGAGCATCGTCGTCAGAATGATGGCATCCCCGAGGTCGAAGGCCACGTCGTCGCCCGTCTTGACCTCCGGTTCCATCGTCACCTCGTATCCCGGCACGTAGGTCTGTATCTCCGATTCCATCCGCCCGATGGAGTCCCGGACCGCGTCGACGTCGGTGTCCTCGTGGACCTGCGTGTGGATTGTGTTGCGCATCATGATCGGTGGCTCGGCCGGATTGAGGGTGATTATCGCCTTCCCCTCCCGCGCGCCGCCGACCGTCTCCAGGCCGTCGGCCGTGGTCTGTGTGAACGAGTCGATGTTCTGTCTGGTCCCCGGCCCCGCGCTCTTGGAGGCGATGTGTGAGATCATCTCGGCGTACTCGACGTCGGCCACCCGGTCGACGGCGTAGACGAGGGGGATCGTCGCCTGCCCGCCACACGTGACCATGTTGACGTTGTCCGTCTCGCCGACGACGTCGTCCAGGTTGACGACCGGGACGGTATAGGGACCCACCGCGGCGGGTGTCATGTCGATCGCGAACAGGCCCAGGTCCTCGTAGACGGGCGCGTTCTCACGATGGACGTGTGCGCTCGTCGCCTCGAAGACGACGTCGAACTCGTCGGCGTGTTCCCTGACGCTGTCGATGCCCTCGGTGCCGACGGCGACGTCGTTGTCGACGGCCGCCTGGAGTCCCTCGGACTCCTCGACGGGGAAGATGCCGATCATCCGCTCGAGCTCGATCGCCTCTCCCCGGTCGAGTATCTTGTACATCAGGTCGGTCCCGATGTTACCGGGACCGACGATTGCTGCTTTGACCGCCATGCGAGTGCCTTTTCGATGGAGGCATTTAAGAGTACTCCTGGCCGTGGAGGGGCTATCCCGGCGCCGTCCCGGAGTGTGCCGGCCCGTCGGCCGGGACCGACCGGGGGTCAGCTGTCGACGGCGTCCGCGACCTCGGCAAAGCGGTCCTGCAACAGCGAGCAGTCCACCGAGACGGCGACGTACTGGACGCCGCTTTCGATCCACTGGTTGGCGATGGCCGGCGTGTCGGCGTAGGCGCCGACGACGGTGTCGGCCGCCCGGGCGCGGTCACAGATATCGCTCATCGTCTCGACGACCTGTTCGGAGGTGACCTCGCCGGGCACGCCGAGTGCCTGCGAGAGGTCGTACGGACCCAGGAATATCACGTCGATGCCGTCGACGGCGAGGATGCCGTCCAGGTTGTCGATACCCTCCTGGCCCTCGACGTGGACTATCAGCAGGGTCCGTTCGTTCTGGGTCCCCGTGTAGTCGTCCTGTAACCCGTACTCGCCGGCGCGCACGTACGGAGAGAGCCCCCGTCCGCCCTCCGGGGCGAACCGGGCGGCCTCGACCGCCGCCTCGGCGTCGGCTCGGCTCTCTACCTGTGGAATCTGGACGCCCGCGGCCCCGACGTCGAGTGCGCGCTGTATCTCCGGCGCCTCGTTGCCCCTGACGCGGACTATCGGTGCGCCGCCGCCCACCTCGGCGCCCATGCACATCGAGAGGCTCGTCTCGGCGGTCAGCGGGCCGTGCTCCTGGTCGATGATCGTGAAGTCGAGTCCGGCCAGCGTCGCCGCTTCGGTGACTGCGGGCGAATCGACGTTGACGAACGTTCCGACGACCGTTTCTCCGTCCACGAGACGCTGCTTGAGACTTCGAGGAGGCATACGTCCACACTCTCTCCCGTCGTATATAAAATACCCCCTGAACCCCGGTTCGTCCCGGGGAGCCCACCACTGCCGGACATCGCGGTGCCGGAGACGCGGCCACGCCGCCCCGGGCGACTCGGTCGGCCGGTGGGGTGTTCGGTCCGGGGGCGCGTGTGTCCCTGTCTCACTGTCCGTTCGCCGCCACTGATACACGCGGGCCTCGCCGGCCGGCGGCAGGGTCACTGCGCCGGCCGGGTCTCGCCGGCAGTGACCGCTGCCCCTCCACACTCCCTGCCTCGTGACCGCAGTTCGATCCGCGTCCCGTCTCAGCGGCTGACGCAATCATTCTCTATTTCAGAACAGAGGGGCAGCTGACCGCCCGGCGGGTCGGGTCGGTCGCCGGGCCACGCTCGCGCCGACTGCCGACCTCAGCCAGAATTTCTAACAGGAGTACGTATGTTACTAGAAGCGTGCGTTACCGCTTGCCACGACGCGATTCGTCACGATCATCGTCGATCAGGGGAGACTTCCCATTCGGGTGTGCGTACACCGCGTTTTCTATACCAAAACGCGGCTACGAGTGTGCGATATTCAGCTCGATGACGTTGGCCGCGCTGATGACCTGGTCGGGGAACTCCTCCTCGAGGCGTTTCCCCTTGAGGCGGCTCGTCGGCGCCGAGATGCTGATGGCGCCGACGACCTCCCCGTCCGAGAGAATCGGGGCCGAGACACAGCGGAGCCCCTTCATCAGCTCCTCGTCGTCGACGGCGTAGCCCTGGGCCCTGATCTTGGAGAACTCCTCACGCAACTCCGCCGGGCCCGTGATCGAGTTCGCCGTCGCGGGCTCGAACGATCCCTCGGCCAGTATCTCGTCGACCCGCGCGTCGGGCATGTGGGCCAGCATCGACTTCCCGAGCGCCGTCGTGTTCATCGCGGCCCGGAGGCCGGCGTAGATGTCGAGGTTCACCGCCTTGGTCCCGCGCGACCGGTAGAGATAGACACAGCGACCGTGTTCCTCGACGGCGACGTTGACCAGTTCTCCCGTCTCCTCGGCGAGTTCGTCGACCTGAGGCTTGGCGATCCCGAACAGATCCATCTCCTTGCGGGTGTACCCGCCGATCTCGAGGAACCGCAGGCCCAGCGAGTACTCGCCGTCCGCCTTGCTCACGTACTCGTACTCCTCGAGCGTGCTGAGGTGGTTGTGGACCGCGCTCTTTCCCATCGCTACCTCGTCTGCCAGTTCCGTCACCCCGCTCCGCCCAGGGATTTGATCGCCTCGATGATCTCGAGGGTTTTCGCGGTCGTCTGGACCGGGTGTTTGGCTTCTTTTCCCATAGTCCCCTGTGTACGCCGAATCCTCAAAAACGTTGTTCTATAATACCGAATCTAGGACGATCGGCTTAGGCGCGGATCTGTGCGTAAATTTGGCCCTCTGACGGGTGATTCGGTCTTCTCAGAGCGTTTTCTATTTGAGTACCGATCGCTGTCGCTGGTCCGGCCAGCCCGGACCCGGTCGACTCGACCGGTGTTTTATACCCCGCTCGCGACTGGAGGGACGTATGAGTGACTCGGAGCGCCTGCACACGGTGACTGCAGACTCGGATCCGTTGATCGGCAGCTGGGCGGCCGTCCCCCATCCGCTCTCGGTCGAGATGGCCGCCGACGCTGGCTACGACTTCGTCGCCCTCGACGCGGAACACACGCCGATGTCCTACGAGACGATGGAACACATGCTCCGTGGAGTCGACGGCGAGACGGAGACGCTGGTCCGCGTCCCCGACGGCGACCCGACCACGTTGAAGCGGACGCTCGACCTGGACCCGGACGGGGTCCTGGTCCCGATGGTCGAGACGGCGGCCGAAGCGGAACGCATCGTCGACGCGAGCCGGTATCCCCCGGAGGGCACCCGCGGAATCGGCCCCTGGCGGGCCACGGGGTACACGACGACGCTGGCCGAGCACTTGGCGGCAGGGACGACTCGTTCGTCACACACGTCCAGCTCGAGTCGCGCCAGGCGGTGGAGAACGCCGCCGACATCGCCGCCGTCGACGGCATCGACGGCGTCTTCGTCGGGCCGCTCGACCTCTCGCTGTCGATGGACTGTTTCGGCGAGTGGGAGAGCGACGAGTTCCTCGCGGCAGTCGAGGCCGTCTTCTCGGCCGCCCGGGCGGAGGGCGTCACGACCGGGACGCTCGCGACCAGCGCGGCCGAGCGCGAACAGCGCCTCGAGTGGGACGTCGATTACGTCGCGACCGGCGTCGATCTGATGCACCTCGCACGGGGGCTCAGCGAGACCCTCGAACACAGTCGGGACGTCGTCGACTCCGGGTAACCGACCGGCCCGGCCCTCAGAGGAACGCGAAGGCCCGGACCGAGGACCCGCTCGTCCCTTGGAGGTTCAGCGGCGGGTAGAAGAAGTACGCGCGCCGGGAGTCGGCGCCGTCCAGCACCTGATCGAGGTTCCGGACCTCTTCGACGGGGATGATGTCGTTTTCCAGCAGCGGCAGGTGTGACTCGTCGGCGCCGACGTCCGTCGCCGGCCCGTGGCCGGGCACCTCGCCGGTCCACCCGCCGACGCTCGCGCCTTCGGTGCCGACCGCCTTCGGCTTGCGCTCCCCGAGCCACTCGGCGGCCTCGGCGGTGAGATACGGGAACTCGAAGGCGTACTCCGGTGAGTTGCCGTAGTACTGGTCCCACGCGGTGTGGAGCATCACGACCTCGCCCTCGTTGATCTCGTCGTCGTACTGTTCCAGGTCGTCGACCGTGATGGCCTCCTCGGGTTCCTTGGGCGTCAGGTCGACGGCCACGCCCGGCCCCATGAACTTGCTCACCGGGAAGTCGTCGAGCGTCTTGCCCTCCGGGATGAAGTGCCGTGGCGAGTCGAGGTGGGTCCCTGTGTGCGTGTTCATCTCCAGGCGCTCCATCGTGTAGGCGTCTCTGGAGGCCCAGGCGGTCTTGGTCAGTTGGACCTCGGGGAACGTCGGCCACACCGGCATGCCGTCTTCTACCGGATTGCTCAGGTCGATGATTTCCTCTGGTTCGAACATGATGGAGCAATCAGACGGAGCCAAAATAAATGTTTGCTCGTCGGTCACACTGACAGCCACATCGACTCACTCGACGCGGGGGTCCAGCAGCGCGTGGCCGACGTCCTGGACGAGGTTGCCGACCAGTCCGAGGGCGATGGGGACCATCGTCACCGCGGTCAGCGTCTGGACGTCCCGGCTCTGGATGGCGAACCACCCCAGCTGCCCGAGTCCGGGAACCTTGAAGACGAGTTCGACGACGAAGGCGGTGACGAACAGGACGCCCAGCGTCTCCACGAGAAACAGCGACAGGAGCGTCGGCGCGACGGTCCGGAAGATCTGTCGAGCGATCTCCCGCGGTGGTGCCCCTCTGGCTTCGAGCTGGCGGACGAACGCGGCGCCCGTCCTCTCCCGCGACTCCGAGCGCGTGTACCGGAACTGCACGGCAAAGAGCGTCAGCGTGACGACCGCCATCGGGAGCGTCAGGGCCACGAGGTTCGACGGAGCGAGCAGCGCCCGCCCGGGCCGGTAGTACGGCGCCAGCGACAGCCAGTCGATGGCCACGAGGACCACCGCCTCAGCGAGGACGAACTCCGGGACGCCGACGGGGACGAACCCGAATCCCGTCAGGAGGCGGTCGAGCGCCGTCGCCTCCCGGACTGCCGTGTACAACCCCAGCAGCGTCCCGAGCGCCGTCGCGACCACGACCGCGGGGACGACGTACGCGGCGGTCACGCCCCCTCGTGAGCGGAGGAGCGCGAGAATCGGGCGGCCGAAGCTGTCCCCGGGGCCGATGTCGGAGGTGACCGACGTCCCCAGATCGCCCGTCGTGTAGCCGACGACCCACTCGAGCCAGCGGTCGGCGAGCGGGTCGTCGTAGCCCCGCGCCTCGCGATAGGACTCGAGCTGGTCTGCCTCGGGGTTCTCGGTCACCTGCACGCGCCGGGCGTTCGGGTCCGGCGCCCAGGCGGCAAGCAGGAACAGCGCCGACAGGACGAGGTAGAAGGCGAGGACGGTCCACAGCAGCCGTGTCGCGACGTACCGGCCGGTCGCCATATCGCGGTCACCCGCCTCCCCGCCGGTGCTCCTCGACCGGCCGTCCACGCACTCGTCTGCATCTCCGTGACACGCCTTGAGTCGATACCCGTTCTCGTGGGACATGTATTTTTACCTCCGCCCTGAACCCTTCCCACGGACTGTCCGACCGGACGTGACCGCGCGTGTCTGCACCCGATACCGACCCGACGTTCGACTCGCTCGACCTCGACGCGGCGCCGGACCGGCCGGTGCGCCCGCGGCCGAAGACGGTCGTGGCGCTCGTCGCTCTCCTGGCGTGGGTCGGGCTGTTTTGCTACTCGGAGCTCGCGGTTCCGGCGGGCGACCCCGTCGCCTTCGGGGTCCGTCCGAGCCCCATCGACTGGCCCTTCGGCGCCGCGTTGCTCGCGGTCGGCTGGGTCGTCGTCGACCCGTCGCCGCGGACCCGACGGCTGGCCGGCCGCTACTGGGCGACCGTCCGGACCGACGCGCTCGCGCTCGCCGCGACGGGCGTCCTCGCCGTGTTCGTGGTCGTCGGCCTCGCCGGCCCGTCGCTCGTCGACGTGCTCGAAGCGACCGCCGGCATCACGGCCGCCCAGGGGCAGCAGGTGGCGGCGCTGCAACCGCCGCTGGGCGCGAGCGTGCCAGCCGACGCCGTCGAGACCTGTGCCGGCCCGGTCACCGCAGGGCGATGTCACGGGACGATATCTCACCCGTTCGGGACCGACGCGTACGGGAACGACGTCTTCGAGGGCGTCGTGAGCGGGACGCGCGTGGCGCTGGCCGTCTCCCTGACGGGGGCGGTGTTCGTCGTGCCGGTGGGTATCGCCGCCGGGGTCGTCGCCGCGTCCCTCGGCGGCCCGGTCGACGAGTCGCTGATGCGGCTTGCGGACCTCGTGGACGTGATTCCCGCGATATTCGTCTACGTCATCGTTCAGATCCCGCTCCAGAAGAACCTGTGGCTCGTGGTGCTGGTGTTCGGGGTGCTCAGCTGGGGCAACACCGCCAGGCTGGTGCGGAGCGACGCGCTCTCGACGGTCGAACGGGAGTACGTCGCCGCCACCCGGGCCGCCGGCGGGCGTCCGTGGCTGGTCGTTCGGGACCACGTCGTCCCGAACGTCGCCGGGACGGCGATAACGACGGCGACCTACTTCGTCCCGAAACTGATCCTGGTCGAGGCGACGCTGGGCTGGCTCCACCTCAGCTCCGGGTACGTCTACTCCTGGGGCGACCAGCTGGGACTCAAGACCGCGGTCTTTTCCGGGACGTTCCCGGTCGACGGCATCCCGGTCGCGACGTGGTGGACCGAGGCGTTCACGCTCGCTGCCATCTTCGCGACTGTCGTCTCGTGGTACGTCGTCGGCGACACCTTGCGGACCGTCTTCGAACCGGGGACGGAGTCGTGACCGCGAGTACGTCGGCTACGGTTTCGGTGGTTCGCCGACCGAGCACCGGCTGGGGGTACGCTACGCGAAGAGCCGCCGGCCGCGAGAACGGGGTCCGGTGTCGGGGTCAGTTGAGCCGTTCGGCGTCGTCGTCGTGGCCGTCGAAGAGGTGGAGACTCTCGGCCGTGAAAGTGAGATACCCCTCCATGCCCTCGTCGAGGACGCCGGTGGCGACCTCTGCGGTGACCTCGTGCCCGTTCGGGGTCTGACACCGGACGACGTCCTCGGTGCCGATCTTCTCGACCACGTCGACGGTGACGGGCACGGCGAAATCGCCCCCCGACCCGTCGTCGGACCAGTTGAGCAGCTGGGGCCGGACGCAGGCGGTTATCTCGTCGCCGCGCGCCATCTGGAGCGCGTCGACCAGTGGCCCGTCGACCTCAAAGGTCACCTCGCCGTCGTCGAGGACGGCAGTGTCGCCGTCCCACGAGAGGTGACAGTCGAAGCGGTTGATCTGTGGCGACCCGATGAACATCGCGACGAACAGCGACTGGGGCTCGCTGAACACCTCGTCGGGGTCGCCAAACTGGGCGACGTTGCCGTCGTTCATCACGACCAGCTTGTCGCCCATCGTCATCGCCTCCTCCTGGTCGTGGGTGACGTGGACCATCGTGACGCCGAACTCGTGCTGGAGGCGGACGACCTCGGCGCGCAGCTGCCGTTTGAGCAGCTCGTCGAGGTCGCTGAACGGCTCGTCCATCAGGAATACTTCGGGGCGGCGGACCAGCGCCCGCGCGAGGGCGACGCGCTGTTGTTGCCCGCCCGAGAGCGAGGTGATCTTCTTGTCCAGGAACTCGTCACAGTCGGCGACTTCCGCGATGTCGTTGACCGCGCTGTCGATCTCGGACTCGCTGTGGCCGTCCTCGGCGCGCAGCGGGAACGCGATGTTCTCTTTCGCCGTCATGTGCGGGTAGAGCGCCAGGTCCTGGAACACCATCGAGATGTCCCGGTCCTGTGGCGACTTGTCCGTGATGTCGACGTCGTCGAACGTGATCGACCCGCTCGTGGGGGTCTCGAGCCCGGCGATCGAGCGCAGCGTCGTCGTCTTCCCACAGCCCGAGGGGCCGACGAGGACGACGAGTTCGCCGTCACCGATGTCCAGCGAGACGTTGTCTGTTGCGACTAGCGAACCGTACTCCTTCGTCAGATCTTGAACGTGTACTTTAGCCATGGTTAGATGTCAGTCATGCCGAGGGTCATCCCCTCGATGATGTTGTCGCGGAAGGCGATCAGGATCAGCGTGGGCGGGATGGCGACGACGACTGCCATCGCCATGATGCGGTTCCACTGGATCTGGTTCGACTCGATGAGCGTCGGGATGATGGTCGTTATCGTCGACGTGTTGTTCCCGGTGATGATCCACGCGAAGAGGAACTCGTTCCAGGCGAAGACCCAGGCGAGCATCATCGTCGCGACGAGGCCGGGGCGCACGAGCGGGAAGACGACCTTCCGGAACGTCTCGAAGCGCGAGTAGCCGTCGACGTAGGCCGCCTCCTCGAACGAGACGGGGATCTTATCGAAGAAGTCCCGCATCAGCCACGTCGTCAGCGGCAGATTGAAGGTCAGATACAGCAGGATGAGCCCAAGCAGCGTGTCCTGAAGGCCCAGCTGGCCGTAGATGAAGAATATCGGCAGCACGACGGCGATCGGCGGGAACATCCGCGTCGAGAGCAGCCAGAACGAGACGTGGCCGCCGGGATCGATCCGCGAGGCGAACCGCGAGAACGCGTAGCCCGCCAGCGCGCCGAGTATCACCGAGAGGATGGTTGTCCCAGAGGCGATGATGAGGCTGTTGGTGATGGCGTTGACCGCCCGGGAGTTCGTGAGCACCCAGACGATGGAATCGAGGGTGAACCCGCGCGGGTACAGCGTCGGCGGGAACGTCCCGATGTAGTTGAGCGGTTTCAGCGCCGTGTTCAGGGTCCAGTAGAGCGGGAACGCGACGAACAGCGCGTAGAGCGCGACGAAGCCGCGGCCGAACCACTGGAAGCCCGACGTGTCGGAGCTCATGCCATCTCCTCCGTGTTCATCGACCGCCAGAACAGCAGCATGGCGATGACCGATCCGAGACCGATGACCCACGTCAGGGCCGCTGCCCGGCCGATGTTGAACTGGCTGAACCCGACCAGGTACGTGAAGTACGTCGGAAGTTCGGTCTGGGTGCCGGGGCCGCCGTTGGTCATGATAAAGAGCTTGTCGAAGAACTTGTACGCGTCCATGAACCGCAGCAGGAACGCGATGGCGATGAGGTTGCGCAGCTGGGGGAGCGTGATGCGGCGGAACTGCATCCATCGCGACGCCCCGTCGACCCGCGCGGCCTCGTAGAGCGTATCGGAGATGCTCGCACGCCCCCCGTAGATGATCAGCAGCGGGAGCCCGACCCACTGCCAGGTGTCGGCGATCATGATGGCGGTCAGGCCGAGCCAGCGCGACTGCAGCCACGGCACGGCGCTGAAGCCGAGCATCCCGAGGATGCCGTTGACCGTCCCGCCGCCCGGCAGAAAGAGCAGCTGCCAGATGCGGCCGACGACCAGCGGTGCGATCATCATCGGGACCGCGAACAGTGTCAGCATCGCGATGCGGATGCCCTTGTTGTCGACGTAGTTGTACAGCGCCAGCGCCAGGAACAGGCCGAGCCCCACCTGCAGCATCACGCCGACTCCACCGTAGTAGGCGAAGTTCGCCACGGAGTTCCAGAACCGTCCCTGGCTGAACAGCCAGGCGTAGTTCGCGCCGCCGTTGAACGACGGCGTCTGGTGGGCGATGGAGGCCGGCGCCCAGCGGTTGAAGCTCAGCCAGAGCGACCAGAGCATCGGGCCGATGGTGATGAGAAAGACCGTGACGATGGTCGGCCCTACGAGCAGGTAGGGCGCGAGGTCACGGTCCGCGAACCGGTCGACCACCGGTAGTCGTCGACGAAGGTCTTCTTTGATTGTACTCATGATTGATTAAGGTGTGTTCGGAATCACAGCAAGATAGATTATGAAGGTTATGCCATCGGTCGGGCTCGTTTACACGTAGCCCAGCTTCTTCGCCTTGTCGAGGAACCGGTTGTAGTGTTCCATCTGGGACTCACGCCCGAGCTCTTCGACCGTCTGTCGCCACTTGTCCGCCACGTTGTCGAGGGCCTCCTGTGGGCTCTCTTCGCCGACCAGCGCGCGCTGGATGTGGATGGCGAAGTCCTCGGTGTACTGGGACGACCCGGGCCACTGTGGCTGTGGGAACCCGTTTTCCATGTTGGTCCGGCCCGCGTCGAGGTGCTGCTGGGCCTGTTCCTGTGCGCTGATGCCGCCGACGTAGTCGGTATCGGGCGAGAAGATGGGCGGGTTCTCCGGGAACCCTTCGCCGGTCTCCCGGAGCGGGTTGGGCTTGGTGTACAGCTCCGCCGCCTCCTCGGTGTAGTGCATCTCGTGGGACGGGTCGAGCCCGGTGAACGGGTCGGCCGTCGCCTGCTCGTGGATCGGGGTGCGAGCCAGGCGGTGGATGGCGTAGAACGCCGCGTCCTTGCGCTCCTGTGGGAGGTCGGCCGGGATGGAGTACAGCCGGTTGTACAGCATCATGGCGTTGCGCCGGATGCTGCCGTCGTCTTGCTCCCATCCGGGCATGGCCTTCGAGCGCTGGTCGCCGACGACCGGGAAGTCCCCACGCGCGGTGAACTCCGAGAGGTCGATCCACCACGGGGTCATCACGACGTTGCCCTGCTGCCACTGGTTGATGGTCTCGGCGATGCCGAACTGGGCGGACCCCTCGGGCGCGTACTGGATCGACTCGACCATGTGTTCGAGAGCCGTGACGGCGTCGTCGGAGTTGATCTGGGGCTCCATCTCCTCGTCGAAGTAGATGACCCCGCGCGAGGCCGCCCGGTCCATGAACCAGCCGAAGTTCCACGGACGAGCGCCGAAGACCTGCGTCCCGAAGGTGCCGTCCTCCGTGTTCTCGGTGAAGTACTTCGCGACCTGGTTGAACTCCGGCCAGGTCTCGGGGGGACGGAGTTCCTGGCCGTACTCGTCCTGGTAGGCCTCCTGGTGTTTCTCGTCCTGGAAGAACGACGGCCGGTAAAACAGGTTGTGGATGTCCCCGTCGATGGGGATCGCGACCGTGTTCCCGTTGAACTTCATGTAGAACTCCTTGTACGGCTCGATGACGCCGTCGAGGTACTCCTGGGCGCCCTCGTACTGGGCGATGTAGTCGTCCAGCGGCTCGAAGAGGCCGCGCGCCTGGAAGTCACCCAGGTACAGCGGGATGTTCAGGACGATGTCGTAGGGGACGTCACCGCCGCCGATGAGCTCGGTGTTCAGCGAGGAGTAGTAGTTGCTCGCCGGGAGCGTCTTCCCGTCGTTGAACGTGATGTTCGTCTCCTCTTCGATGATCGGACCGAACATCGCATAGAGGGGGCCGGCCGAGTTGTCTGTCGTCCAGCGGAGTTCGACGTCGCTGAAGGCGTCCTCGTCCTCGATGGGGAACGAGTACTGCGGCCCGCTGCTCCCGTCGCCGCCGGAGCCACCGTCACCACCGGAGCCGCCGTCACCGCCGGAGCCGCCGTCGCCGCCGGAGCCACCGTCGCCGCCGGAACCACCGTCGCCGCCGCACCCGGCGAGGCCCGCTGCCAGGCCTGTGGCACCGAAGTATTTCACCCATTCTCGTCGCGTCATTCCGAACTGCCCGGGCTCGCCACCCTGGACAGGGCTGTTATCTGCCATACGATAGCACACATTTGGTGCGGAGTAAAAACACTTTGGCTTTTTACCGGCAAGATTATGTACAATTCCGCTCGAGGCCGTCCATGAATCGAACCACGTCGGCTTGTTTCCCACGTAGGTTCAGATAATCCTCCAATCCTCCCCTGACCCTCTAGAGCGGGCGGACGGGCCGTGTCGCCCCACCCACATTTATTTGTGTCGGTGGCAGACGTTCAGCTATGGCGCCGGAAATAACCAAGATCGAGAGCATCGAGTTTTCGTTCCCAATCGAGGACGTCGGCTATAGTCCGAACGGCTTTTGCCTGGTGTATCAACCCGGGACGACGACCCGTCGGAAGCTGTTCGGGTTCCGGGTCCACACCGACGTGGGCATCACCGGCGAGTACGTCGGCAGTAACTCACCCGGAGCGGCACAGGTCAACATGTTCGCGAACTACCTCGTGGGCAAGAACCCGCTGCACCGCGAGAAGCACTGGTCGGAACTCAAGCGTGCCCTCCGGAAGTACGACCGGATGGGGATGGGCCCCATCGACATCGCGCTGTGGGACTTCGCCGGGAAGTACTACGACGCGCCCATCCACGAGCTGCTCGGCACGTACCGGACGCGCCTGCCCGCGTACGCGTCGACGTACGAAGCAGACGTCAACGGCGGCCTGGACTCGCCCGAGGCCTTCGCCGACTTCGCCGAGGAGTGTCTGGAGGCGGGCTACCAGGGGTTCAAGATCCACACCTGGGAGAACGACGCGTGGGGCGACATCGACCGTGAGGTCGAGACGGTCCACGCCGTCGGCGAGCGTGTCGGCGACGAGATGGACCTGATGCACGACCCGGCCTGCCAGTACGAGACCTGGGCCGACGCCCTGAAGGTCGGCCAGGCCTGTGACGAGGAGGGCTTCTTCTGGTACGAGGACCCCTACCGCGACGCCGGCACCTCACAGCACGGCCACAAGCGACTGGCCGACCACATGGACACGCCCATCCTCCAGACCGAACACATCCGCGGGCTGGAGATCCACACCGACTTCATCGCCAACGAGGCGACTGACTTCGTGCGGGCAGACCCCGAGTACGACGCCGGCATCACCGGCGCGATGAAGGTGGCCAACGTCGCCGAGGGCTTCGGCCTGGACGTGGAGTACCACGCGCCCGGCCCGGCACAGCGCCACGTGATGGCCGCGACGCGCAACTCGAACTACTACGAGATGGCGCTGCTCCACCCGGAGGTCGAGAACCCGGTCCCGCCGGTGTACAAGGGCGACTACAGCGACACCTTCGACAGCATCGACGACGAGGGCACCGTCCCGGTCCCCGACGGCCCCGGCCTGGGCGTCGACTACGACTGGGAGTACATCGAGGACAACGCGACCGGGAGCGTCCACGTCTACGAGTGACTGGGCGCCCGCTCAGAAGACCTGCCAGCCGCCGTCGACCCACAGGAGCTCGCCGGTGACGTACTGTGCGGCGTCGCTGGCCAGGTAGAGGTAGGCCGGCGCGACGTCCTCGGGCGTGCCCGCACGCCCCAGCGGAATCATCTTGATGAGTTCGTCGTTTGCTGCCTTCTCGGCCGCCTCCTCCGACCAGCCCTCGGCGAACTCGGTCGCGATCTGGCCGGGGGCGACGGCGTTGACGCGGATGTCGTGCTCGGCGAGTTCCAGCGCCGACCCGCGGGTTATCATCCGGACGGCGCCCTTCGTCGAGTCGTACTGCACCTGGTCGTACTGCGCGTAGTGGGAGCTCATCGAGGCGGTGTTGATGATGGTCCCCGGTTCGCCGCGGTCGAGCATGTCGTTGGCGGCGACCTGCGTCCCGAAGTAGACGCCCTTCGCGTTGACGTTGTGGATGGCCTCGAAGTCCTCGGGGTCCAGTTCGAGGATGGACCCCTCGATGAACAGGCCCGCGTTGTTGATCATGACGTCGACGCCGCCGTACTCGCGGGCCGCCTCGACCAGCGTCACGATGTCGTCGCGCTCGCTGACGTCCGTCCGGACGAACGCCGCCTCGCCGCCCTCCTCCTCGATGCGCTCGTGGGTCGGCGTGTCGCCGATCTTCGGTTCCTCGTCTAAGTCGGCGACGATGACCGTCGCGCCGGCGTCGCCGAACTGCTGGGCGATCTCCCGGCCGATGCCGGAGGCGCCGCCCGTCACGATGACCGTCTCGTCAGTAAAGTCGGGGTTCAGTGTCCCATACCGGGGAGTGCGACGGACGGCTCTTATACTTTGTTCTCGCCCCGGTCGGCCCGCGCTGACGTCACCTGCGCCCGGTCGTCGGCGGCCCGGCTGCATCGCGGGTGTCGAGCCGCCGGCCCCGCTCAGTCGAGGGCGTCGACGCCACCGGCGACGCGGTACTCCTCGAGGCCGTCGAACTCGATGCCGTGGCCGGGGGCAGACGGCGGGCGGAGCGACCCGTCCTCGAGTTCCAGCGGCGCGGCCAGCACCCCGTCGAGGACCGTCGAGTGGTGTTCGACGTAGGGGACGTTCGGGACGGCCGCGGCCAGATGGACGTGGATCGGCTCGACGTAGTGTGGGGAGACCGGCAGGCCCCACGCGTCGGCCATCTCGGCGACGGTCATCCAGGGCGAGACGCCGCCAACCCGGCAGACGTCCGGCTGGAGGACGTCGGCCGCGCCCGTCGCGAGTACCTGTTTGAACTGGTGCTCGGAGTAGAGGTTCTCGCCCAGCGCGACCGGGACGTCGATGCGGTCCCGCAGGTCGGCGTGGCCGGTGTAGTCGCCCTTCGGCAGCGGCTCCTCGAACCAGTCGACGGGGACGTCGATGCGCTCGGCCAGCCGCCGGGCCTCGGGCACGGAGTACGAACAGTTCCCGTCGATCATGAGGTCCATCTCGGGCGGGAGCGCCTCGCGGACGGCCGCGATGCGCGCCGCGTCCTCGGCGTGGCCGCGGCCGACCTTCATCTTCATGCCGGCGAACCCCCGCGAGGCGGCCGTCGCAGCGTTCTCGACGAGCGTCTCGGTGTCGTACTGGAGCCAGCCCCCGTCGGTCTGGTAGGCCGGGACCGACCGGCGCTCGCCGCCCAGCAGTTCGTACAGCGGCGCGTCCAGCGCCCGCCCGAGGCGGTCCCAGAGCGCCACCTCGACGGCGGTGATGGCGAGTTCGGAGACGCCCTCGCGGCCGACGAAGGTGGTCGCGGCGCGGAGTCGCTCACGCGCGGCGCGGGGGGCGGCCCCCGCGTCGACGACGTGGTCGCGCAGCGTCGACTCGAGGAACTCCCTGATGGCACTCCCGCCGTCGCCGATGGTGTAGGTGAACCCCACTCCGGCGTGCCCGTCGTCGGTAGTCACCGACGCGACGACGAGCTCCAGCGCGTCGAACGACTGGGTGGCGTCTTCGAGGGCTTCCTCGTTCGGGACGCGATACAGGCCGGTCTCGAAGTCCGTGACGGTCGTCATCGGTTGCTACGCGGGGCGACGCGACGTGGCCTTATCAATTCTCCCGTGGCGCGCCGGTCCCCGTCTCACGCCTCGAGCGACTCGATGCGGTCCCGGATCCTGCCCCACGTCGCCCGGTTCTGCGGTTCGTACTCGGTCACCGGGAACTGCTCGGCGACGAGTTCACGGCCCGCCTCGATGTCGGGGATCTCGTCGCCGGCCCGCAGCTGGACGAGGAGGTTCCCCAGCGCCGTCGCCTCCGTCGGCCCCGCGTGGACCGGTCGCCCGATGGCCGAGGCGAACAGCTGGCAGAACGGCTCGTTGCGGACGCCGCCGCCTCCCAGATGGACCCGGTCGACGCGCTCGTCGGCGACCGACAGCAGACGGTCCAGCACGAGCGCCGACCCGGCGGCCAGGCTCACGAGCAGACAGTTCGTCATCTCGAACTCGTCTTCGGGGGGCGTCTGCCCGGTCCGCTCACAGACGTCCCGAACCCGCGACTGCACGTCCCCGTCGAACTGGGCATCGAGGAACGCGTCGCTGCGGATGTCGATGACCGGGACGTCGGCGTCGGGCTCTTCGACCCGGTCGAGCAGCGGCTCGTACTCGTAGGTCTTGCCGGCCTCGCGCCACTCGTCGCGGCAGTGCTCCAGCAGGCTGAACCCCGGCAGGTTCCGCATGAACCGGACCCGGCCCTCGACCCCCACCTCGTTGGACCCGCCGGCGTCGTACACCTCGTCGGTGACGATGGGGTCGGGCAGTTCCAGCCCCGGGATGAACCACGACCCGGTGCAGAGCCAGGCGTTGTTCTCGCCGGTCAGCGGCAGCGCGCCGACCGCCGAGGCGGTGTCGTGGCTCGGCGGGAGGACGATGTCGGGCTCGATGCCGTCCGGCCCCGTCGGGTCGACGGTTCCGGCGACGGTCCCGGCGGGGACCGGGTCGGCGAACAGGTCGCGGGGCAGCCCCAGCGCCTCGATGAGCTCGTCGGCCCAGGTCTCCGAGCGGATGTCGAACACCTGGAGCGTCATCGCGTATGACCGCTCGGTCTCGGCGGTCCCGCCCAGCTGGTGGCCGAGCAGCTGCGGGAGCGGGACGATGGTGTCGGCCGCCTCGAACAGGTCGGGTGTCTCGTTGTACTGGTAATGGATGGGCCCCGGCGCCCCGTTGTAGCCGGTCAGGTGGAATGCCCGGCGCTCCGAACAGCGGGCGGTGGTCCGGTCCAGCTCCGACCACAGCGACGGGTCACGGTAGAAGTAGGGGTTCCGCAGGAGTTCGCCGTCGGCCAGCAAGCCGAAGTCCAGGGCCGTCGCGTCGATGCCGACCGAGGCGATGTCGTACTCTTCGCTCGCGACCGCGATGCCCTCGCGCAACCCCTCGGTCAGCGCCGGGACGTCCCAGACGTGACGATCGTCCTCCCAGGTCGTCTCGTTGTCGAGTCGCGTGACCGGTTCGAAGGTGAGTTCGCCGTCGGTGAGCGACCCGGCGTGGATCTTGACGCTGCTGCTCCCGACGTCGATGGCCAGACGGTATGGCATTGGATATCACGTCTGCTGGTGATGCCAAAAGTGTTCAGGTCACTCGCCGGCCAGCCAGCGGACCAGCGACGCCCACAGCGTCGGGTAGTGCTCCCACTCGACGAACTCGGTCGGGCCCCAGTGGGGGGCACAGTCGCTCGCGAACGCCGCCGACCGCCCCTCGCCGTGAGGCCCGACGGCGAGCAGTGGGTCCTCGTCCAGGCGGGCCAGCTCGGTGGCGTCGTCGTCGACCGTGAACCGGTTGTAGCCCAGGAAGTCGGGCCACTCCTCGTCGATGGCTTCGGTCACCGGGTGGTCGCCGTCGACCGTCTCGGCGACGACGCCGTCGGGTCGCTCCACTCGGTCGTCGTGGCGCTGTAGCGTGACCGGGAGCGCCTCCTCGACGGGCGTCCCGGCGTAGTTCGCCTTCCCCTCGATGCCCTGGAAGGAGAGATAGCCGCCGATCATCAGCAGGCCGCCGCCGGCCCGGACGTAGCTCTCAAGCAAGCCCAGTCGGTCGGCCCGCCGGGTGCCCTCGGCGAACGTCGCCGGCGGGATGGCCAGCGTATTGTAGCCGATGTCGCTCAGGACGACAACGTCGTAGTCGGCGAGGTCGGCGGCCGTCTCCGGGAACTCCGCGGCGGCGACGTGACACGGTTGGTAGGTCGTCTCGACGCCGTCGGCCTCGAGGGCTGCCTGGACGTGGTCTATCGCCTCGGTGTAGGAGGCACTCGAGAAGGTGTCGAACCCCTTCGTGTGGTACTCGACCGTGTGCCAGGACTCGCCGACGAGAAGTGCGCTAACGTCACTCACGACACGAACTGTCGACCACCGGCCGCTAAGCCCTTTCGGTGGTCGCCTGACCGCCGCGACGACTCACTCGAAGGTCTCGGCGATGGCGCGCAGTCGCGCCTCGGGGTCGTCGGCCAGCGAGATGGCCGAGGCCGCCCCGGTGGCGTCGGCGCCCTGCTCGAAGGCCAGGCGGACGTCCTCGGCCGTCGAGATGCCGCCGCCGACGAGCACCGTCGTCCGCGGGTTCGCCTCGTCGATGGCCGCGACGAACGCCCGGACCCGGTCGGGGTGAGTCTGGGTGATGGCGCGGTCGGTCGAGATGTCGTCGGGTTTCTCGAAGACGAGCGAGTCCGGGTCGAAGGCGGCGACGGCCCGCCCCATCTCGACGCTATCGACACAGACGATGGAGTCTAAGTCCGCCTCGCGACAGCGTTCGATCTTCCGCTCGACGTCCGCGAGCGTGTCGCGGTTCTCGGCGTGGTTGATGACCGCGCCTTCGGCACCGGCCTCGCGGATGGTCTCGGGGAGTATCTTCCCGATGCCCCGGCCCGGTTCCGCGCTGTGGACCGCCGGCGTCGTCACGGTCAGGTCCGTCTCGGCCGCGATCATCCGGAGGTCGGGCACCTGGGGGGTGAGCACGAAGTTGGCGGCCGTCTCGGATTCGACGCGCTCTATCATGCGGGCGAACTCCAGCCCCTCCGCGCCGCCGGTTCCCGGGTATATCTTGAAGTTGATCTGGAAGTAGGGGTAGGTCAGGTTGTGCTCGCGGGTCATCGTGTCGCCCCCGCGTCCGTATTCTCCGCCGCCGTGACCGAGTGACGCTCACTCGAGGACAACGACGTCCACCTCCCGCTCGCGGGGCCCACAGAGTTCGAACAGCATCACCGCCTCCCAGGTCCCCAGGTCGAGTTCGCCGTCCTCCAGCAGGGTGAGGACGGGTCGCTTTATCATCGCCGAGAGGATGTGGGCGTGGGCGTTCGGCTGCTCCCCGCGGTTGATGTGGTCCAGGTCGTGGTAGTAGCCGTCGTCAGGCGGCGCCATCTGGATGAAGTGCTGTTTCAGGTCGAAGAGCAGCTTCTCCTCGAACTCGTTGGTCGAGAGGGCCGCGGAGGTGTGGGGCGTCGAGGCCCACACGATGCCGTTCTCGACGCCGAGTTCCTCGACGGCGGCCGTGACCTCCGGCGTCACGTTCTGGATGTCGAACCGGTCGGTGCTCTCGACGGAGACCGTCTGCTTGTGTATCTGCATACTTCACGACTCTCGGAACCGACAGTTAAATATTCGTGTCTGCACGGTGACGGTTCACAAAACGGTTTTGTAGCTCGGTGCGGTCGGTGGGTATATGTCTGATTCCGAACAGGCTTACCCGCGCGTGATGGGGCACGTCGGGCTAGCCGTCAGCGACATCGAGGCGGCGTTCGAGTGGTACCAGGACGTGCTGGGCTTCACACCGGTCATGGAACCCGACACGGTCCAGGCCGGCGAGGGCCACTTCGGCAAGCTGGCCCAGGACGCCATCGGCAAAGATTTCGGCGAGATGAAGATCGCCCACATGGCCACCGGCGACCACGTCGGCTTCGAGCTGTTCGAGTTCGAGGGCGTCGAGCAGAACGATCCCGACCCGACGGAGGCCGGTCTCTCCCATTTCTGCGTTCAGGACCCCAACATCGAGGCGAAGGTCGAGGAGATCGTCGCGGCCGGCGGCGAGCGGCTGTCCTCGAAGGTCTGGCAGATATTCCCCGAGGAACCCGACTACAAGATGTGCTACTGTGCGGACCCGTGGGGGAACATATTAGAGCTCCACTCCCGGGGCTACGAGCACATGCACGCGAACAAGGTCTGAGGCTGCGCGCGTTCCGCCCAGCCCCGGGTCGCCGATTCAGTAGTCCTCGGACCCGAGGTTCCCGTCCTCGAGCGTGAGGTCCCGCAGTTCGCCGACGGTCACGTCCTCGCGCGCTTCCAGTTCCGGGACGACCGCTTCGGAGACGAGCAGGTGCCCGGGCTCCATCGTGTTCGGGATGCGGGCGACCCGCAACTCGTCTGGGTCGGGTGTGCCCGTTATCGACGGCGCGAGCAACAGGGCGCTCTGGTCGTCGGGGACCACGAGCGGGATCTTCGCCCGCTTGGTCTCGCCGCTCGTGGCGATGTTGACGTAGGTGTCGCCCAGGTCCAGCTCGCGGACGAGGTCCTGGTGGACCACGTCGGCGAGGCCGATGCCGAGGCCGTTGCCGTGCGAGGGCGGGGTCAGCGACCGGACGTACACCCGGGTGTAGGCCGGCCGGTCGGGTTCGACCTCGCCCTCGAAGTACGTGCGTCCGAGGACGTTGGTGTCCATGCCGGTGCCGCTGACCTCCTTGCCCATCTCGTCAAGGACGAGCAGGTCCAGCTCGTCGACGGGCAGCGTCGGGAGCTCCTCGTAGGCCAGCTCCAGCAACTCGGGCTCGCGGTCGAGTATCTCGTCGGTCGGGACCCCCTCGACGTGGGTCGCGCGGTCGTGGGCGTTCTCCACGAGGGCGACGCCGCCGACGACCGGGAGTTCCTCGAAGAGGATCTCGGCCCGGGCGCGGATCTCCGCGCCCATGTCGCCTTTCAGCGCGGCGTTGTGCATCATCTCCGCGCCCCGGTGTTTCCCCATCCCGATGACGGCCATCTTGCAGAGACCGGACTCGATGCGGTCGCTGAAGTCCGTGTGTGGCTTGACCCGGTTCGCGACGACGATGCCGTCGGCCTCGGTGGCCAGGCGGTCGGCGTACACCGGACTCCCGTCGCAGGTCCCGACCTCGGCGACGTCCATCGAGGACCGGATGGGACAGCCCAGCGAGTCCTCGGTCATCCCGAGGTCCGCGAGCACCTCGCGCTGGCCCTCGGCCGTCGCGCCGCCGTGGCTCCCCATCGACGGGAAGACGAAGGGATCGAAGCCCCGCGCTTGCAGGGCCTCGACGACGCCCGCGATCATCTCGGGGAAGTCGTGGATGCCCCGACTGCCGGCGGTGACGGCGATGCTGGCACCCGCGGGGAGCGAGTCGAGGTCGGCGAACCCGTCGACCGCGTCCCGGCCGGCCGCCCGCACGTCGTCGATCTCGGTGACGTCCCACTCGACGCTGGCCGGCGCGAACTGGGGCAGGTCGTCGACGGTCACGTCGTTGGCCGTCGCGAGGCGGTCCCGATCGGGTATCCCGAGGGGTATCTCTGGCATATCTGTGGATGCAGGCCGCCGGTATTAAGATGTGTTCCTCGTTCAGGCCGTCTCGCCGATCGTGATACCGAGTCTCGGGGGAGACTCGCTCATCGTTCCCCGAGAGCGTCCAGGCAGTTACTGATCGTCTCTGGCCCGCCAAACCCCCCAGCCTTGGTCGCCAGCCGGGTCCCGGCCGCGTCGCCGTCTGCGATCCACCCCAGCGGGATGCCCGTCTCGACGGCCTCCCCGGCGAGTTCGACGACGGCGGCGTCGAGCGCCCGCAGTCCCGCCACCGCGACGTCGCCACCGGTGTAGAACAGCCCCGATGGTGCCGCCGACCTGACGACGGCCGCTCCCGTCGCCGCCAGCCCGGCCGCGACGCGCTCGCGTATCTCGGCGTCCGAGAGTCCCCGGTCCCGCCCGACCGCGACGGTTCGCTCGACGGCGTCTTCGCCCGTCGCCGCCGTCACGACGGCGGGGTGCCCGCTGGCGAGGCGTTCGCTCGCCCGCTCGACTGCCGTCTCGGCGGGCCCCGGCGCGAGGACTGCCTCCGGGTCGAGTTCCACGATGGCCGCCTCGGGCAGCGCCCCGAGCTGTGCCAGCGTCGTCTCGCTCACGCTCCCGACGACGCCCAGCGGGGCTCCGGGGCGGGAGTCGGGTTCGGCTCCGGTCGCAGGCTCGGGGTCGGGAACGTGGACGTGTTTGGCCAGGCCGCCGCTGCCGACGTAGAGCGGGTCGCGCTCGGCGCCCGCCCGGGCGATGGTCGCCAGGTCGTCCTCGTCGCGGGCGTCACAGACGACGACCGGCGCGCGCTCGGCGGCCGCGATGGCCGCATCGAGGCGCTCGCGGACCCGCTTGGCACCCGCCGCGACGTCGCTCGCGGGCACGTGCTCGACGCGCCGCCCGAACCCCTCGAACAGCGCCGGCACCGCGGCCGAGGGGGCCCCCTTCTCGTCGTCGGCGTACTCCGTCTCGTCGAGCGGCGTCCCGTCGACGTAGTGGCGCCCGTCCTCGGTGGTCCGCCCGGCCTCGGGGAAGGCCGGGGCGACAAGCGCCGCGGGCGCACCGGACGCGGTGAGTGCGGCGTCTGTCTCGGCCCCGACGTTCCCCCGGAGCGTCGAGTCGACCTTCTTGTAGACCGTCTCGGCGGGCACCGACTCGACCACGTCCCGCACCGCCGCGGCCGCACGCTCGGCGTCGTCGTACCTGCTGTCGGTGTTGACCCCGACCACCGGCGACGCCGGTGTCGCGTCGCCGTGCCCGTCGGCCGGGACCGCGACGACGGCCGTCTCGTGTCCCCGCACCGCGAACCCCTGTGCCGTGTCCAGCGTCCCGGTCAGGTCGTCGGCGATTATCGTCACGAGGTGCACGTTCGAAGTCACGTCGGAGACCACCGTGGCCGCGTATAAAAATGGTCCCCGTCCGGGACGTCCCGCTTCGGACGTGGCGAGACCTGCGCTGCTCGCCGGTCGTCAATCGAGAACCACATTAGTGAGTATGGGACTACATTCGGGGAAATTTGAGTGGGATACCCGAATAACGGTCGGTTTTGGAATATATATTCTAACTTGGCTAAGAAATAACTCTATACCTCCCATTTTAAATATACAAACTCGAATATGGGGCTGTAATTCGCCGAGACAACTCTAGAAATACCGACCCGGACTCGAATGCCGTGTGCCCCACCCCCCGAGCGCCGCTGACCGCCCGAAGCCACCGCCCCGGAGGTCACCGAGGTGTCGGCCACGGACCCGACCGAGCACCACCGCTCCGGCACCCCGTAATCCTCGACGCTAGCAACCAGCTGTTCCCGGGGGAGAATCGGGCCCGTCACGGTTTCACCGTGGCGACTGGCTCGTACTCGTCCCCGCCGGCGTCGTGGACGGCCACAGGCTTATCGCCCACTCGCCCGTAGAGACGGTATGCTCTCGCGTGTTCTCGTTCCCATGGCCGACCCGGAGATGGGCGAGCGAGCGCTCCGGTACGCACTCGAGGCCCACCCGGACGCCGACATCACCGTCCTCCACGTGGTCGGCGAGCCGTCCGCGATGTTCGGCCAGGCGACCAGCATCGCGCTGGCAGACGACGTCGAGGCCACCGCCCGCGAGTACGCCCGTGATGTCCTCGACCACGCCGAGGCGGTCGCTGCCGAGTACGACGCCGACGTCGACACAGAGGTCCGGACCGGCCGGCCGGGGCGGGCCATCGTCACCCGGGCCGAGGACTTCGAGACGGTCGTCATCGGCAGCCACGCCGGCACGTTCGTCGACCGCCTGTTCGTGGGCAACGTCGCCAGGACCGTCTTCCAGCGGTGTCCGGTCCCCGTCACCGTCGTCAGGTGACCCCACGGTACTGGGCTATTGAACGCTCTGTTCGGTCGGGTGGGATATATAGCCGTCATAGCAAGTGCCTAACTCCAGGCGGCGGATCTCCCGAGCGAGTCGGTCGGCCGACGGTCGGTCGACCGCGATGCAGTCCCAGGACCCAGTCATGCCAGCGACCACTCAGCCACGAATCGAACGCGCCCTCGAGATCCTGGACAGCGAGATAACGCTTGCCACCGACGAGCGGGCGGCCTTCCGTCGGTTCCGCGCTAGACTGGCGAGCATCGACCTGGCGACGCCCGCCGCGCCGTCGTTGGCCGGTACCGGCGGCGGGACGGTGACGCTCGGCGGCGGCGACCCGGCCCCGTCCGAGGGCATCCGGGCCGTCCGGAGCGCCTACCGTGAGACGGTGATGGCCACGCCGCACTTCGAGCGCGAGTACGACGAGTCCCTCCGGGAGCACGTGGCGGCCGAACTCGGCGCCGAGGTGGCCGCCCAGGTCGCAGACGGCGCCCGTCTCACGCCGGTCCTCTACGAGGCTCTCGAGCGGGGAAGCGAGCAGGCGATCCTGGAGCGCACCGAGTTCCTGCGGGTGCTCGAGCGCGAGCGCGAGTCGCTCCGTGAGATTCGCGACGCGCTGCACGACTGCGAGAGCGAGGCCCACGCGCTCAGCGAGGCCGTGACCGACGCGGCCGACAGCGCCGAACTCGGTCGCATCGACGACCGCCTGGCGACACTCGAACGCGAGTGTGCGGACCTGGCCGAGCGGCGCCAGGCGTGCCTCCACGGCCGGACGGTCGGGTCGTTCTCGGGCGTCGACGCCGACAGCCTCGTCGACTTCCTCTACGAGGAGTGCGAGGCGACTTGTCCGGGCCTGGCCACCACCACGGACTGTCTCTCCTCTATCCGGGCCATCCGCCAGCGCTGTCTCCGATGACGCGGGTCCCGCACACCCGCCGGTTCGTTTTAGGCCGTGCCGGCCCCAGCTTCCGCGGATGAGGCGGTGGCTCGTCCACGCGACGGTGCTGGTGCTTGTCGTCAGCGCCGGCTGTTCGGCGCTGTTCGAGGACGGTCCCGACCGCGCCACCGTCACGCCGGTCGAGGTCCCCGCGGTCGAGACCCCACTCGCGCCCGGCGTGCCGGCGGCAGCGGACGGCGAGTCACGGACCGTCGAGACCGAGCGCCTGCAACGGGCCGACCGCCGGGTCCGGAACGCCTCCTCGTACCGGCTCGACCGGACCGTCACCATCGACGGGGCCGACGGACAGGTCCGTATCGAACGCGAACGACGTACGGGGCCGGACGGCGTGACCGTCGACCGCCTCTCGACGTCGACCACGGGGCTGTTCACGCCGGCGGTCCTCGAGAGCACGCTCTGGACCGACGGGCGGGTGTTCTGGATCCGCACCAGACTCATCGACCGCGAGGAGGTCCTCACCCAGCGCAACCCCAACCCCCCCGCGTTCCACGAACTCGGGCCGGCGCTCCCCGGCCGCCTCCTCGACGCGGCCGACTACCGGGTCGTGCGGGCGGGCGCGGACGGGGTAGTCCTCCGGTCGACGACGCCGATCAGCCTCTCGTGGCCAGCGGTCCCCGTCGCGCTCCCGGACCGTCACAACGGCACCGCCTGGCTGACGGTCAGGCGCGACGGCCTCGTCGTCGAGACCGTCTTCCGCTACCGGGCGACCTTCGACGACGAGCCCGTGCTGGTCACCGTCCGCCAGCGGGTCTCTGCGGTCAACGAGACGACCGTCGACCGGCCCGCATGGGCTGAAGACGACCGGACGGGGATACCGGTGGGCGCGTAGCTGGTCGAACTCTACGGCTGACGCGCACCCGTTCCGGGCGGAGAGGGGTGCGATCGCCAAAATTCGCCCCGCGGTGACGCCGACGGTGGCTCGCACCGGATGCAACCGCCGGGGCCGACGACTGACTTCCCCCCGGGCGCGTCTGCTGGGCACCGCTATCCGGTGTGTTCGACCGCCGTCCCGCCGGCGAGTATTTGAGGCCACCCGACGAACGTCACCGACATGTCAGGTCGTCGTGCTCGCGTCGCCGAGATACTCCGGGCCATCGTCCACGAGGTCCGCACCGAGAAGCTGACCTTCCTCGCCGGGTCGATCGCCTACCACGCCTTCCTCTCGATACTGCCGCTCTTGCTCCTCTTGCTCACCATCGTCCAGCGGACGGAGAACGTCGCGCTCTCGGAGTCGATCGTCCGCATCATGGAGGCGGTGCTGACCGAGCAGGCCAGCGGCGTCATCCAGCAGGGACTCGCCGAGGCCGACGCCTCCGTCTCGGTGCTCGGTGTGGCCTTCCTCGTCTGGGGGGCGCTCCGCATCTTCCGGGGCCTCGATACCGCCTTCTCGGACATCTACGAGAGCGAGGCCGAGAACTCCTTCGCCGACCAGCTCGGCGACGGCCTCCTGTTGCTCGTCACCGTCGCCCTGGCCGTCGTCGCGACGAGTCTGCTCGGCCGCCTCATCGCGCTCGACGGCGGCGGCCTCGGTCTCGCGGTGGCGCGTGCCGCCGCCACCGTCCTGGGTCTCTTCGTCGTCTTCTACCCGATGTACTACGTCTTCCCGGACCTCGACGTCGGCTTCGTCGAGGTCGTCCCCGGCGCGGCCTTCGCCGCCGTCGGCGTCACCGTCGCCCAGGCGCTCTTTACCACGTTCAAGGCCGGCGGCACCGGCGGCAACCTCATCGCCAGCATCCTCGTGCTCCTGACCTGGCTCTACGTCATCGGCCTGGTCGTCCTGCTGGGGGCGGCCATCAACGCCGTGCTCTCGAACCGGTCGAACGACGTCGACATCACGCCGGTACTCGGGGGCGTGCCACGACGGAAGGGCGAGAGCGTCGACAGCATCGACCGGGCCGAACTCGTCGCCGACCTGGAGGCACTCGAGGCGGCCGTCGACGAGCAGACCGGGACGATGGTCGTCGAGCTCGGCGGCGAGCGGTTCGTCCTCGACGGTCCCCAGCGGGCGAGCATCGAGCAGGCGACGGGCGTCTTCGGGCTGGACACCTCCGTCGCGCTCACTTTCCGGTGGTGGCCCAACGAGGGCGAGTGACGGGGGCACGCGCTGGACCCGTCGTCGGCCGGCCAGCCCTCGCTCGCCCCTTCTGGTCACGCTGTGCGTCAATGCAGGCGACCGGTCTGTCAGTGGCGACAAGCGTTGTGAATATGTCACACGGCTCGCACTACCGGTCGGTCACACCGCGCAGTTGTTGCGCCCCGTCTCGACGTCGATGGCGTCGACGGGGTCGGCGAGCGTCTCGACGCCCCGGTTGATGCGGATGATGCGCTCGTAGTTGGCGGGCTTTTCGGCGTCCGTCGAGGTCATCCGGTCGACGAAGGTTGCCTCGTCGAGGCCGTACAGGTCCAGTCCGCCCTGACCGACCCGAGTCGCTCGCCGACGAGAGCGCCCGGTTCCCCGACGCTGAAGCGGCCGTCCGCGTCGACGTCGACGTGTCCCGGCAGGACGAGCAGGTCCTCGGGGAGGGCACCGAACACGTCGTGGAGCGTCTCGTAGGCCATCCGCGCCCCCTCGGCGGCGCCCGCCTCGCCGAACTGGAGCTCGGTCCGGCCCAGCGAGTCGACGAACAGCGCGTCGCCGGTGAAGACGGCCTGATCCCCCAGTCGGTAGCTCGTCAGTTCGGAGGTGTGACCGGGGGTCGACAGCGCGGTCAGCTCGCGGTCGCCGACGGGGACCGACTCGCCGTCGGCGAGTGGGGCGTAGTCGACGGCGACGTCGCGCTCGCTCGCCTCGGCGCCCATGTGGTAGGGAACGCCCAGTCGATCGGCCAGCTCCCGGCCGCCGCTGACGTGGTCGGCGTGGACGTGCGTGTCGAGCGTCCGGGTGATGTCCAGCCCCAGTTCCGCCGCCCGCACGATGTACTGGTCGGTGTGCCGGCCGGCGTCGACGACGACGGCCTCGCCCGCTGTGCGCGACCCGACGAGGTAGGAGAGACACCCCTTCGCCCGGCGCTGGAACTGGACGACGACCAGGTCGTCGTCCGGTTCGGTGGAGGCCGTCTCGTACAGCTCCGACCACTCGCGCATCCCGCCGCCGACGGCGAACACCTCGTCGAAGCCCTGCCGGTCTAAGTTCACCGCGAGGTTCGCCGACGTGACGCCCTTCCCGCAGATGGTCACGACGGGGTCCTCGTACCCGACCAGGGCGGTCAGCTCGGGCAGTCGGCTCTCGGTGAGCTCCTCGGTCGGGCCAAACGGGAAGTGCACGGCGCCCGGGACGTGCCACGCCTCGTAGCTCTCGCGCGGGCGCGTGTCCACGAGCGTGAACGTGGTCCCGGAGTCGAGCATCGTTGCGAGCTGGCGCGCGGTGATGACTTCGAACATGGCCCGGCCTACGTCGTGTACGGTTTTGTACGTATTCCCCATCGACCGGTGCGGGGACGGGTCCGCCGGCCCCGTTTCGCGCGCAGGCCAGCCAAACAGTTTTGAGACACTCGAACGACATCTCGGACGATGACGCTCCCAATCGACCCGACTGCGCTCGCGGCAGACGACATCGGCGAGAAGCGCGCGACCCTCGAGATGGACCACGAGGCGGCCGTCGACCACGTCCGCGAGGCCTTCGCCGACGCCGGTTTTGGCTTCCCCGTGGAGTTTTCGGCCTCGGACCTCCTCAACGAGAAGGTCGACGCCGGCCGGGACCCCTACTACGTGCTCGGGGCGTGCAACCCGGCCGTCGCCGACGAGGCACTGGACGCTTCCGACAACCGAATCGGGGGGGCTGTTCCCGTGCAACGTCGTCGTCTGGGAGGAACAGCCGGGCGTCCAGGCGGTCTACCACGTCAGCATCATGCGGATCGCGCGCCTCGTCGGGATGGCGCCCGACGACGAAGCGATGGCCGATATCGTCGCCGAAACCGGGGAGTACGTCGAAGCCGCGTTCTCGAACCTCTGACGCTGTGGGGGTAAGGTATAAGCCGTCGGTCGTCAAATTTATTACCACACTGATGAAGCGAGAACGTGACGGTCCCGACCTCCTGTCTGGGTCGGACTCCTGGGAGCTTGGTGACGACGTGGCTCCACTCCCGTCTCAGTTGTTCAAGGCGCTGGCAGGCCCCCGTCGCTGTCACGTTCTCGCTATCCTGCTCGACCGGCCGAACATCTCCGTCGACGAACTGACCGACATCATCGTCGGGTGGCAGACCACCATCGACGGCCCGTCCGGCCCCGACGAGTGGGCCCAGGTGAAGATCGAGCTCGTCCACGCGCACCTGCCGCTGCTGGACGACATGGGCCTCGTGGCGTTCGACGACCGGGAGGGCGAGGTCCAGCTCCAGTCGCTCGCCGACCCCGTCGAGCACGCCATCCGCTTTGCCGAACAGTACGAACGGGTCCTCGACCGGAGCGGTCGGCAGACCGAGTGACCCACCGGGTGAGTGCCGAGCATGCCGTTCGACTCGCTTCTCGACGCTGTCGCCGACGCCCGGAAGACCATCGTCATCTACACGCCGACCGACGCCGGGACCGAGCCGCCGAGCGCTTCTCGACGCGGAACGCGTCGGTGCTGGTGCGCCAGTCACCGGCGGCCGTCCCAGCCGGCTTCGTTGTCGTCCGGGGCGGCGACGACTTCCTCGGTGCCATCGCGCTCGAGGACCTGCTCTCGTTCCTCACGCCGACCGTCCACCCGCCGTGGGAGCTGGACGAAGCCGATCCCGGATACCGGGCCGTCTTCGACCTGCTCGACGACACGCTGTTCGTCTCGCTCGACCGCCGACAGCTGCTCGCGACCGCCCGCGAGATCGAGGACCGGGCCTGGCGGGTTGGTCGGGGGACGCTCCGGGTCGGGTTCCAGCGCCGACGGGCGTTCGAGCGCCAGCGCGAGCTGTACCGCGAGCTGGCCGCGACGACCGATCTCGACGTGCACGTCTACCTGGGGGCGGACACGGTCGACGACGACTTCGACCCGGGGCCACTGGCCCTCCACACGGGCCCGGCCGACGGTGTCGGCCGGTACTGGTTTCTCCTGTTCGACGGCGGCGGGGACGCCCTCCAGGCCTGTGGCCTCGTCGCCGAGGAGTACAGTCCGGACCGGTACCGCGGGTTCTGGACCTACGACCCGACGCTGGTCGCCACCGCCACCGACTCGCTGCCCTGAGAGACCGGGTCGCGCCGGGGCGCCACGCCGAGTCCGGCAACCGGACCGTCCGACGACGGCCACTGGCGTGGAGCCGCTCGCCCGAGAACGTATCGGAATACGTACTATTTGCCGCCCGTCGTACCGTCGGTTTCTCGACTTGCTGGACGCTGAGGGGTGGTGAAAGAATTCACTCGGGATAGAAGTAACATATTTCGTAGGTTATTTACCACGCGATGCGATATATCGAGACTGGCAGGAGGTTGGGTCGGCGACCCCGTCGGGCCGACGTGCTCGCGGGGTTCGCTGTCATGCACATGCCAGTTCGGAGTCACGAACCGGGCTCCGTCCGGACCAAACTGCGCCTGCCGTGTCAGTCAGAGGACGTCAGTCAGCACGAGATGGGGTGACCCCCATCGTTCCTCTATCGCGTACTTTGACGGTCCCGCGCCGTGCCAGCGGGGGACCGTCCCACTCCACTCCATTTCCCGCCCGCCCAGTCACGACTGGTAGGCCCCCTCTATCTCCGCGACGGCCTGGGGGATGACCTGCCGTTCGGCGCGGCGCATCGACCGCAGCGCCTCGTCGGTAAACTCCACCGAGAACGACGGGAGCGCCCGTGCGAGGCCGCCCAGGACGTCGCCGGGGTCGATGTCCAGTTCGAAGGCGAAGGCGCTTCGCTCCTCGTGGAGCGGCGCGCTGAACGCCAGGTGTTCCTCGAGGAGGTCGACGGCGGCCGACCGGTCGTAGGCCTCGGCGACGGCGGCGACGAACTCGTCGCTCCCGGCGTCGACGACGGGGGCGATGTCGTCGCCGAAGGCGCGCTGGCGGGCCAGCAACCGGTCACGAACCGCCTGTCGGCGCTCGCCCCGGACCCCCTCGCGCAGGGCGTCCCAGTAGATGTCCTGGGCCAGAATCTCGTCGGCGTAGGTCTCGAAGGGTGCGTCACCCGCCGCGTAGTCGACGACCGTCTCGAACTGTCGACTGATGGTCCGCTCGTACGCTGTGAGCTTCGGCCGGACGACGTGGCGCTCCAGCGGGCGGCTGTTTCAGCAGTTTGCTCGCGACCCTGCTCCCCCCGCCCCGTGACCCCCGGATGACGGCGGCCACGTCGAAGGCCTCGTACGTCTCCTCGACGAGGTCCGCGAGGTAGCGTTCGAATCCGCGTTCGATGGCACGTCGTGTCACACCTGTCCGTGAGGACCGGACGATAGTAGCCCTTGCGGCGGTCACGCCGACCCGCGGCGCTCGAGGCCGTCGAGGACGAACTCCGCCGCCGTCCGGGTCGTGGCCATCGGCACGTCGTGGACGTCACAGATGCGCAACAGCGCCGTGATGTCCGGTTCGTGGGGCTGAGCGGTCAGCGGGTCCCGGAGGAAGACGATGGCGTCTATCGCCCCGTCGGCCACCTCGGCGCCGACCTGTGCGTCCCCGCCGATGGGTCCGCTTTGCTTTCGCTCGACGTCGAGTGTCGTCTCGTCCATGATGCGCTGGCCGGTCGTGCCGGTCCCGACGAGCTCGAACGTCGAGAGGAGGTTCTCGTACTCCTGGACCAGATCTATCATCTCCGGTTTCTCGTCGTCGTGGGCGATGAGCGCGACGCGCGTCATGGCCCGACTGTGGCAGGCCACGAGTAAAGGTGGTCGGGTCCGGCAGACCGTCTGTGTGTCGTCGCTTTCCGACGTCGGCCGCTACGCCCCGCCGCGCGAGCGTGGCTACCGCAGGGGTGACTCGACCAGTCGCCCCTTGCCGTTCGCGAGCGTGTTCTCGAGCAACGAGCGCGTCCCGCGGCGTAGTCGCTCGGAAGCCGCCTGACTCGAGATGCCGAGGTCGTCAGCGAGGTCCGACAGCGAGGCCTCCCGCGGGACGGTGAAATACCCCTCGTCCAGGGCCAGCAAGAGCACCTCCCGCTGGGGATCGGTGACGCCGTACTGGGTCGGCACCTCGGCGTCCTCGATGAACGACTGGATGTCGACGTCGACGCCGCTGTCGGCCAGTTCGTCCCTGAACGCGAGCACCGTCCCCTTGTTCGGGAACTGGGCCCTGACGGCCCACGAGTCGTCCCGCCGCCGGGCCCCCTCGAAGACGCTGTTCCCGCTAACGAGGCCCCGTCCCATCGTCGTCACGACGTGGTCTTGGGTGTCAAGCGAGTACAGGTGGCCCGGGCGCGTCGTCGAGACGTGGGTCATCCCGCCGACGCTCTCGTCGGCCGCGAGCGCCGCCTCCAGGCTCCCGCGGTCGACCGACCCGAACGCGACCGCCGTCCGGCACCCGTCGCTGGCACAGTGGAGCTGCCGGATGCGGACCGACGCCTCCGGGAGCTCGACGGCCGTGTGGTGGAGAAACGAGGCCGGGACGTGAAAATCGACTATCATGTTCCTCTGTGGGATGGGAACCGCCATAAAACCTCGTCAATGAAACAACACGTTCGGGCCGGGACGACTCTGGACCGCCCCCGCAGCCTCAGTCCAGGTTCTCGTGCTGGTAGGACCCCTCGTAGGTCCCCTCGTGAGCGGCCTCGGCAAGCACGAGCTGGGCGATGCGGGCGCCCGTCTCGAGTTCGACCGGGTGATGCACCTCGAGCAGTCCCTCCCCGCGCCCCTCGTAACCCGCGTCCCAGACTGCCGTGTTCAGCATGCAGGAGTTTCGAAGCAGCGACGAGCGCGGGTAGAGGAAGCCGACGTGGCCCTCCGGGACGACGACCCGGTCTGCGTACTCGACGACGTAGCCGCCGGGGTCTAAGTGGTAGACGCCGTCGTCGGCCTCGCACTCGCGACGTTCGCCGATGGTCTTCCCGCCACGCTCGATGCGACCCGGTTCGACCTGTTCGTAGACCGCCTCGAGCGTCAGGTCGACGCCGTTGGGCTGGACCTGCGCGTCTCGAAGTCCGTCGAGTCGCTCCGCGACGAACGGCCCGCTCTTGAACATACCGCCAGTCCGACCGGCCGACCGATAGGCTTGCCGGTCCTCGCTACGCTGAATCGCCGGACGGCCGCGGGAGAAACTGCACGCAAAATAGGGAGGGATACGCGGGATTTATACGCGCGCGCCGTCGATTGTCGAACTGTTATGGGACAGACACTCACGGAAAAGATTCTCGACGACCACCTCGTCGAAGGGGAGCTGACACCCGGCGAGGAGATCGGGATCGAAATCGACCAGGTGCTCACACAGGACACGACCGGGACGCTCGTCTGGCTGCAGTTCGAGGCGCTGGGCCTCGAGGAGGTCCAGACGGAACTGGCCGCCCAGTACTGTGACCACCAGACGTACCAGTTCGACTTCAAGAACACCGACGACCACCGCTTCCTGCGCTCGGCGGCCGGCACGTTCGGGGCCCACTTCTCGCGACCGGGCAACGGGATCTGTCACAACGTCCACAAGGAGAACTTCGCCGCGCCCGGCAAGACCATGCTCGGCTCGGACTCCCACACTCCGACTCCCGGTGGCCTGGGCGAACTCGCCATCGGATCCGGCGGGCTCGACGTCGCCGTCGCGATGGGCGGTGGCGCTTACTACATCGACATGCCCGAGGTCGTCAACGTCCGTCTCGAGGGCGAGCTCCCCGAGTGGGCGACCGCGAAGGACGTCATCTTAGAGCTGCTCCGTCGCCTGACCGTCAAGGGCGGCGTCGGCAAGGTGCTCGAGTACACCGGTCCCGGCGTCGAGACGCTCTCGGTGCCCGAGCGGACTACCATCACCAACATGGGGACCGAGCTCGGCGCCACCTCTTCCATCTTCCCGACGGACGAGAACACCAAAGACTACCTCGAACGACTCGGTCGCGGCGACGTCTACGAGGAAGTCGCCCCCGACGAGGACGCCGAGTACGACGACGAGATCGTCGTCGACCTCTCGGAGCTGGAGCCGCTCATCGCCGAGCCGTCGATGCCCGACAACGTCGTGCCCGTCAGCGAGGTCGAGGGCGTCGACGTCGAACAGGTCATCATCGGCTCCTGTACGAACGGCGCCTACGAGGACATCCTCCCGTCCGCGAAGATGCTCGAGGGGCGCAACATCGACAAGAAGACCGAAATGATCGTCGCTCCCGGGTCGAAGCAGGCCTCCGAGATGCTCGCCCGCGAGGGCTGGACCGCGGAGATGATGGCCGCCGGCGTCAACTTCTCCGAGGCGACGTGTGGTGCCTGTATCGGCATCGGTCACGTTCCGGCTTCGGACTCCGTGTCGCTGCGGACCTTCAACCGCAACTTCGAGGGCCGCTCGGGCATCGAGGACGACAACGTCTACCTCTGTTCGCCGGAGGTCGCCACCGCCGCGGCGCTCAAAGGCGAGATCGTCGACCCGCGCAACCTCGCCGACGAGCTGGGCGACCTGGAGGCCCCCGGCCTGGAGATGCCCGATTCGTACATCGGCAACTCCGAGTCCGATCTCATCGCGCCCGACGAGGCCGTCGACGACGAGCTCATCAAGGGCCCGAACATCGGCGACGTCCCGCTGAAGGACCCGCTTGAGTCCGAGGTCGGCGGTGAGGCCCTCCTGAAGATGGAGGACAACATCACCACGGACCACATCATCCCGGCCACGCAGGACATCCTGATGTACCGGTCGAACGTGCCGAAACTGTCGGAGTTCACGCTCTCGCGCGTCGACGACACGTTCGCCCAGCGCGCGCTCGACGCCGACGGCGGCGTCCTCGTCGCCGGCGAGAACTACGGCCAGGGCTCCTCGCGCGAGCACGCGGCCCTGTGTCCAATGTACCTCGGCATCGAGGCGGTCTTCGCTCAGAGCTTCGCTCGCATCCACAAGGCGAACCTGTTCAACTTCGGCATCGTGCCCCTGGAGATCGACTCCGAGACCTACGAGGCCATCGAGCAGGGCGACGACATCCAGATCGTCGACGAGGTCGCCGAGGCTGTCCGCGACGGCGCCGAGGAGTTCACCATCCGCATCAACGACGACTGGGAGGCGACCGCGACGCTGGACGCCTCGCCGCGCGAGCGTGAAATCCTCGCCGCCGGTGGCAAGCTGTCACACACGAAGGCCCAGCACGAAGAGGGCGGCGCCGCGCCCGCCGACGACTGACGGGACGTCGAACCACCGCATTTTTCGCCGGCCGACCCCGGAGCCACCGGTCCGTCGCTCGCTGCCGTCGGCTCGCGGTCTGTCGCCGGTCCGCGCCACTGGCCGGTGAACACAGCAAGTGCCGTCGCTGAGCGGCCGTCGCTCGGGGTACACCGTCCCACGCATTCGTTCGAAAGGGGGGTGTTGAAAGAGGGGTGGGGGTGGGGGTGGTGGCACCCAAAGTGGGTGCACTCTGAGTTTCGACGGTGATACGTATCAATCTTGCGGCCCGCAGTATCGTATTCACCTCCCTCATCTGAATATCAACCGTGAGAACGACGCTCCGGCGCCGTGGTGCTCCGGCCGGCGACAACATCTATGTAGGCACCCGTCCTACGTCGTGACGTGACGACGACCGCGCCCGACGACGCCGTCGAGGTGCCCGCCATCCGTCAGGCCCGGCGGGCGGACCTGCTCGAGATCCACCGCCTCGAGCAGTCCGCGTTCCCCCAGCCCTGGCCGTTCTCCGCGCTCGAGAGCTATCTGGGCGAACCCGGATTCCTGGTCGCCGAGACGGACGACGAGGTCCTGCCGGCGGTCGCGGGGTACGTCATCGCCGACACGGTCCCCAACCACGGCACGCCGCTGGGGCACGTCAAGGACCTCGCGGTTCGCCCCGAGTGCCGCCGGCAAGGGGTGGCGACGGCGCTCCTGTCCCGCGCCATCGCGGTCCTCTCTGCGGCCGGCGCCGGGTCGGTCAAGCTCGAGGTCCGGGCCGACAATCACGGCGCTCGCCGGCTCTACCGGCAGTTCGACTTCGAACACCGCAAGACCATCCCGAACTACTACAGCAACGGGAACGACGCGCTCGTGATGGTCCGCCTGCTCTGAGCGTCATCGCGGACCAGGCCAGATTTAGGTCTCCGGCCCCAGGGATACGACACGATGGGGTACGCGTGTCCAGTGTGTGACCAGCCACAGGCCGACGCCGAGCACCTCGCGAACCACCTCGCCTTCACCGCGCTGACGGGCGGTGACGACCACGAGGCGTGGCTCGAAGAGCACGTCCCCGACTGGGGTCAGCTGGGCGAGGCCGGCCTCGCCGACGTCGTCGTCGACTACGCCAGCGAGGCCGACTACCCACAGGTGTTCGAGGACACGACCGGCGGGCACGAGGGCCACGGGCACGGTGCCGAGCACGGCCACGACCAGCGCTCGCTCTCGGACGCCGACCGCGACGTCCTCGCGGAGGCCCGTGACCTGACCGAGGCGATGCTCCGTGACGACGAGGGGACAGACAGTGGACGGCCGGCCGACGGAGCCACGGACGACCGGTCCGGAGACGAAACCGAATAGTCCCGCGAGGTCCTAGCCGCGCCTATGGAGACAGAGGGGCAGTTCTCGCCGACGACGGCCGAGGCGGCGCGCGACCGCTACGAGGCGCTCGGTCCGACCGCACAGGTCGTGGTCAAGGAAGTCGCGAAGGCCATGGGACTCGACGCTGACGAGTACCGCCAGCGGGTCACCGGCGAGGTGGTCGAGACCGCGCGTGACGTCCTCTTCGCGGAGTCGCTCGCGGTGACCGTCGGCACGCGCGCGGAGTTCGAGGACTGGCGGGCCGACGCCGACCTCGAGGTGACCGTCGTCGGCGCCCAGAACGTCGACAACGTGGCCTGGCACGCCGCGCCCTTCGCCGGGCGGGCCGTCGCCGCGACCTTCCAGGGCGAGCGCCGCGCGGCCGTCGGGACGCTCCGGCGTCAGGCCTTCGGTCGCATCTACGACGGGGTCGTCTGATGCGCCGGGTCACGCGCGACCTCCTGGTCGGCCTCGCGGTGGTGCTCGTCCTCCTGCTGGCGCTGGGCGGTCCCGAGCCTGCTCAAGTCCGGCGACCCCTTCTACGTCGTCGCGACGCCCGCCGACGACCAGGCCGCAAACGTGACCGCGGTAAACAGCACCGCCGTCGACGCCCAGATCTACCCGTTCACGACGGCGGCGCTGTCGAACGCGACGGCCGGTGAGGCGGGCCGGTCGGGGCCCTACTGGCGGGGCCCGGTCGGACTCAAGGGCGCGTTCACCCACTCGCCGTTCGACGAACACGCCGCCCTCAGCCAGCAGTACCCCGCCGCGACCGACGGCGAGCAGGTCCGGGTCCGGCACAACGGCACGCTTTACCACGTCGCGGTCACACAGTCGGTATGAGCCGCGACCCGCCCCACGAGTGGCCCGTGGTCGAGTCCGAGGCAGAGTACGAGACCGGCTGGTACACCGGCGGCTACGACCGCGTCCGCCAGCCCGACGGCTCGGAGAAAGACTACTACTGGGCCGAACTGCCCGACGCCGTCGTCGTGGTCGCGACGACCGGCGACGAACTGGTCATGGTCGACCAGTTCCGCCCGACCATCCGCGAGCAGTGCCTGGAACTCCCCGCCGGCATCGTCGAGGACGGGGAGTCCTACACGACCGCCGGCGCGCGCGAGCTCCGCGAGGAGACCGGCTTCGACCCTGCGGGCGTCTCCCTGCTCGAGGACTTCTACTGCTCGACCGGCGTGTTGCGTCATCGCCGTGGCATCGTCTTCGCCGAGGGCCTCGAACCGGTCGAGACGAACCTGGACAGCAACGAGTTCCTCGAGGTGACGACGGTCCCCGTCGAGGACGCGCTCGAGGTCGCCCGGCGCGAACCCGCCAACGACGCCACCATCGAGGGGGTCCTGCTGGCGCGCGCCGAGGGCCTCCTGTGACCGACCGCCCGCCCTGGACGACCGACGACCCCGAGTGGCCGGTCCACGAGACGGCCGTCACCTGGACCACCCCCTTCTTCGAGGCCGGCCACGACGTCGTCGAGCGCCCGTCGGGCGAGCACGCCGACTACTACTGGCTCGACCCCGCCGACGCCGCGACGGTCGTCGCCGTCGTCGACGGCGACCTCCTCTTCGTCGAGCAGTACCGCCCCCGACACCGCACCCGCACGCTGGAACTGCCGACCGGCGGCGTCGAACCCGACGAGTCCCCACGCGTGGCTGCCCGTCGCGAACTCGAAGAGGAGACCGGCTACCGCGCCGGGACGCTGACCCACGTCGAGTCCTACGTCCCGTCGGGGTGGCTCCGGTACTACCGCCACGTCTTCGTCGCGACGGACCTCACGCCCGGCGACCCCGACCCGGAGGACGGCGAGGACATCGAGACCGTCACCGCGCCCGTCGACGCGGCGCTGTCCCGGGCGCGGGCCGACGGACCGCCCATGGAGAACGCCCTGACCCCGCTCTTGCTCGCCCGGGCCGACGGGCTGGTGTAGTCCGAAGACCGTTTAGGTATCGACCGCTATCGACGCCACATGGACGGTGAAATCGGCCTCGATGAATTGAAGACGCTCCTCGCTCGAGACGGCGTCCGCGTGGTCGACATCCGCTCGCCGGCCGCCTTCGCACGCGGCCACATCCCCGGCAGCGAGAACGTGCCCTTTCCCACGCTCGTCGGCGACGTGGAACGGTTCGCAGGCACAGACCACGTCGTGACCGTCTGTCCGCACGGCGAGTCGAGCGTCCAGGCCGCCCGCCTCATCGCTTCCTACGAAGGCTTCGACGGTGACGTCGAGAGCTTCGCTCCCGGCCTCGATGGGTGGGACGGCCCGCTCGAGACGGCCGACGCGAGTGCGGGCGACGAGGGACCAGAAGCGCCGTTCTGAGCGAACCGACGGGGCTGTCGCTCAGTGCTGCATCGAGGTGGCTCGGTCGAATCCGCTCTCATCACACGGGGCTGAGCGAGGCTACCCAGATATCTAGTACTAGGTTCTATCGACGCTTCGGAGAGGTGGTGGCTCAGGGAAAGCTATCTTCACAAAGGGCTCTGCGGGGGTAACATCTCGTCATCGCCACCACTGACGAGTACCCTGCCGATGGTGAAAAACTCGTTCATCGAACGATTGTGTGAACTGCACTCCCGGCTTCTGCGAGGTCGGCCTGCCCTGTTCAGCGATCTGGGTTCGTACCGTTCGAGCTGTCGCTTCGTGTTCCCGGATGTCTGGTACGTCGCTGCCCTCGTCGCGACGCTGGGGAGCCTCGACAATCATGGGGAACGTAGATCGGTGACAATGGTTCCCTCGCTACGCACGGCTGGCCCTCACTCGACCAGTCGATGACCACGGTAGCGGCTAGTAGTATAGCCCGCCTCCGGCAGCGGTATCGACAGATGTAGTGGAATCGTTTCAGTTGGGTGGTACCCAACACCGGTGTATGAGTCACCTGCTCCCACAGAAACCACTCGTTGATCGCCCGGATCCGGATTCCCGGGTCGTCACCCTCGACGACGAGGACGCCGACGAAGTATTTTCCACGCTCGGATCAGACATCAGCCGGGCCGTGCTGGCAGAACTGTATCGAGACCCGGCGACGCAATCGGAACTTGCTGAACGGGTCGACACCTCCATCCAGAACGTCGGCTATCACGTCGAGAACCTTCTCGAGGCGAACCTCATAACCGTCGTCGAGCAGTGGTACTCGAAAAAAGGCGTCGAGATGGACGTCTTCGCTCCGGCTGGGGCCCCGCTGGTCCTCGTCGCCGGCGGTCACGAACGGACCGTCACCGTCGAGACCAACACGACTTCTCCCACGGTAGGCAGGCTGGCGAACGGTGACGACTGACGCCGCGTCTGGTGGTGAACGAGCAGGACGCTAGCACCCCGCCCCACGACCCCCCGAACACTGCAACCGTTATCAGTCACCAGCGGCCGATGGCCGCGACCCGGTCGAGGAGTGGCCTCCACCGGCGCCGCTAAACGTCACCGTGAGTCCGTCAACGGTCATCTCCAGGGCAAGCGATTCGAAGTTCGTTTCGAACACGGTCCGGTGATTACCATTGCCATCGTACTGCATCTCCGTCTCGACGAGTCCTGCCTCCTTGAGGGAATTCAACCGTCGGTACACCGTCGCCCGGGAGGCGCCACACTCGACAGCGATCTCACGCGCGGGCTTGGCCTCTGTACTGATCATCTCCAGGATATCCTGTGCGTATGCTGCGTTGAGTCGCGTGAGAATCTCTCTCGACGGGAGCGTGTCCGTGCCCCCCTCTGCGTCCTCGGTAGCTGTCGTGTGGGTGGCTGACATTTTCTGCTCTGCGTAAGGCTGTATCACGACAGCATCCCAAACCTACTGTCAACTGACGTTGTCTCGCCAGGGACCCCCTGGCTAGTAGTATTGTGTCGTGGCTCTGTGACACGGGCTACGGATCGCCGTCACTGCCACTACCCGGTGTTGCGGTCGGTGAAACACGGCGTGGGGACTTAGATGCGAGGCGAACCGATCGGAAAGCTGTATGCGGATTCGTCGGCCCTCCGAACCGCGTCGCCACCTCACACGCTACCTAGCCCCATCGATCCCCAGCAGCGCAAGTCACCGCTACTGTCCGAGTCGGCGAGGGAGTCCAGCGAGATGACCGCCGGCCAGTGTCCGGACTCGGCGGCTCCCCCCGCAACTGACGAGGGAGCCGAGCCAGCTACCACGCGGGAGACACACACTACCGACAGCGTCTCGTGGCAGAACTGGTTACTGGAAACCGACGCCAGCGACCCCCGTCGCGATAGACAGGTACTCGTCGTGGGAGATACCGTCGTCGGGCTCACACTCACCAGCTTGCTCCATCGGCAGGGCTACGATCCACTCCTCGTGTGCCAGTCCGGTGGCGCTATCGAGTCGCGAGCGACGTTCCTCTCTCTGCCGGCGTGTCGGGTCCTGGATACGCTCGCGATCGACACAGCCTCGTCCGATCACGGAGTTCCGGTCCAGCGTGTCTCGTTCACACAGGCCAGCGCCTCGGCGGAACCGTCGTCTGTCAGTTCGGTGTCCAGCAGTCGAGGCGATCCAGGCGCAGTCGTCGTGGATACGCCGTGGCTCACAGACGCCCTCGAAGCGACGCTTCCGGATCGACAGCGCAGCACGGATCGCGCTCTCGCCGCGCTCTCGGCACGAGACGATGGGCTGGAAGTCGCGTTCGAGGATGGCATCACGGAGTGGTTCGACGTGCTCGTCGATGCCACTCCCGACGGCGTGGCGCATCGTCTGGCGCGCACCGAGACGTCAGACCCAGCGACGCTGGCACAGTACGAGGCGGTGGTCGACACGCAGACAGTCGACTCGCCGCAGGTTCGGGAGGTCTGGTATTCGAACGCCGTCGCACAACGGCTCCCCGTCGCTGGCGGCGCGGACACGCTCGTCCGTCTCACGATCCCTCGGACACCAGTTGCTTCGACCTCGCCCGGCGACGTCTTCCACGCCCTGACCGACGAGGGTGTCCCCGGGACCCGGATCGACCTCCCCCCAGCGGATGAGTGGGAGTCAACGAGGGTTCGACAGTGCGTCGACTGTGGCGACAGCGACCGGATACGGTGGGGAACCGATCGGGTAGTGGCCTGTGGCACAGCGGCCTATCCGACGGTGCCAGCGACCGGGTTTTCGCCCTGGTTCGGCATCGAGAGTGGGCTCGGATTTCTCTCCGAACTGATGCGCGAGGCCCGCCCGGTGTCGGACGTGATCGATGCGTACACGCGCCAGCGCTCCCAGCGGCTCGGCGCGCTTCGACGGACAGTCCGCGAAACGAGGGGAGACCACGCCTACCCGGCCCTGGAATCGGCCCCGACGGTACTGGAGCGGGTCGCTGAACTCCGACAACTGGCGCTGGGCTCGTTCCTCGATAGTCGGCTCCGGGCGATCCAGTCGGACGGAGCCAGCCCCGCTGATCAGTCCCGGTAGTCAGTCTCCATCGCCAAATAGCAGTTCGAACGTCTGTTGCTCTGCGAGACGGAGGTGTTTGTTGAACGTCGGCTGTGTGATATCCAGCCGAGTCGCGACCTCGCTCCCGTCGTGTTCACGGGGCCACTCGAAGTACCCCGCGGAGAGTGCCGTTCGGACCACCTCGAGTTGCCGGTCGGTGAGCGCGGTTCGGACCTGCTCGCTCAGCTCGGACGGTGTCCGGTCCCGGCGCTGGTGCTGACGCTGGGCGGTGAGTGCAAGCGACGGGGCAACGTCCCGAATCCGTTCGACAAACGAGCGGACATCCGCTTCTCGCGGGACCTCGACGAGGATGGTCGTCTCGTCCGGATCTGCGACAGCCTCCCGGAGAATACCCCCGTACTCGGCGATCGGGGAGCCAAACCAGTCAGTCGCATGCGCCTCGACCAGGGTCGATTCCGACCCGTCAGTGACGACGTCGACTGTCCCGGGGAGGCGCTGTTCGGCGATCTCGACCACGTCGGTCGGTCCATCGCCTTCGAAACTGAAATACAGGCTCGTGGTTCCCTCCTGTCCAGCAGCGGTCCGTTCGAGCCTGACACGACAGTCCGCTTCGGTCGCCGCCTGCGCGAACGGGAGCCCTTCGCCCTCACCGCGGAACTCAAGTTCGACGGTCTCGTCGGACTCGAGGGCTCGGCGGCGCTCGATCGCCGCCAGCGCGTTTGCGATGCTGGTGCCAAGCTGGGAGAGGACGTCCCGTTCGCGCTCGCCGAACTCGTTGGGTGACTCGGCGCCCACAGTCAACACGCCACGCGTGATGTCGTCGTATGTCAGCGGGACCGCACAGAGGGACTGGTACCCCTCGGAGAGACCGATCCGCCGCCAGTCGTCTGCTGGCCCGTCGGCGACGAGCGAGTCCACTACCTGCAGTTGGTCGCTCGTCCAGGCCTCGACTGCGGGGTGTGGATCCACAGTCTCACCCGCCGTCGTCAGATCCATTGAGTCAACGTGTTGGGCCGTCGTCCCGACGACAGCGCGAGGTACGAGACGGTCGGATCCGGCGTCGACGCCGCCGATCCACGCCAGATCGTACGGGCCCGTATCGACGAGGCGTTCACAGACTGCCTGTTCAACGTCGGCACTGCTCGAGGCTTCGGTGATCGCGGCCTCGACCCGCTGTGTGAGGCGAGCGATGCGGTCCAGCAGCTCCGCTCGCTCTGTCTGTGTCCGCAGTTCCGCCTCTCGAGCGGCGAGCCGTCGCTTGCCTTCGAGATGATTGAGTGCTGCCTCAAGCGTCGCGGCGAGCACGTGGGCGGCCTGCACCGACTCCGCACCTAACGATCCGTCGCGAGTGCCCACGAGGAGGGTACCGTGGCTCCCCAGCGAGAGCGCGCGCCATGCCGAGAGATCCGCCAGTCCTGTCGTGGATCCGGAGTCGGCTTGTTCACTGTGAGCGCCCGGTCTCTGTTCGCCCCCGTCGGATGTGACGCTCGTGCCGGCCGCGAATCCCTCCCAGAGTGGGCTCGAACCGGGACCGATGGGCTCGTTCGCCATGTCTGACGGGAGGTGACCAGCCAGCACCTCCGGTCTGAGGACTCCCTCATCGTCGTCGTACAGGAAGGCCCCGACCGCAGGGAGATTGAGGGTCTCGGCAGCCGCCTCGACAGCGATCCGCGTCGCCTCTTCGGGTGTGTTCGCCGTGGCGAGGTCATCGGTCGCGTCGTCGAACGAGGCGATACGGCGCTCTCGCCGTTTCCGCTCGGTGACGTCCCGGCTGACGATTACGAGCCGCGTCTGGCCATCGTCCCACTCAGTCGGATAGTAGTCCGACTTGACCCAGCGGGTCGCGCCATCGTGTCGACTGATTCGGTACTCCCTGGAGTAGCTCTCGGTCGCCGTTCCCGCTCGAACATCCGCGACGATGTCCTCGACGAACTGCCGGTAGGCGTCTGCGTCCTGCGGATGGAGCGTGCTGAAGAATCCCTCGTCGTACGCCTCGATGAGCTCCTCGAGAGACTGTCCCCAGATATCCTCGTATCCGGAACTCACGTAATCGGGGGCCCGTGATCCGGAGGTGATCGCCTCGGCACGCGTGATGAGGATCGCTTCGTCGATCCGATCGAGGACTGCACGGAGTCTTCGTTCGCTACGGCGTCGATCCGTGACGTCCCGGTTGAGCGAGACGTACCGCTGTTCCCCACTGAGTTCGATACTCGTCCCTTTCACCTCCAGCCAGCGGATCTCCCCGTCGCTGGTCTCGACGGCCCACTCCGTCTGTCTGGGCCCGTCGGAATCGAGGACCGTCTCGACGAACTCCCTCGCGCGGTCGATCGTATAGCCCCGGTCGGCCGCGCTGAATCCAGCGACTCCCATCTCCAGTATCTCCTCGCGGTCGTAGCCCAGCATGTCACAGAACGTCTCGTTGACGTCGACGAGTTCTGCCGTTTCAGGATCGTGGACCGTGATCGAATCGGTGACACCGTCGAAGATCTGTTCGTACTCGCGCTCGCGGCGCTTGCGTTCGGTGATGTCGTGCAGAAGTGCGACAATGCGTTGCTCGCCCGCGATCTCGCCCAGCTCGTGTCTGGCTCGGACCCATACTGTCTCACCGTCGGCCGTCTCGAGGGCCCATTCGAATTCCTGTCCGCCTTCACGGGCGGACTCCTGGATCAGTCGTCTGGCTTCCACAGCAGTGGCTCCCTCGTCCGTGGCCTGGAACTCCGATAACGGTCGCTCGATGAACGCATCACGATCGTAGCCCAACAGGTCGGCGACCTGTCGGTTGGCGGTGACCACGTCACCGCTCTCCGGGTCGTGGACGACGATTCCGTCGCCGGCCATCTCGAAGATCTGTTCGTACTCGCGCTCGCGGCGCTTTCGCTCGGTGATGTCCGTGACGCGGCCGACGACGCGGTCGACGTCGCCACGCTCGTTCCGGATCGGGAATCGGGTGACTGCGACCCACCGCGTCTCACCGTCCCGGTCGATGCGATACTGGCCTTCGTACGTGTCCTGTGGCTCGCCGGCAGCCACATCGTCGATCAGTCGCTGGACGTCGGCCTCGTATCTCGCCCGGTCGTCCGGGTGAGCGACGTCGATGAACGATGTCGGCTCCTCGTAGAGCTCCTCGACAGGCCGTCCGTAGATCTCCTCGTACGCCGGGTTGATGTACAGCATCTCGGAGAAGTCGGCCGTCGTGAGATAGACGATCTCGTCGATATGTTCGGCGATGAGACGGAATCGACGCTCACTTTCGCGGCGTTCCTGAGCCTGTTTGACTCGATCGAGTGCCGTCGTCGCGTGTCGGGCGAGAATCCGCGCGGCATCGAGCGTGACTGCGTCGATGTGCCTGGGTTCCGGTGCTGCTGCCGTGACGAGACCGTGACCGTCGAGGGGGATCAGCGCTGTCTCCGGGGCTTGCTCGTTCCCGGGGCCCGTATCAGGTTCGATCACGCGTAGCGCTTCCTCCTGATACGCATCGTACGGAACCGAACCAGGCTCGATCACGTCGGACCCGTCAACTCCTGCTGTGAGACCACGCTCCGAACCGCTACGCACGACGGGAGTCAGTTCCGGGCCGTCGTCCGTCTCACGCCAGCAGGTCGGCGCTGTCAGGTCGAGCACGTCCCTGACGGCATCCGTGACGGCTTCGCACACGGCCTGTGCCGTCTCGGCAGTCTGGACGGCTTCGGTCGACTCGTGGAGGGAGCGGACCATTCGCTCGCGCCGCTTTCGTTCCGTGACATCGGTGTACCAGACGTACGCATCGGCGACGCCGCTCTCGCCCTGGCCAGCGTCGAAGTGAATTACGTTGAAGAGAAACTCGCGGATTCCACTCGCCGTCTGCCGTGGTGCGGTCGCGTTGACACGGTCACCGCTCGCTGCTTGCCGTCGGAAGCGGTCGAAGTCGTCGTGTTCGTCCTCCGGAACGAGCATCTCGGCCACAGTCGCCCCGACGACCTCTTGGGCAGCGTACCCGAAGACCGCCTCGAATGCGGGGTTGACCTCCTTGATGATCGGCTCGTCGTCCCCGTCGAACCGAACCCGGACGACTGGGTCGGGGTTGTTCTCGAACAGTATCGATCGGCGGTCCCGTTCCTGTTCGAGCCGTCGCTCGTACTCGGTACGCGCGGTCACATCCCGTGACAGGGCGAGGACACGGTCCTCTCCCGCGATGGTGGCCGGCGCCAGATTCGTCTCTAACCGTCGCTGTGCCCCGGCAGCAGTTTCGATCGTCCACTCGACGGTCTCGGCTTCTCCGGTCGCCGCGACACGTTGCTGGCGTTCGTAGGGTGTTCCCGACCCGAAGCCGGCATCGGACACGCTGAGTCCGGTGATACCCATCTCCAGCAGCGTCGCGCGGCTGTATCCCGTCAGCTCGGTCATCGTCTGATTGACGTCGACGATCCGTTCGTTCCAGGGGTCGTGGACGGAGATGACGTCGTTGACGTTGTCGAATACCTGGCGGTACTTCCGTTCCTCTCGGCGGCGTTCGGTGATGTCCACCGACGTCGTTAGCACTACTTCACGGCCACCGACGTGGACTGTCCGCAGGCGCGCTTCTGTCCACCGGACCCCACCCTCGGCTGTCTGGAGTGGCCATTCGATCTCGAGTTCCCCGTCCTGTTGTGTCACACTCGATACGACCTGCGTTATCCACTCGTGGTCGTATCCGGGGAGATCAGCAGTGAACTCGCCGAGCCGCATCGACTCTACTTCGGCCCGATCGTGGCCAAGTAGTTCACAGAGTGTCTCGTTTGCGTGGAGCATCTCGCCCGAGTCCGGATCGTGGAGAATGGCGACGCCCCGACGTTATCGTATATCTCACGTGCGCTCGTCTGTGCGTGTTCTCGTTCGACGGTTGTCCGAAGGCGCTCTCCCAGTACGCTCGGGGCTGTCTCGGCCAGTCCGCGCGGAAGCCACGCTGTCGCACCGACCGACAGTACGTCCCCGACGGACTCCTCGTCGTCACGCTCCCCCAGGACGACGACCGGTGTGGTCGGCTGTTCAGTCGTCCATCGCTGCACGATGTCGACGATATCGTCCTCTCCCGGGCCGCTGCTTACGAGCAGGCAATCGGTCTCTGTGGCTGTGTCTCCGTGGGTCTCTCCTGTGGGGCTCGTTTCGAGTGAGAGCCCAGCCCCCTGTTCCAGTGCCGACCGAAGCTCGCTGTCCGGATCTGCCCCCACAAGCAGGAACGAAAACGAGCGAGAGCCACCTGCAAACATAGATACTAGCTGACACTCGAACCCCGTAAATTGATGGTACGGAGTCACCACGGCGTCCAGACGCCGCAGCACCGCAAGGAGTGGTGCGTTCGCGCAACGTACCCCAGCGAGTCGTGCCGGCGAAGCGTCGATAGCTGACGAGTAGCGGGGCTACACCCCAGGTGGCGAGTACTGTCGGCATCGCCCGGATTCGACGCGTAGCGTCGTCGCTGTGACGCCGTCGATCGCCCCGGCGTCACTGCTGATCTGGCTATCGGCTCCCAGCGGGCTGAGCGGTCCAACGATGTCAACCGAGGTTCCGCCGACAGCGTGCTCTCACTGCATTTCGGAAACGTCTATGAGCACCTCGACGTCGGCAGTGATCCACGCAGTTGTCGTGTCGGCTTCAGGGCGATCCGGAACCACGGTGGCTCGGTTGGATTCGGGGTCCAGACCCACATCGAGCTGTGACGGCGCTGGATCCGCCTCGGGTCGCTGGAATTTTTCGTCGACCGGGGCAACCGTTCTCTCTCGGACATCGAAGTCGGTCATATCTAGCCCAACGGGTGGCGGGATAGTAATACGGGGAGCAGCGTTTCGGGAACTGAGACGGCCGTCCCTCTGGTTGTCCCGCCGACACAACCCCCCAGTGTTTCAGCGTCAGAGACACGCTGGGGGGCTTGATTACACCCCGGCAAGTACGTGCAGGTAGCCGCCGGTCGGAGGCGGTCACCGAAAAGTATCCGACATGCTCGCCCCCCCATCATCCCCTGGTGGCAGCCGAGCGGGCGGTCAATTGCCCCTTGACAGACCCCACTCGGCTGTCTCGTGCCCTTCCCTTCCCCCTCAGTAACGTACTTGAACGTGATGTAGACGACGATTATCCCGCCAGTAATTGGGGGCGGTCCGACTGACCACTTCTGTGTCTGGGTGTCGATCCGGGACGGTTCAGGGTCTACCTACAGCACCGGCGGGCTCCAGTTTCCCGTACTAAACCTGATTTATTGTAATTTGCCTGAGATATATCCCCTGGCGGGGTGTGGCCACTCATATGTCTTCGACGGAAACCGCGAACGAGCGGCCTACGATAACCCAGTTCACCGACCCGATGTGCACGTGGTGCTGGGGGTCGGAACCGATCATGCGCCGTCTCCGGACCGTACTCGGCGACCAGATAGAGCTCAGATACGTCATGGGCGGCCTGGTAGAAGACTTCGACGAGTTCTACGACGCTGCCAACGACATCACAGAACCTAGTGATGTTGGCCCACACTGGGAGGAAGCATCTCGACATCACGGAATGCCGGTCGATACGCAGATCTTCGAAACTGATCCGGCACAGTCGACGTATCCCGCAAGCGAGGCCTTCACCGCTGCACGCCTACAGGATACCGAACTGGCACATCGATATCTGCGCCGCCTTCGTGAGGTGTACGCTACACAGGTCCGTAACGTCAACCACCGGGAAGAACAGGTGACGATTGCGGAGTCGGTCGGCCTCGATATCGATGAATTCACTGCGGCACTGGACGACGGAACTGCTCGGGCAGCACTCGAGAGGGATCTCTCTCGAACCCGACAGGCGGGAGTTCGGGCGTTCCCGACGTACCACATCGACGGGCCGGTCGGTGACGAGCAGGCAGCGGGCTACCAGTCGTTTGCGGAACTGGTGGCCGCCCTGATGGCAGTTGATCCTACCGTGGAGCTGTCATCACCCCCACCGATGCGGCAATTCATCGCCGACTACGGGCCGGTTGCGACGCGGGAGATTGCAGAAGTGTACGAACTCGACGACGGAAAAGCACGACAGGTACTGGAATCGCTCGGTGACGATGGGGTGGTACGTCGCGAAGCCCGTGGCAACGGTTTCTTCTGGCATTCGACCGTCGGAGGTGGCCGCTGATGGGACTGCTCCACGACGGCGAGTGGGACCCTGATGCCACGCGAGACCAGTATACTCACGACACCTTCGACGACCACATCGAGAATGCCGAAGATGCCACCTATCCCGCGGAAGCGGGCCGGTACCACCTTTACCTCTCACGGGCGTGTCCGTGGGCGCACAGGACGGCGCTCACCCGACGTCTGCTCGGCCTGGAAGACGCTATCTCCGTTGACGTCGTTGACCCTGTCCGCCACGACCAGGGGTGGGAATTCTCCCCGGAGAAGACAAATTGCACCCTGGATTCGGTGCACGGCCACGACACGCTCTACGGGGTCTATCAAGAGGTAGCCCCCGACTACACTGGCCGAGTGACCGTTCCCATCCTCTACGACCGGGGCACCGACACTATCGTCCACGAGGAGTCAGCAGCGATTGCCCGGATGCTCGCCACCGAATTCGGCGATTACGCGTCGAAACCAAGAGATCTCTACCCTGAGTTCCTCCGAGAGCAAATCGATGACGCTATCGAGGACATCCACACCTCGATCAACAGTAGTGTCTATCGGGCCGGGTTCGCCGACTCGCAGGCTGCATACGAAACGGCCGTGCAGGAACTCTTCGATGCGATGTCTCGATGGGACGACACACTCTCTACCCGCCGATACGTCGTCGGTGATGCGCTCACCCTTGCAGACGTGTTCCTCTTTCCGACGCTGTATCGGTTCGACGCTGTCTACCACACCCACTTCAAGTGCAACGTCCGTCGCCTCCCTGACTTCGACCACCTTTGGGCCTACGCCCGAGATCTCTACCAGACGGCTGGGGTCCCAAAGACCTGCAACATGAACCACGTCAAAGCACACTACTATCGGAGTCACGACGACATCAATCCAACCGGATTTGTCCCGGTAGGACCCGAACAGGACTGGGCAACCCCGCATGAACGAGACGAGTTGTCCGATGAATCCACTGTAATCGACGAGGCAAACACATGACTGATCTCCTCAACCCTGGCCTCGAAGGTATCGCTGTTGCGGAGACGCGTCTGAGTCAAATCAACGGTAAACAGGGAACGCTGGCCATTCATGGGTTCCCAATCGATGAACTCGCCAGTAATGCACGCTACGAGGAAACGGTCTTCCTCCTGCTGAATGGCCGGCTGCCGACATCCACGGAATATTCCGATTTCCGGGCTGCGCTGTCGTCACACCGCCAGATTAGCGAGGACGTTCGGGCTGTTCTCCAGCGTGCAGCCCGAGAGGGGAAGCCAGCAATGGATGCCCTCCGGATGGGCGTCGCCGCAGCAAACCTGGGCGTTGCAGAGCAAGGCCCAGCTGAGGAGGTCCATCGGGTGATTGCAGTTTTCCCCACGATCGTAGCGACCTACTGGCGATACCGCGAGGGGACAGAACCGGTCACCCCCCGCGACGACCTGGGACACGCGGCGAACTACCTCTACATGCTCACCGGCGAGGAGCCATCAGAAGCCGAAGTCGCTGCGCTCGAAACCTACCTGAATACTGTCGCCGACCACGGATTGAATGCGTCCACGTTCAGCGCACGCGTCGTCGTCTCTACAGAATCGGATCTCGTCTCTGCGGCGACGGCTGCGGTCGGGACGCTCAAAGGTCCCCTCCACGGGGGCGCACCCGGCCCGGTTCTGGAAATGCTTCGGGAAGTGCACGAGACTGGCGATGCAGCAGGGTACGTCCGTGAAACGCTGGACGCTGGAGAGCGCCTGATGGGCTTCGGCCACCGTGTGTATCGCGCACGTGACCCGAGAGCAGGTGTACTAGAATCAGCTGCGAAGCGCTTCTACACTGAGGGCGGCGACGCCGACTTCTTCGAAGCTGCTCAAGAGTTCGAGGAGATCGCCACTGGCCTGTTAGCGGAACACACGCCTGATCGGCGGCTGGAGACCAACGTCGAATTCTACACGGCAATCCTACTTGACGGCCTCGGTATCCCGAAAGACCTCTTCACGACCACGTTCGCTATCTCTCGGGTCGGTGGCTGGATGGCTCACGCACTCGAACAGTTAGATGACAATCGACTGATCCGGCCTGCCTCTCACTACATCGGTGACACACAGCGGTCGTGGATACCAATCGAAGAACGGTAACAAGGTGAAGCCTGAATATGCCACAAATGGACGCGGAATCAGCTGGTACTTCGTCGTCTGGAGAGGAGGATACGTCAGCCGAAAGCGAGAACGAACGGCTCGTGTTTTCCCGTGACGGTATCCGAGCTGGCTTCGTCACGTGCGTTCCGGTTGCCCTCGGAGTCGGTGCCTATGGCCTCGTATTTGGTGTTCTTGCGCGTGAAGCTGGCCTGAGTCTCCTCACTGCCGTGGTAATGAGTGCGACCGTGTTGGCAGGAGCAGCACAACTCATCGCAGTCGAACTTTGGGACTGGCCGATTCCTGCCGTCGCGATAATTGGAACAACGTTGGTAGTCAATCTCCGGTACCTACTGATGGGTGCGTCTTTGCGCCCGTGGTTTACACGGCTCTCATCTCGAAAGGCGTATATCAGCCTCTTTTTCATGGCAGACGAGAACTGGGCACTCACGATTCAGGATCTCCGTGCTGGCAACGGGCGCGGAGCATTTCTTCTCGGGAGTGGACTGGCGATCTGGGTCTTCTGGGTCGTCGCCACAGCCATCGGCGCGGTCGCTGGTGGCCGAATCGGTAATCCGGAGACCTACGGTCTGGGGTTCGTCCTACCGGCGATCTTTCTGGCATTACTGGTTAGCTTTTGGGAGGGTCGAGAGTCCCTCGTCTCATGGATTGTGGCTGCCGTCGTTGCCGTCGGCGTGGAAGCAGTTCTGCCTGGCCCGTGGTATATCTTGGCGGGGGGACTCGCTGCGAGTCTTACCGGGGTGATGTGCGATGTTCGGTGACGCGTCGCTGACCGCGCTCGTAGTTGTGGTCGGGATGAGTATCGTCACGTACGCGACAAAGGCCGGAGGGTTCTGGGCATTAGACCGAGTTGAGCCGTCAGACACGGTCCGCGACGGCCTCGACGCGCTCCCCGGCGGCATCCTCGTTGCGATTCTGGCCGTTCGATTGTTGGAGGGTGGCCCGAGTGAGTGGGTGGCCGGAATCGCCGTGCTCGTCGTCGCTCACCGGACGGAGAGCGTCCTGCTCGCGATGGTCGTCGGTATCGGCACGCTCCTCATCGTCCGCCGTCGTGGTGCCGTCATCGTGTAGTGGCACCTCTCCTGGAACTCTTCTACGGTATCGACGGGACATCAACAGCAGTCACCACGTATTTGGTTCGCTCGTGTGCTTTGGCGGCGCTCGCATCCGGTCCGATCAGGCCGAACGTACGAGCCTCCGGGTCCGGGCTGCCGTCGCCGGGTTTGCTGGCAGTCCCCGAGGGGTCGCGAGTCCCAAGGCCAGTTCTTCCGGCGACTGCCTCGGTTCTCGGTCCCACGACTACACGGTGACCGGCCCGGGGACAGTACCAAATCTCTCATGAACCACGAATGCGGGGGACGTGGCCGCGCCCCTCTCGTCAGTCCCGGGATTGCACTGGGCGTACTCGGCGAGGAGATCCGGCTATCTGGTCGTCGGCACGCCCGAAGAACTCCGTTACCAGCAGCGGTTACGGAGTCGTCTCACTCGTCTTCGAGGCCGTCTCTGTCTCGAAACTGCCCGTGATTTAGCACGGGAAACCTGGTTTAGTGTAACTTGCCTGAGGTATATTCCTCGAACGATCGTCCCACCATCTGCAACGATGTCAGCAACCGACATTCGAACCGCGACGGTCGGTACCGTACGGACGAACAGTCTCCCACGTGTCTCCAGTACGGGAGGTGGTGTCTGATGGTGTTCTCCTCGGCACTGGCTGGGACAGCGTTCCTCGGAAGTCGAGTACTGTTCACACTCGTCATCAGTTACCTCGCGTTGGGTAACTTGCTCGACCTCGAATCCTCGGTCGGGTACGCGAAAAGCAAGGGAGCACCGCTGGCGTCGGTCAGCGTCCCCCTGGGAAGCTTCGGCCTGATTGCTGGCGCACTCGCAGTCCTCACCGGAATCTTCCCCGCTGTCGGCGCACTGGCAGTGATCGCCTTCCTCGTCCCCATCACGGTCATCATGCACGACTTCTGGACCATGGACGGACAGGACCGACAGAACGAACAGATTCACTTTCTGAAAAACGTCGGTCTGATCGGGAGCGCACTGGTCTTCCTCGCGCTCTCGACGGTCGCCTGGCCGCTTGCAGTCGGGATCGGACTCTGATAATCCATGGGAATACCCGAGACGTCATCGAGTACTGAGCGATCAGCAGCTGTTCCATGGCGTTCGCCAGTCTTGGTCGCCATCCTCGCAGCCACACTGATGACGCCCATGGACGTGCCGCTGATCAGTTCGGCACTCCCCGAAATCCAGTCCGTATTTGGCGTCTCCGAGTCTCGCGCTGGCCTGTTCATCACACTGTACGCCCTCCCTGGGATACTGCTTGCTCCGGTCATCGGCGCGCTCGCCGACCGCATCGGTCGGCGGTATGTTCTCTCAGGTTCCCTTGCCATCTTCGGACTCGCTGGTACCGTCATCGCATTCACGAACGACTTCACAGTCGCGCTCGGCTTGCGTGTCTTTCAGGGGTTTGCCGCCGGGAGTATCCTCGCTGCACTTGCGATGACCGCGGTCGGCGACCGATACTCCGGCCGCCAACACGACTCCGTCATGGGCGTCACGTCGGCGATGCTCTCTCTCGGGACCGCAGCCTATCCCGTGATTGGAGGCTATCTCGCAGCTCGCGCCTGGAACGCACCGTTCCTCATGTATGCGTTCACGCTGCCGGTTGCGGGATTGGTGCTATTCGCGTTCGACGAGCGCGAGACTCCACCGAGTGGTACTGATCGGGGCTACATCCGTGAGGCTCTTACTCTCATTCCGACTCGTCGAGCTCTCACCCTGTACGGCATCATGTTCGTCTCCTTTACCCTCCTCTTCGGTGGGCTATACACCGCCCTGCCCTTCTACCTCGCTGATGCGTTCGGCTTTCCCCCCACAACGGTGGGGCTCGTTACTAGCACTGTCTTACTGGTTACAGCTGCCGTCTCAACACAGAACGGAAAGCTGGCTGCAGGAGCTTCGACGACGACTCTGCTCACCGCCGGCTTTGCCCTGTACGCACTCGGCTTTCTCGGCGTCGCCCTCGCAGACACGCCCCCGCTGCTAATCGGCGGACTGCTCGTGTTCGGTGCTGGGAGTGGTCTTGTCACCCCCACGCTCTTTGCCAGGATTAGTGTCTTAGCTCCAGACGAGGTTCGGGGCGGCGTGATGAGTCTCCAGACAACGACTATCGGGATCAGTCAAGCTGTTGGCCCGGCACTGTTCACACTTCTCGGCGGCGCAATCGGCTACCAGAGCACGCTCCTCTCCGGGAGTGTTGGAGCCACCCTAGCAGCTGTGGTACTGAGTGTCCTCACAGTCGACTTCTGACAGCACTCCATATTTATACTGGACTGTGAGGAGTCAACACATATGGCAAGTGAGCAGTCTGACAGAACTCAGGTCGCAACTGACGCTGAATCGGCGTTTATGACCCTGAGCCACGATCTCCGATTGGAGATTCTGCTCGCACTGTGGGATGCACCAGGGTTTTCGTTATCTTTCTCCGAACTTCGGAAAACAGTGGGTGAACGTGACTCGGGCAGTTTCACCTACCATCTCTCGGAGCTACAGGATCAGTTCGTCGCGAAGACCGACGAGGGCTACGAACTGCAGTACCCCGGCCACCGCGTTCTCGATGCGATTCAGAGTGGAGTCTTTCATGATCAGGTCACGGTCGGGCCGGTCGAGTTAGACGATGACTGCCGGGAGTGCGGGGAGCAACTGACCTTCGAATACGACACCGATTACATCGCCCGGATTCGTTGTCCTGTGTGCGGGAATCGGGCGCTAGAGTGGCCGTTCGATCCCGGTGGAACCGCTGGCCGCGACAGCGACGCCATCGTTGCGGCGTTCGACAGGCGGACGAAACTCATCTGGTCGTGTGCCCTCGACGGCATCTGTCCGTTCTGCGCCGGTCACGTCGACCGCGAACTGACCAGCCGCGTCCACGAGCAGGGAGCATGCGTCGATGTTATCGAGCAGCTCGATCGATACGACGAGTACTTCGCCCGCGACCATCCTGCGGTCGTGGCGGTCGACTGCGAGCGATGTAGCTTCTACAGCTTCATTCCGGTCGGCGTCGTCCTCCTGACACGGCCGGCAGTCACGGGCCAGCTTCATGCTGCAGATATCGACGCCCGAGAGACACCGCTGTGGGACCTCGGATTTGTCGTTGACGCCGGTGCCGTCACGGTCCAGCAAACGGACCCCATGCGTGTCGAAGTCTCGATGCCAGATGCGACGGACTCGCTGGCATTCATCGTTGAGGAGTCGTTCGCAGTCACCACCAAGGAGTGACGAGTAGTATAATTTGAATTACTGAAATGCGTTCCACCGAGCGCTTAACTGGGTTGGGGGTGTCCAATTTGGTAAGGAATGGACGTACCCGGTACCAAACATATCGTCGCACTGTCTGGTGTACTGAAAACCGCAATCGATTACTGCGGGTTCGACGAGTTCGAGGGCACGACTGTCGGCCACCCGGTCGTCGCCGGCGGATGGTTCCCGACGCCCGCGCTGGAACACCTTCGGTCGGTTGCCCGCACGCTCAACGCCTGGGTGCTCCCCCATCAGGTCGCAATCCCCGATGCGCACCGCACCTTCGAAGCCGGAGAACTGACCGACGAAACGCTGGTCGAACGAGTTGAGACGCTCGGAACTGACCTCGTCGCTTACGCGGGCGTCGAATCGTACCTCGAAACCACTCCTGCCTGTACTGGCCTCACGGCCGATTGACCATGTCTGCTGAAACCGAATCCCGGCAGCACGAGATCGAGAAACAGAACGCATCGGCGTGTCCGGTCGTCCGGGCCATCGACCAAATCGGGACCCCCTGGCGAATGAACGTCATCTACGCCCTCAGAGAGGGTGAGAAACGGTTCAACGAGCTCAAGCGAGCGACCGGCGCCCGCTCGAAGACCCTCTCCGATGCACTCGACGAACTGGTGGACCACGACATCGTGGCTCGACGAATGGAGGAAGACGCTCCGGTTGCGGTATACTACGGTCTCACAGCAAAGGGGACGGATCTCCTTGACGTGTTAGCAGACCTGGATGCGTGGGCCCGGGGTTGGGGCGAAGAAGTCCCCGAAGGACCGGATTCCCGTCTCCACGAGACCTGAAACAGATTCTTCCGATGGTACGGTGGCAACCATTGGGGCCCATCAATACCTCCGCGGAGGCGGATTGGACGTGTCGATGTCTCGCATCGGAACGTTTCGCTTTATCCGTCCGATTGGACGACTCAACGCTGTTGGAACCGCTGCCCGGTACCCGATTCCGCCACAGAACCGTTCCGATTCCTTGGTGGGGCGCTGCTACGTTCGATGACGGTCAGAACTGGTCGGCCTCTCGACGACGGCGAACCGACCGACGACCATGCACTTGCCTCGGTGTCTGACGGGCTCGCGACGCGATTACTTCGAGAGGGCCCGTGTCCGTTAGGCCTGCATCTCGACGTCGCCGAAGCCATCCAGCGGTTGGGCACCGACCAGCAGCGGGATACACACCTCCCGTCGTTGGCTACGTACGACACTGTCGGGATTCCCGGGGTGCGTAAAGAGGGTGCCGGGAGTGACAGGGCGGGGATGGAGACCACCACCGAAAGAGGGGGTGGCGAGTGGGATCTGAACGGACACAGGCAGTGGCTCACCAACTTCCGCCAGGCCGATTCCGGCCTCACGTACGCGAACACTGGTCCCGAGCAAAAGCGCGCCCACGACAGCACCGCCTTCCACGTCCCAACCGGCGAGTTCGAGGTCGGGTCTGGGATTCGCTCGGCGCTCGTTCCGCGAGGTCTCCAAGAGCAACGCTCAGAAGTGCGGGTCCCGAATCACACGGCCCGGCGCTGACAAACGTCCTGTTCGACCGGTAGTCGTCGGTTCGATCCAGGTGCGGTTCCCGTCGGTTCGAGTTCGTCTCGCAGTTGGCCCGTCTATCGGCATCCACTCAGCACGACTTTATTGTGGGATTCAAACAACATTGGGGCTACCATGCGGTGCGATCTGTGGTCTCGCTCGGAGTACGAGGCCGCCCCTCAGTGCTGGTGCCCGTGGGGGTCGGCGGGGAAGTCCTGTTCGCCGGCTTCGATTCGGACGTCGAGCCAGTTCTCGACGGGAATCAGCGGGCACTCGTAGGCGTGGTTGTAGGCACAGGTCGGATTGTACGCGGCGTTGAAGTCGAGTTCCCACTCGCCGTCGACCAGGTGCTCGTCCGGGACGAGGTCGAGATACCGACCGGCCTCGTAGGTTTCCTCGCCGTTCGTCTCGTCGCGGAAGGGCACCCAGAACCGCTCGGCGTCGCTGTCGGGCCGGTAGGCCTGTAGCGTGTACTCGGTCCCGTCTATCTCGAACCGGAACGCTCCCCACCGACGGTACGTCTGCTCGCCGTCCGCGGTCGTCTCGACGGTGATTCGTTCCTTCCGGTCGTGTTCCTCCAGCGGGCGGGAGAACCGGTACGCCGGGTCGGGATCGAAGTACGCGAGTCCCGGGAAGTCCGCGCCGCGCAGCTCCTGTGGCAGCGGCGACCGCGGCGATTCCCTGAAATACTCCGCCTTGGTTTCGCGCTCTCGCTCGATCCGGGCGGCCCAGTCGGCCGGCACGTCTGTTGTGGGCATGTGTCTGTTTAATATTGTGTCTACTGAACAATAGCATTTTCGAACACGGGCTTTGCTATCGCCCGCCCCGGCGACGACCAGGTGGCCACGAGGGCTCTGCCGCGTTTTCTCGCCGTCTCTCTGGTTCGTCTCGTCGAATATCTCCGTATGAGTGACTGCCCGTTCGATATTCACTTTTCCGTGTGATCTATGCATAGAATTGAGAATACACTAATACTAATCCTTATTTATATTCAGAAATATGAATTATATAACTATATAGCGTAGGATGAAAATTTATAACGTGTTTCTGAAACTGTCTGGTGAAAATACAGGATTTTAACACCGGGTTCCGGAACATCTCCCCTCAAAATTCGCTTTCGAGGGCTCTGGTGAATCACTAGACGGCGTCGGAATCGACCGTCAGAACTAGGGAGTTGAAGCGGGAAATCGGCGATAGTTCATGTCGAAGATCTCCCGCTTCACGAGCAAAGCGGTCACGTTGGCTAAAAATGCTGTTGGTGGGCGAGGTCGCCCGCGTTGCGGCGGGCGACCTCGCCAGCCTCGCCGCCGACAAGGGCTACGACTGGATGGATTTACGCGAAAAACTCCGTGAAGAGAACGTGAGACCGCTGATCAAGCATCGGATCTTCCGGCCCATCGACCACGCGCATAACGCGCGGGTCGATGGGCCTCGATACCGCCAACGATCGATGTGTGAGACCGTCTTCTCCACGATTAAGCGCACGCTCGGCGACGCCGTACGTGCGCGAGCGTGGTTCCGCGAGTTTCGAGAGATCGTCTTGAAATGTGTCGTTCACAACATCAAGCGAGCCGTCACACCGTGAAATCAACCGCTGTATGGTGATTCACCAGAGTCCTTTCGAGCGAGACCTATGAGCGACTATCGGCCGCGTTTATATCGTTATGTTCGCACAGACGTTCTTGGGCTGGGTGTAGTGCTTGACGGCATCGACGCTCTTCTCGCGTCCGATGCCACTCTGTTTGAACCCGCCGAACGGCGTCTCGATACCCTCCGCGAACCACTGGTTGATGTAGATGCCACCCGCCTGCACGTCGCGCGCGAACCGGTGTGCCCGGCCGATGTCGCTGGTGAAGATGCCCGCCGTCAGGCCGTACTGGGTGTCGTTTGCGAGTTCGATGGCTTCCGCCTCGGAGCTGAAGCGAATCACCGGCAGTATCGGGCCGAATATCTCTTCCTGGGCCAGCCGCGTACTGTTCTCGACCTCGGTGAATATCGTCGGTCCGACGAAATACCCGTCGCGGTCGAGCGTGGACCCGCCGTACGCCGGTTCGCCGTTCTCCTCCCGCCCGACCTCGAGGTAGCTCCGGACTTTCTCGTACTGCGATTCGTTGATCATCGGCCCCATGTCCGGGTCGTCGATGCCCGGGCCGATATCGAGGGCCTTCACCCGGTCGACGAGCCGGTCGGTGAACTCCTCGTAGATGTCCTCGTGGACCAGCAGACGCGAGCCCGCCGAACAGCACTGGCCGCTCACGATGGTAAAGAGTGCGGCCACGGCGTTGTCGAGCGCGTGGTCCATGTCGATGTCGGGGAAGACGACGTTCGGCCCTTTGCCGCCCACTCGAGGTTGACGGGGGTGATGTTCTCGGCGGCGAGCTTCGCGACCTTTCGGCCCGTCTCGGTAGACCCGGTGAAGGTGACGTTGTCGACGTCCCGGTGGCCGGCGAGCGGTGCGCCGACCTCGCCGCCGTAGCCGGTGACCACGTTGAACACGCCGGCCGGCAGGTCGGTCTCGTTGGCGATTTCGGCGAAGCGCAGGGTCCCGATCGACGTCTCCTCACCGGGTTTTACGACCACCGTGTTCCCCGTCGCCATCGCTGCGGCCACGCTCTGGGCCATCAGCTGCAGGGGGAAGTTCCACGGGACGATGTGGGCCGTCACGCCGTAGGGCTCCCGGTAGGTGAAGTCAGCGTACTCCTGGCCCCTTGGTATCTGCTTGCCGTGGACCTTGTCCGCGATGCCCGCGAAGTACTCCACCGACTCGATGGCCGTCTCGGCCTCCGCCCGCGCCTCGGATATCGGTTTCCCGTTCTCGAGCGTGGTGAGCTGGGCCAGTTCCTCGACGTGGTCTCTGAGCGCGTCGGCGATCTGCCGGAGAATCCGACCGCGCTCTCGGGGCAGCGTCTCTCTCCACCCCTGCTGGACGTCGCGGGCGACGTCTACGGCGTGGTCGACGTCGGCTTCGTTCCCGCGAGCGATCTCGGCGATTCCGTCCTCCGTCGCCGGGTTGAGAGTCGTGAACGTGTCTCCGCTCTCCGGAGGCACGCCCTCGCCGGCTATCACGTGGTCGTACGACGCACGCAGGTCTAGCGCACTGAAGTCCTGCATGGTCGACACTGTGGGACAATCGATTATAAATGTTGAGGTCTGCCACGGGCGGGCACGGAGACGGTGGACCGGACGCCGTTTCGGTTCCGGACGTTCCGTCTGCGACCGCCGGGTGACCCGACCGGTGCTGTCCGGGTTCGTATGCGAACGGTCTCTCCCGTAGACTCAGACGTCGTCGAACTGGCTCGCAGCCAGCAGGAACCAGCCCTGGCCGTACGACGTCACGCCGAGTGGCATCCGTTCCCCGCCCGGCGGTTCGGCGATGCGGTGGACCGCGCCGTCCTCGTCGACGAGGTCACGGCAGACGTCGAACCCCTGTTTCGCGGCGTCGAGGTAGTCCTCCCCCTCGATGAGCCCCTGTTCCAGGCCGCGCTTGAGCGCGTAGGAGAACATGAGCGTCCCCGAGGCCTCGAGCGGTGACGTCGGGTCGTCCAGGATGTGGTGCCAGTATCCGCTGCGGTCCTGGAGTGTGACCGCCTCGGAGACGATCTCACGGAAGGTCGTCTCGAGCTCTGCCCGACCGTCGTACCCGGCCGGGAGAAACTCCAGTGTGTCGGCGATTCCCGCCGCCGCCCACCCGTTCCCGCGGGACCAGAACGTCCCCGACGGGAAGGTGTTGGGTTGCTCGCGCCAGGCGTGGCGGAACAGGCCGGTGTGTGGGTCCTGCAGGTACTTCGACTGAAGCCGGATCTGCCGGACGGCCTCCTCGAAGCCAGCCTCGTCGACCAGGTCCCCGTAGCGGGCGAAGAACGGGCAGACCATGTATATCGCGTCGACCCAGAGCTCCTTGCGCTCGCGGATGTGCGGGATTCCCCCCTCCTCGGTCCGATCGACGTCGTCGAAGTACTCGTACTGTCGCACCGCTGCCGTCCGATACCGGTCGTCGCCGGTCTTCCGGTAGAAGTCCAACACCGCGTGCCCGACGGCAGCGGGGTCCGACTGTCCCTTGAACGACGGGAGGTCGGTGCGGTCGATCCACGGCTTGTAGTCCAGCGAGCCGTAGGTCAGCTGCCCGGCGCTCGTCTGGGTCGCTATCGACCTGTCGACCAGCTCCTTGGCCGCTTGCTCGTGCTCCGGGGACCCGGTCGCCAGGAGCCCGTTCAGCGCGACCGCCTTCTCCCAGTCCTCGGCCTCCATGTCGCGGCTGATCGTGTGCTGGGCGACGCGGTCTATCAGTTCAGATGTGGATATCGATGTTGACATGCCTAGCTACACCGTGGAACACACAATTGTAGTATATAAATTCTCGGGTGTCCGGTACCGACGAACGGGGCTGATTCGCCCTCTCGCTGCTGCCGCCGGCCCGGCCGAGTCGCGCCTAGTACGTGAGCCTGAGCTCGATCTCGTTCGTCGCGCCGAGTAACGCCTCGGGTATCTCGTCTCTGAGGCGGTCGCCGACCATCCGCCTGGCCGGCCCACAGACACAGAGGGCACCGACGGGTTCGTCCTGGTCTATCAGTATCGGTGCACCGACCGACTGGAGGCCCTCGACCGTCTCCTGGTTGTTGAACGCGTACCCCCTGTCCCTGATGTCGGCGAGCTCGCTCTCGAGCGAGTCGCGGTTCGTGATGGTGTGGTCCGTCTGTGCTTCGAGGCCGTGTTGGTCCAGTATCTCCGAGACGCGGTCCTCGGGGAGGTGTGCGAGTATCGCCTTTCCGGCGGCGAGGTGGTGCAGGTGCGCCCGTTTGCCCAGCGCTCCGTGCGTCTGGACCCCGTGTGACCCGACGGCTTTCATGATGTGGACCCCGTATCCGTGCTCTTCGACGATGACCCAGACGACCTCGCCCGTCGTCTCGGCGAGTTCCTCGATCGAATCTCTCGCGAGCGGATACAGCGGGGACTCGTTGCGCGCCGCGACGCCCTTCTCGAAGAACTTGAGCCCCATCTTGTACTTCGTGCCCTCTCTGACCAGGTACTCCATCTCGACGAGCGTGGTGAGGTGCTTGTGGACTGTACTCGGGGCCTTGTCGAGCTCCTCCGCGATTTCGGTCACCCCCCGTGCCTCGCCCGAGTCGAGCAATTCGATAATCCCGAATACGGTGTCCGACGTTTTGACGACCCGGGTGTTTTGCGATGGCGCCATATACTGGCAACAGATTACACGGACTTATATATGTTGGTTTGTGGTATCGCCACTCATGACCCGGGCGCCGGTTCGTCGCGTCGCCCCTCCGGTCGGCGGTTTCGAAGTGAGCGAATTCGGTCCCCGGCCCGGATCTTCCGACCCGTTCGCCCCGTCATCTGTCGCTCCCGACCGCCGTCGACGTCCGCGCTTCCGCCCGACCCGGCCCGTAAGCCCGCAGGAACGACGGGCTCTCGCCGGGGTCGCGTGACGCTGCACTCGTCACTCTGTCGCTGCGCGTTGTCACCGGTCCGCCCCCTCTCTCCCGTCATTCGGTCCGCTCGCGGAAAGAATAACACACGTACGGATGTTATTTTCTGTTCTACAGGAGGGATATCTTCTCTCGTCCGGCGCCGACCCGCTCCGATCGCCGACTACAATTCGCCATTTTCGAAATTCCTGCCGGATCCTCCTCCCGGAGCCCTCGCCCGTCTCGCGAACCCGCATCGAAGGGGGAACGTGCGGGACGCCCGCGTGGCCGTTCACCGGTGTCGGACGCGTCGATAGCACCGCCGGGGCTACGTGGGAAACTTATTTATATCGTTACGTAGTCCGTTCAGATGGCCATGCCAGATAGCAGTCAATTCGATAGTACCAGGCGTCGTATTCTGAAAGCCACGGGGGCCGCGGGGCTCGCCGGTCTCACTGGACTCGCCGGTTGTTCTTCGAACGGCGACGGCGGCGGCGGTTCCGACGGCTCCGGCGGCGACGGCGGCGCTGACGGCGGTTCGGGCGGCGGTGGTGGCGGGCAGAGCGACAGTGGCGGGGGCGACGATGAGACCAACTCGGCGCTCTCGATGGGCTTTTCGACGTACTTCCGGGGTGGGGCGTGGATCACGGCCTTCCTGGAGGCGACGGAGTTCTACGCGAAAGACCAGAACTTCGACTACAACGAGTTTGGCAACCAGGAGAGCGGCCAGAAACAGGTCAGCGACATCCGGCAGATGGCCAACCAGGGCTACGACGGCATCCTCGTCAACACCTGGGACTCCGAGGCGGTCAACCCCGCCATCGACGAGGCGACCGAGCAGGGCGTGCCCGTCTTTACGGCCAACGTCGACGCGACGACCGAGAACGTGACGATGTACGTCGCGTTCAGCAACCGCGCCGCCGCGGAGACAGCCGCCGAGCAGACCATCGCCGAACTCGAGGAGGAAAAACCCGACCAGGACAGCTACCAGATCCTGGACGTCATGGGCGCTCCTGCCCAGCAGATCACCCAGCAGCGCGACGAACCGTTCGTCGAGAAGATCTCGAATACGGACGGCTTCGAGATCGCCGACAAGGTGCCCGGCGAGTTCACCCGCGACGCTGCCCAGCAAGCGACGTCGGAGTGGATCAACGCCAACGGGGCGCCCGACGCCATCTACTCGGCCAACCTCTCGATGGGACTGGGCGTCCTGACGGCGCTGAAGAACGCCGGCCTGGCGGCAAAGCGCGGCGAGGACGACCACGTCGTCCTCGTGCAACTTGACGCCGGCCCGCAGGTCATCGAAGGAATCAACGACGGGTACATCGACGCGGCCATCGACCAGCCCAACTACTTCTACGGGCCTATCGCGCTCAAGTACATGCGCAAGTACGTCGAGGGCGACGGCGAAGACGAGATTCCGGAGGTCGGCACGACCATCACGGCCGATGACCTCACTATCGAGCCTGCACAGCACAAGGGCGTCGAGTTGTGGTCCGAACCCGTGTGGGCGCCCGCCGAGATCGTCGAGAAGGACGGGCACGTCCAGTTTCAGACGAACTCCGTGACCGTCACCGAGGAGAACGCCGACGAACCCTACCTCTGGGGTAACATCTGGGGATAACGTCCCGACAATCGACCAATGCGAACAACGATACTGATACAATGAGTGTGGTAAACCTGCTCCGTCCGACGAGCGAGCGCGACGACGTCGTCCTCACTTTGCTGGACAACATGATCTGGCCGATTCTGGCGCTGACGCTGGTCGGCGTTATGGTCCTCGTGCCACAGACGTTCCGCAACTTGCGGTCCGTCGAACTCCTGTTACACGGGTCGGTGGGCCTGGGCTTTCTGGTGCTGGCGGAGTCGATCTGTCTGATATCGGGGCACTTCGACCTCTCGATCGGGTCGATAGCGGGCTTCTCGGCGATGCTGACGGCGCTGATGCTCTCGCCGAGCAAGTGGGCGCTCTTTTCCGACCCGATTCTGGGGTTCCTCGTCATCCTGGCGGTCGGGACGGTAATCGGGTCGACGAACGGCGTCATGATCAGCAAGCTCGGCGTCAACCCGTTCCTGCAGACGCTGGCCTTCCTCATCATCTTCGAGGGGCTGAAGATATCGCTGAGTAGCCTCCCGGTGTCGGACCTCCCGGAGGGGTACACCGTGGTGGGGAGCACGCCCGAATACGCCATCGGCCTGCTGCTTGTCACCTTCGCCGTCGCGGCGGTGCTGATGAGCCAGACGAACATCGGGCAGGCGATCTACGCGCTGGGGTCGGAGAAGGAGTCTGCGCGCGCGGTCGGTATCAACACCGACCGGATGATAATCGCGGTCTACGGGCTGAGTGGGCTGCTGTCGGCGATGGGCGGGCTGATGCTGACCGGGTTTACGACGACGGTTTCGCCGGAGACGGCAAGCGGGATGGTGTTCCCGGCGTTCGCCGCGGCGGTCATCGGGGGCATCAGCCTCTTTGGCGGCCGCGGGAAGGTCTCGGGCGCGCTCGGCGGGGTCCTCCTGCTGAGTGTCATCCAGTCGGCGCTGAACCTGAGCGGCGTCGGCATCGCCCAGATTCAGGCGGTCAACGGGGCCGTCCTCCTGGTCGCCATCCTGCTGTACAACACGCGCTCGACCATCCGGCAGCGCGTCCTCGCCGCGGAGGTGTCACAATGAGTCGCGCCGAAGACGCGCCCGACAGCTCGGCGACGAGCCAGGCGCCCGACACGAAGGTCCGCTTCGAGGACATCATGAAGCAGTTCGGCCGTCTGGTGGCGCTCGAGTCGATCGACCTGACGGTCAGGGACGGGGAGATACTGGCGCTGGTGGGACAACGGCGCGGGGAAGTCGACGCTGATGAACATCCTGTGTGGCGTCCACGAACAGACCAGCGGGACCCTCTACTACGACGGCGAGCCGGTGACGTTCTCGAACCCGAGCGAGGCCCGTGAGATGGGTATCGAGACGGTCTATCAGGATCTCGCGCTGATGAACGAGCTGGACATCGCGACCAACGTCTACATGGACCAGTTCCCGTCGCGTCTGAGCGTGGGGCCCGTCGAACTGATAGACTGGAACGAGACCTACAGTGAGACCGCGGAGATCCTGGACTACCTGAATCTGGACCTGGACCCGCACTCGGAGGTGTCGTTCCTCTCGGGCGGGGAGCGCCAGCTGGTCGCGATCGCGCGGGCGATCTCGTTCGACCCGGACGTGCTCATCCTGGACGAACCGACGTCGGCGCTTTCCGTGGCCGGGACGGACCTCGTCCACGAGACGATGCGGACGCTGCGCGACGAGGGTCACACGCAGGTGGTGGTGAGCCACAGTTTCGAGTCGGTGCTGGATCTGGCCGACCGGATCGCGGTCCTCTACCAGGGCGAGATCGCGGAGGTCGTCCGGCCGTCGGAGGTCGACAAGGCGACGCTGACGAACCTCATCACCACCGGACACCGGTAGGGTCGGATTTTCGTTCTCGACGCGCTCGGCCGTGCCACGCTGTTCTACCGCGGGTTAGATCTGCGTCCCGTCGGGTCGGGACCGGGAACTGAGACGGGGGACACGGCCCGGCTGTACACAGTCCGTCTGCGAACGCGCGGCGGGGCCGGAACCGCGGTCCGACCGGACTACTGGACGGTGTACCCGCCGTCGATGAGCACCGACGTCCCCGTGACGTACGAGGAGGCGTCCGAGGCGAGATAGAGGGCCAGCGGCGCGACGTCTTCCGGTTGCGCGAACTCGTCGAGCAGCATCTCGTCCAGCCACGTCCGGCGCTCGTCCGGATCGTCCGAGAGGATGTCGGTCTCGACGTATCCCGGATTGATGTTGTTGACGCGGATGCCGTGTTCCGCCCACTCCGACGCCAGCTGGACTTTCAGCCCCTCGAGGGCACCTTTCGAGGCCTGGTAGTCGGCGTGTTTCTGCGGGTGGTTGGCGACGAACGCCGACATCGAGGAGACGTTGATGATGGACCCGCCGTCGCCCTCTATCATCTCCCGGCCGGCGTGTTTCGCACAGAGGAAGGCTCCCGTGGTGTTGATATCCAGCGTCTGCTGGAACTCCTCGACGGGTTTCTCTTCGGCAGGCGTGCTGATGGCGATACCCGCGTTGTTCACCAGGACGTCGACCCCGCCGAAGGCCTCGACGGTCGCCTCGACGAGGGCCTCGACGGCCGCCTCGTCGGTCACGTCCGTGGCGACCGCCCGCGTCTCGGCACTGGTCTCGTCTGCGAGCGTGGCCGCGGCGTCGCGGCCCGACTCGGCGTCGCGGTTGGCGACGACGATGTTCGCGCCGGCCTCCGCGAGGCCCTCGGCGATGGCGTAGCCGATGCCGCGGTTACCGCCGGTGACGATCGCCGTCTCTCCCGTCAGGTCGAATCGGTCTAGCACTGACATCTTCAGACCGTCCGCCTGGCAAGAAAATAAACGTTGGGGGCATCTAGCGGGGCGGTGTTTACTTTAGCAGCAATCGGTTCAGAGAGCCAGAAAGCCCCGGCCGGCTGATCACCCGGCTTCGGGTGGGGCTTTCTGGCTGTTCACGACCTGAATCCCTTAACTAAACACTACCATCTAGCGGCGGTGTTTACTTTAGCAGTGATTGTTTTGGAGAGCCAGAAAGCCCCGGCCGGCTGAACTCGGGGGCCTCGCTGCGGTCCTCACTGCGTTGTGGTCCTTGCGTCGGCCGCCGTCGTTCAGCCGGCCGCCCCTTTCAGCCCCACCCATGCCGGATAGTCAGCGGGCTTTGGGTGGGGCTTTCTGGCTGTTCACGACCAGAATCTCTTAACTAAACACTACCCATCTAGCACACCACGAAGCCGAGGGGCTTCGCCCATCGACTGGCTTTTCGCCCGGTATTGGGACACTTCGCCGTCCAGCCAACCAGTGGTTATAAATACTCGCAGAGAGCAGTGGGGGCTGTGAAATGAGTGCAATGTCCATTCCAGATACATTGGTCACGTTCACAGAGCACCAGGCCGAGACGGCGACAGCACTCTTCGAACGGCTGTTCCCGGCGGACGAAGACCCGGGCGCCGAGGATATCGGCGTCACCCGGTACGTTGACCGTGCGCTCGACGGCCCCTACGAGGACCAGGTGCGGATGTACCGGCTCGGACTCGACGCGCTCGACAGGAACGCCGAGGCAGCGTTCGGCAGGGAGTTCGCCCAGTGTGACGACGCCGAACAGGACGAACTTCTCTCGCGACTTCAGGCCGGCGACTTAGAGGACTTCGAGACGCCACCGCAGACGGAGTTCTTCGGGACCGTTCGGACACATCTACAGGAAGGGCTGTTCGCCGACCCGGTCTACGGCGGGAACGAGGACAAGAAGGGCTGGGAGGTGCTGGGGCACCCCGGCGTCTATCTCGAGAACTCCGCGGCGGAGAACCTCGCCGAGGAGCCGGTCACCAAGGACGGTGACATCCAGTCGATGGCCGACCTGGGGTTCGATCTCGACAGCTCGTCGGACGGCGACCCGGCAGAGACCGAGGGCTACGACCCCCAGCGGGGCGCGGCACCACCTGCCGAGGAAGCCGACGTCGTCCTCGCCGGGGTCGGCGCCATGGGTGGGCTGATTGCCCCCGTCCTGGCGGAGGCCGGACTCGACGTCGTCGCCTTCGAAGCCGGCCCGTGGCGGACGAGAGACGACTACCTCCCCGACGAGCTCGGCCACTCTTACTACTGCCGGGCGAACATGGGCAAGAAGTTCGACAGCGAGACGCCACGCTGGCGCCGGAACGAGGGCGAGGACACCCAGGAGGCCACGTTCTCGCTGGGCCGGATGATGAATAGCGTCGGCGGCTCCGTGATTCACTACGGCGCCTGGCTCCGCCGGTTCCACCCACACCACTTCCGGCAGCGCTCCTACGTCGAAGAGCGGTGGGGCGAGGACGTCCTCCCGGACAACTGCACGCTCACCGACTGGCCGCTCTCCTACGAGGAGCTCGAGCCGTACTACACGCGACTGGAACACGAGATCGGTATCGCCGGCGGTGACGCGAACCCCTACGTCTCCCGGAGCGAGGACCTCCCGATGCCGCCGCTCCGGCGCTTCCGGATGGGCGAGGACTTCCGCGAGGTGACGGAGTCGATGGACCTGAACCCGTACATGGTGCCCGTCGGCATGAACAGCGAACCCTACGACGGCCGGCCGGCGACCACCTACACCGCCTGGAACAACGGCTTCGGCTCGTTCAACGACGCGAAGTGGCACCCCGGGCTCACACACATCCCGCGGGCGCTCGAGACAGGCAACTTCGACCTGCGGACGCACTGCCGCGTCGTCGAGGTCCTGACCGACGAGGACGGCGAGGCCGCCGGCGTGCAGTACATCGACGCCAACGGGGAGCAAAAGACACAGAAAGCCGACAACGTCATCCTGAGCGCCTACTCCTTCGAGAACGTCCGCCTGCTGCTCAACTCGACGGACGACCACCATCCCAACGGACTGGGGAACAACACGGGTCAGGTCGGCAAGCACTTCATGACCAAGATGTTCGCCCACGTCAACGGCTACTTCCCCGACGACGTGTTCAACCGTCACACCGGCCCCGCCGCCCAGGGCATCATCCTCGACGACTATCTCTCGACCGACTTCGACTCGGTCGAACGCGGTGGCTTCGTCGGCGGTGCGACGCTGGGATCGGAAAACCAGTACCTCCCGATACAGATCAGCCAGGAGTCGCTCCCCGAGGACGTGCCGGCGTGGGGGCAGGGATACAAGGACCACCTCCGGGACTGGCAGCACGTCGGGACGGTCCGCATCCAGTCGACCGCCCTCCCCTATTCGACGAACTACCTCGAGCTCGACCCGGACCACCGCGACACGAGCGGCGTGGGCATGCCCGTCCTCCGCATCACGTACGACATGCGCGAGAACGAGCAGCGACTGCACGAGTGGATGGAGGACAAGTCCGCCGAGATACTCGAGGAGATGGGCGCGTCGAAGACGTGGCGCGGCCCGCGCTTTACCGGCGTCGGCAGCAGCCACGACCTCGGTGGCTGTCGGATGGGTGAGGACCCCGAGACATCCGTCGTCGACCCCAACCTCGAGGTCCACGACACGCCCGGACTGCACGTCTACAGCGGGGCGGCGTTCCCGACGTGTCCCGGCATCAACCCGACGCTGACGATGTGGGCCATCTGCCTGCGGGCGGCCGAGAACCTCGTCGACTCGTACGGGGCGTAACACCGCGTTTTCGAAGGAAGCGCCGACGGGGACTGAGGCGGTTCAGTCGTCTCCAAGCACGTCGTCGGGGTCGTATCCAAGTTCTTCGAGGATCTCCTCGGTGTGTTCACCTGCCGTCGGCGGCCGTCGCCTGACGGACCCGGGACTCTCGCTCAGCCGGACCGGGAACCCGGTCGTGGTGAACTCGCCGCCGGTCGGATGTGCGACCGACTGTAGCATGTCGTTCGCTTCGACCTGCGGGTCCGAGCCCATGTCGCTCGTCTCGTTGACCGGCGCACACCAGATGTCGTGCTCGAGGAACGTGTCCAGCCAGTGCTCCGTCGAGCGGTCCTCGAGTTGGGCCTCGATGAGCGGTTTGATCTCGTCGCGCCGGTCGTAGGCCTCCTGCCACGTCGTCACCGCCTCGAGGGCCTCGTCGTCGAGAATTTCGCCGATCTCGGCGGGCATCGACAGCGACAGGGCCAGGTACCCGTCGGCGGTCTCGTAGACGCCGTAGGGCGCCGGGTGATGGACGTGTCCGACGCCGGTCGCGCTCCGCTCTGCCGGCTCGTCCGTGTTCTCCAGGACGCCCAGTTCCTGCGTCTGGAGGTCGATAGACGCGCTCAACAGGTCCCCCTCGATTTTCTGTCCGTGGCCCGTCCGCTCGCGGTAGTGGAGCGCCGCGAGGATGGCGACCACGAGGTAGGTCGCGGAGTGGATGTCGATCATCGACGTCGCCTGTGGCGTCGGTGGGTCGTCCCGCCGGCCGGTGAGCGACATCATCCCCGACATCGCCTGGATGAGGAGGTCCTGGCCCGGCCGGTCGGCGTACGGCCCCGTCGACCCGTACCCGGACGCCGAACAGTAGATGAGGTCGGGTTTCGCCTCGGACAGCTCCTCGTAACCAAAGCCCAGTCGGTCCATCACGCCCGGTCTGAAGTTCTCGACGACGACGTCGGCCTCCTCGACTAGGTCGTAGGCGACGTCGCGGTGGACGTCATCTTTCAAGTCCAGCTCGATGCTCCGTTTGTTCCTGTTGAAGACCAGGTTCAGGATGCTCTCGCCGTCCAGGTACTCGTTGGCGAGCGACCAGTGGCGACTCCACTCGCCGCCGGGGCGCTCTATCTTGACGACGTCCGCGCCGAGTTCGCCCAGGATCTGCGTGGCGTAGGGGACCTGTACGATCTGACCGAAGGTGACCACAGTAACGTCTTCGAGCGCAGCTGACATAGCCCGAGATGGACAGTACTGAGATAAAGGATTTTTGCTTACGGTCCAGCCGCTGTTGCGGCTCGTGGGACGCGCCCCGTCACGCACCGTCGACAGTTCGCTATCTTCGAATCTGTGGACACTGGATAACATCCGTACGGCCGTTATTCCGACGCGGGAGCGACGGCGACGATACGGTCAGAGCTGCCGGGCGTTGGGCAGGCCTGCCAACGGACTGCTGGAGTGATGCCCGGGTACTAGCCCGGTGGTGTCTGTCGTGCGTGATGTGAAATGAGCCAAACCAGGCTGTATCGGCTCTCTAATGCGAGTATTCGCTATCTTCGAACTATTATGATTCCTAGTTGCCATGTCTTCGGGATTTGTCGCGTAGCAGTGGTGGGCCCGTCGCGCCCGGTTCGCGTCTGGGCCTCACCGCAGACTCTCGGCTCCGCGTCAGGTGGCGTGTACAGGAATGCTTTTATATCGAGAGGTGGACCTGTACCCATGGCGTACGAGTTAGACGAGAGCCATCGGCAACTGCGTCGTTCAGTACGGGAGTTCGGGAACGAGATCGTCCGTCCCGCAGCGCAACGACTCGACGAGTCGACCTACCCGACGGAGGTCATCGACGCCGCCGCGGCCCGTGGCTACGTCGGTCCGATGATCCCCGAGAAGTACGGTGGCGGCGGCCACGACACGGTCGCTGCGTCCATAATCGTCGAGGAGTGTGGCGTGCCGACACCAACATCGGGTTCGTCATCGGCATCAGCGGCTTCCCGACCAACGTCGAACTCCTGCTTGAACACGGCGACGAGTGGATGCGCTCGGAGTGGTTCCCGAAGGTCGCCAGCGCGGAGGTGGCAGACGGCATCGCGGTGACCGAGCCCGACCACGGCTCCGACCCGGCCGCGATGGAGACTACCGCCACCCGGGATGGCGACGAGTGGGTCCTCGACGGGACGAAGACCTACATCGGGAACGCCACGAAAGCGGCGTACCTGCTGGTCTTCGCGAAGACGTCCCCCGACGCCGGCCACCGTGGTATCAGCATCTTTCTCGTTCCCACCGACGTGCCCGGTTTCGAGGCCGAGGCGCTGACCGGCAAGATGGGCACCAGGGCCGGTAACCTGGGCAGGGTCGAGCTCGACGGCGCCAGGATTCCCGCCGACCACCTGGTCGGCGAGGAGGACAGGGGGTTCTACCACTTCATGAACTCGCTGGCGAAGGGGCGGGCCATCGTCGCCGCCCAGGGCGTCGGGGCCGCCAGCGCGTCGCTCGACGCCGCGACGTCGTACGTCACCGAGCGCGAGCAGTTCGGCCAGTCCATCGGCGAGTTCCAGTCGGTTCGGCACCGCATCGCCGAGATGGCGACCCGGACGGAGGCCGCCCGGTCGCTGACCTACCGGGCCGCCACTGCGGCCGAAAACGGGGCCGACGATGCCACGGACCTGGCGAGCAGGGCGAAGCTCTTCGCGACGGAGGTCGGTTTCGAGGTCGCGGACGACGCCCTCCAGCTGCACGGCGGTGCCGGGTACGCCGGCGAATATCCGGTCGAACGGTACGTCAGGGACGTCCGGTCGACCCGGATATACGAGGGAACGAGCGAGATCCAGAAGAACATCATCGCCGACAACATCCTCCCCGAGTGAGCGAGCCGTGGCCTGCCGAGTGCGGACGTACCTGTACGGATTGCCGCCGCAATTGCCGGTCACGTGACCCGGTTCGTGCGCGTCGTCCCCGCGGTGGTCCGGTCCCGTCCCGGGTCGTCGCTGACCGCCCGTCTCCGGTGAGACGACCAGTGCCTCCGCCCGCACCGCCCTCGATACCGTTTACAGCGACCCGTCGATGCGTTCGAGGGCCCGCTGCCGCAGCGTCTCCGTGTCGGCCTTCCCGGTGCCGCTCAGCGGTATCGCGTCCACGACGAAGACGCGCCGGGGGTGTGCGAACGCCGGCCCCCGGTCCAGCGCGAACTGTTTGACCGCCGCCGCCGTCACGGGACGGTCTGTGACGACGAACGCCACGGGCGCCTCGCCTTTCGTGTCGTGGGGCACGCTGACGACGGCGACGTCGGTCACCGCGTCGTGCTGGAGCACCCGCTCTTCGACGTCGGCGGGATAGAGGTTCTCTCCCCCGACGATCATCATGTCGTCCAACCGGCCCAGGATGAAGTGGTAGCCGTCCTCGTCCTTCCGTGCCAGGTCTCCGGTGTGGAGCCACCGCGTCCCGTCGATGATCTCGAAGGCGGCCCGCTCTGCCGCCGGTCGCTCGTCGTAGCTCCCCAGTCCCGGGTTCGAGACCAGCAGTTCGCCGGGGTTCCCGTCCGCGACCGCCTCGCCCGTCTCCGGGTCGACGACGCGGGTTCGACACCCGGGAAGCGCCAGCCCCGCGCTCCCGGCCTTCTGTGGCCCGTCGCGAGGCGAGTGGGTGACCACCGGGCCACCCTCCGTGAGGCCGTAGACTTCGAGCAGCGTCGCGTCGAAGACGTCCTCGAACTGGCCGGCCAGCGTCTCCGGGACGGTCGCACTGCCACAGCTGGCCCACGAGAGACTCGCCGTGTCGGAGGCCGCGACGAGTGCCGGTGCTTCGACCAGTCGCTTGAAGATGGCCGGGACGCCGGTCAGGTACGTGACCTCGTACGTCTCGATGGTCTCTATGACCGTCTCGCGCTCGAACTCCGGCAAGACGACGCAGCTGGCGCCCGCAGCGAGACACGGCTTGACGACGCCGGTCATCGCGTTCTTGTGGTACAGCGGCGTGACGACGAGTCCGCGCTCGTCCTGCGTGATCTCGAGGAACTCGCGGAAGCTGTCCGTACACCACCGGACGCCACGCTGGGTGAGCACGACGCCCTTCGGGTCACCGGTCGACCCGCTCGTGTAGGCCTGTATCGCCGGGTCGCGTCCCGTGAGAGGGACCGGGTCGTACGCGGTCTCGGCCTGCGCAGTCAACTCTCGCAGAGCGCGCCAGTCGCTGTCGACCCGGAAGTCTGGCGCCGGCTCGCCGTCGACGAGGACGGCCACGTCGCCGTCGGCGTCGTCCAGCCCCCCACGGATGGCCGGCCGCTCAAGCGCCGTCGCGGCCGCTATCACGACCGACGCGTCACAGTCCTCGAGGATATGGCCGACTTTCCGGCGGTCGAGTGGAGGTTCACCGGGACCGGGACCGCACCGGTCCGGCATATCGCCAGGAAGAGGACGACGAACCGCGGACGGTTCGGATAGCAGAGTGGGACCCGCTCACCCGGCGAGAGCGACGTCGCGTCCAGCGCACCGGCCACGCGGGCCACTGACTCGGCGAGATCGCCGTACGTGAGCGTTTCGCCGGTGGTGCCGTCGATGATCGCTGCCCGCTGTGGGTCGGCGCCGGCGACGTCGTCGTGGAGCGTCCCTAGGGTTTCGTTTTCTACCACGGCAGTACACACCGTCCGATTCGCCAGCGGTGACAAAAATTGTTTTGGAGCGCGGGCCGGTATCGAGCGGGCACACCCCAACTGCCCGGGGCCAGCGTGGTCGTCCGCTCCCGTTCGAAGCAGTCCGCCAGCAGCTCCTCCCGGGCGTCCGTCGCTTCGACCCATCCGCTCGAATATATTCATCGAGGCGCTGGTTCCGGTTTCGGATATCGTGATTTCGAACGGAAGCGAATAAATATACACCTCTAATTGGATTATCTGCAGACAAAATTGACAAACCACTCACTCGATTCGCCAGAATGTCACTCGAACCCTTCGAGATACGATCCGACGGCGCCGACGACGGCCTCGTAGGTCGGCGTCTTCCCGGTCCTGACGAACTCCCTGGCCAGGGCGTTCCCCGCGACGAGTGCCTCCCGGTCGGTCAGTCCCTCGACAAGGCCGAACGAGAAGCCCGCGTTGAAGTGGTCGCCGGCGCTGGTCGTCAGCGCCGGGTTCGCGACGCGCGGGACCGCGACACTGGCGCTGTCCGTGGCGGTGTGCGACCGTGACCGGTCGACGCCGTGTGAGACGAACCGGGTCACGTCGACGGCGTCGAACACCCCCTGGACCGGGTCCGACACCGGTCCTTCTGCCACCGCGTCGGCCAGAGCTCGCGTCTCCGCCCGGTTGGCCGAGAGCGTCACGGGGGCCAGGTCATCGAGGCGCTCGGTCGCCGCCACCGTCTCCCGGACCGTCCCCTCGTTCAGTTTCCGGATATCCGCGGGGTCGACCAGCAGGTGTGCCGGCGGGTCGCCGAGTGACGGCCAGACCTCCGTCCGCAGGCCGTCGAGGATACTCGCGAGGTGCGGGGCGATAGCCCAGTAGCCGATGCCGAACAGCTTCGTCCCGTCGATGGCGTCGACGAGCGTCTCGTGGTCGACGCTCGCCCGGAGCGTCTCCCAGTCGAGGTGGCGGACGTCGCCCTCCTCGTTGAGCATCAGCTTACCGTCGTCGAACTCCACGGCGTCGGTGTAGCCCGGGTCACCGAGGCTGTGGGTCTCGAGGTGGCCGAACTCCCGCTCGAACTGCGGGTGCCGTGGCTCGCCGAGCATCCCCACCAGCGTCGGCCGGTAGTCGAGGTGGTCCCAGGCGCGGGCGAGGTGGCAGACGTGTCCCCGGCCCGAGTCCCGTCGGTCGTCCAGTTGAGCGAGAGCGAGCTGTCGGCGGCGATTGCCTCGTCGATTCGGTCACGGAGCGCGACGAGGGTCTCCAGCGATTCGAACGTCCCGTCGGCGGCGTCCGCACCGACCTTCCGCACCGTGTCGACGTAGCCGTCGAAGCCGAAGACGACGGTCCCACCGGTCGGTTCGGCCGGGAGGGCTCGCTGGCAGGTACGGACCGCCTCGACGGTCGCATCGTCGGGTGTCATGTTCCCCCGTTCACCGGCGGGGGAAAAGATAGATTCGGGTCGGCGCGCCTCCAAGAGCCCCGTCGTGTGACGTCTCGACCCATGCCAGCTGAACTAACAACTCGGAAATACGTATCGTGGTGGGGGTGACCGGGCGGGGACTCGGTTCGCCCGGCGGCCTCACGACGGCGCGCGTCGGTCCCCACCGTCACTGAGTCTGGCCGCCCGGTGCTCGAACTCCTCGTCGGTGAGCTCGCCGCGGGCGTATCGCTCCCGCAGCACCGCCTCGGCCCGACCAGAGTCGGTACCCGACCTGCCGGTGCCCAGCAGGTAGACCACGCCGACGAGGAGCACGCCGAGCAGGACCAGCCAGATGAGCGGCATCAGGAACTCGAACCCGGCGCTCCCGGCGTTACTCCAGGGTGCGAGCCCGTTCCGGGCGACCCAGTCGGGCCCCATCGGACCGTGTGGTCCCATCGGGCCGTGTGGCCCGTGGGGCCCCCACTGGGCGACGCCCTGTACTGGAATGTTCATCGTTGTCGTCCTCCACTAGTACTGTTGGCTCGCAGTGACGATATACCGCGAGGACGATTCTCGGCCGGTAAGAATCTCCTCCGGTCACCCCGCGTCCAGGGTGGTCGGCGGCCGACGTTCGCGCCGCCGCTCCCGCGGTGGCCGGCGACGGAAGTGGTACGGACAATCGTCGAGGGCTGTCCATCGACACGCCTTTCACCGGAATCAATACACATATTTTCGGCCTTCGAGATCGATTTTGGGTGTAATCTCGACAGATGAGTACAGTACTGGCGAGTGCGAGTTTAAATTGACAAATATATCTTTATATAGTACAAATATCGCATCGGATTTCGGATGACGAAGGTACGAACTCCCTATATACTCGAGTATGTCGATACTCTCCCATTTCCGATTTCGAAAATCGAATATCTGCTGGACGAACGCGCTCTGTCACTTCCCGCTGTGAACGGTCCGGCGTCGGGTGGCGTGTCGCCGGTGCGACGACGCCTGGACCTAACAAACGTACGTATGTTATAATAGTCTCTGTCGTCGGGGTACCCCGCCGAAGTCGGCGTCTCCACCGGCTGCGCCACAGCGGGTGCCGGGGTTCGTGGCACCGGTCGCGGTCCGTCCGTCGGTCGGCGTGGGCACGTCTGCGCAAAATAACCCGAACTGGGACATAATTCTGACCACTTTACAAAAAATTTAGAATTTTACAATCAAAAATTACTACACCATTCCTGACACTGCGACGAAAAAACCGCAAGACTGCGGGGCTCTGCAGATTGTGGATTGTTAACACGGCTCAATATATATGAATATTTTGGCCAGTTCTCTATACAATTAATTTGCAATGCGGAGAAATATTCACGCGCCGTTCACCGTCAGTCACACGCTTGCCAGGGGGTGGTGTTTACTTTAGCAGTGATTGCTTCGAAGAGCCAGAAAGCCCCACCCATGCTGGATGGTCAGCCGGCCGGGGCTTTCTGGCTGTGCACGACCTGCACCGCTTGACTAAACACGACCGCGCCGGGTCCCCAAATGTTTAAAACGTACGTTGACGCAGTAACCGACGATGCCGGACTACAGTTCGGACTTCGACGGTGACACCGTCGTGGTCACAGGCGCGACTTCAGGTATCGGACGAGCAATTGCCATTCGGTTCGCGGAGGCGGGGGCCACCGTGCTCGTCGCGGACATCGAGGCCGAACCCAAGGACGCAGACGTCCCGACGGCCGAGTACATCCGCGAGCAGGGTGGGACGGCCGAATTCGTCCAGACGGACGTCTCGGACGCCGACGACATCCGTGCGGTCGTCGAGAAGGCCCGGGAGTACGGCGGCGTCGACGTGATGGTGAACAACGCGGGGCTGTTCATCGGCGGGAGCCTCTTCGACATCACCGAGGAGGAGTTCGAGCGGATCCACGAGGTCAACGCGAAGGGCGTGTTCTTCGGCTGTCAGGCCGCGGCCGAGGATATGATCGACCGCGGGGTCGACGGGTCGATCGTCAACATGGCCTCCATCAGTTCCTTCGTCGCCCAGCGAGATCAGATCCAGTACGACTCGACGAAGGCGGCGGTGAAGATGATAACCCGCGGGGCGGCCCTCGAACTCGCCGAGCACGACATCCGGGTCAACGCCATCGGTCCCGGACAGATCGCGACCGAGTTCATCGACGGCTGGTCCGAGGAGGCCCCCGAGAAGGCGGCGACCGACGGGCTGATCAAACCGGTCCCCGCCGGGCGTGCGGGTACGCCGGACGACATCGCCGGCGCCGCCCTCTATCTGGCCAGCGACGACGCCGACTACGTGACCGGCGAGGTGCTGATGGTCGACGGCGGCTGGCGGACGATCTGATGGGACGCGAGCCGCCAGGAGAATAGTTTTATAGGTGGCCTTACAGAGGACTAGCTGAAGCCAATGAGCACACAGCAACTCCTCGACACCCCGTCGGGGAACGCAGTCGTCGTAGCGCTCGATCACGGACTCAGCCTCGGTGCGCCTGACGGATTCAAGAACCCGGTAGAGACCATCGACAGGGTCCTGGCGGGGGAGCCGGACGGCGTCCTCGTCGGGCCGCACATGGCCCGTCACTACCAGGACCGCTTCGAGGAGGCGGACGTCGACATCGTCGTCACCGCCGACGTCGTGACGTGGTCGACCAGCCCCGGTCGGGACCACGACAAGGACCTCTGGACGCCGGCGTTCGACGCCGAGTTCCTCGCCGAACTGGACCCCGTCGGCGTCAAGACGGTGCTCGTGTTCGGTCGCGACGACACCGAGGTGTTCCGCCGAAACGTCGAGTACATCGCCGAGCTCGCCGAGGACCTGCGCGGCACCGGCATTCCGCTGGTCGTCGAGCCGGTCATGTGGGGTCGACGCGTCCCGGACAAGCTGGAGACGGACGTCGAGTTCGTCGAGGACGCGATGCGCATGGGCTGGGAGTTCGGTGCGGACATCCTCAAGGCGCCTTACACCGGCAGCGTCGAGACGTTCGAGCCGCTGGTCGAGAACTCGCCGGTCCCCGTGATGATCCTGGGTGGCCCGGCCACCGGTACGACCCGGGCGATGCTCGAGTCCGTCGAGGGTGCCATGGAGTCCGGCGCTCGCGGCCTGATGATCGGCCGCACCATCTGGAAGTCCGAGGACCCCGAGCGGACCGTCGCCGCCCTCAACGACATCGTCCACGAGGGCGCGTCCGTCGACGAGGTCTGGGACGAGGCGTAATCGCCGACCGACGCGGGCGAGAGACGTAAATACCAGTCGGCGTTACACGGAGGTATGCCAGCCACACCGTCACAGCCACGCGCGCCCGGGGGTGCTGTCCCATGACGACCCCGGAGAAGCGTCGCCGGTCGATCACCGAGCTGGTCACGAAACACGGTGGGCTCTCCGTCGAGGAACTCGCCGACCACCTCGACGTCTCCGAGTCGACCATCCGACGTGACCTCCGTGACCTCGACGACCGCAACCTCGTCGAGCGGACGCACGGCGGGGTCGTGCCCACGACGGACGTGGGCATCGAACGGTCGTTCAATCGCCGCCTCATCCAGCACTTAGAGCGCAAGCAGGCCATCGCCGACCGGGCCGTCGAGGAGATCTCGGAGGGCCACGTCGTCTACTACGACGCGGGGACGACGACGATGCAGGTCGCGAAGGCCGCGCCGGGCGACCGGTCGACCATCGCCGTCACCAGCTCGCCCCTGTTGCTCCTCGAACTGGCGAAGGCGGAGGGGACGGTGAAGATGACCGGCGGCGAGTACCGCAACGAGACGAAGGCCCTGGTCGGGCCGACGACCGAAGAGTACATCCGAAACTCCAACTTCGACCTGGCGTTCATCGGCGTCAACGGCATCGAGGCCGACGGGATGCTCTCGGCACCCAACGAGTCCGAGGCGAAGATAAAGCGCCTGGTCGTCGAGCACTCGGCGCGGGCCGTCGTCGTCACCATCGCGGAGAAGTTCGGCGAGCAGAGCTTCCGCCGCTTCGGGTCGATAGACGACGTCGACCTCCTCGTGACCGACGAACGCGTCCCCGACGAGTACCGCGACCTCTTCGAGGAGACCCAGCTCGTCGAGGACGTCTTCGACGGCGGGTGAGGCGCCGGCGTCTGGTAACGCGGTCCGGAACCGGACTCGCGGCTACCGGGCGAGTCTGACGGCCGTCGACACCGCGTCGATCATGCTCTGTTCGGAGGCGACGCCCTCGCCGGCGATGTCGAAGGCGGTGCCGTGGTCGACGCTCGTGCGGATGATGGGCAGGCCGATGGTGACGTTGACGCCGCTGACGGCGTCCCCGTCGCCGGTGAACCCGAGCATCTTGATGGGGATGTGGCCCTGGTCGTGATACATCGAGACGACGCAGTCGAACTCACCGGAGGCGGCCCGGACGTAGACCGTGTCCGGCGGGAGCGGGCCGGTCACGTCGACGCCGGTCTCGGCGACCTGCTCGATTGCCGGTTCGATGGTCTCGGCCTCCTCGTCGCCGAGGAGTCCGCCGTCGCTCGCGTGGGGGTTCAACCCGGCGACGGCCACCGACGGCTCGTCGATGCCCAGGTCGCGCAGCGCCTCGTCGGTCACGGCGATGGTCGAGGCGACGTCGTCGACGTCGAGGTCACAGGCCTCCCGGAGCGGGATGTGCGTGCTGACGTGTGTCACGGTCAGGTCGTCCTCGATGAGCATCATCGAGTAGTCGTCGGTGCCGGTGTAGTCCGCGAGCATCCCCGTGTGGCCCGCGTACTCGCTGCCGGCCATCTTCGTCGCCTGCTTGTTGATGGGCGCGGTGGTCATCGCGTCGATGGCACCGGCCTGTGCCAGCTCGATGGCGCGCTCGATGTACTCGAGACTCGCCTCGCCGTTTTCCTTCGAGAGTTCGCCGTACTCGTGGTCGGCCACGTTGTCGAGGTCGATGACCGGGACGACTCCCGGGTCGGGCGTCGCGTCGCGCGGGTCGTCGACGCGACGGACCTCGAGGCCGGGGGCAAACCGGTCGACGGCGTCTTCGACGACGGCCGCGTCCCCGATGACGACGACGGTGGCATCTTCCACCAGCGTGGGGTACGATTTGACAATGACTTCGCTGCCGATACCCGACGGGTCACCCATGGTGACGCCGACGGTGATGCTTCGATCGTTCATCGGATTGACCCAGACGAGCGAGGGACTTAATGATTGCCTGCTCGCCGCCGAATCCACCCGCCTTCGTCACGACGGCCGTCCCGTCCGCGACGCCACCCTCGACGGCCGCCAGCGGGACGCCCGGCGCTATCGCCTCGCCGGCCATGCGGAGCCGCGTCGCCTCGAGCTCGTCGAAGACGGCCCGTGCCGTCGCGCCGCCGGTCAGGAAGAGGTTCGGTGCCCGTCCCTCGCCGACGACACCGGCCGCGCCTGCGGCGAGCGCCTCGGCGACGCGTCGCCGTACCGTCGCGCCGTCGACGGCCGCGTGCTCGCCGGCGGCCATCGCCCGGTCGACGTCGGCGCGTGCCTCGGCACTCGAGAGCAGGACCGTCCCGTGGTCGTCGAGGGCGGCGCGGCCGCGGGCCGCCAGGTCGGCCCCAGCCCCCGTCGGGTCGGTGACCGCATCCGCCACGGCGAGCTGTCGCCGCAGCGCTGCCGGGATGACCTTGAGCTGTGCGAGCGTCTCCGGGGCGACGCTCCCCGAGACGCCCACCACCGCCCGGTTCCGGTCGACGTCGACGTCCGCCCCGGACGGCACCCCCGGGACGGTGATGTGGCGCGCGAGCCCGCCGCTGCCGACGTACAGACACCGCTCGGCGAGCGCCTCGGCCGCCGCCGCGAGCGTCCCGAGGTGCCGGTCCGTCACGGCGTCGCAGGTGACGACGACCGGCCCGTCGGTCCCGGCCAGCGGTTCCAGTGTGTCGCGGACGGCGCCCGGCCCGCGCGCGACGGTCTCGACACCGACCGATTCGACGGGCACGGGACTCTCGGCGAAGAGTTCGGGGAGGGCGTCGTGTGTCGGCGGGCGCTCTGCGTCGGCGCCGGGCGGCGACTCGGTCACCAGCCGGCCGTCGACGAGGTGGTAGCCGCCCGCCGTGAGGCGGCCGCTGGTCGGGAACGCCGGTGCGACGAGGACGAGCGCGGGATCGACCGCGTCCGTCGCGGCCTCGACCTCCGAACGGACGTTCCCGCGGAGGGTCGAGTCGACTTTCTTGTAGACGACGGCCGGGTCGTGGGCGTCGAGGACCGCACGCACGCGGTCGGCGGCGAGTGCCGGGTCCACGGAGCGCGAGTCGGTGTTGGCGACGACGACGTCGCCGCCGGCCGGCATCTCGCGTTCCGGGCCGACGACGACCCGGGTGTCGTAGTCGCGTGTCGCGAACTCGTGGCCTGCGTCGCAGCTCCCGGTCAGGTCGTCCGCGACGACGAGACAGCGGGTCATCGGACACCTCCCCGGCGGCGATCATCTCGGATGTGGTGTACTAACATCTGCCGATCCATGATACATATGGCGGGTGCTCCGTAAAGAAACATTCGCCCGGATACTCCCCCGTCAACAGGCGGCGAATCCGTAAACACCGGCAGGGCGGGAGTACGCGTCTCCATGGCGTTCGAGTTCCCCGACCGCGAGCGATTGGAGTCGACGAACGACGCCGACGTGACCGACCTATCCCGTGCCTACTGCGTCAGCTGTGACCGGCGGCGGACCTCCTGGATCAGGGGCCCGAACTGCTCGAGCGGTCTGTCCCCGAGCTCCCGGGCGACGACCTGGACCTGCTCGTCGTCGACGAGATGGGCAAGGGGATCAGCGGGCCCGGCCTCGACACGGACGTCGTCGGTCGGGTGCGGTTCAACAACCAGGCGGAGGTCTCCGGCACATCCCGGCCGCAGGGTCCGGAACTGGTTTCACCTGGCACACCAGCGTCCACGATATATTTACATAGACCGTTGTGGAACTCCACGTAGGCCCATGACAACGAGTGGCAGGTACGGGGAATCGCCCGTGCGAGACTCCGTCCTGGAGGCGGTGGTACAGCACGTCGGCGAGCACACGGGCCGGCGGCCGACGGACCTGCCGCCGCTGTACGAGGCGGTCGACCCGACTGTCCTCGAGGTTCTCGTCGCATCTGCCCGGCAAAACGAGACGCCGCTCTCCGTCCGGTTCGCCTACGCCGGTCACGCAGTCACTGTCGACCAGGACGGTGCCGTCGGCTGTACGCCCCGGTAGCGCGGGGCGCTAACCAGTGCCGTGCCAGCCCGCGGGCACGACCGACGGACCGTCGTGCGCTACGCGAACTGCTCGCCGTAGTTCCTGACGGCCGCGGCGACGTCGTCGTAGGTCGGCGTCTCGCCCGTCCGGACGAACTCGCGCGCGAGCGCGTTGCCCATGACGACGGCGGCGTCCTCGGGCAGTCCCTCGACGAGGCCCAGCGACAGGCCCGCGTTGAAGTGGTCGCCCGCGCTCGTGGTCAACGCCGGCGACTCGACGGGCGTGACCTGGACGCCCGTCGTCCCGTCGTCGCTGACGACAACGGACTCGCTCACGCTGTGGCCGACGAACCGATCGACCGAGAGAGAGTCGAACGCCACGCGCGCGTCCGCGAGGAGTTCCTCGCCGTCGTGCGCGCCGAGGACGGACGCGAGTTCCTTTGTCTCGTAGCGGTTCGCCGAGACGGTCACCTCGACGTCCGCCGCGAGGCGGCGCGTCGCCGCGACGATGGACTCGAGCACCGTGTGGTCTATCTCCCGGATGTTCGCCGGGTCGAGCAGGACGTGTTCCGGCGGGGCAGACAGCTCCGGGAAGACCTGCTCGCGGAGGCCGTCGAGGATGCCGGGGAGCGCGGGAATCATCGCCCAGTAGCCGATGCCGAGCAGCTTCGCCCCGTCGAGTTCGTCGACGAGCGTCTCGACGCCGACGCGGTCGGTGATCGTCGCCCAGTCCAGCGTGGCGGCGCCGCCGCTCTCCATCAGCATGAGCTTCCCGTCGTCGAACTCGACGGCGTCCGTGATGCCGGGGTCGCCAAGCGAGTAGATAGTACAGTCCGCGAACTCCTCGGCGAAGAGGTCCCGCACCGGGTCGCCACACATCCCGACCATCGTCGGGTCGAACCCGAGCGTGTCGTACGCGCGCGAGAGATGGCTGACGTGGCCCCCGGTTCGCTGGCCGTGGCGCTCCCACGAGATGGCCAGCGAGCTGTCGGCGGCCGCCGAGGTCACGATCTGCTCGCCGAACTCGGCCAGCGTCCTGATGCGCTCGCTCTCGGAGGCGCCGGCGTTCGTCCCGGCCTGCCTGACGTTGTCGACGTACCCGTCGAAGCCGAAGACGACGTCGCCGCCGCTCGGTTCGTCGGGCAGGTGGTTCTGGCACGCGGCGACCGCTTCTCTCGTCTCGTCGTCCGGGTAGTCAGTCGCCATTGGTCTCACGTCCACGGCCCGCCGTCGGTCGTCGGCTCTGTGCACCGGCTGTACGCGTCCGTCGCTCGACTGGCCGCCACGGTGTCCAGCGACGACTGTCCGACTGGCTCGACTCGAGTACCGCGGGTACTCGAGACGCTGCTGACAGACTCATGTGTTGGGCTACCGTTCGGGATGACATAAATGATGAGGAGACGGCGTCGTCGGCACCGGTAATATCCACTCACATATCCCGCGTAGATGGCGCTATTGAATCGCGCTATGGAAAGATAAACTCTATTTCTCCCCAGATATCGGATTATTGGGTTTAAAAGACTCTAAAAGAGGAATTTGGGAAATATATAAGAAGTATAGCATCAAAATGTGGCTTCCTTCCTGTAATTTATACTTTAAATATCATTTTAGACTTTAAATAACCTATATTTGGTAGCAAATACGACGAATACGCATATTTTAACCACTATTTGTCGATAGACGGCCGAGTCGATGTGCGACGTCGTCGTGATTAGGCCCGGGACGAGCTGGGCTTCCCGGTGATCCTAGTACTGGGAGCGTGCGTGCCACCGACGCGAGATACTCTCACACTTCTATTTATACTCCAGCATACTATATAGAGAATATACCTGGCTGTAGCCATATTATAAACCCGTTTAATACACCGTCCCCCTCTATCTGGTGATGGCGCACGACTCAGACCGTCTTTCAGACCGCGTATCGCGGCGCAAGTTCATCGCGACGACCGGAGCGGCCGGCGTCGCTGCGGTCGCAGGGTGTTCGAGCGGTGAACCGCCGGGGTCCGCGGGCAGTTCTGATGGTGGGAGCTCCGATGGTGGGAGCGGTTCCGACGGGGAGAGCGAGGCGACGGAGGCCTCGACAGACAGCGCCGACAGCTCCGGGAACTCCTCGGGCAGCGTCTCGTCGCTCGAGGCGGGTGGCTCCTCGACGGTGTATCCCATCATGAACTCGGCCGCGTCGTACTGGAACGCGAACCGGCCGGCCAGCGACTCCGAGTACTGGCCACACGGCGAGTACGACATCGACACGGACCTGAACCTCGCCGACTACTGGGGCAGCCTCTACGGGTTCGAGTCGACAGGCGAAGGTGAGCCGCCGTTCAACTTCTCGGTGGCACTCTCCCACTCGGGAACCGGTGTCGAGAAGGTGATGAACGGGCAGATCGACATCGGGAACTCCTCGGGTGCCGTCGAAGACGAACTCCCGGACCGGGACTCCTACGAGGACTTCACCGACCACGTCGTCGGCGTCGACGGCCAGCCGCTCGTCGTCTCCCAGGAGATCGCCGACGCTGGCGTCGAGAAGATCACCGGGGACGAGCTCAAGGCCCTCTACAAGGGCGAGATAACCAACTGGACGGAACTCGGCGGCCCGGACCGCGAGATTCAGGTCCTCGGACGCGTCAAGGGTTCGGGCACCCGGACGTCCTTCGTGGCCAACGTCTTCGGCAACCCGAAGGAAGACACCGTCGTCGCCAACCGCTTCGGCCAGAACCAGCGGCTCGCCCAGGCTATCGCCCAGGCCGACAACGCAATCAGTTATCTCGCGCTCTCGTTCATCAACACGAGCGGCGTCGCACCCATCGCCCTCGAGTGGGAGGGGACGACCTACGCCTACCAGGACGACGAGAACGGGCTGGACTCCACGGAGTACCCGCTCTCCCGTGACCTGCACTGCTACACGTGGCAGGGCACCTCGGAGAAGGAAGCGGCCGTCCTCAACATGGTCCTCTCTGACTTCGGGCAGGACACCTTCGTCGCTCCGAACAACTACTTCACGCTCGGCGCCCGCCGTCAGGAAGAAGAGCGCGAGAAGCTCCCGGAACAGGCCTGAGACGGCCTGACGAGCCCACACGCCGGCCGATCCGGAACGAACGCGACCTCGGTATTCGCCATGACACCACGTGACTCCCACGAATCGAATCCAGCGAACTTTTGAGACAGTAAATTTTGGTACTACACAGCATGTTCGACGAGGCTAGAGTGACGGTGCGCGAGACGATACTCGGCGGCGACGCCGCCGACGGGTCGCTGCTGGCGGTCGCGGCCTCGGCGGTCACCCTGGTCGCGGCCCTGGTCGTCTTCTACGTCCGTCCCGTGCTGGCGCTCCCGGCGCTGGGCTTTCATCTTCGTTACCGCTATCGGCTGGGTGACGTACCAAGCCGAAATCGCCCGGTTGCTGACACTGGTCGCGACCGTCCTGACCGTCCTGACGGTCACGCTCATCACCATCTTCCTCTTTGCGAGCGCGTATCCGGCCTTCGTCGAACACGGTCTCGGACTCTTCCTCATTCCCGAACAGAACGGCGAACCGCGCTGGTTCTTCTTCCTCGAAACGGTTCTCCCCTCTGCGAGCACGTACTGGAATCCGGTCGACGGAGCCTACTCGCTCATCCCGATGATCTGGGGGACCGTCCTCGTGACAGTCATCGCCGGGTCCATCGCTGGCCCGCTCGGCCTCTTCGGCGCGCTCTTCATCGCCGAAGTCGCCAGCGACGGCATGCGCGAGGTCATCAAGCCCGGCGTCGAGATTCTTGCCGGCATCCCCTCTATCGTCTATGGCTTCATCGGCTTCCAGGTGCTCAACAGTTTCATCCAGGTCAAGTTCCTGGACGACGGCGCGAGCTTCCTCATCGCCGGACTCGTCGTCGGGGTCATGGCGCTTCCGACCGTCGTCTCGGTCGGCGAGGACGCCCTCTCGTCGGTCCCCGGCGCGATGAGTGACGGGTCGGTCGCCATGGGTGCGACCGAGTGGCAGACGATGAAGAGCATCTCGATTCCCGCGGCCTTCTCGGGCATCTCGGCCGGCGTCATCCTCGGCCTCGGTCGGGCCATCGGCGAGACGATGGCCGTCGCCGCGATCATGGCCTCGGGGACACAGTTCGCCGACCCCCTCTTCGACATCTTCGACGCGAACGCGACGCTGACCAGCCTCATCGCCACCCAGTACGGGAGCGCGTCGGCGAGCACCATCGACGTGCTCTTCGTCGCCGGCGTGATGCTGTTCGTCATCGTCGCCGGCATGAGCATCGTCTCACAGTACATCGAACAGCAGATGGAAGCGAAACTGAAGGGGCAACAATGAGTGACGCATACGCGAACGAGAACACGCTGGTCAGTACCGAATCGGACGTCTACGACAGGGGGCTGGACGCGGTCATCTCGCTCACGGTACTGGGCTTTGCGCTCTCGATGGTCGCACTGGTCGACGTCGTCCCGCTCGACGCCTCCGGGAGCGCGCTCGGCGGATTCTTCCTGGCACTGCTCGCCGTCACCGTCGGCGGCGTCGGTGTCGCCGGGCTCGCCTCCTGGTTGAACGTCGTCCCCGTCACCTCACAGCGCGTCCGAGGCATCGGCCTGGGTCTGCTCGTCACGTCCGTCGGGGTAACCGTCCTCGCGTACGGACTCGGCGTCACGCTGGCGACGTTGCTTGGCCTCGTCCTCGTGTTCGAGGCGGCCGCCGTGGCCGCAGCCGGCGTCGTCTCCCGCGTCGGACTCGTCGACACCGGGCCAGATATGAGTGCCGGCCTGCTCGCCGGCGGCGCGTTCGGGGTCATCGGCCTGGCCATCGGCGCGGCGCTCGGTGGCGGCCTCGTCGGCTTCCAGTCGCTGCTCTGGCCGGTCGTCTCTCTCGCGACGGCGGGCGTCCTGGCGGTGCTCGCCATCGTGCCCCGGGAGGACCTCGGGTCGACGCTCCCGGCCGCACTCGTCGTCGGCACGCTCGGCGTCGTCATCGCGACATCGGTGCTGGGCCCCGGCTGGCAGTGGAACCCGCAGACGCTCTCGGGCGGGTTCACCGGGGGCGCGGTGATTCCCGTCTTCGTCCTGTTCTCGTCGGTGCTGGCGGCCTGGTCGGCCGCCAAGGCCCGCGCCGGTTTCGGCGCCCAGGGTCGCGAGTACGGGGCCTTCCTCGTCATCAACCTGAACGCGCTCCTGATGCTCGCGGTCATGGCGACCATCGTCGTCTTCGTGACGGTGAAAGGCATCGCCTACTCCGTCCACGGGCTCTCTATCGGTGCGGTCGCCGCGATGGTCCTCCTCGCGCCGCTGTTCGTCGGTGCGGTGCAGTTCGCCCGGTCGCCCGCGGGACCCGACGAGTGGCACGCCGGCGCGCGACAGGGGCTTCGCGTCCTCCCGCTCGCGGTAGTCGGGGCCGCGGGGGCCTTCCTCGTGGGCGTCCTCGCCCTGGGCGAACCGGTGTACTACGCGTTCGACTACACGGTCCTCGAGAATCGCGTCGAGAACCAGCTCCGGACGGCTGTCGCGGTGACCAACGAGACGACCGTCGGCTCGCTCCTGCTGGTCCTCGCCGGGTTCGTCCTGTTCGTCTACTTCTTCCGCAAGTACGGCACTCTCCGGAACGTCGGCACCGCGAGCGACCGACTCGCGCTCGTGCGGCAGGCGGTCACGATGGCGGTGCTGGCTATCGCCGCGCTCACGTTCGTCTTCCTCCTCGTGGGCCCGGTCCCGTTCGGCATCACGCCGCTCTGGTACGCCGGGCTGGCCGTCATCGACCTCGGGACGGTCGCCGCGCTCGCACTCGCGGCTCTCCCGGCACTCGGGGTCCTGGCCGGGACGCGCGAGGCGTCGCTGGCCGACAGCGCACAGGACAGCGCCCCGCTGTTCACCCTCGGCGTGTTCGGCGGGCTGGGACTGCTCACCGTCACCCTGTTCCTCCAGCCGGTCGCCCAGGTCGCCCCGAGCGTCGGGCCGGTCAACCTCGTCACACTGGTCGCGATGGTCGCGACGGCTGCCATGCTGGCGGCCGCCGCGCTGGTGGCGGTCGCCGGACGCAGCGCAGACACCAGAATCCAGCGCCGATTCCTGGCCGAGGAACTCCGACTGGCGCTCGCCGGCGCTGCGGGGTTCCTGACGCTCGTCGGCCTCCACGTGGCCGTCACGGGCATCCCGCAGTTCCTCCTCGGTCTCTCGGTGGCCAACGCCGGGACGCTCTCCTGGCCGATGGTCCAGCAGGCGTACATCCCGCTTGGGACTGCTCCGGGCGGTATCATGCCGGCTATCGTCGGCACCGTCTGGCTGGTCGTCGGCGCGACGCTCTTTGCTGTCCCGCTGGGCCTCGGTGCGGCCGTCTTCCTCACCGAGTACGCCGAGCAGGGCCGGTTCACCGCGCTGGTCGAGGTGGCCACCAACGCGCTGTGGTCCACCCCGAGCATCGTCTTCGGTCTCTTTGGCGCCGTCTTCCTCATCCCGCGCATCGGCGGCGACGAGTCGCTGCTGGCCGGGATGCTCGTACTCGGGTTCATGCTCCTGCCGCTGGTGCTCATCACCTCGCGGGAGGCCATCAAGTCGGTCCCCGACGAGTACCGGGATGCGAGCGCCGCGCTGGGTGTGAGCCGCTGGGAGACCATCCGGAGCGTCGTCGTCCCGGCGGCGATGCCCGGGGTCATCACCGGCGTCATCCTCGGCGTCGGCCGCATCGCCGGCGAGACGGCTCCGCTCATCTTGGTCCTGGGGTCGACGCTGAACGCCACGGAGGCCGCCGACGTCATCGGCGGCTTCCGGTTCATGGCCGAACCGCCGTTCGTCGCCAACGAGGCCCTGCTGTCGACCTCTGCCTCGCTGCCGACGCAGGTGTGGGCCGTCATCGCGGCCGGCGTCAGCGGATCGCCCTCGATGGGCTGGGCGACGGCGTTCATCCTGCTGATGGTGGTGCTGACGTTCTACGCCGTCGGTATCGTCGCCCGGACCTACTTCAGGAGGAAGTTGAACTATGAGTGATTCAATGACAGACACCGAACCCGCGAGCACCGCGAGCCAGACGACCACGACGACCGCCGGCGAGACCGACGAGGAGGTCCGCGCGGAGTGGACCGACTACCGCTTCGACGGGCAGGCGAAACTCTCCGTCGAGAATCTCAACGTCTGGTACGGGGACGACCACGCCATCAAGGACGTCTCGATGGACATCCCCGAAAACAGCGTCACGGCGCTCATCGGCCCCTCGGGCTGCGGGAAGTCGACCTTCCTTCGGTGTCTCAACCGGATGAACGACCGCATCAAGGCCGCGCGCATCGACGGCTCGGTCGAACTGGACGGGATGGAGATCTACGACTCGAACGCCAACCTCGTCGAGCTGCGCAAGCGGGTCGGGATGGTCTTCCAGTCGCCCAACCCCTTCCCCAAGTCCATCCGCGACAACATCTCCTACGGGCCGCGCAAGCACGGCGACATCAACAAGGGCCTGCTCGCGCGCCTGTTCGGCCGGGACGACACGGCCGAGGAGACCGAACTCGTCGAGCGCTCGCTGAAGCAGGCCGCGCTGTGGGACGAGGTCAGCGACCGGCTCGACGACAACGCGCTCGGGCTCTCGGGCGGTCAGCAACAGCGGCTCTGTATCGCCCGCGCGCTGGCGACCGACCCCGAGGTCATCCTGATGGACGAACCGGCCTCCGCGCTGGACCCCATCGCCACCTCGAAGATCGAGGACCTCGTCACCGAACTGGCCGAGGACTACACCGTCGTCATCGTCACCCACAACATGCAGCAGGCGGCCCGCATCTCCGACCAGACGGCCGTCTTCCTCACCGGCGGCGAACTCGTCGAGTACGACGACACGGACAAGATATTCGAGAACCCGGCGAGCCAGCGCGTCGAGGACTACGTCACCGGCAAGTTCGGGTAACCGATGGCGCGGGAGCCCTACCAGGAGGCCCTCGCGGACCTCCGGGACGACGTGCTCGCGATGGGCGAGCTCGTCGGCGAGCGGCTCGAGATGGCGCTGGACGCCCTCGAGACCGGCGACGAGGTGCTGGCCCGGACCGTCGTCGAGGGCGACGCGGAGGTAAACGACCTGTATCTGGACCTCGAGGATCGCTGTATCGACCTCTTTGCCCTCCAGCAGCCCGTGGCGAGCGACCTCCGCCTCGTCGCCGCCTCGTTCAAGATCCTCACCGACCTCGAGCGCATCGGCGACCTGGCGTCGAACCTCGCCGGGTACGCGATGACAGCGAGCGAGGGGCTCACGCCGGAGGTGGCCATCGACGACATCGGCCGGGACGCCAACGCGCTCCTCGAACGGAGTCTCGAGGCCTACGCCACCGGGGACGCCGCGGCCTGCCGGACCATCGCGGCGGCCGACGACGACATCGACACCCTCTGTCAGCACGCCAGCGAGACGGTCGTCCGGGACCTCATCGAGCTGGAGGCCGACGACGGCCTGTGGGGCGTCGAGCAGTTGCTCGACGACGTCTCCCGGGTCCTGCTCATCATCCGGGACCTCGAACGGGTGGGCGACCACGCGGTGAACATCGCCGCGCGCACGCTGTACATGGCCGAGAACAGCACCGACCTCATCTACTGACCAGCCAGCCGCGCCGAAACCGCCGACTTATTCTCGCCGGCCCGCGTAGCCGTCCCGATGACCGTTCGACACGACGGGCTCACCGTCGAGTGGCTCGGGTACGCGACGCTCCGACTGGCCGGCGAGGAGACCGTCGTCTACCTCGATCCGGGCCGCTACGGCGTGCTAACCGGAGCGTGGGCCCGACGACGAGTCGCTCGGCCACCCGCCGTCGCGGGACTACCGGCCCGAGGACGGCGACGTCGTCTGTGTCTCGCACGTCCACCACTACGACCCGGACGGCATCGAGCGGGTCGCGAGCGACGACGCGACGGTGCTGGCCTTCGAGGGTATCGACGGCCGGGACGCCGAACGGGACCTCGACCCGATACTCGACTTGCCCTACGACGTCCGCGAGGTCGGGATGAAAGACCAGGTCACCGTCGGCGACGTGCCGGTGTGGACGACGCCGGCCTACAACGAACCGGACGGCCCCCACACCCGACCCGACGGGACGCCGTACCACCCGGAGGGCTTTGGCTGTGGCTTCCTCGTCGACGTGGAGGGCACCCGGGTCTTCTGGCCGGGCGACACCGACGTGCTGCCGGGCCACCGGACCGTCGACGTCTCGCTGTTCTGTCCGCCAATCGGCCAGCGGTTCACGATGAACGCGAACGAGGCGGCGGCGCTGGCTGCGACCATCCGGCCGGACCTCGTACTACCGGTCCACTACAACACCTTCTCGACGCTCCGGGCGGATTCCCGGGCGTTCGCGGCCGACGTGGCCCAAGCGGGGGTCCCCGTGGTCCTCGACGAGGAGTGACGCGCTGACGCTACCCGCCTCGAGGACTCACTCGCGCCAGGCCGCCCACTCCCGATGGGCCGCGGCGACGCTCGCCACGGCATCGCCGCCCAGCGCGCCCTGTTCGGTGAGGACCGCCGTCACCGCGTCGGCCGGCGTCACGTCGAAAGTCGGGTTCGCCACCGCGAGGTCGGCGTCGCCGTCGTACACTTCGCCGGCCGCGCGCGGTTCCAGGTCGTAGTCGGCCGTCGCGGCCACCTTGTCGCTGGCGGCGACGACGTAGACATCGATGCCGTCGTGCGCGGCTGCGAGCGCGGCTCCCCGGGTGCCGGCCTTGTTGACCACGCGACCGTCCGGGAGGATGCGGTCGGCGCCGACGAGCAGCGCCTCGACACCCCAGTCGGCGAGTTCGAAGGCGAACGCGGCGTCCGTGGTCAGCGTCACGTCGTGCCCCTCTGCGAGCGACGCGGCGACGCCGACGCCCTCGCCGCCGGGCCGGGACTCGGCGACCAGCACCGCCTCGGGGCCCGCGTCGCGAATCGCGTCCGCGACGGTCCCCGACCGTGAGAGGGTCGCCACGCTGTCCGGACACCGCCGGGCGGCCAGCTTTGCGGCCGCGGCGTCGGCATCGACCGACTGCTCGATGGCCCCCGTCGCGGCGTGTTCGAGGGCGCCGGGAGTGTGCTCGTCGCCGGCCGCGACCACGGTCCGGTTCACGCGGTTCGCGACGACGGCCATCGACGGGCGGGCGTCAAGCAGGCGCCCGGCCAGGTCGGTCAGGGCCTCCCAGTCGTCGCCCGCCCGTTCGGCGCGCTCCAGGTCGTCCCGGCGCCCCTCGACTGCCAGGGCGGCCTCGTCGCGCAGGACGTCCAGTGCGCGAAGCGAGAGCCAGGCCGACCCGTGGGCGGTGTCGTCGCGGAGCGTCTCGACGCGGGGCCGCACCCGGTCGTAGGAGGTCCACAGGCGCGGGACCGTCTCCCGGTGGCGTATCTCGGGCGGGGCGACCCACGCCACGTCGGTGGTCTCCTCGTTCGTCGATACGGCCCGCGAATCGCAGTCGAACAGGAAGGGGTGGACGACCCACCGGGTCCCGCGCTCGGTGTCCTCGACCGGGAACGGCTCGCCGGCACGCACGAGCGTCACCGCGTCGGCCAGGCCGACCTCCTCGGCTATCTCGGCCCGCGCGGCCGTCTCCGGGTCGCGCTCCCGTCCCGCGTCGTCGGCGACGTGGCCCGCGATGCCGCCCCACTGACCCTGATACGACCCGACGGCGTCGCTCCGGCACAGGAGCAGTACCTCGCCCGCGTTCCGCAGGAAACAGGTGACGACCGGGCGTTCGTCCATATCTGCCCGTCGCGTGCCGGGACAATGAGCGTGGGGGCTACACCCGCTCGAGCAGGGCGTCGACGTCCTCGCGGGTGTTGAATACGTGGACCGAGGCGCGGACGACGTCCGGATGGGGCAGCGACCGGGCGACGATGCCGTCCGCGGCGAGACGCTCGACGGTCGCCGCGGGGTCCTCGGCGGTGAACGAGACGAGACCGGACTCGTACTCGCGCGGGCTCACCAGCCGGTCGCCCAGCCCCGCCTTGAGCCGGCCGGTCAGGTCGGCGACGCGGGACTGGACGGTGTCGAGGCCGACCGACTCGATGGTCTCGATGGCCTCGGCCAGCGCGACGTAGGGGGCGGGCTGGGTCGTCCCGACCTCGAAGCGGCGGGCGCCCTCGTGGTAGGTGTACTCGGGCGCGGTGGGGTCGGTGACGCTCCGGTAGCCGATGCGGCGCGGGCGCAACCGGTCGTGGGCCGCGGGGTCGACGTAGAGGACGCCGCTGCCCCACACTCCCAGCAGCCACTTGTGGCCCGCCATCGCGACGAAGTCGGCGCCCCACTCTGTGACGTCGACCGGGTGCTGGCCGAGCGACTGGACGGCGTCGACGAGCACCTGCGCGCCGGCGTCGTGGGCGATATCGACGACCTCGCCGACCGGCAGACGGGTCCCGTGGGTCCAGGTGAGCGAACTCAGCGAGACCAGCCGTGCGTCGGCCACCGTCGCCTTCACCTCCTCCATGTCCAGCCGGCCGTCCTGGGTCTCCAAGACCCGGACCTCGACGTCGTGCGTGTCGGCCAGGCGGTCCCACGGGAGCGTCCCGGCGGGGTGTTCCAGGTCGGTCCGAACGACCACGTCGCCCGGTTGCCAGTCGATGGCACAGGCGACGAGGTTGACGCCGTCGGCGGTGCTGCGGGTCAGCGCCACGTCCTCGGGGGCGGCGCCGACGTGGCCCGCCACGACCTCACGGGCGGCGGCCAGCGCGCTCCAGGCGACGTCGTAGGGCCCCTCCGCGGCCGGCGCCTCGAAGGCGTGGCGCTCCAGGAAGTCGGTCGCCGCACCGACCACGTTGCGGGGACTCGGGCCGCTCGCACCCGTGTTGAAGTACGTACACCGCTCCAGTGCCGGTATCGACGCGCGGAGTTCCGCTGGGTCCATAGGCGGTGTAGGGCCACCGGCGCCTTGAGGACTGTGCCACAGACCGCGAGCGGACCGCGCCGGCGGGGAATTAGACTAGTCTAATACTATACTTAGAACAGAACTATTATTTGGTTCGACGTAGTCTATCAGTCAATGACGACTCGTGAGACGCGGTCCGGACACGACAGACGACTCTCGCGCCGACAGGCACTCGCCGCCGGCGGCTCGCTACTCGCCGGCGCCGTCGCCGGCTGTGTCGGCGACGGATCGGGCGGTTCGCGGACGACGACCGACGCGAAAGACGGGTCGGGCCCCGTCGCCGTCGCCTCCTTTTTCAGCTTCTACGACTTCGCCCGGAAGATCGCACGCGACACGCCCATCGAGGTGCGCAACCTCGTCCCGACCGGCCTGCACGGCCACGGCTGGGAGCCCAACGCGACCATCACGCGCGACATCATCGAGGCGGACGCGTTCATCCACGTCGGGCCGGACTTCCAGCCGTGGGCCGACCGCGCCATCCAGACGCTCGAGGACGACGACGCCGGCACCATGACCATCAACGTCCGCGAGGGCGTCGAACTGGTCGACCTCGCGGCGAGTCTGGACCCCGACGAGGAGGGTGTCGGCGAGGGTCGGGGGAAGGACCCGCACTTCTGGCTCGACCCGCGACGCGCGAAACAGTCCGTCGACAACATCACCGACGGGCTGGCCGAGCTCGCGCCCGACCACGAGGCGACGTTACGCGAGAACGCCGCGACGTACAAGTCCGACGTGCTCGACCGCATCGACGCCGACTACCGGCGCATCTTCGAGACCGCCGACCGCGACGTCGTCCAGCTCGCGGCCCACAACGCCTTCCAGTACATTGGCGTCCGGTACGGCGTCCAGATGCGCCCGCTGGTCGTCAACCTCGCCGCGAGCGGTGACGTCCGCCCGTCGGACATCACCGAAGCCAAGCGGGTCATCGAGGACAACGACATCCGCTACATCGGCGCGGCCGTCTTCGAGACGCGCCGGCCGGCCCAGCAGCTGCTGGCCGAGACCGCCGTCGAGGCGTACTACCCCGTCACGCCCTACGCCGGCGTCCGCGAGGACTGGGTGGAGCGTGGCTGGGGGTACGAGGACATCGCCGACAACATCAACATGCCCACCTTCGACGTCGTCCTGGGCAACACGGCGCCCGAGGACGTCGACATCGAGGGGTGGAACGACCAGTGGAGGAACTTCGAATGACCAACGACGGCCCGGTCGCCGAACTCGACGGCGTGTCCTTCGGCTACACGGCCACGCCCGTGGTCGAGGACGTCTCGCTCCGCATCGACCCGGGCGAGTACGTCGCCGTCGTCGGCCCGAACGGCTCGGGGAAGTCGACGCTGATGCGGCTGCTGCTCGGCCTGGTCCGCCCCGACTCGGGCCAGGCGCGCCTGTTCGGCGAGCCGGCCCACCGGTTCGACGACGGCGCGCGCATCGGCTACGTCGCCCAGGAGGCCAGCGCCTCGAAGGAGATGCCCATCACGGTCCGGGAAGTCGTGAAGATGGGGCGGTTTCCCCACGTCGGGTTCGGCCGCCTCTCGAGGGACGACGCCCGCATCGTCGACCGGGCGCTCGAGACCGTGGGGATGGCCGCCTTCGCCGACCGCCGGGTGACCCAGCTCTCGGGCGGGCAGCGCCAGCGGACCTTCATCGCCCGGGCGCTCGCCAGCGAGGCGGACCTGCTCGTGCTGGACGAACCGACCGTCGGCGTCGACGCCGAGTCGGTCGCGGCGTTCTACGACCTGCTGGACTCGCTGCACGACACCGGCATCACCATCCTGCTCATCGAGCACGACCTGCGCGCGGTCACCGACCACGCCGAACGGGTGGTCTGTCTCAACCGCGAGGTCTACTTCGACGGCCCCACCGCGGCGTTCGTCGAGAGCGACGCGCTGGCCCGCGCGTTCGGTACCGCGATGGCCGTGGGAGGTGACGCCGGATGAGCCTGCTGCTCGTCGCGCTCCAGTCGAGCCCCCTCGATGCGGTCCTCTGGCCGCTCTATCTGCTGCTCGAGCTGTGGACGGACCTGCTGTTCTGGGTCGCCGGCGTGACCGGGCTGGAACTCCTCCAGTACCGGTTCATGCACCGCGCCATCCTCGTCGGCCTCTGTATCGGCGTGATGGCGCCGCTCATCGGGACCTTCCTGGTCCACCGGCAGCTGGCGCTCATCGGCGACGCGCTCGCCCACACCGCCTTCGCCGGCGTCGCCGTCGGCCTCTTTCTCAACGGCGTCCTCGAGCTCGGCGTCTCGCCCTATCTGACGGCCGTGGTGGTCGCCATGCTGTCGGCGCTGCTCATCGAACTCATCTCCGAAGCGACCGACGCCTACAACGACGTCTCGATGGCCATCGTCCTCTCGACGGGGTTCGCGCTGGGGACGGTCCTCATCAGCATCAACGCCGGGGGGCTGGCGGTCGGCATCAACCAGTTCCTCTTTGGCAACCTCTCGACGGTGTCGATGGAGAACGCCGCCATCCTGCTCGTCCTCTTTACCGTCATCGTGGTGACCGTCGCGGTCACGCGCAACCAGTTACTCTATGTCACCTTCGACGAGACGGCCGCGGCCGTCTCCGGACTCTCGGTCGGCTGGTACAACCGCATCATGGTGATGCTCACCGCGCTGGTCGTCGTCGGCGCGATGCAGATCATGGGCGTCATCCTCGTGGCCGCGATGCTCGTCGTCCCCGTCGCCGGTGCGGCACAGGTCTCGCGGAGCTTCTCCCAGTCGCTGCTGGTCTCGGTCGTCCTCGCCGAACTCGCGGTCCTGCTGGGCATCGGCGTCTCGTACTACGCCGGGGCGACCGCCGGGGGCGTCATCGTCCTCGTGGCCGTCGCCATCTACGTCGTCGCGGTGGTCGTCGGGAAGGTACAGACGGCCGTCGGCGACGAGACGGTCGCCGAAGTCGGGCACATCTCCGCCGAGGACGCCGACCCGACCTCCGACTGACTCTCCTACCAGAGCGCGACGGCGATTGCCCCGCCGGCTGTGACTCCGACCAGTGCCGCGAGGAGGGTCCCGCCGGCGTACAACCCCGCCGCCCGCGGGTGGCCGAGTTCGGCCAGGCGCACCGTCTCGAACGCGAACGACGAGAACGTCGTGAACGCGCCACAGAACCCCGTCCCGACGACCAGGAGGGCCGACTCGCCGACCGGGGCGGCGACCAGCGCACCCAGCAGGACACTCCCGAGGACGTTCACGGCCAGCGTGTCGGCCCGGTCGCGTTCGAGCCGGGTGCCGACGAAGTGACGCCCGAGCGCGCCCGCGACGCCGCCTGCCCCGACGAGCAGCAACGGGTTCACGACAGCCACCTCGCGACGAGTCGACCCAGCACGACGGCGATGAAGGCCAGCGCGTAGTTCGCGGCGACGTTCCCTACCGACAGCGCCGGCGACAGGCCGCTGGTCTGGACGGCGAAGGTGCTGTAGGTGGTAAACGAGGAGAGGAATCCCGTCCCGAGGACCAGCCGGGTCTCCGCCGAGAGGGCACCGGCGAGGTGGGCCTCGTACAGCAGGACCCAGCGCGAAACTCCCCAGGACGTTGACCGCCAGCGTCCCGACGACGGCGCCCTCTACCATCCCCAGGCCGGGCGCCGCGACCGTCGCCGTGTGACGCAGCACGGCCCCCGCGAACCCGCCGACGGCCACGAGCAGGAGTGGCTCGGCCCGCGAGAGGCCGTGTGGCTCGCTCATTGGTGGAGACTCCGTGCCCCGGTATTCGTCAGTTGTGGTTGGCGGCCGAGCTGGCCGAGGCTCGGTCCCGTCCGACCGCGACCGCCGACGCGCGCGGGCTCTCGCCCCCGTGTGGCGTCTCCCGCTCGCGAATCCGGACGGTGTGGGTCGACTCGGTGGCGTCGTCGACGACCAGCGCCGTCCCCGTCTCCGCCGGCAGGCCGGTCGCCAGCTCCTCTGTCAGGTACGTCGGCCGCGCCGCCGACAGCGCGTCGAGATCCGCCCGACTCGTCAGGTGGTGAGCGACCAGCAGGTCGGCCTGCGAGACAGCGACGGCCGGGAGCGCGCTGGGTCGCTGGGTCGCCAGCCAGCAGCTCACTCCGGGCTGGCGACCCCGCGTCACCAGCCGCCGGAGCGGTCTGGACGCGACGCCGTCGGTGAACGCGTGGGCCTCGTCGACGAGCAGCCAGGGCAAGCGGTCGGTCGCGTCCGCGACCCGGGCGTCGTAGAGCACGCTGGCGACGGCCGCGAGTACCGCACCCGCCGCCTCGCTGTCGAGGCCGGTCATGTCGAGGACGGTCACCTCGTCGGCACACAGCCGCCGGACGCCCAGGCCGTCGGGGTCGAAGACGCCCCACGACGCCGCCAGGGCAAGGTGGTTCGCCGCCGCCCGGCGCGCGGACGCGTCGGCGTCGCTCGCGGTGACCCACTCGCGCATCGCCGCGAGCGTCGCACACTCGCTGGCGGCCCGCCAGACGAGCGCGCCGGCGCCGCCGTCGGGCGCCAGGTTCAGGACGGTACACCACTGGCGCGGACCGAGGCTGTCGGCCCGGACTGTCGGATCGACCCGGCGGGCGTTGAGGCCAGTCTCCGAGCCGGCGAGTGCGCCGAACGCGCCCATCGGGTCCGCGACCACCGGCGTCACGCCCTCTGTGGTGGCCAGCCCCTCCAGCAGGACCCCGAGCGTGTACGTCTTCCCGGTGCCGCGCTTGCCGACGACGAGCCCCACGTGTGGCCGGTCGACGTCGAGTGTCACGCGCGCCCCGTGGCTCCCATCTCGCGCCCGGTACCGCCCCAGCGGGGCGACCGGCCGGTCCCCGCGTCCCGTCTCGCGTCCGATGACGACCATAGGAGGCCTGGTCCCGTCCCGGTACTTGAACCTCCGGGCGAGGGTTCAAGTAGGAACCCGCGGCCAGTCCGGCCCATGTTCGAGGCGCTGTGGCGCGACGACCGCGCCATCGAGGGACTGCCCATCAGACTGGTCATCGCGCTCGTCGTCGGCGTGGCCTGCCTGAGCGTGATGATGAGCACCATCTCCGGGATGGAGACGCTGCAGGTCACCGAGGTCGACGTCGAGCCCGAACCGGAGGTGATGGCCCCGCCTTCGGCCCAAGAGAACGTGACCGTCTCCGTCACCGTCGTCGACCCGGACGGCGGGGCGGTCGCCGGGGCGACGGTGGTCGCCAAGAGCGGGACCGCGTCGCTCTCGGGGGTGGCGACGGCCGAGACGAACGCCACCGGGACGGCGACGCTCACGCTGTCGCCGACGTTAGAGCAGAACCAGCGGGAGGGGACGGTGAGGTTCGACGTGAAACCGCCCGCCGGGAGCAACTACCGGGACGACCGGTCGAACACGGCCTTGCTGGTGGTCCGGTCGTGAGCGGGGCTACCGGTCCCAGTCGATCCACTCCTGCTCCCAGCCGTTCCGGGACTGGGCCGACCGCCGGGCGTGTTCGCGGTCCTCGCGCCGCGTCCGGTTGCGCTCGACGGTGTCGGCCTGCTCGCCCTCGACGAGCATCGGCTGGAACGCGACGCTCCCCAGGCGCTGGTCGACGCCGTCGGGCGTCACGATGGCGAGCGCCTGCTGGCTGGCTCCGAGTGGCATCACCAGCCGACCGTCCGGCGACAGCTGCTCGCGCAGCGCTCGCGGCGGTTCGATGGCCGCCGCCTCCACCAGGATCCGGTCGTAGGGGGCGTACTCCGGGAGGCCGCCGGCGCCGTCGCGGCAGTCGACGAGCACGCCCTCGTAGCCCGCCTCCGCGAGGTTCGAGCGCGCCTCGATGACCAGCCGCCGGGTGATGTCGATGGCCTGGACGTTAGCCGCCCCGACGTGTTCGGCGAGCACGGCGGCGGTGTAGCCCACGCCCGCCCCCACGACCAGCACCGTGTCGTCCGCGTCCGGGTCCAGCGCCTCCAGCAGTCTGGCGGCGGTGTTGGGGGCGAGCACGCGGGTGCCCAGGCGCTCGAACGGCCGGTCGGAGTAGGCCTGCTCCTCGCCGACGAACGCCTCGCGCGCCACCGCCCGCATCGCGGCCGAGAGCCAGTCGCTGTGCACGACCCCCTTGCTGTCGTGTTCCAGGCTCGCGACCATGTCGTCCCGCAGTACCGCCGGGTCCATGTCACAGAGTTCGGCCGGAGCTATATCAATGACGCGCCCGCCGCGGCGCTACTGCAACCGGACGAACCGGACGGCGCCGTGGGTGTCGACCGACAGCGAGCCGTCGGCGCGGCGCCGGGCCTCAACGAGGCGCTGCCGGTCGCCGCCGATGGGCGCGAGCAACAGGCCTCCGGGCTGGAGCTGCTCGACGACGGCCGGCGGGAAGGACGGGGCCGCACAGGTCAGGTAGGCACCCTCGTAGGAGGCGTGCTCGGGCCACCCCTCCTTCCCGTCGCCGACGCGAACCGACACGGCGTCGTAGCCCAGGGACGCGAGCGTCTCGCGGGCGCGCTCGGCCAGCGGTTCGCGGTACTCGACGCTGTAGACGTGTTCGGGGCCGACCAGCTCGGCCGTAACGGCGGCGTGGTAGCCACACCCGGTGCCGACCTCGAGCACGTCGTCGCCGGGCCGGAGGGCGAGCAAGTCGGCCATCTTCGCGACCATGTGCGGCGCCGAGATGGTCTGACCCTCGCCGATGGGCAACGGGCGGTCCTCGTAGGCCTCCTCGCGGAGCCCCTCGGGGACGAACCGGTGTCGCGGGACCGCCTCCAGAGCGTCCAGGACGGCTTCGCCGACCCGGTCGCGTTTACCGAGTCGGTCGACGAGTGCCCCCCGCTGTCGTCCCCAGTCGGGCATCCTACCAGGCCGACCAGGCCGTGGTCGACTCGTCGCGCACCAGCAGTCGGTCGATGTCCTTCGCGAAGGCCATGTCGCCGTCGAAGTCCAGCTTCTCGTGCTGGTAGCCGTGGGCGTCGTCGCGGACGTGGATGCCCTCGACGGTGAACTCCTCGTCGCCGAACTGCTCGGTCCCGCCGACGACGAACTCGAAGTCGCCGGGGACCTGCAGCTTGAAGCTCTCGGTCTCGTCGTGGCGTCCGTCTTTCGGGTGCATCGTGACGTTGACCGCGACGTTCCCGACCGCGCGGGACCAGATGGTCCCGACGTCGGTGACCGGGGCCTCCTCCGTGCGGCCGTCGGCGGTCTCCAGGCTGGTGATGCGGACGGTCATCACCGCCTCCTCGGTCTCTAAGAGGAACTCCTCGCCGACCTTCAGGGCCTCGTCCTCGGGGACGTCGACCTGCGCGGAGAAGGAGTCGCCGTCCTGCGAGACGACGACGTCGGTCTGGACGGTGCGTTCCTCGGGCAGTCGCTCCTTGTGAACGTGGTCACAGGCCGTACAGCGGACCGTGACCTGGCCGCCGGGCTTGAGTACCTCGTGGACGGTCTCGACGTCCGGCGAACAGGCCGGGCACGGCAACGCGATGCGGTCGCCCGGTGTAGCGTCAGTCATACCTCCCGTTCTAGCGCCCGGGCGTAAATGGTCGTCGCACCGGCGCTATCTGTGGTCTGCCGTCCCATAGCGATAGGAAGCCTGCCGTCGACCGACACGGGACCGCCGGACGTGACCGGGCTCGCCACTCGCCCTGCCGGCGGTCCCCGACCGCCCCTGTTCGCGGGTCGCCGCGTTCACGGCTCGCGTTCCCCGTTCACTCTCCACGAGGAAGTTCCACTTCCTCGCCGTCCGCATACACGGTCGGTTCCGTCAGGATGCCGTCGAGGTGGAGCGGCGCGTGGACGTCGCCGCCGATGGCGTGGTCGTCGCCGATGGCGATGTGGACGGTGCCGCCGGCCTTCTCGTCCAGCAGTACTGACCCGACCAGTTCGGTGACGGCGACGTTGGTCCCGATGCCGAGTTCGGCGAGGTTGTAGGCGTCCGCGCCGACGTCCTCGGCGGCGTCCTCGACCTGCTCGCGGATGGCGGGATCGGAGATGTCGGTGACCTGGCCGTCCTCGACCTCGAAGGAGAGCAGTTCGCCGTCGAGTTTCCCGTGGGGACGCATCGTTCCGTCGACGACGAATGTGCCGTCGGCCGTCTCCGGCGAGACGAACACCTCGCCGGCGGGGAGGTTCGACATCGCGCCGGCCTCGTGGACGATGCCGGTGTCGAGATGCCACTCGCGCGAGCCCAGACCGAAGGTGATATCGGTACCCTGGGGAGTCGTGACGCGGATCTCGCCGGCGCCCTCGACCTGGGCGAGCACGTCTTCACAGTGCTGCTCGATGGCCTCGTAGTCGGCGTCCAGCCCCATCAGGAACACGCCCTCGGTGATGCCCGGCAGCGTCGCGACCCGGGCGCCGGCGGCGTTGGCCTCGCTCCGGGCCTCGGTGTGGGTCAGGCTCTTGGTGGTCGGCGCGAGGACCACGTCTGCCGTCCGCATCGCGCCGGCGACGGGTGCCGGTGGCTCCTCGCCGTGCTGGTTGCCCGGCGGGTAGCGGACGAAGACGCTGTCGTCGGTGGTCTCGCTTGCGACCCGGTACAGCGCCTCGCCGATGGCCTTGCGCTTGTCGTCGGTGACGACGGCACACGATTCGTCGGCCTGGAGGTGCAGACACTGGTGGATGGCGGTCTCCGCTGGCTTCCGCAGCGAGGAGTTGTCCATACCGACGGGTCGTCCCGGCGGATTAACTCTTGGTGGGCCGGTGCTCGTGTCCTGTGGTATCTCCTGTCATTAGTACAACAATCCGAGTTAATTTCTCTGAAAAACTACCGAAAAGAATATCGTGGTGCCCCGAGTACGAAGGTACATGCTCCACGTGGGCATCAACGGATTCGGCACCATCGGCAAGCGCGTCGCTGACGCGGTGCGTGCCCAACCGGACATGACTGTCGCGGGCGTCGCGAAACGCTCGCCGAACTTCGAGGCAACCATCGCGACCGACCGGGGCTATGATCTCTATGCCGCCGGCGACCGCGACCCCTTCGAGGACGCCGGCATCCCGACCGCCGGCACCGTCCACGACCTGGTCGCCGCGAGCGACGTCGTCGTCGACGCGACCCCGAGCGGCGTCGGTGCCGAGAACGCGTCGCTCTACGCCGACCACGACACGCCGGCCATCTTCCAGGGCGGCGAGGCCGCCGACGTCGCCGACGTGAGTTTCAACGCCCGGGCGAACTACGACACCGCCGTCGGCGTCCGGTCTGTCCGCGTGGTCTCGTGTAACACCACCGGCCTCTCGCGTCTCTTCGCCCCTATCGAGGAGGCCTACGGCATCGAGAAGGCCCGCGTGACACTCGTGCGCCGGGGCGGCGACCCGGGCGACTCCAGTCGCGGGCCCATCAACGACACGCTCCCGGACCCTGTCGAGATCCCCTCCCACCACGGCCCGGACGTCCAGACCGTCTTCCCCGACCTGGACATCGACACGATGGGGATGAAAGTGCCGACGACGCAGATGCACACCCACTCGGTCAACGTCACGCTGGCGTCCGAACCCACCAGCGACGCCGTCAGAGACCTCCTCTCGCGGGAGTCACGGCTCTTTCTCATCCCCGAGTCGCTGGGAATCGACGGCACGGGCAAGATAAAGGAGTACACGCGCGACGCCGGCCGCTCCCGGGGCGACGTCTGGGAGAACTGCATCTGGGCCGAGTCGGTCACCGTCCAGGGCCGGGACCTCTATCTGTTCCAGGCCATCCACCAGGAGGCCGACGTCGTTCCCGAGAACATCGACGCCGTCCGGGCGCTCTCCCGGCGGACGGCCAGCGCCGAGCAGAGCATTGCCCGCACGAACGAGGCGCTCGGCATCGGCCGCGGCCTCGTCCAGCACGAGGGGACGCCCGCCCGCGTCGACGGCCTCGCGGACGACTGAATCAGTCGAGTCGCCAGACCGTCTCGCCGCCCGCGACGGCCGCGTACCGGTGACCTGACCATTCGTAGGATCCGTCCTCGTGGCGTTTCAGCCACTCGAACTCGAAGCAGGTCCCGTCTGGTACCTCGAGGCTGGCCTGCCACGTCGGGTACTCCTGGGCCGACAGCGTGACGGCCGCGTCGACGTCCCAGTTCCCGAGCGCGTCGATGCTCCCCGTCAGCGACAGCTGCTCGCCCCACTCGGTGTGGACCTCGACCTCGACGGCCGTCTCCACCGGGTCGCCGGGCGGCGCGTCGGGGGCCGGTTCGAGCCACTGGTAGCCGTACGGTTCGAGGACGAGCCGGCCGTCGGGGTAGTGGCGCGTCTCGCCCGTGAGGACGTCGGTCACGCCGCCCGCGCTCCAGACGTCCGGCAGCACGCCGAGGTCGACGGCCGCCGGGCTGCCGGCGAAGTTCGAGAGACAGAGCAGTCGCTCCCCGTCACGGCGGCGCTCGACGACGAACACCCGGTCGTCGCCGGCCCGGATCACCCGCTCGTCGGCCCGGGCGTGGAACGCCGCGTGGTCCGCGCGGGTGCTCGCGAGTCGGCGGATGCCGTCGAAGAGGCGCTGCTGGACGGTCCCCTCGACGTTCCGCCGGGCGACCCGGTCCCAGTCCATCGGCGGCCGGTGGACCCAGCGGTTGTCACCGGCCCGGTAGGGGTCGGTCAGATACGAGAAGTCGTTGAGCTGGCCGACCTCGGCCCCGCTGTACAGCAGGGGGATGCCCCGCATCGCGAAGACCACGTTGTGCAGGAGCAGGGCCCGCCGGAGCGTCCGGTCGATGTCGTCGGGTTCGCCCTCAACCTGCGCCTTCTGGAGGCCACAGAGGGCGGCCGTCGTCCCCGACGTCCGGGCCTCGCCCGTCGCCTTCTCGACCTGGAAGCGATACCCCTCGGCGTCGCTGTCGGGATGGTCACCGGCGTAGTAGTCCGCACAGAAGCGCCGCGTCGCGACGGGGTCCTGGCCGACCGCTCGCACGTCCGCGTCGTCGAGCCCCCACCCGATGTCGTCGTGACAGCGGACGTAGTTGATCCACGCCGACGCGTCTGGGACTGCCGGAAGCTCGGTGAGCGTCCGGGTGAGCAACTGGGTGTTCTCGCTGGCCAGCGCGTGCCAGAGGTGGGCCATCAGCGGCGCGTTGTAGCCCAGCTCGCACTCGCGGCCCTCGTTGTCGCCGGTGCCCAGGTACTTCACCGTCTCCTCGGGCGCGACGATGGCCTCGGACTTGAACAGGACGCCCGGCGCGGCGATGCGAAGCAGGGCCCGGTAGGCCCGCAGGATGGCGTGGGCCTCGTCTACGTTCCGGCAGTCGGTCCCCAGTTCCTTCCAGAGGAAAGGCACGGCGTCCAGGCGGAGTACGTCCGTGCCGACGTTGGCGAGAAACAGCATCTCGCGGAACAGCTGGACGAAGACGTCGGGGTTCCCGTAGTCGAGATCCCACTGGAAGTCGTAGAAACTGGTCCAGACCCACCGGTCCATCGCCTCGTCGTAGGTGAAGTTTCCCGGCGCGAAGTCGGGGAACACCTCGGGCAGTGTCTCCTCGTAGCGGTCCGGCATCGTCCGGTCCTCGAAGGTGAGATAGAAGTCCTCGAACCGCTCGTCGCCCTCGCGGGCGGCCTGCGCCCACGCGTGTTCGCGGGCCGTGTGGTTCATCACGAAGTCCAGCGCCAGCACGATGCCCGCGTCGTGGAGATCGGCCGCCAGGTCCCGCAACTCGTCCATCGTCCCGAGTCGCGGGTCGACCGACCGGTAGTCCGCGACGGCGTAGCCGCCGTCGTTGGGCGGATCGCGCGGTTCGAGCAGCGGCATGAGGTGCAGGTACGTCACGCCCAGCTCCTGCAGGTAGGGGATCTTCTCGCGGACGCCCGATAGCGACCCCGCGAACTGGTCGACATAGCACATGTAGCCCACCTGCTCGGGTCCCTGGAACCAGTCGGCCTGCCCCTCGCGCGACCGGTCGAGGTCACGCAGCGCCGGGTCGCGGTCCTCGAACCCCTCGACGGCGGCGTCGACGGCCTCGACGAGCCACGCGCGCTGCTCCGGGCCGCCGCCGTAGACCTCGCTGAAGTTCGCCCACACGTCCGGGACGTGGGCCGCGAGTCGCTCGGCGAGGCGCTCGGCGTCCGGGTGGTCCGCGTAGCGGGCCTGCAACAGCTCGGTCAGCGCCTCGGCCGACGTCGCCTCGGCGACGACGTCACGGGAGACGTGGGGTGACGAGCCGGCCATCGTCACGCCTCCGTCGCACGAATCCGCTCGGTCCTGCTCATATGCCCTCCCAGTCGGGCCCACCTCATAACGGTTGAGAAACCCGACGACGGTCCGGGCCTACCCCAGGTCGTGGAACGTCAGCGCGCCGCTCTCGGTGTCCAGCGTCGCCACGGAGAAGGGGTCCGGCGCCGGCGGGATAGCGATGCCGCCGGGGTTGACCCGGACCGTCCCCTCGTACTCCTCGGTGCCGGCTTCGTGGGTGTGCCCGTGGACGACGTAGTCGTAGGTGCCACACTCGACCAGCGCGTCGACGATGGCCCCGCTGGTCCCGTGATAGACGGCCACCTCGCTGCCGTCCAGCGTCAGCTCGCCCATCTCCCCGAGGTAGGTACCGAACCCGTCGACGGTGTCCTCGACGGCCCACTCGCCGTCGTTGTTCCCCCGCACCGCGTAAAAGGTCCAGTCGCTGTCGAACGGCGTCACCGAAAACGGCGCGACGAAGTCCCCACAGTGGACGACCACCTCGCAGCCCTCGCGCTCGAACGTCTCGACTGCCGCCTCGACCCGGTCCAGGTTGTCGTGTGTGTCGGACACGATGCCGATGTTCATGGGTGTGTGTTCCGGTGGCGGCCTCAAGAACGTATGGCCCCATCGACGGGATTGTCTGGTTCCGGAGTCTCCGTCCCTGTCGCCCTTCTCGAGGATGCAACGCGAGTCGTGCTGAATACAGCGCGTTCGTTCACCACGACGCCGCTGGTGCCTTCCAGTGGCCCTGCCGAATCAGCTGTTCAGTGTGGGTGCTCACTGCTTTATTTTCCCGACGCCACCCCAGACAGTATCGAACCGATCCGCTACAGCGAGAATCGCGAACTGCCGTCTTCCGCGTCTAACTCGTCGAGCTGTGCGCCCACGAGCTCCCGACAGAGGACCACGAGTTCGCTGTCCGACCCCTCGCCCCAGATTGCGGTCTCCGCACAGTCGCCGTCGTCCTTACTGAGAGACGCGAGCATCACGGTATGTCGGTCCGCCATGACGAGGCGACTCACCTGCGCCCCGAACTCCTCGAGCGTCTGCCAGTCGAGCGACGGGTCCCAGATGGTCGCGTCCGGGAACCTGGCGCGGAGTGACTCGCGAAGGTCCTCGTCCGGCGAACTCAGGACGACGTCGACACCGCGGTCGATGGCGCTCTGTGCCTGTCGAAAACAGTCGTCCTGAAATACCGCGTCCTCCGTGAACAGCCCGAACAGCTCGGTTTCGGCCCGCGCCGCGATGTACTGCCCCCGCTCGGCCACCTTCTGTTTCCCCTCGATCCGCCAGACGCCGCTGGCCTCGTCCCGGACGTCGGGCGTCGTAAGTTGCCGAAGCGCCTTTGCGGCGTTGTCGAGGTGCTCCCTGTGACTGAGCTGGAGTCGCTTCATCGCGACGTCGGTCGAGACCGCACGGAACTCGCGGGGCGTCCCCTTCTGGATTTCGACCAGCCCACAGTCCTGGAGACTCTCTGCGATGTCGTAAATCCGCGTTCGCGGGATGTCCACGATCTCGCTGACGTCTGTCGCCGTCCCCGAGGGAATCTGGGAGAGGGCGACGAAACACTTCGCCTCGTACTCGGTGAGACCGACCGCCTGCAACTCTTCGATCGCCCTGGATTTATTTGCGGCGGGGACATGCGAATACAGAATTTGGCGATCCGGATATAGTTATTCAATTGTCCGTACATTATTATTGTTATTAAAATAAAAACAACAAAAACCATATTATCGATGGACTTTCCCAGTATCAGTCGAGAAAATCGGTCATTAATTATTTTACAAGTCGATATTCTGATGGCCCCTATGGCCTCCGAATCCGACCAGACCGGTCGTGAAGAGCCCGCAACGGCAGACCTCGAACAGGATGTCAGCGACGACGTAGGCGGCAATCTCGATACTGACATCGACGATATCGAGGAGGGCGTCGATAGCGACGACGGGTACGACCACGAGGCCGCGAGCGAGGTCCAGACCTCGATCGCCGATTTACATGACACCTCGGTCGAAATCGCACGCCAGCTCGGCGAGATACGCGAGGAGACCGCCGAGCAGTACGAGGGGATGGAGCAGGTCGCAGAGGAGGTGTCGAACCTCTCGGCGGCGGTCGAAGAGATCGCCTCGTCCTCGGAGGAGGTCTCCGCCGCCAGCCAGCAGGCCAAGGAGCTCGCCGACGACGGCCAGGAATCGGCGACGGAGGTGCGAGACGCCATGGCGTCGATCCAGGACGCCGCCGACGATGTCTCGCAAGACGTCGAACAGATCCAGGTGAGCGTCACCGAAATCGACGAGATCGTGGACGTGATCAACGACATCGCGGACCAGACGAACATGCTGGCCCTGAACGCCTCCATCGAGGCCGCTCGCGCCGGGGAGGAGGGGGAGGGGTTCGCCGTCGTCGCCAACGAGGTCAAGTCGCTGGCCGAGGAGTCACAGCGTCACGCAAGCGAGATAGAGACGATGGTCGACGGCATCAAAGAGGACACCGAGAACGCCGTGACCTCGCTCGAGGCGAACAACGAGCGCATCGCGGACGGCATCGGATCGGTCGACGACGCGATGGAGATCCTGGACGACATCCACAGCGCCGTCTCGGAGGCGAACGAGGGGATCACCGAGATCGCGTCCGCGACCGACCAACAGGCGGCGTCGACGGAGGAGGTGGCGAGTATGGTCGACCAGACCACGTCGGCCGCTGACCAGATCGCCACGCAGACCGCCGAGATCGCCGATATGATCGACGAACAGACCGACCAGGTGACAGACATCAACCGAGCCGTGGATCGTCTGGCGTCCGATGTGTCCGGAGATTCGAACGAGTAGAATGGACCTCCCAGACAACCAGTTTGGAACCTGGCGGGAGCAGTCGATCGACGTGCTACACGTCGACGACAATTCCGATTTCTGTGACGTGACGGCGATGTACCTCGAACAACTCGAGGAGGACATCACCGTCAGCACGGAGACGAGCCCCGAAGCCGGGCTAGAGACCGTCACCCGCGAGACGATCGACTGCGTCGTTACCGACTACGAGATGCCAGGGATGGACGGGGTCGAGTTCCTCCGCGCGGTCCGCGAGGACTATCCGAACTTACCGGTCTTCCTGCTCACCGGGAAAGGGAGTGAGGAGGTCGCCTCCGAGGCCATCGAGGCGGGCGTGACGTCGTACATCCAGAAAGGCGGGACGGAGACGTACGAGCAGCTGGTCAATCGCATCCGGACCGCCGTCGACCACCATCGCACGCAGCAGCGAGCGCAAGTGACCAGGGAGCGACTCCTCGAGTTGTACGAGCAAACGGACGGGTTCTTCGTGCTCGACAGCGAGTGGACGGTCACGTACTGGAACCAGCAGATGGAGCGACGGACCGGCCGTTCCGCCGCCGACGTCCTCGGCCAGTCGTACCTCGATGCCTTTCCCCGGGCCGAGGGGACCGAGCTCTACGACCGCTATCAGCGGGCCATGGCGTCCCGCGAACCCGTCGAATTTGAAACGTTCTACGAACCGCACGGCTACTGGGTGACCGTGCGCGTGTATCCGGTCGATGAAGGCCTCTTTGTCCACTCCGAGGACATCACAGCGGAGAAAGAACAGGAACAGGAACTGGAGCGACGCAACCACATCCTGGAGTCGTTCGCGAACACGGTGTCTCACGACCTCCGGAACCCTCTGAACGTCGCCGAAGGGAGACTCCAGCTGGCCAAAGAGACGGGTGACTTCGAGCACCTCGAAGAGGTCGCCCAGGCGCACAACCGGATGCGAAACCTCATCAACGAACTGCTGGACGTCGCCAGAGGTGAGGAGTCTGCACTCACGGAGGTGTCGCTGGCAGAGAGTGCCTGGTCTGGCTGGGAGACCGTTACGTCGGGCGAGACGGAGCTCGTTGTCGACGAAGACGCGACGTTCAGGGCCTACGAGAGCCAGCTTCGTCGGCTCTTCGAGAACCTCTTCTGGAACGCACTGGACCACGGGGAAGCGACCACGGTCAGAGTGGGTGTCATCGACGAGGAGGGGATATACGTCGAGGACGACGGGGTCGGTATTCCAGTCACAGACCGCGAGTCAGTCTTCGAGTCCGGGTTTTCGACGGTGACCGAGAATCCGGGGTACGGACTGTCGATCGTGAAGCGTATCTGTGATTCCCATGGCTGGGAGATCCGTGTGACAGAGGGACGTGATGCAGGGGCTCGGTTCGAAATTGCCAACGTCGATTTCATCGAGTGACTATCGTGATCTGGAACCCGATCAACCCACGGAATGCCACACTCCCTGTCGAAACGCCGTGCGAGATAGCGAGGACATCCCCCAGCGTGGAGTCTCGCATTGTGGGCAAGACCAGTACGAATGGGAAACGCGATATGGAACGTCTTCGAAGCTGGCCGGGAGGCATTTCACCTTGACAAGAAGCTCGCAGCGCGGAATGGCAGGTGCAAGCAACCAGATCCGGGTGCTACATGTCGACGACGAGCCAAATCTTGCCGATCTAGTGGCGACGTACCTCGAAAACGAAGACGACCGCCTCGTCGTCGAAACCGCGCACAGAGCGAGCGAGGGGCTCGAACTGCTCGACGAGGGGAGCTTCGACTGCGTCGTCTCGGATTACGACATGTCCGGCATGGACGGTATCGATTTTCTCGCGACCGTCCGTGAGAAGTCTCCCGATCTACCGTTCATCCTCTTTACCGGAAAGGGGAGCGAAGAGGTCGCGAGCGACGCCATCGCGACCGGCGTCTCCGATTACCTCCAGAAGCAAACGGGAACCGAGCAGTACGAACTGCTAGCCAACCGGGTGACCAACGCTGTCGAGCAGTACCACGCCCAGCGGGAAGCTGCTACCCTCCGGCGCATCCGTGACATCGTCGCCGACGTTACCCGCGTGCTCGTCCACGCGTCGTCTCGCGAGGAGATCGAGGCGAAGCTCTGTGAGCGCATCGCCAACACGGAGTTCTATCGCTTTGCCTGGATCGGCGAGTACAACCCCGAGACGGGGACGGTAGACCCGCGCACCAGCGCCGGTATCGACGGCGATTACCTCGACGACATCGAAGTGCGGATCGACGAGAGCGCGACCGGGAACGGACCGACTGGACGTGCGATCCGTGAGCGCGAGATAGCGACGATGCAGAATATCCCCGAGGCCGAGGAGTACGAGCCCTGGCGCGAGGCGGCTCTCGAACGTGGCTACCGATCGAGCGCGGCCATCCCGCTCCGCTACGAGGGAGGCCTCTACGGCGTGTTAAACGTCTACGCTGATCGCACTGGCGCATTCGACGAACGGGAACGGGACCTCCTCACGGAGTTAGCCGGCGATATCGGCCACGCGCTCCACCACCACTGGTTCGGCGGCAACTCCGGCGTGAGCGCGACCAGTTCCAACATCTCGTCGACGGAATCGAGCACTACGCGATCTTCATGCTCGACGCGGAGGGCAACGTAGCGACGTGGAACACCGGTGCCGAACAGATCAAAGGATACTCCGAGGAGGAGGTCGTGGGTCGACACTACCGGGAGTTTTTCACCGAGGACGCCGTTGAAGAGGGACGACCGGAGACGTTACTCGCGATCGCCGAGCGGGAGGGCGCCGTCGAAGACGTGGGCTGGCGTCTGCGGAAGGACGGAAGTCGATTTCGCGCGGACGTCACGCTCACCGCCCTGTTTGACGACGAGGGGGCGTTGCGTGGGTTCGCGAAGGTGACGCGCGAGATGACCGATCAATAGAGCGGCTGTCTCGTCCGGCCAATCCCGTCGACGGGAGCGTCCTCGTGGACGGTCGCTGTGTCGGGATCCGTCCCCGGTTCGTCTGTCTCGGAGAACGCTATCTCACCGTCGTCTTCCACGGCCCCGTCCGAGTCCGCTCTGTCATTGACCCGCCAACTCCACGCGGGTCTCGATTTCTTCGATGGTGTGGAACCGAATCCGGGACACCCCGCCCTGGTCACCGCCGGACAGACCGAGGGAGGACGTGACGACGCTTCAGACCCTCGCCCGGTGGTGCTGTCGGTACGTCTCTTACGTGTAACTCCGAGCCACAACTGAGAGGGACTACTCAACAGCCGAGATGCGTCCGCTGTGCAGCGACCATTTGCGAACTGCTCGATCGCCCGCTGTCACGACGTGGCCGACTCGGCGGACGGAGCCGGGGCCGTGCATGAACGCCTCGTCAGGAGCAGTGCGGCTAGACGGAGGCCGTAAGACCCCCGTCGACACGGATGTTCTGGCCCGTGACGTAGCTGGACTCGGACGAGAGCAGGTATGCGACCGTGGCTGCGATCTCGTCGGTTCGTGCCGGGCGCCCCATCGGAATCTGCGCTCTCGTGTCCTCGTCTACGTCGTAACTATCGACGAACCCGGGCTGGACCGTGTTCATCCGGATGCCGGCCGACGCGTATCTATCGGCGTAGAGTTTGGTGAAACTCCCGAGTCCGGCGCGAAGCACCGAGGAGACGGGGAACGCGCTCGACGGTTCGAACGCCGAGAAGGTGGAGATGTTCACGATGGACCCGTGCCCCTGGTCTTCCATGATCGGGGTGACGAGTCGTGCCATCCGGACCGCGTTCAACAGGACGAGGTCCAGCCCTTCGTGCCACTCTTCGTCGGTGATCTCGAGGAGGTCGCCCGTCGCCGGGTGGCCTGTATTGTTCACGACCGCGTCGATTCGCCCGTAGCGCTCGTAGGTCGTTTCGACGAGCGCCGCCAGGTCGGCGGGCTCGGTCACCGACCCCTCGAACCCGTCGCCACCGAGGTCCTCCGCCACCTCGACAGCGCTCCCCGACCGTGAGAGCAGTACCGGCGTGTAGCCGTCCTCGTGGAGTCGCCGGGCACAGGCCGCCCCGATTCCACTTCCAGCGGCAGTCACTATTGCTACCTTCGCTTCGGACATGGACGTCCCTTCCACTGGCCGCGCTTTATCTATTTGCACCGCCCAGGGGGAGTGTTCGGGTACGAGCGGCCAGGAGTGAGACGCCAGCAGGCCCCGCGACGAACGACCACGCGGGGGACCGCAGAGGGCTGTGCGGCCACGCGATCCGGGCGGGAACTCAGTCGGGGGCCTGCTGGACCGACTGTCACCCTCCTTTCCGACGACTCCTCCCCCTCACGCCGTCCCGCACACCTTTTATCCGGGTACCGCCAACCCCCGGTAATGCCGAAGGGTATTCTCGAGACGGTCGGGCTGGTGACGGTGCTGGTCTTTGCCATCCCCGTCGCGCTGTTCGGCGCCGAACACCTCGTCCGCGGGGAGCTTCTCCAGGGCGTCGTCTTCATCGCCATCGCCGGCCTGATGGTCGCCGTCGAGCAGTACCTCACGACGCCCACGGACGTCCCCGGGATGGTCGCCGAGAAGACCATCGGCGCGGTCGTGAAGACCGACGAGCCCGACAGCGAGGACTAGGACTGGTCGCGCCAGCGGTCCGGGTCGTCGGCCGCCAGGTACTCCCGCAGGAGCGAGGGGAACGCCCGGCCTTTCAGGTAGCGCAGGCCGAAGTCCTCGGCCCAGTTGATGATGCCCTTGTCCTCCGTGACGACGCCGGCGTCGAGCTCGCGGGCCAGGATGAGCAGGTCGAAGTCCTCCCGGGAGTCGAGCACGCCCTGACGGAGCGTATCGCGGTACTCGTCGCGCAGTTCGGAGATGACCGCGTCGACCTGTGTCATGTGGTCGTGGTCCTCGACAGTCTCGGCGCGGGACTCCTCGGCCTTGCGGACGGCCTTCTCGGAGACGCGCAGGCCGCGGTTGACCCGGTCGGACATCTCGTCGATGAACGTGTAGACGAGTTCGGCCGGAATCATCACCTCGTAGTGGGCCGGCGACTTCGTGATGACCCAGGTGTCGAGTTTCGTCAGCACCTCGTCGCTCACTTCCCGGTCAGCGAGCATCGTCGTCAGCTCGTCTTTGATAGAGGGCGGCATGTAACAGGAGATGTTGTGGATCTGTTTCGCCGCGGCGATGAGGTCCAGCAGGTCCAAACAGGCCGCCTCGAGGTCGCCGTCCGGACCCCGTATCTCCGTCGTGAGAAACAGCGAGGTGTCGAGCACGAAGCGTTGTTTGAGCGGGCGCTCGGCCATACCGGATGCTTGGGCCGCAGGGGAGATAGAACCACGGGCAGAGTGGTTGTTCTGGTAACACTTTACACCCCAGCGCGCCTATCGGTCATATGGGCGGCGACTGGACGACCGTCGTGGACACCGAGGACGTCGACCCCGAGGACCTGCTCGAGCACTTCGACCGGGCGTGGTTCCGGGGCCGCGAGTACCGCCACCTCACGGACGCCCGCCACGGCGTCGAGCGGGGCACCGCGCTCGTGGGCGACGCCGTCGTCCGCGGGTTCCCGTCGATTCCGCGCGCGCTCGTCCTCGAGACGGCCGTCCCCGCACAGTTCGACGGGCCGGTCACCGTCGAGGAGAAACTGAACGGCTACAACGTCCGGGTCGCGCGGATCGACGGCGACCTGCTGGCCTTTACCCGACGGGGCTACGTCTGCCCGTACACGACGGCCGCCATCGAGGAACTGCTCGGACCGACCGCGTTCTTCGAGGACCACCCCGAGCGGATGCTCTGTGGCGAGGTCGTGGGGCCGGAGAATCCCTACACGACCCACGACTACGCCGAGGTCGACTCCGTAGGATTTTACGTCTTCGACGTTCGAGACCGGGCGACCGGCGACCCGATGGCCCCCGAGCGCCGCCGCGCGGTGTGTGCCGAGTACGACCTCGCGGCGGTGCCCCACTACGGCACCTTCGACCCGGCCGAGGCGGCGACTGCGGTCCACGAGGTGCTCGCCGACCTCGACGAGCGCGGCCGGGAGGGGGTCGTCCTGAAGTCGATGGACGGCCGGCAGGCGCTGAAGTACACCACGAGCGCCATCCACCGGGCCGACCTCGAACACGCCTTCTCCTTGCCCTTCGACTACGGCCGGGACTTCGTCTTCACCCGCGTCATCCGCGAGGCGTTCCAGGCCGTCGAGCGCGGCGAAGACCCCGAGACCGTCCGCCAGCGGGGCCGGGACCTCGGCGAGTCGATCCTCGCGCCGGCCGTCGAGACCATCCGGGCGGTCGCCGACGACGAGCTCGTCGGCGAGTCACACACCGTCCGGGGCGACCCTGCCGTCCTCGACGCGCTGCTCTCGTACTTCCGGGACCAGGGCCTCCAGGTGGAGATCGACCGTGACGAGTCGGAGAACGGCGACCGCGTCGTCGAGTTCACGAAGGTGGCTCGAGCCACGCAGGACAAGACCGAGTACTACCTCGAGGGCGGGACGGTCGACGAGTGAGTCAGTCGGCGGCGACGGCCTCGCCGGCCTCGTCGAGCAGGTCCTCGATGTCGCGGTCGGTCGGCTCGTTCTCCAGCAGGACGCCGATGGGCAGGGTCGGCGCGCCGTCGACGAGGTTCTCCATCAGGACCAGACGTTCCCGCGCACGGGACATCCCGACGTAGAACACCCGGCGCTCGTTGTCCGTCAGCGTCGGGACGGGGCTGGTGTGTTTCGTGAACTCGTCGACGCCGGGCACCTCGATGCCCTGCTGGTCGACGGTTGCGGCCATCTGCTCGACGACCTTTTCGGTGAGGTCCGTCGCCACGAACACGTGGTCGGCCTCGCGGCCCTTCGCGGAGTGGATGGTGCCCAGTCGGACTCGGTCGGGGTCCAGGCCGCGGTAGTCGCCCTTGAAGTAGGCGTCGACGGAGCGCTCCTGGAAGTTGGTCACCTTCCGGAGCATGTCAGAGGCCGAGGCCGGGTCCGGCACGAACGGGACGTGGTCGCGGACCACGTCGGGGTCGAGTTCTATCTCGGCGATGTCGGCGTCCTCGTACTCCTCCTCGATGTCCTCGAGCGCGTCGAAGAAGTCGTCGCGCTCGCCGGTGCCGAACGCGGAGTCGGCGAGCATATCGGCCAGTCGGCGACCCTGGAGCACCGTCAGCGGTTCGTCGGCGTCCATCGCTTCGACGGCGCGGACGTACTGGGTGAGCCGGTCTGTCCACATCCGCTGGTCGGTCAGACAGGAGAAGGGGATGCCGTTGCCGATGAACTCGTCCATGAACTGGAACATCTGGTAGCGCGCCCGAAAGAGGACCATCACCGTCTCGTCGGACTGTTCGACGGTCTTGGTGACGTTCCGCGAGAGGTCGAACATCGAGGGGTTCTGGACCGCCTCGACGCGGCCCCCCTCCTTGCGCGGGTTGAGGTCCTTCTCCTGGCGCTTCTTGATGTGGCGAACCTCGCGGTTGACGACGTTGAGGATGCGCGAGGGCAGACGGTAGGAGTTGGGCAGGATCTCGTCCTGGGTGACGATCTCCTCCAACAGGAGGTCGGGGTCGGCGCCCTGCCAGGCGTAGACGACCTGGTCGTCGTCGCCGGCGATGAGCACCCGCTTCATGTGGGGCTTCCACTCCTGGTAGACGTCGTACTGCAGGGTCGTGATGTCCTGGAACTCGTCGATGATGAGGTAGTCGACGTTCGGGAGCAAGGAGCGCTGGGCGACCCGCTCGAGCATGTCCGCGAAGCCGGTCAGGTCGTTGTCGCCCTTGTACGTGCGCCAGGCGCGGATGGCGTTTGGCACGTCCACCCGATCGTCGTCGGTCGGCCACGTCGGGGTGTACTTGTTGCCCGTCTGGGCCCGGTCGTCGATATCGGGCGGGAGGCGGACCTCCTCGTCGTCCCACTTGAAGGGGACGTCGTACCAGTCGGAGACGTCCCGGCGGGTCCGCTGGAGCCACTGGCTCGTCGCGATGATCTTGTTGCCCAGCGTCGTCGACCGGGCCGACCGCCGTCGCGAACCCTCGTACTCGTCCTCGAACTCGAGGCCGTACTCCTCGCAGAACGCCTCCTTGTCGCTTTCCCCGACCACGTCGCCCCGCGAGAGGTTCAGCAACTCGTAGGCCTTCGCGTGCATCGTCGAGACGTTCCCGCGGAGCGCCCGGGGCGAGAGGTCAAGGCGCTCGGCCAGGCGCTCGCGGATCTCGGCCGCCGCGGCACGGGTGTACGAGACCACGAGTACGTCCCGGAACTCGACGTCGTCGTCTTCGAGTATCTCTTCGACGCGGTCGAGTAGCGCTGTCGTCTTCCCACTGCCGGGCCCACCGAACAGGCGGACGACCTCGGTGGTCGAGTCGGTCATTGGGCTTAGACTAGGGCCCCGCAACTATAAACGACGTGCTTTAAGAGAGGCGTGTGGCCGACTCACGTAGCGGCCTTCATGGATGTCGCGGCGACCGCGCGTCTCTGACTTCTGGACCGTCCCGGATCTTGTCTTCGCAGGCGGGACAGATTCGTGGCGCGCCGACGTCCGGGCGTGAAGACGCGCACGTAGTCTTTCGTCACGAAACCGCCGCAGTTCTGACACTCTGGCATGGGTACTCGTCACATTGTCACCAACTCACATATAGTTATTGGCGAGAATGACTGTTCGTATCGCTGACTATCTGTACAGCGAGACGTACAGCATCGCGAACCCGATGATGAAGGGCACCGTCTCGGACATCTGGAGGAAGATGTCGACGAGCGGGTCGATGCGCCCCGTGCCCAGCTGGGTGATGACGGTGGTGACGGCGACGCCCATGCTGATAAACGCGAAGCCGACGAAGGCGTACTGCAGGCGCTCCGAGGGGCGCTGCCGGTAGGCCTGGAAGCTGATGAGCGTGATGCCCAGCGTCAGGCCGAAGACGGCCATCCGCATCAGGAGGAGGACGCCCCTGGCGACGTCGACACCGTCGACCACGGCGTCACCACTCCCCCGGCGTCGGCGGCCGGCTCATTCCGGGTTCAGCTCGTCCCAGAGCTGACTGAACCGGTCGGGAAGGTTCTCCTCGCGGTAGATGCGGACCCTGTACTTCTCGTCCTCCAGCGAGATGACCGTCGAGTCGAAGTTCGACTCGTAGACCTTGTAGTGGTTGCCGTCGTCGGCCACCAAGGTCTGGTCGGTGACCAGGTCGTACTCGTCTAGCATCTCGATGCGGCGGTAGACCGTCGGGAGGGACAGGTCACACTCGTCTGCGAGCTCTTTTGCCGACCGGGGCTCTTGACTGATAGCGGCCAGGACACGTCGGGCGTGGGAATCGCCGATCGTATCCAGGATCTCCTCGATACTCTTGTCCTCGGACACTGGTTCAGACTTCTCCTCGTATCACATAAGCGTTCGTGCAGCGGGTACCGTGTTCACACTCAGAAAACGCTCACCTGGCTATATGGCGGTGGCGTCCGTCGGTTCGCTTGCAGTCGCCGGGCGGGTGTGAGGCCACCGTCGCCGGACGATATCCCCGCCGACGCCGGGCCTCGTGACCCAGCACCCGCCCGTTTGTCGCCCGCCGGCGCCTGACCCTCGTCGGCCGGCGACTGTCTGCGTTTTCACTCGGAGCAGCGACGGCGCCGAGAGCCAGGGCTCCAATACTTGCGTCACCGCCGAAAAGGACTGCCCCTGCGAGGCGGCGTCAGTTTACCGGTGTCCAGCCACACACCGAGCACTCGGTCGCGGCGGACGAGTGGAGCCCGCCACAGTCAGGACACTGCTTTGTTGTAATTGTCCTCCCAACCTGTCTCCTCCACGTCGTGTCCGCGCTGGGTGAGAAACTCGTCGAACATGTCGTCGGGACTCGGTGCGCTCGCCATACGTGGTATGCTATACCACGACAGTATTTCAAGCTACTGGTAGCGTCCCTCGTTGCCACGTGACATGGTGGTCGGGCGGATCCGGACAGTTCAGGGATTCGACGCCGGCACTGGTCCCGGACCGAGAGGCGGTACCCGCGGCTAGGGCACCTGGATGAAGTAGTTCGCCGAGTAGTCGTTGTAGTCGACGGTGATGCCGAACAGGTCCTTGTTGCCCGCGTCGGTGAAGGTGAACGTGACCGTCTCGCTCCCACCCGCCGGCACCACGATGGTTTGGTCGATGTCGTCGTAGTCGCCGAACAGGTGGATGGTGTCGCTGGCCTCGCCGTTGACCGTCGCCGACTGCGCGATGTCGCCGCTGTTGGCCATGAAAAAGAGCAGGCGCAGCCGCTCCATCTCCCGGTCCGCCGTGCCGGTGTTGCGGAACGTGACCGCGACGGTGTTCTGTGTGCCCTTGACCAGTTCGACGTCCTCGAGTTCGACGTCGTCGGCGCCCGCGGGATTGATGCGTGACACCCAGTCGTCCCCGGTCCCGTCGGCGCTCTCGACCGGGACGTCGAACGAGGTCCGCTCTCGGGGCTGGACCGTGTCGTCCCCGTCGAAGTCGCGTTCGGCGGTGACGCCGCCGGTCCCCACGAACCCGCTGTCCGGCCGGTAGAGGACAGATACGACGCCGCTCTCGTTGCTCGACTTCGTGACCGTCCCCGCCCAGGTCCCGTCGGCCAGTCGCACCTGGCCGTCCGTTGCGGTGAAGGCCACCTCACCAGTCGCGGGGTTGTTGTACCGGTCGGTGACCTGCACGCTGACGCGCCTGGTCTCGCCCTCGCGGATGCTCTTGGTCGTCTCCTCGCCTACCCTGGTGAGATAGTGTGGGCCGAGGACGCTGTCGTCGACGTCGCTGCCCACTCCCACGCGGGCCATCCGGAGCGTGTAACTGCCCGGTTCGAGCGTCACCGTAAGCGTGTTGTACGGGTCGCCGTCCGCGAACGCGACGTTCGAGACGTGCCCGCCGTTCGCGACCGTCTCGCTCTCGAGCAGCGACACCCACTGTTCCTCGCCGAGCGTTGTCGGGAGCGTGAGCGTGATGCCGCCGGGGCCCGCGTTCGTGATGGTCGTGGTCCGGGCCGGCGCGGACAGCGGGACGGCGTCGACGGCGACGTCGCCCGTGCTCGCGGTCGACAGCTGCCCGTCGACCAGCAGTAGCAGCACCTGGTCGCCCTCGATGAAGCTGCCCGTGTCGGCCGGCAGCGCCGCCCCGCTCTCGAAGGTCTTCACCAGCGTGGTGTGTTCGTACACCATCGACGGCGCGTTCGCGTACTCGTTGTAGTTCGGCCGGTAGCGGATGGCCGTCGTCTCGAACGTCCGGTCACTGCCGTCCCAGTACGACGACGCAGACGCCGCTTGCGCGTTCGAGACGGTGACCGTCCCCGGACCGAGCGTCTCGACGGTCCCCGACCCCACGGCAGGGTTCAGGAGGAAGAACCGGGTCGGGTAGCGCTAGACGGTTCCGAGGACATCCAGGCGCTCGGTGATAGTTCAGGAGGAAGAACCGGGTCGGGTAGCGCGCCGCCAGCTCGATCTGGGTCGACGTCGGCACGTTCTCGGTCCCCGACTGGAGGAGGGCCCGGTCGAGGTCCAGCATGTCCTGCTGGACGCGCTGGTTGTGTTCGAACTCGACCTGCTGGTTCTGGGCCGGCACGGCGTTGACCTGTATCAACACGAGCAGCGACATGACCAGGCCGAACATCAGAATCGCCCCGATGACTTCCGCGGCCCCGCGCTTGTCGGCACCGAACCGCCGGGTCAGTCGGGCGGCGAGACGGGACACCGGGTTCGTACCCGGGAGCGCACTTCGGTCGTCGTGTCGTGAGTCTGGTTGCATGGTCTCTCAGATGAACAGGAACGCCACAGTCGAGAGCAGGACGAGGCCGATGCTGTACTTCAGGCCGCTGAGCGCCTTGTTGTCGACGAGTTTCCCGGCGAGCAGGCCCGAGCCAAAGCCCTGGATGATCGCCGAGTGGAAGAACAGCGTCTCGTAGGCCGCGACCGGCAGGTTCGAGATGCTGATTGGCGCTTCGACGTCGGTGCCCGTCGACGCTGCCGACACCGCCGAGATGGGGTCGAGGTACGCCGTGGTCAGCAGCGCCACCACGAGCAGATAGACGAGGAACCCGATGACGACGACGGCGACGTAGGAACTGAGTTCGCGACGCCGCTGTTGCTCTATCTTGAAGCGGTTGCGCGTGTCGTCGGCGGCGATGCTGAGGACGCGTGCGAGGTCGCTCGACGAGCGCATCCCTTCGGCGATGAGCTTGATGGCCCGCGAGAGCTGGGACCCGCAGGCGGTCGGCGAAGGCCCGGAGCGCCCGCGAGGTGTCGTGATTCCACTCGATGTCGTTGCGCACCTTCCGGAGCTCGGTCTCGATGGGGCCGCTGGACCACTTGGCGACGAGGCCCAGTGCCTCGGTGGTCGGCACGCCCATCTTGTTCGCGCTGGACAGCGCGTTCATCGTGTCGGGAAACTGGCTCGAGATACGCTTCTCGCGGCGGAACTTGCGCTCGGCGAACAGCGTGAGCGGGGCCATCGTGACGAGGAGCGGGGCGACCACGAGGACTACCGTCGCGAACCGGGGGGCATCCAGGAAGCCCTGCCAGCTCAACTCGGCCGTCCCGGTGGTGACGACGCCGCCGACCCAGAGAGCGGCGAGCGGCCCCGTCACCAGGAGCGTGTACAGGGGTGCCCGCTCGAAGACGGCGAACGGCGTCTCGAGGGATTCGCGGAGATACCGTCTCCGGCGCTGCCGGAGGTAGGCGGTCCGCTGGGCCTTCCGCTGTGTCGCCTCCGACGGCGTCCGGTCGTCCCCGAGGACGCCCGCAACGGCCCCGCGCAGCGACTCGCCGGCGCTCAGCAGGAGGTCCCGTCCCACCAGCGCCGACAGACGGCCGACGCTCTCGCTCGTGACGTGGTACTCCTCGTCGAGTGTGACCGCTGCCTGCGTGAACGGCGAGGACAGCGTGTCCAGCAACACGAGAAAGAGTGCCATCGCCAGCGGCATCACCACGTAGACCAGCAACGAAATCTGGCCGACAGTCTCTGCGCCCAGCAGGCTCATGACGATGAGGATGACGATGAGAAAGAGGGGGCCGCCACGAACAGAACGACGAACACCTCGCTCAGCAGCGAGAGCGTCTCCAGGAAGCCGGTCTGTTCGTCGCGCGCGTCCTGGAGGTAGGTGTCGGTCTGGTTCTCTAAAAACACCGTCACGTCGCCACCCGAGTCGAGGACGCTCAGCAGGTCGTCGAAGAACTGCTCTAAGGTGTCGCTCGGCGTGAGGTTCCGGGCGTTCTGCAGGCCGGTGTAGAGGTCGTTCCCGAACAGTTCGACGTCGCGGACGGCCATCTGGAACTCGTTTGCGACCTCGCCGTACGTGTCCTGGGCGGCCCCGACGACACGGATTATCTCGAGCAGGTCCATCCCCCCGTAGGACAGCGCGTACATGAACGTGATGGCGTGGGGGAGCGTGACATTGATGCTCCGGCGGCGCGACCCGACGATCGACTTCGGATAGTAGTAGCGGCCGAACCACACGCCGGCCGCCAGGACGACGGCCCCGACGACGGCCAGCGCCACGCCGGTGGCCAGGGCCCGGTTCTCGCCGAGGTACACCGTCAGGTCGCCGCGGTACGAGAGCGGGTTCGACAGCGCCGCGACGACGCCGGCCTCGACGAGCGCCACGGTGAGGGAAACGCCCGCGAACACGCCCAGGGCGGCCGCCAGCATCGCGTAGATCGCCGACCGCTCGAGGTACGAGTCGTAGTTCTGCCCGAAGCGGGCCTGGTTCAGCCAGCGCTGGAGGTCACGGTGCTTCTCCGGGCGGAGCCGGTAGTAACTGCGGACGAGCCCGTACTGCTCGCGGAACTCCTCGCTGTCCTCGGGCCGAACGGCGTCGGCCTGCCGGAACTGGCCGACGCCCGTGTCGGCCTGGCCGCTATCGCGGTGGGTGTCCCCGTACTCGTCGGCCCCCATCTCACTCCTCCTCGATGAGCGTCCGCAGGTCGACGCCCTGGGACTTCAGCACCTCGACGTCCGGTCCGTAGGTCCGGAGGTACGAGGCCGTGAGCCGGCCCGCCTTCAGGTCGGCCATCGTCCGATCGCGGTCCTTGTCGAACAGCTGGATGGCCGCGGTCACCTCGACGTAGCCGTTGATGCCCTCGTCGGCGAGATACTCCAGCAGTCGCGCTCGGTCGTCGAGCTGTGCCTGAAGCGCCTCCTCGTCCCAGCCGCGTTCCTCGGCGATCTCCTGCATCAGGACGGACGTGCCGACCTGCTCGTGGGTGTCGGAACTCGCGTCACGTTCGAAGACGCGCTTCGACCGGACCTCCTCTAAGTTGTACTCCTGGGACTATCTCGGCCGTCTCCGCGTTCCGCCGGACGCGTTTCTCCCCGAGGTAGGTCTGGCGCTGGATGGAGACGATATCGAGGTCCTGGAGCATCTGGACCGGCACGTTCAGCGGCGCGTTCTGCAACCGCGAGATGACGGTGTCGACGGAGTCAGCGTGGAACGTGGTGTAGGCCGTGTGGCCGGTCGACATCGCCTGGAAGAAGGTCAGGGCGACCCGCTCCTCGGTCCGGATCTCGCCGACCAGCAGGTACTCGGGACGCTGGCGGAGCGCCGCGTTCAGCAGGTTGTACATGCTGACCTCGCCCCGACCCTCGGCGGTCAGGGGGGTCCGGGTGACGCTCTGGATCCAGTTCTCGTGTGGCAGGTCGATCTCGCGGGTGTCCTCGATGGAGACGATCTTGCTGCGCGGCGGGATGAAAAACGAGATGGCGTTCATGCTCGAGGTCTTGCCCGACCCCGTGCCGCCGGCGAAGATGAGCGACTTGTTGTTCTGGATGGCGACCCAGTAGTAGGCCATCTGCTCGGCCGAGAACGTGTTCCAGCGCACGAGGTCGACCGGCGTGAAGGGGATGTCCGCGAACTTCCGGATGGTGAAGTTCGACCCGCGGGTGCTAATGTCGCCGCCCAGCGTCATCTGGACCCGGGACCCGTTCGGGAGCGAGGCGTCGACCAGCGGGTTCGAGACGGTGAGCTGTTTCCCGGCGCGCTGGGCCGTCCGGAAGATAAACGAGTCGAGCGCCTCGCGGCCGAACGCGATGTTCGTCTTCACGTCGCGGTACTCGCGGTGGTAGACGAACACGGGGACGTTCGTCCCGTCACAGGAGACGTCCTCGACGGCCGGGTCACGCATGATGGGGTCGATGGCGCCGTAGTCGATGAAGTCCCGGACCAGGTAATACAGCAGTTTGTAGAGCGTGCCGTTCTCGACGGTGGCCGCGTTGTCGAGAATCATCGTCCTGGCCTCGCGGGTGAAAAGCGCCCGGCGGTCGGTCTCGTCGTCGAACTCCTTGTACATGAGCTGGTTGCGCAGGAGCTCGACCAGATCCTGGCGGACGTACCGCTCGAAGTTGTTCATCGTCACCTCGTTGACGAGGTAGGTGTGCTCTCTGTCGTGGTCGTCGTAGACGACGGCGACGAACGCGAACGGCTTCTTGACCCAGCGGTACTCGACGAGGTCGTACGTCTCGAGGAACGAGAAGTCGAAGAACCGCGTCGCGATGAACTCGTCCGTCGGCGGGTCGGTAAAGACCTCGTCCGCGTCCGACGCGAAGTACTCGCGGACGTCCGCGAGGATGTCCGTGACTGTCGGGTCCTCCCACAGCGCCAGTTCCCGGTCGTCGGCCTCGCCCGCGACGTCGACCAGGTCGATGTCCAGCACCTCTGTGAGTGCCTCGTCGTCGTCCGGCCGGCCCTCGCGACGGTCCGAGACGCCGCCTGCCTCGCCGGCAGTGCTCTCGAGCAGACTCGCCGCCCGTTCTGAACCCCCTGTCTCTCCCGCTGTCGTGTCGTCGTTCATTGGTGTGCCCTGCAGTCGTGGGGCTGTCGGCACCGTGGTGCAGGCCTCCCCTACCGGCAGTCTCGGCCGCGGGAACCGCCGTTCGGTCGTCGACCGGGACCACGCCGTTCCCCGTGTCCGGCCATCCCCTGCCACTGTTGCAGTCAGTCCCAGACTGGCGCACCCACCGTTGGTATCGATAGTGACCGACTTACAACCAGTTACGTTCAATCTAGTTATACGGGTAGCAAGCATCAATATTTCTATAATTCAGCCATCACTTACGGTCGAATACGGACAGCTCGCTACCCGGCAAGCGGCACCCCGGCTCCGTCACCCGGCAGTCGTCGGCAGCAGGACCCGGGTTCGGTCACTCCCTCCCGTCGAGGAGTCGGCCGTGGACGTCGATCTCGCCGTTGCGAATCCGAGTGCTGCTGATTCTGGTGCCGTCCTCGGCGGTGACGAAGGGCGGCGTGTGGACCTCGAGCGGCCGGAGACCGTCCTCACGGCGCTGCTCGTTGAGTTCGTAGGCGCGTTGCTGGGCTTTGGCCTCGGGCGAGGCGACGAGCGCGTCCACGTCCTCCCGGGTCGCGGCGGGGCCCAGCGCGTCCTCGAGCCGGTGAATGTCGTACGACGCGGTGTAGGCGGCGGCCAGTCGGTCCAGTTCGACGCCCAGCGCCGTCTTCCGGTCCGCGTACGCCCCCAGCATCTCGACGTGCGAGGGGTCGCTGCGCGTCTCCGCGGCGAGTTCGGTGCTTGTGAGCGCGACGACGACGTGGCCGTCGCCTGGCCCGTCGTGACTCGCCGTCTGGAACGCCTTGTGCAACAGGGCGCGGTGCCCGTTGTGGATGGGAGTGAACGTGCCGCCGAGAATTGCCGTGCGTTCAGTGCCAGCCATACCCCCCGTTCTCGTGGGAGGGTCGTATAGGTGCGGGCGCCCGCAGGTGAGAGCGCGGCGGCTCAATGGCCGCGGGTCGTGGGCCCGTCCGCCTCACTCGAGCGTGACGGCGGTCCCGTAGGCGATGACCTCCGAGGCGCCCTGGGTGACCTCGGACGTCTCCATCCTGACGTTGACCACGGCGTCGGCGCCCATCTCGAGCGCGTCGGCCTCCATTCGGGCGATGGCCTCGTCGCGTGCCTGCGCGAGCAGCGTCGAGTAGGCCTTCAGCTCGCCGCCGGCGAGGTTCCGGAGGCCCTGCGTGATGTCGCGGCCGAGGTTCCGCGCTCTGACGGTGTTGCCGCGTGCGATGCCCAGCACCGAGGCGACCTCCCGGCCGGGGATGGTCTCGGTCGTGACGGTCGCGACGAGCGTGTCGCCGGTCTCCGGGGCGGAGGTCTCTGTTGCCATGCCAGTCAGGACGCTGGCGCAGAAAATGAATATACAGTGATACGTATTCGCAGTCCGCCCGTTAGGCCGGCGTGCGACGCCGATAGCGGGTCCGGTGGGTTTCAGGTGCCTGGCTCGGCTACCGCCGCCCTGTCCAGTCAGGCACAACTGCTACGATCCTCGACGACGACATTGGAGTTGTATGGCTGACACGAAATCGGGACGAGACAAGAAAGGCCACGACGAGGAGGCACACCAGCGCGAGAAGGAGCTCGAAGAAGAGATCGAGGCCGAGGAGGCCGACGAGGAGGCATCCCGGCGGCAGGAGGAGGCGGAGGCCGAGGCGGAACTGGCCGACGACACCTGACGGCCCCACCGTTCACGTCGTCAGGCCGGGACGCTGTCGGCCCAGGACCGTCGGCATCCGGCCGACCGAACGACCGGCGACCACTCAGCTGGCGAACAGCCGGCGGTCGGCCCGCTCGTGGTCGGCGGCGAGCACGTCCACCAGCGGGGCGAACGGCGCCATCTCTGCCACGGAGCGGTCGGCGCTGTCGTCGATCGCCGCCGACATCACCGGTTTGAGCCCGTCGAGGATCCGCTGGGCGTCGGTGTGTCCCAGCGAGAGGAGGCGCTGGGCCGCCCCGAGCAGCCCCGTGACGAACCCGTGACAGGCAAGCAGACATGCCTCGCGTTCCCCGATGCCCGCCAGCCCGGTCGCGGCGCCGAGGACGACCGGGTAGTTCCCCGGCGTCTCGCCAGCGTCGATCCGGTCGGCGTACGACTCGAACAGCGCATCGCCGCGGATCTCCCGCTGGAGCGAGAGCAGGCGGTCGCCCGACTGGCGGGCGCTCTCTCGAAACTCGGCGGCCAGCGTCACCGCCGAGAGCCGCCGGTCCGCTGCACAGACCGCCTCGAGATCGTCGTCGCGGACTGCCCGGTGGGCCCCCCGTAACGCGACGAGGTCGGCGGGGCCGAGCTGCCGTCGCAGATAGGTCGAAAGCAGCGCCTCGAGGTCGTCGGCGTCCGTGACCCGGTCGTCGGCGACGAACTGCTCGAGGCCGTACGAGACCGAGTAGGTCCCCACCGGGAGAAACGAGTCCGCCAGGCGGAACGCCTCGAGCGTGGCGTCGTCGCTCACGGGTCGCTCCCGTCGATGGTCCGGACGCCGTGGCCGTGTGCGTGGTCGCCATCGTGGTCGTGCGCGTGGTCGCCGTGCGAGTGTCCGTGGTCGTGATCCGGCGTCGCGTCGTCGAACGTCGTCGGCGGGACGGACTCGTAGCGCAGCGTGACGCCGTCGGGCAGGACCTCCCCGACCGTCGCTTCCATCCGCTCGCGCGACTCCGTGACCGGGAACAGCGCCTCGTGCTCCCGGACCGCCAGGTCCCAGTGTCGGTTCCCGAGCGCGTGCCCGAGTTCCAGCGCCGCAGTGGCCGGGACGTCGGCGTCGGCGAAGTCGAGGACGAGTGCCTCGAGTTCCGCGAGCGCGACGACCACCAGGTCGCCGTCATCCGTCGCGAGCACGTCACCGTCCGCCAGGTCACGGGCGACGACGATACCGAGGTCGGCGCCGCCCTCGGTCGCCGTCCGCACTCGCGACCGTCGGCGCTCGGTGTCCGTGAGGACCACCCGGTGGGGGTCGGCGTCGGCCAGTCGCCCGGCCACTGTCTCGTCGGTCCGGTGCCCGACGTAGCGCTCGGCGATCAGCATCAGTACTTCCTCCCCGCGGGCGCCGGCGCGGAAAACAGATTTCGCCTGGCACGGTCCCATCCGGCGTGGAGCGCCGCCTGGACCGTCTCGGCGCGGTCACCGAGCGCCCGGACGGTGACGCCCGCGCCGTTGGGCAGTTCGCTCGCCCCCGCGCGGGCCTCGCAATCGGCGACGGCCTCGTGAAGCGCGTCGCTCAGGTCGGCTGCGTCCCGGTCCGGCGCGACGACGAACGCCGTCCCGTAGACGCTGAACTCCCCGAGTACGCCCGGCACCTGGGGGTCCGACTCGCCGGGGACGAGATGCGTGGTGTCCTCGAACAGGAGTCCGGCGGGGCCCGTCGCCCGGACACGGGAGAGGTAGCGCTCGAACGCGAAGCGTTCCCCGCGCGCGAGGCGGCCGGGGACGACGACGTCGCTGACGACGGCCGACCCCCCGCTCGCACACGAGATCGTCAGATCCTGGACGAACCGCGAGTCGGCGTGCAGGATGGTCGGTTCGGGCACGTAGTCGAGGTGGGCGTCCGCACCCACGGACAGGCCCGTCTCGGCGCCCGCGTAGTTGTGGTCCATCGACTGGACCTTCGTCGAGCTCTGGGTCGAGACGTGGGCGCGTGCCCCGTCGCCGACCTCGATTGTCACGTCGTGGCGATCCCCCTGTGCGATGCCGCCGGTCGGCGACTGGACGAAGACCGTCTCGACGTCGGGATGGGGGTCGTGGCCCAGCGTTCCCGAGACGTGGAACGGCACCGTCGCGTAGTCGTGGACGAGGCGCGTCCCGCCCGTGCCCGGTTCGAACCTGAGCTCGAGGACGCCATCCTTGCCGGGCGCACCCACGGCGGCCTGGGGCGGCGACTCGGTGGCGTAGTCCTCGAAGGCCGGGTGAGGGGCGTCGGCGGGCGACTGCTCCCCGCCGGACTCCGGCACGTCGGCGGCCATCAGGCGAACAGCACCCCCTCCCGGACGTGGTCGAGGACCTCGTCGATGCCCTCTCTGGCCTTGCAGTCGGTGAAGACGAACGGGCCGTCCCGGACTTCGCGGGCGTCCCGCTCCATCACGTCGAGGTCGGCGCCGACGTGGGGCGCGAGGTCCGTCTTGTTCACCACGAGCAGGTCGCAGTCGACGACGCCGGGCCCGCGCTTGCGGGGGATGTCGTCGCCCTCGGCGACGCTGATCACGTACAGCGAGTAGTCGGCGAGCTCGGGGTTGAACGTCGCCGCGAGGTTGTCGCCGCCGCTCTCGATGAGCACGAGGTCGAGGTTAGGGTACTCCGCGAGGAACGAATCTATCTGCTGGAGGTTCATCGACGGGTCCTCGCGGATGCCAGTATGAGGACACGCCCCGGTCTCGACGCCGGCCACGAGGTCCTCGGGGACGACGCCGGCGAACCGCTCGCGGAGGCGGTCGGCGTCCTCCTGTGTGAGGATGTCGTTGGCGATGACGCCGACGTCGAGGCCCGCCTCGCGCAGGCGCGGGACGAGTTCGGTCAGTAGGGAGGTCTTCCCGGACCCGACCGGCCCGCCGACGCCGACCGTGGCCACGTCGCGGTGGGTGAGGCTCATGCGTCGGACCCACCGCCGTCTGCGACCTCCTCGCCCTCGCTCTCGCCGTCTGCGGTGCCCACGCTGTCCGAGCGGATGGGGTCGTGGACCGTCACCAGCTTCGTCCCGTCGGGGAAGACGGGTTCGACCTGTATCATGTCGATCATCTCCGGGACGCCCTCCATGACGTCCTCGCCCCCGAGCAGCTGGGAGGCCCCCGAGCGGATCTCGGCGACCGACTGGCCGTCGCGACCGCGCTCGATGCACCAGTCGCTGATGTAGGCGACGGCTTCGGGGTGGTTCAGCGGGACGCCACGTTCCTTGCGGCGTCGCGCGACCTCTGCTGCGGTGAAGACCGTGAGTCGTTCCTGTTCCTTGGCGGTGAGTTTCATAGCAGGTACCTCTGTGCGAGCGGCAGCTCGGATGACGGTTCGCAGGTGACGTGCTCGCCGTCGACCTCGACGGCGAACGTCTCGGCGTCGACCTCGATGTCGTCCGGGCAGTAGCTGTTGTACACCATATCCGACTTCCCGGGCGTCCGGGTGCCCTTTATCGGGACAACCGGAGTATCGAGGCCGTACTCCTCGCCGACGCCGGCCTCGGCGGCCGCGGGGGAGACGAAAGACAGCGAGAGCCCGTGTTTGGCCTTCCCGACCGCGCCGGCCCGTTCGCGCTGGAGGATGGGTTCGCAGGTCATCAGCGACCCGTTGGCCTCGCCCATCTCCGAGTGGACCGGGAAGCCGCCCTTGAACGTCATCGCGGGCTTGACGCCGAAGAACGCGGGGTCCCACACCACGATATCGGCGAGCTTCCCGGGTTCGAGCGTCCCGACGTAGTCGTCGATGCCGGCCGCGATGGCGGGATTGATCGTGTACTTCGAGACGTAGCGCTTGATGCGATGGTTGTCCGCGCCGGTCCCCTCGTCTTCCGGCAGGGGGCCGCGCTGGGACTTCATCTTCGAGGCGGTCTGCCACGTCCGGGAAATCACCTCGGCCATCCGCCCCATCGCCTGGGAGTCGGAGGTCATCATCGAGATGGCGCCCATGTCGTGCAGGACGTCCTCGGCAGCGATGGTCTCGGCCCGGACCCGGGACTCGGCGAAGGCGACGTCCTCGGGGACGTCGGGGTTCAGGTGGTGACACACCATCACCATGTCCAGGTGCTCGTCGAACGTGTTGTCCGTGTAGGGCATCGAGGGGTTCGTCGAGGAGGGGAGCATATTGGGTTCGCCGACCATCTCCATGATGTCCGGGGCGTGACCCCCGCCCGCGCCCTCGATGTGGAACAGATGCATCGTCCGGCCGTCGACGGCGGCGAAGGTGTTCTCGACGAAGCCGGCCTCGTTGAGTGTGTCCGTATGCATGCAGACCTGCACGTCCTCCTCTTCGGCGACGTCGAGCGCGGTGTCGATGGCGTCGGGCATCGAGCCCCAGTCCTCGTGGAGTTTCAGCGCACAGGCCCCCGCCTCGACCTGCTCGCGCAGGGGCGCGGGGTCCGAGGCGTTGCCCTTGCCGTAGAAGCCGACGTTGACCGGCCACGCCTCGGCGGCCTGGAGGAAGCGCTTGATGTTCTCCGGTCCGGTGGTGCAGGTCGTCGCGCCGCCGCCGTAGCCGCCGCCGAGCATCGTCGTGATGCCCGACGAGAGGGCGTGTTCGTGGAGTTGCGCGGAGTTCCAGTGGATGTGGATGTCCAGGCCACCGGCGGTGGCGATCTTCCCCTCCGCGGGGTAGGCGTCGGTCGACGGGCCGACGACCATGTCGACGCCGTCCATCGTGTCGGGGTTCCCCGCTTTCCCGACGCCGACGATCTCGCCGTTCCGGATGCCGATGTCGCCGGCGACGACGCCGAGGACGGGGTCGATGACCGTCGCGTTCGTGATGACCCAGTCCAGCGCCCCCTCCTCCTGGGTGGTCCCCGGCGACTGACCGAGGCCGTCCCGGAGGGTCTTGCCGCCGCCGAAGACCGCCTCGTCGCCGTGGGTCCGGTAATCTGTCTCTACCTCGGCGAACAGTTCCGTGTCGCCGAGCCGGACCCTGTCGCCCTCCGTCGGGCCGTACAGTTCGGCGTAGTTCTCGCGGCCGATGTCGCGGGTCATTCCTCGCTCTCCGTCTCGTCGGGGGCGCCCGTGTCGGCGAACCCGGCAGCACGCAGGCGCTCCAGCGCCTCGCCCGGGTCCCCGTCGACACTGCCGTTGACCATGCCGTTCATCCCGTGGGCGACGCGCTTGCCGCCGATGGCGACGAGGTCGACCGTCTGCTCGTCGCCCGGTTCGAACCGGATGGCGGTGCCCGCGGGGATGTTCAACCGCATCCCGTAGGCGGCCTCGCGGTCGAAGGCGAGCGCGGCGTTGGCCTCGAAGAAGTGGAAGTGCGAGCCGACCTGTACCGGTCGGTCGCCGGTGTTGCCCACCGTCACCTCGGCCGTCTCGCGCCCCTCGTTCAACGTGACGGTGCCTGGTTCCGTGATGATCTCGCCGGGGACGAACGAGTCGTTCATGTCGTGTGTCCTCCCGGTCGTCGTGCCTGCCCGAAACAGCCTGGATATTCACTCATCCTACGGCCCAGTTACGCAAGTCTCGTCATAAAAGGGCGTAGTGAGACAATATTTGCGTCAGAACGAACCGGTTTTGCGACCGTTCGTCAATCCGTCTGGTATGCGACGGCACTACGGCACGTTGGCCCGTGGGACCGGAACTGTCATCCCCTGGTCGTACGAGGGTACGATCGGATGACGTCCACTGAAGTGGCCGCACTCGCGACCGCCGCGGTTCTCGGAATCACACACGCGATCGAACCGGACCACGTGGCCGGTATCTCCTCGCTGACCAGCCAGTACGCCGATTCTCGCCTGTCCGCGCTCGCGGGCGCGTGCTTCAGCCTCGGCCACGTCGCGCTCGTGGTCGCGTGGCTCGGCGTCGCGTACCTCCTTCTCGGACAGACCACCTTCCCGCCGATCTTCGACGCCGTCGGGACGGTCGGCGTGGGTATCGTGCTGGGGCTGCTCGGCGCTGTGATGGCCGTCACGGGTATCCGGCGGACGATTCGGACGACCGAACACGACCACGGTTCCGTGACACACAGCCACCCGCACGTCCACCTCCCGCTGCCCGGGTTCGACGGCCACGACCACGGTCACGACACCGTCTCGTATCTCAAGACCGGTCTCGTCGGCGCGCTGTTCACGCTCTCGCCGCCGGTGTCGATGATCGTCTTCTCTTCGACCCTGCTTCCCGACTACGGGTCGACCGTCGTCGCGCTCGCCGTCGTCACCTACGGCGTCACCATCACGGCCACGATGAGTCTCCTCGGTGCCGGCGCGGGCACGCTGTTCGGCCTCACCCAGTCGCGGAGCGCGACGTTCCACGGAGCCGCCCAGACCGTCGCAGGCGTCGCGATAGCGGCGCTCGCCGCGACACTGCTGTTCGATTCCGTTCCGATGCTGTTGTAGTGCTCCGATCGCTTCTCTGTCGAATCGTCGTCGAATCGTTCGGTCATCGTCACCTCGCCGGCAGCGCCCGGAATAGGAGAATATCGCCGCTACTCCGCTCCGCAAGCAGAAATTCCGGACATATTCACAACTCTCGGGTGTTTCTTCACTGATGTGTGGGTTTCTGGGCGGGTCCTAACATATCCTTAAACACAACCACGGCTATGAAGGTGAACATAATATTCGACTCGCAAGCCTTAATTACATCCCCCTAAACGCCACGTGTGTGAACGAATTCATGGACGGACGTATCGCAGAATCCTCTCGTGGTGTTGAATCGTGCAGTAATTTCCGAGAACTAGTTGACAACTCGACGTCCTCGGAGGTCGAGGTATGAGCGACCGACTCGTCAGCCGCCGTGGGTTCCTCTCGTCGTCGGCCGTCCTGGCCGGGACGGCACTCGCCGGGTGTTCCGGTGGCTCCGCGTCGAGCGACGACACTATCAAGATCGGCGTCCTCGAGGACCGGTCGGGTAACTTCGCCCTGGTCGGCGACCCCAAGCACAAGGCGTCGATGCTGGCCATCGAGGAGATCAACAACAACGGCGGCATCGACGGCAAGCAGATCGAGACGTTCTCGCCGGACCCGCAGTCCGACAACCAGCGCTATCAGGAACTGGCTTCCCGGGCGATTCGTGAGGAGGAGGTCGACGCCCTGTGGGCGGGCTACTCTTCGGCCACCCGCGAGGCAATCCGGCCGACCATCGACCGTAACGAACAGCTGTACTTCTATACGACCCAGTACGAGGGCGGCGTCTGTGACAAGTACACCTTCGCAGTCGGGCCGACGGCCCGCCAGCAACTCGGCATCGTCCTCCCCTACCTGCGCGAGGAGTTCGGCCCGGACATCTACACCATCGCGGCCGACTACAACTTCGGCCAGCTGAGTGCCGATTGGGTCAAGGTTTTGGCAAACGAGAACGATGCCAACGTCCTCGGCGAGGAGTTCATCCCGCTCTCGGAGACGGACTTCAGTTCGACGATCAACAACATCCAGGAAGCCGATCCGGACTTCGTGATGTCGATGCTCGTGGGTGCGAACCACACCTCCTTCTACGAGCAGAAGGCCTCCGCGGGGCTCGAGGTACCGATCGGGACCTCGACGGCGATGGCACAGGGCTACGAACACCGGCGGATCGACCCCCCAGCGATGGCGAACATCTACGCCGGGGTCAACTACATGGAGGAGGTGCCGACCGACAGCAACACCCAGGACGGTGGGTTCGTCGACCGGTACTTCGAGAAGTATCCCGATGCTCCATACCTCAACGAGGAGGCCGAGACCAACTACTTCTCGACGTATATGTACAAGGAGGCCGTCGAGCAGGCCGGCACCGTCGAACAGCCGGAGGTCATCGACGCCTTGGAGTCGGGTATCTCGCTGGGGTCCGAGCGCGCGCCGGAGGCCCCCGAGGGCGAGACCATCGAACTAGACGGGGCGACCCATCACGTCGATCACCACATGTGGGTAATGCGTGCCGACGACCAGCACAACGTCGAGGCAGTCGAGAACCGCAAGATCCCCGAACAGTTCCTCTCGGAGACGGTTGGCTGTGACCTCCGTGAGGAAGTCGAGACCACGCAGTACACGCCGGTCGACTACTTCGAGGAGGCCCAATAGCATGGTCAATGGAATAAACCTGTTCTTCCAGTTCCTCGACAGCTTCGGGTTCATCGTGCTGGCTGCCATCGGTCTGGCAGTCATCTTCGGCATGATGGGCGTCATCAACCTCGCACACGGAGAGCTGATAATGATCGGTGCGTACGGGACCACCCTCGTGGCTAACGCCGGCGCGCCACTCGTACTCGCGATGGCCGCTGGGGTCCTCGCAGCCGCAGTTGCCGGACTGATAATCGAACGAACCATCGTTAAACGCCTTTACCATCGACCACTCGACTCGATGGTCGCGACGTGGGCGCTCGGCCTGGCACTCACACAGGTCGTCCGTATCATCTTCGGGAATTCGCTGTCCGGTATCGGGCTCCCGTTCGGGGCGATACGGTTCGGCGCGTTCTCCTACTCGATGTACCGGACGGTGCTGTCGGTCGTCGCGCTTGCCCTCCTCGTCGGTGCGTACCTCGTGTTCACTCGCACCGAGTTCGGTATCAGGGCCCGTGCGACCATCCAGGACGCCGACACCGCACGTGCGATGGGTGTCGACACCGACCGCATGTACACGTCGACGTTCGTCATCGGGTGTGCGCTGGCCGGGCTCACCGGAGCGCTGTACGCGCCGGCTCTGTCTATCGTCCCGGGGATGGGGTCGACGTTCCTCGTCGAGGCGTTCGTCGCCGTCGTCACCGGCGGCACCTCCGTCCTGCTCGGGACGACCCTGGCGGCGGGTGTTCTGGGTTCTGCCGACGCCCTGTTCACGAACCTGTATGGAACCTTCATCGGACAGGTCGCGATGCTTATCCTCGCCATCCTCATCCTCCGGTTCCTCCCGACCGGCCTCTCCGGCGCACTGGAGGACCTCCGCGAACGGATTGGAGGTGAAAACTGATGGGCGAGAGCAGACTCCTCGGCCGGTTCGAGGGCCCCAACACCATCGGGAACTCACGGGGCTTCTGGATCGGGTTCGCGGTCGCGCTCGTCGGTGCGTTCGTGTACCCGCTGTTGGTCGGTGGGTACCAGGCCGGTAACACGGCCCTGTTTCTGCTGTATGCAATCCTCGGGCTATCGCTGTCAGTGGTGTGGGGCTACACCGGCGTGTTGAGTTTCGGTCAGGTGGTATTTCGGGTTCGCCGGCTACACGTTCGGCATCGTGAGTCTGAACCTCGGGAGCACGCTCGGAATCACCGTCGCAATCCCGGTCGCGGTCGCCGTCGCCACGGTGGTCGCGTTCGTCCTCGGCTACTTCATGTTCTACGGCCGGGTCACCGGCGTCTTCGTGGCGATCATCACGCTCGTCACGACCGTCGTTATGCAGACGTTCATGGCCCAGACCGCTGGCTCCGAATGGGCGATTGGCGACGTCAAGCTCGGGGGGTTCAACGGGATGCCGGGAATCCCCAACGTCGCCCTCGGCGTCGAGGGCGTGTCGATTTCTTTTAGAGGCATGACATTTTACTGGCTCGTGCTCGTCCTGCTCGTGGTCACCTACCTGGGCGCACGGGCGCTAGTAAACGGCCGATTCGGGTACGCGATGGTCGGCGTCCGCGAGGACGAAGACCGCATCGAGATGCTCGGGTACGACGTCCGGCGCGTCAAACTCACCGTGTTCACGCTCGGCGGCGCGATATCGGGGCTATCGGGTGTGCTCTATGCCTCGTGGGGGAACTACATCGATCCGTCGGTGTTCACGCTGACGTTCGCGACGCTGCCCGTGATCTGGGTGACCGTCGGCGGTCGCGAGTCGCTGCTGGGCGCCGTACTCGCAACGGTCGCACTCGAGTGGTTCCGTCAGCAACTCTCTATCACCGGGAGCGAGTTCGCCCTCGTCGTCGTCGGCTTGCTCTTACTGTTTATCGTGCTCGTGGTTCCGGACGGCATCGTCCCGTACGTCCACGAGAAGGGTCTCGGGGCCTACCGGAAGTACACTGGTACGGACGACGACCGACCTGCCGGCACTCCGCAGGAGGAGATCGCAGAATGACACCAGATTCCGAACCGAAAGAGCAGTCCGGAGCCGTCGCGGGACCGAACGTTCGACAGACCCCGGCCGGTGATGCGACCGGCGTGGACACGGAGACGCTCCTGCAGACCCAGGGGCTTACCAAACGCTTCGGTGGCCTCACCGCCATCGACAGCGTCGACTTCGCAATCGAGGAGGGAGAACTCCGGTGTCTCATTGGCCCCAACGGGGCCGGGAAGTCGACCCTGCTGAAGCTCATCACCGGTCGTCACGAGGCGACCGAGGGGAAAATCTACTACGACGGGGCCGACGTGACCGACCTCAGCCCTCACGAACGGGTGCGGCGAGGCATCGGTATCAAGTTCCAGTCGCCGGCAGTCTTCGACTCGCTCACTGCCGCCGAGAACATTCGCATGGCGATTCAGCGTACCGAAGACGGCGATTTCTCCGAAAGCATCCGCTCGACACTCGAACGCGTCGGCTTACCCGAAAGGTGACGTCCAGGCGTCGTCGCTCTCCCACGGCCAGCAGCAACGTCTCGAGATCGGGATGACCATCGCGCTCTCCCCCTCGCTGCTGTTGCTGGACGAACCCGTCGCGGGCCTCTCGATGGAGGAGCGCGAAGCGATCGCGGACCTCGTCCGGACGCTCAACGACGACGGCCTCACCCTCATCGTCATCGAACACGATATCGACTTCGTCGACCGTATCGCCGACCAGGTCACGGTGCTGAACCAGGGTGAGATATTCCAGGAGGGGAGTATCGAGGAGATCCGATCGGACGAAGCAGTCCGTCGAATTTACCTGGGGGACGCCTGAGATGCTCACCTGCACCGACCTCACCGTCGGCTACGGGTCCACCCCCATCCTTCGGGATATCGACTTACACGTCGACGAGGGCGAAGTGGTCGGCGTTATCGGGAAAAATGGCGTCGGGAAGACGACACTGATGAAATCCCTCGTCGGGCTCCTCGACCCTACCGACGGCTCCATCGAGTACGACGGGACCGACATCACGGACCTGCCGACAGACGAGCGTGCCAAGGCCGGTATCGGGTACATCCCCCAGAGCCGGGACGTCTTCCCGGACCTGACGGTCAGACAGAACCTCCTCGTCGGCGAGACGGTCAACGAGGACGTCGAGGAGCTGCTGTACGATACTGTCTACGAGTACTTCCCGATTCTCGAAGAACGTGCAGATCAGGCCGCCGGTTCGATGAGTGGCGGCGAACAGCAGATGCTCGCCATCGGACGTGCACTGGTCGGCAATCCGGACCTCCTCCTCCTCGACGAGCCAAGCGAGGGGATTCAGCCGTCGATCGTTCAGCAGATTCAGCGTGACATCCCCGAGATCAGCGACGACCTCGGCATGACTGTCCTCTTCGTCGAACAGAACCTCGGCGTCATCCAGGCGATGTCCGAACGGTGTTACGCGATCGAGCGCGGGACCATCGTCGACGAACTCGGGTCCAGTGACCTGACCGACGACACGCTCGCCCAGTTCCTGGCCGTCTAACTCACCATGACACTATCCTTCGATCCGTACGAGACGACTGTTGCAGCGATTCACGAGGCCATGCGGGACGGCGATGTCACGAGCCGCGAACTCGTCGATTGGTACCTCGACCGCATCGACGCCTACGACCGCGACGGGCCGGCACTCAACAGTGTCGTCACGGTCAACGACGCCGCCAGAGCCCGCGCAGCGGAGCTCGACGAGGCGCTCGACGATTCCGGGCTCGTCGGTCCGCTCCACGGAATCCCCGTGCTCGTCAAAGACCAGGCAGAGACCGCGGGCATACGGACGACGTTCGGGTCTGCGGTGTTCGACGACTACGTTCCCGAGACAGACGCGACGGTGGTGACACGGCTCAAGGACGCGGGCGCCATCGTGCTGGCGAAGACGAACCTCTGTGACTGGGCCGCGTCGTGGTTCGGCTACTCGTCGGCTACGGGCCGCACAAAGAACCCCTACGCACTCGACCGAGACCCCGGTGGCTCCAGCGCGGGCACGGGTGCCGGGGTCGCGGCCAACCTCGGCGTCGTCGGTATCGGTGAGGACACCGGGGGGTCGATCCGTCTGCCCGCCGGCTACTGCAACCTCTTCGGGATGCGCGTCACGACCGGACTCGTGAGTCGGACCGGCTTCGCCCCGCTCGTGAGTCGCCAGGACACGCCGGGTCCGATGACTCGCACTGCGGCGGACCTCGCTCGCCTGCTGGATACCATCGTCGGCTACGACGAGGCTGACGTCTGGACCGGAGCGAACGCCGGCGTCGCGGACCAATCGTTCACCGACGCTCTCGATTCCGACGCACTCGACGGCGCGCGAATCGGCGTGCTTCGCCAGGCGTTCGGGGACGAGCGCAATCCCGAGTCGGCCCCGGTGACTGCCGTCGTCGAGGACGCGCTGTCGACGCTTGCGGACGCGGGCGCGACGCTCGTGGACCCCGTCTCCATCCCGGACCTCGACGAGCAGCTGGACGAGACGTCCCTCTACGTCCTGCAGAGCAAACACGATCTCAACGAGTTCCTCGGCGGGCGCGAGAACGCTCCGGCGGACTCGGTCGCGGACATCGAGGCGGCCGGTGGCTGTCACGAACTCGTCGCGGACCTGTTCACGGCGATGCTCGACGGTCCGGCTGACCCGGCCGACGTCCCCGAGTATTGGGAAGGCGTCGGGGCACAGGGGAAACTACAGCGGGACATCATGCAGGTTCACGCCGAACACGACCTCGACGCCATCGTGTTCCCCGACGCGCCGGTGTTGCCCCCGACCGAACGGCACCTCCGGGACGGGACGTACTCGACCATGGAGTTCCCGACGAACACCGTCATCGCCTCGCAGTCCGGTTGCCCGGCCGTCTCGGTTCCCGGAGGGCTCACCGACGACGGAATTCCGGTCGGCCTCGAGTTGGTGGGGGTGCCCTATGACGATCACGCCCTGGTCGCGCTGGCCGGTGCCTACGACCAGGTCGCTGACACTCGCGAGCCACCGTCGACTGCACCGGCCGGCGACGGATGACGGACGTCCCGGCGACCTTCGACCTCGAGACTCTCCAGTGGGCCTATCGTGAGCGAGATATCACGCCGCGTGCGGTCGTCGAGACGGCGCTTTCCCGCGCAGAGAGTGACGAATCGCGAAACGTCTGGATAGACCGATACGACGAACGGGCTCGCCGGCGCGCCGCCGATCTCGCCTCGGTGGACCCGGCCGAGTATCCGCTCTACGGTGTCCCGTTCGCGGTCAAGGACAACATCGACGTGGCCGGCCGACCGACGACTGCCGCCTGCCCGGCCTACGAGTACGTCCCCGAGGACAGCGCGACCGTCGTCGAACGGCTGGCCGACGCCGGTGCGGTACTGCTCGGCAAGACGAACATGGACCAGTTCGCCACCGGTCTGGTCGGGACTCGGAGTCCGTACGGGATCTGCCGGAACGCACACGACCGCTCGCTCATCTCCGGCGGGTCCAGCTCCGGATCGGGCGTCGCCGTCGCCCGCGGTCAGGTTTCGTTTGCACTCGGTACCGACACGGCCGGGTCAGGGCGGGTCCCGGCGGCACTGAACGGTGTCGTCGGCTACAAGCCGACGCGCGGACTCGTGAGCACCGATGGCGTCGTCCCCGCCTGCCGGACGCTCGACTGCGTGTCGGTCTTCGCGACGACCGTCGCGGATGCCGCTCGGGTCGGCGACCTGCTCGTCGGCTACGACGACGCGGACCCGTACTCGCGGCCCGAGGCCGACGGCCTTTCAGTCACCGGAACCGCCCGCGACACGCCGACCATCGGTGTGTTCGAGCGCACCGAACACTTCGGCGACGACGCGGCCAGAACACTGTTCGAGAAAGCCGTCCGCGGGGTCGAGGACGCCGGTGCCACGGTCGTCACCGTCCCCGAAGCGCCGTTCAGGGAGGCCGCGGAACTGCTGTACGGCGGTCCCTGGGTCGCCGAACGGTTCTCCGCCGTCGGTGACTTCCTCGAGGACCACCCGGACGAGGCCCTCGATGTCACGCGTGACATCATCACCGAGGGCGCGGACTACTCCGCCGTCGACTCCTTCGAGGCCATGTACGCGCTTCAGGAACGCCGACGACGGGTGCAGGCGGTATTCGAGGACGTCGATTTCCTGCTGACGCCCACGACCGGTACCACCTACACCGTCGATGCCGTGAGAGAGGCTCCAAAGGAGACGAACGCGACCCTCGGGCACTACACTGATTACGTCAACCTGCTCGACCTGTGTGCGGTTGCCGTCCCGGGCGGGACTCGACCCGACGGTGCCCACCTCGGGGTGACGCTTGTCGGCCCCGCCGACCACGACGCCTCGACCCTCTCGGTCGCCGACCGCCTGGTTCCCGAAGACTGCCGGTCGGTTCCAACCAGAACTGACGAATGAGAACTGCCCGATACCCTGTGGCTGGTCGTCATGTTCACCGGGCCAGCTGCCCGCCGATTCGCTCGGCATCGAATATTAGGTGTATTAGGACAAAACTCTTGCTTTAATACTATACATATGTTTAACAAAATCTTTAATATGTGCTTGCTATTAGCATCAAATGAGTATATGAGTGGAAGCATATCGAGAAAGTATCGCAAATATTGTTTGAACGTCAACCACATCTCCGCGCGGGCGGTGGTCGCCGATGACTGATGGCAAGCGCACTGACGGCGGGCTATCCCGGCGTGGATATCTCCGTACCAGCGGCGCCGCACTCGCCGCAATGACCTCGCTGGCGGGCTGCTCGGAGGGGAGCAGCAGCGGCGGCGACGGCGGCGACGGCGGCGGGGACGGCGGCTCGACCGGTTCGAGTGGGTCCGATGACGACCCCATCACGGTCGGTGTCGTCGACGCACAGTCCGGCAACGCGGCACTGACGGGCACGCCGAAAGTCCTGGCCAGCGAACTCGCCGTCTCGGAGATAAACGACGACGGCGGCATCCTGGGCCGTGAGGTCGAGCTACTCACCCCGATCCCGAATCCGACATCAACACCTTCCAGCAGCACGTCCGCCGACTGATAAACGAAGACGACGCCGACGCCATCTGGTGTGGGATTCGCAGTTCCGTCCGGGAGGCCGTCCGTCCGATAATGGACCAGAACGAGCAGCTGTACTTCTATACGACCCAGTACGAGGGCGGCGTCTGTGACAAGTACACCTTCCCGATGGGGGCGACGGCGCGCCAGCAGCTCCGACCGGTCATGGAGCTTATGACCGACAAGTTCGGCACGGACATCTACACCATCGCGGCCGACTACAACTTCGGCCAGCTGAGCGCCGACTGGGTCGAAATCCTCGCCGACGACATGGGTGCAAACGTGATCGGAGAGGAGTTCGTCCCGCTCTCACAGAGCCAGTTCAGTTCCTCGATCAACAACATCCAGGAGGCTGATCCGGACTTCGTGATGTCGATTCTCGTGGGCGCGAACCACGCTTCCTTCTACGAGGAGCGGGCCGCGGCCGGCCTCGATGTCCCCATGGGTACCTCGACCGTCATGGCGCTGCCCTTCGAGCATCTCCGTCTCGACCCGCCGGCCCTGCAAGACGTCTACGTCGGGGCCAACTACATGCAGGAGTTCGATACCGAGCGAAACAACGACTTCGTCGATCGGTTCTACGAGATGCATCCGGACGCCCAGTACCTCAACCAGAGCGCCCACAACAACTACTTCTCGATGCATCTGTACAAGAATGCCGTCGAGGAGGCCGGCACGACCAACCAGGACGAGGTCATCGCGACCCTGGAGAGCGGCATGGATATCGCCGCTCCCGAGGGTGACATCTCCCTGCACGGGCCGACCCATCACATGTCACACCACATGCGGATCGCCCGCGCGGACGAGAATCACAACATCGAGGTTCTCAACGGCGAGGAGGGAGAGCTCATCGAACCCTCGTTCCTGCAAGAGGTCGGCTGTGACCTGACTGAGACCGTCGAGACGACGCAGTACACGCCGGCGGATCTGTAACACGAGCCGTTTTCCAGCACACCGGCGACCGAAGTCACGGAAATTGGCCGCCGGCTTTCTGACGTTCTGCCGAAGTAACGTGGGGACGCTATTCGCTCGTGGGCTACCGATTCCCCACTACGACGAGCGCCAGACCGTCCTACCTACGGCCTACTGTTCCCAGTCCGGGATCTCGCGGTGAACGAACTCGCCGTGTCCCGACTCGCCGACGACGTCTCCATCGTCGGCGAGTAGTTCACCCCGGACGAACGTCTTCGCGATGCGGCCGACCTCTCGGCCTTCGTATACCGAGAAGTCAGCCATCGACTCGTTGTCCGCCGGCGTAATCGGTGCCGTGTCGTCGGGGTCGAACACGACGACGTCGGCGTCTGTCCCCGGATCGAGGGTTCCCTTGTCCGGCATCCCGAAGATTCGAGCGGGGTTCGACGCGAGTTTCGCGACCACGAACGACGGCGAGAATCCGCGCTCTTCGACGGCCTCGTCGTAAAATACCGGCAGACTCCGCTGGAGTGAGTTCATCCCGAAGGTTCCCTCCCACCAGGGCTCGACCTGCTTCTGGTCGCGGGTGTAGCCACAGTGATCCGTGGACACGACATCGAGTGTCCCCCGGTCGAGATGCTCGAACATCGCGTCGTTGTCGTCGGGTTTCCGAAGCGGCGGCGCGGCCATCGGTAGCAATCCGACCTCCGAAAACAGCGAGTCGTCGGCGACCGTGTACTGGGTACAGGTCTCGGCGCGGACTCGGTCGTGATAGTCGTCGCGGTGGTCTTCGATGACGTCTGCGGCCTTCCGACATGTCGTGTGGATGCCGTAGTAGCGACAGCCGGCTTCCATCGCCATCGTGAGTGCGTCGTCCGCTGCCATCGCCTCCGCGTAGTCAGGACGGGACATGGGGTAGTACTCCGGTTCGCCGTTCCCCTCTCGTTTGAACGCCTCGGTGATGACTTCACACACCGACGAGTCCTCCGTGTGGAGGACGGCCACGAGGTCGTGACCGGCCGCCTCCTGGAGCACCTCGTTGATGAACCCGTTCGGGAGTCCGTGCTCGTAGGCGGTGAACATCTTGATCGAGGTCACCCCTGCCTCGATGATCTCCGGTAGCTCGTCGAACACCGCCGGGTCTTCCCGCGTGATGGCCCCGTGGAGGCTGTAGTCTATCAGGGAGCCCTCGGCCTTCTCCTGCTTGCGCTCGATCCCCTCGAGGAGCGAACTCTCCTCCTCGAAGATGCTCGACTCGCTCACCCACGCCTGCCAGGCGAAGTCGATGAACGTCGTCGTCCCGCCCAGGGCCGCCGCTCGCGATGCGGTGTCGTAGGTATCGTTGCTGAACATGTCGTCCAGATGGACGTGGACGTCTACCGCACCCGGCATGACGAGTTTCCCCGTCGCGTCGACTGTTCGCCTGGCATCGGGGAGCTCCGATCGTGCCCCCACCGCCACGATCGTCTCGTCGTCGATGGCGATGCTTGCGTCGTACGTTCCGTCCGGTTGCACCAGCGTCCCGCCGGCGATTATGGTGTCTACTGCCACACGTTAGACACGGGATATTATTATAAAACGACTTTTGATTACGCAAATAATGGGGTAATGGGCAAGATATCGGAAGGAAATACGATTCTGGTCCAGATTTCTGTTGATATGTGGTGATGTGGTCTCCCGAGCTGAGCGGGACCGGCTTCGGGCGGCCGGACGTCGACGCGTCAGTCGCCCCCCTTCGATTCGACTGCGTCGATGAACCGTTCGGAGTCTGAGACCCATCCGAAGACCCCGCCCTGCATCTTGATCTGTTTGATTGCGGCGTCACGGTTGTCCACGTCGGTCGCACCGGTCGCGTCCTTCAGCAGGATACACCAGTAGCCCCGGTCGTTGGCCTCTCGCATAATCGTGTGGACACAGACGTCCGTCGTTATCCCCGCGATGACGAGATACGAGACGCCCTGACGGTTCAGAATCATCTCGATGTTCGTGTTCCCGAACGCACCCTTCGTCGGCTTGTCCACGACTGGCTCGCCCGGTTCCGGTGCCAGCTCGTCGATGATGTCCCAGTTCGCGTTCCCGCGGGTGAGAAGTGGCCCTAATCCACCCGGCGGTGTCTCTCCGATTCCGACACCGTCACCTGCGGCCTTGCTTCGGACCAGCTTGTTGAACGGCGCGTCCGCGAGGTCTGGTTTGTGTCCCTCTCGTGTGTGGACGACGTCGACGTCGGTTCCTCGAACCGTCTCGAGCACGTCGGCGATGGGCTCGACGGCCCGGCGAGTCAGCGACAGGTCGTATCCCATCGCGTCCACGTATCCGTCGGCTCCACAGAAGTCGGTCTGCATATCGATCGAGAGGAACGCGGTCCGGCCCGAGTCGAGTTCCACGTAAGCTGTGTCGCCGAAGTCGGGGCAGTCCTCGACCTCGACTTCGAACAGATCTCCCTTGGGCGGCCCGTAGAGCCACTCGGGATACCTGAAAACGTCGGTCTCTTGAAACTCCTCGTACGTCTCTTCGACGCGCTCTAGATACGCTTCCCGTCCGTGTGTAGAAATGAACTCACTTTTACTCATAGGCCGGTTATTGTGGGAGTCATTCAACTCTATCGTATTAATATTGTCTTATCGTACAGAAATTGCGCAGATATGTGTGGGGGAACACAACGTCGCTTGTCCCGGGGTCCGGTCCCACCCCACCGGCACGTCGCGGCGTCAATGTCGCTCGTCATAGGCGTCGTACCACGGTTCGATGCGCTCGAACGCTCCGCTGGCCGCCAGCACTCGCTCGTCGGCGAACCGCGGCCCGACGACCTGCATCCCGACCGGGAGCCCCTCCCGGGTGACTCCTGCCGGGACCGAGGCCGCCGGGTGGCCGGTCAGGTTGAACAACCACGTCAAGGTCCACTCGAGTATCGGGTCGACGGGTTCACCCTCTATCTCCTCGGGCCCCCACTTCCCGTGCTCGAACGGTGGCACGGCCATCGTCGGCAGCAGCAGCAGGTCGTACTCAGCGAACAGCGACTGGAACGCCTCGAAGACCTCCGTCCGAACGACGTCCGACCGTCGGTACTCGACGGCACCGAGTTCCTTCGCCGCCTCGGCATCGGCGACGTTGTGGTCGTCCAACTCCTTGCGGTGGTCGCCCAACAGGTCTGTTCCATCTTCTCTCATGTTCTCCAGCGCCTCGGCGAGTACGACCGAGAACCCCGTCTTCCAGCAATGATACATCGCCTTCCGGGACCGGGGCATCTCGGGTTCGACCTCGACGAACGTCGCCGGTCCAGACTTGAACGCGTCGACCGCCTTGTGGAACCGGCGGCGGACACGCTCGTCGACCGGGAACGTCCCGCCGAGGTCCACCGAGTAGGCGATGGTCAGGTCCGAGATGGGGCGACGAGTCGCCGCCACGAAGTCGGTTTCGCCCGTTTCCACGGCGAACGGGTCTGACGGGTGGCTCCCCGACAGCACGTCCAGGACCGTTGCGGCACCCTCGACGGTCCGTGTCAGTGCACCGCGCCCGCGCATCGGTGTGTGATGTGTGAATCCGTCGGGGCGGAGCGGAATCGGTACCCGTCCGAACGACGGCTTCATCCCGAAGACACCACACGCGCTCGCCGGGATACGGAGTGAGCCACCGCCGTCGGTACCGAGTCCGATGGGTGCCAGCCCGTCACCGGCGGCTGCGGCGCTTCCCCCCGAGGAACCACCGGCCGTCCGGGTCGGGTCGAACGGCGTTCCGGTGGCTCCAAACAGGTCGTTGTCGGTGACTCCCTTCGTCGCGAACTCCGGAGTGTTCGTCTTCCCGATGACGATGGCGCCGGCCTCTCGTAACTGCCGCACCGTCAGGTCGTCCTCCTCGGCGACGTTTCCGGAGAGCGGAACACTCCCGTTGGTAAATGGCTTGCCGGCGACTGCATAGTTGTCCTTCACTGCCACGGGTAGGCCGTGAAGCTGACCGAGTTCCTCGCCCTTCCGGCGTGCGTTGTCCGCCTTCCGGGCGGCCGCCAGCGCGTCCTCGCCATACACCTTGACGAAGGCGTTCGTTCGTTCATTTCTGGCTTCGATACGCCCGAGATGCGCCTCGACGACGTCTACCGCAGAGACGGTACCCCGACGGACCTGCACGGCAAGTTCAGGAACCGACTGAAAACAGATTGCGTTTGTCACACCTTCTCGTGCAAACCCGCGCGTCGTCAACATTGTGTCACGCGCAACTCTTTCCTCACTCCCACCCGGTCACGTGCGCAGTCGCGGCGGGCGACTTCGAGCCGAACGACCAGTGAGCCACGGTCCTCGACGAACCCAGCGAGGGCGTTCAGCCATCCATCCTGTTCGTCGCCCAACACTCGGGGTGACCCGTGAGATGGCCGACGGTTGGGACACGATAGACTGGGGTGAAGCCCACGACGCTCGACGACGAGGACGTCATCGCCGAGTATCTGGCCGTCTGACCTCGGATTCGGTCCGCTGTCGGCCTCGTCCAGCCGCGTCCCCACCGGGCTGAAAGCGGGCCTTCGTCAGTCTTCGTCCGGACTCGCCAGCAGGTCCTCCTCGTAGGCCGCGACCGCATCCACGACGGCGGCCGCGTCGTCGTCCGGGACGTCGAACGCGTCGAGACTCGCCTGGAGCAACTCGACGGCGCGCTGGATGTGGGCGGGCGTGAACGGGACGTGGAGGTGGGCCTCCCGGACCGGCGTCGCGTCGTAGGTCTCCGGCCCGCCGGCGGCCTCACAGAGGAAGTCAGTCTGGGTCCGCCGCAACAGCTCCATGTCCGCGCTCTCGAAGAACGGTCCGAGGTCGTCGTCTTCGACCAGTCTGTCGTAGAAGTCGTCGACGACCGCTCGGATGCCCTCGCGTTCCCCAACCGCTCGTACAGCGTCTGCTCGCTCATAGATTCCGAACGGCCGTTTCGACTAATATTGTTTTCGACGTGGACGGGAGCAATCCGTTTTCGACCCGCCACGAATCGCGTCTCACGGGCGGACGCCTCCGCAGTGCCGTGGTCGTGGGCAGTGTCGAATCCTGCCGACTGGCGCCGGTCTTGACCGATCGACGGACGTCCGAATCAGCGCGCCCAGCTCTATCTCTTCGATTCGAGGTCTATATCTGGTCCTATGAGTTCAGAAATAATCATTTTCGGCCACCGTATACGCAAATTACGGGAATAGGTTCGAATATTTGTTGTTTAATGTCGGAAAATGGCCATAAATTTTTATATGGTTCGTATATGGCGGGATAGTACTATTCGGGTTTCACCTCTCCCGACGCTGTGCATCCGTGGGTGCCCGGATAACTGTGTGGCCGCTCGCAACTCGTGTTCTGATCTCGAATTCGGTGTCTCTGTGGATCTTCCGGAATCTGGCGTCGGGGACTGTGGGCGGACGTATCGGTACAATTTCGACACGTAATTCGGAATATCAGTATGTATTCGGCGAGTCTATCCGTCGAATTCACTCAGACACACGTATCGAGGCTGTAGCCGACCTCGTCGACCAGCTCGGCTACGACGCGCTGAAGTTCGACCACGACGTTCCCTCGGGGCACGAACGCGACCGTGCGAACCGTTACCTCGGGACGCCAGAAATCAACCACAAGGAGGAGATCGTCCGCAAGGTCACCGAACGCGGGCAGGTCGCGTTCGACTGCCACTGGGCCTTCAGCGCCGGCGCGGCCCGTCGACTGTCACAGGCGCTCGAACCGTACGACGTCTGGTGGCTCGAAGACCTCATCCCACCGGAGAACCACGACGTCCAGCGCGAGGTCACACAAGGTACCTCGACGCCGATCGCCACCGGCGAGAACGTCTACCGCACCCACGGACAACGTCGGCTTCTCGAGGAGCAGGCGGTGGATATCGTCACACCCGACGTCCCCAAGGTCGGCGGCATGCGCGAGTCGATGATGATCGCGACCCTGGCAGACATCTACTACGTCCCGGTGGCGAAGCACAACGTCTCCTCGCCGATCGGGACGATGGCCTCGGCCCACGTCGGCGCTGCCATCTCGAACGCGCTCGCGCTCGAGTACCACAGTCACGAACTGGGCTGGTGGGAGGACCTGGTCGAGGAGGACGGCCTCATCCAGGACGGCCGGATGGCAGTCCGGGAGCAACCCGGTCTCGGTCTCTCCCTCGATCTCGACGCCGTGGAGCGGCACCTCGCGGAGGGCCAGGAGCTGTTCGACGAAGCGTACCGAGAGCGCTGTTCGACCGGACCCCAGCGATTCCACTGCCGCATCTACGGTGGCTGGGGAGCGGATTGCCGTCGATCATGGCCCGACATCTCACCCGGATGCCGTCGTGCCCGCCCGCTCGGTTTCGGCATGTTCGAAAACGATTCGCTGAAACTCGACTCCGGAACCCCGTGACAATTGGTACCAGGAACCTTCCGCCCCGTGTGTAACTAACGTACGCCTGTTATAATCGTCTCGCAGGACCCGGTGCCGACCTCGTCCCCTCACGAGCCGATTCGACATGTGGGAAAACCAATCCAGCCTATCACGAGAGCTGCAGGTCGAGCTCGAACTCGTTCGCGATGCCGCGCAGTCGCTTCGGTATCTCCGTCTCGAACTGTTCCCCGATCATCTGCTTGGCTGGGCCGTTCGCGCTGAGCGCACCGAATACCTGCCTGTCGGAATCCAGGACCGGGGCGCTCACGGCTTTGACACCCTCGACAGACTCCTCGCGATTGAACGCGACCTCCTGTTCTCTGACCCGCTGCAGCTCCGCATCCAGCTCCGCGCGGTCAGTTATCGTCGATTCGGTCATCCGGGGGAGCCCACGACGGTCGACGATCTCGTCGATCTTCTTCTCCGGTAAATTGGCGAGAATTGCCTTTCCGGCCGCTGTCGCGTGCAGGTACGTCCGCTTTCCCGTCATCTCGTGTTTCCAGACGCTCAGGTCGCCAGCGTTGCGGGAGATGTACACGCACCACCCGTGCTCTTCGACAGCAAAGATAGAGCGGGCGTCCAGCTCCTCTGCGACCTTCGCCGTGTACTTGTCTGCCCGCCTGAAGTGTTCCTCGCTGTTTTCGATCATTTTGCCCAGTTTGAGGAACTTGAGGCCGATCCGGTACTCCTCGCCGTCTCTGACCACGAACTCCGCTTCGTGGAGCGTCGAGAGGTGCCCGTGAATCGTGCTCGGCGGCTTGTCGAGCTCGGTTGCGATTCTGGTCACCCCTGCCCCCTCGAGCTCGGCGAGCAACTCGATTATCTCGAGCGAGAGTTTCGTCGTCGAGAGCGTTCGGGATTTTCTGTCCATATCTAGCGGTCGGTCCGGCTCGACTTAACTTTCCGCATATTCGAAAACAGGGGGTAGCCGGTCGACGGTGCTTGCCCTGTCGGGATCTACGCGACCACCAACCGATACGAGGGGCTCCCCTGCTGTCGAAGAACCGAAATCTCAGCGCCCGTCGACCGACGTATCGGAGACGTCGGTCACTGCTTCGTGCCCACCGAACGTATGCGCGACGAAGGAAGCGGACACTGTCTCGCCGGGTCCGAGCGTGTCCATCGTTCCGTTGGCTCGTTGTGCGTCCGGCAGGTCCCCGCTCGGGTAGGCCGTCGTCGGCTCTAGGCCGACGTTGTAGTTTCGCTTGAAGTACGGTGATTCGTGAAACCCACCGAGCGGTTGCCAGTACCAGATACATTCGAACGGGTCGACCGGGAACGACAGCGCGAATCCGAGGTCTATCTCGGGGTTCGTCAGCGCGTACCACCCCGCCTCGAGGTCCGTCGCGTAACACTGGTCGTGAATGCCCGATTCGGGGGCCGGTATCTCGCGGAGATCGGTCCGCCCACCGCTCCGGGTCGGCGCATCGGGCCACTGGAACGTCGCGTCGGGTTGTAGCCTGCCGTTGGCGAACGCCGGACTCTCGGACTGGGTGACGCCGCGCTCGGCCGGGATGTCTAACCTGGCAGCCGGTCCGAGCAACGGCTGTGCGAGCGTGACGTGTTGCTGCCAGATGTACTCTAACTCCACGCCACCGCGGTTGGTTATCGATTCCGCTATCTCCAGCCGGGACGCACCTCGCGGGAGCCGTAACTGACGTGTACATTCGAACGGGTACCTGACGAGCTCGGTGGTGAGTTCCAGGGCCACCGCCTCGTCCGAGTTCTCGACCACCCGGGCGTTCCACGGGATGAGCGCACTCTCGCCGTGCAGGCCGTACTCGCTCCCCTCGATTTTGCGGCCGAAGCCGGCGATGGGGAGGTTCATCTGCCACCCGCCCGGGTAGTGGTCGAGCCACGAGGCGGTCGAGGCCGCCGGGAGCGAACCGTTCGAAGGCGGTTGCCAGTTGTGATCGGCATGCCAGAGGACGTCGGTATCTGTCCGTTTGTCTCTGAATTCGATGATGTCGCCTCCCTTCCCGGGCAACACCTGGATACGGAGCGCCTCGTTCTCGAGGAACGCGGTGTCGATGCCGCGGAAACTGTAGTCTGTCGAAATCCGTGGGAGATCCCAGCTATCGACCATGTGGGGTGATAGCGTGGCTGGCGTTTAATACTTTCTTCGGCGAACACGGTCGTCGACTCGCCGCTACCGGCTATCGTGCCCGCTCGGTGACGGTGACGTCTTCGCGTTCGAGGATCGAGCGGTCGAGCTCCGTGCCGATCCCCGCTCCGCTCGGGAGCTCGCTCTGTCCGTCCACCACGTCGAGCCCCTCCGTCACGAGGTTCCGGTGCCAGCCGTCGTACCGGTCCCGTATCGACTCCATGAGGTACAGGTTCGGGATTGCCGCCGACAGGTGTGCGTTCGCGAAGTGTAGCGCCGGGCCACCGGAGTTGTGTGGTGCCACGGGCAGATGGGCCGCCTCGGCCAGTGAGGCGACCGCTTTCCCGGTCGAGAGCCCACCAGTCCAGCACAGGTCTGGCATCACGATGTCGACAGCGCCCGTGTCGATGGCCTGGGTGAACTCGTACTCGCCGATGAGTCGCTCACTGATACAGAGCGGGATGTCCGTCGCAGCGTCGAGCTGGGCGTACGCGTCGAAGTTGCCCTTCCGGATGAGGTCTTCGACCCAAATCGGGTCGTACGGCTCCACGGCGCGTGCGAGCTTCTTCGCCGGTGTGAGCGCCCACAGTCCGTGGAACTCGACCGCGAAGTCCATACGGTCCCCGACCGCCTCGTGAATCCGCCGGATCGGTTCGAGCCCCGCCGCGAGGTCGTCGTCGCTGATGCGTTGCCCGCGGGTCTTCTCTGCGAACTCGTCGAACGGCCACAGCTTCATCGAATCGATCCCGTCCGCCAGGAGCGACTCCGCGAGTTCGACGGGCTCGTCCCGGAAATCGTACGTATCGTCGTAGCAGGTGTTGTAGGTCGGAATCGAGTCGCGACAGGCCCCGCCGAGGAGTTTATATATCGGCTGGCCAGCGACCTGTCCCTTCAGGTCCCAGAGGGCGAGGTCGAGCGCGCTCATCGCCCGCATCTCCGCTCCCGCGTGGCCGTAGTAGTTGAAGTAGGTGCGGAGGTCGTCGTGAATCGCCGATACGTTCTCCGGGTTCCGCCCGAGGACCTCGTCGGCGATCGGCCCGAGCAACGCGGCCTGTTCCATCCCCGCCTGTGGAAAGGTCTCGCCGAGTCCGACGAGGCCAGTGTCGGTATGCACCTGCAGCATCGTGAGGTCGATATCCCGTTCCGTATTCACTAAGGGGCTATCGTCGGCGAACGTCACAGTCTCTAGCCTGGTGATTTCCATACTCGTCGTTCCATAAGCAAATATAAAAAGCTTGGATATTCCCCACCCCGGAGAGCGAGGTCTCTGGTGGCCGGGGCGACACGATGTGGAGGTTCTCTCGCGATTACGGTGCGAATCGGCGGCGACCTCCACCGGCTACCTCCCGTAGACTGTCCCCGTAGTTCGGATAAAGAGCGCCAAAATCCCCGACCAGCCGTGAGAACGTCGCCCCGCGTCCCGCGTCGTTCGATTCGACTCTCCGGTCAGTAGTTGTTCTTCTGCCAGGACCGGAGGTCGGGCCAGGAGCCGGACCGCTGGACGGCGAACTCGACGTTCGACTCGTCGACGATCTCGACGCCCGTGATGTAGTCTTTCATGGGGATGCCCCGATCGACGTACTCGTAGCCAAGCATGACGGGCTGGAAGCCCTGGGAGTACGGGTCCTGCCCGACGGTGAACGTCACGGTCCCGTTCTGAATCCCGTTGAGCGTGGACTCTGGCAGGTCGAACCCGCCGACGATGATCTCGTCCTGCAGGCCCTCGTTCTCGACCAGCTTCGCGGCCGCCGCCGGGCCCCAGAACCCCGACCCCAGAATGACGTTGATGTCGTTGTTCGCCTGGTAGGCGTCGTTGACACGCGTCGTCGCTTGGGACACGTCGGTGCTCACGTTGAGCTGTTCGAGCACCTCGACGTTGTCTTGGGCACCGATCGCGTTGACGATCCCGTCGGTTCGGGCCTGCAGCGCCGGGTGACCAGGAACGCCGATACAGGGGAGGACCGTCAGTTGGGTATCACTGCCGAGTTTCTCCTGTGCCTTCTCATAGGCCGTGATACCGACTGCGTTGCCAGCGGGGAATTGATTCTGACCGACGTACGGCAGGACGTTCCCGAACTCCTCCATCATGAAGTCGAAGTCCCAGTCGTTCACCGTCGTGTTGTACTGGACGACGGTGACGCCTTTGTCCATCGCCCGTTTGACGGGTGCCGCATACGAGGACGCGTCGAGGACGGTGGTCCCGAGCAGATCGTGGTTCGCTTCCAGGGAACTGATCTTCGTGTTCATGATCTCGACCTGCTTGGACTGATTGTTCCCGTTCGGGCCGACGAACTCCCCGGTCCACCCGAGCTTGTTCAGGGCGTCGTTCATCCCGGCGATGACGGGTGTGAAGAACTGGTTGGTCCCGTTGTGCACCACGAACGCCATGTGACGCTCCGGGTCCTGTGGTTCAGAGAGGTCGAGGCTGTCACGCGTCGGCGGTGGAACGAGCGGAACGCGTGTAAACGGCGGAATCTCGCTGTCGTTTCCGCCCTGCCCCGAGCTGTCACTGCTGCCACCATCGTCCGCTGGTGTCGATTGTTCCGTCTCCGTCGCGTCGTCGGATCTGAGTGAACTGCACCCCGCGAAGCTGGTCAAGCCCCCTGCGAGTCCAACTGCGGACAGCTGTTTCATCAGCTTTCGTCGGCTCACACCGAGTTCGATCGACACGGCCCCGTCGTCGTCGCTATAATCGAGTCTATCGCCTTCTGGCATGATGCGAGCGCAACTTGTTTCTAACTATATTTAATGATTGTGGTTGTGGGTACGTACACTCGGGTATCTTCACGTGTTCTCGTGACTATACGTCGGAATACTCCCACACTTAATATGCAGGAGTGGATACGCACCTCCATATGGGAGCAGAACCCGACTCAAGCGACCACTCCACAGACGGCCCCAGTGCCCAACGAAACGAATCGATCCTCCGGATCGAGGACATCTCGAAGCACTACGAAGGCGTAAAGGCGCTCTCGAATGTCTCCCTCGACGTCTACGACAACGAAGTACTGGCCATCGTCGGCGACAACGGTGCCGGAAAGTCGACGCTGATCAAGACCATCTCCGGCGTCATCAAGCCGACCGGCGGACAGATATACATCCGGACGGAGAACGGACTCGAACCGCGCTCGCTCGACGATCCGAACGACGCGAAGGGTGCCGGCATCGAAACCGTGTTCCAGGACCTGCAACTGTCGAAGAAACACGACGTCGCGAAGAACGTGTTCCTGGGTCGTGAACCGATCGCCGAGGGCCTGAAAGGCACTGTCCTGCGGAAGATCGACCGGGAACGGATGGACCGCGAATCGATCGAAGCACTGGCGGAGATCGGGTTCTCGGTCGACCCTCGAGCCAAGACCGCGGAGCTGTCCGGTGGCCAGCAGCAGGCCGTCGCTGTCGCGAGAGCGCTCATCTCCGACCCGAACGTCGTGTTGCTGGACGAACCGACTGCCGAGGTCTCCGTCGAGGGCTCGGAGAAGATCCTCGACCTGATCGAACGGCTCCAGGAGCAGGACCGGACGGTGATTTTCATCTCACACAACCTCGAAGAGATCTTCCAAGTGGCCGACCGTATCGCCGTCCTTCGCGACGGGACACTCATCGACGTGCTCGAGAACGATGGCACCGTCGACCGGGAACACATCGTCGGCCTGATGACGGGTGCAATCTGACACACGTACCGCGACACGGACCACCTTCTTGTGCATCGACGCTAGTACCTGAGGCGGCAGCACCCTGGCGGACGAACTCCTGTGTGTCGGCCCGCACGACCACCTGGCCTCCAGGCGCTGAAGACAGGACGATTCTCGACCGCGACTGTGTTCCCCTCTGACGACCGCGTGGGACCGACGGCTGCTCGGTCACGCTCGAGGCAGGGGGTTCACTGGCTTCGCTTGTCCGTTCGAGGACGACGACCGTGGGGTCGACGACGGCGTGTTGTCGGACCTTCGTCTGTCGGACTCGCGAACGCACCCGGTATGTGGTAGTCAGAACCGCGAAGAGACGCTGAAACAGTAGAAAAGTATGCCCTACAGCGCGGTTTCTCACAGCCGAGCGAATGGCAACCGATACCCCGGGCGTCGAGTAGCCCGTTACGACCCGTTCAGATCTGTCCGAGGACCCACCAGAGCGAGAGCACCCACAGCACGCCGGTTCCGAGGACCGCCCCGATAGCCTCCCTCGTGTCCAGGTCGTGCAGGACACCGAGCCCCGAGACGAGCAAGTACCCGGTCCCCAGCGCCAGTACGAGCGTCACCGCGCCGACGACGGCGTCGATGAACTGGAATCCAGCGAGGACGAACGGGAGCCACGCCAGCAGTAGGGGGGCAGACGAGTACGAGACCGCCTGGAACGTCTTGTCGATCGTCCCCCGACCGCCCAGCGCACGGACGCTGATGTGTGCGAAGACCGTGGTCAGGAGGACGGCGGTGGCGATGCCGACGGTGACCGTCAACGGCACCATCCCGACTGCCTCGACGTTACTCTCGACGATGAACAGCTTGAACTCCTCGTCGAGCAGGCCGTCACCGACGACCGTGAGCAGGACCACGAGCAGTGCCGGGACCGAGATCGAGGCGATGAGCAGGCCGACGAACGCGAGCGGCGCGTCCAGTCCCTGTACGTTCTCGTCGACGTTTTCGTAGAACGTCCGGGACGAGGTGAGTACCTCCCGGATCGGGTCGAGGTACATGTCCCAGAGCTTCTCGTAGCGAGCGCGGCGGGTGATCGCGTCGACAGCGACGGCGAAGATGATGAACAGACCGGTGAAGACGGCGAACAACTGGGTCCCGAACCCGGCCAGTACGAGGATGTTCTGCGTGAACGCGAAGACGAGTGCACCGAGGAATGTCCCACCGATGGTCCCTTCTCCACCGAAGAGGTTGGTCCCGCCGATGACGACGGCCGCGATGACGACCAGCTCCTGTCCGTCACCGGTCAACGGGGACACGTTGCCGGTGAAGGCGAGCTGACCGATGCCAGCGAAGGCGGCGAGCACGGCCACGAGTGCGAAGTTCATCATCTTGACCTGGTCCGTCTTCACCCCCGCGTACCGGGAGGACTGCTCGTTTCCACCGGTCGTCTGCGTCCGGTAGCCAAATCGCGTGTAGAAGAGGATGTAGTGGAAGATAACGCCGAGGATCAGCACCCAGAGAATCTGCAGCGGGAAGCTGTCGAACGTCTGGACCGAACTGTGGACGAACGGAACCTGGTACGTTATCGCCGGAATACTGAACAGCTGGACGTCCGTGTACGGGATCAGGATCGGGAACGGCAGCTGTAGTACGCTCCCGAGGGATTTGAGGACGAGCGGGGTCTCTTCGGCGGAGACCGTCGCTGTGACACTCCCGAGCGTGATAAGCGCACCTCCCCTGAGGAGCGTCAGCGTTCCGATGGTCACGATGAGCGATGGGAGTCCGAGTTTGGTCACGAGAATGCCCTGGAACAGCCCGTACAGGACGGAGAGGACCAGGATGATGGCGAGCGTGAGCTCTATCGGGAACCCGCCGGAGGTTATCATCGTCGCTGTGAGTGCCGCCGCAACGGCCATCACAGACCCGACGGAGAGGTCGAACTCGCCGGCGGTGATGAGCAGGGTCATCCCGAACCCGATGATCGTCACCACGGCCGCGTTGCGAATGACGCCCACGATGTTGCCGAGCGAGAGGAACACGCCGGGATTGACCAGCATCCCGAAGAACAACAGCCCGAAGACGGCGATGACGACCCCGAACTCGCGTTTCGAAAGTATCCGTTGGACTACACTTCGCTCCCGCTGTACACTCTCCTGGTCAACTGGCGTACTGGCCATATCGTTGGTCTTTCCATCTACCCGTATAAAGGTTTAGTATCTTTGCCCGACCCGTTGCTGGGAACGTGACATGCGAGGGTCGTCCTCGGCGGTCGTTTGCGCCCGCTTCGTCGAGTATCGTGGTTGATCGACCGACCGTCGATCGTCGATACCCCGGGCCACCCGAGCCACACTCCGCCCGGTCCGAAATCATTAAGAAGCATATTTCACACTAGCTGTTATGGACCTGCTCCAGAAGCCCTTCACGAGACGTGACTGGGAAACGACACCTGATGCCGGGACGGTCCGCTTCGCGATGATCGGGCTCAGCTGGTGGACGCGGACGCAGGCGATTCCCGCCATCGAGGACGCCGACTACTGTGAGACCACGACGCTCGTCAGTAGCACCAGTGAGCGAGCAACGGATGCGACCGACCTCGCGGACTCTATCGATCATGGACTGAACTACGAGGAGTTCGAGGCCGGGAAAGCCGCCGACGCGTACGACGCCGTCTACATCTGCACGCCCAACGCGCTCCACCTGCCGTACGCCCGTGCGGCGGCGGCCCTGGACAAACACGTCCTCTGCGAGAAACCGATGGAGGCCGACGTCGAACGGGCCGCAGCGATGGTCGACGTCTGCGAGGACGCCGACGTCGAGCTGATGATCGGCTACCGGATGCAGACCGAACCGGCGATACGACGTGCGCGCGAACTGGTCGCCGACGGCACGATCGGCACGCCGGTCATCGCCCACGGGAGTATGACACAGCCGCTCCTCGACATCATCCCCGACGAGAACCAGTGGCGCCTCGACACGGACCTGAGCGGCTACGGTTCGTCCGTCATGGACATCGGCCTGTATCCGCTGAACACCGCCCGGTTCGTCCTCGACGCCGACCCTGTCGCTGCCCAGGCGACCACCACCGTCGAGGACGACCTGTTCGAATCCGTCGGCGACGAACGGGCGGTGTTCACCCTTACGTTCGAGGACGGGACACTCGCCGCCTGTTCAGCCAGTCAGCAGGCCAGCCAGACGAGCCATCTCCGACTTGTCGGTACCGAGGGCGAGCTCCGCATCGAACCGGCGTTTCCCAAGTGACGACAGGGGCTTTCGCCTCACCGTCGGGGACGAAACCGTCGACGTGGAGTTCGACCAGGCGAACCAGATGCTCGAAGAGTTCGACTACTTCGCCCATCAGGTGCTGACCGGCGGCGACGTCCATCCCGACGGAACTCACGGGCTCGTGGACATGAAGACCCTGGAGGCGATATACGAAGCCGCGTCGACCGACCGGCGAGTCCACATCTCGTAGCGGCACGGCGAACAGCCGGTCTCGACCAGGGCTCCACGAACCGGGGGTCACGTTTTTCGTACGTCCCGTCGCGAATCCGAACCCACCGTGGTTAGCTATTGATGCCCCGATCTAGTGTCTGATATTCTCGAAACAACTCTACTAATCTATGTTATGGTTGTATCGTTTCTGTTATGGTCCTATATGCTTCTATTTCTCAGTAATCTGGATGCGAAATTCAGAATCCATTCTAAAAACCTCGATTGCATGTGTAGCCTCGGGATTTGCGACCGGAACACCGCAGTTAGAAGGGTGCCTGTATCACCATCACGCCAGGCAGTGACTGGAACGTCCACACTACTATTGGTACCGGGTCCACAACAGTATTACCCGCCGGGAGTCACACGTTCGGGTGATAGCGGCGAGATGTCCACCACACGTACCAGGTTCTACCTGGCCGGGATCGTCTTCACCATCCTCTTCGCGCAGGTGCTCCTCTATCCCGGCGTCGACGTCCTGGTCACGGCGCTGGGGGCACAGACCCGCCTCGACGCGAGCATGTGGTTCCTCGCGGCCGAGTTCGGGGCATTCATCGCATTCGCCGGCGTCTGGGGCGCAGTGAGCGACGCGGCCGGGAAGCGGGTCCCGTTCGTGGCCGCCGGGGCGGTGGGTGGCGCCGTCGGGTACGCCGCGCTGGCGACGCTCCCCACGCAGTTCGCCCTCCCGTTCGAGAGTATCCTGCTCCTGCGGGCCCTCCAGGGCGCGACGACCATCGGGGCGTTCTCGCTGGCGATGACAATGCTGATGGACTTAGAGGGCGGCCACGGGCGGAACATGGGCGCGGCCGGGATCGCCATCGGTGCTGGCACCGCGCTCGGCGCGCCCGTCGGCGGCCAACTGTTCGCCCAGGGGCCGCTCGTACCGCTCTACGTGGCCTGTGCCCTCATGTGCCTCGTCGCGCTCGCGACCTGGGCCATCCCGGACCGCGCCCCGGCGGGGAACCGCGACTCCGTGCTCCGCATCCTCACCGGCGGGGTGCGCGAGCGGCCGGCGCTGACCCTGCCCTACGCCTTCGGGTTCATCGACCGCCTGACCGCCGGGTTCTTCGCGCTCGTCGGGACGCTGTACTTCCGGACCGCCTTCGAGTTGAGCCCCGGCGCCACCGGCCTGATGCTGGCGCTGTTTTTTGCCCCCTTCGGGCTGTTGCAGTACCCGTTTGGCGTGCTGTCGGACCGCATCGGTCGGACGCTGCCGGTCGTCGCGGGGTCGGCGTTCTACGGCCTCGGCGTGGTCGCCGTCGGTCGGGCACCGAGCGTCGAACTGGCGGCCGTCGCGATGGTCGCCGTCGGGGTCCTGGGTGCGCTGATGGCGCCGGCGACGATGGCGCTGGTCAGCGACCTGGCCTCGCCGACCGGTCGAGGGGTGGCGATGGCCGGCTTCAACGTCTTCGGGAGCGTCGGGTTCCTCGTCGGTATCCTGCTCGGTGGCACCGTCGCCGGCGCGTACGGCTATCCCGCCGCGTTCACCGTCATCGGCGCGCTGGAACTGGGACTGGCGCTCGTCGCCGCGCCGGTGTTCCTCCGGTTGCACGCCGACGGGCGGGCCGTCTTCTCGCGGTGAGCGTCTCGAGTTCCCGTCCCGTCCACGGGGCGAGTGGTGGCGGTGGTGTCAACACTTTATCTATTCTGGATCCCTACGGATGGTATGGCAACCGAAACCGCCAGTCGACAGCACAGCGCGGGACCATCGGTACTGATCCGTACCGGCGTCGCGCTCGTCCTCGGCGTCCTGGTGAACGTGGGTATCGTCGCTGCGGCGACCAGTCTGGGCGTGGCACCGGGCTTTCGCCCGCTGACCGTGCCGCCGGTCGCCTTCCTCTCGGCCGTCGGTGCCGTCGGAGCCGTCGTCGTCTACCAGGGCTTCCGGCGCTACCTGGACCGGCCGGACCACTACTTCGTCAGGGTCGCCGCCGTCGTGCTCGTCCTCTCGTTCCTGCCCGACGTCGGCCTGCTGGTGGGCGACCCGGCCGCCACCGTCGCCGGCGTCGTCGTCCTCATGGTGATGCACGTCGTCGTCGCGGCCGCGTCCGTCTGGGCGCTCGTCTACTGGAACCGCACCGACTGACGCCCCACTCTTTCAGCGGTTCTCGCGCAGTTTCGAGTCGAGCTGGCGGGTGACGAACTCGTCGTCGAGCAGGGCGTCCGGCCCGGCGAACTCGACGACCGGGCCGTTCTCGACGCGGAGCCACTCGTCGCTCCCGTTGCCCGCCAGCGTCACGGTCTGGCTGGTAGTCGGGAGGCCGTTCTCGCGCCGTCGCGCCGTCCGCTCGCGGACGCTGACGAGTTCGACCGTCGAGTCGTCGGTCTCCGAGACGGTCAGGTCGTACCTGGCGAGCGCCGGGTCGACCCGGCGCATCGCCGCCCGGTACCGGCCGGCGAGTTCGCTGGCTTTCTCGGCGTCGGCGTAGGTCTCGAACCGGCGGTCTCTGACCGGTTCCGGGCGGACCCCGGACACCCGGCAGGCGACGACGTACCTCCCCTCGGGATCGGCGAGCGCCTTGATGCGCTCGCGGAGTCGCGGCACGGTCTCGACCGGGTCGTCGTCCTGTTCGCGGTCGCCCGTCACGGGCGGACCGCCCCACTTCGACCGGGATTTGCGGTTCGTGGCCCGCTCTCGACCGTCCGGCGCCGGGCATCCGGGGCGCCCCGTCGCGTCGGCTCTCGCATCATATCTATTAGGCTGGCCTAAACACTGATAACCGCTTCGGATTTTAGGCAGGCCGAAACGGGCGGTGGGGCGCACCGGCCCGACACTCGCCGGGGCCCCGACTTATTTATTTAGTGGACGTCTGTGCTGTACTAACGGTCCATGTCCGAGACGATAGGTATCATCGGTGGGATGGGGAACGAAGCGATGGCCGACCTGGCGGCGAACGTCGCCGCGTTGCCGGACGCGGACGACTACTCGTACGTCTGCTATGGCAACTCCCGGCAGGCGTTCACCCCGGACGAGGCCGACGGCGAGTGGGAGGACGGCGACCCCCCCGATACGTCGCAAGCGGCACACGGGCGAGTTCACCGCAGCACTCCTCCAGAACTTCGGGGCTGGCAGAGTCGGCCTTGCCTGCAACGGCGGGCACCCGCTCTACCGGGACATCTACGGGGGCTTCGCCTCGACGTTCGTCGACATGATCGCGGAGACGGCGGCCGTACCCGACGCCGACGACGGCGTGCTGGTCCTCGGGACGAAACGGACGCTCGAGGAGCGGCTCTACGACGACGAGCTCGAGGCGGCCGGCGTCGACACCTACCAGCCGACCCCCGACGACCGACAGCGCCTCATGGACGTCATCTACGACCCCGACTTTGGCATCAAGACCGGTGAGGTGACCGACGAGGCCGAGTCGATGCTCTGTGACGTCGTCGCGGCGGCCTGCGACCGGCACCCGGAGATCGACTCCGTCGTCCTGGGCTGTACCGAGCTGCCGCTGGCGCTGAACGACGAGAGCGTCCCACGCCTCAAGGCGTCGGGCGCGCTACCGGACCACCTCTCGGTCATCGACCCGACGCAGGTGCTCGCCGAGGCGCTCCTTCCCCCCACGGGGTCCGTCGAAACGCCCGACCAGGTCGCGCTCTCGGCGTACCGCGGGGCGTTCCTGGACTACGACCCGCCGCTGACCGTCGCCGTCGACTCCTTAGAGCAGATGATCGAGTTCCAGACGCTGCTCGTCGAGTGGACGATGGACTACTTCGCGGACCGCGACGCTCACGTCGGCGGCAGCTACATGCACGTTCCGACGCTGTTCCTGGTCGATTACTCGCGCCCGATACCGGTAGACACCGACGCCCTCGACCTGACCGTCCACCGGTACGAGACCGTGCCGTCCGAACCCGACGCGGCCGTCGAGGCGGCGCTGGACCGGAACTTCGAGGCCGTCTCACATCTCTGCTGAGACGCCCCCTACAGATTCGTGAGGAACGGTGCCAGGAGGCCGACGACGATCAGGCTGGCGAGGGCCACGACGGCGATGCGGAGAAAGGCCATCCCGTAGGCGGTGTTCCGGGCCTTCTGCCGGGCGACCACCTTGTAGTTGAGGAGCCGGGCGTACTCGAAGGCGGTCTTCGAATCGACGGTCGTGTCCTGGTCGTAGTCGTCGATCCACGACTCGACGGCGTCCTCGAGATCCGCGGGCGTCTCGATGTCCCCGCTCCGTGCGTACCGCTGCAGGTCGACCGGGTCGTCGTTCCGCCAGACCAGCCACCGGTGGTCCAGGAACCGCTGGCCGACGCCCTCTCCGTAGAACTTCCGGGGCGCGAGCGCGTCTGTCAGGAACGTGATGCTCAGGACGATCATCAGCACGCAGACGACCCCGAGCGCGACGAACAGGCCCTGGGCCCACAGCAGCCCGGCGAGGCGGTTGTACGCGAACGTGATCCAGGTCCCGAGGGCCGCGAGCAGGAACGTGATGCCGACGATGGCCGTGTCGCTGATGCTGTCGAGGTTCGAGATAGAACGGAACGTCTCGTCCGCCTCCGCTTTGGCGATCTCCCCGTTCGTGTCCTCGGACATATTTTCCCCATATACGAGCCATTGTATTAGAGGGTGGGCATAACAACACTAATCTGTGGGTCGGCTGTACCCGGGTACATGACAGCGAACTCCCGACCCCGGATCCGCGAGGTCGGTGTCAGCCCCGGCCGACTGCCCACAGGTACGGACAACTCCATCACGGACGTCCCCGGTGTGTGCGTCGGTCACGAGACCGTTCGCGAGGGTGCGCCGACGGACGCGGATTGTGTCCGGACCGGCGTCTCTGTCGTCGACCCCGACGGTGACCGGAACGTCTACGAACGTCCCGTCACCGGGGCGACCCACGTCCTCAACGGGTACGGCAAGTCCGTCGGCTTCCCGCAGGTCGACGAGCTGGGCGACATCGAGACGCCCATCGGCCTGACGAACACGCTGGACGTCTGGACCGTCGCCGACGCGCTCGCGGGCCACGTCGTCGAGACCAACGAGGCTGCCACGTCGGTCAACCCCGTCGTGGGCGAGTGCAACGACGGCGTGTTGAACGACATCCGCGGGCGACACGTCACCGCCGAGCACGTCTCGCGGGCACTCGAGGCGGCGACCGCCGCGAACACGCAGGAAGGCTGTGTCGGTGCGGGTACCGGGACCACGGGCTTTGGCTGGAAGGCCGGCATTGGGACGGCCTCCCGCGCCGTCGACGGGCACACCGTCGGGGCGCTCGTGCTCACGAACACCGGCAAACCGGACGACCTCCGCATCGACGGCCTCCACGTCGACGCCTTCGTCGACGACTCGACCAGTGCCGTCTCGGCGGGCGGCTCTATCATGATGCTCGTCGGGACGGACGCGGCGCTGTCGGCCCGAAAGCTCCACCGCGTGGCCAAGCGAACCGACCTCGCGCTCGGCCGGGTCGGCGGCATCGCCCACCACGGCAGCGGCGACTTCACCATCGGCTTCGCCAACGGGCGCGGCGACCCGGTGGCCGACGGCGACCTCACCCCGCTGTTCAGGGGCGCCATCGAGGCCACCGAGGAGGCGATATACAACTCTCTCCTGCGGGCAGAGACGACCAGCGGGCTGGACGAGACGACGATACGGGCCATTCCCGAGGACGCCGTCGCCCGCGCATTGGCAAACCGCACCGCGAGTGGTACGTAACTGGACCACACACAACACCTATCTTCCCAAGCACGCTATGCCCAGTTGATGCCACCCGAGGAACTGGACATCCAGTCGGAAGCGACCGTCTCCGTGCTCTTCCTGGACGTGCGGAACTTCACGCTGTTGCTCGACAACTACGACTCCCAGGACATCACGGAGATGCTCGACTTCCTGTTCAGTTCCGTCCGCGACATCGTGACCGACCACGGCGGGACGGTGGACAAGATCGTCGGCGACGGGATGATGGTCGTCTTCGAGGGCGACGACCCCGGGACCGAGGCGCTCCGGGCCGCGATCGAGATCCACCAGGACACGACCAGGGAGACCGAACGGACCCAGGGCTTCGGGACCATCGAGATCGGCATCGGCATCTCGACCGGCACGGTGAACCAGGCGACCCTCGCCGACGTCGACTCGACGGTCATCGGCCGGTGTGTCAACATCGCCGCCCGACTCGAGGCGCTGTGTAAGAAATTCGACGCCTCTATCCTCTTCGACGCGGAGACCTACCGCAGCAGTTCCGTTCGCGGCCTCACCAACGGCTTCATCGCCCGCAAGATTCCGGACCAGAACCTCCGTGGCATCCGGAAGGGCATCGACGTCTACCACCTCTGTGACACCCACAAGTTCAGCGAGGAGTACATCAGGCTGTTCAACGAGGGCGTCGAGCAGTTCGTCGACCAGAACTACGAGGCGGCGCTCAGCGCGTTCACCGAGGCCTACACGCGCGACGAGCGCTACACCGACCAGGCGTTGCTCAACCACTTCACGAACAGCTGCTTGGAGCACATCAACAACGAGCGGGCCCTCTTTCGCAACCCGGACCGCTACGAGGAACACTCGACGACCCAGGAACGCCAGTCCCTGGAACTGGAGGGGTACATCGACCGCGTCACGCTGACCCGCGAGTTCGACCCCGAGTACGTCCTCGACGTCGGCTGTGGGACCGGGAAGGTGACCCAGCGCCTCGCGAAGTCCTACCCCGACAGCACCATCGTGGGCCTGGACACGTCTCGCTCCGCCGTCGCGAAGGCCCGGACCGAACACTCCCCGGAGGGGTACGACATCGAGTACAAACACGCCGCGATAGAGAACTACTGTCCGGACGACGAACGCGGGCGCTACGACCTCATCTTCTCGAACTCGGCGATGCACTGGGTCGAAGAGCAACACCACGCCTACGCGAACCTCCGGCAGCTGATCACCGAGGACGGCCTGCTGGCCATCCACCAGGGCCACGAGGGCACGTACAAGGAGTTACACCAGGTGACCGTCGACGTCCTCGAGGACTTCGGCTACGACTCGTACTTCGAGAACCTGAGTCCGCCGCTGGATCTGATCTACTACACCGAGGAGGCGATGCGGACACTGCTCGAACGGCACGACTTCGACCCACTCGAGTCGAAAGTCGAGGAGACCACCGCACCGGACACCATCATCGAGGACTTCGCCGAGGCGAGCCTCAACGCCTACTGTGACCGCCTCGAGAACGACTCCCAGCGGACGGTCTTCCGGGAGCAGTTCAAGAAGCGCGCCCACAAGGAACTTGACACCGACGACGTCACGGTCCGTCGCATATACATGATTGCGACTCCAGCGTGAGGGTGTACACGATGGTCACGGTGGAATTCGTTCGCGACGCACGGCCCTACGGCAGCGAGATTCGGCGGCTCCTCGCCGAGGCAAACGACGAGTTCGTCCCGCCGCTCGCGTCCCGTGAGGGGACGACACAGACGGCGGGGCTCGACGAACAGCGAAACGACGCGCTCGAGGACTACCACGAGCAGTGCATGGACCAGTCGTTCGTGCTGGCCCACGCGGCGGGCGACGTCTACGGGTTCCTCTCCTTCCGCCAGGGCTACGCGACCGAGGCGCTCGGTGACTACACTCCCTCGAACTACGTCTCGACGATCATCGTCGACGAGGCCCACCGCCGGGAGGGGTACGCACGACGGATGTACGAGACGCTCCTGACGGACCTCCCGCCGTCGGCGCGGGCGCCCTACGTCACGACCCGGACCTGGAGCACGAACGGTGGGCACCTGACGCTGCTCGACGAACTCGGGTTCGAACGCCTCGCCCGACTCGAGGACGACCGGGGCGATGGCATCGACACGGTCTACTACGGCATCGCCGTCGACGAGTTCGACCCGTGAGCGGCCCCATCGCGGTCCTCGGCGACGTCCACCTGGAACCGCGCCGGGAACCGCGACTGTTCGACGCGCTCGAGACGACGCTCCGGGACATCGCATCGCACGACCCGTCGCTGCTCGTCGTGCTGGGCGACGTCGTCCAGGAGACAGCCCCCGAGACGGACCGGCGGTTGCTCCGCCGGTTCGTCGCCCGCCTCGAGCGCACCGGCGTCCACTTCCGGTGTGTCCCCGGCAACCACGACCTGGCCGGCCTCTCGCCGGCGGCGTATCGCGACGTCGTCGGCCACGACCTGTGGGACATCGACCCGGCAGCCGACTGCGTCTTCCTCGATTCGACGGCGCCCCACCTCGACGGCGGTCGGGGGGGAGGTCTCCGAGGCCCAACTGGCGCGGCTCCGGGACCGTCGCGGCGAGCTGACCGACGCCGTGGCGTTCGTCCATCACCCGCTCGCCTGCCAGACCCTCGACGGCAACTACTGGCACGAGTCGGCCCCGGCCGGCGCCTACTGTGTGAACATGGAGGCCGTCTGCGAGCATCTGTCCGCCGCCGGCGTCTCGACGGTCGTCAACGGGCACCTCCACTGGTGGGGGTACCTCCGGTCGGACGACGTGGTCCACGCCACCGTCGACGCGTTCAACAAGGAGCTGCATCCACGGGGCGAGACGGGGAACTACGCGCTGGTAGAGCCCGGCGACCCGGCGTCGGTCACGAAGGTGGGCGGTGACGGGACCGCCGAACCGCTCGACGAACGGTTCGACCGCTCGCCCGACTAGGGTAGCGCCGACCGGTCCGCTCACCAACACTTAAGTTCGCGTCTGCCGTCCATTCGTTCGTGTCGGCCGCTGCCACGTCGTTCTGGCATGAGTGCGACCGCTACCACGACCTCGCAGAGCGGTTCGAGCGCAATATCGAGATCACCCACCCCGACGCCCTGTCGGGGCGTAGCGGCACCTACAGCTGTGGCTGTGCCTGGTGTGCCCGTGAAGTGACGTACTACACGTACGCCGGGCCGCGACCCTGATGGGCACCGGCTCCCCATCCGGTCGTGGGTCGCGGCGTACAGACTCCACAGGCGCGGGTTTGAATACCGTCATGCCCCATGTAGGGGTATGGATACCGACCGATTGCTCGAGCTCGCACCCCACTACATCGCTATGCTGGTGCTGGTCTTCCTCGTCCTCGAACTCGTCGCCATACTCGTGGGCGATATCGGGTTCCTGACCGAGCTGGCCATCATCGTCGTCATCGTCTTCGCCTACCGGCCCATCGTGATTCGCCTCGGCATCGCCCCCAGCGGCTGGCAGTGAGCGACCCACGGCGGGTCGTCCCACGCCTGGACCGTCCTCGAGAACTAGCCGACGCTGGTTCCCGTCACGGCCACGCACGGCGGCCAGTCAGCGTTCGGCCGCCCGCTGGACGAACGTGTCGAACGCACCGCTCTCGGGGTGGAGGTGGCAGTAGGTGCCCAGCGTCCGGTACGCACAGAGGCCGTCCTGCCCGTCGAGCATGCCGTCGCCCCGCACGACGTCGAACGCGAACTGCGCGTCGCCGGCGACGTCGGCGCTTGAGTAGTGGAACTCGTGGCCGCGCCGCCGGTCGGCTGCCGCCGCGGTCAGCGTCTCCCGCGTCGCCCGCAGTTCGACGTGGTCCAGCGCCTGATAGCGGTCGTGCATGCGGACCGTCGCGGGCAGGACGCCGGCCATCTCGTTGGTCTCCCCGTCCGTCGTCGTCAGTGACTCGGCGAGCGCCATCAGCCCGCCACACTCACCCATGACGGCCGCGCCGTCGGCGGCGCGGGCCGCGATGGCGTCCAGCGTCGGACTCGCTGCGAGTGTCTCCGCGTGCAGTTCGGGGTATCCGCCGGGCAGGTAGACGCCGTCGCATATCGGCAGGTCGTCGTCGGCCAGCGGCGAGAACGTGGTCACCGACGCCCGGTCGCGGAGGCGTTCGAGCGTCGCCGGGTAGGTGAAACAGAACGCCGCGTCACGGGCGACGGCGATGCGGGCGTCGGTCCGGTCGCCGGTTTCGAGCGCCTCCGGACGCGGCGGGGTGCGCGCGAGATCGACCAACCGGTCTACCCGTATCGCCTCGCTGGCGTCGTCGAGGGCCGCCTCGTCGAGGGCCGCCTCCTCGCCCATGTGGAGTCCCAGGTGACGGTCCGGGATCTCGAGCGCGTCGGCCGGCGGAATCCGCCCGAGGTACGCCAGGTCGTCCGGCAGGGCGTCGCGGATGCCCTGTTCGTGGCGGCCGCCGTGGGCGCGCTGGGCGACGACGCCGGCGACGTCGACGTCGCGGCCGGCCCGAGAGGCGTACTCCCGGAATCCGAGGGCCGTCGCGGCGACGCTCTCCATGCCGGCCTTCGCGTCGACGACCAGTACCACCGGCAGCGAGAGCGCCTCGGCGACCATCGCGGTGCTGGAACAGTCGCCGTCGTACAGCCCCATCACCCCCTCGACGACACAGACGTCACCCTCGCCCCGGTAGTAGTTGCGCCGCACGCCTCCGTCCCCCTCGAGCCACAGGTCGAGCGTCCGCGAGGGCCTCCCCGCGACGGCCTCGTGGTGGCTCGGGTCGATGAAGTCCGGTCCCGCCTTCGCGGGCTGGACGTCGTGACCCCGCGCCTGGAGGGCCCGGACGATGGCCAGCGTCGTCACGGTCTTGCCGACGCCCGACCGGGTGCCGCCGACGACGAACCCCTTCATCTCGCCGCCCCTGCCCACATCACGGCGGTCGCGCGGTCGTCTCTCTCACTCGCCGGTCGCGTCGCGCTGTCCACGTGTGCTGTCACGTCGTTCGTTCCGTGGGGGGCGTCGCATGAATGGGTATCGACTGGTCCGCCCCATCCCGGTGCGAGCGTTTCGACTCCGATAGTTCTGTCCGAATTCCGACATTTGGATGCATATCTTACATATCCATATCTGTATACTACAAAACACTCTCTTATGCCCCTATAACCGTCAATACTGTGTCTTTACTGCCCAGTATTGGAATCACTTGCTTCAAATAGTCCTAATATATGTCTGAATCTGGCAGTAGTAGATACGTCTGTACAGGGCTGGAACGGCTGTCGGTGACGATCTCACGACCGCGGCCTGCCTCACCTCACTCCGACGGAGCGACGACCGTGTTGCGAAGCGTCCCGACACCCTCGTAGGTAATCTCGACGGTATCTCCGGGTTCGACGGTCCCGGGATTGGCCGGGCTCCCGAACGCGATGGCGTCGCCGGGACGGAAGGTGAACCGTTTCGAGAGGAACGAGACGATCTCGTAGGGGTCGAACAGCATCAGCTCGGTGTTGGCGGACTGGCGCGTCTCGCCGTCGATGACGGTCTCCATGTCGATACCGCGAGGATCGAGGTCCGTCTCTATCCACGGGCCGAGCGGGCCGGAGGTGTCGAAGGCCTTGCGGGCGGTCCGGCCCTGCTGGTCGAGCGCGTCGACGTCGTTCATGATGGTGTAACCCCGGACGACGTCGGGGACGTCGGCCTCGGCGACGTCGTGGCACCGCTCGTCGATGACGGCGACGAGTTCGCCGGCGTAGGTCAGTTCTTCCGTCCACCCGGGATAGTAAATCGGGTCTTCCGGACCGACGAGCGACGCCGGCGGCTTGATGAAGAAATCCGGTTCCTCGGGGCGTTCGTAGTCCATCTGGTCGAGCGTCTCGGCGAAGTTCCGGCCGACGCAGTACAGCGCCGACGGCGAGGTCGGGTAGGTCAACTGGCCATCTCGGCCGACGACGTACTCGCCGTCCTCGGCGACGACGACGCCGTCTTCGTAGCGACCGGACACGACTCCCTCGGGGGTCTGCAGGCGTGCGAGTTTCATGGGCGTCGATTGTCGCCCTCGTAAAAACGTCTTCTGAAACGCGTGTTCTCAGAGCCGGTCGGCGACGGCTTCGATGGGGTGGGGCGGGATGTCCTCGGCGCCCTCGCGGTCGCCCAGTTGCGACCGGCAGGACCCACCGGGGGCGACGACCCGGTCGCCGTCGCTCTCGTCGACCTCGTCGAACAGCAGGCGCCCGATGGTCTTCGAGAGGTCGTAGTGCTCGTCGTGGTAGCCGAAACTGCCGGCCATCCCACAGCAGGTCGTCTCCAGCGGGTCGACCTCGTAGCCGACCCGCCGCAGGACGCCGACGGCGTGGTGGTCCTTGTTGGTGGCTTTCTGGTTGCAGTGGCCGTGGTACGAGAGCGTTCCGGCGGCACCCGGCGAGCGGTCCGCGACGTCGAGATCGTCGTCGAGCCGGTTGACGTCGAGGTACTCCAGGACGCCGTAGGCACTGGCCGCAACCTCTCCGACGCGGTCACCGTCGAGCAGGTCCAGGTACTCGTCCTGGAACATGACTGCGTCGGAGGGCTCGACGAAGACGACGTCCCACCCGTCCTCGACTCGCGGCGCGAGTCGTTCGGCGTTCGCCTCCGCCCGCTCGCGCGCGAGGTCCAGCATCCCGCCGGAGAACGACGCCCGGCCCGACGGCGCGGTGTCGTCCGGGATGGCGACGTGGACGCCCGCCGCCTCCAGCACCTCGACGGCGGCCCTGCCAGCGGCGGGGTAGGAGTAGTTCGTGTACGTGTCCGGGAACAGCAGGACCCTGTGGTCGGCCTCGGCCCGCGAGACTGTCGACCCGCCGCGGGCCGCAAACCAGTCCTCGAGCGTCTCCCGCCGGAAGGGGGGCAGTTCGCGGTCCGGGTGGATGCCGAGCAGTTTCTGCATCGCGGTCCGGGCCCCCGGAATCTCGGTCGCCCAGTTCGAGACTGGCGCCAGCGCCGACCCCAGTTTCGAGGCCGCATCGATGTTGGCAAAGAGGCGTTCGCGCAGGCTCACGCCCTCCTCTTGGTGGTGCTGGTGTTTCACCTCCGTCTTGAGCTTCGCCATGTCGACGCCCGTCGGGCAATCGCTCTTACAGCCCTTGCAGCCCACACAGAGGTCGAGCACCTCCTCCTGGAACCGGTCGGCGTGGATCTCCTCTTCGGGCAGGTCGCCGCTGATGGCCGACCGCAGGAGGTTCGCCCGGCCGCGCGTGGTCTGGACCTCCTCCTTCGAGGCGCGGTAGGTCGGGCACATCACGTCCTCGCCGGTCTGCCGGCAGGTCCCACAGCCGTTACACAGTTCGACGAGCTCGGAGAAGCCGCCCTCCTCGCTGAAGTCGAGCGTCGTCTGTGGCTCGAGCGACCGGTACTCCGCCCCGTAGCGGAGGTTCTCGCGCATGTCCGCGCCGACGCCGCGGTCGGCGTCCGGGCCGACGTCCTCGGCCCCCGACCGGTAGACGACGTTGCCGGGGTGCATCCACCACTCGGGGTCGAAGGCCGTCTTGACCGCCTTGAACGCCTGCCAGAGGTCCTCGCCGTACATCTTGGGCGTGAACTCGGTGCGGGCCATGCCGTCGCCGTGCTCGCCCGAGAACGAGCCGTCGTGGTCGAGCACCAGGTCCGTCACGTCGTCGGTGATGGAGTGCATGGCCTCGATGCCGCCCTCGGACTTGAGGTTGAGGATGGGCCGGATGTGGAGCGTCCCCGACCCCGCGTGGGCGAAGTACGCCGCCGAGGTGTCGTGGTCCTCGAGCACTTCCTCGAACTTCGTGACGTACTCGGCCAGCTCCTCGGGCGGGACCGTCGCGTCCTCGATGAACGGGTACGGTTTGGGGTCGCCGTCGAGGCTCATCAACAGCGGGATGGCCGCCTTCCGGAGCTTCCAGATGTCGGCCTGGTCTCCCTCGTCGTAGGCCTCGACGACCTCGAAGGCCGCCCCGTTCTCGAGGAACCGCTCGTTGGTGGCGGCGATCGCCGCCTCGAAGTCGTCGTGCAGTTCCGAGTCGTACTCCAGCATGAGCGCGGCGTCGGTCCCCTCGGGGATCGGTTCGACATACTCGGCGTAGCCGTCCGATTCGGCGGCCAGCCGGAACACCTCGTCGTCCATCAGTTCGACGGCGCTGACGTCGTATTCCAGGGCCACCGGGACCGCTTCCATCGCCGCGACCAGATCCTCGAAACAGTACAGCGCCAGCGCCGTCTCCTCCGGGACGGTCACGAGCGACAGTTCCGCCTCGACGATGACGCCCAGCGTCCCCTCCGCGCCGACGAACAGCTTCGCGAGGTTCATCACCTCCTCGCCGGCCTCGTTCTCGTAGACGACGCGATCGAGGTTGTAGCCCGTGACGCGGCGCTTGAGGTCGGGGTACCGGGCCTCGATCTCCTCGGCGTTGTCCTCGACGACCTGGCGAACTGTCTGATATATCTCGGCCTCGCGGTCGTTTTTGGAGACGATCTCGTCCCACTCCTCGGAGTCGACGACGACCTCGCGGGCGTCGATGAGCGACCCGTCCGAGAGGACGGCTTTCACCTCGTCGGTGTAGGCGTCGGTGATGCCGTACCGAACCGAGTGTGCCCCCGTCGAGTTGTTGCCGATGCCGCCGCCGACCGTCGCCCGGTTCGAGGAGGCGGGGTCGGGCGCGAACTTCAGGCCGTACTCGCCCAGGCGGTCGTCGAGGTCGTCCTGGACGACGCCGGGCTGGATGCGGGCGGTCCGCCCCTCGGGGTCGACGTCGAGGACGTCGTCCATGTGTCGGGACATATCGAGGACGACACAGCCCGGACCGACGGTCTGTCCGGCGAGCGAGGAGCCGGTCCCTCGCGGGAGAATCGGCACCCCGTGGTCCGTGGCGACGTCGACCGCGGCGCGCACGTCCGCGACGTCGGTCGGGTAGACGACGCCGGCCGGCTCGGCTCGGTAGATGCTGCCGTCCGTCGCGTAGAGCACCTGTGCGTACTCGTCGAACTCGACGCGGCCGGTCACGCGCTCGCGGAGGGCCGACGCCAGCGCGCGGTACTCCGCGACGTCGGGGCGGCCCTGGTCGAGCTCGTGTGCCGACCACGTCGAACGTCCGTCTTCCGTAGCCATGCGCTACCTCATGATTGATAATAGTTAAATCCTATGCCACGCGTTCACACTGGTGTCGGTCACGGCGGCCACGGACCCACCAGCTATTTGACCACGGGTGGCACACGGTGAGCCATGCCAAGCACAGCCGTGCTGCACGTGTGTCTGAACGTCGCCGACGCCGAGGAATCCATCGCCTTCTACGAACAGTTCGGTTTCGGGACGTCCTGGCAGTTCACCACGGCCGACGGCGCGACGACGAACTACTACGTCGCGGACGACGACGGCGTCGAACTCCAGCTTTCCGAGACCGAGGGCGGGACGGACTTCGAGACCGGCACCGCGTGGGACCTCCTCGCGCTGGGCGTCCACGACGTCGACGCGACCGTCGAGCGGGTCGACCACTACGGTATCGCGAAGGAGCCCGGCCCACAGCCCGAAGCGGGTGCCTACACCGCCTTCGTCGAGGACCCGGACGGGCACCTGGTCGAGCTCATCGAACCGCTGGACGAGTAACGAGCGGGTCGGTCAGTTACCGACGTTCGTCGCCCGTTCGACGACGTCGGCGCCGTACATCTCCTCGAGTTCCTCGTGCTGGTCGGGGCGGTGCTCGTAGACGTCCTGGAACAGCGCGACCGGCGTCTGGGCGGCCTGGTAGGTGGCCTCGTCCCACATTCGGTCCTTGCTGACCTCGACCTCGACGCCGTCGACGACCAGCGTCGCGGCCTGGGTCATTGCGATGGCGCCCTTGCCGGCCGCCTTGGCCGCCTCGAACTCCTCCATCGAGTCGACGATGTCGTTCATGCTGGGGACGTACGACGTCATCTCCAGCAGTTCCTCGGTGACCTCGTCCTCGTCGAGGGTCCGCTCGTCGCCACCCACCGCCAGCGTGTAGGTGCCGTCGCCGTTGTCAGAAAGCGAGAGGTCAGGGCCGTCGTAGACCTGCCGGCCGTCCTCCTCGGTGAGTTCGACGTCCTCGTCGCCGACCTCGAGCAGCCAGCTGCCGGTCTTGGGCGGGAGCGGTGCCGTGTTCGCGGCGACGACCTGTCCCGGCGTCAGCGACCAGATGCCGGTCATCCCCTTCGCACGGTTCTCGGTCATCCGTTCCTGGTAGCCCGCCTCGTCGCGGATGTCGTCGTACGGGCCGTCGACCGCGATGAGCCCGGCCGCGCTGGCCCCGCGGGAGGTGTTGTGGCGCAGTTCCGGCCACGGCGGCAGTTCCCCGGTCGGGGTCATCGCGCGCATGTCCTTCGTGTAGTCGACCTCGCCGTCGACCAGCAGGAACAGGCGCTCGAGGTTGTTCGAGGGCTTGCCCATCTCCTCGCGCAGGTCGCCCATTGCCAGCTCGGCCTCGCCGCTCTCGACGATGACCGACATCGAGAGGCTGCCCTCCTCGAGGCCGTACTCGTTCTCGACGATGGTGAAACACTCGTCGGCCTTCTTCCAGTCGTCGATGTCCCCGACCTCGGGGATGACGAACCCGTCGATGTGTTCGATGGCGCCGTTCTCGGGGTCGGCCACCTCCATCATGTGCTTGAACCCCTGGTAGCGTGTCCCCGGGGACTCGCGGTGCCAGACCATCCGCGGGTGGATCTCCCCGGGGAAGTCCGCCCCGTGGTCGGCGACCACGTCGATGATGTTCTGGATGCCCTCGTCACGCATGTTCGGGGCCGTCGCGTCCTCGTTGTCCGGGACCCACACGTCGGGGCCTGCATCCCGCGCAGCCGGGCCGCGCTCCGGATCATCTTCGCGGAGTCGTCCTCGCCTTCCACCGCCGTCGGCGACGTGAAGAACGTTCGCACGAACTCACGGTCGTAGTGCCGCTCAACGCTCATATACGTTGGCGACGTTTCTATCGAAGCGACTTAACCGTTTGCATCACCCGGTACCGCGGGCGTCGTGCACCGGGCCCTTGCGCTCACACACCGATCCCGACTCGTTCGGAATGGTGAAACTCGATTGCGAGACGACACTTCGCGCGTCTCTCTCGGCCCAAACCATTTCACCCACTAATCGGACTATTGTCGACGTATTTTTCGATATATCAGATATAACCGCCCAAACGTCTCCCGGTGCCGTTACCGCCACCGTCCGCTCTCCGCCACGACGTTTCGCCATTCCGAACCAGACGTCCAGCACTCAGACATCGGGCCGCTCCTCCTCGCTCTCCCGGTCTGGTCCGGGTGACAGTAATTTTTATTCGCTGCCACCCGGTACGGCACCACAATGACCGGAAACAAGTCGGAAACGGTCCGGGCGACCGAGACGTCGATGGCGGTCCTTTCGGCACTCGAAACGCTCGGCGGTGCCGCGACACTGACCGAAATCTGCTCGTCGGTCGAGTTCGCGAAGAGTACCGTCTACAAGCACTTGCGAACGCTCGAGGAGGGCGGCCTCGTCGTCGTCCGCGACGACACCTTCCACATCGGGTTACGGTGTCTGGAACTCGGTGGCATCGCCCAGCGTGAAGGCGGCATCTACGAGGTCGCGAAACCAGAGGTCCGACGGATGGCCGTCGAGACCGGCGAACTGGCGAATCTGATGGTCGAAGAGCGGGGCTACGGCATCTACGTTCACACTGCGAGCGGCGACCGGGCGGTGACCCTCGACACCGGCCTGGGCAAGCGCGTCCACCTCCACAAGACCGCCGTCGGGAAGGCGCTCCTCTCGAGTATGGCCGACGAGCGCATCGACGCTATCGTCGACGAGCACGGGTTGCCCGCGGAGACGGACAACACGATCACCGACCGCGAGTCTCTGTTCGACGAACTCGAGACGATTCGCGAGAAGGGGGTGGCCTACGACGAGGAGGAACGCGTCGACGGAACCGGGTGTATCGGGGTTCCAGTCGACACGGGCGACCGCCGCGAGGCCGCTATCAGTATCACCGCCCCTATCCACCGTCTGACTGCCGGCGACACCCAGCAGCGGATCATCGAGATGGTCAAACAGACGGCCAACGTCATCGAAGTGAACCTGGCCCACGAATAACTCCGCGGCGAATCCACCATCACCAGTCCAGCGGACCGAACCGGCGCGTGGCGCCGACACACGCCCCGACGAGGCGATCCGTGTCCCTCTCCTATCTGGTGTACAATTGTTATTCTGTGGGTCGTTGTCCCCGGGTTCCCGGCCGGTCTGCGCGCGCAACTCACGATACACCAACTGCAAAGCATTTATTATCGAAACTATCGAGAACAATACGTACTATGCACGAAACCCACCGTGTCGGTGTCTTCGGGGCTGGCGATATGGGCCACGGCCTCGCGGCGCACTTCGCCGTTCACGGTCACGACGTGACCGTGTTGGACCACCGGCAGTCGAACCTCGACGCGGCCAGAGACAGGATTCACGACGTGGTCTCGTTCCTCAACGACGAAGACGTTACCGACCACCCCCCGGACGCGGTCACTTCGGACATCGAGTACACGCTGGACACAGCGAGTGGCCTTTCCGGTGCCGACGTCGTCATCGAATCTGTGCCGGAAGACCTCGACGTGAAACACCAGGTGTTCCAGCAGATTGCCGAGGCTGCTCCGGGCGATGCGGTCCTCGCATCGAACACCTCCGGCCTCCCGATCACGGACATCGCAGCGGGAGTAGCCGACCACGCCGAGCGTGTCGTCGGCTGTCACTGGTGGTATCCGCCGTATCTCCTCCCGACGGTCGAGGTCGTTCGGGGTGCGGAAACCAGCGACGAAACCGTCGAACGGGTCGAATCGCTCCTCCGATCCGTGGACCGAGACCCGGTCCTGGTCAACAAGGACGTCCCGGGGTTCGTCTGGAACCGTATCCAGATGGCCATCTTCCGCGAGTCACTTCACATCGTCGAGGAAGGGATCGCCTCTGCGGCGGACGTCAACAAAGCGATCCGTGACGGATATGCGCTCAGAACGGCCGCAATCGGGCCGCTCGAAACGATAGATATCGCGGGACTCGATCTGGTTCAGACGGTCCTCGACGATCTCAGTCCACACCTCTGTAACGACGACGAAGCGAATCCCCTGCTCGAAGCACACCTCTCTGCGGGGCGCGACGGGATCCACAGTGGTGGCGGTATCTTCGAGTACGACGACTCGCCCGACGAAATAACGCAAGCACGCGACGAACGAGTTATGGCGATCCGCCGAGCGCTCGAAGCGACTCGGGCCGACCGATGACCATCCTCACGCTCCCACGGACACGCTCCTCCCGGAGAGAACCGAGACACGATAAACGGTGCCAGGTGGCGATGCCCTGGGCGAAATCATAGTATACCCGTCGGTATCGAGGAAACAAAGATACCAGCCACGTATCTGTGTCGGTCGGGAATTTATTCACATTAGTGGGGATTTGAGGCCGAAATTATGCTTGAGGGGCGTATTTAGGGACACATGAGTAATATGTGTTTATAAAATCCGATTTTAATCTTCTATCTGCCCTGCAGACGAACCAAAAATACATATAGGACAACAGTGTGGCTGACTGGGGGTTAAAATGGGGGCGCTCGGCTCGAGACGGGTCTCGATCCCCTCACGGGTTGAGTGCTTGTCCGCCGGCCATTTCTCTATACGATCCCGAGGGCTACAGCAGTCGCAATCAGACCAGTTTGCACGGCAGATTCGAGCGCCATCGAAGGCCAGTACAGAGTGCGGAGCACTGCGAGCGTGGCCGTAACTACGGTACGTCCACCGAATTTGAGCAAGACGTGCCTGGGTGGCGGGGCGCTGTACGAGGGACTATCTCTACCTGTGATTCTCACGAGAGGGTTGTGTCCCCTGCACTGGCCGACTTGTGGGCTGTATCCGGAACGGCCTTGACATCTTGTCCGCGCCTGGGGGATTCAACAGCGCTACGTGGTCCGACCAGTGTAGCGAGTACACGATGCCTGCTTCAAAACGAAGTGGACTAGAACGGAAATCGCCAGTTCTCGGTGGCTACGCCCACTCTGTTTCGACGACCCATGTCGGTCGTTCGAGGTCAGAGTCAGTTGCCTCAAACTCGAACGTGATCCTGTACGTCGTCGGTTCGTCGGTGAGCAACGTGACCAAGGCGTACTCCGCGTACGTCCCCGCAGGTGCCGTGACGTCCCAGGTCACGTTTGCCGATTTGACTACGTGCGTGTCGGTATCAGCACGTACCGTACCCGACGCTCTTGTAATGCGGTACGTCTCCCGCCCGTCGTACCAGCCGGGCCGTGGCTCGTAGACCGTCACTGCTGACGGGTCGCGTCCTTTGGCTTCGTACCCGGCGAGGAATAGACTGTTGACGAACACCGATGCCGTTCCCGAAACTGGTTGCGTGACGCCAGTGCCGTTCTCTTTTTCGAGAAACCTCACGTGCTCTCCGTTCCTTTTCTCACGGACGAGTTTCCTATCCTCATCCTCGGTGATTAGTTCCCGACGCCGCTCGGCTTCATTACTCCCCTCTACCGACAGCCTGTGGTAGACCGTTCCGTTCGCAGTGGGTTGGTATGCCTCTGAAACGATGTCGTCGTCCACGACCTTCTGATACCATCCCCCGTCCGAGGTTACGACTCCCTCGAATGCCAGTCTCACCTGTCCGTCCACGACGAGACGCCCACTCGCGCTGTAGGCGTCTGTATCGCTACCGGTGAATCGTTCCCCGGGAGCGCTCGCCGCGTGTGGTTCGGACGTCGTGAGCGGGTAGACGGCAGAGAAGATGAGTCCCAGACACACCACCGAAAGGATGCCAGTCAGGACACCGGCAGTACGAGTCTCCATACTCGTTCACGGCATTCACCGGTCGAAACTATCACCCCATCGAAGCTGGAGACCGCCCATTAGAGACGACCCGCTCTGTTGGTCCCCATCTTGCCAGGACGGGCTACGTCACGGTGTATCGCCGATAGCGTCGAACGGCGTATCTGTACGAACCGTACGACACTCCGACAGTCAGCAACAGATACAGACCGAAGCCGATGCCGAACACAGGTGTCAGACTCAGGTTCCCGGTGACCGCGAACCAGGTCACGACCAGTCCGAGTGCCGTTCCACCACCGACGACGAACAGATACGTCACCATCACGAGCGTCGAGGGGACGACCGATTCGGTCCCCCAGAACGCTCGCTCCTCGTAGATGGGATACGCCGAACCGAGCCCGACAGCGAACATCGACGCGGTGAGACACATTCCAGCCCCGCCACCCCGAACGCGAGGGCGTCCAGCGGTCGCGTACGGAGGCCTATCGAGGCCAGCGGCACGAGCACGGCGACCGGAATGCCGACGGCGACGCCAGCGAATAACCGCCCTCTCGTAATGGTTCGAGGACTCGTCTCGGTGAGCAACAACAGGGGCATTTGGGGTCGGTCGTCGCCGAGCGGGTTCAATCCGAAGGCCGCACCCGCGAGGTACGTCCCGAGGCCGACGCCAGTGCCCGCAATCAGTGGCCCGATAGCGTCACCCGACGACTGCACGACAGTCGTCCCGAGCGGCCCGATGAAAAAGAGGGCCATCACGAGATGGCTGAGCGTCTGTGGGTGGCGTCGGGCGCGGACGAGAATTCCCCACGCGATGCGGCCGGATTGGGTCCACGCGAACGGCCGCGGGGCGGAGAATCCGCCGGTCGATGTTCGTGTCTGCCGCGCTCCGTTCCGGTTCGGGGTCTCAGTGAACCAGAACACTGATGCCTGCTTCGTTGCGACGGTCAGTCCGACGGGCGTGAGCGCGAGTAGCGCGATGGCCACCGCTATCGAACGAACCGATGTCGGTTGTGCGAGTGGCGTTCCCGCGAAGGCAAGCGCCACGTACTCGACCATGGGACCGAACGTGAACGTCGAGGCTAATCCTCGGACCGCTCCCCCTCCCTCAACCAGTGCCGACCGACGAACTGCGAGACGACGACGAAGCCGAGTAGCAGGAGTATCCCGAGTCCCCTCAGGACGCGACGGACGCCAGGTAACCGTCGTAACACCCGCAACACGCCGATGCCAATTGCGTACCCCCACACTGCGCTCGATACGATGATCGGAAGTGCGACGACGCCACTTGTGACAAGCAGCACCGGTGTACCGAGCCCGAGTGCAAACGCGGTGACGAACGCCCCCACTGGAATCCCGAACCACAACAGCAACCGCCCGACCTCTGCAGTGATGAGACCGACGACCACTGCTCGCGGATGGACCGTCGTCAGGACCAATTCTTCGGATTCGATACGCCCGATGCGTTCGAGCGTTCTGAGCGTTGCCAGAAGCAAAACCATCACTGGGACGGCAGTCGCGGCGGGACCGAAAAACGGAATGGCGGTTACAGAGCGAGCCGTTCGACCGAATACGTACGCCGCGGGGAGCGCAAAGAGGAGGCTCCCGCCGAAGAACAGTACGACGAACACGAGTCCGATGAGGCGGCGTGTATCTCCGAGGTATCCTCGCAGGCTTCGGACGAACTCGGCACGACCGATTCTGAGTCCGTGGCGGACATCCCCTCGGAAGTTCATGCTCCCTCACGGGCCGCGTCAGCATCGGTTTCGCTCGTGACCGCGAGGAAAGCATCTTCAAGCGAGCCGTCCTCGTCGGTCTCTGCGCGGGACTGCAGCTCCGACGGCGTCCCTTCGGCGACCAGTCGGCCGTCGAACAGCACGCCGACCTCGTCGGCAACCGCCTCGACGACCGGAAGGATATGTGTCGAGAGGAAGACGGTCGTTCCCGCGTCGGCGAAGTCGGTAATCGACTCGCGGATGGTCCGTGCCGCACGGGGATCCAGGCCCGACGTCGGCTCGTCGAGGAATAGAACGTCCGGGTCGTGCAGGACGCTCTGGACGAACGCGGTCTTCTGTCGCATTCCCTTCGAGTACGCGTCGATTCGTTTGTCGGCGTCGTCGGTCAGGTCGAACGCGTCCAGATACTCGTCGATGCGCTCCCGGGCGGTGGCGCGCGGAATGTCTCGGAGGTCGGCGACGTACTCGAGCTGCTCGCGAGCGCTGAACTCGTCGTAGAGGGGCGGTTCCTCGGGGAGATAGCCGACGTGTGGCGCGAGTTCGCCTCGGTCGGCGACGTCCACACCGCAGACGCGAACGGAGCCACTAGTGGGCTGTGTGAGTCCCGTCAGGAGCCGCATCGTCGTCGTCTTCCCCGCGCCGTTCGGCCCGAGAAACCCGTAGACGGTGCCGGTCGGAATCGAGAGCGATACACTGTCGAGCGCGATCTCGGAACCGTACGTCTTCCGGAGGTCTGTCGTCTGAATGGCGAGGTCGATGTCGGTGGAGGGCATCGAGGATACGACCCACTTGTACGGACGGACCTCTAATCGTTACGGAGGACGTGTTCTGAGACAAACACCCGTTGTGTCTGGCACCCAGAGCCTCACCGGCCGCGTTCGAGTTCGCGGTCGATGGCGTCTAGTTCCTCGTCTTCGAGGGCTGCAACTGGGTCGGCACACAGGGCACAGAGAATCACCCGTGTCGTCGAGAGGCGAACGAGCGGGACGCCGAGGAACACGAGTTCCCGATGCGTGATGCGGCGCTGGCCAGGCCCGTCCCGGTCGGTACAGGATTCACAGGCCGCTGTCTCGGAGAGTTGTATCTGTTCGGACTCCGTCCGCTCGAACACGCCCGACGCGATCCGTGGATAGGGTGACGGCGACCCAGCAAGAATCTGGGAGCCCACGTATCCGAGGCCGAGAAGCAGCGCGAGCGCCAGCGGGAGCAGGAGGAACCCGGAGACGCGCGCCATCGCCACTACCAACCCGAAGGTGAGGGCGACGGCCGCAGCGGTCTTGACGTAGTGTCCCATCTCGAAACTCTCCTGCCAGTCACCGATCAGGTCGAGTTCTCGTTCCCGGACGGCGTCCCGGTCGGGGACTGGTGTCGTCAGACACGTCCCGCGTGAGAGTGACACCGCCCTCAGCCGGGACGTAGATCGTGTTCTCGTTCTCTCGGAGCGCCTCGATGTAACGCAGGTCGAGTACCTCGGGATTCTGGCGAAGGGCCTCGCCTTTGATGCGAATCTGTTCGGCCTCGGCCTCGGCTTCGATGACCTGTCGCTGTTTGTTCTTCTCGGCGACCTGGATCTCGTACTCCGCTTCCTCGATCTTCTGTTGTTTGACCTTCTTCTGTTCGATGGATCTCGCGTACTCGGTGGGGAGCCGGACGTTGCGAATCTGGACGCTCTCGATGACGATGCCGCTCCCGTCCGTCTCGTTTTTGAGTGCCCCTTCGACTGCGAGTTTGAGGCGAGTCTGTCCTTCTCCGGTGTAGATGTCTGTCACGTCGATGTTGCCGCCTTCGGTCCGCAATACTGACCGAACCGTCGGGCGGATGAGGCGCGTCTCCGCGGTCGGCAGGTCGCGGTACTCCTCGTGGAACCGTGGGGCGTCGCGGGGTGTGACGCGGTAGCGGACGGTCACATCGACGTCGACGTGCAGACCATCCTGCGTGAGAACGCGCACCGAATCGTCCTGGTTCGCGTTGTCTCCTTCACCGCTTTGGTGACTCATCGTGTAGGTCTGGGGCCGCGTCGGGATACTGACGGTCCCTTCGACGATGGGCGTGATGAAGTGCCAGCCGGGTTCGAGGACCATGCCCGTCACTGCACCCTGGTTCTTGACGACTTTCACCGTCCCTTCGTTGACGCCTTCGAACGCCATCACCCCGCCGATCAGCGCGACGAAAGGAGGAGTACGAGACCAATTACTGTGGCGGACATGGTGATACCGCCGATGTCGAGTGGAGGGTCACTGCTCATTGCTTTTTGAGGTGCGAATCTCCGACATATAATTCTGATTACTTACTCAAACTAACTGAATATACCCCTGCAACTTCCGTTCCCAGAACGAGCGGTAGTTCGCGTCCTGTTCGTCCACCGAACCGGGCTTTCTGGACCGCGGCCGTTCTCGACGGCCGGGCTTCCAATCCCCGTGATTTTCTGCTTCGAGCGACAAATTCTCCACGCCGAGGGAGTGCCCGTGTTCGGGTCAGAAATCAGCCGCTGCGGTACTGTTTCAGCGTCGCCGCACTGCCAAGCAGCGTCAACACCACCCCGATCCCCACCGCTATTAACGGGGCGCTGGAAGATTCGTTCTGCAGAAACGCGTTCCCCGGGTCGTCAGGGTCTACGTATGCTGTGATCTCCTGGCCGGTCTCGTACTTCTGGACGGCCGTTTCAGCCGCCGACCGTGTCTCGAAATTCGGCGGGATGTCAGCCGGGTAGAGATTCGTTCCCGTGTGGGACTGCCCTCGATATGTGTACGTGAATCTAACACGTGGCTCGTAACTAACCGAGGTGCTCGAAGAGCTACCCGAGACCGGCTCGACACCCACTTCGGTGATCGTCGCCTCGACCTCGACCGAGTCTCTTATCGAATCAGATTGTTGAACGTAGTCGAACGCCCCGTAGCCCGTGAGACAGAGGCCGACGAGGAGGAAGGCTACCGAACCGCGAAGCGTCTCTGGACCGTTGACACTGAGGCCAGAACTGTCGGACATATTACCGTCCACCCGTACTCGGTTGTGTGGTGAGCGAACGAGACTGTTGGAGGGCTCTCGTCATTCGGCAGATGGTTCTCATCGAGAGATAAATATGCTGTGAACAATCTATAGAACGGGAACAGAGCTCACACTGAAACTCGACACCGGTCTGCATTAAATAAGGCCATACGACAACTCATTTCAGCAGACATAATTACCAAGGAGGAGGGGATTCGCAAGATGCCCTCCACACAAGAGATCGACCGGCCACAGGAGGCAGTTGATGTCGCAAAGCGATACCTCAGACGCGAACGTCCACTCAGTGCACTCGTCGTCGTGCTCGTCGCGTCTGTGTTCCTCGGGACATTCCTAGCGACATCACTGTTGCCAGCGCTCGTCGTCGGGGTACTCTTGGTCCTCATCGCCCGCGCACCACTCATTCAGTCCCACGGGACGGCTCGCCTCCTAACTAAGGACACGCCGGACGTGGTCGTCGATGCGTTCGCCGGGCCGACACCGCCAGTACTCGCGTTTCAGTGGGGAATCGCTGATGAAATCACCGCAAGCGAGAACACGGTAATGTACCGTATCCCCTATTTCTTCGGCCTGCGCTCCGTCGAGTCGATAGTCCGCTCACAAACAGAGACCACACCAAGTGGCGCTCGTCACGTCGAGTTGGAGGTCACTGTAAACGGGCAGCCCTGGGCGACGTACACGGCAATTATCAGTACGGACGACGGCCAGACCAGTGTCGATATCGAGTACACATCGAACCGGCGTTTCGGACTACGACGCATTCCGCAGCAGATCGTCGCAGAACGCTACCGCAATGACGCACTCACAGCCCAGGGTTACACCGTCGTTGAACGCGACACCAACTTTGGCATTTGAGAGACCTGGCTCTGTTGCCCCCAGAAGGGGACAATACTGGAGTGCAAGATACAGTGGTGAAAGGTATCACTCCAGTGTTTCAGAGAACACTCCTGTTAGCACGACGGCGGTACCCGCCAGTCCGAACAGGAACCCCATCAGCGGATACGGATACACTCCCTCGAAGAACACGACGAGAAGCAACCCGACGAGCGTCATCTGTACACCGAGGATCCCGGACTCTACTGTATTCACAGCGACATTGGTTCGTCGAAGCTTCAAAATGCTTCGGCCAATACGCAGACTTACTGAGTAGTGGATCCACCAGTGAGTAGACGGAAGAAACGAATCCGTCTCACTGACCCCTATCTGTCTCGCGGGCCATACCCGTCACCAGCAGAGGATTCCAACGGAATCTGGCCATTTCCGACCACCGTAGCGAATCCAATAACGAGTGCCCCAGCACCCTTAGAATTACCACTCGTGGACATACAGCATATCTTGTGCCCTCCAGACGTGAACTGATTACGGGTGTCGCTGGCATCTTGAGCGTGACCGCTGGCTGTCTCGGTAACGAGGAGTTCATCGCTCGGTGTTCCAGTCGCGGAGTGGGTAGCGGCTCGCAACACCTCCGTGAGATCGCCCCGATAGAAGGTGACGAACAGATCGCTCTCGGCATACTGGTCTCTGAGGAGGCTGTTTCCGGTGAACTGTATCACACGGTCAGGATACGAGATAGTGACGACACGCTCGTTGCTTCGGTACCGCTCATGAATGATCGTGGGATGAGCAGTCTCGACCCCGAAGACTATCCGGTATTCGGATCCAGCAGTGGCGAACTATACGCGGTACCGCTGGGTCCACCACCGGTTCATGGTGAGTACACGGTCTCGCTGATGAGTTCGGAGGGTGAGCAAATCGCAACCACGAGTCTCCGGTTCAATTGCTACGCGGAGGACGGAACGCTCCCGTAACTGAGACTGATCGGTCGCAACAAGATGATCCTGTGCTGTATTCACGCTCGATATCGGTCCCGCCAGTACTGACAGATCCCGAGTGAGATCTGGAATCGGTGCTGCTTACAGCGCACACATCTCGCATCGAGATGGGCTTGCGATCTCAGGCGATCCTGTTGGCCGATCCGGATGTCCGAACCCGGTATCAGGCGATCAAACCCTTGTCGATAATGACCGCCTGCGATGGACGATGAACGACCTGGACCGATATCTCACTCCCCTGTGTCAATTCACAACCCGATTTTGCTATCCGGAATATGATGATGTCACCAGCGGTGTACTGGCCGCCCTGTAAAAGCGCACCACCGTCATTTACCCCGTCTACGTGATTGTCGATCGTATTCAACGAACTCTCGTCGAAATATCATCGCCCTCGATCTGACCATCCGATTGGCGGACCGCATTGTACGATCCTGCTGGAGGGTTGACGATTCGTCCCTGTCTTGTTCCTGCCTCACATTCTGCCCTCACTGCGATCTCGATATCCGAGATTGCGACGGATTCACCGTCGACATGTGTCAGTTTGACGACGCCACCGCTGTTTCCATCCTGGGGGATAAATGCACCACTTGACTGAGCGACGTTCGGTGCAGGCTCATCGAGATCTTCGGTGAACCCAAGGACAAACACGGATATCGCTGCGGCTAATATAACGACGACTGCGATCAGTAGAATAATTGGGCTCTGGTGAATCGCTGTATAGCGCCGGTTTCGACCGTTAGAACTAGGAGTATGAAGCGGGAAACCGCCGATGATCCATGTCGAAGATCTCCCGCTTCACAAAGAAAGCGGTCCAGTTAGCTAATGCTGTTGGTGAGCGAGGCGAAGTCGCCGCCCCCGAAGGGGGTGGCGGCTTCGCCGAGTATGCGGTGGTGTCGCTGCACTGTCTGCGGGTTTACCTGGAAAAATCCTACCGAGAGGCACTTGATTTGCTGAGCGAGATGCCACAAATACTCGGGGAGATCGGCCTCGACGCGGCCGATCTCCCCGACCATTCCACGCTAGTCAAGTGGTTTGACAGAATTAAGACAGCACTCTGGCGAGTGCTGCTGCGCCTGTCGGCGCAGCTGCACGACCCGAGCGGTCACGCCGCCATCGACGCGACGTTCTTCGACCGCGAAAACGCTAGCAAGCACTACTGCCGACGGACGAATTACCGCGTCCAGACGCTCAAAACAACTGCTCTCGTGGACACAGAAAGCCAAGCAATTCTGGACGTTCACTGTACGACCGAGAAACGTCACGACACACAGCTCGGCTGGCAGGTCGCCCGCCGCAATGCGGGCGACCTCGCCAGCCTCGCTGCCGACAAAGGCTATGACTGGATGGATTTACGCGAGAAACTCCGCGAAGAGGGCGTAAGACCGCTGATTAAACATCGAGAGTTCCGGCCCATCGATCACGCGCACAACGCGCGGATCGATGGGCCTCGATACCGCCAGAGAGCGATGTGTGAGACCGTTTTCTCGACGATCAAGCGCACGCTCGGCGACGCTGTGCGTGCGCGAAATTGGTACGGTGAATTTCGTGAACTCGTTTTGATGTGTGTCGTTCACAACATCAAGCAGTCTCTGAAACCGTGAAATCAAGCTACGTCTGGCGATTCACCACGGCCAATAATTGCTATAACGGGCGAGACGGCACGGTCCATCTCTATAATTTGGTTTTGTGATGTGGCGGAATAAAGTGTCGCCTCTCACTTTGTACCTCGCTGTTGACGACACTCTCTGTCTCGGTTACGCTGCTTCTGACTGGGTGTTGTGAGCTCGTTCAGACAGGGTAAATCGAGAGCGCGTACGGTGCAAACGCTTTTCCGCAAGAGATCTACCAGCCCACAGAATGGACAACGTGTCTACTGAGCGAGTGTCCGCCGATCTCGAACTCACTCGCGGGCTTACGATCCAGATGCTAGCAATCGGCACGCTGGGGATGCTCGTCGGGTGGACACTCTCCAGGGGCCACTCCCAGGTCACCACCGGGAGCGCAGTGCCGTCTCAATCTCTCCTGGCGTACGGTGAATACCGTGATCTCGTTCTGATTGGCCCCGTTCACGACATCAAGCAGTCTCCGAACCCGTGTAATCAATCCACGGCTGGCGATCCACCACGGCCCGACTCTCAGATGAGTTCCGAACTCCTACAAGACGACGACCTTTCCGGTAGCACGACCCGCTTCGAGATACTGAAGGGCCGCTGGCGTCTCGTCCAAGCGATACCGTCGATCGATGACGGGCTCTACATCACCGGATTCCATGAGGCCAATCACGAATTCTAGATCGTCCCGGTCGGGGTTGAGCATGAACGTCTGGAACTGCGTTCTGCCCGTCATCGAGAGGACTGGGCCCGCGAGTAGTGTGGTCACGAATCGTCGCGTGGGCCCCCCGACGAAGACGTACCGTCCCGACGGACGAAGCGCACGTGCGTAGTCTCTCATCGAATGTGATCCCGCCGCGTCCAGGATAAGGTCGTACTGCGTCCCAGATTCCGTGAAATCCTCTTTCCTGTAATCGATGACGTGATCCGCTCCGATCGAACGAACAGTATCCATCTTCTCAGTGCTACACACCGCCGTGACCGCTGCGCCGAGGAACTTGGCGATCTGCACGGCGAAGGTTCCCACGCCTCCCGACGCGCCGTTGATCAGGACGGTTTCGCCTGCCTGGAGCTTCCCAGCGTCTCGAAGCGCTTGGAGGGCGGCGACACCCGCTGTCGGGGCCGCCGCTGCCGCTTCGAACGAGACTGTGGCCGGCTTCCGGACGACTGCGGTAACTGGCACGCGGACGTACTCGGCGAACCCGCCGAACCCACTCTTGGAGAGGTCGGCGATAACCTCGTCACCAGGTCGGAAGTCGACGACGTTCTTGCCGACGGCCTCGACTCGTCCTGCGATATCGACTCCCAAAATCGGGAACCGCGGTCGCCGGTAACCGCCGTACACGAGGCGGACGAGAAACGGCGTTCCGCGCAGCAGGTGCCAATCACCTGCGTTGACCGACCGGGCCATCACCTGAACCAACACTTCGTCGTCGTCCGACGTGGGTCGTTCGACTTCGTCAAGCCTGAGCACCTCGGGCCCTCCGTATTCCGAATAGACGACTGCAGTCATCGTGGTCGGTTCGTGACCAGTCGTCGGCGAGTGCCGCGTTCCGGGCCGCTGTTTCGTCGTCGCCATCACGCTACCTCCTGGGTTGCCGGCCGCTCTGTCCTGACGCCTTTCACGACGAGATACAGGGCGAGAGCGATCTCACCGACGACGGCAGTCACGACGACGAGCGTGGCGGCGACCGGTTCGTAGGCCGGGAGGAGGAAGAAAGTGAAGCTCTCGGTCAGATAGCCGACTGCCGCGAGGACGATCAACCCACCGAGAACCGCGGGAAAGAGGGTGGACCGATAGAGCAGATATCCCAGAACGATGAGGTGCAGTCCGAAGAATATCCCACCGATCAGGTAGCCGTACGTGTGTGCGGTGAGCAAGAGCAAGACCAGCGCGTCGATTTGCTCGGGGCTGAAGACACTCAGGTACTCGTCCCCGCTCAGTAGCTGGAGCGCCATATACTGGTTGAGCATGTTGATGCTCGCTATCGCCGGGTGGGCGATCAGCCGTAACGACGCGGCCAGCAGTGCCAACGTCCGGCTCACCGGTCTGAGGAGGACGTAGAGTAAGACTGCCACGACGGCGTCGGCCGAAAAGGCGACCAGGTCGCTGGCGATACCGAGCCGGAAGAGTTCCTCGGCGGCGACGATGTTCGCGGCAGTCGCCGTCGCATCGCCGGGAACGATGAGCGAGGCGCGGACGAACCCCTCGCTGAAGCCAGCGGTGACGAAGATCAGCAGATAGAGGAGCCCGGTTATCCGGGCGATGGTCCTGGTCGAAATCGTTCTCTCGGCCGGCGTCTGCTCGACGCCGACGGACGCAGCGGTTGTAGTTGCCATTAGGTGTACCTCTGGGAATCCTGACTGAGCGACACACGTGCTGGACGGCGATACGCCGAAGACCGCAGCCCAATCAGCTGTGCACGGTAAGGATCGCTATAATGAGACGACAGTCGACGATATAATCGTTCGTGTCATCTGACCTTTCGATTAGTTATACATGACGATCGGTTAGCGGTCTAATGCTACCCTCGATGACCTCGGGTACTCGTAGAGGCGCTACTTACCCGCTCGTCTGAGTCGAAGGGGCCAAAATGAACGATGTTCCAGCCCCGCAAACCCGCTGTATCGGCCATGTCGGTGCTGAAAGACCGTTGGATAGTAGAGGAGATGCTGCTGGAACGAAGCAGGCCCTCGGGCCCAGCTATCCGATAGAAGGGGCGGTATGGTTAGTACCGCCGGGGTACTACCGGAGCGGATGGAGTCATACTCTGCTGGGAATCGGCCGATGCGACTAGATGGCCACACAGGGGACGCTTCAACTGGGTATCCGAACACCGTCGAAGACCTGTCGACTGGTGCACGTATCACGTTCCTCGAACGCGGTATCGACGGACAGGGTTCGTACCTGGTGATGAATGGCGTTCTGCCACCCGGAGTAGACAGCGGGCCCGCCCGGCTTCACCCACGGGCGGTGGCACACTCAGCGGTCGTGGCAGGTCGAGCCGACGTGACGGTGGGCGACGAAACCCACAGCCTGCTCCCGGGCGAGTCGCTTACAATCGCCGTCGGTGAGGGCCACAGCATCCGGAACAGCGGCACTGACACACTTGTCGTTCGGACCACGCTACGCCCGCCCGGCGAATTCGAAGCCGCGATCCGGGCGCTCTACGATGCCGGTGCAGGGCCGGCCGGACCTGTTCGGGGTGGCGGCGGTGCTCTCTCACTTCCGGGCAGACGTGCGTCTCGCGGGGGTACCGTGGGCGCTTCAGCGTCCCCTCTTACGCGTGCTCGCCGGGATTGCGACACTGCTCGGTCGAAACCCCGTTCCGTAGTTCACTGTCCAGTCGCGACCGGTCTCCTGGGACGCGTCCGCTGGCCAACCGCCGAGTACGGGGACGGAACATTCTGTGCCTCTCGTAGCGGGCCGACACTCGCCTGACCGGTAGGTGGACCACCTTCGACACGGCTATCTTCTCAGGAGTCTATAGTAAATGAGGTGATACGAAGTGGCATCGTCAACTAGCCAAGCAGTCGAGAGTATTGAGCGACCTACTGGTGGGCGCCGGTGGAACTACCTGCGGGTCGGCGGTCTGGCCGCGCTGACCGAGGCGGCGATCTACGTGGCCGGCATCGCGTACTTCCTCGTGGTCCTCGACTTTGCGAACGTCACCGCGCCGCTCCAGCAGGTCGAGCTGTTCGTGGCGAACCAGACCAGCCTGTACGCGATGTACCTGCTCATCTACGTGGTCTTCGGTATCGTTCTCGTGGCCCTCGTCCTGTCACTCCACGCGCGTCTCAAGACCGACGCACCGATGCTGATGGGGGCGACGACCGCGTTCGGGCTGATCTGGGCCGGGCTCGTCATCGCCAGCGGGATGATAGCCAACCTCGCGACGGGCGTGGTCGTCGACCTCTACGCCACTGATCCGGCGCAGGCGACGACGGTCTGGCTGGCGGTCAGCCCAGTCATCGACGGGCTTGGCGGCGGTAACGAAGTCGTCGGCGGCATCTGGACCCTCCTCGTAAGCGTGGTCGCGCTACGGGCCCGGGCACTGCACCGAGTGCTGAACTACGTCGGCCTCGTGGTCGGCACGGCAGGCATCCTCTCTGCGATCCCGGCACTTGGCGAAGTCGGCGGTGGCATCTTCGGTCTCACGCAGATCGTCTGGTTCGTCGCCCTCGGCATCCTCCTGTTGCGCGCGAGTCGGCGTGAGGCGACGTCTGCACCGCGCTGATATGTAAACACCTCTTCCGATGAACGAGCGCATCGCCACGTGGTCGCCGGTGTCGCCGCCGGCCGACTGGGCCACAGTTCGAGTAAGATGGACGCGATGGAACCACGTCAGAACGACAGCAGCAGTGCTCTCGTTTGCACTGTATCTCGCCGCGGTCGCGTCGTTTGGTTCGTAGGCGGTGCCGTCCTTCCTATCTCTGAAACAACAAATTAGGTGGCCCCAGACCATAGTGGTAACATATGACACATCACGAGAGACACGACAACGCTGAGAAGGGCGGTATGAACGAGGGGTCCTCGGGCCAGGGACGGGACCGAGATCACAACCGGTCGCCGCCAGAGAATACCGCACACGGACATCACGCCGGCCGGGACCAAACCTCCGTGAGTGGACAGACGCGAGCACACGGCACGGATGGCGAGCATGGTGGGGACGGCGGTCACGGCGGCATGCACGAAGGCCACGAGCAGCTGTTCCGGCGGCGGTTCGTCGTCTCGACGCTTTTGTCGATTCCCGTGCTCCTCTACAGCGCGACGCTGCAGGAGTGGCTGGGCTTCTCCGTACCGGTGTTCCCCGGCAGCGAGTGGATCAACCCCGTCTTCGCCGTGGTCGTCTTCGCCTACGGTGGCGTTCCCTTCCTGAAGATGGCCGTCCCGGAGCTACGGGACCGGTCGCCCGGGATGATGACGCTCATCTCGATGGCGATCACCGTCGCGTTCGTCTACAGCCTCGCGAGCGTGGTCGTCCCCACGACTGCGGCGTTCTTCTGGGAACTGGTGACGCTCATCGACATCATGCTCTTGGGCCACTGGATCGAGATGCGGAGCGTCCGTCGGGCGTCGAGCGCGCTGGACGAGCTGGCCAAACTGATCCCCGACACCGCCGAGCGAATCACCGAGACGGGCGACATCGAGGAGGTCTCCGTGAACGACCTCGACGAGGGTGATCTCGTCCTGGTACGCCCGGGCGCCAGCGTCCCTGCCGACGGCGTCGTCGAGGAGGGCGACTCCGAGGTGAACGAAGCGATGATCACCGGCGAGTCGAAGCCGGTCACCAAGGACCCGGGCGACGAGGTGATCGCCGGAACGGTCAACGGCGACGGGAGTCTCCGGGTACGAATCGCCGCGACGGGCGAGGAGACGACGCTGGCCGGGATCATGCGGCTGGTCGAAGACGCCCAGCAGAGCAAGTCGAAGACGCAGATATTCGCCGACCGGGCCGCCGGGTGGCTGTTCTACGTGGCCGTCGCGTCCGCCATCGTAACGGGTGTCGGCTGGACCGTCGCCACGACGTTCGACGTGGGGGTCATCGAACGCGTGGTCACGGTGCTGGTCATCGCCTGTCCGCACGCGCTCGGCCTCGCGATTCCCCTGGTCGTCGCCATCAACACGTCGCTGGCCGCACGGAACGGTATGCTCGTCCGGGATCGGATCGCCATGGAACAGGCCCGGGAACTCGACGTGATCGTCTTCGACAAGACGGGGACCCTCACGGAAGGCGAGCAGGGCGTCGTAGCGGTCGAGACGGTCGAGGGTGTCACGGAAGACGAGGCGCTGGGACTGGCGGCGGCCGTCGAGGCCGACTCCGAGCACATGATCGCCGAGGCCATCCGCGACCTGGCCGCCGAGCGCAACGTCGACGGTCCGCGGGCGACCGACTTCGAGGCGATCAAGGGACGCGGCGTTCGGGCACGCGTCGACGGAGCGGTCGTCCACGTCGGCGGGCCGAACCTCCTCTCGACCGTCGAGAGCGAGATCCCGGACGAACTTCGGAGATTTGCCGAGCGGTCCGGACAGAACGCACGCACGGTCGTGTATCTCCTTCGCGACGGTGACCCCGTCGCGGCGTTCGCCCTGGCGGACGTGATACGCGAGGCGAGCTACCACGTCGTCGATGCGCTCCACGAACTCGGCATCGAGGTGGCGATGCTCACCGGTGATTCCGAGGACGTCGCCACCGCGGTCGCCGCCGAGCTCGACATCGATACGGTGTTCGCAGAGGTCCTGCCCGAAGACAAGGACGAAAAGATCCAGGAACTTCAAGAACAGGGGCACCTCGTGGCCATGGTGGGCGACGGCGTGAACGACGCCCCGGCGCTCACCCGAGCCGACGTCGGCATCGCCATCGGCTCCGGGACGGACGTCGCGGTACAGTCGGCGGATATCATCCTCGTGCAGAACGACCCGACGGACGTGGTTCGGCTCGTGAAACTCAGCACGGCGAGCTATCGGAAGATGCAGGAAAACCTCGTCTGGGCCGCCGGGTACAACGTCTTCGCCATCCCACTCGCCGCTGGGGTCCTGGCTCCGATCGGTATCTTGCTCTCGCCAGCGGTGGGTGCGCTATTGATGTCGCTCTCGACGGTGATCGTCGCGATCAACGCGCAGTTTCTCCGACGGGCGGACTTGGAACTCCCAGCACTGGGCGCATCCGCTCTCGGGACCCACCATCCCGCGGACTGAAATCGTTCGGCGCTCGGCGTGCGTTTCATTCTGAACGCCGTCACAGCGTTGCATGACGAGTCGGTGCGGGATAGCGATATCATCCACCGACGACCGGAGTGGCGTTCGATAGGGCCGCCCACCGCTTCAAATAGCTCGAAACGAGTACTCTCCCCCTTCGTCCAGTGGGAACCAACGGCAGTTACTAACCGAATCATTCAGTATTATTGTTATATCTCCCTCCGTTCGCCCGAGCGACCGCCATCGAATCGCGAGTTTTCTGGCGGTTACCTACGCCTTCATTAAGACGAGATTGTTCTGACTGCACACCTGCGAGGGAGCCTCTCAGGAAAAAACGGCCATCAATCAACCAGTAAGCGGATGGGCCCTGCCGGATTGTGAACCGACTGCAGACTCACTCCGTTCGTCTGCCGGGGTTCAAATCCGATATATGACACATTCCGCTCGTCGCGTCCGCTCCTCACAGAATGTGGGCCCTGCCGGATTTGAACCAGCGCTCAATCGGTTATGAGCCGATCGCTTTAACCAGACTAAGCTAAGGGCCCTCGTCGTCGTATTCTTGAGTCCGCGTCTTTAGCCTGTCGGGTCACCATCGGCAGCTTCCGCCCCGACCCGGGCCGGCGGCGATAGACGCCGGACAGTTCACGCCCGGTCGATGACAGGCGCCGGTCCTCGGAGCCGACGCTCCTCGCGTGGTGTCGCCCGCAGAAAGACGCCACCGCCAGGGCTCGAACAGGTGCGAGACGGTCCTGCTCGCCTCCGTTCGTCGGCTGCGCGGGCTCCGACTCGCGTGTTCGAGCCTGGCGTGTCGGGTCGACACTGTTCACGGATGGCTCGCTCCGCTCGCCATCGTGTTCACAGAAGACGACGCCACCGCCAGGGCTCGAACCTGGGACAACCACGTTAACAGCGTGGTGCTCTACCAACTGAGCTACGGCGGCTTGTTGCATTCCGAGGTAGTCGGAGTTGTCAAATAGGGCTTTCGCTTCCGCCCGGCATCGACACGCTTTCACGCACTCTGTAGAAAGGGCGGGGTATGAGCGACGAGTTCGACGCGGTCGTCGACCGGGTGCGCGAGCGGGTGTCGCCCTCGCCCGACGAGCGCCAGCGGCTTCAGGGGGTCGCAGACGCGGTGATGGACCGGGCTCGCGACGCCGTCGCCGACCTCCCCGTCGCGGCGACGGTGCTCCAGGTCGGGTCGACGGCACGGGGCACCTGGACGGCGGGGGACCGCGACATCGACGTCTTCGTGTCGTTCCCGACCGACCTGGACCGCGAGACGCTCGAGCGCTACGGCCTCGAGGTGGGCCACGCCGTCCTGCCCGACGGGCGCGAGGAGTACGCCGAACATCCATACGTCGTCGGCGAGCGCGAGGGCTACGACGTCGACCTGGTCCCGTGTTACGACGTGGCCTCGGCGACGGCCATCCGCTCGGCCGTCGACCGGACGCCGTTCCACACGCGCTACCTCGAGACGCACCTGGACGAGGACCTGGCCGACGAGATCAGGGTGACAAAGCAGTTCCTCAAGGGCATCGGCGTCTACGGGAGCGACCTCCGGACCAGGGGCTTCTCGGGGTACCTGACGGAGCTGCTGGTGCTCGCGTACGGGGGGTTCGGGCCGCTGCTCTCGGCGGCCGCCGACTGGCACCCGCCGGTCGAACTCGACCCGGAAGCCCACGGGGAGGCGTCGTTCGACGATCCGCTGGTCGTCATCGACCCGACGGACCCCGAGCGCAACGTCGCCGCCGTCTGTTCGGCCGAGAACGTCGCCCGTTTCCAGCACTACGCCCGGGCGATGCTCTCGGACCCGCGCGAGTCGCTGTTCGACCCCGCTGTCCCCGACCCGTACGATGCCGCCGCCGTCCGCGCGGCCATCGAGCGACGGGGCACGACGCCGGTTGCGCTGCGGTTCGACGCGCCCGACGTCGTCGAGGACCAGCTCTGGCCGCAGCTGCGCAAGTCGCTCGGCGGACTCACCGGCGCTCTGGACCGCCGGGGGTTCGACGTCCTGCGGTCGGCCACCTTCGCGAGCGCCGGGACCGACGCCAACTCGGCGCGGACCGACCACGACGAGGCTGTCTTTCTCCTCGAACTCGCCGTGGTCGAACGCCCGGCGATAGAGCGCCACGAGGGGCCGCCGGTCCACGTCCGCGAGCACGCGACGGGGTTCTACGACCGCTATGCCGACGACCCGGCTGTCGCGGGCCCGTACGTCGCCGGCGACCGCTACGTCGTCGAGCGGCCACGCGAGTTCACCTCGGCCGTTGCCCTCCTCCGAAGCGACGCCGTCTTCGACGTCAGCCTCGGCCCGCACGTCGAGGCGACACTCGAGTCGGGCTACGAGGTGCTCGTCGGTGACGAACTCACGGCGCTCGCGGACGCCTTCGGCGTCGAGTTGGCCGGTTACTTCGACCCGAAGCCCTGAGCGGCCAGCTCGTCCAGGACGTCGCGCGCCTCGTCGCTGACCTCGTCGCCGGGTTCCATGGGCGTGTACCCGTCGAACACCTCGTGGACCATCGTGACCGAGTCGGCCAGCGTGTCCAGTCCGTATCCGCCCTCGAGGACGAAGCCGAGGCCGGCGTCACAGTCGGTGGCGGCCTCGCGGACCCGTTCGGCCATCGCGCCGTACCCCTCCGTCGAGACGCGCATCCGCGAGATGGGGTCGTGCTCGTGGGCGTCGAAGCCGGCGCTGACGAGCAGGAGGTCGGGGTCGTAGTCGACGATGGCTGGCGCGATGGCCTCGTCGATGGCCGCGAGGTAGTCGGCGGTGTCCGCGCCGGGCTGGTACTTGACGTTGAGGTTCGTCCCCGCGGCGTCGCCGGCACCCGTCTCGGCTATCGCGCCGGTCCCGGGGTAGAGCCCGTCCTCGTGGATGGAGGCATAGAAGACATCGTCGCGGTCGTAGAAGATGTCCTGGGTCCCGTTGCCGTGGTGGACGTCCCAGTCGAAGATGGCGACGCGGTCGGCGTCGGCCTCCAGGGCCGCCTGCGCGGCGACGGCCACGTTGTTGATGAAGCAAAACCCCATCGCGTCGTCCTCGACGGCGTGGTGGCCGGGCGGTCGGCCGAGCGAGAACGGCGTATCGCGGGCGACCGGGCCATCGAGCGCCGCCTCAGCAGCCCAGACGGCCAGGCCCGCCGAGGCGAGCGAGGCCTCCCACGTCGCCTCGACCGCGACGGTATCGGCGTCCCAGTTCCCGCCGCCGTCGGCACAGAACTCGCGGAACGACTCGACGTAGTCGGGGTCGTGGACCGAGCGGACCAGGTCCAGGTCGACGTTCCCGGCGTCGACGTACTCGACCCCGTGTTTCTCCTTGAGCGCGCGCCTGACGGCGCGGAGTCGGTCGGGACTCTCTGGATGTCGCGGGCCGGTGTCGTGGTCCAGACAGACCTCGCGATAGCCGAAGTTCATTCAGTAGTACTGTGCCAGTTCGAAGTACATCTCGATGTCCTCTGCCTTGATAGTCCGGCGGTCTGCGTGGCGAGCGAGCGTCGCGGCCGCGGCGGCCACGTCGTCGGCGTAGGTCTCCAGCATCTCCGCGAGCGCAACTCTGGCGTCCATCGCCACCCGGTAGTCGTCGTCGATGTCGAGCCGAGCGATGCGGTCGACCGGAGCGACCGGCAGTTCCAGGTCGTCCTTGTCGGAGACGTGCGTGACGCCGAAGTCCGACGGCATCAGTGTCTTGCGGCCGTCGGCCGTCGCCTCCTCGGCGGCCGTCACCGCCAGTGACGCCCCGTGGGACTGGATTCGACGGGCCAGTTCCTCCGCGGAGCCTGCGCTCACTCGTAACCCGTCTGCGTTGCGCCGGATGACTGCGTCCACCGGGGCGAACGGAAGCTCGACGCTCATACCAACAGTCCGGAGTGTTGCGGTCTTAAGAGTTTCCGTAGCGCCGCTCTCCGTCTCAGAAGACGTCCTCTGCCTGGAGCCGGTCGTCGCGCAACTGCCCGCGGATCGTCACCTGCTGGCCCAGCTGGACGTGTTCGCTCGTCTCGACGGTCATCGTCTGCTCGCCGTCGTCGAGTACCACGGGGTCGCCCGTCTGGACGACGGTCCCGGTGAACTCGATCTCCTCGCCGTCGGCTGGGCCGTCCGCAGCCGCCGCGGCGGTCGCGGTACCGCCGTCCCCACTCGCCGTGTCCTCGCCGCCGCTGTCGGCGCTCCCGTCGGCGAACGAGGAGAGGCCGGCGTGCTGGTCGTCGCCGCCCGCCGGCGCGGGCGCCGTGGCGGGCGAGGCGTCGACGCTGTCGTCGAAGACGACGACCGTCGACTGCCAGCCGGCCGAGGCCTCCTTGTCGTCCTGCCACCCGTCCTGTATCTCGACGTCTGCCGCGAGCACCTCGTCGCCGGGGGCGATGTCCGCGTCGGCCTTCTCGCCCCAGAGGGCCACCCGGATGTCGCCGGTGGCGTCCCGCAGACGGACGTTGCGAACCTGCCCCTCGCTGCCGTCGTCGCGGTCGAAGGTTCGCTTCGGGTCCGCCTCGAGGACGACCCCCGCGATGTCAACCGTCTCGCCGATGGCGACCGATTCGATGGGGTCGGCGTCCGGTTCGAAGGCGACTTCCTCGTCGATCTCGTCGACGGCGCCCCCCTCGCCGACGTGCAGTTCGAGCGCCCCGTCCCGCTCGCGGACGTAGCCGTCGACCACCTCGACGGCCGCCCCCGCCTCGAGTTCCTCGGCGCGGTCGGCCTGGTCGTCCCACAGCGTCACGCGCACGCGCCCGGTCTCGTCGCCCAGCGTGAGGTTGGCGACCCGGCCCTCGCTGCCGTCGTCGCGGTCGAAGGTCCGGATCGAGTCCGTCCCGAGCACGAGCCCCCGGAGGGTGACGTCCGACTGCCCCATCGTCAGCGACTCGATGGTCGACCCGTCGCCGGGTTCGACCTCGATGGTGGCGTCCTCGTCGGGTTCGGCCTTGTCGACCGAGACCTCCAGGCCGTTGTACCCCTCCTTCGGGCGCCCCTTGATGCGCAGGACCTCGCCGACGTCGAGCGCCCCGTCGGCGATGTCGGCGGCCTGCTCGTCCCAGAACGCCAACCGAACGTGACCGGTCTCGTCTGCCGCTTCGACGTTGATGACCCGGCCGGCCTCGTCTTCCCCCTCGCGCTCGAAGGTCCGCAGGTCGCCGACGGCCATCACCTTCGCGAGGAACTTGACCTCGTCCATCCCCGCCTCGATGTCGGCGACGGCGTTGACCTCCCCCTCGCTGAGCTCGTGGGCGATGAGCATCGCCGCCGTCTCCTCGTCCGCGAGGCCCCCCATCTGCTCTACCTTCGCCTCGACGGCCTCGCGGAACTCCGCCTCGGAGACGTCCGCGTCGACGTCCTCCTCGTAGACATCCTTGATCGCGCCCATCTATCTATGGGAGGCAGGGATGGGCTCCGCTTAAGCGTTGTCGTTGGTCGAGCGACCCGGTGCTGTCAGTCGATTTGTCGACACGAGCGGGCATCACGACACACTGGTCGCCCCTTGTGATATAAACCTCCGTGCCGCCGTCGCCACGCTGGCTACAACTCGGCTTCGCTCACTTGCTCGGACCCGGCCCCGTGGTCGTGCTCGACGACGACCCGGCCGGGAAGCCCACCTTCGAACCTGACCGTCGCCGTGTACTCGATTTCGACGATGGCCTCCGTGCACGCCTGGTCTTCGGTCCCCTCGCGGTCGGTCGTCCCGACGGTCACGGTCAGCGTGTTCGACGCGAGGTCGTAGTCGCTGCCCAGCAGCGTCGCGGTCTTGCACCCGTCGCTCCCCCAGATGACGCCCTCGACGACGACCCGTGACTCCTCGACGCGGACCGTCGCCTCGTCGCGCTCACTCCCGCTCGTCCGGTCGCCGACGACGAACTCGGTGTCCAGAAGGGTCGGTGACTGACTCGACCCCGGCTCCGTGGTCTCGTCCGTGCCCGGGTCCTCGTCGTCGCCGCCCGACGACGAACACCCCGCCAGGAGTACCGCGCCGGTCGCCGTCAGTCCGCTCAGGAGCGTTCTCCGGTTCATACCGCTTCTGACGTGCCCCCTGGATACGGCGTTTGTGTTCGCTCAAATCCGGCCTTGACCGTGGTGTGTCGCCCCGTCGCGTGGCGGTGGGCGAACCGTCACCCTTTTGAGCAGGACCCCCCTCCGTCGATATGAGTCCGGATAGGGTAGTGGACTATCCTCTTGGCTTGCGGAGCCAGGGACCGGAGTTCAAATCTCCGTCCGGACGCTACATTTCCGCGAACAACTCCGCGAGCGACTGCTGTGTCGCTCGCTTCCGTGAGCGGTTCTGCGGAGTCACGGAGATTTGAGCAGACGTGGAACGCGCAGCGAAGCGAGCATTTCCCGGCGAGTTCAAATCTCCGTTCGGACGTTCGATTCACTCACGCCCGGACGTGCTCCACGCTCGCTTCACTCGCGTGGAACTCCGTCCGGACGTTTCTCTGCAGCACGACACCGCGAGCGAAGCGCGCTGCGACCACCTTCAAAAATGCGCCATAAGCGACGCTGGCGTTACCGCGCCCCGTCACCGACGACGCCGTGGTAGCGCGCGACCTCGTAGACCGCAAACGCCGTAAACAACAGCGCCACGGCGACGAAGAAGACGAGGACGGCGTCGGCCCGCGTGTAGGGGCCGGGGAACCCGTCGTTCTGGAACAGCGGGTAGCCGGCCAGGACGACGGGGACGAGCAGGAGGAGCCCCGTCAGCAGCGCGGCCCACAGTTGGCCGTGCGAGCGGAGCGGTCTCATGGCTCCACCGCCATCGGGGCCGCCCGCGCAGGCTCGTCCACGGTCGTCGACTGCCAGCCGTCGCGCGCCCACTCGCGGGCGAGGCGCACCCGCTCGTCGGCCGCGAGGAACTGACCGGCCTCGGCCCGGGTCTCGACGAACCGGAGGCGGCTGAGGAGGCCGGCCACGTTGACGTTCTGTATCCCGAGCCCGGGCCGGCGGTTCACTTCGAGCACCATCGGGCCCCGAACCGCGTCGAAGACCACGTCGACGCCGGCGTAGCCGAGCCCGGAGGCGATGGCCGCCCGCGACGCGATAGCGAGGACGCGCTCCCAGTCGGGAATCTCGAACGCGAGCGACGCCCCGTGTCGGGGTGTTCGTCCAGGAAGGCCCGACGGGTCTGTTGGTAGCCGCCGGACGCGACCCCGGTCGCGATATCGACGGCGACGCCGACGGCACCGACGTGGAGGTTGGCGGTCCCCCGCGACTCCTCGGTCGGGAGGCGGGCCATCGCCATCACGGGGTAGCCGTGCAGCGTGATGACTCGGAGGTCGGGGACGCCGGCGGTGACCCGATCGGCCAGGAGGCCGTCGGGCGTGACCAGCTCCTCGACGACGGCGCGGCTCCGCTCGCCGTAGTCCGCGAGGCCGCCCACGCAGATGTCCCGGGCGTGTGCGACGACCTCCTCGGCCGTCAGCTGGCCGCGGTTGGTGGTGAACGTCCCGTCGGGGGCGTCGCGACCGCTGACGACGAGGATGCGGTCGCCGCCGCTGCCGTCGACGGGCTTGATGACGAACAGGTCCCGCGTCGCCACGAGGTCACGGAGCGCCGCCAGGTCTGTCTCGTCCGCGACGACCAGGAGCGTCTCGGGCGTCGGGATGCCGAGGCCGTGGAAGCGCTGTTTCATCTCGACCTTGTCGTAACTGGCCAGCAGCGAGGCCGGGTTGTAGCGGCTGATGAACTCCCGGTTTCGCACGCGCATCGTAAGGACGTCGGAGGGATTCTCTGCGGCCAGTGCACGCCTGAGGGTCCGGAACCGCAGGTACTCCCCGAGCCGCATGCTGGTCTTCGTGCCGAGCGCGACGTTGAGACCGGCGAGCACCACCCACAGTTCGGGGTTCTCGACGACGGCCGTCACCAGCGGGTCGTAGCCCGCGACCAGATACGCCGCGCTGATCGCGACCACGGTCAGCGCCAGGCGTCGCGTGGGCTGGGCCCACCCGGACGCGGTGACGCCCTGGACGAACCGCTCCGCGTACCAGGTCGTCAGGACGACGGGGAACAGCAACACGGCGTCGAAGGGGGGCGTCCCCTGGACGCGCCCGACGGTCACCATGACGAACACCGCGACGATGGCCACGACCAGCAGCGTCGCGACTCGGTGGGCCGTCCCCAGGTCGAGACCCGTCAGCGCGGACCGTGCCGCGACGGTGACGATGAACACGTAGGCGACGAACAGGAAGCCCCAGACGGGGCCGACTGCGAGCCACGCGAACGCCAGGATGACCGGCCCGAAGACGCCGAACGTCGAGAAGCCGACCTCGTTGCGCAGGACGGCGATGACCGTGCCCGCGAGCATCAGCTGGAACGCGAACCGGAGCGTCGCCGGCCTGGGGCCGAAGGCCGCGGCGTTGACTCTGAGATAGAGCGTGACGACGGCGAGTCCCGCCAACAACAGTACCACCGGCCCGTACCGCCCCCATGTCTTCACGAGTAGTAGTACGCGTGCTCAGAAGATAAATACCACTTACAATCGAGTGCGTACCACTCGATACCACGTGTCTCAGGGCGTCTTCGGCGGCAGATAGACCGTGACGACGTTCCCGCCGTCGTAGCGGTCAAAGCGGAGTTCGCCGCCGAGTGACTCGACGCACCACTTCATCACGAACAGTCCCGTCCCGGACCCGTGTGCGGTGGTCGTCGTCTGCGTGAGGTCGTCGATGGCGTCGAGTTCGGTGTCCGGAATCGGCGGGGCGGTGTCGGCGACGCGAATCTCGACGCGGCCGGTGTTCGGCGAGGCCCCGACGGTAACCTCGACCGACGGGTCGACGTCGTCGTGTCGGATGGCGTTGTCGACGGCGTGGGTCAGGGCGTGGTCGAACGCGTCGTCGATGTGGACCCACATCTCGTCGCGCTCGGTGACGGTGACGCTGGCGTCGGGGTACCGCTCGCCGACGCGTTCGACGACCTCGGTCACTGCGTCGGTCGCGTTCTCGACGGTCCGGTCGGCGACGGTTCCGGCCATCGCCCGGTCGATCTGCTTGACCGACTCGGTCAGGCGGGCGACCTCGCCGGCCTTGCGCCGGATGGCCTCGGCGTCGGTCAGCACCCGTCGCTCGTCGGCCTCGCCGCGGATGTTCTCGGCACGCCCGGCGATGACCGTGACGTCGTTGCTGAGGTTGTGCCGGAGGACGCGGGAGAACAGGCCGACCCGGCGCGTGGCCGTGTAGTGGTCCGTGACGTCGAACACCTCGGCGAGCACGCATGGCTGGCCCTGAGGGCCGTACTGCGAGAGTCGTATCTCGGTCCAGATCAGTTCGCCGTCGGCGCGCTTGACCCGCCACTGACACTGCTGGGGTTCGCCGGCGGCCGCCGCCCGCATCCACTCGCGAAGCTGTGCGCCACTCTCGGTCTGTGTGTTCGCGCTGTACTCGTCGATTGCCATCTCCCGCAGGGTCGCGACGTCGTAGCCGAACATCGACTCGATTCGCTCGTTCGCGTCGAGCACGGCGCCAGTCTCCGGGTCGTACAGCACGATGCCGACGTGTAGCTGTTCGAACCGCGCCGGCAATCGCTCGTCGCGCTGGACCGACATCGGTCCAAGCTGTCGGCCTGACCTACAACCTGGTTGCTATGACCGCTATATATCGCTCCCCATCGCTCGGGAGCGGTATCGAGCGGGCACGTCGCCGAGCGCGCCGGCTGGCGCGCTCGCCCGGCCGTTTTTGCCCCGGCCGCCCGTAGCACGTCCATGGACGCGCACCTCCGGGCCGGCATCGCCGTCTACAACGCCGGCCGGTACCACGCGGCCCACGACGCCTGGGAGGACTACTGGCTGGACCTCGAGGCGGGCGACGACGAGCGGTTCCTCCACGGCCTCATCCAGTTTACCGCCGTCGTCCACCACGCCCACACCGGCAACTGGTCGGGCGCGCAGGGGCTGGCCGAGAGCGCCGGGACGTACCTGGCACCCCTGCCCGAGGACTACCGGGGCGTGAACCTCGACGCCGTCCGCCAGTACCTCGCACGGGTGGCCGCGGACCCCGAACACGCCGAACGCGTCGCGCCGCCCCCGCTCATCCACGCCGGCGTCGCCGTCGACTACGAGGCGCTGGACTTCGAGTCGACGGCCGTCGCAGCACGGGTCATGGCCGAAGCCGACGGCTACGACGAGACTGCCGTCGAGCAGGCCATCGAGTACGCGCGCGAGGAACTCGACGAACGCGGCGAGGGGACCTTCGTCGGCTTGCTGTTCTCGTTCGTCCGCGAGTCCGAGAAACGGCCCGTGGTGGCTCTGCGCCTCGCTCAACACGTCGCACGAGAACGGCAGAAAGACGACGACGTCAGCGGCCTGTTCGACTGACTACGCGTCCGGTTCGACGACGCGCTCGTCGCCGTTGTAGTGGGCGGAGTTGTCCTGTGGGTCGTAGCCCAGCACCTCCTTCGCGCGCTCGATGGAGTAGTACTTGCGGTCGTTGTCGGAGATGCCGTAGACGATCTCGTAGTCGTAGTCGGCCTCGAGGGCACACTGGTGGATGTGGGCACAGTCGGGGTAGGAGAGCCACATCGCCTGGCCGCGCTCGTAGTCGATGGGCGGGTGGCCGCGGGTGAGGTTCCCGATGCGGATGTTGCAGACGCTGATGCCGTACTCGTCGTGGTAGTACCGGCCCAGCACCTCGCCGGTCGCCTTCGAGACGCCGTAGAGGTTGCCCGGGCGGGGCAACTCGGTGCCGTCGAGACGGAAGTCGTCGTGTGTGCGGTACATCTCGGGCGTGCGCGTATCGGTCTCGAAGGACCCGACGGCGTGGTTCGACGAGGCGAAGACGAACTTCTCGACGCCCATCTCGACGGCGACCTCGTACATCTTCTGTGTGCCGTCGATGTTGTTCGACAGCACGGAGTCCCATGGGGCCTCGGGCCGCGGGTCGCCGGCGAGGTGGATGACGGCCTTGGCGCCGTCCATCGCCTCCCTGATGTCGTCGGTGTTGCTGACGTCGCCGACGACGTACTCGTGGCCGGGGTTCTCGCCTGGCGGGTTGTGGTACATCAGCCGCCAGTAGTACTCGTCCCCGATGCCTTCGAGGATGGCCTCCCCGACAGCGCCGCCGGCACCTGTGAGCAGAACCGGGTCGTCCATTCGAGTAATGGGAGGGTAGCATGCAATAGGTAACTTGCGGTTCGATTCGCGTCCCGAGCATCGGCCACAGTAGCGCCCGACGAGGGCCGAAACGTCTGGTTTCGATCGGCGTCGGGCAGTATTTATCCGGCCGCCCCGAGGTGCCCGCATGGACCCCACTACGGCCCAGCGCGCCTGCTTCGAGGCGGGCATCAAGTTCGGTTCGCTGTACCACCAGTTCGCCGGGACGCCCGTCAGCCCCGCGAGCGCCGACTCGCTGGCGCAAGCGATGGAGGAGGCCATCGAGAACCAGCCCCACTGCGAGGCGGTCACCGTCGCGTTCGACGACGCGGCGCTCCGGGCGGCCATCGACGAGGGCGGCGCCGACTACACCGAACTCACCGGCCGGTTCCTCGAGGTGGAGATGGTCGTCGACTACGAGGGGACCGTCGTCGAGACGAGCATGGCGATGGTCGACGGCTACCCGCTGATGCGGGTCGACGACGTCGCCGAGTGACCCGGGAGGCCGTCTGGTGACACATTCAGCTGCCGCTCCCGGCCGAAACTGTGTCACCCATCCGAAAATTTTAGGCTCGTTCCTCGTGCAACAGTCCGTATGGCCCTCCACGCAGTCGGAAACATCGACGACGCGATCGACGCGACCAAGGAGTTCGTGTTGCCGTTCGAGGTACGACGGTGGCTCAAACTGGCGTTCGTCGTCTTCTTCCTCGGTGGCGGCGGTGGTACCGGCGGTATCCAGAACATCGGTAACCTCGGAAACGTCGGCGACGGCGGCGGTCCCGGTGGTCCCGGGGGTTCCGGCGGATTCTCACTGACCGCACCGGTCGAGACACTCCCCGCCCTCCACGACGTACTGTTCCAGGTCGCGGGCCCCGACGTTCCGGCCGACCCGAGCGGTGCGCTGGCCGGGCTCGGCGTGGCGGTGGTCGCCATCGCCGTCGTCGTCGTCTTGGCCGTCGCCCTGGTGTTCGCCGCCGTCGGCGCGGTCATGGAGTTCGTCTTCACCACGTCGCTCATCACCCAGGAGGTACACGTCCGCCGATCGTTCCGCGAGCACCTCGGCGACGGCCTCCGGCTCCTCGGCTTCCGCATCGTCCTGGGCATCCTGGGGCTGTTGGTGTTCGGTGGCATCTTGCTTGGCCTGTTCGTCCTGGTCGTGGGTGGGGACCTCGCGAATCTCGGGACGTCGGCGCTGTTCGGGTCCATCGGCCTCGTCATCGTCGTCGTCGCGGCGGCGGCGCTCGTCTTCGGAACTATTTCGGGCTTCACCAACGTCTTCGTCGTCCCGCTGATGATTCAGGGCGAGGACGGCGTCCTCGCCGGCTGGGGCCGGCTCTGGTCGTCGATAACCGCCGAACCAAAGCAGTACCTCGCGTACCTCTTCCTCTCGGTTGTTCTGGGGATCGGCGTCGGTATCGTCGGCGCCGTGCTGGGCGCCATCGCCTTCGTCGTCCTGGCCATCCCCTTCGGCATCGTCGGTGCCGTGTTCTGGTTCGCACTCGGTGAGGGCCTCGCTGCGGGCGTCCTCGTTGGCCTCGTCGCGCTCCTGTTCGTGCTTGCCTTGCTCGTGGTCGCGAACCTGATCAAGGCGCCCCTCCAGTCGTTCCTGCGGTACTACGCGATGCTCGTGCTGGGCGACATCGACGCCGACCTCGACCCCATCCCCGAGGTGCGCGCCTCGGTGCGGTCCGACGCGTAGGGACAGCACGTCGTTTTCGGTTTCTCGGACCGGGGCTCTTTCACGTCTGGCGATTATACTTTCACTTTCAGGCGGGCTTTTAATCCCTCCGGGTGTCAACTGTGAACTATGACACAGACCAGTCTGGACGACGACGAACTGTTCGGCGAGGCGGCCTCGGAGATGCGCTCCGACGTCGAGGCGTCGCTCGCGGAGGCCCGTGCCGCACTCCCCGACGCCGACGCCGTCTGGGACGTCGAGGCCGACAACACGCTCGGTGTGCTCAACGCGCTGAAGACCGCGCTGGACGTCGGCGACGCCGAGGACCACCTGCGCGACGCCAAGAAGTGGTACACGATGGGCGAACGCGCCGACGCCTTCGAGGACGCCGAGGACCTCGCCGAGGACATCGAGACCGTCGAGGAACTCGTCGCCGACGTCGAGGACGCCCGCGACCAGGTCGGCGACCTCACCGCCACCATCCCGCAACTGCGCAGCACGTTAGAGGAGTTCGCGGCCGACGACGACCAGGCCGACGCCGACGGCGACGCCGAGGCCGAGGCCGGCGCCTGACCCAGCCTACCGCTCTCGCGTCGCGACCCGGGCCAGCACCGCCGCGAGCGCCTCGCTCGCCTCGTCCAGCAGGTCCCGTCCCCGGTCGGCACTCCCCTCGCGTGGGTCCCCGACCGTCCCGTTCTCGCTGAACTCCGCCGTGTCGTAGGCCAGGTTGACGCCTTCGACCCACTCGCCCCAGCCGTCGGCACCGCCCTCGGCGGCCGCGTCCAGCCGGGTCTCGTCGACGCTGTCGGGGTCGGTGTGCCGGAGCAGACTGGTCTCGACGGGACCGCCGTGGCCCATGTCCGGCGCGTCGACGGCGTCGAACCAGGTGAAGGGAACCGCGTAGGCCTCGTCGTGTCGGCTGACCGCCCCACAGACCTCCCGGAGGGCGTCGACGTTCCCGCCGTGACCGTTCACGACGACGACGCGGTCCCAGCCGTGGTGGGCGAGACTCCCCACCGTCTCGCGGACGTAGTCCCTGAACGTATCCTCGCTGACCCACAGCGTCCCCGGGAAATGGCGGTGCTCCTCGGCGACGCCGACGGGGATCGCCGGCGCGACGACCACCTCGCCCTCGTGGGCCGCCACCCCCGCCCTGGCGACTGCGTCGGCCGTCAGCACGTCCGTCCCCAGCGGTGCGTGTGGCCCGTGCTGTTCCGTGCTCCCGACGGGCAGGACCGCCAGGTCTGTGTCGACCGCCTCGGCGTCCGGCCACGTCGCGTCCCGTAGTTCCATACGGGCGCTATGTGTCCGGGTGTACAATAATGCCCCCCGCCGATGAGACTCGTTAGCCTACGAACAGGTGACGAAAGCCATTTACCCGGACCTGTGGTACCCCGTCACATGATAGATGGGTCGACGTGTCCGGTCTGCAGCGGCCACGTCTCGACGGACAACGGCACCGACTACGAGTGCGACGACTGCGGCGCGGAGTACGACTCCGCCGACCTCTTCCTGCCGTAGTGATACGGTGACACGACCCGCGATTCGGGCGATGGCGCGCCGGCTATCGAAATCCTTTTTGATACCCTCGCCATCGATTGAGGTGCGCGCCGCCTTAGCTCAGACTGGGAGAGCACTCGACTGAAGATCGAGCTGTCCCCGGTTCAAATCCGGGAGGCGGCATTAGACTCAGAGTTCACATGCCTGCGGTGCTGCGCGGGCGAGACTCTCGACGGTTTCTCACAGCCAATTCGTTGAACTCGACCTACGGCTCGCTCGATTAGCGCGTAATTTATCAGTCTATTACCACTGAAACGAAACTCTGCCCGGACTCCGGGAGACAGACAGTAGCGCAGTTTAGTGAAATACCCAAGTACTGCTCTGCCTCCCGGAGGAGCAGTTCTTCCCCAAGGGTACGACGACTAGAGGTTTCAATATCGCCGCTGAACTGGGTGTAAATACGAAAGACAATGAGTGAGGATCGTTCGGCAACGGATATTTTCCGCCTTCTCGCCGACGAGACACGGGTTGATATTCTCCGTGCCGTTGCTGTTGCGCAGTACGAACTCGAACAGGTCGGGTCAGGGGCTGCTGAACCCGCGTTTTCTGAGATCTACGATCACGTCGATGTGGAGAATACCTCGAAGCTGTCATACCATCTCGGCGAACTCACCGGCACCTATCTGCGGAAAAGCGACGATGGCTACTCGCTGTCACACGCTGGTGAGCGCATCGTTCGATTCATTCTGTCGGGGAATTACGAGCAACCGGAGGCGTTTGGACCGAAGCCGGTCGATGGAGTGTGCGTCTTTTGTGGCGAGGAAGCGCTGGAAGCGAAGCGCTCGCATCAATTCTTCCGTATCGACTGTACGTCCTGTGAACAGCAGGTGACGGGACAGCCAATCACGCCCGCACAGGGCAGGACGCGAGATAGCGAGTCGCTGGTGCAGAGTGTCAAGTTACGCAGTGCGGAGGATGCCAGGCAGATCAGGCGTGGGATGTGTCCCGAGTGCGGGGCGCAGCTGTCTGCCGACGTGATTGCGGTGCCCGAAAGTCCGTTGCCTGATGCTGATCCGTTCGTGGTGACGAGTACGTGTGAGGAGTGTCTCCGGGAGTACAACAGTCCGTTGACCTACAGCGTCGTTTTCCACCCAGCGTCTATTGCGTTCCACTGGGACCGCGGCATCGATGTGACGGCGCGGGCTCTGGGAGTTTCACGAGCATCTTTACGAGGGGCGTTGGACGTCAGCACAGACCTCGGCTGATCCCGACGAGTATGAGGTTGTGTTGCGTCACGGAGAGGACGCAGTTCGACTGTATCTTGATTCGACTGCGACGGTGGTGCGGACGGAGCGCGTGCGAGGCGAGAGCGGTGAGTTTCGCCAGTCTTGACAGAATTATTACGAAATTGCCGTTGAGCAGACGATGGTGCTGGACGGAGCGTTCGCTGACTATCGCCGTTACAGGCGCAGTATCGTGGTTTTCTGCTTAACTCAGGTTTTGAAGCAGATCCGATAAATTATCAAATTAACGATACTTTTATCGGTGTCGCTGGCCCGACCCTTAATCGCTGTCAACGGAGGACCAACACGTGCACTCAAGCGATCCCCACGATTCAACAGGCCAGCAGTATCGAACCCGAGGCGAGAATACCGACCAACAACAGGCAGCGCAGAACCGCTCGAAATCGGCCGACGAGATCGCCGACGCGTACGCTGAGGTGGCTGACAAACTCGCACGATGGCGGCAACTCGACCGGCTGTTCGCCGGTCGATACCGCCGTCGCCAGTTCGAGCATGCGGACGGCCGAGTACTCGACGTTGCCTGTGGCACCGGGCGGAACTTCCGCTACCTCCCATCGTCGAGCGACGTCGTCGGAATCGACATCAGCGACGAGATGCTCGTCTACGCCCGTAGTGAGCTCGACAGGCTCGAGCTGGACGGGACCGTCCATCGGATGGACGCCCAAGCACTCGACTTCCCCGACGACAGCTTCGACACAGTCATCTCGTCGTTCTCCACGTGCACGTTCCCCGATCCGATTGCCGCGCTCCGCGAGATGGAGCGAGTCTGCACCCCTGAAGGCCAGATTCTGTTACTCGAACACAGCCGAAGCCACGCTGCCCCACTTGCCTGGCTCCAAGACTGGCGCGCCGACGCTCACTACGAGAAGAACGGCTGCCGATTGAACCACGAACCGCTGGAGGCCGTCGGGCAGGCCGCGCTTCCGGTCGAGAAGGCATCGACCGCGTTCTTCGGTCTCGTCACCGCCATCGACGCTACCCCGAGGTAATCGTCCCATGAACACGCACACGACTCACCAATCGCTCGCACATCGACTCGCCAACCACCACGGCACACTCCACGAACCCATCATGAACGTCCCACCCCGGAAGCATCCCCATCCCGATTCAGATGAAATGTCGTATCCGAATCCGGCCGCTATCCTGGTGGGAGCGTATGTCTCGTTCATCTACCGTGGCTCGGTCATCACGAACGCAGTCGAGGGACTCACGGCCCGCGACATCAGTCGCCCCGTCGCAACCGGCGCTGCCCTGGTCGCAAGCACACTCGCGTTCGCACTCGTCCACCTTCCAGGTGCAGTCCTCACGGACGCCAACGTCGGACTCGTAGTCGTGAAGACCGGACTGCTCGGTGGCCTATTCGGCCTCGCGTATCTCCGTACCAACGAGCTTGCGCTCCCGATGGGACTCCACCTCGGTGTGAACTACGCGCTCGTGAACATCTTCGGCATCGGTGCCCCAGAAACCCCCGGCGTCCCAAGCCTACTGGCAGTCGAACACACTGCGGCGGGGCTGTGGAACGCGTCCCGCGGCATTCCGCTCTTCGTAGCGACCATCGCCGGGTACGTCATCGTGCTCCTGTGGACACGCCGGCGAAACCACGACCGCACCGCCCAGCAACGCAACCACCTCATCCACAGCCGTTCCGACTAATGACACAACCACGACTCTCCACGGCGGACAGTAGTACGGATAGATCCACGAGACGGTCGTTCCTCGCCGGGCTCGGCAGCCTCGCACTCGTAGTCGTCGGAACTGCAACCGGTCGAACGACCGCCGCGACAGGCGCTCCGAGTCCTGGATCACGGCCAGGCGAGGGCCCATTCGCGGCCGCGGACGAACTCGAAGCGTTCATCGACGACGTGATGGCCGAACGGATCGGGACGGCGACGCCCGGAGCTACTGTCGCCATCGTCTCTGGAGATGCACCCATCCTCACCAAAGGCTACGGCGCTGCCGACGTTGATGCTGATCGTCCAGTCCGAGCCGACGAGACGGTGTTCAGAGTCGGGTCGGTCGGTAAACTCGTGACCTACACCGCCGTTATGAAGGGCGTCGAACAGGGCATACTCGACCTCGATACGGACGTCAACTCGTATCTCGATGACTCCCGAGTCACGGTCCCGGATACGTACGACGACCCCGTGACGCTCCGACATCTCGGCACCCACACTGCCGGATTCGAATCCACGCTCGATCCCGACATCGTCGCCGACCCAGACTCTCTCGACACGCTGGAGGCATTACTCACCGACCAGCAGCCTTCGCGCATCCGCCCGCCCGGGGAACTCGTCGGCTACTCCAACTACGGCGCGGCACTCGCCGGTCACGTCGTCGCCGAGGCTCACGGCACGACGTTCGAGGAGCTCGTTCAGGCGGCGATCTTCGATCCGCTCGGGATGACTCACAGCACGTTCGCTCAGCCCGTCCCGGCCGACCAGCCCGGTGACCTCGCTGCGCCGCATATCCGCGACGGTGAGTCGTTCCTGACAACAGACGACGTGTACATCAATATGCGTCCTGCGGGCTCGCTGAGTGCGACGGCAACGGACATGGCCACGTTCATGCGTGCACACCTCGGCGACGGCGCAGTCGATGCAACTCGGATTCTCGACGCGGAGACCGCAGAGGCGATGCACAACCGCCACCACGTCCGTCATCCGGCAGTCACGAACTGGCGGTACGGGTTCCACGAGTACGGGAATCCCGACGCCAACCTGATCGGCCATTCGGGTGCGACGGTCAACTTCACGAGCTCCCTGCTGCTCGCCCCGGACTACGACGTCGGAATCTTCGTCGCCTCCAACAGCAATCCGAGTGAACTGCCGACAACCGTCGTTGACGAGATCGTCGCTGAGTTCGATCTCCAGCGAGCGCCGACTACGCCGACACCGACTTCGAGACCGGGCGGCCAGGAACGCGCTGAAACTGTCGCCGGTGAGTATAGCCTCACGTATCTCCCACAGAGCGGGCCCCTACAGGCCGTCGATTTGCTTGAACACCTGACCGTCGAGCCTGCAGGGAATGGCCGCGTGCGTACGACGACGCTCGAAGGTGACGCCCGACAGTGGGTCGAGAGTGAGCCGTACGTGTACGACGAGGTTGGCGGTCACGATGTCCTCGCTTTCGAGGTCACAGATGGTGAAGTAGACGTGCTCAGTATGAGTAGCGAACCGACTGGCGTCTACCAGCCAGTGCCGTTCCAGGAACGCCAGTTCGTCACCGGCGCTGTCCTCGGAACCGCAGTATCCGGGTTCGGGCTCTCGCTTGCCGGCTGGGGCGGACACAGCATACGGCGGACGTGGAAACAGCAAAGCACCGACGACGACCCTGACACGGCGGATGCCGAATGACAGACCAACACCCCTCTCAGCAACAAACCGGACAGCTCCACGGACAAGCCGACCGAGATAGAGTTACTCACGGCGTAAAGCGCCGACTGACGAGCCCCTCGTGGCTCGCCCGTGCGGCAAGCGTTGGTCTGTGCAGTATCTCTATCGGGTTTCTCATACTCTTCGTGTTCGTCGTGGAGACCGGTGGCAATGTCACACTCTTCACGCGGCCGCTCCTGATGCAGATAGCGGTCTCACTACCAGCTGTAATCATGGTTCTCACTGCCGCGACCACGATTGGTGCGGGAATCGCGTGGTGGAATCGTTATTGGTCGATTCGAGCTCGGATCCATCAATCAGTCTTGGCACTTCTGGGACTCGGGTTTAGTTGGCAGCTCACCAAGCTCGGGTTCCTTCCGTTATAGGTCGAACCAGGACACACACATCCAACGATTGCGTTGACAACACACCACATGAACGTCTTTCAGAACACCGCTATTTCGACGATTCTATCAGGGCATGCTAACTGGCCCAACTCCGAGTTGCTTGTAGCCCTGTCCGAAAGACCTCATCGCGACGCGGGCCTCGAAGGTTTCCGTCTGGGTCGCCTCGAGTGCGGCGACGAGCCAGCCATCGGCAGGCAGGTTTCGACCCAGTCGGCGACGTTGTCGCCGTAGTTGTGCGATTGGCCGTTGATCCACGCCGAGTCGGCCGCGAGCAGGACGGCCCGCTGGAGCGGCGAGAACCCGTCCGCGCCGTGCAGCCACAGCAGGAAGTGGATCGTCCCGAGCGGGTACTTGCGCGTGAACTGTTCGCGTGACACCCCGCGGACCTCGTTGAGGGTGCAGGACCGCTCGCGGCCGTCGAGAGTCTCGTCGGCCGTCCCCCGGACGATGTGGTGGCCCACGCTGCGGATGGACGGCCGGGACACGTCGAGGTCGACACAGACCGCGTCGTGGGCCGCCGCGCGGTCTGACGCCGGCGTCGCCCGAGTAGTGCAGCGGCCAGAGTCCCTCGTCGTCAGTACTGAACGACCGCGTTGACGATACCCGCCGTCTGCCCGACGTTCGTGGCGGTCAGCCCGGCCAGCAGACCGACAGCCGGGAGGCCGGTGAGCAGCGTCCCCGCGTAGACGACGGCCCCGGCGATGCTGAGTATCGCGCCGACGCTGTACACCCAGGGGGCCTCCGCGACGTGCTGGCCGGTGTAGGCAAGTCCGGCGGCCGGAATCAGCATCCAGGCGACGACGGTCAGCGACAGGAGCGGGTCGACCGGCGGCGACGCGAGCAGGCCGGCGGTCCCGGCAAGCGTCGCCCCCAGGCCCGCGAGCAAGACGAGTTTCCACGCACGCAACACGCCCTCGGTCATCTCGCCCCAGGAGAGGACGGTGAAGGCGACGATGATGGCGTCCATCACGAGGTGGGCGATGAGGACGGTCCGAAGGGTGACGACGTCCAGGTGGGCCGCCGTGGCGAAGGTCCACGCCAGGGGGACCAGGACCACGGGGCCGTTCTCGCGGGCGCGACGGAGCATGGTCGACGTCTCGTAGGCGACCTACAAGAACGGTCGGGCTGTGGACCGCATGTGTGTCGTTCACTGTCAAGATTCGGCCGCTGTCCGTCGGTTCCGTCGATCCGAGCGACGATACACGTACCGACACCGTTATCCGTGGTACTGGCATCTGTTGAGTTGCAATGGCGAAAGGAACGGTTGATTTCTTCAACGACACTGGCGGTTACGGTTTCATCGAGACTGAGGACGCGGACGAGGACGTTTTCTTCCACATGGAGGACGTTGGCGGCCCTGACCTCGAAGAGGGACAGGAACTCGAGTTCGACATCGAACAGGCGGACAAGGGTCCGCGCGCGACCAACGTCACCCGGCTCTAACGATGGCAACAGGCAAAGTAGACTTCTTCAACGACACTGGCGGCTACGGTTTCATCGACACCGAGGACTCCGACGAGGACGTTTTCTTCCACATGGAAGACGTCGGCGGTCCTGACCTCGAGGAGGGGCAGGAAGTCGAGTTCGACATCGAACAGGCGGACAAGGGTCCGCGCGCGACCAACGTCACCCGGCTCTAACGATGGCTACTGGTACAGTAGACTTCTTCAACGACACGGGTGGATACGGGTTCATCGACACCGAGGACGAAGACGACGACGTCTTCTTCCACATGGAGGACGTCGGCGGTCCTGACCTCGAGGAGGGGCAGGACGTCGAGTTCGACATCGAACAGGCGGACAAGGGTCCGCGAGCGACCAACCTCACGCGGCTGTAAGGCGGTTTCTGCAGCCAGCAATATTTAGCCACTTCGAGCACCGGCAGTCCCGTCGCCACGATTCAGGCGTCGACCAGCGGCGCCGCCGCACGATAGACCAGCTCCATCGGGAGGCCGCGTCGGTCGGTCGGCGGGTCGGGCGGCAGGGTCCTGAGCGTTCCCGACCCCGGCTGAGCGGTGTACGCGAGCACCACCGCGTCGAGGACGTCCGCGACGGTCACGGCCGCACCGTCGGTGGACTCGGCGGCCTTCTGGACGGTGGGTGCGGCGTCGCGGTCGTAGCGCGCCAGCGTCCGCATCCGCTCGGCGTAGCCCGCGGCCGTCCCCCGGGCGTACTCGAGCGGGTCGTCGGCGAAGGCCCGGAAACACAGTTCGGGATGGGCCGACCTGACCACCGCCGCGGCCTCCGGAATCTCCTGGAGCAGTTCGTCCAGCATGGCGATGCCGTCGCTGAGGGCGAAGGCGGTCTCCGAGAGCGGGGCGCCGCTCTTTCGCTCGTGGACGCGGTTCCCCGTCGAGTAGCGGCGCTTGCGCGTGGCTTCGCGGACCGGCGGCGTCACCACGGCGACGTCGCGCGGTCCGAGTACCGACCGCGCCAGCGCGTCACACTCCCGGGTCGGGTCGCCCGACTCGACGAGGCCGACGGGCAGCGAGACCAGGATGCGCCGGGCCGTCTCCTCGTAGCGGGCCCAGCAGTCGCCGATGCCGTCGAAGACCTCGGCGTGGTCGAAGCCCGACTTGGTAAAGCCCACCGCGAGCCACGCCCCCTCGCTCCAGACGACGCCGACGTACAGTTGCGGGGCCATCGGTGGCTATCGGTCATCGGCCGACAAAAGCCTGACCCGTGGGCGCTCCCGCCGTGCCACTCAGTCGCCGCCGAACTTCGTGAGCTCCGTCAGCGGCACCAGTCGGTGCTCGATGGTCGGTTTCGTGTACCCCGCGGACTCCTCGGTGTGGCCGCTCGTGTAGACGGCGACCTTCTGCTGGAGGACGTGTGGAACCCCTCGTTGTTGCGGATGACGTCCACCGACTGCCACGCTTCACTCTCCATGCGGTCCGGTGACACGAGCCAGATACCTCGTTCTTTCCCCGAACTCACCCGACGAAGACGGTCGTCAGCCGTGCGCCACAGTGCGGACAACACAGCGTCTCCCAGCGGTCCTCGTCGAGCCCCCCGTACGTGCTCGGACGGATGGCCGCCGCTGCCCGGACCGACCGGTCACAGGTCCCACACTCGAAGGAAGCCCGCTCCATGTTCGATCCTCCGGATTTCCCACGGAAAAATGCGTTGGCCGGCAGACCCTTGTCTCGCCGCCCTGGCGACCCGTATGGACGGCGTGGTACTCGCGGCGGGCGAGGGGACGCCGCTCGAGTACGTCCGCCAGGCGCTCCCGGCCGTCGAGGGCACGTTCGTCGTCATGAACGGCGACAACGTCTGCCGGGTGAACCTCGTGGCCGTCCTCGAACGCCACCGCGGGACGGACGCCGCCGCGACACTGCTCGTCGAGGACGTCTCCCGCGAGGAAGCCAGCGAGGCGGGCGTCGTCGAGACGGGACCTGACGACCCGCCATCGACCTGTTGCGGACCGCCGGCCACAGCGTCGAGGCCGTCGAGCTCGAGGGCTGGTGTCACAACATGAACGAACCGGCCGATCGGGCCCGCGTCGAGGACCGCCTGGGCTGACCCGACGGAACAGCGAAGGGTCTCGCCACCGTCGGTTCTGTATGGCTCTCTCGCGTCCGCGGGTCGCCACCGTTGCGCTGGCCGCCCTCGTGGTCCTGTCCGGCTGCGCCGGGCTCTTCGGCGGCGACGAGAGCGCGTCCGCGGAGCCGACGGTGACGCCCGCGCCGGTACCAGCGGACTCGGGGCGACCCACGCCGTCCGCGGACACTGCGACGGCCACGCCGACCCTGTCGACGTCGCCACCCAACGGCCGCGCGCTGGCCGGTGCGGTGCCGCCGCGCAACCACTGGGCCGGCATCGCCGCCGACACGAACGGGACGGCCGCCGTCCAGCCCCGGTACTTCTCCCTGCACCCGACCTGTGAGCGCCCACCGGGCCAGGTCATCCACATCCAGGTGGCCACACTGGGCACCAACGACCCGACCACCGACGAGGGCCTCAACGTCACCTGGCGGTTCCTCGCGCCCACCTACCGGCAGTCCTTCGCCACCTTCGACGGGTTCGCCGACGCGTTCATCGTCGGGTACCGGCCGCTGTTCACTGCGCGGGCCGTCGCGTACGGCCCGCTCGACCGCGACGGTGACCTCGCCACCCAGCGGGTCAGCGTGCTGGGTCCGGACGGCACGACGACGAGTTACACCTGGCGCGTCCAGAACCAGACCGCACCCCCCTACGAGGGGTGCTGGATGACGACCGGCGTGACGCCGGTGACGAGTCGGTGAGCGCGGTCCGGCGCGGGCGTTCCCCGCCAGCGGTATTCGTCCCGGCCACGCCGGCACGAGGTGGGCTCGCGCCTCGACTATATAGCGATACATAGGCCACATAGGAAACATGAAACTGGCGTCTCCGTACCTTCCGCCAGTGACTCCCTCGAGACGCGACCTCGCCCGGTTCCTCCTGGGGACCGCCGTCGGCGTCGGCGCCCTGGCCGGCTACCTCCACTTCGTCGGCGCCGACAAGGTCATCGAGCGGGCGTCGACCATCGGCGGCCCCGCACTCGCCGCCGTCGTCCTCCTCGTCGTCGCCGAGGCGCTCGCCGACGGCATCGGTGTCTGGGCGTCGGTGCGGCCGCTCGGCGACGGCCTCTCGCCGGCCCAGAGCCTCCAGTTCGCGCTCGCGGGTGACTTCTTCGATACGCTCAGCCCCGCCGGACCGGTGAGTTCCGAACCCATCGTGGCACGGTTCATCGGGGTCACGACGGACACGGGATACAGCGAGGCGCTGGGCGTCCGCGGCGTCGCGAAGTACGTGAAGTCGGGCTCGCAACTGGCCGTCTCGACGGTCCTGGCCGCCACCCTCCTGCTGGGAACGCCGTCGGCGACAGCCCTGCTCACGACGCTCGGCGGCGCGCTCGGCGGCCTACTGCTCGTCGGTGCGGTGACGCTCCGGTCACGGCGGGTGCTCTCTGCGGCGCTGGTCCCGGTCCTGGCGCCGGTCGTCAGACTCCTCTCCTCGCTGTACCGGGAGGTGCCCCACGACCGGTCGACCGTCGCGGCCGCCGCCGACCGGTTCTGGACCCGCATCGTCCGGTTCCGGGACCGCCCCGGACTGCTCGCGCTGGTCGCTCTCGGCGGTGTGACGGAACAGGTACTCACCGCGGCGGCGCTGTGGGTCGCGCTCGCCGGCACCGGGACGGCGGTGCCACTGCTTCCCATCGTCGTGCTCGTCCCGCTGCCACAGGTGGCCAGTGCCGTCCCGATTCCGGCCAGCATCGGCGCCTACGACGTGTTGCTCGCCGGCGCACTGGCCGTCGTCACCGGTGTCCCGGCCGCCGTGACCGCCGCGCCCGTCCTGGTCGTCCGGACGCTGAGTATCCCGCTGGCGCTCTCGGCCGGCGGCGTCGCCGCGGCGTTCCTGCGCGGCTGGCGACCCTGAGCGCGGTCCCCGTGGTTCCGCCCCCGCCTATCGCTGACTCGGGGCCGGCCACCGGTCGATGACGTAGGTCTCGGTCTCCTCGTCGGTGTTCGTCTCCCAGACGAACCGGAGCGTCGCCTCGCTCAGGTCAAGGTGCTCTCCGGCACCGACGCCGGTGAAGTGGCCGGCGTGGATGGTAATCTCGGTCCCGGCGGTGATGCGCGTCGGCGCCTGTGCCCGCAGCGGGGCCGCCGTCAGCGTCGCGGCGCCGCCGGAACTCCTCGCGTCGCTGACGACGAGAGTGAGGCCGGCCCGCTCGAGCGTGTCGCCGCTCTCGAAGCTCAGGTTCAGGGACTCGCCGTTGCCACCGGTGCGCTCGCTGTACTCGGCGACGATGGCGACCTGTGGCGCCTGCGTGGGTTCCTGCTCGCTGCACGAGACGAAGTACGCGCCGCTGCCCGTGCCGAGGACGACGACGATAGCGACCATCAGGACGAGGCCGACGACCGGACTTACGCCGCGGCCCCCGTCACGAGGCCAGTTCAGTGGCGAGTGACGGTGATACGTGGACTTATAACCACACCTCCCCTCTCACGCACAGAAAGCGGTCGCCTACGCGGTGACGACCAGGTCCTCGGGCGGTTCCCCCGGCAGGTCGTCCCGGTCGTGAGCAGCCTCGAAGTCGGAGTCGGGCCCCTTCGGGACGATGCGCTTGGGGCTGACGTCCGGGTGGGTCGTGTAGTAGTGTTCTTTGATGTGTGCCATGTTCACCGTTTCGGCGACGCCAGGCGTCTGATAGAGGTCGCGCAGGTACGGCCAGAGGTTGTCGTACTCCCGGATGAACTGGTGGTTGCACATGAAGTGCGTGTGGTACACCTCGTCGAAGCGCACGAGCGTGGTGAACATGCAGACGTCCGCCTCGGTCAGGCGGTCGCCGGCGAGGTAGCGCCGGTCCTCGAGCACCGAGTCCCAGTGGTCGAGCGCGTCGAACAGGTCCTCGACGGCGCTGTCGTAGGCGGCCTGCGAGTTGGCGAACCCAGAGCGATAGACGCCGTTGTTGATGGGTTCGTAGATGCGCTCGATGATGTCGTCGACGTCGTCCTGGTACCCCTCGGGGTAGAGGTCGACGTCGTTGTCGGCCACGTCGTCGAACTCGGTGTCCAGCATCCGGAGGATCTCTTTCGACTCGTTGTTGACGATGGTCTCCGCTTTCGTGTCCCAGAGGACCGGGACGGTCACGCGACACGTGGCGTCGGGATCGGCTCTCACGTACAGTTCCCGGAGGTAGTCCGAGCCGTAGAGCGAGTCCTCGGTACAGCCCGCTTTCGCGGGCGTGAACTGCCAGCCGTCCTCGGCCCGGTAGGGGTCGACGACGTCGACGCCGATGGCGTCCTCCAGCCCCTTCAGCTTCCGGACGAGCAGCGTCCGGTGGGCCCACGGACAGGCCAGCGAGACGTACAGGTGATAGCGCCCCGCCTCCGGCTGGAACCGGGCGTCGGGGTCGTCGCGAACCCAGTTCCGGAAGGTCGTGTCCTGCCGATCGAACTCGCCGTCATCGTTCGTGCTCTCGTAGGCGTCGGTGCGCCACTCGCCGTCGACGAGCATATTCATGATACCGGATGAACGGGCCTGACGGGGATAAACACCCCAGGAAAGTAACCTCGGTGTCACCACCCAGGGGGCCGACACCGTCGCCGCCTCCGCCGTGCGTGTGTGAGACACGGCCATACAGCGACTCTCGAGCGCCCTTCGAAGCGCTTATTGGGACGCTTGGCCAGGTATGACTCAAGAGTACCCATGTCTGACAAACCTGCCTCGATGTATCGGGATATCGACAAACCCTCGTACACACGCCGCGAGTACATCACGGGGATCCCGGGCTCGAAGATCGCACAGCACAAGATGGGACAGAAGCAAAAGGACGCCGACGACTACCCCGTCCAGATCAGCCTCATCGTCGAGGAGTCTGCCAGCTGCGCCACGGGTCGCTCGAGGCCTCCCGCCTCTCGGCCAACCGCCACCTCATCAAGCAGCTCGGCGAGGACGGCGACTACAAGATGACCCTGCGGAAGTTCCCCCACCAGGTCCTGCGCGAGAACAAGCAGGCGACCGGTGCCGGGGCCGACCGTGTCTCCGACGGGATGCGCCAGGCGTTCGGCAAGATCGTCGGCACCGCCGCCCGCATCCAGGCCGGCGAGCAGCTGTTCACCGCCTACTGCAACGTCGAGGACGCCGGCCACGTCAAGGAGGCGTTCCGCCGCGCGTACAACAAGATCACTCCCTCGTGTCGCATCAAAGTCGAGCGCGGCGAAGAGCTGCTCATCGCGTAACCACTTTTTCACGACCGATCCGCACGTCGTCGGATGTCCTCGCGCCGCGTAGCGGCGCTGCGGGCACAGCGTGGCGACTCCTTGGAAACACGTGGGGAACACTGCCGGTCGCTCACTCGGTCACGGCGCTTTCCGCCGTTCGCTTACGAGGTCTCCGTGACCTCGCTGTTCGCGACCGGTGAAACGGCTCGCTTCGCTCGCCGCCTGCTCGTTGCAGCGTTTCCGCTACTCGATCATGGCGCCCCCTTCCACTGGTGATCCGTTCCAGCAGCGTGGTGCATACAGGACGAAGCGTGCATGGAGTCGGTCCTGTGTTTCGGGGGACTACTCGCGGTCGTGTCGTCGCGTTCGTCACGCGCCCGAGATGAAGTAGACGGCCAGCACGGCGAAGCAGATGCCGAGCACTTTGCGCGTGGTAAACTCCTCGCCCAAAACGAGAACCCCGATCGCCGAGGAGAAGACGAGAAACATCGCGAAGATGGGCGTGACCACGCTTACGGGGCCCAGAGACAGCGACTGGTACAACGAGATGATTCCGATCCCCAAAGATGCCCGCCGCGAGCACGTACGCCACTTTTCGTGACGACAGATACGTGACTATGCCCTGATCCGTGTGCCACAACACACCGAGTGCCATCACGATGAGCAGGGTGTTAGAGATGACGACGGCCACGTTGCTCGGAATCGCGTCGGGACCGGTCGTCGCTACGCGCATGAGTGGGGAAACGAGCGCGTACGCCCCCATCGCGAGCAGCGCGTAGTGTAGGTATGTCGCGTCCATACGCTCGGCTTGCCCGATACAGACAAGTGCTTGACGACCTGCGACCGCGGCGAGGCACCCGTGAGAGCCCCCATCGGTGACACCCGACCGGGCGAGGGCGATCACGAGTGGCCTCAGCCGCGCAGCGCGTCAACGGGACGTTCATTCGCTGCACGCCAGGCCGGATACGCCCCGGCTATGAGGCTCGTCAGAATGCCGAACGCTGCAGCGCCGAGCAGATACAGGAGCGAATCGGACGTGAACGCGAGAGGGTCGCCGAGAAATATCGCGTTGGCAACCGACGCGACGACGAAGGCGATCGCCAACCCGACGACTACGCCGATCACTCCCAGGATAACTGCCTCGACGAGGAGAATCCGCACGATGTCGGCTTTCCCGTACCCCGTCGCCCGTAGCACGCCGATCTCCTCGCGGCGCTTGATGACCGCCATCAGCATCGTATTCGTGATCGAGACGCCAGCGACCAAAAGCGAGATAGACCCCAGTCCCGTCAGAAACACGTTGATCCCGTTGACGATCGTCTTGAGCAGTCGGACCAGGGACGTGAGTTCGAAGACCAGCAGCCGATCCTCCCGATCGTTGAATCGTTCCCGAAGGGCATCCGCGGTGGACTCCGCCCGGTCGACGGACCGCGTTCGGACGCGGACCTGGTCGTACTCACGGGCGGGCGCTTGCTCGATCGGGAGATACACGTCACTCGATCCGAAACCCTGCGTCGCTGCGAGCACGGCGACGACCCGGTAGGTCGCTCCCGTGTCCTCGTCGAGCGCGAGCGTGAGTCGGCTTTCGGGGCCGAGTCCGTGTTCTTGGGCGAATTCGTTCGAGACTACGATGCTCCGCCGCCAGTTCTCAGGTATCGCTCCGTCGTTGATGGTGTACAGCGACCGCGGATCGTCCATGTACGTGATCGACACTGACTCGCGCCTGTCGCCCCGTCTCACCCACTCCGCTTCTCCCCCTCTGGTGGCAACGACGCCTGCCGAACCGACCGTTTCCTCGATCGCTTTCACGTCCTCACGATCGAAGTGTCCGGGCTCTTTGTCGATCCCTGGGGCGACGAAGACGTCCGTCGCACCCTGCTCTTGGATGGACTGGAACTGGCTCTGCTTGAACGCTGCCCCGCCTGCCCCGATCGCCCCGATCGCGACTACGCCGATGACGATCGCTGCGGCCGCGAGTGCCGATCGGGCCTTCGCACGCGAAACGTTCCGCCACGCGATGACGACCACGGGGAATCGGCCAGTCAACCGGTAGAGTCTGCTCATCCGCGCTCACCTCGCTTGCCGTACAACCTATGCAGTGACATCTCGGTCCAGACTGCCGAGACGGCTCTGTCCATCAGTCGAACGCCTCCGCAGGTCGTTTGTTCGCGGCCTTCCAGGCTGGATAGACGCCGGCGACGAGCGCGGTCGTAATTCCAAAGAGGCAACCGATACCGACGTACTGCAGCCCGGCCCGGGTGAACGCGAGTGGGTCGCCGACGAGGAACACGTTGATCACCGCGCCGATACCGAGCGCGATCGGTACGCCAATCACGCCCCCGATGATGCCGAGTATCGTCGCTTCGGCGACGAGCATGCGAACCACGGCGCCTCTGGTGTACCCCACCGCACGCAGGACACCGATCTCCCCCTCACGTTCGATGACGGACATCAGCAGCGTATTGGCGATCGTGACGCCCGCGACGAGCAGCGAGATTGCGCCCACGCCGATGAGGAACTGGTTGACCGTCTCGAACGATTGCTCGAACTGCTCGCGCTGTTGCTGGACCTGTTGGACGGAGACGGTTCGTCTGCGCGAATTGAACTCAGTCTCGATAGCGGTAGCTGCCCCGGCGACCGAGCCCGCCGACGGGTCGACTCTCACGATCACTTCGTCGTACGTCGCGTCGTCGAACCTCGAGACGGGAACGAAGACCGACTGATCGGCCGAAAGCGGGTCAGCAAACCCCTGTGGTCGCAGGACCGCTGCGACCGGGAATGTCCCCTCGAGTTCGTCCTCGACGACGACCGTAATCTGATCGCCGGGCTCGATGTCGTTGTCGGCAGCGATCCGCGAACCGACGATGACGCTGCGCCGCCAGTTTTCCGGGACCGATCCGTTGGCAGTCTCGTAGAACGTACCGGGGTCCTCGATACCTTTGACCTGCGCGGTGACGACGGTCTCTCCGGCCGGGGTGCGGACGAGCGAGCCGAACGGCTGGACGACGGGAATGACCGTCGCACCCGCTGCCGCCCGGCGCATCCGGGCGACTTCCGCATCGGAGAAGTTACGGTTGGGGTCCTCGGCCTCTGGATACACGACGGGATGGACGGTCGCCGTACCCCCGAACCCCTCGTACGCCGCCACCTGGTTTTGTTTGAAGGCTTCGCCACCGGTGCCGATAGCTCCGACGGCCACGACCCCGATGACGACAGCGACGACAGCCAGTGTCGACCGTGCGGTCGCCCGGGAGACGTTCCGACGCGCCAGCAAGACGGTCGGTACGAGGGCAGCGATGCGCCTGCGCCTGCTCATCGACGAGCGGTCTCGATCGTCACTATTCCCGGTCACGATGCCCTCCATCGGCGCGTGTGGCCGTGTCTGGCGCCCGAAGGGTGCCGTCGACTAGATTGACCACTCGGTCGGCGGCCTCCGCGACGTACTCGTCGTGAGTGACCATCACGACGGCAACTCCCTCTTCAGCTCGGAGCTCCTCGAACAGATCGAGGATCTGATCGCCGGTGTCGCGGTCGAGATTCCCCGTCGGTTCGTCGGCGAGCACGAGCTCTGGGTCGTTGATCAGCGAGCGAGCGATCGCGACCCGCTGTTTCTGTCCGCCCGAGAGTTCGTCTGGTGCGTGATCTAACCGGTCGCTGAGCCCGACTCGTTCCAGGAGCTCCGTCGCTCGATCACGCGTCTTCTTGGGAGTCCGGTCGAGCATCCGGGGCATCTCGACGTTCTCGAGCGCCGTCAGCGTGGGAATGAGGTAATAGCTCTGAAAGACGAACCCGATCGTCTGTTTTCGCTCGCGGTTGCGTTCGCTGTCCGAGAGCGTCGCGACGTCCTGTTTCCTGAGACGGATCTCACCCGACGTGGGGACGTCCAGGAGACCCAGCAGGTTCAGGAGCGTCGACTTGCCGCTGCCGGAGGGGCCGACGATGGCGACCGAGTCGGCCTCATCGATCCGGAAGTCGATCCGCTTTAGCGCGCGGATCGTCTGTCCACCGGTCTGGTACTCCTTGACGACGTTCGTTCCACTGATGAGCGGCGTCCCCGTGGTGGCTTCGTTGCCGTCGCCGTCTCCCGGTCGGTCGTCGACAGGCACGATCGATCACCGCCACACGCGGTACCCGACCGCGCCCAGAGCGAGCACGATGACGAGTCCGACGACGGGCAGTACCGGGAAGCCGCCCCCGCTGGACGTTCGGGTGACGACCTCGCGCTCGACGGGGACCTCGGTAACCGCACTTTGTTCGACGCCGTCGACGACGTACTGTACCTCGACCGGGACCGAGGAGACGTTCCCATCGACGTTCGCTTGGAGGGTGAAGGAGGCGAAGTCGCTCGCCGCTATTTCGCCGATGAAGTACTCGGCGCCACCGACTCGCTGTCCATCACCGACCGAAACGACGACGGCCTCCGCTTCCGTCGATCCGACGTTCCCGGCCGTTGCCGAGATCTCGATCCGCCCGCCTCTCTGGACCGCATCCAGATCCGTCAGGGTCACTTCGGCGGGGTTCGGTGGAGCGGTAAACGAGGCCTGGATCGTCTGTGTCGTCCGGCGCCGCACTCCGTCCTGGGTGTATTCGAGCGTCACGTTTACCGGGAGTGTACCGGTCTCTTCGGCGGTCGCGGGGAACGTGAACGTGGCCGTCTCGCCGGCCGACAAGTTGGCACGGACGCGCCGAGTGACGTCGAACGCCGCCGACGGTGAGGATGCACTGACCCGCAGCTGTCGGACTTCCTCGTCGAGACCGTTCGAAACGGTGACGTTTACCGGTCTGGTTGCACCCGGGACTGCGTCACGGACCGAGAGCTCGACCTGGGGGCGGTCACCGGACGCGGAGAGCCGGTCGGTTCCGACGCGTATCTGCTTCGTGGCAGTTCTGGTTTGCCCACCGTCCGTGGTGTACTGGAGCGTTGCCCGTACCGTGCTCGGAGCGTCTTCGAGGAAGGTCGCGGTGTAGGTGAACGACCGTTTCGAACCGGACTCGAGGACCGCCGCGATACGCTCGGGGTTCTCGACGGCGACGTTCGAGCCGTTTACGAGGAGGTGGACGTCGCGGATCTCGTTCGTCTCGCCGTTGGTCACGTTGACCGATACCTCTGTCTCGCCACCGACCTTCGGATTCTGTGCCCGCACGTTCAGTCCGGGACCATCGCCGCCGACGACGACGGTCAGGGGGTACTCGCGCCGGACGTAGTCGCCGTCGGGCATCCGTCCGGTAGCGTACACGCGGAGGTTCTTCACGCCGGGATCGTCGAACGAGAGCGTCAGTGGGACCGTCAAACTCCGACCGCCACTCACGGTTCCGATGTTCTCCGCTCGCGCTCTGTCGTTGGCATTACCCGCCGGTCGGACGTATACGTCGGTTATCTTCACCGCTTTCGACTCGTTCATCGAGCTTCGAACAGTCGTCCTGACCTCTACCAGCTGGCCGGGCCGGCTGTTCGGTCGAAAGTGTCACGTTAGTGATGGCGATGTTGGATTCGGCCGACACTGTCCCCACAGCGATTGGGGCGACTGTGACGAGGAGCAACGTGAGGACGACCACGGACCAGATCGATGCTGAAGATCGCGTTCGCACCGACCCGATCATCTGTGCGATGCTCGTGGAGGGGCTTGATTGGGGACCATCCCGTGCCCGGTTTTCTCCAATAGATATTAATTCTGGTGATATGTAACAATCGCGGCTGCTCCGCCCGTGTAGCCGTACATTCTACAGGCGGAGCAGGCCGAGTGCCTCGGGGCTTGACCCCGATGGTGAAGGCCGTACGCTCGGGTGAGTGCTCCACTTTCACCGTGGATGGCTGACATTCAAGCACGGCACACTACTATTCTGGGATGAGGCAGATGACCGACGCACAGACTCTCGTGAAGACGCTGGATTTCCAGCTGAATATCCAGAGTGACAACGAGAGTTTGCTGTACGACGCCACGCTCGAATCGCGGTGGGCGTACAACGAAACTATCCGTCTCGCCAAGCAGGGCGTGGACTGGGATGAAATCCCCGACCGCGTGGCCAACAACGCCGGACTCGTAAAAAACACCACACAGCGAGTCGTTGCGAAAGCACTCGGCGCAATGGAAAACTACCACGAGTACGACGACTTCGGCCTGCCGAGTCACACCAAAGACGGCGCGTACCCGCTCCGAGCCAACTACGAAGAAGGCTACAACCTCACGCTCCGAGACGATGGAACCGTGGGGTTCCGTATCAGTGCCAAGCCGTATAAACACGTCAAAGGCGTGCTGAAGGGTGACGATACCCATCTCGATATTCTGCGAGCGGCACTCGCTGGTGACGAGTGGACCATCGGGACAGCCGAAGCCCTGTTCAACGACGGAACGCCCGAGTTGCACGTCAATGTCACGAACACCGAGCGTACCGTCCGAGAGAAACAGGACTCTCGGACAGTCATCGGCGTGGACGTGAACGAAGACAACGTGGCACTGTCGGCACTGTCAGCAGAGGGCGTCGAGGATACGCTGATCATCGATTTCCCCGAAATCAAGTTCGAGAGACACCGTTACTTCACGATGCGAAAGCGGGTGCAGAACGCCGAGAAACCGAGTATGCACGATACGCTCGACGGTCGGGAAGAACGGTTCGTCCGTGACCGACTCCACAAGGTGAGCCGTCACATCGTGGAGTGGAGCCAGCAGTTCGAGAAACCGTGCATCGTCTTTGAAGACCTCAAAGAGATGCGCGACAGTATCGACTACGGCACGCGGATGAACCGACGCTTGCACCACCTTCCGTTCCGTGCGCTCCAATACTACACGTCGTACAAAGCCGCCTTCGAGGGCGTGCCAACGGCGTGGACTGACCCTGAATACACGAGTCAGCAGTGTCCGATGTGTGGACACACGGAGCGGGCGAACCGTAACAAGCGATTCAAGTGTCGGTCGTGTTCCCACCAAGACCACAGCGACCGTGGTGCAAGCGTCAATATCGCCGTGAAAGGCATCAAGAAGCATCAGGACTGGAATGTGCCTGCTCTCAACAGCCTTCCCCAAGTTCGGAAGGTGCGACGGCAGGCATCGGGGGCTGTGGACGCCTCGACCGTGACCTCGGATACTGCTATAGGGCATCATCCCAATGGTATTCGAGGTGTGTCCGACTAATCCACGGGAAGCCTCGGGGCTTGACCCCGAAGCAGTTCACTGGTTCTCGTTGGGTTCTTGGGTGGCCTCGGCTACTTTCTCCTCCGGATTCGCTCGGGCGGCAGTGTGAGCGAACGGCTGGACCGAATCGAGCGGAACGTCGGTCGGTTGGAGGTTCAGATCGCGCGACTCCAGGACGACGAACCGGAGTGAGTGGCCTGCACGATGCGCCCTCAGGAAAGGTGTGATAACGCGTAACGTACCGATGTCGCGTTGTTGGCTTCTGGTGGGGTCGCCTCGAGTACAAACCCGCCGCGTCTCTCAGTAACACACCGACCTTCCGGCTGCCAATTGTAGCTCTCTGTACATACCTGTCACACACAACGGGGTTCTCTGACGCCGTGTGAGATACACAGCGCGTATCACCCATCGGTGCCTATCCATAACAGTGACTAGGGAACTGACCCACCTGTACTGCTGTGAGCGCTTTCTCGTCCCACTGCAAAGGGGCATCGAGCCGGTCGAACGATAGAGTTCAGCTATCGCATGGACCGTAGAGACATCTATACTTCAGTGCGATTCGAACTGACACCAACATGAGTTTGTTTTCAGCGATTGTGGTATTCGTCGTTGGATTGTTCTCCGGTGTCATTATCAGAGCGATTGCCGGACTCGCGGCCCTCATCGCGCTCGTTTTGGTGATCTTCGGCATCGCCGCGCCGGATATCGGACTTGTCGATTACGTGATTCAGAACTTTTACCAAGGGAACGAGCTGCTGTTCCTCGCTGGCTTGTTGTTCGGCATCGACGCCCACCATGCAGGAAAAGGCAGTGGCGACAGCTAAACACGGCAGGGTGCTGACTATCTCCTCTGTATCTTGCACGGCGGTACTGACAGGCCTAGCAGATTGTCGAGGCCGTGCTGCATACGGTACGCAAGCCGGTCAGCAGCCCTCCGCCCACAGTCAAGACGGAGAATCAGTCGATACGGGGGACTACTCTTCCAGCGTCGCCGTCGTTTCGGACCGCTGAATTATCAACGGGAACTGAGGCGTTCCTATCGGTTACACCGTAGCTCTTGGCCCGATACTGGTGTTAATCTGAAAGAAACTCCAGTGTGTTTTCGTCTGTTTTATTATCGTAGTACTTTTTCAGAGCCGTCCGGAACGGAGTCGGATCATCTGCGACAGCATCGAATAACGTCATCGACGAACGGAACTTCATGTCGTCGGGTGAGCGAAATATCTCGTTCGCTGTGCGTCCTTCGATTCCGTTCGTTATCTCCGTACATTCTCGCAACCGTTGCCCTAATACAGGATGGGCCAGATACGCTTCCGCCTCTTCTCGTGACGATATCGCATACTTCCGGGCCCTCGGACTCTTGCCGAGTCCCTCGACCTGCGGGAAGATGAACCACATCCAATGATTCTGTTTGCGGCCTGATCGCAGTTCTCGTTTCACCTGCTCTATCACAGGGTCCTGTGCGTCAACGAATCGTTGTAAATTATGAGGATCATCGGAGCTGGTCATTATCACGACTTGGCGGCGCAGTAAGGATATATTCTTTGACGTGAGTAAGTCGGATTTCGTGTAACTCACTAGGAAAGGATTACTTCACGCTCGGTAGAAGCGACTGCATGGAAAGCCGACGTACCCTCTACATCGCTGCGTCTGTTGGTGCGTCGCTCTCGTACATATTCAACGTTCTCGCGTTCACTGGGACCTTCGATGTCTTCCGTTGGTTCGTGTTCGCCGTCGTCTTCCTCGGATTTACCTACGGCTTCGAGAAGCTCGTTGACTGGCAGACTTGATAGTGGTACCTCGCTTGGCCCCAGTCGCAGTCCCGTGTGACTGCTCTCTCGACAGCCACGACGCAGGAGGTGTCGGATCGCGAAAATTTCGACCGAGCTCTCCGATCCCGACACCCTGAGACAGGTCTTTGTACCGACCGCCCCAACCGACGGGCGATGCTGACCCTCGCCGTCGCGACGAACGCCGAGACCTACGAGCGGCTGGGCGCCCCGCTCTCTGCCCGCGGTATCGAGGTGGGCCACGTCCAGGCAAAGGAGCGGGCCATCTCGCTCTCGGAGAACCCCTTCGACGACTTCGACGTGGGCTTTGTCTATCCGACGCGCATCATGGAGGGCGCCGTCGCCGACGCCTATCTCGACGTGCCGTGGGTCAACGACCGCGAGGCCATCCTGCGCTCGCGCAACAAGGCCGACGTCCTTACCCGCCTCGGGCGGGCCGACGTGCCGGTCCCCGAGACAGTCATGGTGTCGAACCCCGTCGACGAGGCCGACCTCGTGACGACCTTCGAGCGCCTGGGACCGCCCGTCGTCGTCAAACCGAACTCGACGACCCGGGGCGTCGGGGTCGCGAAGGCCCACGATCTGGATTCCTTCCTGGGAATCTGTGACTACCTCTCGCTGGTCCACGACTACCGCGCGACCGGCGACCAGTCGTTCCTCGTCCAGGAGGTCATCGCCGACGCGACGGACTACCGGGCGATGGTCGTCGACGGCGAGTACGTCGGGGCCGTCGAGCGGCGACTCCCTGCCGACGCGAGCCAGGCGGGCCGCTGGAAGCACAACGTCCACCGGGGCGCCGTCGCCGAGGGGGTCGCCTTGCCGGACGAGCTCCGGGCGCTGGCCGAGCGAGCAGCCCAGGTCCTCGATGTCGCCTATCTGGGCGTCGACCTGCTGGTCAGCGAGGACCGCGCCGTCGTCAACGAGACGAACGCCCGGCCGACCATCGACAGCGCGACGAAGTACGAGGACGGGTTCTGGGACCGGCTGGCGGCGCTGATTCGGACGACGGCCCGGGACAGGTGAGCGAGACTGCGAGCGGGTCACCGCCGGTACGCGTACAGTCCCAGGTTGACGAGGATGCCGGCGGCCAACAGCCCCCAGTTGACCCAGGGGTCGTTGTACCAGACGACGTCGACGCCGAGGGGCTGCCGGTAGAGCGGCCAGAACGGCTCGATCGCCTCGGAGACGTCCGGCGCCGAGAGCACGTCTGCGAAGATGTGGCCGAGTCCCGCGACCCAGACCGCGAAGAACCCGAACCGGGAGGCGGTCGCTTCGGCCTGCGTCGAGAGCAGCTCCCGACGCCCGCCGAGGTAAGCGACGAGCCTCCCGACCAGCGGCCCGACGACTGCGGCCAGCACCGTCACGACCGCCACCGTGTGGAATACCCCGTGGTGCTTGACCGTCGGGACTATCGGGCTGATGGCGAGGTCGACGTCCGGAAACATCCCGAAGAGGAAGCCCGACGCGACGAAGGTGCCCGCCGTCTCAGGCCGGTCGAGGACGATCCACGCCGGCGCGAGCCAGAGCAACGCCATGCCGAGGTGGCCAGCGACGTCGACCATACGGGTGACGGAATCAACGCACCCACCGGACGACTCGAAGGAACAGCGAGACCACCGCCCCGAGCCCGGGGACCCGGGACGAGAGCGCAGCCGCGCCGAGGAGCACGAGTCCACTCTTCTTGCGTCCACGAGCGAACGCGAACGCAGCGTCGACGACCGTCGATACGACACCGATCCGCTTGGCGGACTGCAGATCTATCGTGGCCATAGCGTGGTCTCCAGTTCGGTGCCGAGGGGCAAATAGCACGGGCCTGCACACGCAACGTGTTTAGCCCGGGACTGATCGGGCCCGCGGTACGACCGTGGCTCTCGTACCCACCGCCGGCAGCGCCGTCGGGACACATAAGTACCAGTGCGACGCAATCGCCCGCCCATGGCCCGCCCTGCCCTCCACGCCCTGCTGGTCGTCTGTGTACTGACTGCTGGCTGTTCGCTGCTTGCCCCTGACCACACACGCGAGGCGCGTGCCGTCGGGGCGCTCGACAACGCGACGGACGCGCTCGAGGCGACCGAGTCGTATCGCTTCGAATCACACATGACCGTCACCACGTCCGCCGACGGCCGCTCCGAGCGGGTCGACGTCGACCTGACCGGCGCCGTCGACGTCGCTGACCGCGCGATGTACCAGCAGGCCACAAGCGACGGCGAGTCACGCCGCGCGTTCGTGCTGAACCGGACTGTCTACCGGGAGTGTGCGCCACCGTGGGACGGCTGGGCAGTCGAGGATCCGGCCGAGGACGACCGCTGGCTGAATCAGACCCCCGCCGCCCGGCAGCTCTCGTTGCTGGAGTCTGGCTCGCTCTACTGGAACGGCACCGAATCCGTCGACGGCGAGCGGGCCGTTGTCGTCACCGGCGAACCGACCGTCGAGGCGCTGACAGAGTACCGGGAGGACCGGTCGCAACCGGTGTTCGGCGGACCGAGCATCGAGGACCCCGAACTGCGAGCCTGGATCGACGCCGACACTGGCCGACTGCTCCGGACGGAACTCCGGTTCACCGTCTCGAAGGGGGACAATTCGGCGACCGCGACCATGACGACGACCTTCGCGGACTACGGCGACCCGGTCTCGGTCGAGCTGCCCGCCGAGGCGCGGACGAACCAGTACGAGCTCGGCTGTCCCGGCGAGTGACCCGGCGGAATCGCACACAGCGTCGCCGATGCGGACCAGGCGCTCACCGCTCCGGAGCGCCGCTGGCGACCGCCTTTAGCGGCTCCACTCTCGGATCGTCGGTCATCACGAGCGCGCGACGGGCTCCCGACCGAGGGAAAGCGGTCTCTAGAGCTCGATGTCGGCCGAGTCCTCTTCGCGGTCGAACGTGACCTCGAGGATGCCGTTGTTGTAGGTGGCCGACGCGGAGTGTTCGTCGACGCGGGCGGGCAGCGAGAGCCGCTCGTGGTACTCGCGCTGGTCGCTCCTCGCGTCGATGGTGAGCGCGGTCCCGTCGCACTTCAGGTCGATGGCGTCCTTGTCGACGCCGGGGACGTCGGCGACGACGCGGATCTCCGCCTCGGTCTCGTGGACGTCGACGTGTAGGTTCCCCCCGTCGGGTGTGGCGTTCCGGTCGATGTGGACGTCCCCTTCCGCCCCCATCATCTCGTTCATCATCCGTTCGATTTCCCGGAAGAACTCGTCGAAGGGGTCGTCTCTATCGTCGCGTCTCATCAGTGGGGTATCGTACGAGCGACCGTCTCAAAAGCCTTCTGTCGGGTGAACTACCTGTGGTCGTGCGGTGGTTGTGTATCGATGATAGGTTCTGGGCGAAATCAATCATTTACACACATCCGAGTTCAACTTCGAAAATACTTTACTCCAGACCGGACGTTTTTCAGACGGTATGAGCGACCCAGTTCGCGTTGGCCTCAACGGCTTCGGCCGGATCGGCCGCAACGTATTCCGTGCCTCGCTGGAGAACGACGACGTCGAGCTCGTCGGCGTCAACGACGTCATCGACGACGAGGAGATGGACTACTTCGCCAAGTACGACACCGTCATGGGCAAATTGGCGGGTGCGAGCGTCGACGACGGCGTCCTCACCGTCGAGGGCACCGACTTCGAGGCGGGCGTCTTTCACGAGACCGACCCGACGGAGCTCCCCTGGGACGACCTGGACGTCGACGTGGCCCTGGAGGCGACCGGCATCTTTCGCACCTACGAGGACGCGAGCCAGCACCTCGAGGCCGGCGCGGACAAGGTGCTCATCTCGGCCCCGCCGAAAGGCGAGAAGCCGGTCAAGCAGATCGTCTACGGCGTCAACCACGACGAGTACGACGGCGAGGACGTCGTCTCGAACGCCTCCTGTACGACCAACTCAATCACGCCGGTCGCGAAGGTGCTCAACGACGAGTTCGGCATCGAGTCGGGCCAGCTGACGACCGTCCACGCCTACACCGGATCGCAGAACCTCATCGACGGCCCGAACGGCAAGCCCCGCCGCCGCCGCGCGGCCGCCGAGAACATCATCCCGACCTCGACCGGCGCCGCCCAGGCGACCACCGAGGTCCTGCCCGAGCTGGATGGGAAGCTCGACGGGATGGCCATCCGCGTCCCGGTCCCGAACGGCTCCATCACGGAGTTCGTCGTCGACCTGCAGGACGAGGTGACCGAGGCCGACGTCAACGCCGCGTTCGAGGACGCCGCCGAGGGCTACCTCGAGGGCGTCATGGGCGTCACGAACGAGCACGTCGTCTCCTCGGACATCGTGGGTGACCCTTACTCCACGCAGGTCGACCTCCAGTCGACGAACGTCGTCAACGGGATGACGAAGATCCTCACCTGGTACGACAACGAGTACGGCTTCTCCAACCGGATGCTGGACGTCGCCGAGTACATCACCGAGCAGTAAGTCGCACTGTCTTCTCTCTCTTTCCAGGTCGTGAGCGGGAGCGCCGTCAGCGGACGGACGAACCGCCGTCTCAGGCTTCTACGTCGAACCCTTCGGCAGCCAGCGCCTCTCGGAGCCGGTCACCGTGTCTGCCCTGGAGTTCGATGCGGTCGTCCGTGACGGTTCCGCCGACGGCGAGCGTCCGCTTCAGCGTCGAGGCGAGCTCGTCGAGGTCCACGGTCTTCGGGTCGAGCCCGTCGACGACGGTCACCGCCTTGCCGTAGCGGCGGGTATTGACGGTCATCCTGACGCGTTGCTGTGCGCGGTCGAGGTCCGCCATGAGTCCGAGGTCGTCGGGGAGGCCTGCGATGTCGAGTGTATCCTTACTCAATGCCTCTAGTCTAGCCACTAGCCGGAGATAAGGGTCGCGTGACCGACGACATCACGGCTCGCTGTGTCCCGATTTCGTCGCCCGTCGGTCGACTACACAATCTCTAAAGGTCCCCCAGTCGTGGGTCCGCGTACATGACCTTCCAGACGCTCGACGACCTCGAGGACGGCCAGCGCGTCCTCGTGCGTCTCGACCTCAACTCGCCGGTCGAGGACGGCGAGGTACAGGACAACCGTCGCTTCGAACGCCACGCCGAGACCATCCGCGAACTCGTCGACCGCGACTTCGCCGTCGCCGTGCTCGCCCACCAGGGCCGGCCGGGCGGCGACGACTTCGTCTCGCTCGAACAGCATGCCGCCATCCTCGCCGACCACGTCGGCCACGACGTCGACTTCGTCGCCGACACCTACGGCGAGGAGGCGCTGGCGGCCGTCGACGCTCTCGAGGCGGGCGACGTGCTCGTCTTAGAGAACACGCGGATGTGCGAGGACGAACTGCCCGAGGAGGACCCCGAGGTCAAGGCCGAGACTGAGTTCGTCCAGACCCTCGCCCCGAACTTCGACGCCTACATCAACGACGCGTACTCCGCGGCGCATCGCTCGCACGCCTCGCTCGTGGGCTTCCCGCTCGTCCTGCCGGCCTACGCGGGCCGCGTCATGCAGACCGAGTACGAGGCAAACACCGCTATCGCCGAGCGCGAGTTCGACGGGCAGGTGACGATGGTCGTCGGCGGGACCAAGGCCACCGACGTCATCGACGTGATGACCCACCTCGGCGAGACGGTCGACGACTTCCTGCTGGGCGGGGTCGCCGGCCAGCTGTTCCTGCGCGCGGAAGGGTACCCGGTGGGCTACGACGTCGGCGACACGGATCTCTACGACGAGCAGTACGAGGCAAACGAGGACAAGATCGAGCAGATGCTCGAGGAACGGGGCGACCAGATAACGCTCGCCGTCGACATGGCCTACGAGGGCGAGGACGGGCCGTGAGGAGATCGCCGTCGAGGACATCCCCGAGGACGCCGCCATCGACTTCCTCGACGTCGGCTCGGAGACGGTCATGGAGTACTCGCCGGTCATCCGCGACTCGGAGGCCGTCTTCCTGAAGGGCGCGCTGGGCGTCTTCGAGATGGAGGCGTTCTCGGTTGGGACCGTCGGCGTCCTCGAGGCCATCGCCGACACGGACTGCTTCTCGGTCGTCGGCGGCGGCGACACCTCGCGTGCTATCGGCATGTACGGGCTCGACGAGGCCGATTTCGACCACGTCTCCATCGCCGGCGGCGCGTACATCCGCGCGCTCACGGGCGCCGAGCTCGTCGGTGTCGAAGTCCTCCAGCAGTAAGCAGTCCGCTCGCGTTTTCTCTGGTGCGCTCGCGTCGCCGCCTACGACTGCCGTCTCGTCTCCGCGTGACGGAGCGCCCAGTCGTCGTCCGTCGATTCCGGGAACTCGCTCCGGCGCGCTTCCTCGCTGGCGTCCGCGCGTGGTCTGACCCGTGCGTGTCGGGTCTTCCAGTCGTCGTCTTCGGTCCGCTCGACGGACGGGTCTGCCTCGGCCATACCAGTAGTGACTCGCGGCACGATTATATTTCTTGTGTATATTGGTGTAAAAAACTTCACTCGATTCCGAGTAATTTCTAGAAACCGGAACGAAGGCCTTTGGACGCCGGGCTACCTACGAGAGGTATGTTCACCGGTATCGTCGAGGCGACCGGCGAAGTCCAGGCAGTCGTAGACGACGAGGGCGGCCGGCGGGTCCGCATCGGGACGCCCTTTTCCGGGCTCTCGGCGGGCCAGTCCATCAGCGTGAGCGGGGCCTGTCTCACCGTCGAGGACGCCGTCGACGGCGAGTACTTCGAGGTTTTCCTCGCCCGTGAGACGCTCGCCCGGACGTACTTCGACACCCTGGAGGCGGGCGATACGGTCAACCTCGAACGGGCGATGCCCGCCGACGGCCGCTTCGACGGCCACGTCGTCCAGGGCCACGTCGACGCCACCGCCGAGGTGCTGGCCATCGAGCAGGAAGGGGACGACTGGACCTACACCTTCTCGCTGCCCGAGGCCCAGCGCGACTACCTCGTCCAGAAGGGGTCGATCACGGTCGACGGCATCAGTCTCACCGTCGCCGACCGGCACGCGGACGCCTTCGACGTCGCCATCATCCCGACGACCTACCGCGAGACGACGCTCTCGACGAAGTCGGTCGGGGACCCGGTCCACCTCGAGGTGGACGTCGTCGCGAAGTACGTCGAACAGCTCTGCTAGGGGTCGAACTCCGTCGGCTCGGCTGCCGGCCCGACTTCGTCGGTGGCGTGGGCGCTGGCGTACGCCTGCCGGTAGGCGTCGAGTTTCTTCAGCAGGAGGAGGCCGAAGACGCCGTCGAAGACGATGACGAACCCGAAGAAGGCCACGAACGGGTTGACGTTGTAGACGGCCGAGAGGATGCCCGAGACGGGGCCGACCAGCGAGTTGTACGTTCCGTGGATGAGCGCGGCGATGAGCAGCCCCTTCAGCACGATGGGGCCGGCGTTCTCGGGGTTGAACTTCGCCAGGCCCAGGTAGTAGCCCGCGAACGCCGAGTAGATGACGTGGCCCGGCCCCGCCAGCGCCCGGACCGCCGCGATGTCGCCGCTCTCGGCGAACGCCTGCAGCGACCCGCCGACCATCTCCGTCTGCTGGGTGATGTAGAGCGCGTTCTCGATGGTCGCAAAGCCCAGGCCCGCCGCGGCGCCGTACACCGCGCCGTCGATGACCGCGTCGAAGCGGTCGTCACGGAAGGCATAGAGGCGCACTGCCAGCAGTTTCACGCTCTCCTCGACGGGGCCGACCACGACGAAGAACACGACCACCTGCCCGACGTAGGGGACCAGCCCGAACCCCGAGCCGATGGCCTGGACCGGCCCGCCCAGGAAGACGTTGAGCAGGCCGGCAAAGCCCGCGAACAGCACGCCGAGGAAGAACGTGCCCACGAGCAGGGTCAGCGGTTCCGAGGTGGTCACGTCCGCGTACCAGACGTAGGCCGCCAGCAGGAGCGCGGGCACCGCCGAGAGCACCGCCATCCCCGCGAAGACCGGCTGGTTGCCGATGGCGCCGAGGCTCCCGAACGCGAACTGGAGGACGAGGATCGCCACCGCGACGACGACGACCAGGCTCCGGACCGTCCACAGCGCGGCGTGGTAGAACCAGTGGAGGAAGCGGTCGAGCAGGGAGCGTGGTTCCCAGTCCGTTATCTCGTAGAGGTCGACCGACGAACCGGCGTTCGCCTCGACGGGGTCCTGCCGTCTCTTGGCCATGGTCGAAGCAAGGAGCGGTGCTACCTAACGGTTTGGCACCCGCGTGGCCGTTTCGACGCGATGCTACGACGCCGGACACCGCCCGTCGACCCTGTCGGTAGCATTCTTTCGCGCGTGGACGGGTCGGGCCGTGCAGTCGTCCACTCCCGTCGGCAACGCTGTCCCGAAAGTACAATCCGAGTCGTTTTTCGCGTTCGATTCCCTATCCCGGATCATGACTATCCGGGCTGGCGTCCTCGCCGTCCAAGGCGACGTCTCCGAGCACGCGGCGGCCATCGAGCGCGCGGCTGCGGCCCACGGCGACGACGCCGACGTCGTGGAGATTCGGACCGCGGGACTGGTCCCCGACTGTGACGTCTTGCTGTTGCCGGGCGGGGAGTCGACGACCATCTCCCGGCACGTCCAGCGCGAGGGCATCTCCAGCGAGATCCAGGCCCACGTCGCGGCCGGCAAACCGGTGCTGGCGACGTGTGCCGGCCTCATCGTCGCCGCGACGGACGCCCAGGACGACCGCGTCGAGACGCTCGGTCTGGTCGACGCCACCGTCCAGCGCAACGCCTTCGGCCGCCAGAAGGACAGTTTCGAGGCACCACTGGAGGTCACCGGCCTCGAGGACCCCTTCCCCGGCGTGTTCATCCGCGCACCGGTCATCGACAGCGTCGGCGACGACGTCGAGGTGCTCGCCGAGTGGGACGGCCGCCCGGTCGCCATCCGCGACGGCCCCGTCGTCGGCACCTCCTTCCACCCCGAGCTGACCCCCGATTCGCGAATCCACGACCTCGCCTTCTTCCGGACTGTCGAGGCGTAGCGACGGCCTGAAGGGGCCACCCGTCGAGTCGGAGGTATGAGCGACGACGTCATCGACGAAGTGTTCGCCGTCATCGAGGACCGCAAGGAGACGCTTCCCGAGGACTCCTACACGGCCTCGCTGTTCACCCACGAGAAAGGCGAGAACGCCGTCCTGGAGAAACTCGGCGAGGAGACCACGGAACTCATCCTCGCGGCGAAAGACGACGACCGCGACGAACTGGCCCACGAGGCCGCCGACATCGTCTATCATATGCTGGTCCTGCTGGCGATGAAAGACATGGACGTCTCGGACCTGCGGGCGGAGCTGGCCGAGCGGCGGTAAGCAGCGTCGGACCGACCGCGACCGGCGGGAGCGGTCGGTTTTTCCCCACGTTTTTCGGCGAGTGGGTCGCGAAGCGACCCCGAGGCCGAAAAAGTGGTCGCGACACGGACGTCTCGGACCTGCGGGCGGAGCTGGCCGAGCGACGGTAAGCGTCGTCGGACCGACACTCGCCTCACTCCTCGCGCTCGTCGGGCAGCGAGACGACGTTCTCGCGGCCGATACGGAGTTTCTCCACACGTCCGTCGTCGGTCAGGTCCGAGACGACCCGGGACGTCTTCGACGCCGACCAGTCGAACGCCTCCGCGATCGCCGACTGCTTGACTTGCCCCCCACGCTCTTCGAGCAGTCTGACGACGCGGTCGCCGTCTGTCTGGATGGGCGCGGCCCCCGCCTCAGCCGCTGTCCCAGCGCCGGCGTCGTCGGTACTGACACCGCCCTTGCGTCGGCGCCGGTAGAGGACGGCGCCGACGAGGGCGACGGCCAGGCCGAGCGCCCCGACGACAAACGGGGCGACGCCCACTTGTCGGCCGGCGAGCGGCTGCCCCGTCGACGTGACGTCACGCTCCGCCTGCGGCGCGTACCGCACCTGTGGCCGGCTGTCGGCGAACTCCCGCGGGCCGACCCAGCTGACCGTCTCGCCCTCCCGGGTCTGTGGCGTCGGCGTCACCGCCGCGACGCCGTACGAGGGCGGTCCGGTGACGACCAGCGTGTCGTTGCGCGCGATGAACAGCCCGCCGTCGAAGACGTCGCCGACGACCAGCGCGTCGCCGTCGGTCCGTGCGAACGCCGTCCAGGTGAACGTGTACTCGACGACGCCCCACTGTCGGGGCACCTGCTGGACGCGCGTCGAGATGGCGAAGTTCTCGGCGGTCATCGACCGCCCGGTCCCGTCGGCCGCCGTCGCGACGACGCCGGTGAGGCGGTCGCGGAACGGGCCGAGATACCGCGACCTGTTCTCGCGGACCCGCTCCTGGAAGGTCCGGTAGGCCTGGACGTCTGACTCGTCGTGGAGGCGGGTCCGGACGGTGACCGTCCACTCGGCGTCGCCGTCGGCCGCGACCGAGATCCGCGTCACCGTGTTGTCCGTGTCCGGGAGCGTCTGGGCCGCCCCCGCCTGCGTGACGAGCAGCGCGACCAGCACGATTCCCACGACCCGCGTGCCATCCATCGAGTGGGTATAGCCCCAGCCCAATCAAGTATGTTTCCGACGCTCCAAGTGACGAAACGACGACACGTTCGAAAACCGCACGACTGCGGGCCGATGCAAGCGTCTGCAAACGTCCGCAAGCGTCCGAAAACCGGCGGGAACGAGCGCAACGGTCGTCCGGGTTGATAGTGGGCTGGCTGCATGGGATGGGTATGGAATGGACCAGATTCACGGCCGCTCTCGTGGCGGCGCTCGTCGTGGTCGCCGGCGTGCCGGTGGGTGCGGCGGCACTGCTGGATGGGCCGGGCGTGCAGGCACAGTCTGCGGGCAACGAGACGGTGAACGTCACGACCGGCCAGCAGCTCTCGACGGTGCTGTCGGCGACGAGCGACGACGTCCAGAGCGAGGTCGACGAGACCGAGTTCGAGGTCGAGTACGAGAGTCGCTCGGACGAGCGACGCGCCGAGGTCGTCGCCGAGCGCGGTACCCGGCTCGCCGAGCGAGCCGAGGCCATCCGCGACGACTACGAGAACGCAACCGAGGCCTACGAGGCCGGCGAACTCACGCGCTCGGAGTACGCCCAGCGCATCGCGACGCTGAACGCGCGGGCGGAGAACCTCGCCGAGAGCCACGACCGACTCGAGGACCGACTCGACGACGTCTCGAAACTCGAACTCCGCGCGGCCGGGTTCAACCAGACCGAACTTCGGGCCGCAGTCAACGATCTCGACAGCGTCCGCGGTGCCGGCGCGGCGGCGCTCCTCCAGCGGTTCACCGGGACGAGCGAGGGCGAGATCGAACTCGAGACCGCCGACGGGCTCGAGATCGAGGTCGAGGGCGAGGACGGCGAGTTCTCGCGGGAGATCACCCGCCCCACGGACGGCGACACCTCGCTGACGACGAGCCAGGCCGACGCACTCGACACCGCACGAAGCGCCCTCTCGACGCAGGCCGACGCGACGTGGCGACTGGGGAAGGCCAGCGTCCACGAGGACAGCGGCTACTACAAGTTCGAGTTCGGCTTCCGGACGGCCAACCGGACCGGTGAGGCCGAGATCCGCGTCGACGGCTCCACCGGCGAGGTCTTCCGTATCGAAGAGGAGATCGAACCGAGCGAGGAAGCCGAGGAGCGCGAGGAAGACCGTGAGGACGACGAGACCGAAGAAGACCGTGAGGACGACGAGACCGAAGAAGAGCGAGAGGGCGACGAGCGCGAACTGGCGCTGGTCGTGGCCGACGGCACCGTCGCCGCCTCCGAGACCATCACCGTCCAGGCGCTCGAGAACGGTCAGCCCGCCGCCGACGTCACCGTCTCGCTGAACGGCGAGCCGGTCGGGACGACCGACGCCGACGGACTCGTCTCGGTGACGCTCCCTGAGGGCGGCGACGCCGAACTCACCGCCGGCGAGGGCGAACTCGAGTTCGAACTCGGCGAAGACGAGAACGAGGTCTTCCGTGACCTCCGTGCCGACACCGCGCTTTCGGACGGGACCGTCACGGTGACGCTCACCTACCAGGACCGTGGCGTCGCCGACGCCGTCGTCTACGCCAACGACCGGCAGGTCGGGACCTCCGACAGCGACGGGGCGGTCGCGTTCGACGTGCCAAGCGGCGCCGAGGAACTCGACGTCGAGATCGTCAAAGGCGAGTTCGAGGCCGAGTTCGAGTACGAACTCCGGAACGGTTCGCTGGTCCTGACCGACGGTCCCGACGGCGAGGTCGAGCGCGAGGACGCGGAGTCCGGGGGCGACGAGGCTGAAGAGGAGGAGACCGAGGAGCCTGAAGAGGAAGAGAGCGAAGAGCCCGAAGAGGAGGAGACCGAGGAGCCTGAAGAAGAAGAGAGCGAAGAGCCCGAAGAGGAGGAGACCGAGGAGCCTGAAGAAGAAGAGAGCGAAGACCCCGAAGAGGAGGAGACCGAGGAACCCGAGGAAGAAGAAACGGAGGAGCCTGAAGACGAGGAGACCGAGGAACCAGAGGACGATAGATGATCGGGGCCGGTGGACAGACGCGACGGCGCGTCGCATCGTTCGCTCTCGCCGTCCTGCTCGTCGGGTGCCTGGTCGGTCCCGTGGGGACCGCGAGCGGGACCAGCCACGCCCAGGACGCGTTCGTCGTCGACCTCGAGACGGACGGCTCCGCGACGGTGACCCTCCGGTCGGCGTTCGACCTGACCACCGAGAGCCAGCGGGCGGCGTTTCGCGAACTGCGGGACAACGAGACGAAGACCGCCGCGCTCCGCGACGGGTTCGTCGAGCGACTCCGGGCGGTCGCGGCGGCGACTGCCGACTCGACCGGTCGACAGATGACAGTCGAGAACGCGACGGTGACTGTCGACGCGACGGAGTCGGTCGGCACCGTCTCGCTCTCGGCGACCTGGACCGGCCTGGCCGCGGTCGAGGGCGACCGGGTCACGCTCACCGAACCCTTCGCGTCCTCGTTCGACCCCGAGCACCGGTTCGTCGTTACCGCGCCCGACGGCTACGTCCTCTCGACGGTGACTCCGCGACCCGACGGCTACGTCCTCTCGACGGTGACTCCGCGACCCGACGTCGCCGGCACCGAGGGGACCGTCGCGAACTGGGCGCCGAACACCAGTCTCGACGACTTCCGCGTGGTCGCCGAACCGGCCAGCGAGCAGACGCCGCCGCCCCAGTCCACGACCGGATCGTCCGGCCCCGGGTTCGGGGTCGCCGCGGCGCTCGGTGCGCTGCTGTCGGCCGGTGTGCTGGCCCGCCGTCGCGCGCAGTGAGCCTCTGCTGACTATCTGCCCCCTCCAGACTCGGTTTTCACGCCACGAATTGCTCGCCGGCGGCGCGCTCTCGCGTCACTCCTCGACCGCAGCGAACCGGTGGCGGACGACCTCGCTGTCGTCGTCCCACTCGAAGGAGTCGTGGACGCGAGCGAGTCGGTCGCGATACGCCTCGAGGTCGGCCGACCCCTCACGCTGTGCGTCCTCGTCGGTGAGGTCACCGAGCGTCCGGTGGGTCACGTCGGTCACCTCGAAGCGCTGCCCGTCGATGTCGAACGTATCGCCCTCCTCGGCGTACTGGTGGCCGCGATGCAGTTGCGTGACTCGCCCCTCGGCCGCCTGCTTCCGGACGTGCTCGTTCGGGAGAACCTCGCCGGCGTCGATGTGTGCCATAGCGGGGCCTGCGGACTCGACGGGCAAAAGCGTGGCTCGAGCGGACCGCCGATTGAACGCGCTTTTACGCGCTGGTCGTCTATTCCGGTCCAATGAGCCATCCCTTCGAGAATCTCCCGACGACACCGACCGCCGAGGAGGTCATCGACAAGGCCTTCTCGCGGGCGACGCGGGCCGGCGGCGCGAAAGACGGCGTGGAGGCCCAGCAGTCGATGCTGATGACGGCCTCGAACATCGTCTCGGACAACCTGGGGAACGTCGCCCAGTCGTGGCCGACCATCGACGACCTGGACCCGTTCTACGTCGAACTGGCCGACGCGGTCGTCAGCGAGACGGACCCCGCGGACGACGACGACGGCATCGACGCGCTGAAACAGCACCTCTCGGAGATCTCCTGGGCCGGCCGCAAGGCCAAGGAGATCCGCCAGGAGTACGAGGGCCGGCTCGTCCGTGGTGACAAGGACACCGCCCGCAAACTTCGCAAGCAGGCGTTCGCCCGCATGGCCGACGTGGTCGAGGAGGTCGAAGACGATCTCACCGCGGTCTCGAAGGCCCGCGACGCCCTGAAGGTCCTCCCCGACATCCGCCCCGACGAACCGGCCATCGTCGTCGCCGGCTACCCCAACGTCGGGAAGTCTTCCTTCGTCAACCACGTCACCCGCGCCGACAACGCCATCGCTTCCTATCCCTTCACGACCACGCAGATTCGCGTCGGGCACTTCGAGGACGGGCGCATCCGCTACCAGCTCGTCGACACGCCGGGCCTCCTCGACCGGCCGCCGGAGGACCGCAACGAGATCGAGTCCCAGGCCGTCAGCGCGCTCGAACACCTCGCCGACGCCGTGCTCGTGCTCGTCGACCCCAGCGAGGAGTGTGGCTACCCGCTCGACCAGCAACTCGCGCTCCGGGACGCCATCGCCGCGCGGTTCGACGTGCCGGTCCTCACGATCGCGAACAAGAGCGACCGCTCGACCGACGTGGAGGCTGACCACTACATGAGCGTCACCGAGGACGACAACGTCGATACCGTCCTGCAGGCCGCCGTCGACGCCGTCGGCTACGAACTCGAACTGCCGTTCGACGACGAGTAGGTCGCCTCAGCCGAGCAGACCAAGCGTCCACCGGACCAGTTCTGATGCGGCGAACAACGACCCTTCGAGTCGCGACAGGACTCTGCCGGTCCACAGCGCCGCGACCATGACGACAGACACGACGGCCAGCCACAGGAGCGTCCCCGTCGGCGTGGTGCTCACCGTGAGCGGGCGGACCAGGGCCGCGAGGCCGACGATGCCCGTGATGTTGAACACGTTGCTGCCGATGACGTTCCCGACCGAGACCCCGAGGCTCCCCCGTCGAATCGCGACCACCGAGACGGCGAACTCCGGCGTCGACGTGCCGGCCGCGACGATCGTCCCGCCGATGACCCACTCGGAGACGCCCGCGCCGCGTGCCAGCGCCGACGCCGCGAGCACCATGAAGTCCCCGCTCACGAGGACGAGCGCCAGTCCGCCGACCAGCAACAGCCCGTCCCGGCCGCGGAAGCTCACTCGCTCGGTGACCGCCCGCGTCACCGCCGCGTCGGGCGTCGACGTTGCCCCCTCGTCCGTCGACTGCGCGGTCCGGAGCAGGTAGCCGGTGTAGGCGACGAAGGCTGCGACCAGCGTCGCGCCCTCGAGTCGGGTCACCGTCCCGTCGAGCAGGACGACGCCGCCCAGAAAGGTGCTCGCCAGCAGGGCCAGGCCGTCCCGGCGGACCAGCCCCGCGGCGATGGGGAGGACCCGCACCAGCGAGACGACCCCGAGGATGAACGCGAGGTTGTAGATGTTCGAGCCCAGGACGTTCGCGACGGCGATGTCGCCCAGGCCCTTGAGCGCGGCGTCGACGGAGACGGCCAGCTCCGGGGTGGACGTCCCGGCCGCGACGACGGTCAGGCCGATGGTGAGGTCCGACAGGCCGACGCGCCTTGCGAACCGCACGACCGCGTCGACGAGGAGCCGCGCGCCCACCCACAACCCGAGCACGGAGACGACGATGACTGCGACCTGGACGAGCGAGCCACCCGAGACCATGCTGTGCGTGGGACCACCGGCGCCGGGAAAATGAAAGTTCGCCCCCGGTTTGCCGGGGTGACTGTCCGTCCGTCTACCCGAGCTCGTAGGTGACCTGCACCGACGCGTCGACGGTCACGGGACCCGGTGAGATGGCCGTCCGGCCACCGCCGTCACTGCCCGCCGTGGCCTCCGCGTACACGATTGGACGGCCGTGCTGGCTCGTCTGGATGGTGACGACCCCGTCGACGGCCAGGCCTTCGGCGGCGGCGACCGTCTCGGCGTCGGTCCGCGCTCGGTCCATCGCCGCCGACAGCGCCTCTTCGCGGGCCTCCTGCTGGGTCTCCTCGCTCAGCTCGTAGCGGATACCCTCGACGCGGTCGGCGCCACCGTCGACAGCAGCGTCGATCAGCGTCCCGACGGTCCCGACGTCGTCGGTCTCGGCCTCGATGGTGTGGACCGCGACGTAGCCGACCTGTTCACGCCCGTTCTCGGTGCGCTCGTACTCCGGGTGGATGCTGAACCGCGATGAGGTGACCGACGCGCCCTCGTCTGCAAGCGCCTGCTGGACGGCCTCCGCGTCACCGCTCACGGCGTTGCGAGCGGCCTCGGCGGTGTCACCGCGGCCGACGGCCGCGACGGTGACCGTCGCCCGGTCGGGGCTGCGTTCGACGCTGGCGTCCGCGCTGACGCTGACGGTGGCGTTCTCGGCGGCCTGCGCGCCACCACTCTGTGCGACCGCGAAGCCGACGGCGCCGGCCACCAGCAGGGCCAGGACGCCGACGACCGGCAGTAGTTTCGATGCCATACCCGACATATCGACACGCGAGATATTTACCTCGTCGGACGCTCAAACCCGATTTTGAACGTCACGCGTGCTCGACGACGGTGTACCGGACCTCGGTCTCGACGTCGACGCCGGCGGCACTGTCGGCGATCGTGTCGATCCGCCCGGCGAGGCCGGGTGGGTCGGTGTCGGGCGGGATACCGACGGTGACCACCACCCGGCGCGGTTGCTGGAAGATGACGGTGTTGGTCTGTTCGACCTCGACGTCGAGGACGCGCAGCGGCGGGTCGACGCTGTCCCGAATCTGGGTCTGGATCTGTGACTCGGTCGTCGCCCGCTGGAACGAGTCGAGTGTGACCCCGCCCAGGAACCCCGAGAGGACGATTATCGCGGCGAGGAGGACGCCGATGCGCTTTATTGTCGCGGACCGGGCGTTCCCCTCGCGGAACCAGTGTTCCGGCCGGTAGCCCTGGTACCAGAGGCCCACGAGGACGGCGAGGTTGATCGAGAGGATGTTCACCAGCACGAGCACGCCCGACCCGAGGCTCACGAGCGGCTGACCCCACGCGATTCCGATGCCGACGGTCGCCGCGGGCGGGATGAGTGCCACGGCGATCATGACGCCCACGAGCGCCGTCGAGACACCGGACGTCAGGCTCAGCACGCCCGCCGCACCGGCTCCGAGTGCGACGACCAGGGAGAGGAAGTCCGGCGCGACGCGCTCTCGGATCTGGTCGACGGTGGTGACGTCCGCGAGCGGCGGGACGACGTTGCCGTACCGGACGACCAGCGCGAAGACGGTGGCGCTCGCGATGGCCAGCACGAGGCCGAAGGCCTGGAGCTTGACCCCCCCGGACGAACAGGTCGTGGTCGTCGACGACGGTGCCGACGTTGGCGGTCATCGCCGGGCCGATGAGCGGTGCGATGACCATCGACCCGACGACGACGGCCGGCGAGTTCAACAGGAGCCCCGCGGTGGCGATGACGGCGCTGATGACCGTCATCAGGGTGTAGGTCGACACTGACGGCGCGAGAGACTCGGCCTTCGAGGTGAGCTCCTCGCGGGCGATGCGCTCCTCGTCTTCTTCCTCGGCGTAGCGCTCCTCGAGTTCGTCGAACTCCCTGGAGATGACGGTGTTCGCGTCCATTATCACCGTGTGCCCGTCCTCGTCGATGCCGACCGCTCGCAGCTCCTCGAGGACCGGTTCCAGGGCGTTCGTCGGCAGGGGGAACGTGACGACGGCGGTGAACTCGCGGTTGCTCGTCTCGTCGGTGAGGACGTAGTCGATGCCCTCGTCGTCGAGGACCCCGAGCACCGCCTCGCGCTTGCCCCGCGGAATCGTGATCTGGACGAACCGCACGTCTCTCGCTGTGACGCCCGCCGGCAAAAACCCGTGGGGTGGTCGGCCGTGAACTGACGCGCTTTTCCCTGCCGGCCGTCTACCCCGGGTATGTTCGACGCACGCCCCGACCGCGACGCCGAGGTGGTGCTGGTCGGCCGCTCCAACGTCGGGAAGTCGACGCTGATGCGCGAGATAACCGGGCACACCTTCAACACCGGCCAGCGCCCCGGCGTCACCCGCAAGCCCAACCACTACGACTGGGCTCCCCAGGACTTCGTCGTCACCGACCTGCCCGGCTTCGGGTTCATGAAGGGGGTCCCGGACGACGTCCGCGAGCAGATCAAGACCGACGTCGTCCGCTACGTCGAGGCAAACGCCGAGAAGATTCTCGTCGGCATCCTCGTCGTCGATGGCAAGTCGGTGATCGACATCATCGACCGCCACTCCGGGCCCGACGAGATTCCCCACGACGTCGAGATGTTCCACTTCCTCCGGGAGGTCGGCGTCGAACCCGTCGTCGCGGTCAACAAGATGGACAAGGTCGACGACGAGGACCAGCGCCTGAACGACCTCTGTGACCGGCTCGGTCTGCACCCGCCCTGGCAGCAGTGGCAGGAGACTATCGCCCCATCAGCGCCAAGCGCGGCAGTATCGGCCCGCTGAACGAGGCGGTTCGCCACCACCTCCACGAGGCCGAGCGCGACGACCTCTTTCAGTTCTTCTAAACCACCTTTTTCGACGGGGGGTTCGCGCTCGCCGCCGGCGAGCGCTCAACCCCCGCCCAAAAACGTGGGCGAAAAAGGCGGAATCGCCGCGCAGCAGCGATTCCGTGAACCGCCTCGCTTCGCTCGGCGGATGCTCGCACGCACGGCGCGCTCAGTGTCGAACGCATGCCGTCGTCGCCGACCACAATACTGTCGGCACTAGAGAATCGCTTCCGCAGAACCATCGTCGGTCAGGAGATCAGGCGACGCTGTAGCCCTTGTCGCGGAGGAAGTCCTCGACGCGACCGGTGTGGTTGCCCTGGAGTTCGATTTGCCCGTCTTCGACCGTGCCGCCGCAGGCGAACTTCGACTTGAGGTCGGAGGACAGCGAGTCCATATCGACGTCTTTCGGGTCGAACCCCTCGATGATCGTTACCTCCTTACCGTAACGGCGCTCGTCGATGCGGATGTTGATCTCCTGGGACTCTTTGGCGACGTCCTCGCAGACGCAGAGTTCCTCAGGGAGCCCGCACGTCGAGCAGACTTCCGACATTACAGCAAACCGTACGAAAGGGTCGTATTAAACATTGTCGGGAGGCCGAACGGTGCCAGGGGCGGTCTAGCGCTCGGCAACGACGCTGTCGGCCAGTTCCACCGCTTCCGCTGCGACGGCCTCGTCGACCTCGCCGGCGTACCGGGTCCGCTCGCGGAGGGCCGCCAGTCGGCGGATCCGGTCGTCCGCGTCGACGGCCTCGAGGTAGGCCCGGACCGTCTCGCCGGGGTCGCGCCGCCGCGTCCGGGACCCGAGGACGTACATCGCCCGCTGGAAAGCCACCTCGACGTCCGTCTCGGGGTCCTCCGGGCGCTGGTAGCGGAGCCACAGCTCCCGACGTACGTGGTCGACCAGGCCGGACCGGCGGGCGCCCGCGGCCACGCCGAGCAGGGCCACCAGGCCCAGGGCCGTCTCCTCCCGGGAGGGGAGGTCCGGAATCCGGAAGCCGCCGTCGTCGTCGGCCTCGGCACCGCCGACCGGCCCCGCCTGCGTCTGGATGCCCCCTGGCGGCGTCGACGTCGTCCCGTTGGACTCGGTCGGGGTGGCCGTCTCGTTCGTCTCGGTCAGCGGCGGCGGCGTCGGCGTCTCCGTCTCCGTGAACTCGGTGTCGTTGGTCTCGCCGGTGTCGATGCCGGACTCGGCGGCGGCGCGGGCGTCCTCGAGCCGGCCCTGCTCGGCGCTCTCGCGGGGGCCGCTCGGCGTCGGGTCGAACTGGACCCACCCCTGGTCGGGGACGTACACCTCGACCCAGGCGTGGGAGTCGAGGCCGCGGACGACCCAGCGGTCCTCGTCGACCCGCTGGCCGGGCGTGTACCCGACGACGAACCGGGACGGGATTCCCTGCGTGCGCAGCATGGTCACCATGGTGGTCGCGAAGTAGACGCAGTAGCCCTCGTCCATCCCGAAGAGGAACCTGTCGGCGACGTTCCGGTCCGGCCGTCGCACGTCCAGCGAGTAGCCCTTGTTGTTCTGGAGCCACCGCTCGACGACCAGCGCCACCTCGTAGTCGTTCTCGGCGTTTGCGGTGAGGACGGCCGTCCGCTCGCCGACCCGGTCTGGCGTGCTCTCGGGCACCTGCGTGTACCGCTCGCGGACGTCGGCCGGGTAGTCGTCGCCGGCGGCCCGCAGTTGCTGGGGCGTCGCGACGAGCACCTCGCTCTCGACGGTGTAGCGGTCCCCCGCAAACAGCGACCGGGTCGGCTGGAACCCGTCGTGGGTCGTCAACTCGACGTCGACGTCCCCGGTGTACCGGACCGGTTTCCAGGCGGCCGGCACCGTCGCGACGTCCGACTCCGCCTCGAAGGACTGGCGGAGCGTCCGGCTGTCGCCCGGCGGCCCCGAGAGTCGCCCGCCGCCGTACTCGCCTGTGTTCCCGGTCCGGACCCAGCCCTGGCCCGTGTAGCGGTCGTACGTCGCGACCCGCCAGTAGCGGGCCTCCGGGCTCTCGACGGTGAACCGCACCTCCGGCGAGAGCGTGATCGAGCCCAGCACCTCGACGGACTCGTCCGCGCTGAGGAGGCTCCCCTCCATCGTGGGCCGCTCGCCCGCCTCCGCGAACGACAGCGACTGGCCGGCTACGGAGGGGACCCGTGCCAGGACGGCGGGCAGGACGATGATGGCCGCGAGCTGTTCGAGCACGGCCCGGCGGCCGGTGTCGACGCCGTCGTCGCTGGCCACGTCGTCGCCGAACACCGGGCCGTCGACGCGCCGGCGCTCGTCGACCGAGGTCGCCGGTGCGACGGTATCGAGCGTGCCGAAGCCGATGGTCGCCACGCCCCCGACGACGCCGAGCAGCGCCGTGACGAGACCCGCGTCCGTTGTCAGGACGAGGAACCCGAGCGTGGTCGCCGACGCCGCCGTCGCGGTGACGTACCACCGCCGGAGGGCGAAGTACCAGGTCAGGACGACCGGCGCGGGCGCGATAGAGAGCGCCCACAGTCTGACGTTCTCTATCTGCAGCAGCGACCGCCCGGTCACGAGCGCCACCAGGTCCGCGAGCAGTGCCGAGACCGCCGGCTGGGTCGCGAGGTTCGCGATGTACCACCCGAGGCCGCCGGCGAGCAGGACGGCGCCGACGAGGACGGCCAGCGCGGGGCGGACGACCCGGGCCAGCGCCGTCCCGACTACGAGCGAGAGCGCGACGACCACCAGGAACAGCGTCGGCGAGCCGACGACGTCCGTCAGGTGAAACAGCGTCCGCAGCGGCGCGCCGAGCGCGAGCGAGACGGCGAGCAGCGCGACGGCACGTGTCCGACTCACCGGTGCCCGCTCGCCGACGCGCTCGCGAAGCGACGGACTCACCGGTGCCCGCTCGCCGACGCGCTCGCGAAGCGACGGACTCACGACTGCCCCTCCCCGGCGAGTGGTGCCACCGTGTCCGTGGTCACGTCGGCGAAGGGGTGGTTCCGGCCGCCGGTGGCGACGGTGACGCCGTCCTCGTCGGCCCGGACGAGCACGTCGGCGTCGTCGGCCCGGTCGGTCTCTCCGTGGGACGTGACGGCGAGCACTTCGAGCAGGCGAGTCCGGTGACTGTCGCCGAAGCCGACCGGCACCGACCCGCCGGGGACCGCCAGCTCGACCGCGATACCGCCGTCCAGGGCCGCCATCGCTACCGTGGCGACGGCCGCCGCCATCGCGTCGTCGGTCCCGGGGGTCGCCTCGCCGACGACGAGGATGCCGTCGTCGTTCCGGCGGTCGTCGTACTCCTTGACAAGCAGTTCGTCGCGCTTGGCGCTGGACTTCCAGTGGACGTCCCGCAGCGAATCGCCGGGGACGTACTCGCGCAGACGGTCGAACGCCTGCCGGTCCTCGGGTTCGGGCGCGAGCGTCCGGGCGAAGGCGTCCGGCCCGCCCATCCGGTAGACCGGCGGGTAGACGAGCACCTCGTCGACGACGTCGACGGTCGTCGCCCGCCGGACCAGCCCCAGGACGTCCGTCAGGACCACGTCGACGGGGCCGATGCGGTGCTCGCCGCGGCGCTCGTAGGTCACCTCGTACGCGACGGTCGTCGGCAGCGACCGCCTGACCGTCGTCGTCCCGCCGAGTGCCTCGGGCACGGTGTCGGTCAGCCTCGCGATGCCGCTGCCCTCGACGGCGAGTTCGACGCTACGCCGGTCGCCCGGGAACCCCCGTCGCGGCGGGTCTCGCTCGACGGTCGGCGTGCCCGCGAGGCGGACCTGGACGGCGGCCGCGACGACGGCGACGAGCAGCGGGCCGGCGACGGCGTTCAGCCCCGGTTGCCCGAACCGCAGGCCCATGACGACGGCCGCGATGGCGACGGACAGGACGCCGACGCCGCGACGGGTCGGTCTCATTCGACGGCGACGGTCTCGAGCGCCTCGGCGACGAGCGCGTCGGCGGTCTGGTCGCTACTGTCGGTCTGTATCCGGTGTGGCAGCACCACGGGCGCCTCCCGCTGGACGTCGTCCGGGACGACGTAGGCGCGCCCCTCCAGCACCGCCCGCCCCTGGGCGGCCCGGAGCAACGAGAGGCTCCCGCGCGGGCTGACGCCCAGCTGGGCCCGATCGCGCGTGAACCGGGCCAGCCGGGTCGCGTACTCACGGATCGACTGCTCGACGGTCACGCCGGCGACGGTGTCGCGAGCGGCGGCGAGCGCGTCGATACTGGCCACCGGCGACAGCTCCTCGATGGGGTGGTGGCCTACCACCTTCCCGAGCATGTCCGCCTCCTCGCGCTCGCCGGGGTACCCCAGGTGCAGTTTCGTCATGAAGCGGTCGAGCTCGGCCATCGGGAGGTCGTAGGCCCGGTTCTGCTCGACGGTGTTCTGGGTCGCGATGACGGTGAACGGCTGGGGGACAGCGTGGGTCGTCCCGTCGGCGGAGACCTGTCCCTCCTCCATCGCCTCGAGCAGGGCCGACTGGGTCTTGGGCGGGGCGCGGTTTATTTCGTCGCCCAGCACGACGTTGCCGAAGATGGGACCGGGCCGGAACTCGAACTCCTGGGTCTTCTGGTTGAAGACGTTGACACCGGTCACGTCCGTCGGCAACAGGTCCGGCGTGAACTGGATGCGCTTGAACGCCCCGTCGACGGACGCGGCGACGGCCCGGGCCAGCATCGTCTTGCCGACGCCGGGGACGTCCTCTAAGAGGACGTGGCCGCGGCCGAGCACGGCCGCGACGAGGTGTTCGATCTCGTCGTGGTGGCCGACGATGACCTTCTCGACGTTCTCGATGACGTCCGTCGCCACCCGCGTGGCGTCGGGAAGTGCGCTGTCCGACTGCTGTCCTCGTGAAGTGTCCGTGTCTGTCATGGGTAAGTGTCAGCCCGCGGAACGTACCGGTGGGTCGGCGGCGTGCTCACGCCCCCCAGCGACGTGTCGTTCCTGCGCATGTCGAGTGCGGGTCGGTCGTACACCCGCCTTGGGAGCGGATACAGGTAACTTTGCTGGGTGCGAACCAGCCCCACACACGACCGGGCTCACCACTCTTTACAGTCCGGACAGACGAGCGCCCCGTCCTGGTGCCAGCGTCGCTCGGTGGGTTCGCCACACGCCTCGCACGTGGTCCCCTCACCAGACCACGCGTAGGTCGTCGTCGCGGGCGTGACGACTGACGCTGTCTCGTCATCCGCCTCAGCCCCCGCTACGTCGGCACCCGCCGCTGCCGGCTCCGTCCCGGCCCGGTTCCCATCTGCGGCCCCGTCGTCGGCTCCCGGCTCCTCGCTCGTCTCCGGGTCGGTCGGGCCGGTGTCCTGTTCGTCTTCGTCGTCCCCGCTTCCCAGGAAGTCGTCGAGCGATGCGTCTTCGACCATACCGTCTCTCGTGGCGGCCGCGGCAAATACCTGTCCCGACGCCGAGAGCGAACAGAAGCGCAAAGTAGGGGCCCTGCCAACGTCGACCCATGCAAGGACTCCTCACGGAACTCGTCACGAGCGTCCTGGAGATGCCGGGCAAGTTCCTCACCGTCGCGCTCAACGACCCCCTGGCAGCCGTGATGTTGCTTGTCGGGGCCGTCATCACGACGCTTTCGGTCGCGGCCTTCGGCTACCTCTCGCTCGGGGCCGCCCTCTCGCTACTCACGCCGTCAGGCGGTCGACGACCGCCCCGAGCAGAGTAATCGACGTCCCGACGTCCGGGCCGAGCGGTGACGCGTAGACGACGCTGTCGGCGTGTTCTCGCAGTTCGTCGGTCCGCCCGGCGACGTCGTCGGGCGTGCCCGCGATGCAGAACGCGTCGATCATCGCCTCGGTGACCAGGCCGAACGCCCGCTCGAACTCGCCGGCGGAGATGGCTGCGCCGATGTCGTCGGCCGTCCCGTGGTCGAGCCCGTGCCGGTCGAGCACCGGCGGGGGCGACCCCGCGGTGACGAAGGCGACGGGCGGCCGGGCGGCCTCGCGGGCGGCGGCGGCGTCCTCGGCAACCGAGACGCTGGCGTAGGCCGCCAGGTCGAACTCGCCCCGCGAATCGGGTCGCTCGTCGGCCATCGCCGCGACCTGCTCGCGGGCCCACGCGAGGTCCTTCGGATGTGCGCCGTTGTACAGCGCCCCGTCGGCGTGTTTCGCGGCCATCCGCGTCATGTGCGGGCCCTGCGCGCCGACGTACACCGGGATGTCGTCGCCGACGTCGTAGTTCAGGCCCGCGTCGTCGGCCCGGAAGGTGCCGTCGTGGTCGACGCGCTCGCCGGCCCACAGGCGCTTAGCGATCTTGAACGTCTCCAGGACGCGCCGCAGGGCGTCGTCGTGGTCGAACCCGAGGTTCCGGATGGTCGACCTGTCGCCGGGCCCGACGCCGAAGACGGCCCGCCCCTCGCTCAGCTCCTCGAGCGTCGCCACCCGCGAGGCCAGCGTCACCGGATGCGTCTCGTAGGGGTTGGCGATGCCCGGCCCCAGCGCTACCCCGTCGGTCCGGGCGGCCATCTGGGCCAGCGCCATGAACTGGTCGCGGTTGTTGTAGTGGTGGCTGGCGAACACCGCGTCGAAGCCCTCGGCCTCCGCCGAGACGGCGAAGTCTGCGAGCTGTGCAACTGGCTGTTCCGGCGTGAGTTCAATCGCGTACATGGGTCCACTCTCTGAGCGCCCGACGGACGATGTCGCTGTCCTCGTCCCGAAAGAGGTTGTCGCTGCCCGCGTGGTCGCCGAACTGGAAGTCCCGGACGACGGCCACGGGCGTGCCGCCGTCGCCCTCGCCGGTGACGAGGTTGGCCGCGCCGGCGAGTTCGTCGACGACGGACTGGACCGTCGCCGCGAGTTCGCGGCCCTCGCGGTCGAACTCGCCGCGCCAGTCCCGCGAGGCGTGGATGCCGGCCCAGCCCAGCGCGACCCCGCGCTGGCCGTGCCGGAACGGGCGCCCCGACGTGTCGGTCACGACGACGGCGGGTTCGACGCCGGCGTGCCCGCGGACGCTCTCGCGGATGCGCTCGGCGCTCGCGGTGGGGGCCTCGGGCAGCAAGAGCAGGTCGGCGTCGGGCACGTTCGAGCGGTCGATGCCCGCGTTGACCGTGATGTGACCGAAGTGCGTGACCGCGAGGACGAAGGGAGCCTCGAGTAGTATCTCCTCGCTCTCCGCTAAGACCGCCTGTGCGAACCGCGGGTCCTTCTCGTCGCCGGTGACGGCCTCGATGGCCGCGGCGATGGCCCGCGCCCGGTCGCCGGCCGGGAACGACGACAGGTCGGCCTGTCGCCCCTCGGCCTTCGAGACGACGGTGCTCGCGACACAGACCACGTCGTCGTCTCGCAGGTCGACCCGTTCGGCGACGAGTCGCCCGACGTCGTCGCCGGGCGTGACCTCCGGCAGTCCCTCGACCGCGAATACCTCCATACCCCCTCTGAGAGGTGCACCAGAAAAAGCCCCCTGATAGGTGCAAGCCCGGCAAGCGGTGGCAACCGTTGCTGGTTTCGCTGCCCCCGGGACGGCGTCGCCGCTCCCCCCGGTCGGGGGTAGAGCGGGGCGTCCGCTCAGGCCTCGTGGACCGTCACGTCCAGGTCCCCGTCGGCGATGCGGACGGTGAGCATCGTCGTCCGGTCGGCCGGCGACGCGCCCGTCGCGCTCCCGGGATTGAGCAGTCTGACGCCGTCGTGGACCGTATCGAGAACCTCGTGGGTGTGACCGGCGACGCCGACGGCGTCGGGACCGGCCTCCTCGCGGACGACGGTCGCCACGCGGCTCTCGTAGCCCCGCCGGGACCCGGTGCCGTGCGTGACGACGAACGTGACGCCGCCGAGGTCGACCGTCGCGACGTCCGGCAGGCCCATGCGTCGGTCCATGTTCCCGGCGACGGCGGTCAGCCGCGAGGCCATCGCCCTGACGTTCGCGAGCGTCCCCTCGGCGTCGAAGTCGCCGGTGTGGATGACGTGGTCGGCCGCCTCGATGCGTTCCCGGAAGGGCGCCGGAATCGTGTGGGCACGGGACGGGATGTGCGTGTCGCCGATGACTGCGACGTCCATGTGCCCCCATCGGGTGCCGGACAAAATTTTCTGTCGCTACTCGACGGCCTCGACCGACGGGAGGACGTCCCGCAGCTCCTCGAGCCGACCGACCAGGTGGTCGATGCCCTCGTTGATGGCGTCGACGCGCCTCTCGATGTCGTCGGCGGGGATGGCGCCCTGGGGCGTCGGCTCGACGAGTTCGTCGTCCTCGAGCATCCGTAGCGAGTACCGTACCTTGTGTTCGGGAATCCCGGTCTCCTCGGAGAGTCTGACGATGCCGATGGGTCCCTCGTCGATGACGGCCTCGAGAATCGCGAGGTCCCGGCTCTCCTTCTCGACCTGGTTGCTGAGTCGGTCCGTTCCCATGGAGAATCGTACGCCAACGTAACGCTCGGTGTTATATAAACGCTGGCGGTTTCGCCCCCCCGCGGTGCGTGCCGTGCCGTCGTCACTCGTCGCCGACGGGCGTGCGTCGGAGTTCGTCCAGCTGGTCGCGCAGCCGGCTCAGCTCCGTCTCCAGCTCCTCGCGCCGGTCGATGAGCGCGCTCAGCTCCTCGGTGTTGACCGAGTAGTCGTTCTCCAGCGCGACGTCCAGGGCGTCCGTCGTCGCCGCGGCGAGGTCCGTCGAGACGCGCAGTACCTCGCTGGGGGTCCCCCGGGACTCGTACAGCTCGACGTCGCCCGAGAGCGGCCGGTAGGTCACCATCGGCGACTCGAGTTCACGGTGGTAGGTCACCGTATAGCTGGTGTCGGTGACTGGGTTGTGGCGGTCCTCGGCCCGTTCGGTCCGCACGACGTTGAACGGGTCGGCCAGGGTCGGGTAGGTTTCTGCCAGGTCCCGCAGCTGGTCTGCGGCCGTCACGTCGAGCTGGGCCTCCACGTCGCCGAAGAACTGCCGGGAGTTCGTGAGGCTAAAGGCCACCGTGTAGAACACCGACTCGTCGCTGTCCGCGAGGTTCCGGACCCGCTCGCGGACCTCCTCGTTGCGCCCCTCGATGGTGAGGCGTTCGAGCTCGTCGAGCAGCGTCCGGACGCCCCGTTCGCGCTCCAGAAACGACTCGACGATGGCCCGCGGCATCTCCTCCCCGTCCACGTCGTCCATGCGTTGCCCTTCAGGTGTGGGCACTAAACAGTTTGTCGCACCCGATCGTGCCACGGTACTCAGTGGCACAAAACATATACCACATCGCTGTAAGGGCTAACACGTCCGCTCCGCCGAGGTGGGACGGACGACTATGACAGGTCGAGGGGGCCTTTCCCCCTCGTTTTCCACGGCGCTCCGAGACCGTGTCTCGTGACGCCGCGACACCGCTCGGCGACGAGACGCCTCGCCGGCGAGTCAAATTCAGAGAAGCGCCCGGAGCGGGATTTGAACCTGAGGAAGACGGTCGGCCTCGCTTCGCTCGGCCGCTGCGGCTTCCAGGGTTCAAATCCGCTCGTCTGCGTTTCACCGCTCACGGTGGCGAGCACACGCTACGCGGTGCTCGCCGACTTGTTCGCGGTAGAAGACGCCCGGAGCGGGATTTGAACCCGCGTCACGACCGTGACAGGGTCGTATGATGGGCCACTACACCATCCGGGCACGCTGCCTTGCTGCACTTCGTGGTATCCCGGTGCTGGTATTAAGACTTTCCAAACGGAGGCGCCCTGTGACGGTACCCCGTGGCGGACCCAAACTTCTATGATGGCGCTGGGCCAACGGACTGGTACGTCGGTGTCCCACTGCCGGTGTCTCGTGTCGCCGGCAGGGGTCCAGTAGCCACGGCAGGCCGAGTTGGCAAGCGTTATATGCGTCCCGACAATACCGACCTGTAGTATCTCGTGACAGCCACCTTCTCTAGCAGCAGGCCCCACGCACGCACACACACATGGTAGATGTAAGTCAACACGACCTCGTCCCCGACCACAGCGTCGTCGACGAGGACGACCTCGAGGCAGTGCTCGACGAGTACGACATCAAACGGACGGACCTCCCGAAGATCAAACGTTCCGACCCGGCGTTGCCCGACGACGCCGAGGAAGGTGACGTGGTCCGTATCGTCCGCGACTCACGAACGACCGACCAGGCAATCGTCTATCGGCTGGTGGTGGAATAATGGACACACAGGACCGACGCGCGATATCGCGCGAGTACTTCGCGAAGGAACGGCTCGCAGAACATCACTTCCGCTCGTTCAACGCCTTCCTCGACAGAGGGATGCAACAGGTCGTCGACGAGAAAGAGACCATCGAGACCGACATCGGCGACAAGGAGGGACAGGAACCGGTGTGGGTCGAACTCGGCGACGTCCGCGTCGTCACGCCCCGCGTCCGCGAGGCCGACGGGAGCGAGGAGCTCCTCTACCCCCAGGAGGCCCGCCTGCGCAACATCACCTACTCCGCGCCGGTGTTCATGGAGATGGCCATCGTCCGCGGGGGCGAGGAGGAACCCGAGGAGGTCGTCGACCGGACCGAGACCAAGATCGGGCGCATGCCCATCATGGTCGGCTCGAACAAGTGCAACATCGCGGGGTTCACCCGCGAGGAACTCATCGACATCGGCGAGGACCCCGCCGACCCCGGCGGCTACTTCTGTGTCAACGGCTCCGAACGGGTGCTGATGACCAGCGAGGACCTCGCGCCGAACAAGATTCTGGCCGAGTACGACACCAAGTACGGCGACGAGGTCCAGGTCGCAAAGACCTTCTCCCAGCGCCGTGGCTACCGGGCCCTCGTGCTCTGTGAGCGGACCCGGGACGGCCTGCTCGAGGTCTCGTTCCCCTCCGTCTCGGGCAGCATCGACTTCGTGACGCTCGTGCGCGCACTCGGGCTGGAATCGGACGAGGAGATCGTCCACCGCGTCTCCGAGGACCCCGAGATCGTGAAGTTCATGCTCGAGAACTTAGAGGAAGCGGAGGTCCAGACGACCGAGGAGGCCATCGAGGCCCTCGGGAAACGCGTCGCCTCCGGCCAGGGCAAGAACTACCAGCTCAAGCGGGCCAACTACGTCATCGACCGGTACCTCCTCCCGCACCTCCACGAGGAGGGCGTCGACGAGGAGGAGGTCCGTATCAACAAGGCCTTCTACCTCTGCCGGATGGCAGAAGCCTGCTTCGAACTGGCGCTGGACCGTCGCGAGGCCGACGACAAGGACCACTACGCGAACAAGCGCCTGAAGGTCAGCGGCGACCTGATGACCGACCTGTTCAGGACCGCGCTCAACAAGCTGGCACGCGACGTCAAGTACCAGCTCGAACGAGCCAACATGCGCAACCGGCAGCTGTCTGTCTCCACTGTGGTCCGCTCGGACGTGCTGACCGAACGCCTCGAACATCCCATCGCGACGGGTAACTGGGTGGGCGGCCGCTCGGGCGTCTCCCAGCTCGTCGACCGGACGGACTTCATGGGCGTGCTGTCACACCTCCGCCGGCTGCGCTCGCCGCTCAGCCGCTCGCAACCCCACTTCGAGGCGCGTGACCTGCACGCGACCCAGTGGGGTCGCATCTGTCCCTCCGAGACGCCGGAGGGGCCCAACTGTGGACTGGTCAAGAACTTCGCCCAGGCCATGGAACTCTCACAGGACGTCGAGGACGCACAGGGACTGAAACAGGAACTCGCAGAGATGGGGGTCCAGGGCATCCCCGGAATCGAATCGATCGAAACACAGCCCGCGGACGACTAACATGAGCCAGGGACGCGAAGCCAAGGTATACGTCAACGGTAGTCTGGTCGGGACACACCCCGACCCCGAACAGCTCGCACAACAGGTCCGACAGGCGCGACGCCGGGGAGACGTCTCCCAGATGGTCAACGTGTCGGTCAAGGACCGCACCGACGAGGTCATCATCAACGCCGACGCCGGTCGGGCCCGCCGCCCGCTCCTGGTCGTCGAGGACGGCGACCCGCTCATCACCGACGACGAGATAGAAGCCGTCAAAGAGGGCGACCTCGGGTTCGAGGAGCTCGTCGAGCGGGGCCTCGTCGAATTCATCGATGCCGAGGAAGAGGAGGACATCCTCGTCGGCGTCGACGAGACCGAACTCACCGAGAACCACACCCATCTCGAGGTCGACCCCCAGCTGATGTTCGGCATCGGCGCGGGGATGATTCCGTACCCCGAGCACAACGCCTCCCCGCGGATCACGATGGGGTCGGGGATGATCAAGCAGTCGCTGGGGCTGCCGAGCGCGAACTACCGCATCCGCCCGGACACTCGCCAGCACCTGCTGCACTACCCCCAGCTCTCGATGGTCAAGACCCAGACCACCGAGCAGATCGGCTACGACGACCGGCCGGCCGCACAGAATTTCGTCGTCGCCGTCATGTCCTACGAGGGGTTCAACATCGAAGACGCGCTGGTGATGAACAAGGGGTCGGTCGATCGCGCGCTCGCCCGGTCGCACTTCTTCCGGACCTACGAAGGCGAGGAACGCCGCTACCCCGGCGGCCAGGAGGACCGCTTCGAGATTCCCGACGACGAGGTCCGGGGCGCTCGCGGCGAGGACGCCTACACCCACCTCGACGACGACGGCCTCGTGAACCCCGAGACGAAGGTCGGCGAGAACGCCGTCCTGCTGGGCAAGACCAGCCCGCCACGGTTCCTTGAGGAACCGGACGACATGGGCGGCCTCTCGCCCCAGAAGCGCCGCGAGACCAGCGTTACGATGCGCTCGGGCGAATCGGGCGTCGTCGACACGGTCACGCTGATGGAGGGCGAGGACGGCTCGAAGCTCTCGAAGGTCTCGGTGCGTGACGAGCGCATCCCGGAACTCGGGGACAAGTTCGCCAGCCGGCACGGCCAGAAGGGCGTCGTCGGCCACATCGCGCCTCAGGAGGACATGCCGTTCACCGAGGAGGGCGTCGTCCCCGACCTGGTCATCAACCCGCACGCGCTCCCGTCGCGGATGACCGTCGGGCACATCTTAGAGATGATCGGCGGCAAGGTCGGTGCGCTGGAGGGCCGGCGCGTCGACGGCACCGCGTTCACCGGCGAGGACGAGGAGCGACTCCGTGGCTCCTTAGAGGAGCACGGCTTCGACTCCAGCGGCAAGGAGACGATGTACTCCGGCGTCACCGGCGAGAAGATCGAGGCCGACATCTTCGTCGGCGACATCTTCTACCAGAAGCTCTACCACATGGTCTCGAACAAGCTGCACGCCCGTTCGCGCGGGCCGGTGCAGGTGCTCACCCGCCAGCCCACCGAGGGGCGGGCCCGCGAAGGTGGCCTGCGCGTGGGTGAGATGGAACGCGACGTGCTCATCGGGCACGGCGCGGCGATGGCACTCAAGGAGCGACTCCTGGACGAGTCCGACCGCGAGTGGATCAACGTCTGTGGCCAGTGTGGCATGACTGCCGTCGAGAACGTCGAACAACGGCGCGTCTACTGTCCGAACTGCGAGGAGGAGACCGACATCCACGAGGTCGAGATGTCCTACGCGTTCAAGCTCCTGTTAGACGAGATGAAGGCGCTCGGAATCGCCCCGCGGATCGAACTGGAGGACGCAGTATGAGTTCCCAACAGACACCCAAGGAGATCGGCCAGATCAGCTTCGGGCTGATGAACCCCGAGGAGTACCGCGACATGTCGGCGACGAAGGTCATCACCGCCGACACCTACGACGACGACGGCTTCCCAATCGACATGGGGCTGATGGACCCGCGCCTGGGGGTCATCGACCCCGGCCTGGAGTGCAAGACCTGCGGGAAACACAGCGGGTCGTGTAACGGCCACTTCGGTCACATCGAACTGGCCGCGCCGGTCATCCACGTCGGGTTCTCGAAGCTCATCCGCCGCCTCCTCCGTGGCACCTGCCGCGAGTGCTCGCGGCTCTGTCTCGACGAGGCCGAGCGCGAGGAGTTCCGCGACCAGCTCCAGCGCACCCGCGACCTGGGCCGTGACTTAAACGACGTCACCAAGGCCGCCATCCGGCAGGCCCGCAAGAAGGACCGCTGTCCGTTCTGTGGCGAGAAGCAGTACGACATCAAACACGAGAAGCCGACCACGTACTACGAGGTCCAGCAGGTGCTGTCCTCGGAGTACCCCTCGCTCATCGCCGCCGCGATGGAGGAGGCCGACGAGCCCATCTCGCCAGTCGACCTCGCCGAGGAGACCGGCATCGACCAGAGCCGCGTCCAGGAGATTCTCAGCGGCGAGTTCCGCCCGCGGAAGGAGGACCGCCGCGCCTTAGAGAAGGCCCTGAACGTCGACCTGACCGAGGAGGACCACAACAAACTGATGCCCTCGGACATCCGCGACTGGTTCGAGGACATCCCGGACGAGGACATCGAGGTGCTCGGGATGAATCCCGAGCGCTCCCGACCGGAGTGGATGATTCTCACCGTCCTGCCGGTGCCGCCGGTCACGGCCCGCCCCTCGATCACGCTGGACAACGGCCAGCGTTCGGAGGACGACCTGACCCACAAACTGGTGGACATCATCCGCATCAACCAGCGGTTCATGGAGAACCGCGAAGCGGGTGCTCCGCAACTCATCATCGAGGACCTCTGGGAACTGCTGCAGTACCACGTCACCACGTTCATGGACAACGAGATCTCGGGCACGCCACCGGCGCGACACCGCTCGGGCCGGCCGCTGAAGACGCTCTCCCAGCGGCTCAAAGGCAAGGAGGGGCGCTTCCGTGGCTCGCTGTCCGGGAAGCGCGTGAACTTCTCGGCACGAACCGTCATCTCGCCGGACCCGACCCTCTCGCTGAACGAGGTCGGCGTCCCCGAGCGCGTGGCCCGGGAGATGACCCAGACGATGAACGTCAACGAGCGGAACTTAGAGAAGGCCCGGCGCTACGTCGCCAACGGGCCCGAGGGGCACCCCGGTGCGAACTACGTCCGCCGACCGGACGGCCGCCGCCTGAAGGTCACCGAGAAGAACTGCGAGGAACTGGCCGAGAAGGTCGAACCCGGCTGGGAGGTCTCCCGGCACCTCGTGGACGGCGACATCATCATCTTCAACCGGCAGCCGTCGCTGCACCGGATGTCCATCATGGCCCACGAGGTCGTGGTGATGCCCTACAAGACGTTCCGGCTCAACACCGTCGTCTGTCCGCCCTATAACGCCGACTTCGACGGCGACGAGATGAACATGCACGCCCTCCAGAACGAGGAGGCCCGCGCGGAGGCCCGCGTCCTCATGCGCGTGCAAGAACAGATGCTCTCGCCGCGCTTCGGCGAGAACATCATCGGGGCCATCCAGGACCACATCTCCGGCACGTACCTGCTGACCCACACCAACCCCGAGTTCAACGAGACGCAGGCGCTTGACCTGCTTCGTGCGACCCGTATCGACGAGCTGCCCGACCCCGACGGCGAGGACGAGGCCGGCGAGGCCTACTGGACCGGCCGGTCGCTGTTCTCGGAGCTGCTGCCCGACGATCTGAACCTGGAGTTCACGTCCTCGGCCGGCGACACCGTCGTCATCGAGGACGGCCAGATGCAGGACGGGACCATCGACGAGGACGCCGTCGGCGCGTTCGGCGGCGAGGTCGTCGACACCATCGCCAAGGAGTACTCGCGGACCCGCGCCCGCATCCTCGTCAACGAGGTGTCGGCGCTGGCGATGCGTTCGATCATGCACTTCGGGTTCTCCATCGGTATCGACGACGAGTCCATCCCCCGGGAAGCCGAGGAGCAGATCAACGACGCCATCGACTCCGCGTACGACCGCGTCGAGGAACTCATCGCGACCTACGAACAGGGCGACCTCGAGTCCCTGCCGGGCCGGACCGTCGACGAGACGCTGGAGATGAAGATCATGCAGACGCTGGGCAAGGCGCGTGACTCCGCCGGCGACATCGCCGAGGACCACTTCGACGACGACAACCCGGCCGTGGTCATGGCCGAGTCCGGCGCGCGTGGGTCGATGCTGAACCTGACCCAGATGGCCGGCTGTGTCGGTCAGCAGGCGGTCCGTGGCGAGCGTATCAACCGCGGCTACGAGGGCCGCACCCTCTCGCACTTCGAGGAGGGCGACCTCTCCGCGGACGCCCACGGCTTCGTCGAGGCCTCCTACCGCTCGGGACTCTCCCCCAAGGAGTTCTTCTTCCACGCGATGGGTGGCCGCGAGGGGCTGGTCGACACCGCAGTCCGGACCTCGAAGTCCGGGTACCTGCAGCGCCGTCTCATCAACGCCCTCTCCGAGCTCGAGACGCAGTACGACGGCACCGTCCGGGACACCTCGGACACCATCGTCCAGTTCGAGTTCGGCGAGGACGGCACCTCGCCGGTCAACGTCTCCTCGAACCAAGACGAGGCCGCTGTCGACGTCGAGGAGATCGCCGACAGCGTCCTCAACGAGGAGTTCGACTCCGAGCGCGAGAAGGAGTCGTTCCTGGGACAGCGCACCGAACACACCAACCTCTCGGAACAGGCCGACGACTGGTGGCTGGCCGAGGGTGACGACTAACAATGACAGCAAACGTCTCCGCAGACATCGAAGCGGTCGTCGAGGACACGGAACTCCCGCGACGGCTGAAAGACGAGGTGTACAGCACCGTCGAACAGCGCGACCTCGGCGTCGAGGACGCCGACCGCGTCGCACAGGCCGTCGAGTCCCGTTACATGGAGACGCGGGTCGACCCGCTGGACCCGGTCGGGACTGTCTCGGCTCAGTCCATCGGGGAACCCGGAACCCAGATGACGATGAACACGTTCCACTACGCCGGCGTCGCCGAGATCGACGTCACCCAGGGGCTCCCGCGGCTCATCGAACTGGTCGACGCCCGGAAGACGCCTGACACGCCGATGATGACCGTCCACCTCGAAGACGAGTACGCCACCGACCGCGAGAAGGCCCACGAGGTCGTCTGGAACATCGAGGCCACGCGCATCCTCGCGCTCGGTGACATCTCGACGAACGTCGCGGACATGCTCGTCGAGATCGACCTCAACGACGACACCCTGCTCGAGCGGTGGCCGACCGTCGACGACGTCGACGCCATCGCCGAGGAGATCGCCGAGACCATCGAGTCCAAACTGGGTGTCGACGCCCGGCAGGTCGGGACCGTCATCGAGTTCGGCCCCGAGGAACCGAGTTACCGGGACCTCCTGCAACTGGTCGAGGAGCTGCGCGACATCATCTTCAAGGGCATCGAGGAGGTCTCCCGGGTCGTCATCCGCAAGGAGGAGACCGACGACGGCGAGGAGTTCGTCCTCTACACCGAGGGGTCTGACTTCGGCGAGGTGCTGGGCATCGAGGGAGTCGACGCCTCCCGGACCACGTGTAACAACATCCACGAGATCTACCGCGAACTGGGCGTCGAGGCCGCCCGCGAGACGCTCATCAACGAGACGATGAACACTCTCGAAGAACAGGGACTGGACGACGTGAACGTCCGCCATCTAATGTTGGTCGCGGACATCATGACCAACGAGGGGACCATCGAGTCCATCGGCCGCCACGGCATCAGCGGGTCGAAGGATTCGGTGCTCGCCCGCGCTGCCTTCGAGGTGACGGTCAACCACCTGCTGGACGCCGCCATCCACGGCGAGATCGACGAGCTGGACGGCGTCACGGAGAACGTCATCGTCGGGAAACCCATCAAACTCGGCACTGGGGACGTCGACCTCCGGATGGGCGTGGGTCGCAACGCCGACTGATGCGGGTCGAACTCTCGGACGAAGCGCGACAGCTGGTCGCCCTCTTCGAGAACGAGGCGTCCATCACCGTCCGGGACTGCGTGGTCGACGAGGACCACGACCAGGTGGTCTATCTGGTCAAGCGGGGCGACATGGCCGACGCCATCGGCCCCGGTGGCCAGACGGTACAGCGCGTCGAGGAACGGCTCGGCCGCGACGTGAAGCTCGTCGAGGGGGCCGAGACGGCGGCGGACTTCGTCGCCAACGCCCTGGCACCGGCGGCGGTGTACAACGTCACCATCTCGGAGAACAGCGACACCGTCGCCTACGTCGAGGTGGCCCAGGAGGACCGCGGGGCCGCCATCGGCCGCGACGGCCGCAACATCGACGCCGCGCGCACGCTGGCGAAGCGCCACTTCGACATCGACGGCATCGAACTGACCTGACTGCGGCGTCGCTCTCAGACTGGTCCCGTGGAGTATTCTCGACCGACCAGTGACGACCGTCGGCGCGTCCACCCCTGGTTGTGGGACAGAACGCCACACACACCCGCTGTGGGTCGGATACAAAAGAGGAGTCTTAAGTATCTCGGCAGGATACGAAAGCGTACTATGACGAACGGCAAATACGCCGCGCGCAAACTCAAGAAGGACCGCCAGAAGCACCGGTGGTCCGACTCCGACTACGCGCGCCGCGAACGCGGTCTGGGCAAGAAGTCCGACCCGCTCGAGGGCGCGCCACAGGGCCGAGGGATCGTCCTGGAGAAGGTGGGCATCGAGGCCAAGCAGCCAAACTCCGCCATCCGGAAGTGCGTCCGGGTCCAGCTCATCAAGAACGGCAAGCAGGTCACCGCGTTCTGTCCCGGTGACGGCGCCATCTCGTTCATCGACGAGCACGACGAGGTCACCATCGCCGGCATCGGCGGGGCGAAGGGTCGCGCGATGGGCGACCTCTCCGGTGTCAACTACAAGGTCGAGAAGGTCAACGGCGTCTCCATGATCGAACTGGTTCGCGGCAACGCGGAGAAACCCGTCCGATAACCATGAGTGCCGAAGACACACCCGAGGCCGAGGAACCGGAAGACGTCGAGGACGAGCAGGCGACCGCACGGGCGAAACTGTTCGGCAAGTGGGAGGTTACGGACATCGAGTACACCGACCCCTCGACCGAGCGGTACATCAACGTCACGCCCATCGCGCACACGATGGGCCGTCACGCCGAAAAGCAGTTCAAGAAGTCCGACATCAGCGTCGTCGAACGCCTCATCAACCGGCTGATGCAGACCGACGAGAACACGGGCAAAAAGCAGCTGGCGACGACCATCGTCACCGACGCCTTCGATACCATCCACGAGCGCACCGACGAGAACCCGGTCCAGGTCCTCGTCCGCGCCGTCGAGAACAGCGCCCCGCGTGAGGAGACCGTCCGCCTGAAGTACGGGGGCATCAGCGTCCCGAAGGCCGTCGACGTCGCGCCCCAGCGGCGGGTCGACCAGGCCCTGAAGTTCCTCGCCGAGGGCGTCTACGGCGGGTCGTTCAAGACCACCACCAGCGCAGAGGAGGCGCTCGCCTCACAGCTCATCGGCGCGGCGAACGCCGACGTCCAGACCTACGCGGTCAACCAGAAAGAGGAGAAAGAGCGCGTCGCGGCGGCCGCTCGATAATCTGTCCGGTTTTCTCCCTGTTTTCACGCCGGCGAGTGGCGACGCCGGACCCGGCGTCATATGCCGTAAACCACCGGCTATATTCGAGTTGACGCCGGAGGTATGTCCATGTCACAACAGTACGGCTCGGTCGAGCTGGTCGGTGACGAAACGGTGCGGTACTTCACGATGGCGGTGCTGCTGGCGGCGCTGACGGCGGCGCTCTCCCAGATATCGATCCCGCTGCCGGGGTCGTTGCCCCCGTTCTCGCTGCAACCGTTCGGGATGTTCTTCGCCGGCCTCCTGCTCGGCCCGCTGTGGGGCGGCCTCGCGCTCGCGCTGTACCTCCTCGTGGGTATCGCCGGCGTCCCGGTGTTCTCGAACGGCAACGCCGGCCTCGGCTACGTCCTCGTCGGCCAGGGTACCGGCGGCTTCCTCGTGGGCTTTCTCGTCGGCGCCGTCGTCGCCGGCGCTATCGTCCACCGCGGGACGACGCCGCGTGACCTCCGGACGGTGTCCGTGCCCGTCCAGGTGGCGGGGCTGGTCGCCGCGCTGGCCGTCGTCTACGCTATCGGCGTCCCGTGGCTCTCGGCCGTCACGGGCCTCCCGCTGCCCCGGGCGGCCACCGTGATGGCACCGTTCGTCCCGTTCGACCTGCTCAAGCTGGGCATCGCCGTCGCCATCGTCGAGGGGGGCTACCTCGCCGTTCGATGATCGCGCTCGAGGACGTCACCTTCCGGTACGACGATACCCGCGTCCTCGACGGCCTGTCGCTGTCGATTCCCGACGGCGAGTTCTGTCTCCTCGTGGGGCCCAACGGCAGCGGCAAGACGACGCTGGTGCGTCACCTCAATGCGCTCCTGACGCCCGACTCGGGTACCGTCACCGTCGACGGCGCCGAGGTGACCGAGCGCCCGGTCGTCGCCCGCACCACCGTCGGGATGGTGTTCCAGCACCCGCGCGACCAGTTCGTCGCCGCGACGGTCGGCGCCGACGTCGCCTTCGGCCCCGAGAACCTCGGCCTGGACCGCGAGGAGATCGACTGCCGGGTCGACGAGGCCCTGTCGGCCGTGGGGTTGGCCGACCGGGTCGACGACCGCCTGGACTCGCTGTCGGGCGGCGAGCAGGCCCGGGCTGCCATCGCGGGAGCGCTGGCGATGGATCCGGACTACCTCGTGCTGGACGAACCGCTTGCCGGCCTCGACTGGCCGGCCCGAGAGTCCGTGCTCGACCACCTCTCGGGCCTGCACGACGAGGGCACCGGCCTGCTGGTCGTCACTCACGACCTGCGTGACCTCCACGAGCGCGCCGAGCGCGTCGTGGGGCTCGACGGCGGGCAGGTCGTCCTCGACGAACCGCCCGAGACGGCGCTGGACGAGGTCCAGGCCCTCGGCGTCCGGGACCCGCGATGCTGACCTACCGGCCGGGGGCGACGGTCCTCCACCGGCTGGATCCCCGGGGGAAACTGCTCGTGCAGTTCGGCCTGGCCATCGCCGTCGTCGCCCACCCCACCGTCCCGTGGCTCGCTGGGGCGACGCTGCTGGGCCTGGTCGCGCTGGCGGCGGCGCGGCTCTCCCCGCTGACCGTGCTCCGCGCGTACTGGGTCGTCTTCGCGGTGCTGGCCGTCGCGCCGTTCCTGGCAGGTGTTGCGCCCGGACCGCCGTGGTTCCGGGTCGACCCGGCGCTGCGCTCGCTGCGCCTGGTGGCGCGGGTCGTCCCCGTGCTGTTCGTCAGCGCCGCATACCTCCACACGACGTCGGTCCGCGAGACGCGGGCCGCCGTCCAGCGCCTCGTCCCGGGCAAGGCGGGCCAGCTGCTCGGCGTCGGCATGGCGCTGGTCGTGCGCCTGTTCCCGCTGGTGCTCGCGGACGTCCGCGAGGTCCGCGACGCGATTCGGGCCCGCGGGGGCCAGCAGCGACCGGCGTGGGAGCGCGCCCGACTGCTCGTGGTTCGGTCGCTCGAGCGGACGCTCGCCCGCTCGGACCGCCTGGGGGTCGCGCTGCGGGCCCGCTGTTTCGCGTGGAACCCGACACTCCCGCCGCTGGCCATCGAACGCCGCGACTACCCGGTCCTGGCCCTCGGCGTCGCGCTCGCGCTGTCGCCGCTGGTGTGAGCTGGTGACGCTTGCGACCCGACTCAGTCGGCCGCCCTGCCCGACCCGCTGGTGAGGTAGGCCTTCGTCGCGCCGACCAGCGCCTTGCGGAACTCCGACTCGTCGGGGTCGGGGGCGAGCGCGGCGAACTGGCGTTTGAACCCTCCGAAATCGAGGTCTGGGGCGTCCGAGGCTGCCGCGTGCGCGAGGTCGTACAGTCGGTGGTCGGCGTCGAGCAGGTCGTGGCGCTCACACAGCGCCAGCGCGAACGCGGCGTTGACAGCCGTGATGTCGGGGTCGGCGGCCGGCGTGAGCCGGGTCGACGGTTCGGCGGCCTCGGACGGACTCGGCACCCGCGTGCCCACCCCGTCCCACACCGGGGGGTCGACCGGACGGTCGGCGACGGCCGCCGCGAGACTCGCCTCCAGGAAGTCGACCACCTTGTCGCCCGGGACCATCTGCATCCAGACGTCGTCGGCGTAGACGTCTTTCATGTGATTCGCTATCTGGTAGCAGTGGACGAGCTTCCGGCGCTCGACGCTGCGACCGGCCACGGCGAGGAAGATGGCCTCCTCCGTCGACTGTGTGTGTGAGGGATGGCCGTGCTCGTAGTGGTGCATGTGGGCGTACTCGTGGAGCGCGAGTTCGCGGGCCAGCGCACTCGTGGCGGCCTGCCGGGAGATAGTCAGGAGGTGGCTATCATCGTCGTGGCTGACGCGCGTCCGCTCGTCAGGGTCGGTCCGGACCCGAACTGTCACCGGTCGGTCGAGGTCGTGTTCCGTCGAGAAGAGGTCGCGCGCCCCGAGAAACGGTTCGGCAGGACCGCCCCGCACGTGAACGTCCATGTGTGTCGTTCACATGCACCGCGGGCGTATGATACTTGCGGCGCTCCCGTCACCGGCCCCCGGCGGGCCCGGTGCCAGTGGCTGTTGAACCACCTCGGTCTGTGGACCGCGCTCACACGGAAACACCGGTAGTCCGCCCGACAGGCCCGCTCCCTGTCGAGCGTCCGCGTTCGGGTGTCTCTGACACGCTCGCGCGGAAACACTATCCTTTTGACCCTCCTGTTGATACGCTTCTGTATAATGGGCCGACGCAAGAAGATCGTTCAGGAATGTGAGTCCCTGATGCACGACCCGGAGAACATCCGGAACATCGCCATCGCGGCTCACGTCGACCACGGGAAGACGACGCTGACAGACAACCTGCTCGCCGGTGCGGGCATGATCTCCGACGACACGGCCGGCCAGCAGCTGGCCATGGACACGGAGGAAGACGAGCAGGAACGTGGGATCACCATCGACGCCGCGAACGTCTCGATGACCCACGAGTACGAGGAGACGAACCACCTCATCAACCTCATCGACACGCCCGGCCACGTCGACTTCGGTGGCGACGTGACCCGCGCGATGCGTGCCGTCGACGGCGCGCTCGTGGTCGTCGACGCCGTCGAGGGCGCGATGCCCCAGACGGAGACGGTGCTGCGCCAGGCGCTGCGCGAGGGCGTCAAGCCGACCCTCTTTATCAACAAGGTCGACCGCCTCATCTCCGAGCTCCAGGAGGGGCCCCAGGAGATGCAAAAGCGCCTTCTCTCGGTCATCAGCGACGTCAACGACCTCATCCGCGGCATGACCGAGGAGATGGACGACGTCGACGACTGGACCGTCTCCGTCGAGGACGGCACCGTCGGCTTCGGTTCGGCGCTGTACAAGTGGGGTGTCTCGATGCCCTCGATGCAGCGCACCGGGATGGACTTCGGCGACATCATGGAACTCGAGCGCGCCGACAAGCGCCAGGAGCTCCACGAGCGCACGCCCCTGTCGAACGTCGTCCTCGACATGGTCTGTGAGCACTTCCCGAACCCCATCGACGCCCAGCCCCGCCGTATCCCGCGCATCTGGCGCGGCGACGACACCTCCGAACTCGCCGAGCAGATGCGCCTGGTCGACGAGGACGGCGAGGTCGTCTTCATGGTCACGGACATCGGTATCGACCCCCACGCCGGCGAGATCGCCGCCGGCCGCGTCTTCTCGGGGACCCTCGAGAAGGGCCAGGAGCTGTACGTCTCGGGCACCGCGGGCAAGAACCGCGTCCAGAGCGTCGGCATCTACATGGGCGGCGAGCGCGAGGAGGTCGAGGAGGTTCCCGCCGGGAACATCGCCGCCGTCACCGGTCTCAAGGACGCCATCGCCGGCTCGACCGTCTCCAGCGTCGAGATGACGCCCTTCGAGTCCATCGAGCACATCTCGGAGCCGGTCATCACCAAGAGCGTCGAGGCCCAGAACATGGACGACCTGCCAAAGCTCATCAAGACGCTCCAGCAGGTCGCAAAGGAGGACCCGACCATCCAGGTCGAGATCAACGAGGACACCGGCGAGCACCTCATCTCCGGGCAGGGCGAACTCCACCTGGAAGTCATCGGCCAGCGCATCGAGCGCAACCAGGGCATCCCCATCAACACCGGTGAGCCCATCGTCGTCTACCGCGAGGCCCCCCAGCAGGAGTCCCGCGAGGTCGAGGGCATCTCGCCGAACCGCCACAACCGGTTTTATATCTCCGTCCACCCGCTCGCCGAGGACGTCGTCGAGACCATCAAGATGGGCGAAGCGTCGATGGACATGCCGGAACTCGAGCGCCGTGAGGCGCTGCAGGAGGCCGGCCTCGACAAGGACACGTCCCAGAACGTCGAGCACATCCACGGCACCAACATCCTCATCGACGACACGAAGGGGATTCAGCACTTAAACGAGACGATGGAACTCGTCATCGAGGGCCTCGAGGAGGCCCTCGACGAGGGGCCGCTGGCCAACGAGCCCGTCCAGGGCTCGCTCCTGCGCCTCCACGACGCCCGCCTCCACGAGGACGCCATCCACCGCGGTCCGGCCCAGGTCATCCCTGCGGTCCGCAACGCCGTCCACAACGCGCTCATCGACGCGCGGATCAAGCTGCTCGAGCCGATCCAGCAGGTCCGCATCGACGTGCCCAACGACCACATGGGCGCCGCGTCCGGCGAGATACAGGGCCGCCGTGGCCGCGTCGACGACATGTACCAGGAAGGCGACCTGATGGTTGTCGAGGGTATCGCCCCCGTCGACGAGATGATCGGCTTCTCCTCGGACATCCGCTCCGCGACGGAAGGGCGTGCCTCCTGGAACACCGAGAACGCCGGCTTCCAGGTCATGGCCGACAACCTCCAGCCCGAGAAGATCCAGGAGATCCGCGAGCGCAAGGGCATGAGCTCGAACTGCCCGAGGCCATCGACTACTTCTAGGACCCACTTTTTGCTGCGTCGGGTATCCTCGCACCGCCGATGGCGGCGCTGCGGGTACCACTCCTTGCAAAAACGTGGGGAAAAAGGCGGGACCGAGCGAAGCGAGGTCCCGTGAAACCGCGCCTCCGGCGCGGTATGCCGTCGGCCCTTGTCCTGCCCGCGTCTCGCGCACCGACCCGGTTCCCCCACGCTTAGGTCGGTCCGTGGCCAACCGCTGGGCATGAGCGACCGGATGCGCCAGATCGTGGACCTGCTCATCGCAGCGGTCATCGCCGGGACGACGACGTTCGTCTGGCAGTTCGCCACCGGCTCGGCGTTTCTCGCACTCTGGCTGGGAACGCTGTTCGCTGCGATGTACTACTTCTCACGGAACCCGTGGGGCTCGCTGAAAGGCGAGCAGTACAACGAGTGGATCGACGACCTGTACGACGAGTACCTTCCGTAGTCGACTTTGCTACCGGTTCGGCGCTCGACTAAACGAACGGTTTCTTATAGTTGCCCCTGCTGAGTCACCCACAATGAGCGGATTCACTCGACAGGAGGTGAGCGGGCGATGAGCGACTCGACCGAAGAGGTTCGCGCGTACACAGTTCGGCTGGAACTGGTCGACGAACCGGGCGAGCTGCTTCGAGCGCTCGAACCCATCGCCAGCAACGGCGGGAACCTCCTCTCTATCTTCCACGAGCGGGGGAACGTCACCCCGCGTGGGCACATCCCCGTGGAGGTCGACCTGGAGGCGACGCCCGACCGCTTCGAGGGCATCGTCGACGCCCTGCGCGAGGCGGGCATCAACGTCATCCAGGCCGGCGCCGAGCGCTACAGCGAGGCGCTGACCATCGTCCTCTCGGGCCACCTCGTCAACACAGACCTCTCGGATACGCTCTCGCACATCCAGGAGTCGACGAGCGCCACGGTGACGGACCTCTCGCTGTCGGCCCCCGAGGGTACCGAGGACGCCTCCAGTGCGCGCATCCGCCTGGCGACCGAGGAGGGTGCCGTCGAGGAGGCGCTGGCGGCGGTCCGCGAGGTGGCCGCCGAGAAGGACCTGCGGCTCATCGAACCGCTCACCGTGGGGGGTGACGTATGAGGCTCGCCGTGCTCGGCGCCGGGGCCGTCGGCGGCTCGGTCGTCGAACTCGCCGGCGACTACGGGCACACCGTGACCGCTTTCGCCGACTCACAGAGCGCCGTCGTCGACGCCGACGGCATCGAGGCCGACGGGGCACTCGAGCGCAAGCGCCGCGACGGCATCGTCGGCGACGCCGACCCCGAGGACGCGCTGACCGCGAACTACGACGTCCTCGTCGAGGCGACGCCGACGACGCTGGGCGACGCCCAGCCCGGCTTCGGCCACGTCGAGACGGCCCTGGGGATGGACCGCCACGTCGTGCTGGCCAACAAGGGCCCGGTCGCCGAACGGTTCGCCGAGGTCCGGGAACTGGAAGCCGACAGCGAGGGCACCGTCCTCTTCGAGGCCACCGTCGGCGGCGCGATGCCGGTGCTCTCGACTATCGACGACTTCGACCCGGAGCACATCTCGGCCGTGCGTGGCGTGCTCAACGGGACGGCGAACTTCATCCTCTCGCGGATGTCCGCCGAGGGCCTCGACTACGAGCACGTGCTCGCGGAGGCCCAGGACCTCGGCGTCGCCGAGGCCGACCCGACCTTCGACGTCGACGGCACCGACGCCGCGCTGAAGGGCGTCATCGTCGCGAACGTGCTGGCCGAGGACGGCGAGGAGTACACGCTCGAGGACGCCGACGTCGAGGGCATCCAGGACATCACGGGCAGCGCGCTCGAGCTCGCCCAGGAGGACGGCCAGACCGTCCGGCTCATCGCCGAAGTGACCGACGGCGCGGTTCGGGTCGGCCCGCGACTGGTCCCGGAGCACGCGGCGCTGGCGCCGACGGGCACGCGCAACATCGTCCAGCTGGAGACCGACCACGCCGGCCGACTCAACATCTCCGGCCGAGGTGCGGGCGGTCCGGAGACGGCGAGCGCGGTGCTCGCGGACGTCGGCCGCCTGGAGTAGCCGCCAGCACCTCGCGCGTCGGACCGATTTTCCAGCCACACACCGTCCAGCGGCAGCACTGACGGCGACCCGACGCGTTCTCCGGGTCCACCGGACGTCCCGGTTCGTGTGCGCGGCCCCCATGACACTATGTGGCAAATCGCACGAATGCGCCGGCCTGACGCTTGCTCGCTATCGAAATCGTTTTATGAACTACCAAGTAAAGACACTCACACAGCGCCCCTGCGCGTGAGATAATCAATGAGCGACGAACAACACCAGAACCTGGCCATCATCGGCCACGTTGACCACGGCAAGAGCACGCTCGTCGGACGACTCCTGTACGAGACAGGATCGGTACCGGAGCACGTCATCGAACAGCACAAGGAAGAGGCCGAGGAGAAGGGCAAGGGCGGCTTCGAGTTCGCCTACGTCATGGACAACCTCGCCGAGGAGCGAGAGCGCGGTGTCACCATCGACATCGCCCACCAGGAGTTCACGACGGACGCCTACGACTTCACCATCGTCGACTGTCCCGGCCACCGCGACTTCGTGAAGAACATGATCACGGGCGCGAGCCAGGCCGACAACGCCGTCCTCGTCGTGGCCGCCGACGACGGCGTCCAGCCGCAGACCCAGGAGCACGTCTTCCTGGCCCGCACGCTGGGCATCGGCGAGCTCATCGTCGGTGTCAACAAGATGGACCTCGTCGACTACAGCGAGTCCGACTACAAGCAGGTCGTCGAGGAGGTCAAGGAACTGCTCAACCAGGTCCGCTTCAACACCGAGGACGCCTCGTTCATCCCGATCTCGGCGTTCGAGGGCGACAACATCGCCGAGCGCTCGGACAACACCAGCTGGTACGACGGCGACATCCTGCTCGAGGCCCTCAACAACCTGCCGGCCCCGGAGCCGCCGACGGACGCGCCGCTCCGACTGCCGATCCAGGACGTCTACACCATCTCCGGTATCGGGACGGTCCCGGTCGGCCGCGTCGAGACCGGCATCCTCAACACCGGCGACAACGTCTCATTCCAGCCGTCGGACGTCTCCGGCGAGGTCAAGACCGTCGAGATGCACCACGAGGAGGTCCCGAAGGCAGAACCCGGTGACAACGTCGGGTTCAACGTCCGCGGGGTCGGCAAGGACGACATCCGCCGCGGCGACGTCTGTGGCCCGGCCGACGACCCGCCGACGGTCGCCGAGACCTTCCAGGCCCAGATCGTCGTGATGCAGCACCCGTCGGTCATCACCGAGGGCTACACGCCGGTCTTCCACGCTCACACGGCACAGGTCGCCTGTACCGTCGAGTCCATCGACAAGAAGATCGACCCGTCCTCCGGCGAGGTCGCCGAGGAGAACCCGGACTTCATCCAGAACGGCGACGCCGCGGTCGTCACCATCCGCCCGCAGAAGCCGCTCAGCATCGAGCCGTCCGGCGAGATTCCGGAACTGGGCTCCTTCGCCATCCGCGACATGGGTCAGACCATCGCCGCTGGCAAGGTCCTCAGCGTCAACGAGCGATAACGCATGGCCCAGCAGGCACGCGTTCGGCTCGCAGGCACGAGTCCCGAGGACTTAGACGACATCTGCGCCGACGTGCGGGAGATCGCCTCGAAGACGGGTCGAACTGTCGGGCCCCGTCCCGCTCCCCACGAAGACGCTGGAGGTTCCCACCCGCAAGTCCCCCGACGGTGAGGGGACCGCCACGTGGGAACACTGGGAGATGCGCGTCCATAAGCGTCTCATCGACATCGACGCTGACGAACGGGCGCTACGCCAGCTGATGCGCATCCAGGTTCCCAACGACGTCTCCATCGAGATCGTCCTCGAGGACTGAGCGAGGGCCGAAAGGCGAACGCCTTTCGGACCAGACCCGTCGGCTCGACCGGCTGTCGAGGCGGCGATCGTCCGAATCGCAGGCCGGGACACACTCCACCCGCTGTGTGAATCGCTATCGAAGGTCGCCCTCACGCGCAGGGTTTTTACCACCCCGCGTTAGAGAGGCAGGTGCGGGCTCGTAGATCAGTGGCAGATCGCTTCCTTCGCAAGGAAGAGGCCCCGGGTTCAAATCCCGGCGAGTCCATTCCTCACTGAAATGCCGCTGGAACGCTCCTGATTCCGTTTTCTTCGGGTCATGCTGAACTCGGATAGAGTTCGTCACAGAGCGTGATAGATTCGGTTTAACGGTATCTCGACTCTGATAACTGTTCTCTCTGGTCGTGCGAACGTTTTTGCGATAGCGGGCGATAGAAACCGGTATGGCCGAGCGCGAGTCGCGACGGATCGCCCACGAGCTGATGAGCGAGCCCCACATCACTGACCGACGTATCAGCGTCCGCCAAGTGTACGCGCTCGTCGAAGAACGAGGTGTCGATCCTGAAGCTGTCGCCGATCGGTACGATCTCGACGTGGCCGACGTCTATCACGCCCTTGCCTACTATCACGATCACCCACGGGAGATGAGCGATATCGAAGCCGAGCGGGAATCAGCTATCGAGTCGTTCAGAGAGTCGATCGCCCGCCCCGAGGATGTCGAACCAGACACGGCCTGAGATGTCCGAGTGGCAGTTTCTCCTCGACGAAAACATCGATCCGAAAGTCGCGACGTATCTGGCAAAAGAAGAGCTGGATGCAGCCCACGTTCGGGACACACTTGGACAAGGTGCCGACGATGAAGCTGACGTACTTCCCTACGCTCGTGAACAGGACCGCATCATCGTAACGAGTGACGTGAAAGATTTCGGCTCACTACCTCCCGATTCTCACGCAGGTATCATCCTCCTGTACGACGACACGATGCCAGCCTACAGAGTTGCGGCAGCACTTATTGCACTTGTTGATGCGTACCCAGATCGAGATGCGTTCAATGGTCGTGAAGAACTGGACGCATGGGTGTGACATGCCGTGAGGACTGATCTGATTCTCTCGACAAACGGTTCAGACAGGAAATTTGGAATCACAAGACGGCGGGCTGATTAAATCAATTCTTTCACGCAGCGTCATCGTATCCCGGCGAGTCCACTCACGAATTCAATGCTAACCTGCTGATAGAGCGTCTGTTGAGGCTGTTCTATATTTTCTGTTAACTCGATTTTTTCACGCTTCGTGGCGGACCCTCCGTCAGCATGCGGCTTTTCGCATTTAACAAGCCACTCGCAGTTTCGTCTGTGTGTTCCGGCGAAACGACTATCGGTAAGACAGCCGTATTACTATGGTATGTCTGAAGCAACCACGGAAGGCGACGGTGAGGACGAGATCGTCACGGTGAACTTCAAAGTCACCGAGTCATTCCTCGACTCAGTCGACGATACGTGGCAGGGGCGCGGATTCAACAGTCGAAGCGAGTTCATTCGCTATACGCTTCGGGACGCGATCGAATTCCCGACGTTCGATCGCGACGAACTCATCGCATTGCTCGAAGCTGAAGAGGACGTCCGCGAGGGAAAAACGATGAGTGCAGACGAGGCACGCAAGCAGTTCGGAACGAGCGATGAGTGAGGAGACGTGGACATGGGAACTCTCCTCGAAGGCACAGGGCGACCTCGACGGACTCTCGCCGGACGAACAGGACCGTGTTCTCGATAAACTCGACGAAATCGTCGATTCTCCGTGGCGCGATCCGCCTGAATACGGTGAACCGCTTCAAAATAGTCCGTACAGAAAGATTCGTGTCGGCGAGTTCCGTCTCTCTGTGAGCTCTCGACGGGACGACCAACGGATCATCGTGGCGCGGATAAAACGCCGGGGCGGTGCCTACACTGCCGACGACGATTAGTTTCTCCCAGATTCGTAATCGCCTGAAAACGGACCGGTTTAATCGATTCTTTCACGCAGCGTCATCGTATCCCGGCGAGTCCATTCGCACGTATTCCCTAGCTAGGAGCGTTCTATGGCAGATTTTCGAGGGCCGCGAGAAACTGCTCGTGAATTCATCACGCTCGATGACGGATGGCATTTAATCAGTCCCACTTCCAGAGGGCGCTTTCGTATTCAGGCCGGCGGCAAGATTTTGTATATGCGTTTGTAAAGCAATTGTATATGTCCGATGCAGATACCACAGCTGGCGACGACGGGCCAGAGATGGTCCAGATCAACCTCCGGCTGAGCAAGGCGTTTCTCGAAGATATCGATACGACGTGGAAAGAGGAAGGATTCAATTCTCGGAGTGAGTTCCTCCGATACGCAGCACGCGACGCGGTGAAACACCCCGAGTTTTCTCGTGAGGGATGGAAACAGATCGCCGCCAGTGAACACGAGCTGCGGTCTGGCGACGCAGAGTTGGTGTCGCGTGAGGAAGTCGTCGAGATGATGGATCGAGACGAAGATGCCGAGTGACGAGTGGGCCTGGAAGTTCACGACGAGAGCGGCCGATCAGTTCAATTCCCTTGACCCCCATGTCCAGGACCGAATTGTATCGAAGTTAGACGAACTCGTCGAGTCAGAATGGCGTGAGCCTGACGACTTTCTCGAACCGCTGACTGGTGGTCCGTTCTCGAAACTTCGTGTTGGACAGTATCGACTCGCCTGTACACTCGATCGGAACGGATCGGTACTGGAAGTCCATCGAATCGAACATCGGAGCGGTGCCTACACTGCTGACGACGATTAGAATTTCCCAGGTTCATAATCGCCTGACTGCGGCCCGGTTTAATCGATTCTTTCACGCAGCGTCATCGTATCCCGGCGAGCCAACTCATTCCCTATCGGCTAATCGGCTAGTAGATGGCCTAAAACGGTTGTTTTGCTGAACTGGGTTAACTTGATTCTTTCACGCTTCGTGACGCACCCCCCGTCGTCGTGTGATCCTCCGCATTTAACTCCTGTAAATGCTGGTTTGATCCCGTCACACTGCCGGATTTAGTACAAACCACTCTGTGTGAAGTGCTGGACAGAGTGCTGGTCAGTCCACAGCTGAGAATCGTAGTGGTTGGTGAGCATCACGGGAGTTCTTCAGCCGCGTCGACGAGGTCCTCTTCGGTTTGCCAGCAGTACGACCGCCCTTCGCGTTCGAATAGCTCGAAGACGCCATCTTGCATCCAGCCGAAGGGTTGTTGCTCGTCATGGTATTCCCGCTTGAGGACGTGGCTCTTCGAGAAATACTCGACCGTCTCGACGAGAAGACCCTGTTCGACGAGAAAGTCACTCGGCCCCTTCTCAGCGACACCGACGTGATACGTGACGATGTCTGCAATCAGGCAGAACTTCTGAATACTGTTTCCCACTCTCCTCGAATATCGACCATCCGGAAGGCGTACGCGTCCGTCCGACGATTGAGACGATCTACAACCAGATTCAGTCGACGGATCGGCTCCCGATCGTAGTTCCCGAGTACGAAGTACGACCGGTCCGTTTTGGGGCACCACTAGTTACTCACGGCACTCTGTACGGGTGATACTCCGTGCCCTGTCCACCTGGTCTATCCTATCCCAGGTGACAGGCCGATGGAATCCCCACTTCCAATATCACCCCGATCGAAAGTCTATCTACTGATGATCCCCGATCCCTTTCTGACAGCCGGGTTCCTCATCTGCGGCACGTTTACCGTTGTTCTGGGTCGTTCACTTCGTCATGCCGTGGCTACTGGACTTCGACGGCGCAATACCCACCGATGGGGACTCGCTGCGTCCGCTTCCTCTGCTCGTCGTCACGTACCAGACGAAGCGGTCAGATATTCGTGGGATCGCGCAGATTATGAACCACGCCGTCAGCTATACCCTTGTTTCGATCGGCAGTGTCGATTTACTCGCGTCGCGCTGGCTTGCGGCGTGGTTCGCGCCACACCTGCTCGTCTGGATCGCTTGCTGGTGGTTTCTCCGCGCGGCGACACAGCGTCACATGGGCTCCCGACCGGGTGACTGGCTGGTCGCAGCCGGGTTCACACTCATCGGCGTGTTTCATCTCGCGGTCGCTGTAGGCTAGAGAAGCTGGTCGCTAACGTCGTCCCGGGCAATTTTACACAGGTTCTGTTCGGCGGTCATTCTGTGTCCTCCCGGAGCTGTCTGCTTCGAGAAGCGACGACGTCCAGCCCTGGGCTGTAGTAGTACACTGGCTCTGCGTCTGGGCGGGCGAAGCCATTGGCCCGTAACAGCGTATCGGTTTCGACAGTCGCCTCGGCCGGGTAGAGCGTCCAGGTGTCGTGATCGACATCGGTGTAGCGGACGGATCCGTCAGGCGCTTCGGTGTAGAAGCGATACCGCTCGACGAGAAACTCGGCTAGTGGATCAGTCGGTGCGTCGAAGGGATTACCGGTCGGCCAATACGTGGCTTCGTAGTGGCCGGGGCGGGCACCGGGATGGTGGCGCCGGCTCTCAAATTGGATGCGCCCATCGCTCATTTCCAGTGCGATCCTGGCGTAGTAATACGGCAGGTGATGGAACAGGCGGGCACCGGTGACGCTGGCGAGCCCCTGGGCATCCAGGCTGAAGAAGTAGACACTCGGAACACCGTCACGAGTGACGTAGGTCCGAACGTTGATCTCCGGGAGCCGCACGCCGAGCGGTCGCGGCATTCCTTTCGGCCGGACGGCGACGTTCGTGAACGGGATCACCGAGAGCCACGCGCTCCCATTGTGAGTGTCGGTACTAAGCGTCGCGGGGAGGTGGGCGTCCATCATCTCTGGCTTGACTGGCCAGTTCTCGAACAACAGGTGGCGCCAGCCCATCTCCAGCGGAACGACCATGCGAGATAATTGGTGCCCTCGACAAATTCCTCGCGATACACTCGGCTGTCAAGTGGCCTCATTCGTCCGACGAGCGCGGCGACACCGACGACGGCCTCAGCGATGACATCGCCAGTAAGGACGGCGACGCCACAGATCTTAATCACTGCCGGATCCACATAGACCAGCATCGTCGCGAGGAGGGCGCTCACTGCACCTACAAACGGTACCGACGGTGCAGTACGAGCGCAACCGATCTGTCTGATCCCCATCAGTAACGCCGTGACCAATATCGAGGGTGTAGTCAGCAGTCAACCATGTTGTTCTCACATCGAGTCCGGTTAATCAGTCCGTGGATAAGTCTGCGGAACGGACAAGTTGTAGCGGTCCGAAATCCAGTTGTGCCCCGCTCGGACCCACGTATTGTCACCGGAATGATACTGGGCGTTTTTCTCGCTTTTGGAGTTGATACGATAATACTCGTCGGTGTACTGTGGTACGTCGGCCGGATTTCGGGGGAGACTGCAGGTGTCGTATCGGCTGCTGTCTTGGTTGTTTTCGCGCTATGGATCTTCACACGATGGGTTCGTTTCCGTTGGATGGATCGTCTCGATAGTGAAAGGGACGGAAGTACAGAGAGCCGTGACCAGCGTGATCCGCTGGAGAAACTTAAACAGCGGTATGCAGAAGGTGAGATCTCCGATGCGGAATTCGAGAAGCAACTGGAGACGTTATTAGATGCGGATCGTCGAGCCGAATCGAGTGAGGATCAATCTACCATCATTCCCAACGATAGAGAGCGAGGATAAATGCGGTGCCTGTATTGAGCAACTCTTCTGGTGATTCACGTTGATGTACTCCGTAGCCGATATGCGTGCTGTATACAGCAACGCCCTTAGCAACTACTCGAATCCTATCAGAACCGGCGTGCGAGATACAGTGGCTCTATCGATCGTTCTGTTTCCCCTCCCGATAGCCAAATATTCCTGCCTCAGCCGTCGTTCTCAGGATTCGGTATATCCCAACGAGAACCCTGACCATGAGAATCCCACCACCAACCCAGACAAGAACTCCTGAGAGTTCGAGCTCCCCGAGAAGGAGGGTTTCAGGAGTAATTATCCCGAGCAGAAAGAGAGCTAAACCAATCCAGAACGCTTCATTTCGTTGGGAGAGCTCTGTGAGCGTTTCCGCCATACTGTTGGGTGGGTGTTATTGGAGTTAAAATTCTACCATTGGCCGGGTCGCGCTCTGTATCTTGCACGGCCGGACGTAACCTATCCACCATCGACCAATATCTCAGTGACCGATACAGAGGGTGTAGTCAGCACCGTCAAATATATTGGTTGGATGGGCCGCCTTCCTCGAGAACCACACCACACAAGCATTTTCTCGGTTAGTAAGAATAGTCTGAGGAAACTATCACCTTAGAGAACATATATTAATACATGATGAGACAGTTGTATGGCGATAATATCGTAGTCGAAATAGTTGAACAGTTTATGAAACTGGACGGGTGTGGCTTGACAGAGCTACCGCCATTGCAGGAGACTATAGACGTTGATGCCTTGGAGTCGTTACTAACCAGCGCTGATGATTCAGACCTGATCGTCCAGTTCGAATATAATGACGCGACTGTCTCGCTCACGGGTGAAGGGAGTGTTATTATTCATCCACTCGAAGAATAACGCCATTGATTATGCAACACACGCGCCCTGTATTCAGCACGTCTGCTGAAACCCGTCATTTATTGAAGGCTTCAATAGCGCCGTCGAACCAGAGACAACCAGTGGGCTGCACCCAGGCGATGCGTACAGTAGCTTGGTCTGTGCCAGTCCATACTGAGAGGAGCGAACCGAGCGATTGGATGGGAGCGGACGTCCGCAGTTTCACAACAGGTCGTTTCCGTTTACCCATCGCCACAACACAGCACCACTCCAGCACGTGTACAGCACTGCGAGGGGAACGAGGATATAGAACAGATCTATCTGTGCGACGAACAGGTCGAGAGAGACTGTTCCCAGTGGCGTATATAGAACGGTTGTAACGAGGACAGCGATGCCGACGAGGACGTTCAACAGATGGAACAGCCACGCATCGATACGAATGAGTGTGTCCCCGGCAGCATCCATACGCGTACCACGATTGGGTAAGGTGAAAAGACGTCGATAGGTTCGGAAGTGCCAGGCATAGGAACTAGCTCTACAGTCTATTCGTACGACTGATAAGAACCTACCAATGACCGAGACGTGCCCTGTATTCGGTATGATTGCTGAAACCCTCTATCGGGAATGGGGTCCAGCAGCCGTACAGAATAATCAGCGCAAGCCGGTCAGTGATATCTCCCGAATGCCGTCACAGCCATACCGACGCCAGTGGGGAAAATCGAAGGCAGGATTACGTTGGCAAAGCCCTGTGTTGTCGCTATTGAACCTGCTACGAGCCCCAATCCAATGAATAGAATACCAACAGACTCCATCTGATTCATATCTGCTGATGTGGTTTTCCGACCATGAAAAATCATCCTCTGTATCGGTCACACCGCTCCTGAGATTTGTCAGGAAATCCCTCAAGGACGTACAAGGCACCCAGCGCGTATCAGGCAAGGATTCGCCTGGGACCCTGCCGTTACTGTGTAAGTTCCCGGTAGAACGACACTGAGTACACCGCGAAGAAGCCGCCGAACAGCGTCCCAACAATAAGGACGAGGAGACCGACACCGGCCACGAGCGGGAGTGAAAGCTCCGGTAGCGGAAGTGTTGCTGCCGATTCCGGTGACAACAACAGCGAAAGGATACCGAATACACCACCAAACAGCCCACCAAGAATACCGACGAGAATCGAGTAGCCAAGGACACTCACGACGTGCTGGCGGACGACCGACACGCTGTGTTTGAGCCCATCAACTGCGCCCATATCCTCAAGCACGATTGCCTGGCCGTAGAACTGGACGAAAAAGAGTGCCAGGAGATACAGCAGAACGACGGCAGCGACGATGATTCCGACGACGGCGAGCACGGCAATGTTCGCTGATTCGAGGCCCCCGCTTCCGATAACGAAGACGCCACCGACCAGCGCGACGAAGAACCCGACCATCCCGAGAGCGAAGTTTACCGCCACTAAGGCCAGATACGCGACCAGTATCGAGACGTAGTGGGACTTCCCGTCCTCGACGAACGTCTGCAGTGCCGTCCTTCCAGTGAGGGCTTCGTCGGCCATCCCGATCATCCCACCCTGGAAGAACGGCATGACGACAAGGAACACGAGCGACACTCCGAGCGAGACGACACTGCTGAGCAGTGGATTGACTGCCTGCAGGACTAATTGTGGTACCTGGAACAGTGATATCACGAGTATCGGGACGAGCACGACTGGATTTCTGCGGAGGGCACTCGGCGTTCGGCGGAGGGCATTCAGGACAGCCATATCGGGGGTTCAATCGGATACCGTGAAAATCTATGCCCTCTGAGACTGTTCACGTTGTATTCAGCAGCACAGCCTAGCAGGTGCTGTGGATTTCACCAGAGCCAACCCAGTCGAATTCTACCGTGGGTCACTGCTGAGCGAGACAATCGTCCAGTGCCGTTACAGCAGCATCGACGTCGTCGATGTCCGCTCGGTCACATCGATGCGCCGGACGCCACCATTCGACCGGGTGGAGGACGAGCGCCTCGTCGGTAAGTTCGTAGCTCGTGTAGGTCGGCCATGGTCGGAACTGCCGCTGGAGTGGATGCTCGATAACGAGCCCAGCATCCGTCACACGGAAGGTCCGCGGATTCAGTACGTTCATGAGCACGACACCGACGAACAACAGATTGTACAGCCACCATCCCCACTCGGAATTGAACACGAACGCAGAGATGATTCCGAGTGTACTGACAGTGAACGCCACCAGAGAGATACCGCCAGCCACACGCCGCCAGCGCCGCGGCCAGCGAGCCTCCCACTCGGCAAAATCGACGGCATCCGCTAGCGCCGCGTTCGCATACCGAGTCCGACTCATCGCCACTAACATTATGCCGAGTAGCATCCCGCCAGCCGTCCCGATCACTGCTAATGGGACAGCGAAGTTGGGTGGTTCGAGGCCGACAGCCACCGCACCGAACACACCGCCGAACCAGCAGAACGGAAGCACAGCGAGGAGCCAAACAGCGTCGTAGCGGCCGAGACTGACCGCGAGGCCAGGCGTCCGAGAGACGATCCCGCTGGCGACGACAGTGACACTTGCCACGGCGACAAGGAAGCCGACGTAGAGAACGGCCGCGTCAGTGACGGCCCGTGACAGTCCAAGGACCAGTGCCGGAGCCAGAAACGCTGCGACATACAGACCGGCGACTAACACGTACAGACTGTCCGGCCCTTCGGTGCTCGACTGACCCAGTGTACGACGAATGTGGGTCGCCATAGGAGACATTACACCCCGGACTGGAAAAGACTGCCCTCCTGTCCGATTATCCCAACACGTAGATTGTGAGTAGACCGACACTCGTGAGGTTGACGACCATGTGCACGACGGTACTTGCGGTCGTCCCCCAGCGGTGACGCACGATTCCAAGAACGAGCGCCAAGACGAGTATTGTCGGAACGCGTGCCAGAGAGACGTCCAAGAGCGCGTGTTTCGCCGTAAAAAGGACAGCAGTGATGACGATACCTGTCCCGAGTCCCTCCGCACGGACGAAAGCTGATTGAACGATGCCACGCCAGGCTAGTTCCTCGGTTACCGGTGCGACGATACCATGCGCAAGCGCGAAGAGGACAGCGACCCAGAGACCAGCTTCGAGATCGGAGAAGAGAAATCCGAAGGCAGCAACCGCAGTCTCGGTCCCTCCAAGCAACGCGTTCACGAACCCGATGCCGTAGACAGTGAGTACCGCGAAGGCTCCAGCGAGGACTCCGAGTGAAATCGTCCGACCGTCCGTCGTGTACCCCCAGTCTGAGCGGTCAATATTGACACGCTGACCGTACCGAACTGCGAATAACGCGGCGATGGGAAAGCCAACGAATGTCGCCACGAGGACGCCCACGAACGTGTTGTCGAGGAGGATTCCGACTGACGAGCCTATCCCCAGTCCGAACAGGAGTTCGATTACTGTCCACCCGGTGGCGATGATCACCCCTGCACGGGTGAGGGGAGGCAATTCTGACGGTGAGAGACGGGATGTAACCACTGATCGAGTCCCGAGCCATCCGCCACCAAGCATGAATACAACCGCGGCAGCCGTCCCGGGAAGTCCAAAGAGAAGCGGATACGAAATCGGGGTTCCGTCAGCAAGGAACAGCTGCCCTCGGAGGAACAGAAAAATGCCGGTCAGGCCACCGGCAATGAGCGCGGGGGTCAGCCACTGTGCTCGATATCGAATCCCGATCCCCAGACCGATGAGAAGTGCAACGATAGCCACAGCGACGAGAGTGCCGATGTCTTCGAGAGTATCAGAGAGGACGTTCACCGTGCTTGCGGCGACTAGAATCGTACACACGATACTGAGAACCCCTGCTACAATCCCGGCACCTGTTCGGCGGACGAGATCTGACCGCCGGTTGATATGAGAACCCATAGTTTGACCGAGCGAATGGTGTTATAGAGATTTTTGAGTTGAAGATTCTATTACTATTCGGGCATCAAGTCTGATGGATCACCTTACGACTTCCTGTTCAAGAAGTTCTCGGATGCGACGAAAATCAGTCAATTCGTCGGTCGTTCGCCCTGTTCGGCAATCCACTGCGCCGGGCTCTTCATCAATGGTTTCGTCACCGCTCTCGGTAGCCGCTGGGATGTCGCCGCACTTTCGTCAGACCTGGTCTTTGATGTCTTCGTAGTCACTAACACCGCCGATAGTTAGCTCCGCGCCCATCTGGCCACCGTATCCAACTGTGTGGATGCCGACAGACCCAGCGCCAACGAGTCTGAATCATCCTGTACGTTAGTCATTTAACACTTATCTCGATGGCTTGAGAATCTGGACTATGTTCCAAACGCTGATGTCGGTTATCGGTCTGCTAATGGTGTCGGTTCCACGCAAGATTGTAGACGCCGCGGAGACCTTGGCGTTCGAGAATCCGGAGGACGCCACACTCCGCGGATGGACCATCCCAATGGCCCGTGTTGAGGGAATCGGGTACCTCCTCTTCGCACGCCGGTCTGGTTTCCTCTCGGGGGCCGTAAGCGTGGTCTTTGGCCTGTTTGGCTCAATGGCGGCGATATTACCGCATTGGTACCTGAATTTTGGGTTGTCGCTCGCGTACGAGAACCCAGACGAAATTACTGTGAAATCGTGGGTGATTCCGGTGACGCGGATACTCGGAGTTACTGCGTTTGTGCTTACGGTTGTGTCTCTCCGCAGTGAGACCGACAACTGATGGTGGAGGGTAACTTGGTCTGTTGTTGGATAAAGACCAGATGTCACATTGATTGGGTGTTGAGGCCATGCTGCATACAGAGAGTGTATTCAGAAGGCGATCTGTGTCTCTTTCGCAGGGAATCAACAGTGTGTTAACTCTGGGTCCGAGCTCAGAACAGGCGATACCGGATGAAAGCAGTGATGTCGGGGTGCAAGCCCGGCACTATACCAAGCAACCAGGAATGGTGGCTTGGATAGGTCCCTAACGGGACGATTGCATAACGATGTGGTAGCGTAGTATGTTTTGGGATTATCCAACGACGAACTCCGGAACGAAGACCGTAGCGGCGAGAAGACACAGCAATACGGTGACCGCTGTCGCCCGAAGGATACCGGCCGTAAGGTGTTGATCTTTCGGCAGCGATTCAGCGATTGCAGACAAGGCAGATCCGACCATCATTACAAGTAACCAACTGCTGGAGTCGCCGTTACCACCATTCCAAGCGTATCGGTATATCCCCAAGAAAACGAGTGAGGCTGTAAACTGGACTACTGAATCGGGCCGACCGGCGGGCTCACTGAACACAATCTGGTTGATGAAGGAGGGCATCAAGTGCAATTCCTCCCCAGATGTGAATGCCCCATCGAGCGTATCTTGAGCAGTTTGGTTGTAAATGGCTATGGTGAACCGCCATAGGACGGTGGAATACACGCGTTACCACACACTTGGTGTTATTGCTGACCTACATCAGTGTAATTACTCGGAACTCACAGACCCAGGAACACGCTCGGACGACGAAGCCGAGAAAGCGCTTGACAGTCAAGTTCACGGTCTCCATCATAGAGTGTCGATTGGAGTGAGTCGGCAGACGAACCTCCGCGATAGACCCAGCGATGTGCGATGGAAGGCCACCGATTTGCCGTTGTTCTCTCGGGCTGAAGCACATCCGGCATTCGGAAAAAACATCATAAGGGAGCGCAGACAGGGACCGATGTGTATGGTTCCGGAGCCAACGCTAGACGGTTTTCTGCGTGATCTGGCCCTACGAATCGGTGCCGGGATAGTCGTCATCGGGATATTCTTCGGCCTTGGCTACCTCAACCGAACCGACTTCTTCGGTCTTTCAGACTTCCTCGGGAACCAGTCGGTATTCTTCGGTAGCGCATTCCTGTTGGTTGGTATTGCGTCACTCGGATGGATGATGATCCAGCGATACAGAGCATAGAGATGCAGAGCTACCGACCGCCGTGTGTCGGAACATATGTGCGACCGACTCGCACTCTACGTACAGTACCGATTTCAGATCTCACTCCGAGTCTGTCAGTACGGTGTGTCCGATACAGAGGGCGCTTAGTCAGTGTAAGATGAACTCGTGAGACGTACGCGACTGGGCGACTTTCGTGTAACCCACTGGAAAAGAATTAACTCACGCTCTTTAGAAGCGTCTGTATGGACAGCCGACGGAACCTCTACGTCGCTGCGTTTGTTGGTGCGTCGTTATCGTACATATTCAACGTTCTCGCGTTCACAGGGTCCTTCGATGCCTTCCGTTGGTTCGTGTTCGCTGTCGTCTTTCTCGGGTTTACCTATGGGTTCGAGAGGTTCATTGAGTGGCAGACTGGATAGCGGTACCTCGGTTGAGACGGGTCACCATTCTGTGCTGAGTACACCCTCTGTATCTTGCACGCCAATCGTATCAATTTACGAGGGATTCGACAGTGCCAGTGACGTCTGTACTTTCATCTGACTATAATACAAACCGCCAGACTGCGCGGGGATTAAACGGATTCTTTGAAACGGTGTAACGGAATCCCGGCGAGTCCACTCACGATCCCCACTCTATTAACCGGACAACGGGGCTGAAACGGCAATATTCTGTTTTCGGTTAGCTCGATTCTTTCACGCTTCCTGACGCACCCTCCTCTGGGGTGTGGTCTCTCGTATGCAATTATCTCGAGCACTGCTGCAATTCTACGACCCTGCTGCATACAGCGCGCGTTTCTCGCACAGTTCTGAATGCAAGTCCGGGATGGTGGCTCACTCAATTTCGGCCGAAATACAAGCGAGGTCATCGACTACCGACGCAAGCGCGGGAAGGCGACAACAATGCTGGTCTCGCAAACACGGTGAGTGGCCGATAATTCAGCGTACGAGAACGTAGCGGCTCCGGAGTGACGTTCTACGAGAGGTTTGCTTCGGTCGGTTCGTACACCTGGACCCATCCGTCGCTTCGGACTTTCACGAGATACTCAGTGTACTGAAACTCCACGCTGCCAACGCCCTGCCGAGATTCTTCGGCCACGTTCGGCCCGAAGAACGCGCCTTCTATCGCTGGCACGTCCACAATGTCATACAGCGGTGGCGATGTCACCTCACTCGGGGAGACGCCTTCGGCCTCTGCGATGGCGTAGACGATTGCGGTCGTGAGTTCACCCCGTCCATCGGGTTCATAGTGACGCTGTGCTACCTGTGACCAGTGTGTAGTGGCACCCATAGTAGAGTCGTCGTTCATGATTTCCCCGTTAGTCTTCTTGTTCATCCATCTCACTCCGTGCGTGCGTTTCCTGGTTCGAGTCGAGACTGGCCCATCGCTTCAAGCGCAGCCAAGACTTGGTCGGCGTGTTCTGCGGTTGTTATCCTCTCGGTCGCCTCATCGAACGTAATCACACCCTCGTCGACCAACTTCGGAACGTGAGCGTGGTACAGCGAGACGTATACTTCTTCGCGCTGGGCTTCTGTAACTGCGTGTTCGGGAACGTCGGTCTCCCACGCGACGATCTTTGTCGCCAAGTCGTTCAGCGACCATTCAGTGTCTTCGAGAAGGGTGTAGCACAGGTAGCGCCGTCGGGGGTGTCCCAACGCTTCGTACACCGGGTCGAGTTCTAAAAAGGCCGGTGAGGGTGGCAGTTCCGTTTCGGGTGACGCGGACTCGTCCGACGTTGCTTCCTCATCCCGGTTCGAATCGCCATCCATGTGATACTGCTGTTTTTTTAAGTATAAAAATTGATGGCTTGGTAGACCAAGTTGATTGTCATCAATCCGGGAATTACGGTTTCATACCCGCCAAGTACTAACCACGCAAATACATCGTCGTCTTCGATATTCTCGGTGATCGACAGCACCGGGCGTTTAAGAACGCGAGGTGTTGGAAGTGACGCAAGAACAGCCTCAGGATATCACATTCGTCTACTGAATTTGCTATTGATACACGGCTATTTTACTTGAAATGGCCGTGGTGAATCGCCAGACGTAGCTTGATTTCACGGTTTCAGAGACTGCTTGATGTTGTGAACGACACACATCAAAACGAGTTCACGAAATTCACCGTACCAATTTCGCGCACGCACAGCGTCGCCGAGCGTGCGCTTGATCGTCGAGAAAACGGTCTCACACATCGCTCTCTGGCGGTATCGAGGCCCATCGATCCGCGCGTTGTGCGCGTGATCGATGGGCCGGAACTCTCGATGTTTAATCAGCGGTCTTACGCCCTCTTCGCGGAGTTTCTCGCGTAAATCCATCCAGTCATAGCCTTTGTCGGCAGCGAGGCTGGCGAGGTCGCCCGCATTGCGGCGGGCGACCTGCCAGCCGAGCTGTGTGTCGTGACGTTTCTCGGTCGTACAGTGAACGTCCAGAATTGCTTGGCTTTCTGTGTCCACGAGAGCAGTTGTTTTGAGCGTCTGGACGCGGTAATTCGTCCGTCGGCAGTAGTGCTTGCTAGCGTTTTCGCGGTCGAAGAACGTCGCGTCGATGGCGGCGTGACCGCTCGGGTCGTGCAGCTGCGCCGACAGGCGCAGCAGCACTCGCCAGAGTGCTGTCTTAATTCTGTCAAACCACTTGACTAGCGTGGAATGGTCGGGGAGATCGGCCGCGTCGAGGCCGATCTCCCCGAGTATTTGTGGCATCTCGCTCAGCAAATCAAGTGCCTCTCGGTAGGATTTTTCCAGGTAAACCCGCAGACAGTGCAGCGACACCACCGCATACTCGGCGAAGCCGCCACCCCCTTCGGGGGCGGCGACTTCGCCTCGCTCACCAACAGCATTTTTAGCTAACTGGACCGCTTTCTTTGTGAAGCGGGAGATCTTCGACATGGATCATCGGCGGTTTCCCGCTTCATACTCCTAGTTCTAACGGTCGAAACCGGCGCTATACAGCGATTCACCAGAGCCCTTGAAATGATTTAGACGATTCTACTGAATACATTCTCTGTATCGGTCACACCGCTACTGACAGACACTGCGTATGTCGAAACGGTGTTGCTGCATACATAGCGCATGCTCAGCACGGACCTTCCTCGGAGTTGGCGAGATTGAATCGACCGGGACACATATCTGACTCTCTGACACCACATTTCGGTGAACATGGTCACAATTCGATCCGTTCGTCGCGTATCTGCTCTGGACGGTAAGCAGGCTCCCAGTGTGGCCACTACCGACTGACTTCAAGCTCCAACCGATTGAGACGGGCGAAGCTGCAGAAGCAATCTCTGAAAACGCAACCTTGGGGGCTGCCGACGACGGCTGCTGTGGTCGTTCGTGGATACGTCTGGCGGTGGTTACTCGTCAGCCCTCCATCTCGCGTCCGGCACCGGCGTCTGCCGCGACCGGGTCTGACCCGGGATCGATTGCGGCGAGAAACCGGGCGATGAGCCCGAGACTGACAGCCGTCAGCGTCCCGAAGATGACGATCTGGGGCACGGGCACGACCTGGCCGTCGCGGACCATGTAGACGATCATCGCCAGGACGGCCCCGCCGAGCGTAGCGATTTTCACGAGCAGGACGCTCGTGAACGCGTATCCCAGCGGGTGACGGCGCCAGAGCAGGGAGGCCGCCAGGGCAAAGGCGGGGACGACGACGCCTAGGTCCAGCGAATAGATGACCGACGTCGGGAGTCCCGGGTCGGCGATGCTCGCGGGCGTCGTCCCGGCGAGCGTCGCCGGCAGAATCTCCGAGAGCCACAACGCAGCGACTAGGCCCGCCAGCAGCAACTGGAAGCGGACGTACGGTCGAACGGACAACCCGCGGAGCTCGCGCTTCAGCCTCGCCGCGTCGAGGCGAACCATCCCGCCGACGAACGTGAACAGCGTCAGCCAGAGCAGCGTCGTATAGACGAGGTACAGTTCGTTGAACGCGGTCATGAACGCGTACGAGGCGTAGGTGTACAGCAGGTAGCCGGTCACCCCCAGCCAGACGACGTAGCCCCGGAGCGACCCGCGGTTCGCGTAGTACAGCGAGGCGCCCAGGACCGGGACGGCCACTCCAAGCGTCAACAGGTCCTGCCCGAATATCTGCGGGAGCAACACCGGGTCGTCGCGGTAGAATCCCGGGACGACCAGTCCGACGACGGTCGCAGCGACCGTCAGGAGCAGGGTCGTGAGCGATGCGACGCGGTACGGACGGGGAAGTGGAGTCTGTGTCATGGGTGTTCGCTGGCGGGACGCTCACTGTCCGTCGGCGGGTCTGGCGTCGCCACGCTCGAGGCCGAGCACGCTGGTGTCCGGGACCTCGCGGTTCGCGAGCCGCTCGCGCCCGAAGACGAGGACCACGACGACGGCGAGGCCGACCAGCACGACCGCCGAGGCGATCTCGGCGAGGAAGTTCAGCCACGGGTCGGGAATCCCGCCGGGGACGAGCGCCGCCCTGTCTGCGGGATGGAAGACGCCGATGCTGTTCATCCCGGCGTGGAAGACGGCGGCCGCGAGGACGCTGCCGGTGTTGTTGTACATCCAGGTCCACAGCACCGAGCCGGCGAGGATGGTCGCCCCCCAGATGAGCTGCTGGGACACCGGCCAGGTGGCGTGCGTGGTGTTGGGGTTCAGGAAGAGCGGCAGGTGCCAGCCGGCCCACGCGACCCCGACGAGCAGGCTCGTGACGAGCCCGCTGTATCGCTCCTGCAACACCGGCACCATGAACCCGCGCCAGCCCAGTTCCTCCTGCCCGCCGCCCCAGACGGTACCCCAGGCCATCACGAACAGGTAGACGCCGGGAAACGGCAGCGCCGCGAGGTCGACGGGACCCCCCAGGACGGCGTAGAGTCCGCTCCCCAGCGCGAGGACGACGAGCGGGATCAAAAGCGCCGCCGCCCACCATGTCGCGCCGATACGCCACCGGAAGAACTGCCCGAGCCAGGCACGCAGGCTGCCGCCGGCCGCCCAGACGACCACGGCCGCGCCGACCGGTGGCCCGAAGCCGCCGAAGCCGACCAGTATCGACAGCGTCCACGACGGGCCCAGGTCCGAGGCAGCGAGCAGGCCCTGTATCGTCCAGGTGAACGCGTACGTGATCGCCAGGAAGCTCGCGACCCGATGGCGGTCGATCCACGCGCGGACGGAGGGGTTCATGTGACACCAATTTGTCACGCTTCGAGGAAAATCTGCCGCCGGCTCCCCCGGACAGCACTGGGCGGGCCTACGTCCGGAGCGGGGCCCCCGTCGTCAGCGGCGTCGTCGCGACGACACGGTCGTGGACGACACAGGCCGCCGTCGCGAGCAGGCCGGCCCCGATGCCCGCGATCCCCACCGGGCCGACCAGCAGCGCGCTCGAGCCCGTGAGAAAGACCAGCGAGAGGGAGGCGACGGCGTTGAACGACCCGTGCAGTAGGGTCGGGGCGAGGACGGACTCGGCACGGGCGGTCAGGTAGGTGAACACCGGCGTCGCGGCGACGGTCCAGCCGGTCATCACGAACACGCCGGCGTACGGCGCGTCGGGGAAGTTGTGCCCCTGGAGGACGAGCGGCGCGTGCCAGACGCCCCAGACCACGCCGGTCAGGAGCGACACGCGCCAGAACCCGAGCGGCGCGAGTTCCCGGAGGAGCAGGCCGCGCCAGCCCAGTTCCTCGCCCAGCGCCGCGACGGCGTTGACCGTCAGCCCCGCCACGAGGCCCTGGAGGACGAAGAAGACGGGTATCGGGACCGGGAGGTCCTCGAGGGTGGCCAGCGACGCCTCGACCTGTGCCTCCGGGAGGCCGAGGGCGCGGAGGGCGACGCCGTAGTCGGTCGTGACCGATACCTCCGGGAGGAGGGCGCCGAGTCCGACGGTCAGGCCCAAGAGGGCGACCGGGGTGAGCCAGGCCAGCACGGACCAGCGGAGGCGGCCCCGGCGGAGACCACAGCCCGCCCGTATCGACTCCCCGTACCGCCACTGGACGAGGACGGCGGCGACGGCGGGGGCCCACATGTAGGTGGCGACCACCAGCACCGTTCCCAGGGGGCTCCCCAGCTCGACGTCGGCGAGCGCGAGCAGGAGAGCGCTCGTCCACGAGATACCGAACGCGCCGGCGAGGAACCAGCCGACTTTCCGTCGCTGTACGGACCCGTGACGCGCACTCGGTATCATCGCGTCGGTGGTGACAACCGCCACACATAAAATCGCTACTGGTCTGTTCGGCGGCCCCGGCCGGAGGCCGACGGAACAAGTTATAGTTTAGACAACAAATGTCCACTATGTCACGGCCACCCCTCACCAGGTCGGTCTGGGACGTCGACGCCGACGACTTCCCCGCCGACGGCGCCGTCCACGACCGGGCCAGGTTCCTGCTTAGATACGCCATCCTGGCGCCGTCGAGCCACAACTCACAGCCCTGGACGTTCGACGTGCATGACGACGAGATACGGTTCGCCGCCGACGAGTCCCGGTGGCTGGACGTCGCCGACCCGGACCAGCGCGAACTGTACGTCAGCGTCGGTTGTGCCGTCGAGAACTGCTGTGTCGCGGCCGAACACTTCGGCTTCGACCCGCAGGTCGAGTATCACGACCCCGCGTCTACGGGGCGCGTCGCGACCGTGCGACTCGCCGACGGCGCCCCGGCGGACCCCCATCCACCCGAGCTGTTCGACGCGCTCACCACGCGCGCGACGAGCCACGCGGTGTTCGAGGACCGGCCGCTCGCGCCGGCGACCCGTCAGCGACTGGCGGCGCTGGTCCGGGACGACGACGTTACGCTGCAGGTGGTCGACGACCCGGACACGAAAGCCGCCATCGCCCAGCTGCAGGCCGAGGCCGACCGGCTCCAGATGGACGACCCCGAGTACCGCCGGGAACTGGGTCACTGGGTCGGTCTCGGCGCCCTCGGGAGTTCGTGGCTCGCGGCCCGGGTCGGCCAGGCCGTCGTCACCCACCTCGACATCGGTGACCGGGAGGCGGCGAAGAACTCGAAACTCATCACGAGCGCCCCCGTCGTCGCCGTGCTGACGACGCCGGCGGACGACCCGCCGGCGCGGGTCCGGACGGGGCAAACGTTCGAGCGTGTCGCGTTGCTGGCCAGTCTCCAGGACGTCGCCGTCCACCCCATGAGTCAGACGCTCGAGCGCCCCGAGACGCGGTCCAGACTCGCCGACCTGCTCGGTACGACCGACAGTCCCCAGCACCTCTTCCGGCTCGGATACGCCGACGAGTCACCCGAACACACCCCGCGCTGGCCGCTCTCGGAGTTTCTCACCGGGGGGGTGATCTGGTGTCGGTCCGAGGAGCTGCGCGCTGGGAGAGCCCGCCGAACCGTTCCCCTCTCGCGCCTGTCCGAACGGGACGGCGATTCACTCGGGTGTCCGACCCGTCTTGGGGTGGTGGCCCCGTCGACCCCGCCGGATGTCGTCGCCGGGGCCGGAATCCCCGACATCTCCTCACCGGTCGCGCTGTCGGCTATCAAAAGGTATGGGGCGTCCCCGTGTAGACTCCCTATGAGCGACGACGGCGACCGCATCGAACCGTTCCCCGCTCGTCGCCGGGGGACGGTCGACTACATGCGAGCGGCTGGTCGGCGGAGCAACGTTCACGGTCTCGTCGAGGTCGACGTGACCGAGGCCCGTCGCCGCATCGCCGCCATCGACGCCGAGACTGGCACGTCGCTGTCGTTCACCGCCTTCCTCGTGGCCTGTCTCGCGCGAGCGATCGCGGACCACCCACAGGTCAACGCCTATCGTGACTGGCGTGGCCGCCTGCACGTCTTCGAGGACGTCGACGTGAACGTCCTCGTCGAGACGACGATCCGGGGCGAGCGCATGGCCGTCCCCCACGTCGTCCGGGCGGCCAACGAGCGGTCGGTCCGCTCGATTCACGACGAGATCCGGGCCACCCGGGAATCCGCGGACCCGACGGCGCTCTCGCGACTCGACGAGCTGGCGTTTCGGCTCCCGGGGTTCCTCCGCCGACTCGTCTGGCGGCTCCCGCAGTGGTTTCCCGAACGGTGGAAGGCCGTGGCGGGCACCGTCGCCGTGACGTCCGTGGGCATGTTCGGGGCGGGCGGCGGGTGGGCGGTCAGCCCGACGAACTACACCGTCCAGTTGACCGTCGGCGGCATCAGCGAGCAACCCCGAGTCGTCGACGGAGAGATCACGACGCGCGAGGTGCTCGATCTCACGGTGACGTTCGACCACGACGTCGTCGACGGTGCACCCGCCGCGCGGTTCGTCCAGCGGTTGCGGGAACTCGCCGAAGACGCGCACGGACTCGAATCGCCCCAGGAACCGTGACAGCCGTCTCGGTCGACGCGAGGCGCCGGGTGGGAACGACAGGGGACGGTCGCTGCGGATGCACCGTCGGGCGACCTGCCGACGGTTCGGGTGTGCCTCGGGGATTCGTACGTGTGGGCGGAGACGTTCGTCAACCAGGCAGCCATCCGGCCGTGGACGCCGTCACGCACTCGCCTCTCTGCGGACGTGTCCGAGCGAAAGCAGTGGTATCGGGATGCGAGCCCGGCACTATGCCGAGCCGTCCGCAATCGGGGCTCGGATAGGTCCCTAGAGGGACATTTGGAGTAACCGGTGCCGACGTTGAATATTTTCTGATTGACGCGATACTGATCTGGGGTGTATCTGCTGACATCTCTGCGCGCTGTTCTGAGACGTGTCTGCTACCCGGGAGTCCCGGGCACGACTCACGAGGATGCCGGCCCGGACTCCATCCGTTCGGGGCCGGGAGGAGAGGGTAGTTCGACCGGGTTCGCGCTGGCGACCGGAGCCAGACTTTTCGACGCGACTCTCGAAAGGTGGTGGTATGGGAGACCGCGTCTGCTATCGTGAGTACTGCCCCGACTGCGACGCGCAGGTGACGATCGTCGACGAGACGTGCCCGGAGTGTGACAGGGACCTCGAGATCGCGTAGCGCCGTGCGCGCTCGTCTGTCGCTCCCGCTTTGGGCCCCCGCGTCCGGGACACCCTGCAGCCGAGCGGTCTACAGCTCGGCAACGCCCGACTGTTCGTCGCGCAGCTGCAGATAGGCGTCGGCGACGATGCCGTACCCGATAATCGCGAGCGGGGCCGTCACCACCAAGCTGAGAATCTGTCTGAGCGTCGGACTCACGAACGACGCGACCGAGCCGAGACCGCTGAGGACGCCGGTCACCACGCCGACGAGCAGGAGCAGCGCCGCCAGGCGCAGGCGGTTTCCGCGAGCGAGGTCCCAGCTCCGTCGCAGCGACGCCACGAGCCGCGCGTCTTCGACGGCGACGGCGAACAGGACGAACGCGAAACTCACCATGAGGAAGATGCCGGGCAGCACCAGCAAGACGAACCCCACGAGCGTGGCGATGCCGACGACGACGTTCACGCCGACGGCCGAGAGCAACGCCCGACCGATCCGTCGGGTAAACAGCGACCCGGTGACCGCCCCGCTGTCGGGCCCCTGGCGGGTGAACGCCCGGGCGGCAGCGATGTAGATTATCATCCCGAACAGGAGGGCCACGAGCGCGAGCACCCCCGCCACGGCACTCGAGAGCGGCAGGGTCACCCCGATCTGTGCCTGTTGTTCGACGGCGGGCGGGAGCTGGTTGGCGACGATGGTGTTCACCGAACTGGTGAACAGCCCCACGTAGAGGGCTGTGAGTGCCATCAGAGCGATACCGACCGGAGACAGGCTCCGGCGAACACCGTTGCTAATCGCACGGCCAAGTTGGAGGGCCATGCCCCCAGTTGCTCGGGCCGGTATAGAAAATCCTTCGTTCCGGAACCTGACGGATGCCCCCGCCTCAGCGACAGTGCAGAAGGTGCGCGACGGGGACTCTGCGGGCGATTCACTTCCGTCACTCGTCCCGGACGGTCAGTACGGGGGCGGGCGACCGTCGAACCACCCGTTCGGCGACGCTTCCCATGACGGCCCGGTCGAGCCCCGTTCGGCCGTGGGTTCCCATGACGACCACGTCGATGCCGCGGTCGGCGACGTAGTCCAGGATCGCTTCGTGCGGGTTCCCCTCGACGACCTCGGTCACGACGGTCAGGCCCGCCTGCGCCCCGGCCACCTCGGCGTCGCGGACGGCTCGGCGTCCCTCGTTCCGAAGGGTTTCGAGCAACGGTCCCGAGCGCGCCAGTCGCGTATCGACCACGTACAGGACGTGCAGGGTCGCGTCCCACTGTGTCGCCATCTCGATACCGTGATCGAGCCCCGCGTTCGCGCCCCGACTCCCGTCTGTCGGAACCAGGATGTCGTCGTACATGCGCTCCGCTTCGAGCTGCGTGGCTATCAATGCTCTAGCGGTCCCCGCGCCCCAGCTGTCCCGTTCGGCGAGGACGCAACTCCGGATTCGCCGGCGACTCCCCACTCACGGACTTCCCGGTCGGTGGCGGCGAAACGCCTATCAGGTGCTGCTACATCGTTGTTTCCATGCCGATACAACGGAGACAGTTCATCAGGGCAGTCGGGGTCGGTGCGGTCGCGAGCGTCGCCGGCTGTTCGCAGTCAGGGGGGCAGACAGCGGGCGAGAGCGAGTCGCAGGACCGGCCCGGCGTGGCCGGCGAGACGCTGACGCTCACGACGACCACGAGCACGTACGACACGGGGCTGCTCGACGCGATTCACCCCGACTTCGAGACGATGTACGGCGTGACGGTGGACGCGGTGGCACAGGGGACCGGCGCGGCCCTGGAGTCCGCGCGCAACGGCGACTCGGACGTGGTGATGGTCCACGCCCGCGGCCTCGAGGACGAGTTCATGCGGAACGGCTACGGGGTCAACCGCCGGGACCTCATGTTCAACGACTTCGTCATCGTCGGCCCGGAGGGCGACCCGGCGGGCATCCAGGGGATGGGTTCGGCGACCGAGGCGCTGACCGCCATCGCCGAGTCGGGGTCGACGTTCGTCTCCCGCGGGGACAACTCCGGGACCCACACGAAGGAGCTGAACCTCTGGGCGGCCGCCGGGACCGATCCCGGCGGCGACTGGTACCAGGAGACCGGGACCGGGATGGGCGAAGCGCTGAACGTCGCCACCCAGCAGGGCGCCTACACGCTGTCGGACCGCGGCACGTTCATCTCCCAGCGTTCGGAGATCGACCTGGTCATCCTCGTCCAGGGGCCCATCGGGCGGCCCGGAGATCCTGGCGAATCCCTACGGAGTCATGGCGGTCAACCCCGGCGTCCACGACAACGCGAACTACGACCTCGCGATGGCCTACATCGGCTGGATAACCAGCCCCGGCGCCCAGGCGGCCATCGAGGAGTATCAGGTCAACGGCGAGCAGCTGTTCTTCCCCGAAGCGGTCTCCGAGGACCCCGACTTCCAGCAGTACGTTCCGCAAGGGTGGAGTAGCGAGTCCTCGAACGGGTGAGTGTGCCACTCGATTCGCTCGCGTATCCCCTGGCGGTCTTTCTCGACCTGCCGTTCAGGGAGGGGTACGTCTCGAGTATCATCTACGTCTCGCTGTACGTCAGCGGCATCGCCGTCGGGTTGAGCACGCTGTTTTCCATCCCGGTCGCGCTCACGATGGGCTTTACCGACTTCCCGGGGAAACGGATCCTGAAGTCGGTCATCAACACCGGGATGGGCTTTCCGAGCGTCGTCGTCGGCCTGCTCGTGCTCTTTGCGGTCTCCAACCAGGGACCGCTGGGGACGTTCGACCTCATCTTCACGAGGGAGGCGATGATCATCTCGCAGTTCGCCCTCGCGACGCCACCCATCACGGCCATCAGTCTCGCGGCCGTCACCGGCGTGGACGACGACGTCCGCGACGCGGCCCACGTCCTCGGCGGGACGAGCCTCGACGTCGCGCTGGTCGTGGTCAAGGAAGCCCGCTATGGCATCGCCACGGCGATTCTCGCGGGCTTCGGTCGGGCCATCAGCGAGGTCGGGTCCGTCCTCATCGTCGGGGCAACATCACGACGTCGGGGGGCATCTCGAAGACGCGGACGCTGACGACGGCCATCCAGCTCGAGGCCCGCCAGGGTCGGTACGAGACGGCGATGCTACTCGGCGCGGTCCTGCTTGTGCTCGTGCTGGCGGTCAACGCCGTCGTCGTCCAGCTCGGCGATTCGCGGGTGATGAGCTGATGATCCGCCTGGAAGACCTCTCGCACGCGTACGGTGACGAGCGCGTCCTCGCGGACGTCTCGCTCACGGTCGACCCCGGCGAAGTGGTCGCGATCATCGGGCCCTCGGGGGTGGGCAAGACCACCCTGCTTCGCATCCTGGCCCTCAACCGCCGGCCGACCGAAGGCACCGTCGAACTGGACGGCCAGCGGGCGTGGTCGGTCGACGAGAGCCGCCGCCTGGAACTGCGCCGCCGCGTCGGGATGGTGTTCCAGCGGGCGAGCCTGTTCGACGCCTCCGTCGCCCGGAACGTCGCGTACGGCCTCCGGGTGCGACGGTCCTGGCGAACGCGACTCGCGGATGGCGTGCGCTCGCTCGTCGGATCGAACGACCTGCCAGCGGCCGTCGAAGAGGCGCTCGACGTCGTCGAGCTGCGTGACAAGGTCGACCAGGACGCGCGCTCGCTCTCGGGCGGCGAGGCCCAGCGCGTCTCCTTCGCGCGGGCGCTGGCTTACGATCCGGCGTACCTCCTGCTTGACGAACCGACGTCCGACCTCGACCCGCGGAACACGGGGCTCATCGAGGCGGCCGTCGGCGAGGCGCGCGACCGGGGCCTGGGTGTCGTCGTCGCGACCCACGACATGCACCAGGCCGAGCGCATCGCCGACCGGGCCGCCGTGTTGCTCGGCGACGGGCTGACCGAGGTGGGACCGACGGAGCGAATCTTCGAGGACCCGACCGACGAGCGCACCCGGAAGTTCATCTCCGGGGAACTGGTGTACTGACCGGCGACGGTGCGCCCTGCGGTTCCCCACGGAAGTCGCGTTCAGCCGGACGCGGTGGAAGTAATCGATTCCGGGCACACACCGTGGTCGGTGCCAACGATTCCGATTTCTGACAACGTTCATCTGGCTGTCGTGAGTAGCGTCTCGAGTGAACAACGGCGCCGTTCAGGCCGATCACCGGCTCGAGCTCGCGCTCGGCGAGGTCAGCGGCGCGTTAGGGGATTCGGTTACGGTCCTCCCGATCGTCGTCGCCGTCGGGGCGCTGTCGGACCTCTCTGTCGGGACGATGCTGGTCGGCTTCGGCCTGTTCCAGGTCGTGTGGGGCCTGCACTACCGCGTGCCCGTGTCGGTCGAGCCGATGAAGGCGCTCGCGGCGCTCGTCATCGCGGGCACGCTGTCGGTCAGGGGGTTCGTGGTGGCCGGCCTTCTGGCCGGCGTCGTCCTCCTGCTGGTCGGATCGACCCGGACGCTCGGGCGGGTCCAGGCGCTCGTCGGCCAGCCGGTCGTCCGCGGCGTGCAGTTCGCCGTGGCGCTGTTGCTCCTGGAGACGGGCGTGCAGCTGGGCGTGCAGGACCCTCCCCTGGGGCTGCTGGCGGCCGGCCTCGTCGTCGGTCTCGCCGTCCTCGGGCAGGTGCGGGCGGCCCCGCTGGTCGTCCTCGGGCTCGGCGCCCTCCTGGCCTTCTGGTACGCCGGGCCGCCGACCGCCGCTGTCCCGACGTTCTCGGGGCCGCTGTTCGGGTCTGCGCCGCTCGACTACGGGTCCCTGCTCGGCGCGACGGCGGGCCAGCTCGCGATGACGTTCCCCCTCTCGGTGCTGGGCGTCGTCCTCGTGCTGGTCGCGCTCCAGCTGGGCCGGACGGAGCCCCGACTCGGAGCACCTCGGCGTCACGCTCCTGGTCGGGGCGGTGAGCCTCCTCTCGAACGTCGGCGTCGGGTTCGCCTGTGGCGTCGGGGTCTCACTACTCCGCCGGCGACTGCGCGACGGCCGTGACGGCACCGGCCCGTCGGTCCGGTCGTGACGGCGGTCCACCGACCGGGATAGCCAAGGGGACCGACCCGCTCTAGGCAGCCAGGGGACGATTCGACGATGGACACCGCGGACGACGAGGCGGACGCGAGCGCGCTGCTTGCAGCCATCGGGTTCGACCCCGAGGAGAGCGCGCTCACCGAACGGCAGGCCGAGGTACTGTTGCTCCGGGAGCGCGGGCGCACACAGACGGCCATCGCCGAGATGCTGGGGACCTCACGGGCGAACGTGGCCAACGTCGAGGCCAGCGCGAGAGCCAACGTCGCGAAGGCACGCGAGACCCTGCGGGTCGTCCGGGCGATGGAAGCCCCCGTGCGGGTCCCCGTCCCGGCGGGGGCCGACATCTACGAGGTCCCGGAGACGGTCTACGAGGCGTGCAACGAGGCGGACATCAAGGTCGCCTACTCGGCCCCGGAACTCGTCCGCCTGCTCCTCGACGAAGCCGAGTCGGTCGTCGACGGGCGAACGATCACGGTGTCACTGACCCTGCATATCACCGAGGACGGCGAGGTCGTCATCCGCCGAACCGACCGGGAACAGTAGCACGCCGGCCGGGCGGATAGTTCTGGGAGTGCGTTCGCGACGTTCGAAATACTCTGTTCACTACACTAGCTGAGAACCTCGTATTTGCTCCACTCGTTTCGATACGTCGTTCGAGTCTTCTCATAATCTTGGAACTGAAGCACAATATTATATTCCTGTAGGGCGTACACTCACCTGTAGGTGAAAGAGACATGCCAGGATATGCAATCGTCCTTGCCTCGGGCAAGCTAGAGCGGTTACAGGCAGTAGCGAACATCGCGTCGGTCGCCGGCGCGTCCGACATCCCCATCGAGATCTTCGCGACGATGGACGGCCTCGAGGCCTTCGACCTCGAGACCATCGAGAACGGCGACTTCGAGATGGGTGCCGTCGCCCAGGCGATGATGGAGTCCGAGTCGACGAAGATGCCGATGTTCTACGAGTCCATCGGCCAGGCGAAAGAGATCGGCCCGGTCAACATGTACGCCTGCGAGCTGTCGATGGACATGCTCGGAAAGGACTTAGACCAGTACGCCGACCTCTTCGACGACGTGCTCGGCGTCTCCGGGTTCCTGACGATGGCCGAAGACAAACAGGTGATGTTCATCTGAGGTGACCACAATGAGTGAATCCATTTCCCCAGACGTGACGGTCGATTCGCGCGGTGCCGCCTGCCCGGGTCCGCTGATGGACCTGATCGGCAAGATAAAGAAAGCCGACGCAGGCACGGTATTCGAACTACAGACCAACGACAGCTCCTCGAGCCACGACGTCCCCGAGTGGGTCGAGAAGGCCGGTCACGAGCTGCTCGACGTCGTCGAACACGGCGACGAGGAGTACTGGTCCATCTTCGTCGAGACGAGGGAGTGACCGCGGCATGACCCGAATCGTCATCGTCGGCGGGGGCACCGGTGGGACGGTTCTCGCGAACCGCCTCGCCGACACGCTCGCCCCCGACCTGAAACGTGGCGACGTCGAGGTGACGCTCGTCAACGACGGCCCCGACCAGGTCTACAAGCCGACGTTCCTGTATGTCCCCTTTGGCGAGGCGACCGTCGAGGAGGCGCGCCACCCCATCGTGGACCTCGTCGACCGCACGGTCGACTTCCGTGTCGACCGGGTGACCGAGATTGATACCGACGAAAAGCGCCTCTCGCTCCAGCGCGACGGCGCCCTCGAGTACGACTACCTCGTGCTCGCGACCGGTGCGAACCTCGCCCCTGAGGAGGTGCCGGGCCTCGTCGAGGGCGGGCACCACTTCTACGGCGCCGCGGGTGCCGAGCGACTGCGCGACGCCCTCGCCGAGTTCGAGGCGGGACACCTCGTCCTGTCGGTCATCGGCGTCCCCCACATGTGCCCGGCCGCACCGGTGGAGTTCGTCCTCATGGCCGACCAGTGGCTCCGCGAGCGCGGCCGCCGCGAGGACGTCGAGATTACGTACACCTACCCCATCCAGCGCATCCACGGGCTCGCCCCCGTCGCGGAGTGGGCCCAGCCGCTGTTCGACGAGCGGGGCATCGAGGCCGAGACGTTCTTCAACCCCGAGTCGGTCGACCCCGACGAGCGGGTCATCGAGACGATGGAGGGGACGGAACTGGCCTACGACCTCCTCGTGGCCATCCCGCCACACAGCGGGTCGCCGCTGGTCGAGGCGGCGGGCCTGGGCGATGGCGGCTGGGTCGCCGTGGACAACCGGACGCTCGAAGCCGCACACGCCGACGGCGTCTACGCTATCGGTGACGTCGCGGACGTGCCGACGAGCAAGGCCGGCAGCGTCGCCCACTACCAGGCCGGCGCCGTCGCCGACCGCCTCGCCAGCCAGGTCCGGGGCCAGGTCCCGACCGCCGAGTACGACGGCAAGACGATGTGTTTCGTCGAGTCCGGCACCGACGAGGCGGCGTTCATCGAGTTCAGCTACGAGCGCCAGCCCGAACCCCGCGATCCGAACCAGTACGTCCACTGGGGGAAACTGGCCTACAACGAGGCCTACTGGCTGACCGCCAGGGGGCTCCTGTGAGGTGGGACGATGAGTGAACAGGAACAACAGGACGTCGAGGCCGGGGACGACGCCCCGGTCGAGGCGTCCACCGACCTCGAACAGCTGGCCGAACTCGCCGACGCGGTCGAGGGCAACGAGGCCGAGGTGGCCGAACTGCTCGATCGGGTCGACGAGGTCAACGACCTGCTGGACGTCCTCGCGCTTGGCACCCAGGCGATGGACGACGAGATGGTCCGGACGCTCGCCGCCACCGGGGGGAACCTCGGGGCGCTGGCGGACGCCGCCGCCGAACCGGCGACCGTCCGGGGCGTCGAGTCGCTGCTCCACGCCGTCGGCGACGCGACCGGCGACCTCGAGGAACCGCCCGAGCGGGTCGGCATCGTCGGCCTGCTCCGTGCCCTGCGGGATCCCGAGGTCCAGGCCGGCCTGGGCTACCTCGTGGCCGTCTCCAGGCACCTCGGGCGCGACCTCACCCGTCGGTCCGAGCTCCGTCAGGAGCTCGAGGACTGAGCCCGTCGGCGGCGGCGGCGCGCTTGCCGGCGGCGAGCATCGTCGTCACCTCCTCTCTCGTCGCCGTCCTCGCGATGGCCGGCGTCTTCGGGTCGCGGTCTGGGCCCCGACGCCCTGACGCCGGCCCGGGTCGCCCGCTCCCCGTTCAGTCGCCGGCTTCCATCGACTCCGCTCGGGGCACCGTCACGTCGGTGAGCTGGGCCTCGATTTCCTCGCGGCGGTCCTCGAACGTCCCGGGGAGGACGAGGCGGCCACCGAGGTCCGAGAGCGGTTCGTCGCTGGTGTAGCCCGGCCCGCTCGTGGCCAGTTCGAAGAGGACGCCGTTGAACTCCCGCACGTAGACCGACCGGAACCAGTGGCGGTCGATCTGGTTCGTCGGGCGCAGGCCCAGCGACTGGATGGCCTCGCGCGTCGCGGCCTGATCCTCGTCGGTCGGCGTCTGGAAGGCGACGTGGTGGACGGTGCCGTGACCCTGACGCCCGCCCTGGATGGTCGGGAGCACGTCGACGTACTTCCCGACGGGGCCTGCAGCGGCAAAGCGGGTCCGCTCGTCGCCCGGCGTGTCTCCTTCTGCCTGTTCGGTGCCGACCTTCTCTAAGCCCATCGCCTCCAAGACCTCTATCGTGCGGTCTGGGTCGGCCAGCCAGAGCGTCACCGAGTGAAAGCCCCGGATGGCGTACTCGGCGGGGACGAACTCGGTCCAGGGGACCGTCGGGTCGTCGTCCGGAATCTCGACCTCGACCAGCTCGACCGGGAGGCCGTCCGGGTCACGGAAGGGCAGGACCACTTCGCCAAACCGCTCGACCCGCTCGTCGTACTCGACGCCGAACTCGTCGAAGCGGTCCTCCCAGAACTCCAGGCTCCCCTCGGGGACCCGGAACGCGGTCCGGGAGACCTGGCCGGAGCCGACTTTCCCTGTCGCATGCTCTCCCACGGGAAGAACGTCATGCTCGTGCCGGGGGTGCCTTCGGCGTCGGCGAAGAAGAAGTGGTAGGTGCCGGGGTCGTCCTGGTTGATAGAGCGCTTGACGAGGCGCAGGCCGAGCGTCTCCGTCCAGAAGTCCATGTTCCGCTGCGGGTCGCCGGCGATGCAGGTGACGTGGTGGATGCCCGGTGTGGGCGTTGGGTCGGTCATAGCTCCCGGTAGGCGCCGGACGGACTTCAATTGGTGCTGACATCGGTGTTACCGGGAGACCGTGTGCCACGGCTTCCGGGTGCCGGACCGTCACTGCGTCGAAAAATCAGCCCGCGTTCTGTACGACGTTGCGCTTCGCGTCGGCCTCTCGGCGTCGTGCCATCGCCTCGAGGCGCAACGCTTCCCGGTGTTCGTCCCAGGTCCCGTACCTCGGGATGGGGGTCGCGCCGACCGGAACTCGGTTCTTCCTCGTCTGTTGCATGTCTGTCCCTCCACCAGTCTAGTCGATAGGTACAGACATAACCCTCGTCGCCAGTTCCGTCTCGGTTGCTCGCCGCCTCGTCACGGCACAGTCGTCACCGGCTCAGGTCTGGTCGGCTTCGGGGTTGTTCGTCCGCCGGTAGGACCCGACCATCTTCCAGAGGGTGTCGTTGAGGTCGCCGCCGTTCGCTTCGTTCTCGAGCTGCCGGTACAGGTTCTCCGGGACGTCGATTCGGGGCATCACCTGTCTATACTGGCTACGGATACATAAAATCAGTCTGACACGGAATCGAGTAAACGCTTCGATACGCATACGCAGAACGCGCCGCTGTACGGCGGTTCGCTGTCGTGAAATAGTTCACTCGATTCCGTGTACTTTCTGTCAGTTCGCCCGGTAGAGCCACCTCGCACCGTAGGCGACGAACCAGGCCATCCAGACACAGAAGATGGTCAGCCAGGCCGCGTACTGGACCGTCGGGTCCGGGACGAGGACGTACGCGACGACGAGCAGGCCCACGACGCTCGCGGCAGCCGCGTAGTCGTACCGACCCGGACCCGGCGGCGCGACCATCGCTACCGGGCGCTGTCGTCGATTCGCCGGTGATTCTCCTCGGCGCCCCCTCGCCCGAGGCCGGCCTGGACGGCGTTCGCGACCGTCTCGTCGCCGTTCCACGTACCGAGACTGACCACCGGGGGGCCGTCACCGCTCGGGAGCGTCGCCGTCGGGCGTGCCATGTCCGTGCCAACACCCCCCGTGGTCAAAACCGTTGGGCCGGCGCACGCTCTCGTTTCGCCGCTGCACGACGGTACTGACCGCCCGGCGGCGTTGGCTCCACTTTCACTTCCACTCCCCACCCGTGGCTCGGCTTTAGTGCCGTCCGGGCGGAACCGGTCGGCCATGGAGACGCCACCACTCGAACCGGGACTGACGTTCGTCGCCCAGCCCGACGGGCGCGGGGGGGTCGCGGCGCTCGCCCGACACGCCGACGCCACGGAGACGCTGTGGGTCGACACACGCGGGGCGGCGTCCACCTACGCGCTGACCGCCGACGCCGACCGGAGCGTCCTCCGCGGGCTCCGGGTCGCCCGCGCGTTCACCGCCCACCAGCACCACGCACTCGTCCGCCGGGCCGTCGACGCCGCCACGGCCCGTACCGACCTCGTCGTCGCCCCGAACCTCGCGGCGCTGTACGAGGCGGCCGACGGCCCCGACACCGAACTCGACCGCCTGTACGCGGCCACCTGCTCGCTGCTCGCCGCCCTGGGCGAGTCGACCGGGGTCCCGGTCCTGGCCGGCGCGCCCGACGCCACCGACGCCCACCGCGAGACGCTCCGCGAGGCGGCCGCCCGCGAGGTGACCTGTCGACCGACCGACTTCGGCTACGCCGTCGACGCGCCGGGGTTCACCCAGTCGGGCTACTGGGGCGGGGGTTGGTGGCAGACGACCATCCCCTACTGGGTGGCGGTGTGTGGCGCCGTCGGGACGTCCGCGCCGGCCACGGCCGACCCCGTGGCAGTCGCCGTCGAGTGACGATGGGCCGGACGAACCCCACCTACCGCGACTTCCTCGCCGACTACGAGGGGCGCTGGCGCGACTTCCGCCGGGCGCTGCGCCACGAGGCGGGCGAGGACTTCGACCGCCTGTTCGCCCGCGCCCGGCGCCACGCCGACGCCGCGGGCTACGCCAACGACCCCGACCGGGAGCTGCTCGTCGTCGTCTCGATGCTGCTGGCCCACGAGACGGAACTCCGGCGGCTCCGGGAGCGCGTCGAGACCCTCGAGGCGGCCGCCGAGAACGACGACGGGGCGTGACCGCCGATGGCGTTCGCCTTCGACGTGACCGGCGACGGCGTCCGCGTCTGGCGCCGCGCGCCCGGCGGCGACGCCACCGTCCGCACCGACCGCGAGTTTCGCCCGTCGCTGTACGCCGCTGGCCCGGACGCGGCGCTCGCGACGCTCGACGAGCGCCTGGCGCGCGACCCGAAGGTCGAGGCCACGGGCGTCGCCTCGCGGTTCACGTCGCTCCGGGACGACGCCCCCCGCGACGTCCTCCGGGTCGACACCGCGCCGGGGGCCGTCCGACAGGTCGCCCGCGAGATTCGCTGCATCCACGAACCGGACCGATGGGCGCCCGGGACCGTCCGCCTGTACAACGTGGACCTCGACCCCACAGCGCGCTACTGTCTCGCGACGGGCACGAGTCCGGTGCCCGACGCCGACCTCCGCTCGCTCTCGCTGTCGCTGCCGACCGCCGCGCTGGCCGACGGGGACCTGACCGCGCTGACCTGCGAGGGCGCCCCGCTCGCCACAGACCTGGAGCGCACCGACGCCGCCGAGCGCCGCGTCCTGCGTGCGCTCGCCGACCGCCTCGCCGCCGCGGACCCCGACGTGCTGGTGCTCTCGAGCGCCGACCTCGTGCCCCTGCTGTCCGACCGCGCCGACGACATGGGCGTCGACTGCTCGCTCGGTCGGGAACCGGGCTATCGCAAGCTCGCCGGCGCGAACACCTACCAGAGCTACGGCCGGGTCGGTCACTCCCCGGCCCGGTACGCGGTGCCCGGGCGGGCCATCGTCGACCGCTCGAACAGCTTCCTCTGGGACGAGGGCGGCCTGCCCGGCCTGCTGGACCTCGTCGAGCGGTCGTGGCTCCCCCTGCAGGTGCTCTCGCGGGCCTCCATCGGGACAGTGTTCACGGGCATCCAGATCCGCGAGGCGTTCGAGCGGGACGTGCTGGTCCCCTGGCGGGCCTGGGAACCCGAGGCGTTCAAGGACGCCCGGACGCTCCACGACGCCGACCGCGGCGGGTTCACGTTCGAACCGGCGGTCGGCGTCCACGAGGACGTCGTCGAGGTGGACTTCGCCTCGCTGTACCCCCGCATCATGTGCGAGTACAACCTCAGCCCCGAGACGGTCCGGTGTGACTGCCACGACACAGACGACGTGCCGGGCCTGGGCTACAGCGTCTGTGACGACCCCGGGTTCGTTCCGTCGGTCCTGCAGCCGATCCTCGACGACCGGGCCGATCTCAAGGCCCGCCTCGCCGACGCCGGCCCCGACTCGGCCGAGACCGCCCGCCTCGAGGCCCGCTCCGGGGCGCTGAAGTGGATTCTGGTCACCTGTTTCGGCTACCAGGGGTACCGCAACAGCAAGTTCGGCCGCATCGAGTGCCACGAGGCCATCAACGCCCACGCCCGCGAGATCCTGCTGGACGCGAAAGACGCCCTCGAGACCGGTGGCTGGCGCGTCCTGCACGGCATCGTCGACAGCCTCTGGGTGACCCCGCGCGTCGAGGACCCGACGCCCATCGAGGCCCTCTGTGAACGCATCTCGGCCGACGCCGGCATCCCGCTGGAGCGCGAGGACGACTTCGCCTGGGTGTCGTTCGTCCCCCGGCAGGACGGCCGCGGCGGGTCGCTCACCAGCTACGTCGGGAAAGTCGCCGACCGCGACGAGTTCAAGATTCGGGGACTCGCCGCCCGTCGGCGCTCGACCTGCGGCTTCGTGGCGGCCGCCCAGCGCGACCTCCTGCGGACGTTCGACGCCCGCCGCGACCCCGGCGCGGTCTGTGACCGCCTCGCCCGCCACGTCGCCCGCCTCGAGGCCGGGCGCGTCGACCCCGCCGACCTCGTCGTCCGGACGCGCATCTCGAAGTCGCTCGACGGGTACGACCGGCGCTCCCGGACCGTCGCGGCGCTCGAACGCTACCGCGACCACGGCATCGAGCGCCACCCCGGTCAGGACGTCCGGTACGTCGTCGTCGACGACACCGTCCGCTCGCGTGAACGGGTTCGCCTGGCCTTCGAGGCCGGCGACGACTACGACGCCACGTTCTACCGCGAGCGTCTCGCCCGGGCGGCCGGCGAGGTACTCTCGCCGCTCGGGTGGGACCGCGACCGGGTCCGTGGCTACCTCCGTGACACGCGGGACACGACGCTCGGCGCCTTCGAGTGACTCAAAGGCGAATCCGAGCGTTCGCCGCCTCTTTTGGTGGCCCCCGAGACGTGGCACGCATGAAAACCGAACACGCCCTCCTCGGCGTCGTCGCGCTCCTCCTGTTGGGTGGCCTGGCCACCGCCGCCGTCGGGGCGGCGGTCCTCACCGACTTCGGCCAGGAGGCGGCCTTCGAGGAGACGTCGATTCGCTCGGTCGACATGACCGACCCGTACTGTAGCGACCCGCGCACGTCGAACAGCTCCTCGCGGAGCCGTCCGGTCCCCGGCGGCCGCGTGCTGACGATCAACGACACTATCGCCGTCGACGCTCCCGACTCGACGGTGTCGGTCCACCTCGACGGGTTCGGGCCGGGCCGCTACGTCCTCGCGTTCGACCGCGAGCCGGGTGAGGAGACCGCCGACTGCCACCTCGAGGTCCGGTACAACGTCTCGCTGAACCTCTCCCAGCCACAGGACTACACCCTGCTTGTCACTCACGACGACCGGCTCGTCGGCGGGTACTACGGCGACGAGAACAGTGGCGGCGGGTTCGGCGTCTCGAGCGCGTCGGCCGCCGGGGGCAGTGCGAGCGGCGGGGCCTCGAGCGGTTCGGCCGGCGGGTCCGACAGCGCGGGTGACGCCGACGAGGCGACTGCCGCTCCGGACGGCACCCCCATGACCGAGGACGGAGCGGCTGGCTGACCGCGCCGTTCAGTCCGGCCCGGCGACGTCGACCGGTTCGCCGCGCTCGGCGCTCCGGGCCAGGGCGTCGATGGCCCGCATGTTCCCCATCGTCTCGGCGCGGTCGACGGGCGGTTTCTCGCCGGCCTCGACGGCGTCCGCGAAGGCCTCGACCTGCAGGGTGTAGTGGTCGACGGCGTCGAACGTCTCGGTGACCTCGCGGCCGTCGACGCCGTAGGTCAGCGACACCGACTGGTCGGGGCCGGGGCCGAAGCAGTCCCGCGCCTCGAGCCACCCGTCCGTCGTCTCGACGCGGTAGCGCTCGATATTCGGGCCGTCCAGTCCACAGCCGATCTGGCCGACGCGGCCGTCGTCGAACGCCAGCGTGCCCGCGAGGTTCGTGTCCACGCCCGTATCGCGGGTATCGGCGGCGGACGCGTAGGCGCGGTTCGGTTCGCCCATGAAGCCACGCACTGCGCTGACGGCGTAACAGCCCACGTCCATCAGGCCGCCGCCGGCCAGCTCGGGGCTGAGACGGATGTCGTCGGGGTCGTCCAGCCGGAACTTGAACGACGCCTCGACGGTCCTGACCTCGCCAAGCGCCTCGGCGACGACTTCGCGGGCCCGCACGGTCCGCGGGTGGAAGTGGTACATGAACGCCTCCATCAGCGTCACATCGCGCTCTTCGACGTAAGCAAAGAGGTCGGCCGCCTCGGCGGCGTCGACGGTCAGGGGCTTCTCACAGAGGACGTGCAGGCCGTGGTCGGCCGCTTTCTGAGTCCACTCGGCGTGGAGAGCGTTGGGAAGCGGGTTGTAGATGGCGTCGATATCGGCCTCGGCGAGCATCTCCTCGTAGTCGCCGTACGCGGTCGGAATGCCGAGGTCGTCGGCCACCCGGCGGGCAGCGTCCGCGTCGCGCGACGCGATGGCGGTGATCTCGTGGTCGCTCCGCTGGATGGCTGGGACGACGGATTCGCGCCCGATTCTGGCCGTCGAGAGGATTCCGAAGCGCATGGCGCGGGCAACGGCGGGGTCGCACCTAAAGTGTCCGCCCGTCGGTCAGTGTGGCTGTCCCTGCTCGACCTGTGGCCGCTGTGTGGTCCGGGTGCTGAGGTCCGAGACGCACTGCTTGCAGAACCGGTACCCCGACCGGTTCGTCACGCCACAGTGCGGGCAGGTCACGTGCGCCTCGTCGTGTGTCTCGTTGACGGGCGGGGGCGGCTCTGCCTGCATGCTCGCGCCCGCCGGGTCGCTGTTTCGCCGGTAGGCGTACAGCATGGTCAGGATATGGATACCCACGAGGAGTGCGATCGCCCCGTATAACCATTCGCTCACCAGCATACGTGATGCTACGGTGACGAATTACTTGAGGGTTGTGCCGTGGTATCATGGCTTGGGGCCCCGGTCGTGCGCGCTCGGCCGCCGTCACCGTCCGAGCCTTCAAGTGGGGTGACGGGACCAGGGCCGCGTATGCTCGCCCGAGAGCCGCCCGGTGGTCGCTGATGGGGGCGCGGACGCTCGTCGCCGTCGCCCGCGACGACGGCCGGTTCGACTGCCGACTCGCCCACTGGGGCGTCGACGCCGACCCGCTCGCCCAGTCGCGCCCGCTCGCGACCGGCGTGACCGCCGCGGGGGTGTGGGACGCCCTGGACGCGACGGTGGAACGGCTGATCGTCCTCGACGGGACCGTGTGCACCTACTGCGTCTGCTGGCTCGACCCGACGGTATCTGACCCCGATGACGTCGCGGTGGCCCGCACCGGCGACCCCGACGCCCTGCGGGACTGGTGGACCGACGCCAAGAGCCGTGCCTCCGGTGCCGTCGCCGCGGGCCTGCCACCACCCCTGGTCCGCGCCGGGTTGCTCGTGGCGCTCCGCCGGCGGGCCGAGGCCGTCCACGTCGACGACGCGTCCTTTTTACGGGACGACCGCTAACCGCCAGCCGTGACCGCCGAACGCGCCGTCGAGACGCTCTCGTACCCCGCCCCAGCGACGGCGCTGGACCTCGTCGAACGCGGCCTCGAGCGCGGCGCGCTGGTGACCCTCTTTGGCACCTGTGCCGTCGAGTACGAGGGTCGTGCGAGCAGTTCGCTGGGGCCGGGCGACCGCCACGTGATGCTCAAGCCGGACGGCACGGCGCTGGTCCACACCGACGAGGGCCACCAGCCGGTCAACTGGCAACCGCCGGGGTGTGACCACGAGGCCACGGTCGACGACGACGCACTCGTCGTCACCTCCGACCGGTCGACCCCCGACGAGCACCTGGAGGTGGTCTTCGAGACGGTCGCCCACGCAGCTGCCTTCGACGGTACCGACCCGGAGGACCTCGCGCTGACCGGGACGGAGGCGGACCTGAAAGACCGAATCCTCGCGGAGCCCGCGCTCGTCGAGGCCGGGTTCACGCCGCTAGCGACCGAACGGGAGACGCCGGCCGGCGCCGTCGACATCTACGGCGAGGACGACGCCGGTCGGGCTGTCGTCGTCGAGTTGAAACGTCGGCGGGTCGGGCCGGACGCCGTCGGCCAGCTCGACCGGTACGTGGGCGCGCTCCGGCGTGACCTTCACGCCGACACCGAGATCCGCGGGATACTGGTCGCGCCCTCGGTCACCGACCGGGCGCGACAGCTGCTGGCCGAGAAGGGCCTGGAGTTCGTCGCGCTGGAGCCGCCGAGTCCGTAGCTGTCGACGATGTTTGGTGCTCCGCCAGCGGCTCGTGACCGGTCGGTCGCGGAGCTGAAAATACGGACACGTCACCGGATTCAGTGGACGGTGAGGTCCGTCGGCGATGAGACGACGACGGTGTGGCCGGCGTAGTCGAACCTGACGGTGGTCTCCCCGTTCGCGACCAGTCGGTCGAGCGCGTCCGGGTCGACGCCGCTCGCGAGCGGCGGCAACTCAGTGATCGGCGTCGAGTCGACCTCGGAGATCAGCTCGACGACCGACACGGATGCTGAGATGGGCGGTGCTCGGTTCTCGGTCGCCGGTGATCTGGTCTCCGATGCAGTTTCGAGTTGCATGGTAAATATTGCTGCTAATGGATAATAAAATTATTGTTAAATATGGGTATTTTGGGTAGCGAGTGGATAGCATACCGATATTCGCGAATCTAGCGTGCCGACGGGCCTGGCGGACACGGCGGCGGGTCACTCGAGTTCGTCTTTCAGGGTCGCGAGCGTGTTCAGCGCCTCCAGGGGTGTCATCGTGGCCACGTCGGCCGCCCGAAGCGCCGCCTCGAGGCTCGTCGTCTCGCTCACGCTCGCCGTGGGTTCCGTGGCGCCGTCCGTCGGCCCGTGACCGTTGGTCGCCGGATCTGCCGGCGTGTCGGCGGTCGGCTCGTCGTCGGAGAGTAGCACCCGTGCGCGGTCGACGACCGACTCGGGCACGCCCGCCATGCTCGCCACCTCGACGCCGTAGGACGCCGCGGCCGGGCCCGGTGCGAGTTCGTGGTCGAAGACCACCTCACCGCTCTCCCGCGAGGTCTCGAAGTGGCGGTTCGTCACGCCGTCCAGGTCGTCGGCCGCGTCGGTCAGGTCGTGGTGGTGAGTCGCAAAGAGGGTGTACGCGCCGACCTCGTCGTGGAGGAACTCCGTGACCGCGCGGGCGATGGCCAGCCCATCGGCCGTCGAAGTGCCCCGCCCGACCTCGTCGAGCAAGACCAGCGAGTTCGCGGTGGCGGCGTCCAGGATGGTCGCCAGCTCTGTCATCTCGATCATGAACGTCGACCGGCCGCCGGCGATGTCGTCGCTGGCCCCGACGCGGGTGAAGATGCGGTCCAGAATCGGCAGGTCGGCCGACTGCGCTGGGACGAAGCTCCCGGCCTGTGCCAGCAGGCAGACGAGTGCGACCTGGCGCATGTACGTCGACTTCCCGCTCATGTTCGGGCCGGTGACGACGGCGAAGAAAGGGTCCTGCGTCGCGTCGCCGTCCGCTCGCGCCGCCGCGTCGACGGGGCCGCTCCCGAGGTGGGTGTCGTTGGGGACGAACGCATCTTGGGTGCGCTCGACGACCGGGTGCCGGCCCGCCGTGACGTCGATGCCGTCGGCCCCGACGGTCGGCCGGCAGTAGTCGTAGCGGGCGGCCACCTCGGCGAACGAGACCAGCACGTCCAGGCGAGCGAGTCGGGCCGCGAGCGCCTGCACCCGTTCGGCCTCGGCCGCGACGTCGTCTCTGACCGCACAGAAGATGTCGTACTCAAGATCGTCGGCGGCCGTCTCGGCCCGCAGGATCTCCTCCTCCCGTTCCTTGAGTTCGGGCGTGTAGTAGCGCTCGCTGTTTCAGCGTCTGGCGGCGCTGGTAGTCCTCGGGCACCGACTCGAGGTTCGCGTCGGTCACCTCGATGTAGTAACCGTGGACGCTGTTGTGGCCCACCTTCAGCGAGTCGATGCCCGTGCGCTCGCGCTCGCTTGCCTCGAGGTCGTCGATCCACTGCTTGCCCGAGCGTTCGGTCGAGCGCAGCGAATCGAGGTCGTCGTCGTAGCCCTCGCGGACGACCCCGCCCTCGGTCACCTGCTGTGGCGGGTCCGGGCGGATGGCCGCTTCGATCTCCTCGCGGGTCTCGGTCAGCGGGTCGAGCGTCGCCCCCAGGTCCGCGAGCAGGCGCGCGTCGGCCCCCGCCAGGGCCTCGCGCACGTCGGGCACGACGGCGAGCGTCGACGCCAGCGAGCGTAGGTCGCGGGCGTTGGCCCGTCCGCGTGACACCCGCGAGATGAGTCGTTCGAGGTCGTAGACCTCCGTCAGCAGGTCGTGGAGGCGCTCGCGGGTCGCCGGGTCGCAGTGGAGTTCCGCGACGGCCTCGTGACGGGCCCCGATGCGCTGTGCGTCGAGCAGGGGGCGGCGGAGCCAGTCGGTGAGCTTCCGCCGGCCGAGCGCACAAGCCGTCTCGTCCAGCGTCTCGACCAGCGTCAGGTTCTCGTGGCCCCGGACCGACCGGCGCTCGAACAGCTCCAGGCTCTCGACGGCGACGGCGTCCAGCAGCATGTACTCACGGGGGTCGTAGCGCGTGAGGTGGTTGAGGTAGTCCAGCGTCCGCTCGGGGTCGGCGTCCGGGTCGACCGGTTCGCCGTCCGGCCCGACTGCGCCCGCGCTGCCGCGGGTGTACTCGGCGTAGGCCAGCAGCGCCCCCGTCGCCCGCAACTCGCTGTCGCCCGAGAGCAACCGGTCGGGCGGGCCGAAGTACCGCTTGACGCGCTCGCCGGCCCGGGCGCGTTCGAAGGCCGTCTCGTCGTACTCGGTCACCAGGCAGGCCGGGCCGAACACGGCGTCCTCGTCGACGTCGACCCCGGGGCCGACGATGGCCTCGGCGGGGCCGAAGCGGCTCAGTTCGTCGCCCACGGCCGTCTCGCTCGCGACGCTGGTCGCGTAGCAGTCCCCGGTCGAGATGTCCAGCAACGCGAGGCCGTAGTCCTCTCCGGCGGCCAGCGCGGCGACGTAGTTGTTGTCCGCGCCGGCGAGCAGCTCGGCCTCGGTGAGCGTCCCGGGCGTGACGACCCGCGTCACCGCGCGCTCGACGACGCCGCTGACCTCGTCGGGGTCCTCGACCTGGTCGGCGATAGCGACCCGGTAGCCCGCGTCCAGCAGCGTCTCGACGTAGGACTCGGCGTTGTCGATGGGGATGCCCGCCATCGGGTACTCGCCCGTCGAGTCCGTCCGCTGGGTGAGCGTGATCTCACACAGGCGGGCGACCCGCTCGGCGGCATCACAGAACGCCTCGTAGAAGTCCCCGACCTGAAAGAGCAGGAGGGACTCGTCGTACTGCCGGCACAGCTCGAAGTACTGTGCCATCATCGGCGTCAGTTCGTCCTCGAGCTCGGCCATCTGGTCGGGCGGGCCAAGCGCTGCGTCCATGGACGGTGACAGCACCCCGGCCCTGATAGGCGCTCCGCTCCCTCGTCGCGGGATTCTTGACGCGTGGCGACCTATCGACACCCGTGTCTCCAGACGCCTCTAACCGTGCCGTGACGGTCGCGACCCGTGCGGAACTCGACGACGTGCTCGCGTCCAGCGAGCGGGTGCTCGTGATGGTCCGGACCGCGGGCTGTGCCATCTGCAAGTCGATGGATCCGATCATCGACAACGTCGCCCGGGCGACGGACGTCGCCGTGGTCGACTTCAACCCGAAGGCCGACCTCGAGGCGGTCGACGCCTTCGGCGTGCGCAGCGTCCCGACGTTCCTCCTGTTCGAGGACGGCGAGGTCGTCGACCGGCTGGCCGACGGCTTTGTCCCCACCGAGGACCTCGTCGCGTTCGTCGAGGGCTAGTCGTCGTCCAGCCGGACGGTCATCACCGGCACGGGCGAGCGGCGGACGACCGCCTCCGCGACGCTGCCGACCAGGTAGTGGTCCAGCCCGGTCCGACCGTGGGTCCCCATCACCACGAGGTCGACGGGTTCGTCCTCGACGTAGTCGAGGATGACGGACTTCGGGACGCCCTCCCGACGGACCTGCTCGACGGTGACGTCGTCCGGGAGCGTGTCGACGGTCTCGGCGATGGCGTGGGCCGACCGCTCGCGTTCCGCCTCGAGCCACGCGTCCGTCGAGAGGCCGCTCGTGGGACTCTCGAAGCGGTTGCGCGTGTCGACCACCGAGAGGACGTGGACGGCCGCGTCGAACCGTTCGGCGATGGCGGCCGCGTGGTCCGCAGCGGTCTCGATGCCCTCGCTCCCGTCGGTCGGGAGTAAGATAGTGTCGTACATGTCTGACCCGACGTCGGGCCGACATAAAGCCGTCCCGGACTCTGGCCTACCCACCGAGGTAGAGCTTCGAGACGTCGTCGTTGTCCAGCAGCGCCGACGCCTCGTCCTCGAAGCGGACGGTCCCCTGGTCTAAGACGTAGCCGCGGTCGGAGATGCCCAGCCCCTTCGTCGCGTTCTGTTCGACCATGAGGATGGCCGTCTCGAGGTCGTTGACCGCCTGGACGTGGCCGAACACCTCGTCTGCGGTGTTCGGTGCCAGACCGGCCGAGGGCTCGTCGATGAGCAACACGTCCGGTTCCATCACCAGCGCGCGGGCGAACGCGAGCACCTGGCGCTGGCCGCCCGAGAGCGTCGACGCGTTCGCCGACCGCTTCTCGTCGAGCAACGGGAACCGCTCGTAGAGCCGGTCGATGACGTCGTCGAGGCCGCTCTCGCGGGCGACCCCGCCCATCCGGAGGTTCTCCTCGATTGTGAGGCTCCCGAACACGTTGTCGGTCTGTGGGACGTAGCCGATGCCCTCGCGGACGATGTCCTCGGGGGCCATCCCGCCGATCTCGTCGCCGTGGTACGTGACCGACCCCTCCCAGGGGGTCAGCATGCCGAAGGCCGTCTTCAGCACCGTCGACTTGCCGGCGCCGTTCGGGCCGATGAGGCAGACGATCTCCTCGGGGTTCAGATGCAGCGTCAGGTCGTCGAGCACCTGGACCTCCCCGTAGCCGCTGTCGACGTGGGTCAGTTCGAGGACGGGCTCGGTCATACGTTCCCTCCCAGGTAGGCGTCGATGACGCGCTGGTCGGTCTGGACCGCCTTCGGCGGCCCCTCCATGAGCACGTGGCCCTGGTCTAAGACGATGACCGGGTCGGCGAGGTTCATCACGAAGTCCATGTCGTGCTCGATGAGCAAGAACGTCGTGCCCTGCTCGTGCAACCGGCGGATCTGATCGGCGAGCTTGTTCCGCAGCGTCGGGTTGACCCCGGCGGCCGGTTCGTCGAGCAAGAGGAGTTCTGGTTCGGCCAGCATCGCCCGCGCCAGCTCGACGAGTTTCATCTGCCCGCCCGAGATCTGTGTCGCGGGCTGGGTCGCGAGGTGGTCGATCTCGAACTCTTCGAGGATGCGTTCGGCCTTCTCCAGGTTGGCGCCCTCGCGTTCCCCGACCGTCCCCGGCCGGAAGAACAGGTTCAGGAACGACTCGCCGGGCTGTTCGCGCGGGCCGACGAGCATCGCCTCGCGGACGGTCATCCCTTCCAGCTTGCGGGGCGTCTGGAACGTCCGGATGAGGCCGTGGTCGGCCACCTCGTACGGTTCCAGCCCCGTCACGTCGGTGCCGTTGACCTCGACGCGGCCCCCGTCCGGTTCGTAGAAGCCCGAGACGAGGTTGAACAGCGTCGACTTGCCGGCGCCGTTCGGGCCGATGAGCCCCGTGATGGTGCCGCGCTCGACGGCGAAGGTGGCGTGGTCGGTGGCTGTCAGCGCGCCGAAGGACTTCTGGAGGTCTTCGACGCGGAGGACGACGTCCTCCTTCAGGTCGGGGTCGGTCGCCCCGCGGGCGGCCTCCGTCTGTTCACTCATCGGACTCACCCGCCTTGACGCCGCGGACGCCGGACTCGAGTTTCGACGGCGGGTCGTCGACCACGCTGGGCCAGATGAGTTCCCGCTGTGGCGGGAGCATGCCCTGTGGCCGGTAGCGCATCAGGACCACGATGAGGACGCCGATGAGCAGGAAGCGAAGCGGCGCGACGTTCGACGAGATGAAGCTCAGGTCGAACTGGAGCGCCACGACGCCCAGGTCGAGCACGAACTCCGAGAGCCCGCTGAGGAACCGGGTCCCCTCGCGAATGGTGACGATGACGACGCCGCCGAACAGCGCGCCGCGGTTCGACCCGCTGCCGCCGAGGATGACCGCCACCCAGACGTAGAACGTCGTGACCGGGTCCAGGTCGCCGGGGCTCACGAACAGGTTCAGGTGCGCGTAGAAGACGCCCGCAAGCGCCATGATGAGGCTGCCCAGGACGAACGACTGCATCTTGAACGCGTACGTGTTCTTCCCGAGCGCCCGGGCCAGGTCCTCGTCGGCCCGGATGGTCCGGAGGACCCGCCCCCACGGCGAGCGGTGGGCCCGCCGGAGGATGCCGTAACTGACGCCGACGAACGCCACGACGACCGCGACGTTCAACAGCGCCCCCCAGAACGGCGTCTCTAAGACGAGCTCCGTCCCCGGGAACGGGCGGACCACCAGCCCCGGCATCTGCTGGGGGAGCGTCGCCAGCACGGGCCACCCCTCGAAGAACTGCGGGATACCCCGGACGCCGGCGCTCCCGTTGGTCAGCTGGCGCTCGTTGAGGACGACCAGCCGGACGACCTCAGCGAGCCCGAGCGACGCGATAGCGAGGTAGTCCGCCCGCAGGCGCAGCGTCGGAATCCCGATGGCCAGCGCGAGCACGCCGGCGACCGCGAGCGCGACGAACAGGCCCACGATGGGGAGGTACCCGCCCGCGATGGGCGAGGAGTCGGCGCTCATCAGCGCCGTCCCGTAGGCCCCGATGCCGAAGAAGGCGGCCACGCTGAAGTTGATGAGGCCGCTGAACCCCCACTGGGAGTTCAGGCCGAAGGATAGCAGCGCGTACATCCCCGCGATGCCGACGAGAAACAGGAAATAGGTCGGCGAGAGCGCCCCCGTCAGCAGGCCCGCAAGCAGCAACACGGCGAAGGCCACGACGGAGGCGACGACGCCGCGTTCGGCCCGCGTGAGGTCCGCCCAGTACCCCTTCGGGTCGGAGAGGACGCCCATCTCAGACCGCCTCCCCGGCGATGCCGTTCGGGCGGACGAGCAACACGGCCACCATGATCACGAAGGCGATGGCGTTGGCGTACTCGATGCCGATGACGATGCCGAAGCTGTCGGGCACCAGCGGCAGCATGGCGCCCATCTCGGTGAGGAACCTGATGTCCGAGAGGACGGGCGTCAGCTGGTTGATGACCCCGATGAGGAAGCCACCGAGCATCGCCCCGTAGACCGAGCCGATGCCGCCGAGGATGACGGCGGCGAAGATGAGCAAGAGGAGGTTAAATCCCATCCGGGGCGACAGCTGGTTGTACAGGCCCAGGAAGACGCCGCCCGACCCGGCCAGGCCGGCGCCGATGATCCAGGTCCACAGCTTGACCCGGTCGGTCCGGATGCCGCTCACGCGGGCGAGGTCGGGGTTGTCCGCCATCGCGCGCATCTTCCGGCCGAGGTCGGTGTACTGCAACAGCGCGTGCAGGCTCCCGACCAGGATGATCGCCGAGACGACGATGGCCACGTCGTGTAAGGTGACGCGGACGCCGTAGGGCAACAGCGCCTCGATGGGCCGGAGCGTCTGGACGTCGAACCGGGTGAAGTCCGCGCCGAATCCCATCTGGATGATGGCCCGGTAGATGAACGCGATGCCGATGGAGGTGATGAGCAACTCGATGGACCCGGCGTTCATCCCGTCGTAGACGATCTTCTCCGTGACGACGGCCACGACGGCCGCGGCGACGATACCGACCAGGAGCGCCACGAAGAACCCGAGCGGGAGGCCGAGGATCCCGAACCCGAGCCCGCCGACGGCCCCGAAGGTGACGAACGCCGCGTACGCACCGACCGTCATGGTGTCCCCGTGGGCGAAGTTCGCGAAGTTCGCGATGCTGTAGATCAGCGACAGCCCGATGCTGCCCAGCACGATGATACTGCTGAACACGAGGCCACTGGCGAGTAAGTCAAGGACCATGTCCGGTTCAGGATTCGATGAAGCCGGTGCCGACGTAGTCGTGGTCCTGGACCTCCAGGATCTGCAGGAAGCCCTTGGGGTCCCCGTTCTCGTCCAGGTCGATGGGGCCGCTGACGCCCTGGTAGTCGATGTCGGTCGCGCCGCCGCCGTCTGCGAGGATCTGACTCGCGGCCTCGAAGGACGTGACCTGTTCGCCCTCCGGACGGGTCACGTCGCGGACGACCTCCTGGAGCGCCGCCCCGGTGAACTCGTCTGCGGCCCAGATGGACAGCGCCGCGGTGATCACACAGTCGTAGGCGTAGGCCGACCACGCGGTGGGCTGCTCGCCGTAGGCCTCCTCGAAGTCCGCGGCGAACTGCTGATAGTTCTCCTCCTCGACGGGCGGAGGGGACGACGATCTTCATCCCTTCCATGCTGCCCTCGGGCGTGTTCGAGATGACGTTGTCTCCGGAGACGGAGTCGGCACCGTAGAACTGCGCCTCGTACCCGCTCGAGTACACCTCGTTGACCATCGTCGCGAACTCGGCCTGGTAGGTGATAAAGAGCCATGCCTCGGCCCCCGAGTCGTTCATCTCGGAGACGACGCTGGAGTAGGACTGCTGTTCCTGGTCGTGGGGGCTGTTGTAGGCGATCTCGCCGTCCCAGGCCTCGACGAAGGCGTCCGTCAGCGACTGCCCGTAGTCGTTGTTGACGTACGTGACCGCGACCGAGTCGTAGCCGTCCTCGGCGATGATGTTCGACAGCGCGACCGACTGGACGCGACCCGTCGGCGACATCCGAAGCAGGCCGGGGAAGTCGGTGAGGCCGAGCCCCGTCGAGTTCTGGCTGAGCTGGACGACGTCGGTGCCCTGGACGACGCTCTCGTAGATCGCCAGCGAGACGCCGGACCCGACCGCGCCGATGAGGAACGGGACCTCGTCCTGGTTGACGAGCTTTTGCGCAGCGGAGACGCCGCCCTGACTCTCGCTCTCGGAGTCCTCCTCGATGATGGCCAGCTCGCGGCCGTCGATGCCGACCGCGTTGACGACTTCGAGCGCCAGTTCCTTCCCGCGCTGGTTGCGCTGGCCGAACGCCGACAGCGACCCGGTCAGGGAGTTCACCATCCCGATCTCGTAGGGGCCGCTGCTCCCGCCGTCGCCGCCCGATTCGGTGTCCGTGTCCTCGCTGCTCCCGTCGCCGCCGTCGCCACCGTCACCGTCGCTACCCCCGTCGCCGCCGTCGTCCGTCGTGCTGACACAGCCCGCCAGGCCCGCGAGCCCCGCGAGGCCCGCCGCTTTGAGTACTCGTCGTCGGTCGAACGTGTATTCTGAATCGTCTTGCATGGCTATGCCCCACATGGCACAAGGACCACCATTAACCGTGTCCCGACCATGGACGGGAATCCCGGGAACTGGCGTCTCGAGACGGGGATCGTCAGTTTAATTTCAAGGAAAACAACTTGGAATCTTTGGTCGGGGGGGCCTATATACCGCGGTAGGACCAGCTAGTGGGTATGCTACCACCTATCGCGAGCAACTTCGTCGCGGGCGAGACACAGGGGGCGGCGATGGACCACGTCGACGACCTGAACGACCGGGGCGTCGCGGGGATACTGAACCTGCTGGGCGAACACTACGACGACCGGGCGGACGCGGACGCGGACACGCAGGCCTACGTGGACCTCGTGACCGCGCTGGCCGACCGCGACACCAGGTCCTGTATCTCTGTCAAGCCCAGCCAGATCGGTCTCGACATCGGCGAGGACGTCTTCCGGGAGAACCTCGCGCGAATCGTCGAGGCCGCCGACTGTCTGGTCTGGATCGACATGGAGGACCACACGACGACCGACGTCACCCTCGACGCCTTCGAACACCACGCCCGGGAGACCGACGGCAACGTGGGTGTCTGCGTCCAGGCCAACCTCAAGCGCACGCGCGAGGACCTCGAACGACTGGCCGACCTTCCGGGGAAGGTCCGGCTGGTCAAGGGCGCCTACGACGAACCGAAGGAGATCGCCTACAAGAAGAAGGCGGAGGTCGACGAGGCCTACCGGGAGTACCTCGAGTACATGTTCGAGCACTTCGAGGACGGCATCGCCGTCGGGAGCCACGACCCCGAGATGATCTCGCTGGCCGCCGACCTCCACGCCGAGTACGGCACGCCCTACGAGGTCCAGATGCTCATGGGCGTGCGCGAGGACGAACAGACTCGTCTCGCCCCCGACGTCGACGTCTACCAGTACATCCCCTACGGCGAGAAGTGGTTCTCGTATTTCTATCGCCGCGTCAGGGAGCGCAAGTCCAACGCCCTGTTCGCGCTGCGGGCCGTCGTCGGTATCTAGGGGTCCAGCAGTTTCGCCTCGGCCTTCCGCAGGTGTTCTAACAGCGTGGTCTTCGAGACGTCCAGGTCGGCCGCCAGCTCGCGGGTCGACGTGGCGCGTGGCCACTCGTAGTAGCCCGACTCGCGGGCGTGCTCGAAGACGTCGCGCTGGGCCGCCGTAAGCGAGTCGAGGCGGTCCTCGCGGGCCGACGACGGCGAGTCCGAGGTGGTTATCGACGCGACGTTCACGTCGGCTCCGGCGACCGACTCGACGTCATCGAGCGCCGGTTCGATGCGCGAGCGCTCGCCGGCGAAACAGACCTGCCACTCTTCGCGGCCGTCCTCGATGCGGACGGGGGCGCTGTGGACGAACCCGTGCTCGAGCAGCGTCGGACAGACCATGTCCGCGGGGTCGTACTCGAGGAAGAACTCGCGGACGACGTTGCCGGGGGCGTTGCGCTGGCGGCCGAACCGCTCCTGCAGTTCCTGCAGCTCCCCGGCGCGGTTCGACTCGCTGATCGTCCGGAGCAGCTGTTCGACCTCGTCTTCGGAGTCCCCGAAGGCCGTGAACAGTCCGTTGACCGACGAGACCCCCGCCTCGCTCGTCGCCGGCGAGTTGTAGACGGCGTGGGCCAGGACGCCGCCGCCTACCTGTTCGGTCGCCTCGATGGCCCAGCAGTTCGGGTGCCACAGGTCCAGGGTGAGCCTGGTTCCCGACACCGGAATGTCGACACTCATAGATTCTGTATCCCTTGTACGCGTTTGTACGTGACGGTTTCACAAACCCCGGCCGACCATGGTCGGGTGGGGTCCAGCCGCCCGCCTCGGCCCCCTGTCACCGCTCCGACCCGTCCATGGTCGGACGGGGCTATTGGCTCTCCGGCGTGGTAGGTCGACGCAATGGGAGCGACACATCAGCACTACATCGACGGCGAATGGACGGACGGAACCGGGTCGGACTCGTTTTCGAGCGAGAATCCGGCGACGGGCGAGCCCCTCGGCGAGTTTCCCCGTGGGACCCCCGAGGACGTAGAGCGCGCGGTCGCGGCCGCCGAGGACGCCTACGAGGACTGGCGCGCGCTCTCCCGCATCGACCGCGCGGAGTACCTCTGGGACGTCTTCCACGCCCTGAAGTCGAACGTCGACGAGTACGCCGAGATCGTCACCCGCGAGTGCGGGAAGGAGATCAGCGAGGGCCGGGCCGACGTCGTCGAGGCTGCCCACATGGTCGAGTGGGCCGCGGGCGACGCCCGCCACCCCAGCGGCGACGTCGTCCCCTCCGAGGTCGCGGCGAAAGACGCCTACATGCGCCGCAAGCCCCGCGGCGTTGTGGGCTGTATCACGCCGTGGAACTTCCCCATCGCCATCCCCTACTGGCACATGGCCGTCGCGCTCGTGGAGGGCAACACCGTCGTGTTCAAGCCCGCCGAGCAGACGCCCAAGTGCGCCGACGTCATCGCCCAGCTGTTCGTCGACGCCGGCCTGCCCGACGGCGTGTTCAACATGGTCCACGGCTTCGGCGACGCCGGCAACGCCATCGTCGAGTCCGACACCGTCGAGACGGTCCTCTTTACCGGCTCGGCGGAGGTCGGCCACAAGATCGCCGACGCCGTCGGCGGCGTCCCCGGCAAGCGGGCCGCCTGCGAGATGGGCGGGAAGAACGCCGTGGTCGTCACCGAACACGCCGACATGGACATCGCCGTCCACTCGGCGGTGATGTCCTCGTTCAAGACGACCGGCCAGCGCTGTGTCTCCTCGGAGCGCCTCATCGTCCACACGGACGTCTACGATGCGTTCAAAGAGCGCTTCGTCGACGTCGCCTCGAAGGTCGCCGTCGGTGATCCCCTCTCCGAGGACACGTTCATGGGCCCGCTCATCGAGGCCGACCACAAGGAGAAGGTCATCGGGTACGCCGACGTCGCCCGCAAGGAGGGCGTGAACGTCCTCGTCGACCGCACGGAGCTCGACGCCGACGAGATTCCCGACGGCCACGAGGCCGGCCACTGGGTCGGCCCGTTCGTCTACGAGGCCGACCCCGACGACGACCTGCGCTGTACGCACGAGGAGGTCTTTGGCCCCCACGTCGCGCTCATGGAGTACGACGGCGACATCGAGCGGGCCGTCGAGATCCAGAACGACACCGCCTACGGCCTGGCGGGCGCCATCGTCTCCGAGGACTACCGCCAGATAAACTACTACCGCGACCACGCCGAGCTGGGACTGGCCTACGGCAACCTCCCCTGCATCGGCGCGGAGGTCCAGCTGCCCTTCGGCGGCGTCAAGAAGTCCGGCAACGGTTTCCCCTCGGCCCGCGAGATAATCGAGGCCGTCACCGACCGGACCGCGTGGACGCTCAACAACTCGAAGGACATCCAGATGGCACAGGGCCTGTCTGCGGACATCGTCACGAGCGACGATGACTGACGCGACGCGGACGGGTGCACTGACCGAGCGCTGTCCGGCCTGTAGCGGTCGGCTGACCGGTCCCTTCGGACTGGAGCGCTGTGACCTCTGTTGCTGGAGCCCGCGACGGGGCGCCGACTGAGCGGCCGCTGGCGCCGGTTTTCCGCGTTCGAAAGACGAGTACTGTCAGGGCTCGCGCGCCTCAGACCGTGCCCGAGGCCATCAGAAAGAGCGCGACGGAGATGACCGCAAAGAGGACGCCGACGCCCTTCTTGATGAGGCTCGTGTCCAGGTTCGCCGAGACGTACGGCGCGATCTGCCCGCCGGTGACCGTCGCGGGGACGGTCCAGACGACCATGTTCCAGGGGGTCGAGGCGAGGTCGATGTTGTGGGCGCCGGGGACGAGGCCGCCGCCGAAGACGTGGACCAGCGAGGCCAGCACGGCCGTCAGCGCGACGACGATGTGATTGCTGCCGATGGCGACGCGAACGGGCACGTTGGTCCGCAGCATCGAGATGATGCCCAGTTCGCCGATGCCGAACCCGGCCAGGCCCTGGAAGACGCCGCCGACGCTGTAGTTGGCGAATCGCTCTAAGTAGCCGCCGTGCGAGTAGGTGTAGTCGTTGCCGTCGCGGTCGATGCGCGTGACCGTGCCGTCGTCGGCCTTCTCGACGCCCGCGGGCCCCAGTTTGTCGTCGTCGTCCGGCAGGTCGGCGCGGCCCCCGTCGGCCGCGGCGTCGGCGTCCGCCTCGTCGCCCGCCGCACTCGGCTCCTCGTGGCCGAGGTCGGCCTTGAACAGCAGGTAGGAGGCGGCCAATAGTGCCATCCCCAGCATCGCGTGGAAGACCGGTGCGGGGATGATAAAGGAGAGCAGGGCGCCGGCGACGACGAACGGGACCGCGCCAGCGACGAGGCTGAGCGCCAGCCGGCGGTCGACGAGGCCGTACTGGATGAACGCGAGCGCCGAACTTGAGAGGCCAAACGACTCGCTGATGAGGCCGACCTTCACGAGCGTCTCGGGCGTCAGCGTCTCGCCGGCGACGACCGGGAAGACGAAGATGAGGAAGGGGACAAAGAGGGCCGACCCGCTGATACCGACGGTGTTGACGATGGTCGCGCCGGTGATGAACGCCAGGAACAGCCACCAGTACCTGACCCAGTACGCCGTTCCCGCACTCTCGGGTCGGGGCGAAAAAGTACACCCCAACCACGAACGCGAGCGGTGCGAGGAACACGAAGACGTGCTGATACTTCAGAAAGGTCTTCTGGATGCTACTGGACGTAGAAGGGGTGGTCATTGAGGCTTGGGCCCAGTGTTTGGAACAATGGTATAAGTGCGTTGCTGTCTGTATATTTCTCGTCACAACGTTCGTGAACGTCTCCGGCCGGCCGTGTGTACTCGTCTCTTGGGGGTCCCTAGAGGTGATTCTCGCGCACTGGAATCCCTAATATTTATTGTAACACCTGTGGTACCGTATAGCGTAATGAGTTTTCCCGAGGGGCCCACGGACGCAGTCGAGCAGTCCACGTACGACGACGACCCGGTCGACCCCGCCCCGACGGACGGTCCCCGTGACGGACTCGCCGGCGCGATTCGCGACCACGTCGAGCACTGGGCCGGCCGCTACGTCGAGATGCGCGTCGAAGCACGCACCGGCCGTCGGGACTGAGACGGGTCGCCGCAGTTCTCCGCGTGTTCAAGGCCGGTAGCGCCTGCTGTGTGCGCGCGGATAGCGACGTCACGACAAGGGGCCCGACTCAGGTCCCCTCGACGAGTCGCTCGAGGTGTTCCGGTGGCACCGCGCCGCGGGCGGCGTACCCGTCGTAGGCGAACGTGGGGACGCCCGTGACGCCCTCTCGCTGGGCGGCGCGGAACTGCTCGCGGACCTCGGCCCGGAGCGCGTCGTCGTCGAGCGCCGACCGTATCTCCGCGCCGTCGACGCCGGCCTCGGTCGCCAGGTCGACGAGCTGATCCGTCGCCCCGATGTCGGCGCCGTCCTGCCACAGCGCGTCGAAGATGGCGCGGTCGAACGCCAGCCACGTCTCGTAGTCGTGGTGCTCGGCGACGTAGTACGACGCCACCTGCGCGGGCAGCGAGTCGACGTCGGTGGCGATGTCCAGTTCCATCTCCACGCCGTACTTCTCCTGAAGCTGCCGGACGTTCTGCTTCGCCTGCTCGTAGTAGTCCTCGCCCTTGCCGTCGTCGACCGAGTGGTCGATGGTGCCGTCGGGGTTGCGCTGCTGACTCCGCAGGTCGAACGGGTGCCAGTCTATCTCGAGCGGTTCCTCGCGCCGGTCCTGGTACTGCCGTAGCGACTCGCGGCCGAGGTAACAGAACGGACAGACGTAGTCCGAGTACACCGTGATGGTCTCGTCCGGCTCCTGTGTCATGGTCGCCCTATTCGCTCGCGGGTAAAGAGTCCGTTCCGGTCGTGCGCCCCGCGACACGACGGCCGCGCCAGGGCCCTCGCCCACACGCCGCGTTACTGCTCGACCGGGTTCGCATCGAGTACCCGGGCTCTCCGGGAACAGTTTGATATAGGGTGTGGGCGAACCCGGACTCTATGACCACGACGCACACGTCGGCGCCGCCCTCGCCGGGGAGGGCGATGGCGGCATGACGCACTTCGACTCGGGGAGCACGGTCGACGAGATCGTCTCGGCCATCGCAGACACGTCCGCGGACGTCCGCGAGGGCCTCGTCGAGGACCGGACCGTCTCCGCGGAGACCAACCCCAGCGGCGAGACGCAGATGGCCGCCGACATCCGCGCCGACGAACTGTTCGAGGACGCCATCCTGTCGATCGACGGCGTCGGCACCTACGCCAGCGAGGAGCGCGTGGACCCCATCGAGCGCGACGGCGGCGAGTACCACGTCGCGATGGACCCGCTCGACGGGTCGTCGAATCTCCGGTCGAACAACGCCATGGGAACCATCTTCGGCGTCTACACGGAGCGCCCGCCCGCGCTGGGGCGCGACCTCGTCGCCTCCGGGTTCGTCCTCTATGGCCCCATCACGACGATGATCGTCGCCCGCGACGGCGAGGTCACGGACTACCTCCTCGAGAACGACGTGCCACAGGTGCTCGCCGAGGACGTGACGCTGCCCGAGGACCCCGACATCTACGGCTTCGGTGGGGACGTCCCCAACTGGACCGACGACTTCCTCGCGTTCGCCCGCGAGATCGAGCAGGAGCTCAAACTCCGCTACGGCGGGGCGATGATAGCCGACATCAACCAGCTGCTCACCTACGGCGGCATCTTCGCCTACCCCGCACTCGAGCACAAGCCCGACAGCAAACTCCGCCTGCAGTTCGAGGGCAACCCGATCGCCCACGTCTTCGAGGCGGCGGGCGGGGCGTCCTCGACCGGTGACGGCTCGATACTCGACGCCGAGCCCGAGTCGCTGCACCAGCGGGCACCGATGCACGTCGGCAACGCGGCCCTCATCGAGCGACTCGAGGCGGCGCTGGACTGAGTCTCAGGCCTCGACCGCGTCCAGCACCCGGGCCGTCCGCTCGACGAGCGTTTCGGCGTCCGTCGCGAGCAGCGTCGCGCTCGCCTCGACGCCGAGTTCGCCCCGGTCGACGACGGCCACGGGCGTCTCCTCGCTCGCCGCGAACGCCTCGCCGACGCCCCACGTCGCCGTCTCGTCGGCCCCGACGGCCGCGGGTCGGTCTTCAGGGTCGTAGGCGGGCGCTGACCCGGCCAGGTCGGACAGCGCGTCCTCGACGGCGTCGTCGAGGCGGCAGTTGATCGCGAAGCGTAGCGCGGGGTCGTGCTCTCGGGCCGCCAGCAGGACACGGGCGACGGTGGTCGACGCCCCGAAGCGGACGCCGCGATTCGGTCGCACCCCCGAGAGCGTGCGCGTGATGCGCCCCTCGACAGCGGCCGTCTCGGCGGGCGTCTCGGCGTAGGGTGTCGCGCCCACGACGGTCATTCCCACCTCCGGGACCAGTCGGGAGACGTCGCGGTCGACGAGCGCCTCCACGGCGTCCTCGACGGCCTCGCTCGTCTCGTAGCGCGCGGCCTCGTTGCGCGTCTCGACCAGATGGTGGACCGCGCCGGGCCCTTCGCCGACGTCTATGTTGTACCGCACCGCCCGCGAGAGCAAGTCGATGCCCGACGCCACGGCCGCCGACAGGTCGTCGCCGTGGCCCAGTCGGGTCGCGATGGCCGACGAGAGCGTACACCCCGACCCGTGGGTCGCCTCGGTGTCGACTCGGTCGTGGCGGAACGTCGTCACCGAGTCCGCGGTCACCAGTGTGTCGACCACTTCGTCGCCGGGGACGTGCCCGCCTTTGACGAGCGCAGCCTCGGCCCCCATCTCGACGAGGTCGTGGCCGGCCGCCTCGGCCGCGTCGGGGTCGTCGACGTCGCGGCCGGTGAGCACCGCCGCCTCGTCGGCGTTTGGCGTGACGAGCCTCGACTCAGCGACGAGGCGCTCGTAGGCGTCCTCGGCGTCCGGGTCGAGCAGCCGGTCCCCGGAGGCGGCGACCATCACCGGGTCGACGACGAGGTTCGGCAGGTCCCCGGCGTGGTCGACGACGAGGTCGACGACCTCGCTCGTCGCGAGCATCCCGGTCTTGGCCGCCGCGAGGTCGACGTCCTCGCGGACGGCCCGAATCTGTGCCTCGATGTCCTCGACGGGGAGCAGGTGCTGTCCCTGGACGCCGGTGGTGTTCTGTGCGGTGACGCTCGTGATGGCGCTGGTGCCGAAGGCACCGCCGGCCTCGATGGTCTTGAGGTCGGCCTGGATGCCGGCCCCGCCGCCCGAGTCGCTCCCGGCGACGGTCAACACGACCGGCGGGGAGACTGGCGCGTCGGCTCGGTTCATGCCCGGTGTCTGGGCCGGTGTCCCCAAAGCGGTGGTGGTCTCGGAGCGGAACCACCGGCCGGCGGCCATCCTAGTATGCTAATAATACTTGATACCAGACCCGAGAAAAGTTTATGTGTCTCAGTCCCACAAAACCGGTGTACGACAATGGAACCGGCATCGAACCAGGCCGACGAGGCAGACGAACGGTACGGCAGTTTCACGACCGGCGGCGGCGACGTCGTCGTCTACGACACGGACAACCCGGAAGCGTGGCTCCAGTCCGACTACGCGGTAGAGGTCGGCCCCTCGTCGGAACGAACAAGCGCGTAAGCGGGTCCTTCTTTCGGCAACCCCGGCAACGAGCGACTGCGCCGCCGGCCGGCGACGACGTGGTTCAGTCTCGGGTCTCGAGCTTGCCCATGTACTCCTCGAAGGTGCCCCAGAAGGGGTCGACGCCGGGGTGGTCCGTCGGGTCGCCGTCGACGACGAGGCCCGACCCCTCGGTGACCTCGCCCACCTCGGCGGCCGGGATGCCCTCCGCCTCGAGCGCCGCCAGTACGTCCTCGACGCCCTCGGGCGGCACCGAGGCCAGCAGCGTCCCCTCGCTGATAGAGATCCACGGGTCGATGCCGAAGAAGTCACACGTCGCCTCGACCCCGGGCTGGACCGGGACGCGGTCGGTCTCCAGTTCGATGCCGACGCCGGCGGCCCGGGCCATCTCGTAGAGACCGCCGAAGACACCACACTCGGTGGCGTCGTGCATGGCCGTCACCGGGCCGGCGGCCGCCGCGACCAGGGCGTCCTTCACGGGGCTCATGTCGTAGAAGCGGTCTTTGGCGTCCTGAATCGCCCCCGGATCCAGTTCCTCGGCCATCAGGGGCTCGAACTGGATTGAGAGCAGTCCCGTGGCCTCGATGGCCGGCCCCTTCGTGACGACGACACGGTCACCGACCTGGGCCCCGTCGGGCCGCACCAGCCGGTCGTAGTCGCCGACGGAGACGGCCGTCGCCCCGCCCACCATCGGGTAGTTACACCCGGCGTACCGCGCGGTGTGGCCGGTGACGACCGAGACGTCCAGCTGCCGGGCCTCCTCGTCGAACGTCTCCCAGACGGTGGCGAACTCCTCGTCGGTGATCTCGGGCGGCAGGTTGAAGTCGATAGAGAGGTGCGTCGGCGGGAGGCCGGAGACGGCCACGTCGCTCATCAGGATGTGGAACGCGAACCAGGCCGCCCGCTCGAACCCGAGTGAGGGCATCACGAAGACGGGGTCGGTCGCCATCGCCACGGCCTGCCCGCCGACGTCAACGACGCCGAAGTCCACGCCGTGCTGGGGGCCGAGCGTCACGTCCTCGCGGTCGGCGCCCAGGTGCGGGTAGATGTACTCGTCGAAGAACTCGCGGTCGACTTTGCCGAGGTCTGACATACCCGGTGATATCTCGCGGTGGTACTAATCAGTGGCTATCTGCCGGGGGCACTAGCGTCGCCGTGCCAGCAGCGCCGCCAGCACGAGCGCGACCACCGCGAGCGCCGCGGTAAAGCCTGGCGCGCTCCCGCCGGTCGTCTCGCTTACCGTCGTGGTGGTGGTCGACGTCGGCGTCGGCGTCGGCGTCTCGGCGGGTGTGACCGTCACCCTGACCGCCCTGGCTTCGCCGGCCGAGAGCAGCACCTCGCCGGGTTCGGGCACCGTCACGCCCGTCGAGACCTCCGTCGCGTTCTCGGGCGGGAGGTAGACCTGGCGTTCCGCGACCGACTGGAAGTCCCTGGTGAACACGACCAGGACCTCGCCGGGTATCTCGGCGTCGTTGACCACCGAGGCGGTGACGACGACGATGTCGCCCTGGTCGGCCGCGCGCGTGCTGACCTCGACGTCGGTGACGCGGGCCCGCGCCGGACGCTCGACGAGGACGGTCACGTTGTCGCCGTCGACGCTCATCTGGTACCGCCCCGGCGTGACAAACCGGTGGGAGAGGGGAACGAGCACCGCCTCCCCCGGCTCGATGCGCCCGCGCTGGGTCGACACCTCGGTCCCGTTTATCTCGAGGGTGGCGTTGTACTGGCCCTCGGTCCCGCCCGCGTTGCTGACGACGGCATCGAGCGTGAGCGTCTCGCCGGTCGCCAGCCGGATCGGCCCGGCGCCGTCGAGGTTCGTCTCGCGATACGGGCCGGTCACGTTGTACGTCGCCGCCTCGTCCGTCGACGGGAGGCCGTAGCCGATGCGGGCCGGCAGCTGTTCGAAGACGGCGGCGTGGCGGGCCTGGTCCCACATCGTCACGTCCGTCCGCTGCCCAGTCAGGTCGGCGGCCGCCGTCCGGACCGACTCGTTGCCCGCACGCTCGACGGCCGCGAGGAACGCCGCCTGCGTGACCGCCTGGTCGCGGCCGTTCAGCAGGCGGAACGTGTCCTGGAGCGTCCGTTCGCTGTCGCTCGCCACGCGAACGCGCTCGTCGACGCGGCCGGCGACCAGCGCCCCGCGGTGGTAGTCGGGGTTTCGCTCCCAGGTGCTCGGGTCGGTCAGGACGACGCTGTCGTACACCGCCCGCTCGCCCTCGCTCATGCGGGCCTCGAACGCTTCGAAGTCGACGCGGTCCTGTTCGAGCGTCAGCAGGGCGGCGTAGTACACTGCGCTCGCTTCGGTGAACCAGCGGCTCTCGGCCGTCGTCCGGAACCGCTGTCGCGAGTGGACGTATTCGTGAATCCAGACGTTCTCGGCGGTGTCGAGTCGCTCCCGGTCCTGGACCCACATGTCGGCGTCGCCGGTCTGGAGGCCCCGGACCGCCCACTCGACCTCGCCGGTCGGGGCCGCGACGACGAACACCGACGTGTCCCTGTCGCCGACCCGGAGCGCGTCGGAGGCGTTGGCGATGGAGTCTAAGATACCCGACCGGTTCTCGGCGAGCGACGACGCCGCGGGGACGACCAGCCGGACGGTCTGTCCGTGGGCGGTCCGGCTGACAGTCTCCTGCTCGCCGAGGTAGACCAGGTCGTCGCCGGCCGCCCCCGGTCCGTCGGTCGTCACCTCGCGCTCGAAGCGAACCGGCTCGGACCCGGTGTACCGCCACCGCGTGGGCGTCCGCGAGCGCTGGAACAGTGCCCACTCGCCGGCGTCGACGCTGATGTAGGTCCCGGAGTCTGCCTCGGGCCCGGTCGTCTCGAGGGTCTCGTTGGGGTTCGTCCGGTAGGTGATGGTCGCCACCGCGGTCGTCCCGTCCCACTCGAAGGCGGTCTCGTTGACCCGGTCGAACCCGTCGGCGTTGGCCACGGTCACGCTGGCGGGCACCTGCGTCTCGAGGCTGACCACCCGGTCGGGTATCTCGTAGGTCAGCGTCACCCGGACCTCGCCGGGGCGCGAGGGCGTCAGCGCGTAGGTCTGGGTCTGCCGGATGCTATCGCCGTCGGTGACCTGCGCGCCGCTCGCGCTGGTCACGTCACGGACCGGCGCACCGGTCGTCGCGCCGGCCACGCCGACGAGTGGCGTGACCACGGCGACCACGACAGCGACGGTGAGCGCGGCCACCACTCCCCGGCGGGCCCCGTGCATACGCTCCTTGTTACAGGCCCCCAATGAAATAACTGCCCCGTTATGCGGCCGGTTCGAGCCGCGCCTCGACGTCGTCGAAGACGTCGGCGACGCGCTCGCGTATCTGCTCGCGGATCTCCCGCACCACCCCGGCGTCCTGCCCGTCCCGGTCGGCAAGCGCCCAGCCGCGGCTCTCGACGTCGGCGCCGAGTTCCGGCGTCGAACACCCCCTCGTCGCGACCAGGTCACACGCGTTGAGCCCCGCGTCGGTGACCGTCCGCGGGACGAAGTCCTCGAGGCCGCACTCGGCCACCGCTCGCTCGGCGAAGGCGGTCGACGTCTGCGCGCGACCGGCGTTCTGTACGCAGTCGAAGGCGACGCGGAATGTGTCGGTCATGATGAGGTCACGGAGTCCTCTGCGATAGCGTGGGTTCGCTCACCGGACGTATCGCCGATTTCGGTGCCGTCCCGTCTCCATACCCCTATTGAGCGGTATGTTCCGGCTCGGGGACCCATCGCTGCATCCGCGTTGCTCCCGCAACCCTTACGCCGGGGACACGCACAGACGTTGATATGACCGAGGCGACGGGCATCGTCGGGGAGTTCCTCACGCTCAAGGAGGGGACCGACGCCGACCTGCTGGCGATGCAGTGTGGCGACTTCTATGAGTTCTTCGGCGAGGACGCCGAGCGGGTGGCCGACGAACTCGACCTGAAGGTGAGCCAGAAGTCCTCCCACGGCTCGTCGTACCCGATGGCCGGCGTCCCCGTCGACGACCTCACGCCGTACGTCTCCGCGCTGGTCGAGCGGGGCTACCGCGTCGCCGTCGCCGACCAGCACGAGACGGCCGACGGCCACGCTCGCGAGATAACTCGCGTGGTAACGCCCGGCACGCACTTAGAGACGGGCGACGCCGCCGCCCAGTACCTGGCGGCGGTCGTCCGCCACCGCGAGGGCGACACGGACACCTATGGACTGGCCGTCGCGGACGTGACGACCGGCCAGTTCCAGGTCACGCAACTGGACGGCGCCACCGCCGGCGAGGTGCTCTCGGAGCTGTACACCTTCGACCCCGCGGAGGTCCTCCCGGGGCCGGACCTGCGGGCCGACGACGACTTCCTCGACAGCCTCCGCGAGCGGACCGACGCGGCCCTGACCCTGCACGCCACGGAGTCGTTTGCCCCTGGGCGAGCGCGCCACCGGGTGCGCCAGCAGTTCGGCGCCGAGACGCTCGAGAGCGTCGGCATCGACGACGACGACGCGGCCGTCGCCGCCGCCGGGGCCGTCCTCTCGTACGTCGAGGAGACCGGCGTGGGGACGCTGGCCGCGGTGACGCGCCTGCAGGCCTACGGCGCTCGCGAGCACGTCGACCTGGACGCGACGACCCAGCGCAACCTCGAACTCACCGAGACGATGCAGGGCGACAGCACGGGGTCGCTGTTCGACACCATCGACCACACGGTGACAGCGGCCGGCCGGCGCCGCCTCCGGGAGTGGATCCAGCGGCCGCGGCGCGACCGGAGCGAGATCCGCCGCCGGCAGTCCTCCGTCGCCGCCTTCTCGCGGGCGGCGATGGCTCGCGAGGCCATCCGCGAGACGCTCTCGGACGCCTACGACCTGGAGCGACTGGGGGCGCGTGCCATCTCCGGGAGCGCCGACGCGCGCGACCTGCGGGCGGTCCAGGAGACGCTGGCGCTGCTCCCCGCGGTGGCCGACGCCGTCGCCGAGACCGAACGCCTCGCCGAGTCGCCGGTCGCCGACGCGCTCGAGGGTGCGGACCGCGAGGCCGCCGCCTCGCTCGCGGAGGAACTCGACGCGGCGCTCGTCGAGGACCCGCCCGGTACCGTCACCCAGGGCGGCCTCTTCCGCCGGGGCTACGACGAGAGACTCGACGACCTCATCGAGGACCACGAGGCCGCCCTGGAGTGGCTCGACACCCTCCCAGAGCGCGAGAAGTCGCGAACGGGCATCACGCACCTCTCGGTCGACCGGAACAAGACCGACGGCTACTACATCCAGGTCGGCAAGAGCGAGACCGACGGGGTGCCCGACGAGTACGAGGAGATCAAGACGCTGAAGAACTCGAAACGCTACACTATCCCCGAGCTCGGCGAGCGCGAGCGGGACGTCCTCCGCCTGGAGGAACGGCGCCACGACCTCGAATACGAGCTGTTCGAGGGGTTGCGCGACCGAGTGGCCGAGCGAACGTCGGTCCTGCAGGACGTCGGCCGCGCGCTCGCCGAGGTGGACGCGCTGGCCTCGCTCGCGGTCCACGCCGTCGAGAACGACTGGAGCCGGCCCGAGGTCCTCGAGGGGCGCGAACTCACCATCGAGGCGGGTCGCCACCCGGTCGTCGAACAGACCACCGAGTTCGTCCCGAACGACCTCGCGATGGACGCCGAGCGCCAGTTCCTCGTCGTCACCGGCCCGAACATGAGCGGGAAGTCGACCTACATGCGCCAGACGGCGCTCATCACGCTGCTGGCCCAGGTCGGGAGTTTCGTCCCCGCGCGGTCGGCCCGCGTCGGCGTCGTCGACGGCATCTACACCCGCGTCGGCGCGCTGGACGAGCTCGCCCAGGGCCGCTCGACGTTCATGGTCGAGATGCAGGAGCTCTCGAACATCCTCCACTCGGCCACAGAGGAGTCGCTCGTCATCTTGGACGAGGTCGGCCGCGGGACGGCGACCTTCGACGGCATCTCCATCGCCTGGGCGGCGACCGAGTACCTCCACAACGAGGTGCGCGCGAAGACGCTCTTCGCGACCCACTACCACGAACTGACGACGCTGGCCGACCACCTCGACCGGGTGGAGAACGTCCACGTCGCGGCCGACGAGACGGACGGGGACGTGACCTTCCTCCGGACGGTGCGGGACGGCCCCACGGACCGCTCGTACGGCATCCACGTCGCGGACCTGGCCGGCGTCCCCGGGCCGGTCGTCGAGCGCTCGCGGGAGGTGCTGGACCGCCTCCGCGAGGAGAAGGCCATCGAAGCGAAAGGCAGTGGTGGCGGCGGGACCACGCAGGCCGTCTTCGACCTCTCTTCGGGGACGTTCGGCGGCGGTGCCGCGGACTCGCCCACGAGCGCGGACGGCGGCTCGGCCGAGCAGGACCCGACGCTGGAGGACCGGTTCGGCTCCGGCGCCGAGGACGTCCTGCGGGCCCTCTCGGAGCTGGACGTCAACGAGACGCCGCCGGTCGAACTGCTGGCGCGGGTCCAGGACTGGCAGGCAGACCTGGACGAGGACTGATCCGGTCGCGAGCGCTTAGCGCCGGGTGTCGTCGCTCAGGGGGTCCCTCGTGGGTTCCTCCGTCGGCTCCTCGGCCGGTTCTTCCCCCCGGTGGCGTTCCGGTTCCGCGTCGAACTCCGATTCGGGGGCCTCGTCGTCGAAGAACCCGAAGGTCTCCTCGTCGCGGGGCAGGTAGTCGTTCTCGAGCATCTCCGAGACGATGCGACCGAGCGCGTCCAGTTCAAGTTCTATCTCGTCGGCGTCGCCGACTTCGAGGTCGCGCTCGACGGCCTCGGGCAGCGCCGGTGCCCGGTACCCCACCTCGTCGGTCGCGGGGTCCCAGTAGAAGTCGAACCCGTCGATCAGGTCGTGCTCGACGACGAGCTCGAAGTCGGCCGGCACCAGGCTGGTCTGGGTGGCCCACTCCTCGAAGCCGTCGTGCCAGGCGCCGGCCTCGAGGATCTCGGCGACCTCCTCGCGTCGGTAGTCGTCCGCCTGCTCGTCGGTCGAGGCGCCGATGGCGTCGTACTCGCCCCGGGGTTGGGGGCCACGGAGCGCCGGCGGGTCCGGAACGGGAACGTCGAGTGACATACTCGAATCTTCGTCGCTCAGACGGAAATACGCACCGCTGGCCAGGCTCCGCACGGCCGCCGGCGGACCGGGGCCGTCAGGCCTTGGCACCGGCGACGCCGCTGCCGATGGCGGCGCCACACTCGTTGCACGCGACTAGGTAGAACCGCTTCGACGCGGCGAAGAAGCCGGTCGTCGCGTCCATCTCGACGAACTCCACGTCGTCCGTTTCCTCGAATGTCGTGTCGCATTCAGGGCAGTGAACCATTGTCGGGGACTCCAGGTATCGTCACACGGCCCCGCCGCCACCGGCTTTCGCGCCGGCGACGCCGCTCCCGAGCGTCCGCCCGCACTCGCTGCAGTTCGCGACGTAGAACCGCTTGGAGGCCGCGAGGATACCGGTCGTCGAGTCCATCTCGACGAACTCGATGTCCGCGGACGCCTCGAGCGTCGTCTCGCAGCCGGGACAGTGGACCATGTTCGGACTGTCAGACCGGACGTATAAGTGTCTTGTCCGGGTCGTGACTCACCCGAGCCGCGCGAAGGCGAACTCCGTCGAAGTTCCCAGCGGGTCGTCGGCCACCTCGGTCCACACCTCGTCGAACCCGGCGTCGCGCAGTTGGTCCAGGGTGGCCTGCCGGCCGGGCGCCGAGAAGAACATCGACCCGCCCATCCAGCCCCGCCGGACGGTCTCGAAGCGACCGCCGGGGAGCGTCAGCAGGACGAGGCCGCCCGGGCGTAGCACGCGGGCGAACTCGCGGTAGACTGTGGGGTGGCGCTCGCGAGGCACGTGGAACACGGCGTGGTACGCGGTGACGGCGTCGACGCTCTCGTCGGCGACCGGCAGGGCGGTCATCTCGCCCTGGACGAGTCTGGCTGCGGGGACCCGCTCGGCCGTCAGTTCGAGGCTCCGGCGGGAGACGTCCAGGCCGACGCTGCCGGGCGGGAGGTTCGCCAGCGTCCGCGCGCCGTCGCCACAACCGACGTCGAGCACCGTGGGTGAGTCGGGAAGCAGGGCACGCAGGTCGTCGAGGAGCGCGGCGTCAGAGCCGGTCGGGTCGCGCCGCTCGGCGTACGTCTCGGCGACGTCGTCCCACGCCCGCCGGACGTCGTTGAGGTCCATGGATTCACTACGGCGGGCAGCGACAAGAGCCCTCGGCGGTGCCACTCACTCCGAGACGAGACACTGCTCGATGAGTTCGCTCTTGCGATGGTGGACGTGGAGGTGGGCCCGGAGCTGGCCGTGGTCGCCGCAGTCGTCGCCACAGAGCGGGCAGACTGTCTCGAGGAGTAGACTCATAGGGTGTCTGACGTGACGGTGGCAGGTAACCCCGATGCCGGACTGTTCCGGCACGGGTGGACTCAGAACAGTCCCAGGTCCTTCGCCACGCGGTCGGTCAGCGCCTCGAGCACCTCGGGGTCGACCTCGGCGACGGCCTCGCCGTCGTGGAGTGGTCGTTGTGCCGCTGGACGGCCCGTTCGACCTCGTCGAAGGCGACTTTCGTCCGGGTGTCACACTCGGGACAGACGACCGGAATCTCCGGGAGTTCGTCGTCGCTGGCCATACCCGTCACTCTCAGCGGGGGCGTGAAATACGGACCGATTCCCGCGCGCTCACTCGAGCACCGACTTCGGCCGCTTCAGGTAGAACTCCTGGTCGGTGACGCGCTCGTAGACGTCATAGAGCGTCTCGACGGCCGTCGGCGGCGGGTCGAACCGGACGTGCGGGGCGAGGTGGTAGGCCTTGCAGCTGGTCAGGAAGAAATACAGCGTCCGGTGGTGGGCCGGCGTGGCGTCGACGACGCCCATCGACGCACCCCCGAGGTCGTCCGAGAAGTCGTTGAGCATCGTCGCGATGTCGTCGTGGAGCTGCTCGTCGGGCCGCTTGAGCGGGGTCCCGAAGGTCTGCTCGAGGAAGTCGCTGGTCGCCTGGACGAACGGGTTCGAGCCCATCCCGCTCGGGTCGACGCGGGCGAACTGCTCGTAGAGGTCGAGCAGCGTGGTCAGCTCGTCGGCGGTGACCGCCACGGGCCGGACCGGGTCGCCCTGCGGGAGCGAGTAGTCCGGAAAGGTGTACGACGCGGGGTCCGGGACCTTCCCGAACACGGTCTCGAGTGACATGCCTCCGCGTTGGGTCCCGGCCCGTCTAACTGTTGTGCCGGGTCGCGGACGGGACCGGGGCGACGGCGCCGGTCAGGAGTGTCGCTCGTCGAGCTCGGCGAGCAGGTTCAGGCCGTAGACGACGTGGAGGATGGAACTGGCCTCGCCCGGCTCGTAGACCAGGTCGTCGTGGGCCCGGACGTGGTTCAGGACGGCCTGCGAGGCGTGTTCCGGTGCCGCGGCGATGCCGGCCTCGGCCTCGGCCACCCACTCCATCACCCGCAGGTCGCTCTTGCTGTCGCCCATCACGATGCCGAAGGGGTCGTCGATGCCCAGCACGTCGAGGGCCTCCTGGACCCCGGTGGCCTTGTCCAGCTCCAGGCTGACCAGTTCGACCGCGTCGGCCTCGTAGTAGCCCAGGTCGATACGCTCGAGAGCCTCCAGCACGGACTCGGGGGCGCCATCCAGGTCCGCGTCGGTCGACACCTCGGCGTCGGCGAAGACGCGGGAAAGCTCCGGGTCGCTCGCGAAGTACGTCCGGGCGAGCGCCGCGGGGTCGTCGACCGACCCGTCGACGGCCTCGACCACCGCCTCGCCGACGAGCGCACAGAGGTGACAGACGGCCTCGTCGACGACCGCGGCGGCGGCCTCGCTCCCGATTTCGGCGTTTGGCTTGAGCGTGACGTTGAACTCGTTGCCCTGGAGGTGACAGCCGCGGCGGATCGAGTCGGGTGCCTCCGAGAGAACCCGCCCGCGGACCGTCTCGAAGACGCTGCCGATCTCGGGGTCGAGGCGCTCGTAGAGCAACCGCTTCGTGTCGGGACCGTGGCCCGGCGTGAAGACGGCGTTGCCCGTCTCGTAGACGATACTCACGTCCCCGGAGGAGACCACCGCGTTGCCCAGCCCCTGTATCATGAACCCCTTGACGTTCTCTAAGGTCTGGCCCGTGACGACGACGATGGGGACGCCCCGCTCGTGGAACTCCGTCAGGAGGTGGAGCGTGCTCCGTGGAATCTCGTTGTCCGTGTCGCCGGCCGACCGCAGCGTCTCGTCGACGTCCAGCACGAGGACGTTGACGCGCCGGCCGTACTTCGAGTAGAGGTCCAGCGCGGTGAAGGCCTCCTCGCGGGTCAGCCGCGCGGCGAGTTCGGCGTAGGTCTCCCCGGTCGTCGGGTACTCCTCGGCGATGGCCGCCTTGCGCTCGTCGAGTTCCGCCCGCACGGCGTCCCACTGGTCCAGCGCGACCGTCGACCGTAGCGGGGAAAGAGGTCCACGAACTCCTGGTAGGCCCGCAGCGTCTCGGTGTCGGTCGTCCGGTAGAGGTGGTAGAGCTGGTCGTATTTCTCCATTGACTCTCGATGCTGGGTGTGTGGACGCCGGCGCACTTCACTGTACGGTCCCGGCGTCGGCGCGAAAATACGGATGTCGTGGGGGTAATTCGCCGCCGGGTCAGTCCTCCTCGCCGTCGCCGCCGTCGGTCAGTACCTCGAGCTCGTCGTCGGCTTCGTTGAGGAACGAAGGCAGGTCCTCCTCGTCCGTCTCGCTGTCCGCAGTGTGCTCTCGGTCGCGGTTCCACGGTGGCATCCGTCCTCTGTCGTGGCACATGGGAGTCCACCGTGTCCAACTGGGATCTGTTCCGTGTTAACACTTTGCTAGCACACGGGACACGCTCAAGTCGCCCCGGCCGCTATCACCGACGACATGCGGGGGACGCCATGACCGACATCCGGCAACTCGACGACCAGACGGTAGAGCGCATCGCCGCCGGCGAGGTGGTCGAACGGCCGGCCTCGGTCGTGAAGGAACTTGTCGAGAACGCCATCGACGCCGACGCGACCCGCGTCTCGGTGGCCGTCGAGGCCGGCGGCACCGAGGGCATCCGCGTCAGCGACGACGGTGTCGGGATGGATCGCGAGGCCGCCCAGCGCGCCGTCGAGAAACACACCACCTCGAAGATACGCGACATCGCGGACCTGGAGGGTGGCGTCGGCACGCTGGGCTTCCGGGGCGAGGCGCTCCACGCTATCGGTGCCGTCTCCCGGCTCACCATCACCACCCGGCCGCGCGGCGGTGACGTCGGCACCGAACTCGTCCTCGAGGGCGGCGAGGTCACCGCCGTCGGGCCGGCGGGGTGTCCCGAGGGCACGACCATCGAGGTCGAGGACCTCTTCTACAACGTCCCCGCCCGCCGGAAGTACCTCAAGCAGGCTTCGACGGAGTTCGCCCACGTCAACACCGTCGTCACGTCCTACGCGCTGGCCAACCCCGACGTCGCGGTGTCGCTGTCCCACGACGATCGCGAGACGTTCGCGACGACCGGCCAGGGCGACCTGCGCGAGACGGTGCTGTCGGTGTACGGGCGGGAGGTGGCGACGTCGATGATCGAGGTCGAATCGGGCGATCTCCCGGACGGCCCGCTCGACGGCATCTCGGGGCTCGTCTCCCATCCCGAGACGAACCGCGCCGGCCGGGAGTACCTCACCACCTACGTCAACGGCCGGTACGTCCGCGCCGGTACCGCCCGCGACGCCGTCGTCGACGCCTACGGCACCCAGCTGGCTCCCGACCGCTACCCCTTTGCCGTCGTCTTCCTCGACGTGCCAGCCAGCGACGTCGACGTGAACGTCCACCCCCGGAAGATGGAGGTCCGCTTCGCCGACGACGAGGGACTGCGCCGCCAGGTCCGGACCGCCGTCGAGGACGCCCTGCTCCGGGAGGGGCTGCTGCGCTCGTCGGCACCGCGTGGCCGGTCGGCGCCGGAACAGACCGAAATCAGCCCCGGCCCAGCGGGCGACGAGTCGGCCGACTCCAGGGAGGTGGCGGCCCGCGACGACGGCAGAGACGACACGCAGGGCGCCAGCGGCGTGGCCGGTGACGTCGGGGGGTCGCGTGACGAAGATGGCTCCCCGTCGCGGAGCCACGCCACTGTGGACGCAGGTGACGCGAACGACGCTCGTGGTGATGCCACGACTGACGCCACTGACGACACCACGACGCCGACTGACGCTACCGAGTCGGGGTCCGGGACCGACTCGCTCGAGACGCCCTCGACGGCGGCGGGTCGCGACCGGTCCGCGGCCCGGAAGTTCTCCGGCGGCCACGACCAGCAGCGCCTGGGCGAGGCCCCCGAGACGACCCACGACTCGCTCCCGTCGATGCGCATCCTCGGCCAGCTGCACGACACGTACGTCGTCGCCGAGACGGACGACGGCCTCCTGCTGGTCGACCAGCACGCCGCCGACGAGCGGGTCAACTACGAGCGCCTGCAACGGCAGTTCGAGGGCGAGACGACGACGCAGGCGCTGGCCGACCCGGTCGAACTGGAACTGACCGCCCGCGAGGCCGCCGTCTTCGAGGGCCGGGCCGACGCGCTGGCCAGCCTCGGCTTTCACACTGCCCGGACCGGCGAGCGGACCGTCGAGGTGCGGACGCTGCCGGGGGTCGTCGCCGACGCCGCCGGCCCCGACCTGGTGCGTGACGTCCTGAGCGGGTTCGTCTCGGGGGCCGACGAGGCGGCCGCGACGGTCGAGGCCGCCGCCGACGAACTGCTGGGCGACCTGGCGTGTTACCCTTCCGTGACCGGCAACACGTCGCTCACTGAGGGCTCGGTGCGGGACCTGCTCGCGGCGCTCGACGACTGCGAGAACCCCTACGCCTGCCCGCACGGCCGGCCGACCGTCATCGAGGTTGACCGGACCGAACTCGAGGACCGCTTCGAGCGGGACTATCCGGGTCACGGCGGCCGCCGCTCCTGACCGGCAGCTAGCCGGTTGAACTAAGCCGCAGTCTCTCGATGAGGGGATATGACACTCGTCACGGTCGGCGAGACGGCTCTCCGCTTCTCGCCACCGGCCGGTCACAGATTCGAAACCGCCGACGAGGTGACCCTCCACACGGACGGGATGGCGAGCACCGCCGCCGCCACTGCCCACCGCCTCGGTGGCGACGCCGTCTGGGTCTCGAAGCTCCCCGACTCGCCGCTCGGGCGCCGCGTCGTCGCCGAACTCCACGAACACGGGCTGGAGACGGACGTCGTCTGGGCCGACCCCGCGGACGGCCGCCAGGGACTGTCCTTCCACGAGGACGCCGCGCCCCCGCGGGAGACCCGCCTCCTCCAGGACAGGCACGGCGCCGCCATGGCGACGCTCGGACCCGGCGAGCTCCCGATGGACCGCCTCCGGGCCGCCGACGCGCTGTTCGTCGCCGGGTCGATGGCCGCGCTGTCAGAGACGGCCGCCGACACGGCTGGCGCCCTGCTGCGGGCCATGCCGGGGACGACGGCGCTGGACCTGGACTTCCACCCCGGACTGTGGTCCGCCGAGCGGGCCTTCGAGACGCTCTCTGACCTCTTCGACGCCGTCGACGTCCTCTTTGCGGGCGAGAGCCAGGTCGAAGCCCTGTTCGATACGAACGGCCGCCCGCGCGAGATGGTCCACGCCATCGCGGCGGACCACGGCTTCGAGACGGTGGTCCTGACGCGAAACGAGTACGGCGCCGTCGCCTTCCACGACAACGTCATCCACGAACGGGACGCCGTCGAGACGGAGACGGTCGACGACACCGGCCAGCACGCTGCCCTCGTGGGCGCCGTCCTGGAGCGCCTCGTCGCGGACGCCCCGCTCGACGAGGCCCTGTCCCACGGCGTCGCGGCCGCCGCGCTCACCCGGACGATGCCGGGCGCGCTGACGCCGATAGAGCGCGCCGAGGTGGAGCGACTCGTCGCGGCCCAGTCCGGCGGCCGCCCCTGACCCCGGGCACCCCGCTATCTCGCCCCGGTAATACGATCATACTGTTAAAGGCGCCCACGATAAGTGTCACTATATGTCCAGGAACCGGAGTCAAGCAGCGACACTGGCCGTCCTCTTTCTGGTCGCGGCCGGCAGTACGGTGGCACTGTCGGGGGCCGCGACGGCACAGTCACAGGTGACGCTGACGGTCACCGTCGTCGACCAGGACGGCGACCCGCTGAGCAACATCGACATCTCGGCGCGGTGGGACGGCGGCGGCCCGGTCAACGAGACGACCCGGGCGAACGGGCAGGCGCTCGTCGACGTACCCGAGGGCGCGACCGTCCAGATAGCCGTCCACGACGACGAGTACGTCCGCAACGTCCCGCTGACCGTCGAGGACGCTTCGGCCCGCAGCGTCGAAGTCGACGTCTCGCCCGCGGCCACCGCGACGGTGTCCGTCGTCGGGTCCGACGGCAGCCCCGTCGAGGACGCCCGTGTCCGGCTGTTCACCGACGGGAACTACGTGACCGACCAGCGAACCGGCAGCGACGGGACGGTCACCTCCCCGCCCATCGAGGTGGGGACCTACACCGTCATCGCGACGAAGGCCGGATTCTTCCGGAACATGACCCGCGCGACGTTCGTCGGCGAGAACGAGACGTCTATCACGCTGGCCGAGGGGTCGGTGCTCGTCACGTTCTCCGTGGTCGACGAGCACTTCGACCCGCCCGAACCGATGCGCGAGGCCCGCATAGCCGTCGGCGACGTGGGCTCCGTCCAGACCCTCTCGGACGGTGAGGCGACCATCTCGGTGCCGGTCAACGACCGCTACGATGTCCGCATCACCAAGGACGGCTACCAGACCTTCGAACAGCGCCTCGCCATTCAGGAGTCCGAGACGACGGTCAACGTCTCCATCTCGCGGACGCCCCGCATCGACCTGACGCCGGCCAACGAACGGGTCGTGGTCGGCGAGTCGGTCGCCCTGACGGTCACCGACGAGTACGGCGAGGCGGTGCCCAACGCGACGGTCAGCCGGGGCGAAGAGATGGTCGGCACCACCGACGCTGCCGGCGACATAACCGCCACCGTCCCGACGGCCGGGAACGTGACCTTCTCCGCCGAGAACGGGTCGCTGCGGACGACCGTCACCGTCGAGGGCGTCCAGCCCGGCGGGGCCGACACGCCGACCGAGACGGCCACGGCGACGCCCACCGAGCAGGCCACGACGGACTCGACGGGCGTCGCGGGCCCCGGATTCACCCCCGCCGCCGCGCTGGTCGCACTGGCGCTCGCGGTGGCCTTCCTGGCACGGCGCCGCTAGCGGGACGCTTTTCCCCGCGAAGGCCCCACCGGCGTACAATGACTGTTCTCGAGGCCGTCCACGAGGCCCACAACGCGACGTTCCGCGAGGTGGGGGGCCGGCGCGTCGTCGACAACTACGGCCGTCCCGAACGGACCCACCGCGCGGTTCGGAACGTCGTCGGCGTCTGCGAGTTCGGCTACGGGGTCGTGGTCGTCACGGGCGAGGACCGAGTCGAGTACGTCGACAACGCCGTCTCGAACCGCGTCCCCGCGACTGACGGACAGGGCACGTACGCACTCTTGCTCGACCCGCAGGGCCGTGTCGACACCGACATGTACGTCTACAACGCCGGCGAGCGCCTGCTGGTCTTCACCCCGCCACAGAAGGCCGAACCCCTGGCCGAGGAGTGGGCCGAGAAGACGTTCATCCAGGACGTGGCGTTCCGGGTCGCGACCGACGACTTCGCCACCTTCGGCGTCCACGGCCCCAAATCGACGGAGAAGGTCGCGAGCGTCCTCCACCAGGCGTCCTCGCCCGAGACCTCGCTCTCGTTCCAGCGTGGTGAACTGGGCGACGCGGGCGTGACCGTCGTCCGGACCGACAACCTCGCCGGCGAGGAGAGCTACGACGTTATCTGTCGCGCCGCCGACGCCGAGCGGGTCTTCGACACGCTCGTCAACCGCGGCCTCAACGCCGTCCCGTTCGGATACACGACCTGGGAGACCCTGACCCTGGAGGCGGGGACGCCGCTGTTCGACACCGAGATCGAGGGGGCGCTCCCGAACGACCTGGGCCTGCGCAACGCGCTGGACTTCGAGAAGGGGTGTTACGTCGGTCAGGAGGTCGTCTCCCGGGTCGAGAACCGCGGGCACCCGAGCACGCGACTCGTCGGCCTGGCAGTCGAGGCCCTGCCGGAACCGGGCGCGGCCGTCTTCGCCGGCGACGAGCACGTCGGCGAGGTGACTCGGGCCGTCGACAGCCCGATGCGCGCGGCCCCCATCGCCATGGCGACCCTGGACTGGGACCTGCCCGCGGACGCGTTGACCGTCCGCGTCGACGACGACCCGGTCGGAGCCCAGCGCGTGTCCCTGCCCTTCGTCGAGGGGTCTGCGACGTCGGCGCGACTGCCGACCTACGAGTAGCCCGCGTCGTCGGCCGCCAGGTCCGACTCGCCGAGGTAGTACTCGACGGCGACCAGCGCCGTGTACGCCGAGAACGCCCCGAGACACATCCCGCCGAACTGCGTGACTGCGGTCAACGCCGGTTGCACGTTCCCGTACTGGAGCGGTGCGAGGATGAGCCACACGCCGACGGCCGTCGCCATGACGCCGGCGGCGAGGCGGGGACGGCCCCGACCGCGAATCGTCAGGAAGTTCTTCCCGGCGAACACCGCGCCCACCACCGCCGAGAGCGTCACGCTCCCGCGGATGCCCGGGTTCGCACCGAGCGCGAGCGGTCCGACGAACGCGACGACACACCCCAGCAGGGCGACGACTGCCGATGCCGTAGTGAAGCGAGCGGCTTCCATACGGGTGAGAGTCGCCGCCACCGCCTAAATAGGTTGTACCAGGTTCGAGCGCCGTCGGTCACTCGACGAGCGGCAGCGCGATGCCGAAGACGAGCGGCGAGAACAGCGCGAGGAGGATGCCGAGTCCCTCCATGTCGGTCAACAGCACGTCGCCCCAGGCCGGCAGCGGACCGACCAGCGCGGGCCCGGCGACCTCGCCGAGCACGCCGAGCGCGAAGAGGCCGACGCCGAGCAGGAAGCCGCGTTTGGCGAGCGTCGCGTGGTCCATCTGACGTGTTTGTCCCATACCAGTCGGCTCGCACGTGGGATGATACCTGTCTTTCGATTTCAGAAAGGCCTATAGTCGAAAGCGGCCTTGCCACGAGTGATGAACGCTATCGTCACCGAATCGGTCGCCGAACTGGCCGGACTGGTCTTCTCGCTCCTCGCCGCCGGCCTGCTGACCGTCGTTGGGGCGCTGATCGAGAGCGCGGGCCTCGCGAACCTGCTCGCGGGCCAGTCGACGCTCGGCCTGTGGGAGCTGTGGATGGGCGCCATCGCGCTCTACGCCGGCGTCTACATGCTCGGCTACAAGCGACTCGTGGCGCGGGTCGCATCCCCGTCGAACTGAGCGGTCAGGACCGCGAGAGCAGCGCCCGCAGTTGCTCGCGCGAGAACAGCGTCGTCGGCCGGTCCATGTGGACCCCGATCTTCCCCTCGAGGGCGCGCATGCCGAGCTTCTGGACCGGTTCGGGCATCGAGTAGCCGGCGCGAACGGCATGTCCCAGGCGAATCTCCGAGCGGAGGTCCGCCCGCCACGCCCGCTCGTAGTCACCCAGCGTCCCCGGGTCGTCGGGGTCGATCTCGCGGGCCGCGTGGTCCGCCGCGGTCATCCCGTAGAGGATGCCGCCGCCGGTGAAGGGCTTGGTCTGGGCGGCGGCGTCACCGATCAGGAACGACCGCCGGCCGGAGACGCGCCTGGGCGGGCCGACGGGGATGAGTCCCGAGCAGCGGTGGTCTGGCTCGACGCCGTACCCCTCGCAGAACGCCTCGAACCGGCCGCGGGCGTCGTCGCCCGGCGGCACGGCGAGGCCGTACTCCACGCCGGCCTCGCCGCGCGGGATGCGCCAGGCGAAGAAGCGCGGGACGGTGAGGTGGACGTCGACGAAGTCGCCGTCGTCGACCTCGTCGGTGAACCCGAGCACGCCGTGGAGCAGCTCGCCGGGCTCGGGCATGCCCAGTTCCCGCCGGACGCGGCTCTTGGGGCCGTCACAACCGGCGACCAGCTTCGCCCGGTGGGTCTCGACGCCGTCCGGCCCGCGAACCTCGACGCTGGCGCCGTCGCGTTCCTCGCTGACCCCGACGACGGTGTGCTCCTCGCGGACGTCCGCGCCCGCCTCCCGGGCCAGGTCCGCCAGGTGGCGGTCCAGGCCCACGCGGTCGATGACGTTCGAGATGACCTCGTCCCGGTAGAACGGGTGGTCGGCGCTGCCCGGCCCGCCGGTGTGGAAGCGCGCGCCCGTGATCTCGTTCTGGAACAGCTCGTCGCGGGCGTCTTCGGTGTACTCCCAGATGTCGGTGCTGACGTGGCCCGAACAGGCCAGCGGCTCGCCCACCGTCCCCTGTTCGAAGACGAGCACGTCGAGCCCTCGCTGGGCGGCCCGGCGGGCGTAGCGCGACCCGGCCGGCCCGGCTCCGACCACGACGACGTCGTGCATACCTCCGCTGTGGGTGTCACGCGTCAAATATGTTCCCGATTCGGTCGCCCGTGACCGTCGTGATTTTCACGCCGGGGGACCTGAGTCCGATATGACCGAGTACCAGCCAGGCGTCTGTAACATCGGGGCCGACCAGCGCCGCGCCAGGCGACTCTCCGGTGTCGGGTCGTTCGGTATCGCCGCGGCAATCGTCCTCTCGGTGGCGCTCGGGCGAGTGCCCGACACCGCGCTGTGGGCGACCGTCCCCTTCGTCTTCGGCGGGTGGGTCGGCGTCTTCCAGGACCACTTCCAGTTCTGCGTCGCATTCGGGGCGCTGGCCCGCTACGACCTCTCCGGGTCTGGCGGGTCCAGCGGGTCCGTCGCGGAACGCGAGGCGGTACGGGCCGATCGGAAGCGCGCGCTCCAGATTCTCGCCGTCGCCGGGATCTTCACCGTGGCGACCACCGGCGTCGTCCTCCTCCTCGGCGGCACGCTCTAGACGACCGCCAGTCCCCGGGGAACCTGGTCGTAGGCGTCGCACCAGGGTCCCACCGCGTCCCACTCGCGGCCGTCGGTCGACCGGAAGAGGCCGTGGTTCGTGAGCGCGTAGAACGCCTCGGCGTCGGTCGCGAGTACCGCCCGGGCGAGTCCGTCGGGCGGGCAGGCCCGCCATCGCCCGCGTCCACGCCCCGCCCGTCCGGCGGTAGACGTAGCTCTCGCCGGTCGTGCTGTGGGCCGTATAGGGACCGCTCGCGGCAGAGACGACGACCACCTCCGGGTCCGCTGGGTGGACGGCGACGCTCCAGACGTACCGGTGGTCCAACCCCGCCTGCGGGGTCGCCCACGTCTCGCCCCGGTCGTCCGAGCGCGCGTAGCCGTCACCCGCGGCGGTGTAGACCCGGTCGGGCGCGTCGGCGTGGGTCGCGAGCGTGTGGGTGTCCCGCCGGGCGCCGTCGGGGTGGTCGTCCCACGTCGCGCCGCCGTCGGGCGAGCGGACGAACGCGCCGGCCTCGATGGCGACGTACAGCTGCTCGGGGTCGTCCGGGGCGACCGCGATCCAGCGGACGTGATGCGTGTGGGGGCGGGGAGGGAACGACCAGCGCGGGGCCGACGGCATGTCGGTCAGCCCACCGCGCTCGGTCCAGGACTCGCCGCCGTCAGTCGACCGGTAGACCGCACTCGGTTCGGTCCCCGCCCACACCACGTCGGGGTCGTGGGGGGCGACCGTGACGCTGGTGACCCGGTCGTCGGTCGCGAGCGCCTCGGTCCACGTCTCGCCGCCGTCAGTCGTCCGCTGGAGGCCCGCCTCGACGGTGCCGACGAACGCCCGCTCGGGGGCCCTGGCGTCGGCCGCGACACACTCGACGGTCCGGCCCTGGAGTCGGTCGGCCCACGTCTCGCCGTCGCCGACGAGCACACGGTCCGAGAGTCCGGCGTAGACGTCCATGTCCATCTCTTGGCGTCGGCGCGGCAGAAACCTATCGCCGGTGCGACCGGTCAGAGCCGCCGGTCGAGGAAGTCGGCGAGCAGGCGAAAGCGGCGTTTCGTCCGTTCGATGTCCGAGGAGGCGTGCTCCTCCTCGCCGAGTTCGACGTACTCGTAGTCGCCCTCTTCGGCCTCCGTGTAGCCGTAGGTGTCGAGCGCCTGGCGGAACCGGCGGGCCTGCGAGACCGGGACCCGCCGGTCGTTGACGCCGTGGAGCACCAACAGCGGGGCCGAGAGGTTGCTGACGTAGTTGACCGGCGAGCGCTCCCGGTACAGGTCGGGGTTGTCCGCGGGCGTCCCGAGGTTCCGCTCGAGCAGTTCCGTCCGGTAGTGGGGCATCGTCGTCTCGTACATGAGCGGCAGGTCCGTCAGCCCCATCCAGACGACGCCCGCGTCGTAGAGGTCCGGGTACTGGACCAGCTGCCAGTACGCCGAGTAGCCGCCGTAGGAGCCGCCGAAGACGGCGACGCCGTCGGGGTCGATCCAGATGCGCTCCCTGACGACGTGTTCGGTCACCGTCGCCACGTCGCCCTGTTCGGCCCCGCCCCAGTCGTCGTCCAGCTCGCGGACGAACGACCTGCCACGACCGGCCGACCCGCGGTAGTTCACCTGGAGGACGCTGTAGCCCTGCTGGACGAGGAACTGCGTGTAGCGGTCGAACGCCTTCGTGTCCATCGCCCGCGGCCCGCCGTGGGGGGTGACGACGAGCGGCGACGGCCGCGCCCCCGAGTCGTACAGTAACGCCCCGATCTCCAGGGACGCGGCCGGCTCGTGCTCGACGGCCGCCTGGCGCGTCTCGGGGACCCCGTCGGACTCGACGGTGAAGTACTCGGCGTCGGCGAACTCCGACGGCGTGAACGGGCCGTACTCCGCGCCCACCAGCGTCGATGCCTCGGTCGTGGTGAGGTCGTAGACGAGCAGCTCCGGCCGCCGCGTCGGCGTCGTGTGGGTCAACAGGAGGCGCTCGTCGTCCAGGGTGGCGGTGCGGCCCAGCGAACTGACGCCCGACTGCAGGTAGACCGCCTGCTCGCCGCGCCCCTCGATGTCGTAGACGACCGGGAGTTTCGTCGCCTCGCGGGTCCGGATCGCGACGATTCGCTCGCCGTCGGGTGTGAAACACTGCGGCTCCTCCTCGAACTCGCCGCCGAACCAGTCGACGTCGCCGGTCTCGAGGTCGTAGACGCCGCTCCGCGTCAGGTCGGCGCTGTTGTCGGCGACGAGGAGCCGGTCGCCGTCGGGCGCCCAGTCGACCGGCACCGTCTCCGCGCCCGGCTGGCCGACTGGGAGGACGCGCGGGCCCGACCCGTCGGCCGCGGCGACGTAGGCGTCGAGGTTGTCGACGTCCGCCGTCTCGTTGGTGGCGTAGGCGACGTGCTCGCAGTCCGGGGAGAGTTCCGCACTCCGGACGGCCCGCTCGTAAGCCGTGAGTTTCGTCGTCTCGCCGGTCCGCAGGTCGTGGCGGTAGAGGTTCCGCTGGCCGTCGCGGATCCCGCCCAGCAGGAGCGTCCGCCCGTCCGCGCCGACGTCCTCGACGGTCACCTGGCCGTCCATCCGGACCACCGGTTCCACGCTGCCGTCTACGTCGATGGCGTAGACGTCGTGTTGCTCGTCGCCGGTCTCGTCGCGGTGGAAGAACACCCGGTCCCCGTCGGCGCTCCACTCGAGGTGCCAGCGTACGTCCCTGGGTACTTCGCCGTCGCTCCACTGGGTCAGTGTGCCCGTCTCGACGTCGACGACGTGGAGCTCGTTTCGCCCGGTCCCGTCGTAGTACAGCGCGACGGAGTCGCCGTCGGGCGACGCGGTGGGATGGGCGATCGTCGGGAGCTCGGCAAGCGCCTCCAGCGCCCCACTCCCGTCAAGTACGGTCATCTTGCCTGACACCTTGCGCGAGTGTGGGATAACTGTTCGGTTATCCCGCCCACCGGATGCCGACCATCACGAAGACGATGGCCAACTGCATCAGCCCCTGGATACCGCCCAGCTTGGCGTTTCGCATCCCGATGTCCGAGATGAGATCGACGTCGGGGTCCGCCGAGACCACCTGCCGGTAGATTCGAATCTCCCCGGGGAGGATGACGCCAAAGCCCTGCACCGACAGGAGCGTGACGATCGCGAGCGCCGCGATAATCCACGGCGAGGTCATCGCGAACTCCGGCAGGGCCGTCGCCAGATACGCGCCCGACCCGACTACTGCCACGCCGAGCGCCACGAGCGTCTTCGGGTCGGTCAGCGCGTCGAACTGGTACCCGATGAGCACCACCACTGGAATCAGCGTCGCCGCCGTCATGAGCGCCAGCCACGGGTCGGCGTTGGGGAACTTCCCGAGCCTGAGCGCCAGCACGATGCCCCCGGCGATGGTCACCATCGCCAGCGCCGGCATCAGGAACGTCATCTTCGGCGTGAACGTCGTGAAGAACGCCGCCCGCTGTTCGGGTTCCTGGCTGCCCAGCACCGGGCCCAGCACCAGCCCCATGAACAGGTCGATGCCGGTCCACAGCACCCCGGCCATGACGTGGACGTACGTGAGCGACCGGACGTTCCCGGTCACCAGCGCGCCCGCGAGCGCCAGGAGCGGCACCGCCACCGCCCCCACGGCGAACGCCGGATTCGCCTGTCGTGCGAGTCCCCCGATACCCCGCTTCCGCTCCACCTGGTCAGCTGTCGCACCAGCCATGTGCGAACGACAACTGTGGCTGGTATATAAGCATTCAGGGCGGCACGAGTATTTAAATGGGATTCCGGGCCCAGTACTCGATAGCACGATGCGATTATTACGATGCAACGCGTCGCATTGCATATGGAGAACGTCACGACTCGGATGAGCGATGACGAACTCGACCTCGTGGAACGGCTGGCCGAGGCACGCGGTGAGAGCCGGAGCGATGCTATCCGTCAGGCGCTCCGACGGGGTGCACGTGAAGAACTCATTCGCGTCGCACTCCAGCGCTATCAGGACGGAACCGTCGGGATGCGAGGTGCGGCAGCGCTTGCCGGCCTCACCATCGCCGAGATGATGGCGGAGGCAAACGACCGTGGGGTGCTGTCGAACTACGACGAGGCCGACCTGGCTGACGACGTGGACGCCTTACGATGAGTAGCGACCCACGGACGCTGTTCGTCGACGCGAGCGTGTTCATCACGCTGGCCGCGATCGACGCCGTGGAGTTGCTCTCCTCGCTTCGGGGCGAATCCGTCGTTCCGACGGCGGTCCGAGCAGAGGTCAGGGACGACCCCGCTCGGACGCAACTGGCCACGCTCCTCGACGAGAACGCGCCCGAGCGAGCAACCGGTGACGTCCGCGCCGTAGACGTATATTCGACGGCGCTCGAAATGGACGCAGCGGACGTCTACGACGATTCGGCACGCCGACTCGGAAAGGACCCGGACGAGACGGTGAGGACCGGCCCCGCCACTCCGGCGAGTACCGATGGCGACGTCGCACTCCTCACCGCCGCACGGCTCACCGATACGGCCGTGATCCTGACCGACGACAAGCCGCTTCGGAACACGTGTCAATCGCTCTCGATACCGGTCTCGGGAACTATCGGGATTCTCGTCAGGGCGGTCGAAACCGGGGCTCTCGAACCGAACGAGGCCAAGACGAAGCTCTACGCGATGGACGACGTCGGTGCTCGTCTCAGCGCGAGCCTGGTAAGACGCGCGGAGACACTCCTCGACGACGCCGGCGATTAGTCGTCGTCCGCGGCCGGCTGGGCCACCTCGCGGTCCGCTCGCGGACCCTCCAGGTCGACCGCCGGGAGCAGGTCACGGAGGTACTGGCCGGTGTAGGACTCCTCGGTCCGCGCCACGTCCTCGGGCGTCCCCTCGGCGACGAGCGTCCCGCCGTGCTCGCCGCCCTCGGGGCCCAGGTCGATGATGTGGTCGGCGTTCTTCACGAGGTCCAGTTCGTGCTCGATGACGACCACGGTGTTGCCGTCGTCGGTCAGACGGTGGAGCACGTCGATGAGCTTGCGCTCGTCCTCCGGGTGGAGCCCGGTCGTCGGCTCGTCCAGCAGGTACAGCGTCTCGCCGGAGTCCTTCTTCCCGAGCTCCTCGGCGAGCTTGATGCGCTGGGCCTCGCCGCCCGACAGCGTCGTCGAGGGCTGGCCGAGTTTCATGTAGTCCAGCCCGACGTCCTTCAGGAGCTGGAGGCGCCGGCGGATGCCGGAGTGGCTCTCGAAGAAGTCGAAGGCCTCTTCGACGGTCATCTCCAGCACGTCGGCGATGGTCGCGCCCTTGTAGGTGACATCCAGCGTCTCGTCGTTGTAGCGTGCGCCGCCACACTCCTCGCAGGGAACCTCCACGTCCGAGAGGAAGTTCATGTCGATGGTGACGGTGCCCTGGCCGCCACAGCCCTCACAGCGGCCGCCCTTGACGTTGAACGAGAACCGCCCCTTCTCGTAGCCCCGCTGCTTCGAGAGGCTGGTCTCGGCGAACAGCTCGCGGATGTGGTCGAAGACGTTGGTGTAGGTCGCGGGGTTCGATCGGGGCGTGCGGCCGATAGGTGACTGGTCGATCAACCGTACCGTCTCGATGTTGTCGATGCCCTCGATGGCGTCGTGCTCGCCGGGGTTGACGTCGGTGTCGTTCATCCGGCGGACGAGGCCCTTGTAGAGCACGTCGTGCATCAGCGTCGACTTCCCGGACCCGGAGACACCGGTGATGGCGGTGACGGTGCTCAGGGGAAACTCGACGTCTACGTCCGCGAGGTTGTGCTGACGGGCGCCCTTCACGGTGAGCGTCCCGTCACCCTCGCGGCGCTCCTCGGGCACCGGAATCGCCCGTTCCCCGGAGAGATACTCGCCGGTCACGGAGTCGTCGGCGGCCACGACTTCCTCGTAGGGGCCGTTGACGACGACTTCGCCGCCGCGCCGGCCGGGGCCGGGGCCCATGTCGATGATGTTGTCGGCCCGGCGCATCGTCTCGGTGTCGTGTTCGACCACCAGCAGGGTGTTGCCCAGGTCGCGCAGTTCCTCCAAGGTGTTCAGCAGGCGGTCGTTGTCCCGGTGGTGTAGGCCGATAGACGGCTCGTCGAGCACGTAGAGGACGCCGACCAGGCCGGAGCCGATCTGCGTCGCGAGGCGGATGCGCTGGCTCTCGCCACCGGAGAGCGTCGCGGCCTCGCGGTCCAGCGTGAGGTACTCCAGGCCGACCTCCTTCATGAAGCCCAGGCGGGCGCGGATCTCCTTGAGGATCTCCTCGGCTATCGTCCGGTCGCGCGCTGAGAGGTTTGCCTCCAGGCCCTCGAAGTGGGCCAGCGCGTCGCCGATCGACATCCGGTTGACCTCGGTGATTGCGGTCCCGTCCACGAGGACTGCGCGCGATTCCGATTTCAGGCGCGTCCCCTCGCAGTCGGGACAGGTCGTCGTCGCCATGAAGTCCTCGATGTGCTCGCGGGCGCGGTCCGAGTCCGTCTCGACGTGCCGGCGCTCGAGATTGGGGATGACTCCCTCGAAGCGCTCGGTCTTCTCGCGGGTGCCGTTCTTGGTGCGCCACTGGAAGTGGACCACGTCGTCCGTGCCGTAGAGGAACTGCCGGCGAATCTCCGGGTCCAGGTCCTCGAAGGGGGTGTGGACCGAGACGCCGAAGTGCTCGGCGACGTTGTCAAGCTGCCGCGAGTAGTAAGTCCGGTCGTAGCTCCAGGGCTCGAAGACGTCCTTCAGGGGCTTGCTCTCGTCGCGGACGACCAGGTCCTCGGCGACCTCCTTGGTCTCGCCGAGTCCCTCACAGGCCGGACAGGCGCCGTGCGGGGAGTTGAACGAGAACGAGCGGGTCTCGATCTCCGAGATGTCGATGCCACAGTGGGTACAGGCCAGGTCCTCGGAGAGTTCGACCACGAGACGGTCCTCCTCGGGGTCCGCGGCGTCGTCGTGGGCCAGGTCGCCCGTCGCGCGGGCCGTCGACCCGCCCAGCGTGTCGGCCGCGCCCTCGGGTGGGTCCGGGAGGACGACCTTCAGCGTCCCCTCGGCCTCGCCCAGCGCCGTCTCGACGGAGTCGGTGATGCGCGAGCGCGCCTCCGTCGAGACCTTGATGCGGTCGACCACCACGTCGACGGTGTGGTCGTAGTTCTCGTCGAGTTCGGGCCGGTCGAGCGTGAGGTCGTACTCCTCGCCGTCGACCTCGACCCGGGAGTAGCCGTCGCTCACGAGGTCGTCGAACAGGTCCTCGAAGGCGCCCTTCTGGTCTCTGACCACGGGCACACAGCTTCGCCCGGGTCCCCTCGGGAAGGTCGAGGAGGCGCGAAACCATGTTCTGGGCCGACTGCTCGCCCACCTCTCGGCCACACTCCGGGCAGTGGGGGACGCCGACGCGGGCGTACAGCAGGCGGAGGTAGTCGTGGAGTTCGGTGACGGTGCCGACCGTCGACCGGGGGTTGTTCGCCGCGTTCTTCTGGTCGATGGAGATGGCCGGCGAGAGCCCCTCGACGTTCTCGACCTGGGGTTTGTCCATCTGGCCCAGGAAGTTCCGGGCGTACGCCGACAGGGACTCGATGTAGCGGCGCTGCCCCTCGGCGTAGACCGTCTCGAAGGCGAGCGACGACTTCCCCGACCCCGACAGCCCGGTGACGACGGTGAGTTCCTCGCGGGGAATCTCCACGTCGACGTCCTTGAGGTTGTGTTCCGCTGCGCCCGTGACCTCGATGACGTCTTTGCTCATCTATGGCGTGTCCAGGGATTGGGTCGGGGAAACGCTGTCGATTGCGCCCGGGCGAGTGGGCGGCGTGCCAACACGTTCAAGGTCCTGACCGGTGCACTCGCCAGTATGAGCACGCCCTCCACGTACGACATCAGCGGTATCGAGCTCACCGACGACAGCTACACCGTCGAGCAGAGCCTCGTCCGGAACAAGTACAAGGCGATGGACACCGCCGGGAACGTCGTCCTCCGGGGCAAGCAGAAGATGTTCAAGCTGAAAGAGGAGTTCCCCTTCGTCGACGGGAACGGCGAGGACGTGTTCACGGTGAAAGCCAGCGGCATCGTCGACGTCGCCGGCAACTACACGCTGATCGACGCCCGGACCGGCGACCCCGTCGTCGTGCTGGACAACGACTTCTCGCTCCTGCAGGACACCTGGCGCGTCCGCGACCCCGAGACGGGTGCCGAACTGGCCCGCATCGACTCCCGCGGGGCGCTGGTAACTATCGCTCGGAACACACTCCCCTTCGGCGAGTGGATTCCCCACAAGTACGAGATTACCGACAGTGAGGGGAACCACGTCGGCAACATCGACGGCCAGTTCTCGATGCGTGACCGCTACGACATCACCATCGACGACGCCAGCGGCGTGCCGAAGGAACCGGTCGTCGCGGCGGCGATGGTCATCGACGCCATCCAGGGGAACTGAGCGGGACCCTCGTCGTTCATCGTCGCGGTTTCCGCCGGCCGGATACCACCGGAAGCCTTCTGTCTGTCCCGGCCCGAACGCGGATATGCGCCGCCGGACCTTCCTCCGCAATCTCGGTGTCGGCGCTGCCGGCGTCGGCCTCGCCAGCGTGGCCGCCGCCCACCCGACGCCCACCGACGACGCCACCGGCGACCCGGCCCCGGGAACGCCGACTGGCGACGGGCTCCTGGGGGTCCTCGACCTCCCCGCTGCCCACGAGGCTGTCGTCAGCCCCGACGGCCACACAGCGTACGTCGCTCTCGGCGACGGGTTCGCCGTCGTCGACATCGAGTCGCCGTCGGACCCGCGGCGTCTCGCCACACAGACAGCCCTGCTGGCCGACAGCGCCGACGGCCCGATGCAGCGCGTCCAGGACCTCGCCGTCAGCGGCTCTCGCCTGCTGGTCGTCGGTCCGGCCCACCCCAGCGAGGGCGCCCACGGCCTCGTGGTCTTCGACGTGCGCGACCGCCGGAATCCCCGACAGGTCGCCGCCTTCGAGTTCGACTCGACCGTCCACAACTGCGACTTCGACGGCCGCTTCGCGTACCTGACCGCGAACGGGCGGGCGGCGAACCCGCTGGTCGTCGTCGACACCGAGCGCGAGCGCGAGGTCGGCACGTGGTCGCTGTTCGACGTCGACGCGCGCTGGCGGGACGTCTCGCCGGGCCTGCGCTCGCTGCACGACGTCACCGTCCAGGACGGCCGGGCGTACCTGGCCCACTGGGACGCCGGGACGTGGATTCTCGACGTCACCGACCCCGCAGCACCCACACTCGTCTCGAAGGTGCGGGGCCGCGACCCGGGAGCGCTCGCGGCCGTCGACGACCCCGGGCGCGAGAATCGCGTCCCGCCCGGCAACGACCACTACGTCACCGTCGACGAGGACGCGACGCTCCTGGGGGTGGGCAGCGAGACGTTCGGCCTGGAGGACGGCGCCGGCGGGCCCAGCGGCATCGAGCTCTTCGACGTCAGCGACCCGACGGCCCCGCAATCGCTCGCGACCATCGACCCGCCGCCGTCCGACGACTCGACGCGCGACGGCGTCCTGACGACGGCCCACAACTTCGAACTCGTCGGCGGCCGGTGTTACGCCTCGTGGTACCTCGGCGGCCTCACGGTCCACGACGTCTCGGCCCCCTCGAACCCCCGCGAGGTGTTCGCCTGGCGCGACAGCGGGCGCGCGTCGTTCTGGACCGCCCAGCGGGGCGCGGACACAGTCGTCGCCACCAGCACGAACGCGCTGGGCGGCGTCGACGTCCAGCCGGGGCTCTACACCTTCTCGGACCCGCCCCGGGACGGCGCGCCGGGGACCGATGCCACGACGGGGACCGCCGAGTCACAGGCCGGCGACGACCCGGCCGTCTCCGGCGCCGGCGGCGCGGGCTTCGGTGTCGGGGCGGCGCTCTCGGCGGTCGCGCTGTGGGCCTGGCGGCACCGGCGCTGACCCGGCCTATCGCAGTGCGGTCTCCACGGCCGCCGCGACGCTCCGCGCCCGCTTTGCGAGTTCCGCCGGCACGTCCCCGGCCTCGACGGCGGCCGCCAGTTCGTCGTCGTCGACGCGCTCGACCGACCCGTCGGGGTACTTGACCACGTCGACGTGCAGGTCGACGTAGCGGGCGACGTCGGGGAATATCTCGACGGGCGTACAGACGTTGACGTAGGTGCCCTTCGCGGCGCCGTCGCTGCCCCGGTAGGTCGTCGGGTACCACCAGCGCCCCTCCTTGAGCGTCGTCCGGGCGACGTCCCCCGACTCCTTCGGGGTACCCAGCCCGTCGTAGGTCCCGCCGCCGCCCATCTCGCGCTCGATGGTCACCGTTCCGTCCGGGTCGACGGACTGGACCTCGCCGCTGCTTAGCGTGACGAGCCGGCCGTCGGGCTTGCCGTGGCCCATCCCCAGCGAGTCGCCCTCGCGGGGGCCGAACTGCCGGGCGGTCACGGCGAAGGGGAAGTCCGTCTCCGTCCCGGCACCGGGATCGACACACAGGGCCTCGACGTAATCGACGGCGGCGCTGGCGGCACGGTCGCCGGCCTTCACGCGGTGGTGGCCGGCCATCGTCGTCGTCACCGCGCGCCGGTGCTCGTCCAGCGCGAAGCGGCTCTCGCGGCCGAACCACACCCAGACCGTCCGCTCGCCGTCGACGTAACTGGCGGGCGCGGCCTCCTCGGGCGGTTCTGCATCCTCGAGTGCCGCGTCGATGGCCGCGGCCCGCTCGTTGGCCGCTTCGAGTGCGCCGGCCAGCGCGTCGAACCCGGCGTCGTCGCTCGCGGCCTCCCAGGAGACGCCCCACCCATCCCGGGGGTCGGCGTCGACGACGTCGAGCATCGCCGGGCCGCCCGCCGTGGTCGTGTTCGCGCGGCCACGCGTTAGCGTCAGCACCTCGCCGCGGACGGCCAGCGTGGTGTCGAGCACCGGTCGGCCGTCCGTCCAGGGGGCACTGGCGTCGACGACCTGGACGCGCAGGCGGTCGCCCGTCTCGACGCGGTCCGCCGCGTTCCCGTAGGGGAGAAAGCCCTCGCCGTCACCACAGTCGACGATGGCGCCACTGCCGAGCGTCTCGGTCACCTCGCCGGCGTACACCGCACCCGCTGGCAGCGGCGCGTCCCACCACAGGGTATCCCGGCCGAGGTCGGCCAGCAGGTCCAGGACCGTCTCGACGCGCTCCGGGTCGCCGACGACGCCGACGCCTTGCTGGTCGCCGGTCGTCTCGAGGGCGACGGCGGCGTGTTCGGCCGCGAAGTCGGCGTCGAACCGCTCCCGTATCGGCTCCGACGCCTGCACCACGTCGACGCCCGCCTCGGTCAGCAGGTGGGTCAGCGCCGTCGCGTAGATGCCCCTGACCCGGACGGTCATACGGCGTCCTCTGTGGCGCCAAAGCGGATCCGTGCGTCGACCGTCGGACCCAGCGACAGTTCGACGACGTCGCCGCTCAGTACCCGACCACCCTCGACCGGGACGCCCCACGAGTCGAACCGGAGGTAGCCCCGGATGTCGTCGGCGTGAGTGTAGAGGTCCAGGTAGGCGACAGTGTGTTCCTGGATGTCGCTCGAACTGTGGGCGAGGTCCATGTCGGAGTAGACTGTCTCGCGCCCCTCGAAGAAGGCCTCGAGGGCCCCGGCCGCGTCCGCGGTCGCCTCGACGACGGCCGCCGACGCTGCCTCGATGGTCTCCTGGGCGACGCCGGCCTCGCGAAGCGCCTGCTGTTCGCGCTGTGTGAAGTGCATAGCCGACGTTCGACGGCCCGGGAAGAAAACGTCGCTGATTCAGGCCATCGCGTTCAGCACGAGCATCAGGATTCCGAAGAGGAGGCCGAACGCGACGATGGTTCGCGGGTCGATGCGGATCGTGTTCGTGTCCTCGGCGTCGAAGTACCGGACGAGTCCGGCACTGGACATCAGTCCGCCGCTGTTGCTGCTCATAGTCATCTCTGTCGTCCCTGCCCGCCTAAGCCTTTCGCCTTTGTCCGGGTGACTCCAGGGACCGGCGTTCCGGACGAGCGCTGGACGGCCCTTGTCCCGCGAATTCCGTCGGCTTTCCGCCGTAGAACCGACTGGACGCCAACTTCTGTCCGCTATTTCCCCTGTATCCGGGGTTGTGAGGAGTCAACACACATTGATAACCCTTATCTGATTTCACGGACAACGATGGGGAGAGTACAATGACGGTTACACTCATGGACTTCTACGCCGACTGGTGTGGTCCGTGCAAGACGCAGGACCCGATTCTCGAGGAGCTCGAGGAGGAATGGGGTGACGTCGAGTTCGAGAAGATCGACGTCGACGAGGAGCAGGACATCGCCAACGAATATCAGGTCCGGTCGCTGCCGACGCTCATCATCGAGAACGACGACGGCATCGTCGAGCGGTTCGTCGGCGTGACACAGGCCGACGACATCGAGGCGGCACTGCAGCAGGCGAGCGCCTGAGACGGCTGTTTTCCGACGCAGTTCGCGACCAGCGTCGGCGGTGACCGCTACGGTGGTCGCTCGCCGGCCGGCGGTTTCCCCGACACCGACAGCGTTACCCACGGCCCGACCTATCGGTCGAGCATGGAACGCCGTGCGCTCGCGGTCGTCGTCGCGGCCGCCGTCGCGCTCGTCCTCGCCGTCGTCGTCCTCCAGTCCGGCCTGTGGGTGAGCCTGCTCGGCGTCGGCGAGTACGAGGAGGGGACCGTGACGGTCCGTGAGGGGACCGACGCGACCGGCGACGCGCCGACCCGGACGGCCACGTCGACGCCCGAGGCCGCCGGGACGACCGTCGCCGTGCGCAACGACCCGGCCGGGCCGGTGCTCGCGACGGTGGAGGTGCGCATCGCCGACACCTTCCAGCAGCGCTACGTCGGCCTCAGCGAGACCGAGTCGATGGGGCCCGACGAGGGGATGCTGTTCGTCCACGACGAGGCGGGGCGCCACGCCTACGTGATGCGGAACATGTCCTTCGAGCTCGACATCCTCTTCATATCCGCGAACGGGACCATCACCACCATCCACCACGCGTCGCTGCCCCCCGAGGGGACGAGCAACTCCGACCTCGAACGCTACGAGGGACGGGGGCTGTACGTCCTCGAGGTCAACCGCGGGTGGGCCAACCGGACCGGCGTCACCGTCGGCGACCGGGTCGAACTTCCCGACGCCGCCCGGTGACCGCGGTCGCGTCCCCGACGGCCTTTTGCGCGTTCGGCCCAACCTGTGACCAATGGACATCGACGCCGGGTCCGACGACGACGTCTTCGAGGAGGCGCGCGAGCGCGCCGAGCGTCCGATGCTCCGGCTGTTCACGCAGTACGGCGAGGGGCAGCGCGTCGCGTTCGTCGTCGGCCTCGTCAGTTCGGTCTTCGCCCGGATGCTGGACCTGCTGCCGCCGTTGCTGCTCGCGGTGGCCATCGACGCCGTCATCCAGGACGAGACGGCCTTCTCCCTCTGGCTCGTCCCCGACGCGTGGCTCCCCACCGACCCGGTCGGCCAGCTGTTCCTGACGACGGGCATCATCGCCGCCACCTTCGCCTTCGGCGCCCTGTTCCACTGGAGTCGCAACTGGGGCTGGAACAGATTCGCCCAGCACGTCCAGCACGCCGTGCGGACCGACACCTACGAGACGATGCAGCGGCTCAACATGGACTTCTTCGCCGACAAGCAGACCGGCGAGATGATGTCGGTGCTCTCGAACGACGTCAACCGCCTGGAGAAGTTCCTCAACGACGGCCTGAACTCCACCTCGCGGCTGGTCATCATGGTCGTCGGCATCGCCGCCTACCTGTTCGTGATGAACTGGCAACTCGCGCTCGTAGCGCTGCTGCCGGTCCCCATCATCGCCGTGTTCACCAAGCGGTTCATCGAGACCATCCAGCCAAAGTACGCCGACGTCCGCTCGTCGGTCGGGAGCCTCAACTCCCGGCTGGAGAACAACCTCAGCGGCATCCAGATCATCAAGACGGCCAACACCGAACCCTACGAGGCCGACCGGGTCGAGGACAGCTCGCAGGAGTACCTCGACGCCAACTGGGACGCCATCGAGACGCGCATCACCTTCTTCCCGGGCCTGCGGCTTGTCTCGGGGCTGGGCTTCGTCGTCACGTTCGTCGTCGGCGGCCTGATGGTGCTGGGCCGCCCGCCGGGCCCACTGACGACGACGCTCAGTCCGGGGCAGTTCGTCGCGTTCATCATCTACACCCAGCGGTTCGTCTGGCCGATGGCGCAGTTCGGGCAGATCATCAACATGTACCAGCGCGCGTACGCCTCCGCCGAGCGGGTCTTCGGCCTGATGGACACGCCGGGGCGACTCGAGGAGGCCGCCGATGCCGCCCCGCTTCGCGTCACCGAGGGCGCCGTCGAGTACGACGACGTCACCTTCGGCTACGGCGACGACCCCGTCGTCGAGGACGTGACCTTCGAGGTCGAGGGCGGCGAGACGGTGGCACTGGTCGGGCCCACGGGCGCGGGCAAGTCGACCCTGCTGAAGCTCCTGTTGCGGATGTACGACGTCGACGAGGGCGCGGTGCGCATCGACGGCCAGGACGTCCGCGACGTGACCATCCCGAGCGTCCGCCAGGCCATCGGCTACGTCAGCCAGGAGACGTTCCTCTTCTACGGGAGCGTCCGGGAGAACATCGCCTACGGCACGTTCGACGCCAGCGACGCCGAGATCCGTGCGGCCGCGGAGGCCGCCGAGGCCCACCAGTTCATCCAGAACCTGCCGGACGGCTACGACACGATGGTCGGCGAGCGCGGGGTCAAACTCTCGGGCGGCCAGCGCCAGCGCATCGCCATCGCCCGCGCGATGCTGAAAGACCCCGACGTCCTCGTACTGGACGAGGCCACGAGCGACGTGGACACCGAGACGGAACTGCTCATCCAGCGCTCCCTGTCGGAACTCACCGCCGACCGGACCACCTTCGCCATCGCCCACCGCCTCTCGACGATCAAGGACGCCGACGTCATCCTCGTCCTGGAGGACGGCCGGGTCGTCGAGCGGGGCACCCACGAGGCGCTGCTCGCGGAGAACGGCCTCTACGCCAATCTCTGGGCGGTCCAGGCAGGCGAGATAGACGAACTGCCGGACGACTTCGTCCAGCGGGCGATTCGGCGCCGCGCGCGGACGGACGCCGACGACTGAGCGGCCCTCGTCGACACCCTCAGTCAGGGCTGTGATTAAAGCGTCTGGGGTCTCACAGGTCTGTATGCGCGTCCTCGTCACCGGAGCGACAGGGTTCGTCGGAAGTCACCTCGTCCCGGCGCTGTGCGAGGCGGGCCACGAGGTGGTCGCGCTCGTCCGGGACCCGGCGACATACGACGCGCCGGCGGGCGTCGAGGTGGTCCAGGGCGACGTGCTCGACCCGGACCTGACGCTCCCGACGGTCGACGCCGCTTACTACCTCATCCACTCGATGGGGGCGGGCGAGGACTTCGAGGAGCGCGACCGGCGTGCGGCCCGGAACTTCGTCGCGGCCGTCGACGCGGCGGGCATCGACCGCATCGTCTACCTCGGCGGCCTGGGCCGCGAGGAGGACGACCTCTCCGATCACCTGCGGTCGCGGCGCGAGGTCGAGCGCCTGCTCGACACCGGCGCGGCCGCCCTCACGGTGCTCCGGGCGGCCATCATCATCGGCGACGAGTCCGCGAGCTTTCAGGTCATCCGCCAGCTCGCTGAGCGGCTCCCGGTGATGGTCACCCCGAGCTGGGTCCGGACCGACTGCCAGCCCATCTACGTCGACGACGTCGTCGCCTACCTCGTGGGCGTGCTCGAGACCCCCGAGACCGCCGGCCGGACGTTCGAAATCGGCGGTCCGGACGTGCTGACCTACGAGACGATCCTGGTCCAGACGGCCGAGATCCTGTTCGGCCGGCGCCCGGTCATCGTCCCCGTCCCGGTCCTCTCGCCGGGGCTGTCGGCTCGCTGGCTCAGGCTGGTCACCGACGTCCCCACCAGCGTCGCCAAGCCGCTGGTCGACGGCCTCCAGAACCCGGTCGTGGTCACCGACGACAGCATCGAGTCGTACGTGTCCGTCGCGACGACGCCCTTCCGGGAGGCGGTCCGGCTGGCCGGCACGGCGCGCGACCGGCCCGAGCGCCGGCCGGTCGAGGCCTGAGTCACCCGCGCATGAGGTTCATCACCTCGTCGGCGACGTCCGGTTCGACGGCGACGACGTAGCGCTTGCCGGCGTCGAGGGTCGTCTCCGGCCGGGCGATGCGGTTGCCGTCGTCGTCGGAGACGACCAGCGTCCCGGCCGGGAACCGGACCTCGGAGAGTTTCCGGCCGGCGGCCGGCGCGCCCTCGGCGACGCGAATCTGCATGATGTCGAGCGTGCCCGTGACGTCCGCGAGCGTCTCGACGTCGCTGCCGATTATCTCGTTCGCGGCGTTCCGGGCCCCCGCCAGTTCGGGGAACAGGACGGTGTCGACGAACCGGGTGTAGGACTCCTTGGCCCGGGTGTCGATGCGCGCGACGGTCCGGATGCCCGGCGCTATCTCTTTGGCTTCCATGCAGACGGCGAGGTTCAGCCCCGCCTGACCGGTCAGGCCGGCGATGGCGTCGGCGTCCTCGACGCCGGCCTGCTCGAGTATCTCGGGGTTCGAGGCGTCGCCGGTGACCACCGTCGCGACGTACTGGTCGGAGACGGCGTCGGCCCGCTCCTGGTCGCGTTCGACGACGGTGACGTCGTGGCCCCGGTCGTCGAGGATGGTCGCTGTTTCGAAGCCGACACGGCCGCCGCCCGCGACGATGACGTCCAGTTTGCTTACCATGATTCAGTCGTCCTCCAGGGGAACCTGCTCGTCGCCGGCCGCCGTCCCCTCGGCGGCGTCCGGGTCCGTTCGTAGGTGATTCAGTGCGAGATACGACACCACCCCCAGCCCGATCCACGCGGCGCTGAGCGCCAGTGCCAGCGGGTCGGTCCGCACGAGGAACTCGATCAGCACGACGGTCAACACGAGGTTCAACACGATGCCGATGATCGGTGGTGCCGGGTAGAACGGCATCTCGTAGGGTCGGTTCATGTCGGGGCGCTCCCGGCGCAGCTTGATGACCGAGCCGTTGACGACGATAAAGGAGAGCAGGAAGAAGAGACTCGACATGTTGCCGGCGCTCTGGGTGGGCAAGACGACCGACCCGAGCATCACCACCGCCGAGGCGACGATGGCCACGAACGGCGTCCCGTAGCGGTGGTGGATCTGCCCGAACGAGGGCAGCAGCTGTCCCTCGCGCCCCATCGAGAAGGCGACCCGCGAGGAGGCGATGACGACGGCGTTCAGCGCCGTCAGCGTCGAGAACACCGCGCCGAAGACGATGATCGCGCCGCCGTTCTGGATGATCGGGATGCCGGTCGGCATGAACGACGTCGCGGCCTGTGCGATGCCGGCCTCGCCGGCCTCGGCGAGTCCCTGTGCGCCGAGGGTGCCGACGGCGACGGTGACCACCGCGAGGTAGACGACCACCGTGGCCGCGAGGCTCACGAAGATGGCCTTCGGGATGTTCTCCCGAGGGTTCTCGACCTCCTCGGTGACGGTGGTGATGAGGTCGTACCCCTCGAAGGCGATGAACGTCAGCCCCATCGCCGGGAGGATAGCCAGCGCGCCCCCTCCCTCGGGGAACAGAGGCTGGAACTCCGCTGTCGAGAACATCGGCGAGGCGACGCCGAAGGCGACGAACACCACGAGGATGCTCACCTTGACGATGGTAAAGACCGTCTCCAGGCTCCCGCTGGCGGCCGTCGAGACGGCGTTCAGCGACACCAGGCCGAGCACCGCCAGGAACGCGAGCAGGAACGCGGCGGGCAGCGCCAGGTCGACGACGGGCAGTGCGATCGCGCCGACGGCCTCCGGCGGCGGGACGAGGCCGTAGACATGCAGCAGTTCGAGGAAGTTCGGGGCGAAGCCCAGCGCGTACAGCGCACCGGCGATCATGTAGGCGAACCAGAGCATCCAGCCCATCAGGAACGAGGGCAGGTCGGCGAACACTTCGCGGACGAAGGCGTACCCGCCGCCGCTCTTGGGGATCGACGCCGCCAGTTCGGCGTACGACAGCCCGGTGAAGGCCGTGACGACGCCGTTGAGCGCGAAGACGAGAATCGCCGCGGGCCCGGCTATCTCGGCGGCCAGGCCCGTGAGCACGAAGATGCCGGCGCCGATCATCGCGCCCATGCCGATCATCGTCGCGTCGAGCAGTCCCAGGTCGGCCTCCGGCGAGCGGTCCCGCTGGCTCACCCTCGCCTCCGTGCGTGATTCGCCGTCTGTCGGGCCCGCAGCCCTGGCCGACACGGACAGGGTCGGGGCCGGCTCGCGGTTCTCCCGTCTCCGGACGGACTCTCGCGCATCACCGGCACCATCCGCCCGTCCCCACTTTTAATTCGGGTGATTGGCACGAGCCGAGAATCGTCGGTACCTTCAGGCGACGGCGTCCCGGGCGGATAAACGGTTATTACGGAGTGTCATGTAATTGCATGACATGACAACGGCGTATCTGGCGAGTACGGGAGTGATGGGCCTGCTCGTGGTCGGCGTGTTGCTGTGGCTCGGCCGAGCCCGCGGGTGGTATCAGTACTCACCGGCCGTCTCCAGCGGGGGGTGGTCGCCGGGCGTCCGGCGGGAGAACACGCTCGCCCGCTTGGCCGGCAACACGTCGGCGTGGGTCGTCGCGTTCACGCTGCTCGTCGTGGGTTTCGTCGTCGGCGTGGTGGCGCTCATCTCCGCGCCCGACGGGAGTGGCGGTCTCGCCGGCCCGGCCCTCGCCGCCGGCGGGGGGGATGGTGCTCGTGGGATATCTCCTCTTTGGCGTCTATATCTCGGCGAAGCGTCGAGGCCACCCGAGCTCCCTCGCGGCCGCCGAGTCGGCGACGGTCGCCGGGACGCTCTTCCTGGTCGCGATAACTGTCAGGCTCCTCCTCCCGTAGCGCCGACACGCTCCGTCGTCTGTGTAACACAGTTGGCATCGTGCATTGACGTGTCGCTGCCGTCCGACTGTGCAAGGATGAGCGGGACCAGTCAGCTCTCGATTCTCCACGTCGACGACGACCCCGACCTGCGGGACCTCGGCAAGCTCCAGCTCGAACGGGAGGAGAACGCCATCGAGTGCGTGGTTCGCTGCCTCGTCCCCGTCGGCGGTTCTCGCCGGGCGCAGCCTCTCAGACGATGGAGTACGCCGCCGCGCCCGTCAGCGCGATGGCACCGAGCGTCCCGCCCAGTATCATGTAGGTGACCGACCGCGGCTCGGAGATGAGGTGCTGGTAGTACGCGGCGACGCCGACGGCCTTGACGACCGACAGCACCATGATAATGCCGAACGCCAGCCAGTACGCGCTGTCGACGAGGCCGACGAACTCCACGACAGCCTGGATGGTCGCGAACACGAACAGTACGACGTATATCAGGGTGTAGCCTTTCCAGTCCATGGTCACAGGATGTAAAACAGCGGGAACAGGAACAGCCAGACGATGTCGACGAAGTGCCAGTAGAGCCCGAAGTACTCTATCGGCTTGTCGTCGCCCTGGTACGCCCCGTTCCAGGCGCGGATGGTCATGTATCCACAGATGACGAGCCCGACGACGACGTGGGCCCCGTGGAGCCCGGTCGTCAGGTAGAACGTCGACGACCCGATGTTCGTCGAGAGGGTCCAGCCGTTCGGGAACATCTCGCTGTGGATGTGGAACAGGTGGTTCCACTCGATGCCCTTGTTGACGAGGAAGCCGACCCCGAGCGCGAAGGTGCCAGCCAGCGAGGCTGTCGTCGCCCCGCGCCACTCGCGTTTCGCGGCCACCATCGCCAGCACGACGAGGAAACTCGACGTGAGCAGCAGGTAGGTGTTGATCAGTCCCGGCATCGTCACGTGTTCGGCGGGGATGAGGTCGTGGTGCCAGTCCGACCAGCCGTAGGCCACCCGGACGAAGGCGTAGGACCCGATGAACCCACCGAAGAGGACCACGTCGCTCGCGAGGAACGTCCACATCCCGAGTTTCATCTTCTCGACACCCTCGAAGGGCCACCGTTCGGCGATGGCCATCTCCGGGGCGTGGAACGACTCGCGCGTCATGCCGACCAGCGACCCGACGGTGGCCAGGCCGCCGACGGCCGCCATGCCGACGTAGACGGGGCTGCCGGTCCGGACGCCCGAGAGGCCCAGGAACGCGATGAAGCCCCCGAGGCTCACGAGGAACGGCCAGAAGCTCGCGTGGCTGGCGTGCCCCTCGCCGCCTGTCTCGTGGGCCGCCGCCGTCGGCGTTGCGGGAGCGGTCACCGCCCTGATGTTCCTGGCGGTCCCGCCGTCCGAGGCGGTGCCACCGTCCGCGGCGACGCCGGCACCGGGCGGTTTCCCGGTCCGCTCGGCGACCTCCTCGTCGTCGAGGAACTCGAGGGACCCGCTCGCGTACGACGGGAGTCCGGGGAAGTTCTCGAGTTTCGGGGGCGAGCCGACGGCCCACTCGGCGGTGCTGGCGTACTTCCAGGGGCTCTCACCGGCGTCTTCGCCGCGCCAGATGCTGACAAAGAGGTTGTAGAACATGACGAGCATGCTCGCCCCGAGGATGAACCCGCCGACCGTCGAGAGATTGTGCCATATCTGCAGGTCCGCGGGGTACTCGAAGACCCGCCGCGGGGTCTCCCAGGCGATGAACATCGGGAAGTACAGGAGGTTGAACCCGACGAAGAAGGTCGCGAAGTGGACCTTCCCGAGGAACTCGTCGTACATCTTCCCGGTCATCTTGGGGTACCAGTAGTAGAGGCCCCCGATGAGCGCCGTCGCGCCCCCGAACATCACGTAGTGGAAGTGCGCGACCACCCAGTAGGTCCCCCGGAACTGATAGTCCAGCACGATGGCCCCGAGGAACACGCCGGTGATGCCCCCGAGGATGAACAGGAGCAGGGCGCCGAGCGAGAAGAGGAACGGCGTCTTGAACCGGACCCGCCCCTTCGCCATCGTGTAGATGAGCGAGAAGACCATCAGGTCGAAGGGTAGCGAGATGCCGATGGTCGTCGCCATGAAGATGGTCTTGATTGGCAGGTTGATGCCCGTCAGGAACATGTGGTGCATCCAGACGATGAAGGACTGGATGGCCACGAGCACCATCGAGATGATGAACCACTTGCGGCCGACCAGGCGGCGGCCGGTGAACGTCTGGAAGATCTCGGCCATCGCGCCCAGTGCCGGGAAGAAGACGATGTAGACCTCCGGATGGCCGAAGAACCAGAATAGGTGGGCCCAGAGCAACGACGCGCCGGGGTTCTCGGCGCTGGTCCCGAGCGTCGACCCGTCGTTGGCGAACTGGAAGTAGGTCGTCCCGATGACGTGGTCGGAGGCCAGTATCATCAGCGCGGCCAAAAGCGCCGCGAAGGCAAACAGCATCATCCAGACGGTGAGGTTGATCGACAGCGAGAAGATGGGGATGTCGCGCATCCGCAGACCCTCGGCGCGCATGCGGTACATCGTCGTCAGGAAGTTCACCGACCCCATCGTCACCGCGGCGGTGAACATGATGAGCGCCAGGACGACCGACGTCGCGCCCAGCCCCTCACCCGGGATGTAGGCCGGCGTGTTCAGCGGCGCGTACATCGTCCACCCGCCGGCGAACGTCGACCCCTGGAAGAAGGAGACGCCGACCAGGATCCCCGAGAACAGGTAGAGCCAGTACGACAGCGCGTTCAGGCGCGGAAAGGCGAGGTCGTCGGCCCCGATCTGTAGGGACGAGGTAGTTGGCAAAGCCGAAGGCAAAGGGCGAGATGAACCAGAACACCATCAGCAGGCCGTGGGTCGAGACGGCCTGGTTGTAGCCCATCTGGCCCAGCAGGTCCGCTCCGGGAGACAGCAGTTCGAGACGGAAGAGAAGCGCCAGGATGCCGCCAAAGACGAGGAAGAAGAGCGCGGTGATGAGATAGAGGATGCCGATGTCCTTGTGGTTGGTCGTGAGGAACCAGCGACTGATGGAGGACTTCGGCGGTAGGCCGTGTTCGTGGTCGTGGCTCATGCCGGGGCACCTCCGACCGCAGTTGTCGCTCCGGCGTCGATAGCTGCCGTCACGTTCCCGCTGGTTCCGTTACCGCTCGACTGCGTGTCCGCGTACCACTCGTCGTACTCCGACTGGGGGACGACCTCGACCGAGGTGACCATCAGCGAGTGCCCGGTCCCGCACAGCTCGTAGCACTTGGCGGTGTACTCGCCGGTCTCGCTGGCCGTGAACCAGGCGCTGGTGTACTGGCCCGGGAGTGCGTCGGTCTTGACGCGCAACTCCGGTATCCCGAAGTTGTGGAACACGTCCAGGGATGTCACCTGTAATTTTATCACCCGATCCTGGGGCACGACCAGCGAGTTCGTCTCGTGTCCGTTGGGGTAGACGAAGTTCCACCCGAACTGGAACCCCTCGACCTCTATCTCGATGGCGTCGATGGCCGCCTGTGACTCGTCGGGCCCGTTCTCGATGTACAGCAGCGTCGTGTACGTCCACGCGATGAGCGAGACGACGATGACGGCGCTGATTCCGAACGAGTAGAACACCTTCCGTCCGCCCGTCCCCCCGGTGGGCTTCTCGCCCAGCTGGGGCCGTTCGACCGTGTCCGCGTACGGGTCGTCCGTGCTCCCGGAGTCCCGATACTTGATGGCGTGGTACATCGTGTACGCCACCACGACGATGCCCACGACCGTCCCGAGGACGAGGAACACCTCGAAGATACTGTTGAAAACGTCCGCCGGCGCCCTGACGTCGCCCCCGTGGAGCGGGACCCCCACGGCGTGTGCTATCGTGTCACTCGGCATCGTGGTAAGCGTTCAAACCAGTACCTATTAGTCATTGTGGACAGGGTGCCGACATATATCCTCCCGGCATGTCGGCGCGCGAACTTTTTTGTCCACTGGTATGGAATACCACACCATGGCAGATACGACTTCCGGCGTCGACGACCGGCCCGTGAACGAGGAGTCGGCAGTGGGCGAGGACAACGAGTTCGACAACCTGGCCGGGATCATCGGTGACGGCGTCGTCGGGGCCGCGGGCGGCCTCGTCGGGACGGCGATGATGAGCGTCGTCTTCCTGGTCGCCGAGTCCGTCGGCGCCTTCGACCGGTCCGCGTTCGCCATCCTGACGGAACTGGTCGGCCTGGACGGGCTCGTCCCCGAGATACTGTTCGGCTACATCATCTTCCTCGGCGGCGGGATGTTCCCCTGGCCGCTCCTCTTTGCGTCCCTGAAGGCGTACCTCCCCGGACGGTCCGACCCCACGAGCGGAGCCTTCTTCGGGGTCGCGATGTGGACGGGGTTCGTCCTGGCGTTCTACACGGGCCAGTCGGGGCTCTCGCTGGTCCTGTATGTCGTCCTGACGCTGGTCGCCCACGTCGTCTACGGCCTGGGCCTCGGCATCGTCTTCAACTACTTCATGACGCGCCCGGACTCTATCGTCTGACCGGGTCGGGCCGACGGCGGCCCGGAACGGCCCCGCCCGCCCTGGTCACTCCGAGTAGCCTTCCTGGAGAAACGCACCCTCCGTCTCGTACATCGCCACCAGCTCGGTGATGAACTCCTCGTAGGTCTCGTCTTCTTCCAGATGGCTCTCGAGCCGTTCTCGCAGGTCGTCGCTGATTTCGAGCGTGTAGGTCATGGCAACCGGGAACACTGTTCCCGCACCTGGTACGTAGGCAGCGGAAGGTCAAATAACCGGCCACTAGTCGGGTTGCGGGACGCCGACGGCACCGTGACCGCTCCAGCCGGTTCGTTTCGGGGAACAGTTAATTCATTCCACAGTGTATGTGTGGTATGGGCAGTATCCTCCTTGCCACCGACGGGAGCGAGTACGCACGCAAGGCCGCGGACCGGGCGATCGACCTGGCGGAGGAACGCGACAGCGCGTTGCACGTCATCTGTGTGGTCGACAGACAGAAGTTCGACGACCCCGCACTCAGCTCCGCCGAACTGGCGACGATATACGCCGAGGATCACGCCGTCGTCACCGTCAACGAGGTCACCCAGATGGCCGACGGGCGCGCCGTCCGGGTCGAGGGCGAAACGAGACACGGCGTCCCCCACGAGACCATCGTGGCGTACGCCGACGAAGTCGACGCGGACGTCATCGTGGTCGGCGAACACGGCGACCACGACAGGCACTTCTCCGGTGTCGGGCAGAAGATACGGAACGGGGGCGACTACGAAGTGGTCGTCGTCGAAGCGGAGTCCTGACTCTCCCGATGTACGACCAGATTCTGGTGCCGACGGACGGCGGCGACGTCGCCGCGGCCGCAGCCGAGGCGGCCCTGGGACTCGCTGCACGGTTCGAGGCCACGGTCCACGTCGTCCACGTCAACGAACTCGGGGAACTCCCGCCGGGAGCGGACGACGACGACGCGAGCACGCTCGCGACTGGTGCCCAGGCGGCGATACGCGACGTCGAGCGCGACGCGACCGAGCGTGGCCTCTCAGTGGAGACGGCCATCGTCGAGGCGGGGAGTTCGGTCCACGAGGCGCTGGTCACCTACGCCCGGCGCCACGACGTCGACTGCCTCGTGATGGGCACGCACGGCCGGAGCGGGGTCGACCGCCTCGTCTTCGGGAGCGTCGCCGAACGGACCGTCCGCGACGCCCCCGTCCCCGTGCTCACCGTCCACGCGGACTCGGTGCTCGACCCGTCCTTCCCCTCGATACTGGTCCCCACGGACGGCAGCGACTGTGCCCGCGCCGCCGTCGACCACGCCATCGACCTGGCTGACCTGACCGGTGCGACGCTCCACCTGCTCCACGTGGTCGACCCCGCGACGGTCTACGGCGACATCGGGGCCGTCGGGTTCCTCGACTCGCTCGAAGAGGCCGGGGCCGACCTCCTCGCAGAACTCCGCGCAGAGGCCGAAGACGCCGGCCTCGACGTCGAGACGACGGTAACCCGGGGAACGCCCTACCGAGCCATCACGGACTACGCAGACGAACACGACGTCGGCTGTATCGCGATGGGTACCCACGGGCGGACCGGCGTCCAGCGGTACCTGCTGGGCAGCGTCACCAGTCGCGTCATCCGACTCTCGGAGACGCCGGTGCTCGCCGTCCCCGGCGCCAGGGACGACTAGCCGCTACCCCAGGTCTCCGCCGTCAGTCCGCCTCCTCGAGGAGCCACCCGAAGCGTTTCTCCCAGAACTCCTCGCCCGGTGGCTTCTTGCTGCGCCCGTGGGTCTTCCGGTCGCGGATCCGCCGCTCCATGATGTCCCGCGCCTCGTTGAGCGCGTGTTTCGCACCGTAGCCCTCGCCGGACGCCATGTAGTGCCCCCGGTCGGTGTACAGGCGGATGCGGGCCAGCAACAGCGGCGTCCCGCGCAGTTTCTCGTCGTGCTCGTGGAGGTGTATCTTCGCCTCGAGTATCGACATCTCCCCGTCGAGGGTGTCGAACTTGTCGACCATCTCGACGATGTCCTCGTAGCGGACGTCGTCGAGCAGGTCGGTCCCGTAGACCTGGACGCCCCGGTTGCCGCCCGCCTCCCACGTGAGCGCGTCGAGGACGTCCGTCTTGGTGACGATGCCGTACGGGTGGCCGTTCTCGGTGACCACGAGCGACGACCCGCCGACCTCGAACATCCCCTCGACGGCGACGTCGAGCGTCGCGTCCGGGCCGATGGTCCGCACCGGCGCGACCATCACGTCCCGAACTGGCAGATCGAGCACGCGCTCGAGTTCGCCTTCCCGCGCCCCGAAGCCGCCGCCCCGACTCCGACTGGCGCTCGCGGACAGCGACCCGCCGAAGGCGTCGCGGCCGCTTGCGTCCCCGCCCTGGCTCTGGCTCGTCTCCCGGACGGTGAGGTCGGTCACGTCGTAGAGGCTCACGATGCCGACGGCGTCGTCGTCATCGACGACGGGGAGGTGCGTGATTCGGTGCTCCCGGAAGTCGTGCAGCGCCTCGCCGATCGTCGTCTCCGGGGCGACGGTGACCAGCTCCGACGTCGCGGCGTCGCCGACGGTCACCGCGTCGAGGTACGGTGTCACCGCCTCGAGAATCCCGTCGACGGTGACGATACCCGAAAGCGTCTCCCCCTCGAACACGGGGAGCAGCTGCACGTCGCTGTCGATCATCAACTGCGCGACGGTTCGAACGTCCTCGTCGGGGCTGAGTCGCGGGACGTGCCAGACGAGCGACCCGACCTTCTCGCCCGGCGGGTGGTGAGACCCCGCCAGCTGCCGGCGCGTGACGACCCCTTCGAACTCCTCGCCGCGGACGACGACGCCCTTGAGTGTGGGGTCGTCGAAGGCCCCGACGAGCTTCGAGACGCGCGTCTCGGGACTGAACTCGGTGTAGTCTTCCGATACGATTGCTTCGATGTCCATGACTTTGCGTGGTTCCGCTGTGGTCGACGACTGTGCGACACCGGTGGCAACTATCGTTGCCCTCAGATGACACTTCGTCACACGGGCGCAAATAGCCGTCGGTGGGGCCGGCCGCTCGACCCCTGATTGGTCCACGGTGGCGTGGCTCTGTCCTGTCGGACGGATTCGAACCGGAGGAAGACTCGCTGTGCTCGTCTTCCAGGATTCGAACCCTCGTCACCCACACAGACGCCGCTGGCTCCTCGCTTCGCTCGTCGCAGGCGGCGTCAGAAGTGGGTCCGGGCGGATTCGAACCACCGACCTCGGCCTTGTAAAGGCCACGTCATAACCAACTAGACCACGGACCCGTATCCCGTCGTTTTCGACGGGCGGGAATAACGCTTTCTCTCTGGGACTACCAGAACTTCACGCCGAGGTCGTGCATCTTCTCGTTGTGGCGGGCGACGTTGATGAGCAGCGGCGTGACCGCCTCCACCTCGGCGGCGTTCGAGAGCGGGCCGGCGTCGAGGGCCCGGAGGCCGTCGATGGCTTCAGCGAGTTCGCTGACGGTCGCTTTCGCGTCGGCGTCGTCGCCGACGACGACGGTGTCCCAGTCCAGGTCGGCGTCGAGGTTGGCCAGTCGACCCGCGGCGAGGTTGTGGAACGCGCCGACCACGGGCATGTCGTCGGGCGCGGCGTTGGCCGCGAGTTCCGTGACGCTGCCGGCGCCGGGACGGTTGTAGTGGAACCCGTCCTCGTCGCGTTTCATGCCCACGGCGGGCGAGACGAGGATGGCGTCGCCGAGTTCGTCCGCCACCGCTTCGATGGTGTCCGTGAGGTGGTAGGCCGGGACGGCCGTGACGACGACGTCGGCCCGGGCGGCGGCCGCGGCGTTCGAGAGTCCCTCGATGGTCACCTCGCGGCCGCGGCTGTCGAGTTCCGTCTCGTACTCCTCGGCCATCGTCTCGGCCTTCTCGGCATCCCGGGAGCCGACGATGACCGTGTGATTGGAGTCGGCCGCCCAGCGCAGCGCCAGTCCCTGTCCGATGTCGCCCGTGCCGCCGAGTAACGCGATGTCCATGTCGTCTGCGTCGGGCGTCCGGCGAATAAGCGTTGTGCGACCGGCCGGTATCGCCTACGTGTAGGTGTCCCAGGCCCGGTCGAACCCGCCGCCGTACGCGACGTAGAGGGCGACGCCCAGCCCGGCCGCGAACGCGACCAACTGGCCGCCAATCCCGACGATGCTGGTGTGGCCGAGCGCGAGGTTGGCCACCGTCGCCAGGGTCACCGTCGTGAAGAAGCACGCGAGGATGAACATCGCCAGCCGTCCCGGGCGGTGTGCGTCCGCGAAGACGTCCGGGTGCTCGCGAATCGTCCAGTAGGTGACCGGCCAGGCGACCAGCTGGAAGCCGACCGTGTACAGCTGGGCGGCGTCGACGCTCGGGAGGTAGACGGCCGCACCGCCGACGATGCCGGCCCAGATGCTCACCAGGAGCGACCACCCGACCGTCGCCAACCGGCCCATACCTCGACCTGTTCGTCGCCGCAGAAATCCCTGCCGCTTCGCTCACTCCAGCAGGTCGGGCAGGTCCTCGACGGAGCCGACGACGGCGCTGGCCCCCGCCCAAACGTACTTCTTTCGCCCCGCCTCCCCGGTGAGGCCGCCAGTCAGGACGCCGACGCCGTAGTAGACTCGCTCGTCGTCCTCCGCGTCGGCGTTGATCGCGGTCTGGATGTCGTCCAGCGTGTCGCCGGCGAAGGCCACCTGCTCGGCGTCGAAGCGCTCGGCCAGCGTCAGCAGTGCGGCGGGGTGGGGCTTGCCCTCGTCCCAGTCGTCCATCGTGAAGCGGTGGTCGTCGGGGATGTCGAGGCTCACCCGGTCCAGCGCGATGTCGGCCTCGGCGGCCGGCCGTCCGGTCACGACGCCCACGTTGTACCGCGACTGGAGCGTCGCCAGCGTCTCGGCCGAGACCAGCTTCGGTTCGTCGTGGATGTACCCCGGCGCGTCGAACGGCGGCTCCCCGCCCTCGATGTCGCGGTACAGGTCGGAACCGAGGTACAGGGCCTGAAAGACGTCTCGAAGGCGCTCGCTGTCCCACGCGTCGAACACGCGGTCGGCGCTCGCGTCGTCGAGTCGCTCGCGGACGACGGCTTTCGCGGCGTCCAGGCCGCCACCGCGTTCCGAGATGGCGTCCGTGAACTCGGCCACGGTGCCGATGTCGCCCTCGCGACCGGCGAGGACGAACAGGGCCGCGGCGTCGGTCAGTTCCCAGTCGTTGTTGAACCCGCCCGCGTCCTTGAACGGCTGGATGTCGGCCCGCTCGATGGTGTCGCCGTACACCCGGTCGACGGATTCGATGATGGCCCGCCGGTAGGAGTCGGCCACGTCCACGAGCACGCCGTCGATGTCGAGGACGACCGTATCTACGTCCATGCCTGGCGGAACACGCCGGTCATTCAAGCACCTTCCCATCTCTCCCGGTCGCCCGGTACAGCGTCACGCCGCCGGGGAGTTGCTCCGTCTCGACCCGCACTGTCGGGGGGTCGCCGCCCAGCGTCGTGAACCAGCACGCCGCACCGACCGACCGCGCGACGTCCCGGACGGGCCGGTGTAGTTCCGGCGGCAGGTGCCGCGCGAAGACGACGTCGGCCCCGGCGTACACCGACGGGTCCGGGTCGGTCACGTCGTCGACGACGAACCGGACGCCCTCGGGGACCGGTCGCGGCTCGATATCCGTCGCCGTCACTGACACGCCCGCGGCGGCCAGGTCCCCCGCGACGCCGGGCCGCGCACCCACCCCGACTTCGACGACTCTGTCGGCAACTTCCAGCCGAGAAACGAGTGCCGTCTCCGGGTCTTGCACGTCGGGATATTTATGAGACGGCGTCGCATATAGGTTCCCATGCACGTCGACATCGTACCCGTGGGCGAGGTCTCCGCCCAGGTGAAGCGGGAGGCCTCGGACGGGTTGCGGTCCGTCTACGACTGCGAGGTCTCCATGCACGAACCGCAGTCGATCCCGAAGGGTGCGTACGACGCCGACCGGGACCAGTACCGCGCCGAAGAACTGATAGACCTCGTCCGCCGGGTCGGGTCCGGCGACAAGAACATCGGCATCACCCCGATGGACCTGTTCTACCGCCGCCGCAACTACGTCTTCGGCCTCGCGTATCTGGGTGGTTCCGGGAGCGTCATCTCGACCTATCGCCTGCAGACCTCCTCCGACGGCGGGTTCTCGAACCGCTCTGCCGGCGAGATCTTCTCGGCCCGCGTCCGCAAGGAGATCGTCCACGAGATCGGCCACACACTCGGCCTCGAACACTGTGACAACAAGCGCTGCGTGATGAACTTCTCCCCGACGGTCAGGCAGGTCGACGTCAAGGAGGCGTCGCTCTGTGGCTCCTGTCAGCGCGACGTCCTCTGAACCGCCCGCAGTATTCCTAACGAGTTAGGTGACCCTGATAGGTTCTCCCATACGCTACGGCTAACTGCGATGAGCAAGAGTCAATCCCGCGACCGCACGAAGCAACTCGGCGACATCTTCGTCTCGGTCACCGGCGGCGAATCGGTCACCGAACAGCAGGACGACGGACCCTCCGACCGGGAGCTGCGGCCCGACGACGAGTTCGACGGCGAAGACGTCGCCGACGGTCTCGAAGACGCCGTCGCGGGCGCCGAGATGGGCGACACCTCCGACCCTGCCGACCTGGGCGACGACTGACGCGACGCCCTCCTGTCTTCCCTTCTCCCTGACGCCGACGTTCCAGCGGCGGGTGTCGCTCAGATAGTGAACTCGAAGAGGTCGTCGCCGACGTGGTGGATCGACTTCACGACCTTGTCGCTGTCGCCGACCATGTCCGACCCGTCGGTCATCGCCCGGCCGATGGCGAGGAACTTCCCGTGGGTCTCCTCGTTGATGGCCACGAGGTCGCCCTCGCTGATGTCCGGGTCCGCCTCGGTGATTCCGGGCCGCATGATGTCGGCGCCGTCGGAGACGAACGATATCGCCCCGGCGTCGACGGTCACCACGTGTTTCTCCGGCGGGTACTCGTTTGCACCCTGGACCGTGAGGAACGGCTCGCCGTCCACGTACAGGACGAACGGCTCCCCGTCGACCAGCACGACGTCCCAGTTGCTCTCGGCGAACTCGACTTTCTCGAAGCTGTCGGCGTCCAGTTCGACGCCGAGGTTGGCCGCGAGCGCGTCGGTGATGGCCCCGACCTCGTCCGAACGGAGATGGTGGCGGGATTTGACCTGCATACCTCCCAGTCAGCGGGGCCGGCGGGTAAGCGTAACGAACCGGCGGAGGCTTTTGTCGGCCCCCGCCCTACGTGGGGTATGCGCGTCGTCACCCTGCTCCCCTCGGCGACCGAGATCGTCTACGCCCTGGGCGTCGCCCCGGTCGGCGTCTCTCACGAGTGTGACTACCCCCCGGCCGCCCGCGAGCAACCGGCGGTCAACCGCTCACGGGTCGACCCCGGGACCTCGAGCAGCGAGATCAACGAGCAGGTGGCCGACGCCGAGGCCGGCGACGGCGTCTACGCCATCGACCGTGAGACGCTGTCCGACCTCGACCCCGACGTCGTCGTCACGCAGGGCGTCTGTGACGTCTGTGCCGTCGACCACGTCCTGGTCGCCGACGCCGTCGCCGACCTGGGCCTCGACTGCGAGGTACTGACCCTCGACGTCCACAGCCTCGAGGACCTCTTCGAGTCCATCCGCCGCGTCGGCGCGGCCATCGACGAACCGGCGCGGGCGACCGAACTGGTCGCTGACCTCCGGGACCGCGTGGCGGCGGTGGAACGGACGGCCGCCGGGGTGACCGAGGCGCCCAGCGTCGCCGTCCTCGACTGGCTCGACCCGGTGATGGTCGCCGGGCACTGGATCCCAGAACTGGTCGAACTGGCCGGTGGTCGGTACGGCATGGCCGAGCGGGGCGCCCACTCCCGCCCCCGCGAGTGGACGGAAGTTCGGGAGTACGACCCCGACGTGCTGGTCGCCGCGCCCTGCGGGTTCGACGTCGCACAGACCACCGAGCACCTCGCGGACCTGACCGACCGACCGGGATTCGACGACCTGCGGGCCGTCCGCGAGGGCCGCGCCCACGTGATGGACGGGCACCACTTCGTCAACCGCTCGGGGCCGCGGCTGGTCGAGACCCTGGAATATCTGGCCGCACTGATCCACCCCGACCTGTTCGACGCACCGCCGCGCGACGCCGTCAGCGACCTGGCGACGCTGCGCGCCTAGAGCGTCGAGAGCGCGACGTAGACGTTGCCCGCGATGACGAGCGTCCCGGCGAGGATGACGGCGACGAACCACGCCCGCCAGAGCGGCACCGACTCGATGAGGTCGCGACACTCCAGCAGCACCACGCCCACCAGCAGGACGACCGCACCTTTCACCAGGGGGACCAGCAGCGGTTCGACCGACAGCAGGAGGCGGAGCCACGGGTTCTGTTCGTGTCGGAAGCCGACAGCCTCGGCCGCCAGCAGCGTCGAGACGGCGTCACCGAAGCCCCATACGAGCACCACCGCGAACACAAGGTCCACGTACCCCGGCCGGACCACTCGCGAGAGGAGCGCTGCGGGACGACTGCTGTCGGTTGGTGGTCGTGACATGCGTGATACTGGTCGTCTCCGTTCCCCTACGTACCGGACTGTAATAACTCTCTCCGTCGTTTCTCGCCGGTTCCCGGTCGCCGGTCAGTCGCCGGCCAGCGAGCACTGTCCCTCGTAGGTGGCCTCGCCGACGGTCTCGATGACCGGCTCGTCGCCACAGACCGGACAGTCCGGGTGCTGTGTGACCGGCACCTCGTCGAGGTGCATCGACCCGGCGTCGTAGGCCAGCAGGCGCCCCTCCAGCGACTCGCCGTAGTCCATCGCGAGTTTGACGACCTCAGTCGCTTGCATGCAGCCGATGGTCCCCGGGAGCACCCCGAGCACCCCGGCGGTCGAACAGTCCGGGACGGTCCCCGCCGGCGGTGCCTCGGGGAACAGACACCGGTAACACGGCCCCTCGCCGGAGAACGTCGTCACCTGCCCCTCGAAGCGAAAGACCGCGCCGTGGGAGAAGGGGACGCCGGCGAGCGTGCAGGCGTCGTTGACCAGGAACCGGGTGGGGAAGTTGTCCGACGCGTCGACGACGATGTCGTAGGCCTCGACGAGTTCTGGGGCGTTGTCCGTCGCGAACCGCGTCTGGTGGCCCTCGACGGTGACGTCGGGGTTGAGGCCGGTCACGAACTCGGCGGCGCTCTCGACCTTGGGCCGGCCCACGTCGTCGTCGCCGTGGATGACCTGGCGCTGGAGGTTCGACCGCTCGACCACGTCGTCGTCGACGATACCGAGTGTGCCGATCCCGGCGGCCGCGAGGTACTGCAGGACCGGCGAGCCCAGTCCCCCGGCTCCGACGACCAGCACCGACGCGTCGAGCAGCGCTGCCTGGCCCTCGGGGCCCACCCCGTCCATGATGATGTGCCGCGAGTAGCGGTCGAGCTGTTCGGGGTCCAGGTTCGGTCGCATACGCCCCGTTGACGGGCCGGAAAGATAAAGAGCGGGATGGGGGCGACGGGCGTTCAGTTGTTGCGCTGCAGGTCCGCGACCAGGTAGTCCATCTTCCGGTTGATGCTCGAGATCTGGTCGGTCTGGGCGACGGCCTCGTCGGCGATGTCGGCCGTGCTGTCGGCGATCTCCTCGGCGGCGTCGGTGGCCTGGTCGACCATGCTGGCGACCTCCTCGGTCGAGGCCGCCTGCTGGTCGGTCGCGGTCGCGACCTCCTCGATGCCGTGGTTGACCTCCGTGACGGTGTCGTCGATCTCGTCCAGAATCTCCGTGGACTCCTCGACGGTGGTGATGCCGGCCTCTATCTCCTCGTTGCTCTCCTCGAGACTCTCGACGGCGTTCCGGGTGTCGTCCTGGATGCCGTCGATCATGTTCTCGATGGTCGTCGCCTGCTCCTGGGACTCCTCGGCCAGGCTCTTGACCTCGTCGGCGACGACCGCGAACCCCTCGCCGGCCTCGCCGGCCCGCGCGGCCTCGATGGAGGCGTTCAGCGCCAGCATGTTGGTCTGATCGGCGATGTCGTTGATGACCTCGACGATCGAGTCGATCTCCTCGACGCCCTCCTGGATGGTCCTGACGTCCTGCGCGACGCTGTCGGCGGCCCGCTGGATGCTCTCCATCGCCTCGTGGACGTCCTCGGCGTTGCCCTGGCCGCGCTCGGCGAGCTCCCTGGCCTCGCGGGCCGCCGCCGACACCTCCTCGGAGGAGGAGGCAATCTCCTCGACCGACGCCGAGAGGTTCGAGACCTCGCTTGCCACCTCGGCCATCCCCTCGTACTGTTCTGCGGCCTGCTCGCGGATGTCGTCCGTCTCCTCGGCGATGTCGACCGAGGAGTCCTCGAGTTCCGCCAGCAGCGTCTGTATCTCGCTGGCGGCCTCGTGGTCGTAGCCGGCCTGTTCGTCGATGTCTTCCGCGACGTCGTCCTCGATGTCGGCGTCGATGTCGTCGTCGATGTCCGCGTCGGCGGCAATCTCCGTCGCTCCCGTGCTACGCTTGGACATTGTATCCCATGCTTTGCTCTTGTATTCAAAAAAGGTCATACCTACATCCCGCCGACTGAAAACCAGCCGGTCCCCCGGTCAGCACTCGGCGAGCGCGTCGGGACGGCGGCCGCGGCTTCGTGGGCGACGCAAAGCTGATTACTCTCCCAGCGCTCCGTCTGCCCAATGGTGATCATACGAAACGGTCTCGTCCACACGCAGACCGAGCGCGGAACCGTCGAGGCCGACCTCTGTTTTCGGGACGGCGAGATCGTCTCGGTGGGTGACATCGAGGCACGCGCAGACGAGACGGTACTCGACGCCGACGGGGCGCACGTCACGCCGGGCCTGGTCGACGCACACAGCCACGTCGGGCTCTCGGAGTGGGGCGAACCCGAGGACTACGACATCAACGAGCTGACCGAGCCGGTGACGCCCCACGTGTCGGCACTGGACGGGTTCCACCCCGGCGACGAGGAACTGGCGAAGGCCTGTCAGGGCGGGGTCACGACGGTGTCTGCCCGGATGGGGAGCGCGAACGTCGTCGGCGGCATCACCTGCTCGATGAAGACCCACGGGGAGACTGCCGACGAGATGCTCGTCCGCGAGGACGGCATGAAGGCCGCGATGGGCGAGAACCCCAAGCGGATCCACGGCGAGGAGAACGACAGACAGCCATCGACCAGGCCGGGCGTCGCTGCGATGCTCCGGAGCACCCTGATGAAAGCCGAGGACTACGTCGCGCGCAAGGAACACGCTCGGGACGAGGGGGATGCCTTCGAGCGCGACCTGGGGATGGAGAACCTCTCGCGGGTTCTCGACGGCGACCTCGCGCTGCGAGTCCACGCACACCGGGCCGACGACATCAGGAGCGTGTTCCGGATCGCGGACGAGTTCGACGTCACGAACCTCTCTATCGAACACGCCACCGAGGGACACCGGATCGCCGGGGAGTTCGTCTCGCGGGGGGTCCCGGCCGTCGTCGGGCCGAGCTTCGTCAGCGCCACGAAGTACGAACTCCGGAACATCTCCTTCGAAACGCCGGCGAAACTGCACGACGCAGGCGTCGCGGTCGCGATCCAGACGGACGCTCCGGTCCTTCCACAGCAGTATCTCGACGTCTGTGTCGGCCTGGCAGTCCGCGAGGGGCTGCCCAGCGAGGCCGCCCTCGATACGGTCACCACGACGCCGGCGACGCTGCTGGGTATCGACGACCGCGTGGGGACGCTCGAACCGGGGACCGACGCCGACCTCGTCGTCTGGGACGGCCCCTTCTATCGCCTGCAGACGAACCCGGAACACGTCTTCGTCGATGGCAAACAGGTCCACGGCGAAGCGCTCTGAACCCGGATCAGACCCGGCGCCGTGACTGGCCGGGACGCGCTATCGATGGACCGACCGGGTGAGCGCAAACACCGACAGGGCGACGAGGAACGCGCCCATGAGCCCTTCCACGGCCGAGACGAACCGGAAGGCGTACGTGACGTCCTCGCCGACGGGACTGCCCAGGATGAACGTGATGAAGCTCTGGAAGCTCAGGAGCAGTATCTCCCGCGGCGGGTAGTCCGCGCCGGGCCCGAGGTGGGTGATCCCGGCGAAGACGAACGCGAACGCAAGGATGGTCGCCAGCGAGGCGAGCAGGACGCGATGGGGTTTCTCGCCGTAGCCGGTCGTGGCCGAGAGCACGACGTTGGCGACCCACGCGCCCGCAGCCGAGAGTCGCTCGAAGACCGTCGTCGAGCCGTTGGCGGCCGGTCGCCCGTTGAGCGCGACCTCGGCGTGGCCCTTCCGGCGGAAGGCGAGCTCTTTCTGGAAGAAGCGAGCGGCCGCCTTGTTGTCCCCGGCCTTGTTCGCGCCGTTCTTGGCCTTCAGATACGTCGTTTCGTCGAGCGACTTCTCGTCGACACCGGGCGCTGTCCGCCCGAGGAGCGAGCGTCCGAACCAGGCAACGGGGGCCGCAAGCGAGGCCAGCCGGTCCCAGGTCGCCCGGAGCGGCCCCGATTCGGTCTGCGTGTCGGCTATCGGTCCGTCCGCGACGGTGTGGATCGTCCAGTTCGACCTGAGCAAGAGCGGGCGGTGTCGACCGAAGTCGAACCCGTCGAAGGTCGTGTTCGTGAAGAATATGCGCTCGAATCCGTTCCCGGGAACGTCCTGGAGCCGGACGTCGCCGATCGTCGCGTCCGTGAAATCGTACGTGACGTGACCCTCGTCGGGCTGGCCGAGCTCCCCCGCCGGTACCGAACAGCCGGTCAGATCGACCCAGTTGCCCGCCACCGAGGTGTCCTCGAAGAGGAATCGCCCCTCGACGTCGAGGTCCTCGAAGGTCAGCTTCCCCCCGAACGTCGACTCGCGGACGACGACGTCGCCCTCGATACTCCCGCCGCGAATGAGGTTGTTCGGCTCGTTGGTCTCGTCGAAGGTCTCGAACGTGGAGCGGACACACCAGAGGTTCTCGCCGACGTGTTTCGGTTCGACGACGAGCGCCCCTGCACAGTCGATCCGCGAGAAACAGCTGTATCCGTCGACCTCGGCGTCGGCGAGGCGGAGGTTCCCGCCGATGTCGGCGCCAGCGAGACAGAGGTCCTCCCCGACGGCACAGCGGTCGAAGGACATCCCGGCGCCGAACGCTGCGTGGATCGCCCAGACGTGCCGGGTGAACGTCGCGTCGGTGAAATCGACCGGACCACCGAAGACCGTATCGGAGACGTCGAAATCGGCACGGACCTGTGCCCGGTGGAACGTCGCCTCGCCCCCGACGACGGTCCCGACGAGCCGGACCGGGTTCGTCGTCACGAGCCGGTCCCACTCCATCGCACCCGCCACGGTGGAAAACCGGAGGTCTATCGGGCGGTTCCCCTCCCCTTCGAGCACGCGATGTGAGAGCGAGAAGTCGTCGAACGCGGCGCCGAGAAACCGGTTCTCGGCCACCGCGTCGACGTCCGTCTCGGCTGCCGGCGTCGCCACCTCCTCGACCAGTCGCTCCGCCACCGCCTGACTGTCCGTCTCGTCTGCAGGTCGGTGGAAGAGGCAGGCCCCGTCGCCCTCGACCGGCCGGTCACACGACCACTCGGTCGGCACGGACTCCTCGAGGCGGAAGTCTCGTCCCCGCTCGTCCCGCCACTCCGCCAGATCGAATACGTAGTCGCACGTATTGTCGGCCGTCATGCGATGTCTTCACCGAGCATCGTCACGGTACTGATAAATGGCTACAGAGTAACTGCGCACTTATGAGTGACGGTTGGGCCGAACAGTGGTCAGGTGACTGCAGCAGGTGTGGCACCGACTGGATACACTTCGAACGCCGGGTCGACGGGCGGACCCAGCACAGACGCGACGGGTATACGCGCCTGTCAGACTGGACGCTCGAGTGCGACGAGTGTGACTACATCAGCAACCCGAAACGGCAGTTCTAGGGCAGCAACACCGCGACAATCTCTCTGGGCGTCCGAAACGGCGTGGGAACGGAACCGCCGCAGTCGTGGCTGATACTTGCTGCCGGCTCACCGCGCCGTGGGCCGGTTACGTTGGTTTGATCATGGTGAGTGATGGATTCGGTCGTTCACGCACTGTTCGGGCCAGCGGCCCGGCCTCATCCATTCATTTAGGACCGTGAAGGATAAATTTACCGACGAGCGCCCTGACCAGATTCCCGCCACTGGACTGCCGGTGTCCGTCTGGAACGGATTTCGCAACCACGGGGTCACGAGTGCCGACACGAAGGGACGAGCGGACGCGTCGGGTGACACAGCAACGAGGCCGGTACGGGGCGGTCGTTCCAGAGGGGGCGCCGCCCCCGAAATCCACGGTCACGCAGCCGGCCTGCGTCCGGTAGCTTTTATACGCGAGTTCCGAACAGGAACGCATGTTCCGTCTTCCGGCGTCGGCCCGCGATCGGCGACTCGACACCGTACGCGAGCGAATCGCCGAGGAAGGCGTGGACGCCGGTGTCTGGTTCGACGCGACGAGTATCGAGTACCTCGCCGGGTTCCCCCACGTCGTCACCGAACGCCCCGTGGTGCTCGTCGTGACCGCCGAGACCGTCGCGCTGGTCGTCCCCCGACTGGAGGTCGAGCGGGCACGTGCGGCCGAGCACGTCGACGCGGTGCATCACTACTTCGATTACCCGGCAGAGCCCCCGATGGGGACTGTCCGCGAGACGCTCGACAGCCTCGGCGTCGGGTCGGTCGCGGCCGACGCCGGGTCGCCGCCGTCGGTCATGGGATACGAGGGCCCCTCGCTCGACGAGTTCGTCGCTGTCACGGCGCAGTCGTGGGTCCGGGAGGCTCGGCGAGAGAAGTCCGCGGCCGAGCTGGAACTGATACGCGAATCGGCGCGGTGGGCCGATCGGGTCCACGACCACCTCGGCGGACTCGTCCGTCCGGGCGCGAATCCGCTGACCGTCTCGGAGCGAGCGATGACCGCGGGGACCGAGTCGCTGACGGCCGAACTCGGCGACGACTACGACGCACGGACGCGGTTCGACGGCCCCGTCATCGCGGGCATCGTGAGCGGCGAGCGGACGGGTCGACCGCACGCTTATACGTCCAACGACCCGCTCGAACCCGGTGACTCGCTCATCACCGGCGTCGTCGTGGATATCGGGGGCTACCAGGCCGAGCTCGAACGGACCATGTTCGTCGGCCACCCGGACGACAGGGCACGCGAGTACTTCGAGATAATGTGTGAGGCCCAGTCTGTGGCGATCGACAGCATCGAACCGGGCGTTCCGGTTGCGACAGTCGAGCGAACGGCCCGTGACTACTTCGAAGAGCAAGGGGTCCTCGAGTTCACGCGACACCACAGCGGCCACGCCCTCGGGATGAAACTCCACGAACCCCCGTACCTCGACCGGGGAAGCGACGCGACGATACGGGCGGGCGACGTCTACGCCGTCGAACCGGCGCTGTACACCGACGTGGGCGGGTTCAGACACTCCGATACCGTGGTCGTGACCGCTGACGGTACCGAACGCATCACTGAGACGCCGCGCGGATTCGAGGCGAACGTCCTCCCGACCGACGGCTAGTCGTCGCACCTGCCTTCGTCCCGGGGTATCATGGTCCGTCGACCGATGGGTGTCTCTATGACCCGCGACATCGTGACCGAGGCGAACGCGAACATGGCGAGAACCTTCGAGCACATCGCGGACCACGTCTCGGGCGGTGCGACTCGCCGGCACGGGGCCGCACTCGCTGTCTCGGCCGGCCTCCCGCTCTCGGTGTACAACCAGATATTCGCGTTCGACGCGCCACCCGACGACATCGCGGCGGCAGTGGCGTGGATGCGTGCCCGCGACGTCCCCTTCCTGGTGGGTGTGACAGACGGCGAGCACGAGCGCGTCCAGGAGGTCGACGCCGCGCTGGCGCTCCTCGATGACCCCGAGCTCGGCCTGGCGCACCGCTCGCTCGATGCCGTCCCGGCCGACGAGGGGCGTGTCGACGTCACGGGGGTGTCGGGGTCGGACGACTTCGCCGACTTCGTGACCGTCTATACGGCGGTCTTCGGGCGTGCGGAACGCGTCGCCGAGCGGGTCCACCGGGCGGTCGCGGCCGCCGACGGCGCCGACCTGTACGTCGGCCGGGTCGACGGTCGGCCCGTCGCCAGTGGCGTCCTCGTCCGCACCGGCGACGTGGCCGGCATCTACACTGTCGGCGTCGTCGAACCGTTCCGCGGTCGCGGCATCGGCAAAGCGACAACCCGCGCGCTGCTTCGTGCGGGCCGAGCCGACGGCTGTGAGGTGGCTGTGGTCCAGGCCGAGGCGTCGGTCGCACCGCTCTACGAGGACCTGGGGTTCGAACCCGTCGTCAGGTACCGGTACTTCCAGCCGACCGGGTGAGTCGCGCCGCTCACCGACGCCACGACGCTGTGACACCGCGGTACGTCTCGTAACACCGCGACAGCACCGCGAGGGAGACGCTCTCGTTGCCGGTGTGGGCCTCGCCCGGTTCCGCCGCACCGACCACGACACACTCCGTGCCCGTCTGTGAGAGCCACCCGGCGTCCGTCGCGTGGGGCTTGACGACCTGCTGGGGCGCGCCCTCTTGGGTGGCGGCGGCCGCAGCCAGCACGCTCTCGGCGAAGGCGGCGTCCTCGCAGGCCATCGGCGGGAGGTCCTGGTCGACCTGCCAGGTGACGCCCTGGATGCCCTCGACGCGCTCCAGGGGGGCGCGTTCGCCGGGGACGGTCCGCTCGTCGACGGTCACCTCGCAGCGCTCTGGGATGACGTTCCACGCCGACCCGCCGTCGACCTCCGTGACCGCGACGCTCCCCGACAGGTCGTGGCCCAGCACCGTCGTCTCGGGAACGGTGAGCTCGCGGACTACGTCGACGGCGTCCGTGGCGCGGTAGATGGCGTTCTCGCCGGCCTCGGGTTCGCTGGCGTGGGCCGGTCGCCCCTCCGCGACGATGGTCGACCCGCGCCGGCCCTTGTGGGCGACGGCGACGTCGGTCACACCCTCCCCCGAGTACCCCGTCGACCCCTCGCCGACGACGGCGTAGTCGGGTGCGAAGCCGTCTTCGATGGCCGCCTGACAGCCGATGCCGCCCTGCTCCTCGCCGACGAAGGAGGCAAAGACCAGTTCCCCGGCCGGGTCGGCGTCCCTGAAAGCGAGCATCGCGGCGGCGACACACCCCTTCATGTCGGCGGCGCCCCGGCCGTACAGGCGTCCGTCTCGCTCCTCGACGACGTACTCGCCGTCGGCTACCTGCGAGTCGTCCGGCGGGACGACGTCGTGGTGGCCGACGAGCGCGAGCGACGGCTCGCCGTCGCCCTTGCGAGCGAGGACGTTCCCGTGGTCGTCACGGGTCACGTCGGCCGCTGTCTCGGCCCGGAGCCACGCCTCGATACGGTCGCCGGCGGCCGTCTCGTCCTCGTGGCTCGGTATCGCGACCAGTTCACGCGTGAGGTCGGTGACGTCCATACCGGTCGGTCGGTGGCCGCGGGTTTGTGTCTTGCTGGACCGGTGCCGTCAGTCACCGACTACGCGAGGCAGAGCGAGTGTGATAGCCGGTCCGTTGTCCGGACGGCGGCCCCGGGACGCTCCCGGCGCTCGCGGGTGAACATCCTTATCAATCGACGGCCGCGTACTCCCGGTATGGAAATTGTACCGGACACGAGCGTGGTCGTCGACGGCCGCGTGTCCGAACAGGTCGAGGCCGACGCCGACCCGGACTCGCCGGAGAGCGGCAAGGGCTTCGCCGGCGCGACGGTGGTGATGCCCGAGGCCGTCGTCGGCGAACTCGAAGCACAGGCCAACGACGGCCGACAGACCGGCTGGGAGGGACTCGAGGAGCTCCAGCGACTGGTCGATCTCGCGAGCGAGGGCATCATCGAGGTCGAATACGTCGGCCGGCGGCCCGACGCCATCGAGAAACGCGACGCCGGCGAGGGCGAGATCGACGCGCTCATCCGGGACGTCGCCGGCGACCGCGACGCCGTGCTCGTCACCAGTGACGACGTCCAGGCCGAGGTGGCCCGCGCGAAGGGGCTCCAGGTCGAGTACTTTGAACCGCGGGGCCGCTCGGTCGACCGCCTGGAGATAGAGAACTTCTTCGACGAGTCGACGATGAGCGTCCACCTGAAGGTGGGCGTCGCTCCCTTCGCGAAGAAGGGCGACATCGGTGACATGCATTACCAGCCCATCCGGGACAGCGAGGCCACCGAGTCCGAACTGCGGGAGTACGCCGCCGACATCGAGGACGGTGCTCGCGGGTCGCCCGACGGCTTCGTCGAACTCGACGAACCGGGGATGACGATCATCCAGTTCCGCGACCTCCGTATCGCCATCGCCCGCCCGCCGTTCTCCGACGCACTCGAAATCACGGCCGTCCGGCCGATCGTCAAGACCGAACTCGACGACTACGAGTACGCCGACGAACTCCGGGACCGCTTCACCGAACACCAGCGGGGCGTCCTCATCTCCGGGTCGCCCGGGGCCGGGAAGTCGACGTTCGCCCAGGCCGTCGCGGAGTTCCTGGTCGACGCCGACTACTCGGTCAAGACGATGGAGAAGCCACGGGACCTCCAGGTCGGCCCGAACGTCACCCAGTACACCGCCCTCGACGGATCGATGGCGAAGACGGCCGACTCACTGCTGATGGTGCGACCCGACTACACCATCTACGACGAGGTCCGCAAGACCGACGACTTCGAGGTCTTCGCGGACATGCGTCTGGCCGGCGTCGGCATGGTCGGGGTCGTCCACGCGACCCGCGCCATCGACGCCCTCCAGCGGCTCATCGGCCGGGTCGAACTCGGCCTCATCCCGCAGATCGTCGACACCGTCGTCTACATCGAGGCCGGGCAGGTCCACACCGTCTACGACGTCACGACCGAGGTGAAGGTGCCCGCGGGCCTCATGGAGGAAGACCTCGCCCGCCCGGTCATCATGGTCAAGGACTTCGAGACAGACGCCCCGGCCTTCGAGATCTACACCTTCAACAACCAGGTCGTCACCGTCCCGCTGAACGAGGACGACGACGGCGAGGACTCGGGCGTCGACCGCCTCGCGAAACAGGAGGTCGAACGCGAGATTCGCTCCATCGCCCGCGGTCACGTGGAGGTCGAACTCCGCGGCCCGAACACGGCCGTCGTCTGGGTCGAGGACGACGACATCTCACAGGTCATCGGCAAGGGCGGCGGCCGCATCAGCGACGTCGAGAACCGCCTGGGCATCGACATCGACGTCCGGACCTTCGCGGAGCGCCCGACCGGCCCCTCCGGCGGCCCACAGACCGATAGCGGGGGCCAGCAGGGCGAAATCGTCCAACCCGAAGTGACCTCCCGGCACATCATCGTCCCGCTTGACGGGCACTCTGGCGACACCGTGGAGGTCCAGGCCGACGGCGAGTACCTGTTTACGGCCACCGTCTCGCGGGGCGGGGAGATTCAGGTCTCCCGCGGGTCCGGTATCGCAGAAGAACTGGAGCGGGCCATCGACCGCGGGAACACGATTACGGTCGTGCCGTCGTAGTTGCGAGCGAGGAACGAGCGAGCGTCTTTCGTCGACGTTTTTCGAGGAGTGGGACCCACAGCGAGCGGAGCGAGCGAGGACCCCCGACGACGAAAAAGGTCGGTGTGCGAGATTCAGGTCTCCCGCGGGTCCGGTATCGCAGAAGAACTGGAGTGGGCCATCGACCGCGGGAACACGATCACCGTCGTGCCGTCGTAGGCACGAACGGGCGCTGCCGGCCAGGCCGCCCGTCCACATTTATACTGCCGTGCGCCTAGGAACCGGGTATGGAAATCGAGCTCCGTTTCTTCGCGAACTTCCGGGAGGCGGTCGGGCAAAAGACCATCCACCGCGAGTTCGACGACGACGCGAAGGCCGGCGACATCCTCCGGTCGCTCCCCGAGGAGTTCCCCGAGATGGAACTGTTCGAGGGAGATGGCCAGCTGCGCCAGTACCTGACGATTCTGCGCAACGGCCAGGACATCGAACACATCGAGGGGCTCGAGACCTCGATCGAGGACGGCGACGAGCTCAGCGTCTTCCCGCCGGTCGCGGGCGGCTAACAGCAGAAGATGAACGGGTAGAGAAGCCCCACCCGGTCGCCGTCCTCGAGCGTCGTCTCGAGGCCATCGAGCAGCTCGTTGAACTGCCCGTTGACCGTCACGCGGGCGTAACACCGCGTCTGTTCTCCTTCCGGGTTCTTCACCCACGTCCCGGGAAGGTCGACCAGCTCCGGCGCCCAGCCGTCCGTCGAGGCCTCGGACTCCGTCTCGGCGATGAGGAGGTCTGCCACGTCGTAGGTCCCACAGAACGCCTCGAGGAAGTCCCCGAGCGTCCGCCCGTCGAAGGTGTACTCCATGTGCGGTTCCCCGACGGCGTCTCTGACGTGGCCCGTACAGCGGACCTCGACGGTCCGCTCGGCGGCCGCCTCCTGCTCGCGAAGTTGCCTGCTCATGCCGAGGGCTAGGGTCGCGAGCAGTAACAACGTGAGCCCGAACATGTTCGCCCGGGGTTGGCTTTAATTGGGTCCGGCCCGACGCGGAGGTATGGACGACATCGAACTGGCCATCCCGGGCCCCATCGTCGACTCGCTGCCCGAGGACGGCGCGGACGCGAAGCGGGACATCCAGCGCGCCGTCGACGGGTGGGAGCAGGACATCAACGCGGTGCTCGAGAGCGACGATCCCGCCGCCGGCGTCGTCGACCTCATCGAGTACTTCGAGGACCGCTGGGAGGCCTACGACGAGTACGTCGTGGAGCTGCGGGCGTGGGGACAGTCGCCCATCTACGCGATGGTCTGGCGCGACCTCGTGGCGTCGGTCATCCAGCAGCTATACGACCACGCCGACCTGGCCGACCGCATCAATCGCGAGCGCAACGCCCGCATCGTCGACGACGGCATCCGGCCCGGCTGAGCGGGGCCACGACACCCACAGGGTTTAGCCGCGAGGGTCCCTACGACCACCGATGCGACGTGAACGGAGCTGGCGCGGTATCTCCATCCGGGCCGCCGTCGGCTACCTCGAGAACTGCGGCGGCGAACGGCAGGACGAGACGACCGTCGCCGGCGACGGGTGGACGGCCGAGCTCTCCGCCGAGAAGGTCAGCGTCGGCCCCTCCTTGCAGTTGAACGAGGTGACGGTGGTCTTCGAGGGGGAGCGGGAGACGCTCGACCCGCTCATCGAGAAGTTCGCACAGAAGGCGATGCGCGCGGGCGGGTGAGATTGTGGCCGACCACCCCATCGAAGGACAACTCCTCCTGGCGGCGGGCGCCCGGGCGAGCGTCGCCCTGCACCGCGTCGACGGCCTCGTCGAGCGGGCCCAGGACCACGTCGTCGCCAACCGCGAGGCGTACGAGCGGACCTACGAGCGCATCGAGGGCGCCCGCGACGCCGACTTCTACTGCGTCGAGACGGGATTCTGGGAGCGGGTCGGCGAGGAACTGGGCCTGGACCGCCGGGAGGCCGACGCCGTCCGGCGCGCCCACGAGGCGCAGTTCACCCGCGACGGCCGGCGACTCGACCGGGAGTCGGAGTTCGAGACGACACTCGAGGTGCGGGAAGTGGTGGCCGTCTCGGCTACACGCTGAGCGTCTCGAGTACCTTCTCCGAGAAGTCCGTCTCCGAGAGGTCGCCGTTGTGCAGGCGGTCGAACCACTCGGCGTCGACGTACCAGTAGCCCCGGACCTCGCCGTCCAGGTCGAGCACCGTGGCCTCGACGTCGTGGCCCGTCCAGTCGTCGGTATGCAGGTCACGCAGGACATTGATGACCCGGCCGATCTCGCGGTGGGGGACCGACCCAGGCTCGGCGGCGATGGACTCGTAGGTGACCTCGTAGGTCTCGTCCTCCGTGCGCTCGGTGAACGTCTGGACGTAGACGCCGTGGCTGGTCAGGCGCGACTCCACCTGGAACTCGAAATCGTCGAAATCCTCCTTGCCCATTAGTGACGCTGTCCCCCCGCGGCACGCTGGGTTCACCGCTCCGGTTCGGGGCATCTCCTGCGGTCGATGCCTCGTCAGTCGTCGCTCGGGGCGGCCGCGCCGCCGGCGCTGACGCCGGTGCCGGGGCCGATGTCGATGCCCAGGTCGTCGAGCTTCTCGTCGGGCACGACGCCGTCCTCCCAGCCGCGCACGTCGTAGTACTCCGCTTTCAGCTCGTCCAGCTCGGCGAGTTCGCCCTCGGAGCCGCCCTGTGCCGGGATGGCGTCCTCGTGGCCCTCGACGAACCGGCCCGGCAGATCGTCGTCGCTGCCGTCGAAGCCCGCGAGGTTGTTGTAGTACCGTTCGAGGTTGTAGATGCGCTCGCCGGCCTCCATCAGCTCGTCCTCGGTGACGTCCAGGCCGGTCATGCCGTTGTACTGCAGGACGTACTCCTCGATGCCCTCGGCGAAGGCGTTGAACTTGCAGATGTCGAAGGAGTCGCTGATGGCGTGGAGGTCCTGGAACAGGGCACACAGTTCGCCCTTGCCCTCCCACTCGCGGGGGTCGACCTTCTCCGGGACGCCCAGGATCTCGGCGGCGGGCGTGTAGCCACGGAGGTGGCAGGCGCCGCGGTTCGAGGTGGCGTAGCCGATGGCCATCCCCTTCATGCAGCGGGGGTCGTAGGCCGCCATCGTCTGGCCCTTGACCGCCAGCGAGTTGTCGTGGGCGTCGAACTCCTCGCCGAGGTGGTTCGGGCCCTCGGCGAGGTGGTCGGCGAGCTCGCCGTCGCGCTCGGCGATGGCGTCGATCATGTCGATCATCGTGTCTGCGTCGCCCCAGTCCATGCCCTCGCCGAGCCCGTCGAGCTTGCCCTGCTCGGTCATCTCCATGGCCATCGCCATCGTGTTGCCCACGTCGATGGTGTCGACGCCCATGTCGTTGCACCGCTCGAGCATCACGGCGATCTTGTCGCGCTCGACGTGGCCGGAGTTCGGGCCCAGCGCCCACGCGGACTCGTACTCGTAGGACTCGGTGCGGACGTTCAGCTCCTCGCCCTTGTGCATCGTCTGGACCTCGACTTCCTTCTTGCAGGCGACCGGACAGGAGTGACAGGTCGGCTCGTCGACGAGGATGTTCTCGCGGACGTTCTCGCCGGAGACGTCCTCGGAGTCGATGATGCGCTCGCCGCCGCCCTCCGACTCCGACATCGACCGGGTCGAGGAGTACTTCGCGTTCTTGGTCGGCAGGCCGTCCATCTCCTCGGTGAGGTTCATCAGCACGTTGGTGCCGTACACCGAGAGGCCGCCCTCGTTGGGACCGGTGATGTCGGACTCCTGGATGACCTGCATGGCCTGCTTGTGGCCCTCCTGGAACGTTTCCTTGTCCTTCGGTTTCGGCATCCGTGTCGGCGACTTCACGACCACGGCCTTCAGCTTCTTGTTGCCCATCACACAGCCGGTCCCGCCACGGCCCGAGGCCCGGTCGTCCTCGTTGACGATGCAGGCGTACTTGACCTCGTTCTCGCCGGCGGGCCCGATAGCCATCGCCGAGAGGTTCTTGCCGTACGAGCCCTCTACCTCGTCTTCGATCTCCGAGATGGTGTCGTGGATGCCCCAGCCCCACATGTGGGAGGCGTCGCGCAGTTCGACCTCGCCGTCCTCGACGACGGCGTAGACGGGGTGTTCGGACTGCCCCTCGAACAGCAGGCCGTCGAACCCGGCCCACTTGAGACGCGCACCCGACCAGCCGCCGTGGTGGGAGTCTGTGACCTGTCCCTCGATCGGCGATTTGGTGCAGATGGCGATACGGCCGCTCATGGTCACCTGTGTCCCCGTCAGGGGACCGTTCATGAACGCGAGCAGGTTGTCCGGGCCCAGCGGGTCGACGTCCGGCCCCTGGTCGAAGACGTACTTCACGCCCAGCCCCCGGGCGCCGATGTACTTCTTCGCGTCCTCGTCGTCGATGCCCTCGTAGGACACCTCCCCCTCTCCGAGGTCTATTCGGGCGATGTGGTCTTGGAAGCCGCCGAGGTCAGTCATGAATATCTGTCCTAGACCGGGGTTTGTATCCACTTAACGATTTGTACTAGAAACTGATAACATCGACCCGCGGCCGGCCGCGATGGGCCGCGTGCAGGCCGGGCCCTGTCTGACCGGCCGACGGCTCGAACGGACTGACTCGGTCGCTCAGCCGGGTGCGATGACCGACGGCCGGACCCTCGCTGGGGGTACCCTCGACGGCTATGTTCCGAACCTGATACATCGGTTGCTCGGCGTGGTGACAACCGTTTTGCCCGGCCGGGACCGAGTGGCGGTATGGACGCCAGCGTCGACGCACAACTCCAGGCCGAGGGCGTGGCCTTCACCGCTGCCGACGCCGCCCTGTTGCGTGCCATCGACCGGACCGGCTCGGTCAGCGGCGCCAGCGAGGAGCTGGGTCGCTCGCGAGCACGGGCGCTGGACCGCATCCAGCGCCTCGAGGACGCCTTCGGCCCGCTGGTCGACCGGCACCGCGGCGGCGAGACCGGCGGCGGCAGCGAACTGACGGCGTCCGCCGAGCGGCTCCTCTCCCGGTTCGCCCGGCTCCAGGCGGCCCTGGCGAGCACGACCAGCGCTGAGGAGTCCGTCCTCGCCGGGACCGTGACCGAGCGCGAGGGCGAACTGGGCGTCGTCGACACCGCCGCCGGCCACCTTCGGGCCCGGCTGGTCGACCGACGCGAGACCGTCGAGGTCGGGGCCCCTGTCCAGGTCAGCGTCCACTCGGACGCGGTGACGCTCCACGACCCGTCTGACGTGCCGGCCGCCAGCGCGACCAGCGCCCGCAACCGGTTCGAGGGGACGGTCGTGGACGTCGAGCGTGGCACCGCCGTCGGCCGCGTGACCGTCGACGTCGGTGCCGAGTCGCCCCTGGTAGCGCTGTTGACCCACGAGAGCCTCGACCGGATGGGCCTGGGGGCCGGCGACGGCGTCGTGGCCTCGTTCAAGGCGACGGCGACCCGGGCGCTGGCGACCGGCTGAGGCACGCTGTCTGTGTCAGAAGTGCGAAAAAACTACCCTTTAAATCCGGGGAGCGTCAACGTATGGCAGTATATGCTCGAGGACGGCTTCGGCCGGGAGGTGACAGGCGTCCGGGTGTCACTCACCGACCGGTGTAACTTCGACTGCGTCTACTGCCACAACGAGGGGCTGGGTGACACGCGCGGGCCGCTAGACCCGCAAGACGACGAGCTCTCCACCGACCGGGTCGTCGCCTTCCTCGAGGTCTGTGCGGAGTACGGCGTCGAGGCGGTGAAGTTCACCGGCGGCGAGCCGATGCTCCGGGACGACCTCGAGGAACTCGTCCGGCGCACGCCCGACGCGATGGAGGTGTCGATGACGACCAACGGGACCTTCCTCCCCGGCCGGGCGGCCGGCCTGGTCGACGCCGGCCTCGAACGGGTCAACGTCTCACAGGACGCCCTGGACGCCGAGGACTTCGCGGCGCTGACCAACAGCGGGGCCTACGAGCGCGTCCTCGAGGGGGTCGAAGCGGCGCTGGACGCCGGACTCGCCCCGGTCAAACTCAACATGGTCGTCTTCGAGCCGACGGCGGGGTACGTCCCCCGGATGGTCGACCACGTCGCCGAGAACCGGGGGCTCCAGCTCCAGCTCATCGAGTACATGCCCGAGCTGGCTGGCCACCCCGAGTGGGCCATCGACATCCAGCGGGTCCACGACTGGCTCGCGGACCGGGCCGACCACGTCGAGACCCGCGAGATGCACGACCGCAAGCGCTACTTCGTCCGGAGCGAGACCGGCGAGGCGACGCCCGGCACCGCGATGGCGGCCGCCGACGGCGGGGTCCGGACCGACCCGGGTGCGAGCGACGTCGGGATGGTCGAGATCGTCGACCCCGTCGGCAACGCGGAGTTCTGCGCGAACTGCCATCGGGTCCGGCTCACCCACGACGGCTACCTCAAGGGCTGTCTGAACCGCAACGACGACCTGGTCGACATCGGCGAGACGAAGGCCCAGATGCGTGCGGCCTTCGAGAAGACGGTCGACGAGCGGGTCCCCTACTACGGCGAGTACATGGTCGAAGACGAGGACGGCGACTGGACGTTCAACGAGGCCTACCAGGACAGCGAGGGCGACCGGACGCCCTACGAGTACTCCACAGACGACTGACTACGCGTCACCGAGGGACGAAATCGCCCGCTCCAGTGCCCGGACGCCCGCTTTCTCTGTCCGCTCGGGATTCGCGTACACGGTGACCTGTTGGGTTCCGAGCGGGACGAACTCCAGGCCCAGTTTCTCGGCAGTCGTACGGAGGCCGAGGCCCGCGTCGGCCCGTCCGGCGGCGACCGTCCGGGCCGGGCTCTCGTGGGCCTTCGTCGTCAGTCCGTATCCCGCGATGGACTCCGTGAGCGTGTGGCGGTCGACGCCGCGGTCCGCGGCCAGGGCCCCGAGCGTATCGTCGAGACTCCGCCGGAGGCCGGACTCGGTCCCGCGGTTGACGAAGCTCGCGTCGCCATCGACCAGTGCCGCCAGGCCGTCCACCGCGTCGGCGTCTGCCACCACCAGCCCCCAGTCTCGCTCCCAGCCCCCGATGTCCACGGCGTCGGTCGGCGGGTCGGCCGGACCGGCGGCCACCGCGATGTCCGGCGTGCCGCCCGCCAGTCGCCGCAGGCCCTCCGTGGTTCCAACGGGGAGGTACCGGGGTCGCTCGACGTCGTCGAGCAACGCCGAAAGCGTCGGGTCGTCCTCGCCGACGCCGAGCAGGGTCGGGGGTCGCACGCCGGGCGAGAACAGGGTCACCTCGACGGCCTCGCCTGCCTCCAGGATGTCCGTCCCCGGCGGGACGGCGACGGTGCCGTCGGCGTCGACGAGGCTGGTCGTCGCCCCACTGCCCTTGTCGACCGGGTACACCAGCAGGTCGTCGGCGCCGTCCTCGACGAGGCCGACCGGCATGAACCGCAGGCGCCCCTCGCCGTAGCGCTCGGTGACGGCCATCCGCCCGGTGACCGTCGCCGTGGCCGGTTTGTCGACGCCCGCCGCCTCGCGGACGATGGGGGCGACGAACTCCCGGAAGATGGTCAGCGCCGAGATGGGGTAGCCCGGGAGGCCGACGTACGCCGAGTCGCCGACGGTGCCGACGAGCATCGGCTTGCCGGGCTTGACCGCCACGCCGTGCAACAGGAGTTCGCCGCGGTCTTCGATGACGCGGTAGATGACGTCGACGGCGCTGGCGCTGGTCGACCCCGAGGAGAGCACGAGGTCACACTCGTCGGCGGCCTCGTGGAGCAGGCGCTCCATCTCGTCGTAGTCGTCGCCGGCGTGGGGGTACAGAACGGGGTCGGCGCCGGCGTCCTCGACGGCGGCCGCGAGCGTGTAACTGTTCACGTCGTAGATCTGCCCGGCGGCGCTGTGCAGCGAGTCGCCGGGCCGGACCAGCTCGTCCCCCGTCGAGATGATGCCGACCGTCGGGCGGCCCCGGACGGGCACCGCGTCGACGCCCAGCGCCGAGAGCAGGCCGATCTCCCGGGGCGTGACGGTCGTGCCCGGCCCGAGCGCCCGGGCGCCGGCGGCGATGTCCGCGCCGGCGAGCATCACGTTATCCCCGGGCGCGACGGCGGTCCGAACCTCGATGCCGTCCTCGACCTCGGTCGTCCGCTCGACCATCACGACGGCGTCGGCGCCCGGCGGCATCACGGCCCCGGTGGATATCTCGGCGACGGTCCCCTCGTCGACGGCCACCTCCGGTTCCTCGCCGGCGTGGACCGCCCCGGCGAGCGGCAGCGTCACCGGGTCGGCCTCGTCGGCGCCGAAGGTGTCGGCCGCGCGGACCGCGTAGCCGTCCATGCTCGCGCGGTCGAATCCCGGGACGTCCAGTTCGGCGTCGATGCGCTCGGAGAGGACCCGGCCACGGACCTCGGCCAGCGGCACCCGTTCGGTGTCGGGCGTCAGGTCCAGGCCCGAGAGCACCTCACGTGCCTCCTCGGGCGGCGCGAGGTCGCGAAACTCGCGGCGCTCGCTCATCCCGACCACTCCCAGTCCTCGACGGCGACGACGTCCCCGGCGTCCAGTCCCTCCCGGCGGTCGGGCACGACAACCCACCCGTCCGCCAGCGCGACGCTCGAGAGGACGCCCGACCCGCTGGCCCGCGTCGGCGTCGCGGTCACCGTCTCGCCGTCGCGGTCGACCTGGACCCGGGCGAACGTCCGGGTGCCGGGATCGCTGACGACCTTCCGGGTCAGCTCCGCCTCGATCGTCGGCGGGTCGGTGTGCGGGAGGTGGCCGACCTCGCGGAGCGTCGGCCGGAGGAACTGGACGGCGTTGACGATACACGCCACGGGGTAGCCCGGCAGCATCAGCACGGGCGTCCCCTCGACGACGCCGAGTGCGACCGGGTGGCCGGGCTTGAGCGCGACGCCGTGGACCAGCACCTCCCCCAGGTCGTCGACGACCTCCGGGACCAGGTCGCGCTCGCCGACCGAGGACCCGCCGGTGGTCACTACGACGTCGTGGTCCAGGTCCCGCTCGACGGCCGCCCGCAGGGCCGCCTCGTCGTCGGTGACGATGTCGCGATACGTCGCCTCGCCGCCCCACCGCTCGACGTACTGGGCGACGGTCTGCCCGTTGGTCTCGATTACCTCGCCGGGTTCGGGGTCGGTCTCGACCAGCTCTCGCCGGTCGGAACCACGCTCGCCCTCGGGCGTTCGTACACCTCGACGGCCTCGTTCCCGACGGACTTCAGCAATCCGAGATCGGAGGGACGCAGGCGGTGACCCGCCTCGTACAGCGCCTCGCCGGCCTCGACGTCCTCGCCGACGGGGGCGACGTTCTCCCCGCCGGCCACCGCGTCGAACACCGTCAGCGACTCGCCGCGCGTCTCCGTCTCCTCGACCATCACGACGGCGTCGGCCCCCTCGGGCAGCTCGCTCCCGGTGTGGACGCGGGTCGCCGTCTCCGGCCCGACCGTCTCCCCGACCCGCAACTGCGCCGGCGAGCGGTCGCTCGCGCCGAAGGTGTCCTCGGCCCGGACCGCGTAGCCGTCCATCGCCGCCCGCCGGTAGTGGGGGACCGGCCGCTCGGCGACGGCGTCGGTTGCTAGGATCCGCTCGTCGGCGTCCCGGAGCCGCACCCGTTCGGTCCGCCCGTGTGGCGTCACCTGCTCGAGGAGTCGTTCCCTGGCCGCCCCGAGCGGCGTCCGCCGTCTGAACCCGTGTGTCCGCCGGCCCTCGTCACTCATGAGGGTCCGTAAGCCCTTCCCGACCAAAAACCTCCGCGTGCCCACGACGGTGGTGTTTACTTTAGCAGCAATCGGTTCAGAGAGACAGAAAGCCCCCGCGCTCTCAGCTCCCGCGGCTCGCTGCGCTCCAGTAGGTGCTTGCGTCGCCGGGGTTCGCTGAGAGCGCGGCCCCTTTCATCCCACCCATGCCGGCTGGCCACCCGGCGTTGGGTGGACTGAAAGGGGCGGCTGGGTGAACGACGGCGGCCGACGCAAGGACCGCAACGAACGGAGTGAGTGAGGACCGCAACGAAGCCCCCGAGTTCAGCCAGCCGGGGCTTTCTGGCTGTTCCCAACCTTAGTTTCTTAACTAAACACTACCCCTACGACGGCGTCGGTCGCGAGAGCCCAGTCGCTCGCCGGCGACGACCATCGAACGGAGACACTGCGTCAGTCAGAAACCGGCGCGTCCGCTTCGGCGGGCTGTTCAGTTATCTCGTAGAGGTTCTGTCGTGCGTCGGCGAAGTAGACGTCCTCCTCGACGACCCCGACCTCGTCTAAGCGTTCGAGCGCGTAGCGGACGGTCCGCGCGGAGAGCATCGACTCCTCTACGATTCCCTTCTGGGTGAGCGGCCCGTCGTACTCCAGCACCTTGTACACGAGTTTCGCGCTCGGAGGAAGGTCCGCTATGGCTTCCCCATCGGACTCTGTCATCACGTGGACCCAGTGGCGCGGGATGCTTAAAGATTGAGGAGTTGGGTCGGCTGGAAGGCCTTCGCGGCCGGCGAGGGCGTCTCGGCGAACCGCGCCCCTTTTGGTGGAGGGTAGACGAAGATGGGGTATGGCTACGGACACGGCGGACGGCATGAGCTCGCACATGCGCGGGCTCACTGTCACGACGCTGACAGCGGTCGCGGGCATCGCCGCGGCGTTCGGGTCGAACGCCCTCGCGAGCGGTGCCACCGACACGATGGGGGTGCTCGTGCTCGCGGCGGCCGTCTTGGTGCAGTTCCCGATTCTGCGCCTCGTCGGCATCGACCAGGAGGACCTCTCGACGAAGGACATCCTCTATATCGCCTTCATGACCTTCTCGCTGTGGTTCGTCACGTGGGGCATCCTGCTGACGACGGGAGCGTAACCATGGCAGACGACAGCATCGCCGTCGTCGACCTCGACAGGTGCCAGCCCGACCGCTGTAACTACGAGTGCATGAACTACTGCCCGCCCAACCGGAGCGGGAAGGAGTGCATCGTCAAGCGCGGGGACACCTACGAGGACGACGAGGAGTTCGAGGGGAAACCCGACCAGGTCCGTATCTCCGAGGACATCTGTCTCGGCGAGACCTGCGGCATCTGTGTCAACAAGTGCCCCTTCGACGCCATCGAGATAATCAACCTCCCCCAGGAACTGAACGAGGAACCGGTCCACCGCTACGGGGAGAACGCCTTCGCGCTGTACGGCCTGCCCGCCCCGTCGGAGGGCCAGGTCGCCGGCATCCTCGGCCCGAACGGCATCGGGAAGACCACCGCGGTCCGCATCCTCGCCGACGAGATGGCCCCGAACCTGGGGCGCTACGGCGAGCAACCGGGCTGGGACGACATCCTCGACCGCTACCGCGGGACGGCCCTGCAGGACTACTTAGAGGAGATGCGCGACGGCGACGTGACCGTGGCCCGCAAGCCCCAGTACGTCGACCGCATCCCCGACCAGTTCGACGGCACGGCTCGCGAACTGCTCGAACGGACCGACGAACGCGGCGCGCTCGACGACCTCGTCGAACGCACGGGCATCGGCCCGGTCGTCGACAACCACATCGACGACCTCTCGGGCGGCGAACTCCAGCGGGTCGCGCTCGTCGCGACGCTCGCTCGCGACGCCGACTTCTACTTCCTCGACGAGATTACGCCCTACCTGGACATCGGCCAGCGGATGACTGCCGCGCGACTCATCCGCGACCTCGCCGAGGAGGGTGACCGCTCGATGCTCGTCGTCGAGCACGACCTGGCCATCCTGGACCTGCTGGCCGACAACATCAACATCGCCTACGGACGCCCCGGCGCGTTCGGGATCATCACCTCGCCGAAGTCGACGAAGAACGGCATCAACGAGTACCTCTCCGGGTATCTGGAGAACGAGAACATGCGCATCCGCCAGACGGAGATCGAGTTCGAGGAACACGCGCCTCGAACGGCCTCGACTGGCGACGTGGTCATCGAGTACCCCGACTTAGAGAAAAGTTACGGCGAGGGCGAGTTCTCGCTGTCAGTCGAGGCCGGCACTATCCGCGAGAGCGAGGTGCTGGGCGTCGTCGGCCCCAACGGCATCGGGAAGTCCACGTTCGCGAAGATGCTCGCGGGACGCCTCGAACCCTCTTCGGGCTCGGTCGACGCGGAACTCGACATCGCCTACAAGCCCCAGTACATCGACATCGACCAGCAGATGCGCGTCGACGCGTTCCTCTCGACGATCACCGACGACTTCGGCAGCTCCTACTGGAACACCGAGATCGCCCAGCCCCTCCAGTTGGACGCGGTGATGGAGCAGAACCTGACGGACCTCTCGGGCGGGGAGCGCCAGCGCGTCGCCATCGCGGCGTGTCTCTCGAAGGACGCCGACCTCTACCTGCTCGACGAACCCTCGGCACACCTCGACGTCGAACAGCGGGTGCTCGCGACCTCCGCGATTCGACGCTACGCCGAGAACCACGACGCCACCGCCCTGGTCATCGACCACGACATCTACATGATCGACCTGCTGGCCGACCGCCTGCTGGTCTTCGAGGGCGAACCCGCAAAGCACGGTCGGGCGACCCCGCCACAGGGGATGCGCGAGGGGATGAACGAGTTCCTGGAGAACCTGGACATCACCTTCCGCCGCGACGAGCGCACCTCGCGGCCCCGAATCAACAAGCCGGGGTCGCAGCTCGACCGCAAGCAGAAGAACGCCGGCGAGTACTACTACGCGCCCGACCGGGACTGAGGAACAGCGCCTTCGGACTCCTCAGGACGGGTCGACGCCGTCTTTCGGATATCGGACAGAGAGTGCAGGCGACCGCGCGAGAAGTGCTTCTCTGTCACGCTTTGTGTCCGGTGTCGGCGTCGTATCCATCTCTACGGGTCTCTCTGGAGTCGTTGCTGTCCGGCGCTTCGTTCCCGTACTCGCGGCAATCGCGAACGTACTGAAGCCGAGTGCCACCTGCCAGCCGTCTCCTGTACAGTACTGTTCGAGCATGCTGCTTCCTCTGTCGATGTCTGCTTCCATCCGTTCCATGGGACCTGGAGACGCTCTTCCGGCCTTTTTCGCCCACGTTTTTCGAGGCGTGGTGGCCGAGCGAAGCGAGGCCACCCAACGAAGAAAAAGGTGGAGTCTGACGTAAGACCTAAACCACCTGCGAACGCCCTACATGACATGGGACTGATGAGCAAGATCCTCGGCGGCTCGGGATCCTCCCGGAAGACCGAGGACTACGTCGAACTGAACGCCGACGCCTACGACCTCACGAGCGCCGAGGCCGAACGCCGGGTCCGAATCGCCCGCATCAGCGACAAGCAGGACGTCATCGAGATCAAAGACGCCGTCTACGATGGCGACATCGTCATCGCCGACATCGTCCGCCACTCGACGACCGACCGGACGATGGAACACATCAGCGACGAGCTCAAGCAGGTCGCAAACGAGGTGGGCGGCGACATCGTCCAGAAGGACGACGACCAGCTCATCATCACGCCGGCCGGCGTCGCCATCGCCCGCGACCGACTCGGGCAGTAGTCGGTCGTCGACGGACCGTTTCGCCGGCGCCGATCGGCCCGGCACTCGCCGCACTGGTGGCGTCCGCGTCGTTTCAACGTGCTTTTCGGTCTCGATCCACTGCAGGTGACAATGACAGCGCCGGCCATCCGTGCCCGGGAGTTGGTGAAACGCTACGGCGACGTGACGGCCCTCGACGGCCTGGACCTGACCGTCGAACGAGGCGAGTTCTTCGGCCTGCTGGGTCCCAACGGCGCGGGCAAGACGACGTTCATCAACACGCTCGTCGGCCTGGCCCACGGCGACGGCGGTACCGCGGAGGTCTTCGGGTTCGACGTCGAGGCCGACTACCGCGAGGCCCGCGACCGCATCGGCCTGGCTCCTCAGGAGTTCAACGTCGACCGCTTCTTCCCCATCATCGAAGTCTTAGAGCACAAGGCGGGCTACCACGGTATCCCCCGCTCGGAAGCCCGCGAACGGGCCGAGGAGGCGCTGCAGACCGTCGGCATCTGGGACAAGCGCGACACCCGCTTCGACTGGCTCTCGGGCGGGATGAAGCGCCGGTTCGTCCTCGCTCGCGCGCTGGTCTCGGACCCCGACCTGCTCATCCTCGACGAGCCGACCGCCGGCGTCGACGTCCAGCTGCGCCACGACCTCTGGGACATCATCAACCGGATGAACGATTCGGGGACGACCATCCTGCTGACGACCCACTACATCGAGGAGGCCGAACGCCTCTGTGACCGCGTCGCCATCATGGACGACGGCCGGAAGGTCGACGTCGCCACCCCCGACGAGCTGATGTCCCGCGGGACCGACACCATCGAGCTCGGCCTGGCGGACCCGCCCCGGACCGCGCCCCGCCTCGACGTCGAGGGCGTCACCGACGTCGCGGTCACCGACGACGGCCTCAGCGTGACTGCGATGGGCGGCAGTCAGACCGCGCCGGAACTCATGCGCGCGCTCGAACGCGAGGGCCACACCGTCACCTCCCTGGACATCCGCCGGGCCTCGCTCGAGGAGGTCTTCGTCAACATGACCCGCGACGAACGCGAGTACGCGGAGGTGTCGGCGTGAGCCGCGACGACGCGGTGGTCGGAACCGACGGCGGCACCACGACGCTGGCCGGCGAGAGCGAGTCCGGCGCGCCCACCGGCCCCCGCGCACGCATGGTCGGGCTCTGGACGCTGCTCCACCGCGAGATCCTCCGGTACGTCCGCCGGCCGCGGAACACGTTCCTGCCGCCGATGATTACCAACGTCCTGTACTTCACCGTCTTCGGCGTCGTGCTGGGCGAGCGCATCAGCAGCGGCGACCCCGACGCCTTCGGCGGCGCGGGTTACATTCTGTTCATCCTGCCCGGCCTGGTCGTGTTAGGGACCATCTCCAACGCCTTCGAGAACGCCTCCTTCTCGATCTTCCACGGGCGGTGGAACGAATATATCCACGAGGTGCTGACCTCGCCGCTCTCGCATACGGAGATGGTGCTGGCGTACGTCGCGGCGTCGGCGCTGCGCGGCGTCGTCGTCGGCTGTATCATCTGGGGGGTCGGGATGATATTCACCCCCCGTCTCGGTCGCCAACCCGTTCTACCTCGTGGCGTTCATGCTCGTCATCCCGACGCTCTTTGCGGGCTTTGGCGTCATCGGCGGCCTCTGGGCAAGCGACTTCGACTACCTGACGGTGATGAACCAGTTCATCATCCGTCCGCTGGTCTTTTTCGGGGCCGTCTTCTACCCGCTCGACGCGCTCTCGGGTATCTGGCGGCAAGTCACCCTGCTGAACCCGATGGTCTACATGGTCAACGGCGTCCGCTACGGCGTCATCCCCCAGACCACCGACGTGGCGCCGAGCGTCTCGCTCGCGGTGCTCTCCGGCCTGACTGTCGCCGTCGTCGCCGTCGACATCGCGCTGGTCAAGCGCGGCTACGGCCTGGTGGACTGAGAACCGACCGAACGGACGTGCCGAATGCCGGAATGGGTCCGCTCCGGCGGGCGGGCAAACTATGACAGGTGCCCCACGAGCGGCGCTCGCGGTCCGGATACTCGTATGCGCCTCCGGACGGGGCGTGTGTGAGAATATGTCACGCGGGGTATTTACACTTGGCGGGCTTTCACGTGCCGGGGCGTGAAAAATAGCCCGTCTCAGACGTTGTCGGGCGCGTCGGGGTCGTCCTCGACGGCCCGCTTCAGGGAATCACGCCGGGCCTTCGCGTCGCGGCCGGTCGCCTCCTCGAGGAAGTCGTTTTTCGCCGCGACGGCGTCTTCGGCGGCGTCGACGTGCCCCTCGGCGATGACCTGCTCGGCGGGCTTCTCGTCGATGTGGAGTGCGAGTTTGTCCTTCTTGCTCCCGTAGCCGACGGTGCCGGCGACGACGCGATCGAACACGGGATTTTTCGGCTCGTCGACGACATAGAGGTCGTTCCCCTCGTAGTCCTCGGTGTCGGTGATCTCCCCGAAGTACTCCTCGACGAACGCCTCCATGTCCGGGACGCGGTCTTCGAGATGCTCGCCCCGACGCATTTTGTACTCTCGCATGGGCGTCGTTTTGCGAGCGCCCGTCTTACCCTTTGCGTTCACTCGCCGGCGGTGTGGACCAGTGCGCCCTTGTGACACTCCGGACAGAAGTCGCCCTCGCGGAGCGACGAGGACTCGACGGGGGTTGAGAACCCACACTCCTCGCAGTAGAACTGCCCATCCGGGACGGTCACGGCGCTCTTGGTGACCGGTTCGACCTCGGGCTCTTGGGCCGTCTCGTCGGTGTCGTCGCCGAGCACCGTCTCTGGCTTCCAGTCGTCCTCGTCGTCCCCCGGTTCCTCGGGCCACTCGCCCGGCGCGCGGTCGTCGCCGGCCGACTCCTCGTCGTCCCCGTCGATGATGACGCCGTCGTCTTCTTCGGGTTCGGTCTCGGCGGTCACGTCGCTCTCCGCGTCGGGCACGTCGACGCCCGTGGTCGGCGCGTCGAGTTCGGCGTCCCCGCTCGCGACGCCGTCGTCGCTGTCGTCCATGATCTCGGCGTCGTCGGCCGACGGGTCGACCGGGCCGACGCCCTCCTCGCCATCCCCTTCTTCGAAGACCGGCGTCACGGCGTCGCCGCTCTCCGCCGCGGTGTCTGTGTCGTCGTCCGCGTCGTCCGCCGCTGCCTGTGCTTCCACGACGTCACCGGCGATGTCGGCGGGCGTCTCTATCGACGTCACTTCCTTGTTCTCGGAGACGATCCGCGTGTTGCCACACCGCTCGCACGTCTCCTCCTCTCGGATGGTGATGACGACTTCGCTGCCCTGTTCCTCACGGTCGCGCTCGACGGTGGCCTCGCCGTACTTGTGCCCGAAGACGGAGCATTTGAGACCCATTGTCAGTTCTTCCCACCGTGACGTACTTAAACCCTGTCTGTCTGGGCGGTCGAACCCTCGCCCGGAGCGATTCAAATATTTGGGGACTTAATTAATGGCGCGGAAACTGAAATTTTATAACTGAAGGGGAGCCGACACTCGACCGATGCCCCGGTCGCTGACGGCGTGTGCGGTACTGATCCTGTGTGTCAGTGGCCTGTCGGTCAGTGTGGCGGCGACCACGAGCAACGCGCCGCCGCTGGCCGACGCGGGCCTCGACCAGACGGTCGGCCCCGACGCGACGGTCCACCTCGACGCCAACGGGTCGCGCGACCCCGACGGCGCCATCGCCAGCGTCGCCTGGACTATCGAGGCCCCCGACGGGACGACCACGCGCCCCGACTGCCCGACCTGCCGGCAGACCGAGTTCCAGCCCGCGACGACGGGCCGGTACGAGGTCACCCTGAACGTCACCGACGACGACGGCGCGACCCGTTCGGACACGCTCTTCGTCGACGTCCAGGCCGGCACCGACCCCGCGGTCACGCTCTCGGGCCCGACCACGGTGGTCCGGAACCGCTCGGCGACGCTCACGGCCGACGTCGACGCCGGCGACGCCACCCTCTCGTCGCTCGCCTGGGTCCTCGACGGCAGCGTCGTGCAACGCGATACCCTTGCCGGGGACAGCGCGACGGTCTCCCTCGAACGGACGTACACGGCCACCGACTCGGTCCCGGTGCGTACCGTCGTCTACGACAGCGCCGGTCGGCGTAACAGCACGACCCGCGAGGTCACCGTGTACATCCGCGGGAGCGACGGTGGCGACGGCAACAGCGAGGACTGTCACTTCTGGTCGAATAACTGCCTCAACGACGCCGTCCTCACCAACAGCGAGACCGGTACCGAGACTGTCATCAACGCCAACGGTGAGGCCGGCATCCAGGTGCTGACCGACGCCTACGGGCAGGTCGACGCGCGGGAGTACGTCGACGTGAGCAAGTACCGGACCTCGGGCGGGGAGAACGGGCCAGTACTCTACGAGGCAGAGATGATTGATACGGTGAACAAGGCAACGTTGGACAAGACGGAGAAACAAAACGAAAACTCAAATCAAGACCGTGACAGTGCTGATGAAAATAACAGCAGTAGCAACGCCGATGATGATGGGGAGGGAGGTAGCGATGGTGGATACACAGACAGCGGCGCAGAAGATGGGTATAATACGGGTGGTGCAGGCAACGCCGGGTCTCCATCTACCGGAAATTCCAGCGACTCCTCTCACTCTTGGAGTGGAAGCGCTGGTACCTCTTTTGGTGGGTTTTCCGGAGGTTCATACTTCTAAAATTATAGAAAAATGTTCGATGAGTGTAGATCATTTCTGAGCATCCTCGCGGTTGCCGTATTGTTGATGTCCAGTGCAGGTTGTGCAGGCTTTGGGGTGTCGGCGAACTCTGAGCCAGTTCCAGATAGAGAGAAGACAAACTCACCAACCGAAGCCACGACTACTACTGTTGTTTCGACCCCTAGTCCTCGGCGGGGAATCGATTTGGAGCAAATCAAAATCATTGACCAACCAGCGCGCGGCGAAATCGACCAGCAAGACCCGCAAGTCAACGACAACCACTTCGAACCCGTCACGCTTTCCGGGCAAAAAGGTACGACCGTGGTCGTGACGATGGAATCGGAATCTGGCGACCCGTACATGGAGTTCGTCGCACCTAACGGGACGGTCGTCGCATCTAACGAGGACTACTGGCAGCGCAACGACTCTGCCCGTGTGAACGTCACGCTCCCCGTGAATGGGGAGTATACTATTAGAGCAATGTCGACCGAGCCTGGCGAGACGTTTGAGTACTGGCTGACGGTTTCCGAGTGGGTCCATCCAAACGACCGGGGATGGTTTGCTGGTGAGATGCAGAAATGGAACGAAAGTGAGCGATATGCTGAGTTTACTGCCGATTACCAGGAACTCGCCAGTGATGATGCTGTGACAATCCGACCGACTCGCGGTATCGACGCGGTAAATCCAGTCCAGGACTACGCAGTGGTCACGTACCACTTGAGCAGTGACGACCCGAGCCCGCGTGAATTGATGGATATAGACACCTCGCTATTAATTTCGTACACTATCATGCTCGACGACTACCGAACTGAGTACGAGCAGGTCAACGAGTCGTGGGTCCCCGACCGAATTTACCATCGAGCGATGACGCCGAACGGGACGCTCTATCGGACGACCTACATCACCAAGGAGTGGGCCGACACGTACGATCTGGAGGACGAGATAACTGGCTACTGGTTCATGTACCTCTCGACCGAAATCGAGGGGCCGGCCTCGCCGTCGTACGTCGAGGGTGGCGAGAACTCCACCACGCGGCTGACCTATCCGGAGATGAATCGGAGCGAAGAGCGGGCGCCTCCCTGACCGGTCCCAGGCCGCCTGCGACGAGTGCACGCCGACCGCCCGAACGAGGGACAAAGCCAAGAGTCGTCCGAGTATAGTACCACGTATGAGAGCGAAGCGGGAGTACCGTGACCGGGACGATACCGAAGTTGCGGTGCTCGACGCCCTCGCGGACCGCCACCAGGAGGGGATGACGGTGTTCGAACTCCGGTCGCGCGCGGACGTCAGCATCGACCAGATCGAAGACGCGCTGGCCGCTCTCAAGGCGGACGACCTCATCGAGGTCGAGGACAACGGCGAGCGGACGGTCATCCTCCCGCACGAGGATGTGGTCGGGGCTGACCAGCCGGACGACGAGGAGTCACTGCTCGACCAGTTGCGCAGGCGACTCCCGCTGTGACCTTCCGGGGCGGGAGTGCGTCGCGACAGGTGGCTGAACTCGTCGCGACGTCGGTGGGTGCGGCGCCGCTGGCCCGACGCCGTCGCTGCGCGCCTCGCCGCCCCCCGTCTCCGGGTACCTCCGGATTCAGGCGTTCTCGAGCGGCGTCGCCGCGCAGTTGTTCGGGCCGAGTTCGAGTTCGAACGCCGCCGTCTCCTCGACGGTCTCCCGACCGAGGTTGACCGCGATGATGCGCTCGAAGTTGGCCGGCCTGGGCGGGATGTCGTCGGTGACGTAGTCGACGAACGCCTCGGTGTCCAGGTCGAACGCGGGCAGGCGGTCCCTGAGGTCGCCCAGCCGAGCGGTGTAGGTCCCGTCGGCGGCGGGCTCGGTCCGGTCGTCGTGGTGGCCCGGTGCGACCAGCGTGTCGTCGGGCAGCGTGGCGAGTCGCTCGGTGAGCGTCTCGTGGAGGTCCCTGGCCAGCGCCGGAGCACCCTCGTCGCCGGCCTCGAGGTCCGGGCGGGCGACGCTCTCGAGGAAGAGGCTGTCGCCGGCCAGCAATGCCTCGCCGACGCGGAACCCCGTCATCTCGGTGGTGTGGCCGGGGAGCGCGACGGCCGTGAGCGCCGTGTCCCCGACGGTCAGTTCCGTGCCGTCCTCCACCTCGGACACCGCGTAGGTGAGCCCTCGCTCGTTGGCGCGTGCGGGCAGCACCGGTTCGACGCCCTCGGTGGCGAGTCGCTGGAGGCCGCTGACGTGGTCGGCGTGGACGTGCGTATCGACGGCGTAGCGGAGCGTCGCGTCCCGGGCGGCGGCGTCGTCGACGTAGCGGTCGGCGAACGCCCGGAGCGGGTCGACGACGGCGGCCTCGCCGTCGCTGACTACGAGGTACCCCAGACACCCCGACGACGGCCGCTGGTACTGGACCACAGTAGCTTCCTCACAGGGGAGTTCGTGGGCCTCGTAGAGCCGCGCCCACCCCTCCATCCCGTCGTCTAAGTTCCGGGCCTCGACGCCGTGGTCGACCAGCAGCCCCGCGGCGAACGCGCTGGCTTCTCCCTCGGCACAGACCGTGACGATGGGACCTTCGCCGTCGAGGTCCGCCAGCAGCGCGTCGACGTCGCCGGTGACCTTCGCCTGGAGCACCTTCGTGAACGGGACCTGGCTGGACGTGACCGACTGGCCCTCGATGCGCCACTGTTCGTATTCTTCCCGGTCGCGGACGTCGAGTAAGCGGACCGGTTCCCCGGCGTCGAGCCGCCGTTTCAGCTCCGCGGCCGACAGCCCCTCCGGTTCGGCCGGCGGAGTCGGTGCGTTGGTGGGCATACCAGCGCTTGGTCTCGCGGGCGGATAAGTCGGACGGGGATTGAAATACGTCTCACCCCATCGTCCGGTATGGATCCTGCCGACACCATCGAGACAGTTCGCGAGACGACGGCCACGGAACTCGATCGCCTCGGGTCGGACAAGCTCCTCGTCGCCGTGACGGGCGACGCTGGAACCGGCCGCGGTCCGGGCGGCGGCGGCGACGCGCGAGCGCGGCCTCGCCCGGACGCTCGAACGGTGGGGCGTCGAGGCGTCCGATACGACCGTCGCCGATGTGTTCACGGATGCGGCGGCCGACGCCGTGGACCGCGCCGACCGGGTCGACGCCGACGCCGAGGACGACGACGCGCTGGTCGCACACCTCGAGACCGTCGCGGATTCGCCCGCCCGCGTGGGGGCTGGCCTCGTCGCGCCCGCGCTGGTCGCCGACCGGTTCTACCTCCAGGTGGTCAACTTCTTCCTGAACGAACCCGACAGGGCCAGCGCGGACCTGTTCCGCGAGATCCGTACGGCGGCCGCAGACCTCGAGCACGCTCGTGTCGCGCTCGAGTCGCTCTCGTCCGAGGAGCGCGAGCAGGCGGCGGCCGCCGCCGTCGACGCCATCGAGGCGGTCTACGCCGACTACGCCGAGACTCTCGAGGCGATGGGGCTCGACCCCAGACCGGTCTGTTGAGTACGGCGGCGCCGAACCGGTAGTGTTTACTGCAGCAGCAATCGGCTTTCTGGCTGTTTGCGGCTCCATTTGTTAACAAAACACCACCCCCGACCCCACACCAGTACTTACGTCCGTGTTTCGTGCACTGCGGTTGTGTCTTCAGAGGCAGGCGACCGGGTGCGGGTGGGAGTGCACTCACACCTCCGACGGGCGACGGCGGTGCTTGGCAAGAAGTGCATCCGTCGTCCTCTCGACGCTGTTGGCAGACGACAGGCGCGGCTTCAGCGACCGCAAGGGGGCCCTCGACGACGTCGCGGTCCAGTCGTAGTTCGGTCACCTTCGAGGGCAGCTCGGTCGCTCAGTTCTCGTCGTCGACGACCTCGAGGCCGCGGTTGTTCACCGCCGACGGGTCGAGGCCGACCTCCTCTAAGAACTGCTTGTACTCCCGCTCGCACTGCTCGGCGTCCTTCTGCCGGTCGCTCGCGCGGTCACACAGCGCCACGAGGTCCTCGGGGACATCGTTGGTGTAGACGATCCAGTGGTTGATGAGATCCGACAGACGACGGATGGGCGAGGTGAAGTGGCCGTATATCTCGAAGTTCAGCGCGTGGTGGCCGCCGAAGGGATCGTTCATGTACTTCGCGCGCGGCATGACCTTCATCACGGCCCACTGTATCTTGCTCAGCTGGCGCTTGGGGGCCTGCTCGAGCGTGGCGTTGACGGCCTTCCGGGGGTCGTCCCACGACGACCCGGGGATGGAGACGCCGTCGAGGTCCTGAATCTCGACGAGCGCCTCGTCCCACTCTTCGGGGCTGGGCTGGGGGTGAACGCGGTACATCGCCTCGACCCCGCGGTCCCACATCAGCTCGTGAGTGACGGCCTTGTTCGCCTTCAGCATGCACTCCTCGATGATGGTGTGGGCGCGGTCGCGGGCCGGATTGAGGACGAGCGACCCGTCCTCCTTGCGCTGCTCGTGCATCCGGTCGGCGAGCTCCCAGACGAGTTCGGTCTTCTCGGCGAGGTCGACGCTCTGGTCTTCGAGCAGGTCGTCGGCGCTGTCGGGGTCGTCCAGCAGGCGCTCGGCCTGGGTGTAGGTCAGGCGGGCGTCGCTCTCGATGACGGACTTGTAGATGTCTATCTCCTCGTAACTCAGCGTCTCCTTGTCGAGGTGCATCTCGACGGTGTGGGCCAGGCGGTCCTCGTTGGGGACCAGCGAACAGACCGTCTCGGCCAGCACCGGCGGCAGCATGTGGATGGTGTAGGCCGGGAGGTACACCGTGTTCCCGCGCTCGACGGCCTCGGCCCACATCGCCGATTCGGGGTGGACGTAGTGGGTCACGTCGGCGATGTGGACCCAGAGGACGTACTCGTCGTCCCGTTCCTCGACGGAGATGGCGTCGTCGAAGTCCTGGGCGTCGACGGGGTCGGTCGTCCAGGTGGTCATCGTCCGGAGGTCCTCACGGTCGTCGAGCTCGTCGTGTATCTCCTGCTGGACGTCCTCGGTCCGGGCCTCGGCCTCCTCGAGCACCTCCGGCGGGAACTCGTCGCGGATGCCGAACTTCTCGAACAGCTCCTCGCGCTTGTTGGCCAGGTGGCGGGCCATCTCCTCGTCGATCTCGACGGGGCCCTGCCCCTCCGCGGTTCCGGCCGCCGCCTGCGCGTCCTCGGTAGTCATGGGGCGGCCTACGACCAGGGTGTAGTTAGGACTGTCGGGCCGGACACGGCGTCACTCGCGGTGGCGCTCGGACAGCTCCCGGAACCGCTCGAGGAACGTCTCCCGGTCGGCCTCCCCGGCACCGGCCTCGTCGAGGGTTCGCTCTAGCCCACGCCGGGGCTGGCGACAGAGGTCGCCGAAACACGCCTTGCAGACGTACTCGAACTCCTTGTCCGTCCGGTCCCACCGGTCCCCGTACTTGTCGTACTCGCGGGCGTCGGACCGCGACACGGTCTCCCCGCAGGCGATGCAGGTCACCGTCTCCCGGCGGGCCCGGGACCCGAACATATCCGCTACTAACAGCGGGTGGATTATATCGTTTTGGACCCGTCGGACCCCTCGCCTGATACCAGTTCTGGTGAGTAGCTGGGGAGGGACGCCTTCCCGACGTCACGACTCGCTCGTCGGATCCCGTCATCGGCGCCCCCGGTCGTCGTAAGACTGAGTGCCAGAACGCGCCGGCGAGCCCGCCGTGACTTCCCAACAGTTATTGCCCGTTTAGCCGTCCCCCAAACCGATAACAGTGACCGTTCTGGGCTACGTGGTTCTGTACGCTGTTTCTGCGCTCGCCTGTCTGGCCAGCATTCCACGTGCCCGGTCCATCGAGCATCCGGGCACTCGACGGGGACTCGTCGCACTCCTCGGGTCGGTCGCGGTCTGGTCGGTCGGCTACGTCGGGTACCTGCTCGTGCCGGGTGAAACAGCCAAAGTCGCGTCGTACATCGTCGGCTTCGTCTTCGCGTTCGTCGCCGTCGGTGCCTGGCTCTACTTCTGTGCGGCCTACACGGGTCGGCCCCGAGCGAGGCCCCGTATCGGAAGGCCGCGACCGGTGTCTTTCTCTTCCTGATCGCACTCAAGTTTACGAACCCGCTCCACCGTCTCTACTTTACCACCGAGTGGACGACCGACCCGTTCGCGCACCTCGCGATACGGCCCCAGCTTCTCTACTGGGTCGTGCTCGGCGTGTCGTACGCGCTCCTGGCGGTCGGTTTCTTCATGCTTCTCGAGCGGTTCTATCAAACTGGCACCGATAGTCGACCGCTCGTGATCCTCGTCTGTCTGACGGCCCTGCCTGCGATAGCGACGGTCCTCGGCGGACAGCTCGACGGGCTCCTCCCGCTGATGTACGAGCCCCCGGGCGTCGCTCTGTTCGCAGTGGGGACTCTGTTCGTCTACGTCCGCCGGTTCGAGGCGATCAGGTTGACCGGCGGGACCGACGAGCCCGCGATTTTCCTCGACATCGATGGCCGGATCCGTGACTACAATCGGGCGGCACGCCGAATCCTCCCGGACCTACAGGGATCGATCGGGTCGCCAGTCGAGTCCGTGAGCGCCGCGTTTGCGGACCAGGTCTCCGAGCGCGGGATTCTCACGGTACCGGAGGGCGACGAGACCCTGTACTACAAGGTGTCGGCTGCTCCCTTCGTGGCAGGTGAAGTCCAGACCGGGCAGCTGGTGACGCTCACGGACGTCACTGCCCAGGAATCGTACCGGCAGCGACTCGAGGAGAAGACGGAACAGCTCGAAGCGCTGAACCGCGTGATCCGTCACGACATCCGGAACGACATGACCGTCATTCTCGGGTGGAGTGAACAGCTGCAGGCGCACGTCGACGACGAGGGGGCGGCCGCGCTCGACCGCGTGTTGCGGCGGTCCCGTCACGTCATCGAACTCACCGACATCGCGCGCGAGTTCATCGAATCGCTCTCGGACGAGCAGATGACCGAGCTGGAACCGATCGCGCTGGCTGCGATACTCGAATCCGAGCTCGCGACGGCGCGTGATTCCCATCCCCACGCGACCTTTCGCGTGTCGGGCGACCTCCCGGAGGTGTCGGTCCGGGCAAACGAGATGCTGTCATCCGTCTTCAGAAACCTGTTCGAGAACGCAGTCCAACACAACGACGCGGCGAACCCGGAGGTCACCGTCACCTGCAACGAGACAGTCGACGTCGTTCGCGTTCGGGTCGCGGACAACGGACCGGGTGTCCCCGACGAACAGAAAGAGCAGGTCTTCGGAAAGGGCGAGAAAGGCCTCGACAGCCCAGGGACCGGTATCGGCCTCTATCTCGTCCACACCCTGACCGAGCAGTTCGACGGTGACGTGTGGATCGAAGACAACGACCCCGAGGGTGCAGTCTTCGTCGTCGAATTCTTGACAGCGGAGTGATCGAGGCCCAACATCCTGCTGGCAATGCCCTCCGTCGTCGCGGCGATGGGCCCTCGCTTCGCTGGTGTTTCCACGGGGCCGTCGGGTCCCGCCTCGGGGATCGCCCGCTTCCGGCGACCGCCGGCGCCGAACGGGACCGATCCCTGCACTCGACGGCCGTCCCGGAACCGGGTCGGCGGACCGGTGCCTAACACGGTTGGGTACACAGGTTAAAGTTGTGGAGCCCATATTTCAGGTGAATGACGCGTAACCCTGGAGACGAGTGGCCCCACGCGAACGCGCCCGACGACTGCCGGGTCGCCCGCCGCCCGACAGCACCGGGACGCTCGAGGAATCTGACTCAGATGCGACTCGCATCATCTCCGACCGACATGCCGCCCAAATCCAATGCAATCTGACAATATCACCAAGAGTAAATCGATCCAGCGACAGACCGGTCGGACGTTCCACCTCGCGACGCGGCTCCTGCCAAAGCGCATCCGGCACCCGACGTACGTGATGTACGCCTTCTTCCGCGTCGCCGACGAGATCGTCGACCAGCCGGACGGCCCGCCGCCGGCGGTCCAGCACGACCGACTCGAGGAGTTCCGCGAGATGGCGCTGGGGAACCGCGAACCGGAGGACTCCGAGGCGGGGGCTGTCCTGGCTGCCTTCCAGGAACTGGCGGCCGAACACGACATCGACGACGACGAGATTAACGTCTTCATCGACGCCATGGAGATGGACATCGCCCAGGCCCGCTACGAGACCTTCGAGGACCTCCAGGAGTACATGCGCGGGTCGGCGGTGGCCGTCGGCAACATGATGACCACGGTGATGGGGCCCGACCAGGGGGCGGAGGCGCGCCCGCACGCGGCGGCGCTGGCCGAGGCGTTCCAGCTCTCGAACTTCCTGCGGGACGTCCGGGAGGACATCCACGAGTACGGGCGGGTCTACCTTCCCCAGGAGACGCTCGAGCGTCACGGCGTGACCGAAGACCAGCTGGCGGAGGGCCGGGTCGACGAGGCGTTCCGGGCGGTCATGCAGGAGGAGATCGCCCGGACCGACGACCTCTACCGCGAGGGCGTGGCCGGCATCCGCTATCTCCCGGCGGACTGCCAGTTCGGTGTCCTGCTCGCGGCAGTGCTGTACGCCGAACACCACCGGCTCATCAGGTCGCGGGGGTACGACGTCCTGACTGAGACGCCCGAGCTGACTCGCCGGCGTCGCCTCTGGTTGCTCGTCCGGACCTGGTGGCACTGGCGGCGCAACGGCGACCCGGAGGCGACTTTTTACGCCGTCAGCGCCGTCTCCGAACGCCGCCCGAGCACCGCTTCGACGGAAGTCGCCAGCCACGGCCAGCCCGCCTGGCGCGGCTGATCCGCGCCAGGGTGATGCCGTATCCACTGACGTACCTCCAGTTTCACGCGGTCTTTATCCTGCCCGTGCTGGTCGGGCTGGTGGTGGCCGCCCGATACCGGCTCGCCAGCCGCCGCGTCGTCCTGACCGGGACGCTCGTGCTCGCCGGTCTGGCCGCCGTCTACACCACGCCGTGGGACCGCTACCTCATCCTGCGTGGCGCCTGGTGGTACGGCGAGGGCCGCGTCGCGCTCCGAGTGGCCGACATCCCGCTCGGGGAGTACCTCTTTTTCGTCCTCCAGCCGGTCGTTGTCGGACTGTGGGTCGGGCGTTTCCCCGTCGACACCTCCCGGTCGCTCGCGCTGCCGGTCCGGACGCGCCTGGTGGGCCTGGGGGTGGCCGCCTTCGTCGGCCTGGCAGGGGTCGCGCTGCTGGGCCACCCCGGGGGGCTGTATCTGGGTCTCCTGCTCGCCTGGGGGGCACCGATTCTGGCCATCCAGTGGGCGTTCGGGTGGCCGTTCCTCGTCGCCCACTGGCGGACCGTCGCCGTCGGGACGCTCGTCCCGATGGCGTACCTCTGGGTGGTCGACGCCATCGCCCTCGCGCTGGGCATCTGGGTCATCTCGAAGGAACACACGCTCGGCCTCGACGTGCCACTGCTGGGACTGCCCATCGAGGAGGCGACATTCTTCCTGCTGACCTCCCTCTTTGTCGTCCAGGGCGTCGTGCTCTACGCCTGGGTGGTCGATAGATGGCAGTGACGGACCGGTCGCTCGTCGCTCGACCCGCTCGCGAGACGCTTCGCCGCGTCGTCTTCGTCCCCTCGTGGGTAGCCACACTCCTGCTTTCGGCACTCTTCCTGGCCGGCGCGTCGCTCTCGCCGGCGCTGCAGTACGTCCCGCTGGTGCTCAGCGTCGTCGTCTTCGGGCTCCCACACGGGGCCGTGGACCACCTCGCGGTCGCGCGCACCCGCGGGGCGCGCCCCGACGTGCGTGCCGTCGTCCGCGTGGTCGGCCTCTACGTCGTTCTGGGCGGGGCCTACGCGGGCCTGTGGTTCCTCGCGCCGGCGACTGCCTTCGTCCTCTTCATCGCGCTCACCTGGTTCCACTGGGGACAGGGGGACCTCTTCTCACTGGTCGCACTCGTGGACGCCGACCACGTCCGATCGACCGGCCAGCGCGTCGCCACCGTCGTCGTCCGGGGCGGCCTCCCGATGCTCGTCCCGTTGCTCGCCTTCCCGGCCTGGTACCGCCGGGTCGCCACCGACCTGGTCGACCTGTTCGCGCCCGGTGCGACGGCGGCGCTGGCCGTGGTCTTCCGGCCCGACGTCCGCGCGGGGCTGGCCGTCGCCTACGCGACGGTCCTCGTCGCGACGCTGGCCGTGGGATACGCCCGCGCGACGGACCGGACCCCCTGGCTGGTCGACGCCGGCGAGACGCTGGGCCTGGTCGTGTACTTCGCGCTGGTTCCGCCGGTGCTGGCCATCGGCGTCTACTTCTGTCTCTGGCACTCGCTGCGTCACGTCGCCCGCCTGCTGGCGGTCGACGACCGCGCGGCGACCGCACTCCGCAACCGACACCCCGCGCGTGCACTCGGGCGGTTCGCCCGTGACGCGGCTCCGCTCACGGTGGCGTCGCTCGCGTTGCTCACCGGCCTCGCCGTCCTCGTCCCGGATCCCCACAGACGGTCCCGGAGTGGGTCGCGCTCTATCTCGTGTTCATCGCTGTGGTGACGCTCCCCCACGTCGTCGTCGTCACGCTGATGGACCTCGAACAGGACATCTGGTCGGCGGCGGCCTGAGTCGGCCGCCGCTCGTGGGACTCGCACCTTCGTCGAACGATTCGAAATCCGATACACAGGGATACAAGTACAGGCGCAGATGGGGAAAATGAGAGTAGGTGATTTAAATATACTGCTATATTCTATCTCTCAGACTTCAAAATCAGTTATCGGAGAAGATAGGTGTATTTTGGGAATGAAATACTAATATACAATCTCAAAAAGAGAGATTATGTGAGTAATCTGGAGAAGTCTACAAAAATAATGGGTGTACCTCTGTTATTTTCACGGTCCCGTGAGCTCGACCTCTATCGACTTCGCCGTACTGAATACCTGGCCGGGGATGTCCTCCTCGAGATACCGGCCGTGCAGCCTGTCCACGGGCCCGCAGACGCCCAGCGCGGCCACGCGGTCGTCCTCGGTGGTCGTCACCGGCGCGGCGACGCCGACGATGCCCTCGTACTGTTCTCCTCTGCAGAACGCAAACCCCTCGTCGCGGACGCCCCAAAGCGCCTCTTTCAGCGCGTCGGGATCGGTGATCGTGGCGCTCGTCGGCGCGACGAGGTCCGTGTCGGCCACGATCGCATCGAGGCGTTCCTCCGAGAGCGCCGAGAGCATGGCCTTTCCGGGGGCGTTTACGTGCAGGGGGAGGCGTTCGCCCACGACGTAGCGCGGTGCCCATCCGTCCGGAGACTCGGCGATGTAGACGGGTACACCGACGGTTTCTTGCAGGACGAACAGCACCGCGGTCTCTCCGGCGGCCGACGCGAGATTGTCCAGATACCGCTTGGCCGCCGTGTAGATGGGTAACCGCTGGAGTGCCTTCGCTCCGAGGTAAAGCGAGCACAGCGCCGGTTCGTAGCGAGTTCCCCGCTTGCAGACGTAGTTCCGGGCCCGTAGCGTCGAGAGGTGGTTGTGGACCACGCTCTTCGAGACGTTCAGACTGTCTGCGAGCGCGGTCACCCCCATTGGCTCGTCCGACTCGACGAGTGTCTCGAGGAGGTCGAGCGAGGTCTCCGTCGCGTCGATGGTGTAGTCCTGGTCGGATGACATGCTGTCAGCCAGTACAGAGCGACGACGTATAACTTTGTTCGTTAGAAAAGAACACGAGGTGTATGGTAACAGATGACATAGGGTTGTATATAATGATAAATAACCACTATTGCCTTTCTACCGGCCCGGAAATGGTACGAAGCATATCCTTTCTGCTCTGCAGAACACCGCTCGTGCCGTGTCGCGCCCGCCACGCTCTCCCCCAAAGCGGACCGCCGTACGCGAGGCTCACGACGCCGTCACGCGCAGATGCGGTGGCCGGACCGGCCCCGGCCTCAGGTCCGGCTCGGGTCGACGACTTTCTTCAATCCCTCCGCGTCGTCCATGCGCTCGAACGCGCGCGGAATGTCGTCGAGGCCGATGTGCTCGGTAATGACGCTGTCGGCGTCGATGCGCCCCGTCCGGAGCATGGTGATGGCTCGCTGGAAGTCCGCCGTGTTGAGCGCGAACGAGCCACGGTAGTCGATCTCGTGGTAGAAGATGTCGAAGGGGCTGACCTCCAGCGTCGCGTCCTGGGCGGGCACGCCGAAGATGAGCGTGGTCCCGCCGTTGGCTGTGACGGCGTTGGCCTGTTCGATGGTCGGCACGAGACCGATGGCCTCGGCGCCTACGTCGACCTTCCCGCCGGCAGCCTCGGGAATCGCCGTCTCCGGGTCGGCCTCGTTCGGGTCGATGACCGCGTCCGCGCCCAGCTCTCTCGCGACCTCCCGCCGCTCGGGGTCCAGTTCCGAGACGACGATGGGACCGGCGCCCGCGTTGCGGAACGACTGCAGGAGGAGGAGACCGATGGGGCCCGCGCCGATGATGGCGACGCTGTCGCCCGGGGTGATGTCGGCCACCTCGACGCCGTGGACACAGCAGGCCAGGGGTTCGGCCAGGGCGGCCCGGTCGAAGGGCATGTCGCCGATGTTCTCGACGCACATCTCGGGGACCCTGACGTACTCGGCGAAGGCGCCGTCGCGGACCGTGTCGGCGGCGCCACCGATGCTCGTGCTGCTCTCACAGAGGTGCGTGTCGCCCTCCTTACAGTACGAACACACGGTACACGGGACAGTCGGGTTGACCGCGACGCGGTCGCCGACCGCGGCGGTGTCGACGTCGGCACCGACCTCGACGACGGTACCGGCGCTCTCGTGCCCCGGGACCATCGGCTTGTCCACCGGGAAGGTACCGTGATACATGTGGAAGTCGGTCATACAGACGCTACAGGCACCGACCTCGACGAGTACCTCGTCGGGTTCGGGCGTGGGTCGCTCCCGTTCCTGGATCTCGATTTCACCGACCTCCGTCAGGGCGGCGACGCGCATCAGTTCCCGCCCTCCCGGGCGCGCGTGGGTGTCCGTGACGCGAGTGAACGATACTGGGAGTGCTTGGGTAGGTTTCGTGTCATAGTCTTTGGCTGCTGGTGGGCCGTCTGCAGGCGGTCGGGGGCCGTACCGTGGCCGATTCCTGCGGTCGCCACGCGTGTAGCGATCGGCTTTCTCGTCCCGGATATGGTGTGAGGCTCTATTAAAAACTTTCCACCGGCGGAGGGGCGGTGGTTACTCAGACGGTATTCGGGTTGTAGAGACAGAAAGCTCCGGCTGTCAGCGGGCGCGAAGCGTCCGATTGCCCGCGAGACCTTCGGTCTCGCTCTGCTGGCTGAACTCAAGGGTGGTTCGAAAGACGCTTTGCGTCTTTCGTCATCACGGAAGACCTCCGGTCTTCCGAACGAACTCGCTGCGCGCTTCACTCACTGCGTTCGCTCCAGTGCTTGCGTCGTCCACCGTCGTTCAGCTGGCCGCCCCTTTCAGTCCCACCCATGCCGGCTGCCCATCCGGCCCTGGGTGGGGCTGTCTGGCTCTCTGAACCGATTGCGGCTAAAGTAAGCACCGGTGGCGTGGGGCAGTGGTTCGTCTGGCTCGGTGAGCCGAATGCTGCTGAGGAACCACTGTCGCGGAGGGGAAGGGAGTAGCTTTATTATCTATGAACAATGTGCTTAGTGTGAGGCAACCGAACATGCCAAGTAATTCCAACAGACGGAAGTTTCTGAAAGCGACAGGTGTCGGAATCACAGCGGGTCTCGCGGGGTGTACGCGAGGGGGTTCCGACGGTGGCAGCGGCAGTGACGGTGGCTCTGGCGGCGACGGTTCGAGCGACGGCGGCTCGTCCGGCGACGGCAGCTCGAACGACGGCAGCTCGGAGGACGAGCTCCCGATCTCACTGAGCGAGTACGACAGCGCCGACATCGACTGGCGGCAGTTCGAGGGTGACACGGTCAACATCGGTGCCGTCCAGCACCCGTGGGTCTCGGCCATCAAGCCGGCCATCCCGGTCTTCGAGGAACTGACCGGTATCGACGTCCAGTGGAACATCCTGCCGGAGAACCAGTTCCGGACCAAGCGCCAGACCGACGCGAGTACCGGTGCCGGCCAGTTCGACGTGTTCTTCATGGACCAGGTCGTCAACCAGTTCCGCGAGGAGGGCTGGCTCCAACCGCTCGACCCGTACTTCAACGACGAGAGCATGTACGACGAGAGCTTCTACCAGCCCGACGACCTCTTCGAGGGGTCGCGCTGGCAGGCCCACGGTGGTGGCTACAGCGACAACTGGACTGGCCTCCCGATCACGGTCGAGGTTCAGACCCAGTTCTACCGCCAGGACCTCTACGACAAGCACGACCTGGAAGTCGCCGAGACGTGGGAACAGCACCGCCAGAACGCGAAGGTCCTCCACGAGAACGAAGACGTCGCCGGAACGTCCGGTCGTGGGCAGAAGGGCTACGGGATGAACATCTACATCCTGAACACGCTCCTGCGCCAGAAGGGGACCAGCCTCTGGACCGACTTCCCGAACGACTCCGGGCTGGACTCCGACGGGGTCATCGAGGCGGCCGAGTACTACTCGAGCCTCCTGCAGGACTACGGGCCCGACGGCGCGTCGACTCAGACCTGGTCCGACGTCCAGGCCGCGATGGCAGAGGGGCAGACCGGCCACATCGTCGCCGACGCCAACATGTTCTGGGGCGGCCTGACCAACGACGAGTCCGCCGTCAAGGACACTGTCCGGATCGCGAAGGTGCCCAAGCCGGAAGGCGGCGAGCTGAACCCCAACGCGTTCAACTGGCAGATCTCGACGTCCACGAACGCCGAGAACTCCAAGCAGGGCTTCCTGTTCATGCTTTGGGCGACCTCGCCACCGACGGACCTCTGGATCAACACGGAGAGCAGCGGTGTCTTCTCCGTGCGCGAGTCCACGTGGGAGAACGAGGACTACATCTCGAAGGTCGGCGAGGACTACGCACAGGTTTCCCTCGAGTCGCTCCGTGTCTCGGCGCCTGACCCGTTCGACCGCAAGTACCCCGAGTGGGGTCAGCGCTACTCCGAGGAACTGCAGCGGGCCATCGCCGGCCAGAAGGAGGCTGCGAAGGCGATGCGGGACGCTGCGGCGGCTGCCGAAGACATCTACAGCGGCTGAGGCCTGACGACAGACCGCACCGGTCAATTTCCAATAATCCATGAGTACCCCAACACAAACAGAAACAAGCAATTCACAGGGCCTCGGCAGACTCAGCGACCTGTGGAACGAGTATCTCCCGTACTGGTTCATCGCGCCGATGGTGCTGGTGATGGTAAGCATCACCTTCTTCCCCGGTGCGTACGACCTGTACCTCTCGCTGATCGAAGAGCCCACGACGAACATCTTCGCGGCCGAGTTCGCGGGCCTCGACAACTTCCGGACGGCGTTCACCCGCGGTGGCGCGTTCCACTCGTTCGTCATCACGGTCACCGTGGTCGTGAGCGCCCTGGCCCTAGAGAGCCTTCTGGGCTTTTTCCTGGCGGCACTCGTCGCCGGCGTCGACGACTCCAGTTCGATAAAGTCGTTCTACCGGGTCCTGTTCATCCTGCCGATGGCAGTGGCACCCGTCTCGCTCGCGACCATCGGTCGGCTGATGCTGAACACCGAGGTCGGAATCATCCCCTATGTCATCAACTCGGCGACCCCGTTCGCCTCACCGGCGTTCCTCTCGGACATGCCGTTGCTGACGGTCATCCTGCTGGACACGTGGAACTGGACGCCGTTCATGTTCATCATCTTCTACGCCGGCCTCTCGTCGGTGCCCGACACGCTGGTCGAGGCGTCTCGGGTCGACGGAGCGCCGCTGTGGCGCCGGTACGTCCACGTCATCATCCCGTACATGAAGCCGGTGGTGTTTGTCGCCACCCTCATCCGGATGATCGACCTGTTCCGGACCTTCGGCGTGGTATACGGCCTGACCCAGGGCGGTCCGGGGACGGCGACCCAGCTCGTGAGTATCAACATCTACGAACAGATGTTCATCAATAACCAGGTCGGGGTGGCGGCTGCCATCGCAGTCGTCTACCTCGTCTTCGTCATCGCCATCGCGAACATCGTTATCGCGAAGGTCGGCTTCGAGGGGGTGTGGGACTGATGGCGACCCAGGACATCGAACCGGGTTCGGAACAGATGCTCGAGAAAGACACGCGGGAGACGCTCGTGACGGTCGTCCGACACGGCCTGCTCCTGCTGTGGTCCTTTATCGTGCTGTTCCCGCTGTACTGGCTCGCCTCCATGTCGCTGAAACCCCCGGGGCAGGCCAACTCGCTCCCGCCGGACTGGATCTTCCTGCCGACGGTCTTCAACTACCTGGAGCTCGTCCAGCAGTCGGACTTCGTCGGGGCGTTCGTCAACAGTCTCGTCATGGTCGGGGCGTCGGTCATCCTCGTCCTGCTCATCGGCGTGCCGGCGGCGTACGTCCTCTCGCGGTACGACGTCCCGATGGAGCGGGACATTCTTGTGTGGATTCTCTCCTCGCGGATGCTCCCGCCCATCGCCGTCGTGCTCCCCTTCTTCATCATCTTCCGGGAGCTCAACCTGTTCGACACCCGAATCGGGATGGTGCTGATGTACATCAGTATCAACCTCTCGCTGGTCGTGTGGGTGATGAAGGCGTTCTTCGACGGCATCCCCGAGACGCTGGAGGAGGCCGCTCGGGTCGACGGAGCCACACAGTTCCAGGGCTTCATGAAGGTCGTCCTGCCGGCGGCCAAACCCGGCATCTTCTCCGTGGCCATCATCAGCTTCATCTTCGCGTGGATCGAGTTGCTCTTCGGGCTCGTGCTGACGAGCTTCGAGGCGGTGCCGGTGACGCTGTTCGTCTACTCCTTCATCGGCTCCCGGTCCATCGAGTGGTCGATGCTGGCGGCGGCCTCGATGTCGATGATTATCCCGGTGGCCATCTTCCTGATTGCGGTGAACAAGTACCTCGCCGCCGGACTCAGCTTCGGTGTGGTGATCAAAGAATGAGCACGACTCCCACGACACGGCGCGTACTGCTCGCTGACCACGCCCATGCGGTGGCGGTAAATAGCCGCACGACGGAGGTTCACTAATGGCTCGTATCACAATCGACGACGTAACGAAGCGGTTCGGAGAGGGCGACGAGTCCATCGTGGCGGTCGACGACGTCTCCCTGGACATCCACGACGGCGAGTTCATGGTCTTCGTGGGCCCCTCGGGCAGCGGGAAGTCGACGCTCATGCGCATCGTCGCGGGGCTCGAGACGCAGTCCGAGGGCGACATCCACATCGGCGACACCCTCGTCAACCAGCTCGGGCCGCGCGCCCGGGACATCGCGATGGTGTTCCAGAACTACGCGCTGTACCCCAACATGACCGTCGAGGAGAACATGTCCTTCGGACTGAAGATGTCCACGGACCTCTCCGAGGACGAGATCGAGCGCCAGGTCACCGAAGCCGCCGAGATGATGGGTATCGGCGACCTGCTCGACAACCGCCCCGGCGAGCTCTCCGGTGGCCAGCAACAGCGCGTCGCGCTGGGCCGTGCCATCGTCAGGGACCCGAACGTCTTCCTGATGGACGAGCCGCTCAGTAACCTGGACGCGAAGCTCCGCGCGGAGATGCGCACCGAGATCAACCGCCTCCAGAACGACCTGGACGTGACGACGCTGTATGTCACCCACGACCAGACGGAGGCGATGACGATGGGCGACCGGCTTGTGATCTTGAACTACGGGGAGATCCAGCAGGTCGGGACCCCGCTCGAGTGTTTCTACCGCCCGTCGAACCAGTTCGTCGCCGGCTTCCTCGGGTCGCCGTCGATGAACTTCTTCGATGGCACCGTCGAGGGCGGCACGCTCCGGGCCGACGGCTTCGACTTCGACCTGACCGACCGGATGCAGACGGCCGTCGGCGACCGGACCGCGCTCACCCTCGGCGTCCGTCCGGAGGACATCTCCCTGCACGACGAACCGACCGTCGGCACCGAGTTCGAGGCCGTCGTCGACGTCGTCGAGCCGATGGGGAGCATCTCCTACGTCTACCTGCAGGCGTCCAACCAGGATCACGACCAGACGTTCATCGTCGAGACGGACGGTCAGCGCCCCATCTCGGAGGAACAGACCGTCTACGTCGACATCCCGGCAGACGACGTCCACCTGTTCGACGCCGGGTCGGGCGAGACCATCCACCAGCGCCACTCGGGGAAGAGGCCGAGGTCGCGCTCGAGGAGCGGATGCAGTCGGTCAGTCAGTAACCCCGCGACGTGCGCCGTCGTTTTCGACTCGCAGTCGGTGAGCGGTGGCTCCGGACCAGCCATTTCAAGTGGATACTCCCCTATTGACCACGCATGCAAATCACCGACTACGAGCTGTTTGCCGTGCCGCCCCGGTGGTTACTGCTGAAACTGGAGACGGACACGGGGGTCGCCGGGTGGGGCGAGCCGATTGTCCCCGGTCGTCTCGAGACGGTGCGGTCGGCGGTGACCGAACTCGTCGAGGGGCACCTGCTCGGCCGGGACCCCCGCCGGACCGAGTACCACTGGCGCAAGCTCTACCAGGGAGGCTACCACCGCGGCGGCCCGGTGCTGATGAGCGCACTGTCGGGCATCGACATGGCGCTGTGGGACATCAAGGGCCGTCACCACGACGCCCCGGTCCACCAGCTGCTGGGCGGCCACGTCCGCGACCGGATGCTCGTCTATCAGTGGATCGGCGGCGACGACCCCGAAGACATCGCCGCGTCCGCCCGGCAGGGATACGAACGGGGGTATCGGGCGCTCAAGTTCAACGTCGCCCGGAAGTTCCGGCCGCTCGAGACCGCCGACACGGTCGACCACGCCCTCGACCGCATCAGGGCCGTCCGGGACGCCGTCGGCGACGACTGCTTCATCGGCGTCGACTTCCACGGCCGCGTCTCGAAGGCGATGGTCCGCGAGCTGGTCCGGCGACTCGAACCGTACAACCTGATGTTCGTCGACCAGCCCGTCTTGCCCGAACACTCCGAACTGCTCGCCAGTCTCAGCGAACAGACCACCGTCCCCATCGCGACGGGCGAGCGGTTCTACTCCCGGTACGACTTCAAGCAGCTGTTCGTCGACGACGCCGTCTCGGTCATCGAGCCCTGTCTGACCCACCTCGGTGGCATCAGCGAGATGAAGAAACTCGTCTCGATGGCCGAGGCATTCGACGTCACCGTCGTCCCTCACTGCCCGCTGGGGCCCATCGCCTTCGCGGCCCACCTCCAGGTGGGCTTTAGCGCCCAGGGGATCGTGATGCAGGAACAGGACCTCGGCGTGGACGACCCCGAGTCGAGCAAGCGACTCGGCCTCCTCGAGGACCCCACGACCTTCGAGTTCGCGGACGGCTACGTCGAGCGCCCGACCGGTCCGGGACTGGGCATCGAGGTCGACGAGGGAACCGTCCGGGAGCAGGCCCAGGCGGAGGTCAACTGGTACAACCCGGTCTGGCACCACGCCGACGGGAGCGTCGCCGAGTGGTGACCCCACGCTTTTAGTAGGGCACCGACCCACACTGCCGTATGCGAACCGCAGTTCTAGTCGAACCGACCGATTTCGAGCTCACGGACCGTCCCAGACCGGAGCCGGCCCCCGACGAGGTGCTCGTCGCCGTCCGCGACATCGGCATCTGCGGGTCCGACGTCCACTACTACGAACACGGTCGTATCGGCGACTACGTCGTCGAGAACCCGCTGGTGCTGGGCCACGAGAGCGCCGGCGAGGTCGTGGCCGTCGGCGACGAGGTGAGGAACCTGGCCGCCGGCGACCGGGTCGCGCTGGAACCGGGCGTCCCCTGTCGCCGCTGTGCCCACTGCAAACGCGGGGACTACCATCTCTGCGAGGAGGTCACGTTCATGGCGACGCCGCCACACGACGGTGCCTTCACCGAGTACGTCTCGTGGCCGGCCGACTTCGCTTACAAGCTGCCCGAGACCGTCTCGACCACCGAGGGAGCGCTCTGTGAACCGCTCAGCGTCGGTATCCACGCCGTCCGGCGCGGCGACGTCGAGACGGGCGACACCGTCGTCGTCACGGGTGCGGGCCCCATCGGCCTGCTGGTGATGGAGGCCGCCCGCGCCGCGGGCGCCACCGACGTCGTCCTCACCGACGTGGTCCCGGAGAAACTGGCCGTCGCCGAGGCACGCGGCGCCGACCTGACCGTCGACGTCACCGAGACGGACCTCGAGGCGGCCGTCGACGACCACACCGACGGCGTCGGGGCGGACGTGGTCGTCGAGGCCTCGGGCGCCGCTCCGTCCATCGAGAGCACGTTCGATGTCGTCCGCCGGGGCGGTAGCGTCGTCCTCGTCGGCCTCGCCTCCGAGGCGACCATCCCCATCGACGTCCTCGACATCATCGACAACGAACTCGACGTCCACGGGTCGTTCCGCTACAAGAACACCTACGATGCGGCCGTCGACCTGCTCGCCGACGGCGTCGTCGACGTCGAGGGCATCGTCGACTTCGAGGCCCCGCTCTCCGACATCGACGCCGCCTTCCAGCGATCGATGGAGTCGGATGTGGTCAAAGGGATGATAACCTTCGATACGTGAGTGGCAGATGGCGGCAGAGGCGGCGATACGCACCTCGAAAATGTCTTAAAGGCGAAAATATTCTCTCGAAACCCCATTTTTGGTACTATATATCGGGAATCTGGGGACGTAACGACCTGAGGTAGTTCCGAATTCACACCACTCTCGATTCAGAACGCGCTGGCCACCGGCTTCCACACGCTCCAGCCTGTGGGTCGCCTCGCGATACAGGGGACGGCGGCGCGGCCGCTGCAGGCCGGTCCGACCGAAGAAATCGTGGCTCGTGTCCGGGGCGTTACTTGCCCTTGCCGCCCTGGCTGCGCAGGGACGGCCGGGTCTTCTCCGTGCCCTTGCCCTTCTTCGAGAGGCCGCGGTTGCGGCGGCCGGCACCGGTCAGCCCGCGGAAGACGCGGTCTGCCTGGTGGTCCTCACAGATCCAGTTGAGATCGTCGTCGTTCTGGATGGCTGCGTGCTCGGGGTCGACGAGGATGACCTCGTGCCACTTCTGCCGGCCGTCCTGGCCGACGGAGTAGCTGTTCAGCACGCGGAGGTTCGGGAAGACGCGGGCGGCGCGTTCCTCGGCGACGCGCTGGATGTCCTTCCGGCGCGTGATGCGGGTGACGCCCTGGCGCTTCGAGCGGCGCCCGGCCTTGTGTCGGCGCTTGCGCGCGCTGCCCTTCCGGACGGAGACGCGCGCCACGACGATCCCCTGCTTGGCCTTGTAGCCCTGCGAGCGGGCCTTGTCGAGGCGGGTCGGGCGCTCGATGCGCTCGACGGCGCCCTGCTTGCGCCATTCCTGCTGTCGCTGCCACTGGAGCTCTGCGAGCTTGCCGTCACCCGGGTTCTTCCAGGCGTCTCGGATGTACGAGTATGCACTTCGTGCCATGTGTATCACCACGGGCGTTGCGTGGTTCAAGGCCTGCGGGGCTCGGCCCCGAGCGCCTCACATCCCGACCTGCACACGCAGGTGCCCGCTGGCGCCCGTCGTCCAGCGAGTTACTGGAGATTCTGGACTCGGCGGCTTAAACGGTTCGAACTGTCCCGGGGCTGTGGCATCCTCACAGGGTCCCGCCGAGTCGATTTCCTATCCCGACATGTGGTTTACCGACGTGAGCTGCTCACAGACGATCGTGACGATTCCAGGCGCCCGGGAACGCCAGGGGCCGTTATATAGCGGGAGACCAACACTCGGCGTATGAAGCGAGTGGTCGCCAGCGACGACCCGATGATAGACGTCGCACAGCTCGACGAGGCACTCGACGCCGAGGTAACCACCGCCGAAACGGGTGACGAAGACGAACTCGTCGCGGCGGCCAGCGGCGCCCACGGCCTCGTCGTCGACGTGAACACGCCGGTGACCGCCGCTATCCTCGCCGAACTCGACGACCTGGAGGTGGTGGCGCGGGCCGGCGTCGGCATCGACAACGTCGACGTCGCGGCCGCCGCGGACCACGGGGTCACCGTCACGAACGCCCCCGACTACTGTACGACGGAAGTGGCGACCCACACCGTCGCCCTGCTCCTGGACTGCGTTCGCAACGTCGCCGGCTACGACCGGGACGTCGCGGCGGGCGACTGGGGCTGGGAGCGCAGCCGGCCGCTGTACCGTGTCCCCGGCCGGACCCTCGGGCTGGTCTCCTACGGCCCCATCGCCCGGCAGGTCCGGGAGCGCCTCCGTGGGTTCGACCTCGAGGTCGTCGCCTTCGACCCGTACGTCGACGCCGCAGAGATGGCCGCGGACGGCGTCGAGAAGGTCCCGTTGGAGGACCTGTACGCGCACGCGGACTACGTCTCCCTGCACGCACCGCTGACCGACGGCACGCGCGAGATGGTCGACGCCGACGCGCTGGCGTCCATGCAGGACCACGCCGTGCTCGTCAACACGGGCCGTGGTGGGCTAGTCGACGAGACCGCCCTCGCCGAAGCGCTGGAAGCAGGTGACATCGCGGCTGCCGGTCTCGACGTCCTGCAAGCGGAACCGCCGAGCAGCGACAACCCGCTGGTGGGCCTCGACAACTGTATCGTCACCCCTCACGCCGGATGGTACTCCGTCGAGGCCCGAGCGGACCTGAACCGCACCGTCGCCGACAACGTCCGTGCGGTCCTGGCCGGCGAGACGCCGCCGGACCGCATCGACCCCGACACGGACTGGCTCTAAATCCCGGCCGTCGTCGCCGCCAGGCGCCGTCCACGTGCTTCTGTGCCACCTGAGAGCGGCCACTGCGGTGGGCTGTTCCCGGTCGACAGTTCGACCGAGACGGCTCGAGGCGTCGCCATCGAGATGGCTGTTTCCCTTGACGGGATCTATCACTGGTGGGCAGGACCGCCATCGATGCCGTCCACGAGGCCGCCGAACCCGGTCTCGCGTCCCCGTCGACAGCGACCGGTGCTTGGGTGGTTCGGGTGTGGTCGGCGCTATCATATCAACCATATAACCTTATCTGGTATCCACGCGTCTCTAGTCTGATGAGTTCACGTACAGTTCTGACAGTGTTCGTCGCGCTGCTGGTCCTCCTCGCGGGCTGTGGCGGCGCTGCCGTCTCCGAGGACGGGGACGGCGGCGCGGCCGGCAGCAACGACGGGACCGGTGGCGGCGACGGCTCGGCCGGCGACGCCGGATCGAGCGGCAGCGACGGCGACAGCCCGGACCAGTCGTTCGCGGTCACCGACTCGGAGCAGGCGCTCCGTGACGCCGGGAGCTTCACCGCCCGGTTGTACTTCGAGATGACCGACAGCAACGGGACGACGTCCTCGATAGAGCGCACCTATTCCGTCGACCTCGACGCCGAGCGCTCCGCCGAGTCGTTCTCGATCGTCGGCGACGCCGAGGCCGTCGAGTTCGAGACGTTCTACGCCGACGGCACGGCCTACACGAAACTCGGCGACGGCGAACAGGCGTTCTACCAGGTGCGACCCGACGACACCGATCTGGTCGAGAACGCCCTCAGCCAGGGCATGACCGGCTACGACGAGTTCGACGACGCGCGGCACGACGGCACTGAGTCCTTCGACGGGACCACCGTCGACCGCTTCGTCTACTCCGACCCGACCGTCTGGCGACAGTACGGCACGACGACCTTCGGAGCCGAAGAGAACGTCACGGTCACCGACTTCACCGTCGTCGTCCTGATCGACCGCGACGGCATCGCACGCTCGACCGAGTGGACCATGACCGGCGAGACGGAGGACGGACAGCCCGTTTCGGCCACCTGGCGCTACACGGTGACCGACCTGGGCTCGACGTCGGTCGAGGACCCCGACTGGCTCGACGACGCTATCGCCCAGAACCAGGGCCAGACCGACTACTGACCGGTCCGTTTTTCGGTCACGTCACGGGAGCGGACAGAGGCTCGCGGTGACGACGGCTCGCTCGTCGCTCTCGTTGCGGAGGCCGTGGGCCTGCCCGCGCTCGTTCAACACGACGCCGGGCGCCCGGATTTGCGCTTCCGCGTCGTCCTGTATCACGACCACGGTACCCTCGACGACGTGGAAGACGTTCGTCGACTCGGCGTGGTCGTGTGGCTCGACCGTCGCTCCCGGCCCGAGCGCGAAGGCTTTCACCAGTACGTCGTCGGTCACCGCGAGTTCGCCGTCGACGACATCGCCGGCTCCGGGCCGGGCGTCGAACTCCGATAGTCGGTCGAGTGACATACGTCCACATCGGCCGGCACCGAGATAGTCCTTTTGACGAATTCGACCACGAGCGGCCCACAGACCGCCGGTGTGCTGTGTGCCGGAGGTGGCCGCGAATCTAGATTTGATATCGCGATATGCGATTTATCAGTGCTGGCTCGAGCGGCGCCATCGTGGCTACTCGCGGCCCAGGACACCAGAAATCCGTGAAATCCCGCCTCAGTCCAGATACGGCGACAGCGAGTCGAACGCCGCCGCCGCCACCGCCTCGGCGACGCCTTCGACGTCGACGTCACCCACGACGGCCGGATACTTCCGCTCGAAGTAGCTCACGATGTTGTCCACGTCACGCGTCAACAGTTCGCGCGCGTTCTCGTGGTCGGTCGGCACCGCCTGGGGCCAATCGAAGACGACGACCCCTGGTTCGTGACGAAGACGTTGTACTCGCTCATGTCCGCGTGGACGAACCCCTCGCGGTAGGCAGACTGCATCTCCTCGAGGACGAGCTCCAGGATGGGGACGACCTGGCCGTCGGTGAGGCCGGTCCGCGAGAGCTCGACACCGTCGACTTTCTCCATCACGATCGCGTGGCGGTTCGCGTCGATGGGCTGGGGGACAGAGACGTCGGGGTACAGCGTCTCGAGTGCCTCGTACTCCCGTTCTGCGGCCTTCCGGGCCGTGTACTGCCAGGAGACGTGGTCCCGGTCGGAGGTGTAATCCCGTTCGCGCATCACCTCCCGGAAGTTGGTGTAGCCCTCCCGGTGGAACTTCAGGGCCAGGGGTTTGTACGACGTGACCTCGTAGACGTCGCTCTCCTTGCCCACTCCCAGGGGGGCGCCCATGCCCTCGATGGTGTCTCGCTCGACGAACGTGTGGAGCGCGAGCGCGTCGTAGCCCTCGAAGGTGAGTTTGAATCCCTCGTACTGGATGGTCTTTCGCTCGACGAGCCCCCGGTCCTCACAGCGGTCCAGTCGGTAGTCGACGTTCTCTTCGGTCAGGCCGGAGAAGTCGGTGAGTTTCCCCCGGTCGACGAACTCCGAGAACCGCATCCCCTGCTCGACGCCCGAGAGCAGGTGAAAGTCCTCGGCCTCCAGTTCGGCCATCACGGAAGCGACGTTCTGGACCATTAGCGTGCCGTAGTCGCCCGACTCGTAAAAGCGCGACGCGTTTGCCGGGGCGACGGGGATAAACTCCACTCCGCTATATTAAATCGAGGATAGTGGACCGGTGGAGGACGCCGCCAGCGTCCCGTTCCGGGGCTTCCGGGGTGCCGGCTTCGTCTGTCCAGGGTCGACGTGCCTGCCGCGGTCGGCCACCGGACTGTTTGTGCAGAGATAGCAAATAACAAAGTAGGCGGTGGCCGTTACTCCGGTATGCGCGTCTTCGAGACCGAACTTCCCGGCGTGGGCCGGCGGTACACTGTCGAGTTCGCCGACGGGCGCCGGCTGACCGTCCTCCTCTACAACGACGGCAGACGCGAGACCTTCTGGCGGGCGGAGGAGGACGACGACAGCGAGCGGCTGTTCACCCTCTCCGAGCCCCAGGCCCGGAAGATAGCCGAGATATTCGACGGGACGTACTTCACGCCGGTCGCCGACGAACTCGGCGACACCCTGGACCACGCACGTATCCGGTGGGTCGAACTCACCGAGGACGACCCGCTCGTCGGGCTGTCCCTCGGCGAGAGCGCGCTGCGGAGCGAGACTGGCGTCCTCGTCATCGGCGTCCAGCGAGGCGACCGGACCATCGGGAACCCGACCGCCGACACGGTGCTTCGTGCCGGTGACGTCCTGGTCACCGTCGGGAGCGACGAGGCACACGACCGGCTGACGGAGTTGCTCACGTAGTCGCGTGACGGACCCGCTGCTCGTCCTGGGACTCGCGCTCCTGGCCCTCGTCGTGCTCGCTCGCGCCGCCCAGGCCGTCGGGCAGTCGGTCCTCCCGGTCTACATCCTCTTTGGCGTCCTCGTCGGGCCGTTCGGATTCGGCCTCGGGGTCCTGACCGTCGGGGTCCCGCTCCCGACGCTGCTCTCGCTCCCCGCGGCGGTGGGCGTCGTCTTGCTCCTCTTTCGTCGGGCTCGAACTCACCGTCACCGACCTGCTCGCGAACCGGTGGGCGTTCGCCCGCGCCGGGACCGTCGACGTCGGCATCAGCCTCGGTCTCGGGGCACTGCTGGGCCTTGCCGCGGGCTTTTCGTTGCTCGAGACGGCCTTCCTCGCACTCGTCGTGTTCAACTCCTCGACGGCCATCGTCGCCCGGTCGGTCCTCGACTTCGGGTGGATCGGTACGCCGGAGGGCGACGCCATCTTCGGGCTCGTCGTCGTCGAGGACCTCGTGACGGCGGGACTGTTCGGCGTCCTCTCGGCCGTCGTCGGTGGTGGGTCGGGGTGGTCGCTGGCCGCCGCGTTGCTGGCTGGCCTCTCGTTCCTGGTCGCCCTCACGGCGGTCTCGCTGCACGGCAGCGACGTCGTCGAGCGCGCCTTCCGGCCGCTCGGGAGCGAGCTGTTCGTCCTCGCTTCCCTGGGTGCCACGGCTGTCGTCGGCGGACTGGGCGTGCTCACGCGGACCAGCGAGGCCGTGGCGGCGTTCCTGGCCGGCAGCGTCTTCCGGAACGCCGGCCTCCTCCCGGAGGCCGAACGGTACCTCGCGCCCGTCCGGGACGTCTTCGCCGTCGCGTTCTTCGTGTGGGTCGGCGTCCGGACGGACCCGGGGGTCGTGGGCCGGGTCGGGCCGTTCATCGCCGTCGCGAGCGTCGTGACCCTCGGCGGGCAGGTCGTCAGCGGCTACTACGCGGGGCGCGCGTTCGGCCTTGACCCGGACGGGGCCGTCCGGATGGGCACCGCGCTCACCCCGAGAGGGGAGTTCTCGCTCGTCATCGCCGCCTTCCTGGCGACCGCCGGAACGACGCCGATTCTCACCGAGGTCATCCCCGCGTTCACCGTCGGCTACGTCCTCGTGACGAGCGTCGTCGGGAGCGTCCTCGTCCGGCAGGCCGACACACTCGCCGCGGTCCGTCGGCGCGTGTGGGCCTGACCGCTGTCAGCGCCGTTTCAGAGCCCCTCGAACTCGGTGATGGCCTCGCGCCAGTGGTCCGGAATCGGGCGCGGCGCCTGCGCCGCCCGGTCGTAGGTGACGACCGTCGTTTCGCCGGTGGCCGCGACGGCGCCCTCATCGCGCAGTTCGTACTCGAGGGTGAAGCTCTTCTCACCCAGGCGGGTCACCCTGACGGCGACGGCGACGCTGTCGGTCATCGTTATCGACCGTTCGTAGTCGATCTGGAGGTTGGCGATGACGATGCCGGTCCCCTCCCCGTCGCCGCCGGTGAGGGTCGCGCTGTCCTCGCGGCCGACCACCGACTCGAGGTAGTCGATGCGGGCCTCCTCGAAGTACGTTCCGTAGGTGACGTTGTTGACGTGACCGTAACTGTCGACGTCCCGGTACCGCACCGCGACGTCCGTGGTGAAGTCAAAGCTCACGCCAGCAGTTCCGCGTGCTTCTCCTCGAGCTTTTCGAGTTTCGGCGGGATGGTCATCCGGCAGTACGCCTGGGTGGGGTTCTTCTCGAAGTAGTCCTGGTGGTACTCCTCGGCGGGGTAGAACGCCTCGAGTGGTTCGACCTCGGTGACGATGGCGTCGTCGTAGCCGGGCTGGATGTCCTCGATGAACGCCTCCGCGGTCTCGCGCTGGGTCTCGTCGTGGTAGAAGATTGCCGACCGGTACTGGGTGCCGACGTCGTTGCCCTGGCGGTTCAGCGTCGTCGGGTTGTGGGTGGTGAAAAAAACTGCGAGCAGTTCCTCGTAGCTCACCACGTCGGGGTCGTAGGTGACCTGGACGCACTCGGCGTGGCCGGTCTCCTCGCGACAGACGGCCTCGTAACTGGGGTTCGCGACGTGACCGCCGCTGTACCCCGAGACGACGTCCGTCACGCCTTTGATCTGCTTGAACACGGACTCGGTACACCAGAAGCAGCCCCCGGCGAACGTCGCTTGTGCTGTCATCTCACGTATGTAGGCGCGCGAGAGGGAAAACAGCCTCGGCGGTGTGCGTCGGGGTCACCGATCCACGTCGCCCATGATGGGGTCGAGGCTGCCGAGGGTGGCCACGAGGTCGGCGACGTACTCCCCACGGGCCATCTCGGGGAGTACCTGCACGTGCGAGAACGACGGACCGCGAATCTTGAAGCGGGCGGGCGTCTCGGTGCCGTCGGTGCGGATGTAGATGCCCAGCTCGCCCTTGGCGGACTCGACGGCGCGGTAGATCTCTCGGTCGGGGTCGGGCCGAATCGTCCGCGGGACGTTGGCCTGTATCTCGCGATCTGCCTCGGGCCACTCCTCCAGCAGGTCCACGCACTGGTCGATGATCTTCGCGGACTCCTCGACCTCCCGGAGGCGGACGAGCAGGCGCGAGAAGTTGTCGCCCTCGTCCTCGGTGACGACCGACCAGTCGAGTTCGTCGTAGTAGCCGTAGGGGTCGTCCCGCCGCAGGTCGTAGTCGACGCCCGACCCGCGTGCGACGGGCCCGGTACAGCCGTACGCTCGGGCCGTCTCCGCCGGGAGGTGGCCGGTGCCGACCGTCCGCGCCTGGATGATCTCGTTCCCGGTGAGCAGTGTGTGGTACTCCTCGAGTTTGGTCGGCAGGTCCTCGAGGAACGCCCGGATGTTCTCGAAGAAGGCCTCGCGCGGCTCCGGAAGGTCCCACGCGACCCCGCCCAGGCGGAAGTAGTTGAACATCAGGCGCTGGCCGGTCAGGTCCTCGAGGACGTCCTGGACGAGTTCGCGGTCCCGGACGCCCCACTGGAAGACGGGCGTGAACTCGCCGATGACGTCCAGCGCGTAGGTCGCGACCGCGAGCAGGTGTCCGAGGATGCGCGAGAACTCGCCACACATCGTCCGGATGACCTGTGCGTACTCCGGAACCTCGATGCCCACGAGGGATTCGGCGGTTCGGGCGTACGCCCACTCGTTCAGCAGGCCGGCCCCGCTCCAGTCCCATCGGTCGGGGTACGGCATGATCTGGTGGCGATAGGTCTTCGACTGGCACATCTGCTCCTCACAGCGGTGGATGTACCCGATGTCGGGCGATGTCGGCGACCTGCTCCCCGTCCAGTGACACCTCGAGGTGGAGCACACCGTGGGTCGATGGGTGATGGGGGCCCATGTTCAGGTGCAGCGTCTCCGGACCCTCGCGCCGGTCCTCGAGGATGCGCTCGTGCTCGCGGTAGGTGACGATTTGGGGCTGGTCCTGGTTGTAGTCCTTCGAGAGGGGGTGGCCCTGCCAGGTCTCGGGGAGCAGGATACGCCGGAGGTCGGGGTGCCCCTCGTACTCGATGCCGACGAGGTCGTAGGCCTCCCGTTCGTGCCACGCCGCCGTCGGGTAGACGGGGGCGGCCGACTCGCTCGTCGGGTCGTCTTTCGTCGTGGGGACGACTACCGACAGCTCCGTCGTGGGGTCGTCGTAGCGCCGCAGGTGATAGATTGACTCGTAGCGGTCGTCGTACTCCTGTGCGGTGACGGTGGCACAGTGATCGAGACCGGACTCGGCTTTCAGCTTCGAGAGCACCGTCTGGACCTCGTCGGCGCGGACGACGACTGCAGGCGCGTGCTCGTGGTCGTCGGTCGCGACGACGTGCTCGCGGATGGGGTCGACGAGCGGCGTCGACTCGACAGCGTCGACACGGACTGTCTGTGACATCTCGTGGGTGCCGATTTGCGACGCCGCCCCCTGTGTCTGATGCCCCAACGGCGAGGCTTATTTATCAAGAGGGGTCGAACGGCCGCCGTGAAGTACGTCAGCCTCTCGCTCGCGATGGACGCCGACGTCCGCCATCCGATGCACCAGTTCGTCGTCGAACACGACGGCTACGAGGCGAGTTACCTCGTGCGTGGCAACGAGGTCGGCGAGGACGTCCAGACGCTGCTCTTCCACGTCGATGGCTTCCCGCCCGACCCCTACCGGGCGGCCCTGGAGCGGACCGACTCGGTCGTGGAGTACGCCATCTCGACGTGTCCCGACGAGACGTTCTACCTCTATGTCAGGGACCGTCCCACGGGGACGGACCGGGACCTCGTCGACGCGCTCTTGCAGGTCGGCCTCGTGCCCGTCTCGCCCGTCGCCTACCGGGCCGACGGCACGGTCGGCCTCACCCTGGTGGGGCCCGGGAAGACGGTCCAGCGCGCCCTCGAAGCCCTGCCGGCGTGGGCCACGGTCGACGTCCGGGAGGTGGGCACGTACTCGAGTCGCCGGCTGGACACGACAGCGACGCTGACCGACCGGCAGTTCGCCGCCGTCTCGGCGGCTGTCGAGTGTGGCTACTACGACGACCCCCGACGCGGGAGCACAGAGGAGGTGGCCACGGCGCTGGACTGTGCGCCCAGCACCGCCGCCGAACACCTCCGGAAGGCCGAAGCCCGCGTCATGGAACGGCTCGTCGACACCGGCACCCGGCAACCCTAGCGCAACCCATATCGGCCCGAGCGACCTACACCCGTCGATGACCGACCTCTCGGCCCTGGAGTGGCGCGTCGTCGGCGAGGAGCGCCACCCGGGCCCGACGACGATGGCCCTCGAGGAGGTGGCCGCCGAGACCGTCGCCGACGGTGGCCCGGCCACGGTCCGGGTGTACACCTGGCCCGACACGCTCTCGCTGGGGTACAACCAGGACCCCGAGACGATAGACTGGGACTACTGCGAGCGCGAGGGCGTCGGCGTCACGCGCCGACCGACCGGCGGCGGCGCCATCTACCACGATTCGGTCGGCGACATCTCGTATGGCATCGTCGCCCCCGCCGACGCCGTCCCCGGGAACCTCATGGACTGCTACGAACTGTTCTGTGAGCCGGTACTGGACGCGTTCGGCCGGCTGGGCGTCGACGCGGACTTCGTCGAGCGCGAACGCGAGGCGATCTATCACCCGGCCTGTTACCTCCGGGCGCTCCACCCGGCCCACGACGTCGTCGGCCCCGACGGCCGGAAGATCAGCGGCAACGCCCAGTACCGCCAGCGCGAGGCCGTCGTCCAGCACGGATCGCTCTCGTTCTCGCTGCGGCCCGAGCGCCACTGTGGCTGTTTCGCCGGCAAGCCGGACCCGGGCGCGTTCGGCGAGCGCGTGGGTGCCATCGACGAGTACGTCGACGTCTCGCGCGACGAGGCGGTCGAGACGCTCCACGAGACGCTGACCGAGTGGTGTGGTGCCCACGAAGGGACCTGGACCGACGCGGAACTGGCGCGTGCCCGTGCCCTCGCCGTCGAAAAGTACGCCGCGGACGAGTGGGTGCGGCGGGCGCCCTGACCGCCGACTCCGGAACCTCTTTTGTGCCAGCTCCCCCACCCCGGAGCATGGTACGAGTCGGCGCACACACCTCCATCGCGGGCGGCGCGTTCAACGCCGTCGAAGAGCAGGTCGAATACGGCGGCAACTGCGGGCAGATATTCTCGCACTCGCCGCAGGTCTGGCAGGACCCCAACATCGAGGACGGGGAAGCAGCGCGGTTCCGCTCGCTCTCCGAGGAGCACGGCGTCGGCCCGTGGGTCATCCACTCGTCCTATCTCGTGAACCTCTGTACGCCCAAAGACGACCTCCGCGAGAAGTCCGTCGACTCCATGCAGCAGGAGGTCGACGCCGCGGCCACGCTGGACGTCGAGTACGTCAACGTCCACCTGGGTGCCCACACCGGTGCGGGCGTCGACGGCGGCCTCTCGAACGCCGCGAGCGCGCTGGACGAACTGGACGTGCCCGACGGCGTCACCGTGCTCGTGGAATCTGACGCCGGCAGCGGCACGAAGCTCGGCGGCGACTTCGAGCACCTCGCGACGGTCCGCGAGCGGACCGACCTGGACATCGAGTTCTGTTTGGACACCGCCCACGCGTTCGCGGCCGGGTACGACCTCTCGACGCCCGAGGCGGTCGCGGAGACGCTGGCGGAGTTCGACGACGTGGTCGGTTTCGAGGACCTGGCCTGCGTCCACCTCAACGACTCCAAGCACGCCTGCGGGACGAACAAGGACGAACATGCCCACGTGGGTAAGGGAGAGATCGGCGACGACGGCATGCGCGCGTTCGTCAATCACGACGCCATCAGAGACGTGCCGATAGTGCTCGAGACGCCCACGGAAGACGGGAAGAGCTACCCGTGGAACATCCAGCGGGTCCGCGAGCTGCGCGACTCGTAGCGCCGCTGACCGCTGCACTTTTGCCCGCGACCCGACTCCCTGTGAGTGTGCGACGGTTCTCCGCCGACTACCTGGAGACGACGCGGACGGGGATGTGGGCCGACTCCCGCGAGGCGCTTGTCGACCTCCGCCTGGCCGACTGCGAGCGGGTGCTCGACGTCGGCTGTGGCACCGGCGAACTCACGCGGGTGTTGCGCGAGGAGACCGGCGGGACCGTCGTCGGCCTCGACGCCGACGCGGGCCTGCTGGAACGGGTCGGCCAGCCGGTCGTCCGCGGGGACGCGACCCGCCTCCCGTTCGCCGACGACGCCGTCGACCTGGTGGTCTGTCAGGCGCTGCTGATCAACCTGCCCGACCCCGAGGCGGCGGTCCGGGAGTTCGCCCGCGTCGCCAGCGACCGGGTGGCGGCCGTCGAACCGAACAACGCCGCCGTCTCCGTCGAGTCGACCGTCGACAGCGAGCCCCTCCTGGCCCGCCGGGCCCGCGAGTATTTTCTCGACGGCGTCCGGACCGACGTGACACTGGGCGCGGACACGGCCGACGTCTTCGAGGCCGCTGGACTCGAGGTCGTCTCGACGCGCCGCTACGACCAGCGCCGGGCCGTGGAACCACCGTACGACGAGACGGCGGTGCGGGCCGCCCGGCGCAAGGCCACCGGGGAGGGACTGGCGGCCGACCGCGAGACCATCCTCGAGGGCGGGACGACGCCGGCGGAGTACGACGCCCTGCGCGAGCAGTGGCGCGAGATGGGCCGGGACGTCGTCGCCCAGATGCAGGCCGGCGAGTACGAGCGCCGGGAGACCACGCCCTTCTTCGTCACCGTCGGTCGGGTCCCGTAGCCGACTCGCCCCGACCCGGGGCGACGGCACCGGCCAGCCGGGAGAGCCCCACGTCGAGCAGGCCGAACGCGAGCCCCAGGAGTGCGCCGATCGGCGCGGCCAGGACGACACCGAACAGGGTGATGAGCGCGGCCGACAGCGGTTCCAGCGTGGTGGTGAAGACCCGCGGGACGACCGCGACGCCCACGACCCCGAGCAGGAACGCGACGCCGGTGGCGGCCCCTGCGGCGACTCCCCGGAGCGCGAGCACCCGCATCTGTGCCTCGCCGAGCGACGCCCCCGCGAGCACCCACCGGACGGCGAGGCCCACGAGCACCCAGAGGTACGCGAAGATGGCGATACCGAGCACGGTGTTCAGTCCGGCGAGCAGGTCGCCGAGGGCGCCGCTGGCGTGGGCGACGAGGACGGCGAGCGACACGAACAGCGTCACGTCGACCGTCGCGAGCGCCCACGCGGTCAGCGTCCAGTCGCCGCCGGGGGGCCACTCAGCCATGGGCCAGCACCTCCGCGAGGACGACGACGGCGACGAGCGCGACGGTCGTCGCGCCGTACAGCCGTCCGACGACGGGACTCTGCACGGCGCCTGCCGACGGGTCATCGGTGACGTGAACGACCGCGAGCGTCCGGACGGCAGAGCCGACGACGACGGCGAGGACGAGGACCAGCTTCACCAGGAAGGTCCGACCCCAGGCGGTCGCCGGCCCGGGGGCGCCGACGGCGCCGAGGTTCCCGACGCCGGTGACGACGAGGACACCCAGCGCGGCCCAGAAGCCCCACTCGTAGCGCCGCGCGAGGGACAGGTCGGTGACCGCCTCGGTTCGGTAGCCGTACCACACCGCGAGCGTCCCGCCGACCAGCACCGCCATCGTCAGGACGTGGAGGGTTCGCACCGCGAGGGACAGGGGAGCCATGACCCGATACTACGCACGCCGGCCCAAAAGTGTCGGCCTACACGACGTCGCCACGCACCGTCGCCCCCTCCTGGTGCTCGCGGGAGGCGCGGACGGCGTCGGCGGCCTCGCTGGCCTCCTCTGGGTCCATGCCCAGCATCTCCAGCGCGCCCGAGAGCGTCGGGAAGACGAACTCGCCGTCGCGCAACTTCTGGAAGGCCTCCGGGGAGCGTTGCCCGTCGACCCACAGACACGCGCCCCGCGGGTCGAGAATCTGCTCGTAGTCCTCGCGGGCCATCGCGCCCTTCAGGCGCTGAGTGACGTTGTCGTCGAAGGAGGCGTTACACACCTCCAGGTGGACGGGCTCGTCGTCGGGGAGCAAGTGGGCCGCCAGGCACTTCTCGGGCGCGGCGTGGCCGTTGGCGTTCGCCCGCAGGTACTCGGGGAACTCGTCGGCCCACTCGGCCCGAACCGTCTTGCCGACGCCGTCGACGCCGTGACTGGCCGCGAACTCGTCGGCGCGCTCGGGGGCGTCCCGGAACAGGATGTCCTTGGTGACGTAGACGTCCAGGCGCTCGATGGGGTCTAAGCCCAGCGCCACGTCGCCGTAGACCCACACCTCGCGCACCGGGACCGGCATCGTCGCTTCCTCGACGGTCGCCACGATCTCCTCGACGCGCTCGACGGCCGCCGCACGGTCCATGCTCATCGCCAGTCCGTAACGGCCCCGCGGGCAAAACGCTGACTCTCCGGCACGGTGTGTTTTTGCCACTCGCGCCGCTACGGCCGGCAATGAAGGTCCGAGTCTACGACGACGGCGCCGACGCGGACTGCCTCCTGGTGCTGGGCTGAACCGCTGTCGTCACGAGAACGTCCAGTGGCTCGTCGACCGGGTCGCCGAGCGCTACCGCATCCACGCCGTCGAGTTGCCGACCCACATCACTGACTTCCGCCGCGAGTGGGCCACCCCGATCGAACGGTACCTCGCGGACGCCGACCTGGACTCGTTTCCCGTGCTGGCTCACAGCGCCGGCGGACTGACCACCGCCCACCTCGACGCCCCGGGCATCACGAACCGCGTCTACCTGAGCCCCTGGTGGGGGACCGACCCGCCGCTCCCGGAGCAGCTTTCTCGAACTCGTCGCACGCATCCCCGTCTCGAAACCGATCCTCCCGACCGGCCTCGGCGACCCCGACGACATCGGTGACCTCGCGACCGAGGCCCAGTTGCGGGACGGTCCGCGAGCGTACTCGCCGGCGTTCGTCCGGACCATCGCGGACGCACACGAAACGCTCCCGCCAGCCCGTGAGCAGGAAGTCGCATTCTGCACGCTCACCGACCAGATCGTCGACCCGCGGGCCATCGGCGAGCGACTGCCCGCCGACCGCGTCCGACTGTACGACGGCGGCCACGAACTGTTCTCCTCGAGTGCGCGTGAAAGACACACCGACACGGTGCTCGCGGCGCTCGAAGCCGGGCCCGACGCCGTCTGACGGTCAGACGCGCTTGTCCTCGTCGGTGCTCACGTGGACCGTCTTCTCGACGGTGGCGCACACCTCGCTGTCCTCCCCGACCAGGTCGACGGTGTACTCGCGGTCGACCGAGTCCGTCGACGCCAGCGCCGACTGGACGGCGGCGACCTCCTCGTCGGGCATCTCGAAGGTCGCGTAGACGGTCTCGGTCGTCGGGCGCCTGAACCTGATCTCGGCGGCCTTGTCCCAGACGACGTAGCCGTCGGGCAGCCGTTTGAGCAACTGCATCATGTACATCGGGTCGACGGCGGCCTAGAGGCTGCCCGAAGATGGTACCGACGACGTTCCGGGTCCGCCAGTTCAGCGGCACCCGCAGGCGCAGCTCCGACCAGTCGTCTTCGATGTGGGTCATCCACCCGCCGCTGCGCCGGTAGGGGGGGTACAGGTTGAACGCGAGCCACTAGCGCCGCGTCCGCAGCGATTCGCCCGTACCTTCCGACGGGGTGCCGGAAGTATCGGACTTTCTCTCGGGGGACAACCCACCGGCCGTTTCGAGACGAAACGCTCAGGCACCTCGGTCCGCAATCTCCCGCCAATGGACTGTGACAAGTGCGGCGAGAGCGCCGTGATGCACGCGGCCTACTCGGGCCTGCACCTCTGTGAGGAGCATCTCTGTCGCGCTGTCGAGAAGCGTGTGCGTCGGCGCATCCGCGAGGACGGGCTGGTTCCCGACGACGCGACGCCCGAGAACCCCGACACGTGGGTCATCGGACTCTCGGGGGGCAAGGACAGCGTCGTCCTCACCGAGATTCTCCACGATATCTTCGAGCAGGACCCCCGCATCGAACTCGTCGCACTCTCGATCCACGAGGGCATCGAGGGCTACCGGGACCGGAGCCTCGAGGCCTGCGAGGAGCTGACCGCCGACCTGGGTATCCGTCACGAGGTCGTCTCCTACAGCGAGGAGTTCGGCGTCGAGATGGACGACGTCGTCGAGGAGGATCCCGAGGGGATGGCCGCCTGTGCGTACTGTGGCGTCTTCCGTCGTGACCTGCTGTCGCGCTACGCCGAGGAACTCGACGCCGACAAACTGCTGACCGGGCACAACTTGGACGACGAGGCCGAGACGGCGCTGATGAACTTCCTCGAAGGTGACGTGACCCAGATGGCCCAGCACTTCGACGCCTCGCTGGGCCCGTTCGAGGCCGGCGGCGACGCGCCGGCCGACCGTGCCCGCGAGGCCCAGGACCACCACATCCCGCGGGGCAAACCCCTGCGGGACGTCCCCGAGAAGGAGGTCGCGCTCTACGCGCGCTTCCGAGGCCTGCCCGCCCACATCACCGAGTGTCCCCACGCCGACGAGGCCTATCGGGGCGAGATCCAGTCGCTCATGCTCGACTTAGAACAGAACCATCCCGGGACGCGCCACTCCATCATGGCCGGCTACGAGAAACTCGCCGCCCTCGCCGCGGACGCCTACGGCGGTGCCGACGCCGACGTCGACTTCGGTGACTGCGACCGCTGTGGCGCGCCGACCGCCCGCGACCTGTGTCGAAAGTGCAACCTGCTGGAGGCGCTCGAGGCGGTCTGACTCCTCGTCAGACAGACCGACGGCGTGTCACACAGCGACCGCTCGGCGGTGCATCGAACGCAGAAGGCGGCAGACGACTCCCGACCGCGGGGCGTCGTTACTTGTTCGTCCGGATGACGTCGAGGCCGTTGTTCTTCTCGACGGGGTCCTGCCCGCCGTCCGTCTCGCCGTAGCCCGTGTTGCGCCCGCCGTTCGAGCGCCCGGCGCTGCCACCGCTGAACGACTCGACGTTCTCGGAGGCGTCGAAGGAGGCGTCGTCACCGACCTCCTGGATGGCCTGGCGTGACTTGTTGGCCTGCTTCTGGGTCGTCGGACCCAGGACCTGTGCGGACTGGACGCCGGTCATGATGGCCATGACGCGGACCTTGCCCTTGTACTCCTCCTGGATGCGGGCGCCCCAGATGACGTTCGCCGAGGCTTCTAAGCGCTCGGTGATGTTCTGGGCGATGCCCTCGGCCTCCTTCAGCGTGAGGTCGGGGCCGCCGGTGATGTGGACCAGCCCGCCGGACGCACCGCGGTAGTCGACGTCCAGCAGCGGGTGGTTCATCGCGTCCTTGACCACTTCCTGGGTCTTGTTCTTGTCCTGCGTCTCGCCGACCAGCATCACCGCGACCCCGCCCTGGTTCATGATGGATGTCATGTCGGCGTAGTCTAAGTTGATGAGGCTCGGCTGGGTGATGGTCTCCGAGATGCCCTTGACCGTCTCGGCGATGATCTGATCCATCACGGAGAAGGCCTTGCCGATCGGCAGGTTCGGGACGTAGTCGAGCAGGCGGTTGTTGTCCAGCACGATGATGGAGTCGGCCTCGTTGCGCAGCTTCTCCAGGCCCTCCTCGGCCTTGACCGTCCGTGCGCGCTCGACGTTGAACGGCGTCGACACCATGCCGACGACGATGGCGCCCTGCTCCTTGGCGATCTTCGAGACAACGGGGGCTGCACCGGTCCCGGTCCCGCCGCCCATGCCGGCGGTGACGAAGACCAGGTCCGCGTCGCCAAGCACTTCCTTGATCGTCCCCTGTGCCATCTCGGTTGCGCGCTCGCCCATCGACGGGTCGCCGCCGGCGCCGAGCCCGTTGGTCAGGGACTTGCCGACCAGAATCTTCGTGTCGGCCTCGATCATCTTGAGGTGCTGTTTGTCCGTGTTGATGGCGACCGTGTCGGCGCCTTCGACGCCGATGTTGTAGAGCCGGTTGACGGTGTTGTTCCCGGCCCCACCACACCCGACGATGACGATGCGCGGGTCTCCGAACCCGTCGACGTCCTCGTCCGACAGCTGCTTTTGCTCCTGCTCGTCGCGTTCGAGGGCTTCGTTGACGATGTCCTGCATCGTTACACCCTCGCCCAGGTCCGCTTGCGTTTCTCGGAGGACCGCTCGGAGCTCTCCTGCTCTGCGAGCATCTCCCGGACTGCCGAACGGATGGCCTCACTCCGGTTGGGGTACTCCCGTCTCGACCATCTGTTCGACCTCTTCGATCTGCTGTTTCGGAATCCGTAGTGTCACACGCTCCATATTTTTTGTTCCCTTTGGGTAAGACGGTCCGACCGGGTCGATTCTCGCCCCGCCCGTTCGTTTACACAGCGAACCCGCCCGACTGCGGGGGTCACACCCCCACGACGCCCGCTGTGTAAGACAGCCGTCTTACGCAGACGAAACAACAGACCATTATATATTAAAACTTACGGTGGGTGTCATACACACACCCGGGAACGCAGTCTTACGGCCTGTGTGGCGCGTAAACGCCGTAATCAGGTCTGGTCGAGCACGTCTGCAGCCGGTGTTCGACGACCACAGCTCGGACAAAAGCCCCAGTCCGACCGGAGCTCGTCGCCGCAGTCGCAGAACACGCGCCGGGACGCCTTCTCCCCGCAATTCGGACAGTAGACGTGCGACGACGCGACATCCTCACCACACTGTGCACACGTTTTACGCGCCGTTGGCTCCGCGCGATCCCGCGCCTCGGGCTCTGTCTTACGGGCCTCGTCGTCGTGTGATACGCCCGCCGCAGGGTCGTTAGACACGTCCGACTGCGCCGCATCCGATTTGGCCGTGTTCACCGCTGAATCGCCCGCTAACCTGATGTTTACGTTGACGTCCTGGGGATCCCGGCGCGGGATGGCGTCGTCCAGGCGCTCGGCGATGATGCGATCGACGCGGTCCGCGATGAGCTCGTCGATGGACTCGGTGTCGGTCACCGACCCCTGGGGGCTCTCACGTTGTACGCTCGAGTCCTCCTGCTCCCCGAGGTACGCTCTGAGTGCCTCACGCATGACCTCGCTCTTCGAGGCGTCGTACTCCTCGAGCTGCGAGATGAGGGCGTCGTCGGCCCGGAACGTGATCTTGCTCATCCGACTCGTCAGACACGATGTCGGCCGACTATTTTAATCTTCCCGCGATGTCTGACGTCCGTCTGTCAAACTGGTTGGATGCTTGACTAGTACGGGTCACCTCAATGCCGCTCGGGGCGAACGTCACACGTGCGCCGCCGCGGGTGCGGACCATCGCCGCCAGGTTTTCAGAACTCGCCGTGGTATCGTCCGTCGCACGTCTACCGAATAACAATCCTTAAGTCCGGACGGCGGGCTACGTTCGGGTGTAGACCGCCCTTAGCTCAGACTGGTAGAGCAGTCGACTGTAGATCGACTTGTCCCCCGTTCAAATCGGGGAGGGCGGACTTGGTTTTCGGTCGATACGTGACCGACCGTAGATCGACTTGTCTTCCGTCCTCGTGAGCGCAGCGAACGAGGGCTCGGAAGGCGCGCACAGCGGAGCGAGCACGTCTTTCGGTGTTCAAATCGGGGAGGATGGACTCTTCCTGCGAACGACGTGAGCAGTGAGTAGTCGCTCTCGAGTCGATTTGAACACGAGAGTCGCAGCGGCGAGCGGAGCGAGCGCGTCTTCCGGCGTTCAAATCGGGGAGAGCGAATACGTCTGCCGGCGCTCGGTGATCGCTGCGGGCCGCCGTCGCGAACCATCCGATCACGGACACATCCCTGCTTCGCTCGCACAGTCAGGGATAGTAGTACTCGACGGTACTCCACGTCCACGACCCGTCTGATTCTGGTCCGTGAACGTACCCGTTGTCAGAAAGCTGGTGAATGTCGCCCACGTATCGTCCCATCGCCGTATCGGCTGGATACCAGATTCGGTTGTCGCCAGCATCGTAGTAGAACGTGTCGTACCCGTACCCATACGATGCGTAGTAGTCGGTAAGTGAACCGGCGATATCGGCGGTCTCGCCGTTTGCTGAATCGGCGAGATAGATCTCCGGGAGGAGGTGCCAGTCGCCGTCGACGGATTGGCACCGAGCGAGTCTCGTTGTCGCTCCGATGGCTTCACACAGCGAAGCGACCAGGACGGCCTGGCAATCACAATCTCCCGCCCCCGTCTCCAGCGTCTCACTCGGCGGCGCAACGTAGTTGGTGGATGACGGGTCCGGGACGTAGGTGATGTTCTCGTTGACGTACCTGTGCAGTTCTGCGACCTGGTGATAGTGGAACGTGCCCCCGCTGGCCGACGGCTGGTCGCTGACGATATCGGCCGCCGTCGTACGGACCGCCATCGCGTCGACTTTCTCTGCGAGACTCATCCCAAAATCACCTGTGTGGAGTGCTGCTATTAGTAATTGCGTCCGACGTTCTCCGGAACTGACCTGACGGGGCACCTCTCCCTCGCTGTCCGACGGCCGGTCCCCACCGTGTGGGAGGTCCCCAGATCGCACCTCGCCGAGCGGCCGAACGGGACTTCCGACCGCCGGCGCGAAAACCGCACGACGGCGGCGGGTGAAATGACGTGAACTATCCGCCCGCTTTTTATCGATGTCTGCCGTACGTACGACGTGGTCGTCGATGGGACTATTTGACAAGAACAAACCTGAATCCCACCTCGGGGCAGACACACGGGGACCGTACATCTGTCTGAACTGCGAGGAGTCGTTCGATGTGCTCTATCACTCGTGTCCGGTCTGTGGCGCGTACGACGTCCGCCGGGCCAAATGGGTCGAATAACCCCTCGACGTCCACTGGCACGTCCACACCCTCACGCTATCGGGCGTTCGCCTCATTTTTCGACTGGTCGCGTCGGTCAGACACAAGTACCTCGCGCCGCTTTGCTCTGTATGGGCAGACGGCCACTCGGTTCGACTGGCATCGACGTGACGGAGGTCGGATTCGGCACCTGGAACATGGGCGGCGACTGGGGCGACGTCGACGAGGAAGCGGGGCGCGAGGCCGTTCGGGCGGCCCTCGACGCCGGCATCGACTTCGTCGACACCGCGGACGTCTACGGCGACGGGTTCAGCGAGCAGCGCATCGGCGAGGTGCTGGACGAACGCGGCGTGCGCGACGAGGTGACCGTCGCGACGAAGGCCGGCCGTCGCCTGGATCCCCACACCGCCGACCGGTACGACTACGAGCACCTCTCGGCGTTCGTCGACCGTTCGCGGGAGTATCTGGGTACCGAGACGCTGGATCTCCTCCAGCTGCACTGTCCGCCCAGCGACGCGTACTATCAGCCGTCGACGTTCGACGCGCTCGCCCGACTGGCCGACGAGGGGGCAGTCTCCCACTACGGCGTCAGCGTCGAGCGCGTCGAGCAGGCGCTGAAGGCCATCGAGTACCCCGGCGTCGAGACGGTCCAGCTAATCTTCAACATGTTCCGCCAGCGACCCGCGGAACTGTTCTTCGAGGAGGCTGCCCGGCGCGACGTCGGCGTCATCGTCCGCGTGCCGCTGGCCTCCGGGCTGCTTACGGGCGAGCTCTCGCGGGACACGACCTTCCCCGAGAGCGACCACCGCAACTACAACATCGAGGGCGAGGCCTTCGACCGCGGCGAGACCTTCGCGGGCCTCCCGGTCGAGGCCGGCTTCGACGCCGTCGAGGACCTCCGCGAACACGTCCCCGAGGGGATGACGATGGCCCAGATGGCGCTGCGCTGGATTCTCGACTACGACGCCGTCTCGACGGTCATCCCCGGGTCGACGACGCCGGCACACATCGAGGCCAACGCGGCCGCCAGCGACCTCCCGCCGCTGTCCCACCAGACTCACGGCGCGGTGCGCGACATCTACGAGGAACACGTCCACGACGCTGTCCACCATCGCTGGTGAGACCCAGGGTCGAACGTATCGGTATACGTACCACTGCTGTCGAGGTCCTTGACAAACCCATTAGTAACAACAGATAAAACTCTCCAGTATATTATCAGTCTCATGTCCGTCGGTTTGGGTAACGATCCTGACTGTTAGAGCGAATCTACGTATACGTAATCTGGTAGTTCCGCTATCTCCTCCTATCAGAAATAGTGGATGACGAGTCGGTCAGTCGAGCTCGGACCGTTCGCCGCGCCAGCGGAGCCCGCGCTGTCGGTACCCGTCGAACTCGCCGCGGTCTATCTCGGCCTCGATCTCGTCGCGCGTCGCGTCGTCGATGCGGACCAGGTGACAGAGTGACCCGGCTGGGCAACCGGGTTCTCCAGCACACCGACGAGGATGCCGGTGAAGGGGGCTTCGACGATTCGCTCCTGGTGTTTGAAGTGGTCGGTGACGGTACAGATGGTCTCGCCCTCGCGGACCAGCGGGTACGGTCCCCACTTCATCTCGACGAGGCCGCCGGTGTCGGCACGGAGCCACGTCTTGTCGCCCTGGTCGGCGGGAACGGCGCGGAACCAGCCCGGCCAGTCGACGGTCGCCGACGGATCGATCCCGTACTCGGCGAAGACGCTCCTGACGCCGGCCAGCGCGCGCTCGATGAGCGTCGGCTGGAACCGGTGGGCCTTCCCCATCTCGACGGTGACCGCCGCGATGTCGTTCTCCGTCGCCGTCCGCCGGAGCGACCCCGCGTCCCCCGCGCCGGAGATGACGACATTCGCGCCGAACGACCGCGCGAGTCGCTCGACGGCCGGGTTCGTCATATCCGCTCGCGTGTGGTACATCGTCGTCCGGTTGCGGGTCGAGGTGTGGAAGTCGAGCACCAGGTCACACTGGTCGATGAACGTCTCGTAGATGCGGTTGGCCATGCGCTCGGCCGTGTTGCTCCGAGGCTTGCCCGGGAACGCGCGGTTCAGGTCCTGGTCGTAGATGGGGATGTCACGGGTCTGTGCGAGGTAGCCGGGGACGTTCAGGACGTGCAGACAGAGGAGCGTCCCGTGGACGTCCGCGGGGTCGTAGCGGTCGGCCACCTCCTGGATGACCTTCACGCCGTTGAGCTCGTCCCCGTGGAGCGCCGCCGTCAGTCCGACGGTCGGGCCGTCGCGCTCGCCGTTGACGATCGTCACCGGGATCTCGATCGGGTCCCCCAGGTACGTCTCGCCCACTTCGTAGCGGACGTGTCGCTGTTCGCCAGGGGCCACCTCGCCGCCGTAGCGGAACGGGGCTGTCATGGCCGCACCGACGGCGGGACAGGGTAAATCGGTACTGGACCGACCACACCGTTGAAGTACGCTTGCGGGGTTCACACGGACGTGGCAGTCTCGTTCGACCTCTTCGGGACGCTCGTCGACGCCGACCGGCCGGCGGCCCCCTGGCACGCCGTCGCGGACACCCTCGCCGAACACGATGTCCGTGTCCCCGAGGACTGGGAAGCCGCGTACCGCACGTCCCACCGGGAGTACGACCGCGGCCGGGAGGCACCGCTCGACGAGCACGTCCGCCTTGCGCTGGCGAGTCGCGGCGTCGACGTCACCGAGGCAACAGCGCGCGGGGCGGTCCTCGCCGCGTTCGACGCACCAGTCGCGGTGCGCGAGGGCGCCCGACCCCCGCTACGCGCCGCCGCGGACCGCGGGCCGGTGGGCATCTGTTCGAACTGCAGCGTCCCCGACCTCGTCGAGCGGACGCTCGACCGCGCCGGGCTGGCCGACGCCGTCCCCGGCGGGTTCGATACCGTCGTGACCAGCGTCGACTGCGGGTGGCGCAAGCCCCACCCGGAGATATTCGAGACGACGGCCGCGGCGCTGGACGTCCCGCTCGCGGCCCTGGTCCACGTCGGCGACGACGCGCGCACCGACGGCGGCGCCGGGCGAGTCGGCGCGCAGTCGGTCCTGCTCGATGACGTGGCACTCCCGACCGTCGCCGAGCAACTCCGGGAGGGGTCGCTGTGCTGACGGCACTCGCCGTCCTCGTGGCGGCGACCCTCGAGGTGGTCGTCGGGGAACCGCCGACCCGTCTCCACCCGGTGGCCTGGCTCGGGTCCGTGGTCGGGATGGTAGACCGGGAGTGGCGACGTCCCTCGCTCGTCGGGGCCGCTGCCGCGCTCGTCCTCCCGCTCGCCGTCGCGGCCGTCGTCGCGCTCCTCGTCGCGGGCGCCACGTCGGTGTCGCTGCTCGGCGGCGTGCTACTTGCGGGTGCCGTCCTCTTCCTGACGACGAGTCTCCGGATGCTCGTCTCGGTGGCCTGGCGGGTCGTCGTGGACTCCGAGCGCGACCTCGAGGCCGCCCGCGAGGGTCTGCTCGCGCTCGCGGGGCGGGACGCGCGGTCCCTCTCTGCGGGCCACGTCCGGAGCGCGGCGGTCGAGAGCGCCGCCGAGAACCTCGCCGACGGCCTGGTCGCGTCGCTCGGCGCGTTCGTCCTCGCGGGCGCGCTGGCACCGCTGGTCGGCCTCCCGGCGCTGCCCGTCGCGGCGGGCGCGGCCGCGTGGGTGAAGGCCGTCAACACGATGGACTCGATGCTGGGCTACCACGAGAAGCGGGTCGGAACGCCGGCCGCGCGCCTGGACGACGCCGTGATGTGGTTCCCCGCTCGCGTGAGCGCGCTCGCGCTCGCTGCGGCATTCGCGGACCCGCTGGCCCTCGTCCGCGCCAGGACGTGGCTCGATCGCGTCCCGTCGCCGAACTCCGGATGGCCGATGGGCGTCGCCGCCGCCGCACTCGACGTCCGACTCGAGAAACCCGACGTCTACGTGCTCAACGACGGCGCGGCCCTGCCCGACCTCGACACCGCTCGTCGGGCCGTCCGTCGCGTCGGCCTCGCCGGCCTGCTCTCGTACGTCGTCGCGGGGGTGCTCGCGTGGTTCTGACCGCCGTCCGCGGGGCGCTGGGCTTCCTCTCGCGGCTCCCCGTCGGCCACAGCGAGGCGGCCTGGGACGCGTTCACCGCGACGCCGGCGGCCTTCCCGCTGGCGGGGTACGTCGTCGGCGGCCTCGTCGCGCTCCCGCTGCTCGCCGCGGGCGCCCTGCCCGCGCCCGTCGTCGCCGCCGGCTACCTCGCGGCCGTCGTGCTCGTGACCGGCGTCAACCACTTCGACGGCCTCGCCGACCTGGGCGACGCCGCCGTCGTCCACGGCAGCCCCGAAGCGCGGCGCGAGGTGCTGCGTGACACCACCGTCGGTGTCGGCGCCGTCCTCGCGCTCGGGTCGGTCCTCCTCGCCCTCGCGCTCGGGGCGCTCGCCGTGGCCGCGCTCCCGCCGCTCGTCGCCGTCGCGCTCGTCCTCGCCAGCGAGGTGGGCGCGAAAGTCGCGATGGCCACGCTCGCCTGTCTCGGCACACCGAGTCACGAGGGATTCGGGGCGATGGTGCTCGAGGGAGCGCGCCCCAGTGACCTCCTGGCACCGGTGGCCGTCACGCTCCCCGTCGCCGTCCTGGTCGTGCCCGCGACGGCCACCGCCGTCCTCGCCGGCCTCGTCGTCGGCGCCGGCCTGACACGCTGGGTCGCCCGGACACTCGACGGCGTCGGCGGGGACGTCTTCGGCGCGGGAAACGAACTCGCCCGCGTCGTCGCGCTCCACACCGCCGTGGCCGCCTGGACGCTTTCCGACTGGGGGGTGCTCGCGTGGACGCCCTGGTGATGTGTGGGGGCCGGGGTACCCGCCTGGACGCGCCGGTCGAGAAACCCCTGTTCGAGGTGGACGGCGTGCCGATGGTCGACCGCGTGCTGGACGCGCTCGAGGCGAGCAGCGTCGACGCGGTCTACGCCGCGACGTCGCCAGCGACGCCCGAGACGCGTGCTCACGTCGACGTCCCGACCGTCGAGACGCCCGGCGAGGGGTACGTCGACGACCTGTCGTCGGCGCTGGCCGACGACCGCCTCTCGACGCCCGTGCTCACCGTCGCCGCGGACCTGCCGCTGCTCGACGGCGAGATTCTCGACCGGGTGCTGGCGGCCCACGACGCCGGCTCGATGACCGTCATCGTCCCGGCCGCCCTGAAACGCGCCCTGGGGGGTAGCGACGACACGACCTTCGAGCGAGGCGGCCGCGAGGTCGCACCGACCGGCGTGAACGTCGTCGGCGACGCGGGCGACGACGCGTGGTGCACGGACGACCTGCGAGTGGCGATCAACGTCAACACGCGCCGGGACGCGCAAGTGGCCGAGCACCTGCTCGCGTCGCGAAACCTTCTCTAGGCTCCTGGCCCTACGACTGGCCAATGGATCCAGACACGGTCGAGCGCCTGCGCGCGGGCGCCGACGACGCCATCGGCCCCGACGGCCGTGTGCCCCACGGCAGCGATGACGACCCGGAGGTGCTCGACTTCAGCGCGAACACGAACCCGCGGCTCCCGCCGGGCGTCGAGGACGTCTATCGTGCGGCGTTCGAGGGGGCCCGCTCGTACCCCGCGGACGGCTACCCCGAGTTCCGCGCGGCGGCCGCCGCGTTCGTCGGCTGTGCGCCCGTCCAGGTCGTCCCCACGGCCGGTGGCCTCGAAGCAATCCGGCTCGCTATCCAGACGACGGTCCGGGCCGGCGAGTCCGTGCTCGTCCCGACGCCGAGTTTCGGCGAGTACGCTCGCGAGGTCGGCCTGCAGGGCGCCGACCCGTCGTTCGTCACCCACGACGCCGTCCTCGAGGCCGACCCCGCGCCCCACGCGCTGGCCATCGTCTGCAACCCGAACAACCCGACCGGGGAGCCCTGCGACCCGGCGGCGCTCCGGGCGTTCGCCGACCGGTGTCGGGAAGATGACACGACGCTGCTGGTCGACGAGGCGTTCCTTGCGTACACTGACGACCCGTCGCTCGCCGGCCGCGAGGGCGTGGTCGTCGCGCGCTCGCTGACGAAACTCTTCGGCCTCCCGGGAGTCCGCGCGGGCTACGCCGTCGCGACCGGCGAGGCGCTCGAGCGCCTCGTGACCGCGCGGCGCGCGTGGTCGATGAGCGGCCCGGCGGCCGCCGTCGGTGCCCACGTACTTCGGCAGGACGACTTCGTGGCCGAGACACGCGAGCGCGTCGCCGCCGAGCGCGCCCGGATGGCCGAGCGGCTCGGCTCGCGCTTCGACGTCTACCCGTCGGACGCCCCCTTCCTCCTCTTCGAGGTATCTGACGTGAGTATCGACGCCCTCCTCGAGAGCGCGCGCGAGCAGGGCATCGCCCTGCGCGACGCCCGGACGTTCCGCGGCCTCGACAGCCACGTCCGCGTCGCCGTCAGGGCCCCCACGGAGAACGACCGCCTGCTGGAGGCCCTGGATGTTTGAGGTCGACCGGCGCCACGGCGTCGCGCGGATGGCCCAGGACGGGGCCCGCTGGCTCTCGACGTCGTGGGACGGTGGCTACCGGCGCGCCGACGCCGTCTACAACCTGACCGTCCCCGAGGGCTTCGAGCGGACGGACCTCGACGCCTACCGCGAACAGCGACTCGCCGACGCGGGCTTTGCCACCGGCCCGGCGCTCCTGACCGGCGTCGAGATGGCGAACGCTCGGTACGCCCGGAGCGGCCCGGTGACCGTGCTCGCGACGGCCGGCGTGTCGAACCCGGCGGTGCTGCCGATGGGCGAGGACGATGCCGCGGATGGGGAAGCCGCCGGACCGGCATCCGGCGAGACCGACGACGGCTGGCGACCGGGCACGGTCAACCTCATCGTCGGCGCGCACCGGGCCCTCGACGACGGCGCGCTCGCGACGCTCCTGGCGACGGCCGTCGAGGCGAAGGCCGCGACCCTGATGGACGTTGCCGGCGTCCCGGGGACCACCTCGGACGCGGCGCTGGTCGGCTGTGTTCCGGACGCGTCGGTGGCCGAGTTTGCGGGGAGCGCGACCGAGGTGGGGACGGCGACCCGCGCCTGCGTGCGAGACGCAGTCCGGGTGAGTCTGGCCGCTCGATACGACGATGGGCCGCCCGCTCCCGCCGAGGCCCCCTACGGTGTCGTCACCGACCGGCAGACCGATGTGTTCCAGCCCTGAACGCGAGTGTATGAGCGACGACCAGACCGACCGCGCGCGCAACGCGGCCGGCCCGACGGCCGAACCGATCACGCCCGGCGCGCCCGAGGACTTCGGCCTCGTGCAGGTGTGGTGGGGAAACGGGAAGGGAAAGACCACCGCCGCCCTGGGGATGGCGACCCGCGCGGTGGGGCACGGCTACCGCGTCCACCTGCTCCAGTTCATGAAAGGCGGGACGGGCACCGTCGAAGACGTCCGCGGCGAGTACAACGCCATCGGCGCGCTCCCGGGGTTCTCCTACGAGAACGCCGGCCACTACGGCTGGCACGGGTTCATGGACGGGAGCGACGACGACGAACACGCGGCCCGCGCGAAGGGGGCACTGGACCGCGCCCGCGAGATACTCGCGGGGAGCGCCGCGGCCGACCTTTCGGCACCGCTCCCGGCCGACGGGCCGCCGGCGGACGGCGTGCACATGCTCGTCGCCGACGAGATTCTGTACGCCGCCAACCGCGGCCTCGTCGACCCCGAGGACGTCGTCGACCTGGTCGAGTCGAAACCCGCGGACCTGGAACTCGTCCTCACTGGCGGCCACGAGGCACCCGACTACGTCGTCGACCACGCCGACCTGGTCACGGAGGTTCGCAAGCAGAAACACCCGCTCGACGCGGGCCACGCCGCCCGGAAGGGCACCGAGTACTGACTACGACTCGCGGAGCGCGGCCAGCAGGTCCCGGGCGGACTCGAGGTGCTCGTCGGCCTCGGGGTCGCCCGTCGTCTCGACGTTCGACAGCAGGTGGTCGAGCTGGTCCAGGCGCTTCGCCCGGGCGTCGGGGCCCAGGTCACTCTCGGCGAGGTCCGTCGCGATGGCTTCGGCCTCGCCCAGCCAGCGGGCGGCCGACCGCTCGACCGGCCGTTCGCCAGTCGCTTGGATGTGGGCCGCCAGGCTATCGAGTCGGTCCTCTGTCATCACTCCCCGTTCGGTCCGTGACACCGTAGGCGATTCGGTCCTCGCGGTGGCGCCGGTCGCACTGCGTAGCTAACCGGGAGTCTCAAGCGGGCCCGGTCCCAAGCACCGGCGACTCGAATGACGACCGTCCTCGTCGCCGGCACCGCGTCCCACGTGGGCAAGAGCACGATAGCGGCGGGGCTCTGTCGCCTCCTGTCGAACCGCGGGCGAGACGTGGCGCCGTTCAAGGCTCAGAACATGAGCAACAACGCCCGGGCCACGCCGGGCGGCGAGGTCGGTGTCTCACAGTACGTCCAGGCGCGGGCGGCCCGCGTCTCGCCGACGACCGACCACAACCCCGTCCTGCTCAAGCCCCGCGGCGACGGTGAGTCCCAGCTGGTCGTCGACGGCGACGCCGTCGCCGATGTCTCGGCGGGCGCGTACTACGCGGACCACTGGGACACCGCGCTGGCCGCGGCCGAGGCCGCACACGAGCGACTCGCCCGCGATCACGATGTCGTCGTCGCGGAGGGGGCCGGCTCCATCGCCGAAATCAACCTCCACGACCGCGACCTCGCGAACGTCGAGACGGCCCGGTTCGCCGACGCCGAGGTGCTGCTGGTGGCCGACATCGAGCGCGGCGGCGTCTTCGCGTCCATCGTCGGGACGTTCGAACTCGTCCCCGAGGCCGTCCGCGACCGCATCGCCGGCGTCGTCATCACGAAGTTCCGCGGCGACCGCTCGCTGCTCGCGCCCGGTATCGAGGCCGTCGAGGAGCGCACCGGCGTGCCGGTGCTCGGCGTCGTCCCCTACGAGGACCCCGGCCTCCCCGAGGAAGACAGCGTCTCGCTCCCGCCGGTCGGCACGCGCGCGGTCCGCGGCGACGACGACGGCGTCCCCGAAGACCGGAGCGTCACCGTCGCCGTGCCCCGCCTCCCGCGCATCTCGAACTTCACAGACCTCGAACCGCTGGTCCGCGAACCGGGCGTCCGGGTCGCCTACGTCCCGCCCGCCGACTCGCTCGCGGACGCCGACGCCGTCGTCCTGCCCGGGAGCAAGAACACCGTCGACGACCTGCTGGCGCTCCGCGAGGCGGGGTTCGATGAGCGACTCGCCGCCTTCGAGGGACCGGTTGTCGGCCTCTGTGGCGGCTACCAGATGCTCGGAGAGACGCTGACGAATGCTACCCTCGAAGGTACTGATGACGAGGAGCGCGTCGACGGCTTCGGCCTGCTCCCCGTCGAGACGACGTTCTCCGAGACCAAGACGGTCGAGCACGTCACGCGGCAGATTCGCGGCGTCGGCCCGCTCGACGGCGCCGAGGGCGTCGTGGAGGGCTACGAGATACACACGGGTGAGTCGACGTCGACCGGCGACGTGACGCGCCCCTTCGCGACCGAGGGCCGCCACCGACGACGTGCTCGGTACCTACCTCCACGACCTCTTCGAGAACGAGTCTGCGAGAGATACCTTCGTGAGAAATACGTTCGCGGCCGCCGGTATCGACCCGCCGCGGGAGGGAGACTCCGGGCAGCCAAATCCCTACGAGCGCGCCGCACGGATGGTCGCCGACCACGTGGACCTCGGGCCGCTCGGGGTCGAGTAAGGTTTTTTCGGATCGAATATTCGCGAACTTTATGTGCGATGGGGCGGGGACGCACGCACATGGTCGAAGTCTTCGCCGTCGCCAGCGGGAAAGGGGGGACGGGCAAGACGACGAGCACCGTCGCGCTGGGCATGGCGCTGTCGGACCGGTACGACGTGACCGTCGTCGACGCCGACACCGGGATGGCGAACCTGCTCTTTCACGCCGGGCTCTCTGACGCCGAGACCACGCTGCACGACGTGCTGGCCGACGACGCGTCCGTCGTCGACGCGGCCTACGACCGCTTCGGGATGACCGTGGTCCCCTGCGGGACGAGTCTGGAGGGGTTCCGCGACGCCGACCCGACGCGGCTGCGAGACGTCGTCGCGACGCTCGCGGCCGACACCGACGTCATCCTGCTTGACTCGCCCCCGGCGCTGGACAGTCGCGCCGCCGTCCTCCCGGTGGTGATGGCGGACCGGACCGTGGTCGTCCTCCAGCCGACGATACCGGCCATCTCCGACGGCCTCAAGGTCCAGGAGTACGCCGCCTCCTACGACACCGACGTGGCCGGCCTCCTGTTCAACAAGGTCAGGGACGACGAACCTATCGACCGGGTCGCCGAGAAGACCGAGCGGTACTTCGACGGACCGACGCTCGCGGCAGTTCCGGAGGCCCAGGCCGCACGCGAGGCCCGGCGGGCGGGTCGACCGTTGCTCGCCCACGCGCCCGAGTCGGCGGCGGCCGCGGCCTACCGGCGTGCGGCGGACGCGCTGACAGTAGCCAGCGGCCGGCCGGGAGACGTCGCCGACCGCTTCCGGAGCGCGGTCATCCCCCACCCGCCATGAGGCTCCCAACCGGTCGCCTCTGCAAGTCGCGGGTCGTCGCCGACCCGCGGGAACCGCTCGCGGACGTGCTCGACCGCGAGCTGACGGGCTACGCGGTCTTCGAGTCCCAGGACGCGCTCCTGCTCGATGCCGAGGGGCGCGGCGTCATCACCTTCGAGGACGGCGTGCCGGTCGTCGCCTACCACACCGGGACGGACCGCGGCGGACCGCCGGCGCTGGCCGACCTGGCGATCCCCGGCCCCTACCACGTCTCGCTGCACGAACTGCCGGCGACCGATCTGGCGGCCGTCCACGACGCGACGGACCTCAAGGTGCCCCCGGGGATGCCGGCCGAGCGACTCGCCGGCGACCCGGCGCTGGCCGAGAGCACGCGCCGGGCCGACCCGGACCGGTCGGCGGGCGACGAGCCCGCGAACTCCCAGACGGAGGGAGACCCCGGCGACGCGAGCGCCGTCGAGGCGTTCCTCGAGGACACGGAGAAGATCTCGGCCATCAAAGAGCAGGCGCGCGCCGAGGCCCGGGAGCGGGCCGAGGAGTGGGACCTCTAGCGCCGCGGACCTCACTTGTTAATGTCCCATCGCCGCATCCCCGGGCGGCACACCTCGTCCCGAGCATCGGCACGAGGCGGAGAGCGGTGGCCGCGAGGGTCCGTCCGAGCCACAGGCGTCGCTCATCGTCACGCGAAGCGACACCGCTTTTGCCATTCTTGCTCTCACTCGCGATGCGGCGTGAACCGTCGGCAGAACCCCTCTCGCGGGCGGAAAACTCAGATATCAGCTCGTCCGGACCGGAATCCACCAGACCCGCGAGCGCCCCCCGACCTTCTTGCTGGTGACGTCCGTCTCCGCGGCCAGGCTGTGCAACTTGTTTAGCGCCGTCCGGCGCGAACAGCCCAGCCGGTCGGCGACTTCCGAGGCCGTCAGTGGCTCCGCGTAGTCGTTCCGGTCTCTGAACACCTCGATGACGTCGGATTCGGTGTACTGGACTTCCCGTCCGGGTGGTGACATGTGAGAAATCACGACGGCCTGGTACTTATACTGTCGGTCGTCCATGAGGAACGCCTCGACGTCCCGCGGTCTACCCGGCGACAGGCATGTTACAGGGGTTGTAACAGGTGTCGGGATCGGTAACGGGTGCGCGAGAATAAGTATAGACTGTTCCCCCCGCATTATTCGGGTGGGACGCTCCAGTCCCACTGGCCTGGATGCCAGGTCCGCCAGGGACCCTTCGATTCGGCCTTCCATGGTCCCCCATTCCCCCTCCACCCCCGTTCCGGTCGCCCGGTCCCCCGTCTGACATCGCGCCCTCGTATCACTCCTGTGAGTCGGCCACGAGTGTCTCCAGCGGGTCCGCCCGTTCCTTGCGTCGCTCGTACTGCGCGTGCGCCCACTCAATGACGGACTCGTCGGCCGACTCGATGGTCGCCCTGAGGTTGTTCCCGTCGTCGTAGACGGCCAGACAGCACCCCGTGTCGTCCAGTAACAGCCCGAACGACAGTGGCGCCTCGTGGACGAAGATGTCGATACCGCCGTGTTCTATCCCCCGCTCGAACGCCGTCGGGAAGTCCGAGGCGGAGCGGGCGATGACGTCCCGGTCGACGACGAGCGTCATCTCGACGTCCGAGTCGAGGAGTTCGGCCGCCACCTCGTTGAACGACTGGGAGACGATCGGCGAGATGGCCCGTACCCGTCCCTCGGCCGATCGGAACCGGTCGATGAGCCGGCTCACCGCCGCGAGCGGGTCCTGTTCGGTCCCCCGCGTCATCGTGCTCTCGATCAGCAGCGCCGCGGGGAACCGGTCGGCCACCGGTTCCAGGTGCGTCGCGACGGGGCCGAACTCGCGGGCCCGTTCGACTTCGGTCAGCAGCGACCGGTACCGCGTCAGCACCCGCCGCCCGGTCACCGTCGGGTGGTACTGCCCGTCGCGTTTGTAGACCCAGTCGCGCTCCCTGAACCCGGCGAGGATGCGCTGGACGGTCGTCCGCGTCGCGTCTACCCGGTCGCGTAGGTCGCAAGGTCGTGCCGGCGTCTCACACAGGGCCGACAGCACCGCGAACCGCTGGGGGGACCCAGTGAGAAACTGGACGTCCCCGAAGGCCGCCTCGTCGGGTTCCATTGGTTTACAGTACCAGGCCCCTGCGTGTTTAGTGTCACGATTGTGTAGCTGTCGATCGCGTCATCGACCGACCGGGCGGACGAAGACGGTCACGCGCGTCTCGCCGCGGGGTGTCGTCGTCGTGACGTCGAGACCGACGCCGACGACGTGGGTGGTGCCGATCCGGTTCTGGACGAGGACGCCCCGGTCGACGACGCAGGCACCGAACTCTCGGGCCGGGCCGCCCGGACAGCGCTCGTCGGCCCACGCTTCGGCGACGGTCCCGTTGTAGGTCACCGCGTGGACCGTCCCGGCGTCGACCCGCGAGGTCCGGAGTCGCTCGAGTCGCGGTTCCAGTCGGTCGCGGACCTCCGTCACCGCGGCCCGCCGGCGCGACCAGGCGTACTCGCCGGTGACGCCCGACTGCGCAGTCGCGACCGCCCGGTCGAGCGCGCGCCGGGCGTCCCGCGTCGGATCGCCGTAGTCCCCCGTCGCCCGGACGTCCCCGTGGTAGCCCAGCTGGAGTGACGCGAGGACGACCGGCGCCAGCGCGACTGCGACGAGCGCCGCCGCCACGAGCACGAGCTGGCCCCGTCTCACGCGTACCACACCTCGATGCGGACCCGGCCGTACCCGGTCGGGACCGTCGCCGTCCCCGTCGGGACTCCATCGGGTTTCGGGAACCCGACGGTCCCGTGTGGCGTCACGACCCGGTACATCACGTTCGCGGGCACGATGCGGTCGACGCGGCGTTCGAGCGCGCCCCGTTCTCGCTCGAAGGCCGCTTCGCTGCGCAGCACCTCCCCCAGCCGCGTCGTGCCGCCGTGACGCGGCGCCTCGGTTGCCACCACCGTCGCCGTATCCTCGGCGTAGGCCGTCAGCTGGGGCGTCCGCGTGTCCGGCGCCGGTGTCCCGAGCGCGAATCCCAGCGCGACGCCGAGTATCAGCACGGCACCCAGCGCCACCTCGACCAGCGACAGCGGGAGTTGCGCCCTAGGCATCGACGCTCACCGCCAGCGTGGCCTTCGTCGTCCGGGCGGCGTCGTAGGCGACGGTCACGTCGCCCTCGTCCAGCGGACCGGCGAACCGAAACCGGAGCGTCGCCGTCTCGTAAGGGACCAGCGACACGTCGAAGCGCCCCTCGAGGCCGCCTTCGTCGTGGAGGACGACCCTGTCGTCGGCCCGGACCGTCCAGACGGTGGTCCCGTTCGGCGGCGCCAGGGTCACCGTCGCCGCGCCGGTGCGGCGGGGGAGCGTCACCGTGGCGGTGGCTCCAAGGTCCGGGGTCAGCCTCTCGCGCGTCCGCTGCTCGACGAGGACGATGCGCCGGACCGTCGTCCCGCCCTGCGGGGTGCCCCGGCGCGCAATCGTCCGGCCGTCGAGGGTGACGCGGACGTCGTACGCGTCGTCGGCCGGGGCGACTCGTGGGAGGGCGCCGCCGTCGAACGACCGGACCCGGTCCCGCGCGAGGACGTTCTCCCGGACCGCCAGCGGACCGTCCGGCGCGACCAGGTGGTCGGCGAGCGCGGCCGCGGCGCGTCGCTCGTCTGGCGTGCGGTCGCCGCCGCCGATGGCCGCGTCGGCCATCCCCAGGCTCAGACCGGTCACCACCGTGAGGACGACGAGCGCGAGCGCCAGTGCCGGGAGCGTCGTCTGCGCGCGGCCCCGTCGAGCGCCGGGCGGTTCGACCCTCGCGTCGCTCATCGTTCCTCCAGTTCGACGGTCAACTCGTCGGGCGACCCGTCCACTGTCACCACTGTCTCGGCGCCGCTCTCCCAGGTCCCGGCGAGCGCGCCGACGCGGTCCGACAACACCGGGCGGGTCCGACCTCCGACGGACGGGTCGGGGTGGACCAGGACGAGCTCGCGCCCGTCCGTCCGAATCTCGTAGGCCGCCCCGCCGATGGTCGCCGGCAGGTCGACCGGGTACCGCGCCGACGCCGCCCGCCCGTCCGGTGGCACGGCCTGTTCGACGCGGGCCGTCGCTTCGGCCAGCGTCCGCTCGCCCAGCTCGCTCCCGACGGCCGCCCGGTAGGTCGGGACGGCGCCGCCGTACAGCGTCGTCGTCAGGAGGCCGATATAGACCACCACCAGCCCCAGCGCGAGCAGCTTCTCGACGACCGGACTGACCGCGCGGTTATCCATGGGCCACCTCCAGGCGCATCCGGTGGACCACGAGGTACAGCGTCCGGTTCCCGGGGAAGGTGGCGTGGACGCTCCGGACCCCGTCGTCGTCGAGGTCACGGATCTCCGTCGTGGCGTTCTGCCGCCGGAAGTAGCGGGCCAGTGGGCCTGGTGTGGCCGTCTCCAGTGCGACCCCGTACTCCCGCTCGCCCAGTTCGATCCGCTCGTGGCTGACGTTCGTCCGGAGTCGCGCCGACGCGCCGCCGTTCCCGGCGACGCCCTCTCCGCGGGCCCCGAGGCGCGGCGCGCCGACGACGAGCGTCTCCCCGTCACGCGTGACCGTGACGGGCGGGTCCCGCTCCAGCCACGCGTTCCCGGCCGTGCCGCGAACCACGCTTCCAGCGAGGAACGCGACCCGGGACTGACCGGAGGCGTACACCAGCCCGCCGACCTCGACCGTTCGCACGACACCCGCGGACGTCGTGATTCTGAGGTCACGCTCGACGGTCGACAGGCGCCCCTCGGTGAAACTGACCCGCGCTTCGTTCGGCCCGGTGTGTTCGACCGGCCGGAGTTCGGTCCGGAAGGCGTGTTCGACACGTGTCTCGTCGGCCGCCGCGGTCTGGCCGTCGACGACGGTGCCGACGGCCGCCGTCAGGCCCCCCAGCGCGACCACGGTGATGCCAAGCAGCAGGACGACGCCGACGACGTGTGACTGGCCGCGCGACGGCGTCCGACTCACAGCAGCCCCACCCCCGCGAAGACGACGTAGGCGATACAGACCTGCCCGCCGGAGTGAAGCAGCGCCTCGTAGACGCCGCGGCTGGCCGTGCCGGCGAACCAGCCACAGGCGAGCATCGTCGCCTGGGTGACGACGTAGAACCGGTATCGTGCCCGCTCGGGGTCGACCGCGGCTGGGTCGAAGGCGACGGTCGACCCGTCGGCGACGGCCGACAGCTGGGTAAACTCGGCCAGGACGTAGACGTTGACGGCGACGGTGATGCCAAGCACCAGCAGGGCCGTCGTCCAGCCGACGGCGACGTAGACCAAAAGCGCCGAGCGGAGCGACTTGCGCTGGTGGTAGAGCGTCCCGATCTCGGTCTGCAGGGTCTCGAAGACGTCCTCGCTGTCGCTCCCGGCGTCGAGCGCGCCGACGACGAGCCCGATGGTCTGTTCGGCCAGCGGCGTCCCGACGCGCTCGACGAACTGCTCGAGCGCCGCCGAGCGTCCGTTGGTCGCCTCCCCGTCCGGACTGTCGCTCAGGCCAAGCGTGAACGCGAGCGCGTCGACGTCCGCGGCGAGCGCCCCCAGTTCCACCTCCGCCGCCACCCGCCGAACCGCCTCGGGGAACGGCCGCCCGAGGGCGACGTGGCCGGCGACGGCGTGGACGAAGTCCTGTATCTCCCGGTCCTTCGCGTCGTCACGGCGCGCCCTGCGGACGGCGACGGCGCCGACCGGGAGCCCGACGGCGACGTACGACAGCAGGCCGACGTTCAGCGGTCGGTAGCCCAGCGACCAGAGACCAGCGGCGACCAGCACCCCGGCCGGCACGGCGACGACGAGCGCGCTCGCGGGGTTCGTGTGGGCCGTCGCGAGCGTCGCCAGCGGACCGTCGGGCCGGTGGTACGTCGGCGTCGCGGTCGTCGTGGGCCGCAGCGAGTGGACGAGCCAGGACGCGAGGACCCCGGTCACCAGGACGAACCCCGCGCTCGCGTAGACTACGGCCGCCCTGACCGTGGTCTCGCCCAGCGGGGTCGACACCGGCGCCGACAGCCCTGGCGCGAGCACGCTCATGACGGTGACGATGAGGACGACCAGCGCCGGCACCACCAGGAGGACGACGAACAGCTCCGCGAGCAGTTCGAGGTAGCCGGTCGCGCGCTCGTGGCGGCGGGTCTGCTGGTGGGCGAGGAGTCGCCCCTCCATCTCCAGATAGCCCGCCAACGCCTCGGTGCTCTGGTTGGCGTGTTCCTTGAACTTCAGCAGGAACGGTGCGAGCAGGTCCCGGGAGGGCGTCTCGCCCGCGACCTGTTCGAGCCCGTCGTCCAGGCTTCCGGTCAGCGCGCCCCGGTTGAGCGCACGCCGGAACGCTCGGCCCGTCTCGCCGTAGGCGTCCTGCCGGGCCACCGCCCGGAGCATCGCCTCCCGGTCGTGGGTGCCGGAGGCGAGCACGCGGAGGTACCGGACGGCGCCGGGGAGCGTCGCGGCGATGTCGGCCCGTCGACCGGCGGCGACCCACGAGAGGTAGCGGTCGCCCAGCCGGAACACCGCGGTCCGACAGCAGAGCCCGGCCGCCGCACTGGCGACGAGCAGGAGGACCGCCCGGGGGACCGTCGGCAGCGGCAGACGGTTGAGGACCGGCAGACTCTCGCCGACCACGGCCGCGAGCCGGGTGACTGCGGCCGGCGGGGCGAGTGCGGCCAGCGTCGCGGTGCCGGTGATACCGGCGACGAGCGCCAGCCACGCGAGGCCGTACAGCCGCGCGACGTAGAGTCCGAACCCGGTGTCTGGGTCGGCCGCCCGGTACCGGGCCCGCGTCGCGGTGTGGCGGTCGTCGTCGGCGTGGTGGGCAAAGAGTGCGTACAGCCCCGGTCGACGATACCGAGCGGGGGACCGTCAGTCGTCATCGCTCCGGACCTCCGGGCGGTCGGGGCCCGACTCGCCGGCCCGTCGTCGCAGTCGCTCGACGGTCGCGGCCTCGTTGGTCTCTAAGTCCGCGAGCACCTCGAACAGCGACTCGAAGTCCGTGATTCCCTCCCGGACCAGGTACTGCACGTAGCGGTGCCGGCGGTGCAGCGCGGCCTCGACGTCCTCGATCGGTTCGTCGCGGAGCCTCGCCAGGCGCTCGAGGACGGCCGTCTCGACCGACCGGGCCTCGTCGCCGAACTGGGGGTGCTCGTATGCGAGGTCGTAGGTCCCGTCCGGCCGGCGCCGGCAGACGCTGTTCCAGTGGACGGTCGTCCCGTCCTTTTCGATGGTTCCGGAACGGTCGTCGCGGTACCGGGGTTCGTCGACGAACTCGACGACCTCGGCGACGTACCGCTGGCCGTCGACGTGCCGCGGGAAGACGACGAGGTCGATCTCCGCGAGCAGGTACGTCGGGACCCCCTTCTCGATGACGCGGTTGACGAGCGTCTCCACGTCGTCGGCGTGCGTGGTGCCGATGACGCCGTGGCCGGTGTTCAGCGTCTCCGCGAACGTCTCGAACGACTCGGGCGTGTTGATCTCGGCGATGACCTCGACGTCCGGGTTCAGGTAGTTGCACTGGGTCATCAGGTCGGCCATCGTCACCCGCCGGTGGTCGCGCTCGTGTTCGCGGGTGGTCAGCGAGACGCCGGTCTCGTGTGGGATGCGCACCTCGCGTGATCCCTCGTCCATGCTGATGGGCCGGTCGCGGTAGGGGACGAAGGGCATGTGGGCATTCATGAGCGTCGTCTTCCCTGCGCCCGTCGGGCCCGAGAACAGCACGACGCCGTGGGACTCGTAGAACAGCCACAGCAGGGCGACCAGCGCCGTCGGGAGCGAGTCGCGTTCGACGAGGTCGACCGGCGTCATCGCGTCGGCCGATTGCTTGCGGATGGAGATGTGCGGGCCGCCCTCGCTGATCGTCGGGAGGGCCACCGCACAGCGGATGGTCTCGTCGGCCTCGCTGTCGCCGTCGGGGTCGATGTTGACCTTCGCGCTCGGATTCGAGGCGTTGAGCTCGGTGCCGTCGTCGGCCGCCAGCTGCATCACCACGTTGACGAAGGCGCTCTCGGACTCGAAGGCGAGGTTCGTCGGGACACGGCCGTCGTGACCGAGGTCGGCTCGGGGAAGGACCTTCACCCGCTCGCCCACCCGGTTGGCCTCGATGTCCTCGAGCGTGTGGTCGCGGATAGGGACCGTCAGTTTCCCGTAGCCGACCAGGTCGCGCATCACGTAGTACAGCAGGTCCTCGAGTCGGTCGGCGGCGAAGCGGTGGTCGACCGGCGGCACCGCCAGGTCGAGCTCGGCGAGCGCCGAGCGCACGCGGTAGCGCACGGCGTCGAGCCACTCGGTCGTGTTGCGGACGGTGAGCTGTCGGGCCAGATGGGCCCGCGCCCGCTCGCGGACGAACGCGGTGCGGTCCTCGACGAGGCCGTCGACGTTCGTCTCCCAGATGCGCTCCTTGCAGGCCTCGATGAGCTGTTCGTCGCCGGGCAACAGGTCCGGTTCCCGGACCGCGTACTTCGTCGTGAACGGGTCCGACCCCAGCAGGTGCTCGCGGTAGACGACGACCGGCACCTCGAACCCCTCGAAGGAGACGGTGTGGCGCTCGACGCGCTCGCTGGCGAACCGGTCGATGAACGCCGGCTCCGGCCCCAGGTCGGTTTGGGCCGGCGCGTAGTCGTCGGTGTGCACCACGACGCCGTCGTCGGTGACGTCGGCGACGTCGATGCGGTGGTCCAGCGCGTACGGCGTCAGGTCGTCCAAACAGGCCAGCGAACAGGCCGCGTGGTAGTCAACGCGTCGGCGGACGGCCGGCGAACACTCCACCAGTCGGTCGATGACCCGGCGGTGTTTCGGGTCGAATCCGCCGTCCATGCGCTCGATGGCACCCTCACGCGTTCGGGGACGCTCGACGTGTGCACCCTCGAAGTGCGATTCGACGGTCGCGAGGGCGTTCGCAGCCGGCGTCGAGAGCAGCGGTTCGCGGACCTCGTACCCGAACTCGCTGCCCGCCCGGCGGATGGTGACGACCACGCCGGGATAGATCTCGTCCTGTTCTCGGACGTCCGGAGCGTACCAGGCCCCGGGGTCGTCCGGCGGTACCGGTGCCGGCACGGCGGCGTGCCAGGCTGTGTCCGCGTGTCGGTTCATGTCGGGTCGTTCGACGCCCGATCGGACTTAAATTTTAGTATAGAATACGTCTGATTTTATCGTAGTACTGTGGGTATTCTTTTGCCCGCGGGACTGCGCTCACCCCTCGGTCGGGTCAGTCTCGACGCCGGACACCTCGAAGCGCGCCCCGCCGTCCGCGCCGTCGGTGAGGCGGAGATCCCAGCCGTGGGCGTCGGCGACCTGATCGGCGATGACCAGTCCGAACCCCGTGCCGTCGTCGGCCGTCGAGTAGCCCCGCTCGAAGACCTGTTCTCGTTCGGCCGGCGGGATTCCGGTGCCGTCGTCCTCGACGTAGAACCCGTCCGCGATGTCGCCGATGGTCACGGTCACGTCGGTCCCGCCGTGGTCCACCGCGTTCCGGACGAGGTTCTCGAGTAGCTGTTTCAGCTGGCTCTCGTCGGCCCGCACGCGCATCGTCGCCTCGACGTCGAGTGTCGCCCCGTCGGTCTTGACCGTCTCCCAGCAGGCCCGCCCGACGTCGGCGAGCGAGATGGGCTCCGGGTCGAGCGTCTGGCCGTTGTGGCGCGCGAGCGTCAGCAGGTCGTCGACCAGCTGGTCCATCCGGTCGTGGGCGCGAGCCACGATGTCCAGTGCGTCGTCGTTCAGGTCTCCGTCGCCCTCCAATTGCTGCTGGACCATCTCGACGCCCGACTGAGCGACCATCAACGGGTTCCGGAGGTCGTGGCTCACGGCGCCCGCGAACATCTCCAGGCGTTCGTTTTGCTCTTCCAGGCGGCGCTCGTACCGCTTCAGCTCGCTGATGTCGACGTAGATGCCGAAGTACTCGTCGCGTTCCCCGGGGACCGGGACCGACCGGAAGAGGAAGTCACCGAGTCCGTCGTCCGTCTGGCGACGCACCTCCCGCCCGAGTGTCCGGTCGCTGCGTATCCGGTCGTCGATGCGCTCGGCCGCGCGCTGGCGGTCCGGCGGGACGATGAGGTCGTTGACCGGTTCGCCGGCGGCGTCCTCGACGTCGTGGCCGAAGGTCTCCTCGAACGCCGGGTTCCCGTCCCGCAGGACGGGGCGGTCGTCCTCGAACTTGACCCGGATGATCGGTTCCGGTACCATCTCGAAGAGCGTCCGGAGCCGGTGGCGCTCGAGTCCCAGCGCCTCGGTTCGTTCGATTTGCTCGAGGGCCGCCGTCGCCGTCGTGGTCAGCGTCTTCATCAGCGAGACGTCGGCCCCGTCGAACTTCGAGACCGCTGTCGACCCGGCCAGGAGCACGCCGTAGTCCCCGAGCGGGAGTATCATCTCGCTCCGGACGTTCGTCTCGGGGTTGAACCGGTCATCGGCGGTCGAGACGTCCTCGAACATCGCCGCGTCACCGGATTCGAAGACCTGCCAGGCGAGTCCGCTCCCGGGCTCGAACGTCGGAAGGGGACCGACCACCTCCCTGGCCTCGTCGGTCCACGCGACCGGTTCGAGGCGGTCGTCCTTTGCCGCCCGGAGGTGGACGGAGTTGACCGGGATGTCGAGGATGTCGCGGGCGGCCCGGACGATCATCTCGGCGACGTCCTGGTGCGTCTCGGCTCTCATCAGCGATCGGGCCGTCTCGTGGAGCTGTTCGACAGCGTCCTCGCGGCGCCGTCGCTCCGTGACCTCCTGGAAGAGAGAACATCGTGACGACCGACCCGTCGTCGTCGGTGACGACGCGGTTGTGCCACTCGCAGGTGATGCGCTCGCCGTCGCCGCGGACGTTCTCGTTGACGTTGCGGGCCTTCGTCCCGGTCTCCATGATCTCGGCGATGACGTCGGCGACGGGGGCCCGGTCCGACGGCGGGACGATCTCCGTCCACTGTTTGCCGACTAGCTCCGCCTCGCTGTATCCCAGGATGTCCTCGGCTGCGGGGTTCATCTGGACGACGCGCATCTCCCCGTCCCACTCGATGACGCCCATCGGCGACTCGTCGACGAGCAGGGACAGGCGCTCCTCGCTCGACTCGTCCTCGCTGCGCGACCGGTATTCGTCGACCGCCGCGGCGACCCTGTTCGCGAGGACGGCGTCCCGACCGGGCTCGTTCGACTGCTGCAGGTAGTCGGTCACGCCGGCGCCGATGGCCTCGCTCGCCACCGCCTCGCTGCCGTGTCCGGTGAAGATGACGAACGGCAATTCCCCGTACCGTTCGCGGACCGTCTCGAGGAACTCGAGACCGGTCCGGTCGGGGAGGTCGTACTCGCTGACGACACAGTCCACCCGTTCCGTCTCGATGCGGTCGAGCCCGTCGCGCACCGAGTCCGCGGTCACGACCTCGAACGAGTCGGCTTCCCGTTCGAGGCACGCCGCGGTGTGGGCCGCGGACGCCTCGTCGCCGTCGACATAGAGGATCCGGGTGGTACGCTCGGCCGCAGACATATGCCGCACAGAATGATGTGACACTGATAATAGTTCGGACGGGATTACTACTGCTGATACTTCGGTGTCGGTGATCGGTGCGGCCGACCCGGCTATTCCCGGACCCGAACCCCGACGTCCTCGCGTCGACAGACCCGGCCCACGCGGTCGGCGAACGGGCCGGTTCCGGGCCACTCGACCGGGGCGTCGAGCGCCGCCGGGTCGCCCACGTAGCACTCGACGCGCCCGTCCGCTGTGTCGGCCCGCGGGGGCGATACCCGGACGTACAGGTCCCGGTCGACCCCCTCGTAGGCGTCGAGGGCGGCGACGTCGGGCGTCCGGAGGAGCCGGCCGTCGGTCGTGCCACCGGGCGCGAGCGTGGGGTAGCGTCCGTCGACGCGGTGGAGGCCGGCGAGCGTGGCCGGCCCGCGGTACGTGTACGTCTCGAGTACCGACGCCGCCGTCGCCGGGTCGGTGAGCGTCCCGTAGACGAAGACATCCATGCCCCCGGTTTCGGGCGCCACGGACATGAACGCCGCCACAACGACATCCCTAATTGCGGCCGGTCACAACGCCCGCTGTGCACCGAGCGACGAGCGGCGGTGAGTCGGCCCGATGACCCGCCGACGGACCGTCGTGCTCGCGGTCATCGTCAGCACCTTCTTCGTCGGGTTCGGCGGCGGCGTCGTCTTCCCCATCCTGCCGAACCTGGGGGCCGTGCTCGGCATCTCGCCGTTCCTCGTGGGCCTCATTCTCAGCGCCAACCGCATCACCCGCATCGTCGCGAACGCCCCGGCGGGGTCACTCATCGATCGGGTGGGGACGCGCACACCCTTCGTCGTCGGTCTCTTCGTCGAGGGGTTGGCGACGCTTGGCTACCTCGTGGCTGTCACCGCGCCGTTCCCGGAGGCCTGGTTCTTGGTGGCTCGGGTCCTCTGGGGGATCGGCAGCGCGCTCGTGTTCGCGACGGCCTACACCATCGCCGCCGACGTGAGCGGCGCCGACTCGCGCGGGGCGAACATGGGTGTCGTCCGCGGCGGCATCACGCTCGGGTTCCCCGTCGGCCTCGTCCTGGGCGGCGTCGTCAGCGAGGCCTACAGCGTCGCCGCCGCGTTCACCGTCGCGGCGGCGTTCGCCATGCTCGCCGGCGCCATCGCCTACGTGCTGGTCCCCGAGACACACGTCGACGACCACCGCGGCGGCGTCTCGCCGCTCGACGTCGACACTACCCGGACCACCCTCTCGGTCGGCCTGGTGAACTTCGGCCTCTACTTCGCGTACCTCGGGGCGCTGTTCTCGACGCTCGTGCTCGTCATCGACGTCAGGGACCTGACGACGCTGGGCTACGGCCCCCAGGGGCTCTCGGGCGGTCTGATGGCGGTGACCGTCGTCGCCGCCTCGGGGCTGACGCTCGCCGGTGGGACGCTCAGCGACGGCGACGGCCGGCGCCTGCCGGTCTTGCTCGCCTTCCTCGTCGTCTCGTTCGCCGGGTTTCTCCTGCTCGCGGTCGCCGGCTCCCTCCCGGCGTTCGTGTTGGCCTGCCTCCTCGTCGGCGCGGGCCAGGGTGGAACCAGCGGGCCGCTGGTCGCGCTCCTGGCCGACCTCACGCCGAGCGAGCGGATGGGGCGGGCGACGGCGACGAACAACGTCCTCGGCGACTTCGGCGGTGCGCTCGGCCCGCTGGTGTCGCTCCCGTTGGTCGACGTGGTCGGGTTCGCCCCGGTCTACGTCGCCTGCGCCGTCGTCCCCCTCCTCGCCGGGGCCCTGCTGGTGGCCAGCCTCTCGACCCGGGGGCACTCGCCGCTGCCCGGCCTGTGGCCGGTCGACGACTGACGGGCAGGTCCCGGGCGGTCCGCCGTGCCGTCTGGCACTCCAGTCGACCAGATTGAACGACGCGAGCGACCCCGCCGCGATCACCCGCCGTCGCCCTCGGGTCGACTCACCGTCGGTGCCTTCGGTCCGTCGAACCCGTCTCGAATGCGTGCGCTCGCCGGGGGGCACGTTCCGGTCCACGTGCCCGAGTAGCCGGTCGGTCGTCCGGGCTTGTCGGCAGGTCGGTCGGGATTGGCCGGGAAACCGGCCGGAGACCGGCGATTACAGTTGACTGTACAGGGGAAATCCAGCCTTGTACTGATGGTACACACGAGTGCATCCCCCGCTGGGTGTACACACAACTGTAAACTGGGGGATTTTATTTCAAAAATAGAAAATAAGAATAAAGTTCTGAAACGGACTAAAAGCACAGATTACGCTCTATGTGGTAGTCGTTTGAGTAACAACTCGTTCTGAACGATTGTCGGGTATAAATAGCCGGTAGGACGAGCCGTCGACTATGCCACCACTGGCATCGACACAGACAGCACAGTACAGTCCGCGACCGGTGCGTCGCGCGCTCCCGGGGGAGGGGCACTGAGATGGCGACCGCACTGCAGATCGGCCTGGCGGTGTTACCGCTGGCGGCCATCGCCTTCCTGATGATCGGCCGGTACTGGCCCGCCACGCGGGCCATGCCCGTCGCGTGGCTCGTCGCGGCCGTCGTCGGCGTCCTCGGGTGGAACATGTCACCACGGTGGCTCGCGGCGGCGTCCATCAACGGGGCGATTACCGCGGTGAACATCCTTTATATCGTCTTCGGGGCCATCCTGGTCCTGTATACGCTCAAGGAGACTGGCGCGTTCGACGTCATCAACGCCGGGTTCACCTCCATCAGCGACGACCGGCGCGTCCAGGTCGTCCTGCTCGTGTTCTTGATGGGGTCCTTTATCGAGGCCGCGGCCGGGTTCGGGACGCCCGCCGCCGTCGTCGGCCCGCTCCTGGTGGGACTTGGCTTCCCGCCGCTGGCGGCCGTCGTCATCGCGCTGACCGGCAACCTGATGGCAATCACGTTCGGCGCCGTCGGGACGCCGCTCATCATCGGCCTCGAGGACATCTTCGCCTCGACCGAGTCCATCCAGTCGACGGTCGCCGCCCAGGGGATGACCATCCCCGAGTGGGTCGCCCAGATCGCCGTCTGGGCCGCGACCTTCCACGTCGTCGTCGGGGCGCTGTTGCCCTTCATCGGCGTGGCGATGATGACGCGCTTCTTCGGCGAGGAACGGTCCATCCGGCCCGCACTGGAGGTCCTGCCCCTGACGCTGTTCGCGTGGGCCTCCTTCTCGGTGCCGTACTGGCTCACCGCGTACTTCCTGGGCCCGACCTTCCCCGGCCTGTTCGGGGCGATGGGCGGGATGGTCCTCACGGTCGGTGCGCTGAAGGCCGGCTTCTTCCACCCCGACGAGGACTGGGACTTCGCGCCCGAGTCCCAGTGGCCCGAGCACTGGATCGGCGACATCCAGCCGGGCGAATCGGCCAGCGGCAGTACGAGGGTCGCCGCCGACGGCGGGCAGGTCGCCGCCTCCGAGTCCATGTCGCTCGTCCGCGCGTGGACGCCCTACGCCGTGCTCGCCGCGCTGCTCGTCCTCACGCGGGTCGTCGACCCCGTGACGAACTTCCTCACCTCGACGCTCGTCTTCGCGTGGCCGAACATCCTCGGTACGGGCATGGACAACAGCTTCGCGCTGCTGTACCTGCCCGGCGCTATCTTCGTCGCGGTCCACCTGCTGACCATTCCGCTGCACGGGATGGACCGGCGCGAGATCACGGACGCCTGGTCCGAGACCATCGTGAAGGTGACGCCCGCGGTGCTCGCGCTGATCTTTGCCGTCGCGACGGTCCAGATCATGATCCAGTCCGGCGAGACGGCCAACGTCGACAGTATGCTGGTGGTCCTCTCGGAGGCGACGGCCGACACCGCCGGCGTCGTCTATCCGTTCTTCGCCGCGCTGGTCGGGGCCTTCGGGGCCTTCCTGGCCGGGTCGAACACGGTCAGTGACATCCTCTTTGGCACCTTCCAGTACAACGTCGCGACCGACCTGGGCGTCTCCCGGACCATCCTGGTCGGCGCCCAGGCCGTCGGCGGCGCTATCGGGAACCTCATCGCGGTCCACAACGTCGTCGCCGCGCTGGCCGTCGTCGGCCTCGTCGGCGAGGAGGGGCGTGTCATCCGCCTCGAGCTCATCCCGCTTGCCTACTACGCCACGATGACCGGCATCTTGGCGCTGCTGTTCGTCTACGTCTTCGCGCCCGGGACGTTCTGAGACGGGTCTGAACGACCCGATCTCGCGGTCTTCGCTCGCCGTCTCTATCACCCGCCGACGTAGTGCCAGAAGTGGTCCGTGTCCGCGGCCACGTCGACGGCGGGCAGTTCCTTCAGCGCCGGCTTGATGACCGCCCACCAGTCGTCGGCGGTGTCGTGCCCCGCGGGGTGGTCGGGGAACACCTCTGTGATGACCTCCGACTCGGTGGCTTCCGGGTTCTCGCCGAGGAAGTCGTAGGCCGCCTGCAGGGCCGCGCGCTGCTTCGCGAGTCGCTCGCCGTCGCCCGGCAGGTCCACCGCATGGACCTCGTTGTCGATGGCCAGTTCGCGTTCCGCGCGGGCCCGAGCCGCGTCGTCGACGACCGAGTCGAGCGGTACCCACCAGACCCTGCCGCGGGCACCGACCTTCCGAGTCGCGAGGCGGCCCTGTTCGACGAGCGCGTTGAGCTTGTTGTGGGCCGTCCGCCGCGAGCACCCCAGTGCCTCCATCACGTCGTTGGCGGTCAGCGGCCGGCCGGGGTCCGCCCGGTCGTCGAAGACGGCGAGGACGCTCTCCAGCGAGAACTCGTCGCTGGACGTTCGGTCGGACGACGCACCGGGCCTCGCATCGCTCATAGGTCGGTCGTCGCGCCCGACGCTATTGTATCTTGACCTGCCCGAGCGAGGTCCGGCGACATCGTGCCACGATGACTGCACGTCGGTCCCACACTCGCGGAACGGTCAGTCACGGACGTGTCAGTACTTCGGGTCCGCACCGGTGAGCTCGTAGACGTCGTCCATGATCGCGTCGCGCTCGCGCTGCCAGGCGTCGAACCCGGCGGGGTCGCTCGGGTACGACTCGTAGTGATCGAGCAGGCGGTCGGCCAGTCGCTTTGTCTGATAGAGGTCGTAGATGGTCCCCCAGTGCCCGACGCTCTTGATCGCCGTCTTCACCTTCAGCCCGAGGCTCAGGTCCGTGGACCCGCCGTAGAGTGCCTCGGCGAGTTTCTCTCCGGGGAGCGCGGCCAGCAGGCCCATCAGGTCGTCGATGTCGTAGGCGGTGGTGAAGATGTTGTAGACGTCCAGCGCGGCATAACGCGCGCCGAAGTGGTCCATCACCCGCTCGTTGTATTCCCAGAGCGCGGCCTCGTCGCCCGTGGCGTCGTCCTCGATGGCTTCGATGGCCTGCTCGGCGGCGTACTTCCCGGCGTAGGCCGCCCCGGCGATGCCGCCGCCGGTCGTCGGATTGACGTGGCCCGCCGCGTCGCCGACAGCGATGTAGCCCGGTGCGACCGCCGAGTCGTAGGGCCGCCGCGTCGGCAGGGCCGCCCCGAGTTTGTCGGTGACCGTCGCGCCCTGGAACTCCGCGCGGTTCTCGAGGTCGGCTTTCAGGTCGTCGACGAGTTCCATCGGTTCCTCGTTCATCTGGAAGCCCAGGCCGGCGTTGATCTCCGTCGACGTGCGCGGGAAGTACCAGAGGTAGCCCGCCGACCGCTCGGTGGGCTTGAAGACGAGGGCGTCGTCCCACTCGACGGGTTCGTCGACCTCGATTATCTCGCGGTAGGCCGAACAGAACTGCGAGTACCGGACGTTGGTGTCGAAGGTGGCCCCCTCGAAGTCGGTCTTGTCCTGCAACAGGGAGAGCGCACCGGCGGCGTCGACGACCAGGTCCGCCTCGTAGGTGGCCTCGCGGCCCTTCCGCATCGCTGTGATGCCCGTCACGCGCCCGTCGGCGTCCTGGTCGACGTCCTGGACGACGGTGTCGTAGTGGAAGTCCGCGCCCTTCGACTCGGCCCCGTCGATGACCCGGCGGCCGTACTCCCAGCGGTCGATGACGGCCAGTTCCCCGGGGACCGGAATCTCCAGCACCGTGTCCTCCTGTGGAATCTCGAAGCGGCCGTGGTCGACGCCAGTGTTGGTGAACGCGGGTTCGAGCTGGGACTTCGGGATGGCCTCGGGGAAGTCGCTGGCCCCCTTCAGCGCGTCACCGCAGGCGATGTGCCCCGCCTCCTCGGCGTCCTTCCGTTCGACGACGACGACGTCGTACCCCCCGTCGGCGAGCGTCGCGGCGGCGTAACACCCGGACGTGCCCGCCCCGACGACGACGACGTCGTACTCGTGACTGCTCATGGTGGTGCCTGCTAGCCGGAGAGAGAAAACCGTTCCGACTGTCGGTCTCGGCGGGTCAGCCTCGGAGACAAGAGTTTTGATGGGTGGTTCCGAACGGCGGGATATGACCGAGTACACCGTCGAATTCGTCGGGACCGGCGAGACCATCACGGTCGCCGACACGGAGACCATCCTCTCGCGGTGCATCGAGGCGGGCATCGCCCAGGAGTACTCCTGTCGCGTGGGAATGTGTTTGGCGTGTTCGGCCCACATAGTCGAGGGCGAGGTGACCCAGCCGGCCGCGCGCGGCCTCACCGAGCGCGAACGGGAGAACTACGCGCTGACCTGCATGGCCCGGCCCCAGTCGGATCTGAAACTCGACCGTGGCGTCTACCCGCCCAGCATCGAAGCGGCTGCCGGCGACGCCGTCTCGGCCGACGACTGACCCGTCGGTAGGCGCTGCCAACCCGGTTTTCGGAGCCCCTAGCGACCCCATTCGCGGCCGGACCCACCGTTCGAACCGGACGCCAATAGAATGACATAACCTAGCACAATAAAGGGCAGGTGATATAAGCGTGTGGTTCCTAGGTGGTGGTGACAGCAGTGTCAGCGGACGGTCGGCGACGATTGACACCTTCCCCTAACCATGACCAGTCGCGTATACAGACTTCATTCGACACTTGAACTGCCACTGGAAGACGCATACGACTTTTTCGACGACCCGGACCTCCCACCCGAAATCGCGGACATCGACATCACCCGCCGGAACAACACGCTCATCGTCAGCGCCGTCGCCGAGGACGAGACGATGAGCAAGTACACGCCGACAGCACAGCTCAAGGCCAGCGTCACGGAAAATCGCGTCTACGAGGAGGACCCCGACGAGATGGGGCCGCCCGGCGCGGCCAGCACGGGGAGCAGCGGGGGGCCACAGTGGGGCGCCCTCGAGGAGGAAGAGGAGGAGATCGAGTCCGAACTCGTCGAGTACGCCTGTTTCAAGGGCGACCGCGAGACGGTGCTCCAGAACACCGCCCTCCAGTACGAGATGTTCGAGGTGCTGTGTGAGATCGCGAAGGTGGCAGAGAAAGGGACGCTGACGGCCATCGCCGCCGTCGACGACGAGCTCACGGCGGTCCGAATCGTCGACGGCGAGGAACTGCCCGCCTCCATCAACGTCGTCGAGGACCCGTCCGACGACGACGAGAGCGACGGTGTCAACTGGCGGGACAACGAGTTCATCAACTAGTCGCGTCCGGATTGGTCCGACGGCTGCCGCGTGTTCGTGAGCGTCGCGGATATGCGCCCGCCGACCTCGACTGACGCCGTCGCGCCCTCAGCGCCCGACCGGAGTGATGGGCCCGCCGGCCACCCGCTCGGCCACCTGGAGGGTGATTGTGGCTTCGATGTACGCCGCGACGAGAATCAGCAGCGTCGAGAGCACGACGAGCCACCCGGCCTCCCGGAGTCGCCGCTCGGTCACGAGTTCCGGTTCCCGGTCGCGCAGGTAGCGGACGGTCAACCTGCCAAAGCGCAGGCCGACGGCCGCGACGAGCAGGAGCGCCGGGATCTCGAGAATCCCGTGGGGGATCAGCAGGGCGAGAACCACCACGACAGGCAGTTCCTGGAGGGCCAGGCCCACCACCGCGCCGATGAGCAGGCCGTTCAGCACGAGGCCGAACACGGAGACGATGCCAAGCGTGACGGCCCCGAGCAACATGACGAGCATCGCCGTGAGGTTGTTCACCGCGATGGCGGTGGTCGTCAGCTCGGTCGGCCCGAACGGGTCCGCACCGCCGTCGGGCGCCGTCGGCAGCGACTCGAGGGGGACGGCGTTCCCGAGCAGGAACCCGACGGCGGTGCTGGCCCCGAGCAGGACTGCCGCGACGGGGACATACAGGGCGACCCAGCGCCGGACGATGCCGGCAGCCGACGCGATTCGGTCGGTCATCCTGTCTGGACGCAGGGGCGACACGAGTAAAAGGACAGGGGCGTAGAGAGCGCCTACGGGGACGCGACGGCGGGACCGCACGATAGTAGGCGTGTCTTTTCCTCCCACACCGCTCGAGAACCCAAAAAATACTTACAAGCCTCTAATTATATCTCATTACACGATGTCCGACGACTTCCCCGATTACCTCGACGTCGACTACGAGGACGGCGAGAAACAGACCGCCGCGGACTACCCGGCGATCACCGACAAGATAGAGAAGGCCATCGAGGTCACCAAGCGCGGCCTCGAGGAGTACCGGAACCCGGTCGTCATGTGGACCGGCGGGAAAGACTCGACGCTGACGCTGTACTTCGTCAAAGAGGTCGCCGACCGATTCGACCTCGAGGTACCCCCGGTCGTCTTCATCGACCACTACCAGCACTTCGACGAGCTCATCGAGTTCGTCAAGCACTGGGCCGACGAGTGGGACCTGGAGGTCATCTGGGCGCGCAACACCGACGTCGGCGACTACGTCGACGAGAACGGTCTCGAACCGGGTGACGACATCCCCATCGACGCCCTCTCCGAGCACAACCAGCACCACGTGCGCAACATCCTCGAGTACGAGGACGAGACCTTCCCGTTCCTGCTGGACACGTACGTCGGCAACCACCTGCTGAAGACCGTCGCGCTCAACGACACCATCGAGGAGTACGACGTCGACGGCATCCTCTCGGGGATCCGCTGGGACGAACAGGAGTCCCGCGCCGACGAGACGTTCTTCTCGCCGCGGCACAACCCCGACATCTACCCGCCCCACGACCGCATCCAGCCGATACTCCAGTTCGCCGAGGCCGACGTCTGGGAGGCCTTCTGGCACTTCGTCGTCCCCGACACTGTCTCCGGCTACCCCGAGGAGGGCTACGTCCCGCAGGGCTTTGGCGACCTGCCGGAGGGCATCGAACAGGAAGACATCCCCGTCTCCCCGAAGTACTTCGAGGGCTTCCGCTCGCTGGGCAGCGAGGTCTCGACGAAGAAGTCCGACGACGAACCCGCCTGGCTGCAAGACATGGCCAACACGACCGAGCGCGCGGGCCGCGCACAGGACAAGGAGGACCTGATGCAGCGCCTGCGCGACCTCGGCTACATGTAACCCCGGCCGTCGCCACCGACGGGTAATTTCGACGCCCGTCTCACTCCGTTTCGGTTTCTCACTCATCGACTGTCTGTTCCGTGGCCGCTCCGGTTCGACGAGCGGGGTCCGGGCTACTGTAGGTTCGTCGATTGTCGTATAATTTAGTAGCCGTCGAAATATAGGGTAGCATATGTCAGTTCGAGCCTACGACTGTCCCGACTGCGGCGAACCGATGAGTTACGAGACGACGAAACATCGCGGGTGTCAGAACTGCGGGTTCGTGCCGGCCCACGGCGCCGAGTAGCGACCGAGGGGACGACGAACCGGTGGATCGATACCCGGAGGCGAGTCACCTGGCCGGTCCGTAGAGACGGGGCGCTACAGTACAGCGCGGTCTCTTTTCGCTACGCCTCGCTCGCCAGCTGCTCGACCAGGTCCCGGAGCGTCGCCAGGTCGTACTGGCCCGGTGCCGTCGCCACAGCGGGATCGACCGGCGCGTATCCGATCTTCGACCCGTAGAGCGGCGCCACTGCCCGTGAGTGGCGTCCGGCCTCGCCCATGCACATGGTGGCGACGCGCTCGCCGGCGGTGGTCAGCACCCGTGTCGCGGCCAGCACGGCCAGCACGTCGTCGGGCGTGTGCGCCGTCGTCGCTATCTTCCCGACGTCTCCGGCCGCACAGGCCCGTTCCAGCCGGTCGACGAGCGTCTCCCGGTCCGGCGTCGCCTCGAAGTCGTGCGTCGAGACGACCACCGACGCCCCGTGGTCGCGGGCGTGGGCCGCCACCCGGCTCGCGTCGTGGCCCCCCTCGCCCGAAAGCGCCGCGAGCTCCAGGTCGACGGCCTCGACGGCGTCGAACTCGACGGCCCGCTCCAGTGTGTCGAGTCGCTCGGCCGAGTCCGCCGTCCCGCCACCCTCCCACTCGACGCGATTGGTCACGAGCACCGGGAGTTCGCCGTCGTAGGCCTCGAGCTGAGCCAGTGGCGCCTCGGCCATGTCCATGCGCAGTTCGACCCCGTCGGCGTCCTCGCGGGCGGCCGGTTCGATACCCAGGTCGTGGCCGGCCGCGAGCAGCGTGAACGAACTGAAGTCCATAGCCGGGGTTCGCCGCGCCGACCTAAAACGTCCCTGCCTCGATGGGTGCGTGGATCGCCCGGTACCCCTCGTCGGTCGCGTCGACCTCGTCGACGGCGTACAGGCGGATCTGTTCCTCCTGTCTGGTGTTGACCGCGAAGCCGTAGTGTTCGGCCTCGTAGCCCGGTTCCTCGCCGGCTTCGCGGCGGGCCCGGACCCACTCGCGGTGGGCCGCCAACCGGTCCCGTGCCATCCCCGCCGAGCGCTCGGGGACGTCGGCGACCCGCCGGTCGAGCGCGGCGACCAGGTCCGGGTCGCGTTCGATGCCCACGGAGTTGCGCCCCGCGACCATCGCCGCGAGCGTCGTGGTCCCCGTCCCCAGGAACGGGTCGAGGACGGTGTCGCCGTACACCGAGAACATCGAGACGAGTCGGTACGGCACTTCGAGCGGATAGGCTCCCGACCGGTCGCGGACGCCCTCGTCTAAGTCCTGGACCTCGCCGGGGAACTCCCAGAGGTCCGAGAACCACTCGTTGCGCTCCTCCCAGAAGTACGCGCTCTCGTAGCGCCGGTCGGCCCCGGGTTCCAGTCGACGGCGCTCGCCGTTGCGGAAGATGAGGACGTGTTCGTGTTCCAGTGTCGGGTAGGCGTTGGGGGGGACCATCCCCGAACCCATGAACTTCGCGCCGCTGTTGGTCGGCTTGCGCCAGAGGATGTCCGGCAGCGCCCGCAGGCCCCGGTCGGTCAGCCGGGACGTTATCTCGGCGTGGTTCGGGTACGAGCGGAAGCCGTCGGACAGCGAGCGGGTCGCGTCGCCGACGTTGATGCAGGCGATGCCCCCGGGCGCGAGGACGCGGGCTACCTCGGCCCAGACTTCATCTAAGATGTCGTGCATCAGCGAGAAGGCGCGGTCACCGTCGCCGGCCGCGAGGGCGTCCGCGATAGCCGGGTCGAGGGCCCCGAAGATGTCGTCCCACATCTCTATCATCGGATAGGGCGGGGACGTGACGACGAGTTCCACGCTGTCGTCCGGGCGGGGAATCTCGCGGGCGTCCCCCGTGACGATCCGATGTGTCGTCTCCATATCAACGGTCGAGACAGGGGCGGGACTCGGTTCTTGCGGTTGTCGCGCGCAGCAGTGTTTGTTTTAGCAACTGTAGGTTAAGAGAGCCAGAAAGCCCCGACTGGCTGTTCACCATCGAAAAAGCCTGACTAAACACTACTTCGCGGTAAATCTCTTTCCTGCGTCAGGCGACCGGCAGGTCCTGCTCGGCTTCCAGCAGTTCATGGTACCGGTTACGGATGGTGACCTCGGAGATGTCGGCGACCTCACTGACGGCGGCCTGCGTGGTCTTCTCGTTGGTCAGCAGGGCGGCGGCGTAGACGGCCGCGGCGGCCAGGCCGACCGGGGACTTCCCGGAGTGGACGCCCTGTTCCTTGGCGTTCTGGAGGAGCTGGCGGGCGCGGTGTTCGGCCTCGTCGGACAGCTCCAGCGAGGAGGCAAAGCGCGGGACGTAGCTCTCGGGGTCGGCCGGCGCGACCTCCAGGCCCAGTTCGCGGACGACGTAGCGGTAGGTGCGGGCGATCTCGCTCTTCTCGACGCGGGAGACCTCGGTAATCTCGTCCAGCGAGCGGGGGACGCCGGCCTGGCGGGCGGCGGCGTACACCGAGGACGTCGAGACGCCCTCGATGGAACGGCCGGGAAGGAGGTTCTCGTCGAGCGCGCGGCGGTAGATGACCGAGGCGGTCTCGCGGACGTTCTCCGGGAGTCCGAGCGCGGAGGCCATGCGGTCGATCTCGCCCAGCGCCTGCTTGAGGTTGCGCTCCTTGGAGTCGCGGGTGCGGAACCGCTCGTTCCACTTGCGGAGGCGCTGCATCTTCTGGCGCTGCTTGTTCGACAGGGAGTTGCCGTAGGCGTCCTTGTCGCGCCAGTCGATGTTCGTCGAGAGACCCTTGTCGTGCATCATGTTCGTCGTCGGCGCGCCGACGCGGGACTTCTCGTCTTTCTCGCTGGAGTCGAACGCGCGCCACTCCGGCCCGCGGTCTATCTCGTCGGACTCGACGACGAGGCCACAGTCCTCACAGACCGTCTCGCCGTGCTCGTCGTCCATGACGAGCGAGCCGCTACATTCAGGGCAGGCGGTCGCAGTCGACTCGGTCGACTCCGTGGTCGTTTCCTCGGTTCGCTGTCGCAGTCGTGTATGGTCACTCATTGGTTGCGAGGGCGGGTGCTCACCGGGCTGGAATCTTCCCGAGAAACCCGGCGGCTGTCGGTAAACCTTCCTGCGTCCGAAAGCCATTTAAACGCTCTGGTATCGTGATGGAGACCACCGTTTCACCCGTCGACGCCCGGGTCTGTGTCACTCTCGCACGACCATTCAAATAGCACGCCTGATGGCCGGAACGCCCGGTTCCGCATGCGAGCGCTACGTGTGCCTGTGTCTCCAGGACCGGGCGGTGACCCGCGACCACGCGCACTCGCTGTCGTCGCGGGGCCGCTCACTCGACTGTGTAGGACTGGTGGCGCCCGCGCGTTCGGATGTCGACGAAGTGGTGACGGGCCGCGTCGCCGACGACGCCGGCGAACGAGCGCCCCGTCTCGTCGTCGCCGTAGACCTCCTCTGCCGGAGGGAGTCCGTGTTCGGCCAGTCTGACCGCTGTCGCGTCCGGTACGGCACCACCACCCGCGACGTCCACAACGAGCAGGCGGTCGGTGAAGCTCTTCGCGAGGAAGGCGTCGGCGATGTCGTCGGTCTCCCGGAGGTCGGCCGCCAGCCCCCTGAGTTCCGCAGTCCGGTCGGTCATACCTCACTCTCGGGCTGGAGCGACCGTAGTCCCGGCCACGAACATCTTCGGGTCGCCGGGCGGTGTTTACTTTAGCAGCAATCGGTTCAGAGAGCCAGAAAGCCCCGGCCGGCTGATCACCCGGCTTCGGGTGGGGCTTTCTGGCTGTTCACGACTTGAATCCCTTAACTAAACACCACCGGTCGCCGACGGCGTGGCTTTATTTTCCCGTGGGGCGTTCGCCTACGCATGCCAGACCCCACGGACGATTCGCTCGATGCGGTCTCCGAGGACCTTTCGGCAGCCGCCGAAGACCTCGACGACGTCTCCGAGGACGTCTCGGGCGACGCCGCCGACCTGGACGAGGACGCACGGGCCCTGCTCGATGCCATCCTCGACGGTTCGGGCGACAGCGTCCGCATGGCGCTCCAGTACAGCGGCGACGACTACGACCTCCTGTTCGTCCGCGACGACGTCGCGGCGCAGTTCTCCGAGGCGGAGATGGCAGAGCGGGTCAAGACGCTGATGTTCAAGGGCCTGGGTGACCCCGTCGAGGAGAGCGCGCTGTTCGACTTCGGGCACCTCGACGCGACGGTCCGCTGGTACGACGCCGTCGTCGTGGCGACGTTCCCGGTCCGGGAGTGGTCGGGACTGGTCTTCACCTTCGACCGCGTCACGGACTCGCTGCTCGACCTGGCCGAACGGCACTTCGACGGCTGAGTCAGTACCGCGTCCATGTCTGCGGGCCGAACTCGCCACCCCGGACCCGGAACTCGCGACCGTCCGCACCCTCTCTAACCTCGACGACCGCATCGAACAGTGTGCGAACTGGTTGAACCGGTGGCGGTCGTGCTCGCTCGTATCGAGCGTGAAAACGCTCACGGCGTCGATTCGATCCAGTCGGCCCAGGACGACGTGGACGAACCGGTAGACGCGCTTCATGTCCGTATACATCAACAGCGTCGACAGCGAGTGCAACTGAACCCGGGGGTCCTCACGGCCCTCGTGGTACCACCGCTGGAGCACGCCGCTCAGCTTGATTCCGATGCCGGTCAGGTCACTCGGCGTCGAGACCTGTTCGAGCGTGTAGTCCCCCGTCTGGTCCTCGCGGTTGATGCCCCCGTTACAGTCCACTATCGAGAGGTCCCAGTCGTCGCCCTCGACGGCCGCCCGGAACGACGCGTCGACGTGGCGGGCGGACTTCTTCGTGGTCACGATGCAGGCCGTCCGCGAGGCGGAGCCACCGAGCACGTCGACGCCGAAGCGGCGTTTCCCCGTCATCACCGGGCCGGCGACGAGGATGCTCGTGCCGGGATCGATGTCGTGCGTGTTCAACCGGCGGATGTCGACGTCTTCCGGGTCGATGTCGTCCGGGTCGACGTCCTCGTCCGGGAACAACCAGTCGCTCACACCACGGAGTGGTCTGTGAACCGATAAAAAGCCTGCTTTGTCGTCCGTCCCCACCCTGACGGCCGAAACGGGAAAGCCGGTCGCTCGAGTCTCAGGCACGCACGGCGGCCCTCGGTGGTCAATCGTCCGCTTCTACGACCCGGACGCTCGCGTGTCGACCACGCGAAGCGGGTCGACGGAGTCAATCGTCCGCTTCGACCTCAACGTCCCCCGCGCTCTGTGACTCCTCGACGGCCTTCGTCAGCGAGACGTTGAGCCAGGCCATCGAGGCCACCCCGCCGGCGATGGTGACGACGTTCTTGACCGCGTGGTCGACGATGGCGATAGAGAGCGCGGTGGCGACCCCGACGGGCGTCAGCGCGGCCATGATGAGCGTGAACGCTCCCTCGTAGAGGCCGACGCCGCCGGGTGTCAGCGGGAGCACCTTCGCCAGGTTCCCGACGCTGACCGCGAAGAACCCAACCGCGACGACGGCGAGCGTCACGTCGACGCCGAAGGCGGCGAAGACGACGATGGCGGTCACCACGTCCAGCGACCAGATGAGGAGGCTCGCACCGCCCACGCGGCCGAAGGCCGAGGCGTCCGCGGCCACTGTCTGGACGTCGCCGACGAACCGCTCGACGACGCCGGCGACGTAGTCGGCGTAGGAGTCGTCGCTCAACGCGCCGACCGTCCGGCGGACGAAGTTCCGGTCGGTGCGGGCGCTGGCGACGATGGCCGTCACTGCAGTGATGGCGGCGACGCCGACGCCGGCGGCGACGGCGATAGCGGTCCGCCCGCTGGTGGCCGTGTCGCCCCGACTGCCCCGTCGGTCAGGGCCACGAGCAGCTGGTCGGCCGACCCCGTCGCCGCCAGGGCCACCATGACGACGCCGGCCAGTAGCGTGATGGTCAGCAGGTCGAAGACGCGCTCGACGGCCAGCGAGGCAAAGCCCGTCGGGTAGGGGATCGACCGGCGGGCCTTCACCACGTAGGCCCGGACGGCGTCGCCGGCGCGGGCCGGGAAGACGAGGTTCCCGGTCTGGCTGATGAAGACCGCGCCGGTCAGGAAGCCCCAGTGCTCGCGATAGCCCATCGACGAGAGGATGTCGCGGTAGCGGGCACCGCGGAGCGGCCACGAGACCGCGTACACGAGCGCGCTCGCCAGCACGATGCCGGGGTCGGCGCCGGCCATCCGGGTCAGCACCGCCTGGGGGTCGAGGTACTGGGTCATCAACAGCAGGGCGACGACGACGAGCGCGGTCCCCGCCCCCAGCGACACCCGGCGGGTGATGCGGGGGCTGACCGACAGCTCCCAGAAGGTCCGGAGTATCTGGCTCCCCATCCCGAAGACGTCGCGGACGATGTCGACCTTCGAGTCACCCTTCGGCGTCCAGTCGACGGGGAACTCCTTGACGCGGTAGCCCCGACGCTGGGCTTTCACCAGCACTTCGGTGTCCCAGAACCAGTGCTCGTCGCCGACCGCGGGCAACAGCGACTCGAGTGCCGTCCGGTCGAAGGCCTTGAAGCCACACTGGTGGTCCCGCAGGTCCGACCGGAGGACCGTCCGGACCAGCGTGTTGTACCCGAAACTGGGGATGCCCCGCTTCGCCGGGCGGTCTGCGCGGTTCTCGGGCAGCCACCGCGACCCCGTCGCCACGTCGTAGCCGTCGGTCCGGATAGACTCGACCAGTTCCTCGAGGTGCCGCATGTCCGTCGCGAGGTCCGTATCGAAGTAGACCAGGGTCTCCCCTCTGGCCCGCTCGAAGGCGTACTCGAGTGCGCCGCCGCGACCGAGGCGCTCGTCACTGTGAACGTGCCGAACCCGGTCGTCCTCGCGTGCGAGACGCGCCGCGATCTCGGGCGTCCTGTCGGCACAGCCGTCTTCCGCGACGATGACCTCGTAGGCACCTGCAGGCAGGAAGGAGTCGAGCGTCTCGAGGGTGACGCGGACGGTCTCCTCGATGGTGTCGGCCTCGTTGTAGGCGGGGAGGACGACGCTCACCTCGACTCCGTCGCTCATTACCTCGGGATGTGCGAGCGGCGCAAAAGTACCTTCTGTTCGCTTCGACTGCAGTCGGAGCGATGTGCGGCCTGTTCTCGATCGACTGGAGAGTTAGTCTGCCTTCGGCGGCGAACGAGCAGTGACGAACTTCGCGAGGTCGTCGCCGACCTCCGAGACCGACTCGTAGGGCCGGCCGACGACGATGTCGCCGGCGCGGCTCTTGCCGACGCCCGGGATCGTCGCGAGTTCGCCCATCGACGCCGAGTTCAGGTCCAGCGGGTAGGGCACGCCGGTCACCGAGCGGTAGCCGTGGCCGGTGACGGCGACGTCCAGCGTCGTGCCCAGGTCGCGCTCGCCCGGGAGCCCGACGAGCAGCGGGTAGGTGCCGAGTTGCCGGCCGAAGGTCTTGCCGTCCTGGTGGTACTCCAGGTGGACGTCCGGCAGCACGGTCCCCGGCGGCGCGACGCGCTTGAGCATCGGGTTGTCGATGGTCTCACGGACCTCCCGCTTGTATTGCTTGAACAGTTTCTTGTGGTCGTGGGCGATCTCCGCGCCGGTGTCGGCCATGTCGGTCCCCTCGAAGGCCATCACCTGGCGGATGTTCACCCGGCGCAGCATCAGGCCCGCGTCGTAGACCCGCTGGAGGAACCGCTTGTTGTGCTCGAAGGTCTCCCTGGTCTCGCCTTTCAGCCCGTGGACGAGGTTGATGCCCGGCAGGAGTTTCGGCAGGCGAGGGGCGGCGTCCGCGCCGTGGTTGGGGGCCGTGTCCCGGTCGCCGCCAGGCCTGAAGCCGGCCACCTCGTTGACGACCTTCACGGCCTCGAAACACTCGTCGGCGGTGACGTTGAGGTTGTTGTCGCTCATCACGTTCGGGTCCGCCGACTCGAGGCCGAAGGCGGCGGTGTCGCCGGGCGTGTTGTGTTCGGCGATGATCCGGATCCCCTCTCTGGCCTTCTCTGGCCACTTCACGATGGTTATGGGGTTCATGTTGTCCAGGTGTAGCGTCTCGAGGTCGGGGGCCACCTCGCGGATGCCGCCGTACAATCGGCGCAGGGCGTCGGGGTTCGGGGCCTCGCCGTCGCCACCGTAGGCCAGGATGTCGGCCTGCCGGCCCAGTCGGAAGTGTTTCACGCCGCGGTCCGAGAGCGCATCCACTTCGTCGACGACGCTCTCGGGTGGACGGAAGTCGGGGTTGCCGTACATCGGCTCCGTGCAGAACGAACACCGGTACGGACAGCCCCGCGAGGTCTCCATCTCGCAGATGAGATAGTCGGGGTGGTTCGGGTGCTGCTCGACGACGAACGCGCCCGCTCTGGCCCAGCGGGTCTCCTCCTCGACGTCGCGGTAGCGGTTGTTGAACCCCTCCAGGCCGGACTCGACGAGGTCGTAGACGGCGGCTTCCACGTCGGCCATCGCCAGGAAGTCGAAGTCGAGGTCGTCGCGGGCCGTCTCGCTGGCCCCTTCGTTGGCCTCGCCGACGCCGAAGCGGACGGGGCCGCCGATGATGGAGGTGCCGTCGGCCGTCCAGGCGAGTTCCCGCACTTCGTCGGGTTCGGCTGGGGTCCCGCCGACGTACTTGCCGGGGACGGTCATCCCGCCGACGTACACCATCAGGTCGGCCTCCTCGACGTCGCGCCACAGGTGCCGGTCGTCGCGGAGTTCGTCGATGGTGTGGTAGGTGATCCGCTCGCGGGGGACGCCGGCGTCGACCAGCGCGCCGGCGGCGTAGCGCGGGTAGGTCGAGACGTAGGGCGGAACCCCGAAGTGCGCGGGTTCGTCGACGTAGCCGTCGACGATGGTCACGTCGAGCGTCTCGGGGTCGGTCATGGACGCGGCTTGTCGCTCGACGCCTAAAACGGTGTCTGGTCGGGCGCGTGCCGTCTCACTCGCGGCGGACCGGTGCCGCGCGAGTCACCTCCTCTTCGAGCCGCTGTGCGTACGTGAGCCGGATCTCTCGGGCCCCTTCCCGGTCGACTACCTCCCGGCCGTCAATCTCGTGGGCGATCGGGTCGTACGTATCGGGCTGGAACCCCATCCGGTCGAGGTAGCCACACACAGCCTCCGATTCCAGGCCAACCTCGATCGCTTCGTTCAGGTACTCGAGCACGGTGTCGAACTCGGGGACGATGATCCCGTCCTCCCGGATCTCCCCTCTGTCGCCTTCGATTCGCAGTTCGGTCTCGGTCAGGTGTGCCGTCACCGTGGCGATATGGTCGGCGACCCGCAGGACCTGACTCGGGAGCGCGGTGTCGGGCGACCGCCACTCCACCGTGTTGAACTCGTCGCGGAGCTGGACCGGCGTCCAGACGGCGCTCTCGGGGTCGAAGTTCGCCACGATGTCCCGTCGGTCGACGCCATGGTCTCTCGCTGCCTCCACGAATTCCTCGTATCGGCGCTCGATCCGCCGGTTCCACTCGTCGTGACTATCGACGTACCGCCAGAGTCGGCCCTGGTGTGCGAGGTCGGCGTACGCCATCCAGCGGTAGAGCCACGACCGACCGCCGACGGCGACGCTCCGGCCCTCGTAATACGGCGAGGAGTTGACGAGCGCGAGGGCGGGGTCCAGGGCGACCAGCGTGTTCAACTGCTCGATCGACCGCCCTGGCTGTTGCTCGACGTGGATGTGTGTCCCGGCACAGTGACGGACGTACTCGAAGTTCTCACCGACGACGTCGTTCTGAATCCGTGTCCGATCGCTCGGAATCTCTCCGATTTCGGGTTCGTGGATCGGCGTCGCGAGCGGGACGAGTCGTTTCCCGATATCCTTTCCCCGGTTCACGACCCTGGTGATCCGTTCGAGGAGTTCGGTCCGCAGCTCCTCCGACGTCTCACAGGGTGTGGTCTTGATTTCGAGAAGCGGTTCGACGAACTCCCGCTCGACGCCTGGAAAATCAGTCAACCCGTCCGGTTCAACCAGTCTCCCCGTTTCGTCGACGACCCAGTACTCGACTTCGATACTCCGCCGAATCGTCGTCGAGTCCGGCGGTGGCCCCGGAACTCCGCTGTCGACGCTGTCATCTACCATTAGAATCCCTCGCGGCTCGACGCATGGTTAGTGCCAGTCTGCAGATTCACAAAATATACGGTTATATCTTCCGGTGTCTACAAAGTTATATCCGTTAAGGCTGGGAATATTATGTCTATATACCTAGTATCTATCGGTTTGGAAAGTTATGTCACCCTCGGTTCTACCGGGTGCAACGTAGCGCTGGCGGGGGGTGAGATCGCCGACTGACACGCCCGCGCTCTGTCGGGCGACACGCCCATCGATCGATTCGAATCTCGCCAGCGCGACGAACTCATATGTCGGTGTGATGCCGTTGGACTAGCACGATGGTCTCCGTCGAACGATACGACTCCATGGACGAACAGGTCGTCCTCGTGACAGGCGCGACGCGTGGTATCGGCGAACAGATAGCGACTCAGCTGGTCGACCACGGCGCGACGGTCTACACCGGCGCACGCAGTACAGACGACGTGACGGCTGCCGGCCAGCGACCGATCGAACTCGACGTGACCGACGACGCGACGATGCGGGCGGCCGTCGACCACGTCGCGGCCGACGCGGGTCGTCTGGACGTGCTCGTGAACAACGCCGGTGTCGGCGGGCCGCGGGGCCCGCTCCACGCCGCGGCGGTCGAGGACGTCGACGCGACACTGGCCGTGAACCTGCGCGGGCCGGTCGTCCTGACGCAACTCGCGCTGCCGCACCTGCTGGACGGCCAGGGCGGCCGCGTCGTCAACGTCTCCTCGGGGATGGGTGCGCTCGGCGAGGGCATGAGCGGTGGCTGGCCGGCCTACCGCGTCTCGAAGGCGGGACTCAACGGCTTCACGACGTACCTCCACGGCCAGTACCACGGCCAGGGCCTCGTCGCCAACGCCGCGTGTCCGGGATGGGTGCGGACCGACATGGGCTCGCCGGCCGCCCCGAAGAGTCCCGCCGAGGGGGCAGACACGCCGGTCTGGCTGGCGACGTTCCGGCCGGGCAGTACGGGCGGGCGGTTCTGGCGGAACCGCGAGGTCATCGCGTGGTGAGGGCGGTGCGCGGCGGGGGCGGGCAGTGACGGTGCCGCGCTTCAGATGTAGATGTGGCCCTCGGCGTCGGGGCCGACCGGGTCGGGCCGGGAGCCGTCACAGACTCGCGCGGCCGAGACCACCGCGGCCAGCGAGTCCAGCGCGTCGTGGTTCTCGAGGTACGTCTCGCGGTGGTCGCCGACGTCCACGCTGCAGGCCTCGACCGTCCGGACGTTGTGGGCCCGCCGCTCGCGGGCGCCGTCGACCTGCTTGTACCCCTCGCGGTAGCACCCGAGCCAGCCGAACGTCGCCGCCGGGTACACCTCACAGACCCGCGTCGCGGCGTCGTCGGCCTGCATCGGGACGACGGCCGTGTCCTCGCGGGGAGCGAGCCGACCCAGTACCTCCCGCGCCCCGTGGTAGGTCATGCTCCGGACGCGATTCGTGTAAGGACACAGCGCCGCGCGCTGGAGGTCAGTTTCGCGCCGCACGTCGCGCGCGCCGGTGAGGGCCTCGGCCCGTTCCCGACAGCGCGAGGAAAACGCCACGGGGTCTGCGGGGCCGCCGCTCCCCGCGACCCACTCGAGAAAGCCCGTCCAGTCGCCGCCACACAGGGCCGAAAGCAGCACCTGCGGGAGACTGAACGGGAAGTCCAGGCCGACGGTCGTCACGTCGTCGTCGGTGATTCGCTCGACGAGGCCCGCGTAGGCCGACTCGCGGTCGCGCCCCCACGCGTCGCCCGCACGGTAACAGTCCTCGACGACCAGGCCGGTCGCCGTGTGGTTCGCCTCCGTCACCCAGAGTGTGTCCCCTGCCTCCCTGGCACCGCTGAAGTCCACGCCCAGCACACCGGAACCCATAGACTGTTTGTTAGGTCCCGCTATTATCAATGTTTGGAACTGGACAGGTCGAACGCGTCCGAAAGCGGTTTGTCCGGGACGTGCCAACAGAATGGTATGCCCGCGACCCTGGAACTCGTCTGCAACAACGACGACTGTACGCTGGACATGTTCGAACTCCACTACACCTACGACATGCCCGACGAGACCGGCGTGTCGGACTTTCACTGTCCGTACTGCGGCCAGACGGAGACGCTGGAGGCCATCGAGGTATGATGCGGGACATCGGCGAGTCCATCGGTAACGCCATCTTCGGCAACCTCGGGCGAGCGTCCAGTCGCGTCCAGGAGAACAAGCCCCTGCCCGCCGACCTGCTCGAGGCAGACGACGCCTACCTGGTCGTCTTCGACGCCCCGGGCGCGGTGTCGAGCGACGTGCAGGTGCGCTACGTCGACGACCGCGTCGAGGTCCGCATCGACCGGTTCCGGGACTTCCACGAGGGATTCGAGATGCGCTACCCGGGCCGCGGCCTGGCGCTCGACGGCTCGGTCACGCTGCCCGACGACGCCGTCGTCGACCCAGAGGCGGCGACGGCCACACTGAAGCACAACGGGACGCTGCAGGTCACCATCCCGAAAGACGGGGCCGTCGAGACGGCCGACGACGACGCCGACACGGACCACGACGACGCGGCGGACGACGAGGCCTGAGAGCATCGCCGGGGCGTGGGGGCGTCGCTCACTCCCAGTCGCGGGTCGGGTCACCGAGCGCGTCGAACGTCTCGGTCCCGTCGAACCGCGTCGGGTCCAGGCGGTCCGCGACCTGTGCGTCGATCGGGTGTTCTGTCCCGAGGACGCTACTGGCCAGATACTCGCCCATCGCCGGGGCCCGCATGAGGCCGTGGCCCTGCCACCCCGTCGCGACCCAGAGTCCGTCGGCGACCCGACCCACCAGCGGGTCCCGGTCAGGCGTGGCGGTACACAGGCCGGCCCACGAGCGAGCGACGGCCGGGTCCAGCGTCGTCGTCGCGCCGAGGCGACCCAGCGCCGACTCGAGAAACGAGGGGTCGGCGTCGCGGTTCCACTCGCCGGGTGACGCGTCGTGGGCGCCGTCGCCGACGAGGAGGCCGTCGCCCCGCGGCCGCCAGTAGAACTCCCGGGTCGCGTCGTACAGCGACGGGAGCGTCGCGTCCACCGGCGTCGTCTCGAGCACCTGTGCCCGGTAGGTCTTCAGCGCGAGGTCGACGTCGGCGTCGGCGAGCAGTCGCTCAGTGGCCCACCCCGCGGCGACGACGACTGCGTCGAACCGCTCCTCGCCGGCGGGCGTCGCGAGCGTCCGCAGGTCGTCCGCCACGAGCGACACCGGCGTCCCGGGCCGAAGGACCGCGCCTGCCTCGCGAGCGCGAACGGCGAGCGCGTCGACCACCTCCGTCGGGTCGAGCAGGCCAGCGTCGTGAGCGACGCCCGCTGCCGTTATGGTCTCGGTCTCCAGCGCGGGGTACCGGTCGGCCAGCGTCGCCCCGTCGGCGTGGCTCACGTTCCGACCGAGGCGCTGCATCCGGTCGACCTGCGCCCGAACCGCTCGCGCGTCGGCCTCGTCGCGGGCGACCCAGACGTACGGCCACGGTTCCAGGAGGTCCCACTCGCGGTAGCGGGCCAGCGCGCGGTCGGCGACGGCGGCGTCGAGGGGGTCGGCGAAGGCGTCGTAGCAGATGCCCGCGGCCCGGCCCGTCGCCCCGTTCCCCAGTTCGTCGCGCTCGAAACAGACCACGTCCGCGTCGCGGTCGGCCAGGGCGGCGGCGGCGACGAGTCCGACCGCGCCACCGCCGACGACGGCGATGCGCATCACACCTGGTCGCGGACGCTCGGCGGCAGGTCGTCGTCCGGGCCGGCGTAGCGGTCGGGTTCCGGCGGCATCCGCCAGTCGGTCGCGAGCTCGAGCAACTGGACGAGCATCCGCGCGGTCGCCCCCCAGACGGTGTAGCCGTCGACGTAGAAGAAGTGCAGGCGGATCTCCCCGTAGTAGGGGTGGTCGCGCTGTTCGGACTCATAGTTGTCCGGGTCGGTGAGGTCGGCGACCGAGAGGGTGACGACCTCCGCGACCTCCTCGTCGTTGGGGAGGTACTCGCGGTCGGGGATGCGCGCGACGAACGGGCGGACCGAGTAGTGGGTTACCGTCCGGATGTCGTCGAGTCGGCCGACGACGTTGACCGCCATCGGGTCGAGGCCGATCTCCTCGTTGGCCTCGCGGATGGCCGTCGCCAGCAGGTCGTCGTCCTCCGGCTCGCGCCCGCCTCCGGGGAACGACATCTGTCCGGGATGGTCGGTGAGGTGGTCGGCCCGCTTGGTGAACAGTATCGCGGGCCCCTCCGGGCGGGTGACGACCGGTGCGATGACGGCGGCCTCCCGCTGTTCGTCCTCGACGACGATTGGGTCGTACGCCGCCACCCGGTCGAAGTCCATGCTAGCCCGGATGGTGCGGACGCTCTTAATTCCGTTCGTGCTCGCCGCGTCCGCGGTCGCTCTAGACGCTGTCGAGTCGCTCGCGGATGCCGTCGACGGCGACGGGGCCCCAGGCGTCCAGGTCGTAACTGACGTCGACGAGCTCGGCGGCGCGGGCCTCGTCCTCGGCCTTGGCCGCAAGCATCGCGTCCTCCTGGAACCGGTCCTCGGCGGCCGCGACGACGGCGTCCCGGTCGAGGGCACGCTCCGGCACGTCGAGGATGTGCGGGAGGTCCCCGGCCCCCTCCGGGAGCGTCGGGAAGGCCGTCGGGCCGGCCACGAGCAGGGGCGCGTCGACGTCGGCGCCGTGGTCCGTGACCGCGACGAGGTGGTAGGACGCGACGGCGTCGTCGATACTGGACTCGAACGCGTCGGCGTCGACCCGGTCCCCGCGCTTGAAGGCCAGCTCCGCACAGGCCTGGCCGAGTTCGGCACGCGTCAGCGCCCCGAACAGGTCGACCACGCCCGCGAGCTCGTCGGGTGTCGGGTCCATACCTGCCCACCCGTGGGCGAGGGGCTTCAGACTGTTGGAGGCCGGCCCGGGTCCGTGGGGCGGCCCACAGCGGTGGTGTCACTCCTGTGCACTCGTGGGGAGGCGACTGCCGACGTACAGCACGAGTAACACGCCGGAGACCACGACCAGCCCGGCGCTCATCGCACCGAAGATGTCCGGGAAGGAGACGCCGGCGTCGCGGAGCGTCCCGACGATGACGCTCCCGGGCGCCTGCAGCAGCATCATCCCTCCGCTGTACGCGGCGTAGGCGCTGGCCCGGTGCTGGTCCGGGAGCGAACCGAGCAGGTACGTGTCGGCCGCCGGGAAGATGCTGTGGACGACGTAGCCGAGGACTGCGCTGAACGCCACTAGCGGCCAGCGCCCGCCGACGGCCGGCAACACGATGATACAGCCCGTGAAGGCCACGATGAGTCCGATGAGATACGGGAGGTTCGGGAGGCGGTCGGCCAGTCGACCGCTGACGTAGAACGCCGGGAGGCCGGCCGCGAAGACGATCAGCAGCATGAGCCGCCCCGTCCCGCCGGACAGCGACAGCGTGTTGAGGTATGTCACGTAGAAGTTGAACACGCCGTTCCAGACCAGCGTCGTCGCGCCGATGGCCAGGACGCCGGTGAGGACGAGGCGCCACTGGGTCCGAATCGCGCCCGCGAAGTCGGTGTCGTCGGCGCCGGCGGCCGGGAACTCGGCCCGCCGGGCGACGAGCGTGAAGCCGATTGTCATGAGCGCCGCCGCCACCGCGACCAGCTGGAGCGTCGTCCGCCAGGAGTCGACCAGAAGCGCCGCGGAGACGAGCGCCGGTGCCGCGACGGCGGCCAGCTGGGCGGCCACGCCGTGCTGCCCCAGGGCCCGACCGGGGCGCTCCGGGAACAGTTCGGTGACCAGCGGGTTCGCCGCGACGAGGTAGACGCCGCTGGCGAGCCCCATCGTGAACGCGCCCACGAGCAGCAGATCCGGGTCCCTCGTCAGCGCGGTGAACGTCGCCCCGCGGTCAGCACGACGCCCGACCCGAACACCACCGTCGGTCGGCGGAGCCGCGTCAGGAGGTAGCCGGTCGGGAGGCGCGGGAGCGCGCTCCCGGCCCAGACCAGCGTCGCCAGCAGGCCGAGAGTGGCGTCGCTCGCGCCCGTCGCGGCCCGGATGGGCTCTAAGAGCGGGGCGAAGACGACGCGGGCGAGGTTGACCAGGAAGACCAGGCCGAGGAGGGACCCAAACACCGTGCGTCGGGACACGACTGGGGTTGGTTCGGCGAGGGCAAGAAGCGTTCCGGAAGGCCACGGGCTTTTTGTCCGCCGGTGACGGAGCACCGATATGGATTCGGTCAGGAAGGCCCTACGCGCCGGGGACGTCGAGAAAGACAGCTACGGTCGCCTCTCGTGTACGACCTGCGGAGAGACGCTCTCGACGGAGAGCCGCCCGGACGAGGTCTGGAAGGTCAGGGTCTGTCCCGAGTGTGGCACCGAGTGGAAGGAGATCGGATAGCTACTCGAAGACGGCGTCGAAGGCGTTCGCACCCAGCGGTTCGTACCGGCCCGCGTCGACGTTCTCCCCGACGTGGTCTGGGTCCCCCATTCCGACCAGTGACGACGTCACGCCCGGGGCGCTCCGGGCGAAGTTGATGGCGCGCTGGACCCGCGTCTCCCCGTCGACTCTCGCCGCGACGGCTTCCGGCATCTCCGTGGCCAGTCGCCCCTGCATGATGGAGGCGCTCGTGAACACGTCCAGGCCCGCTTCGTGAGCGAACCAGAGCGCCGACTGGGCGCCCTCGGCGCCGCGGTGGGCCTCGACCGTGAACGCGTCGGCCATGAACACGTTGAAGGGCAGCTGTATCGCCCGCAGGTGCGTCGCGGCGTTGCCCGCGGCCGACGCGGCCGACCGTGCCCGGTCGACGACCTCCGGGAGCGAGAGGTACCGCTCGTGGTCCTCGGGGACGCGGAAGGCCTCCCACGTCGCGACGCCGTAGTGGGCGATGTCCCCCTCGTCCGCCCGCCGTTCGAGGACCTCGAAGGCCGCCTCGAGCTGGTCGTAGACGGCCTCCCTGGAGTTCTCTGCTAGCTGCGTCTCTGGGTTGTGGACGTAGTAGAGGTCGATTGTGTCGAGGTCGAGGTTCGCGAGCGAGCGGTCGACCTGATCGTCGACGAACGCCGGCGCGAGACAGTGCTGGCCGCCGACGAGGTCGTCGAGGTCGGCCAGGCCCGTGTCGACGTACTCGGACTGGACGAACGCCCCCGGGTTCGCCGGGCGCTCGCCGTCGAAGGGGACGAACCCACCTTTCGTCGCGACGAGGACGGCGTCCCGGTCGACGGCCGCGTCGGCGACGGCCCGCCCCACGACCCGCTCCGAGCGCTGGTGGCGGTAGTTGATGGCCGTGTCGACGACGTTGACCCCCGACTCCAGGGCGGTTCGGATGGCCTCGTGGTAGCCCGCGTCGCGCTCGTCGGTCGGGTCGCCCAGGTAGGTCCCGACGCCGATGCTGGAGACGACGCCCGCGCCGAACCGCCGGAAGAACGTCCGCGCGAACTCGTCGTGCTCGTCCCGGTACGCCCAGGTCGCCTCCCGTGTCACCATGACCGCGGGTTCGGGCCCACGGAACAAAAGGGGCGAGATTCCGGGCCGTCAGCGCTCGCCGCCCATCGCCTCGAACAACCGCTCGGCCACTCGTCGCGGGAGATCCCCTCGCTGGGTCCGAGACCGTTCATGTACTCGACGGGAATCTTGCCCCCGCCCATCCGGGCGTGGCCGCCCCCCTCCGCCATCGGGATGTCGTCGGTGACCGCCTCGATGGCGCGGCCGATGTGGACCCGGTCGTCCCGTGACCGGCCCGCAAGGCGTATCGTTCCGTCCGTCTCGCCGACGACGACCACGGCCGAGACGCCCTCGAGCGTCTCGAGTTCGTCCGCGGCCTGTGGAATCGCGTCCGAGTTCGAGACCGAACCCACGTCGCTGACGGCGAAAGGCGCCCGGACGTCCCGTTCGGTTATCGCGCGGGCCTTTATTTCTAAGACCTCGGCGTCTATCTGGGGGTTCGCGATGCGGTTCAGCAGGTCGCCGTCCATCCCGTCGTAGAGGTACGCCGCCGCCGAGAAGTCCGCGGGCGAACAGCCGTTGGTCAGCGACCGTGTGTCGGACTGGATGCCGTAGACGAGCCCGGTCGCGACGTGGCTCGGGACGCAGGCGTCGGGGATATCCTGCAGGTCGGGTCCGTCGTTGGTCGGGTCCACGTCGACCTCCCGGAACTCCCAGTCCAGGTCGCTGAAGTAGTCGGCGAAGATGGTCGCACAGGCGCCGGTCCCGTCCCTGACGTCGGTGAACCGCCTGCCGCTCCCCCCCGCCGGGGTGGTGGTCGACGACGGCGACCGGGTCGACGTTGCTGGCGCCCGCGAACCCGCGCGGTTCGTTGTGATCGACCAGCACCACGGCACCGCTTTCGATGTCGCTGCGGGTCTCGATCCGGTCGAATTCGAGGTTGAGGACCGTCTCGAACGCGCGGTTCTCCGGGCGGCGTATCTCCCCCGAGTAGAGCAGCGACGCCGAGGTGTCGACCGCCCGTGCCAGTCGCTCGACGGCCAGCGCACAGGACATCGCGTCCGGATCGGGGTTGGGGTGCATCAGCACCGCCACCTCGTCGTATCCCGCGAGGACGGACTGGAACCGCTTGACCGCCGGTCGTGTGAGGTACCGGTATAGCCACGCAGCCCCGCCGCCCAGGACGAGTGCCCCGACGAGGATGCCGGCGGCGAGCAGCGGGTTCGACGTGGTGAACCCGAGCACCGCCCCGACTATCGACTCGGGGAGCCCCGCGGCCACCAGTAGCATAGCATGGGATGGTTCGGGCACCGATAAGAAGGTTCCCCTGACCTGTCAACCCGCGCGGAACGTGTCGATCGCGGCGCGATACCCCTCCCGGAACGTCGGATAGGCGAACTGATAGCCCAGGTCCTGCAGCCGGTCGTTCGAGCACCGTTTGCTCGTCTGGATGCGACGGCGGGCGGTCGACGACAGCGTCTCGTCGGCCAGTCGCTCCGCCTTCGTCTGCTTTGGCGGGCGGGGGACGCCACACTCGTCGGCCAGCCAGTCGGCAAACGCCCACTTCTCGACCGGTTCGTCGTCGACCACCAGGACCACCTCGTCGCGGTGGCCGCCCTCGAGCAGGAACCGGACCGCCCCCGCCGCGTCGTCCCGGTGGACCATGTTGAGATAGCCCTCCGTGACGGGACCGTCGAGATAGCGCTCCAGACGGTAACGGTCGGGACCGTAGAGGCCGGCGAACCTGGCGACGGTCCCGTGGCCACCCCGTGCCGCCGGTCGCTCGCGGGCGATGCGCTCTGCCTCGGCAAGCACTTCGGTCTTCTCGGTCTGTGGGTCCAGCGGGGTCGTCTCGTCGACCCAGTCGCCGCCGTGGTCGCCGTAGACGCCGGTGCTCGACGTGTAGACCAGCCGGTCGGGCGGGTCCGCGCGGGCCCAGAAGTGGTCGATAGCCGTCCGCAGCCCCTCGACGTACACCTCTCGGGCCGCTTTGGCACCCCGACCGCCCGAACTCGCGGCGAACACCACCCAGTCGGCGTCAGGCACGGCATCGAGCGCCCCCGGGTCGGTGATGTCCGCCTGCACGCCCTCGAACCCGGCGTCCTCGATGGCTTGGACGCCCGCTTCGGAGCGACGAACGCCGACGACGTCGTGGGCCGGCGCCAGCTGCTGACCCAGCTCGAGGCCGACGTAGCCACAGCCCAGGATCGCGACCCGCATCGTCAGCGCGCCGCGCCCTCGATGTGCTGGTGGAGGACGGCGTACTCGCCGACGGTCATCGGGTACCGGCCCTCGATCTTCTGCTGTATCTCCTTCGGTTCCATCGCGTCGTCGATGCCCGACGCCAGCGACTCGACGTCCATGACGGCCGTCGTCATCCCCATCAGGAGGATGTCCTGGGCCTCGGCCTGGATGGCGTCGGCGTCTGGCCGCTCCGGGTCCGTCGCGAGCACGGCGGCGGCGTCGGACAGCGAGAGGTCCGCCGCGTCGCCGGCGCCGACGGCCTCGACCGTCTCCGGGTCGAGCCCCGTCGCCTCGACGACTCGTTCGACGCCGACCGACTCGACGGTGTCCGCGAGTACGGCCTCGTAGGCTGCGAGCAACTCCTCGACCGTCCGCTCGCCCGCGTCCGGGAACTCGGCTCTGAGCATACCGGCGGTAGGGTCGGGGGGTATTTGTGATTTGAGTCCCGTCACGAGCCGGGCGTGGGCCACCCCGCCGACGTCTCGACGGCCTGCCCGTCCTTGTCACCGACGCCCCGCGGCCGGGGCGGCACCACGACCACGACGCCCGTTTCGGCCCTGAACGTGACGCGGCTGGCGGTCCCCAGCCGCTCGGGGTCGCCGTCGCTGTCCACGTCGAGTCGGACCGGGTCGCCGTCGCGGACGTACGACGTCGTGGCGCCCTGTGTGGCCGGCGACCCGAACGGAGCGGTCACGCGAAAGCGTGCGTACTCCCCTCGCACGGTGACCCACCAGACGTTCGCCGTCGCGTACCACGGCGCCAGCGGCGGGGCGAGCGGGAGACCTGACGGGAGCGTGCTGGTGCCGACGCGGCGCTCGACGGCGCGCTCTACCTGCGTGCGGCCCGCGTCCGCGAGCGCCCCGGTCGCCTCTTTCCGGGCGACCGACCGCACCGCCGTCGCGGTCCTGTTCACGGCGCTCGCTCGCGGGCGGACCTCGGGCCGTTCGAGCGTTCCGGCGACGGCACTCCGGAGCCGCACGCCGAGCCAGTCCCGTTCCGTCGCCGAGAGCGCGAGTCTGCCCGCCGCGAGGTCGGCGACGCGCCGGGGCGCCGACCCGTTCGCGAGCGCGAGGCCCCGCGCTGCCGTCCCGTTCCAGTCCCCCATCGCCGCGGCGACGATGGCCCGACTCTCCCGGGCGTCGGCACCGGTGGTCTCCCGGACCGTCGCCGCCATGGCGCGTGCCGCTTCGGCGTTTGTCTCGGCGACCTGTGCCGACAGCTGGCGTCGCCCGGCCACGCCGGACCCGTTTGTCGACTCGCTTGCCGTCCGGTCGGCCGCAGCGAGCGTCCGGGCCGCCGTCGCGAGTCGCACCCGTCTGTCCGCCCCCCCGAGTCCGTCCGTGATCGCTGCGGCGGCGTCACCGTACGGGACGGTGAAGACGTTGACGTTGCGGGTGACAAGCGGGTGCTCGCGCCCCTCGACCGCCGGGAAGTTCCGCTCCGACAGCGCGGCCCGAGTGAGGTACTGCGGGCTCGCGTCGACCCGGAGGTCGACCGGTCCCGCGGGGCCCGTCGGTGACGGGCGGGGCTGTGGTTGCTGCGTCGCGCGGGCCGCTAGCCCGCGCCTGAGATCGGTCAGGGAACCGCCGGTCCGGTTCCGAACCACCTGTCCGAGCGTCTCGCCGGCACGGCTTCGCCGGCGGGCTCGCTCGTCGAGTCGGCGTTCGACCGCGTCCAGGTACGCGATGCGGGCTGCGACCCTGGCTTTCTCGGCCGTGCTCCCGTACGCCTCGGGGACGGCGGTCAGCTTCTGACGCCGCTCTGTCACCCGCTCGCGGAGTCGTCGCGCGGGATTCGTCTCGAACGTGCCGACGGTCCCTCGCTTTGCCGAGACGGAGACGTTGTGCAGGCGCTCGCGGAGGGCGGCGAGGTCACGGTACACCCACGCCCGCAGTCCGCCGGGGCGCTCGCCGTAGACGGTGATCGCCGCCGTCTCGAGGTCACCGCGCACGGCCCGTTTCGCGAGGGCGTCGCTGCCGCCCGCCCGACGCACCAGGTGTCGCTCGGCCCTGGCCGCGACGTCTGCGAGGTTCGGACCCGAGAGGGGGCCGGCGCCGCGCTCGTGGGCCGTCCGTATCGGCCGTGGCGGTGCGACCGATTCGCCCTCGTGGCGACCGAGGACGGCGACGGACACGTGCCAGCGCTCGGTGCTCGTCGTCGCCGTCGTCCGTGTCTCGTTTCCGTTCTCCCAGACGGCCGTCCGGGCGTACTCGCGGACGACGAGACGGCCGAACTCCTCCAGCGCGTGCCAGCCGTCCGGGTCGTCGACGGTCGCACTCGCCGTCCCGGCAACCCTCGTCCGCCTGGTCGTCTCCTCGTCGACGAGCGTCCAGTCGGTTCCGGGCGACGGCGGCCGACCGGGCCGCCCGCCGCTGACGCGATCGGTGGCCGCGGCGAGTCGGACCTCGACCCCGTAGGCCTCGCGGAGCGTCCGATCGAGCTGTCCCGGGGCCGCGACAGCGCGGAAGGCCTCGACCGCAGTCTCGTCGAGCCCGACCCGCACCGGCGTCTCCGGGTCCGGCGCGCCCGTCGGCCGGTCCACGGTGCTGATGGTTTCGGCCGCCGGCCGGTACTCGGTCCTGTCGAGCACGCGACCGGCGAGCGTCGCCCCACCGCTCCCGCGAATCACGTCTTCGACGCCGGTCACGGCCGTCGCCTCGGTGAGCGCCCGGCGGCCGTCGGGGTCGCTCCGGCCGATCGTCGACCGCTGGACGCCCAGCAGCGCCCCGTTCGTGGCCAGTGCGACGTGGCGGTTCGCGACGACGTTCTCGATGGGCGCGCCGCCGTACTGGGCGTAGCCGCGCGCCCACGCCATGGGATAGAGACGCGCTGTCAGGCGCCGGCTCAGCCCGGGACTCCCGAGGCCGGCGTTCAGTCGCCGCTCGTAGGCCGCCACCCGGTCGTGGACTAGGAGAACGGGCGTCGGCACGACCACGCTGGGCGATAGGACGCGGGTCGTGACGGTCCGCCCGCCTCGTCTGACGGTGAGCGTGACGTTCTCGACCGTCGCGCGCGTCGCGGTCCCGTTCGGGCCGGCCCGGACCAGATGGACGCGCTCGATGGCTTCCCGGACGTCGCTGGCGTTCTCGATCGGGGGCACCCCCGCCGTCGCCGTGACGCCCTCGCTCGTCTCCGACACGCCGGCGAGTCGCTGCCTGACCTGCAGGTACGCCCGCAACCGGAGCGCGTCGCGGAACGGCATCGACTCGTTCAGCGCCCGGCCGACGGTGGTGTCGGCGGGCCGGATCACCGGGTTGGACGCGGCACGGTGGGCGGCCGCCGCCACGCCCGTCCGGACGGCCGTCTGCGTCTCGGCCGTCGTCTCGTCGAGGACCCGCTCGACTGCCGTCTCGGTCGGTGGCGCGGTCGGTGCGAGCGTCGGCGCGAGCGAGAGGCTGCTCACGAGCAGCAACACGCCCAGCAGTGCGAACGGGACTCGGCCGCGCGTGTCGGCGATCACGGCGACCACGTCCTGACCGTGATGTGGACGGTCTCCGTGTCGATGGCCGCCGCGGCCGCCGCCGGTGACTCGAAGCGGGCGCGCAGGTCGGCAGTCAGCAGGTCCGTCAGCGCCACCGTCAGCATGCGGTTCGTCGTCGCCACGGAGTGGTCCTCGATGTCGAGTGAGTCTACACCGGCGACCCGACCGACTCGCCGGTAGCGGCGAGCGACCACCGCGTCGTCCGGATAGTCCCCCTGGAGCGCGACGCGGGCCCGGTCCGAGGGAAAGAGCCCGTCGACGACCGTCCTGGCGACGGCGCGTGCGGCGCCGCGGTAGCCGCCCCCTCGTGTTGCTACCCGTGCGCCGCTCGTCGCGTTGCCCAGGCCGCTCGCGACGGTGACCGTGGCCGCGCGGACGTCGGCCGACGCCGGCGGTCGCGGACCGAGCCTGAACCTGCCCGTCACCGGCGCGCCGGGATACGGGGCCCACGTCACACGGACGCTCGTCCGGTAGCGCCGGTCCGCGAGTCGTCGCTCGACGGTCGCACCGACCTGCTGTTCGAACCGCCGGCCCGCGAGCGAGACGCGCGTCCCGTCGACGCGGACGCGACTCATCGCTGCCTCGCCGAGCAACGCCGTGAGCGTCCCGTGAGCGGTCCGCTGGCGCCTGGCCGACGCGTTTCCGACCCACGACGGTTCCGGGCCCGGGACGACGAGTTCGTAGTCGACGGTGGCGGTGCTGGTCGCGAGCAGCTCCGCCCGCTCGCTCGCGGGGTTCCCGGCCGCCGGGGCCTCGACGGTGGCTCCCCCGACGAGTGCCGCGGCCCCCGCACCGACCAGCAGCAGGAACAGCGTCACGTCCATGACGGTACTCGTCGCGCGCGTCATCGCCACACCCGGACCGTGAGACGACCACGTCGAATCGCTCCCGGTCCCAGCCGGACGCTCACCACGCGTGTCGCCGTGTCGGCAGCGGGCGGCGGCGTCGGCCCGACAGCCCACCGCTGTGCGCTCTCTAGAGTCACGTTCCCCTGGTATCCCGACGGCATCGCTTCGCGCACGCTCGCGAGCCGCCCGGGCGAGACGATCCCAGCCGGCGCGAGGTGCCGCTCGACGGCGTCCGCGGTGGCCGCGGCCCGGTTTCGCGTCCCCGTCGCGTCCGCCACGGCCTCGTCGAGGACGCCCGCGTACAGCGACAGGCCGAGCGCGACGGCCGTCACGGCGACCAGCGCCGCCGTGGGCGCAATCGCGCCCCTAGCCGACGAGCGTGACATCGATCCCCCTCCAGACGACGTGTCTGACGGTCAGTCGGTCGGGCGCCGGACGCCATCCGTCGGTGGCTGCCGCGCCCCGGCGCACCGCTCGCTTGAACGCCGTCGGCGACGTGAAAACCTGCCCGGGTGCCCCTTCGCTGAGCACATGGCTGAGCGGCCCGGTCCCGACCGGTACCGCTCGCCGCGTGAGCCGTGCGTGGGCCGTCCCGCCGTCGTTTCGCAGTTCGAGTCGTCGCCCGTCCAGGCGCCACGACTCGGCGGCTACCGGTCGCCGGCGGACCGACCCCGACGGGCTCGTCGTCACTTCGTCGATGGTCGCTGCCATCCCCGCGGCGTCGGGCGGCGCCGTCGTCGGCACGTTCCCGACGACGCCGAGCACGGCGACGGCGACGGCGCCGAGTGCCATCCAGAGCAACAGCGTATCGACCGGTGTCTCGAACACGGCGGTTCTGGTCCCGCTCTCGGATATAAACCTTCAGACGACCAGCCGGGTCGCGAGGACGGCCGCCACGTACGTCGCCGTCGCCGACAGGAGTGTCGTCCCGACGCGGTACCCCACGCGCGCCCTGTCGACCCCGTATCGCAACCCGGTCGAGAGCGCCGTCAGGACGGCCGCGAGGACGAGGACGTACCAGCCGACGACGAGGCCCACCGACTCGACGGGCGGCCCCCCGAGGGGGCCTGCGGTCCCCATCGTCCCGGCGAGCGCGACGGTCGCACCAGCCACGAGCGGCCCGAACAGGGCAGCCGTGTTCGACAGCGTCCCGGTGACCTGAGCCAGGTCGCGGCGCAGGTCCCGCTCCACGCTCCGGAGCGCCGACAGGTGCTCCCCCAGTGCCGAAAGCGAGTCTGCAGCGGGCGGCCCGATAGTCGCTGCGGCCCCGAGCAACGTGGCTGCCTGGCGCGTCCGTGGACTCGGGACCGCCGCGAGCGCGCCCCGGTGAGCCAGGAACGCCGTCTCGACGTCGACACCCAGGACCACCTGTCGCGCTGCGGCCTGCTCGAGTATCCCTGCCAGTGGGTCGGACTGTGTCTCGGCGATGTCGGCGAGGGCTGCTTCGACCGACTGGCCGCGGTCGACCCGGTCGGCGACGGCCGTCAGGGCGTCCGGGAGGCCGCGCTCGATGGCGGTCACGCGCTCGCGGACCCCTCGCGCCGGTCGGTAGTGGACGACAAGTGCGGTCCCGAGACCCGCTCCCAGGACGACGACCGGAACCGCCCACGCCAGGCCGATGGCGTGGACGACGGCACCGGCGGCGCCACTAGCACCGATGCCTGCGCCCGCCGCTCGTCGGCGCCCGTCCGGGACGGCAGGGTGGCTGTGTGGCACCGCTGGGGTCGGGAACGCGACGGGGCGCTGGCAGAGAAGCCACCCGCTCGCGAGACAGAGCGCAGCCGGGAGGACCACCCCGTAGGCAGCGACGAGCAGCGGCGTCCCCACCGGGACGCCGGCCGCGCTCGCCGCCGGGAGCATCGAGACCAGCGCCAGCGGCAGCAGGACGCCGAACGCGTAGAGCCCCGTGGCCGGCGCACGGAGCTCGGCGGCGAACGCACTCGTCTCATGGCGTACTCCCTCGAGGACACACTGGCGGGCGGCTGCGAGCGTCGCCGTTCGTTCGGCCGGTGGTCGGGCGGTCGCCCGCTCGATTCGCTGGATCGCGTCCGTGAGCGCCGGCACCGACTCGTCCCACTGGCTGGCGAACGCCTCCAGCCCACTCCGTGGCGTTCCCGCTGCACGTCGAGCGTGGGCGGCGAGGGAGTCGGCGAGCGGCCGGTCGGTGGCCCGCGTGGCGAATTCCGTCGCCCGCTCGCTGCTCCCCCACAGCGCCGCCCCGAGGGTGAGCATCGTCACCAGCGACGGCGCGGCGCCCAGCATCCGGAGGCGTTTCGCCCGGGCCACGACGGGGACGCCGTACCGGACGGCCAGGACGAGTCCCGACGATGCAAGGAGTGTCACGAGGCCGGCGACGGCGACGAACGGAGCGACCCCGAGCGCGACGAGCATCACTCCGACGAACGTTCCGACCGTCGCGACGGTGTACGCGGCCGCGAGCAGGGACGTCGGCCCCACCGGCAGCTGGAGCAGGTCACAGCCCCGCCGAAACGCGGGCGGGACGTCGACGGACCACGGCCAGACACTCGCACACGGTTCCACGACCCGCAGGAGCAGGCCGGCGCTCCCGCTCACGGCGCCGACCCCGCACTGTCGTCCGCACCGGTGCCCTCGCCACGGTGGCGTTTGAACGTCCCCGTTCGGTCGTCGACAGTCGCCAGCACGGACTCGTAGGACTCACCCGGGCCCCGAAGCGCGTCGACCAGGTGGCTCGTGCCCCGGGCGAGTCGACCCGTCGCGGTCGCCGTCTCGCCGTCGCGCTCGTAGAGCGTCTCGAACCGGGCCCCGGACTCGGTCCCGACGACCTCCTGGACGCGCTCGACGCCGCGGCCCGCACTGGAGGTCGGCGGCGCGAGTGTCACCAGCAGGTCGGTCGCCGCAAAGGACCGTGGCGGCACCCCGAGGTCGGTGACGAGTCGTTCGCGGACCGCCTCGGCCCCGTCGCCGTGAATCGTCCCCAGGACAGCTCCGTCGCCGCCGCCGACGCGCATCGCCTCGTAGAGGACGCTCGCCTCCTCCCCGCGCACCTCGCCGACGACGAGCGCGCCCTCGCCGAGGCGGAGTGCTGTCCGCAGCGCCTCGGCCGGCGTCACCGAGGGGCCGTCGCCGGTGGTCGTCCGAAGCGCCTGGACGTCCCGTCCCGCGGCCTGCAGGTCGTCGACCGGGAGTTCCGGGGTGTCTTCGATGACGAGGGTCCTGATCGACCGGGGGAGTTCCCACAGGAGCGCGCCCAGGAGCGTCGTCTTCCCGGCACCGCGCGGCCCGGCGACGAGACATGCGCTCCCCCGCTCGACGGCCACCGACAGCAGCCCGGCCACGGCGGGCGGCATCGACCCGGCCGCGACCAGGTCCTGCAGATCCCAGCACTCCTCGTCCTGTGCGCGGAACGCGAACGCGAGGCCGTCGCTGACCGGTTCGGTGACCCCCGCCACCCGGACCTGTCGGTCGGCCACCGTCGCCGTCGCGTCCAGCGTTGGACTCGCCCGCGAGAACGACCGGCCGCTCGTCCGGCGGAAGGTGGACGCGAGCGCCCTGGCCCCCGCGTCAGTGAGGCGGACGTTCGTCCGGCGCGTCGCGCCGTCGACTCGCACGCGGAGCGCGTTCTCCGCGACCGGGGCGGTGGCGAAGACGTCCGAGACGCGCGGGTCGGCAAAGAAGTCCTCGAGGATGCCGAGGCCGGTTGTGTGTTTCGCCAGCACCGCTCCCACGGCCGCCGCCGTCTGGCCGTCCGCACAGACCGCTTTGGCCGCGAGTCTGGGGCTCGTCTGCTCGTCGCCGATGGCGCGTACCAGTCGCTCGTGTGCGCGCTGGAGCGCCGCCGTGGCCGACTCGTCGAACCGCTGTTCCCGTGGTTCGACGTGGTAGGCGTCCAGCCGACCGGACGGTGTCGCGTACCGTCTGACCACCGCGCCCGTCTCGAGGGGCTCGCGGTCCTGCAGCGTCGCGTCGGGCGGCGGCGCGGTGCCGACGCGCGCGTCGCTCACTGCGGGCCCGGTGTAACAGGAAAGCGCCCCGTCGTAGTCGTCGGCCCGCTCGGCCAGCAGCGTCAGTCCCGTCTCGGCGGCCAGGTCCGCGACGGTGCCGGTCCGCCCCGCCGCCTCGCTGGCCGCGGCGAGGGGATCGCGCTTCGCCCGGCGCGCTACCCGTTCGTCGACGGGCGCCACGCGGGTGGCGAACCGACCGGCGGCGACCAGGAGGGCCGCAGCGTCGTCACAGTAGGCACGCTCTGCCCCTTCCTGTTCGACGACCACGCTGTCGACGTCGGCCCCCCCGAGCGCGTCGACCACCGTCGCCCGACAGGTCGGCGCTGTCGCGAGGGCACCCGACCCCGGACAGGCCGCAGCGTCGACGGTCAGGGTGTCCCGGTCGAAGGTGGCCGCACACTCGCACTCGGCCGCGGTTTCTGACCCGGGCGGCGTCTCACGCATCGGTGGCCTCCCGTGACTGTCCCCCCGTCAGTCGCCGGACGGTCACGACGGGCGCGCCGTCGTGGCCGGCCAGCTCGAACGCGAGCCTGTGGGTGCCGGCCGCCGCCAGCGTGAGTGCTCCACCGACGGGACGGAGCGGCGCGTCGACCAGCAGGTGCCGGCCGCGGTGGCCCGCCCCGACCTGCCAGGTCACGACGCCTCCCCCACCGCGCTCGCGGAACGTCACCCGTTCGACGCCGGCACTGGTCAGCGACCGGCCGGGCAGGCGCAGCGTCGCCACCACTCGCGCGCTCGCTCCCTGGCCGGGGTCGTCCGCGGCGACCAGGTGCTCGAGTCGGTCAGACAGCGCCCCGAGTTGCCGTTCGAGCGTCGCGTCGGTTCGCTCGACGCCCGCCGCGGAGATCGCGGGCGTGCTCACCGCGAGCAGCGCCCCCGTCACGACGGCCGCCAGGACCAGGCGAACCATCACAGGTAGGCCCGTATCCGGGCGAGCACCCCGGGCTCGTCGGCCTCGTCCGGGTCGCGGTCGGACGCTCCCTCCGTGAGCGACGTGAGGCCGTCCGTGTCGTGACCGCCTCCACTGCCGGCCGGCGAGCTGTCGAACTCGGTGGCCTCCTGCGTGTGCTCCGGATGCCCGTCCGGGGGGCGGATTCCATCTGTCGCGTCACGGCGCTGGTCGACCGACTCCGGCCCGCGCTGTCCGGCCGATGTGTCTTCCATCCCGTTCTGCTCGGTGACTGACTCGTCCGGTCCGCCCTGTCCAGTCGGCGCACCGTCACCCACCGGGGCGGACCTGCCCCGGCCGGGCAGCTCCTCGTCCAGTCGCCGTTCCAGTCGGTCGGTCGCGGCGAGGGCCGCGTCGGCGCGCTGTTCGACGTCCTCGTTGACCGAGCGGACGTTCCCGACGTACCCGCGGAGCGCCTGGGTCGCCGCCTCCAGTTCGGTCGTCTGGTCGTCGATGTCCGCGACGCGGTCCTCGAGCGCCCCGATGCGTGTCTCGAACTCAGCGAGTCCCGTCGCGTCGGGGAACTCGCTCTCGCCGTCGGTGACGGCCCGTTCGACCGTCCGGACGCGCTCTGCCAGCGTTTCGAGGTCGGTCATGGACGGGGGTGGTCCCGTCCCCGTACTTGAACCCTCGGCCGGGGCACTGCCGAGGGTTTATCGCCTATCGGGGGGCAAGCGACGTCCGTGTCCGGAACCGACCAGACGACGGCGGCCTTGAGCCCTACCGTCGGGCGGCCGCCGGCGACCACTTTCACCGCGCTCGCGACACCTCTTTAGGCGGGGCTGGCGTACGCCACGGCAAATGACACGGGTGATACACACCGGTGACACCCACATCGGGTACCAGCAGTACCACGTGCCCGAACGCCGCCGGGATTTCCTCGCGGCGTTCGAGCAGGTCGTCGACGACGCCATCGACGACGACGTGGACGCGGTGATACACGCCGGCGACCTGTTCCACGATCGCCGGCCGACGCTGACCGACATCCTGGGGACGCTCGAGGTGCTCGAGACGCTCGACGAGACCGGTATCCCGTTTCTCGCCGTCGTCGGCAACCACGAGGCGAAACGGGACGCCCAGTGGCTCGATCTCTACGAGTCGCTGGGGCTGGCGACGCGGCTCGGCGCCGACCCCACCGTCGTCGGCGACACGGCGTTCTACGGGCTCGATTTCGTCCCGCGGTCCCAGCGCGACGACCTCGAGTACGAGTTCGCGCCGTCCGACACCGACCACGCGGCGCTCGTCACGCACGGCCTCTTCCAGCCGTTCGACTACGGCGACTGGGACGCGAGCGAGGTACTCTCCCAAGCGTCCGTGGACTTCGACGCGATGTTACTCGGCGACAACCACGCGCCGGGTAAACAGCGCGTCGAGGGCGCCTGGGTCACCTACTGCGGGTCGACCGAGCGCGCCAGCGCGAGCGAGCGCGACGACCGGGGGTACAACATCGTCACCTTCGACGGCGAGGTCCGCATCACGCGCCGTGGCCTGGAGACCCGCGAGTTCGTCTTCGTCGACGTCGAACTCGACAGCGAGGAGGGGGCCGACCGCGTCCGTCGCCGCGTCGGCCAACACGACCTCGAGGACGCCGTCGTCGTCGTGACCATCGACGGCGCAGGCGATCCGATCGCCCCGCGAGCATCGAGGAGTTCGCGCTCGACGCCGGCGCCCTCGTGGCCCGCGTCACCGACCACCGGGAACTCGCGACCGAGGACCGCGAGACGAGCGTGAGCTTCGCCGACCCGGACGAGGCCGTCACCGAGCGGGTCCGCGAACTCGGCCTGAGCGGGGCCGCCCGCGACATCGACGAGACGGTCCGCGCGTCGAAGGTCGCCGACTCGAACGTCGCCGACACCGTCGAACGGCGGATCCGTGACCTCGTCGAGGCGGACTCGGACGCCCTGACCACAGGGGCCGACCCGTCGAGCGAGGATGCCGAGACCACGGCCGGGGCCGACGGGGGCGAGGCCACCACGGGGACCGACGCGTCGGCGGACGCCACCGAGAGGTCGGCAACCGCCGACGAGGCCTCAGAGGACGGCCCCGAGTCCCAGGAGGGGGACGCCGAGGCACCGGCGCCCCGCACCGACGGCCAGGCCGACATGGGGGAATTCCTGTGACGGGGGGCCGCCGATGAGGTTCCAGCGGGTCCGCCTGGAGAACTTCAAGTGCTACGACGACGCCGACCTGCGACTGGACCGCGGCGTGACCGTCATCCACGGCCTCAACGGGAGCGGGAAGTCCTCGTTGCTGGAGGCCTGTTTCTTCGCGCTCTATGGCTCGAAGGCAATCGACGAGACGCTGGAGGAGGTCGTCACCATCGGCGCCGAGGACTGCACCATCGAGCTCTGGTTCGCCCACGGCGGCACGGAGTACCACCTCACCCGCCGCGTGCGCAATACTGGCGAGCAGGCCCAGACGGCCAAGTGCGTCCTCGAGACGCCGGAGGGGACCTTCGAGGGGGCCCGCGACGTCCGCCGGCGCGTCACCGAACTGCTCCGGATGGACGACGAGGCGTTCGTCAACTGCGCGTACGTCCGCCAGGGCGAGGTCAACAAGCTCATCAACGCCTCGCCCAGCGAGCGCCAGGACATGCTCGACGACCTACTCCAGCTCGGGAAGCTCGAGACGTACCGCGAGCGCGCGAGCGACGCCCGTCTGGGCGTCGGGCGCGTGCGCGACGACAAGCGAGGTGCGCTCTCCCAGCTGGACGAACAGATCGCGGAGAAAGAGGCCAAGGACCTCCACGAGCGACTGAACTCGCTGGAGACGCGCCGGAGCGAGGTCAACGCGAAGATCGAGCAGTTCACCGACCAACGAGAGAAGGCCCGGGAGACTCTCGAGCAGGCCACCACCGTCCTCGAGGAACACGCGGAGAAACGCGAGGAGCTCGCCGCTCTCGAGGACGATGTCGCGTCGCTCCGGGAGGCGATAACCGAGACCGAGACTGAGCGGACGCGGCTCAAGGACCGCATCTCGGAGGTGCGCACCGAGCGCGAGTCGCTCGAGGCGGACCTCGAGGAGACGCTCGCGGACACGGAGCTGGCGGCGGCCGACCCCGACGCCGTCGCGGCCCGCCTCGAGACACTCGCGGAGCGCGACGAGGAGCTCCAGGCCAGGATCGAGGACGAACGCGTCGAAGCTCAGAAGCACAGCGGCGAGGCCGATTCGCTGGCCGAGACGGCGGCCGACCTCGAATCGCGTGCCGAATCCAAGCGGTCGGAGGCCGACTCGCTGGAAGCGGAGGTCGAGGCGGCCCGCGAGACCATCGCCCAACGCCGCGAGAAGCTCGACGACATCGACGACGACATCGCCCGGCTCGAGACGCGCTTCGAGTCGGCCGCCGTCGACCGGGACGGGGCCGAGGCCGACCGCGACGACGTCGCGGCGGAATTGCGCGAGGCGCGACAGCGCGTGACCGAGCTGGAGACCACCCTGGAGAACGAGCGCGAGTCGCTGGCGGAGGCCGAGGCACTGCTCGAGGCCGGCAAGTGTCCCGAGTGTGGCCAGGACGTCGAGGACTCACCCCACGTCGAATCCATCGAGGACGACCGGGAGCGCGTCGCCGAACTGGAGGCCGACCTCGAAGACGCCCGGGAGACGGTCGCGGAACTCGAGGCCGACCTCGAGGAGGCAGAGGCGCTCGTCGAGGCAGCCGACGACCTGGCGACGCTCGAGACCAACCGCGAGAATGTCGCCCAGCTGGTCGCCGAGAAGGAGCGCGGCATCGACGACGACCAGGACCGCATCGGGACGCTGCGCGAGGAGGCCGCGGAGCTGGAGTCCCAGGCCGAAGCAAAGCGCGAGGCTGCCGCCGAGGCGAGAGAGCAGGCCGAGGCGTGCCGGTCGGTCGTCGCCGAGTGCAACCAGGAACGCCAGACCGTCAAGTCGGCAATCAAGCGACTCGAGCGCGTCGAGGACTGCTCGGAGAGATGGGGGAGCGCGAGGAGACGGTCGAGCGCCTGCGCGAGAAACGCGAACAGCAGGCCGAGCTGAACGACCAGCGCCGCGAGCGACTGGCCGACAAGCGGGAGCGAAAGGAGGAACTGGAGGCCGAGTTCGACGACGAACGTATCGAACAGGCACGCTCACAGAAGGAGAACGCCGAGGCCTACATCGAGCAGGCCGACGGGAAACTCGACGAGCTCCGGGGGACGCGCGACGACCTGCAAAACGCCATCGGCGGCGTGCGAAACGAACTCGAAGAACTTGCGGCGCTCCGCGAACGGCGCGACGCCCTCGAGGAGACTCTCGAGAACCTCGAGGCCCTCTACGACGAGACTCAGGACCTCCAGGAGATGTACGGGCGTCTGCGCGCGGAACTACGCCAGCGCAACGTCGAGACCTTAGAGCGGATGCTCAACGAGACGTTCCGGCTCGTCTACCAGAACGACTCCTATTCCCACATCGAGCTGGACGGCGAGTACGAGCTGACGGTCTACCAGAAGGACGGCGACCCGCTCGAACCCGGCCAGCTGTCGGGCGGGGAGCGGGCGCTGTTCAACCTGAGCCTGCGCTGTGCTATCTACCGCCTGCTCGCGGAGGGCATCGAGGGGTCGGCCCCGATGCCGCCGCTCATCCTCGACGAACCGACGGTGTTCCTCGACTCGGGCCACGTCACGCAGCTGCTGGACCTGGTGGCGTACATGCGCGACGAGGTGGGCGTCGAGCAGATTCTCGTCGTCAGCCACGACGAGGAACTGGTCGGCGCGGCCGACGACCTGGTCCGGGTCGAGAAAGACGCCACCTCGAACCGCTCGCGGGTCGACCGGGTCGAGGCGTCGGTGGCGGAGCTAGTCTGACGACGGCGCGAGGACCGCGAGCGCCTCGCGGGTCGTCTCGGTCGCGTCGTAACCGCGCTGGCCGGCCGCATCCGCCTCGACGACGAGGCCCGCCGCGCGGAACTCGGCCAGCAGGCCGTGCAGGTCGCTCTCACAGAGGTCGTAGGCGTCGAGCAGTTCGTGAACGGACAGCGGGCCGCGGGCGTCCAGTTCGACGAGGAGACCGAGCGCGCGGTCGTCGTGGACCGCCGAGAGCACGCGCCGGACGGTCGCGGGGACGCCACCCACCGCGGTCACGAGCGGCGACTCGCCTGCCACCGGTTCGAGCTCGTCGTTGGGGAGGTGTCGCTGGGCGCCCGTCGCCGGGTCGCGGACGAGACTCGCGTCGCTCGACTCCTTGACCAAGAGATAGTGGTGCCCGGACTCGTCTCGAACCGTTCGCATGTCCCCGAGTAGCCGTCGGGCGTGGTTAGCCGTTGTGGTCGTCGCTCCCGTCGTCGGGTCGGGCGACGGCCGTCCCGGTCTCGTCGGCGTCGCCCCTCTCGTCGGTGGCCCACTCTCCGTCGCTCACCCCGTCGTCGGTATCCCGGTCTTGGTCTCCAGTGTCGTCGTCGGTGTCCCGTCTGGTGAACTTGAGGTACTCGTAGGTGCCGTAACCGAAGAAGACGACGCCGACCAGGAAGACGCGGCTCCCCAGGTCGACCTGCCCGCGGAAGTACGCCAGCATCGGGCCGAGCGCCAGTGCGAGCAGCGCGACGTTGAACACGACGACGAGTTTGACGAACAGCCCGGCGACGTCGCTCTGGTAGTCGGCCTCGCTGGGCGTCGGCGTCGGTGGACCGAGGCTGTCGGGGTCGAACTCCTCGGGTTCGTGCTTGCTCTTTTGCGTGAAGACGTTCCCGCTCACGTCCGGGTCGTCGTCGCCGGGGATGTCCACTACCGGGGAGTTACGTATCGCGGTCGAAAAAGCGTTCGCAGTCAGTTCGCGTCCTGGAGCGTGACCACGGTGTCGGTCTGGAGCCACGCGAGCGGGTTCTCCGCGTCGTAGAATACTGTCCCCTCGTCGGTCTCGTAGGTCTCGGTCGTCTGCACGGCCGCCGGCAGTGCCGGCTCCGACCGGAGCGCTTCGGACCTGTCCGCCTCGCCGTCGGGGGATACGTGGTGCGACATGGGGTCGTCGCCTATGGGTATGGCACACCTTCACAAATACTTTCTGCCCGTGTCAGATGTTGTCACCCCTTCACTATCGAGTCGGTCTCGTGGGGGAGGCCGCGCCGGGCCGCCGACCGCCGGTGTTTTTATCTGGCATCTCGAAAGGTGGAGACGAATGACCGACGAGAGCCAGCGAGCCCTCGGCGATTTCGCCGGGGGAACTGCGGGTGGGGACGACCGGCCCGTCGCCGACGAGGCGGCGGCCGTCGCCGGCAACGGGGGCGGCGGAGCCGAGGTCGTCGACGTCGACGACCAGCAGTTCCCGGCCGTCGACCAGACGACGGAGTTCGTCGTCACGCAGGTCGACTACACCGTCGAGGGCAGCGGCGACGACGAGTTCCCGGTCGTCCACGTCTTTGGCCGGACCGACGACCACGAGGCCGTCCACGCCCGCGTCTACGACTTCAAGCCGTACTTCTACGCGCCCGCCGACAGCGCCACCCCGGACCGACTGCGCCAGTACGACCGCATCACCGGATGGGAGGAGGCCGACGCCGACGGCGAGCCCTACGAGTCTATCCGCGGCGAGCGCCTGGTGAAGATCTTCGGCCAGACGCCCCGCGACGTCGGGCAGATGCGCGACGACTTCGACCACTACGAGGCGGACATCCTCTTTCCCAACCGCCTGCTCATCGACAAGGACATCACGAGCGGCGTCCGCGTCCCGGCCCGCGAACTCGACGACGGGAGTCTGAAGGTCCACCACGCCGAAATCGAGGCCGTCGAGGCCCACGCCGAGCCCCGAGTCAACACCTTCGACATCGAGGTCGACGACCGCTCGGGCTTCCCCGAAGAGGGGGACGAACAGATCCTCTGTCTCACCTCCCACGACTCCTACACCGACGAGTACGTCGTCTGGCTCTACCAGTCGCCCGACGGCATCGACGGGCCCGAGGCGCTCGCGGAGTACGACCCCATCCGTGAGGACGCGGACTTCGAGGCCGACGTTCGTATCTTCGAGGAAGAGGAGGCGATGCTCGAGGCGTTCGTCGACTACATCGTCGAGACCGACCCGGACGTCCTGACCGGGTGGAACTTCGACGACTTCGACGCCCCCTACCTGCTTGACCGCCTCGAAGTCCTCCAGGACTACTCCCACGACTACGACCTCGACGTCGACCGCCTCTCGCGGGTCGACGAGGTCTGGCGCAGCGACTGGCAGGGCCCGGACATCAAGGGCCGGGTCGTCTTCGATCTGCTGTATGCCTACAAGCGAACCCAGTTCACCGAACTCGAGTCCTACCGACTCGACGCCGTCGGCGAGCAGGAACTCGGCGTCGGCAAGGAACGCTACTCGGGCGACATCGGCGACCTCTGGGAACAGGACCCCGAGCGACTGCTGGAGTACAACCTTCGGGACGTCGAACTCTGCGTGGAACTCGACCGCGAGCAGGACATCGTCGACTTCTGGGACGAGGTCCGCACCTTCGTCGGGTGCAAACTCGAGGACGCCACGACGCCCGGGGACGCCGTCGACATGTACGTCCTGCACAAGCTGTACGGCGAGTACGCGCTCCCATCGAAGGGACAGCAGGAGAGCGAGGACTACGAGGGTGGGGCCGTCTTCGACCCCATCACGGGCGTCCGCGAGAACGTCACGGTGCTTGACCTGAAGTCGCTCTACCCGATGTGCATGGTGACGACCAACGCGAGTCCCGAGACGAAGGTCGACCCGGAGACCTACGACGGCGAGACGTACCGTGCGCCCAACGGGACCCACTTCCGGAAAGAGCCCGACGGCGTCATCCGGGAGATGGTCGACGAACTGCTGACCGAGCGTGAGGAGAAGAAGGGCAAGCGTAACAAGCACGCGCCATCGGACCCTGAGTACGAGCGCTTCGACCGCCAGCAAGCGGCGGTGAAGGTCATCATGAACTGCTTCACGCCGGACACGGACGTGTTGACCCCGGACGGCGTTCGGAACATCCGCGACCTCGATATCGGCGACGATGTCTACTCGCTTGACCCGGAGACCATGGAGATGGAGGTCAAACCGGTCGTCGAGACGCAGGCCTATCCCGACTACCGGGGCGAACTCGTCGACATCGAGACGAGCAAGATCGACTTTCGGGTGACGCCGAATCACCGGATGCTCGTCCGGAAGAACGAGACCAACGGCATCACTGAGGACGAGTATCGGTTCGTCGAAGCGGGCGACCTCGACGACGCGACGAACTACGAACTGCCTCACGACTGGGACGGGCCAGATGGCGAGCCGCTGGAGACGGTCGACCTGACAGAGTACGTCGACGACTACGAGGTGTGGGTTCGGCCGTCGGTCCACGGCCACACCTTCGCCGCCGAACTGGGGTACTACCCCGACACGGTGTTGAAAAACGACGACGGCGTGGAGGGCTACGTCTTCGGCCCCGACGAGTTCGAGGCACACCGCGAGTACATCGAGAGCGTCGCAGAGGCGACGTACATCCACGCGGAATCGGGTCGAAAGTGGATCCCACGGACGTTCGACGGGGACAACTTCCTCGAAATGCTCGCGTGGTATATCACCGAAGGAAACGTCTACACCTCCGAGACGAAACAGTTCGGCGACAAGACGAGAGGCTCCGCGACGACGGTCAAGATTGCACAGCAGGCCATCGCCGACGGCGGCGAGGGTCACCACACGTCAATCGGCGACCTACTGGCCTGGATGGGATTCGACTACTACGTCGACGACCAGTCCTATCAGTTCACCTCGAAACTGCTCGGTGAGCTATTGCGCGACCTCGCCGGAACCGACAGTTTCCACAAGCGGATTCCCGAGTTCGTCTTCGAGGCGAGTCAAGCACAGAAACGCCGCTTCCTCGAGACCCTGATCGACGGTGACGGCGACCGGCAGAAACACTCCTGGCGGTACACGACCTCCAGCGAACGACTCCGAGACGACGTCCTCCGCCTCTGTACGCACCTCGGATTGACCGCGAACTACAATCACGACAGCGGGTCGTGGCGGATCTACGTCACCGAAGACAGCAAGAACACGCTTCGGATGCACCGGAGCAGTTCGATGAGTACTGCCGACGACGGCGTTTACTGCGTCACAGTCCAAGACAACCACACGCTCATGGCGGGTCGAAACGGAACCTTCCAGTTCGTCGGCCAGTCGTTGTACGGCGTCCTCGGATGGGACCGCTTCCGCCTCTACGACAAGGAGATGGGCGCGGCGGTCACCGCGACTGGCCGGGAGGTGATCGACTACACCGACGAAGTCGTGGAAAACGAAGGGTACGAGGTCGTGTACGGAGATACCGACTCCGTCATGCTCCAACTGGGCGACATCGGCCCCGACGACGTCGAGGGCGACGTCGCGGTCTCCGACGAGATGCGTGAGAAACACCCCGAGATGGACGACGCCGAACTCGAGACCATCGCTGCCACCATCCAGAAGGGGTTCGAACTCGAAGAGACGATCAACGACTCCTATGACGAGTTCGCGCTCGACCAGTTGAACGCCGAGTTCCACCGCTTCCAGATCGAGTTCGAGAAGCTCTACCGGCGGTTCTTCCAGGCGGGCAAGAAGAAGCGCTACGCCGGCCACATCGTCTGGAAGGAGGGCAAGCACGTCGACGACATCGACATCACGGGCTTCGAGTACCAGCGCTCGGACATCGCGCCCATCACCAAGCGGGTCCAGAAGGAGGTCATCGACCGCATCGTCCACGGGGAGGGCGCCGAGAGCATCAAGTCCTACGTCGGCGAGGTCATCGAGGACTATCAGGCTGGCAACGTCGACTTCGACGACGTCGGCATCCCCGGCGGCATCGGGAAGCAACTGGACAACTACGACACCGACACCGCACAGGTGCGGGGCGCGAAGTACGCCAACCTCCTGCTGGGGACGAACTTCCAGCGCGGGTCGAAGCCAAAGCGCCTGTACCTGGACCGGGTCCACTCGGACTTCTTCGAGCGCGTGGAGGCCGAGCAAGGCCTCGATCCCGCACAGGACCCGCTGTACGGCGAGTTCCGACGGGACCCCGACGTCATCTGCTTCGAGTACGCCGACCAGATTCCGGAGGAGTTCGAGGTCGACTGGGACAAGATGCTGGAAAAGACGTTGAAAGGCCCCATCGCCCGCATCCTGGAGGCACTGGACATCTCCTGGGACGAGGTCAAGAGCGGCCAGGAACAGACCGGGCTCGGGCAGTTCATGTGAGGTCCGGTGGGCGCCCGCCGCGGGGCGTATTTCTGAAACCAAAAAATTGCTTTTCGAATCGGCAACGAGCCCAGTGAAACCCGAAACTATTATCAGCGCCTCGCACTAGTTTTCGGTTGACCTAAGAGATAACCATGGCAGTACTCGAAATCAACAATCTCCACGCCGAAGTCGCCGAAGCGGACGGTGAGCAGATCCTTCGCGGGGTCGACCTCGAAGTGCAGTCGGGCGAGATTCACGCCCTGATGGGCCCGAACGGGTCGGGCAAGTCCACCACCGCGAAGATCATCGCCGGCCACCCCGCCTACGAAGTCACAGAGGGCGAGGTCCTTATCCACCTCGAGGACGACGAGTTCGGCGCGGACTTCGAGATCCCCGAGGACATGCGGACCTGGAATCTCCTCGAGCTCGAACCCAACGAGCGCGCCGCGCTGGGCGTCTTCCTGGGCTTCCAGTACCCCGCCGAGATCGAGGGCGTCACGATGGTGAACTTCCTCCGGACGGCACTCAACGCCAAGCTCGAAGAGCGCGAGGAACTGTTCGAGGAGGACGACGAGGACGACGAGGGCGCCGAGGCCACCAACGAGGACGCCGCCGGCTACGACACCTCGCCGATGGAAGGGAACGTCGAGGAGGGCGAGATCGGCGTCGCCGAGTTCCAGCAGATCCTCCAGGAGAAGATGGAGCAACTGGACATGGACGAGAAGTTCGCCTCCCGCTATCTGAACGCCGGCTTCTCCGGCGGGGAGAAGAAACAGAACGAGGTCCTCCAGGCTGCCATCCTCGAGCCGAGCATCGCCGTGCTCGACGAGATCGACTCTGGGCTCGACATCGACCGCCTGCAGGACGTCTCCGACGGCATCAACGCGCTCCGCGACGAGCAGGGCGCCGGCATCCTCCAGATCACGCACTACCAGCGCATCCTCGACTACGTCGAACCCGACCACGTCCACGTGATGCTCGACGGCAAGATCGCCAAGTCCGGCGGTGCCGAACTGGCCGAGCAACTCGAGGACGAGGGCTACGACTGGGTCCGCGAGGAAGTCTACGAGGCCGCGTAACGCCCATCAGTCCACAGAACCAAACACAATCATGAGCTCAGACCAAGACCACCTCAAAGAGACCGACACCGAAGCCCGCTTCGAATTCAAGAAGGAGGAGAAGGCCGCCTTCCAGGCGGAGAAGGGCCTGACCGAGGAGACCATCCGGGTCATCTCGGACGACAAGGACGAACCCGAGTGGATGCTCGAGCGCCGCCTGCGCGCCCTCGAACAGTTCCAGCAGATGCCGATGCCCGAGGGCTGGCCGGGCGCGCCCGACCTCTCGGAGGTCGACGTCGCCGAGATCGTCCCGTACATCCGCCCGGACATCGAGACTCGCGGCGGCGCGGAGTCCTGGGAGGACCTCCCCGAAGAGATCAAGGACACCTTCGACAAGCTGGGCATCCCGGAGGCCGAGAAGAACGCCCTCTCGGGCGTCGGCGCCCAGTACGAGTCGGAGATCGTCTACCAGAACATGCAGGAGCGCTGGGAGGAGAAGGGCGTCATCTTCTGTGACATGGACAAGGCCGTCCAGGAACACGAAGACCTCGTCCGCGAGCACTTCATGACGAAGTGCGTCCCCCCGAGCGACAACAAGTTCGCCGCGCTCCACGGTGCCGTGTGGTCCGGCGGGTCCTTTGTCTACATCCCGGAGGACACCACCGTCGAGATGCCGGTCCAGGCGTACTTCCGCATGAACAGCGAGGGCATGGGCCAGTTCGAGCACACGCTCATCATCGCCGAGGAGAACTCCGAGGTCCACTACATCGAGGGCTGTTCCGCCCCGAAGTACTCCGCCTTCAACCTCCACTCCGGCGGCGTCGAGGTGTTCGTCGGCGAGAACGCCCACGTCCAGTACTCGACCGTGCAGAACTGGTCGAAGAACACGTACAACCTCAACACCAAGCGCGCCATCGTCGAGGCCGACGGGACGATGGAGTGGGTCTCCGGGTCCATGGGCTCGAAGGCCACGATGCTCTACCCCGCGACCATCCTGAAGGGCCCCGGCGCGACGGACAATCACATCACCATCGCCTTCGCGGGCGAGGGTCAGGACATCGACACCGGCGCGAAGGTCTACCACAACGCGCCCAACACCAAATCGACCATCGAGTCCAAGTCCATCAGCAAGGACGGCGGCCGCACGAACTACCGCGGCCTCGTCCACATCGCCGACGGCGCCGAGGGCTCCTCGACGTCCGTCGAGTGTGACGCGCTGATGTTCGACAACGAGTCGACGTCGGACACGATGCCGTACATGGAGATCCAGGAGAACAAGGTCGACGTCGCCCACGAGGCGACGGTCGGCAAGATCGGCGACGAGGACGTCTTCTACCTCCAGAGCCGCGGCCTGGACGACGACGACGCAAAGCAGATGATCGTCGCGGGCTTCATCGAGCCCATCACGGAGGAACTGCCCATCGAGTACGCCGTCGAACTGAACCGCCTCATCGAACTGGAGATGGAGGGGTCGCTCGGATAACAATGAGTACGCAGGTACACGCAAATCTCACAGAGAGCCAGGTCGAACAGATCTCAGACGACTTGGGCGAGCCCGAGTGGCTGCTCGAGACGCGGAAAGACGCGCTCGCGGCGCTCGAGGACCTCGACATGCCCGACGTCATCCGCACGCCGGGCCGCACGTGGACGAACCTCGACGCGCTCGACTACGAGACGCTGGTCGACCCGCTCGACTACGCCCAGGAGAAAGACCGCATCGACGCCGAGGGCGTCGACGTGCTCTCCTGGAGCGAGGCGCTCGACGAGCACGGCGACACAATCGAGGAGCACTTCGGCAGCGTCGTCGACCCGCAGCGCGACTATCTGACCGCGCTGTCGACCGCGCTGTTCTCGGCCGGAACCGTGGTCTACGTCCCCGAGGGCGTCGACGCCGAGGACGTGAAGATCCGGACCACGATGAACAGCAAGTCGCTGTTCAACTACACGCTGGTCCTCGCTGAGGAGTCTTCCTCGGTCACCATCCTGGAGCGACAGACGACGGGCGACGAGGTCGAGGGCGCGCGATACTACTCAGGCGTCGTCGAAGCGGTCGGCGGCGAGAACGCCTACATCCAGTACGGCACGCTCCAGAACCTCTCGGAGGAGACCTACAACTACCAGGTCAAGCGCGGCCACGCCGACACCTACGGCACGGTCGACTGGATCGAGGGCAACATCGGCTCGCGCCTGACGAAGAGTAGCGTCGAGACGCGCCTGCTCGGTGACTCCAGCGAGTCCCAGATCGTCGGCGCCTTCTTCGGCCACAACGACCAGCACTTCGACATCGCGTCGCGTGTCTGGCACGAGGCCGAGCACACCGTCGCCGACCTCGTGACCCGCGGCGTGCTCGACGACGAAGCCCGCTCGGTCTACGAGGGCGTCCAGGACGTCGGCCGCGAGGCCTGGGACACCTCCTCGTACCAGCGCGAGAACACGCTGATGCTCTCCGAGGAGTCCGAGGCCGACGCCTCGCCGAAGCTCATCATCAACAACCACGACACCGAGGCCTCCCACTCCGCGACGGTCGGCCAGGTCGACGACGAGGACATGTTCTACATGACTTCCCGCGGCGTCGACCCCGAGCGCGCGAAGAACATGCTCGTCGAGGGCTTCTTCGTGCCCGTCCTGGAGGAAGTCGCGGTCGACGAACTCCGCGAGGACTTAGACGACCTCATCGTCCAGCGCCTCACCGCGTAAGGTCGCGGTCGACTGCGCGATCCACTTTTCGATTTCGTCACGTTCGGCGACAGAGACGGACCAGTCGCACGTCCGGCCCCGACCACAACCCGGATTGGCGACGGGCGCGTGTGTCGACACGTGCCGTTCGAAACCCCACCACTCGTCCCGGCCGACGTCGCCGTCCCCGACCGGCTGGAAACGGACGCGTTCGTCGTCCGCCCGCTGACGATCGAGGACGCCGAGATGGACTACGAGGCGGTCACGACGAGCCGCGAGCGACTGCGGGGGACCTTCGGGCCCGCGGACGCCTGGCCCGAACCGGACCTGACGCTCGGGCAGAACCGCATCGACCTCGCCTGGCACCAGAAGGAACACCAGCGCCGCGACGCGTTCACCTACGCCGTCGTCGACCCCGACGAGACGGTCGAACTGGGCTGTGTGTACGTCCAGCCGACCCGCGTCGACGGGTACGACGCGGCGGTGTACTACTGGACGTCCGCGACGGCGTTCACTCGCGGGCTCGACGCCGCGATCGAGGAAGCGGTCCGCGAGTGGGTCGAGACCGACTGGCCCTTCGAGTCCGTCGCGTACCCCGGCCGGGACCTCGCCTGGGTCGACTTTCCGCCGGCCACGGACGGAACCTGAGCCAACTTCCGAACGCGGCGCCGACGCCGTTCACTCTCAGTCGGACTTGTCGCCGCGGAGCCAGACGTAGTCGTGGCCCGCGAGCGAGAAGGTGACGCCGCCCTCGGCGACGTGATAGTCGCCCGCGCCGAGTTCTTTCGTCGTGTCGGCCGCGGGGACCTCCCACTGGAGCACCGACTCGCGGGGCTCGCCGGCGAAGTTGTGCGCGAAGATGAGCGCCACGTCGTCGGTGTCGACGCGGTGGACCATCACGTCCTTGTGGCCCGAGTCGGCCATGTGGAACCGGCCGTCGCTTATCTCTGTGTTGGCGTGGCGAGCGTCGATGACCCGCTGGATGCGCGAGAGCAGGGAGTCGGGGTCGCCGCGCTGGTCGGCGACGTTGACGTGGGTGAAGTCGTACGGCTTGTCGACGATTGGCGGGTTGTAACAGTCCTCGCGGTCGGCCGTCGAGAAGCCGCCGTTCTCGCTGTCGTCCCACTGCATCGGCGTCCGGACGGACTCGCGCTCGTCGAGCCAGAGGTCCGAGCCCATGCCGATCTCGTCGCCCGAGAGCACGACCGGGGTGCCGGGGTACGAGAACAGCAGGCTGTGGGCCATCGCGATGCGGTCGTGGTCGTGGTCGTAGAGGTCCGCCAGGCGCAGGCGGTGGCCGCGACCGAAGATCCACGAGGAGCCGTCTTCGGGCCCGAAGTACTCCTTGGCGTGCTGGAGGGTCTCGTGGGGGAGTTTCAGCAGGTTCCACTCGTCGTGGTTGCGCAGGAAGTTCGCCCACTGGCCCACGCCGGAGACGTCGGGCAGAATCTCGTCGGCCCGGCGGAGCGGCCAGACGTCCTCGACGCCGATGCCGTAGACCATGTGGGCGTTGAGGACGAAGTTGAACATCAGGTCGAAGGCCTCGCCGTCGGCGAAGTAGTGGTCGAGGTGTTCGGGCTGGTCGTCGGCCTCGGCCAGCAGGATAGCGTCGGACTTGGCCTCGCGGACGACCTCTTTCATCTCGACGAAGAGGCCGATGTCCTCGGTCGTGGCGTTGTGTCCCTTCTCGATGAGCATCGGATGTGCGGCGTCGATGCGGAAGCCGTCGGCGCCCTTCTCCAGCCAGAAGCGGAGGATGTCGTGCATCTCGTCGCGCACGGCCGGGTTCGAGACGTTGAGGTCGGGCTGGTGGTGGTAGAACTGGTGGAAGTAGTGTTTGCCGGCCACCTCGTCGTAGGACCAGACGCCGTCCTCGTACTCGGGGAAGATGTTCGAGGTGTGGTAGGCGTCCTCGAGGTGGCTGGTCCAGAGGTAGTAGTCGTGGTACTTCGATTCGGGGTCCTCGCGGGCCTTCTGGAACCACTCGTGGTCGATGGAGGTGTGGTTCAACACGAGGTCGGTGAGGACCCGGATGTCCCGGTCGTGGGCCTTCTCTGCGAGTTCCTCGAAGTCCTCGAGGGTGCCCAGGCGGTCGTCGACGGCGCGGTAGTCGGCCACGTCGTAGCCGTTGTCGCGCAGCGGGCTCGGGTAGAAGGGGCGGAGCCAGAGGCAGTCGACGCCGAGCGCCTCGAGGTAGTCGACCTTCTCGATGAGTCCCTGGAAGTCGCCCCAGCCGTCGCCGTCGCTGTCCTTGAACGTCTTCACGTCGAGCGAGTAGATGACCGCGTCCTCGTGCCAGTCGGGGTCAGTCATTGTCCTGGCGTACACCTCCGGGGGGCGGAAAGTTAGCGTTTCGACTCCCATCGTGGCTGTAGGCCACAGGGAACGGCTTAAGTCGCCGCCTCCCGGATGTGCGGGCATGATCGAATCGCCCCGTCACCGCCGACCGGAGGTGTTCCGATGAGCCTCCGTGCCCCCATCGCGTCGGACCACCAGCTGGCGCGCCTCCTCCAGATCGGCATCGTCCTCGAGGAGGTCGTCGAGGCCCGCGCCGAGAAACACGCCGAGGCGACCCAGGACGCCGAGGTGGTCGCGATGCTCGAGGACGCCGTCGCGGAGTCGGCCGAGCACCGCGAGCGACTGGAGGCCATCATCGCCGACCTCGACGCGGAGACGGTCCCCTTCGACGAGATACAGACGCTCGTCGAGGCCCAGTACGAGGCCGACCAGGACTTCGACGGCATCCTCTACGACCAGCTGTGCAACGAGGAGACCGCCTATAAGTTCTACGACGACCTCATCGGCGCCATCGAGGCCTCGGACGCCGACTTCGGCGTCGACCGGACGCACCTGCTGTCGGTCCTCGAGACCATCCGCGACGAGGAGGCCGACGGCGTCGAGGAAGTCACCGAGCTCATGGAGGACTACCGATGAACACCCAGGCCCAGTACCTCAAGGCCATCTACCTCGCACAGCAACAGGCTGACGGCCCCGCCTCGACGGGCGCCGTCGCTGACTTCCTGGACGTGAGTCCGGCCAGCGCGAACGAGATGATCGGGAAACTGGAGTCCCGCGGCCTCCTCGAACACGAGAAGTATAAGGGCGTGGACCTCACCGACGAGGGCATCCAGCAGGCCCGCGACGCCCTCCAGAACTACTGTATCATCGAGCGGTTCCTCGTCGAGGTCCTGGAGGTCGAACAGTTCCGCACGGAGGCCAAACAGCTCGAGGGCGTCATCGACGAGACGGTGGCCGAGCGCCTCGACACCATCATCGACCGCGAACCACAGTGTCCGGACTGCTTCGACGCCGAGGACGACGTCTGTGGCCTGCTCGACGTCGAGGCCGAAGTCACCAGCGACTGACTGGTCTCGAAGCGTTCAAGTACGCTCCGGCGAACGATACCGATAGCGTCCCGCAGTCCCGCGGGACGAACGCAGCGAAGTCCCGTGGTGTAGTGGCCAATCATAAGGGCCTTTGGAGGCGTTCGGGTTCCCGTTCGTCGAAGATAGCCCTTGACGGCGGTTCGAATCCGCCCGGGACTACTTCTGCGAGCGACAGCGAGCAATCGTAGTTACGACGCGGATTCGAACCCTGGAAACCGAACGGAGTGAGGTTTCCTCCGGTTCGAATCCACCCGGGTGCAAGACTCCCGTCGCCCGGAGGCCGTCGGACTACCCGGCCGAGCCGACTGCGCTCGAGGGGCCCGAGGTCGCCAAACGGACTCCGAAACGGGTTATCGAATTCGAAAACGAGTGGCCTGTTCGAAGGCACTCACGGGGGCGGTTTTCACAGAGTCCGCTCAGACCTCCGAAGAGCGCCCAATGCGTGGGAACTGGCTCAGAGGGCGACAAATATCGTGGCGTTCCTGACGGCGAATTGAGACGTCATTCCCACAACAGATACTTCCAGTTAGTTTTATAACATTACAGGATGACATGTGTCATACACTTGGCAACGAAACAATGATTTCTGATAACAAAACGGCAACCGTCTCGGCGAACGGCATCCTCGTCGAACGGACGCTATCAGTGGAGGACGGGTGGGTCGTCGGTACCATCCAGGTCGAGTCCATCAGCCAGCGGCCGGACGTAGTGCACGTCGTCGAGGAGTTTCCCGACGACCTGCCGGTCGAGAGCGTCGGCTTCAAGCGGGACGACCCGCCCAGCGACGGGGAGATAACGCCCCAGCGGGTGTCGGTGCGGCTCCCGGTCGAGGACGACGCCGTCAGCGTCGACTTCGGCATTGAACTGGCCGACCCGGTGAGCGACGTGGCGTTCGAGGAACCGCAAATCGAGCGCGTCGATGCTGCCGACCCGTCGAACTCGGTCGCACAGACCGATGGCGGCGAGAACCCTGCTGCCCAGACAGACGGCGACGCGGCCACCGCCGCGCCCCAAAGCGCCGACGGCAGTGGGGCCACTGGCGGCACGGACGCACCGAAGGGGGCCGACGGGAGCTCACCGTCGGCCTCGGACGGGGGACAGCAGGGCGTCTACGCCCCGTCGACCTCCGTGAAAGACGTTATCCGGGGAGCCAACACGGACGACGCCGACGAGGACGACGGCACAGGCGAGTCAACGCAGGTGCAATCGCCGCGGCGGAGCGTCGAGACCCGACTCGACTACCTCTCGGCACGGGTCGACGAGTTCGCGGCCTACACCACCGCGCTGGAGTCGTTCTTAGACGAGCAGGGCACAGCCCAGGAGTTCATCGACAGGGTCGACGAGGAGGTAGCGGAGCTGGCGGCCGCTGTCGAGGAGGTCTCGGCAGACGTCGACGCCGTCCGGGAGACGAACCAGGACCTCGGTGACGAACTCCGGCGCCGGGCCGACGACCTGGAGGCGCGCATCGAGGACGCACGAGGGGCCGTCGAGGACGACCTCGACGACGTCAGGGCGCAGGTCGACGACGACGTGGCGCGACTCGACACGCAGCTCGACGATCAGGGCGAGGACCTCGACTCGCTGCGCGCCGACTACGAGGCGCTCGAGGCCCGCGTCAGCGACATCGAAGCGGAGATAGAACGCAACGCAGAGACCGTCGACTCGGTCGAGGCCAGCGTCTCGGACGTCGCCGCCGACGTCGACGCGCTTCAGGCGGAGGTCGAGACGCTCCGCGGTGACGTCGAGGGACTCAGCGAGTTCCGGGCGTCGCTGGCCGACGCCTTCGGCGGCGCCGGGGAGCCCGCCACGCCCGTCGACGAGTAGCGCCACTCCACCCGCATGCTAACGGGAGCCATTCCCAGTCCGCGAGAAACCACGGGCCGGTTATAATGAATGATATCTTACCTTTAGATATGCTCTATGAGACACTGCTCCCGTCGGTCCTCGGCGAAGCGGCACCGGCCACGCTCACCGTCGACGTCGCCGTCGGCGTCCTCGTCGCGGTGGTCCTCTTTGCCCTCTACTACAAGCTGATACTTCTCCGGGCAAAGCGGGGTCGTGCGCGGGACGGGCCCAACGACGGCGGTTCGTCGAGGCGCGATACAGGGAACTAGAGGTAGGCGGCGTCCCAGCGGAGGGGCTTGCGGACGTTCCCGCAGCTGTCACACTCGATGCGTCCCATCGAATCCATGGCGTTGGCCAGGGTGTTGCAGTTACTGCAGAAGTACCCGTAGCGGTCGTCGCCCTCCTCGTCGGCAAAGACCACCTGGAAGGGTGCGACTGAGCCGCGCTCGGCGTTGTCGTGGTCGATGTAGACCGTGCGGCCGTCCGCGGTCTCGATGGGTTCCCGGCCCCACTGTTCGGTCTCCGTGTAGATGTTCTCGACGTAGGTCCGGCCGTCGATCTCGACCTCGTCGGTCCCGACCTGTTCGAACCCGCGGTCGGTGTAGAAGGTGTTCCCCTCGACGTTGTCCGCGAGGACACGCCCGTCGAGATGTGCCGCCCCGAGGTCGGACAGGTGGGTGCGGGTCGCCTCGAACAGGTCCGAGGCGATGCCCTCCCCGCGGTAGGCCGGGTCGACGTGCAACCACAGGAGCGTCCCGGTGTTGTCCGCCGAGACGACGCTCTCGGAGAAGGCGACGACCTGTCCGTCCTCCTCGGCGACCAGCAGCGTGTGGTCCTCGTCGTGCATGATCTCCGCCAGGCGGTCCTCGTCGTACCACTCCTCGATGGCGCTGGTGATCGCTTGCGGACCCAGCGAGTACGAGGCCTGCAGCGACCGCCGGGCGACGTCTCTGATGGCTGGTCTGTCTGCGGATCTGGCCGTTCGGATATCCATACTCTCATTCTGTGTGCCAACCGTCATAAACGTACAGTCCCGACGGCCGGATCTGCGCTGTGTCTTAAATCTGTTAATATCTCCTGTTAGACTCGATACTGTTCGATGAATGGCGTGAAAATGTTTATATTACTACTGCTTTGATTACTAACTGCGATTGGAGGTGGACGATTAAGAACAACTCGAGCCAGTTTCCGACCGCCTGTGTCCGACGTGTCGAGCCAACGTCCGTCTGTGCATGTGTGGCCCTCACAGCGACCTTGTACCTTCCATGCGGGTTCGCTCGCTCAACCATCCCCGTGGGGGCCGCGCCTCGTGCCGTTTCTCTCAGTACCGTCCAGCGACGAGCGTCCCCCTTTGTCCCCGCCACGGGCAGCCGCATCCTCTGCCCGTGCGAGACGGATTCTCCCTGTCGTAACGCTAAAGAGTCGAACGTACCTTTCTACCTGTAAGATGATTATCGGACCCTCTCTGCGGAGGTGGTGTTGTGGGCATCGAGATTAAGGAGTCGCCGGTCTCCGACGAGGAGTTCGAGGCGATGAAGGAATTCGTCCACGACTACCTCGCCGCGAGCGTCGAGAACGAAGGCGAGGGCGGACGGATGCGCTGGTACCCCTGGCACTCCGCCGAGTACCGGTTCAACCACATCCTCAACGTGGTCGACATCGCGACGAAGATCGCTCGCCGGGAAGGGGCAAACGAGGACGTCACCAGAGTCGCGGCGCTGTTTCACGACATCGCGAAACTGGAGGCCGAACAGGACGTCCACGCCGAGGCCGGCGCGCGCATCGCCCGCGAGTACCTCGTCAGCCACGGCGACTACCCCGACTCGTTCGTCGACCAGGTGTGTACCGCCATCGAGGACCACTCCTACCAGGGCGACCTCACCGATCTCTCGCTGGAGACCCGGTGTCTCATCGAGGCCGACATCCTCGACAAGGTCGGCGCCAACGGGACGGCGCTCATGCTGTTGCGGATGGGTTACGAGGCCCGCACCCACATGGACACGGCCGAGATGGTCGAACGCGTCATCGAACGCGGGCAGGACGCCCGCGACCGCATCGTCAGCGACACGGCCGACTCGCTCATCCACCAGCGCCTGAAGCGGACCCGCTGGTTCCAGGAGTGGCTGGAGGTCGAGGTCGCCGAGATGGCGGCCGAGGAGGAGGACCAGCTCGACGACGTCGCCACCGGCATGGGCGAGTCATAGTCCCAGCGACCGGGCGAGAAAGAGGACGCCGGTGGCCGCGAGCACCGCCGCACTCGCCCACGCGACGACCGGCGCGAGTCGCTTGACGCGCTGCCGGGCGGCGACGATGGTCGCCGGGAACCCCGTTATCCACAGGCCGATCCCGCCGAACAGCCCCGCGACCAGCAGCGGGTGCCCCGTCCGGACCACGAGGACGTCCGCGAGGTCCGCCCCGACCACCGGGAGGACCGCCAGGACGTCAACCTGTCCGGGTTCGAGCAGACCGACGCCGACGGTGAGCCAGAAGACGACCTGGTAGGGGTTGGTCAGAGCCAGCACGAACGCCTTCCGGAAGCCGCGACTCTCCCCGTCGTCGGCGTCGACCGACGAGAGCGCCGTCGCGTCCTCGACCGCGCCGTAGGCGAACCACAGCATCAGGAGGCCGCCGACGGCAACCATCGCCCGCCGCAGGACGGGCATCGACCGGACCACCGTCGCGACGCCGGCGAGCGCCAGCACGAAGAAACAGGCGTCGGCCACCATCGCCCCGAGGCCGGCGGCGAACCCCGACCGCCAGCCCCGGACCGCGCTCTCCTCGGCGATGATGGCGTTCATCGGCCCCGGGGGTGCCGCGAGCGCGAGGCCGAAGACGGCCCCGCCGACGACTGTCGGGAGGAGCGAGACGGGTCCGGTCGGGGCGAGCGCGAGCCAGTGAAGCATCTATCGGAGTGGAGAACGGAGAGAAGAAAACGTCGACGTTACAGTTTGCCGGCCTTCTGCAGCTTCATCAGATCCTCGGTGTCGAGGGTCTCGCCTTCCTTGAACTTCTGGTAGATCTCCTCGGCCTCTTCGCGGGCGGCCTCCTGCTTTTCCTCGCGCTGGGAGCGCTCTTCCTGCTCCTCTTTCTTGTCGAGCTCGCGCAGGCGCTTCTGGACGCGGACGAAGTCCTCGTGGTGCTGGTCGGCGGCCTCCTGGGCCTCGACGAACTCCTCGTGTTTCTCGTCGGCCTCGTCGCGGATCTCGTCGGCCTCGCGGTAGGCCTCGATCATCTTGTTGTGGTGCTTCTGGGCTTCGTCTGCGAGCTCTGTGACCTTCTTGTGGTGCTTGGACGCCTCGGAGCGGACCTCTTCGGCCTCGGCTTTCAGCTCCTCTAAGTCACCGCTCTCGTCGAGCTTCTCGGTCTTCTCCTGGAGCTTCTCGCGTTTGGTCTCGATCTTCTCGATGAGCTCTTCTCGTCCTCGGAGGAGAGCACCTCGGTCTGCTGTTTGAACTCCAGCTCCTCGATCTCCTCTTTGAGCTCCTCGACGGATGTCCCCTCGTCGAGTTCCAGGTCGTTTTTGAGCTTGTCGACCTTGTCGAACAGCTCGTTGGCCTTCGCGTTGAGCTCGTTTCGCTTGTCCTTGTGCTCCTGGACCTGCTCGTTGAGCTCGTCGCGCTTCTCGCGGTGTTCCTGGGCCTCGTCGACCTTCTCGCGCGTCTCGGCGTTCAGGTCGTCGCGGGCGGAGGCCCGCTCGGAGGCCATCTGGTTCAGCTCGTTCCGTCGGTCACGGAGCTGGCCTGCGAGCTTGATGAGCTCGCCCTTGGACTTGTTTTCGAGATCCTCTTCGGTTACTGTAACGTTCTTTGATTCGTCTATCGAGTCTGCCATTGTTGAAACCTCTATGCCATCACCGCTTCTGCACAGACAGCGAGTCCGCTCGTGAGGGGCTGACGCCAATAATAAGGATTCCCTCTCATGTTGGGCGGAAGGCGATACTGCCTGAACGCGGAAGCGTTCTGGTGACTATTACTATCGGGCGATTGTGTTTAAATATTGCGGTACACTGGATGCCGCGACAACCGCTCTCATGCCCCTGTGTGCCTGCGTGAAGGATTACCACGATTCTGCTACCACCTATATATCACTCGCTATCTGGTAGGTCGATCTCACGACCCGGTCCGCGACGGCGACGGCCAGTGTCACTTCGTCGCCGGCCGACAGGTCCAGCGACCCGACGGTCACGCGTCCGTGGGGCCCGACGGTGTGTTCGGCCTGCTCGCGGGCGCCCTCGTGATCCCACTCGACGGTCACCGTCTCGGTTGTCCCGCCGTCGTGGAGGAGGACGACGTCGCTCGCGCCGGGCGTCGGGTCGGTGAGGACGACCTGCGTCGGTTCGTAGGCGTCGGCCAGCGCGTCGAAGGCCGGTTTCGCCGCCCCGTCGGCCGTCAGGACGCCCATCCCGGCGTCGGCCACGTCCCGCAACGCCTCGAGGACGACGACGCCGGTCCCGCGCTCGCGGAGGCTCTCGGCGACCGTCCGGACGACGCGGGCCTGGTAGGCCTGTGAGGCCTCGCGGCCGTCGTCGACGTACCGCTCGTGGGCGCGGCGGTCGAACCCCGTCTCGTCGGTGGGGTCGTCGGTCCCCAGCGACCCCGCACCGAACCCGCCGACCACGCCGGCCCCGCCGTACCGGTCACAGAGCCACCCGAGGTCCGTGGCCCGTCCGTACTCCCACCCGGAAAACAGCGTGAGGGCGTCGGGGTCGATACCGGGCGGGCCGACCACAGGCACGGTCGGGACGGCCTCGACAGCACCGGCGACACGCTCGGCCGCCGTCGCGTCGTAGGCGGCCCGCCAGGCCCGGACGCGAAAGCGCAGGCGGGCGAGGGTCCCCGACCCGAGGCCCGCCGCGTAGGCCCCGACGGGCGCGTCGTGAACACCGACGGCGGCGAGACTCGGGTGGTGAGCGTAGGTGTCGACGAGCGACGCCGCGAGCTCGGTCCCGCGCTCGGCGTCGAACCCGCCGGGGCCGGTCAGCGGGAGGTCCTGCCAGAGCAGGACGCCGTGACGGTCACACGCGGCCGCGACGGCCGGCGGCGTCCCCTGGGCTCTGACCCGGACGAGGTTGGCGTTCGCCGCGGCGGCCCGCTCTATGTCCTCGGGCGTCGGGTCAAGCAGCGTCACCCCGCGGACCGGGACGCGCTCGCCGTTGACCCGGACGCCGCCGTCGTCCGCCTCGACGGTCCGGAGCCCCGTGGTCACCGCGTGGGCGTCGTCGCCGACCTTCGCCCGGACCACGTAGCGGGCCTGCTCGCCCCGGTCGTGGGGCCACCACAGCGCCGGGTCGCGGACCTCGACGGTGTGTGTGACAGTCGCAGTCCCGCTCCCGGCGGTGACCTGCGAGCGGGACATCGTCCCGCCGCCCCGACTCGCCCCCTCCGGTCGCAGGGTGACCGTCAGGCGGTCGTCGATGGCGTCGGTCGTCACCACGTCGGCGGTGACGTCGACGGCCGCGCCGTCGTCGGTCAGGCGTGGCGCCACCCGGACGTCGTCCACGTACGGGTCCGGCCGGGTCTCGACGGCGGCGCGCCACCAGATGCCGGGCACACACCGCTCGGCCGGCAGTGCGTCGGTGGCGTGCAATCCGCCGAAGCGGTCCTCGGGTGCGCGACACTCGACGACGACGCGGTACTCCTCGGCATCGGGCAACCTGACGCGGAGCGGCGCGAAGTAGGCGTCGTGGGTCGCGACGCGTTCCCCGTTGCACCACACGCGAGCGTGTGCGTACGTGCCCTGCAGGACGAGACGGACGTGCTCCTCACCTGGCCCTCGCGGGTCAGCGAACGCCGTCTCGTAGGCGACGGCGTCGGCACCCGCGAACTGCGCCGGTCGGCCCGGCACGGTCGCCGGGTCCCACGCGTCCGGCGTCGGCGGGGTCCCGTCCGGCGTGACCGCCGCGGCGCGCCACGATAGCGACATACCCGGTGGGGCGTCCGCCGGAGACATATCAGTTACTCCGCTGTCGGTTTCCACTTTCACTTTCACTCCGGGTGGCTCGCATTCACGTGGGAGGGGGCACACACTGGGAGTATGTTCGAGGAGCTACTCGACGACGCGCCCCACTGTGACGGCCACGACTGCGACCGGCCGCTCGCGGATCCGGCGCTGGTGTTCGAGACGGACGCCGGCCGCCGCGCAGCCTACGAGTGTGCGTGCGGTGCGGTGACGGTCACCGTCTGCCGGCCCGAGTCGTCTCGCTGAAGTACCCCGACCGTCGAGGGGGCGTATGACCATCGAGGAGACCGTCCACGCGACGGGCCACGAACACGTCACCGCCGAGCACGCGAGTACGCTGGAACTGACGAGCGACGACTTCCTGACCCCCGCCGGCGACTGCATCCTCGGCATCGAGGCCCACCGGGTCCCCAGCGAGTTCGACGCCGAATTCGTCGCTGCCTGCCGGGACGCCGACGCGACGATCACCGCCACCCTCCAGGCGGCCGGCCACACAGCGACGGTCACGGGGTCGGGCCACCCGGACCTGACCTTCGAGAGCGACCGCAGCCACGTCCTGCGCACGAGCGACTACGTCGACGAGCGGACGGTGATGGTCGGGGCCGACGCCGCCGCCGGCGACCTCGACCGCGACCTCGTGGCCGCGGTGGCCGACGGCGCGGACGTGACGATGACCCTGCGCGTCGCCGGCGACTGAGCGGTCGCCGGTCTCGACGGCTCTTTGAGTCTCGCGGCTCACCGTCGGGACATGGACGACCCCGAACCCGACCGGAACATCAGCGGCGGCGAGACGGGTGGCGGCACGACGCGGACGTTCGATCCCGGGAGTGGAGAGACGCGCGCCGATGTCGTCGTCGACCGACTGGGCGATCTCTACTGGCAGAAGACCTACGGCGGCCAGCCCGCCTTCGAGTGTCTGGTCCGGACGATCCTCAGCCAGAACACCTCCGATACGGCCAGCCAGCCGGCCCACGACGCGCTGATGGACGCCTACGGCGGCGAGAACCTGGCGGCGTCGCTCGCCGGGGCAGACCAGCAACGGGTGGCCGAGACCATCGAGTCGGCCGGCCTGTACAACCAGAAGTCGGCGCGTATCGTCGCGCTGGCCGAGCTGGTGGTCGACGAGTACGGCGGCGCCGACGGCTTCGACGAGTACGTCAAGACGGGCGACCCCGTCGAGGTCCGGGCCCGCCTGCTCGAGCTGAACGGCGTCGGGCCGAAGACGGCCGACTGTGTCCTCCTCTTCTCGGGCGGCCGCCCAGGCGTCTTCCCCGTCGACACGCACGTCCACCGCATCGCCCGGCGGATGGGCCTCGCACCGGCCGACGCCGACCACGAGACGGTCCGCGAGTATCTGGAGCGGGACGTCCCCGGCGAGAAGTGCGGCTTCGGCCACACGGCGATGATTCAGTTCGGGCGCGAGTACTGCACCGCGCGGAAGCCGGCGTGTCTGGACGACCCCGACGCCTGTCCGCTGGCGGGGCTCTGTGACCAGGTGGGCGTCTACCCGGCCGCCGGCGAGGTCGTCGACCCGAGCGAGGCGGACTAGAATCCGTTCTCAGTCGCTCTCGGTGATGGAGATGGTGCCGTGGTCGATGCGGACGTCGAACCCCTCGTACTGGAACGAGACGGTGGCGTTGGCCAGCCCCGCGCGGTGGTCGCTGAAGAGCATGTCCAGCGCGTCGGGGTCGATGATGTCGTAGACGACCGGCAGGTCGCGCGGGTCCACGTCCTTCCGGTCGGCGACCAGCGCCGTGACCGCCATGCTCGGCACGCCGTCGGCGGGGTCGAACTCCGCTTCCGTCGTGCCAGTGACCTCGTCCGTCCTGAGGCTCGTAAAGGGGAACATCCCGTCGCTCACTAGCGCGCCCGGGCCCGTTTCGTTCAGATAACTCGTCCATGTACGTACGGAATATGTCTACGAGAATGGAATAGCCGGTTGACTATGTAATGTGTTTATATATGGGCTCAGTGACGTCATCCGTTTTTGGACGACATCTCGCTGACGAGCGTCCGGTGGCCCCGCCGCAGGCGACTCGAGACGGCCTGTCGCGAGATCCCAAGTTCGGCCGCGACGTCCTCTAGGGTGGCCGTCCGCGGTTCGTCGAAGTACCCCAGCTCGTAGGCCAGCATCAGCGCCTCCCGCTGTGGGGCGGTCAGTTCCGGCGGCTCGGACTCCCGCCCTGCCGAGAGGTCGTGCAGTTCCGTCAGCGTGAGCTCGATGCCCCGGTCACGGCACGCCCCGTCGAACTGGGAGATGGCACCCGGCTCGATGGCGCGGACCTGGATCGTCCAGTCCTTTGTCGTCCCGTTTGCCGAGAGCAGCGAGACGTCCGTCTCCACTATCGCCCCCAGCACGCCCTCGTAGGTGGTGACGTACTCACACCGGAGCAGCGAGCGGTCGCCGACCTGGTCGATGACCTCGACGTCCGCCAGGGTGGCCGCCTCCGAGAGGCTCTCGCGGGCCTGCTCGCCGTTCGGTCCCCTGACCCAGATGTAGGGCAAGATCGCGTCTCCCGTCGGAATCAGTCGCTCTATCTCGATGGTCGCGTCCGGGAACGACTCGAAGACGGCGTCGAAGGGGAACGCGCCCTGATCGATGGTAAACTCCGCGAGCGTCGCCATTGCCTCTCCATTCTCGCCCGAAGGGTATAAGTACGGTGACAGTATGGCCGCGACGGACGCTCAGCGCCGGTGGCCCCAGCGCTGCCCGTCGTCGGCGTACCGGGCGCTGACGATGCGGTTGAACTGGTCGTCGGACAGCGAGACGTCGACGGCCCCGACGTTCTCCGCGAGCTGGTCCGTGGTCCGCGCACCCACGATGGGTACGCAGGTCACGTCCGGCTGTTCGACGAGCCAGCGCAGCGCCACCTGGGCCGGCGTCGCGTCGAGCTCGTCCGCGACGGTCTGTATCTCTTCGAGGACGTGCCAGCCGCGTTCGGAGAGGTAGTACTCCTCGAAGGAGTCGTAGATGTCGCCTCGGGAGCCTTCCGGCCCCTCGAATGCTTTGGGGTCGTCGGGGTCGGCCCGCTCGTACTTCCCGGTGAGGAAGCCCCCGGCCAGCGGCGAGTAGGGACAGACTGCCAGGTCCTGGTCGGCACAGACGTCGAGGTAGTCTTTGACGTCGTCGCGGTAACCGGCGTGGAACAGCGGCTGGGTGACCTCGAAGCGCTCGAGACCCTCGACCTCGCTCTTCCAGAGCGCCTTGGTCAGCTGCCAGGCGGCCATCGTCGACGCGCCCAGGTAGTGGACCCGCCCCTCGCGCACCAGGTCGGTCAGCGTCCGCAGCGTCTCGACGACGTCGCTCTCCTCGTCCCAGCGGTGGATGTAGTAGAGGTCCAGGTAGTCGGTGCCCAGGCGCTCTAAGGTCCCCTCGATTTGCGCGCGGATGTGCTTGCGGCCCAGCCCCCGGTCGTTCGGGCCCGGTTCGCCCCTGCCGTCGAAGGGGAAGTACACCTTCGAGGCGATGACGAAGTCGTCCCGGTCGTAGTCCTCGAGCCACTCGCCGATGAACGACTCGCTGCGGCCGTTGGGCGTGCCGTAGACGTTGGCCGTGTCGATGAAGTTGATACCGTGCTCCCACGCCGCATCGAGCAGTTCGTGGGCCTCCTCGCGGTCGGTCTCGACGACGCCGCCCGTCTCGCGGCCGAAGCGCCAGGTGCCGAAACACAGCTGGGAGACGCGGGTGCCCGTGGTGCCGAGTCGTGTGTACTCCATAGCTGCGGGCAGGCGGGGGCGGGTCAAAATCCTATGGTCCGATGCTGTCGGTCAGTCGTCCCGGGTCCGGTCGACGTGGACCGACGACCCGACCTCGAGCTCCTGGACGCGCTGGTCGTCGCGCAGCGCGATGCCCGTGGCCTTCGGGATCTCGAGGTAGTACGACAGCGAGCGGCGCCCGTCGCGCCGGGATTCGAGGCGCCAGACGTGGTCGGCCATCGACAGCGTGAGTTCGCGGTTGGGGGAGTCGGCCTCGCGCCCCGACTCGAGGCAGTGGAGCATTCCGACGCCGCCCGTCTCGGTCAGTCGGCGCGAGAGCGCGGTGAGCAGGTCCAGGTACGCCGCCATCTCGGCCGTCCGCTCGAGCGGGTCCATCACGTCGACGACCAGGTCGTCGCCGTCCTCGAGATCTTCCAGGCCCGCCTCGATAGTCGCGAGCGCGTCGTCCAGGTCGACGTGCTCGATCCGCCGGAGCTTCGGGTCGAGGTCCTGTTGGTCGAGCTGGCGCCGGACGCTGTCGGGCGTCCGCAGCGTCGTGACGTAGTGTGTCGGACGCAGGCCGACGTGTGCACAGAGGAGCGGGAGCGACTGGGCCTCCGGCGGGGCCAGCAACGCGACGACGCTCCCGGGCTGGAGGCCACCACCCAGTGTCCGGTCGATAGTGTCGATACCGGTCGAGAGACGCATAGGTTCCCCATGTCGGACGAGACGAAAAGTCTGCCGTCGCTCCGGGTCACGCCACTCTGTCGACGTCTCGGACCTCGATGCGGGCCCCGCCCGCTTCGCTCGCGTCGATGTCGAGCGACCAGCCGTGGGCGCCGACGATGCTGTCGACGATGGCGAGACCGAGGCCGGTGCCCCCCGACGCCGTCGTGTGGCCGTACTCCCGGACGGCCTCGCGGTCCTCGGGCGGGATGCCCGGGCCGTCGTCGGCCACGTAGAACCCCTCGTCCAGCATCCCGACGCTGACCGCTACCCCGTCACCCCCGTGGTCGACGGCGTTCCGGAAGAGGTTCTCGAAGAGGTCGCCGAGCCGGTCGGGGTCGCCCTCCACGACGCCTAACTCGGACGCGCCGGACAGCGTCGCCGCGTCGGTCTCGACGGCCCACCAGGCCCGGTTGACGATGGGTTCGAGGTCACAGTGCTGGTACTCGCCGACGGTCCGGCCCTTCCGGGCGAGGTCCAGCAACCGGTCGATGAGCGCCTCCATCTGTTCGTGGGCGTCGGCCACCGCCTCGAAGTGCGTGTCCTCGCCGGTCTCTCTCGCGAGCTCGAGGTGGCCGGCGGCCACGTTCAGCGGGTTCCGCAGGTCGTGGCTGACGACGCTTGCGAACTGGTCGAGCCGTTCGTTTCGCGCCTCCAGCTCCCGCTCGCGCTCCTTGCGCTCGGTGATGTCCGTGTAGATGGCGTAGCACTCGATGGTGCCCCGGTCGGTAGTCAGCGTCACGCCGCGGAGCAGGAAATCGCGCCGCTCGCCGTCGGCGGTCACGCGCTGGACCTCGCGCTCGACCTCCCGGCCGGCGTCGAGTCGCTCGTCCATCTCGGTCGCGCGCTCGCGGTCGTCGTCCGGGACGATGAACTCGTTGAGCGACGTCTCGAGCACCCGGTCGCGGTCGTAGCCAAACACCGACTCGAACGCGGAGTTGACGTTCCTGACCACCGGTGTCGTCTCGTCGTAGGTCACGACAACCGCCGGATCCGGGATACTCTCTAAGAGCGTGTAGAACCGCTTCTCGGCCTGCTTTTCGACGAGGATGTCGCGAGCGATGATCGAGACGTAGCCGCCGTACTCCTCGGTGATGACCTCACAGACGTCGACGACCTCCTGATCGGTGAACGCGGGGCCGTCGGCCCCGACGGTGGCCGCCGCCTCCGCGACCATCTCCCGGGCCTTCTCGACGCCGACGCTCTGGCTGAACGACGCCACGATGTCGTCGACGTCGGTCGGCGTGCTCATCGTGGGAGTAACAGGACGACAGCGGTCGTGTTGTGGTAGCCACTCGTCTGTCCCCGCTCCATGCAGAGCTCGCCGTACGTCTCGAAGCCGGTGAACGGGGCCGCGAGTTCGTCCCGGATGGCGTCGACGGCGGTGTCGAACGCGTCGCCGAGGATGACCGACCGGCAGACACAGTCGTAGACGAACCCACCGGCGACGTCGGCATCGCCGAGCTCCGCTCGCGCCTCCCGGGCGGCCGACCTGACGGCCTCGACCTGGGCCTCGTCGGGGCTCTCCATGACCCGGAGGACGGTCCCCTCTGGCACGTCGACGGCGAACTCCAGCGGGCCCTCGGTGTCGGTGGTCAGCCCCGGCCACCGGATCTTGTAGGCCCGGCCCTGGTCGATGCCGAACTCGTAGCGGGTAAGCAGCTCGGTCAGCTCGGTCCCCGGTTCCAGCGCGTCGACGTCGACGTCGAACTCGTCGGCGGCGTGGTCGCGTATCGCGTCGCGCCACACCTCGAAGGCGGGTCGGCCGTCCAGTTCCCTGACGACGCTGCCATCCGCGTCAGTCACCGTCAGCGGGTCCGAGATGGGGGTGTGGCCGTGGTCGACCGTGATCGCCGTCGGTTCCGCCGAGGCGACGAGGGCGACGACCACGCCGTCGGTGACCACTGTCCCGTCACAGAACACCTCCGTCTGCTCCATCCGCATGTCGTCGCCGGCCGACGCCCCGGCGAGGCTCACCTGTTGGCCGAGCCGTCGCTGGGTGACCATCGCGACCTGTTCGCCGACGCCTACCAGCCCGTCGTGTAGCACGATGGCTGCCCTGTAGGGGTAGCCGTCGACCTCGTTCGGGAGCGAGCGCGTCGCCTCGCGAACGCACCCGGTGACGTCCTCGCGCAGGCCGGTGCCGTAGTCTGCGAAGAAGGCCATCGTATCGCTCGCGACGAGCGCCACCGCCACGCTCCCCGAGGCGGTTCGCTGGTCGGTGAACTCCCCCGACGACGAACAGCCGACGACCGTCGTCTCGTCGTCGAGGACCTCGTCGACGCCGTCCAGAACCGCTCCGTAGTCGTAGGTGGCGGAGGCAAACACCTGGCAGAAGTCGGCCCGGTCGGCGTCGAGTTCGGCGGCGGCGTCGGCGGCTGCGGTTCGGCCGGCGCTCCGCCCGTGTGCGTCGACCGCGATTCCGGAACCGAACTGAGTCTCCATCGTGTTCCACTGGGCTGGACCCGAAGCGTGTCGATACCTCGGAGGTGAGCCGTAATTAAAACTAGTGTCGGATTATCGGAATTGATACACCGTGGACAGCCCCCACAGCGACACGTCAGCGCTTGATCCGGCGGTCTCGGAAGTGAGACGGCGGTGTCAGGTCACCGGAAGCGGAACGTCTCTAGGTTCTCCGGGGCGAAGGTCCGCAGGTTGTGCTCGTGGTACAGCCCCGAGGAGAGGTCCTGGGTCGCGGACTCGTCGCCGTGGACACAGAGGACCTTCTCCGGGCGCGGGCTCATCGTGTTGACGAAGTTCTCGAGGCCCTGCCGGTCGGCGTGGCCCGAGAAGCCGTCGAGGGTCTCGACGCGCAGCGACAGGTCGACCGTCTCGCGGCTGCCGTTGCGCGCCGGAGCCTCTCGCTGCCCGTTCTGGATGCGCCGGCCCGGCGTCCCCTTCGCCTGGTAATCGAGGAAGGTGAGCGCCGAGTCGGGATCGGGGCCGACGTGTTCGAGCCACGATCGGACCGGGCCCCGGGTGAGCATCCCGGACGGGGCGAGACGATCGCCGGGTCACCCCCGGCGATCGACTCCCGTTCCGCGTCGTCGCCGTCGAAGGCGTGGAACTGGTCGGAAAGGAAGGGGTTCTCGTCGGCGTCGAAGATGCGGTCCGCCATGTCGTCCCGGAGGAACTCGGGGTAGGTCGTGTGGACGGCCGTCGCCTCCCAGACCATCCCGTCGAGGTAGATGGGCAGGTCGGGAATCTCCCCCTCGCGCATGGCCTCGGCGAGGACCAGCATGACCTCCTGTGCCCGGCCGACGGCCTCCGTCGGCACCAGGACCGTCCCGCCGCGGTCGGCGGTGTCGCGGACGACCTGTTTGAGCTTTCGTTCGGAGTCGTTCTGGTCGGTCTGGTAGTCGTTGCGGCCGCCGTAGGTCGACTCGAGGACCAGCGTCTCGACGCGGGGGAACTGGTTGACCGCCCCGTCGAGCAGGCGGGTATCGCTGTAGTGGATGTCCCCGGAGAAGGCGACGTTGTACAGGCCCTCGCCGACGTGGAAGTGGACGACGGAACTGCCCAGGACGTGGCCGGCGTTGTGCAGGGTGAGCTTGACGTCCGGCGCGATGTCGGTGACGTCGCCGTACTCCAGCGTGATGGTGTGTTTGATCGCCTCGCGGACCATCTCGGAGTCGTAGGGCGGCGTCCGGCCGTCGGCGTTCGCGCTGTCGATGTAGTCCAGCGTCAGCAGGCCCAGCAGGTCGCGTGTGGGTTCGGTACAGTAGATGGGGCCGTCGTAGCCCCGTTCGTACAGCAGCGGGACCAGCGCGGCGTGGTCGAGGTGGGCGTGGGTCAGGACGACGGCGTCGATGGTCGACGCCCCGGACCCGAGCGCCTCGGGCACGTCGAGGTACGGCGTCTCGCCGTTGGCGCCGGGTTTCTCGCCGCAGTCGACCAGGATTCGCGTGTTGGGCGTCGAGATGACGAACGCGGCACGCCCCACCTCGCGACAGCACCCGAGCGAGGTGATGCGGACCCACTCGTCGTCGGACATCGGTTCGCGGTGGATCTGTCGCCCGACGCGCTCTAAGATGGTCCGGCGCTCCTCGCGCTCCTGGCCGAGGAAGCTGCGGACGTTGTCGACCGTCGAGGACTCGATTGGGGCGCTGCGGACGACCTCGGGCGTCCAGCCGACCGCCGCGGTGATCTCGCGGCGGGTCTCGCCGCCGCGGCCGATGACGGCGCCCGGGTCCCGGGCCTCGATACGGACTTCGCCGGTCTCGCGGTCGAACTCGATGTCGGTCACGCCGGCGTCGTCGGGGACGACGTCCCGGATGACTCTCTCTGCGTCCCCGGGGCGCGTGAGGACGCTCGGGTCCGGACGGACCGTGATTCGCTTGCGGAGCGTGGACGCGAGCTGCCGGACGAGTTCGGTGTCGGCCGCGAACTCCGCCGGGTCTCGCGTGTAGATGACCAGCTCCGGTCCCTCGTAGGTCACGTCCGAGATGGAGATCCGTCGCGGGACGACGTCGTCTATCGTTGCCTTCACGCCTTCGAGCTGCTTGTCTACCGTACTCATGAGTTAGAACGGGTCGGTGTCGCCGACAGGCGGGCCCCGTGCTCGCTGGCGGTCGGCCCGGCACCTGCGGGATGAACGCTGTCTACGGGTGTCATACAGTTTGTATATCTCTCCGGAACGGAACTCCGCCCGGAAAATCGGCCTCTACCCGAGGTATTCCCCTCACAATATAAAAGGCTTCGCACTACCGGGTCGTGTTCGACCGTGGACGGAACCCCCAATTCCGGCACAAGGCGTATGCTCCCGCCACGCGACGGCATCCCCATGCGCGTCACCCCCACCGTCGTCCGCGAGGAGTACGCGTGGATTCGCGACCGGCGGTCGGTCGTGGTTCCGCTCATCAACGACACCCGCGAGCACCTCGGCGAGCAGTTCGACGTCGACGTCGCCGCCGTCACGGACACGCAGTACGACGAGGCCGTGGCGACGGTGTTCGCGGACGGCGACCGGGCCGTCAACGTCGCCGCCCTCTCCAGGCTGCTCCGTGACCTGGACGTCGAGGGCGACTATCCGGGGTTCGTCGTCGACGAGCTGCTGGGCCGGGAACTCGCCGCCGTGGTGGCCGGCGACCAGCCGCTCCGCCTCCTCGCGGAGGCGACGTTCCACGTCGCGGACGTCCGGACCCACGGTGACAGCGACGACCCCGCCGGGGCGGACGACCTGGACGCGGCCCTGGCCGCGGGGATCCAGACGCGGCTCCCCGGCTGGCCCTGGCAGGAGACGCCGAGCCCGTTCGCCCTAGAAGGTGAGTGACGGCGTCCCGAGGAAGGCCGTCTCGTACCCCTCGTGTCTGGAGACCTGCGGCGGGGCCACCACGTCGACGGTCACCGAGGGGTCGGCCGCCGTCGTCGGCACCACAGCGCCGTAGTGGGAGCCGACCGCCGGGTGGAGCGCCGCCCGCAGGGCGTCCTCGAAGACCGTCTCGCCGTCGGCCTCGACGGTGCCGTCGAGCGACATCATCGGCAGCGGCACCCGGTTGTACGGCGTGCGGACCGACACGGCGAGGTATGACTCGCCGTCGCCGAGGAAGGGGGCGTCACGGAGCCAGACGGCGACGTACTCCGCGTCGCTCCCGCTCGCGGTCCCGAGCACCGTGCCGGGCAGCGACCCGGGAGCGGGGACCTGCGAGGTCGGTATCATCTCCATCTGCATCAGGTCGAGCGCGGCCCGCTCGCCCTGCGTCTCGGGGAACTCCTCGTAGGCGAGTCCCTCGAGCGCGGCGTCGGCGAAGTCGAACTCCACGGTGGCCTCGCCGGCCTCGCCGAATCGCCCCTGGAAGGCGCCGAGGCGGCGTTCGGTCATCCCCTCGACGCGCACGGTGACCTGGTAGAGTCCCTCGCCGTCGAGGGCGTAGTTGTCGCCGTAGTGAAAGCCCATGTTCTGAGAGACCATCGGCCAGGGCTGCTTGTCGGCGACCGTCTCGCCGTCGCGTTCGACCGATATCGAGACGCCGGCTGAGACGGGCAGGACCGTCCCGCTCTCGGGGTCCCAGACGCTCGCCATCAGGTGGAGGCTGTCTTCCTCGCGGATGTCCACGCGCTCGGCGTCGGTCCCGGTCACCGTCCAGAACCGGTGGGGGAACGAGTAGGTCAGGCCGACCATGTAGTCGCCGGCCTGGCCCATCCCGACCATGCCCATCCCCTCCCTGTGGGTGGGGCGGTACGTGGCGTCGGGGCGGTCGTCGACGAGCGGTGGCGCGCGCGCCGACTGCGAGCGCAGCGACCCACACCCCGCCAGCAGCGACGCCCCGGTGGCGCCGGCACCGGCGAGGAACTGTCGTCTGTTCATGTACGTCCCTACCGGCCTCTCGTGAAAGACGGTTCTGGTACGCGGGGCGAAAACGACCGATGCGGGTCCGGCCGGCTGCGAGTTACTGCGACGGGTCGGCCGGCGGCAGGGCACGCAGCGACCGGGGCGGCAGCAGGTAGTTGCCCCGCCGCTCGACGCGCATGTACTGGAGGATGCCGTTGTTGACCCGCTGGCCCACGGCGGAGTTGTCGGCGACGTCGGTGCCGTTCATCGCCGCTCTGGTCTCGACGAAGTCGGCGATGGCGCCCTGCAAGGAGAGGAAATGCAGGCCCGCCTCGCCGCCGTCCGTCGAGTCGAAGTCCCGGCGGAGGATACGCGGGCTGTCCTCGCCGTCGCGTGCCCGGGCGAGTTTCTGCGAGTGACCGACGACCCCCTCGCGGCGACTGCTCTCGACGACGTCCTCGGGGCACTCGTCGATGGCGCTGTCCGTCCCCAGGTTCTCCCCGACGCCCTCGACTCTCCCCTCGGCGGCGTGGGCCGGGCAGAACATCTTCGAGACGCGCTGGTCCCGGGAGTCCTGTTCGTACCACTGCTGGAGCTGCAGGCGGATAAATGAGAGGTGCTCGGTGGACCCGCTGGCGAACGGGCCCTCCTCGATGGTCACGCGGTCCTCGGTGGCCTGGTTGCCCTTGAACCCCGATTTGAAACCCATGAACAGGGGGGCGTCCTCGGAGACGGGTTCGGAGTCCGGGATGCCGTCGACGTCCTGGTTCTGGGCGGGCAGGCCGGCCCCGACGAACCCGGTCCGGCGGGCCGTCGTCTCGAAGACGCCGTCGAACGCCGCCGCCATCTCGTGGCCGTTCGCGGTGTCGGTCTCGCCTCGCAGCGCCTCCTCGGCCGCGAGCACGGCACGCTCGTCGTCGCTCGCGAGATGCAACAGGGCGTCGGGCGTGTCCGGCTCGGGGTCCTCGAAGGGCGCCAGCGCCTCGGGGGCCGGCAGGTCCACGCCTGCGGGCGCGCCGGCCTCGAACCGCTTGAAGTACGTCGGGCCGTACGCCAGCGTAAAGAGCAGGCCCTCGCTGCTCCACTCGTAGGCGCGTTCGAGCGACGTCAGCGCGTCCTCGACCTGCGTCCGGTCCGCGTCGGTGGGCGTCCCCTCGCCGGCGTACTCCAGCAGGAGCAACACGTGGTGGCGCGCCAGCCGGGGGTTGCCGGCGTCGTCGGTGGCCAGCGCGGCGTCCCAGGCGTGCTGGCGCTCGGGCAGGCTCGACGGGTCGTCGGTCCCCGCCGGTATCGACCCGCCGCCGCGGTCCAGACAGGCGGCGAGCGCGGCGGCCCCGCCGATGGCGACGGCGCTCTTCGCGAACTCGCGACGGGAGATTCCGCGTCCGGTCATCACCACCGCTAGGCCCTACGGTCGCATGATGGTTGTGGTACGCCGCTCGAAACCGGTCGCCTCACGCCCCCTCGAGGAGCTGGTCGAACAGGCGCTCGAAGCGGTCGGTGAGGCGTTTGGCGAACGTGGGTTCGACGGTCCGGAGCAGGCCGGCCGTCGCCGCGGGCCGACGGAGCGACAGAGTGACCCGGTTCCCCGTCCGTCGCTTCGCGACGACGCCGGCCGAGACGAGGCCGTCGAGGTGGTGTTCGAGTGTGCTCCGGGCGACGCCCAGCTCCTCGGTGATCGCGGCCGGCGACGCCTGCTCCGCCGCGAGCAACAGCACGACGACGTCCCGTGCCGTCTCCCGTCTGAGGTACGCCAGCGTCCGCCGCTCCCACGGCCCGTATCCCGCCGGGTAGTAGTGGATGCGGCCGTTGCACCGCTGTTCGGTGACTGACTCGAGGCGCTTGAGGTGGTACTGGACCTGGCCGGTCGCGAGGTCAAGCGCGCGGGTCAGCTCCCGGAAGTGAACGCCCGGGTTGGCCTCGATGTGCCGGTCGATCCGGTCGCGCGTCTCGCTCATGCGTCGTCCTCCAGTCGCCGCTCGACGGTGCGGGCGTAGTAGACGGCGCCGAGGACCAGCACCACGACGACGGCGTCGATAGCGTGTTCGAGCAGGTGGTGCGTCTCCGGCGAGACCAGCGGCGTCACCGAGAGGGCGCCGACGAGCGGCCGGGCCACGAGGGCCGCGAGGGCGAGGACGACGAGCAGGTACGCTCGCGACCGGCGACGGCGATAGGCCGCCACGCCCAGCGCACAGAGCACCCCCGTCGCCACGGCCGACACCGCGAGGACGAAGGCGACGTCCGGCTGCAGGCCGCCGGCCTGGACGTCCAGGGGGAGGGGCCGAACCATACCGGCATTCGGGGCTCGATGCACCTCACTCGTTCGGTTCTGGCGGACTTTTTTCACCTCGCCCTGCGACGCCGGGGTATGGACCGCATCGGGTTCCTCTGTGGACCGGCCCACCCAACGTTCTGGCCCGTCGCCGAGCGCCTCTCGGCGCGCGGGTTCGAGATCCGGTTCCTGGACCCCACGGACCCGGTGGCACGCGAGGACGTCGACGCCCTCGACGCGCTGGTCGGGGCGACCCTCGGCCGGGCGGCGTTCGAGGTACTGCGGTACGCGGACCGGGTGGGCGTCGAGACCTGGAACGGGTTCGTCCCGACGACGGCTCTGGCCTCGCGCTTGGTCGCGCTCGAGGCGCTGGCGGCCGTCGGCTGTCCGGTCCCCGAGGTGCGGACGGACCCGCCGGCACGCCCCGACGCGTTCCTCGAGCGAGGGTGCTACCGGTGGGACGCCGGTGCCGAGACATTCTACCAGCGGCGGCTCGACGCCGATCCAGTCACCCACCGGTACTACGCGGTCGACGACGGCCGGGAGACACACGTCCGGGCTGTGACCGTGCGCTCGGAGCTCTCGGGGCTCGAGGACCTGCTCGCCAGCACCGACGTCGAGGTGGGACCGGCGACGCGGGTCCGCGAACTCCTGAGCCGGTTCGGCGCCCGGGCTCTCGCGGTCGATTTCGTCCAGGCCGGTGACGCCTACGCCGTGGACGTCGACCCAGCGCCGACGTTCGTCGGGACTCGGATGGACCAGCACATCGCCGACGCCGTCGCGTCGCTGACGACCATCGGTGCGTGACGCGAACGGGGAGTTTATTACCGGCACCGGCCACGACTCCGACAATGAGCGGCGAGCAGGAACTCGGCATCACGGAGAGCAAGGAGCATTCACCCGGCGAGTGGTACGCCGAGGTCGTCCAGAAGGCCGGCCTGGCGGATTATGCCCCCATGGGCGGGTTCATCGTCACGCGGCCACGCGGGTACGCCATCTGGGAACGACTCAAGGACCACCTCGACGGCTGGTTCAAGGACACCGGCGTCACGAACGCCTACTTCCCCCTTTTCATCCCGGAGTCGTACCTCGAACGGGAGAAAGACATCGTCGAGGGGTTCGACCCCGAGGTGGCGTGGGTCACCCACGGCGGCCACGAGGAACTCGAGGAGCGACTGGCGGTCCGCCCGACGAGCGAGTCCATTATCGCCCCGTTCATGGCCAAGTGGACCCGCTCGCACCGTGACCTCCCGCTCCGCCTGAACCAGTGGTGTTCGGTCGTCCGGTGGGAGGCCACCGAGACGAAGCCGTTCTTCCGCACCAAGGAGTTCCTCTGGCAGGAGGGCCACACCGCCCACGCCGACGAGGAGGGCGCGTGGGACGAGACGATGACCCGCCTCGACCAGTACCGCCGGCTCTACGAGGACGTGCTGGCGATGCCGGTCATGGAGGGGCGAAAGCCCCCGCACGACAAGTTCCCCGGCGCGCACACGACGACGACCGTCGAGGCGCTGATGCCCGACGGCAAGACCGTTCAGGGTGCGACCTCCCACTACCTTGGGACCTCCTTCGCCGAGGCGTTCGACCTCACCTACGTCGACGAGGACGAGGACGAGAAGACGGCCCACACCACGTCCTGGGGTCTCTCCTGGCGGGCGATGGGCGCGCTCATCATGACCCACTCGGACGACCAGGGGCTGGTGCTTCCGCCCGCACTCGCCGAGACGCAGGTCGTCGTCGTCCCCATCTGGCAGGAGGACACCAAAGACGAGATTCTGGACTATTCGGCCGACCTCGCGGCGGAACTCGAGGAGGCCGGTGTCCGGGTCGAACTGGACGACCGCGAACACCGCAACCCCGGCTTCAAGTACAACGAACACGAGCTCAACGGGATTCCGCTACGCGTCGAGATCGGACCCCACGAGGTCGAGGACGGGGAGGCCACGCTGGTCCACCGCCCCGACGGCGAGACCGCGACGGTCGACCGCGAGGGCATCGCCGACGCCGTCGCCGAGCACCTCGATACGGTCCACGCCAAACTGTACGCCAGCGCCGAAGAGACGCTCGAAGGGGAGATCCGCGAGGCCGACTCGCGCGAGGAGATCCTGGGCACTATCGGCCAGCACGGCGGCTACGTGAAGGCCGGCTGGTGTGGCGACGAAGCGTGCGAGGACCCCATCAAGGAGGCCATCGCCGCCGAGATCGTCATGGTCCCGCTGGACCGCGACGAGGAGCCGGTCCACGACGAGTGTGCCATCTGTGGCGAGGCCGCAGAAGAGACGGCGTACTTCGCGAAGAGTTACTGACCGGCCGTTTCGCGCCACCCCCCGGGTGTGGGAACCCGGGTTCGGGTCCGCGGCCCGGCGTCGGTCTCCTCGAGTATCACACGGACAGTACCGGTGTTGTCGACCGTCACGGTGTGGCTCTGATACCTGAACGTGATGCTCGCGGTCGTTTCGTCGTCAGTTGGGTCGAAGAGCGTATCGAGTGCGTCGGGGTCGACTGCGGTCGCAAGCGGGTCCATGATCGAGTCCATCTCGACCTCACCGTCCATCGGAACGGCCGGACGGAGTCCAGTGACGGCGGCGACGGCCCTGACCACGCCGTCGCTGAGTGCCTGTCCCTCGGAGACTTCGTACAACGCTTCCGTCGTTCCCTCGGTTGTAAATCGTTTCATCGTCGGACTACTCTACGCCGCTGGGTGTGTTCAGCGCCGCTCTTACCTGTGTAACCTGTTTATATACTGTTCTCGGTACCCTCGACGAGCGTGGCCGCGATGAAGTTCTTGTAGCCCCGCCTGAGGCGAGAGGAGAACGCCTGGCGCGTGATGCCAATGGTCGCGGCGAGCGACTGCAGGTCCGTCTGTCGTGGCTCCTCGTAGTATCCCTCGGAGAACGCCAGCAGGAGCGCTTCTTCCTGATGTTCGGTCAGGGCTCCGCCGGTACTGGTCGGCTCCTTGGAGACGTCGCCGACCCGGATCAACGAGGCGGGGACGTCGTACTCGTGACAGCGTTGCATGAACCCGGCGATCGTCGCCCGCCCGTTCCCCCGGAGTTCGAACGACCAGCCGTCGGTCGTCCCGATGCCCGTGATTATCGTGACGTCCGACTCCAGGATGGAGTGGAACAGTCCGAGCGACTGGGGACTCCACTCGGCCCTGAACAGCGCCCTGTCGCCGAGGTCGTCGGCCACCGCGACCGACTCGAACTCCGGTCGCTCCGCAAGCAGCGAGGTGATCGACGCCGCGTCGGCGTCGTGGACCCAAAAGTACGGCATCGTCGACCCGGCACTCGGCACGAACCGGTCGAGTTCGATACGTGCGTCGGGCCACTTCTCGAACACCGCACCGAGCGGGAACGCCTTCGCTGGAAGACTGAACCGTGCGACGGTCGTTCGGTCGCCGAGCATGTGTCGTCCCTGTGCCGTGTCTGTGTTAGTCGTTGTGACTGCGGGGGTATCGAACGGCTCGAAAAGCTTTGGGGAGGGAGCGTGTGACGTTTCTCCGTGCCCCCGTGAGTGCATCGGACAGGGTGGTATATAAATCGGCGTCAGACTCCGGTCATACAACCGGCAGACGTGTGGCGATTTCGTGTTACCTGCGCAACCGGTACGATTCCCACGACGGACTGTTTCCACGCCGCGGCCACTCTTCACGAACGATCATCATAGACATTGTATATCTCTCAATATTCCTTATATCTCCTAGTGTGGCATTAACAGGCCCTTAGCCTTAGAGGGACACGCTCTTGTACCAGTAGTCGTAAGAATCGTTCACATGGTTGAGCGACATACTGGCGAGTCTGCAGGCGAGGCCGGGCTTGCAGACCCCACGGACACGCGGTCGAACTGCGGTGTCGGGGTGGTAATGGACCTCGACGGCCAGAGCGACCACTGGGTAGTATCGGACGGGCTCGAACTCCTCGAGAACTTGGAACACCGCGGGACCACGGGGGCGGAGAAGAACACCGGTGACGGTGCCGGTATCATGCTGCAGATGCCGCACGACTTTTTTGTCGACGAGATCGACGCGGACCTGCCAGAACAGGGCGAGTACGCCGTCGGCACGCTCTTTCTGCCCCAGGACGAGGACGCCGCCGCGGACCTGCGCGATCTGGTCGAGACGGAGCTCGCCGGCGAGGGCCTCGAGGTCGTCGCCTGGCGGACGGTTCCGACCGACAACTCCGACCTGGGACAGACCGCGCTTGACTCGGAACCCACCGTCGCCCAGTGTTTCGTCACGTCGGCGACCGGGGCGACCGGCGACGAGTTCGAGAACCGACTCTACGTCGGCCGTCGCGTCCTCGAGAATACGGTCGAAGCGACACAGCCCGACGGCCACGAGCGGTTCTACGTCGTCTCGCTGGCCACCGACGTCGTCGTCTACAAGGGCCTGCTGCTGGCCGAGCAACTCCCCGAGTACTATCCGGAACTGAACGACGAGCGGATGCAGTCGTCCTTCGCGATGGTCCACGCACGCTTCTCGACGAACACGCTGGGCGCGTGGCACCTCGCCCATCCCTACCGCCGTATCATCCACAACGGCGAGTTCAACACCATCCAGGGCAACATCAACTGGATGCGCGCCCGCGAGACAGACATCGCGAGCGACCAGTTCGGGAGCGACCTGGAGAAGGTCAAACCAATCATCGACGACCCCGAGCAGTCCGACACCGCGAGCGTCGACAACGCGCTCGAACTCCTGCTTCAGGGCGGCCGCGACCTGCCCCACGCGCTGCGGATGCTCATCCCCGAGGCGTGGCGCGGCGACATGAACGACGTCACAGGCGACCGCCGGGACTTCTACGACTACCACGCCTCGCTGGTCGAACCGTGGGACGGCCCCGCGCTCGTCGCGGCGACGGACGGGGAGCGGATCGGTGCCGTGCTGGACCGCAACGGGCTGCGCCCGTGCCGATACGACATCCTCGAGGACAACACGCTCGTGATGTCCTCCGAGGCCGGCGCGCTGGACCACGACGCCAGCGAGATCACCGAACGCGGTCGACTCCAGCCCGGCCAGTGTTTCCTCGCCGACCCCGAGGAGGGACGGGTCATCCCCGACGCGGAGGTCTTCGAGGACATCGCCGACGAGAAGTACGGCGAGTGGGTCGCCCAGGAACAGGTCGACATCTCCGACATCACCGACCGAAAGGACAACACCCCCCAGCACTCGGTCGACCGCCTGCGCAGCTACCAGGCGATGTACGGCTACACCTACGACGAGGTGGACCACCTGCTGGAGCCGATGGCCGAGAAGGGGAAAGACCCCGTCGGCTCGATGGGCGACGACACGCCGCTGTCGGTGCTCTCGCAGTTCAACCGGCCGCTCTTTACCTACTTCAAGCAGCTGTTCGCGCAGGTCACGAACCCGCCGCTGGACTACATCCGCGAGGAGCTCGTGACCTCGCTGGAGTCCCGACTGGGCCACCAGCGCAACCTGCTCGACGAGAGTCAGGCCCACGCGCGACAGCTGGTGCTCGATTCGCCCATCCTCACCGACGAGGAGCTGGACGCGATCAAGGACATCGACGCTAACGGCATGTCGACGGCAGTCGTCGACATCACCTACGAGAAGGGCGCCGACCTGCGCGAGGCCGTCGAACGGGCACGAGCGGAGGCCGACGAGGCGGCGACGGAACACGACATCGTCGTGCTCTCGGACCGCGCGGCCGGCGACGAGCGCGTGCCCATCCCGTCGCTGCTCGCGGTCGGGGGCATTCACCACCACCTCGTCCGCAACGGCCTGCGAAACCACGTCGGCCTCGTGGTCGAGTCCGCGGACCCGCGTGCAGTCCACCACTTCGCGACGCTCATCGGCTACGGTGCCGGCGCGGTCAACCCCTACCTCTCCTACCAGACCATCGAGGACCTGGTCGCCGGGCCCGACGGTGCGGACCTGCCCGACGCCATCGACGCCTACATCACGGCCGTCGAGGACGGCCTGCTGAAGACGATGGCCAAGATGGGCATCTCCACCGTCGAGTCCTACCAGGGCGCCCAGATCTTCGAGGCCGTCGGCCTCTCCTCCGATTTCATCGCCGAGTACTTCGAGGGCACGACCTGCCGGACGGAGGGCATCGGCATCGAGGATATCGAGGAGGACCTCCTCCAGCGCCACGAGGTCGCCTGGAGCGAAGAGGAACCCGAGATGCCCCGCCAGGGCGAGTACGAGTTCCGCTCGAACGGCATCCACCACCAGTGGAACCCCAACACGGTCGGCAAGATCCAGCAGGCCGTCCGCATGGGCGACTACGACATCTACAAGGAGTTCGCCGAGCTGGTCAACGACCAGAACGAGCAGCTCCAGACCCTTCGCGGGTTGCTCGAACTCGACTCGGACCGCGAGTCCATCCCCATCGAGGACGTCGAGCCCGTCGAGGACATCGTCGAACGCTTCGAGACGGCGGCGATGTCGCTGGGCTCGCTCTCGCCGGAGATGCACGAGAACAACGCCATCGCGATGAACCGCCTGGGCGCCAACGCCAACACCGGCGAGGGCGGAGAACCGCCCGAGCGCTTCGGCACCGAGAAGGAGTGTACGACCAAGCAGGTGGCGTCGGGCCGCTTCGGCGTCACCTCCGACTACCTCGCGGCGGCCGACGAGCTCCAGATCAAGATGGCCCAGGGCTCCAAGCCTGGCGAGGGCGGCCACCTCCCCGGCAAGAAGGTCAACGAGATGATCGCCCACGTCCGCTACGCGACGCCGGGCGTCGGGCTCATTTCGCCGCCGCCGCTGCACGACATCTACTCCATCGAGGACCTGAAACAGCTCATCCACGACCTCAAGGCCTCGAACCCGGAGGCAGACATCAACGTCAAGCTGGTCGCCGAGGACGGCATCGGCACCATCGCGGCCGGCGTCGCGAAGGCCAACGCCGACGTGGTCCACATCTCGGGCCACGACGGCGGGACCGGCGCCTCGCCAAAGACCTCGATTAAGAACGCGGGCCTCCCCTGGGAGCTCGGCGTCGCCGAGGCCAACCAGATGCTGCGCGCGACCGGCCTGCGCTCGCGCATCAAGATCACCACCGACGGCGGCATGAAGACCGGCCGCGACGTGGCCGTCGCCGCGCTCTTTGGCGCCGAGGGCTATATCTTCGGGACCGCGTCGATGGTCACCTCCGGCTGTGTGATGGCCCGGCAGTGCCACGAGAACACCTGTCCGGTCGGCGTCGCCACCCAGAACGAGAACCTCCGCAGCCGCTTCCCGGGCGAACCCCAGCACGTCATCAACTACATGACGTTCGTCGCCCAGGAGCTGCGCGAGATCATGGCCGAACTCGGCTTCGAGACGGTCGCCGACATGATCGGTCGGGTCGACGTCCTCCAGCAGCGCGACGACGTCACCCAGCCAAAGGCCAAGAAGCTGGACCTCTCGGCGGTCATCGCCGAACCGGCCGACAACGACGGCCGCTACAAGCAACAGGAACAGGACCACGACGTCGACGAGCAACTCGACTGGGACCTGCTCGAGGCCGCCCGACCGGCAATGGAGCACGAGGAACCGGTCGTCATCGACGCCGAGATATCCAGCGTCGACCGCGCGGTCGGCGCGACCCTCTCGAACCGCATCAGCCGGCAGTACGGCCAGCACGGCCTGCCCGACGACACCATCCACGTCGACTTCCACGGGACGGCGGGCCAGTCCTTCGGCGCGTTCCTCACCGACGGCGTGACGATGGACCTCACCGGCACCGCCAACGACTACGTCGGCAAGGGCCTCTCGGGCGGGAAACTCCTCTTGAAGACGCCCAAAGACGCCCCGTACGACCCCAGCGAGAACATCGTCATCGGCAACGTCGCGCTCTACGGCGCGACCCAGGGCGAGGTCTACGTCAACGGGATGGCCGGCGAGCGCTTCGCCGTCCGTAACTCCGGCGTCAAGGGCGTCGTCGAGGGCGTCGGCGACCACGGCTGTGAGTACATGACCGGCGGCGCCATCGTCGTCCTGGGCGAGACGGGCAAGAACTTCGCGGCCGGGATGTCCGGCGGCGTCGCCTACGTCTACGACCCCGACGGCACGTTCGAAGGGCGGTTCAACGACGGCATGGCCTCGCTCGATGACACTCTCGAACCCAAGGATCGCCAGATGATCACCCGGCTCGTCGAGAACCACGCGGCCTACACTGACTCCGAGCTGGCGGCCGACATGCTCGAGGACTGGGACGCCGAACTGGAGAACTTCACGAAGGTGATGCCCGACGCCTACGCCGAGGTCATCGCCGACCGCGAGCGCGATGACGTCCGCAACGAACCGCCCAAGGCCGCCTCGAAGGTCGCCGAGGCCACCGAGGCGGAGTTCGCCGCGTCGACGGACGACTGACCAGTCGACGCGGACCGGCCCACCGCGACCCGACCCGTTTTGTCGCTCCCGTCCGAGACGCCGGTATGGAGCGTGCCCTCGTCATCGGCGGCACCCGGTTCATCGGTCGTCACACCGTCACGGAGTTCCTGGACGCTGACTACGACGTGACCATCCTGAACCGGGGGCGCCACGAGAACCCCTTCGCCGACGACCCGGGCGTCGACCACGTCGCGGGCGACCGTCGCGAGCGCGGGACACTCGAGACCGCCCGGGAGCGAGTCGACCCCGACGTCGTCGTCGACTGCGTGGCGTACTTCCCCGAGGACGTGCGGGTCGCGACAGACGTCTTCGCCGACGTCGACGCCTACGTCTACGTCTCCAGCGGCGCCGCCTACGGGAAGGAGCGAGTCCCCAAGCGGGAGGGCGACACCGAACTGGAACCCTGTGACGACGACCAGGCCACGACCGACAGTCGTGCGACCTACGGCCCGCGGAAGGCCGAGGGGGACCGTGAGGTGTTCCGGGCCGCGGCCGACGGCGTCCGGGCGATGAGCGTCCGGCCGACCGTCGTCTACGGGCCCCACGACTACACCGAGCGCTTCGCCTACTGGGTCGACCGCGTGGAGTCGTTCGACCGCGTCGTCGTCCCCGCCGACGGCCTGAGCCTCTGGCAGATGGCCTACGTCGAGGACGTCGCGAGCGCGCTGCGGGTCGTCGCAGAGTCGGGGACCGCCGGTGAGGCCTACAACGTCGGCGACGGGCACGCCCCGACGCTGGGCGGCTGGGTCGACCTGCTCGCCGATGCCTGCGAGACGAGCGTCGAGACGGTCGGTGCGAGCACGCGGGACCTCGCGACCGCCGGGCTGGAACCCGAGGACTTCCCCGTCTACCGCGACCCGCCGCACCTGCTCTCGGTCGCGAAGCTCCTGTCGCTCGGGTGGTCCTCGACCGACCACGGGACGGCCCTCGAGCGGACCGTCACAGAGCACCGCGAGAACGGCCGGACCGGCCGGGAGTACGGCCCCGACCGCGAGGCCGAGCGGGCGGTGCTTGACGCACTGCTCGAGTGAGTGCGTGCCCGGTAGCCGCAGGACAAACCAATTTGTACCCCGGGAGACGAGAGGCGTGTATGTTCGACAAGACCACCTGGATTCGCCTGCCGCGCAACGTCGTGGTGGGTCACGGCGTCCTCGACCAGACCATCGACGCCGTCACGGAACTCCACCTCAGCGGCAAACCGCTGGTCGTCTCGTCGCCCACGCCCTACGAGGTGGCCGGCGAACGGGTCGTCCGGCAGTTCGCCGAGGCGGGCTACGACCCCGCCGAGGTGGTCATCGAGGAGGCCAGCTTCGCCGCCGTGCAGGAGGTCATCAGCCACGCCGAGGACGTCGACGCCGGGTTCCTGCTCGGCGTCGGCGGCGGGAAGGCCATCGACATCACGAAGATGGCGGCCGACGACCTGGGCCTCGGATTCGTCTCGGTCCCGACCGCGGCCAGCCACGACGGCATCGTCTCCGGTCGCGGGTCGGTCCCGGAGGGGGACACCCGCCACAGCGTCGCGGCCGAACCGCCCCTGGCCGTGGTCGCCGACACCCAGATTCTCTCGAAGGCACCGTGGCGACTCACCACCGCGGGCTGTGCGGACATCATCTCGAACTTCACTGCCGTCCGGGACTACGAGCTGGCCCACCGGCTGAAGAACGTCCCCTACTCGGAGTACGCCGGCGCGCTCGCCCAGATGACCGCCGAGATGCTCGTCGAGAGCGCCGACTCCATCAAGCAGGGGTTAGAGGAGTCGGCCTGGATCGTCGTGAAGGCGCTTGTCTCCTCGGGCGTGGCGATGTCCATCGCGGGGTCCTCCCGTCCCGCGAGCGGCGCCGAGCACCTCTTTTCTCACCAACTCGACCGCCTCGCGCCGGGGTCGGCGCTGCACGGCCACCAGGTCGGCGTCGGCGCCGTCATGACCGAGTACCTCCACACCGGGCCCCAGGGTCGCTGGCGGGACGTCCGCGACGCGCTCGCGGCCATCGGTGCGCCCACCACTGCCGAGGGACTCGGCATCGACGGCGAGACGGTCATCGAGGCGCTGACGACCGCCCACGAGATCCGCGACCGCTACACCATCCTGGGCGACGGGATGAGTGAGGACGCGGCGCTCGAGGCGGCGACGGTGACGGGCGTCATCTGACCGACTCGACGCCGGCCACGGACGGTTCGGCGTCCCAGCGGACCTGGTCGGTCTCCGTGGACGGCGGTTCGTCGACGTCCGCCGCGAAGACGATGACCAGCTGGTAGACCGTCTCCGCGGACGGGTCGTCGCTGTTGCAGTACCCGGTGATGATAGCGCTGTCGATGTCTTCGATGACGCAGTTGACGCCCACGTTCTCCCGGACGATGCGCTTGGCCGCAGCCTCGGGCGTCTCCTCCCCCGCGATCTGTCCGCGGGGCACCGTCCAGCCGCGCTCGCCCTCGCGGACCAGCACGTCGTCGGCCTCGTTGCGGACGACCACGTGGACTTCGGCCCCCTCCCGTCCGCTCCCGGTCGCGACCCGCCGGTACCGTTCGTCGTCGACCTCGTAGGTGGTCTGGTTCACCGTGACTGCCCCGTAGACCTGCTCCAGGCGTTCCAGCCGGTCCTGGACGTCCTCCCGGGTCTCCCCGTCGCTGACCATACCGCCACCTCGAAGGGATCGTGTATAAAGTCGTTCATTATTTTCATCCCTGTTACTGGGCGGAATCGATAGACTGCAGCCCGTCGGTGAACTCGATGGGGCGCCGTCGTCCGGTTTTCCCTGGGGCCCGCAGGACGCCCTTATATATTCCCGGTCCGCCTCGCTCGTTCAGACGTGTTCGTCAAGGAACTCGACGACGCGCGAATAGGCCTCGATGCGGTTCTCGCGCTTGCTGATGCCGTGTCCCTCGTTCTCGAAGATGAGTCTCTCGACCGGGACGCCGTGGGACTCGACCTCGGCGGCGATCTGCTCGGCCTCCCCGACCGGCACGCGGGGGTCGTTGGCCCCGTGGAGGACGAACAGCGGCGCAGTGATGCGGTCGGCGTTGTTGAGCGGGGAGATGGACTCGAGGAACTCGCGGTCGTCCTCGAGCGATCCGTACTCGGCCTCGCGGAGCTCGCGGCGCCACTCGCCCGTGTTCTCCAGGAAGGTGACGAAGTTCGCGATGCCGACGACGTCGACGCCGGCCGCCCAGAGGTCCGGGTACTCGGTGAGCGCGGCGAGCACCATGAACCCGCCGTAGGACCCGCCCATCGCGACGACGCGGTCCTCGTCGACCGCCGGGTGGGCGTGGAGCCAGTCGACGCCGGCCCGGAGGTCCCGCACCGCGTCCATCCGTTTTTCGACGTCGTCTAAGTGGGTGTAGGCCTTCCCGTAGCCGGTCGATCCGCGGACGTTGGGCTCGAAGACGGCGTAGCCCCGCGAGAGGAAGTACTGGGTCAGCCCCGCGAAGGAGGGCCGACGCTGGCTCTCGGGGCCGCCGTGGATGTCGACGATGACCGGCGTGTCGCCGTCCTCGCCTGCGTCCCGGGGGAGCGAGAACAGCGCGGGGATCTCCCGGCCGTCGAATGACTCGAAGCGGATCACCTCGGGTTCGACGAACGTCTCGCGAGGGATGCCGGCCGTCGAGGCGGCCGTCCAGCGCTCGGCGTCGCCCGTCTCCGTCTCGACCACGTAGAGGTTCGTGTTCACCGTCCGGCCCGTGACGCTGACCGCGAACCGCTCGGCGTCGGGCCCCCACGCGACGCCGCCGGCCAGGCCGCCCGGCAGGTCCGGCGTCGGGAAGGGGTCGACGGTCGTCGGTCCAGCGAGCTCGCCGACGGTCAGCTCGTTGTAGCCGTCCACGTTGCGCGAGAAGGCGATGCGCCCCGTCGACTGGTCCAGCGCGACCCCGTCGATGTTCCACTGTGGGTCCTCGCGGACCGGTTCGAGCGTCCCGTCCAGGTCCAGGCGGGCGAGATACAGCAGGTCGCTGTCCTGGTCGGTGACGAGATAGAGGCTCTCGCCGTCGGGCCCCCACGAGGCGCTGAGGTAGCGGACGGTCCCCTCGTGGGGGGTGAGGTGTGTCAGGTCGCCACGCTCGACGTCCAGCACGTAGAGGTCCTGGTCGAAACTGGAGTGGGCCTCGCTGACGACGAGGTGGCTGTCGTCGGGCGACCACCCGCCGACAGTGAGCCACCCGTCGCCCTCGTGTATCAGCTCGGCGTCGGTGCCGGTCACGTCGCGGCGCTGGACGTAGATGTCGAAGACGGCCTCGTTCCGGCGGTTCGAGGCGAACGCGAACGCCTCGCCGTCGTGTCGCCACCCGCCCCAGCGGTGTTTCGCGTCGGGGTGGGCGGTGAGGTTCGTGAGGCGGTTCTCGCCGTCCAGGCGGTACAGCTGGGCGCGCTCGTTGCCCCCCTCGTCCATCCCGAAGACGAGTTCGTCGCGCTGGGGTGCGTAGTCGACGAAACTGACCGGTTCGTCGAAGAAGGTCCGCTGCTCGGGCCACCCGCGTGGTTCCCCGAGAGTCCAGACCTGGCCCACGCCGGTCGTGTCCAGCAGGAACGAGAGCGTTCCGTCGGCGGAGATAGACGCGCCGTAGGCGCTCCGTACGTTCAGGTAGCGTTCGAGGTCGTACTCGTACACGCCACCCCGAAGGCGGGGCACCGCCAAAACAGTTTGTGGCGAACGGGTGGCTTTGCCGGCCGGTGTCGTCCCCGCCAGTATGCGTGTCGCGGTCGTCGCCATGGAGACGAGTCACTACCGGGAGACGGCCGGCCGCGAGCGGGTCGAACGGGTCGCGTCCCACCTCGCGGCGGCGGGCCACGACGTCTCGGTGTTCTGCTCGCAGTGGTGGGACGGCCACGGCAGCCAGTTTGCCCCCGAGTCGGTGACCTACCGGGCGGTCACCGTCTCGCCGACGGTCCCCTCGTTCTGTACGCGCCTCCCGGTCCTGCTGGCCCGGTTTCGCCCCGACGTCGTCTACGCGATACCGGAGCCACCCGCCGTCGTGCTGGCCGCCAGTGCCGGGGGGTCACTGGCCCGCGCGCCGCTGGTCGTCGACTGGTTCGGCGACGAGTCCGTGCCAGCGGGACGGACGACTCGGGCGGCGCTGCGGACGCCGGACCGTCTCGTCACGCCCTCAGAACTGGTCCGGACGACCCTCCGCGAGCGGGGCGCACCCGACGAACAGACCTCCGTCCTGCCCGAGAGCATCGACATGGACCTCGTGCGCGAGGCCGACCCCGCCGAGGAGGTAGACGTCGTCTACGCCCACCCGTTAGACGAAAGCGCGAACGTCAACGCGCTCTTTCTCGGCCTGGCCGAACTCCGACAGAAGGACTGGTCGGCCACGATCATCGGGGACGGTCCCGAGCGCGAGACCTACGAGCAGGAGGCAGCGGACCTGCGCATCGACGACCGGGTCGAGTTCGTCGGGGCCTGCGACCGCGAGCGGCGGGTCTCCATCTACAAGGGCGCCCACGTCTTCGTTCAGACGGCCTTCCGGGAGTACTTCGCCACCGAACTGCTGTGGGCGATGGCCTGTGGCTGTCTGGGCATCGTCGAGTACCAGGCCGAGTCCAGCGCCCACGAGCTCATCGAACAGCGCGACCGGGCCTTCCGGGTCACCAACCCCAGGAGATCGCCGACCGCATCGTCGCGTCGGCCGACTTCGAGCGCAAGCACGTAGAGGAGTCGTGGGCCGACTTCGACCACGACGCGGTGCGCGACGAGTACGAGGCGCTGTTCGACCGCCTTATCGAGGAATACGGGTTTTTCCGATGACGGACGGCGAGGACAGGCGGGTGGTGCTCGCGCTCGTCGTCCCCGAACTCGTGGGCCTGTCTTTGCTCCTGGTCTTGCTGGGCCTGAGTCTCACCGGGCGAACGACGTTCGCTGCGACGTACCCGTTCTCGCTGCGCCTCGCCGCGTTCGCGTTCGTCCTCGTGGAACTTCTCATCCCGGTCGGCGTCTACCTGGACGTCCGCCGGCGCCCGGACGACCCGGACCTGACGTGGGTCCACGCGGCGGCGGTTCCCGTGGTCAACGTCTTCGGCGTCGTCGCGTACCTCGAGGAGCGCCGCCGGGCGCTGGGCGAGTCCGGGGCGTAGGTTTATATTATTATCTAATCTACACTTCACCGGTGGTATCTCGATGCAAGCCTTCGTCATGACACAGCTCGGTGAAGTCGGATTCGCGGAGAAGGAACGACCGGAAGCGGGACCGACAGACGCGATTCTTCGCCCGACGAAGGGCCTCGTCTGTACGTCCGACGTACACACGGTCCACGGCGCGATCGGCGAACGCGAGAACCTCACGCTCGGACACGAGGTCGTCGGCATCGTCGACACGGTCGGCGCGGCCGTCGAGGACTTCGAACCGGGAGACAGAGTGGTCGTCGGCGCGATCACGCCCGACTGGGGCTCGGCCGCCGCACAGGACGGACACTCCTCGCAGTCGAACCAGGCGCTGGGGGGCTGGAAGTTCGCCAACGTCAAAGATGGCGTCTTCGCGGAGTACGTTCACGTAAACGAGGCGGACGCGAATCTGGCACACATCCCCGAGTCGGTGACCGACGAGGAGGCGGCCTACGTGACCGACATGATGAGTACCGGGTTCATGGGCGCGGAGAACGCCGACATCCCGGTCGGCGGGACCGTCGCGGTCTTCGCGCAGGGCCCCGTCGGACTCATGGCCACGAAGGGTGCCGCGCTGCAGGGCGCCGGGCGCATCATCGCCGTCGAGACGGTCCCGAACAGACAGGAACTCGCCCGGGAGTACGGCGCCGACGACATCGTCGACTTCGAGGAAGGTGACCCGATCGAACAGATCATGGACCTGACGGACGGTGAGGGGGTCGATTCGGCCATCGAAGCGCTGGGGCGCAGCGAGACGATCGAGCAGTGCGTGAAGGCGACGAAACCCGGCGGGACCATCTCGAACGTCGGCTACCACGGCGAGGGCGAGTACGTGAACATCCCCCGCGAGGAGTGGGGCGTCGGCATGGCCGAGAAGACGATCACGACGGGGCTCTGTCCGGGTGGCCGACTGCGTCTCCGGCGCCTCCTGCGCCTGCTGGAGACCGGCCGCGTCGACCCGACGCACATGACCTCCCACGAGTTCCCCTTCGAGGAGACCGACGAGGCGTTCCGCCTCATGGAGACCAAGGAGGAAAACATCGTCAAACCGCTCATCGACTTCGAGTAACCGCAAAATCGTGGCGGGAGTGGGCCCGAGGGCACTCGCTTCGCGCTGCCCGTCGAGGCGGGGCGTCGTGTCCGTTCGCGTGGCACGTCCGTCCGTTGGCTACCGGGTAGCGGCCGGCGGGACGTAGACGAAACCCGTTTGACCGTCCGACCGCTACCGTGACCAGTGACAGACGACGAGGCAGCCGACGGTGACGACCTGGGGGACGCCGATGCCGCCGGGACAGACGACGGCCCGGCCGTCGAACTCGATGCGGTCTACGACGCGTTCGACGCCGTGGGCCGACCCCACCTCACGGCGACCGAACTCTCGCGAAAGACCGACCTCACGCCCGACGAGGCCCGGGAGGCGCTGGTGGCACTCGAAGCGGACGGCCAGATACAGCGCCACGACGTCTCCGAGGTGGCGTCGGTCTGGTACCCCACCGACGTCGCCGAGGTGACCAAGCGCGAGCGGGTCGTCCTCTTCCCGGACCGCCGGGAGATCGTCGTCGAACACCCCGAACAGTTCACCCGCGCGCAGCTCTCGCAGTTCGCGCGGTTGCAGGACAGCAACCGGTCCGGAGGGTCGATATACGAGATTCGTGAGGAGGACATCTGGGCCGCGCCCCACGACTCGCTGGACGCGCTGCTGTCGACGATGCGTGACGTGCTGGGCGAGCGCTCGCCCCACTTAGAGGAGTGGGTGACGGGCCAGTGGGAACGGGCCCGGAAGTTCCGCCTCTATACCCACGAGGACGGCTACGTCGTCCTCGCGGCGGCGAACGACGACCTGATGGGCAACGTCGCCCGGCAGAAACTCGACGAGGACCACCTCCGTGCACCAATCTCGGACTCGGAGTCGTGGGTCAACGAGGACAGCACCGCCGAGATCAAGCGGGTCCTCTACGAGGCCGGCTATCCGGTCCGCGACGAGCGCGACCTGGAGACCGGCGACGCCCTGGACCTGGACCTCCTGCTTCGACTGCGCGACTACCAGCAGGACTGGGTCGAGCGGTTCGTCGACCAGGGCTCGGGCGTGTTCGTCGGCCCGCCCGGGTCGGGCAAGACCGTCGCCGCGATGGGTGCGATGGCGGCCGTCGGCGGCGAGACGCTGATACTCGTTCCCTCGCGCGAACTGGCCACGCAGTGGCACGACGAACTGGTCCGCCACACCTCGCTTACTGACGCCGACATCGGCGAGTACCACGGCGGCGAGAAGTCCATCCGGCCGGTGACCATCGCCACCTATCGGACCGCGGGGATGGACCGTCACCGGAAACTGTTCGACCAGCGCCGCTGGGGCCTCATCGTATACGACGAGGTTCACCACGTCCCGAGTCCGATTCACCGGCGCAGCGCCGACCTCCAGACCAAACACCGACTCGGCCTCACCGCGACGCCCACCAGAGAGAGCGACGACGAGGAGGAGATATTCACGCTCGTGGGCCCACCCATCGGGACCGACTGGGGAAAGCTGTTCGACGAGGGCTACGTCGCGGAACCGGAGGTCGAGATTCGCCTCGTCCCCTGGGGGACCGAGGACGAGCGGACCGAGTACGCGGCCACGTCGGGCCACGACCGCCGCCAGGCCGCCGCGTCGAACTCCGGGAAGCTCGCGGAGGTCCGCTACACGCTCGCCGAACACCCCGCGGCGAAGGCGCTGGTGTTCGTCGAGTACTTAGACCAGGGCCGGGCACTCAGCGAGGCGCTGGACGTCCCCTTCATCAGCGGCGAGATGCCCCACGTCGAGCGCGAGCGGCTCTTCGGCGAGTTCCGCCGGGGTGAGCGCGACACGCTGGTGGTCTCGCGGGTCGGCGACGAGGGCATCGACCTCCCCGACGCCGAACTCGCCGTCGTCGCCTCGGGGCTGGGCGGATCGCGCCGTCAGGGGGCCCAGCGCGCCGGCCGGACCATGCGACCGGCGGGCGAGGCGCGGATGATTCTGCTGGCCACGCGCGGGACGACCGAGGAAGACTTCGTCCGGCGGCAGATGCGCCACCTCGCCTCGAAGGGCATCCAGGTCACCGAGACGGAGAGCGAGGCCGTCGAGTCGCCAGCCGACGCCGAGTAACTGGGTTCACTCCTCGAACCGCGTCGGGTCGCTCGCCGCGTGGACGACGTCCACGGCGGCGACGTTCTCGGGCACGTCGTGGACGCGCACGATGTCCGCGCCGCGTTCGGCGGCCAGGGCAGTGGCCGCCACGGTCGCCGACGTGCGCTCGTCCGGTCCCCGGCCGACGAGGCCGAACATCGACTTGTGGGAGTGGCCGACCAGCACCGGACAGCCAAGCGCCCGGAACTCGTCGAGCCGGTCCAGCAACTCGAAGTCCTCGGTGGGTGACTTCCCGAAGCCCAGCCCCGGGTCGACGATGATCCGCTCGCGGTCCAGCCCCGCCTTCTCCGCCAGCAAGACGCGCTCTGTCAGCTGGTCGATGCAGTCCTCGACGACGTCGTCGTACTCGACGTCCGTGTCGGGGTCGACCGGCGTGTCGATGGAGTGCATCACGACCACGGGGACGTCGTACTCGGCGGCGACGAGTCGCATCTCGGGGTCCTCCAGGCCCGAGACGTCGTTGAGGACGTCCGCGCCGGCGTCGAGTGCCGCGCGGGCGACGCTGGCCTTCCGGGTGTCGATGGAGATGGCCACGTCGGCGTCGGCCAGCGCCTCGATGACGGGCACGACCCGCTCACGTTCCTCCTCGGCGGGAACCGGGTCGGCACCGGGCCGGGTGGACTCGCCCCCGACGTCGAGGATGTCGACGTCCGCCTCGACCATCGCTTCGGCCCGTTCGACGGCGTCCGCGACGTTGTCGTACTCGCCGCCGTCGTGGAAGGAGTCGGGGGTGACGTTCAGGATGCCCATGACGGCGGTGCCGTCGTCCCACGGGTACGTCCGCTCCGGGGGCGACCGCTGGATGCCCAGCGCGTCGCGCAGTTCCTCGCCGAACGTCGCCAGGCCGTACGGTTGCCCCTCCAGCTTGTCGGTCAGGCGCTTGAACTGGGCCATCGTCGCCATCAGCACCACGTCCACCTTCTCCTCGTCCTGGTTGTTCAGGCCGGAGATGGCACACTCCCCGCCCAGCGAGAGCAGTTCCTCCTTGAGGTACTGGGCCTGCCGTACCTGGACCCGGGTGCGCAGGACGCGGTGGACGGCCTTCCCGCGCATTCGCCAGGCACCGGCGTCGGTGACGTCGGCAGCCTCGATGGTCTCGCGGGCCTCGGGGATGGAGTCGACCTGCTTTGGGACCATCGCCCGCGACCAGCGCGTGCGGGCCTCGCGGACGGCGTAGAGCGACCCGGTGACGAGGACGGCGTCGTCCGCGCTCGCGGCCGCCAGCGCGATACCGACCGCGCCCGCGACGTCGGAGCGCGTCTCGACGGTGGCGTCGGTCACGTCCTCGACGGCGCGGGCGACGACCGACGTCGACTCCGCCCGGTCGACGTTGGGCTTGCAGGCGACGACGTGGTCGGCGTCGGCGAGCCCCGCGGCGATGCCGGTGTGGTCCTTGTCGACCATCGCGCCCAGCACCACGTGGAGGTCGTCGTACGCGAACTCGTCGAGCGTCTCGACGACCCGCGCGACGCCGCCGGGGTTGTGCGCTCCGTCGAGGACGGTCAGGGGCGACTCGTCCATCACCTCGAAGCGACCCGGCCAGTGGGCGTTGCGCAGTCCTCGCGCCAGGTCGGCCTCGGCGACGTCGGCCACCTGCCGGCACAGCGCCGCCGCGACCCCCGCGTTCTGGGCCTGGTGTTCACCCAGCAGCGGGAGGCGGGTCTCGACGTGCCAGTCCGGCCCGTCGAGCGTGACGGCGGCCTCGAGGCCCTCGCGGCCGCGGTAGGTCACCGTCACGTCCGTCTCGGCCGCCTCGCCGACAGTCAGTACCTCGCCGGCGACGGCCCGGACCGCTTCGAGTGCCGACCCCGTGGCGCCGGTCACCAGCGGTTCGTCGTCGGGCGCGACGTGGGCCTTGTCGCGGGCGATCTCCGCGACGGTGTCGCCGAGGATGTCCGTGTGTTCGAGCGTCACGGAGGTGACCGCGCTGGCGACGGGGTCGACGACGCTGGTGGCGTCGTGCTTGCCGCCGATGCCGACTTCCAGGACCGCCACGTCGACGTCCTGGCGGTCGAACTCCCAGAGCGCGAGCGCCGTCAGCGTCTCGAAGAACGTCGGCGAGTCGCTGGTCGCGCCCTGCGCGGTGAGATGGGCGAACGGCTGTGACGAACTCGACGAGGGCCGCCTTCGACAGCTTCCGGCCGTTGACCGTGACACGCTCGCGGACGTCGTCCAGGTGTGGCGAGGTGTACCGGCCGACGTCCAGGCCCGCCTCCCGGAGCGTGCGCTCGACCATCCGGACGGTCGAGCCCTTCCCGTTGGACCCGGCGACCTGGACACACCGCAGGTTCTCGTGGGGGTCGCCGAGTTCGGACAGCAGGTCCCGCGTGGCGTCGGTGCCGGTCCCGGACGGGAACCGGCGCAACTCGAGGAGGAAGTTCGCGGCCTCGTGGAACTCCATGCACGCACAAATCGGAGCCGCGCGCTTTAGCCTGTCGGACCTACCGCTCACCGGCGGTGTCGCGTTGGCTCCACTTCACGACGGCCGCCGCGACGGCGAGAAAGCCCATCCCCAGCAGCGGCGCAACGTCGACCGACCCGGCCGTCCTGCTGGTCGAGTCCGCCGACTCGCGCTCGGCGTCACTCTCGGCCTCCTCGGTCACTACTGCTGGCGAGTCGACGGCCGGCCCCGAATCCAGCTCGCCGGCCGACGCCTCCATAGTCGCCGCTTCCTCGTCGAGCAGCGTCGGCTCGGCCGTGTCGGTCGGGTCCCCCGACTCCGGCTCGTCGGTCGACTCACTCTCCTGGCTGGTCGCGACGTCGCCGGTATCCCCCATCCCCGTGTCCTCGTCGCTGTCGGGGCGCCACTCGTCGACCGGTTCGTCGAAGCTGTCGACCGTCGGTGGCTCGGCCTCCGAGTCCTCGTCTGCGCCCCGGCGGCGGAGCCACCACAGCGCGGCGCTCGCGATGCCGACGAGCAGGAACAGGACGCCGACGAGGAGCAGGCCGTACTCGCGGACGGCCGGCGGCAGGCGGTCCATCAGGCCGCCCTCCGAATCGTCGTCGGCACCGGCACTCACGTCAACGACAGCGTCGCTCGGCGGTGGCGTCTCCCCCGGCCCCGCTCTCGGGGCGCCGAACCCGTCTCCCTCGGCCGGCGCAGCGGACTCGTCGCCAACTGCGACACCCGGGACCTTCCGGAGCACGCGGGCGGCGGGGCCGACGTTCGCCTCGACCCTGATGAACGTATAGTCTCTCATACGTGTTCTAACGGCCCGCCGGGACGTGAAGCTACCCCCGCTCGCGCTCGGTCAGCGGTTCGGACTCCCTGCCGGGCCGCTTGGTCGTCTCGGCGATGGTCGACGGGCCTCCCTCGTCGCCTGCTCCCTCGAGGACCGACTCGAGTTCCCGTTCCAGGTCGGCCTCCGAGAGGTCGCCGTCCACGTAGCCCTGGACCAGCTCCGCCCGGCGCTCCTCGGGCGTCGGTTCGGGCGGTTCGAAGCGGTCCGCGAGGCCCAGCCTCGACAGCGGCGGGAGGATGCGCTCGAGTCGACGGATGGCGTCGGCTACGCCCTGGTGGGTCGGGAGCGGCGCGCGGCGGCGCAGTTCCACCGCGAGTGCCACCGCGAGCACGAGCGAGAGCCCGAACAGCACGAGCGGCCCGAGGACGGCGAGCGCGACCGGCGCCAGTATCGGGCCGCCCGTCAGCAGCGTCGACAGCGTGGCTATTGCCCCGACGAGGCCGAGGCCGACGGCTCCGGCGGTGGTCAGGACGACCCCGGCGAACAGCAGGAGGGCGGTTGTCGGCGACCCGGGACACGCGCGTAGATACGGCCAGGACAGGCAAATGCGTTTGGCACGGGTGGGGGTAGTGTTTAGCCAAGAGATCGAGGTCGTGAACAGCCAGCCGGGGCGTTCTAGCCCTCAAACCGGTTGCTGCAAAAGCACATACTCTCCGGTCGGGACCGACTCGGCCGGAGTCGACGGTCGCTCAGTCGTGGCGGAACGACCGCTGGCCGGTGAACACCATGGCCATGTCGTGCTCGTCGGCGGCCTCGATGACGCTCTCGTCGTTCTTGGACCCGCCGGGCTGGATGACCGCCTCGATGCCGGCCTTCGCGGCCTCCTCGATGCCGTCCGGGAACGGGAAGAACGCGTCGGAGGCCATCACGGCGCCTTCGGCGTCCTTTCCCTCGGCGTGCTCGTCGGCCTTCATCGCGGCCAGGCGGACGGCGTCGACCCGGGAGACCTGCCCCATGCCGATGCCGACCGTCTCGGTCCCCTTCGCGAAGAGGATGCCGTTGGACTTGACGTGCTTGAGCGTGTGCCAGGCAAAGAGCATCGACTCGATTTGCTCGTCGGTCGGCTCGCGCTCGGTGACGACCTCCAGGTCGTCGGCGGTGAGGTGCTGGGTGTCGCGCTCCTGGACCAACCGACCGCCGACGAGGGGTTTCTCGGTGATGGTGTCGGTGACCTCGAAGTTGTCGGTGACCTCCAGCACGCGCAGGTTCTCCTTCTCGAAGAGGACGTCCAGCGCGGCGTCGGTGTAGCCAGGCGCGACGACGACCTCCTTGAACGAGTCGATGATCTGCTCGGCGGTATCGGCGTCACAGGTGCGGTTGAGCGCGACGATGCCGCCGAAGGCGCTCATCGGGTCCGTCGACAGCGCCTTCGCGTAGGCGTCGGCGAGCGAATCGGCGGTCGCACAGCCCGCCGGGTTCGTGTGCTTGATGACCGCTGCGGCCGGCTCCTCGAACTCCTTGATGAGGTTCAGCGCGCCGTCGGCGTCGTTGTAGTTGTTGTACGACAGCGCCTTCGCGCCCTCGTTGAGCTGGTCGGCGTGGACGACGCTTGCTTCCGACACCGTGGTGTCGGCGTACAGCGCGGCGTCCTGGTGAGGGTTCTCCCCGTAGCGCAGGTCCGCGGCGCGGTCGTCCGAGACCAGGCGGCGCGCGGGGAAGTTCCCGCCGACGTCGCCCTCGACCGAGACGGACGTGTCCTCGTAGTCGACCTCGACGCGGTCCTCGGCGAACCACTTGACGACGCGGGGGTAGGCGGTGAACTCGCCCTGGTAGAGGACGCGCTCTTTCAGGTCGTCGACGTCGTCGCCCTCGACGACAGGGATGGGTTCCTGGGTGACGATGGGGCCGCCGTCGACCGTCTCGTCGACGACGTGGACCGTACAGCCGGTGACCTTCACGCCCGCCTCGAGCACCTGCTCGTGGGCGTCCATGCCGGGGAAGTTCGGCAGGAGCGAGGGATGGACGTTGAGCGTCGTCGGCGCCTCGTCGAGGAACGTCTCGCTCAGGACGCGCATGTACCCGTCCAGCGTTACGAGGTCGAAGTCGTACTCCGCGAGGGCGTCCAGCACGCGCTCCTCGTGGGCCTCGCGGGCCTCGCCCTCGTCGCGTTCGACGACTTCGGTGGGGATGCCGCGCTCTGCCGCCGCGTCGAGGACGGGCGCGTCGGCGTCGTTCGTCAGTACGACCGCGAACTCGGCCCCGCCCGGGGCCCGGTCCGCGATGTTCATGAGGTTCCGGCCGCGGTTGCTGGCCATGCCGGCGAGTTTCATATGCGAGTGGGCGCGGACTGTGCAAAGTAGTTGCGAAACGACCGCTCGACGAGGCTCGCGACACACAATCGAGTGGTCCGGGCCCACCCCGAAGCGTTTTCTCCGGAACCGGTGTACCCCCCGCTCGTGCTCGGCGAGACGCGCAGCGAACTGGCGATCGGGCTCGGCATCTCGGGCTTCGTCCTCCTCCTCGGTGGTGGCACCTGGTATCACCCAACGCTGTTTGCCGTCCTGCTCGACGACTGGGACCTGACGCCGTGGGCCCAGCTGCTGGTCGCCCCAGCGTTGCTCGTCGGCGGGTGGATCCTGACGCTGACCCTGGGCGTCGGCTGGGCCGCCGGCCCGGGGGTCGGCCTCGTCACCGCCGGGGCGGGAGCGCTCTGTCGCCACGAGTACCGCGACGCCGACGCGGCGTGGCCGACCCGACGGGTGTCATGGACGCTCGTCGGTCTGGGGACGGCGCTGTGCGTGACCGGACTCCTGACCGTGCTGTGAGCGATCGCCGGCGTTCGCGTGTCGACGTGCATTTGTAGCCGGACCGACGAACGGCGAGTATGTCGAAACTCCGGTGTCAGTGGGCTGGCGCCGTCGCCGCGGTCGGGGGACTCGTCTGGGTCGGGTGGGCCCTCGTGCTGGGACTGACCGGAGCCGAGACGGACCTGGTCCGGGCCGCCGTCGTCGTCTCGACGCTCGGCGTCGTCGCCGGCCACTACGCGGTCGAGACGTTCTACGGGGCGCGAATGAAACGGCCCGGGGTCGGCGGGACCTGGCTCGGCGCGCTCGGGGGTATCCTCTTTGCCGCCGGCCAGGCGCTGCGGATCGTCACCGGCGGCGGGACTGTCTTCGTCGCGCTGGGTGTCCTCGCGCTGGTCGCCGGGTCGCTCCTGGCCGCCGTCGGCCTCGTGCGAACGCGCATCCAGCCCCCGTGGCTCGGCGTGTTGCTCGCCGCCGGAACCGTGGTCTTCCTGGGGTTCAGCGTCCAGCCCGGGACGGCGGCCCTCTACGGCCTGGCGTGGGTCGCCCTCGGCCAGGACCTCTACCGGTACGACCCACCCGACGGCCGCTTCGGCGAGTCGGCGGTCGACTACGGCTGGCTCTCGTAGGCGCGGCTCGCAGGTGGATCCACAACGCTAACGTGTCTCCCACGCGACGTGTCTGACGTGTCATCAGACGATACAGACGACCCCGTGGCGGCGGCACTGTCCGGTTCGACCGACCTCTACGACGTCGCGGAGTGGGACCCCCGAACCGGGCTCGACCGGGTCTCCGTCTCGCTCCACGGCCTGTTGCACGCCTCGCGTCGCTGGCTCCTCATCGCGCTGGGCCTGGTCCTGTTCGTCGCGCAACTGGCCTTCGCCGGGCTGCTCGTCCTCCGGCAACCGTCGCTTGGCATCCTGGCGGCGCTCTCGGTCGTCCCGGCGCTGGCCATCGTCGGCTACCTCTGGTACGGCGACCCGACGATACGCGAACCCGTCGAGACGATGGCCGTCGTGTTCGTGCTGGCCATCCTGTTTGCGAGCTTCGCCGCGCTGGTCAACACCGTCCTCCAGCCGCTGTTCCAGTTGATTCCGGTCGTCGGGATGGCCGTGTTCTTCTTCGTCGTCGTCGGCCCCATCGAGGAGACGGTGAAGTGGCTCGGCGCCCGGGTCGGCGCCTTCGGCGCCATCGAGTCCGTCGTCGACGGCGTGGTCTACGGAGCCGTGGCGGGGCTCGGTTTCGCGACTATCGAAAACGCGCTGTACATCGTGCAGGGGTACTCACAGGCCACGTCGATCGAGGGCGCGGAACCGCTCTTCGCGGCCGTCCAGACGGCGACGAGCCGGGCGTTCGTCGGCCCGGGCCACGTGCTCTACTCCGCTATCGCCGGCTACTACCTTGGCCTGGCGAAGTTCAACCCCGAGCACAAGGGCCCCATCGTCGTGAAGGGGATTCTCATCGCCGCGGTCGTCCACGCCGTCTACAACACGTCTGTCACGTACCTCCCGCAACTCGTCCCGTGGAACCTGGTCACCTTCGTCGGGTTCGTCGTCGCCTTCGACGCCGTCGTCGGCTACTTCGTCTACAGGAAGCTCTCGCGGTACAAGCGCCTCTACCACCAGACGCCGGCGAGTGGTCACCACAGCGAGGGAGACCCGTCGGGTTCGGAGTCGGCGGACGCGTAACGACACGCTTTTTCGGACTTCCCGTGCACTCTCGGGCATGACCGAGAGAGGGCCACTCGCCGCCGTGTCGCCGCTCGACGGGCGGTACGCCCGCTACACCGACCCGCTCGTCCCGTACGCCAGCGAGCGAGCGCTCATGCGCGCCCGCGTGCAGGTCGAAGTCGAGTATCTGATCGCGCTTGCCGACCTGGCGGCGACGCCGCTTTCTATCGACGACGACCAGCGTGCGACGCTTCGTTCGCTCTACGAGGAGTTCGACGACGAGGACGCGAGCGTCGTCAAGCGACTCGAGACCGAGGGGTACGGCGAGTACGCCGCCACGAACCACGACGTGAAGGCCATCGAGTACTTCGTCCGCCTGGGCATGCCGGAGGGGCTGGACGCCGACCACTGGATCCACTTCGGCCTCACCAGCGAGGACGTGAACAACCTCGCGCACCGCCTGCTGGTCAAGCCCGCCGCCGAGGACGTCCTGGTCCCCGAACTGCGCGAGATCCGCGATTCGCTGGTCGAGATGGCCCACGACTACGCGGACGTGCCGATGCTCGCCCGCACGCACGGCCAGCCCGCGACGCCGACGACCTTCGGCAAGGAGATGGCCGTCTACGCCTCCCGCCTCGGGCAGGCCATCGGCCGGATCGAGCGCGCGGTCGACGGCCTCGCGGGGAAACTCGCCGGCGCGTCGGGCACCTACGCCGCCCACCACGCCGCCTACCCCGACGTGGACTGGCCGGCCTTCTCCCGCGAGTTCGTCGCCGGTCTCGGCCTCGACCACGAACCACTGACCACGCAGGTCAACCCCTGTGACGACCTCGCGGTGGTGTTCGACGCGCTCCGGGGAGCCAACAACGTCCTGCTGGACATGGATCTGGACATGTGGCTGTACGTCTCCGACCGCTACCTGGGCCAGGAGGCCGTCGAGGGCGAGACGGGCTCGTCGACGATGCCCCACAAGGTCAACCCGATAGACTTCGAGAACAGCGAGGGGAACCTCTCGAAGGCCAACGCCGATTTGACCTTCCTCGGGGACTACGTCACGAGCTCGCGCCTCCAGCGTGACCTCTCGGACTCGACGGTCAAGCGCAACATCGGCGCGGCCTTCGCCCACTGTCTCATCGGCTACCGCAAGTGCCAGCACGGCCTGGCGAAGGTCGTCCCCAACGAGCAGGTGATGCTCGAGGAGTTGAACGACACGCCCGAGATCATCGGCGAGGCGGTCCAGACCATCCTCCGGCGCGAGGGCCACGACGACGCCTACGAGCAGGTCAAGACGGCCACGCGCGGCCGCGAGGTGACGATGGCCGACTTCGAGGCGATGATCGCGGACCTCGACGTCGACGAGGGGGTGCGCGCCGAACTCGAGGCGCTGACCCCGTCGGGCTACACTGGCATCGCGCGGGACCTGGCCGACGACGTCTGACCGGCGAACGGAAAGAGTCACCACGCGGTCGTCCGTAGCCACGACAACCCGATGGTCCTCGGCACCGATAGTCGCATCCTGACGCTGGCGTTCGCCCGGATGGCCGACGCGCTCGGGAACTCCTTTCTCATCATCGTCCTCCCGCTGTACATCGCCAGCGGCCAGATATCGCTGGCCGGCATCGCGGGCGCGAGCGTCTTCGGATTCGTCCTCCAGACGGAGACGCTCATCGGCCTCGTCCTCTCGCTGTTTGGCCTGCTGAACAGCTTCGGCCAGCCGTTCACCGGCCGGTTGTCCGACCGGACCGGTCGCCGTCGCGTCTTCGTGCTCGTCGGGCTCGCGATCTTCGCGGTCGGGAGCGCGGCGTACCCCTTCCTCACGAGTTACTGGAGCGTCCTGGTCGCCCGGGCGCTCCAGGGTGTCGGCGCCGCGTTCACCATCCCCGCGACGGTGGCGCTGGTCAACGACTACGCGGCCAGCGACGCCGAGCGCGGCGGGAACTTCGGCGTGTTCAACACCTTCCGGCTCGTCGGGTTCGGATTCGGGCCCATCATCGCCGGCGTGGTCATCACGGGCGGACTCGCTGCTCGGGACGTCGTCACGTACACGCTGTTCGGATCGACCGTCTCGGGGTTCACCGCGGCGTTCGGCGTTGCCGTCCTGGGCGCGCTGGTGAGCTTCACGCTGGTCTTCCTGCTCATCGCCGACCCCCCCGCGGCCGCCAACGCCGCGAGCAAGAACCTCTCTATCGCTGTCCGCGACCCGAACGGCCGGGGGCTGGACTCGGTGTTCGTCCTCGGCGTCGGGACCTTCCTGATGGCGACGACCATCGCCCTCTTTGCCACGCTGGAAGGTCCCATCCGGATGCGCCTAGACGAGTCGACGTTCATGTTCAGCGTCCAGTTCGCCGCCGTCGTCATCGCCAACGTCGTCTTCCAGGTACCCATCGGCCGGGCCAGCGACCGGTTCGGCCGTCGCCCGTTCGTCGTCGCCGGGTTCGTCGTCCTCGTCCCGTCGGTGTTCGTCCAGGGTGTCGTCACCGACCCGTGGCTGATGCTTTTGGCCCGGTTCGTCCAGGGCATCGGCGTGGCGCTCGTCTTCGCGCCGTCGCTGGCGCTGGCCGGCGACCTCGCGGGCGAGCGCGGGTCGGGGACGACTCTCTCGGTGCTGACGATGGCCTTCGGCCTGGGCGTCGCCGCCGGCCCGCTGGCCTCGGGGCTGCTCTTTAATCTCGGCGGGTTCAGCACGCCCTTCACCGTCGGGGCTGGCCTGGCGGTCCTCGCGCTTGCCCTGACCTACTCGCAGGTCGAGGAGACGCTGGACGTCTGAGGATCAGAACTCGTCGATGACGGGAATCCCCAGCGTGTCGTAGTCGGTCATCGCCGCGAGTTTCTCGGGCGTCTCCTCGAGCGAGACCGTCTCGGAGACGATCTTCGCCGGGTCGATGCGCCCGCCCTCGATGAAGCGGAACAGCTCGTCGTAGCGGGCCGGCGACATGCCGATGGCGCCGACGACCGACAGCTCCTTGCCGACGATGCGGTCAGTGGGGAGCGCAACCTGTCCGCCCTCGCTACTGGTCGTCAGCCCGATCTGGACGTGCTGGCCCCGCGTCCGCAGGCAGTTGACTGAGTTCTGGCAGGTCGCCGCGATGCCCAGTGCGTCCACCGACACGTGTGCGCCCCCGTCGGTGATGTCGCGTATCTCGCCGGGCACGTCGTCTGTTGCATCGGCGTCGACCGTCGCCCTGGCCCCGAGTCGCTCGGCGAACTCCAGCTTCTCCGAAAAGAGGTCGACCGCGACCACGTTCGCGCCCAGCGCCGCCGCGATGTGGACCGCCGAGAGCCCGACCCCGCCACAGCCGTGGACGGCCACCCAGTCGCCGGCGTCGACGTCGGCCTGGTGGACGAGCCCGTGGAAGGCCGTCATGAACCGACAGCCCAGGCCGGCCATGTCCACCGAGGAGACGCTGTCGGGCAACTGGACGACGTTGACGTCGGCGTCCGGGATGTGGAGCTGCTCCGCGAAGGCACCCGGGACCTCCGGCGCCAGACCCAGTGCGAGGCCGTTCTCACAGAGGTTTGCGTGGCCCTTCCGGCACTGGTGACAGGTGCCGTCGGCGAGGTTGAACGGGACCGTCACGTGGTCGCCTTCGCGGACGCGCTCGACCTCGCCGCCGACCGCGCGGACGATGCCCGCGGGTTCGTGTCCCAGCACGTGCCCGGGGGCCAGGCCCCGCTCCGCCCAGACGGGGTCTCCCTGCCAGGCGTGCCAGTCGCTCCGGCAGATGCCACACGCTTCCAGTTCGACGACGACGCCCTCGGGGTCCGGTGTCGGCGGGTCGACCGTCCTGACTTCCAGCGGTTCCCCGTGGCCGGTGAAGACAACTGCGCGCATACCCGGTCCTGGGCGCCCGAGCGAATAATAGTATGCCCGCGTGACGCCGCTCGAGGATGGTTCCACGGGCAACCCGCTCTCCACGGCGGGAGTTGCCAGCGCTCTGCCACCCGATCGACCCAAAGGGTTAGGCCGATTTGGTTGATATTTCTACATATGTTCCACGACCGCACGGACGCCGGCGAGCGGCTGGCGGCCGAACTCCGCGAGCGGGGCGTCGAGGCGGACGTCGTGCTGGCGATCCCGCGCGGCGGCCTCCCGGTCGGCCGGCCCGTCGCCGACGCGCTGGGGGTCCCGCTCGACGTCGTCGTCGCCAAGAAGGTCGGCGCGCCGAACAACCCCGAACTCGCGGTGGCGGCCGTCGCCGACGACGGAACCCGCTGGCGCAACGAGTCGATAATCGGCTCGCTTGGCCTGTCTGAAGCGTACCTCGAGTCGGCGACCGAGCGCGAGTGGGCGGCCGCCCGCGAGAAGTTCGACCGGTACCGCGGCGACCGGCCGCCGCTGGACGTGGCCGGCAAGCGCGTGGTGGTCGTCGACGACGGCCTGGCCACCGGCGCGACGATGCGGGCCTGCATCGAGCGGGTCAAGGCGGCCGGCGCGCTCGCCGTCGTCGTCGCCGTCCCCGTCGGCTCGCCAGATACCGTCACCGACATCGGCCGGTCCGTCGACGAGGTCGTCTCGCTCGAGGAGCCAGCCTCCTTCGGTGCCGTCGGGCAGTTCTACCGTGACTTCTCGCAGGTCAGCGACGAAGATGCCATGACGTATCTCGCCTAGACGAGTCGTTCGAGCGTCTCACGCACCGCGCGCGCGGCCGCCCTGACCTCAGAGAGCCCGACGTACTCACGCTCGGAGTGGGCGACGGCACCGACGTCGTCGGTCAGGTCGCCCGGTCCGAACACGACCGTCGGGGCGCTTTGCGCGAAGTACGAGGCTTCGGTCGCCGCGCCGAACGGCCGAACCGCCCCGCCACTGGCACGCTGGAGCGTGGTCACCACGGCGGCGTCCTCGTCGGTCGCGAACGCCTCCGGGAACGGCGTGTCGGGCCGGACGAGGTCAACCGAGAGCCCCATCGGTCCCGGAAGCCACTGCGCGAGGTGGGTCTCTAAGTCGGCACAGAACTCGCCGCTGGTCTCTGGTGGAACCGATCGCCGGTCGAAGGTGATGACACACTCGGCGGGCACCTGGTTGGTCGCCTCGCCGCCCTCGATCATCGACGGGGTGAGCGTCGCCCGGCCGAGCGTCTCGTGCTCGTCGGGGCCGTGTTCCTCGGTGTAGGTCTCCATCGCCTGCAGGACGGGTGCGGCCGCCCGGATGGCGTTCATCCCGCTGGCTGGGTCCGCGGCGTGGGCACTCTCGCCGCGGATGGTCACCGTGCCCTCGAACTGCCCGCGCGCGGCGGTACAGACGTCGAGCCCGGTCGGCTCGCCGACGATGGCGGCGTCGGCGTCGATGTCGTCGGCGAGGTGTGCGCCGCCGGTCTGGGTGGTCTCCTCGTCGATGGAGACGGCCAGCGTCACGCGCCCGTCGTCCGGCGAGACGGTGAGGAAGGCGTCCAGCAGCGCCGCGAGCGGCCCCTTCGCGTCGCAGGCTCCGCGGCCACAGGCGACGTCGCCAGCCCCCTCGTCGCCACTGCCGTCGACACGCTCGTCCAGTCCCGGTGGTTCGCTACGCCGCTCGTAGGGCAGGTGGGGCGGCACGGTGTCGATGTGCGTGTTCAACAGGAGGTGCGTGCCGTCACCCTCGCCCCGCGTCGCCCGGACGTTCCCCAGGTCGTCGACGGTGGCCTCCATGCCCTCTGCCTCGAGTGTCTCCAGGAGGTACTCGCGCATCTCGCCGACGCCCTCGTGGGAGGGGATGTCGACGGCCTCGCGGTGGAACGTCTCGAGGTCGAACGTCATCGCCGGGCACGCTCCACGCGAGTCACGTCGTCGAGCGTCTCGCGCTCTCGCACGACGCGGGTCTCGCCGCCCTCGATGGCGACCTCCGCTGGCCGGGGCTGGGAGTGGAACTGGTTGGCCAGTTCGTACCCGTACGCGCCGGCGTTCCCGATGGCAAGCAGATCCGTCCGCTCGGGCCGGGCGATGGGGCGGTCGGTACAGAAGACGTCGGCGCTCGTACAGCAGGGCCCGCCGACGGAGACCGGTTCAGCCTCGCGGTCGGGCGCGGATATATTGCGGATGGGATGGTACGAGCCGAACATCGCCGGGCGGATGAGCGTCGCGAGTGAGGCGTCCACGCCGACGACAGTCGTCTCTGGCGTCTCCTTGACCGTGTTGACCTCGGTGAGGATGCACTCGGCGTCGGCGACGACGTAGCGGCCCGGTTCGAGTTTGATCTGGGCCTCGAGGTCACCGACCGCCTCGCGGACCTTCTCGCCGACGACCGCCATGTCCAGCGGTTCCTCGTCCTCGCGGTAGGGGACCCCGAAGCCACCGCCGAAGTCAACGAACTCCAGGTCGCCCACCCCGTCGATGACAGTGCGACCCATGTCCGCGACCTTCGCGATGGCCCGGCAGTGGTCGTCTAAGTCGTCGTGGAGGACGCCGCTGCCGGCGTGGGCGTGCAGGCCCACGAGGTCGAACCGCTCGGCGACGTCGGCTGCGACCTCCGGGACCTGCTCGTAGGGGATGCCGAACTTCGCGTCCTTGCCGGTCGCGACCTTCTCGTGGTGGCCGGTGCCGATGCCGGGGTTGACCCGGATGGCCACGCGCCCGTCGTAGCCCCGCTCTTCGAGGCGGTCGAACGTGTCGCGCGCACCGCCGGTGATGGTCAGCCCCGGGTGGGCCGCGGCGAGGTCCGTCGCGTAGTCGAGGTCGTGGTCCGGCGGGTTGACCGCGGTATACTGGAGCGTGCCCGGTGGCGCGCCGGCGTCGATGGCCCGCTGGAGTTCCCCCCAGGCGGCACACTCGATGTCCGCGCCGGTCTCGAGCAGTTTCGAGAGCACCGCCTGGCCCGTGTGGGCTTTCGCGGCGTACATCACGTGGGCGTCGGGGAACGCCGCCGAGAACCGCTCGTAGTTCTCGGCGACGCGGTCGAGGTCCAGCACGTACAGCGGTGTCCCGTGCTCGGCGGCGAGTCGCTCGAGGCGTCGGTGGCCCCAGTCCGACAGACGACGGACCGGTGGCGAGGCGTAGCTCATTGGCACAACCACGGAGACGGCGGGTAACAAGGGTTGCGCTCTCGGAGCGGGGTGCCCGTGCGTTTCGCCGCCGTTGGTCCCCTCGTTCGCACCTCTGGTCGCTCCGCTCAGCGCTCGCGTTTCCGGGAACAGTTGATTGCGTTCGCGCCTCGCGCGGTTGCTCTACGGCTCCTTGCGCTCGCCGTTTCGCTTCGAGGGGTTCGCTTCGCTCACCCCTCGCTAGTCCCGAAGCGCGTCTTCCCGCTCGGTCGCCTCCAGCGTCTCCTCCTCGACGTCGGTGGCGACGACGGCGGGCTTGTAGGCCCCGCCCGGAATCAGGTCGTGTTCGCCGACCGAGGAGTCGACGAACCGCTGGAAGGCCCGGCGCTCCGGCGGCAGTTCGCCGTAGAGTACCTCCTCCTCGACGAGGTCGTAGACGGGGATGCGTGGCGTCAGCAGCGTGTTCTCGCCGACGATACTCCCCTCGCCGACGACAAAGCCCGAGGTGACCCGACAGCCGGCGCCCAGCGAGACGTCGTCCTCGACGATGACAGGTGCGCTCTCGACCGGTTCGAGGACGCCGCCGATGAGCGTGTTCGCGCCGAGCTTGACGTTCTCGCCGATCTGGGCACAGGACCCCACCGTGTCACAGGAGTCGACGAGCGTCCCGTCGCCGACGTGCGCGCCGATGTTGACGAACGATGGCGACATCATGATGCAGTCCTCGCCGAGGTAGGCCCCCCGGCGGATGGTCGTCCCGTCGGGCGTGTTCCGGGTGCCGCGCTCGCCGAGATCCTCGGTGTCCCGCAGGGGCAGGACGTCGTGGTAGGTGACGCCGCCGTACTGGCGCTCGTAGGTCCGCCGGAACGCGAAGTTCAGCAGGATGCCCCGCTTGACCCACTCGTTGACCTGCCACTCGCCGTCGACCTTCTCGGCGGCGCGGATCTCGCCGTTCTCCAGCGCCGTGAGAAAGCTGTCAAGCGTGTCCAGTTGCGGCGGTTCTACGTCCTCGACGGTCGCGCCACCTTCGTAGGCCGTCCACAGGTCCCCGATGTTCCGTTCGAGGTCTTGTCCGAGCATTGGTGTCTGGGGGTACCTGCTCCGGGGGTATAGCAATCGGGGATTCCGAACGGCGTTCCTGAACCCCCCACTCGGTGGTGGGGTACTCGCGGACCGCCGGAGAATCAGGTCACGGCCGCAGCTGGTGTGAAACCGACGTGGCTACCTCACGAGTCGACGACTTCGCCGAAGCGGTACCAGTCGGCCTCGCGCCCGGAGACCCACACCGCGGCGTCCAGCGCCCCGGCGGCGAAGACGGCCCGGTCCTCGGCGCGGTGGGACAGCGAGAGCACCTCGTCGTTGCCCGCCAGGATGAGCTCGTGCTCGCCGCGGATGTCGCCGGCGCGGCGGGCGAAGACGCCGATCTCGTCGGCCTCGCGCGGGGCGTGGCCCTCGCGGCCGTAGACGGGTTCGACGTCGCGCTCCTCCTGAACCACGTCGAGGATGGTGTTCGCGGTCCCGGAGGGCGCGTCGACTTTCCCGTTGTGGTGAGTCTCCATCAGTTCGAGGTCGTAGTCGTCCAGCGCGCGCACCGCCTCGCGGACGGTGCGCTGGAGGACCTGGATGCCCCGCGAGAAGTTCGTCGCCTTCAGCACGGCGACCTGCTCGCTGACGTCCTTGAGCTGGGCCATCTCCGCTTCCTCGAAGCCGGTGGTGCCGACGACGAGCGCGACGCCGGCGTCCGCACAGGCTTCGGCCAGCGGAAGCGTCGATTCGGGAATCGAGAAGTCGACGACCACGTCGACGTCGTGCTCGGCGAGTGTTGCTGCCACGTCGTCGGCGACGATGGGCACGCCCGCGTACTCGCCGACCTCGACGTCGAACCCGACGACCACCTCGAGGTCCTCGCGCTCGGCCGCGGTGTCGATGACCGTCTGTCCCATCCGGCCGACCGCGCCGTTGACTGCGACCCGCGTCATCGCTCTATCTCCGCGTACTCGTCCTCGAGGTCCTCGGTCTCCAGCAACGCGAGCACGTCACGCAGGTGGTCGAGGTGTTCGTCCGAGAGTCGCGTCAGCGGCGAGCGCAGGTGTGCCGGGCCATAGCCCCGGATGCGCATGGCCTCCTTGACCGGGATGGGGTTTGTCTCGATGAACATCGCGCGGAACAGCGGCCCCAGTTCGTGGTGGAGCGAACGGGCGCGCTCGAAGTCGCCGGCGAGCGCCGCGCCGACCATCGCACAGGTGCGCTCGGGCTCGATGTTCGCGGCCACGGAGATACAGCCCGTGCCGCCGACCGAGAGCATCGGGAGGGTCATGCCGTCGTCGCCCGAGAGCACTGCGAAGTCCTCGTCGCGCGTGCGCTCGATGATTTCGGATATCTGGGTCATGTCGCCGCTGGCGGCCTTGTACGCCTGGATGTTCGGATGCTGAGCCAGTTCGACGGCCGTGTCCGGCTCGATGTTCTGGCCGGTCCGTGAGGGGACGTTGTAGACGATCTGCGGGACGTCCACCGCGTCGGCGATTGTCGTGTAGTGGTCGACGAACCCCTGCTGTTCGGGCTTGTTGTAGTACGGGGAGATGAGCAAGAGCGCGTCCGCACCGGCGTCGGCGGCCCGGCGGGACAGCGAGAGCGCCTCGCGGGTGTTGTTCGAGCCGGTGCCGGCGATGACGGGCACGTCGTCGACGGCGTCGATGACGGCCTCGACGACCTCGATGTGCTCGTCGTGGGTCATCGTCGCCGACTCGCCGGTCGAGCCCGCGGGCACGAGTCCGTCGACGCCCGCCTCCTCGAGCCGCTGGGCGTCTCGCTGGAGTGTCTCGAAGTCGATGCTGCGGTCCTCGTCGTCGTGGAACGGCGTGCACATCGCGGGGAACACGCCGTGGAAGTCGATGTCGGTCATTGCTGAGTTGTGTCGTGTCGCTGTGGGATATGTCGTCCGGTCTGTCCTCGAGAAATCGACCCGGGACGGGCGCCACGCCCGCCGCGAGCCGCTAGAACAGCCGTTTGCGTTTCGGCGGGGAGACGACGCGCTCGCCGGCGGCGGTCCCAGCGACCGATACGGGGAGGCGTCGTCGCATACGAGAACCTGTCTACCCAGACGGTGTTAATAGTTCTGCTCCGCGTCCGGTCGGTCGCGCCGCCGGAGCGCTCGGCGCTTCTCTTGCGATACTGTCGGCAAGTGAGTCGCTCTCGTGTCTCGTTACCGTGTCCAGTCGTCGGACTCGGTCCCCCCGTCGGCGTCGACCGTGTCGCCGGGGGACGACGGCCCGGACCCGCTCGAGCCGACGGAACTGGCCCAGCCGTCGATGTTCTTCGCGACGAATCCCTCCCCCAGTCGAGGGCGACGCCGCACCGATAGCAATCGCGGCCGAGACGCCCGACGAGAGCCCCCGGCCGGACGTCGATCCCGAGTGGTACGGCGGCGGTGTCGAGTCCGAAAACCTATCTTTCCGGCGGCGTAATCCGGGTCTATGACCGTCACGCATCCGGGACAGCGCGTCGCCGTGCTGGCCGACGCGCAGAATCTCTATCACACCGCCCGGAGTCTCTATACGCGCAACATCGACTACGCAGCACTTCTGGAAGAGGCCGTCAGCGGCCGCGAACTGTCCCGGGCCATCGCCTACGTCATCCGTGCCGACTCGCCCGAGGAAGAGTCTTTCTTCGAGGCGCTCGTCGACATCGGCTTCGAGACCCGCATCAAGGACATCAAGACGTTCCAGGACGGGTCGAAGAAGGCCGACTGGGACGTGGGGATGAGCCTCGACGCCGTCACGCTGGCGAAACACAACGACGCCGTCGTCCTCTGTACCGGCGACGGCGACTTTGCCCGCCTCTGTCGCTACCTGCGCCACGAGGGCTGTCGCGCCGAGGCGATGGGCTTCGCGGAGTCGTCCTCCGAGGACCTGATCGAGGCCGTCGACGGCTTCGTCGACATGAGCGACGACCCCGACCGGTTCCTGCTGTAGGATCGACTGGTCGTGTCGGTTCGAGCGGCAGAACGTGGTGGGCCGACGTTCAGACCGGGCGTCCCTCTTCCGAGGTGCCGACGAGCAGTGCACCCGCCGCCAGGCCGAGCGCGGCGATGGTGGCACCGAACAGCGGTACCGAGACGTCGAGAGGGCCGGTCCCCAGGATGAGCGCCGTACTGGCCGCCAGCAGGACACCGCCCAGGAGTACTTTCGCTTGTCTGTTGCCATTGTAGTGGCCACTTGGACGTCATCCGGTATAAAATTCCCCAAAACCACCCGACTGAAGTACGATAGACAGCCTCACACTGCACAAAAAATAATGACGTTTTACGTACGTGGTCCCCTCGCGCCCGCGGACCGAAAGTCGGTTGTCGCCGGGGCGTCGAGGACGGACGATGACCGACCGCGAGTTCCGGAGCCTCCGCCGCGCCGCCGACTACCAGTTCGGCCGCGGCGCGGGCGCGACGCTCTTTCCGGCCCCCGACGCCATCGAGGTGACCCACACCAGTTCCGGCCGCCCCCGACAGATCCTGGCCGACGACGGCCGGCTGGCCACCTACGGCACTGACGGCCGCTACACTCTCGGGTTCGTCGGCGGGCGCCGCCTCCTCGATGGGTTCGACGTTCCCCGCCACCACGTCGTCGTCGGCGACGAGAGCGAACCGTTCGTCCGCGAGGGCCGCAACACCTTCGCGAAGTTCGTCCAGGATGCGGATCCCGACATCCGGCCCGGCGACGAGGCGCTGGTCGTCCACGCCGACGGCCACCTCCTCGCCGTCGGTCGTGCAGAACTGCCCGGCCACGGCATGCGCGACTTCGAGACGGGCATGGCCGTGAAGGTACGCCAGGGTGCCGACGACGCCTGATACTGCCGGCTGTAACCGTTAGAAAATACTCGGCACGCCGCGGTGCCGAGAACTGGTACGAACGTACAGCCGGCAGTATGTGCGCCACAGAAGACATTTACTGGGGCCGCCGGTAGCGCCGTTATGCGCCGCCGCCAGGTCCTATCCGCCCTCGCCCTCTCCGCCGCGTCGCTCGCTGGCTGTACCGCACCGGGAGCTCCCCAAGTGTCAGGGACGGCGACTGACGACGAAACCACCGAGACATCGACCGAAACGCGAACACCGGCCGACGAACCGACGGAGACAGACACGCCGACGACACCGGACGACCCACTGACCGAGACGCCGGGAGAAGTCACGCCGGACCCCGACGACCCCATCGCCGTGGTTCTCAGCAACGGAACCGACGAGACGCTCGACGTGGCTGTGACGGTACGGCGAGGTGGGACGCGAATCTTCGAGACCACTAGTACCGTCGGCCCCGACGAGCGACCCGAACTCGATACGGGCATCGCCGAGACCGGCGACTACGAACTCACCGTCAGCGTCACCGGCGGACCCGAGGTCAGCCAGCCCTTCGATATCGAATCCTACGACGTCCGGATGGGGTCGAACCTGATCGCCGAAATCGACACTGAGCGGATCATGATCCTGATAGAGGAGTAGCAACTGGACCACGGTACTCGCGGCCGGCCCTCGGTCGCGACTTCGCCGTTCGCAGTCGAGGGGTGGCGTGAGCTGTGCCGCACTCGACCGATACTGTACCGTCTCGACCGACGGATGGACAGCCTGCTCCGCGCGGACTCATCTCTCGGGTTCGATTGCCCCGCTTTTGGGCCTCAGGCCGCTTCCGCCCCGTGAATCCGCTCGCCGCGGAACAGCCGGTGGGCGATGGTGAACGTCTGTTCTCGCTCGCGGCGCGTCGGGAAGTGCGCGGCCATGTAGCGCGCCGTCGCGATCAGCGGGAGTCGTCGCTCGGCGTCGGTCTCGGCATAGTCGTGCTGCCGGAAGGCCGCCTCGACGTTCTGGAGGGTGTGGAAGCCCGCGTCCTCCCGCAGTAACCCCTCACCGAGCGTCCGCTTCAGGGCGGCCACGTCGCCGTCCGCGTCGAAGTGTTCGCCCACCAGTCGCCCGGCCTCGTTCACGCGGCCCTGCTCGTCGAACGTCCTCAGCAGGTCCTCGCGGACGGTCGCGGGGTCGCGGTCCGAGTCGCCGGGGTCGGGAACTGGCGCGGCTGGCATGTTGAGAAAGCGGTCGAGGTACACCGACATCGCGCCGTCGAAACAGGGGCGGTAGGCCTCGAGGGCGTCGGTCCGGCTCGCGAGCGCGTGGGCGGCGTTGGCATACGAGAACGTATGGTGGACCGTGTTCCAGTCGGAGAACTCGTTGCTGGTGGCGAACTGGGCGACGCGGCGGGTCGCCGCGAGCGCGACGGCTCGCGACAGCTCCTCGGCGGTCGCCCCCTCCCGAATCGCCTCCCGCAGGGCGTCGACGACGGTGTGGGGGTCGTCCGCCAGCAGCGTCTCGACGAAGTCCTCGGGACGGTCCCACTCCCTGCCCTCGCCGGCTGCCACGAGGTCCGGGAGCGCGTCCTGGGCCTCGAAACACAGGGCCGCGACGTCGATCGGCTGGCGCCACTGCGAGCGCTCCTCGCTGCGGACGGCGTCGGTGAACCCGTCGACCAGCGACGCAGCGACGTCGGGCGCGTGGTCCCAGCCGACGTGGTCCAGCGTCTCGACGGCCTTGTTGACGAAATCGAGGGTATGGCTGGTGTCCATGTAGAGGTGGTCCGTCCCGGCGGCGAGCAGTATCTCGACGAGGTCCTCGGGCGGGAGGACGGCTGCGGCGGTCCTGATGCAGCGCTCGGCGCCGTCGCTGTCCCGGACCTCGCAGGTGTCGCGGAACCAGGCCTTCAGGCGGGCCTTCGAGAGGTCGGCGTTGCCCAGCTCGTACTGCGGGAATCGCGGCGGTTCCCCGGCACAGTCGCTCGCGACCTCGCTGACGCCGACGTACATCGCCCGGAGTTTCTCGTCGTGGTCGACGTCGTCGTAGAGGTTCGCCATCGCGCCGAGGATGGTCAGGCCCGAGGACCAGCCGGCCTCGCGGTAGGTCGTGCCGAACTCGACGGCCTTCTCGACCGGCGTCGAAAAGCCCTCGCCCAGGGCATCCAGGTTGATGACTGCTTTCGCGGCCACGAGGTCGAGGTTCTCCTGCATCGAATCGACGAGGCGGTTGCGCCAGTGGGTCTCCGGCGGGACGTCGGGCTCGGGGTCGGGGTCGACGTAGACGGTCCCGTCGCGGACCTCGACGGGGAACGTCTGGACGTCGTCGGCCCACGGGTCCAGCGTGTCCCCGCAGGCCAGTTCGAAGCGCGCGTGGTGCCAGTGGCAGGTCAGCAGGCCGTCCTCGACGGTGCCCTTCGCGAGGGGAAAGCCCATGTGCGGACAGCGGTTGTCGACGGCGTACACCTGCCCTTCGTGGTGAAAGAGGGCGACGGTGTGGCCGCCGGCGTCGGCGACGTCGTGCCCCTCGCGCTCCAGTGTTGCGAGGTCCGTGACGGGAACCAGTTGGTCTGTCGACATGCCTGGGGTTCGTCACGGACTCACAAGGACTTTCCGCCGGGGTCACGCGCTCGTGCCGGTGACGAGCGTCACCGTCGCAAGCATTTCGGTCCGCGTCTCGGGGGCGCCGATCAGGCGCCCGGTCCAGACGACGGCGACGGTGTCGCCGGCCTCGAGGTGGAAACCGACGGTGGCATCGCCGTCGTGGAAGTCGCCGTCGCCGTCGCTGTCGACGCGCGGGTCGTCGACGACGAACTGTGCGCCCTCCCCGACCGGCAGGGTCGACTCGTTCGCCCAGATTACCGTGGTCGTCGCGTTCCGGTCGGTGTCGGTGACGGCGACCGCGATCCGGTCCGTCGCAGTCCCGGTGAGCCGGTCGCCGCCGGCGTGCGTGAGCGTGACTGCTCCGGCCTGGGCGTCGAACTCGCCCTCGACGACGTCGGGTGCGTCGGTCCGCAGGTCGGCCCCCGGGCCGACGACCAGGCCGGCCAGGGCGACCAGCGCGAGCACCGCCAGCCCCCAGACTGCCAGTCGCTCGAGCGTCAGCGCCGCGCGCGCGTCGATCGGTCCCGCCGGACTCATTAGGCGGACTGTCTGTCGGGGCGCAGATAAGTCCCCCGCCCTGCGTCCGCCGGCTCCATTCGAGGGACGGCACCGCCGTCGCGGGCCGGCACCTGCTTCTCGGCCGAGAGCCGTTCTATTCAAGTATCTCAATACGGTATCTGCCCACAACGAATGAGCCAGGACTTCTACGAGATACTGGGTGTCTCCCGCGACGCCTCCGAAGACGAGATCAAGGAGGCCTACCGGGAGAAAGCCCGGGAGTTCCACCCGGACGTCAGCGACGACCCGAACGCCGAGGAGAAGTTCAAGAAGGCCAAGAAGGCCAAAGAGGTCCTCACCGACGAGGAGAAGCGCCAGATGTACGACCAGGTGGGCCACGAGCGCTTCGAGCAGGCCCAGAAACGCGGCGGCGTCGGTGGCGGCGGCGCGGGCGCCGGTGGCATGGGCGGCGACCCCTTCGGCGGGGCCGGCGGCTTCGACATGCAGGACATCTTCGACCAGTTCTTCGGCGGCGGGGGCGGCCGTGGCCGCGGTGGCAATCGACCCCGCCAGGGCCAGGACCTCCAGACCCGCATGGAGATCGACCTCGAAGAGGCCTACCACGGCGCGAGCAAGCAGCTCACGGTCACCCGACCCGAGACCTGCGGGGAGTGTGACGGCGCCGGCCACCCACCGGGGACCGACTCACAGACCTGTCCGGAGTGTAACGGGCAGGGCCAGACCACCCGCGTCCAGCAGACGCCGATGGGCCGGGTCCAGCAGACTGCGACCTGCCGGCGTTGCGAGGGCGAGGGCGAACTCTACGAGGAGGCCTGTGGGACCTGTGGCGGCGACGGCATCGTCCGGAACGAGGCCACGCTGGAGGTCGAGATTCCGGCCGGCATCGACGACGGGCAGACCCTCCGGATGGAGCGCGAGGGCGCGCCCGGCGAACGCGGCGGCCCCAACGGTGACCTGCTCATCGAGGTGACCGTCCGCGACCACCCGGACTTCGAGCGCGACGGCGACGACCTGTCCCACCAGCACGCCATCTCGTTCCCGCAGGCGGTCTTCGGCGACACCATCACCGTCCCGACCATCGACGGCGAGGTTGAGGTCGACGTCCCCAGCGGCACCCAGAGCGGGGAGGTGTTCCGCCTCCAGGGCAAGGGGATGCCACGCCTCCGTCGCCGCGGCAACGGCGACCTCTACGTCCAGGTCCAGGTCGTCACGCCCGATGACCTGAACAAAGAGCAGAAGGAGGCTCTCGAGAAGTTCGCCGAGGCCGGCGGCGAGGAGGTCGACGTCGAGGAGGGCTTCTTCGAGAAGCTCAAGAACTCCCTGTAAGCTCGGATCGAAGCCGTCGACGCGGCTTCTGTGTGTGGTTTTGTGGACCAGAAAGCCCCGACCCGTAATCGGTTGATCATCAGCCGACGGGCGGGACTGAAAGGGGCCGACCGCTCGCGTTCACATGGTCGCCTGAGCGACCCCTATTCGAGTGAGCGCAGCGAGCGAGAATATGTCGCTCGGCGGCCGCGAGCGGTCGGGGGCTTTCTGGTTGTTCACACCTGCAGTATCGTTTGAACAGTTTCCTAGCCACTCGTCGCGCTTTTGACGGCCCCGTCTCAACCTTCACCTATGCACACGTTGCAGGACCTCGTCGCCGCGGGCCGCGAGCGCGAGGGCGTCCTCTTTACCGCGCCGGAGCGCTCGACGCCGTTCAGCTACCGGGACTTCTGTACGAACGTCTGGAAGGCGGGCAATCTCCTGCGGCACTACGGGGTTCGCCACGGGATGCGGGTGGCCGTCGTCGCCGGGCCGAAGAACCCGACCGACACGGACGAGCCGGGCTATCTCCGCGACAGTCCCGACGCGCTGCTGGCCTTTCTCGCCGCGACGCTGGACGGTGCGGTGGTGGATATGGACCCGCCCGGGGCCGTCGATACGAAGGCGCTGGTCGCGCCGGCGAACTGGCTCGACCGGTACGAACTGGCGCCGGGAACGAAGGCGCTGGCCTACGGCGGGCCCAGCGACGATCCGACGGTCGCGCAGTTCGAGCGGGAACTCTGGAGCGAGAACCCGCTCCAGCCGCCGGGCGAGGTGGGACCCGACGACGACGCGCTGGCGGGCGACCGGACCTACACCCACGGCGACCTGCTGACGGCGGCCGAACGTATCGTCGCCGACCACGGAATCGACGGCGAGACGACGGTGGCGCTGCGCGCGCCGGTCACGACGGCCGGGGGGCTGGTCGCCGGCCTGCTCGCGCCGATGCACGAGGGGGCGACGGTGCTGCTCGGCGGCGACGGGCCCGCGGACCTCGCGGTCGCGCCGGACGACGACGTGCCCGAGCCGACGGTGGTCCGGCCGGCCGACGTCTCGGTGTGAGACGCGACACGGGGCACTGACGGATGTGCGTCGGGAGAGGGGGCCGGAGGCGCCAGTTCGGTGTGGCACTCGTCACCCCGGTTCCGCGCCGCCGCTCGTCGGTTGGCTCCCCGGCCGGTCCGGTTTCTTAACGGTTTTGTCCGTTCGGTCGCAACACCGGGTATGGAGTACGACTTCACGCGCTCGGTGGTGCCCCTCGTCGTGATCGTGGCCGTCGCGACGGTCGCGCTCACAGCCATGATGACCCCCTCGACGGTGTTCATGATGGTCCTCCCCTCGATGATCGTCTTCTCGGTCGTCGCGTTCTTCTTCGGGATGAAACACGGCGAGTTCCGCGCCAGTCCGTAGCGGCCCGGGTCGGTCGCCGGGAGTCGCTTCGTCAACGTCTCAAAACGGCCGAGCGGCGCTGCCGTCACTCGGTCGGGCGGACGACGTTGGCGAGCGTCACCAGCAGACCCAGCAGCCAGCCGACCGGGAACGAGAAGCCGAGCCACATCAGGACGTAGGCGGCCCCCTCGCGCTCGAAGTTCCGGACGAAGAACTGGGCGATGCGGTTCGAGTCAAGCAGGTCGAAGAGGATGTAGCGTGCCAGCGCGTCACTCCCGGGCAGGACGACCTGAGCGACGGCTTTCGAGAACAGCGCCGCGACCACCGGCGGCAGGAAGATGGCTGTCATCGCCAGCGGGAAGGCCAGCAGTACCGTCGTCCCGCGGCCGCCGATGCTCCGGAAGCCGACGGCCAGCGCGGCCGAGAGCGTCGCGACGCCGCCGGCGATGGCGATGGCGGTGAATCCGCCGGCGATGAGGTCCAGTTCGAACCGGGCCAGCGCGGCCAGCCCACCCCAGACGAGCAGCGAGAGCACCACGACGCCGACGAGGCCCAGTCGCGTCGCCGTGCTGCCGATGCGCCGCGTCTGGAAGCGGACGATGGTCCCAAACAGGACCAGGGGGTAGATGATCGCGATGACGGGCATCCCCAGCGCGGCCCAGGCCTGGTAGAGGAGCATCCCGACCTGGCTGTCGGGCGTCCACGTTCCCAGGACCGTATCCCGTGCGCCGCGCTGCCGTGGATAGATCAGTTCCATCCACGTCTCGTGTAACCGACGGAGGTCGAAGCGCATCGCGCCGACGATCCCCTGGTTCCCGGTAGACATACTCCAGGGTTCGACCTACCCCGTTTAAAAGTTTGAGGCTCGGTACGGGCCGCACGCGGCGAAACAATCTGACGGGCGGCAGACGCTACCGGGCGGCCGACGCTGTGTCTGCCACGAGTCAGGCCCAGCTGTCGGGACCGAAACCGGGATCGACGCGGCGCTCCGTGTGCTCGATGGCGTCGATGCGTGCCACCTCGTCGTCGGAGAGTTCGAGGTCCAGACTCGCCAGGTTGTCGCGGATGTGGGCCTCGCCGGTCGCCTTCGGGATGGCGGTGACGCCAGACTCGCGCAGCCAGGCGAGGCTGACCTGCGCTTCGCTGACGCCGTGGTCGTCGGCGATGGCCGAGAGGACGTCGTCGTCGAACACGCCACCGCGTGCGAGCGGCGAGTAGGCGACCAGTTCGTAGTCGTGTTCGCTGGCGTGGTCGCGCAGCTCCGCTTGCTGCAGGAAGGGATGCATCTCGACCTGGTTGGCAAAGAGCGGGGCCTCGAGCGTCTCTACTGCCGTCTCGACGTGGTGGGGCTCGAAGTTCGAGACGCCGACGTTGCGGATCTTGCCCTGTTCGTACACTCGTCGAAGGCCGAGAGCGTCCCTTCGGGGTCGTACGCGCCCGCGGGCCAGTGGACGTACAGCAGGTCCACGGCGTCGACGCCGAGCTTCGAGAGGCTCGCCTCGGTCGACTCGAGCACGTCGTCGTGGGCGAGGTTCGAGTTCCAGACCTTCGTCGCGAGGAAGACGTCTTCGCGGTCGACGTCGGCCGCTGCGAGGCCCTCGCCGACGGCGGCCTCGTTCCCGTAGGCCTGTGCGGTATCTACGTGCCGGTAGCCGCGCTCGAGCGCGGTCCGGACGCTCTCGGCGCACTGGTCGTGATCGTCGTTCTGCCAGGTTCCGAGGCCGAGCATCGGCATGCCGTCGGCCCGGGGGACGTCGTCGGGATTGGCTGCAGGTGTCATCCCGAGATGCCAGGAGCGTCCCCCGGAAATGGGTTGTGGACCGGCGGTCACCCCGCCGGTGGAAACCGACATATTGAGAACCCGGCCCCCACAACGGTCGGGTATGACAGACGGTAGTGTGGACGTATCTCGTCGGGCCTTCCTGCGGACGGCCGCGGGGGCCACGGCTGCCTCGGCCGCGACAGGAACGGCGGCGGCACAGGAAAACGGGACCGACGGTGACGGTGGCGGTGGCGGGGGGGAGCAGCGGTCCGCCGGACTACAGCGGCTTCCTCGACCAGGTAGGCAACTTCGACGGCACGACCGTCGACGCCACCGGTCAAAGCGAGGTGACCGTCTCGGTCGGTGCGCAGGGCAACGGCGGCGCGTTCGCCTTCGACCCGCCCGCGGTACACGTCGACAACGGCGCGACGGTCCTGTTCGAGTGGACCGGCGAGGGCGGCGGCCACAACGTCGTCTCGGACGGCGAGGGCCCGCTCGACTCCGGCGACCCCGTCTCGAACGCCGGCGTCAACTACGAGTACACCTTCGAGGAGGACGGCATCTACCCCTACGTTTGTGTCCCCCACGAGGGACTGGGGATGAAAGCCGCCATCGTCGTCGGGACGGACTACCCGACCCAGAGCAGCGACGGTGGCGGTGGCGGCGGCGGTGGCGGCGGGTCCCCGCAGGTGCCAAGCAGCGCGAAGACCCTCGGCGTCGCGACGTCGTTCGTGATGGTGGCGACGCTGGGGCTCGCCTACTTCTTCATCCGCTACGGCGGCGACTACGAGACACCCGGCGAGGAGTAGGTCAGACCGCCTCGCCGCCGCTCCGTATCTCGAGATCGACCGCCCGGCGTTCGCCCTCGAGGTCCGCGACGACGCGTTCGACGATGTGCTCTGCCTCGCGTCGAATCAGCGGGACCACCTTCCGGATGACCCAATCCAGCGAGACCAGTCGTGGCAGGTCGACGGCGTCTTTCGAGGCCGAGTCGGGGTCGAACGCGATGCGGAGCACGACGCGCGAGGCCGCGTCGGCGTCTGCGGGTGCTTCCTCCGGGGCCGGGTCGACTATCCAGTGACCCTCGGCGTCGATGTCCTTGACGAGTTTCCAGTCGATGCTGTGTGGCGGGTCGACCGCCGTCACCTCGGACCGGGCGGTGTAGGTGAGTTTCCACCACGAGAACACGAGGTCGTAGCGGGTCCCCGGCGCGCCGTCGCCGTCCTGTCGCACCTGGTCGATGTACTCAGAGTAACGGGCATAGCCCGGGAAGTCGAGGAGGAACTCGTACAGTCGCTCCGGGGGGACGTGCACCACGGTACTGACCTCGATCTCGTCCACGTCCCCTAGGCGGTGGGTTCGCGTCGTAAACTTTCGGGCGACCCGGCGGCGCGGTAATTGCCGGAAGATTCACTCTATGCATAATCTGGAACAGACAATATTATTATGCTGTATCCGATACGGGATAGTAGCATGAGTGCTTCCGACATCCAGCACGCCGAGGCAGACGGAGACACCGAGCCCACGGGGTGGGACGCGGTCAGGGACCTCCCGCCGAGTGCGAAGCTCGTCGCCAAGGTGCTGGAGTACAACGACACGCTGACCCAGAGCCAGCTCGCAGACGAGACGCTGCTGCCGCCGCGGACGGTCCGCTACGCACTGAACCGACTCGAAGACGCCGACGTCGTCGACTCCCGCTTTCCTTCGCCGACGCGCGCAAGCGCATCTACTCGCTGCGCATCGAGTGAGTTCACGGGCCCGGGCCACTCGTTGATCTTCGCGTTGGGTAACGTTGATTAGTCGGCCTGCCAAGACGTTTGATATGAAAGTCGTCCTGATTGGTGTCGGCCAGGCTGGGGGCAAGATAACCCAGTCGATCGCTGAGTTCGACTACGAGATGGGATTCGAGGCAGTACGGGGAGCGCTGGCGGTCAACACCGCCCGCGCGGACCTCCAGAATCTCGACATCGACACGACCCTCATCGGCCAGGACCGGGTCAAGGGCCACGGGGTCGGCGGCGACAACGAACTGGGCGCACAGGTGATGCAAGAGAACGCCGCCGAGGTGCTCGACGACCTGGACGGTCGGCTTACCTCCGAAGCCGAGGCCGTCGTGGTCGTCGCCGGCCTCGGTGGCGGCACCGGATCCGGCGGCGCGCCGATGCTCACGCGCGAGCTCAAACGCATCTACGATATCCCCGTCTACGTCCTCGGCGTCCTCCCCGGCCGGGACGAGGGCGGCATCTACCAGGCCAACGCCGGCCGGTCGCTGAAGACCAGCGTCCGCGAGGCCGACTCCCTCCTCCTCGTGGACAACGACGCCTGGCGCGGCAGCGGCGACAGCGTCGCGGCGGGCTACGAGCGCATCAACGACGCGATCTCCCAGCGGGTCGGCCTCCTGCTCGCGAGCGGCGAGGCCGTCGAGGGGGTCGGCGAGAGCGTCGTCGACTCCTCGGAGATCATCAACACGCTCCGCGGGGGCGGCATCGCCTCGCTGGGCTACGCCAGCGCGACGGCAAGCGAGGACCCCGCGGAGAACGTCAACGTCATCACGAGCGTCACCCGGAAGGCGCTGCTCTCGAGCATGAGTCTGCCAAACGCCGTCGAGGCCGAGAAGGCGCTGCTGGTCGTCGCCGGCGACCCCGAGCGCCTCTCGCGGAAGGGGGTCGAGCGGGCCCGGCGCTGGGTCGAAGACGAGACGGGGAGCATGGAGGTCCGCGGCGGGGACTTCCCGCTGGCCTCCTCGAAGATCGCGGCACTCGTGGTGCTCTCGGGCGTCGAGCGATCGCCCCGTATCGACGAGTTCCTGGACCGTGCGCGGGAGGCCGCGACGTCCCAGGGCAAGCAAGTCGACCCGGCGGAGTTCGACAACGAGGACCTGGACAACCTGCTGTGAGACGCGGGCGCGTCTGAAAACCGCGCGTGGCGACCTTACTGGACCAGGCTGCTGCCGTCGAACGACGTCCGGTCGTAGTCGTGGTCGAGCAGGTCGAGGATGGTCGGGGCGATGTCGAAGAGGTCGGCGTCCTCGATGCGGACCTCGGGGTCGTCAACCAGCAGCGACGCGTTGTCGAAGCTGTGCATCCCGTTGCGGGGGCCGACGCCGAAGACGTCCTCGGAGCCCTTGAAGCCGGCCTTCAGGTCGAAGCCGTGGTTCGGGATGACCACGAGGTCCGGCGCGATGTCGTCGTGGTCGCCGCGGAACGCCTGCTCGCGGGTGACGACGCGGTCGGCCACCTTCTTGCCGTCCGGGCCCTCGAGGGCCTCGAGTTGCTCTTTCAAGTCCGACCGAACGGACTCGTACTCGGACTCGGGGACGCTCCCGCGGGGTTCGCGCCCCTCGAGGTTGATGTAGAAGCGGCCGGGGATGAGCGAGTAGGCCTTCGTGTCGTCGGCGATGTCGCCGAGTTCGCTGTGCTCGTCGTCCGCGTACTCGAGCCAGCCCTCCTGTTCGAGCCACTCGTTGAAGTGAACCTCGTAGTCGAGCGACGTGAACCCGTGGTCGGAGGCGACCACCATGGTCACGTCGTCGGGCAGCAGGTCGCGCAGGCGACCGAGGTAGTCGTCGACTGTGCGGTAGAACTCGAAGAACGCTTCCTGGTTCTCGCCGTCGCGCTCGTAGTCCTTGAACAGGAAGTGGTTGACCCGGTCGGTGGTCATGAAGACGCCGAAAAAGAGGTCCCAGTCGTCGGCCTCGACGTACTGCTTGAACGTCTCGAAGCGCTTGTCCAGGGTCTCGTGGGCGTCCTCGACGAACTCGCTCTTGTCGTCGCTGTGGCCCAGTTTGGCGTTGACGTCGATGCGGTAGCCGTTCGACTCGAGGGTCTCGCGGAGATCGTCGGGGTAGGCGGCCTTGTCGACGCCCGGCGAGAGGAACCCGGAGACCATCCGCTGGACGTTGCGCTGGGGCGGGAAGGTGACGGGGACGTTCATCACGGTGGCGTCGCGGCCGTCCTCGGCGACGCGGTCCCAGAGCCGGGTCGCCTGGACGTCACGCCCCATCGGGACGTAGGTGTCGTAGGAGCCGACCTCACGATCCTGGAAGCCGTAGACGCCCGTTTCACCGGGGTTGACGCCGGTCGTCAGCGCCGGCCAGCAGGCGCTGGACTCCGGGGGGACGATGCTGTCGATGGGGCCGGCGCTCCCGTCGGCGGCGAGCTCGGCGAGGTTCGGGAACACGTCCGGGTGTTCGTCGATGAGGCTGTACGGCACGCCGTCGATACCGAAGAAGGCCACGCGGGGGCCGCTGTCTCCTTTCAATCGGTCGAATAGTCCCATGTGACCCGGTATAGCGGTCAGGGACAAGAAACTTCTTTTCGCAACCGGGTCCAACCTGACGGCAATCGACGCCGGCGTCGCTCAGGCGTCCTCGGCGTTCGCCGGGACGACGGTCAGGTGTGCGATTCCGGGGATCTGAGGCTCCTCGCGGTCCTTCACGCCCGGCTGGTGTTCGAGCGTCGGGTCGGTCTGGTGGGTCGCCATCGTGTCAGAACGTACCGGTCGAACGGTCAAATAATTACCCATGCTCATAACGCATCGGCAACTCCTGCCGTCATTACCCACGGATATACCGTCGAGAAGGCCGACCGAACCGCCGGCTCAGTTGAAGTGCTCGTCGTAGAGGTCCTGGGCGTGTTCGATGGCGTCCATCGCGGCCTGCTTGTCCTCCCAGCCCAGCGTCTCGACTTCCTTGCCCTCCTCTAGGTTCTTGTAGGTCGAGAAGAACTCGTCTATCTCGTCGAGCGTCTGCTGTGGGATGTCCTCGAGGTCCTCGACGTGGTCGTATCGCGGGTCCTCGGTCGGGACGGCGATGACCTTGTCGTCCTGCTCGCCGTCGTCATCCATCTTCATCAGGGCGACCGGGCGGGCCTCGATGACACAGCCGGGGAACGTCTGATCCTCGACGAGGACCAGCACGTCGAAGGGGTCCTCGTCGTCGTAGTACGACTGCGGGATGAACCCGTAGTCCGAGGGGTAGTGGACGTTCGAGTGGAGCACCCGGTCCAGGACGACGCCGGGGATGTCCTTCTCGTACTCGTACTTGTTGCGCTCGCCCTTGAGACACTCCACGACGGCGTAGATCTCTTCGGGCGGGTTCGGTCCGGTTTCCAGGTCTTCCCAGAGGTTCGTCATCGTCTCGGAGTGGACCGGGGCGTCAAAAAGTCCTTTCGTAATGTCTCTCGGTCTGGACGACCGGAAGGTATTTCTAGGTGCTATCGAGATATTCACGCACGGAGTAGTCAGCGGCTACGGCCCGACACACACCGGCATCGACGCCGGATGGGTCGGTGGTAATTGAGACCCTTCAGACACCGGCCGATACCCCGTTACAGGACCGCAGTCCCCTGATTTGTCCTGTCTCTTAGGCTGAAGTTAACAAGTGTTAAGTACTGTGGTGACATCGTACTAACTATGTCAGAGGCACAATCACTCGACACAAGCCCCGGCATCGCGAAGGACCTCACGGCCTTCCAGCAGAACATCCTCATCATCCTGGCCGAAGAGCCACGGTACGGCCTCGCTATCAAACGCGAGCTCGAGTCGTATTACGACGACGAGGTCAACCACGGTCGCCTGTACCCGAACCTCGACGACTTAGTCGAGATGGGACTGGTCGAAAAGAGCGAACTCGACAAGCGCACGAACCAGTACGCACTGACGGAGGACGGCAAGGAAGCGGTCCTCGACCAGCTTGGCTGGGAGTTCTCGAAGTTCGTCACGGACGGCGACCGCGCCGGTATGCTCGAGAACCTGGTCGAGAGCCAGAAGTAATCGCCGTTTACTCGGCGTTACGACTCGAGTACTCGATTCCCAGATTTTTCGACGGTCAACCGAACAGACTCCTCCAGCAGCGCCCGCTGCTCGTCGCTCGGCCAGGCGTTGCGCGGGAAGTACTCCGTCTTGAACTCCGCCAGTTCGTCGGGCGTGGCCTCGGCGATAGGCTTGGCGTAGTGGTTGCCCATGAAGTCCGCCAGCGCCGACGCGGTGGCCCCGTGGACCGGGCCGTGGTCCTTCTCGACGGCCGCGGCCACCGCGCGGTTGCGCTCCTCGACGGCGTCCCACTCCTCCGGGTCACCGGGCCCGCTGAGCTGGACCTCGACGCCGCGGTCGACGTCATCGACTCGCTCGGGACGGATGACGCCGTCGTCCACCCACTCCTGTGGGTGACAGACCAGCACGTCGCCGGTGTCGTCGTCTCTGACGCGCGCGGCGAAGCCGTAGCTGTCCAGCAGGGCGTCCCGCTCGTCGACGTACGCCGTCGCCGCCGCGTCGTCGACGGCCTCGCGCGCGAGTCGGGTGAGCCGTTCCGCTTCCTCCAGTACCTCTGGTGGCAGGTCAGTCATCGTCGAGTGCGTCGTTGGCTAGTTGGTCCGCGCGGTCGTTTATCTCTCGCGGAACGTGCTCGATGTGCCAGTCGTCGAAGTCCAGCAGGAGCTCCCGGACGCGGACCCGCTGTTCGCGCAGGTCCGGGTCGTTCGTGTTCCACTCGCCCCGGACCTGTTTGACGATGAGCTCCGAGTCGCCCCGGACGCGGACCTCGTCGAACCCGTACTCGGTGGCGACCTCCAGCGCCCGCACGAGCGCGGCGTACTCGGCCTGGTTGTTGGTCGCCCGGCCGATGGTCTCGCCGCCCTCCGCGACGATGCCGCTGTCGTCGACGAGGACGTAGCCGACGGCGGCCGGACCGGGGTTCCCGCGAGAGGCACCGTCGAAGTAGACGTGGACGCGGCCGCCGCCGTCGTCGCGCAACAGTGCTTCGAGGCGCGCGGTGTCGCCACCCTGGACGACGACCTTCCCGTCGTAGGCGACGGCGGTGGCGCCCGCGTGCGTGGCGCGCCAGCGTTCGTGGGGCGTGTTCCCCGACTCGACGGGGACGCCGTCGGCTTCCAGACGCTCTCGGGCGGCAGTCGGGTCGCACTCGATGACCGGCATCGTCCGAGGGTGGCCGACGGGCGGGCAAAGCCGTTGTGGTCCGCCGGGGACGGCAGGCGCTGACGGCGCGATGAGTAAAAAAAGGACCCGTCGCGCTCAGCTGCTCGAGCGGCCCGCGATGCGCTGGGCACCGGTCTGGCGCCCCTCCTCCCCGCCGAGGACGCGGTCGGCGAAGACGCCGACGCCCGTCGCGACGACGACCAGGCTACAGACCAGCTGGATGGTCAGGTACGGGTCGAAGCGCGCGAACAGGTACGGCGTCGCTGCCAGCACGATGCCGCCGCCGATCGCCAGCCCCGCCGCCATCGAACTCGCCTGCTTGCCCGACGAGATGCGGTACGTGGAGTGTGCCACCGCGATGACCACGAACTCCCCCACGAGCAGGTTGATGAGCGCCTGGGTGTACGGTATCGAGAACACGCCCGAGAGGACGATGATGACGGCGCTGAGTATCGTTCCCGCGAGTCCGAGCCACTTGAGTGCGTCTACCATGTCAGTCTCACTACCCGTTACTTCCGGCGCCCGCCTAATAGTTGTTCATACTCTTTCGGTCGCTGGGGGACACATTGATGCCCGACTGGGGGCAACTGGAAGTAGATGCAACTCGACGAGTTCATCGAGGGGTTCGAACGCGACGAGGCCGCCGAGCGGCGGCGCCTCGCCGCCGAGAAGTCCTACGCCATCACGGACCACCTCGAGGACGTCGAGCGCCAGTTCGAGCAGGCCCTCCAGGGCGACACGCTCGTGGGCTCGACGGCCCCCGAGATATTCGTCGGCCGGTCGGGCTACCCGAACGTCTCGACGGGACTGCTCTCGCCCGTGGACACCGGGGCCGCCGCCGACGACTTCGCGACCAGCGGCGAGTGGTACCAGCAGGGGCTGGGCATCGAGGACGTCCTCCAGCGCCGCACCGGGATGGTCAACTCGGCGAAGCCCACGTCCGTCGACGCGGTGCGCACGGGCGGCGGTCGCGGGCAGTCGGGCGTCCACGACGTCTGGACGGGCTTCGTCGGCGTCCAGCGCGAGGTGGCCATCGCCGACCACGCCGTCGGTGTCGAGGTGGGTCTCGACGGGAAACCGGACCTCGACGTGGCCTTCGACGACGTCTCGACGCCGACGGGGCCGCGTGCCCGCGCGAAGCGCGCCGACCTCACCGAGAACCCCCACGTTCCCCGTCCGGTGGAGAAGACGCTCTCGGACGACGACTGGCGGGCCGAGGGCGCGATGACGTACCTCTACCGGCGGGGCTTCGACGTCTACGACATCAACACCATCCTCTCGGCGGGCGCGCTGGGCCAGGCCCACGAACGATCGCTCGTGCCGACCCGGTGGTCAATCACGGCCGTCGACGACACCGTCGGCCAGTACCTGCGGGGGACCGTCCACAACAGCGACACCATCGACAAGCCCGAGGTGTGGTACAACGAGTACATGGGCAACCGCTACTGGGTGCTGCTCTCGCCGGGGCGCTGGGAGTTCGAGCTCGTCGAGATGAAGGCCCCGAGAGCGTCTGGAACCCGAACTCGGGCGCGGACTACTATCTGGCCAGCGCTCACGAGGGGTACGAGGGCCGTACCGGGTACGTCGAGGAGACTGCGGGGGCCTACTACGCCGCCCGACTGGGCGTGCTCGAACACCTCCAGGAGCGGGGCCGCCAGGCGAAGTGTCTCGTCCTGCGGGAGGTGACCGACGACTACTGGGCGCCCGTCGGCGTCTGGCAGGTCCGCGAGGGCGTCCGCAACGCGTTCGAGGGCGAACCGGGGGTCGGCCAGACGTTCGCGGAGACGGTCTCGGCCGTCGCCGACCAGTTGCCGGTGCCGATGGGAGCGCTGCGCCGCAAGTCCAACCTCGTCGCGGGCCTCCAGTCGACACTGTCGGACTTCTGAGACGAGACGGGACAAAAATTTTACACTGTTGCGATAGAGGTTGGGTATGCTCGCCCTCCTGTTCCCCGGACTGCCTGGCGGCCCCGAACTCCTCATTGTCGTCCTGATTCTCGGGCTGTTCCTGATCCCGCTCCCGCTCTTGCTCGCCGCCGGTGCGTACGTCGTCGGCAAGCGCCGCGGGCGCGAGGAAGCGACGCGAGACGGCGACGCGGAGGCGACGGACCGCTAGTCGGTCATCCGGTGTCTGCCTCGTCGTCCCGACGAACGACGAGCACCGGCCCGACAGAGGCCGCTGCCACCCGATCGGCCTCCTCGCCCCAGACGAGCGAGGCGAGCGACGGGGCGCGCTGACCCATGACGATAGCGTCGTGGCCCGGGACGCTCTCGACCAGCGCGTCGAAGGGATTGCCCGTCCCGCGCTCGGTGGCCACGTCGACGCCCGCGGCCTCGAGCTGGGCGGCCGCGTCCTCGAGTCGTTCCGAGGTCGCCGTGTCGTCACCGACGACCAGCAGCGTGACGCCGATGTCGCGGTCGCCGACCAGTGCCGCGACGAACTCGAGGATTCGATCGACTGCCACGTCACCCGACAGCGGGACGAGCAGGCGCTCGACGGTCCCCGTCGCGCCGTTGACGGCGTACGCCGTCGCGCCGACGTCGGCCCCGACCCGCTCGATCGACTGGCGGCGGTCCGGCGTGAACACCAGGCGGTGGTCCGCGGCGCCGCCGGCCGCACGGAACTCCTCGGCGACGTCCTCGAGCGCGCTGGTCGCGCGCTCCTCGAACTGGGCGCGGGCCTGGTCGGGCGGGGTCTGTTCTGGCAGGCGCTGGTAGCCGAGCACGGTGACGTCCATCGTGCCCAGCAGGTCGATCAGGCCGGGCGAGACGGACTCGCCCTCGAGTATCGCCAGTGGAACGAGGACGCGCATCAGAGGACCCCCCGTAACCTCACGTCGCGAGCGTAATAGTAGTACCACCCCGCGGTCGCGAGCATGATCGCGAGGCCGACGACCTTCGAGAGGCGCGCCATGAACCCGATGAGCGCGAAACTCGCCAGGGCTCCCAGGATCGGCACGGCCGGGTAGCCGGGCGTCCGGAAATCCGGGTCGTACCACTCGGGTTCGTCGCGGCGCAGTGCGAGCAGCGCCACGCACAGGAGCCCGTACATCACCAGATGGAGGAAGGAGGCGACCTCGGCCAGCACCTGTACGCGTCCCGTCGCGGTCAGGAGGAGAATCGGCCCGCCGGCCAGCCCCAGCGCGACGTGTGGCGTCCCGTACTGGAGGTTGATGCGACTCGCCCAGGCCGGGAGGATGGCGTCCTTCGAGACGGCGTATATCGACCGCGAGGTGCTCAGGATGGAGGCGTTGGCGCTCGACATCGTCGCAAGCAAGCCGCCGACGAGAATCGCCAGTGCGCCGGCCTGGCCCAGCAGGTCGCGGCCGACGGCGACCATCGCCGTCTCGCCCTCCCTGGCGAGACGCTCCCACCCGAACGCACTCGTCGCGACGAAGATGGTCGCGACGTAGAGCACGGTCACGACGAGCACCGACCCGATCATCGCCAGCGGGAGGGTGCGTGCGGGCCGTTTCATCTCCCCGGCCACCGTCGCCACCTGGGCGAACCCGAGGTACGACGTGAACACGAGCGCGGCCGTCGTCAGTATCGGGAAGTACCCCCGCGGGGCAAGCGCCGTCGGTGCCGTGGGCTCGCCCACAATGCCCAGCGCGTCGAGCACGCCGAAGCCGAGGAAGACCACGAGGATGGAGAGCAAGAGCGCCACCACGCCGTTCTGGAGCTTCGCCGCGTTCTCGGTGCCGGTGACGTTGAGGGCCGTGAACCCGGCGCCGAGGAGGAGGGCCAGAGGGATGACCAGGCCCCGGCCGACGGGGACGCCCGCGAGCGAGAGCGCGTCGACGGCGTAGAAGCCGAAGCCGACGAGGTAAAACGCCGTCGCGAAGACGAGGCCGAACCACAGCGAGAGGCCGACGACGGTGCCGGGGAGCGTCCCCAGGCCGCGGGAGATGAAGTAGTACCCGCCGCCGCTCTTTGGCATCGCCGTCGCCAGCTCTGCGGCCGGGAGCGCGACCAGGAGCGCGACGACGCCGCCGATGGCGAACGACCCGGCGGCGGCTGGTCCGGCCGCCCCGGCCGCGAGGCCCGGGAAGACGAAGATTCCCGCCCCGATCATCGTCCCGATGCCGATGGCGAGACCGCCGGTGAGCCCGATGGTCCGCTCGAGCTCGGCGTCGTCGGTGATGGTCGCCTCGTCCGTCTCGACGGTCGGTTCCACGTCGGGGGTCTCGCCGCGGATGTTCTGTCCGGCCTCCTCGGTGGCCATACACGAGCCTGGACGGGGCTCGAACGTATAGTTGTCCGTCGATTACCGGGGCTCGAGACGGCCGTGTTAGCAGGTCTCGTGCCCGTCCGGGGCCGAATCGACTCGTTTATCGGTGCCAATCCGTGAGGGGAACGTATGACCTCCGACAGGCGTGGGCCCGGACCCGCCGAACCACTCTCCAGCCGCGCGTTCCGCATCTCCGTCGACGACGGCCGCGACGACTTCTGTGCCCTGAGCATCGAGGGCGACGACCCCGAGACCGAGTGGCTGATCTCCGATACGGTCTGTGCGCTCGAGAACATGCGGTGAGCGCCGTCGCCTCCCAGTGAGCGGTCACCGGGAGTTCGCTCCCGGCACCCTTCCTCTCCTGACACCGACTCGACCGGCCGTGTCACGCGTCGTCGGCCCTTCGGCCCGCTCACAATCAGTGTCGTGCCGTGGCTCGGCTACGTGCGTCGACGGAGGGGACCGCCCCAGGGGACCGTTTCACTCGGTCGGGACCGGCCCGGTGCCGATGACGTCCCGAACTGCGTTCTCGAACTCGTTGCGGTCCGCGAAGTACGGGACGTCGACGTCCTCGAGGACGTCGGCCAGTTCCCGGGGCCGTCGGGCGTCCGGATGGTCGTCTCGCCCTCGCGCTCGACGATAGTGCTGTGTTCGATGCCCCAGGTGAGTCGCGCCGAGACGCGCGCGAGCGGCGCGCCCTCGACGTCGGGCCCCTCGCCGAGTTCGACCGCCGGCGCCTCCTCTTCCTCGCTCTCGTCGTCGCTCATACCCCGACTGTACCCGCGGGCCCGATTAGTGCTTTCGGAAACGTGCCGGCCGTACGCCCGTCTTGCGTCTGTCTGACGGGTAGTTTTGTCGGTGGCTGTGGTACAGCTCGCCATGACCAGTTTGACAGACGTCTACGAGGGGGACGTCGGACGCATCGCGTCGCGCCGGCGCCAGGTCGCCGGGACGGCCCTGTTCGTCGCGGGGGCGGCCGGCCTCGTCGGGGCCATCGCTCTCGCCACGACGGGGCTGGGGTCGGCACTGGGACTGGACGGGTACGCCGCGCGCGAAATCGCCGGTATCGTCGCTGGGCTGGGGCTCCCGGCGGTGGTCCTGGGCGTGTTCGTCGTCCTGCCTGCGGGGCGACAGACCCGGGCGACGGCCGGCCTCGGCCTGGGCGTGGCCGTCTTCGGCGTCGCCCTGTTCCAGCACCTCTACCCGTACAGCTGGCTCGAGGGCGCGCCGCTGCTGGCCTCGCTCGCCGGCTTCGTCTACTTCGCCGGCGTCGTGACGACGTTCTGGTGTCTGTTCGTCGCCCTCGCGACGTTCAAGACGCGCAACGACCCCGGCGGCACCGCACACATGGAGGTCACCGAGGCGGGGACCATCAGACTGGTCGAGGAGGCACGCTCGATTCCCGGCCTGGGCGGCATCGGCTTCTTCGGCCAGGACCCCGACGGCACCGTCGAGACCCAGACCAACCGGCCTGGAGTCGACTCGGGCGCGGTCCGCGACGGCGGGTCCCAGTCCGACCCGGCGGCACAGCAGTCGTCGTCCCAGTCTCCCGAGCGACCGCACAACGCCGGCCGGTCCCCTCAGTCGACCACCGACACGTCGTCCCCGTCCGACGGCGGCGTGTCGACGATGGGTCCCTCCGAACACTCGCTGGACCCTCGCATCGCCAACGCCGGCCCCGAGGCCTCTCCCTCCACCGACGGCGGGACGACGACCGAGACGGGCCACGACCCCATCACCGAGACCGCCGTCCACCGGGGCGAACCGGACACGTACTGTGGCAACTGCCGGCACTTCCAGTACGTGATGGAGGGCGACGACATCCAGCCCTACTGCACCTACCACGAGGAGGTCATGGACGACATGGACCCCTGTTCGGCGTGGGTTCGAAACGACTGAGACCACCCCCGACTCCGAACCCGGGCGTTTAACACGCCCGCCGAGCATACAGGGGGACACCAATGGAGTTCTGCGACGACTGCGGTTCGATGATGAAGACAGAGGGCGACACCTGGGTCTGTGGCAGCTGTGGCTACGAGAAACCGCGTGATGCCGAGACGGAGAAGCGGACGGCCGTCACCACGCAGGGCCAGGAGGCCTCGGAGGTCGTCGACACCTCGGAGGTCGACGCCGCCGACATGGGGCCGACGACGAACGCGCGGTGTCCGGAGTGTGGCAACGACCGGGCCTTCTACGAGATGAAGCAGATCCGCGCGGCCGACGAGTCAGAGACGCGCTTTTTCACCTGCACCGAGTGCGAGCACAAGTGGCGAGAGGACGACCACTGAGGCCAGAGCGTGTCTGACGACGTCGCGTTCCCGGTGCTCCCGACCGACCGCCTCTCTGCGGGCGGGTGGACGCTCGTCGACGAGACCGTCGAGACAGTCTTCGAGATGCCGACGGCGAGGGTCGTCGGCGCGACCAGGCTCTACGACGACGACCGGACGCGGGCGGCGGCCCGCGAGGCGGTCGGCGTCGACCAGCAGTGGCGCTTCTTCTTCGCGACGCGACTGACGTTCCAGCCACCGCTCGCCCCGGGCATCGGCGCGCCGATGGTGTTGCCGACGGTCCGCTCCGAGGCCGTCTCGGCGTTCGCCGACCAGCTGCGTGACCGCGGGTTCAGCAACGTCGACCGGGGGCGGCGCGAGCGGATCCGCGTCGACTCGGGTGACCGGGCGCGACTCCGGTCGTACTCGGCGTCGGTCGACCTCGAGGAGGTCGGCGAGACGCTGTCGGTCACGGGCTGGGTCGGCGTCTGGCACGGCGATGGATTCCGCATCGCCGCGGGCGCCTATCCCGACGACCCGGTCGCTGACGTGCTGGGCCTCGCGGACCCGCCGGACGTGCTCTGTCGGACCGCCAGAGAGTACCGCGACGACCTGCTCTCGCTCATCCGCGCCGTCGAGTGACCGCGGCCAGCAAGAGCCCCTCGGGGACGAGTTCGACCGGTCCGAGACCGAGCATCCCTGCCAGCCCGCTCGGCGTCGCTCCGTCGCCGAGGCGGGCCAGCGGGACGCCGCGGACGCGCACCTCGGCGGTCAGGCCGGTCGAGGCCAGGCCGGCGGCGGCGTCCATCGACTCCGACCGGTGCCGGCGGACCAGGTCGACGGCGCTCGGGAGCGACGGACAGTCGACGGCCACCAGGTCCTCGTAGCCACGCACCGTGACCGTCGTCCCGTCTATCGTCACCTCGAGGTCGGCCTCGACGGACAGGTCCGGCCGCCGTTCGAGGCGGTCCAGCAGTTCCGCCACCGTCGTTATCGGTTCGTCGGTCGTGCGCGCCGCCGTCACTGTCGCCACTCACTCCCGCTCGCGTGTCTTGACCGTGAGCGTCCCGTCGACGCGCCAGTGGGCGTACTCCGGGTCGTCCCCCGTCTTGCTCGGGACGTCGACCTCCATGTCCTCGAACTCGTACGTTATCTCGGCGTTGCGCCCGGTCAGGCGGTCGTAGAGGCTGATCGCGAGCTCTGGCCAGGTCTGTGTCTCCTCGGGCACGTCTGGGTCGCTCATACGGGCGTCCATACGGTTCGCTGACGTTTGAAAGTATGCCTCCCGCGCCACTCCTGCACGGCGGTTACGGCCGGCGGGCGAACGTGAGGTAGCCGGTGTGGCCGACCCCGGCCGTCGAGGGGCGGGACCCGCGCTCGTCGAAGTCCATCTCACGCTGGACGGTGTCGAGCGTCTCGATGCCCTCGAGCCCCACCGCTCTGGCCGCCTCGACTACCGCCCGCGTGTTCTCGACGAACGGCGAGTACACTGCGAGCGACCCACCCCGGTCCAGCAGCGTCGGCGTCCGTTCGACGACGGTCGGCGCGTCCTCGGTGTCGAGGGTGAGGACGTCGAACCCGGACAGTTCGTCCAGGTCGTCGGTCACGTCACCGGTCCGCACCTCGACGGCATCGGCGGCGTCGGCGACCGCCATGTTCTCGCGGGCCACCGCGGCGAACTCGGGGTCGCGCTCGTAGGTCACCACGTCCGCACCCAGCCGGCCCATGTAGGCGCTGAGGATGCCGGTCCCGGTCCCGGCGTCGAGCACCCGGTCACCCGCGGCGACGCCGGTCTTGCCGACCACGAGGCCGACGTCCCGGGGCATCATCGGCGCGCCGGTCCGTTCGAGGTGGGTAAAGAGGTCCGGCCCGCGGAGTCGGCGGACGGTGAAACTCGTCCCGAGATGCGTCTCGACGACGTCGCCGGCCGCGACGTCTTCGGGGACCTCGAGGATGCCGAGGTCGGACTCGAAGCGCTCGCCGGGTTCCAGCAGGTACTCGCGGTCCTCGTGGACGAAGAGGTAGGCCACGTTACTCCAGCTGGTCGACGGCGTCGGCGAGGTCGCCGTCGTTGTCCTCGAGCGCCTGCCGGGCGGTCGCCTCGTCGACGCCGGCGCGCATCGCCACCAGTTCGATGTCGCCCTCGGAGATGGTGACCGGGCCGGACGACTCTGTCTCTGCCTCGTCGGCCTCGTCGGCAGTCCCCTCGCTCTCGGTCTCGTCGGCCGCACCGCTCGTGCCGTCCCGAGGCCGGGACTCGGGTTCGCCGACGACCTGGTAGGTCTTTTGCCCCTGGGCGGCCATCAGCTGGACCTCCGCGTCGGTGAAGACCAGTTCCTCCTCGGGGGTCCGGATAATCACTTCCTCGGCGTCGATATCCTCCATATCGATGCCCATCTGTTCCATCATCTGCTGTAGCTTGCGCGGGTCCATCCCGCCGCCTCCGCCGAACATACCACCGAATCCGCAGTGCGAGGGGAAAAGTCTCACGACCCACCGGTTCTCGTCGCCGCCAGCGGGGCGCCACGACCCACGACCGGTATCCATTCCACGGTGGCGGCCCAGGCCCCGGTATGGACGAACTCGTGAGCGTCGAGACGGTTCACGAGCGGGGGTCGTGGCTGTTCACGGCCGAGGACGCCTACGGCGCGCTCGAAGAGGTGGTACTGGTCCCCTGCGGTGACGGGGTCGAAGCGTGGGTCAACCGCTGTACACACGAGGCCCAGCGCTTCGACACCGGTCGCGGGGTGCCGATGCGTAACGGGCAGCTGGTCTGTCCGAAGCACGGCTCGCTGTTCGACGCCTGCGACGGCCACTGCGACAACGGCGAGGCCGCCGGCACCACCCTGCCGGCGGTCGATATCTCGACGAACCGGGGGACGGTCGTCCTGACCGACGACGACTACGCGTTCCGACACGCGGGCGGCATCGACGACGACGAGGGGCCGGACTCGACGTCGCACCTGTCGCTGTGAGGCGGGCCACTCACTCGGCGACCAGGCCCCACTCGATGCGGTCCCACAGGCGCTCGTAGCCGTAGTAGGTCACCGTCTTCACGAGGTTGGCGGCGACTCCGATGTTCAGCGCCGCCACCGGGTCCCCGGTCACAGCGAGCGCGACGGTGACGGTCACGACGAGCATCAGCAGTCGGTAGAGCACCGTCTTCACGAGGGCGCGAGACCGGTCCTGGTAGGCCGGTCGGGGGAGGCGCTGGGTCAGCGAGCCCATGTGGACGGTTGGTCGCCCGTCGTTGTAGGTGTTGTCGCGCTCAGGCCTCGAGCTGTTCTTGCCAGTCGCGGACCTTGCCGGCGGTCACGCCCTGGACCGCCGCGGCGACGCGGTCCGGGTCGGCCTCCCGCAGGGCGTCGAGCGAGTCGATACCGGCGGCCTCGAGCTTCTCGGCCGTCGCGCTCCCGATGCCGTTCAGGTCCTCCAGGTCCTCGACGGCGTTGCGGGCCCGGTACTCCTCGTAGTTACAGATGGGACAGCCCAGCTCCCAGGGGTCGTCGCTGTCGGGGTCGACGACGAGTTCTGGCAGGTCGTGCTCCTCGCAGTACTCGTCGGTCACCTCGATGTCGCCGTTGCGCGGCAGGGGCAGCGAGTAGTCACAGTCGGGGTAGCGCGTACACCCGACGAGCCGTGACCCCGAACGGAGGTGCTTGATGGCGAGCTCGCCGCCGTCGGGCTCGTGGCAGTCGGGACACGGCCCGATGATCTCGTCCTCGCTGGCCTCGGCCTTCTCGGCCTCGCAGCGGGGACAGCCGTGGACGAAGGTGTCACGGCCGGCGAGCATCTTGACGTGTTTCATGTCGTGGTCCGCACAGACCTCGTCTAACACCTGCGGGCTGCCGGTGGAGGGCAGCGGCAGGGTGTTGCGACACTCGGGGAAGCCGTCACAGCCGACGAAATACGAGCCCTGGCGCGAGCGCCGGACGAGCATGTCCTCGCCACACTCCGGGCACGGGCCGAGCGTCTTGTCGGCCTTCAGCGACTCCTGGAGGTACTCCCCGATATCCTCGCGCGAGTCCTCGAGTTCCTCGAAGACCTTCGCTAACATCTCGCGGGACTCGTCGGTCACCTCGTCTAAGGTGGCCTCGCCCTCGGCGATGGCGGTCATGTCCCGCTCGAGCTGGGCGGTCATCTCCTCGCTGGTGACGTGCTTGGCGAACTCCTCGGCGGCCTCGACGACGGCCATCGCGAGTTTCGTCGGGCGGGGCGGATCGCCCTCGATGTAGCCTCTATCGTACAATTTCTCGATAGTATTGTGTCTCGTCGACTTCGTTCCTACCCCAAGCCCCTCCATGGTCTCGATGAGCCGCGACTGGCCGTATCTGCGGGGTGGCTGGGTCTCCTTGTCCTCCAGTCTGACTTCGGTGATGGCCAGTTCCTCGCCCTCCTCGACGTCGGGGACGTGGTTCTCGCTGGCACTGGAGTAGGGGTAGACGGCGTGGTAGCCGGGCTCGACCAGGCGCTTGCCGTTGGCCTTCAGCGAGCGGCCGGCGGCGTCGGCGACGACGCGCAGGTGCTCCCAGGTGGCGGCCTCCGCGACCGTGGCGAAACCGGCGGACGACGAGCTCGAATATCTCCCACTCGGCGTCCGACAGTTCGCTGCGTGCGGGGAGCTCGCCGGTCGGGTGGATCGGCGGGTGGTCGGTCGTCTCCTCGTCGCCCTCGGTCGCCACTAGCTCGTCCTGTTCGAGCAGCGACTCGGCGTCCTCGCCGAACGTCGGCGACCCGACGAACGCGTCGAGTAGCGCGTCCTCTTCCAGGTCCTCCGGGTAGACCGTGTTGTCGGTCCGGGGGTAGGTGATGTAGCCGGCGGTGTAGAGGTCCTCGGCGATGGACATCGCGCGCTGGGCCGAGTAGCCCAGCGAGCTGGCCGCCGAGATGAACGCGGTGGTCTTGAACGGCGTCGGCGGACTGTCCTCGCGGGTTCGCCGACGGACGCTCGTGACGGTGGCGGCGTCGACGCTCGTCAGGTCGGCGAAGGCAGCGTCGGCCTCGCTCTCGTCCCAGACGCGTTCGGCCTCGGTGCCGTCGTCGTCGTAGAAGTACTGGGCCTCGAAACTGGACCCGTTCTTCGCGAGGTCGGCGAACAGCTCCCAGTAGGCCTCGGGTTCGAAGGCCTGTATCTCGCGCTCCCGGTCGACGATGAGTTTCAGCGTCGGCGACTGCACCCGGCCGACCGAGATGAAGTCGTTGCCCAGCTGGCGCGCCGACAGCGAGAGAAAGCGCGTCAGCGCCGCGCCCCACACCAGGTCGATGATCTGGCGGGCCTCGCCGGCCGCCGCCAGGTCGAAGTCCACGTCGTCGGGGTCTGCGAAGGCCTCGGTGACCTCCCGGTCGGTGATCGAGGAAAAGCGGACCCGCGAGATGGGGATGTCCGTCTCGGCGCGGATGAGCTCGTAGGCCTCCTTGCCGATGAGCTCACCCTCGCGGTCGTAGTCGGTCGCGATGACGGCCTCGTCGGCCCGGCGGGCCAGCTGCTGGAGCGTCGTGACGATGTTCTCCTGGGTCGGTTCCTTCGTGACGTCGGCGTAGATGAGCTCCTTTGGCTCGACGTCGCGCCAGTCGCTGTACTCGGGTGGGAAGTCCACACCGACGACGTGGCCCGAGAGCCCGACGACCCGCTTGTCGCCCCAGCGGTAGACGTTCACGCCGTTGCGTCGCTCGGTCGAGGCGCTGCCCTCCGAGAGAATCTCCGCGATTCGGCGCGCGGCGTTGTCCTTCTCGGTGATAATCAGCTCCACGGCCCACCACCTTGTGCTGTCATTAGCGGTCGATACGCCGCGAGAGAGTCTAAAGACTTTCGGGGAGAATCGACCGATAGCGCGGGTGTGCGTGCGATTGCGGGCGGCTGCGGGCCCGCGCCCGCGAGAGGTCTAGTCCGCCGGTTCCGGCGCGCCGTCCGAACGGGCCTTGAGGTATCGATAGCCGAACAAGCCCACCTCCGTCAGCAGCCAGGCGAGCGCCAGGGCGGCCGCCAGCAGGCCGTAGAACAGCGCCCACCCGGTCATCCACACCGGCCGGAGCCACGGCGCGTAGTGGCCCCAGACGGTGCTCACCTCGCTCGCGACGCCGGCCAGCGGCGTCCCGGCGAACGTGGCCTCGATGAACGTCCCGACCGAGACGTTCTGCTCGCCGCCGGCCGAGAGGTTGGCGCTGCCCGTGATGTCGTAGGTGCCGGTGGCGTTCTGCTCGCGGATGGTCGGCCCGTTGGACCCGCCGCCGTGGGCGACGCGCTCGGCGTCGTAGGGGCCCCAGGTCACGTAGTACTCCCAGACCACCTCGCCGGTGGGTGTGACCTCCATGACGCGGTGGTTCAGCGTGTCCGTGATGAGCGTGTTCCCGTTCGGGAGTCGGTCGGCGTCACGGGGCCAGTTCAGCGTGTTCGACCCGACGGACCAGGTCCGGGTCCAGGTCCCGTTCGTGTAGGCGTACTCGACGACGCGGTTGTTGCCGCTGTCGGCGACCAGCATCGTCGGCGTCCCGTCCTCGCCGCGGAAGAAGTCGGGGTTGTGCTGCTCGTTGAGGATGCTGTGGTTCCCGTCCTCGCCGAGGCGCATGTCGATCTCCCCTGTCGTCCGGTCGATGAGCAGCACCTGGTCGAAGTTGCGCGGCGAGACCAGGAAGTGGTCGTCGCCGACGACGTCGACGTCGTTGCTGTGGGTCCAGTCCTCGTCCATCCCGCCGTCGGTCGAGGGCGGGAAGTGGTTCCGGTACTCCCACGACCACGTCACCTCGTCGGTCGTGAGGTTGTAGACGACGATCTCGTCCATCGACGTCTCGTTGGACTCCTCCCACGCTCGCATGTGTGAGATCACCATGGCGGTGTCGTTCAGCATGTCGACGTCGTGGGTGTCCTTGTAGGGGAGTAGCCGCTTCCACACCCGCTCCTGGGTCTCGGGGTCGTACTCGTAGACGAGCGTCTTGCCCTCGCGGGGCGAGACCACGAGCAGGTTCCCGTTGGGCAGCGGGTCGACGTCGAAGAACCAGCCGTTGGTCCCCTCGGGGTTCTGGTGGGTCCACTCCAGGCGGCCGCGTTCGTCCACCGCGACGAGGCGGGCGGGCTTCTTTCGGTTGGTGTTCCCCTGGAAGGTGTAGCCCTGTGCGCTGACCACCGTCGTCCCGTTCGCGGGGCTTGTCAGCGTGCCACGTTGCAGTGTCTGTGCGTCCGACGGATCGTGTGTCGCTGCACTGACCAGCATCGGGGTCAACAGCGACAGGACGAGGAGGGCGACGACGCCGCGGACGGCCCAGCGGCGCGACCTGATGCTCGGGAGCACACTCCTGCCTGCGGGGCGGGACGGATTAATCCCTTCGAGTCGTTCCGAGGGGCGGGCGTGTCTGCCGCGGGCACTTCCGATGCGCTCATGACGCTGCCGACCAGAGCGTCGATATGGACTCCCGGACCGCTCGCGTCCTCCGTGGCGCCGCCGCCACGCTCGTCTTCGCGACGGCGGCCTTCCACCTCTGGTGGGGCCTCCGCGCAGCATCATCTACCTGCAGGCCCTGGAGAGTCTCACGGGGCGGGGGCTGCCGCCGGACCCGCGCCCGTTCCTCTTCGTCGCGATGGCGGCGCTGCTGTTCGCGGGCCCGTACCTCGTCACGCGGAGGGTCGTCGGGCTGCGTGACGCCTACATCGCCGGCACCGTCGTCCTGCTGGCCTCCGTCGTCGCCTGGGTGTTCTGGCACACCACCGGGCACGGTGCCTTCCTCGTCGACGGCTTCAGCGCCCCGTCGACCGGTGGCGGGGGCCACCACCACGACCAGAGCACCGTCGCGCTCGTCCTCGACCACTTCGTCGTCGAGCCCGTCGAGGGCATCGTCAAGATCATCGAGCTGTCGGCCATCGCCATCTTCGTCACGCTCCTGTGGCGGGATCCGGCCATCATCCCCGAGGGGGACCGGTCCCGGGCCGACGCGGGCGAGGGCGCCGACAGTTAGCGCGGGGTCGCATTCGCGCTCCCCGATTCGTCCCGTCGTCCCCTCGCCTCACCTGGTCCCGGGACCGGCAACAGCGCGCGTCGGACGCTACTCGTCCAGCTCCTCGCGCAACAATCCGTTCACTTCGCCGGGGTCCGCGCTGCCCCCGGTCTTTTGCATCACCTGGCCGACGAGGAAGTTGATGGCGCCGCCCTCGCCGTCGTAGTAGTCCTGCACGGCGTCGGGGTTCTCTTCGATGGCCTCCGCGACGGCCTGCTGGACCGCGTCGCCGGAGGTCTTGCCCAGCCCCTCCCGCTCGACGACGGTGTCGGGGTCCTCGCCCTCGTCGAGCATCTCCCGCAGGACTGTCTCGCGGGCGTTCTTCGCGGTAATCTCGTCCGTCGCCACGAGTTCGACCAGGCGGGTCACCTCGTCGAAGCGGTCCGAGACGTCCGTGATCTGCATGTCGCGGTAGTTGAGTTCGCCAAGCAGGTTGTCGGCGACCCAGGTGGCCGCGAGGTCGGCGTCGAACTGCTCGGCGACGTCTTCGAAGAAGTCCGCGACCTGCTTCGTCGAGGTGAGTTTCGAGGCGGCCTCCTCGCTGAGGCCGTACTCCGCGACGAAGCGCTCGCGGCGGGCCGTCGGGAGTTCCGGAATCGACAGCTCCTCCTTCCAGTGGCTGACCCGGAGCGGCGGCAGGTCGGCCTCGCGGAAGTAGCGGTAGTCCTTCTCCTCCTCCTTCGAGCGCATCGAGACGGTGTTGCCGTGGGTCTCGTTGAAGTGGCGCGTCTCCTGTTCGACGGCGCGGCCGGACTCGATGAGTTTCCGCTGGCGCGAGGCCTCGAAGGCCAGCGCCTGCTCGGCGCCCTTGTGGCTGGAGATGTTCTTGACCTCGGTGCGGTTGGCGTCCTCCAGCACGGCTTCGTCGATGGCACCGTCGTCGCCCACCTCGCTCGCATCGACCATCGAGAGGTTGGCGTCGATGCGCAGGCTGCCGTCGCGGGTGGCGTCGAAGACACCCAGGTACTCCAGTACTTCCTCGGCTTCTCGAGGAACGAGCGGACCTCTTTGGGGGCGCGGAAGTCGGGTTCGGTGACGACCTCCATCAGGGGCGTCCCGGCGCGGTTGTAGTCGACGAGCGTGTAGTCGGCTCGGTCGATGGAGCAGGTTCGGGACTCCAGCGGGCCGGTGCCCTCGCGGACGTGCTTGATCGAGCCGGGGTCCTCCTCTAAGTGGGCTCGGCGGATGGCGACCGAGCGGCGCTCGCCCTCGACGCCGAACTCCAACGTCCCGTCCTGGCAGATGGGCGCGTCGTACTGCGTGATCTGGAAGTTCTTGGGCAGGTCGGGGTAGTAGTAGTTCTTCCGGTGGAAGTCGGTCTCCTCGGGGATGTCGGCGTCGATGGCCTTGCCGACCTTCACGGCGGCCTCGACGGCTCCCTCGTTGACCACCGGGAGCGCACCCGGCAGGCCGAGACACACCGGACAGGTGTGGGTGTTTGGCTCGTCGTCGGCGACGTCGGTCGAACAGCCACAGAAGATCTTCGTGTCCGTCTCGAGCTGGACGTGGACCTCCAGCCCGATGACGGCCGCGAGTTCGCCGGACTCGGCGGCTTTTGCAGTCATTACCCGCCGTTCGGCGTCCGGTGGCTAAAGGCTAACGACCCCGACCGCCGGCCCGTGAGGGCGTCCTCGGCGGTACAGGATCGAGAGTAAACCCTAATGTCCGCGACCCGTTATGATACTGTGTGACAATCGCACGGTTCATCGACGCGGTCAGCGCCGGGGGGAAGACGCTGACCGTGTACAACGAGACCGAACCCGCCCCGCTGGTGCGGATGCTCCGGCGGATGGTCGACACACCGGCGGTCGACGTGCGTGAGAGGTCCAGCGACGACGGGGTGGTGGCGGACACGGTCACGCTAGAAGACGAGAGCGGCGCGGAACTCGGTACGTCGTCGCTCGAAGACATCGCCAGAAGCGTCCTGATGGTCAACTCCGACCTCTACACCACCGGGACGCGCCCTGTCGACGAGGTCGAGACGCCGGAGGTGCTCGCGAACCTCGAGGAGACGACCTTCTCCGTCTCGGGCAAACAGAAGATGCTGCTCATCCAGATGTCCCGCCACATCGAGTCGCTGGCGCTCCAGCACGGCGACGGAACACTCCACGCGGGATTTCAGTACCTCTCCCGCATCGACGACGAACGGGGGACACGCCGGGTCTACGAGCGACTCGTCGAACGCGACGTCGACGTCCAGGTCTACGGCGTCCCGGACAGCGACCCCTCGGTGAGCGATGACGTCGCGGTCTACACGTCGCCGACCGAGGAACTCCGCCGCTCCTGGTTCGTCGTCCACACCGGGTGCCCGGACCCGGCCAAGGCGGCGCTGGTGGCCGAAGAGACGGGCGACAACGAGTGGCGCGGGTGCTGGACTTTCGACTGCGAGATGACCGATGCAGTCACCGCGTACGTCGAGAACACGTACCGTTCGTGACTGGTCCGGCGCGTGACCGATTCGAGCCGAACCGGCACCTGTGTGGCGCGCCCGACCTGTCAACAGATATGTCAATGTCTGACGTAGGTATAAGTGGCCGGACCGGTTGGTGTTCTCATATGTGCGGCAACCGTGTCGAGGAACTCGAAGCGCACGTCAAGGAACTGGAAGCGTCCGTCGAGGGGCTCACAGACGAACTCGTCGAGTGTAAGGTCCGACTCCGCGAACTGGAAAGCGCCGTCGACGAGGACCTCGGGTTCGGCGACGACGGCACGGTGAGCCACCAGCGGGCCGATACACCTAACACGGAGGGCACCGACGAGGCAGACAACAGGGAGGGAGTCGCGGCCGGGTCCGACGGCGACGTCGAGGCCGACGCAGAGTCCGAGTCTACGGAGGACTCGGAGTCGGACATCATCGTCGCGTAGGGAGACGGTCCGCCCACCGTATGCATATCAAAGAGCTCGTCCTTGACAACTTCAAGAGCTTCGGTCGCAAGACCCGAATCCCCTTCTACGAGGATTTCACCACCATCAGCGGCCCGAACGGCTCGGGCAAGTCCAACATCATCGACGCCGTCCTCTTCGCGCTCGGCCTGGCCCGCACGTCGGGCATCCGCGCCGAGAAGCTGACCGACCTCATCTACAACCCCGGCCACGCCGACGAGGACGCCGAGTACAGCGGCGAGCGCCAGGCCAGCGTCGAGGTCATCCTCGCCAACGACGACCGGACGCTGGAGCGTGCGCAGGTGGTCAACGCCGCCGGCACGGAGGACATCGGGGACGTCGACGAGATCGCCATCAAGCGACGGGTCAAGGAGACCGAGGACAACTACTACTCCTACTACTACATCAACGGCCGCTCGGTCAACCTCGGGGACATCCAGGACCTGCTGGCCCAGGCCGGGGTCACCCCGGAGGGGTACAACGTCGTCATGCAGGGCGACGTCACCGAGATAATCAACATGACCTCGGGCGCGCGCCGCGAGATCATCGACGAGATCGCCGGGGTCGCCCAGTTCGACCAGAAGAAGGCCGACGCCTTCGAGGAACTCGAGGTGGTCCAGGACCGCATCGACGAGGCCGAACTGCGCATCGAGGAGAAACAGGACCGACTCGACCAGCTCGAGGACGAGCGCGAGACGGCCCTGGAGTACCAGTCGCTGCGCGAGGAGAAAGAGGAGTACGAGGGCTACCGGAAGGCCGCCGAACTCGAGGACAAGCGCGAGGAACTCGAGTCGGTCACCGACGACATCGAGGCCCTCGAGTCGGAGCTCGCCGAGCTCCAGGCCGAACTCGACGAGCGCCAGGGGAAGGTCATCCGCCTGGAGGACGAACTCCACGAGCTCAACAACGAGATCGAGCGCAAGGGCGAGGACGAACAGCTCGCGATAAAACGGGAGATCGAGGAGATCAAGGGCGACATCTCGCGGCTCGAGGACAAGATCGAGACCGCCGAGTCGGCTGTCGAGGACGCCGAGAACGAGCGCCGCCAGGCCTTCGTCAAGATCGACCGCAAGCAGGAGACGGTCGACGACCTGGAGAGCGACATCCGCGAGACCAAGGTCGCAAAATCCAACGTCAAGGCCGACATCGCAGACAAGGAGAGCGAGCTCGCGGACGTCCAGTCGCGCATCGACGCCGTCGGTGAGGAGTTCGAGGAGGTCAAAGACGAGCTCGAGGACAAGCGCGAGCGCTTAGAGACGCTCAAAAGCGAGCGCAACGACCTCCAGCGCGAGCAAGACCGCCTGCTGGACGAGGCCCGTCGCCGCTCGAACGAGGAAGACGAGAAGCGGGACGCCATCGAAGACCTGGAGGCCGAGATTCCGGACCTCGAAGCCGAAATCGCGGATCTCGAGACGGAACTCGAGAAGGCAGAGAAGAACAAAGCGACCATCGGCGAGGTGGTCGACGACCTGCGCGCCGAGAAACGGGAACTGCAGTCGGACGTAGACGACCTCGAGGACGAGATCAGCGCGAAACAGCAGGAGTACGCCGAACTCGAGGCCAAGGCCGGCCAGGACGGCGACTCTTCCTACGGCCGCGCGGTGACGGCCATCCTGAACGCCGACCGAGCGGGCGTCCACGGGACGGTGGGCCAGCTGGGCGGCGTCGACCCCGAGTACGCCACCGCCTGTGAGACGGCGGCCGGCGGCCGACTCGCCCATGTCGTCGTCGACGACGACGGCGTCGGCCAGTCCTGCATCGAGTACCTGAAATCGCGCAACGCGGGGCGGGCGACCTTCCTGCCCATCACGCAGATGCAACCGCGGAGCCTGCCGTCCCTGCCCAGCGCCGACGGCGTCGTCGACTTCGCGTACAACCTCGTGGACTTCGATCCCGAGTACCAGGGCATCTTCTCTTATGTCTTGGGCGACACCGTCATCGTCGACGACATGGACACCGCCCGCGAGCTGATGGGCGACTACCGGATGGTGACGCTGGACGGCGACCTCGTCGAGAAGAGCGGCGCGATGACCGGGGGCTCCTCCTCGGGGACGCGCTTCTCGTTCTCGGGCGGGGCCGGCAAGCTCGAACGCGTCGCCCAGCGCATCACCGAACTCGAGGACGAGCGTGCCGACGTGCGCGCTGACCTCCGGGACGTCGAGGAGCGCCTCGACGACGCCCGCGACCGCGAGACCGACGCGACCGAGCAGGTCCGGGACATCCAGAACAGCATCGAACAGACCGAACGCGAGGTCGCAGAGACCCGCGAGCGCATCGAGCAACTCGAGGCCGATCTCGAGGAGATCGCGGGCCAGCGCGAGGCCGTCGCCGAGGAGATGGACGAGCTGGAGGCCGACATCGAGGCCAAGAACGACGAGATTGCGACGCTCCAGGCCGACATCGACGACCTCGAAGCGGAGGTCGCCGACTCGGAGCTGCCCGCGCTGACCGACGAACGCGAGACGATCAAAGACGAGATCGACGCCCTGGAGGACCGACTGGACGACCGGGACGCCGAGCTCAACGAACTGCAACTGGAGAGACAGTACGCCGAGGACGCCGTCGAGGATCTCCACGACGACATCGAGGCCGCCCAGAACCGCAAGGCCGAACACGAGGAGCGCATCGTCGACCTCGAGGCGAAGGTCGAGGAGAAACAGGCTGAAAAGGCCGAGAAAGAGGCCGAGGTCGCGGCCCTCGAGGACGAACTCGCCGACCTGAAGTCCGAACGCGAGGACCTGAAGTCGGTCCTCCAGGACGCCAAGGCGGCCCGCGACGAGCAACAGGCCGCCGTCACCGAGGTCGAGCGCGACCTCGAGGACGAACGCGAGACCGAGGACCGCCTCGAGTGGGAGATCGACGAGCTCGAAGCCCAGGTCGGCGACTACGACCCCGAGGACGTCCCCGACCACGACACCGTCGAGTCCGAGATCGAGCGCCTCGCCGGCGAGATGGAGGCCTTGGAACCGGTCAACATGCGCGCCATCGAGGAGTACGATCGCGTGGCCGACGACCTCGACGACCTGGAAGACAAGAAGGAGACGCTGGTCGAGGAGGCCGAGGGCATCCGCGACCGCATCGAGACCTACGAGGCCCGCAAGAAGGAGACGTTCATGGAGTCGTTCGACGCCATCAACGAGCAGTTCCAGGACATCTTCGAGCGCCTCTCGAACGGCACGGGTCACCTCCACCTCGAAGACGAGGAGGACCCCTTCGAGGGCGGACTGACGATGAAGGCCCAGCCGGGCGACAAGCCCATCCAGCGCCTCGCGGCGATGTCCGGCGGCGAGAAGTCACTGACCGCGCTGGCGTTCATCTTCGCCATCCAGCGCCACAACCCCGCGCCGTTCTACGCGTTAGACGAGGTCGACGCCTTCCTCGACGCGAAGAACGCCGACCTCGTCGGCGAACTGGTCGACGAACTCGCCAGCGACGCCCAGTTCGTCGTCGTCTCGCACCGTTCGGCCCTGCTGGAGCGCTCCGAGCGCGCCATCGGCGTGATGATGCAGGGCGACAACGTGAGCGCCGTGACCGGGATCGACCTCTCCGGCGACGGGCCGGAGGACGAGGAGGTGCCCGCGGACGATTGACCTATGACTGACGACGACATCCCCCTCGACATCACCGGGCACGACGACCGTGAGCGGCCACGCCGCTCGAATACGTCGAGCGGGGAGGGCAACGACACGCGCGACCGCGAGCCGCCGGGCGAGTCCTCCTCAGCCGACTCGCTGTTCGGCGACGACGAGTCCGGCGACGACGTGGACTCCAGGACGAACGGGCACGCCGAGCAGCCGGACGGTGACGAGGACGACGTCGAACCGGTCGAGGTGCTCGTCCAGCTCGCCGACGACGGCGAGATAGACCCGTGGGACATCGACGTCGTCCGGGTCACCGACAAGTTCCTCGAACGCATCGACGAGGGCGACCTGCGGACCGGCGGGCGGGCGCTGTTCTACGCGTCGGTGCTCGTCCGCATGAAGAGCGACGCCATGCTCGGCGAGGACGAACCGGAGGACGAGCCCGCCGAGCCGTGGGAACAGGCGATGACCGAGGGCACGCCTATCGAAGAGCCCGACCCCTTCGCCGCGCTGGAGTCGGAGATGGACCGGCGCCTCGAACGCCGCCGTGCCCGCGGGATGCCCCAGACGCTGGACGAGCTCGTCCGCGACCTCCGGGACGCCGAACGGGACTCGTGGTGGAAGGAGTCCCGCGAGTACGACACCTCGGGATCGCCCAAGGGCTTTGCCCGGGGGACACAGGAACTGGACTACCGCGGGGCCGACGACATGCGTCTCGACGACGAACCGACGGCGGAAGACGTCACCGGCACCGCCCACGCCGAGCACATCGACGACATCATCGACGACGTGTTCGCGGCCGTTCGCGAACAGTACGACAAGGGGCGCACCGAGGTGCTCTACCGCGAGATCGAGACCGCCGGCGGGTCCCGGGTCGAGACGTTCCTCGGACTGCTCTTTCTGGCGCATCGCGGCCGCGTCCGCCTTGAACAGGACGATCTCTTCGGCGACCTCTGGATCCAGGACCCGAGCGCGGCGACGGGATCGGGCGAGGCCATCGCGGACTGACCCCGGTTTGGGGGTGCCACACGGCGGAAACAGGTCTAAACCGCTCCGGCCCTAACGGAACCTAATGGCAGAGCAGTCGTCGCCGGCGGGCCTCCCCGACCCCGAGCGACTGGCAGATACGTTCGTCGTCTACGAGGTGGACACCTCCCCCAGCGACGGCGTGCGCTACTACGGCGAACCGCTGGCGGAGGCCGAACAGGTCGTCCAGCGGGTCGCGCCGTGGTTCCGCAAACGGGGGTATCGGGTCTCGCTGCGCCGCGAGACTGGCGAGTACGTCCTGGTCGCAACCGAGCGGTCGCTGGGCGTCGACGGGGTCCCGTGGGTCAACGTCACGCTGGCGCTGGTGACGCTCCTCTCGACGCTGTGGGCCGGGACGCGGTGGTACGGCCTTTCGGTAACCGAGGACCCGACCGCACTGGTGGCCGCCTGGCCCTTCGCGGCGTCCGTCCTGGGCGTGCTGGCCGTCCACGAGTTCGGCCACTACGCGCTGTCACGCCGCCACGAGGTGCAGGCGAGCCTCCCGTACTTCATCCCGCTTCCGAACCTCCTGGGGACGCTCGGGGCGGTCATCCGGATGCGCGACAACATGCCCTCGCGCCGGGCCCTGTTCGACATCGGCGTCGCTGGCCCGCTGGCCGGCCTGGTGGCGACGGTGGTCGTCACGGCGATCGGCGTCACGCTCCCGCCGGTCGAGGTCACGAGCGGCATCGCCGCCCGCGTCGAACTCGGCTACCCCCTCCTGCTCCAGGGCGTCGCGGCGCTCATGGGCGAGCAACTCACCTACACCGACCCGGCGTTGCTGCCGAACCCGGTCGTCATCGGCGGGTGGGTCGGCGCCTTCGTGACCTTCCTGAACCTGCTCCCGGTCGGGCAGCTCGACGGCGCACACGTCACCCGTGCGCTGGTCGGCGACCGGATGCGCCTCGTCCAGCGGGCCGTCCCCCTGGCGCTGTTCGGCCTGGCCGGCTACCTCTACGTCTTCGAGGGCGGCCGTGCGGCGGCGCTGTGGGCGTTCTGGGGCTTCCTGACGCTGGTGTTCAGCCAGGCCGGGACGGTGACGCCCGTCGACGAGTCGCCGCTCGGGGGTAGACGCAAGGCCGTGGGCCTGCTGACGCTCGTGCTCGGCGCGCTCTGTTTCGTCCCAATCCCGCTGGTGTTGGGCTGACGGCGACGGGGCCGACGACGCTCAGCCGGCCGAGGGGATTCGCTCTGGGGCCGCTGTCGACGCGCTCGAGCTCCCTCGGTGACCCGGGGCCCCTGTCTGAAAGACAGACCCCGTCCGGTGACGAATCCACGAGGTCTTAATCCCCGTGGACAGACAGTCGGTTGATGGACCGCGAACGGATCCTGGCGACCGCGCCGCTTCTCGCGGCGGTCGTGTGGGGCGGCATGTACGTCGTCAGCAAGTGGGTTCAGCGAGATCCCGCCGCTCACGCTCGCCTTCCTCCGCGTCGCACTCGGTGCGGGCGTGCTCTATCTGGTCGTTTGGCTGACGACGCCGACCCGGTCGTTCTCCCGGGCGGAGTGGCGGCGGTTCGCCGCGCTCGCGGTCTGGCTCACGGCGGCGCTCGCGACCCAGTTCGTCGGCACGGACCTGACGAACGCGAGCCAGGGGTCGCTGCTCACCATCCTGACGCCCGTGTTCATGGTCGGACTCGGTGTGGCCGCGCTCGGGGAGCGCCTCACCGGCGGGAAGCTCGCCGGTATCGGACTCGCCTGTGTCGGCACGCTCGTCGTCCTCCTGGGCCAGTACGACCTGCGTGCGCTGGCGAGCGGAAGCGGTATCGGTGGCGGCCTCCTCCTGTTCTCGGCGTTCAGTTTCGCCGCGTTCTCCGTGTACGCGAAACCGCTCATCGAACGGTACTCCGCACTCGAGACGGCCACCTACGCCACCGTCCTGTCGGTGCCGCTGTTCGGTGCGCTGGTCCCGGTCGAACTGTACGTCCGCCCGGACGCCCTCAGCGCCGTCTCGATGACGCTCCCCGTCGTCGGCGCCGTGCTCTATCTCGGCCTCCTGAGCACCGCGGCGGCCTGGTACTGCTGGTACAAGGGCATGGAGTACGCCGACGCCAGCACGGTCGCGGTGTACTTCTTCGCCCAGCCGGTCGTCGGCGTCGCCCTCGGAGCCGTCCTCCTGGACGAGCGAACCGGACTCAGTGTGGTCGGTGGGGGTGCGCTACTCGTGGTGGGCGTCTTTCTCGTGAACAGGGCGGAATAGTCAGCGGGTGTGTCCCGGCCGTTCGATGGCTTCGCACCGTCCAGCCGGCAGTGCTAGTTACGAGACGATAGCCGTAACCAGCCAGAAAGCCCCCGCGCTATCGGCTTTGGTTCGCAGGCAGCGAGGCGGCTTCGCCGCCTCGACTTCGCGGCGCGTAGCGCCGCGCAAGGCCCGCTCATCAAGACGTGGGACCGTCGGTCCCACGCGACCCGCGGCTCGCTGTCGTTCGAAAATCGAAGATTTTCGTGATGAGCGTGGGACTCACTGAGTCCCACGACCCTGCGAACGGGCCAACGGCCCGTGAGCAGATGACGAGAGACCGCCGGTCTCTCGAACCACCCCCGAGTTCAGCCAGGGCGAGACCGAAGGTCTCGTGGGCAATCGGGCGCTTCGCGCCCGATGACAGCCGGGGCTTTCTGGCTCTCTGAACCGATTGCTGCTGAAGTACACACTGCTGTCCTAAACAGGGGAAACAACGACGTACGTGGCCGACGTACCGGCGGCTATGAGCAACCACGCGCCCCTGCTCGAACCTGACGCCGAGGAGGTTCGTCTCGCAATCGAGCGATTGCTCGACGAGACGGTCGACCGGGACGAGTCCTTCGAACTGGAACTCGAGGACCTCGAGGTGGCGGTGCCCCTCCGGTTCGGCGAGGACGCGCCGACGGCCAGGTGGGGGCTGAACGGCAGCGTCACGGTCACCGTCGACGGCATCCGGGCCCCTCTGCGCGAGTGGATCGAACTCCACGAGGACCGCCTGGTGGAGGGGCCGGTCGACTGAGTCAGAACTCCTCGACGTGTGGACGGAGGTCGAGTTCCGGCGTCCAGGCCGAGCGGTCCTGTTCGACGAGGTCCCAGTACGACGCCGCGATTGCGTCGGGGTCGAGGTACGTCTCGTCGGCTCGCCCTCGCTCCTCGGGGTCCGCGGGGCGTATCTGTCCGTCGATGACGACGTGGGCGACGTGGACGCCCTCGGGCCCGAGTTCGCGCGCCATCGACTCGGCCAGCCCGCGGGCGCCGAACTTCGCGGCGCTGAATCCGACCGCGCCGTCGCGCCCCCGCACGGCCGACGTGGCGCCGGTGAAGATGATCGTCCCGCCGTCGTCGGCGAGCATGTCCTCGACGGCCTCCTGCGAGCAGTAGAGCGCGCCCTCGACGCCGACGGCCAGCGCGTCCGCGAACGCGTCGTGGTCGATGTCTCGGATTCCAGCCCAGGCCGCACCGCTGGCGTTGTTCACCAGGACGTCGACCGGCCCGAACCGCTCGCGGACGTGTTCGAAGGCGACCGCGACGGCGCCCGGGTCGCTGATGTCGGTGGGCACGGCCAGCGCGTCGCCCCCGAGGTCGGCGGCGAGCGTCGAGACGAACTGTTCCGAACGGGCGAGCAGGGCGACCCGACACCCCTCGTCGACGAAGCGGCGGGCGAGCGATGCGCCGAGACCGGGGCCGACGCCGGCGACGACGGCAGTCCTGGGCATGGCCCGACAACGCGCGCCGCCCGCAAGAAACTACGGGGCGGGTAGCCCAGCCCTCACTCGCGCAGTCGCCAGCCGTCCCCGGTCGCGGTGACGATGTCACGTCGCTCCATCTCGGTCAGGACCTCCCCCAGGCGGCCGGGCTGGGCGATCTCCAGTTCGGTGTGGCTGACGTCGTGGTACGACCGGAGCAACTCCCGGACGCCGTCCTCGTCGTGGACCGTCGCGTCGCTTTTCTCCATGACGCCGGCGAGGAGTTCGCACATGTCCTCGACGAAGTTCCACGGGTAGACGACCCAGGTCCACTCCTCTAAGTACTCCCCGACGAAGTCCGGTTCGTGCTCGCTGGTGTCGAGCAGCTGCAGCGTCGCCGTCCTGACACTGTTCGGGTCGCGCTCGCGGACCGTCTCCGCGGCCGTCTCGATGGACTTGCCCGTGTCGGCGATGTCGTCGACGATGAGCACGTCCTTGTCGGCGACGGCGCCGTCGGCGAGGGGATACCGAACTTCGGCTTCCTCGCCGGTCTGGGCCGTCCCGACGTAGTGCTCGATCTTCAGGCTCGCCAGGTCGTCCAGGCCGAGGAAGTCACACAGACAGCGGCCCCCGAACCAGCCGCCGCGGGCCAGCGCGACGACGACGTCGGGGTCGAACTCGGCGGCCTTGACGTCGTCGGCCACGTCGCGACAGAGGCCGTAGATGTACTCCCAGTTGGTGATGGTACACGGGAACTCGTCCGGTAACTCGCCCATGGGGGAAGTCGGTCCGCGTGGGACCTTAACGGTTTCAGAACGTCCCTGGACCGCCCGGGTGGCCGCGGCCACCAGCAGAACTAACCCGGGCGTGGTCGAACGGGAGGCCATGGAGACGCGACAGGCGCTGCTCGTCGACGCGTTCGCTGACGAACCCATGGCGGGCAACCCCGCCGGGGTGGTCCCGGACGCCGACGGATTGGCCGACGACCAGCTGCAGGCCATCGCGAACGAACTCGGCGCCAGCGAGACGGCGTTCGTCCTGCCGAGCGAGGCCGCCGACCGGCGCCTCCGCTTTTTCACGCCCGAACAGGAGGTGGACAACTGCGGGCACGCGACGGTCGCCGCTCACGCCGCGCTGTTCGAGCGCGGGGCGCTCGAGGCCGGCGAGTACACGATGGCGACCGAGCGGGGGACCTTCGACGTCGAGTGCAAGCTCGACGGGACGGTCTGGACCGACCAGGGCACGGCCGACGTCGAACTCGTCGACTATCCGCTGGACGCCGTGGCCGACGCGCTCGGCGTCGACGACGCGACGCTGCGGGACGTCGGCGCGGACATGCCACTCGCCGTCGGCGACACAGGGTTCCCGTGGCTCCTGGTGCCGGTAAACTACTTCGAGCACCTGAGCGGGGCCGATCCCGATCGCAACGCCATCGCCGCGCTCTGTGAGGACGTCGGCGCGCTGGGGCTGTACGCGTTCACGTTCGACACGATCGGTGGCGAGGCGACCCTGCACGGCCGGGCGTTCGCGCCGCTTGTCGGCGTCGACGAGGACCCGGTGACCGGGACGGCCGCGGGGGCCTGCGCGGCCCACGTCCGCCGGCAGGGCGCCCTCGACGACACCGTCGACCAGGTCGTCGTCGAGCAGGGGCACTTCCTCGACCGCCCTGGCACCGTGAAGGTGGACACCGACGGGCACGAGGTGTGGATCGGCGGGCGGGCCGTGACGACGCTCGACGGATCGCTGGCGGTCCCGGAGGCGGACGCGGACGACGACATCATCGAGGTCTGATTTGTTCGCCCCCGAGTAAACCACCGGCCTCGGATGCCGTGACCGGAAGACCCATAGTTCATGTTCGTGATCTTCCAGACGAGTCAATGCCTACATTGTGGCTCGACGACATCGGTGCCGACGACCTCGAGACGGTCGGTGGCAAGGCGGCGTCCCTCGGAGAACTGACCGCGGCGGGGCTCCCGGTCCCGTCGGCGTTCGTCGTCACTGCCGACACGTATCGGTCGTTCATCGAAGCAACCGGCATCGACGAACCGCTGTTCGAGGCGGTCGACGTCGACACCGACGATTCGCACGCGCTGGCGGAGGCGGCAGAGCGTGCCCAGGAACTGATCCTCGAGACGGACCTGCCCCCGGAGGTCCGCGAGGACCTGCTCGCGGCCTACGACGAGATGGGCGACGCCGACGTCGCCGTCCGCTCCTCGGCGACGGCCGAGGACCTGCCTGACGCCTCGTTCGCCGGGCAACAGGACACCTACCTCAACGTCTCGCGGGCGGACCTGCTCCGGCGGGTCAAGGAGTGCTGGGCCTCGCTTTTCACCCAGCGGGCGATCTACTACCGCAAGGAGAACGGCTTCGACCACGACGTGGTCAACATCGCCGTCGTCGTCCAGCAGATGGTCGACGCCGAGAAGTCGGGCGTCATGTTCACCAGCCACCCCTCGACGGGCGCGCCCAAGGCAATCCTCGAGGCCGCCTGGGGCCTCGGCGAGGCCGTCGTCTCGGGGGCCGTCTCGCCCGACAACTACGTCGTCGACCGGACCACCGGCGAGATCGAGGAGGTGACCGTCGCCGACAAGCGGGTGATGTGCGTTCGCGGTGACGACGGCGAGACCATCGAGCGCTCCGTCCCCGAGGAGAAACGCGAGGAGCGCGTGCTCTCGGACGAGGAGATACACCGCCTCGTCGAGGTCGGCGAGCGCGTCGAGGCCCACTACGACACGCCACAGGACGTCGAGTGGGCCATCTTCGAGGACGAGGTGTACCTCCTGCAGTCCCGCCCCATCACGACCATCGACGAGGGCACGAGCGCCCCGACGGCCAGTGCCGAGCGGGCCGAACCGACGGAGGGCGCCGGCGCCGCAGACGGTGGATCGATGCAGGCACCGAGCGACGACGTCCGCCTCTCCGGGCTCGGGTCCAGCCCCGGGCGGGTGACCGGCACCGTCAAGATCGTCGACAAGCTCGACAACTTAGACAAGGTCGAGGAAGGCGACATCATCGTCACCGAGATGACCACCCCGGACATGGTGCCGGCGATGAAGCGCGCGGCCGGCCTCGTCACCGACCAGGGCGGGATGACGAGCCACGCGGCGATCGTCTCGCGGGAACTCGGCGTACCGGCGGTCGTCGGCACCGACGACGCGACCGACCGCCTGCGCGACGGCCAGCGGGTCACGCTCGACGGCGATATGGGCACCGTCGAACAGGGGACGGACATCTCCGAGGACGCCGAGGAGGAGGACGTCCCGAGCGTCGAGCCCCACTCGCCAGTCAAGCCGATGACGGGCACGGAGGTGAAGGTCAACGTCTCCATCCCGGAGGCGGCCGAACGGGCGGCCGCGACGGGCGCCGACGGCGTGGGCCTGCTCCGAATCGAGCACATGATCCTCTCGACGAACAAGACGCCCGCGCGATACGTCGAGGACCACGGCGAGCGCGCCTACGTCGACGAGATCGTCGACGGCGTCCGGAGCGTCGCGGAAGCGTTCTACCCCCGGCCGGTCCGGGTCCGGACGCTCGACGCCCCCTCCGACGAGTTCCGCCAGCTCCAGGGTGGCGAGGACGAACCCAGCGAGCACAACCCGATGCTGGGCTACCGAGGCATCCGGCGCTCGCTCGACCGGCCAGACGAGTTCAGACTCGAACTGCGAGCGTTCGAGCGCCTCTACGACCTGGGCTACGACAACGTCGAGCTGATGCTCCCGCTGGTGACCGACGCCGAGGACGTCCTGCGCGCGAAGGCGCTGATGGAGGAGGTCGGCGTCGACCCCGAGAAACGCGACTGGGGCGTGATGATAGAGACCCCCGCCAGCGCACTGGGCATCGAGCAGCTGTGCGAGGCGGGCCTGGACTTCGTCTCCTTCGGGACCAACGACCTCACCCAGTACACGCTGGCGGTCGACCGGAACAACAACAACGTGGCCGACCGCTTCGACGAACTCCACCCCGCCGTGCTGGACCTCATCGGCAAGGTCATCGGCACCTGCCGGGAGTACGACGTCGCGACGAGCATCTGCGGGCAGGCGGCCTCGAAGCCGCGGATGGTCCAGTTCCTCGTCGACGAGGGGGTCACCTCCATCTCGGCGAACATCGACGCGGTCCGGGACGTCCAGCACGAGGTCAAGCGCGTCGAACAGCGCCTCCTGCTCGAATCGGTCCGCTGACCCTCAGAGTTCGCTGTCCGGGACGACGACCACCTTGCCGAACCCCTCGCGCTCCTCGATGAGCCGGTGGGCCTCCTGGATCTCGCTCATCGGCAGCGTCTCGCGGATGCGCGGCTCGAACGTGCCGTCCCACACGAGTTCCAGAGCCTCCTCGGCCTGTCCAGGCGTGGCCATCGTCGAGCCGATGACCTGCAGCTGGTTCCAGAAGATGCGGTTGAGGTCCGTCTCCGGTCGGCCGCCGGTCGTCGCGCCGCAGGTGACGACTCGCCCGCCCTTCACCAGACTCTTCAGCGAGTCGCGCCAGGTGTCGGCCCCGATGTGGTCGACGACCATGTCGACGCCGCGGTAGTCCGTCAGGTCCCGAATCTCGCCGGCGAAGTCGTCCTCGGCGTAGTTGATGGTGTGGTCGGCGCCCAGTTCCTCGGCGTAGGCCAGCTTCTCGTCGGTGCTGGCCGTCGCGAACACCTCCGAGCCGGTCTCTGCGGCGACCTGGACGGCGGCGTGGCCGACGCCGCCCGACGCCCCGAGGACGAGCACTGATTCGCCGACCTTGAGGTCGCCACGGTCCCGGAGCATCCGCCACGCGGTCATGAACACGAGCGGGGCGGCCGCGGCCGTCTCCCAGTCGACGCCCTCGGGGACCGGCGCGAGGTTGGCCTCGGGAATCGCGGCCTGCTCGCTGTGGACGCCGCGGACGTGCTCGCCGATGATGTGAAAGTCGGGGGCCAGCGTCGGGTCGCCCTTCCGGCTGAACTCGTCGTCGCCGCCGCTCTTGCCCGCCAGTAGCGCGACCCGGTCACCCTCTTCGAACCGCGTGACGTCCTCGCCGACCGCCGTGACGACGCCCGCGCCGTCGCTGCCCGGGATGTGGGGCATGTCGAGGTCGACGCCCGGCAACCCCCGCCGGGTGTGGACGTCGAGGTGGTTCAGCGAGGCCGCCTTCACGTCCACGAGCACCTCGTCGCGGCCACACTCCGGGTCCGGGAACTCGTCGTAGGTGAGCACGTCTCGGTCGCCGTGCGTGTCGAACTGAACTGCCTGCATCGTTTGCATGATGGCCGTGGGTGCTACTTAACCTCGTGTGGCGGCGACACGGCAGCAGTCCGACCAGCAGGGTGTCGAACAAAACCGATAAACCAGTTCCCCCCGTCACTGCCGACAGCATGCTCCAGCGGGCCGAGCCACAGGATTTCGACCGGGTGCTCTCGTCGATGTGCACCGTCCCCCATCCTGCGGCCTACGAGGCGGCCAAGCGCTTTCTCGCGACCAACCCCGGCGACCCGGGCACCTACGAGACCATCGCCGACCAGGAGCGGGAGGCCGTCGACTACCTGGGCGAGCTCGCCGGACTCGACGACCCCGCTGGCTACATCGCCTCCGGCGGGACGGAGGCAAACATCCAGGCACTGCGACTCGCCCGCAACCGGGCCGACACCGACGACCCGAACGTGGTCGCGCCGGTCCACGCCCACTTCTCGTTCACGAAGGCCGCCGACGTGCTCGGCGTCGAGTTGCGCACCGCACCGGCCCGTGACCACCGCGTCGACGTGGACGCCATGGAACGGCTGGCCGACGAGGACACCGTCTGTGTCGTCGGCGTCGCCGGCTCGACGGAGTACGGCTTCGTGGACCCCATCCCCGCGATCGCGGACCTCGCGGCCGACGCCGGCGCGCTCTGTCACATCGACGCGGCCTGGGGTGGCTTCTACCTCCCCTTCACCGACCACGCGTGGCACTTCGGGCACGCCGACGTCGACACGATGACCATCGACCCGCACAAGGTGGGCCAGGCCGTCGTACCGGCCGGCGGCCTGCTGGCGCGCTCGCGCTCCCTGCTCGACGACCTCGCCGTCGAGACGCCGTATCTGGAGTCGACCGACCAGCTGACCCTGACGGGGACCCGGTCCGGGGCCGGCGTGGCCTCGGCCGTCGCCGCGATGGAGGCGCTGTGGCCCGACGGGTACCGCGAGCAGTACGAGCGCTCGATGGCCAACGCCGAGTGGCTGGCCGAACAGCTCGACGCACGGGGCCACGACGTCGTCGGCCCGGAACTCCCGCTGGTCGCGGCGGACCTCTCGGTGCCGATGACCGACGAACTCCGCGACCGGGGCTGGCGCGTCTCGAAGACGGGTTCGGGCGAGATGCGCGTCGTCTGCATGCCCCACGTCACCCGGTCGATGCTGCGGTCGTTCGTCGCGGATCTGGACTGGTATTGAGCCGGTTCACGGCCTCGAGCGAAGCGAGATGGCGGTTTTCCCCCAGGTTTTGCAACGAGCGGTGCGCGGAGCGCACCCGAGGCAGCAAAAGGTGGTCGGTCGCGGATCTGGACTGGTACTGAGGCACCTGGGCCGTGGACCGGGCGAACCTGTCAACGATATAGCGGTCTCCTGAGAGCACATACCAAGATTTAGAACCCACTGGTTGCAAGGGGGGGTGTGGACGTGATTGGCTCGGTCGTTCCGATGTTCGCCTTCCTCGGGGAGTGTACGACTCACGGCGGGGGCCTCTCGTTGCTTGAGGAGGCCGTCTGTACCGCCACGGGGCCGACCGGGCTGGCCATCATCGCGGTGTACTCCTTCCTCATCGCGTTCATCCTGCCGCTGCCGAGCGAAGTCGTCCTCGTCCCCGCCGAGACGCTCCGTCTCGGCCTCTCGACGACGGGCAACCTCGCCATGATAATCATCGCCAGCGCGACGGGCAAGGCGATGGGGAGCCTCGTGGCCTTCCACATCGGCCAGGAGGCAAAGGAGTACGGCCCGCTCGTCCGTCGCATCAAGAACTCGCGGTTCGACGTCATCGAGTGGTCCGAGCGCCAGACCGTCCAGCTGGCCAAGAAGTTCGGCTACGTCGGCCTGGCGCTGGCCCTCTGTGTCCCCTTCTTCCCCGACACGCTGTCCATCTACGCTTTCACGGTGTTAGAGGAGGACTACGTCAAGTTCGGCGCCGCGACGTGGGCGGGCAGCGCCGGCCGCCTGCTCGTGACCATCGGGCTGGCGAGCGGGACGCTGGCGTTGCTGTAAGCGACGGCGGCGGGGGGTTCTGCCCGCGGGCGCAACGTTATGTAATATGATTGAGTACTCTCGCCCATGGCAACGCGCCGCCTCACCGCCCAGACCCTCCTCGGTGGTATCATCGTCCTCATCGGACTCGCACTACTCGCCCGGTCGACGGGACTGTTCGACGTCGGGAGTCTCTTCCGCTTCGTCCCGTCGCTGTTCATCCTTCTGGGGCTCTACGCTCTGATATCGAGTGGCCTCCGGAACATCGTCGGCCCGCTGTTGGTCGTCCTGGTCGCGCTCGCGTGGCAACTGGTCGCGCTGGACGTGCTCGCCGCGGGCGACGTCCTGCAGTTCTGGCCGCTGCTGGTCATCCTTTTCGGCGTCTCGCTCGTCCTCGGGCAGTACCGGGCCCGGGCGCGGGCCGCCTCCAGCGACGCCACGAATCTCTTTGCGTTCTTCGGCGGGGCCGAGCGCCGCGTCACATCCCAATCGTTCCGCAACGCCGACCTGACCGCCATCTTCGGCGGGGTCGAACTCGACCTGCGGGACGCGACCATCGCCGACCCGCCGGCCCACGTCAGTGCCACGACCATCTTTGGGGGTGCCGAGATCCGCGTCCCGCGCGAGTGGAACGTCCGTATCGACGTCCTGCCGCTGTTCGGCGCGACCGAGGATAGCCGGCCGCGAGCCGACGAGTCCCACGAGGACGTCGATCTCGTGCTCACGGGATTCGTCGCCTTCGGTGCCGTGGAACTGCTGGATTGAGCCACCCACGAACGTTCGTTCGCCGTCCGAAGATCAGTCGACGATTGGCATCATCTTCGTGCAGCGAGGTCACCGCGGCGGTCCGGAGTCAGAACTGTTCCGGTCCCGCTTGATACCGGCCTCAGTCCGATGCACGGCGGCTGACCCAGTTGCTGGGGAGGGTGTCACCGTGGTCACGAAGCAAAACGAGCAGCGGTTCGACTTCGTCCCAGTTCGGCCCTCTGTGAATCGCGTCTCGCTCGGTCCCTCTCTCGATGTAGCCCATCGATTCGAGTTTCGGGAGGTGCACGTGCGCCAGCAGCACCTGCATAGATTGTTCGTCAGACGGCGAACCTGTCCCGCCGAGGACGCTCTCGGCCTTCAGGGGGGTATCGCTGCCCGGTTCCGGGTCGTCGAGTAACGCGAGGAGCAACTGTCGGCGATGTTCGTGACCGATTGCCTCCAAAGCGCGGTCGAAAGCGTCCCCCAAATCCATAGGTATCTTTGTTCTTTTTCGAATATACTCGTTCACCTTGGTCCACAAGGGTATTCACGTCCTATGTCACCTGCGCACCACCATGTCATTCCACGACGGCCCGAGCACTTAGTCGACTGGCTCGAACTCGTCGTCGTCCATCGCTGCGACGAGCGTGTTGTCGACGAGCGTCACGATGGCACGCCGGAGGCGTTCGGTGACCGCCTGGTCGGAGATGTCGAAGGTGTCTGCGAGGTCCTGTGTCGACATCTTCCGCGGAATCGAGTAGTACCCGCCCTCGACGGCAGTCTTCAGCGTGTTGCGCTGTGTGGGCGTGAGCCCGTACCACGGCCCGCTACCGGGCCTGGTGGGATTGTATATCCGTCCCACCTCGAGGGGGATGTGAGCGTCCGAACAGTACTCCTGAAACTCGCTGAGCCCTTCGTGGTCGCGGAATCTGAGTTCGAACTCCCAGGTGGACGCCATTCCAGTGCCGCGCAGCAACTGCGCCCGGCTCTTTTTCAGTCCCTCGAATAACAGGTCACGGGACACCGTCCACTTGAGCGCGTACAACGTCCTGTCGTCGTGTTTGGTGACGATCTTGATGCTCTGGACCGAGGGATGGTCGCGCACGTTCTCTTCGAACGCCTCTCGCGACTCCTCGAAGACGGTAAAGAACGGGACGGCCCGCTCACCGAGTGGAACCAGGGTTTCGAGTTCGATGGTAGTTTCACCCTGCATCTCGAGGACGCGCCCCAGTTCGAACGAGGAGGCAGGAATACGTACTTGCGCGATGACGCTCATTTCCTTCGTACTGAATTCGGGCCCGACGGGTGTAAATATGGGCGGCTTGGTGTACCATGCTTGAATTTGCAACCTGGTGTACCATGGTAAACGGCAGGCCTATCTGTCTTGCAGATGTAGGGAGTGACAGACCGAATACCCTCCGCGGATAACAGACCTTGTCGGCGTGTGTAAGGTCGGTGTGACGCCCATCTTCGGATGAGGACCTCGGCACAGACCAACCATGACACGCGACCGATTAGGCGACGTCGAACTCAGCACCGCGGCAGATTTCGAAGCCGTACTCGCAGCGGTAGTCGAGAAAGCCATCAAGAACGACGTCGACGTCCGCGGTTCGTGGGAGTTCCAGACCCGCGGGTCGACGCACGACTGGGAAGTCGAGATCATCGAGCTCGACAAGGACTTCGACGACGACTGATAGTGACCACTGTGAGTCGTTCCGGTATCGACCGCACGACGACGAGCGGTCGTCCCGGGACACAGTCACAGGACTCACTCTGACGGGGGCAAACCGCCCTCCTTTTGTTCGACGGGTGGCACACGTCATGGTATGAGCCACGACGAGTTCCCGACCGAGGAGCCGGCGGTGGTGACCTGCGGGCTGCCGTACGCCAACGGCGACCTGCACGTCGGCCACCTCCGAACCTACGTCGACGGGGACGCTCTCTCGCGTGCCCTGCGCCGCATCGGCCAGCAGACTGCCTTCGTCTGCGGGTCGGACATGCACGGGACGCCGGTCGCCGTCAACGCCGCCGAGGAGGGCGTCGAACCCGCCGAGTTCGCGCTCCAGTACCACGAGACCTACGCCGAGACGTTCCCGCAGTTCAACGTCGAGTTCGACAACTACGGCCACACCGACGACGAGACGAACACGGAGATGACCCAGCGGTTCGTCCGCTCCTGGATCGACAACGGCCACGTCCACGAGAAGGAGATCGAGGTCGCCTGGGACACCCAGGAGGACCAGCCCCTCCCCGACCGATTCGTCGAGGGCACCTGTCCCTACTGCGGCGACTCGCCCGCGGCGACGAGTGTGACGAGGGCTGTCAGCGCCACCTCGAACCCGGCGAAATCGAGGACCCCGTCAGCACCATCACGGGCAACCCCGCGGAGTACCGCACCCGCGAGCACAAGTTCCTCCGCCTCGCGGACTTCCAGGAGTACCTCCAGGACTTCCTCGACCGACTCGAAGGCACGGACAACGCCCAGAACCAGCCTCGCGAGTGGATCGAAGGGGAACTCCAGGACCTCTGTATCACCCGCGACATGGATTGGGGGATCGACTACCCCGGTGAGGATAGCGTTGCTCCGGAGGAGCAACGAAACGGAGGCGGTGAAACCGCCGACGCCGACGGCGAGGACCTCGTGCTCTACGTCTGGGTCGACGCCCCCATCGAGTACGTCTCCTCGACGAAGCAGTACTCCGAGCGCGTCGGCGCCGACGAGTACGACTGGGAAGACGTCTGGCTGGTCGAGGGCGAGGAGCACCACGGCACCGCGTGGGACGACGAGTGGACCGACGGGAGCGGCGAGATAATCCACGTCATCGGCCGCGACATCATCCAGCACCACGCCGTCTTCTGGCCGGCGATGTTGCGGGGCGCGGGCTTCAACGAACCGCGGGCGATTCTCGCCACTGGCTTCGTCGGCATCGACGGTAAGGCCCTCTCGACCTCTCGCAACCGCGCGGTGTGGGCCGACGAGTACCTCGACGCCGGCTTCCACCCCGACCTGTTCCGGTACTACATCACCACCGGCGCCGGGCTCGAATCCGACGTGGATTTCTCCTGGGACCGCTTCCAGGAGCGGGTCAACGGCGAACTCGTCGGCAACGTCGGGAACTTCATCTACCGCTCGCTGCTCTTTGCCGAGCGCAACTACGACGGGACGCCCGAGGCCGACGTCAGTGACGACGTCCGCGAGCGCATCGAACAGTCGCTCGACGAGTTCGAGGCCGCCGTCCGTGACTACGACGTCCGCTCGCTGGCCGAGGTGGCCATCGACCTCTCGAACTACGGCAACGAGTACATCCAGCGCAACGAGCCCTGGAACCTCGTCGGCGAGGACCCCGACCGGGCCGCGCAGGTCATCCGCGACTGCGTCCAGCTGACCAAGGCCGTCGCCGTCGTCATGCAACCGGTCCTGCCGGGGAAGGCCGAACGGCTCTGGGGCCAGCTGAACGAGGAGGGCTCCGTCGCCGACGTGCCCCTCGACACCGCGCTCGAGGCGCCGCCGGCCGCGTTCGGCGAACCCGAGGAACTGTTCGCGCAGGTCGAGGACGACCACGTCGAGGCCCTGAACGAGGAACTGGCATCTCGAGTCTCGGCCGCCAGCGAGGACGAGTCGGACGAAACCGACGAGGGCGACGCCGACGAGGCCGCGGCCGACCTCGACCCGCTCGTCGAGGAGCGCATCAGCTTCGACGACTTCGAGGGCGTCGACATGCGCGTCGGCGAGATTCTCACCGCAGAGCCGGTCGAGGGAGCGGACAAACTCCTCAGACTGGAGGTCGACATCGGCCACGAGGTCCGCCAGGTCGTCGCCGGCCTGCGCCAGCTCCACGACCACGAGGACTTGCCCGGGACGCGCGTTATCCTGCTGGCCAACATGGAGAAAGCCGAACTGTTCGGCGTCGAGTCCAACGGGATGGTGCTCGCCGCCGGCGAGGCGGCCGACCTGCTGACCACTCACGAGGACGCGCCGCTGGGGACGCGCGTCCGGTAGGGTCACGAGACCTTTTGTAGCCTCGTCACGTATCCGGGAACATGGCAGACGACGGCGGGTGGCGACAGTCAGAAGAGGACCGCGACGTCGCCCAGCGCGAGGACCGCCAGGCCGCCGGCGAGGAGGCAGCCGGCGGGCCCGAGCAGGGCAACGGGTCGATCGACACCGAGCGGCTGGTCGACGCCGTGCCGGACCAGATGGTCCAGGAGGCCGAGGACGACGAGGGCCGTGGCCGGGTCGTTCGCGCCGGACCTGGAGGTGACCCCCGGTCGGCCCCGCCTCGAGAACGTCGTCTTCGTCGCGCTGGGCGTCTACGTCGCCGCCCTCGCCGTCGGCCGGATGTTCGTCGGGGCGTCGATGTACACCCCGGAGACGCTGGGGGCGCTCACGGCCGGCGTCGTCGCCGGTACCGCGCTTCTCTACGGGTTTTTCACCCGGACCAACCCGGACACTTAATCCCGTGCCGACACTACAGTAGGTATGGTCGACCCGCTGTCCGTCGTCCCCCTCGTCCCTCTCCAGGCAGAATCACTGTTCAGTCTCTCGCTCTCCCTGTTGCTGTTCCTGGCCGGGTCGGGGCTCATCGTCGCGGAGGCGTTCGCCCCGGGGACGCACTTCTTCGTCCTCGGCGTCGCGCTGCTGACCGCGGGCCTGGTCGGGCTCTTCATTCCCGCAGGCCTGGGCATCTTCGCACCCCTCATCCTCGCGGCCGTCGTCCTGCTCTCGACGGGCGCCACGCTGTGGGCCTACCGGAAACTCGACTTCGCCGGCGGCGAGCGGGGCCAGACCCTCTCCTCGAGTTCCCTGCGCGGCCAGTTTGGCACCGTCACCGAGCGCGTGACCAAGAGCGAGGGCGAGGTCAAACTGGAAGACGGCGGCTTCAACCCCTACTACCAGGCCCGGTGTGTCGAGGGCGTCATCGAGGTCGGCACCGAGGTGATGGTCGTCGACCCCGGCGGCGGCAACGTACTCGAGGTCGAGTCGGTCGAAGGGACCGACGACATCGACCGGGCGCTGGAACGTGATCGGTCCCGATCGACCGAAGACGACTCGGAGTTCGAGTCCGAGACCGCCTGACGCGGTTCCGAATCGTAGATTCCTGTCACGGGTACCCAAGGTTTTTCTTTCGGCGAGTCCGAGTCTCTAGCGTAATGTTCCCCGCGTTAGTACCGCTGCAATCGCTCGTAGGAGGGCTCCTCGGATTCGTCACCGTCGTCCTCCTCATCATGGCCATCGCGCTGGTGTACTCCAGCGTCGTCATCATCCGCCCGTACCAGAAGGGGGCCTACACCGTCCTCGGGACGTACCGTGGCATCCTCGACCAGGGGATCCACTTCATCTACCCCTTCGTCTCGGACGTCACCCGCTTCGACATGCGGACCCAGACGCTCGACGTCCCGCGACAGGAAGCCATCACCCGCGACAACTCGCCGGTCACCGCCGACGCCGTCGTCTACATCAAGGTGATGGACCCCAAGAAGGCCTTCCTCGAGGTCGACAACTACGAGCGCGCCGTCTCGAACCTCGCCCAGACCACCCTCCGTGCCGTCCTGGGCGACATGGAACTGGACGACACGCTCAACAAGCGCCAGGAGATCAACGCCCGCATCCGCAAGGAACTGGACGAACCCACCGACGAGTGGGGCGTCCGCGTCGAGAGTGTGGAAGTCCGCGAGGTCAACCCCTCGAAGGACGTCCAGCAGGCGATGGAGCAACAGACCTCCGCCGAGCGGAAACGCCGTGCCATGATTCTCGAAGCCCAGGGTGAGCGGCGCTCCGCCATCGAGACCGCCGAGGGTGACAAGCAGTCCAACATCATCCGCGCCCAGGGTGAGAAGCAGAGCCAGATCCTGGAAGCCCAGGGTGACGCGATCTCGACCGTGCTGCGTGCGAAATCCGCCGAGTCGATGGGCGAACGCGCCGTCATCGACAAGGGCATGGAGACCCTCGCCGAGATCGGCCAGGGCGAGTCCACGACGTTCATCCTCCCCCAGGAGCTCACCTCGCTCGTGGGCCGCTACGGCAAGCACCTCTCGGGCAGCGACGTCAAGCAGAACGGCCACGTGCTCGACGCCCTCGACTTCGACGAGGAGACCCGCGAGATGCTGGGGCTGGACGACATCGAGGAGATCCTCGGGCAGATCGACCAGGAGGCCGAGGTCGACGTCGAGGCGATGGAACAGGAGGCCCAGAAGATCAAACACGGCGAGGACGCCGGCGTCGACAGCGCCGACGAGGTCATCGAGGAGATGGACGCCGAGATCGACGAGTCGGGCGACGGTTCGGACGCTGGTAACTAACTGGACCGAACGTCTTTATACCCTGACTCACCGTATCTAGAGTAGATGGTCCGGGAGGGTGAGGTAGACGAAGAGAAGCGAGCGACGCTTCGCCGGTTCGCGGCGCTGGGCGCCGCGAGCCCGTTTGCCCGGTTCGGTGACAGCGGGAGCGACAGCGACGCGCCCGACGCCATCGCCGGCTACGTCTCCGCCCACCCCGGCACCCACTTCTCGAAACTCCGCGACGACCTCAGACTGGGAACCGGCGAGGCCCAGCACCACCTCCACCGCCTGGAGAACGACGGCGTCGTCGCCTCGCGCAAGGACGGCGACTACCGCCGGTACTTCCCGGCCGGCCAGTTCTCCGAGACCGAGCAGGTAACGCTTGGCTACCTCCGCCGGGCGACGCCCCGCGGGATGCTCGTGGCACTCCTTCGCGACCCGGACGCGACGGCTTCGGAACTGGCGAGCGACCTGGGCGTCTCCCGGCCCACCATCAGCAACTACGCCGGCGAACTCGAGGCCGCCGGCCTGCTCTCGCGGGACGACGGCTACGCCGTCACCGAACCGGAGACGATTCTGCTGCTCCTGGTCCGGTACGCCGACTCCTTCGGCGACGACGCCGCGGCCCTCGCGAGCGAGGCGGGGTCGCTCGTCCGCTACGACCCGTAGCGAACGGGCACCGTCATCCGGCGACAAAATCGTGAGCGGCTGGCAGTGCAACGGCGTGTGAGAACAGGGAACGGCAGGTAGGCCCAGGTGACGGGGCGACCGACGTGACCGCTCGCGAGTCAGGCCTCGACCATCCACGTCGTCGAGGAGGAGTAGCCCCACTTCTCGACGTCGAGGCCGTGCTCGCCCTCGGCGATGGCGGACATGTTCGTCCCGACTTCTTTGGCCGACAGGCCGAGTTCCTCGCCGATGAGCCGTGACTTGAAGTACGTCTGCTCGCCGGCGTGGGTCCGCAGGTACTCGAGGATTCGGCGCTGTTTCTCCGAGAGTCGCGTGTCCGCCGCCTGTGCTGTCGCGCTCATTGTACACCTCTTGCTACACACGAATCCCCTTTAGCGGATTTGGTACGAACGGTTAACGCCGCGCCCTCGTGCGGTTTTCCGGTTACGTTCCGCTCCGGGCGGGCCGCCAGGGGTCGTTTCCACCCCGGGTTGGTACAGGCGGTTAACACGCGCCTGTCGGGCGTCGGCAGTTCTTTTATACTGGCCACACATTACGGCGAACAGAGGTCTATCACGTATGGAAATCTCGGATCAACTCCTGTGTCTGTTCAGTGCTGACGTCACCGACGAGGGTGACCGCTACGTCGTCGAGGTACCGCGCCGCGAGATCGAGACCGGGTCCGTCGAGGCCGGCGGGACGTACCGCGTCGCGCTCATCTCGGCCGAGGCAGGGGCCGAGGCTGGCGACGAGGACGGCGCGTCCGAGACGCCGCCGGACCAGCCCCAGCCGCCGGTCGAACCCGGCGAGACACGCTACGTCGAGATCGAGGACATCGGGAAGCAGGGTGACGGCATCGCCCGCGTCGAGCGCGGCTACGTCATCATCGTCCCCGGCGCCGACATCGGCGAGCGCGTGAAGATCGAGGTGACGGAAGTCAAATCGAACTTCGCGGTCGGCGAAATCATCGACGACGGCGTCTAGTCGGATTCTCCCGTTCTCGACGTTTATGGACCTCGGCCCCGGAGCGACCGCCACGCTCCGTCCCGCGGTTACTCCTCGTAGGCAGTCCCGTCGGGCCGTTTGGCGCCTTCGGAGTCGTGGACGACGACCTCGCCCTCCGGGTTCGCCGGGGCGTAGTTGTCGCGGACGCCGATGGCCTCCTCGAGTTCCCGGACGGCGCGCTCCTTGAGCGCACCCGCCAGCTCCTCGGCGTGGTCCCTGTCGATGTCCCGGCCCAGGCCCTCGCACTCGTGGGCGTCGAGCCTCACCGCCTCGTCGCCGGCCGCCTCTGGGTCCAGGGAGACGCTGTCGACGGCTTCGCCCATCGGCTGACTGGTCCCACCGAGCGCCACGCTGAACGGATACGTCTTGCAGATGAGTGGGCGGTCCGCATGGACCGTACACGCTCCCACGCCCGCGTCGTCCTCGGCGTAGAAGGTGCAGTCCCCGCAGTCGTCGGTCTGGAGCGCCCACTCGAACGTCTCGCCCTCGGGACCGTCGGCGCCCTCGTGCAGGCCGTAGGGCATCGGCCGTGCGACGTCGCGGAAGTCGTAGTCGCCGGCGGCCTGCAGGTCCCGGATCTCGTCGGGGAACACCGTGGCGGTGTGTGGCTCCGGCGCGTCGTCGCCGTCCTCGCCACAGGCCGTCTCGCCGGCCTTGCAACAGGCCCCACAGCGCGTACACTCGAACCCGATGGCCTCGATGGCGTCGGCCAGCGCCGCCACCTCCAGGTTCCGGGCCTGTTCGAGTTCCGCTTCGAGCGATTCCACACCCTCTCTACCGTCGGGACGGACAAAAGGGGCCCGACCGCGGCGGCGGTCTCAGGCGGGCGTCGCCCGCTCCCCGTCCCACGCCAGGTCGCCCTCGACGGCGAGTTTCTCGAGGTGGGCGACCACCGTCGCGCGGGCGAGGGCACGGACGCCCGAGAGGTCCTTGTCGTAGGCCGCCGCGAGTATCTCGTCGGGCGTCTCGGCCCCCGACTCGACGGCCGCCCGGACGCGTCGTTCCCGGTCGAGTCGGTGGGCGACGAGGCGACGGCAGGTCGCCCGTGGCGCGTCGACCGGCGGGCCGTGACTGGGTGCCAGTCGGTCCGGAGCGAGCGCGTGAAGGCGGCGCAACGAGGTCAGGTACGCCCGCAGGTCGCCCTCGGGCGCTCCCACGGCGACGCTCCCCTCAGCGACGGCCAGGTCCCCGCTCACGACGGTGTCGCCGGCCGCGAAGGCGACGTGTTCGGGTGCGTGTCCGGGCGTCTCGAGCACCTGTACGGGCCCATCGCCGGTCGGCATCGCGGTGGCGCCGGTGAACGTCCGGTCGGGCGTCGCGCCGGTCGCTCGCTCGAAGGCGGCGGTCCGGCCCCGCCTGGCCCAGACGGTGGTGTCGTGGGCGTCGGCGTAGTGGGTGACGGCGGCGACGTGGTCCGGGTGGTGGTGGGTGACGGCGACGTGCGCGACGGATCGGTCGGCGAGCGTCTCGTCGAGGGTGTCGGTGCGTGCCGCAGGATCGACGAGCACCGCGTCGCTGCCCCCGAGCACGTACGCGGCGGTCTGCCCGGTCGGTGCCCGCGTAGACACTGGCAGGTCGACTCTCGTCACGTCCATCGGATAGACGCAGGCGGTCGAGGGGGAAGAACGGGGCGGTCTGTTGACGGACCGTTCAGGCAGTCAGGTAGTACACCTGCTTGCGGGCGTCGGTGAAACTGTACCGCGAGTCCACCAGGCCCGCGTCCTGCAGGCGGTTCAGCGCGTATCGGACGGTCCGGTCCGGGAGCAGGGAGGCCTCGGCCAGCTGCCCCTGTGACAGCGGGGCCTCGTCCTCCAGTACTTTCGCGACGAGTTTCGCGCTCGGCGGGAGCTCGCGCAGGCGGTCCCGGAAGTCCGCTTCGGCGAACGGCGTGGTCGGCGCATCTTCGACGGTAGTGCTCATATTCGGTGATACTCCAACGGTACTGGTAAAAGTTGGCTATATGTATGACCATACAATACGAATACCTTGATGTGTATAATGTCTCCTTATATTCTGCGACGGACCGGTCGTTCGAGGGCGGTGGGTGGGGAGCGTGGATTCCAGTATCGTTTTATCCCCCGGGCAGCCACAGTCGAAGCGTGAAAGGGCAGGAGTGGTACCAGGCCGACACCGTGGCCGAAGAGTACGAGGCCAAGCGGTTCTCCCGGGGCGGCCGTCTCATCGACCGCCGGGAGAAAGAGGCCGTGCTGGAGGCCATCAGTCCCGTCGAGGACAAGAGCGTCCTCGAGGTCGCCTGTGGGACCGGACGGTTCACCGTCATGCTCGCCGAACGCGGCGCCGACATCACCGGGCTGGACATCTCGGGACCGATGCTCCAGCAGGGCCGCGAGAAGGCACGGGCCGCCGACGTCGACGACCACGTCGAGTTCATGCGCGGCGACGCCGCCCGCCTCCCGTTCCCCGACGACCACTTCGACACCGTCATTGCGATGCGCTTTTTCCACCTCGCGGACACCCCCGCGGCGTTCCTCGCGGAGATGCGCCGGGTGGCCAAAGAGCAGGTGGTCTTCGACACGTTCAACCGGTTCTCGACGCGCTCTATCTACAACTGGGCGCTCCCGATGGGGTCGCGGCTCTACTCGCGCTGGGAAGTCGACCGCCTCCTCGACGGCGCGGGCCTGGAACTGGTCGGCGAGGACCACGACTGGATCCTCCCCTACGGATTCTACCGGAAGATACCGAACGAACTGGCCGCCTCGCTGCGCTCGCTCGACACCGCTCTCGGCGAGACGCCGGTCGGCGAGGCGCTCGCGTCGGTCTCCTACTGGAACACCCACGTCTAGCCGTGCCGGCAGTGGTTAGGTACGAGAGTACGGTCGTGAACGGCCAGCCGGGGCTTTCTGGCTGTTTGCGGCTATCCTCTCGTACCTAAACACCGCCTCGTGCCGGCCCGCGAGTTTTATGCGCTTCCGGAAACGTAGCCGGAGGTATGGAACTCTCGGTAGTGGTCCCGACGCTCAACGGCCGCGAGGAGCTGGCCGGGTGTCTGGACGCACTCGCCGAGCACGTGCCCACAGCGGAGGTCGTCGTCGTCAACGGCCCCTCCGCCGACGGCACGACCGGAATGGTCCGGGACCGGGACGACGTCTCCGTTCTGGTCGAGATCGCGGACCGATCGGTCACCGTCGCCCGCAACGCGGGCATCGACCGGGCGACGGGCGACGTCGTCGCGATGGTCAACCAGGGACTGTCCGTCGAGGACGGCTGGCTCGGGGCGATCCGCGACGCTTTCGCCGACGGCTGTCACGTCCTGACCGGGCCGACACACCACCAGTTGCGCGCCGGGATGACCACCGAGACAAAGGAGTCACGGACCATCGCGGGTCGCGAGGTGACGTACTTCAACCCCGGCAACGTCGCCATCGAGGCCGACGTCCTCGCGGCGCTCGACGGGTTCGACGAGTACTTAGACGTCGGCGGGGCCCGGGACTTCGCCCACCGCCTGGCCGGCACCGGGTACGACGTCACGTGGGACACCGACATGAGCGTCAGCCGCGAGTTCGAGGCCGACGGGGGCGTCACGGAGACGGACTGGCGGTGGAAGTACCGCTCGCTGTCGTACCGGTTGCTGAAAAACTACGGCGTCCGGCCGACCGTCGCTCGTCGGATTACGAGTCACGCGGTCCGCGACGCCGTCGAGGCGCTGAAAGATGTCGCTCGCGGCGACACGGTCCCCTCGGAGTGGTTCGCGAACGGCCGGGACGTCGTCGAGGGCATCAAGACCGGCGGCCAGGACGGGGTCACCGCCCGGGTCCGGGACCGGTCCACTCGCCGCAACCCCAACGGGCGGTCGAAGCGGGCCGACCGGGCCGTCGCGGTCTACGACTGGCGGTAGTCAGGGCGCGAGCTCGTCGACGACGCGCCCGGGATTGTTCGAGAACACCTTCGTCATCGCGTCCTCTGGCACGTCCAGGGTGAGAATCTCCATCACTGCCACGTTCGGGTGGACCGCCGGGGCGCCGCTCCCGAAGAGGACGCGGTCGGGGTGTTCGAGCACCGCTCGCTCGAGCTGGCCACGGTAACGGACGGCGCTCGTGTCGAGGTACAGCTGGTCGTGGGTGTCGAGCAGGTCGATGGCGTCGTCCATCAGGTCGCGTCGGAGCGGGTGGCCGCCGAAGTGCGCGAGGATGACGGGGAAGTCGTAGCCCAGCAGCGTCTCGGCGACCCGGGACGGAGGGAACGACTCGCCGCCGTGGACGAGGACGGGGAGAGACACCGACGCGAGTTCGTCCAGTACCTCCTCGTCCGGGAGGCCGTCCGTTGCCGGGTCGAGCTTGAACCCAAAGAAGCGGTCGTCGTAGGCGTACTGTTCGACGTCGGCCGGCGAGGTGTGTGACTCGTCGCGGCGGCTCGTGAGGTTCCGCAGCGTCGTCCCCGGCCCGGTGTCGAGACCGCGAACCCCGTTGATGCGCGCGAACGCGACCATCGGCCGGCCGACGGTCATCCTGGCGACCCCGTTGTTGGCCTTCAGGTACGAGCCGTCGCGCGGCCCCGGGTAGACGACGGCCCTGACGACCCCCGCCTGGTGCATCTCCCGCTCGAGTTGCTCGGGGTCCCCCACCCCGTCGCGGGGCCGTCGTTCCTCGTCGGGTTCGAGACGGGCGTGGACGTCGACCACCCGGAAGTCGTGCTCCAGCTCCAGCATTCTACCCGACTGTGGACCCTTCGCTGTATTAATTCATCGGACGCCCGGCCGTTGTGGGCGGCACGGAGCGGCCCGTCCCCGCACTCATCTGACAGACGGCGGGGGGTTCCGGGCTCGGCCGTTCGGAAAGGTTTATATAGAACCGCTTACGATGATTTAGGTGAGGTTACACACACATGTCATCTGGCCAGCGACGCATGGGCGGCCAGCCTCTTTTCATCCTCAGTGAGGACGCCCAGCGTACACACGGGAAGGACGCACAGTCGTCGAACATCTCGGCCGGCAAGGCCGTGAGCGAGTCGGTACGGACCACCCTCGGTCCCCGCGGCATGGACAAGATGCTGGTCTCCGACAGCGGCGACGTCGTCATCACGAACGACGGCGCGACGATCCTCGGGGAGATGGACATCGAGCACCCCGCCGCGCAGATGATCGTCGAGGTCGCCGAGACCCAGGAAGACGAGGTCGGCGACGGCACGACGACGGCGTCCGTGCTCGCGGGCCAGCTGCTCGCGAAGGCCGAGGACCTGCTGGACGACGACGTCCACCCGACGACCATCGTCGAGGGGTACCACACGGCGGCCCAGCTGGCAAACGATGCCATCGACGAGGTCGTCCTCGACGCCGACCTGGACGACGAGCGGCTCGTCGAGGTCGCCGAGTCCGCCATGACCGGCAAGGGCACCGGCGACGTCGAGGCCCACCGCCTCGCCGAAGTCGTCGTCGAGGCCGTCAGCCACGCGAAGACCGAGGACGGCGTCAACCGCGACAACATCGAGATCCACACCCAGACGGGCGCGGCCTCATCGGCCACCGAACTCGTCGAGGGCGTCATCATCGACGAGACGCCCGCCCACGACAACATGCCCCGGTCCGTCGAGGACGCCTCTATCGCCGTCCTCGACTTCGAGCTCGACGTCCGCGAGAGCAACATCGACGCCGAGTACAACGTCTCCAGCGTCGAGGATCTCACCGCCGCGCTGGACGCCGAGGAAGAGGAACTGCAGGGCTACGCCCAGGCCATCGTCGACGCCGGCGTCGACGTCGTCTTCACGACCGAGGACGTCTCCGACCGCGTCGCCTCCAGCCTCGCGAAGGCGGGCGTCCTCGTCGAAGAGGGTCTCCCGATGAAACAGACAAAGAAGGTCGTCAACGCGACCGGCGCCAAGCGCATCGGCTCCATCGACGACCTCTCCGAGGACGTCCTTGGCCACGCCGACAGCGTCGAGGTCCGGAAGCACGGTGACGAGGAGTCGACGGTCATCACGGGCGGGGCGACCGCCGAGGCCGTCACCATCTTCGCCCGCGGCTCGACCGACCACGTCGTCGACGAGATCGAGCGAGCGCTCGAGGACGCCCTCGGGGTCACCGTCGCCGCGCTGGACGCCGGCGGCGTCGTCCCCGGTGCCGGCGCGACCGAGATCGCCATCGCGGACCACATCCGCTCCGAGGCGGCGTCCATCGAGGGCCGCAAGCAGCTCGCCGTCGACGCGTTCGCCGACGCCATCGACGTGCTGCCCCGCACGCTCGCCGAGAACACCGGCCTGGACGCCATCGACGCGCTCGTCGACCTGCGCGCCCGCCACGAGAGCGAGGGCATCGCCGGCATCATCAGCGAAGGCCAGACCGGCATCATCGGCGACCCCGTCGAGTACGGCATCCTCGACCCCGCCGCCGTCAAGCACGAGGCCATCGAATCCGCCACCGAGGCGGCGACGATGATCGTCCGCATCGACGACGTCATCTCGTCGTCGTAAGACGGCTCCTCGCACCCGACCCGTCCGTCGTACACCCGGCACTCTCTCCCTTCTTTCGCCGCGAAAACACGCTCCACACAGTCGTACCCGGGTCGGCGGCCGACCCGGATCCCGTCCGGTTACTCGACGACCGACAGCGTCCCGGTCCGACACTTCGAGCAGCGCACGCGGGTCGACTCGATGAAGACGGTCCCGCAATCAGCACACTCGTACAGTCGCGCTTTCGGCACCGACAGCGGCACCTCCACGTCCTCCGGCACATCCTCGTGCCGTCCGAAGGCCCCACCGATGTAACTCTTCAGGCTGAGCATGACACATAATACGAGTGACAAGACTATCAAGGTATCGAATGGTACAAAAACGGACGTAAGCGGCTGTGAACCGGTACCGTCGCGCCGGACGCGTCAGGCGGCCGACGCGTAGTCGCCGAAGGCGTCGATGTCGACGCCGTCGGCGGTGATCTCGGCGACGACGACGCCGTTGCCCGACCCGGTGTCGCGCTCTGCGGCCGCGGTGACTGCACGGATGGCGAGCGCGCGGGCGTCCTCGATGCTCATCTCGGGGTCGTACTCGCCCTCGATGGTCCCCGTGGCCACCATCGTCCCGGAGCCGGTGACAGTGTAGTCGTCCTGCAGGACGCCGCCGGCGGGGTCGATGCTGTAGACGTGGCTGCCCTCCTCGTCGACGCCGCCGATGATGGGATTGATGGCGAAGTACGGGCCGCCACGAGCGAAGTTCCCGGCCAGGGTCGCCAGACCGTGGATCGACATCGTCTCGTCCCGGCGGACCTCATAGAGGTTCGCCTCGGCGCGCATCGAGCGGATGAACGACTGTGCGCCGCCGACGCTGCCGACGAGGGTCATCGCCGCCGTCGGGTGGATCTGCTCGACCTTGGTGACCTGCTTGTTCGAGACGAAGCGCCCGCCCAGCGAGGCGCGTCGGTCCGTCGCGACGACGACGCCCGCCTCGGTGCTGATACCGACGGTGGTCGTCCCCGTCTTGACGACGGCCTCGTCGTCCTCGGTCCCCTCGTCGGCCGGGATGGACCCGACCTCGGGCTCGTAGGCGTCGGTCAGGCGGTTCTCGGGGTCGTACATCACTCCTCACCTCCGAGCTCGAACTCGGCAAGACGGTCCGAAACCTCGGCCTCGGGGAGCGTGCTGAACTGCTCGCTCTCGACGTCGATGGTCGCGATATCGACGCCCGTCGGGTCGAGGCCGTCGTCGTTGATGGAGGCCAGCGCCCGGAGCGCGAGCTCGATGCCGCCCTCGAGGTCCAGGCCCTCCGCGTACTCGTCCTCGAGGAACCGCTGGATGTCCTCGCGCGACCCGCCGATGGCGACGGCCTGCCACTCGTAGGGCGTCCCCGAGGGATCCGTCTCGAAGAGGCGGGGTTCGCCGTCCTCGATGCCGCCGACCAGCAGGGCGACCCCGAACGGGCGTGCGCCGCCAGTCTGGGTGTACTGCTGGATGTAGTCGGTGACTTCCTTCGTGAGCGCCTCGACGGAGGCGGGTTCGTCGTAGCGCAGGCGGTTGACCTGGGCCTGGCGTCGGGCCACGTCGATGAGCTGTCGGGCGTCGGCGACGTGACCGGCGCTGGCGACGCCGACGTGGTCGTCTATCTCGTGGATCTTCTCGATGCTGTCGCGCTCGATGAGTGGCGAGCGGGCGTGCCGGTCCGCCGCCAGTACCACACCGTCGGCCGTCCGGATGCCGACGCTCGGTGTGCCACGCTTGACGGCTTCACGGGCGTACTCGACCTGGTAGAGGCGGCCGTCCGGGGAGAAGATGGTTATCCCGCGGTCGTAGGCCTGTTGTTCGTTTCCTTGCATTGTGTGTACTCTGTGTTTCACCCGAGGTTAGGGCTTCAGTTATATAAGCCACCCCACGCTGGCAATTCTCGCCGTCAGTACAGCGAGAGGTCGCCGGTGACCCGGTCGACGAGGTCGTCCTCGGCCGGGCCGACGGCGAGTGCCGTCACGGTACCGGGTTCCAGCTGGGTGTGGCCCGCATCCCTGACTATCGCATGGGGCAGGCCCTCGCGCTCCGCGCGGTCGGCGAGTTCGAACAGCTCGGACTCGCTCGTCGCCTTGAGGACGACCTTCTTCTGGCCCTCGCCCTTCCAGGCGGTGCGGGCCTGCCGTCCGGTGTCCTCGTAGGCCGACAGGGACGCGTGTGCGACCTGGGCGGCGAGTTTCCCCTCGCCCATGCCGATGTCGGCCCGTGCGACGATGGCCTGCTTCATACCCGCTCATAGACGGCCGCGCTTAAGGCACCGTCGGAGCACCGACCCGGTTGCACGTACCACAGGGTACATACGGTGTCGGTGTGGACCCACCGAGAACAGACCCGATGCTCCGTACACTGCTGGTTCGCCCCGCCGAGTTCTTCGAGGGGCGGCGCGACGACCTCAACGGCGTGACCGGCGGCCTCGTGATGCTTGGGTTCGCCGTGGCTACCACCGCCGTGGCCGCCGTGGTCCTCTTTGCACTGACGCGGGCTGTCGAGGGGACGACGACCGTCCCGAACCCCGACCGGCCGGCAGCGTCGGTCTGCTCGGACGAGTCCCCGCCGGCGGCCTGTCGCGAACCCGCCGAGGTCACCGTCGACGTCGGCGCGCTCGTCTGGGGGAACGCCGTCGACGCGCTGCCGCTGCTGTTTGTGGGCCTCGTGGCCGGGGCGCTCCTCCTGGCGGTCGTCCTCTATTTCGGCGCGAAACTCGCACGGGGGAGCGCGGGATTCGGGGCGACGGTGGAGGTTACCGCCTGGGGACTGCTGCCGACGTTCGTCGCCGTCGTCGTGGGCGGGGCCCTGCTCGTCGTCTTCGCCGTGCAGACCGACCTCACCGTCGCCGACCCGGACCGGGTGGCCGCCGCGTTCCGGCCGATACAGACCGGTCTGCAGGGACTGACGCTCCTGCTCGTGCAAGTCGCGGGCGCGGCCTGGCAGGCGTACGTCTGGGCGGGCGGACTCCGGGTCGCCCATCGACTCCACCGCATCGGGGCCATCGCGCTGGCCGTCATCGTCGCGACGCTCCCGGTGGTGTTGTTGTAGCCCCCGACAGGGCGACGCTCAGGCGACCTCGCCCGGCACCTCGGTGAGCGCCGTCCCGTTGTGACGGACGCTGACCTGGAAGGTAGCGTTCTCCTCGACCGACGCGAAGTCCATCGTCACGGAGAAGGACCCGTCGTCCTGGACGACGGCGGGTTCCTGTCGCAGGAAGGGGTTGGCCGAGTCGGTGCTGCGCACCCGGACCGTCAGTTCGCTGCCGGCCCCGACGTCGGTCGTCCCACGAATCGTCTGGTCGGCGGCCGCGTCGACGGTGAGCCGGTCGCCCTCGTGTACGATGTGGGTCCCCGGTGCCGGCGTAGGCTCGGGGGTCGATTCCGCGCTGACCGAGGCGTCTATCCGGGCGGTGCGGTTCGCCAGGGCGCCGGTGTCGTTCCGGACGACGACGGTGGCAGTGGCGTTCTCCTCGACGCCGCGGAGGTCGAAGCTCGCCGCGAAGGTCCCGTTCTCGCGGACGGTCGCCGACTCCGTGTAGAGGAACGGCGAGGCGCTGTCGGTGCTCTTGAGCCGGACCGTCAGGTCGGTCCCCGCCGCGACCCCGGTCGTGCCACGGACGGTCTCGTTCGCGGTGGCCCGGAGGACGAGGGACTCGGCGCCCGGCTGGATCGCCGTCTCGTTCGGGGCCGCGGCCGGCGCTGGCTGGCCGGAGTGGACCTCGTCGCCGGTGACAAGGGGGACGCCGACGGCGGCGCCGGCGAGGACCAGCGCCACGAGCCCCAGGCCCGCGACGACGGCGACCCGGTGACTGTTCATCGACGCACCTCCCGGTGTCTGTGGTCTGTTGTCCGATACGACTGGTCGTCCGCTGGAGTGGCTGGGCGGCTGAACTGCATACACGGTGGAACTGACGCGTGTCGGACATAACCTTCCTCGTGGCTCAAAGCCGAGTTGAAGCAACCGGTAGGGCCACGCCGAGGCGGGAGGTTTAGGTACCGCCTGGCGCTACCTCGGGTAATGATACTCTCGGACGCCGACATCCTCCGCCGCCTGGAGGCGGGCGACCTGGTCGTCGAACCGCTCGACGACCCGGATATCCAGATCCAGCCCGCGAGCATCGACCTCCGGCTCGGCAGCCAGTTCCTCGAGTTCCAGCACGCGAACATCCCGTGTATCCACCCGAACTCCGAGTCCGAGGTCGGCGAGTACGTCGAGGAGACGGAGATAGAAGAGGGCGGGGAGTACATCCTCCACCCCGGCGACTTCGTGCTGGGGACGACCCACGAGCGCGTCGAGATCCCCGACGACCTCATCGCCCACGTCGAAGGGCGGTCGTCGCTGGGCCGCCTCGCCATCGTCGTCCACGCGACTGCCGGTCTCTGTGACCCCGGCTACGAGGGCCAGATCACGCTCGAACTCTCGAACCTCGGGACCGCACCGGTCGCGCTCACGCCCGGCATGCGCATCTCCCAGCTGACCTTCACGGAACTGAAGACCCCCGCAGACCGCCCGTACGGGGAGGAACGCGGCTCGAAGTACCAGGGCCAGCGGGGACCACAGGCGAGCAAGATACAGGGCGACAGGGAGTTCGGAGGCGACCAATGAGATCCGGCGCCCGCGGCTGCCTGTTCGAGTCTCGGCTGCGAACGAGTGTGTTCGGTGGGGACCAGTAGCATGCGCTTCATCGAGGAGATCGTCGTCGACGACTTCCTCCCGACGTTCCGATCGCTGTTGGCCGACGCGCTCCGGGAGCGCGGGCTGACACAGTCTGAGGTGGCGGACCTGCTGGGCATCAGTCAGAGCGCCGTCTCGAAGTACGTCCACGGCGACGTCGAGCGGAACCCGGCGCTGCTGGATCACCGTGGCCTGGCCGACCTGGTCGAGCGACTGGCCGACGGCCTCGCGAGCGGCGAGATGACGCCCGTCCAGGCGCTCGTCGAGACGGAGGTGTTCATCCGCGAACTCGAACAGGGCGGCCTGCTCGCGACGCTCCACGAGGAGGCGGTGCCGGAACTGGCCGCGTACGACACGGGCTTTGCCGTCCACGACCCGGACTCGGAACTGCGCGCCGCCGAGCGGACGCTCTCGTCGGTCCGGCGGGGCCTCTCGGCGCTGGAGAACGCCAGCGGGTTCGCCTCGCTCATCCCGGCCGTGGGGTCGAACCTCGTCGAGGTGCTGCCCGGCGGGGACGGTATCGACGACGTGGCGGCGGTCCCGGGCCGGATTCTGGACGTGAAGGGGCGCGCGACGATCCCCGCCGACCCCGAGTTCGGGGTGAGCGAACACGTCGCGACGGTGGTACTGGCCGCCCGTGGGGCCGACAGCGACGCCCGCGCCGCGCTCAACGTCAGGTACAACCCGGACGTCGTCGCGGCGCTGGAAGCGGCGGGCCACGAGGCCGTCGAGTTCGACGCCGAGGCCGACCTGGAGACAGCCGTCGCAGGGGCGCTGGCGGAGCACCCGGACGCGGACGTGCTCTACCAGACTGGTGGAATGGGCATCGAACCCGTCGTCTACCTGCTCGGTGCGGACGCCCCGACCGTCGCCGCGTGGGCGCGGGACCTCCTGTGACCGACGCCCGGGCGTTCTACGGGCGCTGGGCGTCCGTCTACGATCGACTGGCGAGCGCGCCGCTCGTCGGCGACTGGCGCGAGCGGGCCGCCGACGCGCTCGACCTCGAGACGGGCGACACCGTCGTCGAGATGGGATGTGGGTCCGGTGCGAACGTGCCCGCCCTCCGCCGGCGCGTCGGCCCGGAGGGCCACGTCGTGGGGCTTGACCTGACTCGCGAGATGCTCCTGCGCGCGCGGCGCCACCCCGACCGGGTGGACGGCCGCGTCGACTACGTCCAGGCCGACGCCGCCCGGCCCCCCATCGCGGGTGCCGACGCCGTCCTCTCGACGTTCGTCGCGGGTATCTTTGCCGATCCGGCAGCGGCCGTCGACGCCTGGTGTGACTGCGTGCGACCCGGGGGCCGCGTCGCGCTACTGAACTTCCAGCGCAGCGACCGCGCTCTCGCGGCGCCGCTGAACGTCGCCTTCGAGGGATTCGTCCGCCTCTCCGCGCCGGGGACGCGGCTCTCGCGGCAGTCACACGCCAGCGCCTTCGAACAGCGCGTCGCCCGCGCCCGCGAGCGACTCACCCAGCGGACGGTGGCCCGCCGCTATGATACGTTAGCCGGGGGGTTCCTGGGGCTGGTCTCCGGCCGGGTCCCGTAGGCCTCAGCTCGTTCCCGACTCAGTGGGCGGGAGGGCGGCCGACGTCGCCAGCGCCTCGGCCCCGTCGCCGGGCGCTTCGAGCGCGTCCAGGAGGTCAGGAATCGTCCACGTCCGTGACCCGTCGGTGCATGGGTAGATGCCGACGATGTCGCCGTCCTCGTAGGCGGCGGCCAGCATCATCGGGGTCGTCAGCACCGTCTCGCTCCCGCCCACTAGGAGCGAGGCGGTCCGCGTCTCGAAGGGCGGCCGGAGGCTCAGCTGGTGGTCCTCGGCCCACTCCTCGAAGACCTCGATGGTCTCCAGCAGTTCGCTCTGCCGGTTCCGCCCACCGACGACGATCTCCTCGGGCCAGGTCGTCACCGTGAAGTCCGCGAGCACACCGGCCGAACGCAGGCCGCTCAGGCGGTCGATGACGGTCGTCCGGGGGCCACACACCGGCCGACGCGTCCAGAGCGCGACCTCCAGGTCGTTCGCGCGTCCGTCGACCTCGACGGGTGTTTCACTTCGGGTTGTTTCGTTCGACATCGGTTGTCAATCGTACACATATATCTTATACTAGTAGTTAATCGTTTGGGTAATTGTGGTATTAGTGCTGGTACGAGGACTAATATGGCGGAAAACTGGGGTCGCCAGTCAGTCGTCGGCCGGGGCCGGCGTCGTCTGTGAGAGTTCGACCCGGTCGGCGTCGACACCCAGTTCGTCGAGGGCGACCTGTGCGGCCTTCTTTCCCGAGACGAGCATCGCGCCGAAGGTGGGACCCATCCGCGGGAGGCCATGGGTCGTCGCCGTCGCCATTCCCGTCGCTATCAACCCCTCGTGGACGAGGCCGGTCTCCTCGACGACGGCGTCCTCGCTCTCGCTGACCCACATCGAGTCGTGGCCGGGCGAGTCGTGACCGGGCGCGCCGTAGGTGTCGGCGTCGGTCTGGTCCATCCCCGCGTCACCGGCCTCGACGTCGATCCCCTCGAGGACCCCTCGCTCGTCGAGTTTCTTCACCGCCATCGCGTCGTGTCCGGTGGCGTCGACGACCAGCTCCGACTCGACGGCGATGGGGTCGACGCAGGTGATCTCGCGGGGCAGCGCGTGGACCGGCGTCCAGTTCATCACGACGCCGCCGACGCGGTGGTTCTCGCGGACGACGACGTCGGTAAACTCCGTCATGTTCTGTATCTTCGCCCGCGTCACAGGCCGCTTTGATGAGGCCCGAACAGGCCTGGGGGCCGTCCGCGAGGTATAGTCCCTCGGTGTCGCGGGCCGGCTCGTAGTCGACGTCGAGGTCAATGAGGACCTCCTGGGCCGGGTCCCGCACGGTCACCTTGTTCATCAGGAAGCCGCCGAGCCAGAACCCGCCGCCGAGGTAGTTGTTCTTCTCGACGACCATCGTCTCGACGCCGCGCTCGGCGAGTTCTTTCGCCGCCATCAACCCGGACGGCCCCCCGCCGACGACGACGACCTGCGTGTCGGAGAACTCGAGGAACTCCTCGCTCCACTCCTGGCCGATCGCGTGCGTGACGTCCGCTTCGTCCACGTCGCTGAACTTGTCGAACTGACGCATACCACGTGATAATATCACTGGGTGGTACAAAGGCGTTCTGGTGACTGGGACCTGGATACTCCGGGAGCACGAAATTTCACTTAAAACCCATGCCACTCGGTGGTTTCAGGACTATCGGTCGAATCCGAGTAGTGTGTGGTAATGTCTACCGAGACAGGAACCACGTACACAGTCGACACGGAACCGACTGCCAGGAGCATCGAGGAGGTAGACCTCCACGAGACCGACCCGCGCCCCGTCCTGAAGTTCGTCGTCGCCTTCCTCATCGGCGGCGTCTTCTTCCTCCTGCCGGTTCCCTACCAGGGGGAGGTGACGGTGCCCTTCGACATCGTGGTCAGCACCGTCACCGAGACGTTCCCGGACGCGGTCGGCGTCTACTCGCTGGCCATCATCGTCGCCGGCGGGGTACTGACGACGGCCGCGATGCTCAACGACGGGGAGGCGGCGGGCTACGACCTCTCGTACTTCGAGACGTCGACGGTCTTCTGGGCGCTGCGCGTGGCCGGCCTCGTGCTCGCGCCGGTGATGTTCTTCAAACTCGGTCCCGGCTGGCTCCACACGCCGGGGACCGGCGGGCTGATGTGGGGGACGCTGGTGTACAGCGTCGGCGTCATCATCCCTATCGGCGCCATCTTCATCACCATCTTCGTCGAACTCGGCGGCCTGGAGTTCGTCGGGACGCTCGCCCGACCGGTGATGAAACCGCTGTTCAGAGTGCCCGGCCGGGCCGCCCTCGACAGCCTCGCCTCCTGGGTCGGCTCGTACAGCGTCGGCCTCTATGTCACTCGCAACGTCTTCGAGGCGGGCGGCTACCACAAGCGCGACGTGTTCACCATCGCGACGTGTTTCTCGACGGTCTCGATCGGGTTCGTCGGCGTCGTCGCCGCCACCCTCGAGATGCTGCCGAAGTTCCCGCTGATCTTCGGCGCGTACTTCCTCTGTGTCGTCGTCACCGGCGTGATCCTCGTCCGCCTCCCGCCCATCTCGACGACGCCCGACGAGTACATCGCCGAACCCGACCCCGAGGTCGCCTTCTCCGGGGGCGTCACCGACTACGTCCGGCTCGCCGTCAGCGAGGCGGTCGGGAAGGCAAAGGAGGGCGAGACGTTCGCCCAGGCCGCGAAACGCGGCTTCGTCGACGGCCTGAAACTCACCAGCCTCATCCTGGGGACCATCCTCGCGGTCGGCCTGGCCGCGACGCTCCTCTCCGCGAACACGCCCGTCTTCGACATCCTCGGTCGTCCGCTGACGCCGATCATCGCCGCGCTCGGCATCCCCAACGCCGAGACCGTCGCGCCGGCGACCATCGTCGGCATCACCGAGATGTACGTCCCGGTCCTCCTGGTCACCGAGACGGCGACGAAGGCCAAGTTCTTCATCGCCGTCCTCTCGGTGTCACAGCTCATCTTCTTTTCCAGCGTCGGCCCGATGATCATGGACATGTTCAGCGACGTGCCGGTCCGTTTCCGCGACCTCGTCGCGCTGTTCGTGATGCGGACGATCATCCTCGTCCCGCTCATCGCCGGCATCACCCACGCCGTCGCCGCGCTGGGCCTCCTATAGGTACTCGACCAGTGCGTCGGCCAGCTTCTTCTCCGCCCGCCGCAAGTGGTCCTCCGCCGTTCGGCGCTCCACGCCCACGCGCTCCGCGACAGCCGCCGTCGTCGTCTCCCGTGGCAACTCGTAGTAGCCGTGGTCGTAGGCGGTGAGGAACACCTCACGCTGGCGGGCCGAGAGGTCCGGCAACACGGCGTCGACCGTCAGCAGCGGGGCATCGGGGGTCACCGAGCTGACCTCGCGCTTCGTCTCGACGGTGACGTCGAAGTCCGCCGCCAGCGCCCGGTAGACCCCCGCCAGCGAGTCCGCGGTCAGCGCGAGCACGCGGACCAGTTTCCCGCCCTCGGCGTACTTCAGCGGCGGGACGAGCAGACACCCCTCCGCTGCCAGATAGCCCTCGACGTTGTCGTCTAAGTGCGACTTCAGACAGTCCTCGGTGACCAGCACCTGCTCGTCACCGCTTTCCAGTCGATCTCCGATACCGACGGTCCGCCGGACCTCCTCGATGACGTCCTCGACGTCGCGGCCGCTGACGTGGAGCAGGTCGCTGTGGTCGTTACACCACAGTTCGACGATGGTTCCGGTGCCGTCCGTCGCCTGCTCGTAGGCACCGTCGCCGTAGATGCGGAAGACGGCCTCGTACATGGGCACGGATTCACACACCGCATTTAAAAGTATGTCCGAACGGAGAGTATCTGCTATCCGATTCGACGCCGTATGTTACGGTATGGCACAGCAACCGTCGACCGACACGGACAGCGGTGTCGGTACCCCCTCCGAGCAGTGGTACGACTACCAGGGCGCACCGACCGGCACGGACATCGAGTGCGAGGGCTGGCGACAGGAGGCCGCCCTCCGGATGCTGAACAACAACCTCGACCCCGAGGTCGGCGAGCGGCCCGAGGACCTCGTCGTCTACGGTGGCACCGGCCGCGCGGCCCGCTCGTGGGACGCCTACGACGCTATCATGGCCGAACTCCGCGAACTGGGCGACACCGAGACGCTGCTGGTCCAGAGCGGCAAGCCCGTGGGCCGTTTCGAGACTCACGAGATGGCTCCCCGAGTTCTCATCGCGAACTCGAACCTCGTCGGCAAGTGGGACAACTGGGAGCACTTCCACGAGCTCGAGGCGAAGGGACTCATCATGTACGGCCAGATGACTGCCGGGTCGTGGGCCTACATCGGCACCCAAGGCATCATCCAGGGGACATACGAGACCCTGGCCGCGCTGGCGCGCGAACACTACCCAGATAACGATGGCCTGCGAGGGAAGATTGTCGTCACCGGTGGCCTCGGCGGGATGGGCGGCGCCCAGCCGCTCGCGGTGACGATGAACCACGGGGTCTGCATCGCGGCGGAGGTCGACGAGGACCGCATCGACCGCCGCATCGAGACCGGCTACTGCCAGGAGAAGACCGACGACTTAGACGAGGCCATCGAACGCGCACGGGCGGCCGCCGAGGCCGGCGAGGCCTACAGCGTCGGCGTCCACGTGAACGCCGCCGACATGCTCGAGGCGATGCTCGAACGCGACTTCGTCCCCGACGTCGTCACCGACCAGACGAGCGCGCACGACGAACTCGAGGGGTACTACCCGTCGGGCTACACCGTCGCGGAGGCCGACGCCCTGCGCGAGCGCGACCCGGAGACTTACGTCGAGGAGAGCATGGATACGATGGCACGCCACGTCGAGGGTATCCTCGAGATGCAGGACCGCGGCGCCATCGCCTTCGAGTACGGCAACAACATCCGCGGCCAGGTCCAGGACCACCGCGGCCTGGCGGACGCCTTCGACTTCCCGGGGTTCGTCCCCGCGTACATCCGCCCGCTGTTCTGCGAGGGCAAGGGCCCGTTCCGGTGGGCCGCGCTCTCTGGCGACCCCGAGGACATCTACCGGACCGACGACGCCGTCCGGGAGCTGTTCCCCGAGAAGGAGTCCCTGCACCGCTGGATCGACCTCGCCCAGGAGCAGGTCTCCTTCCAGGGCCTTCCCTCGCGGGTCTGCTGGCTGGGCTACGCCTCGGAGGACGGCCTCACTGAGCGCGCCCGCTTCGCGCTGCGAATCAACGAACTCGTCGCCGAGGGCGAGATTTCGGCGCCCATCGTCGTCACCCGCGACCACTTAGACGCCGGGAGCGTCGCCTCCCCCAACCGGGAGACCGAAGCGATGCGCGACGGCTCCGACGCCGTCGCCGACTGGCCCATCCTGAACGCCCTGCTGAACTGCGCGGCCGGCGCTGACATCGTCAGCGTCCACGACGGCGGCGGCGTCGGCATCGGGAACGCCCTCCACACGAACAACCACGTCGTGCTGGACGGGACCGACCGCGCCGCCGAGAAAGCGCGGCGGGTGTTCACGACGGACCCGGGGATGGGCGTGATACGCCACGCCGACGCCGGCTACGAGGAGGCGCTGGACCGCGCCGAGGCCGACGACGTCGCCATCCCGATGCGGGACCGGGACCGATGACACGGCTGACCGAGCCAGCGGCGTGGGAGGGCCCCTCCAGCGACCCGAACGACGAGCAGTTCGGGGACGTCGTCGAGCGGGCGACCCTCGAGACGGCGGGCGAGTACGACGCCGTCCTCGTCGGCGAACCCTACGACGGCGCCGTCCTCGGCCGGACGGGCGCACGCGAGGGCCCGGCGGCTATCCGCCGGGAACTCGCGGCGACGAAGACCCACCACGTGGCGCACGGCCCGGTCACGTCGGTGGCCGACCTGGGCGACGTCGCGATTCCGGAACCCGACGCACCCTCCGAGAGCGACGTCGTCCAGGCCCAGACGGCCGTCCGCGAGGTCACGTCCCGGATTCACGGCCAGAATACGCTCCCGGTGTTCCTCGGGGGCGACAACTCGCTGACGTTCCCCAACGCAGCGCCGCTGCTGACCCACAACACGCTGGGCGCGCTCAGCTTCGACGCGCACCTCGACTGCCGGGCCGTCGGTGACGCGCCCACGAGCGGCACGCCGTACCGACAACTCCACGAGGCCGGCCTCGACGCCTTCGCCGTCGTCGGCGCGCGCCACTTCGAGACCTCGACCGCGTATCACGACTACGCTCGCGAGCAGGGCGGGACCGTCCTGACCGCCGACGAGGTGGCCGACGACCCGCTGGACGCTGTCGACGCGGCGCTCGACTCGCTGGGCGACGTGGACGCCGTCTACGTCAGCCTGGACATGGACGTGCTGGACGCCGCGGCCGCGCCCGGCGTGAGCGCCCCGACGCCGGGCGGCCTCACGACCCGCGAACTCTTCCGGATGCTCGGCCGCGTAGGTGGCGAGGAGCGCGTCGCTGGCTTCGAGGTGGTCGAGTGCGCACCGCCGTTAGACGACGGGACACAGACCGCACGCGCCGGGGCCCGCGCCGTCGCGCACTTCCTCAGCGGCCTCGGGGGGCGACGATGACCGGCCTCGACGCGGTGGTCCACGGCGCCGGCGAACTCGTCGTCGGGCCGGCCGACGACGGCCGGACGCTCGAATCACACGCGGATGGCGCGGTGGCCGTCGTCGACGGGCGAGTCGCGGCGGCCGGACCCACCGACGAGGTGGTCCGGGACTTCCCGCCGGAGAACGCGACCCACGCAATCGATGCCGCCGGCCGGGCCGTCCTGCCCGGGTTCGTCGACCCGCACACCCACGCCTTGTTCGCCGGCGACCGCTCCGACGAGTTCGCGGCGAAACTGCGCGGGAAGACCTACCAGGACATCCTCGCGGAGGGCGGCGGCATCCTCCGGACGGTCCGGGCGGTCCGCGAGGCCGACGAGGAGACGCTGCTGGCGAACCTCCGTTCCCACCTCGATACGATGCTCGCCCACGGGACGACCACCGTCGAGGTCAAGTCGGGCTACGGGCTGGACACGGAGACGGAACTGCGGATGCTCCGCGTCATCGAGCAGGCCGACCAGACCCATCCGGTCGACGTGGTCCCGACGTTCATGGGCGCCCACGCCGTTCCCGAGGGCCGTGACGCCGAGGCCTACACTGACGAGGTGGTCGACGAGCAGCTTCCGGCCGTCGAGTCCCAGGGTATCGCGGAGTTCTGTGACGTCTTCTGCGAGGAGGGCGTCTTCTCCGTCTCGCAGTCCCGCCGTATCCTCGAAGCTGGCGAGCGGGCGGGGCTGGTGCCGAAGATCCACGCCGAGGAGCTCGCCCACATCGGGGGCACGCAACTCGCGGCGGAGCTGGGTGCGGCCAGCGCCGACCACCTGCTGCACGCGACCGGGGACGACGTCGACGCACTCGTGGAGGCGGACGTGACGCCGGTCCTCCTGCCCGGCACGGCCTTCGGTCTCGGAGCCGAGTTCGCAGATGCCCAGGCGTTCCTCGAGGCGGGCGCGCCCGTGGCGGTGGCGACGGACTTCAACCCGAACTGCCACAGCCACAGCATGGGCTTTGCCCTGGCGCTGTCCTGCGTCGAGATGCGGCTGACGCCCGCCGAGGCGCTGGTCGCCGGGACGCGCAACGCCGCGCTCGCACTCGACCGGACCGACGGTCTGGGGACGCTCCGGCCGGGTGCGCACGGCGACGCCCTCGTGCTCGACGCCCCGACCCACGTCCACGTCCCCTACCAGTACGGGACGAACGTCGTCGAGACAGTGCTGAAAGGCGGCGCGGTCGTCCACGACGAGGGCACCCCAACCTATTGACCCGCCACCCGCGTACGTGACGGTATGGCAGACGAAGACGGCACGGGCGCGGTCGTCCTCGACGGCGCGTCCCTGACCCCAGCGGACGTGGTCGCCGTGGCCCGCGAGGGCGCGACCGTCGAGATCGGCGAGGACGCCCGCGAGGCGGTCCGCGAGTCCCGCGAGCGCGTCGAGACGGTCCTCGAGAGCGGCGAGGCGGTCTACGGCGTCAACACCGGGTTCGGCGACCTGGTCGACCAGCGCATCCCCGAGGACGACCTCGAGTCCCTGCAGGTGAACCTGTTGCGGAGCCACGCCGCCGGCGCCGGCCGCGAGCTGACCCGCGAGGCGGTCCGGGCGATGCTGCTCGCACGCGTCAACGCCCTCGTGAAGGGATATTCCGGCGTCCGCGAGCGCGTGGTCAACCTGCTGGTGAACATGCTGAACGCCGGCGTCCACCCGGTCGTCCCCTCCCGGGGGAGTCTCGGCGCGAGCGGCGACCTCGCGCCGCTGGCGCACATGTCGCTGGTGCTCATCGGTGAGGGAGACGCCCGCGTCGCCGGCGACAGGCTCGCCGGCGCGACGGCGCTGGCCACCGCCGGCCTCGAGCCGCTGACGCTCCGAGCCAAGGAGGGCCTGGCGCTGATCAACGGCACGCAACTGACCGTCGGACTCGCGGCGCTCGCGGTCCACGACGCCGCCGTGACGCTCCGGAGCGCAGACGTGGCCGGCGCGCTCACCACGGAGGTGACGCTGAGTTCGACCGTCCCGAGCCACGAGGCCATCGCCGCAGTCCGCCCGCACCCGGGCCAGGCCGCGAGCGCACGCAACGTCCGTCGGCTCACCGCCGACTCCGACGTCGTCGAGTCCCACCGTAACTGCGACCGGGTCCAGGACGCCTACTCGCTGCGCTGTCTCCCGCAGGTCCACGGCGCTGTCCGGGACGCCATCTCGCACCTCCGCGAGGCCGTCGAGACGGAGCTCAACAGTGCCACCGACAACCCGCTGCTGTTCGCTCGCGCGGACGCTCCCGACCGGGCCAGCGGGACCGGGGACGCGGCGGTGCTCTCGGCCGGGAACTTCCACGGCGAACCGCTCGCGCTCCGCCTGGACTACGTGGCGAGCGCGCTGACGGAACTGGCGGCCATCACCGAACGGCGCGTCGACCGCATGTTGAACCCGAACGTCCAGGAGTCCCACCTCCCGCCCTTCCTCACCGAACAGAGCGGACTGATGTCGGGCTACATGATCGCCCAGTATACCGCCGCGGCGCTGCTCAACGAGTGCCGGTCGTCCGGTCGCCCCTCGGTCGACTCGACGCCGGTCAGCGGCAACCAGGAGGACCACGTCAGCATGAGCGGGCAGTCGGCGCTCTCCGTCCGCTCGGTCCTCGAGAACGTCCGGACCGTGGTCGCCATCGAACTGCTCTGTGCCGCTCAGGGGGAGGAGTTCCTCGACGACGACCTAGCGCTCGGGGCAGGCACCGCCATCGCCTACGAGACGGTCAGGGATGTCGTGCCGAAACTCGAGGCCGACCGGGCGGTCCACGAGGACATCGACCGCGCGCGGACGCTCGTCGCTGAGGGGCTGCTCGTCGATCGGGTCAGCGACGCCGTCGACCTGGAGTGACCATCGCGCCGCCGCCTCCGTCGCTCACTCCCTGTCGCCCGTCCGAATCGCTCGCTCGGCGTCGGCCAGCGCCTCCTCGGCGTCGAACGACTCGATGGCCGCTCGCTGTGCGTCTGGGTCGTCGAGCAGGTCCCGCGCGTGAGCGGTGATGCCGGGGATGGCGCGCACGATGTTGTCGATGATGGGGACCGTCGCCACCTGTGCCGACCGGCTGAGCGGGTTCAGATCGACGACGAGTTCGGTCTTGCCCATCGCGCCCAGCGCCTCGGCACGGTCGCCGTCCTCCAGGGACGAGTACGACGTCGGCCGCCCCGATACCGTCGGCGTCCACCTTCGCGCGCTCGTGGTCCAGTCCGGGGATCGTGCCGTCGGCGGTCAGCCCTTTCACCTCCGTCGCGCCGTGTTCACGGAGGTATTCGGCGATAGCTTCGATGCGTTCCTCGGTCCGGTTGAACAGGTTCACCTCCAGGTCCGCGCCGGTGATCTCGGCCAGTTCGACCAGTTCGCCGGGAACCAGGGCCGCTGCGTTCCCGTTGACCGAGACGACGGCGTGCTCGGCCTGCAGGAGGGAGGCGGCGGCCGCCCGCTCCGCCCGGTCGGCGCTCTCGATGGTCCGTTCCCCCAGCAGGTAGTCGTAGGCCTCGCCCCGGCCCTGGGCGATGAGCCCCTGGCGGGAGGTGATGCCGCGGTCGACGCCGGCCTCGATGCGGTGGCGTGTCAGCAGCGACTCGTATCGCGGGTGGCTCTCGGGGACCTCGACCTCGTCGCTCATACGCGCCGTTCTCGCGCGGACGGTAGAAAGCTCGTCGGTCAGTGGTCGGGTTCGACTGTGGCACCGGTCGGGTCGACCGCGCAGACGCTGGCGTCGTAGCCAGCGTCGGTCAGGCCGGTCCCGAGCGCGAAGACTGTCTCGCCGAGCATCGCCATCGCGGCGTCCCCGCCCGCCTCGGTGACGTCGGTGACGACGTCGCGTACTGCCGGTGTGAGCAGATCTGCCTCCCGGGAGAACTGCCGCGAAGCCTGCATGAAGGCCCCGAGTGTGGGCGCTTTGACGACCTGTGAGAGGGCTCGTTCGCCAGCTCCGGTCAGCACGTCGGTCTCGCCGTCGACCACGTCGGCCGTCGAGAGCTCGCCGAGCGTGTGATACTCCACGCGGGTTCGGGCCGGAATCGCGTCGACGTAGTTGTGCGCGGGCGAACCGGGCTCGAGCCGGAGCGGGACGCCGCCCCGTGCCTGTCCGACGACGTCGCCCAGGCCCGTCCCGGCCTGGACCTCGGCGCCGTGCGCGACGGTCACCAGTTCGTTGTACGAGAGCCGCCGGTCGAAGACCGCGTTCCCGGCCAGTGCGGTTCCGAGCGCCATCGCGCCCGAGACGCCGAACCCGGCCCCCAGCGGCAGCGGCGTGGTCCCCGTCACGCGGGCGGTGGCGTCGAGCGCATTGAGGACCCGTTCGACGGCGCCCATCTCCATCTCGGTCCCGTCGAGCTCGACCCGCGTCTCCTCGGCCGGGCTGACGGTCACGTGCACGCCGTCCGAGAGCGCCAGTCCCCCACCGCGCGACCCCGTTTCGGCCGGGTTCGATCCCCGGTCGACGGTGAAAAAGCCGGTCACGTGCCCGGGGACGACGGCCTCGGCTTCCCTTGTCATCGTCTCATCTCGTGTGTCCACCGGGTTAATCGTTGGCGTGTCGGGTCGGCGGTGTTTAGTTACGAGAGGATAGCCGCAAACAGCCAGAAAGCCCCGGCTGTCATCGGGCGCGAAGCGCCCGATTGCCCGCGAGACCTTCGGTCTCGCCCTGGCTGAACTCGGGGGACTCGCTGCGGTCCTCACTCACTTCGTTCGCTGCGGTCCTTGAGTCGTCCGCCGTCGTTCAGCCAGCCGCCCCTTTCAGCCCCACCCATAGCCGGACGGTCAGCCGGCCTGGGTGGGGCTGAAAGGGGCCGCGCTCTCAGCGAACCCCGGCGAGCCGCGGGAGCTGAGAGCGCGGGGGCTTTCTGGCTGTTCACAACCTGAATCTCGCAACTAAACACTACCGTCGGGTCGACCCGTAGATTCAAGTACGTTTGCGCTGTACTACATCGCATACATGCCGACAATCAGTGCGCGGCTCCCCACCGAGGAGAAGGCGGAACTCGATGACGTGGCGGCGCTGCTCGCCGAGGACCGGTCGACGACCATCCGGAAGGCGCTGGCGGAGGGACTCGAGACGCTGCGTATCCGGGTGGCCGTCGAACGCTACCAGTCCGGGGACGTTTCCGCCGCCGAAGCCGCACACATTGCGGACCTCTCGGTCGCGGAGTGGCTGGACGTCGCCCGCGAGCGCAACCTCACGACCCAGCTGTCGCTGTCGGACCTCGAACTGGACGCCGACACCGCGGCGGAGCTGTGACCCGCATCTATGTCGGCCCGACCTCGCTGTACGACCTCGGCCAGGTCGGCGAACTGGCGCTGCTGGGGGCGTTCGACGGCGACGTCGTCGTCCCCACGCCGGTCATCGAGGAGGTGGCCATCGAACCGACGGCGACGAACCTCGCGGAGTTCCTCGGGAGCGAGCCCGTCTCGACGGCCGTCGACGAGGGGCACCTCGAGCAGGCCCGGTCCCTGCTGGGCGAGAAACAGCTCGGTCCGGCCGCCACCGTCCTCGCCGGGGTGCTGGCCCACCGCGACCCGGCGGACAGGTCGGCCGTCGCCGTCGTCTCCGAGGACCGCACCGTCCGTCGGATGGCCCAGGGCCTGGGGTCGGCGGTCACCAGCAGCTTCGGCGTCGTCGTCAGAGCCGCCGTCGAGGACGACGCGCTCTCCCCGTCAGCGGCAAAGCGGATCATCCGGCGGATGGACCAGCACGGGATGCACCTGACGGGGGAGTTGCGCGAGCGTGCGGTCGGTGAGGTGTCGGGGTAGGACAGCCGCGAGCGGATGCGAGCGGCTGCTTTTTCGCGTAGGTTTTTCGAGGAGGGTGTGCGGGTTCCACCCGACGAGAAAAAGGTACGCCGGCACGGGATGCACCTGACGGGGGAGTTGCGCGAGCGTGCGGTCGGTGAGGTGTCGGGGTAGGACAGCCGCGAGCGGCCGCCGTCCGGGTGTCAGCTGGGGCGCCCCACGTGGCAGCACCGAAAGCGTGGGTTTAACAGTCCGGACCCCGACCCTCGGAGTATGCAGGGTAATCTTCCGCCGGAAGCACAGGAGAAGCTCGAGGAACTGCAGGACCTGCAGGAGACCGCACAGCAGGTCGCGACACAGAAACAGCAGGCAGAGTCGCAGCTGAAAGAGTCCGAGACGGCGCTCGAGGAGCTCGACGACATCGACGAGGACACGACGATGTACCGCGAGGTCGGCGAGCTGCTCGTAAAGACCGACTTCGACGAGGCCCGCGAGGACTTAGAGGAGAAGGTCAGCAACCTCGAGGTCCGCGTCGAGACCCTCGAGAAGCAGGAGAACCGCGTTCAGGAGCAGTTCGAGGACCTCCAGAGCGACCTCCAGCAGATGCTCGGTGGCGGCCCCGCTGGCGGCCCCGGCGCCGGCGCGTAAGGCGATGCCGACAGACGACGATGTCGTCCAGGCGGCCGCCGAGGCCGCCGAATCCGTCGTCTTCTCCCGGTTCGGCGTGAGCGAGGTCGAGGACCTCGACGTGACCGTCTCCTTCGAGGACGGCGTCCTCGAGGTCGACGTCTACGTGAACGCCCCGGAGAGCCGACTCGACGAGAAACAGGTCGCAGACGACGCGGCGCTCGCAGCGCGGTCGGCCGTCGACGACCTCTTTGCCGACGAGCCCGACTGACCGCCGGGCGGATTCTCGCCCGGTTCCGACCAGTCAGTCACCGACGAGCCACGGCGTTCCCGTCCCGCGCTCAGGTCCGGTCGCTCGCGAACCCGGTCCGGAACGCGATCCAGGCAAGCACCGAGACAAACAGGATGGGCGGGAGGATCATGAAGCCCCACAGCGGGTCCAGTCCCCACCCGAGCAACAACACCAGGTCGAACAGGCCGATGAGGAGGAAGGGCGTGACGTACTTCGCGGCCTGCCACCGGTCCATCCCGTCGCCGTTGAGGAGCGACGTCGACTCCTCGTCGCCCGCGAGGAGGTCCTCCGTCGTCCGGTCTGTCGACCCGGTGTCGTCCGGGCGGACGCCTGAGTCGACGGTATCGTCCATACCACCACTCGGGAACGGACGGCAAAAAGTACCGCGCTTGCGTCGGCGAGAGCGTGAGTGTCGTGGTGACCGGATGCGAGGCGTTACTGCTCGGTGGCGTTCGAGGTACCGCCGGCGCTCTCACCGGCGGCGTCGTCCGGTGTCGTCGCGTCCGCGTCGTCCGACTCGTCGCCCGGCGTCAGGTCGCTGATGTGCTGGCCGAGGTCGCCCTCCAGCGTGCCGGCGACGTGGTCGTTGATAGTGTTGTGGATGTCGCTGACGAAGTCCGGCACCGGGGCGGGCATCGAGGTTGGCGGGCCGCGCTCGCCGGCCGTACCGACGTCTTCGGGCGGCCCGCGTCGGTCAGCCTCGGCTTCGTCCGCAACGCCGGGCTCGCCGGCTCTGTTCGCGTGCTCGGTCTCGGCGTCGGCTTCGGCTGTGTCCTCGGACTCGGCGGTATCGCCCGCGATCTCGTCCACGTTCGCGTCCGCCTGAGCGCTCGTCGCGTTCCCGTTCGCTGCAGCGTTGTCGGAGGCCTGTGCGCCAGCGGCCGCAGGCAGCGCCGCCGCCGACCCCGTAACGAGGAGCACGGCGAGCAGCGCGCCGGTGAGTTCCGTGAGTTGCATCGTGCGTTGACTCCACCCGACCCTGTGGACCGACGGCTCAAGAAGGGGGCAATCGCGAAAGGCGAGTCAAGCCGGGTTTGGCCTATTTGGACCTTATAAACGCCGATTTAATCCGGATTAACTTGGATTGACCGGCCGCTCACCCCTGTCTCTCACCCAGCGTCAGCTGGCGGCGGTTCGCCCGTGTCTGCGCGCGCTCCCGGGTCCGGCCGACGAGGTAGCCGTCGGCCTCGTCGTCGGCCCAGGGCGGTGCGTCCTGGAGCCAGACCGGCGCCGTCGGCCCGCGACACTCACGCGACCACGCCCGGGCCAGCGCCTTCGTCTCGAAGGTCCGGCGCGAGCCGTGGCGGTTCACCCACCGACCCGCGGGCGCGCTGACCTTCCGCGCCGATGGTTTCACGATGACGCGGTAGCCGTCGTCGCTCACGGGCGGGCCTACGGGGTCGTCCACTAAACCTCTCCCGGGCTAGGTTTTCATACCCGCGCACCCAACGTTTCGGCCATGGAACACGAGGCCACGGTGGAGGGTGTCGGTGTCGGCGTCAGCGACGAGGGGACGGGGACGCCGGTCGTCCTCCTGCGCGTCCGCGAGGAGATCGTCCCCATCTTCGTCAGCTCCGACCAGGCCCAGTCGATGCAACTGGCCATCGACGGCGAACCGTTCGAGCGGCCCCTGACCCACGACCTGCTCGTGGACATGGTCGCGGAGTTCGGCGGCGCCATCGACCGGGTCCGCATCGACGACTTGGCCGACGGAACCTTCTACGCGAAGATCGACACAGAACAGTATCTCGAGTCGGGCCGCAAGGAGATCGTCTTCGACGCGCGCCCGTCCGACGGCATCGCCATCGGCCTCCGGGTGGACTGTCCCATCGTCGTCTCCGACGAGGTCATCGACGCCGCGGGGCGGTCGCCGGACCAGTTCGAGACGGGCGGCGGGGGGGAGTTCGGGGACTGACCCCGCGTCGATGGGAAAGACTCTCGATTGTCCGTCCCCGACCAATCTCCGATGAGCTACGACTCGGTCATCTTCGACAACGACGGCGTCCTCCTGACCCTGACCGGCATGGACGCCCACCGGGAGGGGGCCCGCGAGGCCTTCGCGCGTGTCGGCGTCGACGACCCCACCCGGACCACGTCGAGGCGATGAGCATCGGCGTGTCGGTCCCACGCCTCGAGTCGGTGTGTGGACACTACGACCTCGACCCGGCGCAGTTCTGGGCGGCCCGGGACGCGGCGATTTCGGCCGCCCAGCGCACGGCGATGCGGGCCGGCGAGAAACGGCCCTACGACGACGTCGACGTCCTCGATGACCTGACTGTCCCCCTCGGGGTCGTCTCCTCCAACCAGCAGGCGACAGTCGAGTTCGCGTTCGACCACTTCGGCCTGGCCTCGCGGTTCGAGACGGTCCGCGCCCGCGAACCGACCGTCGAGAGCCTCCGCCTGAAAAAGCCCCATCCCCACTACGTCGAGGCGGCGCTGGCCGACCTTGGCGTCGACGACGCGCTGTTCGTCGGCGACAACGAGTCCGACGTGGAGGCGGCCCACCGCGCCGGCATCGACGCCGCGTTCATCCGGCGGCCCCACCGCGTCGACACCGATCTGGGGGTCGACCCCGAGTACGACGTCTGGGGCCTCGAGGATGTGGTTCGTATCGCTGAGTGACAGGACGAATCCGACGCGAATACGGTGCCATCAGGGGCGTACCCGGATCGCGATCGGCTGCTATCTGGTAACTAAACTGAAGTCAGGCTTTCCCCCTCGACGGCGAGAGTCGATGTATGGAGAAGTCGGCCGGGGGGCCACCGCAGGATGGGGACAGTAGTACGGATGACACAGATCGACCGGCGGCGGATGCACGACAGTCACCGCCGGCCCTGCTCGAGACGCTCGCGGCCCGGGTTCCGGAGCCGACCGTCGTCGTCGGCCCGGACCTCGACATCGTGGTCGCGAACGACCGCCTGACCGACTTGGTCGGGCTCTCGCCGTCGGTGCTCGTCGGCGAACCGGTGACCTGGCTCTTCCCGTCGCTCTCTCAGACCGCCATCGAGGAGAACTGCCGCGCGGAGACCGGCGAGTACCTCCGTTCGCCCCGCGACGGAGCCGACGGCGACGGGTGGGTCGAGCTCGCCTTCGACGAGCACCGCTGGGACGACCGGACGTACTACGTCGGCGTCGCCCACGACGTGACCGACCGCCACGAGCGCGAGCAGATGCTCGAACAGTACGAGCGCATCGTCGAGACCATCGAGGACGGCGTCTACACGCTCGACGAGGCGTTCACCATCCAGACGGTCAACAGCGCCGTCGAGTCGATGACCGGTCACGCCGCCGAGGACCTCGTCGGAGAGAGCGCGATGGTCCTGGCCGACGAGTCGACGCTCGAGGAGGCGGCGAGACTGGCCGAGGAGATGCAGTTCGGGGACCGGGAGGTCGGGACGCTGACGACGGAACTGACGACGGCGGACGGCGGGACGCTCCCGGTGGAGACGCGCTTTACGACCTACGACCTCGACGACGGCCGGTTCAGACAGGTGGGCGTCGTCCGTGACATCTCTGAGCGCCGCCGTCTCGAGCGGACCCTCGCGGCGCTCCACGACGCGACGCGGTACCTCCTGCGCGCCGAGACCAAGTCGGAGGTCGCAGAGCACATCGTCGCCACGGCGACGGACGTGCTCGACCTGCCCGAGGCCTCGATGTTCCTCTTTCACCCCGGGGAGAACGTCCTGAAACAGACCGCAGTCTCCGGCCACGATGGCGAGCACGCGACGACTCGGCCCGTCACGCCCGACAGCGGCCTCATCTGGGATACGTTCGTCGACAACGAACAGGTCTCGTTCGGCCCGGACAGCGACCTGGAACTCGGCGGGACTGACCGGTACCGAGTTGACGGGCATCGCCCTCCCGCTCGACGACCACGGGGTGTTCCTCGTCCGGACCGACGGGGAGGTAGACTCGCGGGTCCGCGAGATGATCGAGCTGCTCGCTGCCAGCGCCCAGGCCGCGCTGGCCAGGGTCGACCGCGAGCTGACGCTCCGCCAGCGCGAGTCGGAGCGCCGGTCCCAGAACCGTGAACTGCGCCAGCTCAAGGAGGTCAACGCCATCATCAGGCGCATCGACAGGGTGCTGGTGGAAGCCGAGACGGTCGAAGCCATCGAACAGGCCGTCTGTGACCAGCTGGCGGCGTCGGAGCTGTTCTCGCTGGCCTGGATCGGCCGCCAGGACGGGGGGGGAATTGAGTCCCCGCTCCTGGGCCGGCGACTCCGCGCGGTACCTCGACAGTATCGACCGCTCGGTCCACGCCGAGGGCGGCCCCCCGTCGGTCCGGACGAGCCAGGCCGAACGGATGACCGTCGTGCCCGCCATCGGCGACAGTCTGCGCGACGGCGCCTGGCGGACGGCGGCCATCTCACGGAACTACCAGTCCGTCATCAGCGTGCCGCTCCAGTACGACGAGTTCGTCTACGGCGTCCTGACGGTCTACTCCGACCGCTCAGACGCGTTCGGCGAGATGTTCCAGTCGGTGTTTGCCGAACTGGGCGAGAGCATCGCGAACGCGATACGCGACGTCGAGTCCCGACAGCGGGAGGCCGCCGACACGGTGCTCGAACTCGACCTCTCGCTGGGAGCCACCGACACCCTGCTCGTCCAGCTGGCAGACGCCCTCGACACCACTGTCACCTGTGACGGGGCCGTGCCCCACGAGGGCGAGGCGACGCGGCTGTTCATCGAGGTCGAGGGACCCGGACGCCGACGTGGCCGAGACCATCGCGTCCATCGTTAGTGTCGAGTCCGTCACCGATCTCTCGGTGGACGACGACGTCGACCGGTACGAACTCATCGTCGACGGCCCGACCGTCGCGGGGACCCTGACCGAACTGGCGGCGAACCTCTCGTCGCTGACGGCGACGGCGCGGGGCATCGAGGTCACGCTGCACCTGACGACCGACGTCGACGTCCGGGAGTTCGTCGAGCGACTCCAGCGACGCTACCCCGAGACGCAACTCGTCGCCCGTCGGGAGCAGACAGTCCCTCACCGGACCCACGACGGTATCCGCGCGGCGCTCGAGGAGCGACTCACCGACCGGCAACTCGAGGTGCTGCAGACGTCGTACCTGAGTGGCTTCTTCGACTGGCCGCGCAAAGCACCGGCCAGGACGTCGCCGACATGCTCGACGTCTCCCAGCCGACGGTCAACCGGCACCTGCGCGTGAGCGAGCGGAAACTCATCGAACTCCTCTTCGACGACGTCTGAGACAGACCCTGACCGGGGAGCTATACACATACGCCCCCCGCCGAGGGCAGTGAATCTGATTAGCCGGAATCTGTTTTTCGGTATCCCCGGTACGGTAGCCCGTCGAATCACGAATGACCGAAACAACACTCGTCTACCGACCCGCGCCGAACGAAGCGCTCTCTGATACCGTCGTCCGTGCCGTCGCGGACGCGAAGGACGTCGACCCGCTGGACCTGGACGCTCGCGTCTACGACGCCGTCGACCCCGACGCCCTCGACAGGCTGTTTACCCCCACAGGCGACGGGTCGGCCCGCCAGGGGATGGTCGCCTTCCCCATGGCGGGCTGTCGCGTCGAGGTCCAGAGCGACCACGCCGTCCGCGTGACCCCGCCCCGCTCGGCGGAACTCTCCGCCGAAGTCCGCGCCTGAGCTCGCCCGCGCCCGCTGACTCATTCTCACTGCCGAGTAAGCGCCCGTTACTGGCCGAGACGCCCCCTCCACCCTGCCCTCCGATTCCCCGCAGACGGCGGCTGCCGTGTTCGCCCGCCGGTATGTCTGTCTTACTCCACTGGTAACTGGTACGTATCTTATCAATTACCGGGTCGACCTGGTACGTACCTGTCTGTTAACAACTTCCTTCCCGTAAGAACATCCTTACGTGGGTGTCCGACACGTGGTGATATGGGATGCGCAAGCGATGTCACGGGACGTCCGCCGGGTATGGGACGCGTCGGCGGACTTCCCCGAAGTAACGCCGTGTTACCACTTCTCACGAGGGCGGTACAAACAGGTTATCAGTCGTCGCCGGGCCGCCTCGATGCGCGGGTGTGAGTGATGAGCACCGACAGCCAGCAGGTACACCCCCCCGGACTTCTTCGACCGGATCCAGCGCGTGACGCTCCCCGACCGCGTCACCGAACTCGTCGACGAGTACGAGCAGGTCTGTGGCGAGCGCGACCGGTTCCTCTGGCGGTGGATCTACTCGCTCTTCCCGGAGTTCACGCTCTCGTCGGTCGACCCCGCCCACGCCGACCACGTGCGCACGCAAAAGACGATACTGACGATGTACGTCACGGTCCTCGACGACCTGGTCGAGAACCACGGTGACCGGGCGACCTTCGAGGAGGCGCGGCGACTGGTCCGCGCGCCGGACACCGTCGACCCCGACCGGGCGGCCGTCGACGAGGCGTACTTCGCGTTCATCGAACGGCTCTGGACGGAGTTCACCGCCGGCCTCGAGGACGCCCCCCGCCGCGACGAGTTCGCGGACGTCTTCGACTACGACATCACCCAGACGCTGAACGCGATGGACTACAGCGCCGTCGTCAACGAGAACCCCCGCATCGCGAACCTCAGTGGGGCCGAGCGCTACGACGCCCACAACATGGTCATGTTCCCGTACGCCGCCGTCGACCTGATGTACTCCCCAACCTTCGACCTCGCGGACTACGGGACCCTGCGTGACCTCCTGTGGGACCTCCAGGAGATGGCCCGCATCGGCAACTGGCTGACGACGTGGGAGCGGGAGGTCCGCGAGGACGACTTCACCGCCGGCATCGTCGTCCTCGCCCTGCAAGAGGGCATCGTCTCGCCCGACGAACTGGCGGGTACCGACGAGCAAAAGGAAGCGGTCATCGAGCGCATCAAGAGCCAGAACCTGGAACAGGTGTTCCGTGACCGCTGGGCTGACCGGTACCGCGCGGTCAGGGACCGGCGGACCGACGCCGACAGCGTGGACCTCGACGCCCTCGTCGCCGGGATGGAGACGGTCTTCGAGTACCACGTCGCCAGTCGCGGCTACAAGTAATCCGGCGTCTCGACCGGACTGGGGTGGGTTCGCGGGACGGTCGCGGGCGGTCTGAAACCTGCAGCACGTTTTATTGTCGGCTGGTGTGAATTACAGACATGATGACGTTCGCGCGAGCGAGCGACTGATACCTATGTCCGAGACCAAGCCACACCAGAACCTGGCCATCATCGGCCACGTAGACCACGGCAAGAGCACCCTCGTCGGCCGACTCCTCTTCGAGACCGGGAGCGTCCCCGAACACATCATCGAACAGCACCGCGAGGAGGCAGAAGAGAAAGGCAAGGGCGGCTTCGAGTTCGCCTACGTCATGGACAACCTCGCCGAGGAGCGCGAGCGGGGCCTGACGATCGACATCGCCCACCAGAAGTTCGACACCGACACGTACTTTTTCACCATCGTGGACACGCCCGGCCATCGGGACTTCGTGAAGAACATGATCACTGGCGCGAGCCAGGCCGATCACGCCGTCCTCGTCGTGGCCGCCGACGACGGCGTCCAGCCACAGACCCGCGAACACGTCTTCCTCTCGCGGACGCTCGGCATCGAGGAACTGGTCGTCGCCGTCAACAAGATGGACATGGTCGACTACGACGAGGACCGATTCCGCGAGGTCGTCGAGGAGGTCAAAGAACTGCTCAACCAGGTCCGGTTCGAGACCGAGGACGCTTCGTTCCTGCCCATCTCGGCGTTCGAGGGCGACAACGTCGCCGAACCGTCCGAGAACACACCGTGGTACGACGGGAAGACGCTGCTGGAGACGCTGAACAACCTGCCCGAACCCCAGCCACCGACGGACGCGCCGCTGCGCCTGCCGATACAGGACGTCTACACGATCTCGGGCATCGGCACCGTCCCGGTCGGCCGCGTCGAGACCGGCATCCTCAACACCGGCGACAGGGTCTCCTTCCAGCCCTCGGACGTAGCCGGCGAGGTCAAGACCATCGAGATGCACCACGAGGAGGTCCCGAAGGCGGGCCCCGGGGACAACGTCGGGTTCAACGTCCGCGGGGTCGGCAAGGACGACATCCGCCGCGGCGACGTCTGTGGCCCGGCCGACGACCCGCCGACGGTCGCCGAGACCTTCCAGGCCCAGATCGTCGTGATGCAACATCCATCCGTCATCACGGCCGGCTACACACCGGTCTTCCACGCCCACACCGCACAGGTCGCCTGCACGTTCGAGTCGCTGGACCAGAAACTCGACGCCTCGACCGGCGAGGTCGCCGAGGAGAACCCGGACTTCATCGAGAACGGCGACGCCGCGGTCGTCACCATCCGCCCGCAGAAACCGCTGAGCATCGAGCCGTCCTCCGAGATTCCGGAACTTGGCTCCTTTGCCATCCGCGATATGGGGCAGACCATCGCCGCCGGCAAGGTCCTCAGCGTCAACGAGCGGTGAGCGGCCCGCGCCCCTGTGGCCGCCTCAGTCGTCGGCGACGAGCGGTTCACCCTCGTCGGCCATCAGGCGGTCCATCGCGTCCACCATCGCGCGCACGGACGCGCGAGTGATGTCCGAGTCGCTCGCGGAGACGGCCACGTGGTCGTCGCCGCGGGACATCTCTATCTCGACGGTGACGACGGCGTCGGTGCCGCCGGTGATGGCGTCGACGTGATAGTCCTCGAGCGTCGCGTCCGCGGCGTGGGATAGCGCCGTCTCGGTGGCGTTCATCGCGGCGTCGACCGGGCCCGAGCCGACCGAGGCCTCCTTGCGTTCCTCGCCGTCGACCGAGAGGCGGACGCTCGCGGTCGGGGTGTCGGACCCGGAGACGGCGGTCAGCCCCAGGAGCTCGACGCGGCGGTCCGTGGCCTGGCCGGTGACGTCGTCGGCGATGGTCAGCAGGTCCGCGTCGGTGACGCGCTTGCCCCGGTCGCCGATCTCCTTGACCCGGGCGACGATCTGGGCCAGCTGGTCGTCTGTGACCTCGACGTCGTGTTCGTCCAGCGCGGCCTTGACGCCGGCGCGCCCGGCGTGCTTGCCAAGCGCGAGACGGCGCTCGCGGCCCACCTTCTCGGGCGGGTACGGTTCGTACATCGAGTCGTCTTTCAGCGTGCCGTCGGTGTGGATGCCCGACTCGTGGGTGAAGGCGTTCTGTCCCACCACTGCTTTGTTCGGGGCAAGCGGGATGCCGGTTCGGTTGGCGACGAGCTCGGCGAGGTCGTACACCTCGGTCAGGTCCATCGTCTCGACGCCGTAGCCGTGCGAGAGCGCGATGGCCACCTCTTCGAGGGCGACGTTACCCGCGCGCTCGCCGATGCCGTTGATGGTGCCGTGGACCATGTCCGCGCCCGCGGCTACGGAGGTCAGGGCGTTCATCACCGCGAGGCCGAGGTCGTCGTGCGTGTGGGTGCTGACCGGCCCGAGCTCCGAGAGCCGGGAGACGCTCTCGAGCGCGCGGTCCGGCGTGGCGTGGCCGACCGTGTCGGCCCAGCAGATGCGGTCCGCGCCGGCGTCGAGCGCCGACCCGAGCAGTTCCTCGAGATAGTCTAAGTCGGCACGGGAGCCGTCCTCGCCGATGACCTCGACCCACAGGTCGTGATCGGTGGCGTACTCGACGAGATCGACCGTGTTCTGGACGTTTTCAGCCTTCGAGGTCCCGACCTTCTGCTCGACGTGCTTGTCGCTCGCGGGAACGACGAGGGAGACCCCGTCGACGCCACACTCCAGCGCGAGGTCGACGTCGTTACGGATGCCCCGGCAGAAGCTCGTCACGGCCGCGTCCAGGTCGAGTTCGGCGACCCGCGAGATGGTCTCGCGCTCGCCGGGCCCGGTACACGCGCTCCCGGCCTCGATGACGTCGACGCCGGCGGTGTCGAGTTTGCGGGCGATGCGGGCCTTGTCGTCGGGCGTCAGCGAGACGCCGGGGGCCTGCTCGCCGTCGCGCAGGGTCGTATCCAGAAACTGTACCTCACCGACGTCGTCGAGGGGACGCGTCGCTGGGTGGTCCCCGAACAGTGTGTGCTGACTCACAGAAAGGTCACTTCCGTCACTCTTGGGGGCGAATTTCGCGCCCAGCCGCCTCGCGGCGACTTCCTCTATCCTCCGTCGGGTGTTCCGACATTGTACTCTGACGTGACACGCTCACACTATAAAAAGTGACGGATACGCGCCGCGGTCAGGGCTCGACGACGACGGTGTCCCCGACCGCCACGTCCTCGGCCGCCCCGGCGGGCAGTTCCAGGACCGTGTCGGCCTTCGCCCACCCGAACGAGCGCCAGGGCTGCATCGTCCTGACCTTCGTGACCTCGCCGTCGGCGATCCACACCACGTCGATGGGGAACCGGACGAACAGCATGTGAATAGAGCGCCGGCCGACCCGGTCGAAGGGGAACACGAGGCCGTAGTCGTCGGGTATCGACCGGCGGAGCATCAGCCCGCGGCCCTGCTGGAGAAGCGAGTCGGCCCGCTCGACGTCGGTAGCCAGCGGCCGGGACGCCCCCGCCGGGTCGTGGACGATGCGCATACCCGTCGTCTGGAGCGAGACGGAGTTAGATGTTCTGTCCGCGGCGGCGGTGACTGGTGGATTCTTACCGCGTGGGAATCCGTCCCCGTTTTAATGCCACTGGGCGTGTCCGTTCCACTGATGACTCGGCTGTCCGGTGTGAGGGGCGAGGTGCTATCCCACTCGACGCGGGTGACGGGAAAGCGCTGGCGGTGGCTTGGCGGCCTGGTGCTGCTCGTCCCCGGTATCGCGGTCGGTATCGCGACTGTCGTACAGCTGTTCAACTCCGGGGCCCCGGCGCGCTGGCGACTCGTGACCGGGGCGGCGCTCTTCTGTCTCAGTCTCCCGCTGGTCGTCGGCGCCGCCTGGCTCGCCACGAGTGACTACGAACCGGCAGCCGTCAAGCGGGTCGTCTCCTGGTCGCTGGCCGGTTCGCTCCCCATCACGGTCCTGGCGCTGGTGGTCGTCGGCTACCAGCAGGCACACGGCGTCACGCTCGCCGACCCCTGGCTCGTCACCGCGTGGGTCGCGGGGACGGGGGCGGTCGGCGGGTTGCTCACCGGCGTCTACGACGTCAGCAGAGAACGCGAGCGGGTCCGCAGCACCCGCGCAGAGAACCGCCTCAGCGCCATCGTCGAGGCCTCGCCGGTGGCCGTCATCGCCATCGACAGTGACGGTATCGTCCAGACGTGGTCGAGCGGGGCCGAGCGGCTGTTTGGCTGGACGGCCGAGGAGGTGCTGGATGAACCGTATCCGCTGGTGCCCGAGGACCGCCGCGAGGAGTTCCGCCGGCACAAACAGCGCGTCGACAAGGGGTACGTCATCGACGGCATCGAGACGCAGCGACAGCGCAAGGACGGGGCACTCGTCGACGTGAGCCTCTGGTCGGCCCCGATCAACGACCCCGACGAGTCGGTGTCCGGACACATGATCGCCATCGCGGACGTGACCGACCGGAAACAGCGCGAACAGCAACTCGCGGTGCTCGAGCGTGTCCTCCGCCACGACATCCGGAACACGGTCAACGTCATCGAGGGGCGGGGCGACCTTCTCATGCGGGACCTCGACGACGAGGCCAACCTGGCGGCGGCCAGCCGTATCGTCGAGCGGGCCCGGCGACTCGAACGGCTGAGCGAGAAGGCTCGCGACGTGACCAACGTGCTCCGGGGCGGCGAGAACGCCGGCGTCGTCGACGTCGTCGACCTGCTCCGGGAACAGCGCCGGCGCATCGGCCGGGAGTACCCCGACTGTGACATCCGCCTGGACGGGCCGTCGTCGGCCACCGTCGCCGGCGACCAGCGCCTGGGCATCGCCATCCGCGAGGCCGTCGAGAACGCCGTCGTCCACGGCTACCAGGAGACGCCGGACGGGGACCCGGCCTACGTCAGTCTCGAGGTGCGACACGAGGACGAGTACGTCGTCGTCACCGTCACCGACACCGGGCCGGGGATTCCCGAGCGGGAACGCAAGCCACTCTCTGCCGAGACGGAGACGAGCCTCCAGCACGGCAGCGGCATCGGCCTCTGGTCGATTCACTGGCTGGTCCGGAGCCTCGGCGGCGAGGTGACCATCTCCGACCGCGACCCCCACGGCGCGGTGGTGACCCTCCGGCTGCCGGAAGCTCCGGAGTCGCTCCTGGTGCCCGACAGCCGGCGGACAGATTGATTACCGTCGCTCCCGGACCGACGGACATGGAGAAAGCGCCCGGCGGAACCTCGGTCGGAGTCGACGACCCGTACGCGCACGTCGACCGGTGTGACTTCGTGACCGACGAGGGGAAGTGCCGCTGGGCGCGCGAACACGGCCACCACGATCCGGCGTTCGCGAACGCGCGCAGCGCCGACGGCTTTCGCTGTCCCGCCGCCGTCGGCCAGGCCGAGGACGCCGACGGAACGGCCACCGGCACCGGACGGGCAGAGCCCGAGTGGAAGTGGGCCGACTGTCCACACTTCCGCTGTCGCAACCACGAGCGGGCCTGCGTCCGGTGTGGACTCGAGGAGCGCCGGATGGCCCACGCCGACGAGCGCCCGCTCCTCGAGGAACACCACCTCTCGTACCGCGACGGCGCGAGCGACGACGACCTGGACCACGAGATAACCGTCTATCTCTGTCGGTGGTGTCACGCCAAGGTCCACGGCTCGTGGGCGCGCGTCGACGACGACGCGGCGCCGGACCCCGAGGCCATCGCCGAACAGGAGGGCCGACGTGCCAGGGAACAGTCCGAGCTGGGGTTCGAGTCGGCCGCCGACCGCTATACTGATGACGCCTGACAGGTTCCTGTCGGCATCGCTACGTGTGTCTGCCTGAGAGTATCATATCTGATATCGAGGACTGTAACGATTAAGTCCCCGCTCGGGAAATAGGTCGCCACCCGTGAAGGCTCCGGAGGTCTCGAAGCGGTCCCTTGGAATGGGGTACGTGGTGGGGACGGGCGTCGTGCTCTCGCTCGCGCTCGTGCTCCACGCCATCACCGCGATGCAGGTCGGCCTCTATGCACTTCTGGTCGTCTGTTCGGGACTGGTCCCGGCGCTCTCGCTCGTCGGGGCGAACTACTGGCTCCCCCGGAGCGGCCTCGACGGCGAGGAGGTCTGGACCGTCGCCGAGTGGGGTGGGTTCGGCATCGCCGTCCTCACGCTCGCGAACGTCGCGGTTCTCCTCTCCGACGTCGAACTCGTCCGGTACGTCCCGGGCCTCCTCGCCAGTAGCATCGCCGTCGGCGGGTTCGTCGGCATCCTCGTGGGTGCCCTGCTCGAACTCCGCCGCTCGGCCCGTCGCCTCTCACAGAGCAACGACGTGCTCAACCGCGTCCTCCGCCACGACATGCGAAACGACCTCAACGTGGCGCTTGGCCACCTGAGCCAGCTCGAACGGACGGCCGAGGGCGAGACCGCCGACCACGTCGACCGGCTCCGGGAGACCATCGACGACATGGCGACGACGACGGAGAAGGCCCGGCAGATAGACGTGGCGCTCGCGGCCGACCGGCGGTCACAGCGCCCCGTCGACGTGGTGCCGTACGTCCGGGACCGCGTGGCGGCGGTCCGGCGGGCCTACCCCGAGGCCACCGTCGAACTGGACTGCCCCGACGAACTCGTGGTCCACGCGGACTGGCTGCTCGGGACGGTGCTCGACAACCTCGTCGAGAACGCGGTGGTCCACAGCGAGGGGACCCCCTCGCTCAGCGTCGTCGTCGAGCGCCGTGGCACCACCGCATACGTCCAGGTCCGCGACGACTGCCCTGCCATCCCGGACGCGGAGCTCGACGTCTTCTCCGCCGGCGGCGAGACGCCACTGCACCACTCGAAAGGTGTCGGGCTCTGGCTGGTCACCTGGGTCGTCGAGAGTTACGGCGGCGACGTCTCCTTCCGGAACACCGAGTCCGACGGCAACGTCGTCGAACTCGAGCTCCGGACTGCCAGCTGGGTCGAGCGCCGCCGGTGGCACGGCTTACTCGACCGCTGAACCCGACCCGGTATCAGGAAATATATACGCGACGATGGCATTGCCGAGAGTAATGACCCGTATCGCCGTTATCGACAACCACGGGCAGTTCACGCACTTGGAACAGCGTGCGCTGCGCGACATGGACGTCGACGTGGACCTGCTTGACAACACGACGCCGGCCGACGAGATCGACGCCGACGGCGTCGTCCTCTCGGGTGGCCCGGACATCGAGGACATCGGCAACTGTCCCGACTACCTGGACCTGGCGGTGCCGGTCTTTGGCATCTGTCTCGGGATGCAGCTCATCGCCCAGGAGCTGGGCGGCCGGGTCGGCGGCGGCGACTACGGCGGCTACGCCGACGTCACCGTCGAAATCCTGGACGAGTCGGACCCGCTCGTGGGATCGCTCTATCCCGAGACGCGGGTGTGGGCCAGTCACGCCGACGAAGTGAAGGAGGTCCCCGACGGCTTCGAGCGGACCGCGACCTCCGACATCTGTGGCGTCGAGGCGATGAGCAACACCGACGCGGACATCTACGGCGTCCAGTGGCACCCGGAGGTGGCCCACACCGAGGAGGGCGAGGAAGTCTTCGAGAACTTCGTCGCCCTCTGTGAGCAGCAGTCGGTCGCCCGGCAGTGAACCGCGTCAGACGCAGGCTATTTATCGGCACACGGGGTTTGGTTGACACATGACGGCCACACAGGGGAACCTCGCCAGTCTCTCCCGCTTTATTTTCCGGGCCCCGAACTGGTACTCGAGTCTCACCTTTGCCCTGTTGCTCGCCGCCTTCACCGGTATCGCCGCCTTCGACTCCCGGTTCGTGCTGGACGACGCCTGGCAGGGCGTGTTCTATATCGGTCTCCCGACGGCTATCGCCGGCGCCGTCACGCCCTGGGTCGACCGCCGCTTCGGCGGGCAGCTGACCCCGAACCGCGCGTCGCTGCTCGCGCTCATCTGTGAGCTCGTCACCATCGCCTTCCTCACCGTCGCGGGCGTCATCGCGCTCGTCAGCCCCCGACTCGGGCAGAACTTCGTCTTCGACACGCTGCTGGTGGCGCTTGCCTCCATCTTCGCGTTCCGTCTGCTCATCCTGATGGCCGTCTCCCGGCACTCGCTGCTGGCGGCGGTGGTCCCCGCGAGCGTCCAGACGGTAGCCGCGGCCGCCCTGCTGGCCATCTACAGCGGCGCGACGGCGTTCATCCTGGACAACCCGGTGCTGCGGGAGATGCTGGCCCGCGCCGAGCAGGCCCCGCCCGAGATACAGGGCCTGATTCCCGCCGACTTCGCCCTGCTGGCGGCCATCTGTGCGTTCTACGCGCTGGCGGTCTGGGCGTTCCTCGTCGTCATCGACCAGCCATGGCGCTCCTCGCTGGGCGTCTCCGCGCTCGACTTCCTCCGTGGGTTCATCGGCCACATCGCCGAGGGCTCGGACGAACTCGAGGAGTTCTTCGAGGACATCGGCGAGGAGGCGTTGGTCCCGGTGACCGTCCTCTCGGTGCGCCGACCCGGCGGCGAGGAGAAGGCCCGGTTCGTCCTGCCGATGATTCATCCCGGCCCCATGGGCGAGATCGGCGGCGGGAACCTCCCCAAGCGAGTCGCCGACGACGCCGACGGGCTTGCCTTCCCGCCCCACGCCACCGCCGGCCACGACTTCAACCTCGTCACCGAGAAGGAGGTCGACACCATCCTCGAGACGGCACAGACGGCGTACGACCGCATCGAGTACACCGAGGCGGCGACGGCCGGCCACCGCCTGACCGAGGGCGAGGCGACGCTGACCGGGCAGGCCTTCGGCGACGACGCCTTCGTCGTCACCACCTACGCCCCCGGCTTCGCCGACGACGTGGAGTACGCCGTCGGCCTCTCGGCGATGTCCGAGGCCCGCTCGGGCGGCCTGGACGACGTCTTGCTGGTCGACGCCCACAACTGCAACGACGGCCTGGAGGGCGACGACCTGGGCCACGTCGTCCCCGGGAGCCAGCGCTCGTTCGACATGATATACGGCGCTGGGGAACTGGGCGACCTGCTCGCCGACGCCGACACGGGGCCGCTCCGCTGTGGCGTCGCCTGGGACGAGACCCCCTGGGAACCCGCGGAGGGCATCGGCCCGCTGGGGATCCGGGTCTGTGTCTTCGAGGTCGACGGCCAGACGACGGCTTACGTCCTGGTCGACGGCAACAACATGGAACCGGGGCTGCGCGACAACATCGTCGACACCGTCGACGGCGTCGACATGCTGGAGGTGATGACCAGCGACACCCACATCGTCAACACCGTCGAGGCCGAAAACCAGGTCGGCCAGGCCATCCCGCCCGCCGAGATCGTCGCCCTCATCGACGACCTGGTCGACCGGGCCGTCGCCGACCTCGAATCCGTCGAGGCGGGGATGGAAAGCGAGACCGCCGAGGTCACCGTCTTCGGCAACGACCGCACAGAGACGCTGGCCTCGACGGCCAACGCGATGGTCTCGCTGGGTGGAGCCCTCGCGGCGGCGTTCATCCTCGCGGTGATGGCCGTCAGCGTCCTCATCTTCTCGCTGACCGGCTTCTAGCGGGTTCAAGAGATAAGGGACCCCCGGTCGTTGGATGGGCACATGACGCTCACGGACGCCGTCAAGAACAGCTTCGTCTCCGGGCTCATCCTGTTGACGCCGCTCGTGGTGACCCTCTTTGTCCTCCGGATTCTCGTCAACTGGTCGCTCCAGTTCGTCGACCCCGTGGTGCAGGGTACGCGCCTGACACTGTACACGGGCAACGAGGTCGCCGCCCAGCTGGTCGCGGCGGTGCTCATCCTCGCCGCCATCACGCTCGTGGGGTATCTCGCCCAGAAGAGCATCGGCCAGCACCTCTTTGGCAACATCGGCCGCACCGTGAACTTCATCCCCCTGGTCAACACGCTCTATGCCAGCGTCCGCCAGGTAGCGACGTCGCTCGTCGAGCGCAACACCGGCTACGAGGGGGTCGCACTCGTCGAGTACCCTCGCGAGGGCGTCTACGCTATCGGCCTGGTCACCGGCGACGGGCCCCCCGAGATGGAGGCCGTCGCCGACGAGGAACTGTACGCCGTCTTCCTGCCCCACAGCCCCAATCCGACGGCCGGCCGACTCCTGTATCTCCCCGGCGACCAGGTCCACGAGATCGACATGAGCGTCCGCCGCGGGATGCGACTCGTCGTGACGACGGGGATGGGTGCCGAGTCCGAGTCGAATCTCCTGCCGGAACTGGCCGAGGAGAACGGCCTCGAACCGAAGAACTGACCGCGCAGTCGCGCCGCTCGTCGGCTCGAATCTCGACGGCGTTTCCACTCACCGGCGTGGGTCGTAGAAAACGCCGAGGAGGAGATTTGAACTCCTGAGTCCGTGAGGACAGTTGCTCTCGAAGCAACCGCCTTGGCCAGGCTAGGCTACCTCGGCTCACCCTATCGTTCCCCGCTGTTGTCTTTAGTGGTTTCGATTCTCAGCGACCGGTCAGGCCCCCGCGTCCAGTCCCGCGAGGGCCTCCACGAACGGCTCGCTCAGGTCGCTGTGGTGGTGGACCATCTTCCACTCGCCGTCCTCAAGGCGATAGACGTTGGTCGCCCGGTACTCGCCCTCGATGGGCGTGTCCGCGACCCGCATCGAGACGTGCTCCGTCGCGAGCTCGTACGCCAGGTCCCCGAAGACGCGAAGGAGCTGGTCGGTTCGCGTGATGTTCCCGTCCGACGCCAGGTCGGCGACGGCGGTCCACGGCTCTCTGACCTCCTCCCAGCCGACTTCGCGGCCGCCGATGGGGTGCATCGTCGTCACGTCGTCCGCGTGCGACCACACGTCCGGCATCGCGCTCGCGTCACCGTTGGCCATCTGTTCCAGCGCCTCGTAGAATCGGTCGGACGCTGCTCGAACACCGGCTTCCGGCGCTGCTTGTTCTGTTGCCATTGTTTACCTCAGGTGACTAACACGTCCCGAGCAGATATACTGCTATCAATGATTGTGCACGGATACGTCCGAGTCCGTCACCACTCGGACACCGGATTAGCACCCGAGACTCGACGGCGGCTCACGAGTCGTCGGCCGCGTCCACGTCGCCGTATCCGCCACCACCCGGCGTCTCGACCCGGACTGTCGTCCCGGCCGCCACGTCGCGGGTCACCTTCGCGCCGACCGGCTCGCCGTCGACGACGTTGCGGCCGGTGGCCCCGTCTTCCCCTCCCGCGAGGCCCCACGGGGCGTGGCGGCGGCGCTCGGTCAGCAGGGAGACGGTGGCGGCCGTCTCGACGCTGACCTCCCGCACGAGTCCGTCGCCGCCGCGGTGGGCGCCCGCGCCGCCGCTTCCGTGCCGGAGACTGTACTCCTCGACGCGAAGGGTAGGCCGCCTCGAGTGCCTCGACGGGCGTGTTCAGCGTGTTGGTCATCCCGACCTGGATGCCCGAGGGGCCGTCGGCGTCGCTCGTCGCGCCCATCCCACCGCCGATGGTCTCGTAGTAGCTGAACGACGGGCCGCCGACGATGAGGTTGTTCATCGTCCCCTGCCCGGCCGCCGGGACGCGCTCCGGAGCGGCGTCGGCCAGCGCCCGGAAGACGACGTCGGTGACCCGCTGGCTGGTCTCGACGTTCCCACCGACCACTGCGGCGGGTGGCGCCGGATTCAGGAGGGACCCCGGCGGCGCGTGGACCGAGACGGGGTCGTAACAGCCCTGGTTCGGCGGTACGTCGGGGTCGGTCACGCACCGCACCACGTAGTAGACGGCGCTCTTGGCGACCGATAGCGGCGCGTTGACGTTCCCGTCGACCTGTGGAGCGGTGCCGGCGAAGTCCACGTCGAGGTGGGCGCCCTCGACGGTCACCGTCACCTCGATCGGGATGTCGGCGTCCGTGACGCCGTCGCCCTCCATGACGTCGCTGGCGGGGTAGGTGCCGTCGGGAATCTCCTCGAGTTCGGCCTCGACCCGGTTCCGGGAGTACTCCCGGACGGCCGCGAACGCAGCGAGCAGGCGGTCGCCGTGGTCGTCGAGCAGCTCCCCGACACGTTCGGCCCCCCGCTCGTTGGCGGCGACCTGGGCACGGAGGTCGGCCCGGCGCTCGGCGGGATTGCGGACGTTCGCCGCCAGCAGGTCCCAGACGCCGTCCTGTCGCTCGCCGTCGGCGACGAGGCGCAGCGGCGGAATCCGGACGCCCTCCTGGTGTATCTCGCGTGCGCCGGCCGGCATGCTCCCGGGGGCCATCCCGCCGACGTCGGCGTGGTGGGCCCGCGAGACGGCGTAGCCGACGACGTCGTCGTGGGGGACGATGGGCGAGACGAGCGTGACATCCGGCAGGTGGGTCCCGCCCTCGAAGGGGTCGTTGAGGATGAAGACGTCGCCGGGCGCCGGGCCCTCGTCCCGGACCGCGTCGACGGCCTCGGGCATCGCGCCCAGGTGGACGGGGATGTGCTCGGCCTGGGCGACCAGGCGGCCCGCGGCGTCGAACAGCGCCGTCGAGCAGTCCAGGCGCTCGGTGATGTTCGGGGAGAAGGCGCCGCGGACGAGCACCTCGCCCATCTCCTCGGCGACGCTCTCCAGCTGGTTGCGGAGTATCTCGAGTTCGACGGCGTCGAGGTCCGGCGTCATGCCTCGCCCTCCAGGTGGAGCGTCCCGCGGTCGTCGACGGCCAGCGACCACGCCGGCGGGACCACGACGGTGCTCTCGCCGCCCTCGACGACGGCCGGACCGGGCCGCTCGGTACCGGGCGCCAGCCCCGCCCAGTAAAGCACCGGCGTCTCGCACCACTCGCCGTCGAAGCGGACCTCGCGGCGACCGGCGTCCGCGTCGGTCGTCGCCGCGTGCGACAGCGGCGGCATCGCGTGGTCGACCGTCGCCCGCGCCCGGAGCGTCACGATTTCGACCGGTTCCTCGGGCAGGCGGTAGCCGTGGGCGCGCTCGTGGGCCGCGTGGAACCGGGCCCCGAGCGTCGCGCGGTCGAAGTCCGCGACGTCGACGCCCAGTTCGTAACTCTGGCCGGCGTACCGGCAGTCGGCCTGGAAGGTGACCGTCGCCGCCCCCGGGTCGGCGGCGTCGGCCAGCGCCTCGGCCGCGAGGTCCTCCAGTACGTCCTCGACGGCCTCGGTGTCGGCCTCGTCGAGGCGGGTCCGATAGGTCCGGGCGGCGTCGTGCTGTTCGTCGGCGGCCAGCAGGCCGAGCGCCGAGAGGACGCCGCTGGCCCGCGGGACGACCACGTGCCCGACGCCCAGACGGTCGGCAAGCGCCGCGGCGTGCATCGGACCCGCGCCGCCGAAGGCCGCGATGGCGAACTCGCGGGGGTCGTGGCCCCGCTCGGCGGTCACGCTCCGGATGGCGCGGGTCATCGTGGCGTTCGCGACGGTGTAGACCCCCTCGGCGGCCGCGAGGGGACCGTCGAGGGCCGCGTCCGCGGCGAGGTCGGCGAGCGCGTCGGTCGCCGCGCAGGCGTCGAGTTCGAGCCCCTCACCGAGCGTGGTGTCGGCCCCCAGGTACCCCAGCTCCAGGGCGGCGTCGGTCACTGTCGGGTCCGTGCCGCCCTTGCCGTAGCAGGCCGGCCCGGGGTCGGCGCCGGCCGATCGGGGGCCGACGCGGAGCGCCCCGCCCTCGTCGACCCAGGCGACGGAGCCACCGCCCGCGCCGACCGTCTCGACGTCGACCATCGGGACCCTGACCGGGCGCCCGCCCACGCCCGCGTCCGTCGTCCGCTCGACGCGCCCGTCCCGGACCAGCGAGACGTCGCTCGAGGTCCCGCCCATGTCGAAGGTGACCAGCCCCGCGACGTCGTCGGGTTCGAAGGCGCTGGCGCCGACGACACCGGCCGCCGGGCCCGACAGCGCCGTCGTCACGGCGTTGTCCCGGACTGTCTCGACCGAGGCGATGCCGCCGTTGGACTGCATCACCATCGGGGCCGGCAGGTCGCGCTCGTCGACGCCCGCCGAGAGCCGTTCGAGGTACTCGCCGACGACCGGCGTCAGCCCGGCGTCGGCCACCGTCGTCGCGGTGCGCTCGAACTCGCGGAACTCCGCCAGCACCTCGTGGCTAGCCGAGACCGGGACGTCGAGCTCCTCGCGGAGTATCGCGGTGATCGTGCGTTCGTTCTCGGGGTGGGCGTAGGCGTGCAGGAAGGCGACGGCGACAGCCTCGGCCTCGATGTCTCCTGCGAGTGCCCGGACGGCCTCGGGGTCGACCTCGCGGTCGATGCCCTCGGTCGTTGCCCGCTCGTCGACCTCGTAGCGGCGCTCGTCGGGCACCAGCGGCGCCGGGCGGTCGGAACCCGGGTCGTAGAGGTCGGGGCGGTCCTGGCGGCCGATGGCCAGCACGTCGCCGAACCCCGCGGTGGTGACGAGCGCCGTCTCGGCGACCCGCTCCTCCAGCAGCGCGTTGGTCGCCGCCGTCGTCGCGTGCCGGAAGGTGTCGACGACCGACAGGTCGACGGCCGCCTGCGCGCAGGCCGTCTCGATGCCCTCGAGGACGCCGGCGTGCTGGGGACTCGTCGTCGGCACCTTCGCCGTCGTCATCCCGGAAGGCGTCACCAGGACCACGTCGGTGAAGGTCCCCCCGACGTCGACGCCCACCCGAACCGAATCGTGCATACGCCCCGTCGGACCGCCGGCGGGAAACGCTCCTCACACGGGCCCCCTTTCGGAGGGCCTGGGCACGTGGTCCCGCAAGAGATTTGCCCGCTGCGGGGGACGGTTCTGGGGTGACACGTTCATCGACACCGGTCCGCGTCGGCGTCGCCGGCTGTGGGTTCATCGGGCAGACCGTCGGGGGCGACTTCCAGTGGGACGACCGCGCCTCGCTGGTCGCCATCGCCGAGGTAGACGACGAGACCCGCGAGTCCGTCGGCGACGATTTCGGCCTCCCGGCGACCGGTCGCTACGACGACTACGAGCGGATGCTCGCCGATGCCGACCTCGACGCCGTCCTCGTCGCGACGCCCCACACCCTCCACTACGAGCAGGTCGTCGCCGCGATGGACCGGGGCCTGCACGTCCTCTGTGAGAAGCCGCTCGCGACGGATCTCGAGCACGCGCGGGACCTCACAGACCGCGCCGAGTCGGGCGAGGCGGTCCTGATGGTCGGCTACCAGCGCCACCTCGAGGACGGGTTCCGCAAGGCGCGCGAGCGGTGGGCGGCCGGCGACGCCGAGCCCCGCTTCGTCACGGCCGAGATAACCCAGCGGTGGATCGAGGGGGTCGGCGGCACCTGGCGGACCGACGCCGACCACTCCGGCGGCGGGTTCCTCTATGACACCGGGAGCCACATCCTCGATGCCATCTGCTGGACGACCGGGCTGACGCCCGACTGGGTCAGCGCCGAGATGACCTTCCACGACGACGCCCGGCGCGTCGACTCGCGGGCACTGGTCACTATCGGCTTCGAGAACGGCGCGACGGCGACGGTGTCGCTGTTCGGTGACGCCCCGGCCGTCCGCGAGCACATCCACATCTGGGACGACGACGGCGCGGTGTACCTCGACGGCCGGGAGTGGGAGCCCCGACGGTACCGGGAAGTCGACGGCGACAGCACGACTACGACACCCTACATCCGTCCGTCGGAGTGGAGCAAGGCACAGGCGTTCATCGACGCCGTCGTCGAGGGCCGTGACCCGCCAGCCACCGCTCGCGACGCGCTGGTCGTGACCGCGATAACGGAGGCGGCCTACGAATCGGCACGGACCGGCGAGAAAGTCACCCTCTCGCTGTGACCTAGCCCCACGTCCAGTGTGTGTCCAGCGAGTAGCGATAGATGCCTGTCAGCGCGATGGCCACGGCGTTGGCGACGAGGTACTCCTGGCTGCCCCAGGTGACAAGCGCAAAGAGGATACCAAGCTGGATGGGGATGGCCGTCCCCCGCACGAGGTTCGTCTTGCCCATCCCGACGAAGTACTCCCGGAGCGTCGTGTGTCGCGATCGGTGGAACGTCCAGTGGTTGTTGAGGACGTACTGGAAGATGATGGTCAGCTCGATGGCGACGAACGCGCCGACGAGGTAGTTCGCGCCGCCCAGGTCGACGAACATCCACAGGAGCAGCGTCTGGACACCCGCGGCTGTCAGCCCGACGAGAAAGAACCGGACGAGCCTGTCAATCCGGACTGGCGACCGCTGGGCGAGCGCCATTCGTCGCTACTGGTAACCGAGCGCCCTTAGTCTTGCCGTTATCTCGTCTGACGCCTGGCCGTCGCCGGGCTCCTCGCCCGCCGAGCTCTCGCTGGCCGCCTGGAGTCGGTCCGCGTGCTCGCTGACGGCCCGCGAGAGGCGGTCCAGCACCGGCGTCGGCGCGCGCTCGGCCGTCGCCTCGGAACACAGGTCCCGCTGTTCCCCGGGATCTGCGTCCCGGTCGTACAGCTCGCGGTGGCCGGAGTCGGTGTGTTCGATGTAGGTCCAGCGCTCGTCGCGCGCGCTGAGGAGCAACTCGCCGTCGTCGAGTCGGCGCGGGATGGGCTGACTTGTGACGCTCTCGCCCCGCACGGCCGCGGAGACGATCGGCGTCTGGTCCGCGAGCGGTGCCGCCCCGTCGAGCGCCCCGACGAGCGACGGCCCCTCCCACGCCTCGGCGGGAGCGACGCCGAGCAGGTCACAGACGGTCGGCGGAATCGAGTCGAGGCCGACCGGGGCGTCGATCGTCCCGCTCGGTCCCCCCGGCCGGGAGACGAACAGCGGTACGTCGACGAGCTCGCGGTACAGTTTCGGGTAGTGCGCGAGGTGGCCGTGTTCGAGAAACTCCTCGCCGTGGTCGCCGGCGACGACGACGGCCGTCTCGTCGGCGAAGCCCTCGGCCTCGAGCGTCTCCATGATGCGGCCGACGCTGGCGTCGACCTGCCGGACGGTGGCCGCGTACAGCGTCTCCAGCGTCTCCAGCGTGCGCTCGTCGACGTCCCAGCCCAGTCCGGTTCGCACGTGGGAACTGAGCATCCGGACGACGCTCAGGCGGGCGTCGGCAACCTCGCGGAGGTGTCGGGGGGCGGGCACGTACGGCGTGTGCGTGTCCATGTAGTGGATCCACAGGAAGAAGCCGTCCTCCGTCTCCCGGAGGAACTGGACCGCGTTGTCCTCGAGATCGCCCATGCGCGAGATGTCGGCGAACGGGCGGTCGTCTGACCCGCCGCTGAGTACCGTCGCTGCACGGCGGAACGGCGACGTCGCCAGCTGGACCCACGCCTGGACGGTCGGATGGGCCGCGAGGTACTTGCTGTATCCGCCGCTGTCGACGAACGGTTCGAACTCGTCGAAGCCGCGGTCGTACCCCCACGGGTCTGTCAGGAACCCGTTCGCGGCGTTGAACCCCGCCGTCGCGAACCCGGCCTCGGAGAGCCGTTCGGCTATCGACGGCGTGGACGCCAGGCCGATGTCGGGGCGTTCGGCAAAGACCGGCCGGGACCCGAGGATGCTGGGGAACGAGAACGGCGTCCAGTTGCCCTGTGCGAACGCGTTCTCGAAGACGACGCCGCCGTCGGCCAGGTCGTCGAGCACCGGCGAAACCCCGTCGTCGTTATCCAGCGCGTCGGCCCGCAGCGAATCGACGGTGACGAGGACGACGTTGGTTGCGGCGGGGCCCGACATCTACGCCACCTCAGCGCCGTGTCCGTGCCAGCGTCCCCGTCCGCGGCCACACAGAGAGAGAATGACAGCAGTATCGACCTTCCCACGACTTCGTAGCCACATACCTAGTACACTGCTCACGAAGTACTGAATCTTCTGGTTTCCCGAGAGAACCGTCGAACGGCGTCTTCGTGGATGGCTCCGGATTCAATATGGATTTTACCTACCGCGGGCGGTTTATCCCGTCCGGGACAACCTGGCGAGTGCAACGATGCAATACTGCCCTCCAACCCAGCCGTGTTCGAGTACACGCCACCAAATTGCGCTTGGCTCCACCGTGCGTCTGGAGGTGGTACCGTGAGACTGCGCGCGTTCGCACTCGTCGGCCTCTTGCTCGGTGCGGCCGTCGTCGGCGCCGCCCCGGCCGCCGCCGACCAGACGGCGACGATCGACGCGGGGAGTTTCCCCCTACACGCCGACGACCGGCAGGTCGTCAGTGGCGAGACGACCCTCAGTCCGGGGTCGGAACTGACCGTTCGCCTCCGGTCGAATAACGCCAGCAACCCCTTCCTCAAGCAGGATACCACCCGCGTCCTCCAGAACGGGACCTTCGCCGCGACGTTCGACATGAGTCCGGTCCCGGCCAACACCAGCGTCAACCTCGTGGTCCACTCCGACGGCGAGACGCTCGTCGAGCGCGACACCAGGGTCGTCGCGTGTGACGGCAACTGCTCGGACCCGGCACCCCCGACGCCGGCATCCACCCCCACGCCGACGGAGACTGATTGGGAAGGGTCCGGGCTCGACGTGCGCCGGGTCACGGCAGTCGAACAGGGCGCCACTGCGACCATCCCGCTCTCGATGGAAGGGGTGGAAGTGGCCACCGTCTCCATCGGCGGCCCCGACGTGAACTACGTCATCAACGCGACGGTCCGTGACGGCGACGCCGACGGCGAGGCACGAGTGCTGTTCAACACCAGCAACGCGGGGACCGACGGCGCGACGCTGGCTATCGCGGACTCCGACGACGATCTGACGGTGACGAACGACGAACCGGCTCTCCCGTCGACACTCGACCCGGCCCCCTACGATATTCGGCTGTACGAAGGCACCGGAACTGCCGGGCAACCGGCCGCCGTCGGCACACTCTCTATCACCGACGACGGTACGAACGACACGCAGTACAACGTCTCCGAAGGCCCCGAGTTCGGGTTCGAACGGAGCATCGTCCGCACGCGACAGGGCGAGACGGCGCGAATCGCCATCTCGCTTCGGAGCGCCGACGCCGCCACCGTCTCCATCGGCGGTCCCGAATCCGGGTACGAGATCAACGGGACGGTCCGTGACGGCGACGGCGACGGTCGGGTGACGCTGCTGTTCGACACGGCCGCCGCCGGGCACGACGGGACGACGCTCTCGACGGCGGGGACGGCCGACAACGTCACGGTCGAACCCGGGTCGGAGGTCGCCCTCGATACGCGCCTCGACGCGGGCGACTACGACCTCTCGCTGGCACGCGGGACCGACATCGGCGCGGACGTCGACGACATCGGGACGCTCGTCGTCCAGCCGAGCGGTGACGAGGCGACCCCGACGGCGACCCAGACGGCCGCGCTGTCGGACGCGGACACCTCCTCGTCCCCGTCGGGCCGTGACCTCGGTGCCGGCGTCGGCTCGCTCGCCGTCGGTGGCATTCTGGCCACTGCCGCGGCGGTGTTGCTCTTCCGGTCGGTCGTCGGCTGAGGCCCCCGCCGCGCGGTCCGATGTGCCGTCCGAGCCGGCACCGGCACGCCTCGACGCGTACCGCTCGCCGCAGTGTTCTTTGCCAGTCGTCTCGTGGCTGCGCCGTCCTCACCGCGCCGACCGCGCGAAGGGAGTGTCACACGGAGATCCGGCGATCGTCCGGGTCCCGCGTCCGGAACCGGTTGATGCTACGCCCCCTCAAGTAGCAGATCGTCCGGCTCTCGACCGTGTTCTATCGCACGGCTGCGATACTGTCTCTCGGGCGAGACTACCGCCGAGCGACGGCGACGGCCAGCCCGAGGACGGCGAGACAGCCACAGAAAAACAGGAGTCCGGGTTCGAACACCTCGAAGACCAGCCACGCGAGCGACCCGCCGGGGTCCGGCGAGGCCGCTGTGGGGCTGGCCGGTCCGAGGACGCCACCGGTGGCGGGGTTCGCGAGCCGTTTCGCCCCCCACTGGACGAACAGGCTCGCGAGGCCGAGCAATCCGAGGCCCGCGACCACGTCTGTCAGCGATTGTTGCAGGCGTGGCCGCATATCGCCGTCGCCGACGAAGACGATGGGGTCGCTCGCCGGCCCGTAGACGGTCATCTCGTTGCCCTTCTCTGAGTAGACGGTCTCGATGGGCTCGATGAGGCCGGCCTCGCGGAGGTTCGTCACGTGGTAGTGGACGTTCTGGACGGAGGTGTCACACCGCTCGGCGATCTCCGAGGGCGTTCCCGGCTGGTCGAACAGCGTCCGGAACAGCGCCCGGCCGGTGTCCGACGCCAGCGCGTCGAGCACTTCGTCGGCCGCCCGCTCGTCGACGTCGAGCACGCGCGGCGTCTCGTCGGGGCCGCAGTTCGTTGTTGAATCTGGTCGATGAGTCCCGACATACGTGTCGCTAGCGTGTACTGAAAGCCGAGCCTACAAAGGCCTGCGGGGGACTAAAAACCAGATTTAACCGGTTTCGCCACCGTCCGCGGCCGTCCGGTTGTCGGCCGCGCGGACCGCAGCGACGGGGTCGACCTCGCCGTGGCCGGTCGCGTAGTCGACACCGGTCGCCGCGACGTCCTCGCTCGTGAGTTCGAGCAGGAGTTCGACGTGCCGCGGCGAGAGCGAGTCGTCCGCGCCCAGCACGAGTGCGGCGGTCCCACCGACGTAGGGGACGGCCGCAGACGACCCGACGAACCCCCGGTCGGAGACGGCGGCGAACCGGCGGTCCGGAGCGACCACGTCGAGGCCCGTTCGGCCGTCGGCCGTCGGCCCGCGCGAACTGAACGGTTCGACCCGGTCGACCCGGCTGTTGTACGCCCCGACCGCGAGTACCCCGTGAGCCGTCGCCGGGGCGACCAGGCTCCCCCTCGGGGTCGAGTGCTGTAACTCGTGGGTGGGCGAGACGACGCGGAGGCGGGCGCCGGTCGGGTCCGGCGGGCCGCGGACGACGACGAAGTACTCGCCCGGCGAGACGTCGGCGACGATCCGCTCGTTTGGCACGTCGTCGGCGCGGTAGGGCTGTGAGCGGGCGACCAGTCGCGGCGAACTCCCGTTCTCGCTGTACAGTTCGAGTGTGTAGTCCTCGTCGGCGTGTGCCCGCTCCCACGACAGCCACATCGTCACCCGTGTCCCGCCCCGGAGCCTGTTGCGCCGGCTCTCGCCGTCGAACTGGAGGACGCCGTCGTCGACGGCGGTGCGGTCGTAGGTCCCCTGCCAGTGGGCGTCCGCGAGGTTTCCGGCGGGCGCGACGACGAGTGTTCCATCCTCTGTGGCCCGCTCGGCGGCCCGGGCCACGGGGCCGGTCCCGTCGCCGGGCTGGCCGTAGAACGAGACCGGCGCGACGATCACGTCGACGTCACGGCGGGTCAGCCACTCGACGGCGCGGCGATAGCTGTCGACCCCGCCGACCCGCGTCAGGTAGAGGTCGGCGTCGGGCGCGGTCCGAGCGAGGACGGTCGCGGTGGCTGTACCGTGGCTGTTGGTTCCCCCACGGACCCCGCCCCGACCGAACGCACGGGTCTCTCGGATGTGACCCGACAGCGCGCGCGAATCGAGGTCGAACCCGGCGACGTCGACCACACCGATAGAGACGTTCGAACCGGTTGTCCCGACCCGGTGGAGTCGCTTGAACTCGCCCTCGTTCGTCGCGACCGCCGGCTCCGCGTCCCCGGCCGCGGTCCCGTCGGGTGCCGGCGACGGCGCCGTCGTCACCGCGACCGCGCCGATTCCGAGGGTGAGCAGCGGTATCCCGACGACCGCCAGCGCCACCGCGACCCGGACCCGGTCAGGCATCGCTCACTCCTCCCGGGGTGTCTGCTGTTCCCGCTCCTACTGTCTGGCCGCGACCGACCGACTGGGCCCGACTCCGGACCCAGTCCGGTCGGTCGACGGTCACTCCGCCGGCAGCCACCACCCGGTAGGTGTACGTCCGCGCCCGGACGTGTCGGCCCCACTTGTTGCGCTCGACGGTCACAAATGTCACGGCAAACAGCTCGATGCGCCCGCCGGCGGTGACGACGGCCCGTCCCTCGTACCGGACCTCGTCGGCTTCCAGTCGCTCGCCGCTCGGCGGGCCACCGTCGTCGGCCACGAGTACGTACCGTCGCGGCGTGCCGTCCTCGACGGTGCGCACGGTGTACCGTCCGGCCGAGAGCCACCGTTCGAGTCGCGCCGTCCGGTAGCGGGTCGCCGGGGCGACGTCGCTCCGGACCGCGGTCACTCGCTGGTCGTCGCCGCGCCGGTAGCCGGCTGCGGGGCCGCGCCACGTCTCGACGCGCCGACGTTCGGCACCGCGTTCACGGACCTCGATGGTACGCGAGGTTCCGTTGTCGTCAACCCACACCCGCGTCCTGACGGTCCCGTTCGTCTCGGCGGTCCGGTTCGACCGGACGGTCTCCAGGTGAACGCTCGCACCCGCGAGCGACCGCTCGTGAGCGGCGACGAGGGCGGCGGCGTCGACGGCGTCCTCCGCGACGCCAGGCGGGGTGGTCGGCGTCGCTTCGGTCGTCGTGTCCGGTTGGTTCGGACCGCTCGCGAGCGTCGTACACCCGGCGCTGAGGACGAGCAGACAGACGAGGGCGGCCCGTAGACTCGCCATTGGCGGGCCTTCTGTCCCCGCAGTAAAATGTCCCCGGAACGCTCAAACCGGCGTCGTAGTCTGGGGCCGGCGGCGCTGGCCGACCGTCTCCCGTCCCCGGGACGTCGATACAGTTTAATCCCGGGGAGGAATGACTGTCAACGTATGACAGACGGAGACTTCGAAGGCTACGGCGGGCGACACGTCCCCGAGCCCCTCAAAGAGCCCCTCGAACAGCTGGCGACCGCGTACGACGACATCAAGGACACCGACGCGTTCCGCGAGGAACTGGACGACCTGCTCAGGGATTTCGCCGGCCGGCCGACCCCGCTGTTCCACGCCGAGACCCTCAGCGAACGCTGGGGAGCAGACATCTACCTCAAGCGCGAGGACCTGCTCCACGGCGGGGCCCACAAGATCAACAACACGCTCGGCCAGGCTCTGCTGGCGAAGAAGGCCGGCCGCCCGCGCCTCATCGCCGAGACCGGGGCCGGGCAACACGGCACCGCGACGGCGATGGCCGGTGCCCTGCTCGACCTGGACACGGAGATCTACATGGGCAAGAAAGACGTCGAGCGCCAGAAGATGAACGTCTTCAGGATGCGCCTGATGGGCGCGGAGGTCAACGAGGTCACGCGCGGCGACCAGGGCCTGGCCGACGCCGTCGACGCCGCGCTGGAGGACTTCGCGCAGAACATCGAGGACACCCACTACCTCGTCGGGAGCGTCGTCGGTCCGGACCCGTTCCCGCGGATGGTCCGGGACTTCCAGAGCGTCATCGGCCGGGAGGCCCGCGAGCAGTTCCAGGAGCGTACCGGCGGCCTCCCGGACGCGGCCGTCGCCTGCGTCGGCGGCGGGAGCAACGCGATGGGCCTGTTCCACGCCTTCCGCGACGACGACGTGGCCTTCTACGGGGCCGAGGGCGGCGGTGAGGGTTCGGACTCGACGCGCCACGCGGCCCCGCTGGCAAAGGGCCAGGAGGGTGTCATCCACGGGATGAAGACCCGGATCATCGACGAGGACGTGGAGGTCCACTCGGTCTCTGCGGGCCTGGACTATCCCGGCGTCGGCCCCGAACACGCCATGTTCCGCGAGGTGGGCCGCGCGGAGTACCACGGGGTCACCGACGACGAGGCGCTCGAGGCGTTCCGCGAACTCTCGGAGGCCGAAGGCATCATCCCCGCGCTGGAGACGAGTCACGGCCTGGCCTACGCGAAGCAACTGGCCGGCGAGAGCGACCACGACTCTATCCTCGTGAACCTCTCCGGTCGCGGCGACAAGGACATGGAACAGGCGGCCGAGATGTTCGATCTCTCTTGAACGGGACTCACTCCGGCCCCGGGGCGTAATCGGGGCCGACCCGCAGGTCGAGCACCCGCTCTCGCACCGACAGGTCGAGCGTGTCGTGGGTGCTGAGCTCGCCGTCGCGGCTGAACGTGATGGCCTCGTCGTGGCCGCTCACGGAGATCTCGGCGGCCCGGACGTGGGTGACGCCGTCGGTGTCGGCCGCGAACAGGCGGTGGCCGATGGCTTCCGCGACCAGGTTCTGTGGCGGCATCTGCTCGACGATGGCGACGTCGAGCAGGCCGTCCTCCATGTCGGCCTGGCCGCCTTCGCCGACGAAGCGCCGCGAGTTGCCGACCAGCAGGCACAGCGCCTCCCCCGCCCAGGTGAAGGGCCCGTCGGCGCCGACGGCGTCCACGTCGATGTGGAGGCCGTCGAACTCTACTGCCTCCTGTGCGCCCGTGATGAGGAAGGCGAGGGTACCGAAGCGGGACTTGAGCGACCCGGAGGTGGCGACGCTGGCGTCCGCCGGGAGGCCGGCGATACACGAGACCAGGAACGGTTCACCGTCGGCGACCCCGACGTCGACGGTCCGTGTCCGCCCGGTGTCTGCCACCTCAACGCCGTGTTCGACGTCCCTGACGCCGATATTCCGGGCCAGCAGGTTGGCCGTCCCCGCGGGGACGACACTCAGGGTCACGTCCCCGAGGTGGTCGGCCGCCGCCAGGCCGCGGAGCACCTCGTTGACGGTCCCGTCGCCGCCACAGACCGCCACCTCCGAGGCGCCGGCCTCGCCGGCGGCCCGGCCGAGTTCGACCCCGTCACCGGCCGCCGCCGTCTCGTATACCTCGAACCCGCGGGCCCGCAGCAGACGCGGGACGTAGTCTGCGTGCTCGCCGTCGCCGCTCTCGGGGTTGAGGATACAGCGGCGTGAGCCCAGTTGCATGGCTGGCCGGACGGGCCTGAGATTGATAAACGCCCGCCGTTCGGGGCCGTCGACGACCCTCTCGTGACCCTTGCACTAACCCGTGTGCATAAGTAGGGAGTTCCGCTACTGTGGGTATGGCGAACATCGAGTTGACCAGCAGCCAGCGCGCGGCCCTGACGGCCCTGGTCAACGAGCACGACTCGACCGGCGAACCGGTGAAAGGTGAGGTCATCGCCGAGGCCGTCGACCGGACGCCGGGGACCGTCCGGAACCAGATGCAGCACCTGAAAGACCTCTCCCTGGTCGAGGGGCTCACCGGGCCCAACGGCGGCTACCGGCCGACCCCGCTCGCGTACGACGCGCTCGGGCGCGAGGACATCGACGACCCTCAGACGATGACGCTCGCGCGCAACAACCGGCGCGTCGACGTCACCGTCGACGGCATCCGTCTGACGAGCGTCCACCACCCCGAGGCGTGTCGCGCCCACGTCCACCTCCAGGAGTCGTTCACCGAGTTCGAGGTCGGCGACGCTCTGGCCGTCGGCCCGACGCCGGTAGCGGGGCTCTTGCTCGCCGGCGTGGTCGAGGCCGTCGACGAGTCGAACAACGAGATCGTCGTCGACATCGCCCAGCTGGAAGCCCCGGTCGACGGGCCGGACTAGCGGGCGTCGCGAACCTCCGCGAGCGCGGCCGGGTTCTCGATGCTGGACATGTCGCCGAGGTCCTCGTCACGGTAGACCGAGGCGATGGCCCGACGGATGATCTTCCCGCTCTGGGTCTTGGGGAACTCGTCGACGAACAGCACCTCGCGGGGGCGGAAGGGCTTGCCCAGCTCCTCCCCGACCATCGCCGTAATCTCCTCGCGCAGGGCGTCTCTCTCCGCGACGCCGTCCTCGGCGACGACGTAGAGGACCACCGCCGTGCCGGTGGTGTCGTCGGGGACGCCGACCGCCGCCGCCTGGTTGACGGCGTCGTGTTCCATCGCCGCGCCCTCGACCTCCGCCGGCCCGACCTTCCGGCCCGCGACGTTCAGCGCGTCGTCGGCCCGCCCGTGGAGGAACCACAGGCCGTCCGCGTCCTTCTGAGCCCAATCGCCGTGGTTCCAGAGGTCCGGCCACTGCGACCAGTACTCCTCGAGATAGCGCTCGTCGCCGGACCACAGTGACTTCGTCATCGAGGGACAGGAATCGCGGGCGACCAGGAAGCCCCGCTCGTGGGTGTCGGCGATGGACTCGCCCTCGCTGTCGACGATGTCGATGTCCATCCCCAGGCCCGGCCCGCCGAGCGTCCCCGGCTTGAGCGACTGGATGGGCATCGGCATGAGGAAACAGCCCATTATCTCCGTGCCACCCGAGATGTTGATGATCGGGCACGTCTCGTTGCCGACCGCCTCGTAGAACCACAGCCAGGACTCGGGATCCCACGGTTCCCCCGTCGACCCCAGCAGGCGGAGACTCGAGAGGTCGTGGCCCTCGAGCCAGTCGTCGCCTTTCTTCCGGAGTGCACGGATGGCGGTCGGCGAGACGCCGAAGGTCGTGATGTCGTGGCGGTCGATCATCGCCCAGAACCGGTCGGGCTCGGGGTGGTCGGGGGCGCCCTCGTACATGAAGACGGTGCCGCCGAAGGCGTGGTTGCCCAGCAGCGTCCAGGGCCCCATCATCCAGCCGATATCGCTGACCCAGAAGAAGCGGTCCGATGGCTTGTGGTCGAACCCGAAGTAGACCTCCTTGGCCGCCTGGAGCAAGGCGCCCGCGTGCGTGTGGACGATACCTTTCGGTTCGCCGGTCGTCCCGGAGGAGTACAGCAGCATCGACTCCTGGTCGGCGGGGAGGTGCTTGCTCGCGTAGGTGTCGTCTTGTGACTCGACGGCCTCGATCCACCACTCGTCGCGGCCGGTCCAGGTCAGCGTCTCGTCGGGGTCGTCGGCCGTGCCGATGCGGTCGTAGACGACGGTGTGTTCGACCGGCTCGCCGGCCTCCTCGATGGCCTCGTCGGCCGTCCCTTTCAGGTGGACCTCGCTGCCTCTGCGGTAGAACCCATCGCCCGTGAACAGCACCGAGCAGTCGGCGTCGGCCAGGCGGGTCGCCGTCGCGTCGACGCCGAACCCGGAGAAGATGGGGACGGCGATGGCGCCGACCTTCAGACAGCCATAGAGGATGGCGGCGACCTCGGGGACCATCGGCATGTACAGGCCGACTGTGTCGCCGGTCCCGACGCCGACAGACTCGAGGTAGTTCGCCACCTTGCTGGCCTGCCGGTTCAGCTCGTGGAACGTCACCTCACGGACGTCGCCGGGTTCCCCCTCCCAGATGAGCGCGACGTGGTTCCGGGTGCCGCTGTCGCGGGCGGCGTGCCGGTCGACCACGTTGTGGGCGGCGTTGATGGTCCCCCCGGGGTACCACTCCGTGTACTGGGGCCCGTCGGTGTCGTCCCTGACCCGGTCGTACTCGTCGAAGAACTCGATGCCAAGATAGTCCGGCAACACGTCCCAGAACCACTCGACCCCGGAGTCCGGTTCGTCGGGCAGGTCGGTCGTCGTCCGCTCGACGAGTTCGTCGTAGTCGTCGATGTCGTAGGTCTGCATGAACGCCCAGACGTTCGTCGACTCGACGAACTCCCGTGTCGGTTCGTGGACGACCGCGTCCATCTCCTCGAGTGAGTCCGAAGCCATATCCTGCGGTTCGATGACGGGCACCAAAGAAGTTGCGTGAAACCCGACGCGTTCTCCAGGCCGACGCGTCCGTCACTGGCTCTGCGTGGGCCGACCCCGGCGCTGCAAACGCTTTTCATCGGGGCGGGTCTACCCTCCGGTATGTACGTCCGGGACGCGAAAAACCGCGAGGAGGTCTGGTTGCTGGACCACATCGAGGCGATGGGACTGGACGACACAGCGTTTCGCTCGCGGGACTACGTCGTGGCCATCGACGAGGAGTCCCACGAGAAGGCCGGGTTCGGACGCATCCGTATCCACAAGACCGACGCGGGCGAGTACTGCGAGCTGACGAGCATCGGCGTCCTCGAGGAGTGGGAGGGCCAGGGCGTGGGCGCCCACATCATCGAGCGCCTCGTCGAGTACGCGAGCGACGAGGGATTCGACGTCGTCTACTCGCTGACGAACGCGGCCGAGTACCTGGTGCAGTTCGGCTTCGACCCCATTGAACCGGCCCAGCTGCCCGACCGACTGCGCGAGCGCCTGACCGAGAAACAGGAGTCCCTCCAGCCCGACGCCGTCCCGCTGCGCCTCCAGGTTGCAGAGTTCGAGATGCCCGGGCGACACCGCGACCGGTTCAAGCGGGCCGCCGCCGAGGACGAGTCGGCCGACGAACCCGAGGAGGGGCCGGAGGACTTCGGCATCGACCCCGACGAGGTGACCTACAAGTACGACACCGGCCGCTGAGGGCGGTCAGCGGACCTCGAGGACCTCGATGTCGAAGACCAGCGTCCGCCCGGCCAGTTCGTGATTGAAGTCCACCTCGACGGCGTCGTCCCGGACGGCGGTCACGTCGCCGTGGAGGCCGTTCTCGGCGTGGACGTGGAGGCCCGGTTCCGGCGCCTTCCCCACCATCGCCTCGAACGTCTCGGGGTCGTACTCCCGGACTCGCTGGGTCGTGGTCCCCGTAGGCCTTCTCGGGTGGCACCCGGATGGTGGCTTCCTCGCCCTCGCGCATGCCGACGAGGGCCTCGTCGATACCCTCGATTATCTCGCCCGCACCCACGGTAAAGGAGAGCGCCGCGTAGTCGGCGTCGTCGGTGCCCTGGGCCTCCTGGAGGCCGTGTCGGTTGGCGACGTCAGCCCGCGACGTGTCGAAGACGGTGCCGTCCTCGAACCGGCCGACGTACTCGATGGTGACGCCGTCGCCCTGCTCGATAGCCATTGGGGGAGGTGCGGTCACGTGCCGTAAAAAGCCGTCGGGCGCCCCCGCTGAAGTGGGCACTTTCGGACACCCGAGTGGCAACAACGCGGGGAGTCACTGCACAGCAAGACCCCAGGGGCGGGCGGTGTGGGGCCACCGCCTCGCGAACGCTTATACTCGCGCCGGTCGAGGTTCCGGGCATGTTCGACCCCGACGAGCTGGACGACATCCGCGAGGCGAAAGCCCGGTGGGAGGCGGAGGAGGTCCAGCCGACCGTCGACCGGTTCGGCGAACGCAAGGAGACGTTCACGACGGACACCGAGGGGCACGAGGTAGACCGGCTGTACACGCCGGCCGACGTCGCCGACCTGGACTACGAGGCGGACCTCGGCTTCCCGGGCGAGGCCCCCTACACCCGGGGCGTCTACTCGACAGGCTATCGGGGCCGCCTCTGGACGATGCGACAGTACGCGGGCATGGGTACCGCGGCGGAGACCAACGAGCGGTTCCACTACCTGTTAGAGCAGGGCCAGACCGGCCTCTCGATGGCCTTCGACCTGCCGACGCAGATGGGCTACGACTCCGACGACGCGATGGCCGCCGGCGAGGTGGGCAAGACCGGCGTCGCCATCGACTCGCTTGCCGACATGGAGACGGTCTTCGAGGGCATCCCGCTCGACGACGTCTCGACGTCGATGACCATCAACGCCCCGCCGCGGTCTTGCTGGCGATGTACATCGCCGTCGGCGACCAGCAGGGGGTCGACCGCGAGGAGCTGCGGGGGACCATCCAGAACGACGTCCTCAAGGAGTACATCGCCCGGAACACGTTCATCTACCCGCCCGAACCGTCGATGCGGCTCATCACGGACATCTTCGAGTTCTGTGCGACCGAGGTCCCCAACTTCAACACCATCTCCATCTCGGGCTACCACATCCGCGAGGCCGGGTCGACCGCGGCCCAGGAGATCGCCTTCACGCTGGCCGACGGCATCGAGTACGTCGAGGCAGCCATCGACGCCGGCCTCGACGTCGACGACTTCGCCCCGCAGCTGTCCTTTTTCTTCGCCGCCTACAACAACGTCTTCGAGGAGGTGGCGAAGTTCCGCGCGGCCCGCCGCCTCTGGGCGTCCATCATGGAGGAGCGGTTCGGCGCCGAAGACCCCAAGTCCAAGCAGCTGAAGTTCCACACCCAGACCGCGGGGTCGACCCTGACCGCCCAGCAGATAGAGAACAACGTCGTCCGCGTGGCCTACCAGGCGCTGGCGGCCGTCCTCGGGGGGACCCAGAGCCTCCACACCAACGGCAAGGACGAGGCCATCGGCCTCCCGACCGAGCAGTCCGTGCGGACCGCCCTGCGGACCCAGCAGATCCTCGCCCACGAATCGGGCGCGGCCGACACCATCGACCCGCTGGGCGGCAGTTACTACGTCGAGTCGCTGACCGACGAGCTGGAGGCCGACGCCCGCGACCTGCTCGCCGACATCGACGACCGGGGCGGGATGGCCGACGCCATCGAGAGCCAGTGGGTCCAGCGCCAGATCCAGGACGTCGCCTTCGAGCGCCAGCGCGAGCAGGAGGACGGCGAGCGGGTCATCGTCGGCGTCAACGAGTACCAGGTCGAGGAGGAGGGCGAGCAGGACATCGAGGAGGTCGACGAGGCCATCGAACAGGCCCAGCAGGAGTCCGTCGCCGCGGTCCGTGCGGACCGGGACGACGAGGCCGTCGAGGCCGCACTTGCCGCACTGGAGGACGCCGCGCGCGGTGAGGAGAACCTCATGCCGTACCTCGTCGACGCTGTCAAGACCTACGCGACGACGGGCGAGATCTGTGACGTGCTCCGGGACGTCTTCGGCGAGTACCAGCCCGGGTCGTCGCTGTAACGCCGCACTTTCGATTCCAAAGGTTTCGGTTCGCTCGGCCTCGGTTTCCGAACGACAACTGCATTGAACGATGGACGTGTAGTTCCACGTATGGAACACGACCACCATCTCCCGGAGGGGCGCGCATGAGCACCGACACGTCCGACCGGCGACTGGTGACGCTGCTGCTCGTCGTCCTCGGGGCGCTCGTCGTCCTCCCGCTGCTGGGCATGGGCTTTGGCATGCTGGGCTACGGCTCCATGATGGGCGGGATGTGGGGCGGCGGGATGTGGAACGGCGGTACGGTCCCTGGTTGGATGCTCTTCGTCGGCCTCGTGATGCCGCTGCTTTTCCTCCTGCTTCTTGCGGGCCTGGTGTATCTCGTCTACCGGTTGCTCACCGACGCGGGCGGCGAGGACGCGGCCGTCGAGGAACTCCGGACGGCCTACGCCCGGGGCGACCTGACAGACGAGGAGTACGAGGACCGCCTGGAGCGCCTGCGCGAGGAGTGACCGCTACTCGCCCGCGACCATCCGTTCCAGTCGGTCGCTGAGCGCGTCGGTCTCCGCCCCCAGCGCGTCCCCGACGCGCACCTCGTAGTCGTCCGGCGAGTCGAGCTCCCGGACTCCCGGTGGCAGTTTCGTCAGGTTCTCGCGGGCCCGCGCCCGGAGGTCGTCCAGCGACGGCACGTCGTAGACCACCTCGCCGTCCTCGACGACCGTCTCGAGCAGGTCGGTTCCCGGGACGTCGTCGGCGGCCGACCGGAGTTCGAGCGTGTCGGACGTGTAGGTCCCGTCTTCCTCGACGCGACAGACACTCTTGGCGCCGGGGTAGGTCACCTTCCCCGTCGAGAGCTTCATGCTCGGGACCATCTCGCCGTCCCGCTCGACGGCGACGAGCTTGTAGACGCCCTCGACCTTCGGCGCGTCGGTGCTGGTCACCAGCGCCGTTCCGGGGCCGAACCCGGCGGCGACCCCGCCCTCTGTGAGGAAGTCCCGTATCGTGTACTCGTCGACGCCCGAGGAGATGTAGACGTCCACGTCGCCGAGGCGGTCGTCGACGGTCTTCGAGAGCGCGGTCAGGTCGCCGGAGTCCAGGCGGACGCCGGCGAGGTCGACGCCCATCTCGTCGGCGACGGCCCGTGCGGTCTCGGCGCCGGCCACCGTGTCGTAGGTGTCGACCAGCAGTATCGCGTCCTCGCCGAACTCCGCGAGAAACGCCTCGAAGGCGGCCCGTTCGGTCTCGAAGCTCTGTATCCACGAGTGGGCCATCGTCCCGAAGGTGGGAACGCCCAGCGCCTCGCCCGCGGCCATGTTCGAGGTGCCATCGAAGCCCCCGATATAGGCGGCCCGGGCGGCCTTCATCCCGGCGTCGGTGCCGTGGGCGCGCCGCGAGCCGAAGTCGACCAGCGACTGGTCGTCGCCGTAGCGGTCGACGGTATCGCGCATCCGGGCCGCCTTCGTCGCGACGAGGCTCTGGAACCCCACCTGGTTGATGAGCACCGTCTCCAGCAGCTGGGCCTGGGAGATGGGCGGTCACCTCGAGCAGCGGTTCGTTCGGGAACACCGGCGTTCCCTCCGGCAGTGCCCTGACGTCGCCGGTAAAGGAGAGGTCCGCCAGGTACTCCAGGAAGTCGGCGTCGAACCCCTCGTCCTCCAGATAGCGCAGCGCCCTGTCACCGAACGACAGCGTCTCGGCGAAGTGAACCGCCTGCTCCAGGCCGGCAGCCAGCATGTACCCGCGCCCCGGCGGGAGGTCACGGAAGAAGAGGTCGAACGTCGCCGTCGGGTCGTGGTCCTGCGCGTAGTACCCCTGCATCATCGTCAGCTCGTACCGGTCGGTGAACAGCGACAGGGTCTCCGGAGTGAGGTAGCCGAAGTCGGTGGCCGCCATCAGCGATAGTTGACACGCTATCGACAAAAGGCTGTGCAGGCGTGAGCGGCGGTCAGAGAGAACGAGCGAACGCCTGGCCCCGGCGACAGCGTCTCAGTGGGTGTGGCCCAGTGCTTCGTTGACGCGTTCGTTGAGCTGTGCTATCTTGTGCCGGGGCTCCTCGCCGAGTTCCTCGGGCGGGTCCTCCAGTGCGGGCTGGCCGTGGGCGTCGGGTTCGCCGACGATGACGGTGCCGATCATCCCCAGCGTCTCGTGGGGCTTGCAGTAGTAGTGGTAGACGCCCTCAGTCTCGAAGGTGTGTTCGAACGTCGCCCCCTGCTCGGTCAGCAGGCCGCTGTTCCAGGCGGCCGCTCCGTCGGGCACCAGCTGGGGCCTGTCGTTGTCGGGATGGTACGCCGCCGTCGAGTGGCTCCCGCTCTCGTTGTGGAAGGTGACGGTCCCGCCGACGGTCACGCGGACGACGTGTGGCGCGAAGTGGTACTCGCCGTCTTCCGTCTTCATCGTCACCTCGGCTTGGTCGGTGGGATCGCCGATCTCGCCGTGACCACCCTCCTCGTGGCTGTGGCCGCTCTCGGTCTCTTCCTCGTGGTGTTCGGTCTCTTCCTCGTGGTGTTCGGTCTCTTCCTCGTGGTGTTCGGTCTCTTCCTCGTGGTGTTCGGTCGCCTCGCCGTGGTGCTCCGTGCTCTCTTCCTCGAGGTGTTCCGTATCCGTGCCACCACCGGGTTGGCCCCCGGAGCTGGAACAGCCGGCGAGTCCGGCGACCGTAGTTCCTGCGACGAGCGCCAGCATCCGTCGTCGAGTGGGGTTGGTGGACGTCATCACAGGTAGACCTACAGGCTGTATTGATAAAGTCTGGAAAGGAGGTTTGCTGGCCCAGCAAACCCGTCGTCGTTTTTTATACGTGGCTGGGTCTACCTCTACACGTGAGCTCCGACCATGCCGTGACGGAGGTGTTCTCCGTCCTCGACGACGAGTATTCGCGGGCCATACTCGAGGCGACCCGTCGGGGCCCGAAATCGGGGAAGGAACTCAGCGAGGAGTGCGAGATGTCGAGAGCGACCGTCTCCCGGCGAGTCAACGACCTCCTCGACCGTGGCTTTATCGTAGAGCGGACCCACGTCGACCCGGAGGGCCACCACTACAGCGAGTACGAGGCCGTCCTCGACCGGGTGGACGTCAGACTGAGCGAGGAGAGCGGCTTCGACGTCCGGGTCGAAGTCGAGGAGGACGCCGCGGACCGCTTCGCCGGCATCTGGAAGGAAATGCGAAACGATTGACCATGCACATCGAACTCGTCATCGCCAAGATAGTCACCGCCGCGCTCGGCGTCGCCATCGCGTACCAGGCCTACCGGGGGTACCAGCGAACCGGGAGCGACCCGCTCCGGTACGTCGCCGTCGGGTTCGTGTTCATCAGCGTCGGGGCCGTCCTGGAGGGTATCCTCTTCGATATCCTCGGTCTCTCTATCTTCGACGCCGGGACGATACAGACCGCCATCGTCGCCGTGGGGATGCTCTTCATCCTGTACGCGCTGTACGGCGGGAACAGGGAACTGGACCGCCCGAGGGCAGATGAATGACCGATACGACGACCACCGTCGTCCTGGCCGGTGTCCGCCTGGCGGTGTTGTTCCTGGGTGCGACCATCACCTACTACAGCGCCGTCGCGTACCGCCGGACCGGGGCGCAGTACCTCCGGAACGCGTCCATCGGATTCGCAATCATGACGGTCGGCGTTCTGGTCGAGGGCCTGCTCTTCGAGGTCGCGGGCCTGGACCTCGAGGTGGTCCACATCGTCGAGTCCGTCGCCATCGGCATCGGCTTTCTCGTACTCCTCGTCTCGCTTCGGCAGTGAGTGCCGGCCGCCGACCGGGCACCCCCCGACTCCGGAACTATATGCCAGGGCGCCGAACCACTACGTATGCACTTCGACCACGCCGGCATCGCCACGGACGACGCCGACGCGCTCGCGGACCTGTACGCCGCCGCCTTCGACGTCCCGGTGGCCCACGAGGAGACGTTCGACGGGATGCAGGTCACCTTCCTGGACCTCGGCAACGGATACTTCGAGCTCCTGGACCCCCTCCCCGACAGCGAGGGGACCATCGCCACCTACCTCGAGCGCAACGGGCCCGGCATCCACCACCTTGCGCTGGCGACGCCGGACGTCGAGGCCGCCATGGCGGCCGCAGTCGACGCGGGCGTCGACCCGATCGACGACGAACCGCGGCCGGGCGCCTGGGGCCACGAGGTGGTCTTCCTGCATCCGAAGTCGACCGGCGGCGTCCTGCTGGAGCTGGTCGAGCACTGACCGGGTCGGCCCGCATCCCCCACTCAGCGATCAGGGACGTCGCGGACCGCCTCGAACAGGTCCGCCGCGCCGTCGGTCAGGCGAGCGGGCGGGTCGGCGAACCACGCCGCGCCGACGAGCTCGGACTCGTCGACGGCTATCGACCCCTTGCGGTACTCGGCCCGGAAGTAGACGTCCAGCGTATGGACCGACCCCTCGGCGTCCGTGTCCGGGTAGTACTTGCTGTGGACGACCGCCTCGACGCCGGTGATGGTACAGCGGACGCCGGTCTGTTCGTGGACGCGCCGGACCGCGGTCTCCTGCATCGACTCGTACTGGTCGGCCTCGCCACCGCCGGGGAGCGCCCAGCGGTCGGCGCCACGGCCGAGCACCAGCAGCACCCGGTCACGGGTGTCGGCACCCGCCGCCTCGGGGATGTTGTCGTTCAGCGTCGGCAGCGACTCCCCGTCGCGGGCGACGAAGACGACGCTGTTGCCGTCGTAGCCGGTGCCCCGCGTCGCCGCGTAGACGTCGGCGTACTCCTCGGCCGAGAGCTCGAAGGTCTGTTCGGTGACCGGTACGTCGTCGTAGGCCGCCGCCAGTCGGTCGAGGCGCCGGTCGACGGCGACCTGGTTTATCTCGTCGGCCAGGTTGACGTCCGTCTCGCGGGGTTCGGGCACGGCAAGGTCCTCGAGTTCCCGCCGGGCTGCGTCGTCGAGCTCGCTCTCGTCGATGGTGAAGCCCCCGGCCGCCTCGGTAGCGTCAGCGGCCGTCGACTCCTCGTCTCGCTCGCCGTCGCCTGTCATACCGTGACGTTCCCGCCGAGGCGGATAAATGAGGCGGTCTCCCACATCCCCGCGACGTGACGGAACGGACACATAAAGGTCTATTACGGCCCCGTGTGAGGAGTCGCGCATGCAGGCAATTGTTCTCGCGGGTGGATACGCCACGCGGCTCTGGCCCGTCACGCGGAACCGACCGAAGATGCTGCTCCCCGTGGGGGAGTCGACGGTCATCGACCGCATCCTCTACCAGCTCGAGGACGACGACCGTATCACCGACGTCTTCGTCAGCACGAACGAGCGGTTCGCCGAGGAGTTCGAGGACCACATCGACGACATCGGCCTCGAGAAACCCCAGCTGTCCGTCGAGGAGACGGTCGACGAGGACGAGAAGTTCGGCGTCGTGGGCGCACTCGCCCAGCTCGCCGAGCGCGAGGGCCTGGGCGACGAGGACCTGCTCGTCGTGGCCGGGGACAACCTGATGGGCTTCGACATCGGGGAGTTCATCGACTACTTCGAGACGTACGATGACCCCACGCTTGCGGCCTACGACGTCGGCTCACTCGAGAAGGCGAAGTCCTACGGCCTGGTCCAGCTCGAGGACGACCAGGTCGTCGACTTTCAGGAGAAACCCGACGACCCCAAGAGCACCCTCGTCTCTATCGCCTGCTACGCGCTCCCGGCCGACGCCATCCTGTTCGACGAGTACCTCGAGGGGGACAACAACCCCGACGAACCGGGCTGGTTCCTCCAGTGGCTCGTCGACCGCGGGCCGGTCCGCGCGTTCAGTTTCGACGACGCGTGGTACGACATCGGGGAGGCCGAGAACTACCTCGAGGCCGTCGCCTGGAAACTGGGCGGCGAGAACATGATCGCCGACGACGCGACCCTGGAGAACACGACGCTGGGCAAGAACGTCCACGTCCTCTCGGGGCACACGTCGAGAACTCCCACCTCGAGGAGACGGTGGTCTTCGACGGGGCGACCATCGTCGACTCCGACATCCACGGCTCCATCGTCGACCGGAAGGCCCGCATCGAGAACCTCGACCTCTCGGGCGCGCTCATCGGCGCCCACAGCGAAGTCGCCCACGAAGGCTAAGCGGCAGAGACCGGTTTCAGAAGGAGTGTCTCGCGCCCTGGCCGGGCTCGATTGCGAGCGGCCGGGCGGTGCTACACGCGTCCGCACAACGAGGTGTCGACGCCGGGGGACGCCGATTCGTCGTCAGTCCGCGCTGTGTCGCGGGACGTACCGGCAGTCGGTACATCCCCAGCTCGCGCCGTCGAAGGTGATTGCGCCGTTACAGTCGGGGCAGCGGTACGCCAGGGTGGTCGAACGGCTGTTGGTTGCCATTGTGGTACTCGAGTCAGTCTACCAATATGAATCTTGTTATAATATCGGCGATATTGTTTAAGGTCCTCGAAGGCTGGTAAAGGGTCAGGATGGCCGGCGCCGCCCTGCCCTGACCGGCCTACGCCAGCGAGGCGTCGGTGACCTCGAGCGCCCCACGGTCGCCCTCCCACCGGCGCTCGTACTCGAGTTCGATGGGCCGGTCCATGTGGGGGCCGTCGGTCACGAGCGTCTCGAACTCACCGCCCTCGCCGAGGATGTGGACGCCGTACTCGTCGTTGAGCGCCTCGAGTTCGTCGAGCGCCGCGGCGTCGATGGTCCGGCCGAGCCACGACTCGTCCAGCCCGTAGGCGGCCACCTGGACGATGCGGATCTCGAACCCCGCGTCGAGCATCGCGTCGGCCAGGTCGCGGGGGTTCTGCTGCCACAGCGGCGCGAACAGTTCGGCCTCCAGGCGCTCGGCCATCGCCTCGATGCGGGTCGTCTGGTACTCGCTCTCGACGGCGCCGGCCGTGAGGCCGCCGATGCCGCGGTCCAGGTCGCCGTCGAGCCGGCGCAGCGCGGCCTCGAGCGGTTCGAGCTCCTCGTCGCCCTGGACGCCCGCGTCCGGGACGTCGCCGGCCCCGAAGTCGTCGGGTTCGACCTCAAGGAGGGGAATGCCGATGCTCTCGGCGGCCAGGGCCGCCAGTCGCGTCGCCGGGACGTGATACATGTAGGAGTCGCCCTGGGGGTGGACCGTCACCAGTCGCTCGACGGGGTAGCCACGCTCGAGCGCCCGGTAGAGCGCCCACGAGGAGTCCTTGCCGCCCGAGAACAGCGAGACCCACGCGCCGTCTGACATGGGCGTCTCTATCGGGTCGGCGGCTAAATCGCTGTCTATCGCGAGTTCAGTCGGCCAGTTCCCGCTCGATGTCGGTCTGACTGACGTAGGCCGCGACGCGGACGCCCACGAGGCTGATGAGGATGCCCGCGAGGATGAACGCCGCCAGCCGCTGGCCCGACTCCAGGGTGAAGCGGTGGACCTCGACGATGCCGAGGTCCGTCGGGGTGACGACGAAGGGGTCGAAGACACCGCCACGTTCGAGGAAGTACGCCGAGAAACCGCGGACCACCAGGCCGACCGCGACGGCACCGAACGGGAGGTTCACGTACGCCGACCGGACCCCCTCCCGCTCGAGCAGTTCGTCGAGCAGGCGCCCCACCGACGCCGCCAGCGCCGCGGCGGTGAGCCAGGGGACGCTGTGGAACAGGAACATGTTGACGACGATGAACGGGCTCGTCTCGCCGATGGACCCGACGCCCAGCGCGCCGGCGAACAGGCCCACCAGCGAGAGGCCGCCGGCGACGACGTAGGTGACCAGCGACACCTGGCCGGAGTACAGCCCCTCGCGAATCTGGCCGGGGAGCCGCGAGAGGTAGTCGTCGATGCCCAGTCCCTTGTAGATGAGGAAGACGCCGAGCGCGGCGGCGATGGCCCCCACCGCCATGGTCGTGCTCTCGACGACGACCAGCAACAGCGGGAACGCGAGCATGACGATACCGATGGGGACCAGCACCGTCTTGCGCAGCTCCTCGTCCGCGAGGAACTGCTTGAGCAGGTAGTACGTCGACTCGATGTCCCGGGCCTGGCGGACGACCACGCGGTCCACGGCGTCGACGCGCACCCGGCTCTCGACGATGGGGACCAGCCGTTCGTCCTCGGCGCTGTCGACGACGACCACGGCGGAGTCGGGGTCGTACTCTTCGACGAGTTCGTCTGTCTGTCGTGCGATCTGGCGGTCGGCGCCGACGCTGTCGGTCCCGCCCCCGACGACGGCCACGACGGCGTCGCTCCCGTCCCGCTCGAGGTCCTCGGTGACGCGAAGCCCCTCTAGCAGGCAGTTGACCCGGCTGTCCTCCGGGTCCACGACCCCCGTCTCGGTTATCAGTCGCTCGACGGCAGCGCTGCCGACGACCGGACACTCGTCTGCGACCGGGCTGTCCCGGTCGATACAGACGACCAGCGTGGTCACAGTGTGGCAGAGACACCCCCGAGATAAAAATCCCTCGCGCCGTTCACCCGCAGTGTCTGAGTTCGGGGTATTGGATCAGGAGAGCCAGAAAGCCCCGTATTGGCTGTCCGAAGTCGGGTGACCAGCCGGCATGGGCGGGGGCTTTCTGGCGGTCCACATTCGAGTCCGATTCAGTAACTGCTAACCGGTCACCGGCGGAAGGAGAGCCCGTCGACGTCGCCGTCGACGGCCTCGGTCAGGCCCGAACCCAGCGCGTAGGCCGTCCGCTGGGCGCCGCCCCGGAGTCGCTGGGTCAGGCCGCGCTGGGGCTCGAACTCGGCGACGGTGACCGGTTCGCCAAGGCGGTCTTCGAGGCGCTCTTCGACGTCCTCGCGGGTCCCGATGCGGTCGACCAGCCCCCGCTTGTGCGCGTCGGTGCCGAGGAAGACTTTCGCCTCCGTCTCGCGAATCTCCTCGGGGTCCATCTCCCGCCCTTCGGCCACGGTCTCGACGAACTGGTCGTAGTAGTCGTCGACGATGCCCTGGAGGTACTCGCGTTCGTCCTCGCGCATCTCCTTCAGCGGGAGGCCGGCGTCCTTGTAGTCGCCGGCGGTGAACTGCTCGTAGGAGAGGCCGGCGCGGTCGGCCAGGTCCTTCGCGTTGACCCGCGAGCCGATGACGCCGATGGAGCCGACGATCGAGCCCTCGCGGGCCCAGAGCTCGTCACAGCCGGCGGCGATGTCGTAGCCGCCGCTGGCACAGACGTCGGTCGCGTAGGCCACCGTCGGGCCGTCGAAGCGCTCCGCGGCCAGGCGGATGTCCTCGCTCGGGACGATCTCGCCGCCCGGCGTGTTGAGCTTCAGCAGGAGCGCATCTGCGCCCGAGTCGTCGTCGGCCCGCTCTATCTGCTCGACGACGTCGTCGGCGCCGGCGCCGACCGGCGGACTGACGACGCCGCCACCGCCATCGCGGGTAATCGGGCCCTCGACGGCGACCTCGGCGACGTTGTGCGAGGGGGCGACGGAGTCGGCGACGTTGCCCCCGAACTTGACTGCGGCGACGACGACGCCGATGACCAGCAGGACGCCGAGCAGCTCGGCGAGGTCGCCCGGGAAGACGACGAACAGCACCCACCCGACCACCGCGGCGACGAGCGCCACGGCGCCGACGACCACCAGCCGGGTGGCCGTCCGACTCGCGCTCACTGGTACATCCCCAGCGGGCGCGCGCTCGTGCTCTCCTCTGAGTCCTGGAGCTGCCGGGCGAGGCGGGTCTTGGCCTCGCGGATCTGCTCGGCCTGGTCGACGAGGACGTCGGTGTCGACCTCGATGCCGGCGATGGGGCCGATGCCCTCCGAGAGCAACCGGCGGGCGGCCCGCGGGTCCGGGAACCGCTGGTCGGCCTCGACGACCAGGCCGACGCTGGTCATGTCGACGGTGTTCACCTCGTGGATGAGTGCCCCGGTCGGCCCGGTGATGGCGCCGTCCTCGGTGGGGACGTCGACGCCCGCCGCGTCGAGTATCGACGCCCCCTCGCCCGTGGCGACGCCATAGACCAGGGGATCGCGCTCCTCGTCCGGTTCGGTCGCCATTCCGCTGAGGAAGACCGGCGTCGCGTCCATCTCCGCGAACCAGCCCACGACGCAGCTGGCGAACTGCGTCGCCGCGGACGGCGATATCGGCGCGTCGCTCTGGAGGACCAGCAGGTCCTGGTCGGCGTCGGCGTAGAACCGGACCGGCGAGCGAATCTGGGGGTCGCCCTCGGCGTAGACGCCGATCTCGGGCAGTCCGTCGCAGTGGGCCGACGCGTAGTGGGTCATGTCGTACGCGTCGACCAGGTGGTCGGCGGCGATCTTCCCGACGAGGCCGACGCCGGGGAGTCCCTCGACGAGTGTCGGTTCGTCCAGCGTGACGTCCTCACGGTGGACTTCAACGTGTGCCATGCCCCCGCGTTCGAGTGCCGTGGGCAAGAAAGGCGGGGTGGGACAGCGGCCCCGTTCGAACCGGGCGGTCGTCGAGGGCGAACGCGTGTCCGCCGAACCGACCCTGGTCCGTGAGCGGCCGAGCCACGGCGTGGTTCGGTGTCGGCCAGCTCCTGCCAGCAGCTATATACATTCCCAGCCCCAGGTGGAGGCAGAACGTGGAGCGACCTACGCACGCATCCAGCCCGGGGCCGGTCTTGGTCGTCCAGTCCGACGGCCGCATCGACTACGTGAACACCGCGGCGCGACTCCTCCTGGGTGCGCCCGCTCGCGACGCCCTCGTCGGCGAGTCTGTCCTCGAATACGTCGCGGCGGCGTACCGGGACCCGTTGCGCGACCAGTTCGACCGACTCTCGCGAGGTGCGGCGTCGGCCGTCGGGCTGACGCTCACGCTGGACGACCCCGCTCGCGGTCCCTGCGAGCTCGTCGTGTTGAACTCGACCGTCGAGTGGGACGGCGACGAGCGGATCGAGATGCTGGTGTTCGATACGGACGAGCACCTCCCGACGGGCCTCCCGAAACGGGTGATGGACGCCACGCCGGTGGGAATCTCGATCGCAGACGCCGACCGGGACGACGAACCGCTCATCTACGTCAACGACGGATTCTGCGAGCTGACCGGGTATCCCCGCGAGGAGGTGCTCGGTCGCAACTGCCGGTTCCTCCAGGGCGAGAGGACTGACGAAACGACGGTCGCAGACATCAGGGACGCCATCGACGCCGAGGTACCGGTCACGGCCGAACTGCGGAATTACCGGAAGGACGGGTCGATGTTCTGGAACCGACTCACGATAACCCCGGTCGAAGCTCCGGACGGGACCGTCACGCACTACTTCGGCTTCCAGGAGGACGTCTCGGACCGGCGGGCCTTCGAACAGGAGAAGCGCCTGTTCGAGATGCAGGCCGAGGCGCTCAACAAGGCGATTCTCATCACGGACACGGACGGCACGATCGAATACGTGAATGCGGCGTTCGAGCGAACGACCGGCTACGACGCCGAGGAGGCACTCGGCGAGACTCCCCGGATTCTGAAGTCGGGCCACCAGGACGAGGACTTCTACCGGGACCTGTGGGAGACCATCACGGCCGGTGAGATCTGGGAGGCCGAGATAACGAACCGACGGAAGTCGGGCGAGCTGTACCGGTCGACACAGAAGATCATCCCGGTGACGGACGCCGACGGGGAGATAACCGACTTCGTCGCCATCGAGGAAGACATCACGGACGCCCAGTTCATCGAGCAGGTGCTGCACGTGATGGACCGCGTGCTGCGACACAACGTCCGGAACTCGGTCACCGCGATTCACGGCTTCACGGACCTGCTCGAAGGTGAACTGGACGACGAGGAACACCGCGCCGCGGTGGGGTCGATACGGGAACACACCGAGAAACTGGCCAAGCTGAGCGACGAGACCCGGACCATCCGGGAACTGTTCCGACGACGGCACGCCGAACACTCGCTCGCGGTGGCCGCGGTCGAGGGCTTCGTCGACACGCGACGCGAGATGCACCCCGGGGCCGTCATCGAGTTCTCCATGGACGCCGACGACGAGACGGTGGTCCAGAACGGCAGTCTGTTGCAGCTCGCCATCGACGAGGCGATCGAAAACGCCATCGTCCACCACGACGGCGAGACGCCACGCCTCGCGGTGGCCGTCGAAGAAGCCGACGATGGTGAGGCGATAACCATCGAGGTCGCCGACACCGGCCCCGGGATTCCCGACGAGGAGTGGGATGTCATCATGTCCGGTGAAGAGACGTCGCTCCAGCACGGGACGGGCATCGGCCTCTGGCTCATGTACTGGGCAGTCACCGCGCTGGGCGGCACGATGCGACGGGCCGAGAACGACCCGCGAGGGACTGTCCTCACGTACCACGTCCCGCTCGTCGCGGGCGCCCCGGTCGACGAGTGGAACCCGACCGAGTGAGTCGGGCCGCGCGGCTGTCGCGACGGCCCAGATCGGCCGGCGGAGCCCTCGTTCTCTAAACCGTGCCCCGCACTTCGAAACCCACAAGCGACCCCCCGGCCAACCCCGGTCCAATGGAACTACCCGACCGGTATCGGCCCATCGTCGACGATTTCGAGGCGTTCCGCGCGGCCTGCGAACGCCCGCTCCCGTCGGTGGTCAGAGTCAACACGATCAAGGCCAGCGTCGCGGACGTTCGGGCGGCACTCGACGAGGCCGACATCGCCGCCGAGCCCGTCGACTGGAACGAGCGGGTGCTCGTCCTGCCCGATGCCCCGCCGGGGAACAACTGGCCGTACTTCCACGGCTGGATCCACGGGCAAGAGGAGGTGTCCGCCGTCCCCGCGACCGTACTCGATCCACAGCCCGGCGAACGCGTCTGGGACGCCTGTGCCGCGCCGGGGAGCAAGACGACCCAGGTGGCCGCGCTGATGGACGACAGGGGGGCGGTGGTCGCAACCGACAACAACCTCGGCCGTATCTCGGCGCTGCGCTCGAACAGCGAACGGCTTGGCGCGACCAGCGTCGCCGTCACCCACGAGGACGCCCGGAACCACTCGGTAAAGCCCTTCGGCGGCGCGACCTACGACCGCGCGCTGGTCGACGTGCCCTGCTCCTGTGAGGGGACCATCCGGAAGAACCCCGACGCATTCGACGACTGGTCGCTCTCGCACGTCGAGGGCGTCGCCGGCGTCCAGAAGGGTATCCTCGCCCGTGCGGTGCAGGCCACCGACCCCGGCGGCACCGTCGTCTACTCGACGTGTACGTTCGCGCCGGAGGAGAACGAAGCCGTCCTCGACCACGTGCTCGCTGCGGAGGACTGCGAACTCGTCGACTACGACCTCCCGCTGACCCACCGCCCGGGCGTCACCGAGTGGCAGGGTGAGGAGTTCGACCCGAGCGTCCGGACTGCCAAGCGCATCTACCCGCACCACAACGACACGGGCGGGTTCTTCTGTGCGAAACTGGAGGTGACGGGATGAGCAACGACAGCACGAAGTTCACGCGATTGCCCGCCACGGCGGCCGAGCGCGAAGAGGAGGGCCGAGCGACTCGCGAGGCGGTCCTCGAGTTCTGGGAGGAGCGCTTCGGGGTTCCGCCCGAGACGTTCGACGACCACACGTTCTGGGAGCGCGGCGCGGGCAAACTCTGGGTCTACCGGGGCACCCCGCCATCGCCGGTGGACGTCGAGGGCCTGGGGATGACGTTCCTCAGGACCCGTCAGGAACACTGGAAGCCGACGCTGGAGGCCGTCCAGCGCTTCGGCGAGCACGCGACGAAGAACGTCATCCACCTCGAGGAGAGTGAGGCCCGCGCGTTCGTCGCCGGTCACGGGCAGGAACTCGACTGGGACGGCGACTGGGGCTATCTGATCGTCACTCACGACCTCGCCGGCCGGCGCGAACCGGTCGGTGTGGGACTGTACGTCTACGGGGAACTGCGCTCACAGGTCCCGAAAGGGCGGCGGCGGGACCTGGACGACTGACCGCCGCGGGTCCGGTCGCTTACTGGTCGTGGTGGACGGGGAAGGCGATCTCCACCGTCGTCTTGTACTCCGTAATCTGCCCATCTTCGACGTTGGCCGTCCAGTCCTCGACCTCGATACCGTGGATGTCCGTGACCGACTCGCGGGCCTGTGCGACGGCCTCGTGGGCCGCGTCTTCCCAGGATTCTGTCGACGTGCCGAGCACTTTGATGATCTTCACTGCCGTCATGGCACACACGTGTTCGCTCGCCGGCGACAAAGCCATGCACCGCCTATCCCCAGTCGTTCTCAGGTAGGGCCGGCCAGCTCCGAGAGCGCCGTGTCGCTTACCGCCGAGTAGGGTCGCAGTCCGACGGTTTACCCCGGCGGCCCACGCTCCCTGGGAGCTATCGTCCCGCCGGACAGTCCCTCCCACTCGACGCGGTAACCGAGTCTCGCGAGGACGGCGCTGTCGTCCTCGATACCGTACTCGTCGAAGACGTCCTCGACCGTCCCGTAGGCCATCCCCACCTCGATTTCGTCGGCGAGTCCGTCCAGCACCGACGGGCGGACGAGCGTCCGGCCCACGCGCTCGTGCTCGGGGAACGACTTGTCCTCGACGGCGTCCTCACTGACGCCGTACTCGCTGGCCAGCGTCGCGAGTGAGACCACGTCGGCCGCGGGCCGGAGTTCGTCGGGGAGGGCCGCCGCGCTCGCCGCGACGAGGTCCGACTCGTAGGGCCGCAGTGCGTCCCGAACGTCCTTGACCCGGACCCGTTTCGTGTATGGGATCGCGCGATGGTCCAGCGACTCGATGGCCTCGCCGACACCCAGCGAGTCGTCGACGGCCACCAGCAGTTCGACGTCCTCCAGGTCCGCGAGCCGGGACAGTTTCTTCTCGACGTACGCGGGCGTCCAGAACCCCATCACCTCGAAGAAGACCCGGAACTCGGCGTCGGCGGCCCCGGTGTTCTGGACGCCGCCCTCGCCGCCGGGGCGCCACTCGAAGGCGAAGTCGGGGACGACGACGTGTTCGCCGGCCGCCAGCGGCTCCGGCTCGCGGACCAGCGTCCAGTCGAGGCCCAGCGCCTCGAACCGGGCGGCGAAGTCGGCCTCGACGCCGCTGTCGTAGGTCACCTCGGCGACGGGGTCGGTGCCCGGCGGCGTGAGGTCGGCGTCCGAGAGCGTCATGGCCCGTTCGGTCCCTCGGTCGTCGATCGTCGCCTCGAGGTACCACTCTCCCGCCCGCGCGACGGTCCGCAGCAGTCTGGCGAAACGGGTGCCATACCGGCGCGTGTTCGCAAACAGCGCGTCCGGGCCGGTGACGACGACTTCGCGGCCCGCCTCGGTCCGGCGGATCTCGTACATGAGCCGGAGGCGCTTGACCGCCGAAATCAGCCCCTTGGGGTCCGACGAGCGGACGCGAACCTCGGTCGCGTCGAACAGCGCGGTCTGGGCCAGCGAGAGGTTGTACTGCCGGCGCAGCGCCGCCGGCGTCCAGCGGACGTCGACGTCCGCGAGCACCTCCCGGTCCGCCAGGTCGGCGTACAGCGAGGCCTCGACGGCGTCGACGGACACGCCCAGTCTGTCGGCAGCCCGCTCCAGCGCGTCGGCCCGCTCGCCCTCCGTGACGACGCCGACCGCCTCGGCCGCCTCGAAGACCCGTCGACGGACGCGTTCGGGCGGCACCGCCGCCCGCGTCTCGAAGGTTGCCTCCCGCTCGACCAGTTTCGCGAACCCGCGGACGAGTTTGAAGTCCTCGGCGTCGCGTTCGAGGTCCGTGAGCGCCGCCTCGAGGTCGGCCCGCGTCTCGTCGACGTGCCCCTGGTAGACGCCGAGCACGCGGGCGGCCAGGCGGTCGGCCGACTCGTCGACGAACTGCGGGTGGTAGCCACCGCCGGCCCGCGAGACGCGCAGGAGGTCCTTCGTCAGCACGGTCGATGGTGGGTCGCGGCGCTACTAAAGCCCACGCGGTCACTCGTCGTTGCGGGCGCGCCGGCGCCACTCCCGCTCCTGGTGGCGCTCGGCGACGTGACTCGACCCGTCGGCGATGGCGTCGCGGGCCTGGCGCTCGTAGGCCGTGACGTCCGCCAGCAGACCGTCCTCGAAGGTCTCCAGCAGGTCGTAGGTCCACCGCTCGTCGACCGCGCCGCGCGGGAGCAGGTCGGCCCGCAGGTGGTCTGCCAGGTCGTCGTAGCCGCAGGCGCGCAGGACCGGTTCGGCGTCCGCGAGGTGGTCCATCGCGTGCCCCGTCGCGTGGTGGAACTCGATGAGGTTGCCGTGGGCCCGCCGGAGCCACTCGAGGCCGAGTTCGACCGAGTGTAGCGCGTCTACCTCGAACTCGGAGAGACCCGGGGGTGTGTCTGAGGTGCGTGACATACGTCCACGTACGGCACGAGGTGCCATACCTCTTGGCCGACCGACGAGGCCCGTCCCTTTAGGTCGAACTGCTCTGTCGGGAGACGAACGTAACCTCCACGGCGACCTCCTCGCCGTCGAGTGCACGGCTCACCGCCCGTTCGAGTCGGTCGGCGAGGCGCGGATACTGCGCGCCGTCGGGTCGACTGACGGTGACCGTCACTTCGCGGTCCAGGCGGTAGACCGAGACGCCGCCGAACCGGGTGCGGACCGACTGCAACCGCAGGCGCTCGTAGGTCTCGTCCTCGAGCACGTCCTGGACGGCGCCGTTGACCGTCGTCTCGACGTGCATCTGCTCTGCGGTGACCGTCGTGGCACCGACGAACGCCGTTGCGAGGACCAGGACGGCGAGCAGCGTCGGGGCGTGCGTCCGGACGGTCTCGCGGTCGGGCCACCCCTCGCTCCAGGTCGCCGGCCTGAACCCGAGCGCCCAGAGGACGAGGAACCCGGTGAGGTTGACCGCCGCGACGTTCACGAGCAGCAGGATGCCCGCGCCAAGCGCCACGGCCGGGATGTTCCAGGCGATGCCGACGCCGACGGCCGCCGCGGCCGGGATGAGCGCCGCGGCGATCATCACGCCGACCAGCGAGACGGGCAGCGCCGTCGCGAGCCCGATGGCGCCCGCGCCCCCCGCACAGACCCCGACCACCATCGAGAGGAACCCCGGCGAGATGCGCTGGGCGATCTGCTGGACGGTCGTCACGCGCAACTGGCCGGGGACGACCCCGCCGTGGCGGACGAGGAGGCCGAACGCCGCGGCTCCGGCCACGGCCACGCCCAGCCCCAGCACCTGGTCGCGCAGGCCGTCGACGACAAGCGCGCGGTCGTTGAGCGCGGTGCCGACGCTCGCGGTCAGCGCCGACCCGACCTGCGGCGCGATGACCATCGACCCGACGACGATGGCCGGCGAGTCGAGCAGCAGGCCCGCCGTGGCCACCACCGCGCTCAGGACGGTCATCGCGTAGTAGGTGACCGGCCCGGGGCTCATCCCCACCGCACGGCTCCGCAGTTCCTCGTGGGAGATGCGGTCGTCGTGGCGCTCGGCCGCCGCCGACTGGTCCGGAGTGGCCATCTCGGCGCGCGCGACGACCGCGTACCCGTCGCGGTCGATCCCGACGTCGTGGAGCGCCTCGAACACCTCGTCGACGGCCTCGGGCGGCAGCGGGAACTGGACGAGCATCGCCGGGCCGTCGGCGCTTTGCTCCTCTGTCAGGACGTACCTGACGTCGCGGTCCTCGAGGACCGACCGCACGTCCTCGAGTTCGTCGGCAGCGGTGCGGACCTGTATCAGTCGCACAGGCGGGGCCTCCGGGAACTCGTTCGCGTGCTACCGATTGGGCGGCATCGGCGGACCCTGCGCACACGGCGGGTTAATTATCGACAGCCTATACGCGCCGGGGCCGGCCTTACCGCCGGACTGCGGCGCCCTGCCGGCTCACCGGCGTCGCCGTGCCACCCGCTCTTCGGCCGTGGCCTCGGTAACCAGCTCGTACAGGAGCGCGCGGCCGCCGTCGGCCTTCGGGCGGAGGATGCGCCCGAGGCGCTGGGTGAACTCCCGTTCGGAACCGCTCCCCGAGAGGACGACGGCCACGTTGGCGTCCGGGACGTCCACGCCCTCGTCTAAGACGTTCGCCGTCACCACCCGGGAGTAGGTGCCCTCGCGGAAGCGCTCGAGAATCTCACGGCGTTCGCTCGCGCCGGTCTCGTGGGTGATCGCCGGAATCAGGAACCGCTCGGAGAGGCGATAGACGAGGTCGGTGTAGGCCGTAAAGACGATGACGCGGTCCCCGCGGTGGGTGTCGAGGATGTCGGCGAGGCGGTCGACCTTGCGCTGGGCGTTCATCATCACCTCGCGTGCGCGCTGTTTCGCCAGCAGCGCCTCTCGCGCGGCGGGATCCCGGCCCGAGCGCTTTACGAGTTCCTGGTAGTCGCTGCCCGACCGGAGTTCGATGCCCGAGCGGGCCAGATAGTCGGTGAACGTCCCCTGATGCTCGTCGTATCGCTCGCGCTCGGCGGCGGTGAGCGCGACCTCGATACGCTTGATGTCGTAGTCCGCGAGGTGCTCGCCCGCCAGATCGTCGACGTCGACGCGGTGGACCAGCGGCCCGACCAGGTCCGCGACCACCTCGTGGGCCCCGTCGGGCCGCTCGAAGGTGGCCGTGAGCCCCATCCGGGCCGGCGCGGCCAGCAGTCGCGCGATGTCCCGGTACCCCTCGCCCCCGAGGTGGTGCACCTCGTCGAAGACGACGAGCCCGAACCGGTCGCCCAGTTCGTCCGCCCGGAGGTACGCCGAGTCGTACGTCGAGACGGTGACCGACTCGACGCGCTGCTGCCCCCCGCCCAGGCGGCCGACGGGCCGGCCGAACTCCCGTTCGAGTTCGCGCTGCCACTGCTCTAACAGGTCGATGGTGGGCACGACGACCAGCGTGGGCGCCCCCAGCGCGACCATCGCGGCGATACCGATGACCGTCTTCCCACTCCCGGTCGGCAGTTCGAGACAGCCACGGTCGCCGGCCGATCGCCAGGCCGAGAGCGCCGTCTCCTGGTAGGTACGCAGATCGTAGGTCGTCGACAGGTCCAGTGATGGGATCTCGAGGACGCGGTCCTCGCACTCGATGCCCCGCTCGTCGAGTGCGGTGCGAAGCGCCGCGTACTGGTAGGCTGGCGCACGAGCAGTCTCCGAACGGGCGTCGTACTCGACACCGGGGAGGCCCGCCGGCGGGTCGCCGGAGAGGCGTATCGTGCCGTCCTCGAACGAGAGCGTCAGCACGGCTTCGGGTTCGCCGCTGTGCCGGATAACGTTTTCCGCCCGGAATCGACTGGCTGCAACGTGTCGGTTGGTCGTCGTCGAGTGGCACGTATCCGAAGCCAGTGGGCCGCTATCGGGAAATCGGCCTTTTTGGGGCGCTCGTGCAAAGGGGCCGACAGTTCCGGTGCTCGCCGTCTGCCCGGACGACCCGCCCCATCCCATGACCGCGCGTCTCACCTTACTCCTGTGTCTGTTCGCCGTCGCCCTCGTCGCGTGCGTGACCGCCTCGAGTGCGGCGGCGACGGTCGCCGCCCCGTCCGACCACGCCTTCGAGTCCGAGCTCGACGTCACCCACGTTGCCCCGTCGACCGGCGACGCCTCGGGCGACAGGCTCCCCCCGCCGTCATCCTCGGACCCGGGCGGCACCGACGGGGCCCCGTCGCCGATAGACCGTGCTATCGCGACGTCGGCGGAGGTGACCACCGCGCTCACGGCCGACGGCGCGTCGATACTGGACGTGGTCGGCGTCACCCCGCTGGTGGCCGGCTACAGCCGGTTCGAGGACCCCGACCCGCTGGCTCACGAGACGCGCGAGTCGATATACAGCACCGTGCGTGACGAGCCGGGCATCTACGTCGCGCGGCTCGCGCGGGTCACCGACACGCCGGTCTCGACGGTCCGGTACCACACCCGCGTGCTGGTCGACGCGGGCCTGCTCGAGCGCCTGCCCGACAGCAGCCGGAACCGCCTCGTGCCGGCGGACGTGGACACCGAGGCCGTGGTCACCGTCGACGGGACCCGCCGTGACCTCCTCTGGGCGCTTCGGGAACACGGGCCGGCGACGGGGAGTGACCTCGCTGGTCGGCTCGGCCTGAGCAAGAGCACCGTCTCCTATCACCTTGAGCGACTCGAGTCCGACGGACTAATCGAGCGTGACCAGTCGGGCCGGACGGTGACCAACGACGTCACGCCCACGGCGACGGCCGTGCTCGGGGCCGTCGCGGAGGACTGACCCGACCGTTCGAGAGGTCCGCCAGAACCACTTTTGTACCAAGGACCGTCGTCTCGAGTGCCATGTCCGGCACCAAGCCGCCCTCGGGCAGCGCGAGTGACAGGCTCGACCGCCTCCAGACCACTCCCCGCAGGCGCTTCGTCCTCTCGTATCTCACGACCAGACGGCGGGCCGTCACCGTCGAAGAACTGGTGACGGCACTGGACGCGTGGGAACGCGTCCACCGCGACACCGACACCTCCCGGGAGCAACACCGGGTCGGCCTCCGACAGGTCCACCTCCCCGTCATCGACGAGGCCGACCTGGTCTCGTTCGACAGCGACGCCGATCTCGTGGACCTGTCGGTCGATCCCGACCGGTTGTCCTCGCTGTTCGACGCGCCGGCGCACGCGAACCCGCCGGCGGAATCGAACGGCGCCATCTGAAGCTGCTCTCCGACGGTGCGACCGGAGCGGATTTCTGAATCCTTTTATCCGCGAGCGGACTTCGTTCGTGTATGACCGAACAGGACGCCGCCGACGAGTCGGCCGCGACGGAGAGCGAGCGGACAGTCGACGACGTCGACATCGAGGAGGCCCCCGAGGACGTGGACGTGAGCGAGGTCGACATCGATGGGGAGGACGACGCCGCGTCCGGGACGCCCGACGAGGCGCTGGTCGAACGCGTCGCCGAGTCCGACCCCGAGGGCATCGCGAGCGAACTCGCCGCGCTCCGGGCCCGGACCGAGACGCTGAAGGACGAAGTCGCCGACAGCGAGGCCGAAATCGAGGAACTCGAGTCGAAGCTCAAGCGCAAGCAGGCCGACTTCCAGAACTTCAAAAAGCGGATGGAGAAGCGCCGGGAGGAGGAGAAACAGCGGGCCACCGAAGACCTGGTGACCCGGCTGTTCGACGTCCGGGACAACCTCAAGCGCGCCCTCGACCAGGACGAAGACGCCGACATCCGCGACGGCGTCGAGGCGACGCTGCGCCAACTGGACGACGTCCTCGACGCCGAGGGGGTCGAGGTCATCGACCCAGACCCCGGCAGCGACGTCGACCCCACCCAGCACCAGGTGCTCGCCAAGGTCGACAGCGACGAGGATCCCGGCTCCATCGCCGACGTCCACCGGCCCGGCTACGAGATGGGCGAGAAGGTACTCCGCGAGGCGCAGGTTACCGTCAGCGAAGAGTAGCGAGGGTCCGACCGAAGGGAGGACCCTCGGAATTGCGAGCGGGGAGCGAAGCGACCCGCGAGCAGTGGGACAGGAATGGCGGAGTCTCGACCGAAGGGAGGACCCTCGGAATTGCGAGCGGGGAGCGAAGCGACCCGCGAGCAGTGGGACAGGAATGGCGGAGTCTCGACCGAAGGGAGGACCCTCGGAATTGCGAGACACACGAACGGCGTCGCGGTCTCCGACGCGACGCCCCGCCGACCGCTCGTGTTGCGGTACGTGTTATAGGTGCTGATTGCTCTCGCCGGAGTCCTCACAAACCGCCGGAAGGGAGTCCCTCCGTCCGGTTCCCGTCTCGGCCCATCTAGCAACTTTTAACCGGCGCAATCCGGTAAGAGTCGGTAAGATGACGAGCAACAAGATCCTGGGTATCGACCTCGGGACGACGAACAGCGCCTTTGCGGTCATGGAGGGTGGCGACCCGGAAATCATCGTCAACGGCGAGGGTGACCGGACGACGCCCTCGGTCGTCGCCTTCGACGACGGCGAGCGCCTCGTCGGCAAGCCCGCCAAGAACCAGGCGGTCAAGAACCCCGACCACACCATCCAGTCGATCAAGCGCCACATGGGCGAGGACGACTACACCGTCACGCTCGACGGTGAGGAGTACACGCCCGAGCAGGTCTCGGCGATGATCCTCCAGAAGATCAAGCGCGACGCCGAGGAGTACCTGGGCGACGACGTCGAGAAGGCCGTAATCACCGTCCCGGCGTACTTCAACGACCGTCAGCGCCAGGCGACCAAGGACGCCGGCGAGATAGCCGGCTTCGAGGTCGAGCGCATCGTCAACGAGCCGACCGCGGCCGCGATGGCCTACGGGCTCGACGACGAGTCCGACCAGACCGTGCTCGTCTACGACCTCGGCGGGGGCACCTTCGACGTCTCCATCCTCGATCTGGGCGGCGGCGTCTACGAGGTCGTCGCCACGAACGGGGACAACAGCCTCGGCGGCGACGACTGGGACGAGGCCATCATCGACTACCTCGCCGACGAGTTCGCGGCCGAACACGGCATCGACCTGCGCGACGACCGCCAGGCCCTCCAGCGCCTGACCGAGGCTGCCGAGGAGGCGAAGATCGAGCTCTCCTCGCGCAAGGAGACCCGCATCAACCTCCCCTTCATCGCGACGACCGACGACGGCCCCCTCGACCTCGAGGAGAAGCTCACCCGCGCCAAGTTCGAGTCGCTGACCGAGGACCTCATCGACCGCACCGTCGGCCCGACGGAGCAGGCCCTCTCGGACGCCGGCTACGACAAGGGCGACATCGACGAGGTCATCCTCGTCGGCGGGTCCACGCGGATGCCCCAGGTCCAGGAGAAAGTCGAGGAGATGACCGGCCAGGCGCCCCAGAAGAACGTCAACCCCGACGAGGCCGTCGCGCTGGGCGCGGCCATTCAGGGCGGCGTCCTCTCGGGCGACGTCGACGACATAGTCCTGCTGGACGTCACCCCGCTCTCGCTGGGTGTCGAGGTCAAGGGCGGTCTCTTCGAGCGCCTCATCGACAAGAACACCACGATTCCCACGGAGGAATCGAAGATATTCACGACCGCCCAGGACAACCAGACGCAGGTCCAGATCCGCGTCTTCCAGGGCGAGCGTGAGATCGCCGAGGAGAACGAACTGCTCGGTGCCTTCGCCCTGTCGGGCATCCCGCCGGCCCCCGCCGGCACCCCGCAGATCGAGGTCTCGTTCAACATCGACGAGAACGGCATCGTCAACGTCGAGGCCGAGGACAAGGGCTCTGGCAACAAGGAGGACATCACCATCGAGGGCGGCGCCGGCCTCTCCGACGAGCAGATCGAGCAGATGCAACAGGAGGCCGAGGAGCACGCCGAGGAAGACGAGGAACGCCGCAAGGAGATCGAGGCCCGCAACGAGGCCGAGGCCTCCGTCCGCCGCGCCGAGACCCTCTTAGAGGAGAACGAGGAACAGATCGACGACGACCTGCAGGCGACCATCGAGGAGAAGATCGAGGACGTCGAGGCAGTGCTGGAGGACGAGGACGCCGACAGAGAGGACTACGAGGAGGTCACCGAGGCCCTCTCCGAGGAACTCCAGGAGATCGGCAAGGCGATGTACGAGGAGCAGGCCCAGCAGGCCGCCGGCGGCGCAGCGGGTGCCGGTCCGGGCGGTGCGGCGGGCGCTGGTCCGGGCGGCGCAGCAGGTGCCGGCGCCGGTCCGGGCGGCGCTGCGGGCGCCGGCCAGGAAGGCGAGTACGTCGACGCCGACTTCGAGGACGTCGACGACGAGACCGACGAGGAGTAAGGCGAGCCGAGTCGCCGTTCGCTATCCAACTGCACTTTTAACGGCCGCAACAACTGGAGAGTCCGTCCGAAGTTCGACGCTTATTCGGGTGGGAGCAGGACGCCGTTGATGATGTGGATTACGCCGTTCGAGGCCTCGAGGTTTACACCGCCGGGCGCTTGAATCGTAGCCTGTCCGTCGTTGAGGTCCGTCCCATCGACCATGACGTCGTCGCCGTTGAGCATCCCGATTTTCGGTGCGTTGACCACGATTGCGAGTAGCGTCGCCCCTTAGTCACGTGGTACAGGAGGATGTCCGCGAGGTTTGGGAGGGCCAGTAAGTCGCCCGCGTCTTCGATAGCATCACCGGGTGTGTCGATGAGCGCTTGGAACGCCGCGTCCGTCGGCGCGAACACGGTGTATTGCTTGCCTTTCGCGTCGAGTACGTCGTCGAGTCCCGTCTCTTCGAGGGCCAACTCGAGGATGTCGAAGTCGTCACTCCCGTCGGCGATTTCGAATATCGTCTGGTCACCGCTCGCTCCTTGCCGCTGTCCGTTCCGCGCTGCCGCCGTTCCGACACCAGCTGTGAGTAAGATACCTGCGCCTCCGACCGCTTTCAGTACGTTTCGTCGTTGCATGTCGACCATATTGCACCCGTAACATGTACGTGAGTCTATTAATTCGGCGTACCCTACCGGTTAGGTGGTGTTTGGGGCGCTCTACCCGCCGCTCGGGGGTCGTTTCGCGAACGGCTCGAACTGGTACGCATCTGGAACATAACTCGTGGAGTCCACCTAACGCCGTGTCTCCGTGCAGTTGCCGGGCGCCCGCATCCATCCCCGCCTACGCCTGCCAGAGGGGTCGTTCCAGCATTCGAAGGCGTTATACGCTCAGGCGCGAGTCACGCTGATATGAGCGCCTGGGCGGACTGGAACCACATCGTGAAGATAGACCCCGACAAGACGCTGATCGACGGGGAGACCTACGAGGACGTCGCCGCCACGGGGACCGACGCCATCGAGGTCGGCGGGACGACCGGGATGACCGAGGAGAAGATGGAACGTGTCGTCGAGGCCTGCGGGAAGTACGACATCCCGGTCTACATCGAACCGTCGAATCCCGCGTCGGTGGTCCACAGCGACCGCCACGACGGCTACCTCATCCCGGTCGTGATGAACGCCGGCGACGTCACCTGGATCACCGGGGCCCACAAGGAGTGGATCCGCATCGACGACGAGATCGACTGGTCCCGAACGTTCACCGAGGCGTACATCGTGATGAACCCCGACGCCTCCGTGGCGACCTACACGCAGGCCAACTGTGATCTCGAGGCCGACGAGGTCGCGGCCTACGCCGAGGCCGCCGAACACCTGCTGGGCCAGGAGATCGTCTACGTCGAGTACTCCGGGATGCTCGGGGACACCGCGAAGGTCGCCGCCGCACACGACATCCTCGACGACGCGACGCTGTTCTACGGCGGCGGCATCCACGACTACGACTCGGCCCGGACGATGGCCGAGCACGCCGACACCATCGTCGTCGGCGACCTGGTCCACGACGAGGGCGTCGACGCCGTCCGCGAGACCGTCGAGGCCGCCAACGACGCCAAGGCCGCCACCCCGACCGACTGACGGCGACAGGCTCTTTTTGCCCACGCAGCGCGTACGCGACCTATGACCTCCGTGCAGGCCGTAGTCTTCGACCTCGACGGCACGCTGTGTGAGTCCACACAGGACGGTGCGGTGCTCTACGCCGCCGCCTTCGACGCCGTCGGGATGGACCCGTTCGGCACCGTCGGCGATCTCTGGGCGTCGCTCGACGGCCCGCCGGACACCGCCAACGAACAGTCGTATCTCGCCGCCGGGTTCCGACGGCTCGGCGCGCAGCACGGCCACCGACGGGTCCCGGCAGACGACCTCGCCGCCGGACTGCTCGGGGCCGTCGACCGGAGCGCCGTCGCGTTCCGCGAGGGGGCCGAGACAGCGCTCGAGGCCGCGCTCGCCCACGGGCCGGTCGGTGTGCTGACCAACGGCCCCTCCCACCGTCAGGAGCCGAAGGTCGGGGCCCTGGCGCTCGCCGACCGCGTCGGGACGGTGTGTTACGCCGGCGACCTGGAGCGGCGCAAGCCCCATCCCGAACCGTTCGATCTGGTCTGTGCGGCGCTCGGCGTCGCCCACGAGCGGACGCTGTACGTCGGCGACTCGCTTTCGTACGACGTGGCCGGGGCCCACGCCGCCGGCCTCCAGGCGGCCTGGTGTCCGCAGTCACCCGGCGACGCGAACGGCTACCGACCGGAGTACGTCTTCGACCGCCCCGACGATCTCGTGGCCGTGCTCGACGGCGCGGCGGAGGCCGCGGAGCCGTGACGGGGGTCCCGGAACTGTGACGGGGGCCGGGAGCGCGTGACGGACGTCGAAGCGGTGCTGCACCGAGTCGCGCCGGATCGGTCCCCCGAGTCCCTGGCGCGACCACGCCAGGGCAACTACAAGGAGACCGTCGTCGCTCGATACGCCGAGGGACGGGATCTGGTCGTCCAGCTGTCCGACGACCCGGCGGCGACGCGCGTCGAGGCCGCGCTGTTAGACGCCATCGACGAGCGGACGACCGTTCCGGTCCCGACGCTGGTGGCCCACGGACGACTGGCCGGCCGGGCCTACCTCGTCACCGAGCGCGTCGACGGCGAGGACCTCCACGAGCGGTTCGTCGGCCTCGGCCCGGAACGCCGGCAGGACATCGCCCGGCGGTTCGGCGAGGTCCTGGCCGAACTCCACGAGGCGTTCCCGTTCGAGACGGCCGGGCCGGTGTCCGTCGACGAACGTGGGGCGCTCGACGGGGGTGGACAGAGCGTGGCAGCGGAGTTCAAGGCGTACGCCGAGTCGGCGCTGACGGCGCTGCCCGAGGCGTTCGACGACCTCCGGCCGGCGCTCGCCGCCGCAGTCGACCCGCCGCCAGCGTCCCGCCCGCCGAGATTGTTCCCCTGGGACCTCCGTCCGGGGAACGCGCTGGTCGCCGACGGTCGCCTCGTCGCCGTCCTCGACTGGGGAGCACCCCGGGCGACCGACCCGGCGCTGTCGGTCGCCAAGACCGAACACCTCGTCTGTCGCTGGTACGGGACGGACACGGCCCCGCTCCTTTCGGCGTTCCGGGCGGGATACGACGCTGTTCGGCCACTGCCCGAGGTCCCGGTCGCGTACCGCCTCGTCGCTGTCACTGCGTCCGCTGTCGATGCACAGGGTGTGGTGACCCGGCCCCACTACCCCGAGCGCTCGGGGGCCGACGCGGCCGCGATCCACCGCGACTGGCTGACCGAGTGGCTCGACGGGGACGCAATCGAATAAACGGAGTTTAAGTCCGTCCCGTCAAACGCCACAGTATGGACGACCGCACCTACACAGCGGACGCCGAGCCGGGCGACGAGGTCACCGTCGCCGGCTGGGTCCACGAGATTCGGGACCTGGGTGGCATCGCCTTCCTCATCCTCCGGGACACCACCGGGAAGATCCAGGTCAAGTTCGAGAAAGACGAGATGGACGACGACCTCGTCCAGACCGGGCTTGACGTCCATCGCGAGTCGGTCATCTCCGTGACCGGGGCCGTCGAGGAGGAACCGCGCGCGCCGACGGGCGTCGAGATCACGCCCGAGAGCGTCGAGGTCGTCGCCGAGGCCGACCCCGAGCTCCCGCTCGACCCCTCCGGGAAGGTCGACGCCGAACTGCCGACGCGACTGGACAACCGCACCCTCGACCTCCGCAAGGACGAGGTCAAGGCCATCTTCGAGATCCGTGCCGAAGTGCTGCGCGCGGCACGCGAGGCCTTCCGCGACCTGAACTGCACGGAGATCAACACGCCGAAGATCGTCGCGACGGGGACCGAGGGCGGCACCGAACTGTTCCCCATCACGTACTTCGGCCGCGAGGCGTTCATGAACCAGAGCCCCCAGCTGTTCAAGCAGCTGATGGTCGGCTCCGGCTTAGAGCGGGTCTTCGAGATCGGCCCCATCTTCCGCGCCGAGGAACACAACACGCCCCGGCACCTCAACGAGGCCACCTCCATCGACTTCGAGTCGGCCTTCTACGACCACACCGAGGCGATGGACGCCTGCGAGCACGTCGTCACGGCTGCCTACGAGGGCGTCGCCGAGAACTGCCAGGCCCAGCTCGAGGCGCTGGACCTGGCAGACGAGTTCGAGACCCCCGAGGGCGAGTTCCCGCGGCTGACCTACCAGGAGGCCATCGACCGCATCAACGCCACCGGCGAGCTCGACGAGCCCCTGGTCTGGGGCGACGACCTCTCGACGGAGGCCGAGCACGTCCTCGGCGAGGAGATGGGCGAGCACTACTTCATCGTCGACTGGCCCAGCGAGATCAAGCCGTTCTACATCAAAGACCACGACGACGACGAGGAGGTCTCGACGGGCTTCGACATGATGCACCCGTCGATGGAGCTCGTCTCCGGTGGCCAGCGTGAGCACCGCTACGACCAGCTTGTCGCTGGCTTCGAACAGCAGGGGCTGGACCCCGAGGCCTTCGAGTACTACACCAAGATGTTCAAGTACGGCATGCCGCCACACGCCGGCTGGGGCCTCGGTGGCGAGCGCCTGGTGATGACGATGCTCGGGCTGGGCAACATCCGCGAAGCGGTGTTGTTCCCGCGGGATCGCCAACGATTGAGCCCCTGACGAAATCGTTGGGAGCCAGCGAGACGAGCAACGCGAGTCTCGCAGGACCGACAGCGCCTGTCGCCGTAGGCGGCGGCGTGACCGTCGAGCGGGTGCTCGTCACGAGCGCCAGGGATCGGTATTCGCCCCCGTTTTGCAACCAGTGGCCGATCGTCTTCCGAGACCGTGCTGGATGCGGAGCGTACCTTCAGCGCGGCAGGTCCCCGCACAATGCCACCGAGACGAATCTGGCACTCCCCAGTCTCGCGGACTGCCGTGCGTGGTCGGTCCGGCAGCGTCTCCGTGTGGCGGTTACCGGACGAACTTCAGCACGGCCGACCCGATAGACAACACCGCTTTCCGCATCGGTTCCGGCATGCGCGGGCCGACGACCCCTCGCATCGTGTGTAACGGCCCGCCCTGTTTGACGAGCAATTGGTATCGAAACGGCCCTCGGGCGTCTGTGATCGTTCGCATCTCCTCATCGGAGAGCTCGAAGTCGAATACGTCGAGGTTCTCTCGGATGTACCGGTCGGTCGAGCTCTTGGGAATCGCGATTACCCCGTCCTGCTGGATCAGCCAGCGCAGCGAGACCTGCGCTGCCGTCTTCCCGTAACGATCGCCGATTGCCGTGAACGTCTCGTCCCTGACGACGCGTCCTTCGGCCAGCGGGCTGTAGGCGGTGACGAGAATGTCGTGCTCCTGGCAGTACGCGACCAAGTCCCCGTGGACGTCTGTGAAGTACGGATGGTACTCGATCTGGTTGGTGAGTATCGGGGTCTCTGCGACGTCTCTCGCTCGCTCCAGCAGTTCGATCGAGAAATTACTGACGCCGATGTGCCGGACTTTCCCGTCGGCGACCAGCTCGTCGAGCGCTCGAAATACCCCTTCCATGTCCCCGTCACGTTGCCACCAGTGGACCAGAAGGAGGTCCACGTAGCCGGTCCCCAGACGGTCGAGACACCCCTCCGCTTCGGCCAGAAACCGGTCGTACGTTAGCATTTCTTGATAGCCTTTCACCTTCGTCGTGAGGAAGACGTCTTCGCGGTCGACGTGTGACTCGGCTATCACGTCACCGATGACGGATTCGTTGTCGTACGCCACCGCGGTGTCGAAGTGGCGGTACCCATTTTCGAGCGCGGTCCGGACGGCCTGCGCACACTCTGCTCCCTCCATCTGGTACGTCCCGAATCCGATCCTCGGGACGGATACTCCGTTCGCACCCGCGAATTCGTCCATGTCGGTCACAAGATGATCCCACTGAGGTAATAAGTAACAACTTATTACCGACTTACACATATCCTATCGAGTCAGCGACCGAACAGTGGTAGGGTGGAGCATACGTTGGCAGGGTGCGTATCCTCACAGGAGCACAAGTTAGGCCGGAATCCTGGTCGACATGTCTCCGTGTCGACTGTGCGTTCCGCATTCAGCACGCTTTCCCACTCAGACGCTGAGCGCTTCTACAGCGTCAGGCATCCCCTAACGGGGACGGTGACTCGCGCTCAGTCGTCGCTCGGCGCGGCGCCTGCAGCCCGACGGCCCGACCCGGCCTGCGAGACGATACCCTCGTTCGCGGCGACCCAGCGCAGCAGGAGGAACGCGAAGACGTACTTCGCGAGGATGTCGAGGCCGGAGTAGCCCCACGAGGTGACGCCGACGCTCAGGAGGGCGAGCCCCTCCGAGCCCAGCGCCCAGAGAATCGGGTAGCCCAGCCACAGCACGACGGTCAGCGTGCGGAGCGTCTGGAATATCTCGCTCGTCCCGGCGGCCGCCGCCGCACCGCTCCACTCGACCAACAGGATGTACAGGACCGCAAGGAAGAAGGCACAGCTGATCCCGTAGAACACCCACCGGAAGAGGTACGACGAGGTGATCAGCGCGGCCGCGAGGCCGGTCACACACATCCCGACGTCCATCGTGATGGCGGTGAAAATCGAGGTCCGGTCGGCGTCGGCCAGCAGGCCGAGCGCGAGGAGAATCATCGGCGTCGAGAGCGTCCACGTGAGGTACCGGCCCCACGGCGAGAGGACCTGTTCGCCGGCGAGCGGATGTCCGGCCGGCATCTCGAGGAAGCCGACGGTCAGCCCCGAGGCGAGGCCGGCGTAACTGGATATCGAGACCAGCGGCACCAGCAGCGTCGCGACCCAGATGAGCTTCGCCCGCGGCGACTTGACGTCCCTGCCCATGTAGACGAAAAGCAGTATCGCGAGGCCGGCGAGCGCGATGTTCACCCAGAGCGACGACTGCAGGAGGACGTCTGACTGTATCTCCCGCAGTGCGTCTGCCTGTGTCGCCTGCAGGACCGTGTTCGTTGCGAGTGTCGACATACGATTCCTGGTGGGGCGAGAACGGACATATGAACGTACCCCAACAGGGTTGGGTCGGGGGCCCGCTGCCGTGATGAGCCATGTGGCCGCGGGGACCGCCAACGAGTCGGGACGGGGGCTACTCGGGGAACAGTTCCTCCTCGCGGTCGATTGCCTCGATGCGCTCGACGTCTTCCTCGTCGAGGTCGAGAGCGGCGGCCGCGAGGTTCGCCTCCAGGTGGGCTCGCGAAGACGCCTTCGCGATGGCGACGATGTTGTCGTACGAGGTGACCCAGGCGAGACTCACCGCGGCCGGCGTGGTGTCGTGCCGGTCGGCGATGGCCCGGAGCGTCGGGTCCTCGAAGACCTGCCCGCCCGCGAGCGGTGAGTACGCGACCAGCGGGTAGTCGTTTCTCTGGGCGTCCTCGAGCAGTGCCCGCTGCCAGAAGAAGGGGTGGAACTCCACCTGGTGGGCCGCGATGGGGCTCTCGAGGTGGTCGCGAGCGACGGCGAGGGCCGCTGGGTCGAAGTTCGAGAGGCCGACGTGGCGGGTCAGACCGTCCTCGCGGACCGCGTCGACGGCGGGCAGCGTCGTCGCCGGGTCGTAGTCGCCCCGCGGCCGGTGGACGTACAGCAGGTCGACGGCCGACAGGCCCAGTCGCTCGAGGCTCGCCTCGGTCCCCGGGCGCACGTCGGTCTCGGACAGACTGTCGATCCAGAGTTTCGTGGCCACGGTCAGGGCCTCGCGGTCGACATCCGCCGCGGCGATGCCCTCGCCGACGACGCGCTCGTTCCCGTATATCTGTGCGGTGTCGACGTGCCGGTAGCCGACGTCGAGGGCGGTCGAGACGACCGACGCCGCCTCGACGCCCATGGTGCCGAGTCCGACCGGTGGCAGGTGCATGGGGCGATACTCGCGGTGCCGGCTCAAGGGGGTGTCGGTCCCGGCGGCGCCTCAGGTATCCAGCAGCGACTCCAGGAGGTTCAGCTTCGCCCGGCGGAGGTGCTGGTGGAGCGTCGGCGAGGCGATGTCAAGCGCGTCAGCCAGTTCCTCCGCGGTCGTATCGCGGGGCCAGGCGTAGTAGCCCGCGAGGTACGCGGCACGCAGCACCTCGACCTGCCGGTCGGTCAGCTGGTCCAGGACGGTCCCGCCGTCGCCGCCGGCGTCTCTGTCGCGCGGTCGCTCCTGCTTCGAGGCGAGGCGCAGGTCGTCGATATCGGCCGACAGCGTGCGGTGTATCGTTCGCGGGTCGGCGTCCACCGGGGCCTCCGCGGTGATGGTGAGTCGGTCCCCGTTGGCGACGATGTCGATGGGTCGCGCGCCCACGTCGAGCAGTGCCGCCTGGTAGGCCCGGGTCACCGTCAGCTCGAGGCGGCCGCCGTCGCCGTCGCTCCGGACCACTCGCCCGCCGGTGACGGGGTCGGTCTCCAGACAGGTCTCGAGGACCGCCTCGGGGTCGGCGCCCTCGACGGTCACGTACTGGAGGTACTCGTCACCGATGTCGATACACCCCGTCGCCGCCAGGTGACAGCCGTGCCGGCGGGCGACGGCCACGAGCCAGATGTCCTCGTCCTCGGACTCGAACTCGAGTTCGACCACCCGGTCTTCCAGCAGCAACTGCCTGTTCTGGACGGCCGTGAACGCGAACCCGACCATCTCGCCGAGGACGGTGAACGCCTCGATGGCCCGGTCGCTGAACGCCTCGGGTCGATTGGCGTAGACGAGCAAGGCGGCGTGGACGACCCCTTCGTGGACGAGAGGGACGATCGCTGCGGACCGGAAGTCACGAGCCAGCGCCTCCTCGCGCCAGGGGGTCATCCGCTCGTCGGCAGTGACGTCGTGGATGACCTGTACCTCGCCGGTCTCGACCGCCGTCAGCCCGGGGTCGTCCGCACGGTCGGTCTCCCGTGAGCGCTCCGCCACGATGTCGTGGTACTCCTCGCCACCGCCCGCGCCGGTCTTCCAGACGAGGTGGTTCTTGTCGACGGCCCGCTCGCCTATCCAGGCCAGTTCGTAGTACTCGGATTCGACCAGGCGTTCACAGACCAGTTCCTCTATCTCCTCGACGGTCACGGCGGCGCCCAGCGCCCGGATGACGTCCTGGATGAGGACCTGAATCTGGGTGAGCGTCTCCAGCTCGTCACGCTGGGCCTCGAGTTCCCGCTGGCGCTGCTTGTGTTCGGTGATGTCTTGATGGATACCGACCATCCGCTGTGGCGCGCCGTCCGCGTCGCGTTCGAAGACTCGCCCGAGGTCCCGAATCCAGCGATACTCGCCCGACTTCGTCCGCAACCGGTGGTCGAACTCGTAGATGTCCGTCTCGCCGTCGAAGTGACGCTGAATCTCGTTCCAGGCCCGGTCCAGGTCGTCCGGGTGGACCAGCTCCTCCCAGGTCTCGACTCGGCTATCGAGTTCCGACTGGTCGAATCCCAGCATCCCCGTCCACCGTTCGTCGAACTGGACGTCGCCAGTCTCGACGTTCCAGTCCCATACCCCGAGGTCCGCGCCCTCCAGCGCCAGTTCGAGGCGCTCGGTCGTCTCGTTGAGTCGGCGTTCGCGCTCGCGCAGTTCGGTGACGTTCTGGGCGACGGCCATCCCCGCGATGATGTCACCCGCCGCGTCCCGTATCGGGAGCACCTTCACCGAGTAGTCCTGGTCGGCGAAACTATCCTCGAAGGTCCGCTGTTCGCCCGCCAGCGCGTCGCGGTACGCGTCCTCGAGCAGCGCGGCGTTGTCGGGCGGGAATATCTCGCCCGGCGTCTTGCCGATGAAGTCCGCCGGCTCCAGCCCCAACCGCTCCAGGTCCTGGCCCCCGGCCTCGAGGTACCGCAGTTTCTCGTCGAACAGGAACACGCCGCCGCTTGGGAAGTTCCCGACGAGGTTATCGAACAGCTCCTTGTACCGCTCGAGCTCGCGCTGACGCTCGAGGCGCTCGGTCACGTCGCGTGCGACCCCCATCAGGCCGAGGTAGCCGTTCTCGGCTCCGTCTATCAGCGTGTAGTGGACCGAAATCTCCCGTTCGGTCCCGTCTGCCCGGACGAACGTGAGGTCGACGGTGGCTTCCTCGCAGTCCGGGTCGGCGACGAGGCGCTGCACCATCTCCTGGGCCTCGGCGAGCTGGCCCTCGGCGAGCACCTCCGAGGCGTGTTTCCCGACCAGCGCCGCCTGGTCGTACCCCAGCATCGACGCCATCGCCTCGTTGCAGAAGTCGATGTTCCCGTTCGCATCGAGTGTGTACAGTCCGTCCTGGGCGAACTCGACGAGCAGGTCCAGCAGTCGCTCGCGGGTCTCCCGCCGGACCTGTTCGGTGACGTCCCGGAGCTGGACGAGTCTGAGCGACCCGGCGGCCGCCGGCAGGGCCGACTCGTCCCAGAGGAGGTGCCCGTGGTCCGGGACGCGGACGGTCACCGGGCCGTCAGGGCCGTCCCGGAGTCGCTCGAGCGCCGCACGTCCCTCCCGTGTCTCCGTGAGAACTCGCTCGGCCCAGTCGTCGACGTTCGTCACGGGTGGGCTCGCATCCGGGAGCCGCGAGGCCAGCGGGGCGCTCGACCAGACGACAGTGCCGTCGTCCTCGACGAGCACCACCGTCTCGTCCTCGTGGGCGCGGCGCTCGATGTCGTCTACTGTCGCCTCCAGTGCGTATTCCCGCCGGTCCGTGTGGGGACTGGTCACGCCGACGATCTTCTCCGCCAGGAACTCACCGTAGCCCCCCTCGCTGTCCTTCTCGACGATGGTCGTCGCGGCCGAAAGCACCGCATCGTCGAACGCCGCGGGGTCCCGGTCCGTGTAGACGATGACCGGACAGTCAAGGCGTGCGAGCAACCGCTCGACGGGCCCGTCGAGCCCCTCCGGGTCGAGTACCACGCAGTCGATATCGCCGGTGGCGACATCGAGGGCGGCCTCGACGCTGGCGACGCTGGCCATCGATATCGAATCACGGCGGTCCGTTATCGCCTGCCGGGTCGCCTCCCGGAGTGTCGCGTCCGCGTCGACGTACAGCACGTCGATGGTCGCCGCCGAGGCGCCGTCGTCGGGATCGACCAGTGGCCCGTCGTCCGATCGCCGCCCAGGCATCGTCTCACGCATTGGTGTGTGTGCTCATACCACGCAATCTGGACCTAATACTTTTGCGTCTCCGTCATACCGGCCGCTTCGGCGACCGAGACCAGCGTCAGCCAGGTGTTGACGCCCGCTCTGAGCGCGACCAGATCGCTCGCCTCGACGGTCACCGTGAGGACGGCCCCCTCGCGGTCGAGCGTGGCCGTCGTCCGGTCGCCTTCGATGGCCCCGACTTCGGGGCGGACGCTGCGCTCGACGCTGCGTGCCCGCTCCGTGTCGTCGTACTCGACGGTGAGAACAGTCCGGTGGGCCGCGCCGGGTGCGGACACGTCAGTTGACGTCGATTTCCTTGACGTCCGGCGACCGCTCTTTCAGCAACACCCGGTGCCCGCAGTAGGGGCAGCGGACGCCGCCGTACTCGTCGAGCGTCACGTCGCGCTTACAGCGTGAACATTTGTAACTCATGAGGAGATCTTCGTTCCGGAGCTCCGTTATTCTTCGTCCTCGGCGAGCGCGGCGCGAATGGAGCGGCGGACCGTCTTCCCGCCGGGAGTTTCGGGCCGGTAGCTGCCGCCCGTGAACGTGTAGTCACAGGAGCTGCACTGCCAGATGCCGGTGCCCTGCCGCGAGACGTCCTTGTCGCCACAGCTCGGGCAGGCGTGGTCGTCGTGCATCTCTCCCTCGATCTCGGCGACGCGGCGTCGCGCGACGCGACCGTAGCGGGCACCGAAGCGGCCGGCGCTCCCGGTTCGTCCCTTCTTTTTGGCCATAGTGTTCTCCAGTCGGCACAGCGGCCACATAAGCCCTTCGAGATACGGCCTCAGCACGCGCTGTCCGGCCCGCGCGGGTGTGTGAGCGGGTCCCGTGGCGCCGTGGCCACAGCGCCTTTCCGGCCGGACCCAGTAGACGCCCGGTGCCATGGACGAGGTACTCGACGTCGTCGACGTCGTCGCGGACTCGGGATTCGAAGGCATCGTCACCTGGCTGTTGCGCCTGGTCGGTCTCGTGGCCGTCCTGGCCGGCCTGGGCCTGTGGCTGTTCACCGAGATGGGGCTCCTGATCCTGCCCGCCGTCCTCATCCTCCTGGGCCTGGTCCTGCTCGTGGCCCCCTCGGTGCTCCTGCTCGCAGCGGAACTGACCTGAGAGGGTGGTCGTCCGTCACGCGAGTTCGGCAGCGAACTGCCAGCGCGGCGCGTCTATCGGCGACGTCGTCGGGGTCCGCGATAGCACGGGCGTTCTAGCTCTCCAACCGTTGCGTCGGCTCTCTCGGTCCCCTTCGTCGTCGATACTCTTTCGGTGGTGAGTTGGCCAGAAGGGATTCCTGCAGCATCCATCGAGCCGGGGTTCCCCCGTGGAACCCACCGATGGCGATTCTCGAGCGGTCTCTGCTCTGGAGCCGAGTCCTTCAGAAGGGCGGTTGTTCCACGTGTAGTTCCCAGAAGGCCGGATCCTCGTACTTCGGATACGTCACTCGATAGCCAACTCGACGACCGATAGGTGCGAGGACGGTCGCCAGCGGGTGGGCCACGGCCGGTGGCGGCGACGTGAAGACCGTGTCGTCTGCCAGCTCGTCAGTCCACACCATGCCCTGGAGGAACTTCGGCTGCCCGGCGTCGCTCACTAACCCATCGTGAGCGAGGCCGAACAGCGTCTTGATCAGTGGGAGCGTCTTTCCGGGCGGTTCGACCGTGCCGATGGCCGCCGCGAAGCTGTCGCCGTCGTAGCGAGGTTTGTGCACTCGCCCGGCCGGCACCGTGCGTGAGTCCCCCGGTGAGACGCGATGCGGTCTGCCGTCGATGACGACCGTCAGTTCGCCGGCGATGCCCTCGAAGGTCTCGTCGTACCCCACGTGGTAGTGCTCTGGAGGTCCTTCTCCAGCGCTCAGATAGAGCGCGCTATGATACGTACCGCCCGTGTCCTCCGGGCGTTCGAGTTCGGCGACCCATTCCTGCGACACCGGGTTCGACACGAGGGGACCGGTCCGCTCCCGGAGTGTCTCCGCGAGGACGCTGTCGGGGTCGACCTCGAACCCGCTTCCGGGAATCGGCTCGCCGTTCCTGTCGAGCGTTCGCCCCACTCTCGTGGATTTCATGCTAGACACTACCACGCACAAAAGATTAAGATTCGGGACTGCGCGGGCGTCTCACGTTCGCATCACCCGCACTCCGCTATCGGGTCCGTGGACCACCAAAACCGATTTGACGAAAATTGTCGTACGGTAACATATGTCGAACACTGACGAACACACGGGTCCGCATCGCGTACTCGACCACGAGGGCTTTCCGGGCAGGTGGGTGATCCTCGAAACGGCCGAGGAGACCGACGGTGACCGGTTCAAGACGCGCATGGAACTGGACGAACGGGGGGAGTTACCGCCACACCGCCACCCGTCCGCCGAGGAGAGCTACGAGGTCGTGACCGGCGAACTGGAGGTACAGGTCGGTGGGGAGTGGACGACGCTCTCGGCCGGCGAGAGCGTCGTCGTGCCGCCAGACACGGAACACGCGTTCAGGAACCCGGGTCCCGCCGAGGTGATCAACGTCCATCGACCCGCGATGCGGTTCGAGGAGTTCTTCCGGGGGTTCCACGCGCTGAAGACCGAACGCGGGGTCCCGATGCCACCGGATAGCCTCGGGTCGGCAATCTTGCTCGCCATGCTGGTCGTCGAACACGAAGCCGAACAGCGCGTCGTCAGCCCCCCGCACTGGTCGTTCAAGTTGCTGGCCCGCGTGGGCCGCGTGCTCGGGTATCGACTTCCCGAATGAGTACGTGTGGCACTCAGGCGACGCTGCCAGCAGGTTACCGACAGTATCCAGTACGCCACGGGTCACACACTCTCGGGCTCGACAGCGCCGAGCACTGCGACGCTACCCACTGCGGTTCGAACGTCCACGACCACTGAAGGTGATGGCGCTCCCAGTCGGCGGTGATGCCCGTCACCGACACCCTCCGCGAGCGCCTCGACCGCCGCGCGCCGGCGACCAGCGACCGGCTCTCCGAGTCGGGGTTCCTGCTTGCCGGCGCGACGGCCGGCGCGCTCGGGTGGGGCGGCACCCAGCTGCTGGCGTGGGTCGACACGGCCGCGTCGGCCGTCGTCGCGACGGGGCTCTGGGCCGTTCTCGTCGCCGGGTTCGCCGGCGTGACCGTCCTGCACGGTCCCGCGGACACCCGATTTTCCGACCCGATGCTCGTCTGGGGGAGCGTCAACGGGACGGCGATGCTGCTCACCGTCGGGGGGCTGGCCGGACTCGTCCCGCCGGTCGTCGCGTTCTGGGGCGCCTGGGCGGCCGCCGCGGCCGTCGGCTACTGCTGGACCGGCGGCCTGCTCGAGGGGGCCGGCCACCCCGAGCGCGGCCGCGGCTACCTTCTCTCGGGCGTCGTGGCGCTCGCGGTGCTCGCGGTCGGAGCGGTCTCGTTTCCGGCGCTCGAGCCGGTCGCGTTCCTCGTGCTGGGCGTCCTCCACGTCGTCCCGCTGGCGCTCGACGCGCGGCGAGTGCGGTGAGACTCCCTCGCTGTCAGTCCTGTAAGCCCGCCTCGTGGAGCGCCTCGTTCAGGTCCGCGCGGACGTGTTCGCCCAGTTCTCGGTCGCCGGCCGTCGTCACCACGCGGTTCTCCTGGACGCTCGACCCGTCGCGGATGAGCACCCGGACGTTTCCGTTTCCGTCCGCGCGGGTCGCCTTCGCCCGGACGCCGGTCGGGGAACTGGCCCCGCCGGCGTCGATGGGCCCGGGGATGACCTTCTTCACGTGGGGGTGGCCGGCGACGGTCTGGATGACCCGCTGGCCGGCGCGGCCGCCGATGAGCGTCGAGTGGCTCCCGCCCAGTTTGTCCGCGGGCGCGGCGTCGACCACCTCCAGCGCGGGGTCGCCCTGGCGGTCGATGACCCGCCCGACCGGGTCCTCGCCCTCGACGCGGAAGAACTCGTGGTGCAGTTGGCCCCGCACCGCGCCGATGACCGCCCGGTCGCCGGTGACGTACACCTCCTCGGGCCGCTTGCGGCGCACCTCGTCGGCGACCAGGCCGGCGAAGTTCCGCAGTTCGACGACGCCCTTCTCGCCGTCCTCGGCTTCCGGCGTGGTCGTCACCGTCCGCTGGCCGACGACCTCGCCGTCGGCGATACAGGTGACGGTCGCACGCTCGCGCTCGAGTTCGAGGACGACCACCTCGGTGTTGGCAGTGTGACAGACCAGGCAGTAGTCGCCCGGGCGGTCGAGTGGCGTCGCACACTGCCGACAGTCCATGCAGGGAGGTTGGGTCGCTCGTCCGGATAAGCGAGGCGGTTCGGAGCTGGGGCCGGCACCGCGTTCCCCCGGTCCCGACCGCCCGGTGGGCTTTTGCCGGCGCCGCCCGACACCGTCACCACGGATGTCCCGTGCCCGGACGCTCCTGTTGTTCGTGGCAGTGACGCTCGTCTTCGGGACGGCCTTCCCGGCGGTCAAGGCCGGGCTCGACTTCTTCCCGCCGCTCCTGTTCGTCGGGTTCCGCAACTATCTCTCGGCCGCGCTCCTGCTGGGGTACGCCGGCCTCCGCATCGAGTACCGAGTGCCCCGCGAGCGCCGGGACTGGGCGGCCGTGCTGGCCGGCGGGGCCTTCCTCGTCGGTGGCGTCGGATTCGGGTTCGTCGGCCAGCAGTTCATCACGAGTGGCGTGGCCGCCGTCATCTTCAGCCTCTCGCCCATCGTCACGGGCCTGTTCGCCTGGGCGCTGCTCCCCGAGGAGCGCCTCGTCGGCCGCGACTACCTCGCGATACTGCTTGGCTTCCTCGGCGTTGCGATAATCGTCAGACCCGACCCCGGGGCGCTGCTGGACCCCACCGTCGTCGGCAAACTCCTGGTGTTCCTCGGCGTGGCCGTCGTCGCCCTCGGTACCGTCCTTGTCAGGCGGAGTCGCACCGCGATGCCGGTGCCCGCGCTGACCGGGTGGGCGATGGTCGTCGGGGCGACCATCCAGGTGGGCGTCGCGGCCGCTGTCGGCGAATCCGTCGCGAGCATCCGGGTCACGCCGCTGGCCGTCGCGACGCTGGGGTACCTGAGTGTCTTCGCTGGCGCGCTGGGCCTCGTCTGGTACCTCGTCCTGATGGGGGCCGTCGGCGCGGTCCGGGCGAACCTGGTGACGTACCTGACGCCGGTCGTCTCGCTGCTGCTCGGGTGGGCGTTCCTCGACGAGCGGATTCAGGCGCTGACGCTGGTGGGCTTTGCCGTCATCGTCGCCGGGTTCGCCCTGCTCCAGCGGGGCGACCTGTACGCGGAACTCGCCCGGTACCGGGCGCTGTTCCGCTGAGGCGGGGCGACTACTCGTCGGGGTCGCCCTTTCGGAACTCCCGCAGGAGCACCGTCGCGTAGCTGCCCTTCGGGAGCGAAAAGGAGAACCGAAGGTCGGACCCCTCGCGCTCGACGCCCAGGTCGGTCCTGACGAGCACCGCCCGTCGCGTCCCGGTGCTGTCGAATGCCCCGGGCAGGTCGAAGTCCGCCGGGTCGACGCCGACGTCCTCGAGGACCGCTCGCTCGATGTCGCCCGGGTCGCCGTCGGCGAGTTCCGTCTCGGTGCCCACGAGCGGCGCGGTGACGAACGCCCGGCCGCGCTCGCAGTGGCGCTCGACGGTCCGCAGGCGGCTCTCGGTGACTCGCTGCGTCCGGTCCGGGTCCGGCAGCGCGAGGTCGGCCGGGGCGTCACTATCTGTAAAACACACCACGTCGCCCGCGACGGGCCGGTCGAACGGGAGGCCCCGCTCTAAGCGCGCCGAGAGGATGCGGTTGTAGACGTAGGACTGGGCGGCGTTGACGAACAGCGTCTGGAGGTTCGTCGGGAGCGTCTCGAGGGCCGCGCGAAAGTCCGCGGGCGTCTCGCCGCCGTTCTCGACCAGCGTGTGACACATCGACCGCTCGTAACCCAGCGCCCTTGGCAGGCGGTCCAGCGCGCCCGTCCAGTCGTGGGTCTCGTCGACGTACGCGCGGGCCTCCCGGGTGGCCTCGGGTTCGCGCTCGTGTTACCGACGTAGGCGAGCACCGCGTCCTCCCAGGCCCCGCGGACGATGGCCAGGCCGACCTCGTGGGTGACCGGCCGGCGCGACCCGAACCGCTGCTGGCCGAAGTAGTTCGGGACGCCGACCGTCAGGGCCGCGTCTGGCAGTGTCGCCCCTTCGACCGTCTCGTCGCCGCCCCCGAGCGCGCGCAGGTCCGCGATCACCGAAGCGGCGTTCGCCGGCTCGTCGGCGTCTCTGACGACGATCTCGAAGGCGTTTCCCGCCAGGTCGCCGAACAGGATGGGGCGGCCCGCGCGCCCGACCACGTCGACCGTCGCCCCGTCGAGGGCCGGCAGGTCGCCGGCGTCGACGCCCTTCACCGAGAACAGCTGCGTGGTGACCGCGCGCTTGTCCTTCGTGCCCGCCCAGGAGACCCGCTCTCTGGAGATGCCCAGGCGGTCCGACAGCGCGCTCGCGAAGTCGTTGGTGTCCCAGTTCTCGAGCTCGGCCCGGAAGACCAGGTGCGGGTAGGCGCCGGTGTCGGCGTCGACGGGCTGGGTCTCGAAGGCCTCCAGCTCCGTCACCCGGAAGTCCGCGGGCGAGACTCGCAGGCGGCCGCCCACGCCGTCGGCGTCGCTGACGTAGTACTCCATGCCGACCGCGCGCTCGAGTGGGTGGGCGGGACGCATCGTTGCTCTGTCTGTTCGCCCGCCGGGCTTAGGGTTGGCGTTCGGGCCTCGACGGCTCACTCGTAGGCCTCGAACTCCCGGCCGAACGCGAGGAAGTAGGCGACGCCGGCGGTCCCGACGGCCGACGCGACGCCGAAGGTCAGTTCCGGGCCGGCACGGAGCGTCAGTCCCGCCAGCGAGACCGCCCAGTCGCTGCCGTAGAGCCACCCGCCGAGGGCGGCGCTCGGGATGACGACGGTGTTCCGGACGAGGTAGTAGGTCCCGGTGACGCGGCCGCCGGCGTCCTGCTCGGCCGGCCCGACGATGAGCGCCTTGTGGGCCGGCAGGCCGGCAAAGCGCAGGCCGGAGTACGCGAAGACGGCGACCAGCAACCACTGGTTCGGCGGCGTGAGGATGAGCACCACGGGGAAGAGCGCGTAGACCGAGAAACCAAGCGCCACCGCCGGCTTGAGGCCGGTGTACTCCGCCAGCCTGGCGACGGGGGCCATCGAGAGGATGGCGACGACCATCTCGACGCCCAGCAGGACGCCGAAGAAGGCGTCGGGCCGGAGGTCGAACCCGAACCCGGTGAACCCCACGGCCAGAAAGTCCGTGACGACGATGACGAAGAAGACGTAGACCATGCCGTTGGCGAACCGCACGAGTGTGTCGGCGACCAGCAGCGGGCGGAGCGTCCGGGGCATCCGCCGGAGGTCGGCCAGTATCTGCCCGACGCCCTCGAAGGACTTGCCGATGGTGTCCTCGCTCGCGTCGTACAGGCGGTGCTGGGCCACCGTCGCGACGACGCCGAAGCCGATAGCGACCAGCAGGACCCACTGGAACCCGACGACGAACGTCGCGCTCGCGGCGAGCAGGGCCGCCGCCAGCAGCGGGCCGACGAGGAACCCGACGCGGCGGAACACCTCTGTGCTGGCAAAGCCCATCGCCAGGCGGTCCGGCGGCACGCTCTGTTTCACGATGGCGAAGGTCGCTCCCAGGCCAAACGACTTCCAGGCCTGGGCGAGAAAGAGCCCGACGAAGACCAGTCCCCACGCGGGCACGGTGACCGGGCCCAGCGCGACGCCGCCGACGACGGACGCCAGGTACCAGAGCCCGAACCCCAGGGTGGCGAGCGTCGCGAACGCGCTCAGCGCGAACCGGGAACCGATGCGGTCGGAGACGGCGCCGCCGGGGTAGGGGTACAGTGCACTGATGAGGTTGCCGACGCTCCCGTAGAGGCCGATGACCCCGGCGCTGGCCCCCAGCAGGCGCAGGTACTCCGGGATGTACCGACTCGTCATCTGGAAGGCCAGGCTGAACGCCAGCATCGACAGCGAGAGGACGAGGACGTCCCGCTCGAGCGCGAAGAACTGGCGGAAGGCGTCGAGCAGGTCGACGCTGTCGTCTCTGCCGGTCCCGGAGTCGGCGGCCATGGCAGTCGGTTCGGAACAACTCCACTTAATTCCCTGAACCGCCGGCTCCCGAGGGCTATAGTGCCGTACGAACCGGTACGTACCCCACGACACCGGCACGTCGTGGAACTACCCAGCAGCACACGACAGCCCGCGTGGCCCTGATATCTCAGGGGCCGGGCTGGCGACGTCGCACGTTCTCTCCGCCAGTCGAACCGGTCCACGGCGTCCCCCCTCGCACGGCGAGCTCTGGGCTGGTGGATACCGGCGAGCGGCCTTTTTTCGCGGCCCCGTCGACGCGAGCTCGACGCCACTTTCTTTGGCGTCGTCGGCCACGTGCCCGGCCGGTATGAGCGGGTCCGAGCTCGGCCTCGCGGAAGCTGTCTCGATGGCACTGGGCGGGATGATCGGTGGCGGCATCTACGCAGTGCTCGGCGTTGTCGCCGGTATCACCGGGCCAGCGACGTGGTTCGCGTTCGTCGTCGCGGGCCTCGTCGCGGCCTGTGGCGCCTACTCCTACACGGTGCTCAACGGCGTTGACGACGCCCACCAGGGCGGTTCGGTGTCGTTCGTCCAGCGGTTCGTCGGCAACTCGACGCTCGCCGGGATGACCGGGTGGACGCTGCTGGTCGGCTACGTCGGGTCGATGGCGATGTACGCGTTCGCCTTCGGCGAGTTCACCGTCGCCCTGGACGCCGTGCCGGACTCGGTGGCTGCCGTCCCGCTGCGCCCGCTCGTCTCCGTGGCCGCCGTCGCGGGATTCGTCGGCCTGAACCTCGTCGGGGCCCGCGCGACCGGCGTCGTCGAGAACGTCCTCGTCGCGGCGAAGGTGATGGTGCTGGTCGCGTTCGGCCTCGGCGGCATCGTCTACGCGACGTCGTCCGGGTCGACGACGATCTCGCTGGGGGCCGACCAGCTGCCCACGTTCGGTCCGGTCATCGCCGCGGCGGTCTCGTTCGTCGCCTTCCAGGGCTGGCAGCTCCTGTTCTACGACCAGGAGAGTTTCGAGGACCCGTCGGATACCATCGGGCGGGCGGTCGCCATCGCCATCCCCGCCGCGGTCGTCGTCTACGTACTCGTGGCCGTCGCGACGGTCACGCTGGCGCCCCAGGCGGTAACGAAACACCCCACACGGCGCTGGTGAAGGCGGCCGGGAACATCCTCGCCCCGGTCGGTCTCTCGGCGGTCGGATACGTGGGGTTGACACTCTCGGCGCTCGTCTCGACGGGCAGCGCGATCAACGCGACGCTGTTCTCGGCAGGCTACTTCGCCCGTGGACTCGTCCAGAACGACCTCCTGCCCGACAGGGTCGGCGCCAGTAGCGAGAGCGGCGCGCCGAAGCGGATGCTCGTCATCCTCGGCGTGGTGACGGCCGCCTTCGCCGCCTCCGGGAGTCTGGGGGCGATAACCTCGTTCGCCTCGCTCGCGTTCATCGTCGTCTTCGGCGGGGCGAGTTACCTCGCGTTCCGCGAGCGCGGCCGGGACGCCGTCCACCCCGTGCCCCCGGCACTCGGCGTCGTCGGGACGAGCGCGTTCTTCCCCCTGCTGCTCTATCACCTCTATCGAGCGGAGCCCCAGACGCTCACGGCGGTTGTCGGCATCGGCGTCGCCGTCGTCGCCGTCGAGCTGCTGTACTTCGAGCGCGACGTCATCGAGTCGGAGGTCGCGACGATCGAGCACCGACTCCAGGACGGAGAGCATCCGCTCGACGACTGAGAACCGCGAAAAGGGACAGACACGAGCTGGGACTCGTGTGTGGCGACGGCGTGGCCGCCGTGGGGCGGCGACCTGGTGCCAACCGTCGACCGTCGCCTGGTGAAACCGCCGGTGGCCGGAACGGCCGCGAACGGTCCTTCGACGCGCTATGCACCTCCGCTGTCGGATTCGTCGTGCCACCGCTGGAGCCGACCGGACGTCGCCGCAGTTCGCTCGCCGGGGGCCGACGGACCGTCCGGGAACGCTCGTGACTGCTCGTCCAGCATCCAATAAATTAGGCTGGCCTAAAACTGTATAACGTTGTCGGTTTCCGCCGGGCCGGTCACCGGGTCACCCGGACCGCACCGCCGGCCTCGAGGCCGAAGGCGTCGTCCCCGCGGCCCCGGTTCACCGCGAGTTCGACGCTGCCGTGGCTCCCGACGGTCACCAGTCGCTCGCCCGGATCGACGGCGGCGTAGGCCCGACGGACGGGGACGTCTTCGCCGTTTACCATCACCGATTCACCGAACCGGTCGGCGAGGACGTCACCGGGAACGTTGGTGATGACGTTCCCGAAGCCGTCGACGACGAGCACCTCGCCGACCGCGCCGTCGACGTTCCGGTCGGCGGCCGGGAACTGCAGGTCGACGACGCCCTCGGTCCGCGTCGCCCGGTCGAGACTCTCCAGGGAGTCGACGCCGGCCTCGTGGACCGTCGCGGCGGCGGGCGCGAACACGTCGCGCCCGTGGAACGTCGTGCTCGCGACGTCCTCGTAGGCCCAGGTGAACACCTCGGGGTCGTCGTCGAGCTCGCGGGCGGCCGGCAGGAGGACCCCGTTGTCGGGCCCCACGAGCGCGTGCTCGCCGGCCCGGACCACGAGTGCGTCCCGGTCGGTGCCCACGCCGGGGTCGACGACGACGCAGTGGACCGCCGGCGGGAAGTACGGCAGCGTCTGTGTCAGCCAGAACGCCGCCGCCCGGACGTCCTGGCGGGGGAACTCGTGGGAGACGTCGACCAGGCGGGCGTCGCACTCGCTGGCGATGACCCCCTTCATCGCCGCCGGGTACGGCGTCCCGAAGTCGGAGCTGAGCGTAATCATCCCTCTGGGTCGCCGACGGACCGACGGGTCTCGTCGTCGCGCTCGTCCTCGGACGTGTACCGGTCCAGCGAGTCCGTGTCGGAGACGTACTGGAGGCGCTTGACGCCGTGGCACTCCTCGATGACGTCGACGACGGCCGCCGGGACCCGATCGCGCCAGGATTCGTCCCTGATTATCCGCTCGCGGATCTCGGAGCCCTCGAGTCGCTCCCGGTCGAACATCGGCGACTGGCGCACCTCGATGCCGGACTCCTCGAAGAGTCGCACGACCAGCGGGTTGTTCGAGTACGCGACGTCGAAGTCGGGACACATGCTCTCGACGTGGCTCACCCACACCGCGTTGCGGTTGATGTCCTCGAGCGGGACGACGTACGTCGTGAGGTCGAACTCGGCGACGGCCTTCGTGATCATCATGATCCGCTCGCCGGCGGTGAAGGGGTCGTGTGTCGTGTGGGAATCGTCCGCGCTCCCGATACCCAGCACCAGCTCGTCCACCTCGTCCGCGATGCGTTCGACCATCGCGTGGTGGCCGTCGTGGTAGGGCTGGAAGCGGCCGATATAGAACCCGCGCATACCCGTCTGTGTGACGGGCGGTTTGATAAACCCGACGACGAGCGCCCACAGCGTCAGTAGGACCCAGTTATTCGACTGCAGTCTCGCGGTTCTGGCGGTGTGGCAACGGCGGACGTGGGGAGAAAGTATATCAGTCGACAGTCCTTCCACTGATACGTTAGAAACGTTTGTATGAGCGACAATACCGACACAGACGCGGCTCCCGACCCTGAACGGGAGGCCGGTGACGCCGAGGATGGGACGGCAGGCGACGGCATCGAGGACGTGTCGTCCGACACCCCGGCTGACGAACCGGCCCCCGACGAACCGACGGGTGACGGGGCTTCGTCCGAGACAACGCTGGGCAGCGACGTGACGGTCGACGGCGAGTCGAACCTCCGTGACGAGGAGGAGCACCTCCTGGGCGGGCTCGACATCGAGAGCACCGCCGACATCCAGGTCCCCGAGCGACTCGTCGACCAGGTCATCGGGCAGGACCACGCCCGAGACGTCATCAAGAAGGCGGCCAAGCAGCGCCGCCACGTGATGATGATCGGCTCGCCCGGGACGGGCAAGTCGATGCTCGCGAAGGCGATGAGTCAACTGCTCCCCCGCGAGGAACTGCAGGACGTGCTGGTCTATCACAACCCCGACGACGGCAACGAACCGAAGGTCCGGACCGTGCCGGGCGGCAAGGGCGAACAGATCGTCGAGGCCCACAAGGAGGAGGCCCGCAAGCGCAACCAGATGCGGACCTTCCTGATGTGGATCATCATCGCCATCGTCATCGGCTACTCGCTGATCATCGTCCAGCAGATCCTGCTGGGCATCCTCGCGGCCGGTGTCATCTATCTGGCCTTCCGCTACGGCTCGCGTGGCAGCGACGCGATGATTCCGAACCTGCTGGTCAACAACGCCAGCCAGAAGACCGCGCCGTTCGAGGACGCCACCGGCGCCCACGCCGGCGCGCTGCTGGGCGACGTCCGCCACGACCCGTTCCAGTCCGGCGGGATGGAGACGCCGAGCCACGACCGCGTGGAACCCGGCGCCATCCACCAGGCCAACAAGGGCGTGCTGTTTATCGACGAGATCAACACGCTCGACATCCGCAGCCAGCAGAAGCTGATGACGGCCATCCAGGAGGGCGAGTTCTCCATCACGGGCCAGTCCGAGCGCTCCTCGGGCGCGATGGTCCAGACCGAGCCCGTCCCGTGTGACTTCATCATGATCGCGGCCGGGAACTTAGACGCGATGGAGAACATGCACCCCGCGCTCCGCAGCCGTATCAAGGGCTACGGGTACGAGGTGTACATGGACGACACCATCGAGGACGACGCCGAGATGCGCCGGAAGTACGCCCGCTTCGTCGCCCAGGAGGTCGAGAACGACGGGCGGCTCCCGCACTTCACCGAGGACGCCGTCGAGGAAGTCATCCTCGAGGCCCGCCGCCGCGCCGGCCGGAAGGGCCACCTCACCTTGAAGTTCCGCGACCTGGGTGGGCTGGTCCGCGTCGCCGGTGACATCGCCCGCGCCGAGGACAAAGAGCGCACCAGTCGCGCCGACGTCCTCCAGGCCAAGCGCCGCTCCCGGTCCATCGAGCAACAGCTCGCGGACAACTACATCGAGCGCCGCAAGGACTACGAGCTCACCGTCAACTCCGGCGAGGTCGTCGGCCGGGTCAACGGCCTCGCGGTCATGGGCGAGGACAGCGGCATCGTTCTCCCCGTCATGGCCGAGGTCACCCCCTCGCAGGGGCCCGGCCAGGTCATCGCGACCGGCCAGCTCCAGGAGATGGCCGAGGAGGCCGTCCAGAACGTCTCGGCCATCATCAAGAAGTTCAGCGACGAGGACATCTCCGAGAAGGACGTCCACATCCAGTTCGTCCAGGCCGGCGAGGGCGGCGTCGACGGCGACTCCGCTTCCATCACTGTCGCCACCGCGGTCATCTCCGCGCTGGAGAACGTCCCGGTCGAGCAGAACATCGCCATGACCGGTTCGCTCTCCGTGCGGGGCGACGTCCTCCCGGTCGGCGGCGTCACCCACAAGATAGAGGCCGCCGCGAAGGCGGGCCTCGATACGGTCATCATCCCCGAGGCCAACACCCAAGACGTGATGATCGAGGACGAGTACGAGGACATGATCGAGATCATCCCGGTCTCGCACATTTCCGAGGTGCTCGAAGTGGCGCTCTCCGGCGAACCCGAGAAAGACTCGCTGGTCGACCGCCTCAAGTCCATCACTGGCAAGGCGCTCGAACACGAGGTCGGCCGCCAGGGCGGCAGTCCCAGCCCGCAGTAACCCGTGCCCGAGTGGGCCGCCTTCGTCGGCCTCACGGGCCTCCTTCTAACCGCGCTACTCGCGCTCGCACGGCTCTCACAGGACGCGCTCGAGACCGACGGTGGCGGCCTCACTGCCGCCTCCGACACGCTCCACCCGGGTCGGGTCGCCGACGGCCCCGACCCGACCTATCCCCGCTTCGAGACGGCGGAGGCCGCCGCCCAGCGCCGGCAGTTCGAGGGGCGGTTCTCGGGGCCCGACCTCTCGGCCGGCGCGCTGTTCGCGAACGTCGCGCTCACCCAGGGCCTGTTCGGGGCGCTCGTGGTCGGCGGCGCCGTCTTCTTCGATATCCCGGCGACGGCCTTCGGTATCATCGATGCGCCGCTCTCGACGGGCTTCCCCGCACTCGCCGTCGGCGTCGCTGCCGGCGTCGGCTTCTGGGTCGGCAACGAGGTGGCGGCGTCGCTGGCCGACGGCTTCGGTGCCGCCGTCGACGAGTCGCTGCGCGAACTCCTCGCTCCCGACTCTCCGGCCGGGTGGGTCGTCCTCCTGGGGCTCGTCTTGCCGACCATCGCCGTCGTCGAGGAACTGCTCTTTCGCGGCGCGGCCATCGGCGTCCCAGTCGCCGGCCTCGGCGCGCCGGCGTGGGCGATGGCCGTCGTCTCGTCGGTAGCGTTCGCCCTGGGACACGGCGCGCAGGGCCGTGCCGGTGTTTTAGTCACGGGCGCGCTGGGGCTGGGCCTGGCGGGCCTGTTCGTCCTGACCGACAGCCTGCTGGCCGTGGTCGTCGCCCACTACCTGGTGAACACGCTGGAACTGGTCGTCCACGAGGGGCTGGGCGTCGACCGACTCTCGCTCTAGAGCCCCTCGACGATCCGGAGCTTCTGCTCGACGGCCGGCGGCGCGCCGCTCGGGCCGTCTCGCACCCGGTGGTCGGGAATCAACAGCGGCACCGGGTTGGCGTCCAGCGCCTCGCGGACGAGGTTCAGGTCGTCCATCTCCTCGGCCGAGAGGTCCGGCGTCATCGAGGCCACCTGCTCCACGGAGGCATTCTCGCCGTAGGGTATCTGCCGGACCGCCTCCAGCACTTTGCGCTGGTCGGTCGGGACCGTCAGGCCGACGGTCACGTCCGTGAAGTCGTCCCTGTTCCCGGTGAGGTAGTCGTCGATGCGGTCCAGCAGCGGGTGGTCCGCGCCGGCGTCTGCGTCCGGTTGCGTGGGGAACGAGACGGAGATGATGCGGTCCCCCGCCTCGCCCAGCTGGACGTACCGCTCCAGGTAGTCCGACTCGCGGGCGTAGATACCGGCGTCCCCCGTCGGTGCGGTCATGTCCCTATCCTCGGCGGGTCGGCCCTTCAAGATTCGCCCCCGTGACGGGGTCACTCCGCGGTCGGCGTGACGGCGGGCGCCACCGATGCTGGTCCGGCTCGACTACGCAAGTCTTATGTACATCTCTGTACGTTAGTGTACGGTAATGGACGCTAGTGAGGGAGAGATGGCACCTGAGGTCGCCTCGATACTGGCGGCGGCCCGCGAGCGCGGCGGCGGTGGCGAGCGCGTCTCGGTCGACGACGTGCGGTCGCTGCCCGACGCCGTCGCCAGCGCCGAGGCCGACGGCCGCGTGCCACTCATCGCGGAGGTGAAACCGACGAGTCCGACCGCCGACGGCGAGCGGACCGACGACCCGGTCGCACTCGCCGAACGGATGGTCGCCGGCGGGGCGGCCGCGCTGTCTGTGCTGACCGAACCCGACCACTTCGGTGGCTCGGCCGAGACGCTCCGGCGGGTCCGCGAGGCCGTCGACGTGCCGGTCCTGCGCAAGGACTTCGTCCTCTACGAGGACCAACTCGACGTCGTCGAATCGGACGTGATACTGCTCATCGTCCGGTTCCTCGAGGAAGACGGGACCGACGACCTCGCGGACCTGCTCGCAGCCGCCCACGATCGCGGGTTCCAGGTGCTCGTCGAGACGCACACCGAGGCCGAGGTGGAGAAAGCGGTCGACGCCGGCGCCGAGTTCGTGGGCGTCAACAACCGCGACCTCTCGAAGCTCGAGGTCGACCTCTCGACGTTCGAGCGCGTCTCGGCGTCGGTCCCCGGGAGCGTCACCCTCATTGCGGAAAGCGGCATACACACGCCCGACGACGTCACGCGGATGCGCCGTGCCGGCGCGGACGCGCTGCTCGTCGGGTCGGCCATCATGGACCACGGCGGTGATTCGGACGTGACCGAGAACACCCGACGACTCACGGAGACACAGACATGAGCACGGACGACGCACACGACCCCAAGTTCGGCGAGTACGGCGGACAGTACGTCCCGGAGGCGCTGATGCCGGCCATCGAGGAGTTGACCGACGCCTACCGGCGCTACGTACTGGAAAACGAGGACGGCTTCATGGACGAGTTCCGGGAGCGACTGGCCGACTTCGGCGGTCGGCCGACCCCGCTCCAGTACGCGGAGCAACTCTCGGAACGGTACGACACGGACGTCTACCTGAAACGCGAGGACCTGCTCCACGGCGGCGCGCACAAACTCAACAACGCGCTCGGACAGGTCCTGCTGGCGAAGTACATGGGCAAAGAGCGCATCATCGCCGAGACCGGCGCGGGCCAGCACGGCACCGCGACGGCGATGGCCGCCGCCCACCTGGACATGCCCTGCGAGATCTACATGGGCGAGACCGACATCGCGCGCCAGCGCCCCAACGTCTTCCGGATGCGCATCAACGGCGCGGAAGTCAACCCCGTGACCGTCGGCCGCGGGACGCTCAAGGAGGCCATCTCCGAGACGATGCGCGACTGGGCGACCACCGTCGAGACGACTCACTACGTCATCGGGAGCGTCGTCGGCCCGCACCCGTTCCCGAAGATGGTCCGGGACTTCCAGTCGGTCATCTCCGAGGAGGCCCGCGCGCAATGTATCGAGAAGACCGGCGGCCTGCCCGACGCGGTGCTGGCCTGTGCCGGCGGGGGGTCGAACACGATGGGCGCCTTCGCGGAGTTCGTCGACGACCCCGAGGTGGACCTCTACGCCGTCGAGGCCGGCGGGTCCTCGCTGGAGGTCGACGAGGAGAACGGCGTCGCGCCGAACTCCGCCTCGCTGTCGACCGGCGGCGAGGGCGTCTTGCACGGTGCGCGGACGAAACTCCTACAGGACCGCGACGGCCAGATCATGGAGTCTCACTCCGTCTCCGCGGGGCTGGACTACGCCGGGGTGGGCCCGGAACTCGCGTATCTTGTCGACGAGGGCCGCGTGACGCCGGTGAACGTCGACGACGACGCCGCGCTGGAGGCGTTCCACCGCCTCTCGCAGGACGAGGGCGTCATCCCCGCGCTGGAGACGGCCCACGCCTTCGGCTACCTCGAGCGGGTAGCGGGGCCCGCCACGGACGGTCGAGCGGCGGAGCCGCGAGACGAACACCACGACGCGGTCGGCGACACCGTCGTCGTCAACGTCTCGGGCCGGGGCGACAAGGACCTTGAGACGGTCATCGAGGAGACGAGCAAACGCGACCTCTCCATCGCGCCGGACATGTCTGTCTTCGAGCGCGTCGGTGGGGGGATGCTGTGATGAGCCTCGAAGACGCCTTCGCCGACGAACCGGCGTTCGTCCCCTATCTGGCGGCCGGCGACCCGAACTACGAGGCGTCGCTGGCGTACGTCGAAGCCCTCGCCCGCGGCGGCGCGGACGTCATCGAACTCGGCCTGCCGTTCTCGGAACCCATCGCCGAGGGCAAGACCATCCAGAACGCAATCGTCCGCTCGCTGGAGGCCGGGATGACCCCGACGCGCTTCTTCGAGTTCGTCTCCGACCTCGACGTCGAGGTTCCGATCGTCTGCATGACCTACTACAACCTGATTTATCAATATGGCGAGGACGAGGGCCCACGTCCCTTCGTCGAGAAGGCCGCCGAGGTCGGCATCGAGGGCTTCGTCGTCCCCGACCTCCCTGCCGAGGAGGCCGGGCCGCTCCGCGAGGCGTGCGACGAGTTCGGCCTCGATCTGGTCTTCATCGTCGCCCCGACGACGAAAGGTGAGCGCTTAGAGAAGATGCTGGACCAGGTCTCGGGGTACGTCTACGTCCAGGCGCGCCTGGGTGTCACCGGCGCTCGCGACGACGTCGACGACGCCACCGAGGAGTCGCTGGCCCGCCTGGCCGACTGGGACGTCCCCAAGGCCGTCGGCTTCGGTATCAAGACCGGCGAGCACGCCGAGCGCATCGTCGCGGCCGGCGCGGACGGGATCATCGTCGGGTCCGCGCTCGTCGACATCGTTGCCGAGGGCCACGAGTCCGGCGCGTCGGTCGACGACGTGGCCGACGAACTCGAAGCCAAGGCCCGCGAGCTCAAGGAGGGGGGCCCTCCGGGGGGCACAGGAACGTCCGCAACCGGAACGCACATAATCGCTCTTGCCACACTCTCGCATATCATGACCGCAGGGAAACGCGCACGCCTCGACCGCATCGGGACAGACGAGAAGTACGTCATCGTCCCGATGGACCACGGTATCACTATGGGGGCCGTAAAGGGCCTCAAGGACATCGAATCGACCATCGACGCCGTCACGCGCGGCGGCGCGGACTCGGTACTCACCCAGCGCGGCATCGCCGACCGGGTCCACCCGAACAAGAACGGCGCGGGCTACATCGTCCACCTCAACGCGTCGACGACCATCGGCCCCGACGAGAACGACAAGCGCATGACGGGTACCGTCGAGGACGCCATCCGCGCCGGTGCCGACGCCGTCTCCGTCCACATCAACGTCGGCAGTCAGTACGAACCCGAGCAGATAGAGGATCTGGCCGCCCTGACCAGCGAGGCCGAGCGCTACGGCCTGCCCGTCCTGGCGATGAACTACGCCCGCGGGCCCGACATCGATCCCGACGACCCTGATTACAACCAGGCCGTGGGCCACGCCGTCCGTTTCGCCGAGGAACTGGGCGCGGACGTCGTCAAGACTGGCTACACCGGCGACGCCGAGACCTTCCAGCACGTCGTCGAGTCCACCTCGCTCCCCGTCGTCATCGCCGGCGGCGCGAAGGGGACCGACGAGGAGACGCTCGCGATGGTTCGTGGCGCGATGGACGCCGGGGCAGCCGGCGTCTCGATGGGGCGGTCTATCTTCCAGCACGACGACCCCGAGAAGATCGCTCGCGCTGTCGCCAGCGTGGTCCACGACGATTCGAACGCCGAGGACGCGCTCGAAGCGGCCGAACTGGCCGTCCAGGCCTAGAAACTGAACAGCGACAACACGCGACGGGCGACGGATTCGTCGCCGTCCCGGGCGTCCGACGCCGCGTCCGGGTCGTCTTCGGCGGGCCCCGCCGCCGGGGTCGCTTCGCCGTCGGATTCGGACCGAGATGCCGCCTCGCCAGCAGACGCCGACGCCCGGTCGCTGTCGCCGTCGGTCCCGCTATCCTCGTCGCGCTCCTCGGGGGCTGTGACGCCGGAGGCGGACGCTTCGTCCGCCTCGTCTGCGTCGGGGGCAACCTCGTTTTCTGCGTCGGTCGCGCCCTCCTCGTCTGCGTCCGGGGTGGCACCTTCGCCCGTCTCGGCCGTGCTCTCGTCGGATGTCTCTGCGACGGTAGCCGATTCGACCGCAGGCGTTTCCGACGAGGACCGAGTAGATTCGCCCGTCCCCGCATCTGCTTCATCGTCGCCTTCCTCCGCGGACGGCGTCGGTTCCTCCGACGCGGTCGTGTCTTCCTGTTCACCCGACTCGTCTCCGCCGGCCGACGGTGCGCGCTCGTCCGAGTCGGGGTCGCTCTCCGGCGGGTCCTGTCCACCGCCGGTCGCGGACTCCGGTGTGTCGACCTCGTCGTCGGTCGCGGACTCCGCCGCCGTGGTGTCCGTCTCGACCGCGGCCGGCGCTTCTGTCGCTTCCCCCGTCTCGGCCCCTCCTGGTGACTCGGCTGCTCGTCCGACTCCCGAGCGTCGCCGCGGTCCCCCTGTGTTGTCTCGGGATCCCTCGAATCTGACACGCCGGCGTCCGACGACGTGGACGGACTGACGACCGTCCCGCCATCGGTCGGTTCGAGCGGTCGAGCCCTCTTGCCGCCAGAGCCCGCCTGGTCGCTCTGCAGGGACTCCTCGCCGCTCGCGGCAGTTCCGTCCGACGGCGGTGCCCCCTTGTGTTCGAGGTCCTCCCGCTCGGCACCGACGAGTTCCATGGCGATCTTCCGATAGGCTATCGAGGCACCGCTGTTCGGCGCGTTCGAGACGACGGGGCGACCCCTGTCCTGAGAGTGGGGGACCGCCTCGTCCTCGGGGACGTGTCCGAGTAGTTCCACCTCGAGGAACTCGGCGACCCGGTCGGCCCCGGGCGACGCGCCCGTTCCGGACTTCGTGAGGACGAGGCCCCGGACGTCACAGTCGACGCGCTCTGCGAGCTGTTTCGTGTTCTGGACGTTTCGGACCGAGGCCACCCGCGGCGTCGAGACGAGGATCACCTCGTCGGCGACCTGCATCGGCCGCACCGTCTCTTCGCTCAACCCAGCTGGCGTATCGAGCAGGACGATGTCGTAGTGCCACCGGAGCGTCTCGACGACGTCCGGGAGGCGTCGGAGGTCGGTCTCGGCGTACCCCTGGAGATCCGTCCCGCTCGGAACCACCGAGAGCCCCGAGTCCGTCCCGTAGGTCGCCGCCTCGACGCCACACTCGCCCGCGAGGACGTCGTGGAGCGTCGTCGCCTCCGTGACGTCGATGTCCACGTCGAGGAAGTCGACGAGGTTCGCCATCGCCAGGTCGAGTTCGACCGTGACGGTTGAGTACCCCGCTGCGGCGAGCGACGCCCCGAGGTTGATACTCGTCGTGGTCTTGCCCACTCCACCCTTGGCCCCAGCGATCGCACAGGCGAATCTGTTGTTCATAATTTACGAACCAGATACCAGTATCTGTTACTCATTTATTAGATTAGATTGATAACTCTTGTGCCCGTGTTATCTACGATGAATACGATCTGTCGTATGGGCACGGTCGGTCGGCAGCATCGACCGTGTCCGTGGACAACGGGGCTACGGGTTCCGCCACGTTCAAGCCCCATCGTCGCGGACGTGGGCACATGACACGAAGCGTGTGGCTCAAGGCCGACGACGAGGTCGGTGACTGGGAGACGCGGAAGCGACGAATCACCGCCGGTCTCGAGGCCGGCGTCGACTGGGTGCTGGTCGACGAGGCCGACGTCGAACGGGTCCGTGACCTCGGCGCGGTCGACGTCGCGGCCTTCTCCAACGGCGACGTCCACGTCATGGACGCCGAGGGCGACGACTCCGACGCCGACGCCACCGTCGTCGGCAAGGACGGCGAGGGCGACGGCACCGTCGACCTCCCGACGGACTTCTCCGGGTCTGCGGACCTCTCTGCGCTGCGCCGCGACGGGACCGCCGCCGAGGGCGGCTACGTCCGTATCTTCGACGAGGACTACGAGGCCTTCGCCGAGGAGGTCGCGAAGGCGGCCGAGTTCACCATCGTCATCGGCGAGGACTGGCAGATCATCCCGCTCGAGAACCTCATCGCCCGCGTCGGCGACGAGACCGATCTCATCACCGGCGTCCAGAGCGCCGAGGACGCCCGGACGGCCTACGAGACGCTCGAACACGGGGCCGACGGCGTGCTGCTGGACACCGACGACGTCGACGAGATTCGAAAGACCGTCGAGGTCCGCGACGAGATGGGACGAGAGCAGGTCGACCTGGAATATGCCACCGTCACCGCCGTCGAACAGACCGGTTCTGCCGACCGGGTCTGTATCGATACGGGCAACCTGATGGACCACGACGAGGGGATGCTCGTCGGGTCGATGGCCCGCGGCCTCTTTTTCGTCCACGCCGAGACGGCCGAGTCACCCTACGTCGCCTCGCGCCCCTTCCGGGTCAACGCCGGCGCCGTCCACGCCTACGTCCGCACGCCCGACGGCGGGACGAAATACCTCTCGGAGCTGCAGTCCGGCGACGAGGTCCAGGTCGTCGACGCCCAGGGGCACACCCGCGAGGCCATCGTCGGCCGCGCGAAGATAGAGAAGCGCCCGATGTTCCGCGTCCAGGCCGAGACCGAGGCGGGCGACCGCATCGAGACGTTACTGCAGAACGCAGAGACCATCAAGGTCCACACCCGCGACGGGCGCACCGCCGTCACGGACCTGGAGGTCGGCGACGAGATACTCGTCCACTACGAGGACACGGCGACGCACTTCGGCGAGAAGATCGAAGAGAGCATCATCGAGAAGTGAGGTCGGCCGCCGTCTTGCCCTTCCTCTCACTCCTCGGGAATCGTTGACAGGTTCTATCTCCCCCGGTCCCTCTCTTCACCCGGTGACGCCGATGCAGACACCGCTTCCCCCGTGGCAACGCCGGGCGACGGTGCTCGTCGCCGGCCTCGCGACGACGTCCTCGCTGCTCGGTCTCTTCCGGCCGGGCCACTACCCGCCGAGACTCCTCCCGGCGTTCTACGTCCAGGACCTCGTGATCCTGCTTGTCGGCGTGCCGGCGCTCGTTCTCGGCCTCCGGGCCGCCGTGGCTGCCTCGCCCCGCGGCCGCACCGTCTGGCTCGGTGCACTGGCGTTCATGACCTACATGTGGGCGTCCGTCGGGCTCCAGGTGCCGTTCAACCGCTTCTTCCTCGGCTACGTCGCGCTCTTTGGCCTCTCGCTGTTCACGTTCGTGGGCGGCGTCGTCGACACCGACCCCGCGGCCGTGGCGGCGACGCTCGGTGACGGGATCTCGGAACGGCACTACGGGGCGGTGCTCGGGGTCATCGCGGCCGGACTGGCCGCGCTGTGGCTTTCGGAACTGGTCCCGGCCACACTCACGGGAACGCCGCCGCTGCTCGTCACGGAACAGGGGCCCCAGGCGCTCGTCTCGCACTTCCTGGACCTTGCGGTGGTCGTCCCCGCGCTGGCCATCGTCGCGCGGTGGCTCTGGCAGCGGCGGGCCTGGGGGTACGTGCTCGCCGGCGTCGCGCTCGTCTTCGGGGCGCTGCTCGCGCCGGCCATCACCGGCATGACGCTCGCGCTCTTTCTCACCGGTGCAGTGACGCTGCCGCTCGTGGCCGTCGTCTTCACTGCGCTCCCGGCGCTCGTCGCGGTGACGTTCGCGGTCGGCTACCTCCGCCGGGTTCCGGGAGCCGACCGGGACGGCCGTCCGGATGCCGCTCCCTCGCCGTGAGTGAGTCGCTCACGACGTCACGGACGTCGGCCTGAGAACCAGCGCAGACAGGCCTGCGAGGACCAGCAGGCCCGCCCCGAGGGCGAACGACTCCGCCCACCCCACGCGCGCCACGAGGATGCCCGTCACCGTCCCGCCGATGATACCCCCCGGAATCTTCGCCGAGTAGACCAGTGCGTAGTTCTCAGAGGAGCGCGCCCGGCCGTAGTACTTCCCGACCAGCGAGGGGAAGATGGCGAAGACGGGACTCCGGAAGAAAGCCGTCCCGGCGACCAGCACGACGAACAGCGGCCCCAGGCCCGACAGGCCGGAGACTATCGCGGCGCCCAGCGAGCAGCCGCCCAGGACCAGCGAGACGCCGACGGTCCGCTCGCCACCGAGGCGGTCCGAGAGCGTGCTCATCACGATGACGCCCATCGCGTCGGCCAGCGCGACGACGGACGCGACGGTGGTCGCCGTCCCCGGGGCCAGTCCCAGGCCGGTCGTGAACCCGACCGACTGGCCGATGAGCATCAACCCGACGCCGTCGACGACCAGCATCACCCAGTAGAGCACCCAGAACTGCCAGGTGCCGACGACCCTCCGCCACCCGACGCTCGCGTCGACGTCGACGGCCCGGTCGGACGCCGTCCCCGCTTCCGTCGCTTCGTCGCGCTTCGGCGGGTCGCGGACGACTATCGTCGCCAGGAGCCCCAGCCCACCGACCACTGCGCCGAGGGCCAGCAGCGTGCCCGTGTACGAGGCGTCGATGCGGGCCTGGACCAGCGGGATGACGACGACGCTCACGGCGCTGAACGCCGTCGTGACCACGCCCGTCGCCAGGCCGCGGCGGTCGGTGAACCACTTCACGGGCGTGTTGATCGCGACGGTGTAAGCCATCCCGCTGCCGACGCCCCCGAGGCCGTAGGCCAGCGCGGCGACCGGGTAGGTCGTCGCCAGCCCCAGGCCCCCGTAACCAGCGAACAGGAGGACGGACCCGATGCCGAGCACCGCGCGGGGCCCGTACCGGTCGCGGATGCCGCCGGCCGGGAACTGGACCAGCGTCTGGGCGACGACAAACAGCGTGAAGACGGTCCCGAGCGCTGCCGGCGAGGCGCCGACGCGGGCCCCGACGGCGCCGCTGAGCGTCGTCCAGACGAACTGGTAGGTGCCAGACGCCCCCATCACGCCCGCCGCGACGGCGACCAGGAGCCACCGTCTCGCCGGCCGGTCGGCGACGGTGTCGGCCACAGTTCAGTCGTCGTGCTCGGAGTCGGCCGGTTGGAGGCGGGTCGTACACCAGTGACAGAACTCGAGGTCCTCGTCGAGCTCCTGCCCGCAGTTGGGGCAGGTATCGCCCTCGACGACCTCCGTGGCCCGGTTCTCCTGGGTGGCCATCCAGTAGGCGTCGGCCATGCTGAGCGCCGTGATAGCCAGCAGCGCTATCGAGGCCTCCAGCGGCAGCGCCTGCGAGGCCGCGACGAACGCCTCGATGGAGAGCTCGTCGGGCATGACGTCGCCGCCGACCAGCAGCGTCGTCGTGCTGACCACGAGGCCGAACCACAGGATCGCCCGCAGCCATTCCCGCAGGTAAACGTGCCCGAGACCGGGGTAGACGAAGGCGAGCAAGGCGGCGAGCCACGGCCGCTTGCGTCCTGTCTCGCTCATTAGTGGCGTCTCGGTCACGAACGACCCTATATCTTCCCCTTCGGGGAGTTTCGGGCGAGGCGGGGCTTCAGGGACGCTCCGGGGCGTTTCGCGTCGCTACTCCCCGGCCAGGTCGTACCGGTCGCCGTCGTGCTCGTCGGCGCCCGCCCTCTCACGGTGGGTGGGTCTGTGTCCTCCCTGCGACTACGGAGAGGTCACCCCGAACCACGCCAGAGGCTCTCACTCGCCCGCCGAGAGCCGTCGAATCGTCCCGACGAGCACGTCCACGCCGATGTCAAGCGTCCGCTCGTCGACGTCGAAGGTGGGGGTGTGGTGGCCGCCGGGGTGGTCGGTCCCCAGGCCGACGAAGGTGGCCGTCCCGCCGTGGCGCTGGACCCGGTCCATGAGGTACGTCGCGTCCTCGCTCCCGCCCAGCGGAGCCTCGTGACGGCGGCTGTCGACCCCGGCGACGGACCCCGCCGCCTCGTAGACCACGTCGGCCAGTTCGGCGTCGCTCTCGGCACTGGGTGCCTCCGCCGTCGTCTCGGTCCGCCCAGTGCAGTCGTGCATCGCAGCGGCGTGCTCGACCACCTCGTCCGCTCGCTCGCTCATGTACTCCTTTAGTTCAGTGGTCTCGCCGCGGACCTCCCCCTCGATGCGGGCCTGTTCCGGGACGATGTTGGTCGCCGTCCCACCCTCGACGACGCCGGCGTTGACCCGCGTCGCACCGTCCTCGTGGCGACGGATGGCATGGAGGTTCTGGACGGCCGTCGCGAGGGCCTGGACGGCGTCCCGGCCGGCGGCCGGGTGGCCCCCGGCGTGGGCGGACTCGCCCTCGAAGGTGGCGACGAACTGCCGGACGGCGAGGAACCCACCGACGCCCGCGACCACTTCGCCGGTGGGGTGGTCGAGGCCGACGTGGATGGCCAGCAGGTGGTCCACGTCGTCGAGGCGACCGCTCTCGGCGACGGGCTTGGCGCCGCCGATGACCTCCTCCGCTGGCTGGAAGAGCACCTTCAGCGTCCCCGCGAAGTCGCTCTCGGCGACAGCCTCGAGCACGCCGAGACCGATTGTCGTGTGCGCGTCGTGCCCGCAGGCGTGCATGTACCCCTCGTTCTCGGAGCGGAAGCCGCCCTCGGTGGGCTCGTGGTGGCCCTCCTCGCTTTCGTGGACCGGCAGCGCGTCGATGTCGACACGGAGGGCGACGGTCGGGCCGGGGCCTCGTTCGAGGACCGCCAGCGCGCCCGTGAACCCGCCCGCGACCCGTTCGAGGACGTCCTCGCGCGCGCCAGCCTCGCGGGCCTTCTCGAGCCAGGCGTCGAGCTCCTCGTCGTTGGGGACCGCCATCCGCGCCTCGGCGTCGAGTATCTCCGGCCCCACGAGCAGGTCGTCGACGCCGATACGTTCCAGCTCGTCGACGATACGACTGGTGGTGTAGTACTCGCGCCAGGCCGGTTCCGGATACCGGTGGAGGGTGCGCCGGAGCGAGACGAGTCGCTCGCGTCTGTCGTCGTCCATACCGCCCGCGACGGGCCCGACGGACTTATGACCCGCTGCCGACCTGTCGGCGCTGTTCGACGTCCACTTCCACGTGGACCCCCGCCGGGAACGACCGTTCGGTGACATCCCGGGCGAACTCCTCGTACCCGACGATGTCGATGGTCCGCTCGTAGACGGTGTAGTTCCAGGCGTCGAACCGGCCGCCGTCGGGGCCGAGCGACTTCGACTGTGGCACCCGAAGGTCCCGCGGCGGCTTCGGGTGCGGTCCCTTCAGCTCGACGCCCTTGCGCTCGGCCGATTCCTTGATGTCCGAGACGACGTCGTCGAGGCGATATCGGTTCCCGCTGGTGAGCGTCAGGGTCGTGACGAAGGGCATCTCTGTGGGATGCAGGCCGGCCGGGGGCAAAAGGGCATCTCTTTGGGCCCGGTCGCCCCGTGCGGTGGACCTCCACGCGCCGTGTGGCGGGTACCGGACCGGCATTCTCGCGTGGCGCTCGCCGACGCGCGGCCCGTGGCACGGTTTCGCTGCCGTCTCCGATATTCTCTTAAGTACCGGTGTACTACCTGTCGGTAATGATAGAGGCCACGAGCGCGGGAGCCATCCTCTTTCGCGATACGCGTGGCCGGCGTGAGTACCTGTTGCTCAAGAGCCGCCCCGGGGACTGGGAGTTCCCGAAAGGCGGCGTCGAGGGCGACGAGGAGCTCCAGCAGACGGCCATCCGCGAAGTGAAAGAGGAGGCCGGAATCGGTGATTTCCGGCTCTTGGACGGTTTCCGCAAAGACTACGACTACGTCTTCGAGGCGAACGGCAACACCATCCACAAGACGGTGCACCTGTTCGTCGCGAAGTCCTTCGAAGCATCGGCAGAGCTCTCCACGGAGCACCGCGACCTGCAGTGGCGCGACTACGAACAGGCGGTCAACACCGTCACGCAGGACGGCCCGCGCGAGATACTGAAAGACGCACACGAGTTCATCGACGAGGAGTTCGAGAACGGCGAGGCGTGAGCCCTCGCGGGCCACCGGTCGCCGGCCCCCGAGCGACAGCCTTCGCCGTCCGAGAGGGTGTCGACCGCGAGAAAACGCCACTCCGGGGTAAATTCCCCGTGGATTTATATATGATTACTGAGATGTCCCGCCTGAAGATCCCACAATGTTAGAAGACGGACTCTCCTACCCAATGCAGGGCGACAGTTGGATCGGGCGGCTGTTGATCGGCGGCATCCTCATCTTCCTGTCGGTACTCATCGTGCCGGCGTTCGCGTTCTACGGCTATCTCCTGCGCGTCCTCGAGTCGACCATCGAGGGCGACGCCGAACCCCCGGAGTGGGACGACTGGGGCGGCCTCATCGTGGACGGACTGAAGGTTACGGTGGTCGGCATCGCCTACGCGCTGGTGCCGACCATCGTCATCGTCGGCCTCGGCGCTGGACTCATCGGTCTGGGTTCGGCGGCCGGCGACCAGGGCGGCCTCCTGGCAGGGTTCGGTATCGTGACTATCCTGCTGATGATTCCGGTGCTGTTCCTTGTCTACTACATCGTGCCGGCCGCGCTCTCGAACATGGCCGTCGAGGGTCGCCTCGGTGCCGCCTTCGACGTCGGCATGCTCAAGCGCGTCGTGCTGTCCACCGACTACTTCGTCGCCGTGCTGATGCCGATCGTCGTCGGCGTCGTCGTCAACGTCGTCGCGCAGGTGCTCGTGCTCACCGTCGTCGGTGGCCTGCTGGTCCCGTTCGTCATGTTCTACGGTCAGGTCGCCGTCTTCCGGATGTTCGGGCTCGCGTTCGCAAAGCAGGTCAACGCAGGCGGCGGGCAGCCATCGGGCGTCGCGACGACGGTCTGAGACGACCTCCCCGACAGTTTTTATCCGGCCACGCCAACGAGCGGTGTGGACCACGCCGACTCCGAGTTCGCGTTCGAACTGGCGGTCTGTCAGTGGGCCGAGCGCGCGTGGGACCCCGACGACGACTCGGCGGTGCTGGTCGCCCGCCAGCTCGGGACCCGATACCGCCGCTGGGACACGCTCGTTCTCGAGTGTGACCCCGACGGCCTCCGCCAGCGTGCCGAATTCGGCCTCGACGCGCTGGACTCGGACCTCCTGCACGTCGTCCGGCACGCACCGGCCGAGTGGACCTTCTACCGCGACGCGCTCCCGGATCCGGGCTACCCCTGGCGCTACGTCCGGGAGGCGATTCACGAGGCCGACGAGCGTGACGCCCTCGAGTCGCGAAAGCGGGGCAACCGAATCGAGATACGCCGGCGGCACACCTATCCGGACTGGGTTCGACGGGTCGTCGCCATCGAGAACAAACCGGACCTCACCGCGAGCGCCGCGCGCGCGCTCGTCCCGCAACTCGAACGCGACGTCGCGCTCGGCCTGGCAGACGAGGTGTGGGTCGCGACGGCGACGACGGGCGAGCACGTCGAACCCATCCTGCTCGCGGATCTGCCGGCCGAGGCGGGCGTCCTGACCGTCGACCCGGACGCGGGGAGCGCCGAGGCGGTCTGGCAACCGCGGACGCTCGCCGTCGGCGACCCCGGCACCCGGATTCTGGAGCGTCCGGACGACGAAGCGAGCGCCGCCCGCTTCGAGTACGCCGACCCCGAGTGGAAGGCCGGGAAGCGCCTCGAGATCGCCGAACGGGCCTACGAGCGGGGCTGGCGGGCCTACGCCGCGACGATGCGCCCGGACTGCCGGCACTTCCGACTGCACGCGGGCGACTCGGGCGTCTCTCCCTTCTGTGGCGCCAAGGGGCGGGTGCCGACGCAAAACGAGTGTCGCGGGTCCTGCGGGGCCTTCGAGCCCGAACCGCCGGCCTGGCGGTCGAAGGGGTGGCCGCTCGAGGGCGGCCCGGGCAAGGCGAGCAAGCGATTGCTCGACCGGCGGCGTCGCCGCCAGCGGCCGGGCTGTGGGTCCGAGTGACTACGCCTCGGTCGTCTGGACGTCCAGCGCGTCCCGCTCGACGGCGAGCCTGAACGTCGGCACCGTCTTCTGGACCGTCTCGACGAGGCCCTTGTCGACCAGGCTCCGCAGCGCCGACCGGACGGCGTCTACCTCCGGGTCCTCGCCCGCGTCCCGGACCGCGTGGAGCACCGAGACGACGCTCTGGCTCTCCTCGTCCGGGCCCGCGATGACGTCGAGGACGACCTGTTGCAGCGGCGTGACCGTCACCGTCTGGACCCGGTCCGGGTCCTCACCTTCGACGAGGGTGGTCGCCTCCGGCGTCGCACAGATGAGGCTGTCCTCGTTCCGGTAATAGTACTCTTTGAGCTCTGCCTCGAGGTACTGGTGGACCTCGCTCCCGCTGTCCATCCCCCACCGCTCCTGGAGCTCGCGGTTCTTCGTCGGCTGGAGCGCGACGATGTCGGCGAGCCGCTCGCTGGCCTCCTCCGAGAGGGTCATCGCGGGTACGTAACCGGAGGGGCGTAACAAGCGTTCTGGAGTCGTCTCGGTCGGCAGCCTCCCACCCAGACAACATATTTGTCGCTCCGGCCCCTCTATCCGGTAGATGGAGACGTCTCGTCTCGCTCGACTGGTACTCTCTGTAGCCCTCCTCGTTTCGCTGGTGGTGGCGATGGCCGCCGGCCCGGCGGCCGCCGCGGACGCGAGAGTCACGCTGACCGACGCGACGGTCACGCCCGCAACGCCGGTCGCGGGCGCCCCGATAACCGCCGAGGCGACGGTCAGGCTCTCGGCGGGCAGCGACACCCGGATCCGGCTCGACACCGTCAGCGTCCGCGACGCCGACGGCGATACGCTGGGCGAGGCCGCCGACCTTGGCCGACTCTCGCCCGGCGAGACGCTCTCGGTCCCGGTGACGTTCAGCGTCTCCGAGTCCGGTACCTACGACCTCACGCTCGTCGTCGAGGGCCGCGATTCCGACGGCGAGCGCGTCCGTGCCACGCGCCCGCTCTCCGTCGGCGTCGAGCGCGCCGAACCGCTGGTGGAACTGCGGACCGACGGCCTGGTGGCCGGCGCGGACGCCCCGGTCCAGGCTGTCGTCTCGAACCCGACGACGGCCCAGCTCCGGGGCGTTACCGTTCAGGTGACCGACCCGGCGACCGGCGAGCGCCTCCGGCGGACGACGCCGGCGCTCGCGGCGGGGGCCTCGACCACGCTGAACTTCTCGGTCCGGGCGAGCGAACCCGGCACGACCAATCTGACCGTCGCGACGACGTACACGACGCCGACGGGCGCCGAGGTATCCTCGACGTTCGCGCGCCCGACGCCCGTCGACCCGCTGACCGACGACGTCGGCGTCCGCGTCCGGCGCGCCCCGGCCGACGACGCACAGGGGCAGGTGACGACGGGCCTGGCCGGCATCCTCGGCGGGGCCGGCGGGGGCGGGGGCGCCCTGCAGCCACAGCAGGACGACGCGGCGTCGGGCAGCGAGGACGCCGTGACCGTGACGGTGACAAACTTCGGGAACGCCGCCGTCGACGACGTGGTGCTGGCCGGCGAGTCGGCAAACGGCACCCTGCTGACCGCCGTCGGCCGGTTCGCGGTGGCCGACCGCCTCGACCCCGGCGAGTCCGCGACCGTCGAGGCCGACCTCGCGGACGTCTCGGCGGGTCGCGTCGCCTTCGTCGCCACCTACCGCGCCGCGAACGACTCGGCCGGGCGCGCCGTCGGTGCGTTCGCCCTCGACAGGGGTGTCGGGCAGGCGACGCTGTCCGGCCTTGACGTGGTCGTCGACGACGACGGCCGCGTGGCCATCAGCGGGAACCTGGCAAACGTCGGCGACGGCGACGTGCGGAGCGCGCTGGTCGCCGTCGAACCGACCGAGGGCGTCGAACCCGCCTACCCCCAGCGGACCTACTTCGTGGGCACCGTCGCGAGCAGCGAGTTCGCCCCCTTCGAGCTGGTCGCGCAGGCCGACACGGACAACGCGACGGCCGTGACGGTCCGACTGGAGTACACCGCCGGCGAGACGCGGTTGACCGACCGGGTCGAGGTCCCGCTGCCGGCCGACGACGGCACCGACCGCGACGCCCCCCTCCAGTCAGCGACGCTCGTGGCGTGGATCGGCGGCGGTCTCGCCGTGACCGTCGCGCTGACGCTCGCGCTCCGACGGCGCGTCACCGGGACGCGATGACGGGGGCGCCGGACGCCGGTGACGCGGCGGCGAGTTCCGTAGCGGCCGCGGGGGTCTCGACAGGCCCCGAGGTCCCGCCGCTCCGTCTGGTCGACGTCACGAAGCGCTACGACAGCGGTCGGGCCGGCTACGTGACGGCGCTGTCGCACGTCGACTTCGCCGTCGAACCCGGTGAAGTGGTCTCGGTGGTCGGCCCGAGTGGGAGCGGCAAGTCGACGCTGTTGAACCTGCTCGGCCTGCTCGACGACCCGACGAGCGGCCGGGTCGAGCTGTGGGGCCGGTCGACGGCCGGCCTCTCGGCGGCGGCGCTGACCGACGCTCGCCGGGAGTCCATCGGCTTCGTCTTCCAGGACTTCCACCTGCTGCCGACGCTGACCGCCCTCGAGAACGTCCGCCTGCCGACCGCCTTCCTCCCGGGCGACGCCACCGACCGGGCCCGCGACCTGCTCGAACGCGTCGGACTCGCCGACCGGATGGACCACACGCCCGACGAGCTCTCGGGCGGGCAGAAACAGCGCGTCGCTATCGCGCGCTCACTCGTAAACGAACCCGCGGTACTGCTGGCAGACGAACCGACCGGCAACCTGGACCGGGAGACCGGGACACAGATTCTAGAGGAGGTCCGCGCCATCAGCGACACCGGCGTCGGCGTCGTCGCCGTCACCCACGACGACCTGGTCACCGACTACGCGGACCGGACGGTCGAGCTCGTCGACGGGGTGATACGGCGTGAGTGACCGCTTCCCCGCGCTGACGCTCGCAACGCGGAACCTCTCGCGCCAGCGCGTGCGAGCGGCGCTGGCGGCGCTGGGCATCGTCATCGGCGTCTTCGCCGTCGTGACGCTGGGACTGCTGGGGAACGCCCTCGGCGTGGCGGCGACGGAGGAACTGGGCGGGCTGGGCAACCAGGTCATCGTCAGTCCGTCGGAGGCCTCGGGCAGCGACTCGCTGGACTCCCGGGACCTGGCGGCGATTCAGCGCGTCGCCAGCGGGCGCGGGACGGTGGTGCCGCTCCGGGTGACCGGGGCGCAGGTGCGAGCAAGCGGCGGGCAGACGTTCGCCCAGGTGTACGGCACCGACCGGCCCGGGGAACTGTTCGGTAACGGGAGCGACGGCATCCCGGCGTTCCATCGGCAAGGCGCGCTCGTCGGCGCGGACGTGGCCGCCGACCTCGGCGTCCGCGAGGGCAGCACCGTAACCGTCGAGGAAAACGAGTACCGCGTGGTCGGCGTCCTCCCGGAGGTCTCGAGCATCTCGCCGCTCCAGCCCGACTCGGCGGTCATCCTCCCGGCCGACGAGTTCGCCACCTCGGGGTACTCGCAGGTCGTCGTCCGGGCGAACTCGCCCGACGACGCCAGGGCGGTGGCCAGCGGCGTCGAGGAACGGCTGAACGCACGCCAGCAGCGGGTCTCGGTATTCTCGCTGACCAGCATCCTCGACCGCATCTCCGAGTTCTTCGACCTGCTCAACGGATTCCTCCTGGCCATCGCCGGAATCTCGCTGGTCGTCGCCGGCGTCAGCATCTTCAACGTGATGCTGATGTCGGTCTCGGAGCGGCGCGGCGAGATCGGCGTCCTCCGGGCGGTCGGCATCCACCGCCGGCAGGTCCTCCGGACGCTGCTCGTCGAGGCGACGCTGCTCGGCGTCGTCGGGGCGCCGTCGGGGCGCTGCTGGGGACCGCGACGGTCGTCGTCACGGCGATGCTGACGGAACTGCCGCTGTGGGCGGTGCTCATGCCCGGAAACGTCGTCGTACCGCTGGGGGCGTTCGCCTTCGGCGTCGTCGTCTCGCTCGTCGGCGGCCTCTACCCGGCCTACCGGGCGGCCTGGGAGCCGCCGGTGTCGGCGCTGCGCGGGTGACCTACAGGGACGCGACGGTCTCGACGACCGAGTCCCAGTGGCTCCCCTTCCAGAAGTGCTGGCCGCAGTCGCGACACCGCCAGACCGGCTCCTCGTCGGGATCGGGGGCGTACTCGGGCGTGGGTTCGGTCCGGTCGACCCGCTCCAGCGGGGCGTTACAGGTCCCACAGTAGCGCGGTTCGTCGGTCACCGCCAGCGCGAATCCCGCGGTCGCGAGCTCGCGCAACTGGTCGCCAACCTCGCGCTCGGTCAGCAACACCCCGTCGGGCGCCCGTCCGGCCAGCTGCCGGTCGCGGGTGACGACGCGGCGCCCCTCGGTGTGTGCGAGGGCGAGCATCGCGTCGTCGGTCTCGGCGTCCCGGTCCAGCGCGTAGGCCGCATCGTAGCCACACATCCGCAGGTAGGTCGCCAGTTTCCCGAGCATCGCGTCCAGCAGGAGGGGGTCCCCGCGGGGGTCCTCAGCCATCGAGGAACTCCCGGACGCCCTCGGCGTCGCGCGCGTTCAGCACGTCGGCGGCTTCCGCCCACCCGCGACGGGCCGTGTGGACGCCGTAACGGACCTGTTCGAAGCTGCTCGGGCTGTGGGCGTCGGTGTTGACGACGATGGTCGCGCCGGCCTCGATGGCCTGCTGGACCGCGCTCCCGCTCAGATCCAGTCGGGCCGGGCTGGCGTTGACCTCGAGGGCGGTGTCGTGTTCGGCGGCCACCTCGGCGAGGCGTTCGACGTCGACGTCGAGGCCGGGGCGCCGGTTGAGGAACCGTCCGGTCGGGTGGCCGACGACGTTCACGTCCGGGTGCTCGGCGGCCGCGACCAGGCGGTCGGTGCCGTCGCCGTCAAGGGCCGCGTGGGGCGAGGCCACCACCACGTCGAGGGCCGCAAGCAGGTCGTCCGCGACCGAGATGCTGCCGTCCGCAGCGATGTTGGCCTCGACCCCGCTGAACACGTCGATAGGGGCGTCCTCGGCCACCGCACGCACCGCCTCGAGTTGCTCGCGCAGCTCGTCGTCGGGCACGCCGACGCCGCCGACCATCCCCGGCCCCGTCGCGTGGTCGCTGATGGCGAGATAGTCGTGGCCGAACGTCGCGGCGCCGTCGACCATCTCCGCGATGGAGTATCCACCGTCGGACCAGTCGGTGTGGACGTGCAGGTCGCCCCGGATCTCGTCCGTTTCGACGAGGGTCGGCAGGTCACCGCTCGCTGCGGCCTCGACTTCGCCCCGGTTCTCCCGCAGCTCCGGGGGCATCCACGCCATCCCGAGGGCCTCGTAGACCCCGTCCTCGGTTTCGCCGGCGACGCGCTCGCCGGCCCGCTGGCCGTCCGCTTCGCCGTCGACCGCCGAGACGTCGAAGACCCCGTACTCGTTTACCTTCAGGTCCTGCTCGATGGCGCGGTTGCGGACCGCGACGTTGTGGTCCTTGCTCCCCGTGAAGTACTGGAGGGCGGCCCCGAACTCCTCGGGGACGACCACACGGAGGTCGACGCGCACGCCGCCGGCGCGGACGCTGGCCTTGGTCTCGCCGGCCTCGATGACGGTGTCGCCGCCCTCCCACTCGGTGAAGGCGTCGACGACGGCGGCGCCGTCGGCGCTCCCCACGAGCACGTCCACGTCGCCGATGGTCGGTCGCCACCGTCGGAGCGACCCGCCCAGTTCGCACCGCTCGACGGCGCCGACCCCCTCGAGGAACGCCCGTATCTCCTCGCCGTACGGGCGTGCCTCCCCGAGCAGGGCCCGTTCGTGGGCCTCGCGGGCGAAGTCGAGGTTGTCGAGGATGTTCTGTTCGGTCTTGGCGCCGAAGCCTTTCACGTCCCGAATCTCGCCGGCCTCGGCCGCCGCTTCCAGTTCGTCCAGCGTCGTGATTTCCAGCGCCTCGTACAGCTTTCCGACGGACTTGGGCCCGACGCCCTCGACGGCGGTCAGGCCGGCCATGTCGACGGGCAGTTCCTCGCGGAGTTCCTCGAGTTCCTCGATTTCGCCGGTCTCGACGTACTCGATCACCTTCGCGGCGATGGCGTCGCCGACGCCCTCGATGTCCTCGACGGCGTCCTCGCCCTCGCTGGCCAGGTCCTCGATGGCGACCGGATGGTCGCGGATGTTCTCCGCCGCCCGGCGGTACGCGCGCGGCTTGTACTCGACGCCCTTCGCGTCCAGCAGGTCGGCGAACGCCTCGAGTTCCGACGCGACGTCGTCGTTCAGGCGCATCTCAGAGACTCCGCCCGGCACGGCCGGTGCCGGAATCGGCGTCCTCGTGGCCGAGCGCCTTCCGCAGGAACTTCATCCAGCGCTTCTTGTCGGCGGCCTCCTGTGCCCGCTGTTCGGCTTCGAGGTCCGCCGGCCCGAGCTGTTCCAGCGCGTTCAGCGCCCGGTCGATGCCGATGATGGCGTCGGCGATCTCTTTGCCCTCCTCGTAGCTCACCTCGCCGTCCTCGATGCGCTGCTTGCGCTGGAGGCGCTCCCGCCGGAGGTTCGTCTTCGCACGGTCGACCCGTTCGCGCTCGCCCTGGGGAATCGTGTCGCGTCGCTTTATCTCGAAGACGAACGACTGGAGGTCGACCGCCTCGCCCTGGACGGTGATGCGGTCGGGGATCGCGGCGCCGACTGTCGCGCCCTCCCGTTCGATGCGCTCCAGCAGCCGTTTGCGCTCGAACTCTCTCACTACCGGTTTGTTCGGTCCGGGGGCTCTTACTCGCTTCGCTCGCTCACCCCGACCACCGAACCGCTCGTTCGGCCTCTCGAAATGTATGTCTGTGTGACTGGTTTGTGCCGGTATCTTTTTCATTTTCTCCCACATGGGTCCGAGACGAGACAGGGTCGACCGCCCACCACCCGCTCTCCACATGACGCTCACATTCGAACCCCTCGACGACCAGTCGGGGCTGGCAGTCATCGACCGCGTCGAGCGACAGCGCTACCGCATCCGCACCCCCGAAGCCGTGGACCCGCGCCCGACAGCTGCGGAGTCGTTCCTGTTCCCGGTCGGTGCGGCGGTATCGATCCGGACGCAGGCTATCGTGCTCCCGACGGTCGTTCCCGTCTACGTCCGCGACGCCGAGGGGTCGACGGTCGCCGAGGTCACGCAGTTCGACAGCCGGACCCTCCCCCACGGCGAGTACAGCCTCGACCTCTGTACGCGCATCAAGACCTACCTGCGCGTCGAGTCTGCGTTCGAGGTCAGCGTCGACATCGACCGGACGCGCATCGAGTTCGAAGAACCGACAGAGGTCCGAATCGGTGCCCGCTCGCGCCACGACCGACCGGCCGCGACGGTCACGACGACGGCGGACCCACGCGACGTGATGGCGGCTGTCGAGACGTTCGGTTCGGCGCTGAAGACGACGGATCCGGAGCGGTCGTATCCGACGCTGCGGGGCCACCCGCCGGCGCTCGAACGGGGCGACTCGCTGTCGATCCCGTCGACCGTCGAGCGGCCGGAGACGGGCGTCACGCTGGAGCTGCCCCCGCGCCTCGCGTCGGTGTTCGTCGCGGCGCCGCTGGCGTACTACCTGGGCGCGCGGCTGGTCCCGGCGTCGACGCCGCGGCTGACGACCGAAACCGGGTTCGAGTACGCGCTCGACTCCCCGCGCGGGTTCGAGACCGAGGTCGAGCGGACGTTGAAACGGCTGTTCTTCCTCGACTGCGTGACCCGCACCGAGGGATACTACGAGATCGACCTGCACGAGCGAACCGCGATCGAACCCTACGTCGACCTGGACTTCGCGAGCCTGTACGACCGGCCGCTCGCCGAACAGGTGGCCGCGTACCTCGAGGTCCCGTACGAACTGCTCGAGGAGCACATCCCCGAGTGGCGGCTGACGACCCACGTCGAACCCACCGCGGCCAACGCCGAGCAGTTGCCGTTCGTCGTCGACGACCTGGCGGTCGTCCGGACCCACGACCACCACCAGCGGACCCAGGCGACGGTGCCCGGGGAGGTCGAGGCCGAGTTCACCCGCGACGACGTCATCACCCGGTCGGCCAGCGCCAGCGACGGGCCGACCGCCAGCGAGTACGTGGAACCGACCTCGGAGGGCACCCTCGAACAGGCCTGGATCGGCGAGAGCATCCCCATCGGCGCGAGCAAACTCACCGTCGAGGCGTTCATCAACCGTCTGAACCGGGAGAACACGGACGAGGACATCTCCATCACCGTCGTCCAAAACGACGCCCGGATGGACGCGGAACGCGAGCTCGTCGACGCCGTCTACGGGACCCGGTCGGACCTGCCCTTCGACATCCGGGCCCACCAGAACCTGACGACGGCCGAGCTGACCGACGTCCTCACCGGCCGGTGTGACTTCTTTCACTACATCGGCCACACGGACCGGGAGGGGTTCACCTGCAGCGACGGGAAGTTAGACGTGACGACGCTGGATTCGGTCGGCGTCGACACGTTCCTCCTCAACGCCTGCAACTCCTACCACCAGGGCCTGGGGCTGGTCGAACACGGGGCCATCGGCGGCATCGTCACGCTCAACGAGGTGGTCAACGAGCGTGCAGTCCGCATCGGCGAGACCATCGCGCGCCTGCTCAACGGCGGGTTCCCGCTCCGGGCGGCGCTGACCGTCACGCGCGAGCAGAGCGTGATGGGCGGCCAGTACATCGTCGTCGGCGACGGTGGGATAACGGTCACGCAGACGGCCGGCGGCGCGCCGAACCTCCTCGACATCACGCCGGTCGACGACGGGTTCGAGGTCGAGATTCAGACCTATTCGACGGACGACCGCGGGCTCGGAACCATCTTCATGCCGTTCCTGGAGACCACCGAGACGTACTACCTGAGCTCGGGGAGCATCGATACGTTCCACGTCTCGAGACCCGAACTTACACAGTTCCTCAGCCTGGAGGAGGTTCCGGTTCGTATCGACGACGAGCTGTACTGGAGTACCTCGGTGGACCTGGACGACGTTCTTTGAGCGATCGGTTGCCGGCGCTTCTCTACGGGATCGACCAGAAGAATCCGCGGCGCTGTCCGTGAACTGCTCGTCGTAGCTGTTCTACGGGCCGCTGATAGCTGCGTTGTTCGCCGCCGCCGCGTTCCCCGCCTGCGTCAGCAGGAGGAGGACGGTAAACAGGACGCCGGCCATTCGTGGGTGCTCTGCGAGGTACGTCGCCATTGTACTGTCTGACATGGTACGACCTGACTGTCGGGAGATGGGAAATTAAATATTTGATTGTAGCCTACATATATTTACTTATATTAAGTCGCTAATAACTGCGATTTCGGCGCCCGCTTGCTATTTCGGCCCGAGAGCCGGTCGAGCGGACGATTCCCTTCCGATGGTTGTCACGACGACAGCCGGGCTCGTGTCCCCGTCCGGCGTCGTCGCAGCCCCGGCTCGGCGCGACCTACCAGTATCGTTTTGTGACTCCCTACACAACTCAAGCCAAGACTATTCGACAGATGGCTCTCTCCAGCACTTACATCGCGGGCGAACCGGCGGCATCTCCGCGACGGTCTCGCGGGTCGGGCGGGACCGCCGCCGCCTCGCGGCCGTCGCGCGAGCGAGGGATGACACGATGACGGGGGATCAGGTCCTGCATATCGACGGGGAGACGGTCAGGCTCTCCAGGGGTCTCCTGCGCGGCAGTCCAAGGGCGGCCGGACACAGCGCACCACTTCTGCGGACGGAGTCGGCGGACTCGGCCGCCGACAGCCGCATCGAGGTGCCCGTCCCGCTCGCGAAACTGCGCGAGGAGCGCACGATTCGCGTCCTCCACGTCGACGACGACCCGGACCTCGGCGAGATGGTCGGCATGTTCCTAGAGCGAATCGACGAGGACCTGACCGTCGTCACCGAGACGAGCGCCGTGGCGGCGCTCGAGCACGTCCGCGAGGGGGACGTCGACTGCGTCGTCAGCGACTACCAGATGCCCAACACCGACGGCCTCGAACTGCTCGAGCTCGTGCGCGACCAGCACCCGGACCTCCCCTTTATCCTCTTTACCGGCAAGGGCAGCGAGGAGATCGCGAGCGAGGCCATCGCGGCCGGCGTCACCGACTACATGCAGAAGGGGACCGGGACCGACACGTACGAGGTGCTCGCGAACCGGGTGCGAAACGCCGTCGAACAGTACCGGACCGAACAGCAGTTCTGGAGCGCGCTTTCGTGGTACCAGCGCCTGGTCGAACAGGAACTGGCCGGGGTCTGTATCGTCCAGGCCGGCGAGTTCGTCTACGTCAACCAGCGACTCGCCGACATTCTCGGGTACGGCCAGGACGAACTCGTCGGCCAGCCCCCCTCGGTCGTCGCCGCCGACCGGGCGGACTCCCTGGCGATGCTCCAGGCACCCGACGACGACCAGGCGGACTCGTTCGAGACAGAGTGCACCGTCGTCCGGGCGGACGGCGAGTCGGTCTCCATCGAGGTCTCCGGCGGGGCCATCGAGTACGACGGCGACCCGGCCTGGATCTGTGTCGCCCGGGAACTCGAGGACGCGTAGCGACGCTATACCTTGACCATGACCTTGATCGCCTCTCGCTCGTCCATCGCCCGGTAGCCCTCCGGCACGCCCTGGAGGTCGACGGTCTTCGTGAATATCGGCGCGGGGTCGAGCACGCCCTGCAGGACGTCGTCCATCAGGTCCTCGACGTAGGCCCGGACGGGGGCGACGCCGCCGGCCAGCGTGATGTTGTCGCTGAACAGCGAGTACATGAGGTCGCCACCCTCGACGCCGTAGGGGACGCCGACGTAGCCGATGGTCCCGCCTGGCCGGCAGATGTCGACGGCCGTCTCCATCGCGGACTGGGCCCCGACACACTCCAGGACGTGGTCGACGCCGCCGGCGGTCAGCTCCGCTACCTCCCGGGCGGCCTCGTCGCCCCGACTGGAGACGAGGTCGGTGGCGCCGAACTCCGCGGCCAGTTCGAGGCGGTCCTCGTGGTGACCCACGGCGACGATGCGGTTCGCGCCGAGGCGCTGGGCCGCGAGCACGCCACAGAGGCCGACCGCGCCGTCGCCGACCACCGCGCAGGTGCTCCCCCGTTCGACGCCCGCGCTGACCGCCGCGTGGTGGCCCGTACACATCACGTCGGTCAGCGGGAGCAGCGACTCGAGCATGTCCTCGTCGTCGGCGTGGCGGTCGGGCACCCGGACGAGCGTCCCGTCGGCGTACGGGACGCGGACCTGCTCGCCCTGCGCGCCGTCGTGTTCGCCGCCCCACCCTTCGTCCTCGACGCAGGAGGTGTAGATGCCCTTTCGACAGGGCCCGCACTCGCCACAGCTGATGGCAAAGGGCGAGAGGACGCGGTCGCCGGGGTCGACCGAGTCGACGTCGTCGCCCACCGCCTCGACGATGCCCATCGGTTCGTGGCCGGTTCGCCACCCCTCCTCGTACTCCTTCTCGCCGCGGTAGAACCAGAGGTCCGACCCGCAGACGGCGGTGTGTGTGATCCGAACGACGGCGTCGGTCGGTGCCTCGAGTTCCGGGTCGGGGACTTCCTCGACGCGGACGTCTCGCGTGCCGTGGTAGACTGTCGCTTGCATCGCTCGCCCCTTCGACGCGGGGCCACAACACGCCACCTCGCCACGGTCGTTCGTGCCAGCGACCCGCACAAACACAACCCCTTTTGTCCCGTCCCCACTACACTCGCCCAATGGCGAAGTGCGACGTGTGTGGGAAGTCGGAAAGTATGCCCTACCAGTGTGGGCACTGTGGCGGGACGTACTGTGGGGAACACCGACTGCCCGAGGCACACGACTGTCCGGGGCTGGACAACTGGGGCGACCCCGGCGGCGTATTCGACAGCGGGTTCGACGACACCGTGACGACCGGCGGGGCCAGCCAGTCGGGCGGGCTGGCCGACCGCATCGGACTCGACACCGGCCCGGGCGGCGTCTTCGGCTACTTCCGCGGGAACATGACCTACGTGTTCCTGGCGCTGATGGCCATCACCTTCATCGCCGAACAGGTCGTCGGCCAGCTGGTCGGCATCTCGAACCCCGTCTTCTACTCGCAATCCGAACTCTGGCGCGCCATCTTCCTGCTGCACCCGGACAACCTCCTGTACGTCTGGACGTGGGTGACCGCTATCTTCGCCCACGACCCGGCGGGATTCTACCACATCCTCGGGAACGGCATCGTCATCTACTTCTTCGGCCGGCTGGTCGAACAACAGCTGGGCTCGAAGCGGTTCACCGTCTTCTTCCTGGCCGCGGGGATGCTGGCGGGACTGGGACAGGTCCTGTTGCAGCTGGTCCAGGGTGCCAGTTACGGCGTCCTGGGTGCGAGCGGGGCCGCGCTGGCCATCCTCGGCTTCCTGACCGTGCTGAATCCGGACCTGCGGGTGTACCTCTACTTCCTCATCCCGGTGCCGATCTGGGCCATCACCGGGTTCTACCTGCTGGCGAGCGTCTTCGGGATGCTCTCGCCCGGCAGCGTCGGACTCCTCGGGGGCAACGTCGCCCACACGGCCCACCTCATCGGCCTGGCCATCGGCCTCTGGTACGGCAACATGTTCAAGAGTCGGGCGCGCGTCCCCCAGTCGCTCCAGTTCGGCGGCGGCGGACCGGGTGGCCCAGGTGGTCCCGGCCGCCGTCGTCCCTGACTGATGGACCCAGTCCGCCCCGAGTTCGTCCCGGACCCGTCGCTCTCGCGCGCGGAGATGGAGGCCCTCCAGCGCGACATCGCGGCGGCGGCCGTCTTCGAGGACGCCCTCCCGTTCGACGTCGCCTCGTTGCGGACCGAGAGCGACCAGCGCACGCTGGGGGACGACCCCGGAGAGGACACCGACGAGGTGCCGCTGGTCGCCGGCGTCGACCAGGCCTTCGTCGGCGACCGGGCCGTCTCGGCCGTCGTCGTCCTGCGGGACGGCGCCGTGGTCGAGGAGGTGACGGCCGTCGCCCCCGCGGCCATCCCCTACATCCCCGGGCTGCTCTCCTTTCGCGAAGGCGGGGCCATCCTCGCGGCGTTCGAACAGCTGGACCACGAGCCGGACGTCGTCCTCGTCGACGGCAGCGGGCGCATCCACTTCCGCGAGGCGGGCCTGGCGACACATATCGGCGTCACGCTCGACGTGCCGACGGTCGGCGTCGCGAAGAACCTGCTCTGTGGCCGGCCGCGGACCTCGCTAGACCGGAAAGCTCTCGGTCGGCGAGCGGGTGGCCATCGAGGCCGACGCCGACGTCGAGACGGCCGCCGCGGGGACGGTCATCGGCTACGCCGTCCAGACCCGCCAGTACGACTCGCCCAACCGCCACATCAACCCGCTCGTCGTGAGCCCGGGCCACCGGGTGAGCGCGGCGACGGCGGCCGACCTCGTCCTGGCGATGGCCACCGACTACAAGTTGCCCGAGCCGACCCGCCTGGCCGACAGCGCGGCCGACGCGGCACGGGACCGCGTCGAGACGGGTGAGTGAGCGGTCCCCGCTCGACAAGCGGCGACTAACTATGCCCCTCGACCGTCTCGATGACGGCAGATGGCCACGCTCGCTCGGACCGGCGACGGGTGCGTCACGACGGGACGCCCGCCGGCGTCGCCGTCGCCACTCACGTCACCGGCCGGGCACGCGAAACTGACGGACGCCGTCGTCCCGTCGCCGGCTGAAGGTCCTGCGGGTCGGTCGATGTCGTACCGGCCGGGGGATACCTTCAGGTCGCTGGACGCCGTCGTGACGACACCAGCTCGCGGCCGGCACCGGCGTCCGTCGACGGCCGACGAGGTGAGCCCATGGTATCCGACCAAGAGATAGAGACGAGCGCGCGACGCATCACCCGTTCGCGAGACGGCGACGGTCGCCCCCGGAGCGGAACTGCTGTTCGAAGTCGGCGTCCCCGAGTCCGTCGCGGGCCGGGCCGGGACGCGCTGGACGGTTGACGGCCGGGAGGCGACCGACGTCGGGCCGCTCCACGACGAGTACCTGCACAACGGGATGGACTTCCTCCGGCGGACCTTCGAGTCGCCGGGCGAACACGAGGTGACCGCCGTCGTCGTCGACGAGGCCGGCGCGGCGGTCGATACGGTCGCCTGGACCGTCACCGTCGCCGACGGCGGGAGCCGGGCGCCGGTCCTCGAGCGGCCGACCGCGGTCCAGGAGGTGACCTACGCCGACGACACCGACGCCGTCGACCTGACGATATTGGTGCGGGACGACGACGCCGACCTCCACCGGACGGTGTGGTTCCTGCGGGGCGGCGACGTCTACCTGGGGTCGACGTCCGTCCAGGGCGACCGGGACACGGCCTCGCTGTCGGTCTCGACGTTCTGTGATTACTGTCGCGTGTTCGTCCTGCTCGTCGACGAGAACGGCGCCGTCCGCTCGACCGCGCCGTACTACTTCCACCGCGTCGCGGACGCGAGCCCCGAGGCCATCGGCGTCGACCAGACGCTGGTCGTCCGGAGCGACGACGGCGATCGGGTCTTCTACGAGTTCGAGGTCAGCGGCACCCTCGCCTACGGCGCCGCCGGCGACGAACCGGCCCACCCGGAGTTCATCGAGGGCGCCCGCGCCCGCGGCTCCGTCGAGGGGACCAGCGAGGACGTCTTCACGTTTACCGGCGAGCTCACCGACTTCCGGACCGAGGGCCCCGCCGTCGTGACGGTCGACGACGATCGGGTCGACCTCTCGGTGTTCGACGACGGTCGGCTGGACCTCTCGGTGTTCGACGCCGACCTGCGGCCGGACTCCGCCGCCGGCACGGATTCCGAGGTCCACGACCTGGTCGTCGAGAGCACCGGCGACGAACGGGCGGAGTACGCGCTCGCTGTCAGTGGCGACCTCGAGTACGGCGACGACGAACGGACCGACCCGTTCCCCGGGACCGTGACGGGGCGACCGCGAACGGGGCCGTCGCCGACGGCGAGCGGGACCGGTATCAGTTCACGGGCGAGGTGATCGAGTGCTCGGTCGTCGGCCCGGCGACCGTTCACATCGACGGTAAGGTCGTGACCAGCGCGGCCGCGTCGGCCCGGCAATCCGACGACGGTGCGGCGGCCACCATCCAGTTCGTGGAGTCGGACGTGTCGGTCGAACGCGGCGCCGATATCGAACTGCAGGGACTCGTTCGCAACGAGGGGGACGCGGCCGGCGAGCGACGGGTGTGGACCAGTCTGACCGGCCCGGACGTGCTGCAGCTCCGGCGGGACCTGGTCGTCGACCTGGACCCGGACGAACTGCAGTTCGTGGATCTCGAGCCATACGGCACCGCGGCCCTCCCGCCGGGCGAGTACACGTTCTCGGCCACCACCGGGGACGACACGGCCTCGACGCCCGTCACCGTCGAGTCCGACTGACCGTCCTGACAACGTATAACTGCCCGGGGTGTGTTCGCCCAGACGACACATGGCGAAGACGGTGCTGATAACGGGCGCGTCCTCCGGAATCGGGCGAGCGACTGCCGAGGCCTTCCTGGCCGACGACTGGACGGTCTGGGCGACCGCACGCGACGAATCGGACCTGACGGACCTGCCCGACGGATGCGTGACCGCCGAGCTCGACGTGACAAACGCCCGCGAGTGCGAACGCGTCGTCGAGGACCTCGTCGACGCCGAGCGGCGCGTCGACTGTCTGGTGAACAACGCCGGCTACGGCCAGTTCGGTGCCGTCGAGGACGTCTCGACGGAGGCGGTCGGGGACCAGTTCGACGTCAACCTCTTTGGCCCCCACCGGCTGATACGCGAGGTGCTCCCGCACATGCGGGCCCGCGAGAACGGGACTGTCGTCACCCTCTCCGACGTCGCCGGGAAAGCTCGCGCTGCCCAGCCAGGGCGTCTACGCCGCCTCGAAACACGCGGTCGAGGGGCTCCACGACGCGCTCCGCGCGGAGGTCGCCCAGTACGATGTCGACGTGGTGCTCGTCGAACCCGGCCCCGTCGAGACTGGATTCGAGGAGCGGGCCGTCGCGGAGCGCGAGGCGACCGACGCGACGGGAGCCTACGACTGGCTCTACGAGGCCGCAGACGACGCCCGGCTCTCGGGGGTCACCGACGCCTTCGCCGTCTCGCCGGAGGCGGTGGCGCTGACGGTCCGCGATGCGGCCAACGCCAGCGACCCGCGGCCGCGCTACCCCGTCGGCGAGGCGGCCCGCGTCCTGCTCCTGGCCCGGTACCTCCCGCCGCGCTGGCGAGACGCCGCCGTCGACGTCGTCCGGAAGTTCGTCTGACCATGATTCGTGACTACGACACACTCGCTCGCTCGCCCGCCCACGACTGCGCGCTGGACTGCCTCGAGGCCGGCATCGAGGCCGCACAGCCCCGGACCGTCGTCGCCGAGACGGTCCAGCGCACGGGCGAGCAACTGCGTATCGACGACGCCGTCTACGACCTCGAGGCCTACGAGCGCGTCGTCGTCCTCGGCGGTGGGAAGGCCGCCGCCCAGGTCGCACGCGAACTCGAGGCCATCCTCGGCGACGCGCTCACGGGGGGCGTCGTCGTCACCGACGACCCCGAGGCCTGCGATCGCGTGACCGTCCGCGAGGGGGACCACCCGGTCCCCAGCCAGCGCGGCGTCGAGGGGGCCGAGGCCGTCCTCGAACAGGCCCGAGCCGCCGACGAGTCGACGCTGGTGCTGGCCGTCATCACCGGCGGGGGGAGCGCGCTCCTGCCGGCACCGGCCGAGGCGGTGGGCCTCGAGGCGCTCCAGTCGGTCACCGACGCGCTGCTCTCCTCCGGGGCGACCATCGACGAGATAAACGCCGTCCGAAAGCACTGCTCGCGGCTGAAAGGCGGGCGACTCGCCGCGGCGGCCGCACCGGCGACGGTGGCGACGCTGGTCTTCTCAGACGTCGTCGGCGACGACCTCTCGGTCATCGCCAGCGGCCCCACCGTCCCCGACGAGACGACCTTCGCCGACGCGCTGGCGGTCCTGGACCGGTACGACATCGACGCGCCAGCGGTCCGCGACTACCTGACGGCCGGTGTCGACGGGGACGTCTCAGAGACACCCTCGCCGGGCGACCCCGCGTTCGACCGCGTCTCGACACACATCCTGGCGGACGCCTGGACGGCACTCGAAGCGGCCCGGTCGACGGCCCGAGAGCGTGGCTACGAGACGATGGTCCTCTCCTCACGACTCCGGGGCGAGGCCCGCGAGGCCGGCCTGGCCCACCTCGCGGTGGCCGAGGAGGTGGTCGCGACCGGCAACCCCGTCGAGCCGCCCGCCGTCGTCCTCTCGGGCGGCGAACTGACCGTGACGGTCAGGGGGGACGGCGAGGGCGGTCCCAACCAGGAGTTCGCGCTCGCGGGCGCCATCGACCTGCCGCCCGGGGCCGTCCTCGCCGCCGTGGACACCGACGGCCGCGACGGGGCGAGCGACGCGGCCGGTGCCATCGTCGACAGCGAGACGGTCACCGACACGGCGGCCGCCCGGGACGCGCTGGACGACAACGACGCCGGCGGCTACCTCGCGGGCCGGGACGCCCGCATCGTCACCGGCCGGACCGGGACGAACGTCAACGACCTGCGCGTGCTGGTGGTCGACTAGTCGAGACAGGCGGCGACCACCGACAGCAACCGCTCGCCGTGGACCTCCTCGGCAAGCAGCGGCACCCGGCGGACCTCGTGGCCCCGGAACAGGTCCTGCGAGCGCCGGAGCGCCTCCTGCTGGACGTCCCAGCGCCGGGCACAGAACGAGCAGTCGGCGTGGTTGGGCCCCTCGATGTCGACGTCCTCGCCCAGGATCTCTTTCGGGTCCTGCATCAGGCGGTTGACGACGACGGTGCCGACGGGGATGCCGAAGGCCTCGAGCTGGTCGAGCAGCCGCTCGGACTCGACGACCGACAGCTCCTCGGGGACCATGACCACCCGGAAGTCGGTCTTGGTGGGGTCCCGAAGGACCGCCCGCAGGTGTTCGATGCGGTCGCTCAGCTCCCGCAGGTCCTCGATGCCCGCCTCGGGGTCGACGTCCTCGTCGTCACCGAACATCCCGGTGAGGTTGCCGAGCATCCCGGAGAACCGCTCCCGAAGCTGCAGAATCTTCCCGACCATCGAGTCCATCGTCTCCGGGAGTTCCAGCAGCCGGAGCGTGTGACCGGTCGGCGCCGTGTCGATGACGACGCGGTCGAACCGGTCGTCGTCGACGTACTCCAGCAGGAGGCGCATCGCCGCGGCCTCGTCGGCCCCGGGCATCGATCCCCCGAGGAGGCCGTCCTCGCCGGCCACGGGATCGTCGCCCCCGGGTCCGCCGGGCATCCCCTCGCCGCCCAGCAGCTCGCCGAGGCCGCCGAGGGCGCCCTCTTCCATCCCGAGGGGTCCCTCGCCCATCGCGGCCTCGGGGTCGATCTCGGCGGCAAAGAGTGGGACGTCCTCCCGTATCCGGGTCGGCGTCGCCGCAATCTCCGTCTCGAGCGTGTCGGACAGCGAGTGGGCGGGGTCCGTCGAGACGACGAGCGTCTTCGTCCCGTCGCGCGCGGACGCGAGCGCCGTCGCGGCCGCACACGTCGTCTTCCCGACGCCCCCCTTCCCGCCGTAGAGCACGTAGTCTGGGGCGTCGATACCATCCGGTGGTGCCACCTGGTCGACTGCCTCGACGTCGAGGTCGGTCATAGCCGTGGCTACGGTCGGCCGGCCTTGAGTACTTCCCGAAAACGTCTCCCGCTACTGGCGCGACGACCGCGCCTCGCGAACGTCCGCGCCGTCCCGGAGTTTGTCCTCACAGTTCGGGCAGACCCGCGGCCCCTGTGACTCGACTGCTTCTGGCGTAAAGACCCGTACGTACTGCTCGGTGACGAAGTTTCCGCAGTTCTGGCACTCGGGCATCCTCAGATAAAGGTAATTAGTCGGATAAATGTCTTTTGTTGCCTACGAAATGAACCGGTACCTCGACAGTAGTTGTGTCGGTCCTCAGCCGTGTTCCGACCAGAACCGGTCGAGCTGCCCCGCGAGGAACTCCGGCGTCATCGTGGTGAACTCCTCACGCTCGCTCTCGGGGAGGTACGGGTACACCGAGTGGCGCGCGTCGGGGGTGTACCGGCGGCCGACGAACGCCCGGACGCCGACCTCGTCGACGCCGCGGATGACCCGGCCGATGGCCTGGCGGGCGCGCCGGACCGCCGGCACCGTCAGCGCGTACTCGAAGGCGTTCTCCTCGCCGAAGGCGTCGCCGTAGGCCCGCTGGACGGCCCGGACGCGGGGCGACCCGATGTTCACCAGCGGGACCCCCACGACCGCACACGTCGAGAGTTTCGCCCCGTCGTAGTCGACGCCCTCGGTCAGCGTCCCGCGCGTGGAGGTGACCAGCACCTTCCCCTCGCCGCGGAAGAACCGTCGCTTGCGCCGGTCGGTCTCCTCGTTGCTCGAGGCCTCGTCGACGACGACGGGTTTCTCGACGGCCGCCTCGAGATAGGCCCCGGCCCAGCGCGCCTCGCGGTAGTTCGGCATCGCGAGCATGACGTTGCCGGGCGAGCGGGCCAGCGCCCGCAGCGCCTGTGCGTACTCGTCGCGCGTCGGGTTCCAGCTCTCGCCCAGCGGCTCCATGTCCTCGGGGTCGCCCCGGTTCCGGGCGGTAAAGGGGCGCGCGTCGACCAGGTACGAGGCCCGGTTCTCCGGCGGGAACGGGAGGTCGTAGGTCGTCGATCGGACCGGCCGGCCCGTCTCGTCCTCGCCCGACGACTCGCCCAGCGCTTCCAGGCCGGAGACGCGGGTGAACACGTCCAGGGGTTCGAGCGTGGCGCTCATCAGGACGCCCCCGCCCAGCTCGTAGAACACCTCCTTCAGCGCCGTCGCGGGCATGCAGTTGTAACAGAGCAGGCCGGGCGTGTAGACCGCCTGGTAGTCGGCGTCGACGCGGCGCCGGTCGGCCGGGGAGTGGGCCAGTTCTATCTCCCGGAGGAACGTCGCGTGGTCGCGCTCCCACCACTGGCCGGCGACGACGCCGACGGCGGCACACACCGGCTGTCTGTTCAGCCCCAGCTGGTCGATGGCGTCCTCGACGGCCGCGCCGACCTGGGCGAGCGAGCGCCACAGCGGCCCGTCGTAGCCCTTCTTCTCGGCCCACTCGGTCAGCTCGTCGCGCTCGACAGTATCGGGGTCCCGCAGCGGTATCTCCCGGTCGTGCTCCGGCAGCACGCTCGGATCCGCGCGCCAGCCCTCGTGTTCCGCGTCGAGGTGTGACTCGATGCGCTCGTCCAGCCACCGGAGCAGGTCGTCGTAGAACTTCCTGGCGTGGTCGACGGCCTCCAGCGGCACCTCGCGGGCCGACAGCACCTCCCGGACCTGAGCCTTGTGATCGCTGCTCTGCTGGGCGCGCTGGACCAGCAGGTTGCAGTCGTTGCGGGCCTGTTTCAGCGTCTGTCGCCCCACTCTATCTGAGAGCAGGTCACGCACCCGCTCTTCGAGGCGGTGGGCCTCGTCGACGACGACGAACGTCTGGTCGTCGAGCAGCCCCGAGAGCAGCGGGCGCGACCCCGGGTCGAAGAGGTGGTTGTAGTTGCCGACGACGACGTCCGCCTCGGCCAGCATGACGCTCATCACCCGGTGGGGACAGGTGCCCCGTTCGACGGCCGCCGGCAGGTACTCGTCTACCGTGGTGACGTTGTGCTCGCCGACGGCGAAGTCCACGGGCGACCCCTTGTTCCGGGCGTACCAGTCGGCCTCGAAGGGACAGTACAGCGGCGGGTCGTCGCCCTCGACCATCGACTCGGGTGCGGTCGGCTGACTCGGCCGGTACGGCGACGTCGCCCCGGCCGTCGACAGGGCGCCCTCACCCAGCGTGGCCTGGTCGACGGCGTCGGGCCGGGCGGCCGCCGCGAGGTCCTGGGCCGCCCGCGGGTCCCACCACTGGTCCTCGTCCTCGACTTCCGTCTCGATGGCCGTCTCGGCGACGGCGGCGCCGCTCCCGCGCCCGTCGTCCTCAACGAGTCGCGCCGTCGCCTCCCGCAGGTCCTCGCAGCGCTCGTGCGTGCTCGCGTCCGCCGGGAACAGTCCCTCACGGCCGTACGGACAGAGGTCGCGCTTCCCGACCAGCGCGATACCGTCCAGCGGCTCCTCGAGTCCGGCATTCAGCGTCCGCAGGTCCGAAACGAACTGGTCGAGCTGCTGCTTGACGGGCGTGACCACGAGCACCCGCTCGTACAGGTCGGTGTCCCGGACCAGCGTCGCCGCGGCGGTGAGCGCCGCCATCGTCTTGCCGGTCCCGCAGGGCCCCTCCATCGCCAGGAACCCCCGCGACTTGCCCGCCTCGATGGTCCGCTCGACGGCGTCGGCCTGGTTCCCGTAGGGCTCGTCGAACCCGAAGTACGAGCGCCATGCCTCGTCGCCGGTGGCGGCCGAATCTCGCATCGAGACTGGGTTGGGCGGCATCCTACTTCAACCGCCGGATTCGCTAGCAACTCTCTGTACGTGTGAGACGCACCACTCGAAAGCCCCCGCCCGGTCGGCTGTTGCCCCAGCGAAGTAGCGTGGCCGGGTCCGTGGGGCCGTCTTTTGTACCCGGTCACAGCAACACGAACGTCGGCGCGTACAGCAGCAGACAGACCACCGCGGCCGGGCGGTCGATGCCCCGTCGCCAGTAGAACAGGCCGAGCACCAGGATGGAGACGGCGAGCATGTAGAGCAGCGACGGTCGGATGGCCCCCGGGTCGGCGACGACCACGTCGAAGAAGACCGCGCCGATGCCCAGCGAGAAGACCGGGTCGGTGATGTTGCTGCCCAGAATGGACCCGACGGAGATGCCGCTGCGCCCCTCCGAGGCGGCGATGCCGGCGATGACGATCTCGGGAAGCGTCGTCCCCAGGCCGGTCAGCAGACCGACGAGGTACTCCGGGAGGCCGAACAGCTGGGCCAGGGCGACGCCGTTGGTGACCATCAGCTGGCCGCCGACGACCACGAGCACGAGGCCGCCGAGTATCCAGGGGAACGTCTGCTCGGGCGATCGGGGCTCCTCGATGACCTCCTCGGTGATCTCCGTGCCGCCCTCGTTCGTATAGAGGGTGTAGATGAACTGGACGTACGCGAGCATCATCAGCAGACCCTCCGAGCGGTTGATGACGCCGTCGTCGAGGGTCAGGATCATAATTATCATCGCCAGGATCATCGCCGACCCGTAGACGAGCACGTCGCGGCGCTCGACGACGAAGGGTGCGATGAACGCGACGACGGCGATGGCCAGCGTGATCTGGGCGGTCTCCGAGCCGACGATGTTGCCGACCACGAGGTCGCCCGCACCGTAGTAGGCGGCGTAGACCGAAGTGACCATCTCCGGGACCGAGGTGCCCACCGAGATGAGGGTGACACCGATGAAAAAGGGCGAGACGCCGTAGTACAGCGCCAGGTCGCCGGCCGAGGTGACCGCGCGGTCGGCACCGACGACGAGGCCGGCGAGGCCGGCGAGAAAGAGCGCGATTTCGACGAGCATCTACGCGGGGCGACTCGCGGCAGGGAGTAAAACGTTGCTACGGAGACAGGTTCGATCGTCGCTCTCGGCGGCCCGTTCGATCAGCTGTTCCACGAGCGCGCGGCCGCGACGAAACCTGCAAAGCCGTCCGGCCCGTTGTGCGGACGAATGCACGCCATCGAAGTCGACGGGCTCACGCGGCGCTACGGTGACCTGGTCGCCGTCGACGACGTCTCGATCTCGGTCGCCGAGGGCGAGATACTGGGCCTGCTGGGGCCGAACGGCGCCGGCAAGTCGACGCTCGTCAACACCCTGTGTACCCTCCTCCGGCCGAGCGAGGGGACCGCCCGCGTCGCCGGCCACGACGTCCGCGACGCACCCGGCGCGGTCCGGGCGAGTATCGGCGTCGTCTTCCAGGAACCCGCCCTCGACGAGGAGCTCACCGGCCTCGAGAACCTCCGGTTCCACGGCAGGCTGTACGGGATGCGTGGCGAGTACCGGCGCGAGCGCGTCGAGACGGTCCTCGACCTGGTGGACCTCGCCGCCGACCGCGACAAGCCGGTCGGCGAGTACTCCGGCGGGATGGCCCGCCGGCTGGAACTCGCCCGCGGGTTGCTCCACGAACCCGCCGTCCTCTTTCTCGACGAACCGACCGTCGGCCTCGACGCCGGCACGCGAAAGACCGTCCGCGAGTACGTCGCACGCCTGAACCGCGAGGCCGGCGTCACCGTCGTGCTGACGACCCACTACATGGAGGAGGCCGACGCGCTCTGTGACCGTGTCGCCATCGTCGACGACGGCGAGGTGGTCGCGCTCGACACGCCGGCGGCGCTGAAGGCCGACCTGGGCGGCGACGTGGTTCGGCTCGGCACCGACGACCCCGGCGCCGTCGGCCGCGCCGTCCGCGACCGGCCGTGGGTCCGCTCGGTGACCGAGACGACCGACGGCGTCACCGTGGGCGTCGACGACGACGCTGCTCCAGGCCCTGCTCATCCTGGTGCTCGCAATCCCGCTGGGGTTCCGGCCGGTGTCGCTCTGGGGCATCGTGGTCGCCGTCCTCTTCCTCGTGCTCATCGCCGCGACGTTCATCGGCCTCGGCCTGGCGATGGCCTCGCAGTTCAAGGACACGCAGGGGTACAACCTCATCATCAACTTCGCGCTCTTCCCCCTGGCCTTCCTCTCGGGGGCGTTCTTCCCGCTCTCGAACCTCCCGCTGCCGGTTCGCGTCGTCGGCTATCTCAACCCGCTCACCTACGGCGTCGACGGCCTCCGGGGCGCGCTCGTGGGCTTCTCCGAGCGGGCGCTGCTCGTCGACTTCGGGGCGATGGTCGTCGCTGCCGCGCTCACCGTCGTCGTCGGTGCGGCACTGTTACGCCGGGTCGAACCGGTCTGACGTCCCTGCTCACCCGAAGTACGCGGCCAGTCGCGTCGCCGCTTCCTCGACACGCGGGGTCACCAGTGCGAAGCGAATCCAGTCGGCCCGCGACTCGCCGAACGCCTCACCGGGCATCCCCGCCACGCCGGCCTCGTCGACGAGCTCGTAGACGTTCTCGAACGTTCCCGGGAACTCGGGGAAGCGGGCCATCACGTAGAAGCCGCCCTCGGGCCGGTCGTACGCCGCGCCGCTGTCGGCGAGGGCCTCGCAGAAGGTGTCGATGCGCGATTCGAGGCGGTCGCGACACACCGCGTAGTAGTCCGGCGAGGTGGTCTCGAGCGCCCGGGCGACGGCATGCTGGGCCGGCCGACTGCCGGTGACGTTCGTGAGCATGTGCTGGGTCCGGGCGCGGTCGAGCAACTCCCCGTTCGGGCCGTCTTCACGGGGGAAGACGGCGTAGCCGACCCTGAAGCCGGTGATCGCGAGCGACTTCGAGAAGGAGTTCGTCGCGACGACGTTCGGCGAGTCCTGGTCCAGCGCGGAGGCGAACCGCCCGGAGTAGTCGAAGTGGTCGTACACCTCGTCGCTAACCAGCAGGGCGTCGGTTTCCTGGGCGACGGCGGCGAACTCGGCCATCGCGTCGGCGTCGTAGACGGCGCCGGTCGGGTTGTTCGGCGAGTTGACGACGATGACCGCCGTCTCGTCGCTCGCGGCCTCGCGGACGGTCTCGGGACGAAGGTGGCCGTCGTCGTCGACCGGGACCAGCGTCAGGTCGGCCCCGAGGAAGTTCACGCGGCCCGCGTAGTAGGGGTAGACGGGGTCGGTCAGGAGTATCTCCGACCCGGAGAACGACTCGAGGCCGCCGCTCATCGCGAGGTGGTTGGCCTCGCCGGCGCCGTTGGTGACGAGGACGCGGTCGACGTCGACCCCGCGCCGGGCGGCGATCTCCTCGCGCAGTTGCCGGAGGCCGACGCTCGGCGGGTACTGGAACGAGTCGGCGTCGCCCTCGGCGTACTCGCGGAGCCCCTCGCGGAGCCCCTCGGGCGGGTCCCAGTCGGGGTTCCCGGAGACCATGTCGACGACGTCCCGGTCGGCCCGCTGGGCGTACTGCATCACCCGGAAGAACTGTGGCGTCTCGTAGTCCATGGTGCCCGGGGATTCGTCCCGGGCGGGCTTTCCACCTTCGGTGTCACTGCCGGACGTACAGCGTCACAACGCCGAGGCCGAGCAAGAGTAGGCCCCACAGCAGGTCCGAACCGGGCAACACCCCGAGCAGGAGCGTCACGAGGCCCGAGGACACGAGCGACCAGCCGAGTGTCGTCTGATAGGACATGGATATCCTATCGGCCGGGGACGGAAGATAATATCGTTCAGTTGTCAGGACTGAACGCTTTTGTCCGCGACCGACCAACGGCGGGTATGCCCGACGAACGCGACAGTCCAGTCGAGGAACGCGTCGGCGACGCGCTCCGTGACCGGGGCGAGACCGTCGCCGTCGCCGAGTCCTGCACCGGCGGCCTGGTCGGCTCCTTGCTCACCGACGTCCCCGGGTCCAGCGACTACTTCGACCGCTCGCTTGTCACCTACTCCAACGACGCGAAACAGGCCCTGCTGGCCGTCTCCCGGGAGTCGCTGGACGCCCACGGCGCCGTCTCCGAACCCGTCGCCGGCGAGATGGCCCGCGGGGTCAGAGACACCGCCGGCACAGACTGGGGCGTCGCGACCACGGGCGTCGCGGGGCCGGACGGCGGCACCGAGGCGACGCCCGTGGGCACCGTCTACGTCGGCCTCGCCTTCGCCGCGCCCTGGACGACCGGCGGCTCCTGGGTCGAGGTCTCGCGCTACGAGTTCGACGGATCCCGCACCGAGGTGAAAGCCCGGATCGCCCGGCAGGCGCTCGCCGACCTCCTGGCGGCCGCGCGCGAGGAGTGAAAACACCTTTCGGCGCCGCGTTCGTCCCCCGCTGGATGAACAAACGCGGGCACGTGCTGAACGCGATTCTGTTGAGTATCGGCCTCGGATACGTCCTCGACCCGTCCGGCGACGTCACGACGTTCGCGACCATCGCCGAGGTGTTCCTCCCGGTGGTGCTGGGGGCGCTCTTTCCCGACGTCGACACGGCCTTCGGGAAGCACCGCAAGACGCTCCACAACCTGCCGGTCCTCGTCGTCTTCCTGGCCCACCCCATCTACCACGCCGGCAACCTCCAGTGGGTCTGGCTCGGCGTCCTCACTCACTACGTCCTCGATTACCTGGGATCCCGCCGCGGCATCGCGCTGTTTTACCCGCTCTCGGACCGCGAGTACGGCTTCCCCTCGGGGGTCACTACCTCTAGCGAACACGCCGAATTGGTGACCGTCGCCATCACGGCCATCGAACTGGGCGCTATCGCGGTCCTGGTCCACGTCCTCCCGACGTACCTGCCGCCGGACGTGACCCAGCTGCTCGCCGAGAACACCGCCCTGGTCGCCTAATACACCTTCACGTCGTCGAATTCGCCGCCGTAGGCGACGTGGTCCGGGTGTGTCGGGGCCGTCCCCTGGAGCATCACCCGGTCGAACTTCTCCCAGGTGTTCTCGTAGCCGAGGTGGGCGAACTCCATGGCACAGCGCACCTGGTGGCCGACGCCGTGGCGATGGAGGACGCGCCGCGGGTCGCCGTTCCGGAGCGCCCCGGTGACCGCCTGCTCGCCCTCGAGGGCGCTCGAACTCGACCCACGCCTCGCCGACGGTCCGTCGCAGGTGGGCGTACGACGACGTGAACGTCGGCAGGCCCGTCTCGCTGGCGAATTTCCTGGCTCGCCGGTTGTGGTGCGGGAGGTGTTTGGGATTGTAGACCTCGACGGCGTCGATGGTGTCCCGATAGTGGCGCAGCTCCTCCAGGCCGAGGCTCACACTCAGGAAGCCCGGATGGGGGACCAGCACGGCGGCCTCCTGCCGTCGCAGTTCGGCCATCGTCGCCGAGAGCGTCAGGAAGTCCGGGACCGGCTCCTCGAGGCCGACGGCCAGGACGTGGCGCCGCTTCTGCCAGGAGTTCGCGAACAGCTCGCGGGCGGGGATGACGGTCAGCCGGTCGTCCGAGAACTGTCGGGCCCGCTTTCGGATCTGGGGCAACCGCGTGAAGTGTGGCGCGTACACGATGGCGTCCAGTCCCCGGTCTTTCGCCCGTTTGACGACCTGCTCGTCGAGTACCTTCACGTGCAGGTCGACGGCGTACCCCTCACTCGTCACGCCACTCGGTATCCACGTGGGCCCATTAGTAATTTCTATTCGCGACGCCAGCGACGCCGCCCCGTCACTCGGCCGTCGGGAGCTCGACGGTGAAGACGGCCCCCTCCGGGTCGTTGTCGGACACCCACACGTCGCCGCCGAACTCCTCGACGAAGGTGCGGACCAGGTAGAGACCCAGACCGGTGCCCGAACTGTCCAGCCCCGCTCGCCCTTCCCGAAGATCGCGTCCGTCTGGTCGTCGGGGACGCCCGGGCCGTCGTCGGCGACGTCGACCCGGACCGACTCCGCCCGTCGCTCTACTGTCACCCACACCGTCGGGTCCGGCCCGTCGTTGTGCTGGACGGCGTTCCGGAGCAGGTTCCGGAACACTGAGGCGAGCATCTCGTTGCCCCGGACCGTCACGTCCGGCAGGGGGTGGTCGACGTGAACCGTCGCTTCCTCGTGTCCGGAGCGGACCTCCGAGACCTCCCGCTCGAGTATCTCGGCCAGTTCGACGGCGCCGTGTTCGGGGTCCTCCTCGAGCATCCGCTCCATCAGCGTGCGGACCGTCTTCGTCAGCTCGACGACGTGGTCGCCGTGTTCGACCAGCGTCTCGAGGTGCTCGCGGCCCGCATCGTCGACGTGGTCGTAGAGCAGTTCCGCGTGGCCGGTGACCACGGACATGTCGTTGCGGATGTCGTGGCGGACGACCCGGTTGAGCAGCTCGAGCTGTTCGTTCTGCCGTTCGAGGCGCTCCCGGGTCCGCTTCCGTTCGGTGACGTCGTGGAGAATCGAGAACAGCAGCGTCCCGCCACCGGTCTGGATGGGCGAGGAGTCGACTTCGACCTGCCGGACCGACCCGTCGGCCAGCTCGTGGGGGAAGATGAACCGGTTGGTCTCGCCTTCGCTGGCCGCCCGACGACGCTCCGCGACCGCCTCGTCGTCGAGCTGGTTGATGTCCTGTATCGGCATCGACTCCAGGGTCTCCGTGTCGTAGCCGTAGAACGACGCGGCAGCGGCGTTGGCACGGTCGATGCGGCCGGTCTCCGGGTCGATGAGCAACATCGGCGCGTTGTGGTCCTCGAACAGGCGGCGGAACCGCCGTTCGCGGAACTTGAGCTCCCGCTCTTTCTCCCTGCGTTCGGTGACGTCCTGCACGATGCCGTCGTAGTAGACGGTGCCGTCGACCTCGCGGCGAATCGCGGTCACGGAGCCCCAGAACGGATCGCCGTCCATCGTCTCCAGTCTGAGCTCCTGCTCGACGATCTCCCCGTTGAATTCGAGTTTCCGGCCGACGAGCTCGCGCTGGCCGGGCGTCCGGTAGCGTTCGGCGACGTGGGTCCCCAGCAGGTCGTCGGCCGACTCGGCGTCGAACATCTCGACGAGCGCGGGGTTGGCGTCGACGAACTCCCCGGCGAGTCCCGCGGTGCTCCGGTAGACGCCGACCGGGACGTTCTCGATGAGTTCGTGACACCGCTCCAGCTCGGCCTCGCGTTCCTTGCGCTCGGTGACGTCCTGCTGGATGGCGACGAACTTCTCGACGTCGCCGTCCCGGACGATGGGTGCGATGGTCTGGTCGGCGTAGTACCGCTCGCCGTCGGCGCGCTCGTTCTCTATCCGCTCCTCCCAGACGTCGCCCCGCAGGATGGTCTCCCAGAGGGCTTCGTAGTACGACTCGTCCTGAGTCCCGCTACTGAGGACCGCGGGCGTCGCACCGAGCACGTCGGCGGCGTCGTGGCCGGTCAGTCGCTCGAACTCGGGGTTGACGTACTCGATGGTCCCGTCTGTGTCGGTGATGTAGACCGCGTGGCCGGCCTGCTCGATGGCCTGCTCGAAGGTCCGGAGGCGACGGGTCCGCGCCCTGCGTTCGCTGACGTCTCGGGCAACCCGCAGGTACGCGCGCTCGCCGCGGTAGTCAACCGCACCCACCGATACCTCGACGGGGACCGTCTCGCCCGACGCGGTGACGTGGGTCGTCTCGACGACGTCGGCGTCGGCGGCCGGGGCTTCGGGACGCTCCGCTCGGTAGTCGGCGTCCTCGGACGGCCGAATGTCCGCCGGCCCCATCGAGCGCAGCTCCGTCCGCGAGTAGTCCAGTCGGTCGACGGCGGCTCGGTTGACCTCGCGGAAGGTCCCGTCCGCGCCGACGACGAACGCCGCCGCGTCCAGCGCGTCCAGCAGTTCGCGCCCGTCGAGGGCGGCGGCGGCCGGTTCGCGATCCCCGTCCTGTCGGCCGGCCCGTTCGCGGACCGTGACGACGGCGCGGCCGTCCGCCTCGTCGACTTCCATCGCCCACGCGAGCGTGACAGTCGTCCCGCCGGGCCGGTCGACTCGCCACTCGAACGTGACCCGCCCGTCGCGTGCCCGCTCGACGAGCGTCTCCAGGCCGGCGTCGGGCACCCAGTCGTCGGGGGCGAGCGACCGGAACGACTCGCCTTCGAGGGACGCTCGCGTGTGTCCACAGAGTCGCGCACAGCGGTCGTTCGCCGCGACGACGTCGCCGGTCTCGGTGTCGAGCACCGCCGCCCCCTCGGGAACGTGTTCGACGACTGCCACGGCCCCTGTCATGTCTCCCCCGTACGTGTTCGGGGTACAATTAATCCGTCTCGCGTTCCACGAAACTGAGAATCCGAATCCCAGAATACTGTGGGCTCGGGCCGCTGTGCCCCGCTCTCCGAGACTTCCGGCACGGCCGGCGCACGAATCAGGACGCCCGGGGGCGAACGTTTTTATCGCCCCGTTGCCTGTCTCCGCTCGTATGCCACGCTGGGAGTGCGCTATCGAGGGGGACGACCACCAGTTCGACCGTGTCGAGGAGCTCATCATCCACCAGTCGACCGAGCACGAACGCATCAAGTGCAAAGTCTGTGGCACCGTCGTCCCCGACGGATACTTCGCCATCAAGCACACCTTCGACGAACACTCGCGGGCCGAGTACGTCCGCGCCTACGACGCGTCGGCTGCGGAGGTCCGCGCCCGCGAGAACGTCAAGGAGGCCGTCGAGGAGACGGCCGATATGAGCGAAGTCATCGAGCGGCTCGAGGGCGGGACCTGAGACGGCTGTCTCGCGTGGCCGCGCTCCTCGTTCTGGGTATCAGTCCGATGCTGCGGAATGTCCGGCGCCGCCGAAATCGTCCCGCTCGCGTCAGCGCTCTTCACTATCCAGCACCCGAATCTGGTCCCCGCGGACCGTCACGGGGATCGGGACCGTCGCCTCGTACAGCTCGACGGTGACCTGGTCTTTCCCCTCGTCGATGCGCTGGACCTGCGCCTTCTCGCCCTTGAACGGGCCGGCGATGAGCTCGACGATGTCCCCTTCGGCGATGCCCTCGACGTCCGGTTTCGGCGAGAGGAAGTGCTCGACTTCCGCGATGGAGGACTCGCCCTGGACCACGCCGTTGGCGTGGGGAATCTCGTCCAGGATGCGGTCGAAGACGGCCGCGTCGTCGGCCTCGACCATCACGTAGCTGGTCAGCGAGTCCGGCGCCAGTGCGGCGTGGATGTCCGGCTCCTCGCGGTTGATTATCATGTCGGCGACGGTGCGTTCCTGGCTCGCAGTGGTCTTGACAGCGTAGATGCCCATCTGTTTACACCGGCTTTGCGCCAGGGACGAAGCTCATCACGGCGAAGATGATGAACCCGAGCAGTCCGACGAGTACGATACCCGCACCGGCGATCTTCGCGATCGATGAGAACTCGTTCCAAGACGGCGTACTCGCCAGTTTGAGCACCCGTATGTAGGAGTTGAGGTCGAACGGAACGTCCATACCGGGTGGTATCCACTGGTGGCTTTTCTATATTGTGGTAAGTGTCCGTCCCGGACGCGCGGTGGTCGCCGCCGGGCCGGGACGTCGCGAGCGGTCGCCCGTCAGTCGACGTAGTCGATGTCGTCGCCGATCTGCTGGGCCTCTCGCTCCCGTTCGGCCTCGCTTTGCCCGTAGATCTGTGGGCTCTCGACGCCGGTGACGACGATCATCGTCTCCATCTTGCCGTCGAACTCGCTGTTGACCGACGCGCCCCAGATGATGCGGGCGTCGGGGTCGATGCGGTCGTAGATCTCCTCGACGACGCCTTCGGCCTCCTCGATGCTCATGTCGGGCCCGCCGACGACGTTCACGAGTGCGGAGTTGGCGCCGTCGAACTCCACGTCCAGCAGCGGCGAGCGCAGCGCCGAGCGGATGGAGTCCTGGGCCTTGTTCTCGGAGTCGGACTCACCGAGGCCGATCATCGCGACGCCGCCGTTCTCCATGATGGTGCGGACGTCGGCGAAGTCCACGTTGACGAGGCCGGGCTTGGTGATGAGTTCGGTCATCCCCTTCACCGAGCGCATCAGCACGCGGTCACAGATCTTGAACGCGTCCTGCAGCGGCATCGACGGCGCGTAGTCGAGCAGGCGGTCGTTCGGGACGACGATGACGGTATCGGAGACCGCACGGAGGCGTTCGAGCCCGGCGTCGGCGTTCGCCCGCCGACGCTCACCTTCGGCGGTGAACGGGATCGTGACGATGGAGATGGTCAGCGCGCCGGCCTCCTGTGCGGCCTGGGCGACGACCGGTGCCGATCCGGTCCCGGTCCCCCCGCCGAGGCCGGCGGTGACAAACACCATGTCCGAGCCGTCGATTGACTGCTGGATGTCCTCGATGTTCTCCTGGGCGGCCTCCTCGCCGATTTTCGGGACCGACCCCGCACCGCGGCCGCCGGTCCGCTTGCGGCCGATGAGGATCTTCGTGTCGGCCTCCACCTCGTCGGCGAGGTGCTGGGCGTCGGTGTTGGCGGCCACGAGCTTCGCCCCGTGGATGCCCTCGTCCATCATCCGCGTGACGGTGTTCCCCCCGGCACCGCCACAGCCGACGACGGTGATCTTGGTCTCTAAGTCCTTGACGACGCTGGCCAGCTCCTCGTCGGTCATCTGCCCGGACGTCGAGACCTCGTCCCGTGGTGTCGCTGTCTCCGCTGCCGTCTCCGACGACGATTCCTCCCGTTCCTGCTCGGCCTCGTCGATGGCGTCGTCGATGATCGAGTCCATATTTAAATCCCCTTTGCGTACGAGCTGTTATTAACGTTCCCCCTGCGTCTGACGCACGGCTGACGCGTTCGACCGCCGTCTCGCCGCCTCTCGCGGCCGTTTCCTACAACGTAAATCGACGTATACGCTCGCGCTGGAACCTATCGGGCCCGATCTCCTCCCCGTCGACCTCCACCGACTGACCCGCTGCGAGCTTCCCGAACTTCGGGCCTTCGGGGACGCCGGCGGTGCGTGCGAGCTCGGGGTCGAAGGTCGTCTCGCGGGCGACGAGCGCTCCACCCTCCCGAACGACGCTGTCGTACTGGTCCCGAAGAATGTCGGCCAGTCCCTCGAGGAGTCGGTCGCGGGACACGCTCGCGGGACAGACCACCGGCGTGGTCACGACAGTACCGCTCTGTTCGGTGCCGAAGGCGACCGCTGTGGCCTCGACCAGCTCGCGGACGGCTGCGTCGTCGATACCGCGGGCCTCGGCGAGCAGGTCCGTCGGAAGGTCGACGACGCTCCAGTCCCCGTCGAACCCGGTGGCCGGGTCGCCGAAGCGAAGGCCGGCGTCGACCGACGCTATCTCGCGTTCGAGCGTCTCGACCAGGTCGAGGGACGCCGGTCGTCACTCGGACGAACGTCTCGTCGACGACCCGGTAGCCCAGTGACTCGACGGTGGCCACGAGGTCCGGTCGGTCGTCTTCGAGCAGGGCGAAGTCGGCGGCGCTGGCCGCGAACGCCCGCTCGATGACGGCGTCGTACGCCGTCTCGTCGTCGGCCCACGCCTCGAGCGCCTCGAGTCCCCAGTCGGCCGCGACGTGCCCGACGGCCCAGTCCGTCTCGCGGACCACCCGCTCGAACCGCGGGGCGTAGTGGCCCCCACCGAGGCCCAGGAGGTGCCGTCGGGTCCCGTTCTCGGCGGGGGCGTCGGCGGCGACGTCCGCGACGTCGAGTATCGCCCGCGCGACGGCGGTGGCCGCCTCGGGGTCCTGCCACTGCGGTTCGGCGCTCCCGACCTCGACGAACATCGACGGGATGCCGACGTCCGTCGGGCCGTGGTGGGTGCACTCGATGCCGACGTCGTACGCTTCGGGCGCGTGCTCGTCCATCGCCTCGACGACGGCACGGAGCGCGTTCGGGCAGGCCCGCGCGAAGCGGCCGGCGGCCCCGCCGTAGTCGGCGGCCCCGAAATTCCCGGTGTGGTGGGCCGTCAGCAACGGGCCCGTCTTGCCCGCGTGTTTCGAGGCGAACACCAGCAGGTCGGGGTCCTCGAACGCGTCGGCCGGGGCCGCGATGTCGATGTGCGTGGCGTCGAACTCACGCAGTTCGACGCCCTCCCGTCGGTAGACGGTCCCGCCACCCTCCCCGTCCGGCCGTCCCTCGTCGGTGTGGGTCGTCCACTCCGCGACGTCCAGCAGGCGCTCGCCGATGTGGACGGACGCCGCGTCGGCCCGGGAGACGACGATAGCGAGCATCAGTCGGCGTACTCCGTGTGGACCGGCTCCCGGCCCAGGGCGGTTCGGACGGCGTCGCCGGCCAGTCCCAGCAGGAGCAGCAGCGACCGACGGCGAACGACGAACAGCGCCGTCCCGGCGAGCATGTACACCGCGGTGTATCCGAGCAGCAGCTCGTGGCTCGTAATCGGTAGCACCACCAGGTCGCGGATGAGTGCGAACTCCACGAGCACCTGCGAGATGAACAGGGCGAACAGCACGATCGACTCACGGACGGATATCTCGAAGTTGACCAGGATGGAGAGCGCGAAGAACGACTGGCCGGCCGTGATCCATATCTCGGCGGCCTGTCGCGCGTCGAACGGGAGCACGCCGTACCGACCCAGCGCCAGCGAGTAGACGACGGCGATGGTCCCGATGAGCAGCGTCCACTGGTTGAGCTTCGAGGAGATGAGGGCGTTGAACCCGGCCGTCGAGCGGGCCTTGTTGACGAGCACCGCCACGACGATGAGCTCCGGGGACTCGCTGGCCAGCGGCGCGATCCACTGGATCATGAAGAACCCGGGGATGCCCAGGTTCAGCCCGATCTCCTCGAGGCCGTGGGCGAACGGTTCGACGGCGGTGAAGATCATCGCACCCGAGTACCCAAAGAGCAGCAAGACGACCATCGGCCGCCACGGTAGCGACCAGTTCTGGAAGTACTTCGGGACGCCGACGTGTTCCTCCTCGTGGTCGATGTCCGATTTCAGCACCAGGCCGATGTACGCGACGTAGAGGCCGACCAGGAATATCGTGTCGGCGGCACCGATACCGCCGCCGAGCGGGACGAAGAAGGCCCACAGCGTCGCCAGGAAGAGGAACGTGATCTCCGTGGCGATGTCCCGGTCGAGTCGGACGGCGTCCGCGAGGGTCCCTTCGCGGTCGATGACAGCGGGGTCCCTCGTCCGTGCCGCCCGCCAGACGGTGAAGACGGCGATGCCGGCCCAGCCGATGCCGATGAGGATCCGGTTGGCGCCGGTCATGTTGGCGATGGCCAGGTTCGCGTCGTGACAGGCCCGAGCAAGCGGTGTCGCCCCTGCCTCGATCTCGGCGGCCGTCAGCGCCGCACAGGCCTCGGTCGTCGCCCCACCCGCGCCGGCCTGCCAGGCGAACAGCGCGTCGACTGCGTACTCCGGGGCGACAGCCAGGACCGCCAGCACGGCGATAGCGAAGGCCCGCGGCACGTCCTTCTCGGCGGTCTCTGCCCCCCACGCCAGCAGGAACGACGCCCAGCACGGCGAGGCCGCTGACGGCGACGGTCGCCAGCGTTCCCAGCGACGTCCCCGTGAGGAGGGCGCCGACCCAGCCAGCGGTCAGGGCGACCGTCACGGCGACCTGGACCAGGGGGTGGCGCAGATAGCTCACTACGAGAGCCGTATACTGGTCTGCGGGAAAAGGTTGCGAAAGGCCGTTGGGTGTGAGCCGACCCCGGGGCGAGAGCGTGGCGTTCATGCCGCCGGCGTGCGCCCGAGGACGTATGGACGTCTACGGTCTCATCGGGAACCCGGTCGGACACTCGCTGTCACCGCCGATGCACGAGGCGGGCTACGAGGCGCTCGATCTGGACGCACGCTACGTCACGTTCGAACCCGCGACAGACGCCGGCGCCGAAGCAATCGCGGCCGCCGAGACGCTCGCCGTCGACGGGCTGAACGTCACTATCCCGTTCAAACAGGCCGTCTTCGAGGCAGTCGACCCGGCCCCGCTGGCCGAGCGCATCGGCGCGGTCAACACCGTCGACTTCTCGGGCGAGACGCCTCGCGGGTACAACACCGACGCCGTCGGCGCCGTCCGGGCCCTGACCCACCACGGGGTCGCCCTCGAGGGGACGGCCGTCGTCGTCGGCGCCGGGGGTGCCGGCCGCGCCGTGGCCTTCGGCCTCGCAGACGAGGGGCTTGCGGTCCGCGTCGCCAACCGGACCGAATCGACGGCGACGGCGCTGGCCGCGGAGGTCGAGGGCGCGACCGGCCACGGACTCGACGACCTGGAGACGCTGCTGGCTGACGCCGACGTGCTCGTCAACTGCACCAGCGTGGGGATGGACGAGGACGCGACGCCCGTTCCCGCGTCGGCGCTCCACGGCGACCTGGCGGTGCTGGACGCCGTCTACTCGCCCATCGAGACGCGCCTCTTGCGAGACGCCGCGGCAACGGGCGCGACGACCGTCGACGGGGCGTGGATGCTCCTCTACCAGGGCGTCGAGGCCTTCGAGCTGTGGACCGGCGAGACGGCGCCCGTCGAGGCGATGAACCGGGCGCTGCGCGCTCGGCTGTAGGCCGTACCAGCAAGAGATTAGTGTCGGGGGGGTGTACGCCGGACTATGGGTCTGCTCCAAACCATCAAATCTCTTCTCGGGCTCGACGGAACCCGGTCTGCCGCCTCCGGCGGAGCCAACGGCGAGCAGGACGTGGACGTCACCGTCGAGCGCGAGCCATCTACCGAATCCGAGGACGCGGTCAAGGGGACAGAGACGGCCTCGACGCCACCCGAGACCGACGTGTCCGACGTGGATGAGGAACCCGCGGCCTCGACTACGGCCGACGCCGTCACGCCGGACGAGGGGGACTCGGTCACGGAACCCGACGCCGAGGAGGAACCGGCGGGCGAATCCGACGCCGGGGACGAACCGGCGGCCGGCCCCGACATCGACTTCGAGGGGGCCGACGACCCGGTGACAGAGATCAAGGGCATCGGCCCCGCCTACGCCGACCGGCTCGCTGGCCTGGACATCGAGACGGTCGGCGACCTCGCCGTCGCCGACGCGGCCGAGGTCGCCGCTCGGACGGACCTCGCGGAGACCCGCGTCGCCGGCTGGATCGAGCGCGCGAACGACTACTGACCGAACCGCAAGGGAATTAGTCGCGCAGCTGTTCTCTCCGGGTAATGGTATCGGTCGAGACCGACCGCGAGGCCTTCACCGCCCTCGCGGCCGGTGCTGACGGACGGACACGGATACCCGTCGAGGTCCGCGCCACCGTCGCGGACCCGTTTACCGCCTACCGGCGGGCCCGCGAGGGCGTCGGCGGCGTCTACCTGGCGACCACCGGCGGGCAGTCCGGGTGGGGCTACTTCGCGACGGCGCCGGCCGAGTTCCTGTCGGTGTCGCCCGACGACGGGCCGGCGCTGGACGCGCTCGCTGACCTGCTGGCCGGGTCGACCCTCGAGCGCGGCGACTGTGACGTCCCCTACCCCTGTGGGGCGTTCGGGTGGCTCTCCTACGACGTCGTCCGGGACCTCGAGACGCTCCCCGAGCACGCGATCGAGGACCGTGCGCTCCCGCGGTTGCAGGTCGGCGCGTACGACCGCGTGGCGGCCTGGGAGGAGCCACGCGGCGACGGCCCGGTGACGCTGCGGGTCACTGCCTGCCCCGACTGGGCGACCACGAGGACGCGACGGCCGCCTACGAGTTCGGCAAGCAGCACGCGCTGGAACTCACCCGGAAAGCCGTCGAGGGCGACCCCGCGGTGGGGGCGGCCCCGGTCGAGGCCGACGCGGCCCGCTTCGAGAGCGACTGCACGCGCGACTCGTTCGCCGAGCGGGTCCGGACGGTCAAGGAATACATCAGGGAGGGCGACACCTTCCAGGCCAACGTCTCCCAGCGGTTGCGGGCCCCCGCGGCGGTCCACCCCGTCGAGGCCTTCGACGCGCTGCGCGAGGTCAACCCTGCGCCGTACTCCGCGCTCGTGGAGTTCCCGGGCGTGGACCTCGTGAGCGCGAGCCCCGAACTCCTCTTGCACCGCGAGGGCGACCGCCTGGTCACCGAGCCGATAGCCGGCACCCGACCGCGGGGGGCGACCGCCGCCGAGGACGATCGCCTGGAGGCCGACCTCCTGCGCGACGAGAAGGAACGCGCCGAACACGCGATGCTCGTCGACTTGGAGCGCAACGACCTCGGGAAGGTGAGCCAGTTCGGCACTGTCGAGGTGACCGACTACCGGCGCGTCGACCGCTACTCCGAGGTGATGCACCTCGTCTCGGTCGTCGAGGGCCGGTTGCGCGACCGGGCGACGCTGCAGGATGCCATCGAGGCCGTCTTCCCCGGCGGGACCATCACCGGCGCGCCAAAGCCCCGGACGATGGAGATAATCGACGAGGTGGAGGGTACCCGGCGGGGCCCCTACACCGGCTCTATCGGCGTCTTCGGCTTCGACGGCGACGCGACGCTGAACATCGTCATCCGGACGCTGGTGCGCTACGCCGACCACTACTATCTCCGCGTGGGCGCGGGCATCGTCCACGACTCGGACCCCGACCGGGAGTACGAGGAGACGCTGGACAAGGGCCGGGCGCTCGTCACGGCCATCGACGAGGCCCTGGGCAAGCGAGCGGATCTCTCCGTGGAAGGGGCACCGTGACCGCCTCCGGTGGCGGCGCCGCGCCGACAGTGCTGGTCGTCGACAACTACGACTCCTTCGCGTACAACCTCGTCCAGTACGTCGGCGAGGTGGTCCTCCGTCTCGGCGGCCGCGAGGACGACGTCGTCGTCCGGCGCAACGACGCCATCGACGTCGACGGCATCCGGGCGCTGGACCCCGACGGCATCGTCGTCTCGCCGGGCCCGGGCACGCCGGCGGACGCCGGCGTCTCGATGCCCATCTTCGCCGAACTCGCGTACCCGACGCTGGGCGTCTGTCTGGGCCACCAGGCGCTCTGTGCGGCCGCGGGCGCCCGTCGGCCACGCGGAGTCGGTCGTCCACGGCAAGTCCTCGGAGGTGACCCACGACGGCCGGGGCGTCTTCGAGGGGGTCCCCGACCCCGTCGAGGTCGGGCGGTACCACTCGCTGGCGGTCGAACGGGTCGACCTCCCCGACCAGCTCGCGGAGACGGCCTCCACCGACGACGAGTCGTCCATTGTGATGGGCGTGCGCCACCGCGAGAAGCCCCACGTCGGCGTCCAGTTCCACCCCGAGAGCATCCTCACCGAACACGGCACGACCATGGTCGAGAACTTCTGTCTCCGATGTACTACCACGTAGACGGCGACCTCGTCCCGGCCGGCGAGGCGACGGTGTCGGTCCGCGACCGCGGGTTCATGTACGGCGACGCGGCCTTCGAGACGCTCCGGGTCTACGGCGGGACCCCCTTCGAGTGGGACGCCCACCGTATGCGTCTCCAGCACACCGCCGAGACGCTGGGCTTTGCCGACGCCGTCCCCGACGACCTGCGCGACCGGGTCGAGGCGACCCTCGCCGAGAACGACCTCTCGGAGGCCTCGGTCAAAGTCTCGGTCAGCCGGGGCGTCCAGCCCGGGAAACTCACGCCCGGGGCCGACGTGGACCCGACGGTCGTCGTCACCTGCTCCCCGCTCCCGCGGGGCGGCCTCGAGGGCCAGCGGGTGTGGGACGACCCCGCCGCGGTCCAGACGGTCCGGACGCGACGGATTCCGAGCGAGGCCGTGCCCGCGGACGTGAAGACCCACAACTACCTCAACGGCATCCTCGGCCGACTCGAGCTCCGCCGGGCGGCCGCCGGTCGCGACGCCGCCGACGAGTGTCTCATGCGCGACGTCGACGGCACTGTCGTCGAGGGGGCCACGAGCAACCTCTTTTTCGTCACGGAGAACGGCCTGCGCACCCCCAGCGAGGATCTGGACCTGCTGCCGGGCGTGACACGCTCGGTCGTCCTCGACCTGGCCCGCGAGGAGTCGTTCCCGGTCGAGACCGGCCACTACTCGCTTGACGTCGTCCGCGACGCTGACGAGGCGTTTCTCACCAACTCGACGTGGGAACTGCGCCCCGTCGCGAGCGTCGACGGCATCGAGGTCGGCGCTGGCCCGATGACGACGCTCCTCCAGCGCCTGTTCGACGAGCGGGTCGAGGCCCGGTACTACTGACCGGCCGTCAGGTGCCCGTGTGGCCCTCGACGATGCCGTTGAGCTTCGTCACGCGCATCCGGAGGATGTCGAACTCCAGTTCGCTGACCGGGCGTTCGTGCACCTCGAAGTACGGGATGTCGAGGCGCCTGGTCACCTCCTCGATGGACGAGTCGACGTTCTCCTCGGAGAGGACCTCGAGCTCGCCCTCCGCGAGCACGCTCTTCCACCCCTCGTCGGTGTCGGCGTAGACGACGAAGGTCACGTACGCTGCGGCCTCGATGAACTTCCGCTTCTGACTACCCGGCGCGTATCCCAACCGGAAGTAGAAACTGGTGTCGTCGTCGAACCAGTACGAGAGCGGCACGCCGTAGCCGTCGTTCTCGCGCCCCATCGAGAGGACGCCGGTCCGCTGGCTATCGAGGAACTCCGCGATCTGGATGGCGTCCATGTCGACTCGACTCATGGGTGTATATACTCTTCGAGTGACAATAAGGCTACGTGCGCCCGGCAACGCTTCCGAACGTTGAAATCGGGGACCGTCCTACGGGGAGACGAGATGGACGAGGACAGTCGTATCGCCCCACTCGAGGCGGTGCCCGACGACGGGACGCTCCTGTTTACGGTCCGGGACGGGTTCGACACCGAGGAGGCGCTCCTGGTGTCGCTATCTGACGGTGTCGTGGCCTTCGAGAACTACTGCCCCACTGGCGGGATGTCCGCCTCGACAAGGGGAGCGGGGCGACGATGCGTGGCGACGAACTGGTGTGTGAGAAACACGGCGCGACCTTCGAGTCCGACTCCGGGTACTGCAACTACGGCCCCTGCGAGGGGGCGGTACTCGACGAGATAGCCGTCCGCGTCGAGGACGGCGCGGTGTACCTCACCGACGACCGCTACGAGTTCGAGAACCGTGGCCCCTCGGGCGACCACGACCGCTCCTCGCGGGGCCGCATCGGGTTCTCCGGCCAGTAGGCGGCCTCGACGTTGCCGACCCGCGCCGGCTACTGGATCCTGTAGGCCGGTTCCGAGACGTGCTCGTGTTTGCACTCCGGGCACCGACTGGGCCGGTTGGTCAGGTCGTCGAAGTCGGCGAACCCGCAGGCGTCACACTCCGGGGGCGCCACGAGCAGCTGTTCGTCGGTCGCATCGAGCGACCGGGCGATGTGTTCGACGTGTGTGAGCGCGTCGCTGGTCTGTATCTCGAACGTCCGAGCGATCGTCCCGGCCGCCATCGGCCCCTCGCGCAATCGGTCCGCGATGCGCTGGCGCGTCGTCCGACCTACCTCGCGCATGCCAGTAGTTGGCAATCCGCCGTAATAGGTCTGTTCCCCGGTGCCGGCGTGGCTTTATTACTTCCGGTAGAGTTACATAACGTATGGAAGACACACACCGCGCAGCGGTCTCCGCCGAGGAGCGCGACGAGTTCCTGGGCGTCGGCGGGACCGGTGTCGCCTCGTTCGAGACCGAACCGGGCCGCTCGCCTCACTCGGTCCCGGTCTCGTACGGCTACGACCCCGACCAGACGACGTTCTACTTCCGGCTGGCGACGGGCCTGGACAGCGAGAAAGGCGAGGTCCTCGACCGCCCGGTCACCTTCGTCACCTACGGCCGCGACGAGGAGACCGACCGCTGGGTGAGCGTCGTCGCGAAGGGCCGCCTGGAGGCCGTCGACACCGAGGGCATCGAGACGGACACGCTCGCGGGCTTAGAGCGGGTCGACATCCCGCTCGTGGACGTCTTCGACGTGCCCGTTCGGGACATCACCTTCGAGTTCCTCCGGCTCGTCCCCGAGGAGCTGACCGCCCGGAAGGAACTCCGGGCCGACGTCTGACCGTGTTCCGGGCACCGGCGTCGGGCGGCCGGCGCGACACCGGGCGCACGCGCCGCGTCCGAGCGACAGGCGGCCAGGGGGGACTGAGCCCGCCAGCGACAATGGAGTGGCACGCACGCTCGGCGTCGGACGTCCTGGCGGAGCTCGAGACGACCGAAGAGGGACTCTCGAGCGACGCGGCCGCCGAACGGCTCGATTCCGTCGGCCACAACGAGATACGGACCGACGAGCGCCGGCACCCGGTCTGGGTCTTCCTCGACCAGTTCTCGAGCGCGCTCATCTGGGTCCTCCTCGCGGCCGCGGCCCTCTCCTTTGCCATCGGGCACACGGTCGACGCCGCCCTGATAACGGTGATTTTGCTCGGCAACGGCATCTTCGGGTTCGTCCAGGAGTACCGCGCCGAGCGAAGCCTCGAGGCGCTGCGCGAGCTGGCCACGCCGGAGGTGCGGGTCCGTCGTGACGGCACCGACGCGACGATAGCGGCGACCGAGCTGGTCCCCGGCGACGTGGTCAGCCTGCGCCAGGGCGACGTCGTGCCAGCGGACTGTCGCCTGCTCGAGAGCCAGAACCTGGAGGTCGACGAGGCCGCACTGACCGGCGAGAGCATGCCCGTCGAGAAACACGTCGAGGCCGTCGACGCGGACACGCCGCTGGCCGAGCGCCCCAACGTGGTCTACAAGGGGACGAACGTCACCCGCGGCCGGGCGCTCGCCGTCGTCGTCGAGACGGGGATGGAGACGGAGATGGGCGCCATCGCGACGGAACTGCTCGCCGCCGAGGACCCCGAGACGCCGCTGCAGCGCGACCTCCACAAGCTGGGCCGGCGCCTCGGCCTCGCGGTTGTGGTCCTCTCTGCGATCATCGTCCCGTTGCTCGTCGCCGGCGGCACGGCGCTGGTCCAGGCGGCCCTGACGGCCGTCTCGCTGGCCGTCGCCGCGATTCCGGAGGGACTGCCCGCCGTCGTCACGCTGACGCTGGCGCTCGGTGTCCGGCGGATGGCCGACGAGAACGCGCTGGTCCGGACCCTCCCGGCCGTCGAGGGGCTGGGATCGGTCGACGTGGTCTGTACGGACAAGACCGGGACGCTGACCGAGGGAGATGCGGGTTCGGGTCGCCTGGGTCAACGACCAGTCGTTCCGCGTCGAGGGCGAGGCGGGCGAGGCAGACGCCGGGCCCGAGTCGGACGACCGGCTGCGTACCCTCCTCGAGATCGGCGCGGTCTGTAACGACGCGACCGACGACGAGGGCGACCCGACCGAGCGGGCCCTCCTGGCCGCGGCAGCGGAGCACGGCCTCGACGTTGCCGCGCTCCGCGAGGAGCGCCCCCGCGAGGACGAGGTGCCGTTCACCTCGGAGCGAAAGCGCATGGCCACGGTTCACGAGGACGTCGTCTACGTCAAGGGCGCACCCAGGGTCGTCCTCGAACGGGCGACCCGCGTGCTCCGCGAGGACGGCCCGGAACCGATGGACGAGGCGACCAGGGAGCGCATCCAGGCCCAGGTCGAGGACTTCGCGAGCGACGCCTTGCGCGTGCTCGCGTTCGCCTACAAGGACCGCTCGGACGAGGGCGGCCCCGAGGAGAACCTCGTCTTCGTCGGCCTCCAGGGGCTCATTGACCCGCCGCGGGACGCGGTGGCCCCGGCCATCGACGACACTCACCGGGCGGGTATCGACGTGAAGATGATCACCGGCGACAACGAGGTGACGGCCCGCGCCATCGCCGAGCAGGTCGGCATCGAGTCGGCGTCCCTGACCGGGGCGGACGTCGAGGGCATGGACGACGAGACGCTCCGCGAGCGGGTCGAGGAGATCGACGTCTTCGCCCGCGCCGAGCCGGTCCACAAGGTCCGGATTCTCCGGGCGCTCCAGGCCAACGGCCACGCGGTGGCAATGACCGGCGACGGCGTCAACGACGCCCCGGCGCTGAAACGCCGACGTCGGCATCGCGATGGGGGTCCGCGGTACCGACGTCGCGAAGGAGGCCAGCGACATCGTCCTGCTCGACGACAACTACGCGACCATCCGGACTGCCATCGAGCGCGGGCGGACCATCTTCGACAACATCTGGAAGTTCGTGGGCTACCTCCTCTCGGCGAACGCCGCCGAGGTGTTGCTGGTGTTCATCGCGTCGCTCTTTGGCTACCTCATCCTGCCGGCGGTCCAGCTGCTGTGGATCAACCTCCTGACCGACGGCCTGCCGGCGCTGGCGCTCGGCACCGACCCCTCCGGCGACGTGATGGACCGCGACCCCAGGGAGCGGGGGTCGGGCATCATCGACCGCGAGATGGTGGCGTTCATCGCCGGCGCGGGGCTCGTCGCCACCGCCGTCATGCTCGGCCTAATGTTCGTCACGCTCGACGGCGCGCCGGCGGCCACGCCGTACGCGATGACGATGGTGTTCACCGGGTTTGTCGTCTTCGAGTTCGCCAAGCTGTACGTGGTCCGCTGGACGAGAGACACGCCCGTCCTGTCGAATCCGTGGCTGGCGGGCGCCGTCGCGCTGTCGACTCTACTCCACCTCGCGGTCCTGTACACGCCGCTGCGGACCTACTTCGGGACGGTGCCGCTCTCGCTCGCGGACTGGGGCTTGCTGGCGGGCGCACTCGCCATCGGCGGTCCGCTGTTCGTCGTCGTCGGGTGGGTGGTCAAGCGATTCGTCGCCCGGCCGACCGTCTGAGCGCCCGCGGGACTCACCCCGGCAGGACGAGGTTCACGGCCGCGACGACGAGTCCCGCGAGCCCCATCCGCGCGGCGGCGACGTACCACCGCTGGCCGGAGATCGAGCCCATGTAGGCCCCGAACGCGCCGAGGACGCCGATGCCGAGGGCCACGGAGACGACAGCGGCCTCGACCATCGTGAAGACCGACCCCTCGAAGAGGAAGGCGGTCAGCGGGACGAGGATGCCGACCAGCGGCCCGAGGCCGCTCATCGTCGCGTGGAGGACGCGCGCACTGCGGTGTTCTCGCTGGACCCGCGTGTCGTCCAGGTCGGTGAGCATCGCGCGCTCGATGCGCCGTATCTCGGCTCTGGTCTCGGCGCGCTCGATCTCCCAGACGCTCCAGACCGCGGAGGTGCCCAGGCCGACGGCGGCGCCGAGCCCGATTCTGATGACCGTCAGCCCGTCGGGCACCCCCGACAGGACGGCCCCGACGACGATGCCGATGCTGGTCAGCGTCCCGTCGAAGCCGTTCGAGATGAAGTACCGGCGCGAGATAGAGCGGACGTCCTCCCGTGCGAGCAGCGACCGGAGCTCGACTGCGAACGGAGGGCACGTCAGGCGTCTTGGAACGTCGCTCGTTCCTCGACGACGTACTCGCCACAGGACACCTCGTCGATGGAGTGGACCGTCGCGCCCAGCTCCTCGATAGTGCCCTCGACGTCGTCGTAGGCGACGCTCTCGCCTTCCAGCGTGACCTTGACCGTCTGTACCTCCTTGTCCTGTTCGACCAGCGAGACGGTGGTCCCGGCGACGCTCTCGACCCCGGTGATCCGCTCGGTGAACGCGGGCAACGGGGGCTCGTGTGGCTTCAGTACGTCGAGGACGACGCGGCGGACGGCGACCATGGGGCGCCGTAGGGGTGCCCCGGTCCTAAAAGTACCTCCCGGGATGTACTATCGGGCGAGCAACAATTTAAGCCCGCGTCGCCCGAACTGTCGGGTACAGATGTTCGACACCATCATCGTGCCCACGGACGGCAGCGACCAGGCCCACCGAGCACTGGCGACGGCCGCCGAACTCGCCCGACAACACGACGCGACGGTCCACGTCTTGACGGTCGTCGACAGTCGCTTCCTCGGCAAGGCGACGGAGATAGACGACGCCGAGGCGACGGCCTCGGCCGACCTCGCGGAGTTTACGGCCGCCGTCGACACCGAGGGACTGTCGGTGACGACGGGGGTCCGCCACGGGATTCCCGACGAGGAGATCCGCACCTACGCGACCGACCACGACGCCGACCTCGTGGTGATGGGGACCCACGGCCGGACCGGCGTCCGCCGCTACGTCCTCGGGAGCGTCGCGGAGAAGGTGGTCCGCCTCTCCGACGTGCCGGTCCTGACGGTCCACGGGACGGACGGCGGCGCCGACGTCTCCTTCGAGAACATCCTCGTCCCGACGGACGGGAGCGAGGGGGCGCGCGCGGCGGCCCGACCGGCCGCGGCCGTGGCGAAGCCGACAGACGCGACGGTCCACGCGCTCTCGGTCGTCGACGTCCGCTCGATGGGCGTCGACGTCCGCTCGGACCTGATACTCGACGAGCTTCCAGCACGTTGCACAGGACGCCGTCGGCACCATCGAGGACGACCTCGCGACCGAGGGTGTGGGGTCCATCCGCACCGAGATCGTCCACGGCGTGCCCTACCAGGCGATCCAGGCCTACGTCGAGGACAACGACGTCGACCTGGTGGTCATGGGGACCCACGGCCGGACCGGCCTCGAGCGGTACCTCCTCGGAAGCGTCACGGAGAAACTCGTCCGGACCGCGCCGGTGCCGGTACTGACCGTCCGGGCCCCGGAGGAAGCCGAGGAGTGAGTCCGGCGTGGCGCGGGCCGTGGCTGTACGGCGGGGCCTAGCCTTTTGCCTGAAGACGGGGTAACGACAGGCCAGACGGACGCCAGACCGATGGTACGTTACCGGACACACGACCAACGGGCGGCCGGCCTCGAGCGCGCCCGCCGCGTCGCTTACCTCATGGACGGCGCGGTGCGGATTCCGGGCACGGACGTCAGGGTCGGCTTCGACCCGTTGCTCGGCGTCGTACCCGTCTCCGGCGACACCGTCGCCGCCCTCGTGTCCCTGTACGTCGTCTTCGAGGGGCTTCGCGTCGGCCTCCCGGCGCGCACGCTCGGGGCGATGCTCTGCTGGGTCGCGCTGGACTTCCTCGTCGGGTCGATCCCGCTCGTCGGCCCGCTGTTCGACGCCCGGTTGCGCGTCAACGACCGGAACGCGCGGGCCATCGAGCGGTACGTCGACCGACGGCGACAGTGAGAGAGGCCGGGACTTTTAGCGGATGGGGGCGAAGAGGCGGCCATGCTGACCGGAGTCAACGTCGTCCTCGGGGTGTCCGGGTCCATCGCGGCGGTCACGACGGTGGAACTCGCCCACGAGCTGCGCCGCCAGGGGGCCAGCGTGCGGGCCGTGATGACCGACAGCGCGACCGGTATCGTCCACCCCTGGGCCCTCGAGTTCGCCACCGAGCACGACGTGGTGACAGAGATAACCGGTGCCGTCGAGCACGTCGGCCTCTGTGGCACCGACGGGTGGGGCGACGTCCTCCTGCTGGCGCCGGCGACGGCCAACACCGTCGGGAAGGTCGCGGGAGCCATCGACGACACGCCGGTGACGACGTGTGCGACCACGGCGCTTGGGGCCGGGATTCCGGTCGTCGTCGCCCCGGCGATGCACGAACCGATGTACGACCATCCGGGCGTGCTGGACGCCATCGAGCGCGTCGAGTCCTGGGGCGTCGGGTTCGTCGACCCCCGCGTGGAGGAGGGGAAGGCCAAGATCGCCACCGAGGCGGCCATCGTCACCGACGTCGCCAGGGCGGCCGGCGAGCGCCCGCTCGAGGACTGCCACGTCGTCGTGACAGCGGGGGCGACCACCGAGTCAATCGACCCGGTCCGGACGCTCTCGAACCGGGCCTCGGGCCGGACCGGTCGCGAGGTGGCCCGGGCGTGTTACGTCCGCGGGGCCGACGTGACGCTTCTGCACGACGGGCCCGACGTCCCGTACGCGACGGTCGAGCCGGTCGAGTCCGGCGCGGAGATGACCGCGGCGGCGACGGACCTGGCGCCGGCCTGTGACGCGCTCGTCTCGGCGGCCGCCATCTCGGACTACACCGTCGAGCGGGCCGACGAGAAGATTCGCAGCGGCCGGTCGGGGCTGACCCTCGAACTCGAACCCACGCCGAAACTCATCGACACGGTCCGGGAAACCGCCCCGGACCTCCCCATCGTCGGGTTCAAGGTCGAGACGGACGGCGACGACGCCGCCCTCGTCGAGCAGGCCCGCGCGCTCCGCGACCGGGTCGGCCTCGCCTTCGTCGTCGCCAACGACGCCGGCGTCATGGGTGCCGACCGGACCCGCGCACTCGTCGTCCGCGACGGCGGCGTCACGGAGTACACCGGCGACAAACAGGGACTCGGCGCCCGCGTCGCCGACGAACTGGCGTCGGAACTCGAGACCTGAGCGGGGGGCGTGGCTCATTGCGAAATAGTTTTGCGTGTCCCGCAGTTTCTCACCGACACCGACAGTACAGCGCGCCAATCTCCGATACACAGGATTCTCAAACTACTGTGACTGTACCCGACCCACACCGACTGCTGGTCCCAGTCGACGACTCCGTGACGGTGCGAAACACCGTCGCCTACGCCATCGACCAGGCCGAGACGCTCCGGCGGGACGGCGACGCACCGGTGGAGCTCCACTTCGTCGTCGTCCCGGGGACCCGTGCCGTCGACCCCGACGCGCCGGAGGAACTGGGGGCGGCGACCGACCTGCTCGACCGCGTCGCCGTCTGGACCGACGAGGACTTCGGGGGCGACCCGCCGGAGGGGCTCTCGGTGACCCTCGAGGTGGTCGGCGCCGACCGCTATCTGTTCAGTCCGGGCGACTACGCCGACGTCCTCCTCGAGTACGCGGCCGACCGCGACATCGGCCGGGCGATTCTCGACCCCGAGTACAACCCCGGTGGCGCCGCGCCAATGTTGCGCCCGCTCGAGATCGAGCTCGCCAGGAACGGCCTCGAGGTAGAGGAAGCCCCGGTCGAGCGCGAGGCCCGACAGACGGTGCTGGCCCGCGCGGCGACGCTCCCGAAGTACCTGAGCGTCTTCGCGGCCTCGTACCTGTTTTACCTGCTGTTGAGCCCGTGGAAGCCGCTCGACTTCTTTACGGGTGCGATAACCGCGACGCTGGTCTCGGCGCTGCTCGCACCCATCGCCTTCAGCAAGCAACCCTCGATCACGCGCGTGCCCGTCCAGCTGGTCCGGATGACTATCTACGTTCCCTATCTGCTGTGGCAGATCGCCCTGGCGAACCTCCACATCGCGAAGGTGGTCCTGCACCCGTCGCTGCCCATCGACCCCACCGTCGTCCGCTACCGGGCGGCCGTCTGGGGCGACGCCCCGGTCACGACGCTGGCCAACAGCATCACGCTGACGCCGGGGACGCTGACGATAAGCGTCTCCGACCGCGCGTTCAACGTCCACTCGCTGACGGACAACTCCCGCGACGACCTCGAGGCCGGCGGTCTGGAACGGGCCGTCCGCTTCGTCTTCTACGGCCGCGAGGCCGCAGCCATCGCGTCGCCGGGCGAACGCGACGACTGCGAAGAGGTGACCTACGATGGTTGAGTTCGAAACGGCGCTGCTGGCCGTCGCCGGCGCCTTCGTCGTCTTCGCCGTCGTTGCCCTCTACCGCGTCTTCGCCGGGCCGACGACGTTCGACCGTATCATCGCCGTCAACGTCGTCGGGACCAACACCGTCATCGCCATCGCGCTTGTCGCCGGCGCGTTCGACCAGTCGGTGTTCCTCGACATCGCGCTCGTTTACGCGCTGTTGAACTTCCTGCTGTCTATCGCGTTCTCGAAGTTCACCGTCGAGCGGGGGGGTGTGCTGTGACGCCCCTCGAGTGGGCCATCGTCGCCCTCGCGGCGGTCGGTGCCTTCTTCGGCGGCGTCGCAGCCGTCGGCATCGTCAGACTTCCGGATATCTACACGCGTGCCCACGCGGCGTCGAAGAGCGACACCCTCGGTGCCGTCCTCGCCCTGGCGGCCGTCGCGCTCGCAATCCAGACTGACCTCTCGACGATCAAGGCCGTGTTCCTGCTCCTCTTTATGTTCCTGACGAACCCGACGGCGGCCCACGCCATCGCTCGGGCGGCGGAGGACCAGGGCATCCGGCCGTGGGCCGCCGAGAACCGGGAGGGCGACCCATGACGCTTTCGTTCATCGAGGCGGTGCTCATCGTCTTCGTCGTCGCCTGCGCGCTGGGCGCGGCGCTGCTCCGGGACCTCCTCTCGTCGGTCATCGCCTTCGCGGCCTACAGCCTGGGTCTCTATCATCTGGGTCATCCTCCAGGCCCCCGACGTGGGCCTGACCGAGGCGGCCGTCGGCGCCGGCATCATGACCATCCTGTTCCTGCTGGCGATGGCAAACACCGTCCGGCCGGACGAGGCCCGGCGCTTCGAGTCGGTCCGCCTGCGGACGGTCGTCGGCGTCGGCGCGTTCGTCGTCGTCCTCGGCGCGACGATACCCTCGCTGCCGGCCATCGGCGACCCGACGGCCCCGGTGGTCGCCGGCGAGGTGACCCAGTACTACGTCGCCAACGCCTACGAGGAGACGGGCGTCAAGAACGCGGTGACGGCGGTGCTCGCGGCCTACCGTGGGTTCGACACGCTCGGTGAGGCCGTCGTCGTCTTCGTCGCCGGCGTGGCCGCACTGTCGGTCCTCCGGCAGGAGGTGTTCGCATGAGCGCCGACGACCAGCCCGGACTCTACGTCGAGAGCACCATCATCATGACGACGGTGCGGGTCGTCTCGCCGTTCGTCCTCACCTTCGCCCTGTTCGTGATGTTCCACGGGGCCGATTCGCCCGGCGGCGGGTTCCAGGGCGGGGTCATCGCCGGCGCGACGGTGATGATGCTCGCGTTCGCCTACGGCATCGAAACCACGCGTGAGTGGGTCGACGTGCGTGTCATCGCAGCGCTGGCCTCCGGCGGCGTCCTCACGTTCGCCGCCATCGGCCTGGGTGCCATCGCGCTGGGCGGAAACTTCCTCCAGTACAACGAATACCTGTTCATCTACGAGGAGGCCAGCAAGTACGGTATCGAACTTGTGGAACTGGGCATCGGCGCCATCGTCGCGAGCGTCGCCATCGGCCTCTTCCTGCTGGCCGCCGGCTACGGCCACGTCGTCGACGGCGAGGGGGGTGAGGCATGATACTCGACCTGCTCCAGACCCACTACAACTACTACGCGGTGGTCGTCCTGCTGGGCATCGGCCTGTACATGCTCGTCGAGTCGGGCAACCTCGTCAAGAAGGTCATCGGGATGAACATCTTCCAGACGGGTATCTTCCTGTTTTTCATCACGCTGGCCTTCCGGGCCGGGGGCAACCCGCCGGTCATCGAGGACGGCGGGGGGCCCTATGTCAGCCCGCTGCCCCACGTGCTCATCCTGACCGCCATCGTCGTGGGGGTGAGCCTGACGGCGGTGGCGCTGGCGCTCATCATCCGCATCTACTCGGAGTACGGGACGCTGGACGAAGAGACCCTCAAACAGCTCTACTATGATTGAACAACTCCCCGTCTTACTGGTCGTCGTCCCCATCGTCGGCGGTGCCGTACCGCTCGTGGCGAGCCTCGTCTCGAATCGCTCCGGCTGGCCCATCGCGGCCCTCACGCTCGCGGTCCACACCGCACTCGCGGGGTGGCTCGCGTGGGCGGTCGGGACCGGCGGGACCATCGACTACGCGGTCGGTGGCTTCGCCATCCCCTACGGTATCGAGCTCGTCGTCGACGGGCTCTCGGCGGCCGTCGTGGCCCTGGTCAGCGCCGTCGCGCTGGGGCTGCTCGCCTACGCGCGCAGGGCAGGCCCGCGCTCGAACGCCTTCTACAGCCAGTACCTCCTGCTCGTGACCGGCCTCTCCGGGATGGCGGTCACCGGCGACGTGTTCAACCTCTATGTCTTCCTCGAGATCACGGGGCTGGCGGCCTACGGCTTGGTCGCCAGCGGCCGAGAGGCCAGTTCGGCCGTCGCCGCGCTCAAGTACCTCATCATCGGCACCGTCGGCGCGTCGCTGTACCTGCTGGGCGTGGGCTACCTGCTCGCGGTCACGGGGACGCTGAACATGGGCGACCTGGCGGGCAAGATCGCCGCCATCGGCTACGGGTCGCCGCTCGTCCTGACGGCCTTCGCGCTCATGGTGGGCGGCCTGACAGTCAAGGTCGCGCTCTTCCCGCTGCACACCTGGCAACCAGACGCCTACGCCAACGCGCCGGATACGGTGAGCGCGTTCATCTCGGCGCTGGTTTCGACCGTCGCGGCGTACGCGCTCGCCCGCGTGCTCTTCTCGGTGTTCACCGTCGACTTCCTCACGGCGGTGCCGGTGGCGCGCTGGACGCTCGTCGGGCTGGCCTGCGTGAGCATCGTCGCCGGCAGCGCGCTGGCCGTCTCCCAGAGCAGCGTCCAGCGGATGCTGGCGTACTCCTCGGTCTCGCAGTTCGGCCTGGTCGTCGCCGGGTTCGCCATCGCGACGCCGACGGCCGTCGTCGGCGCCACCGTCCACCTGCTCGGCCACGCCGTGATGAAGGGTGGCCTCTTTGCCGCCACCGGCGTCATCGAGCGCGAGACGGGCGCGTCGACGGTCAACGGCTACGCCGGGATGGGCGGTCGGGTGCCAGTCGGCGCGATGGGCTTTTCGGTCCTCGCGCTGGCGATGGTCGGCGTCCCCCCGGCCATCGGCTTCGTCGGCAAGTGGTACATCGTCCTCGGCGCCGTCCGGGCCCAGATTTGGCCCGTCGTCGTCGTCCTGCTGGCGAGTACGCTGCTGACGCTCGCGTACTTCGCGAAACTGGTCGAACGGCTCTACTTCGCCGAACCGACTATCTACGAGGGCGAGGACGACGCCGGGGCCGCGCCGGTCGCCGACGGCGGTGACAGCCCCGTCTCCACCGGGATGCTCGCTGTCGTCGTCGGCGCGGCCGTCCTCGCCGTCGCCCTCGTCGCCGCCGTCCCGGCACTCGAACAGACCTTGCTCGAAACGCTCCCACCGCTCCTGGACCAATGACAGACGTCGCCTCACTCAGACCCCTGCTCGCCGTGCTCGTGTCGGCCGTCGCGATACCAGTCATCCTCTCGCTCAAGGAGCGCCCGAACGTCCGCGAGGCCGTCACCATCGCCGTCGCGTTCGCGAAGTTCGCCGTCGTCGCGAGCATGGTCCCCGGCGTCCTCTCGGGGACCCGCTACGTCTTCTCGGTCGGCCAGTTCGCGACCGGCATCGAACTCGCTCTCCGCGTGGACCCGCTGGGCCTCCTGTTTGGACTGCTCGCGAGCCTGCTCTGGATCGTCACGAGCTCTACTCCATCGGCTACATGCGCGGCCTGAACGAACACGCCCAGACGCGGTACTTCGCCGCCTTCGCCGCGAGTCTCGCCTCCGCGATCGGCGTCGCGTTCTCGGCGAACCTCCTGACGCTTTTTGTCTTCTACGAACTCCTGACCGTCTCGACGTACCCGCTGGTGACCCACGACGAGACCGAGCAGGCCCGCGCGGCCGGCCGGAAGTACCTCGCGTACACCTTCGGCGGCGGCGTCGCCGTCCTCGGTGGCACCGTGCTCGTGTTCTTCTTGACTGGGACGGGGATGACCGGCGGGACGACGGCGTTCACGCCGGGCGGCATCGCGGCGCTCGCGAACGCCGACCCGACGCTCGCCAGAGCCGCGTTCGCCCTGCTCGTCGCCGGGTTCGGTGTCAAGGCGGCGCTGATGCCGATGCACTCCTGGCTCCCCGACGCGATGGTCGCGCCGACGCCCGTCTCGGGCCTGCTCCACGCCGTCGCCGTCGTCAAGAGCGGCGTCTTCGGCATCGCCCGGGTCGTGCTCGACGTCTTCGGCCCCGACGTGATGGCCGACCTCGGCGTCGACCTCCCGCTGGCCGCGGTGGCCGCGTTCACGCTGCTGACCGCGAGCGTCATCGCGCTCCGCAAGGACAACCTCAAGCGCCGTCTCGCGTACTCGACGATCAGCCAGCTGTCCTACATCGTGCTGGGGCTCGCCTTGTTGGAGGGTCCGGCGCTCGTCGGCGGCCTGCTGCACATTCCCGCCCACGCGTTCATGAAGCTCACCCTGTTCTTCTGTGCGGGGGCCATCCACGTCGAGACCCACACCGACGACATCAGCGACATGGCCGGCATCGGGACACGGATGCCGCTGACGATGGTCGCCTTCGGCGTCGCGGCGGCCGGGATGGCCGGCATCCCGCTGGTCGCCGGGTTCGTCAGCAAGTGGTACATCATCATCGGCGCGCTGGAGGGCGGGAGCCTCGTCTTCGCCGCCGCCCTGCTGGTCTCGGGCGTGCTCAACATCGCGTACTTCTGGCCCATCGTCTACCAGGCGTTCTTCGAGTCGCCCGACTCCTACGACGAGAAACCGCTCCTCGAGGAGGTGCTGGGCGGGCGGACCGCGGTTCGCGCCGACGGCGGTGACGAAGCCGTGACCGAGCCGGACGCCGACGCCGAGATGCCCCGACCGGAACACGTCGACCACCTCGGCAAGCACCACGAGGACCACGAGCACCACGGCGGCCCGCCCGCCGACGGCTGGGACGACCGCGGCTGGCTTGGCGGCGAGAGCACCTGGTTCATGCTCGCACCCATCCTGACGGCCGCCACGCTCTCGCTCCTGCTGGGCACCGTCCCGGACACGGCCGTCTTCCTCCGCATCGTCGAGGCCGTCGTCACCGGCCTCCCGGGGGTGGTCGTCTGATGTCGACGCTGACGCTGGTGCCGCCGGTGGTCGTCGTGCTCGCGACGGCGATACTCGTCGGGATACTTCCCCGGAAACCCGCCCACGCGCTCGGTGCGCTCGTCCCGGCGCTGGCCGTCCCGTGGTCGCTCTCGGTCCCGGCCGGCACCCACCTACAGACGACGTTCCTGGGCTTCCAGGTCGCCTTCCTCAACGTCGACGAGTTCTCGCGGCTGATGGGGCTCATCTTCGGCATCATCGGGACCGTCGCGGTGCTGTACTCCTACGCCAGCGACGCGGAGAACGTCCAGACGGCGTTCGCGCTCTCGTACGTGGGAACGAGCTTCGGCGCCGTCTTCGCCGGCGACTGGCTGACGCTCATCTTCTTCTGGGAGCTGATGGCCGTCACGAGCACGCTGCTCGTGTGGCACTACCGCGGTGCGGCCGTCCGCGCCGGGTTCCGCTACGCCCTGCTGCACGGTATCGGCGGGACGCTCCTGATGGCGGCCATCCTCCAGCACTACGTCGCGCAGGGGACCTTCATGTTCACCGGCGACGGCATCACGGCCGGCCTCCCCGCGGCTCTCGCCGCCGTAGGCATCGGCGTCAACGTCGGCTTCATCGGCCTGCACGCCTGGCTGCCCGACACCTACCCGCGGCCCCACATCGCCGCCAGCGTGTTCCTCTGTGTCTTCACCACCAAGACCGGCGTCTACGGGATGTACCGGGCGTTCCCCGAGGGCAACGTCGCCATCGCGTACATGGGCGGCGGGATGGCCGTCTTCGGCGCGATGTTCGCGCTGTTCCAGAACGACATGCGCCGCCTGCTCTCCTATCACATCCAGTCCCAGGTCGGCTACATGGTCGCCGGCGTCGGCATCGGGACGACGCTGGCCCAGGCTGGCGCCTTTGCCCACGTCTACAATCACATCCTCTACAAGGCCTTGCTGTTCATGACTGCCGGCGTCGTCATCTACCGGACCGGCAACGAGAACCTGAAGAAACTCGGCGGTCTCGCCCGCGAGATGCCGATCACCGCCGTCGCCTTCACCGTGGCGGCCCTCTCCATCGCCGGGTTCCCCGGCTTCAACGGCTTCGTCAGCAAGGGCATCGTCATCGCCGGCGCGCACTACGACTTCGCGGCGGGGCCGCTCACCCTCGGCACCGACCGGACCACACTCGAGTGGCTCCTCCTGCTCGGGGGCGTCGGCACGTTCATGTCGTTCATCAAGTTCGGCTACTACGCCTTCTTCCACGGCGAGTACGACGGCAGCGTGAAGGACGCCAACCGCGGGCAGACCGTCGCGATGGTCGCCGTCGCGGTCCTGTGCGTCGGCTACGGCCTCCTCCCGGGGACGCTGTTCAGCATCCTCCCGTTCGACGTGACCAGCGAGAGCGTGGTCTCGCACGTCTACAAGACCTACACCGTCGGCCACATCGTCGAGGGCCTCGCGCTCGCCGTCGCGGGACTGGTCGGCTTCTACGCCACGAAGAAGCCTCTCTCGAAGCTCGGGCGCGTCCCCGACGTCGACGCGCTGTACAACCCCGTTGCATTCTACGGGATGCGCGCGCTCGTCTACGCCACGACGGACCTCTATGCGGCCGTCGACCGGGCGGTGATCCGGGCGACGTCGGTGACGACCCACGTCGTCTCCGAGCCAAACGAGGTGGTCCGGCGTCTACGTGCGTCGGCACAGGACGACGACTCTTTCGCCTACCCGCTTCGTGCCGGCATCGGGTTCAGTATCCTGGTGCTGGCGGTGTTCGTCGCACTCGCGATGCTCGCTCTGTCCTGATCCCTCTCCGTTCCTGGCCGCCGGTCGATAGGACCGGCGCCACTTATCGCGGCACCATCCGCATGGACTCGGTGACTGGCGGCCGACGCCGTCGTCGATAGGTCACACTTACCGACGATTGGACAGCTATAGTGACTGTTTACTTAAATTAGATTACTAAAGGTAATTTCAGTACTTCGGCGTCTGAGAACTCGTTTCAAGGTGTAATTGAATCGCTGAATAGTGAGCAGGATATATATGCGCTGCATTCCAAGCGTGAACTAGCACACCTCCGCGAACAAGACCTTGCTTCCGAACAGTAAGGCCTTGTTACCACCGTGCGATACGCACCGCCGGTGTGCGTGGACACAAGACATGAACCCGAAACAACTCCTCTCAGACGACGACGCTGTCTCGCCGGTCATCGGCGTCATCCTGATGGTCGCGATTACAGTTATCCTCGCAGCCGTCATCGCAACGTTCGTCCTCGGCCTCGGTGACCAGGTCAGTAACACCGCTCCGCAAGCGAGCTTCTCGTTTGATTACGATGCGAGTCTCTCTCAAGACTGGGACAACGGTGAAGACAGTGGTAGCGTTGATGGCGATGGGACGCTAAATATCACCCACGACGGCGGCGATAGTATCGAAGCTGGAAATCTGTACATTCGCGGCTCACAAGACGACGGCGCTTGGGGCAATGATATTACAGACCGTGATGGGGATATACAATATGATACGAAGTCTGAGATAAATGCCGGCCGAACCCTTAGCGTCAACGTCGCCAACTCCGACACTGTTCGCGTCGTGTATGAAGATCCCAACGGCGGGAGCACGGCGACTATCGGGCGGTGGGAAGGCCCTGAAGCGTAATCACTAGATTCGGATTTTGCGGATTTTTCACCGGGAATCACGCCCACCGCTGGAGTTATTAGTGCGCACCGCACACCCCCAGGTATCGGATGGTTTCCGGACGAACGGGACGACGGGGTCCTGCCCAGCAATGAGCCAGGAGACGGCGGGATCCGGGACCCCCACGTCGAGTGACCGACTGTCGAAGGGCGAGATCTTCGACGTCCTCCAGAACGAGCGTCGTCGCTACGTGCTCCAGTATCTGCGCACAAACGGCGGCCCAGTGGAACTCGGCAACCTGGCCTCTGACGTGGCTGCAAAGGAGTACGACTGCGCGCCCGAGGACGTCTCGAGCGCACAGCGCAAGCGCGTGTACACGACGCTCCAGCAGACACATCTCCCGCGCATGCACGACGCGGGTATCGTCGCGTACGATTCCGAGAACGGCGTCATCGACACAACGCCACATACGAACGAGCTGACGGTCTACCTCGAGATCGTCCCGGGGGGCGAGTTCCCGTGGCAGGAGTACTACCTCTCGCTGGGCGCCATTAGTCTCGCCGTCGTCGCGATTCTCTGGGTGGGCATCTACCCGTTCACGCTCGTACCCCCGCTCGTATGGGCGACGGTGATGGCCGTCGTGCTCACGGGCTCGGCAGCGTACCACACGTACGTCGCACGCGAGGTCACGCTCAGCGGGTACGCCGAGGAGAAAGCGGACGACGAATAGCTGCGTTCGGTTTGGTGGACAGCACCTTTTGGTGAACTTGCCGACCACGGTGACGATTAGTCTGCTGACCTGTTCTCTGACCGATTCGTTTTGAATTGCCGCTTCAACGCGCTCTTGGCCCGTTTCAAGGCGGGATTGAACGTCTAAAAGGTGCTTCGGCTATAAGTCAGAACACGTAGATACACCAACCAAGCACACCTCCACGAGCAGCGAAATATCTCCTTACCGGAGATAAGGCCGACTTACTGCTCGGACAAAACCGGTGTGTGGAGAACACAATGGATATCAAACGACTCATCAACGACGACGACGCCGTCTCGCCGGTCATCGGGGTCATCCTGATGGTCGCGATCACGGTCATCCTGGCCGCGGTCATCGCGTCGTTCGTCCTCGGACTCGGCGACCAGGCACAGCAAACGACTCCTCAGACGAGTTTCTCCTTCGATTACGAAGGCGGTGAAGAGCGTGCACTAACAATTACCCACGATGGTGGAGACACGATCTCTGCTTCAGAATTGTATATCCGTGGTTCTAATATGGACAACGACACTTCAAATGGTGATGGTAACACCGGATTATGGACTTCTACAGCAGTCGATGGTGACGTTAACTCCGATAGCGAGGTAACTGCAGGAAACGGCGCACGCATTGGTGACGATGCTGACGACGGTGTCCCGTCCAATTATCAAGTGCGAGTTGTCTTCGAATCTCAGGAAGGCGACAACTCCGCGACCCTCGCTCAAGACGAAGGGCCTGACGCTTAACTAACTTCGATTTTCCACGTTTCTTCCATCCCACAGCCACCGCTCTCCACGATGCATTTATTTCCGGCTATCCAGTGGGTTCTAACGATGGACTACGGACGCGGCGTCGTTTTCGGCACAGTCGGCGTCATCCTCGTCACGGCGCTCGTCTCCGGGCCCCTCGTTCCCGGCGTCGCGCTCACGTCCGAACCGGCCCAGCAGGCGTACGGCCAGGGGACCGCCACCGTCGCCGACATCACCCTCCCCGAATCCGCCACCTTCGAGCGGGCGTCCTTCGGAGCAGAGAACTACCACCTGACCGTGCCGGCGACGACGGTTCGATTCAGCACACTCGAGGGGAGTCCGACGCTCTCCTATCGGCTGACAATCGCCGGGCTCGATTACACGCGGACGACGACACACTTCCTCGGGCCGTCGACGGGCGACCGGTATCGACTGACGATGCGGTCGGACACGTTCTCGCTGAACGCAATCAGCCAGTCGTCGTACGAGGGCCGGCTCTCGGTCGTCAAACGCGACTCCAGCGGCGAAACCGTCGTCGCGTCGCGGAACGTCACCATCGAGGTGTCCGGATGAGCGTCGCCGAATCGGTCACCAACCTCCGGACCGACACTCCGCTCGAGCAGCTCAGAGACCGTACCGTGGCCGTCCTCTTTGGCGACGGACTGGGCCTCGCCGTCTTCTTCGCCTCGCTGTGCCTGTTTGGCCTCGTCTGGCGCACCGACTTTCTCATCACCGACTCCTACACCCTCGCCAACGGGCTCTACAGCCTCTCGAACGGCCAGCTCGTCCTCACCGACGTCGCCTACGGCCTGCGGCTGGATACCCCGGGTGCGGAACGCGTCGGCGACGCGCTCATCGCGCGGAACTACGGCGCCATCGTGCTCTCGCTCCCGGTCTGGCTCGCGCTGGAGGGCCTCGAACGCGCCGTCGACCTCCGCATTGCGCTCGTCGCGCTCTGGTCGCTGGCGCTGCTGGCGCTCGTCGTCACCGTCGGGCGTCACCTCGACGACGAGCGTCTCACGGTCGCCGGGAGCGTCGGCGTGCTCGCGCTGTTCGGCCTGAACGTCGCGCTCGCGCGCCCGCTCGACGGCGAGATGACGCACCTCTACGCCCTGCAGCTGTTCCACCTCGGCGTCGCAGCGTTCACGCCGGTCCTCTTCTACCGCCTCGTGTCGCGGCTGCACTCGGCGCGCGTGGGGCTGGCCGGTACCGTGGTGCTGGTCCTGGGCACGCCGCTCGCGCTCTGGGCCAGCGTGCCGAAGCGCCACGCGCTCACGGCGACGGCCGTCGTCGCCGTCGCGTACTTCCTCTACAGGAGTCGGACCGACGCCGACGGCACGCTGGTGGGTCGCCCGGCGACGTTTCGCGGCCTCGCGTACGCGACGGTCGGCCTATACGCCTGGGTCCACGCGCCCGAGGCGCTCCTGTTGCTCGTCGCGCTCGCCGTCGCCGACGTGCCGACGGCCCCTGACAACAGCGCCCGGACGCTCGCCATCGTCGGGGTGGCGTTCGCCCTCTCGCTGGTTCCGTTCCTCGTGACGAACGCGCTCGTCGTCGGGTCGCCGCTCAAACCGCCGCGGTTGTTCGCCGTCTCGGGCGGTGGTGGCGACGCGGTGAGTTCGGCAGTCGGTGGGCCCAGTGGAGGCTCGACCGGCCCGCTCGAGCCGTTGCTCCTCGCCCTCTCGCCGTTCCTGTCGGTCGTCTCGACGTTCCTCCGGCCGCTCGCGATCCTCGCCGGCGAACTTCTCGTCGGCTTCGAGTCGATACTGGCCGGGCCGGCCGAAATCTACCACACGCTCGTCCGGTCCGGCCACACCTCGGGCACGCTGAACCTGGACAACGAGGAGGCGGTCAACCTCGCGGTGCTCGAGTCGGCCCCCGTGTTGCTGGTCGCCGTGGGTGCACTTCGAGCCGCGCAGGTGCGAGCCACCGACCTGTCTCTCCCACCTCGGGTCCTCCCGGCGACTCGCGTCGTGGACCGCTTTGCTCTCCTCACCGTCGTCGGGCTCACGCTGCAGTACGTCAGCCGGCTCCCGATCCACGCCCAGATAACCGTCCGGTACCTGTTCCCGCTCTTCCCGCTTGGCGTCTACCTGGTCGTTCGCCTTCCGGTCGTCCGGCAGACGCTCACCGAACACTGGCGACCGTTCGCCTGGACGGTCGCGGGGACGCTTCTGGTCGGCGGGCAACTCGTCGTCGTGGTCGTCTCCCTCACCGCCGACGGCCTCGGCGAGGCGTTCCAGTTCCACGCGCTGCTCGCGCTCGGGGCCGGGATTCCACTCGGTCTGTGGGCGCTCGCGGGCCGGTCGGACGGGTGGGCCGGCCGCGCCGGGGCCGTGCTGCTCGGCGTCGCGACGGCCGTCCCGACGCTGTTCGTCCTGCTGGTCGCCCTCGAGTACTACCCGCTCGGCAACGCTCACGCGCTCCCGATGGTGCGAGCACTTGCCGACGTGCTAACACTGCTGTGAGTCGCTGACGGAGAATTTTTGTACGGGCTTGCAGTACCGACGACATGGACCAGCTCAAGGAGTCGCTGCTCGAGGCGCCGATCATCGAGAAAGACGGGTATCACTACTTCGTCCACCCCATCAGTGACGGCGTCCCGATGCTCCGTCCGGAACTCCTCCGCGAGATCGTCATCAAGATCATCCGGAAGGCGGAGCTCGACGACATCGACAAGATCGTCACGCCGGCCGCGATGGGTATCCACATCTCGACGGCCGTCTCGCTGATGACGGACATCCCGCTCGTCGTCGTCCGCAAGCGCAAGTACGGCCTCGACGGCGAGGTGTCGCTCTCGCAGGTCACGGGCTACTCCGAGAACGAGATGTACGTCAACGACGTCTACGAGGGCGACCGCGTCCTCGTCCTCGACGACGTCCTCTCGACCGGCGGCACGCTGGCCGCGCTCACCGGCGCGCTCGAGGACATCGGCGCCGAGATCTGTGACGTCGTCAGCGTCATCAAGAAGGACGACGGCGTCAACGAACTCGACGAGGCCGGCTACGACGCGAAGACGCTCATCAACGTCAAGGTCGTCGACGGCGAGGTCGTCATCACCGACGAGCACGGCGACGGATAAGATAGCGCCGGTTATCGGTTCTTCGCCGACTGCACCCTCAATCGAGCTTTCCTGTCACATCTGACACCGTCGATTTTCCGAGGGATAGGGGGGTGAAACAGGTTGGGCGGCCAACCTTGGAGAGCTCCCCCGCCTATAGTGTAGACTGGAGACCGATCGGTACCTAGGACGATTCCCGTAGGATGTGCTCTTTCAGTTCGGGGATTGTCGGAAACGCTACTTCCAGTGGTCTAACCGTCTTTACTGGCTATTATGATTGGAATTTTGTTTCCGAGACGGATCCTAAATAGTCTCATTCTCGACCGCGAGCTGGAACACGAGCGTTTTGATAAGTGCGTTCCCGTCAGTCCTGTCTGCCGAATGTTAGATCTCTTACGGCGTACAATCACCCTGGATGACTCCAACGAGAGTGGTTGGGCTCGTAATAGTACTTAAATACGAGGCTGATCACCCACCGCTGTATTGCTTATAGAGGGTTCAGAAAAGGAGTTTATGATTTTCCGTGACTGTGCTTTGATGAGCAGTACGACAGCGTTCGCACATCTATGATGCGCCTTGACGTAGAGGTCCTAGCCTGCTTACGAAGTGTAAAAAGAATATCAGGTTGATGGCGAGAGGTAGATTTGAACGACGCCCACGTCGCTCCTGCCAGTCGCTCGTGGTCTACTTCAAATCTACTCCGAGAGAATTTGCTGCTCGCGTGTTGCTCGCAGCAAAATTATAGCGGGAGGTAGATTTGAACTACCGATCTGCGGGTTATGAGCCCGCCGGAATCTCCTGGCTATCCCATCCCGCTACCTCTCGCTAACCCCGGCCGCTCATTAAGGGTTGTGATTCAGGCGCCGTCCGTGAATTAGTACCGCGGTCGGCTCAGTCGGACCGGTGGACCTGCCACGTGAACAGGCTCTCGAAGACGTAGTTGACGAACATCCCGACCCCGATGCCGCCGGCCTTCGCGACGAGCAACCAGAGGTCGAGTCCGAGCAGCGAGAGCGGGACGAAGAGGAGCCGGTAGACGACGACGAAGACGACGAACTGCGTGGTGCTCCCACCAGCCCGCACGGCGTGGGACCGGAGGAGCCGGCGACCGAGCGACCGATGGTCCCCCTCGGCGTCGAACGTCCAGTTGTCGTTGATGGCGAACATCACGAGGATTGCCGTCTCGATGCCGAGGATGGTAGCGATCTCGGGCAGGACGCCGAACACCTCGGTCAGCACGACCAGCACCGTCGTATCACAGAGGGCGCCGACGACGCCGACGGAGACGAACTGGCCGAAGCGCACGCCCGAGACGAGCGCCTCGAAGCGGTCGGGGACGGCCCCGCGGAGTCGTGCCAGCCGGCCCGTCATCGCTCCTGGTCGACGAGTGCGGTCGGTTGCTCGCGCCGGGCGGCGATGGCGGTGTGGAGGCGACTGTCGCTGAGCCGTTTCGCCCGGTGGCGGGCGGCCAGCAGGGCACGCATGAGCGCGACGGAGGTGCGGACCGGCGAGACTGTCGACCCGGGTCGGTCCTCCCACTCGATGGGGACTTCGACCACGGTTTGTTCCAGCGCGCCCGCGATGGCGACCAGTTCGACGTCCCAAGCGAAGCCGGGTTCGTAGATGTGCCGGCGGACACGCTCCCAGGTGTTGGCGCTGACGGCTTTCGCGCCACACTGGTAGTCGTAGAGGTCGACGGCGAGCAGTCGGCCCGCCAGCCACGCGAACCCGTCGCCGAGGAAGCGGCGGGCGAACGTCTGGTGGCTGGTGACCGTCGCGTCGGGGTGGCGGCGGGACCCGACGGCCAGGTCCGCGCCGCGGTCGGTCACCCGTGCGATGATGCGCTCGAGCGAGTGGACCGGCGTGGAGGCGTCTGCGTCGACGAAGGCGTAGACGTCGGTCTCGAGTCGTTCGAAGCCGGCGGTGATGGCCGCGCCCTTCCCCGGCGGTACGGGACCGTCTCGATCTCGGCGGGGAGGTCGGCGAGGCTGGCGGGCACGCCCTTCCGAGGGTCGTCGAGTTCGACGACGACGGCCGCCGGCGAGAGGGCGTCGTCGATGGCCGCGACGTACGCTCGCAGCTGGTCGACGTCGGGGCGGAAGGCGGGCACGACGACGCCGACGGAATCCGACATGGGGGAGAGTCCACTCCCGGCGAGTAAAAACAGTTCGAATGTGACGGTGCCGTCGCGGTGCAAAAGAGGTATAGGACAGGATTGCGGTCTATCTACCGATGGAGTACGGCCTCGTCGGGCTCTGGCTCGCGCTCTACCTGTTGTTGCTCTACACCGGTGGGACCGTCGCGGCGTCGCTCTGTCCGCGCTTTGCCGACCGCGGCGCGGCGTTTGGCGTCCCCGTCGCCGTCGGCATCATGTGGCTCGCGACGTACTTCGTCGGGCGCCTCTCGCTCACGCTGGGCGTCTGGACCGGCCTCGTCCTCCTGGTCGCGACGGCCATCGGACTGTCCTACCGTGGCGTTTCGGTGGACGAACGGGCGGCCGCCGAGGCGGCCGTCGTCTTCACGGTCGGGTTCCTGTTTGTCGTCTGGATTCGCGCGCTCGACCCCGCCATCGTCTCGCTCGGTGGCGAGAAGTTCCTCGACTTCGGGTTGCTGCAGTCGCTGCTGCGGGCCGACAGCCTCCCTCTGGAGGACATGTGGTTCGCCGGCGAGCCGGTCGCGTACTACTACGGCGGCCACCTCGCCGCCTCGATACTGGCTCGACTCACCGGGACGCCCGGCCAGTTCGCCTACAACCTCGCGCTCGCGGGGGGCTACGCGACGCTGGTGACGGCCGCGTACGGGCTCGCGGGGACCATCGCGGCCGACCGGGGCCTCCCGCGGCGACTCGCAGCGGGCCTGGGCGCCTTCTTCGTCGGCTTCGCGAGCAACCTCTCGACACCCGCGCAGTTCGCGATCTGGCTGTTGCCCGGCGGTCTCCGACAGTCGGTGCTCGCGGCGACGGGCTACGAGCCACAGGGGCTGGCCAACGGCCCCGACGCGTTCAGTTACTGGGGCGCGAGCCGGGTCATCACCGACGACGCCGGCGACTTCGCCACCTACGAACCGTCGGCGGCGTTCGTCATCGACGAGTTCCCGCTGTTCGCCTGGCTCAACGGCGACCTCCACGCCCACATGATGAGTACGGGCTTCCTGTTGCTCGTCGCGGCGCTCTGTCTCAGTTACTGGCAGACGCCAGCGACGGAGCGGCGACGACGCCTGGCCCTGCTGTTCGGCGCGATACCGGCGGTCGGCGGCGTCGTCGCGGTGACGAACACCTGGTCGTTCCCGTCGGTCGGCGGCCTCGTCTTCCTGACCGTCGCGGTGGCGCCGGCCGACCCGTCGTCGCTCCTGCCGGCCGGCCTCCGGGCCCGGATTCCCTCGGCGGGGGTCTCTCACGAGCTGACCCGAGTCGGCCTCGCCCTTTCGGTCGCTGCCGGGGTCCTCCTCGTCGGCCTGCTCTGGTCGCTCCCCTTCTGGCTCGGGCCCGCTAGCGGCCGCGAGTTAGCCGTCCTCCCGGACCGCATCTCGCTGGTGGAACTGCTCTCGGTCCACGGTCCCTTCGTCGTCCCGTTCGCACTGTACCTGTACGCGCGACTCGGTCGCGGGGTCGGGACCGCCCGGGCCCGCCTCGTCGGCGCGGCGACGCTCGCGCTCGTCGCCGTCGCGACGGTCCTCGACGCTGCCGCGGTCGGCGTCCTGGTCCCGATACTGGTCGGGACGTGGCTGCTCGCGCGCTCGCCCGCGCTCGAACGGACCGTCCCGGCCGTCCCGGCCCTGGCCGACGGCGGCGACCGCCCGCTCGGCTTCGAGGCCGTCCTCGTGCTCGCCGGGGCTGGCCTGGTCTTGCTCGTCGAGTTCGTCTTCGTCCGGGAGAACATCGGCCGGATGAACACCGTCTTCAAGACCTACATGCAGGTGTGGATTCTCTGGGGCGTCGCCGTCGGCCCGGTGCTCGCGTGGCTGCTGACGCGCTGGCGACCAGAGCGGCCGGCCGCGCTCGATGGCACCCACTGGGTCCGCCCCGCGACGACGGTGTTCGTGACGCTGCTCGTCCTCTCGACGTCGCTGTACGGCGCCTTCGCGCTCGCGAACCACGCCGAGCGGGGCGGGGACGCGACGCTGGACGGCCTGGCCCACCTGGAGCGGACCCAGCCAGGCGAGGCAGAGGCCATTCGGTGGCTCGACGCGACGGTCGAAGGCCGCCCGACGATAGTTACGGCCGCGCCGGCCGACTACGGGTGGGACCCGGCGGAGGGCGAGGGCGCGAGTGCGCCGGCGAGCCTGACGGGCATCCCCACCGTCGCCGGGTGGACCCACGAGGCCCAGTACCGCAACCAGTCGGTCTACGACGCCCGCGTCGCGGACGTTCGCACTATCTACACCGGCAGCGCCGACGAGCAAATCCGCCTCCTTCGGGCCTACGACGTCCGCTACGTCTACGTCGGCCCGGCCGAGCGCAACCGCTACGGGGAGATAACGGTCGACCATCTCTCGGGTATCACGCCGGTGGAACGCGCGGGTGACGTCGTGATATATCGCGTCCACCCCGAGCAGCTGTAGCGGCTGTCGTAGAACACGTCCTGCTCAGGCTTCGCCGGCGGGTGCGCCGCGTTCGCGGAGCACGGTGACGCCCTCGGCCTCGATGTCCTCGGTGTCGAGGTGCATCGGGATGTAGTCCTGCTTCTCGAAGGTCTCCTGTTCGTCTTCGCTCCCGATAGTACACCACAGCTGGGGCCGGTCGGGGCCGTGCCAGTCGCCCTGGCGCGCGACGGCGAACACCTCGTACTCCTCGCCGTCGTACTCGATGCGGCCGCCCTTCCGGAGGCCGGGATCCCCGTGGATGATGAGCTTCTTCATGCGAAGGGGTTCGGAAACGGCGTACTTAGAAATGTCGAAGGCGAGTCCGGCGCTCGTGGGGTCCCGTCGATATCAGAAGTGGTTCGTCCGAGTGGTCCGGTCCGCTTCGACACTGCACGATAGGTGACACGCGTGCGCTGCGAGGCCGAGGCCATCGGAGGCTGCCGCCGTCCCTATCATCAGCAGTCGCGACTACTCGGGGCGAGTTCCCGGACAGTTCGCTCCTGGAGGGCGCGGCTCGCACCGAGCGGAATCGTGACGATGACGTCGTCGACCACGTCACGCGCCGCGAGGCGCTCGAACTGCGTCCGGGCCTCGTCCGGGCGACCGACGATCGCCAGCTGCGCCATCATCTCGTCGGTGACCGCGTTCCGGGCCGCGTCGCGGTCGCCGTCGCGCCAGGCGGCAGCGATTCGAGCGGCCTGGTCGGGAAACGAGAGCGCGGCGGCGTTCTCGTAGCCCTCGCTGCTTCCCACGTAGTACGCGAGGTGGTTGCGAACCGCGGCGACAGCCTCGTCGGTGTCCTCGCTCACCGCGCACGGGACGTACGGCACGACCGTGATCTCGCTCGGGTCCCGGCCCGCGTCACTGGCGGTCTCTGCGACCGTCTCGTAGCTCTCTGCTAACTTGTCGAAGGGGATGTTGTGTGGCAACCAGCCGTCGGCGACGCGACCGGTCGCGCGCCGGTTCGCGGCTCCGAGGGCCGCCGCGTAGACCGGGAGGGGCTGGTCTAAGGGCGGGAAGTCCGCGACCTGAAACACCTGCCCGTCGTAGGTCACCCGGTCGTCGCCGTCCAGGAACAGCTTGACGAGTTCGACGGTCTCGTGGAGTCGACGCGGCGGATTGTCGAAGGCCATTCCGTGGAGGTCGGTCACGGCTTTGGCCGTGCTCGTCCCGAGACCGAGTCGGACCCGGCCGGACGCGGCGTCGGCGAGGGTCGCCGCGGCCTGTGCCACGTGGCCGGCGAGCGGCCGTAGACGTTGACGATAGCGGTCCCGAGGTCTATCGTCTCCGTCTGTGCTGCGGCCGTGGTGAGCGTCACGAACGCGTCCCGACCCCACAGTTCGCTCGCCCACAGCGAATCGTACCCCAGCGACTCGGCCCGGTCCGCGAACGCCCTGACGTCGTCGTGCTCTGCCGGAAGCAAGAGGCCGGTTGCCATGGTGACTCCACCGCTCCGGTGCCATATAACACTCCGCCCGTTCTCGACGGCGGTGTTTAGTTACGAGATTCAGGTCGTGACCAGCCAGAAAGCCCCCGCGCTATCGGCTTTGGTTCGCGGGCAGCGAGGCGGCATTGCCGCCTCGACTTCGCGGTGCGTAGCGCCGCGCAAGGCCCGCTCATCAAGACGTGGGACCGTCGGTCCCACGCGACCCGCGACTCGCTGTCGTTCGAACATCGAAGATTTTCGTGATGAACGTGGGACTCTGTGAGTCCCACGAATCTGCGAACGGGCCAACGGCCCGTGAGCAGATGACGAGAGACCGCCGGTCTCTCGAACCACGCTCCGGTAGGTGCTTGTGATCTGAAGATCGCCAGCGGCGATTTTCAGCATCTCGAAAGACGCGTCGCGGCTTTCGGTGACGTCGTCGGGGTTCGCCGATAGCGCGGCCTCTGCTCACGGGCACGCGGTGCCCGTTCGCACGGCCCGAGGGACCGCCGGTCCCTCGCTGCCTTTCAGCCCCATCCATGCCGGCTGATCACCTGGCTTCGGCCGGGGCTTTCTGGCTCTCTGAACCGATTGCTGCTAAAGTAAACACTGCCTCCTCGACTCGCCGGCGAATCCGAACGGGGAGCGAGTCGTGACACCGAGTACGGACGCCCTCGCGAGCGGGGCGCGCGCTGTTGCCACGGCATCCAGACCCCATCACGGGTTGTGGGTGTGAATGTGCCGTTCGTGGCCTCGTCGGGGTTCAAACGGTGACACGACGGGCGTGTCCGAGCGCGTGGTCGAGTGCGGCAACGCCCACCAAACCACGCACGGCGGCCCGACTCCGAACCAAACGGGTTTTAAGCGGTCACGTCAAATCGCTCCGTAAGGTCGATATCTATGGAGATGCCGCGACGCTTTAACACGTACTGTCCGCACTGTAACGAGCACCACGAACACGAGGTCGAGAAGGTCCGGTCCGGCCGTGAGACCGGGATGAAGTGGATCGACCGCCAGCGCAAGCGCAACTCCGGTATCGGGAACGACGGCAAGTTCTCGAAGGTCCCGGGTGGGGACAAACCCACCAAGAAGACGGACCTGAAGTACCGCTGTTCGGAGTGTGGCAAGGCCCACCTCCGCGAGGGATGGCGCGCCGGCCGGCTCACCTTCCAGGAGTAAGCATGGCAGGGAGCTTCATCACCGTCGCCTGTCCGGACTGCGAGAACGAACAGACCATCTTCGAGAAGGCCGCAAGCGAGGTCTCGTGTGCCGTCTGTGGCCACACGCTCGCCCGCCCGACCGGCGGGAAGGCCGACATCGAGGGCGAAGTGACCGCCGTCGTCGAGGCACGATAGGATGAAATACAGCGGCTGGCCAGAGCCCAGCGAACTCGTCGTGGGCAAGATCGACGAGATCGAGGATTTCGGCGTGTTCGTCGACTAGAGGAGTACGAGGGCAAGCGCGGGCTCGTCCACGTCTCCGAGGTCGCCAGCGGGTGGATCAAGAACGTCCGCGACCACGTCAACGAGGGTCAGACGGTCGTCGCGAAGGTCTTAGACGTCGACGAGAGCGCTCAGCAGATCGACCTCTCGATCAAGGACGTCAACGACCACCAGCGCAAGGAGAAGATCCAGGAGTGGAAAAACGAGCAGAAGGCCGACAACTGGATGGAGCTGGCCTTCGGCGAGGACTTAGACGACGAGACCTACGGCGCCATCGCCAACGCGCTGCTCGCGGAGTTCGGGTCGCTGTACGACGGCTTCGAGGCGGCGGCGATCCACGGCGAGAGCGCGCTCGAGGACACCGACCTCGACGACGACGAGGTCGAGGCAATCGTCGAGACGGCGCGCAACAACGTCTCGGTGCCCTACGTCAACGTCACCGGCTACGTCGACCTGCGCTGTCCGACCAGCGACGGCGTGGACGTCATCAAGGAGTCGCTCAAGGCCGCCGAGGGCAACGGCGAGGTTCCCGAGGAGATCGAACTCGAGGTCACCTACGTCGGGTCCCCCGAGTACCGCATCCAGGTGCGAGCGCCCGACTACAAGACGGCCGAGAGCGAGCTTCGAAGCGAGCGCGGACCGCGCACGGGTCGTCGTCGAGGAGCACGGCGGCACCGCCGAGTTCCACCGCGAGCGCCACGAAGACGACGAGTAGGGCGATGAAATCGGACATCCGGGTGTGCTCGGACTGGGAGACGGCACACGAGCGCCCGGTGTACACACTCGCGGCGACGTGTCCCGACTGCGGCGCCGAGGCGGTCAACAGCGCCCCGGCGCCGTTCGACCCGACCGACCGGTACGGCGAGTATCGACGTTCTCTTAAGCGCCGGCGCCGGGATTAGCGGGTATGGACGAATTCGACATCGACGTAGTGGCGGACCCGGCCCTCGAGGACCCGGTCCTCATCGAGGGACTGCCCGGGGTGGGGCACGTCGGCAAACTCGCCGCGGAGCACCTGCTTGAGGAACTGGACAGCGAACTGGTCCGGCGGGTCTACTCGACGCATTTCCCGCCGCAGGTCACCATCGACGAGGGTCGCGCCCAACTTGCCTGTGCCGAGTTCCACGCGGTACGAACCGAGCAGGGCCCGGACCTGCTGGTCCTCTCGGGCGACCACCAGGCACAGGACACCCAGGGGCACTACGGCCTGACCGACACCTTCCTCGACGTCGCTGCGGACTTCGGCGTCCGGCGGGTGTTCGCCCTCGGCGGCGTGCCCACCGGCGAACTCATCGAGGAGTACGACGTGCTTGGCGCGACCACCACCGACGAGTTCGCCGACGAACTCGAAGCGGCGGGCGTCGAGTTCCGCGAGGACGAACCCGCGGGCGGCATCGTCGGCGTCTCGGGCCTGCTGCTGGGCCTCTCCGAGCGCCGCGACGTCCCCGCGACCTGTCTCATGGGCGAGACCTCCGGGTACCTCGTCGATCCCAAGAGCGCCCAGGCGGTCCTCGAGGTCCTGCAGGACGTCATCGGCTTCGACGTCGACTACGCGTCGCTCGAGGAGCGCGCCGACGAGATGGAGGAGGTCGTGCGCAAGATACAGGAGATGGAGGGACAGAACGCGCCGGCTCCGTCGGACGAGGACCTCCGCTACATCGGCTGAGGCGGGCAGCGAGCATTTCTTTACCGCTCGGCTCCAACGCTGGCGCGTGCAGAGCGCACTGGGGACGCTGCCGGACTGGCTGGCCATGGGACTCCTGCTCGGGGGTGGGTTTAGCCTCGCCGTCGCGGTCGTCTTCGTGGCCGCGGACCGCCTGTTCCCGACCGAGCGACCGGCCCGACAGCTGTACGACGGCGGCGAGACCAAGCGCCGGACCGAGCTCCGCGAGTACTTGCGGGCCATCGACGAGCAGTTCGCCGAGAATCACTTCGTCGAGGGCCAGCACGTCGCCTTCTATCTGCCCGAGCGCGACGTCGCCATCACGTTCGACGCCCGGGCGTACTACCGCATCGAGCGCTCGCCGACGATTCCGGTGCTGGTCGAACACGAGATGCCGGGCGTGCAACTCGGGGCCCGCCTCCCCTTCGACGTCCCGGAGGTCGACCTGGGGCCGGACCCGAAGACACAGGTCCACCCGACGGTGCAGGCGTTCGCCGAACTGGGTCTCCAGCAGACCGCCACCATCGACGAGGTGAAGTCGGCCTACCGGCGCCGCGTCAAGGAGGTCCACCCGGACCACGGGGGCGACGAGGCGGAGTTCAAGCGCGTCCGCGAGGCCTACACGACGGCCAAACAGCACGCCTCCTAGTCACGGCTCTGGCGACGGGTAGTTTCCTCGGCCGGTCTCGGTGTATCCGGACGCCGTACTCCACCCGTCCTGTGACCCGGTTGCCCGCACGTAGACTCTGTCCTGATAGTCGTTGCCCGTCCATCCGCCGGAGAACCACTCGTTGGCGCCCCTGACGGACACCGTGCTCTCGACCAGCGCCCGGTCGGTCGTCTCGTAGTCGAGATACACCGGTGCGTCGTAGTCGTAACAGACCGTCTCGTCGCGGTAGGGGGGCGCACACTCGGTCAGTTCGCGGGACACGCCGTCGCCGTAGAGCGTCGGCGAGACGCCGACCGGGTCGCGCGTCTCGACGGGGTAGGTCGCGTCGACGGTCACCGTCGTCGCGACGGTCCGCCGGTCCCGCTTGGCGTGATTGGGATTGTCGGGGTCGTACTCCGCCTCGGAGATCTCTTCCTGGCGACCCAGCCCGTCTTCCTCCACGTACCGGAAGTAGCGCGTCTCGACGGCCAGGCGGTCGGTCGAGAGCTCGAGCATCGGTCCGCGGTCGGTCTCGACGACCGCCGCGTCGAACGTCTCGCCTGCCGCCTCGCCGCCGGAGTCGAAGTCCGCGCCGAAGGTGCCGTTCGGGGCGACCAGTTCGGCGTCGACCACGGACTCGCCGTCGACGATTGGCAGGGGAACCCTGACGGTCACGTTCCGCAGCGTCTCGTTGGCATCGACGCCGACGCTGTACTCGTAGGTGCTGGTGTAGCTGTCCGGGTTCGGGCCGAGGAACGAACAGCCGGCGGTCACGACGAGACAGGCGACGAGCAGGAGGGCGAGTGTAGCTCTGGCGGACATGGATGGCGAGTGGTTCGACGACCGGAATTGACAACCATTTCACAAAAATGTTCGGGGCCGGTGTGACCACGGCGGACTCAGCCTCGCTGTTGAGCCTCGTACAGGTGGACCATCTCGGCGACGAACCAGAGCTTCAGCGCCATCGCGAGCGCCGTCGCGAGCGCCATCTCCCGGGGATGACGGCGAAGGGCCGCGTAGATTGCGTACAGTGTGGCTGCCCCGTTCCCGTAGTTGAGCACCGCCGGGTAGCCAAAGCGGTCGTGCTCGCCCCTCGTCCAGAGTCGCTCCCCGTGCACGACTCTCGTCATCCACGCGCTGTCGTCAGCGGGCGGGGGAAACAGGACCGGGTTGAGGACGACGAAGGCGAGGGTTGCCGCGAGTCCGCGCCAGTTGCGGTAGTAGATGCAGGTCACGAGCAGCGGCAGCGAGACGACACGGGACCACCCGCTCTTGGGATTTGCGTGGCGGGCCCAGAAGTAACGGTCGAGGCGCGAGGCGTCGGGGTCGGGGCGGACGTCGGAGGGCATAGCGGAGCGAGGAGCGTCCGCGACAAAGCGATTCGGGTGGTCTCAGAGCCCGCGGCTCATCAGGTGTGAGCGCAGGAGGTCGGCCTCCTTGCTCCCGGCGACGGGGTTGACCAGCACCACGACGTCGTCGGCGTCGAACGCGCCCCGCGCGGCGAGCGTGCGGGCGCCGGCGACGGCCGTGCCGCCGGTCGCGCCGACCTCCGGCCCCAGTTCACAGCAGTCGACGGCACCCCGGAGGGTGTCCTCGTCCTCGACGCTGACGGCGCCGCCGTCGCTCTCGTCGATGGCGCCCAGCGCCGCCTCGCCGGCGGCGGGGTCCGGGATCTCCAGCGGGCCGACGATGGTGTCCGGGTGCTCGATTCGCGCCGGTTCGGACTGGCCTGCGGCCCACGCCTCGGCGACGGCGTCGGCGGTGGCAGGCTGGGCGGCGTAGAGCCGCGGGGTAGCCTCGCTCAGGCCGCTCTCGGCCGCCGCATCGAACCCGCGCTGGAGGCCGACGAGCGTCTCGCCGTGGCCGGTCGGGTGGACGACGGCGTCCGGGGCAGTCCACGACAGTGTCTCCAGGACCTCGAGAGCGACCGATTTCGCCCCCTCGACGCGGAAGGGGTCGCCCGGCGCGACGGCGGTCCAGTCGCCGTCGGCCTCGCGGAAGGCGTCGACGGCGTCGGGGTAGCGCCCCTCGACGACGCGCATGTCGCCGCCGTGGACGTTGACCATCGCCTTGTTGAGGAAGGGACACCGCGAGGGGACGAAGCCCGTCGAGTCGATGCCGGCCCGGGCGGCGTAGGCAGCAGTGGCCTGTGCGCCGTTGCCCGTCGACGGCGTCGCGACTCGCTCGGCCCCTCGCTGGACGGCCGTTGTCACCGGGAGCGACAGCTTCCGGTCGGCCAGCGACCCGGTGGGGTTGCGGCCCTCGTCTTTCACGTACACCGCGGCGACGCCCAGTTCGTCCGCGAGCTCGGGGACCGGGACCAGCGGCGTCGCCCCCTCGTCGAGGCTCACCGTCGCATCACGCGGGAACGGGAGCAACGGTTCGTATCGCCCCGGCCCGCGGACGTGGGGCAGGTCCTCGGGGTCGAGGGCCGGCACGTCGTAGTCGGCGACGAGCAGGCCCTGGCACGCCGGACAGCGCTTGACCCCTGGGTCGGTTCGCTCGCCGCACTCGGTGCATCGCAGGCCGCGGAAGGCCGCCGTCGTCTCCATGACCGCTTCTGGGGCCGGGAGAACCAAGTGTCGTCCGGTCTCCTCCAGCACCCTCTTGGAGGGTGCGGTCCAAGCCCCGCGCATGACCGATGTCGCCGTCGCCGGGGGCGGACTCGCGGGGCTGGTCGCCGCGCGCCACCTGGCCGAGGCCGGAGTCGACGTGACCGTGTTCGAGGACCGCGACGAGGTGGGGGGCCGGGTCCGGACGGTCCACGAGGACGGCTACACGTACGACCGGGGGTTCCAGGTGCTCTTCTCGGCCTATCCGGCGGTCCAGCGCGAGCTGGACGTGAACGCCCTGTCGCCGCGACGGTTCTCGCCCGGAGCGACCATCGCGCGTCCGAACCACCGCTCGGTGCTGTCGGACCCGCTCCGGGTCCCTTCGGCGGCCGTCGAGACGCTGTTCAACCGCGAGGTGAGCACGGCCGACAAAGTGCGGCTCTTCCGGCTCCAGCGAGAGCTGGCCGGCGAGGACCCCGAGGCGCTGCTTGACCGTGGCGGGTCGACGATCCGTGACTACCTCGTCGACTACGGGTTCTCGACGCGCTTTGTCGAGCGATTCGCCGCGCCGTTCTACGGCGGCATCACGCTCGACCGCTCGCTGGGGACCGACAGCGCCGTCTTCGAGTATACCTACAAGATGCTGAGCGAGGGAGAGATATTCGTCCCGGCCCGGGGGATGCAGGCGATGCCGGAACAACTCGCCCGGCGGGCCCGGGCCGCCGGCGCGACCATCGAGACCGGACGCGCGGTGACGAGTGTCGACGGGGCCGACGACCCCGGCGAGACCACCGTGGAGGTCGGCGCCGAGACGCTCGCCGTCGACGGTGCCGTCGTGGCGACGGACCCACAGACCGCCCGTGACCTGACCGGTGTCGACGCCATCCCGACCGAGGGGCTGGGCTGTGTCACCCAGTACTTCTCGCTGCCGACGAACCGGGCGCCCGACACCGGCAAGCGCATCGTCCTCAACGCCGCCGACGACCGGCCCAACACCGTGGCCCCGATGTCGGCCGTCGCGCCGGAGTACGCGCCCGAAGGGATGGAGCTGTACAGCGCGACGTTCCTGGGCGTACCCGACGAGAGCGACGCCGACCTGGCCAGCGAGGTGCGCCAGGTCCTCCAGTCGTGGTACCCCGCGGCGGGCTTCGACGGGCTCGAGCTCTGTCGGACCGACCGCGTTCCCTTCGCCCAGTTCGCCCAGCCGCCGGGGTTCCGCGCCGCTCTCCCCGCTCCCAACGCGCCTGGGGGGAACGTCGTGTTGGCCGGGGACTACACCCGCTGGTCGTCGATACAGGGGGCCTTAGAGAGCGGCCGCGTCGCTGCCGACCTGCTGCGATAGGGACGGGTCGCAGAACGCGCGACGGTCTAGACGGGTCGACCGCCGCTATTCGTGTTTCCCTCGTGGTCCTCGCCCTCGTCGTCGAGGAGGACCGCGGAGACGTACTTGATCGTCGCGTAGTACAACGCCAGGAGCGCGACGAGCGTGACCCCGATAAGCGCGAGTGCGGCAGTGGTCTGGACCATGTTCGACGGTCCACTGCGATGGCTCAAATACCTACCGTTATAGCATCTCACGGAACTCCCCGAGGACGGGGAACCGGAGCGTCTCGCGGCCGCTCTCGTCCCAGACGACGGGTTCGAGTCCGTCGGCGTCCGTCACGAGCGGCGACTGGAAGTCGGTGGCCCGCATCTGGTTGACCTCGACGCCCGCGTTGAGCGTGTTGAACGAGGGGAGCATCACGACTGTCGCGCCGCGCAGCTGGTCGCTGCCGACGAGGTAACAGGGCCGGCGCTGCCCCTCGATGGTGATGGTCGGGTGGTCGTGGCCGACGACGTACCGGTCGGCCTCGGTGTCGGGGACCTCGTGGCCGTGACAGACCACGGTGTCGCCGACGCGGACGGACGGCGGGGCGGGCCCGTCCCAGACGGCGCCGAGCATCGTGTCGTGGTTGCCGGGTGACGACCAGGTCGGCGCCGGCGTCGGCACAGGCCGCCCGGAGGCCGGCGACGGCGTCCTCGACGGTCCTGGGGACCGTCTGGAAGGAGTGTAGCAGGTCCCCGGCCACGACGACCTCGCTCGGGCGGTGTCGGTCGACCAGCGCCTCGAACCGCCGGGCGACGTCGGCGCTCGACCCGACCGGGAGCTCCAGGGACCCACCGGTCCCGCGGCCGAGGTGGAGGTCGGCCACCACGAGCGTCTCCCCGAGCAGGACCGCCCGGTCGTCGTAGGTGGGCGTCATCGCCTCCGGGTCGGGGCCGGCCACACAAAGCCGTGACGCCCGCGCCGTCGGTGGAGTTTTTAGGTCCCACCCCCGTGGACCCAGTATGGTCGACGTCCTCGAGAACAAGCGGGCCGCGACGCGCTTTCGCGTCCTCGTCGAGATCGCCGAGCGCCAGCCCGCGGTGAGCCAGGGCGAGATCGCGGAGGCCGTCGGCGTGACCAGTCAGGCCGTCAGCGAGTACATCCGCGAGCTGGTCGACGACGGCTTCGTCGAGAAGGAGGGCCGGTCGCGCTACCGGGTCACCAAGGAGGGCGTCGACTGGGTCTTCCAGTCGGCCACCGACCTCCGCCGGTTCACCGAGCGGGTGACCGAGGACGTCCTGGGCAGCGTCCAGGAGGACGCCGCCATCGCTACGGCCGACCTGGCGGCGGGCCAGACCGTCTCGCTCTCGCTCTCCGAGGGGCTCCTGCACGCGGCCCCGGACACCGACGACGGCGGTGCGACGGGCGTGACGACCACGAGCGCCGCGGCGGGCGACGTCGTCGGCGTCACGGGCTTCGAGGGGGTCATCGATCTCGACCCGGGGCACGTCACCGTCGTCCAGATCCCGCCCATCCGGTCGGGCCCGGTCGAGGACGCCGCCGGCGTCGCCGACGCCTGCGAGGACGCCCCATCGTCACCGCGGCGGGGGTCGAAGCCGTCGCCGCACTCAGGGACGTCGGCGTCGAACCGACGACGTACTTCGCGCCGGGCGAGGTGGCCGCCGACGCGGCCTCCCGCGGTCTCGATGCCGCCGTCGTGACGACGCGTGACGCCGTCGGGCGCGTCACCGATGCGCTCCGGGACGCCGGCGTCGACTACGACGTGACCCAGTGAGCAACCTTTTCGGAGCCCACGTACCTCTCTCCGGACATGGCTGACACCGACGATCCGACCGACGAGGCTCTGGCGACGTTCTTCAGTGCGGCCGAGGACGCCCTCGACGAGTACGAGCGTGGCTACACGGACGCGGACGCGACGCTGCGGCGCCTCGAGCGAGCGATTTCAGACCTGCGGTCGGCGACCGAGTCCGAGTGACACGGGGCGAACAGTATTGTAGGCTCGGCGTCACGTCTCTGGTATGACCGACGTGGTCGTCGTCGACGGGGCACGCACCGCACACGGGTCGCTCCTGGGCGCGCTCTCGGAGCGGTCCGCGACCGAACTCGGACGCGCAGCCATCGAGGGGTTGCTGGACCGGACCGGGGTCGACCACGGCCTCGTGGACTGGGTCGCGATGGGCAACGCCGTCCAGGCCGGGGTGGGGCAGGTCCCGGCGCGCCAGGTCGTCGTCGAGTCGCCACTCCCGGACTCTGTGGCCGCGACCACCGTGAACGAGGCCTCGGGGTCGGGACTGCGGGCCATCGCGTCGGCCGTCGACCGCATCGAGGCCGGCCGCGCGTCGCTGTGTCTCGCCGGCGGCACGGAGTCGATGTCGAACGCCCCCTACCTCGTCACCGATATGCGCGAGGGGCGCCGGCACGGCGACACGACACTCGTCGACGCGATGATTCGTGACTCCCTGTGGGACACCCACTACGACGCCCACATGGGGACGCTGACCGACCGCATCGCCGACCGCTTCGAGATCAGCCGGCAGGCACAGGACGAATACGCCCGCCGGAGCAACCATCGGGCCAGCGAGGCCGTCGAGTCTGGCGTCTTCGACGAGGAGATCGTCCCCGTCGAGGTGGGCGACCACCTCGTCACCGAGGACGAGGGCCCTCGGCCGGACACGACGGTTGAGAAACTCGCTCGGCTCCCGCCGGCCTTCGGCGAGGACGGGACCGTCACGGCCGGCAACGCCTCGAAACTCTCCGACGGCGCCGGCGCGGTGCTGCTCGCCGACGCCGAGACAGTCGATGCGGCCGGGATGGGCCCGATGGCCCACGTCGAGGACTACGCCGTCGCCTACCGCGACCCCGCGGAGTTCACGCTCGCCGTCTGTGACGCCGTCTCGGACCTCCTCGAGACAAACGACCTCTCGGTGGCCGACGTCGACCACTTCGAACTCAACGAGGCCTTCTCGGCCCAGATGGTCTACGTCGCCGACGAACTCGGCCTGCCCCCCGAGAAACACAATCCGCTCGGCGGCGCGGTGGCGCTGGGCCACCCCATCGGTGCCAGCGGCGGCATCCTGACGACGACGCTGCTGTACGCGATGGAGCGCGAGGACCACGACCGGGGCATCGTGGGGATGAGTGTGGGTGGGGGCGGCGCCATCGCGATGTCGCTGGTGCGGTGAACTACACCCGGAACCCTGGTGCGCGCTGTCGCTCGCTGCGTCGAGCGACGGAACTGTGCGAGGGATGCGCGAGAGAGCCTGTGACCGAGCGAATCGGCTGGAGAGGGTGTTGCTGTCGGGTGGGACTGAAAGGGGCCGCCGTCTGCGGGAACCCGGACGAAGCAAGGACCGCAGGCCGGCGGCCGAGGACCGCAGCGAGTCCCGGGACCGCAGACGGCGGGGGCTTTCTGGTGGTTCTCGAACGACCGGGTCGATCGAGAGTCGACGGGAAGAATTATCGGCCCGGCACTCACCTCACACAGTATACTATGACCGAATTCTCCCACCGCGTCGAGCAGGTGTCGATCTCCGGAATCCGCGAGGTGTTCGAGGCCGCCGGCGAGGACGCCATCAACCTCGGGCTGGGGCAACCCGACTTCCCCACCCCGGAACACGCCCGCGAGGCGGCCGTCGAGGCCATCCGCGCGGGGAAGGCCGACGCCTACACGTCGAACAAGGGAACGCTGGAACTCCGGGAGGCCATCGCCGCGAAGCACGCCCGGGACAACGACCTCGAGGTCGACCCCGCGGACGTTATCGCCACCTCCGGCGGGAGCGAGGCGCTGCACATCGCGCTGGAGGCTCACGTCGACGAGGGCCAGGAGGTCGTCTTCCCCGACCCCGGCTTTGTCTCCTACGAGGCGCTGACCCACCTCGCGGGCGGCCAGCCGACGCCGGTCGGCCTGCGCGAGGACCTGACGCTCGCGCCCGAGGCCGTCGAGGACGCCATCACCGAGGACACGGCGGCGTTCGTCGTGAACTCGCCGGCCAACCCGACGGGCGGTCCAGTCGCCCGAGGACATGCGCGCGTTCGCGCGCATCGCCGACGAGCACGACGTGCTCTGTATCTCCGACGAGGTCTACGAGCACCAGGTGTTCGAGGGCGAGCACCGCTCGCCGGCGGAGTTCAGCACCGAGGGCAACGTCGTCGTCGTCAACGCCTGCTCGAAGGCCTACTCGATGACCGGGTGGCGACTGGGCTGGGTCACCGGCGCGAACGACCGCATCGAGCGGATGCTCCGGGTCCACCAGTACGCACAGGCCTGTGCCTCGGCGCCCGCGCAGTTCGCCGCCGAGGCCGCACTGACCGGCCCCCAGGAACCCGTCGCGGAGATGCGCGAGGCCTTCGAGGAGCGCCGGGACGTCCTGCTCGACGGCCTCGACGCGATGGGGCTTGAGTGTCCGACGCCGAAGGGAGCCTTCTACGCGATGCCGAAGGTGCCCGACGGGTGGGTCGAGGAAGTCATCGACCGCGGCGTGGTCGTCGTGCCGGGCGACGCGTTCGGCGAGCGCGGGGCGGGGTACGCGCGCATCTCGTACGCGACGGACCTGGAGACGCTCGAGGAGGCTATCGACGTCATGGCCGAGGCCACCGCGGCCCTCCGCTGAGCGCCGCCCTCCCGGTGGCGCTCGCGGACGCTGCCGATTCGACCTGAATTTGGTAGAGAGTGCGAAGAACGGTTATGTGTCTCCGACGTGTCGATCCGGTGAGTGCTCCGTGTCGCCCACACACCACACCGGCAGTCCGTTCCCAGCCCGCGAGAGTCAGGCCTATAACCAGGGCACGAGCACACAGAACCGGGAACGGTCGATGGAGAAGGCGCTCTGGTACCTCTTGACGGCGACGCGCGGCGGGGCGAACAGAGCGCGCATCATCGACACGCTGTCTGAGCGACCGATGAACGCCAACGAACTCGCCCAGGAACTCGACGTGGGCTACAAGACGATTCGACACCACATGGAACTGCTCGAAGAACACGACGTCGTCGAATCCGGCGACGAGAACTACGCGAAAGCTGTACTTCCTGACCGACCGGTTCGACAACTACCGGGACACGTTCGAACGAATCGTGGAGCAGATGGACGAATGACGGGGCGACCCGACGCCGTCGATGACGGCACGCGACGCCTCGTGGGGGTGGTCCGCTGATGGCGATGGGGCCGCTCATCACGGCCGCCGCGGCGCTCGCGGGGCTGAACGTCCTCCTCTTGCTCCCGCTGGTGGGCGTCTGGGTGCGCAACTTCACGACGTTCCGTTCGGGGCTGGTCGGCGGGTTGCTGACCTTCGGCGTCGCGATGCTGGTCGAGAACGCGCTCGCGCTGTACTTTTTCTTCTCGATGCAGAGCTTCTACGCCGGCGACCCGCACGTCCAGCAGGCCGTCCTCGTCCTCCGGGCCGTCCAGTTCGTCGCCATCGCCGTGCTGAGTTACAGCACGCTCCGGTAGTCTGTCTGACGTGACGCCGAAGGGTGGATATGGGCCCGGCCCGTAGCCCGGCCGATGGATCATCTCGCACCGTCTAACGTGCCGGTGTACACGACACCGACGGAACACCGGGCAATCTGGGACCGCTGTGCGGACCGGGGCCATCCGGTGCTGGCCGTCCGCGTGGCCACCCGCGGCTACATCGTCAGGTACGACCTCCAGCACCTCGACCGGGAACTCACACCGGCGGCCGTCCAGGCGCTCCGTGATCGCGTTCGGGCGCGTCGGACCTATCCGACCGATACAGACCCCATCTCGGAGTCCGAAGGGGTCGGCGGCGAGGCCGGTGCCGTCTCCGGGGCGTTGCACACCCGGACCGAACGGGAGGGACGCGACCTCGCCTCGCACATCTCCGAGTTCGTCCTCGACCGGCGCAACTGGCGCTGACCGCTCGCAATAAACGTCATCCGTACGAGACTTTTTGCCGACGGCGCCCCTGACTCGTCGTATGGCAGTCGCGCGACACGACACGGGGCCGCTCTCAGCGGGGCGCGCCCTCGCCTCCCAGGTCCACCCGGTCTTCATGCTCCCGCCACTCGCGACGTCCCTGTTCGGTGGCTTGCTGGCAGGCGGTCTTTCCCTGCCGACCGCGGTCCTCCACGCCGGGGCGATGTTCTTTGCGGTCTACACCGCCCACGTCAAGGACGGCTACGTCGACTTCCACGTCCGCGGCGAGGACGACGACCACCCGATGACCGAAACCGGGTGTCGCCTCGCGCTCGCCGGGGCGACGGCGGGGTTTGTCGCCTGCACGGCCGGTATCGCCCTCGCCGTCGGCCCGTGGGCGGCCCTCCTGACGGCGCCGACGTGGCTCATCGGCTACGCCCACGCGCCACAGCTGGACCTCAACACCGTCGGCGCGACGATGGGCTATCCGACCGGGATCGCGCTGGCGCTCGTCGGCGGGTACTACGTCCAGGCGACGTCGTTCTCGCCCCGGGTGCTGGGACTCGCCGCCGTCTTCCTGGTCCTGCTGACCGGCATCAAGATAATCGACGACGAGAAGGATTACGACTACGACCGGTCCATCCAGAAGCGGACCGTCGCCGTCGTCCTCGGCCCGCGGCGCGCCCGCCGCCTGGCGCTCGGCCTGCTGGCCACTGCGCTCGTCGGGGTGGTGGCGCTGACGGTGACGCTCCCGGGGATGCCCCCGAGCGGTGCCGGCGCCGCGCTGGTGTTCGGCGCCGTCGCGCTCGTCGCCCAGCGGGCCGAGTCGTCGCTGGCGACGAAGCTACTGATCCGCGGGTCGTACCTCTTTCTCGCGGTGCTGGTGGCCGCTGTCTGGTTTCGCCCGCTGGGATAGCGACCCGGTCTCGGTCGCCGACCTCAGGCCGAGACGGTCGTCTGGTCCGAGACGGTGTTGCCGGCCTGGTCGGTCACCGAGATGCTGACCTGGTAGTCGACGCCGCCGCCCTTCTTGAACCGGAACTCGTCCGTGTCCGAGGCCGTGGCGATGCCGTCGTAGCTCCAGGCGGTGCTCCGGAGGGTGGCGCCGCTGCTGTCGGCGACTTCCAGCGTCACCGAGGCGAGGTCGGCGTCGACGTCCGTGACGTCCCAGTTGACGGTGATCTCCGCGTGTGGGTCCTTCCGACCGGCCTCGGAGACGTTGAACCGGGTGACGGCCGGCGGGGACTCGGTGCTCTCCGTGACCGTGGTGAACGTCGCCGCGGTGCCGGTGGCCGACTCGCCACTCGAGGAGAGTGCCGTCGTGCGGAACTCGTAGTCGGTCCCGCTTGCCAGTCCGGAGACCGACTGGGAGACGCTCCCCGTGGCGGTGACCGTCTGCGACGCGGTGGTCGACCAGGACCCGCCGACGGGCCGGTACTCGAAGGCGGCGTCCACGGAATCGGCGCCGCCGAGGTCGGTGACCGACCCGGTGAGCGTCGCCGCCGTCGTCTGGACGTCCGTCGCTCCGTCGGTCGTCACGGCCAGTGACGACGTCGTCGTCGTCTCCTCCGTCCCGTAGCCGTCCGCCCCGTAGCCGCCCTCTCCGAACCCGGCCGTGCTGTCGGCGGCGGCGACGTTGCCGACACCGAGTGAGGAGGCCGCGACAGCCCCGAGAGCGCCCGTCAGTTTCAGTACCGACCGCCTGCTGAACACGCCTCGTTGACCCGACCCTGCGTGCTGGCTATCCGTCGTTCGACTCTGCTCGTCGTGTCTTGCCATCGATTCGATGGGACCAACCTACTTAAAGGAATTCGTACCGAGAACTGTTCGCTACTCCGCAGACGATTCTATTTGCATACCAGAAACATACGATTCTTGAAGACCGATTCTCAGTGACGGATTCCGTGTGGAAATCTCACAAAGAGGGTCGGATAAGTAGATATTGTTGAAAAATTGACAACCGGCGGCCTGGGGGCAGGACCGGCGGTCTATCTGCTCGAACCCGTGACCCTCGCGAGCGCGTCACTCACTTGCAGGTGACGACCAGCCTCACCGACCTCGTGGTCCGCACGGGGCACCTCGAGGTCGTCTCAGCCGCTCTCGGTCGGCGAACTGGTTGCGGTCGCTGTCGCCGTCGCGGTCGTCTCGGCGGATCCCGTCTCGACCACCGCCTCGCAGGTGACAGTCACCGACCGCGTCAGCTCGACACCGACGTCGGGGCCCGTTCCCTCGACGACGACGTCGACCGGTTCCACGGCCGCGCTGTCGTCACACGAGACGTCCGCGACGACGGCGCCGCGTTCGCCGGTCGAGAGCGTCCCCGGACCGCGCACGCTCGACAGCGTCGGTGGCGTATGCTCGGCCCCGTCGACGCTGACGGAGACGTCTAGGGCCGACCCGAAACGGTTCGTGACCGTCGCGAGCGTTGCCCGGGTGGTAACATTCCCCGGAACCGAGACGGCGTGCTCCTGGACGCCGAGATAGGCGGACTGGTCGTCGCCGATGTCGACGTCGACCCCCCGGTCGGCGATCGTCGCAGTGAAGGCCCCGGTCTGTGTCACGGCGAGGGCGAGTGAGAGACCCAGGCCGACGAGTGCGACCCGGCGGCCGGCGCTCATCGGTCGCGCACCTCCGGCGGGTCCGCGGTGGTGCCGAGACGCAGCCGCGAGAAATTGAAGTACGTGTGGACCACCGCCGAGACGAGCAAGATGACGGCCAGGAAGGCGGCCCCGGAGAGGTGCGGGACCGACGCGAACGGACCGAGGTCCGACCACGCGCCCCCCAGGACGACCAGTCCCACCACCGACAGGCCGAGGTAGTAGAGGCTCCAGGGCACGTCGGCCCCCGGAACCACGTCCAGATACACCTCCAGGTCCGCGACGGCGTCGGCGAGTTCGACCGTCTCTCTGCCCGAGTCGTACACGACGAACCCGCTCTCGTCCATCTTCGGCAGGTGGTGCTGGTGGAGCGCCGTCTTGACGCGCTTTGTCTCCATCGAGGTGAGTTCAGCGACCGGTTTGTCGTTCTCCCAGGCGGCCACGTGTTCGGCCAGTTCCCTGAGGTACACCTCCCGTCGCTCCCGCTTGAGATAGTGGAAGACGAACCGCCGTCGCCTGTTGCTCAGAACCTCGAACACCTCGTCCTGCGATGGTGTCTGTTCGTCGTCCGATCCCCCGGTGTGTCTGGATAGCTCCGTCCGTGCCTGGCTCATGCCTCGTCTCCCCCGAACGTCGACGGATATCGACATCTCATTCCGCGCCCATTTAGTTAGTAATATTACACTATGTGGTAATCCTTACATGTTAGCCGCTGTATGCCCCGAATACTGCGGGCCATCTAGATAAGGCCGTATTACTCACCAGAACAGACCCATTGCACACCGAATAGGCCGATTTCTATCCTGCAACGGTTCTCTTCGATGTGCCCCTCGTGTATACAAAAGATACGACGGGTCGTTGCTTTTCCCGCGCACACCGGTGCAGTCACGCCCACCGGCGCGACTGGCCGCTGGGTGTGTACACGGAACTTCCAACGATGCAACGACGCAACTTCCTCGTCGGAATGGGATCGCTCGCCGCCGGCTCGGCGGCCGCAGTGGGTACAGGGGCGTTTAGTTTCGTCGAAGCCGGCCGTGGCGTCACCGTCCAGACCACCGGCGACGACTCGGCATATCTCAAACTCGACGGTGACAACGAGTACGTCACGGACAACAGCGGCGAACTGACCATCGACCTCGGGGGGACATCGGGCAACGGCGGGTCCGCGTTCAACTACGACGCCGCGACGCGCGTGGAGGGTGTCGTGACGGTGGTGAACCAGGGGCCGAACAGCCTCTCTGTCTCTCTCGAGGGCGACGGTGGCAACGTCTCGGTCGTCGGGGACGTCGACAACGTCGACATGGACTCCGGCGAAGGTATCTACTTCGCAGTCCGCAGTCCGACGGTCGCGTCCGGCGACGCCGCGTTCATCGACGTCGCCATCGTCGAAGGGCCCGACGGCGACAGCGAGGTCGGCAACGGGGCAGGTGGCACTCTCACGATAGTCACGGACTGAACACGTACGGTTCCGCTCGATTTCGGGGCCAGAAATTCAGGAGGCAGGAATCCTGATTTGATGGGACAGTTCGGTTCCGAGCTGTGGATCGCCTGGAATCTTCAGCGGTCTCGTCGGGCTCATGTTAATTTCGTTATCATTCGCCGAGCGCGCCGACGACACTCACCGAGTAATACTATCTTACACTCTGAAAACATTCTATTCAGCACTCAGAGGGAGGTTCTGTACTCACAGAGTATCATTGCGTTGCTGTCACTGTATATACACAAATGGTGGTGGGTCCATGCACGTAACGAGCGCACCCCTGACGACGTGTCGGCGACGCGACCGGTCGCACGGGTGTGCACGGAGACTACAACGATGCAACGACGCAAATTCCTCGTCGGAATGGGATCGCTCGCCGCCGGATCAGCGGCTGCAATGGGTACTGGTGCGTTTGCTAGTGTTGAGGCGACTCGTACCGTCGGTGTCAATGTGGCAGGTGACCAAGCTGCTTATCTCGGTTTGGAAGCGACGTCACCTTACGCGGAATACAGCGGGAAACAACTCGTCTTGGACTTCAGTAACAACAATAACGGTGGCAGCGGTATCAACGCCGACTCGGTCACTACCTTTGACGGCGTTTTTCGGATGACGAATAACGGTCCGAACAATCTCGACATCACTATCGATAAATCCGGTTTGGCTAACCCGGATCGATGGCATTTCGTCCCCAAAGAAGTATACGACGAGTACAGTGGTTCCTATCCCGAAGATAGCTTCTACCCGAGCTGGGACGACTTCGGCGGGTACGAGAGTACCAATGCAAGTGGAGGTGGTCTTGACTCGGGTAATTCTACGCTAGTTGGTGTGGCGATAGACGCGCGGGACATGGCCAGTGTTCCAGGTGGCGAAATCAGATATGCAGTCACGGATGAAGACGGACCATACGGAAGCGGATAGTGTCTCGAATCCGGAGTAATTTGGTGTAGCGCCCTATATTCTGTCTTTTCAATTATTTTGCCGGATTACACGTTCTACCTCTTGATAGAGTTGCTACCGCAGACGCGTGGTGTCCGGAAATTATCATGCTGTAAATTAGAACAACGATTACTGGGATTCTTCTAAACCGTGCCGCAGTTAAATAGATACTTTTCCCTCTCTTAACTCCGTAGAGACCGACTCAGCAGACTAAAATCACCAAATAACAAATAGGTTTGTACATGATCCATCATCCCTGACATGGGTCGCCTACAAGTTTTGGTTGTGATTTTACAACTTACAATCCTTCTCGCCGTGTTATCTCTGGTTTTAGGATCCATCCTCGGCCAGCCGACCCTCTTGGGGTTCGTTACCTCGGGAAGCATGGAACCCACAATCAGGGAAGGTGACGGCTTCGTCGCTATCCCGGCAGCCATCACCGACGATCCGGAAGCGGGTGACGTCGTCGTCTTCCGCGCTGAAGACATCCAGGGCGGCGGTCTCACCACTCACCGAATCGTCGAGGAAACCGACAGAGGATACATCACGAAAGGCGACGCCAATCCGTTCACCGACCAGGACAGCGGTGAGCCACCGGTAAAGTCAGAGCAGATCGTCGCCGTCGCCTGGCAACCCGGCGGCGAGGTGCTGGCGATACCGGGCGTCGGCACCGTCGTCACCGGCACTCAGCGCGTCCTCCAGGTTGTACAGGGCACGCTCGCTTCGGCATTGGGAACCCGTTCACTACTCGGCGTCCAGGGACTCGCGTACCTCGTCTTCGCGCTCTCGCTGCTGCTCTACGGCGTCGATGCGTGGCGTGACAGCGGCCGGGACCGGGGCTCGCGCGACCGGTCGCGGAGCACCGGCACCAGCGCACGCCTGATCGTCGCCGTGCTCGCCGCCGTCGTCGTCGTGAGCGCCACCGCGGCGATGGTCGGGCCCGCGGGTACACAGGAGTTCGGCGTCGTCAGCGCCGAGAGCGACTCGCCGGGGCTGCGGGTCATCGAACAGGGGACCACCGAATCGACCACCTATCCCGTTGGCAACGGTGGGTTCGTCTCCGCAATCGTCTTTCTAGAGCCGAGCGACGGGAACGTCGACGTCCAGCCGCGCGAGCTCACCGTCCCGCGACAGTCGGTGGTCAACGCGACCCTGGCGATTCACGCGCCGCCCGAGACGGGCTATTACCGCTACTTCGTCACGCAACACCGGTACCTGGCGCTGCTGCCGCAGGCGCATATCCGGGCGCTGTACGAGGTCCACCCGTGGGCGCCCATCGTCGTCATCGACGCGCTGCTCGGCGTGCCGTTCTACCTCGTCGGCGTCACACTGGTCGGGACCGGGCGGGTGCGGAGGCGGTCACGGGACACCGGCCGGTCGACGACGGCCCGCGTCCGGCGTCGGGTGCGCCGGCTGTACCGCTAGCCCGAGCCAACCGGAAATATCGGTAGCATAACAATAACCGTCCCCATCGGCCTTGGAGGTCATGGGACCGCTGGTTGCAGGCGCGGGCAGCACTCGAGTCGTGGTTCGACGGTCTCGTCGTCGTGTTTCTCGTCCTGGCACTCGTCGGTGGCTGGGTGGCCTACGGTGCGCACGTCGACCCGGGCACGACCACGGAGGAACGGACCGTCTCGTCGTGGGCGACGACGGGGACCTACACCCACGAGGCGACAGTCACCGAACCGAACCCGGTGTACGACCGCGGGACGACGCTTCGGAACCGGTCGATGTACCTGCTGGCCGCGACGCCGGACCTCGGCGGGCAGTTCGCCTTCTCGTACAACGCCACCGACGGCGGCAGTCTCGACGTCGAGCTTTGAGGAGGCGCTCGTCGTCCGGGCCGTCGACGAACAACAGGAGGGGACGGCAGTGGTCTGGGAGCAGTCCCGGACGCTCGAGACGCGCGCCGAGTCCGACGTGGCGCCGGGATCGCGGGTGACCGTCCCGTTCTCGCTGGACGTCAACCGGACCCAGAACCGGACCGAGCAGATCTCGGAGCGACTGGGGAACCCGCCCGGCGAGCCCCGCGTGCTCCTCGTCACGACGGTCCAGCTCTCGGGGACGGTCAACGGTCAGGCGGTCAACCGGACGGCGGCCTACGCCATGCCGATAACGTTCTCGCAGAACGCCTACCGGGTGAACGCCTCGGCAGACACGACCCGCGACGAGACGACGGCCCTCGTCGAGGTGCCCCGCGAGCCCGGGACGCTCCCCGCCACCGGCGGCCCCTTGCTCTTCGCGCTCGGGCTCCTGGGACTCGTCGTCATCGCCACCATGCGCGTCCGGGGCGACGTCGAGTTGACCGACCGGGAGCGAGCGCGCCTCGCCTTCGAGACCGACCGCGACGAGTTCTCCGAGTGGCTCACGTCGTTCGAGTTGCCGCCGGAGGCGCTGGACCTCCCCCGGGCGGAGGCGTCGTCGCTCGCCGACCTGGTGGACTTCGCCATCGACACCAACAACAGCGTCGTCGAGAACCCGGGCTCGGAGACCTACTACGTCCGCCACGACGGCGTGCTGTACACCTACGAACCGCCAGCGCCGGACGCCCCAGGAGATTCGTCGGCTGGCGATTCGTCGCCGGAGGTCGATGGTGATCTTGACGGGGGCAACGACCAGTAGTCCGCGCTCGGCTCAGTTCGAACTCACGATCTTGACGACCGCGCCCTCCTCCAGTTCCGTCTCGTCGGAGACCCGCATCTCCTTCCGGGCGTCGACGGCGTGGATGTAACCGTCGCCGATGTCCGAGTGGACGGCGTAGGCGAGGTCCTTCGGGGTCGACCCGCGGGGCAACAGGTGGGCGTCGGGGAGCATGTTCCCCTGCCCGTCGGTCCACTTGGTGTCGTTCTGGACGGGATAGGCCGTGATGTGATCCAGCAGGTCGTAGACCGCGGTGTCCATCGCCTGCTGGACGCCGGTGCCGCCCCACTGCTCCATGACGTCGCGGATCCGGTCGAGGCCGGCCCGTTGCTGGTCGCTCACGTCGCCGGTTATCTCGAAGTCGGGGTCGCCCGGGTCGTAGTCGACGACGCCGGCCTCGGCGGCGTTGCGCAGGGCGAGTTCGCCGTCGGCCGTCGCCGGGACGACGATCTCTGCCGCCTCTCGCAACCGCTCGACGTTCCCCTCGGGCGCGACGTCGGCCTTGTTCGCGACGACGACGATGGGTTTGGTCCGCTCGCGGATCTCGCGGGCCAGCGACTCGCGGTGGTCGTCGGTCCACGCGATGGGGTCCTCGGGGTACTCGAGTTCACGTAGCGTGCGGGCCACGTCGAGCTCGCTCGCGCCGACGCCCGCGAGCATGTCCACGAGCGCCTCGTCCAGCGAGAAGTCCGGCGACCGGGACTGGCGCTCGATGGACTCCCAGTTGCGGTCGACGATGCTGGCCAGCCAGAGGTCCATCTCTTCTTCGACGAAGTCGACGTCCTCCACTGGGTCGTGTTCGCCCACCTCGACGGGTTCGCCCTCGGCGTTCGTCCCGCCGGAGGCGTCGACGACGTTCAGGATGACGTCGGCGTTCGTCAGTTCGTCGAGGAACTGGTTGCCCAGGCCGCGACCCTCGTGGGCGCCGGGGACCAGGCCCGCGACGTCGATGAGTTCGACGGGGACGTAGCGCTTGCCGTCCCGGCAGTTCTCGTCGCCACATCGTTCTGCGCGGTCCAGGCAGGGGCACTCGGTCCGGACGTGGCTCACGCCGCGGTTCGCGTCGATGGTGGTAAACGGGTAGTTTCCGACGTCGACGTCGGCCATCGTCGCGGCCTTGTAGAAGGTAGACTTCCCGGCGTTGGGCTTGCCAGCCAGCGCGATAGAGAGCATGCGAGTGCGTACCAGTGGCCCGGGAAAGGGGGTTTCGGTTCGACGGGAGTGTGACCGTCCCCAGTTGTTATGTCCGTCTCGGTGGCACGTTCCCGTATGTCCCCGCCGTCTCGTTCCGACCGTTCGGCGCTCCCCACCGCCGTCGCGGTGCTGGTGGGCCTCGGAATCGCCGCGCGACTGCTCGCTATCGACCTCGTCCCCACGTGGCTCTACGTCGGGCCCGTCACGCTCGATACGCTCAGCCTGCTGGCGCTCTTGCTCGGGTGTGTCGTCGTCGCTGACTGGATTCGGCGTCGGGTCGGCGAGAGCCGGGACGGACTCGAAGGGATCGGGACCGGACTTCTCGGTGTCTTGACCGTCCTCGCGTCGATCTTCGCGCAGGTCTCGCTGAACACCTCGCCGGGCGGCGTCTTCTTCGCGGGTGTGCCGGCGCTGGTGCTCGGCAGCTGTCTGGTCGCAGTCGTCCTCGGGCGCTCGGGGTACCGACTCGTCCGACATGCGCGCAGCGACGGACTCGGCGCGTGATTCAGTCGGAGGCTTCTGCGGACTCGTTCTTTGAGTCGGCCGCCGTCTCCTCCTCGCTCTCGGCACCGTCGTCGGTGGATTTGGATTCCGCCTCGCTGGTCGCCTCGTCGTCACCGTCGTCGGCGTCGCCGTTCTCCATCGCCTCCGCCATCTCGGCCATCGCCGCGGCCGACTCGTCGGGCCGGTCGAGCACCGCTTCTGTGTGCATCCGCATCTCCTCGCGGGCGCGGATGGTCCCGTCGACGGTGGCGTTCTCGTGGAGGTGGACCGTCTTGCCGGAGATGTCGCCCCAGACCTTCGCGCCGGGGCCGATTCGGACGTCGCCGTTCCGGGTCGTCACGTCGCCTTTGATCTCGGTGCCGCGGCCGACGACGACGTCCTGGCGGGCGCGCAGACTGCCGAAGACGACGGTGTCGCGACCCACCTCGAGGGACTTCGCCCGGATGTTGCCGTGGAGGCGGCAGTCGTCGCCGACCGTCGCCGGCGTCGAGACCCGCCAGGCGTCGTCGGAGACTGTGGCGCCCCGCGGGATGCGGATGGGGTCGTGTTCACTCTCGTCGCCGAGCATCTCGTCGAGTACGTCCTTTGCGGCTGCCTCCTCGCCGATACGCAGCAGGTGCGAGAGGTAGACGAACAGGAACACGATGGTCGGCATCGGGTTCCGGATGACGATCCAGCCGTTGGCCTCGAACCCCTCCTCGATGTCGACGTCGTCTCCGACGTCTAAGTCGCCCGCGACGCGGAGTTCGCCGCCGATGTGGACGCGCTCGCCGATGTAGGCGTCCTCGCCGACCAGCACGTTGTCCTGGACGTCACACCACATGTCGAGTCGGCAGTCCCCTCGGCCTCGATGTGGCCGCCGAAGCGAACGCGTTCGTCCGCGACGACCGACCGCCCGCGGACGCCGAACTCCACCGTGCTCTGCCCGCCGATAAGGACGTCACCCTCGGTCACCAGGTCGTGTTCCTCGACGGTGGTGCCGTCGGGAATCGCGAGTTCGGAGAGCGGGTCAGAGCCGAGTTGCACGACGCACATGTGGGAATCCGGCGTATTAAACCCTCAGGACGTGCACGACGGGCGTCTGACGGACGTCTGACGCACCTGCCGCGGCCCGCGAGAGACTACACTTTTATCCGGCCGTCGCCTACCGCTGGCCATGACCGTCCTTTCGTTCGACGAGCAGGGGGTCGACGTCGTCTACGAGGGAACCGAGTTCCGCCTCGAGAAAGACCTCATCGAGGACGCCATCCAGAAGTCCTACCCGGACGTCACCGACCACGAAGTCCTCCAGATCGTCGAACCCGACCCGTCCCTGTCCGGCGAACCCAGCCGAATCGCTGAAATCGTCCGGTGAGACCGGACCGCCGTGGTGTGGTACCTACGAAGGATTTAATACCTTCGAGAGAAACCTTCTGTATTCCAACTATTGTGCCGCCGTCTTGCGATACCGAGCGTCCGAAATCGTGGCAAAAACTCACAATGGCGGCAAGCATTTACGTGTTAGCGGTCGAATGAAGATTAATGTCAAACCCACGTGTCGCGGGAGCCGGTGTCACGAAGTTCGGGAAACACCCCGAACGCACCGGCCGTGACCTGTTCGCACAAGCGGGGCTCGAAGCACTCGACCAGTCCGGGGTCGATCCGGACGACGTCGAGGCCCTGTTCTACGGCAACTTCATGGGCGAACTCGCGGAACACCAGGGGCACCAGGGCCCGCTGATGGCCGAGGCTATCGGCCTGGACGTACCGGCGACCCGGTTCGAGGCCGCCTGTGCGTCCGCGGGCGCGACCATTCGGGCGGCGGTCAAGGAACTCCGCAACGGCGAGGCCGACGTCATCGTCGTCGGCGGGGCCGAGCGGATGACGAACATCGGGACGGCGGCGGCGACGGACGCGTTGGCCATCGCCGCCGACGACCTCTACGAGGTGCGCGCGGGGATGACCTTCCCCGGCGCCTACGCCCTGATGGCCCGCTCGTACTTCGAGGCCTACGGCGGCTCTCGGGAGGACCTGGCACACATCGCGGTCAAGAACCACGAGCACGCGCTGGTCAACGACCACGCCCAGATTCAGAAGGAGATCACCGTCGAGGACGCGCTCGAAGCGCCGACCATCGCCAGCCCGCTGGGCCTGTACGACTCCTGTCCCATCACCGACGGCGCCGCGGCGGCCGTCCTCACCAGCGAGGCTTACGCCGAGGAACACGGCCTGGATGCTCCCGTCGCCGTCACCGGGACCGGCCAGGGTGGCGACAACCTCGCCCTGCAGGACCGCGCCCACTTCGCCCAGACGCCCGCGGCCGACGCGGCGGCCGAGGAGGCCTACGCGGACGCCGGAATCGGCCCTGGCGACGTCGACGTGGCCGAGGTCCACGACTGTTTCACCATCGCCGAGGTGCTCGCTATCGAGTCGCTCGGGTTCTACGAGCGCGGCGAGGGCATCAGCGCCGCCACCGACGGCGAGACGACGCGCCACGGCGACTGCCGGTCAACCTCTCCGGGGGCCTCAAGGCCAAGGGCCACCCGGTCGGCGCGACGGGCGTCGCCCAGCTCGCGACCATCGCCTGGGTGCTCGACGGCTCGCATCCGCGGGCCGACGCCGTCGCGGACGGGAGGGTCGGCGTCTGTCACAACGCCGGTGGTACCGTCGCCTCCACGACGGTCCACGTCCTGGAGGTGGCAGAATGACCGACGCGGCCCCCGACGGGCAGTACGACGCCTGGCTGGACGCAATCGAGGACGACGAGGGCTACTATCTGGTGTGTGCGAACGGGCACGGCTGGCTCCCGCCCAGACGCATCTGTCCGGAGTGTCGCTCGCGCGACCTCAGCGAGGAACTGCTCCCCGCTTCAGGCGAGGTGACGACGCACACGACCATCACCGTCCCGACGCCGCAGTTCGAGGACGACGCTCCGTACGTCACTGCCGTCGCGGACTTCGGACCCGTCTCTATCACCGGGATGGTCCGTGGCATCGACCCGGAAGACGTCGAGATCGGCACGGTCGTCGGCATCGAGGTCGGCGAGCGGGTGACGACGGGCGACCGGGCCGTCGTCTTCCGGCCGCGCTGAGAGCGCCGGCGGTCACTCGACGGTGATCGAGGCCGTCTCGCCGCGGACGACCGCGACGAACTGGTCGGGGTGTTCGACGTGTGGCAGCAGAAGTGAGTCGCCGAAGACGACGAGTCGCGCGTCGGCACGCTCGGCCAGCTCGCGTCCGTCGGAAAGCGGCGTGATGTCGGCGTCCTCGCCCCAGACGAGCGTCGTCGGGACGTCGAGCGATTCGAGCACCGCCCCGAGGTCCTCCTGTGGGTCGAGGAACCCGGAGACGAACGACGCCGGCGCGAACCGGGCGCCCGGCTGGTGGCCGGTCTGCCACTCGTAGTCGACCACGTCGTCGGTGAGGTTGTCCATGTCGTAGTAGCCGTGGTCGGCGTGGAAGTGCCGGATGGAGGGCCTCGAGACGATGAGGTTGTAGACGGCCTGGCCGACGACGGGCGCGCGGAGCAGCGACCGGAGCCAGACGTTCCCGCCGCCCATCGACGAGTCTGTCGGACAGACCAGAATCAGTTCGGCGACGTCGACGTCCCGGGCGGCCGACGCGGCGTAGGCGCCGGTCAGCGAGGAGGCGACGACCGTCGGGTCCGTCACTTCGTCGTCCAGGAAGTCACTGACGAACGTGGTCAGCAGCGACGCGGAGTACAGCAGCGGCGGCCGGTCGGAGTGGCCGAACCCGGGGAGGTCCGGGGCGAGGACGTGGTAGTCCTCTGCCAGCTCCTCGACCACGGTGTGGAACTCGTGGCTGGACCCGGCGGCGTTGATGCCGTGCAACAGCACCAGGTCCGGGGCCTCTGGGTCACCGGCCTCGGTGTAGGCGACGTCGAATCCACGCCAGCGGTAAGTCCGCTGGGTTCCCGGCAGGAAGGGGTCGAACTCGTCGGGCGAGGCCCGGAGGAGTCGGTTGGCGAGCGCCGTCGCGCCGACGGTTCCCGCCGCGAGTCCGAGCACGTTGCGGAGTTTCATGCCCGACCGTAGGGGACAGAAGGCCTTAATACGTAAGGACGGCGACACGTGGCGAACCGACGGACGACGGGGCCGCCTGCGACTACGTCTCGCGGTCCAGACAGTCCCGGAGCGGCGCCAGGACCTCGTCGACCACCGTGTAGGGGTCGATCTCGCGGGCGACCACGTCGTCGACCAGTCGGTCGAGGCCGCCCTGACGCTCGAGCTCGCGGGTGACGAGTCCGTTGGCGTCCTCCCGAAGGAGCGTCCGTATCTCGGCGGCAAAGCGCGCCCGCTCCTGGTCGTCTCGCCGGCCGGTCCGGTCGAGGAAGTCGCCGTGGTCGGCCAGCGCGTCGAGGAACCCCTCGACCCCCTCGCCGCGGTTGGCGACTGTCTCTACGATGGGCGGGCGCCACGTGTCGATGTCCTCGGCCCCGTTCGTCGCCAGGTCCCCCTCAGTCGCCTCTCCGGCGGTCTGGTCGGGGCCGTGGTGGCCGCTGTCCGCCCGGCCGCTTCTCCCGCCGTCGCCCCGGTTCTGCAACATCTCGCGCAGCTGCTGGACGGTTCGGTCCGCGCCGTCGAGGTCGGCTTTGTTGACGACGAAGACGTCGCCGATCTCGAGGATGCCGGCCTTGAGCATCTGGACGTCGTCGCCGCTGCCGGGCGGGACCAGCACGGCCACGGTGTCGGCCGTGCGGACGATGTCGACCTCGTTCTGCCCGGCGCCGACCGTCTCGACGATGATCTTGTCCTTGCCGAAGGCGTCGAGCGCGGTGACGGCGTCGGTGGTCGCCGTCGAGAGGCCGCCAAGCGACCCGCGGGCGGACATCGACCGGAAGAAGACGTCCATGTCGCCGGCGTTGGAGGCCATGCGGATGCGGTCGCCCAGCACCGCGCCCCCGGAGTACGGGGAGGAGGGGTCGATGGCGATGACGCCCACGGTCAGTCCCTGCTTGCGGTAGGCCGCGGCCACCTTGTCGACGAGTGTCGACTTGCCGGCCCCAGGGCTCCCGGTGACGCCGACGACGTCCGCATGGCCGGTGTGTTGATGGAGCGCCGAGACGATGTCTCGATAGCCCGGTGCCCGGTTCTCTATCTTCGTGATGACCCGGGCCAGCGCGCTGTGCTTGCCCGCGAGCAGGTCCGCGACGAGGTCGCTCATCGCTCGGGCGCGTGCTCGCGGATGTAGGCTATCATCTCTTCCATCGACGCGCCGGGCCCGAATATCTCGTCGACGCCCTGGGTGCGCAGTTCCGCCTTGTCGTCGTCCGGGACGATGCCCCCGACGAGCACGAGGCGGTCGTCGAAGGCGTCGTACTGCTTGAGGCCGTCGAGGATCTTCGGGACCAGCGTGTTGTGTGCGCCCGAGAGAATCGAGATGCCGACGACGTCGACGTCCTCCTGGACGGCGGCCTGGACCACTTCATCGGGGGAGCGGTGCAGGCCGGAGTAGATGACCTCGAACCCGGCGTCCCGGAGGGCACGGGCGATGACGTGTGCGCCCCGGTCGTGGCCGTCCAGGCCCACTTTCGCGACCAGGCAGCGAATGGTCCGCTCGCTCTGTTCGTGCTCGACGCTCATGGGAACAGCTACCACGTCCGGTGGTTTCACTCTTGCCCACGCGGCCCCGCCCTCAGGACAGTGCGAGGGCCAGGTAGGGCACGACGAACAGCAGGACGAACAGAACGAGTAGAATCAGCCCGTAGCCCGCGAGGGTACTGGCCGCAGTGAGCCACGCCGGGTGGTCGAACTGGGCGACGCGAGAGGCCATGCCAGCCCTTCGACACCCGCCGGGATAGCCGTTCCGGCGCTGCGAGTCGCCTACATCCCCATATCTTCGGCCGCCGCGGGAACCGGGAGAGAGTGGGGCGCGGCCCCCAGCAGCTCGGCGGCGTGGTCCAGGGCCATGTCGAACCCGTAGTACCGCTCGAGCTCGTCGCCGTCGGCCGTGGGGCGCACCTTCAGCATCGCGTAGCCCTCGCGGTTCTGCGCGATGGCCGCCGTCCCGGACTCGCTCTCGAAGGTCAGCACGCGCTCGGTCTCCGTCTCGTGGTAGCGGGCGGTGACGCCGCCGGCCGACGCCTCGGTCGCTGGCTCGGAGTCGGTCATCGCCGCGGTGTTAGGACTGCCCATAGTGAAAGCTGTCGATGGCCCGCGCGGGACTGGAAGATTTATGCGGTGCTCCCCGCACCCTTCTGGCAGATGACTCCACGCGCCGGCACGGCATGGCTTCGCCGTGCGCTCGCGACGCGGTTCGCCGTCGACACGCGAGCGCTGGCGGTCTTTCGCGTCGCGCTGGCGACGCTCCTGCTCGTCGACCTGGCGCGACGGGCGACGGACCTCGTGGCCTTCTACACCGACCGCGGCGTGTTCCCGCGGGCACTGCTGCCCGTGGTCGAACCGGGCTACCAGTACGTCTCGCTGCACGCCCTCTCGGGGGCGGCGTGGGTCCAGTGGACGCTCTTTGCCGTCGCGGCGCTCGCGGCCGTCTCGCTGCTGGTCGGGTACCGAACCCGCCTGGCCGTCCTCGTCTCCCTGGTCCTGCTGGTCTCGATACAGGCGCGCAACCCCGCGATTCTCAACAGCGGCGACACGCTCTTCCGTCGGCTCCTGTTCTGGGGCCTGTTTCTCCCGCTGGGCGAGCGGTGGGCCGTCGACGCCTCCGGTGAGGACTGGCGGCCGTCGGTCGTCGGCCCAGCGACGGCGGGCCTCCTGCTCCAGGTCGTCGCCGTCTACGCGACGAACGCCGTCGTGAAGTTCCGGGCGGACGTCTGGCTCCGGGGCGACGCGGTCCGCTACGCCTTCCACTGGACCACTTCACGGTGCTGCTGGGCGACGTGCTGGCCGGACACGCGACGCTCCTGACGCTGGCGGACTGGGGGTGGGTGGCGCTCCTGGTCGCCTCGCCGCTGCTGGTCGCCCTGACCGGGTACCCACGAGCAGCGCTGGCGGCCGCCTTCGCCTCGGTGCACCTCGGGATGGTGCTGACGCTCTCGCTGGGCATCTTCCCGCTGGTGTCGGTCACGGCGCTCGTGCCGTTCGTCCCGCCGGTCGTCTGGAACCGGCTCCAACGGCGTGCGCCGACCGGACTGGGGGCGCTCGTCGCGTCGCTACCCGAGCGACGAGGCACCCTTCGGGTACCCGATGGGCTCCGGTCGGTCACTCGCGGGGTCGCGACTGTTTGTCTCGTCGCACTCCTTCTCGTCAACGCCGTCGGCCTCGGGCTCGTGGCCCCGCCCGCCGGGACGCCGGACGCCGTCGCCGACCGGTCCTGGGACATGTTCGCGCCGTCGCCGCCGCTGGGGACGTGGTGGTACGCCGCGCCGGCCACGCTCGCGTCGGGCGAACGCGTCGACGCCCTCAGCCGGGAATCGGTCGACCTCTCGCGGCCGTCGGACGCCGCGAGCGCCTACTCCAACGAGCGCTGGCGGAAGTTCCTGGACGACGCACGCCGCGAGCCCGCGCTCCAGCGGTCCCTGGCCGCACACCTCTGCTGGCGGTGGAACCGGACCCACGGGGACCGGATGGTCCGGGTTCGATTGGTCCAGCTTCGCGAACCGACGGACCTCGACGGCCCCGAGACGGTCGAACGCGAGCAGTTCGCCGCGTTCGACTGCGCGGCGGTCTCCTGAGGACCGCAACACAAAAGAGCGTCTCGAGCCCCGTCACGGTATGGCCAAGTGGTTACAGAGCGGGCGCCGGCGGGACATGTGTATCCTGCTCGCCGGGGCCGAGGACGGGGAACTGGCCGGCCAGCGCCTCAAGACCCGGCTGGAGGACCGCTACGACACCCGCATCGAACCAAGGAGTTTCTACGGGGCCCTGGAGGCGATGGCGGACGCGGGGTTCGTCGAGAAGCGCGTCGACGGCATCGCCGAGACGTACGCCCTGACCGCGGCCGGCGAGCGGCGCCTCCGCGAGCAGTTCGAGTGGATGAGCGACCAGCTGGACTAGACGACCCACTCGAGCGTCTCGACGCGGTACCTGTCGCCGTCGAGGCCCACGAGCCACGAGTACTCGAACGGCGGCGGGAGCCTCGCGTCGTCGGTCAGCGTCTCCCGGAGCGAGGTGAGGGGTTCGGAGGCGGGGAGACACTCCCGGTACTGGTCGGCACTCGCCGCTCGAAGGATGTCGCGCTCGGCGTCCGAGAACCGCTCCGCCGGGAGAAGATACTGCTCGCGGGCGAGCGCCCTGAAGGCGTCCCGGTCAGGCGCGACCGCAGAAGCAGCCACCTCGTGTGTGAACCGCTCTTTGGTCGACCGACCATCGCTCCAGGCCCGGAACCAGCGGTCCCGCCAGTGTACCCACAGCACGTCGCTGGCGGCGGCGAACCGCGAGTTCTCGAGTCCGTCGGGATAAGGGACCGGTGACTCCCGGACGGAGAGGCCCCGCGTCGGGAGTTCCTCGCGGCGTTCGGACCCGGTGCCGAAGACGACCGCATCGAGCGCCTGCTGGTCGGTCTGGGAGGGCTTCGAACTGGACGGTGGTCGCGTCCTCTGGCGGTGACTGTCCTTTCTTCCACTCGACGTTCAGGACGAGCGCGGTGACAGCAGTCTCGTCCGTCGTGGTCGCAGCCAGCCGGTAGTAGCGTCCCTCGAGTTCGACGAACGCCCCGGACGGGACGTGCGGCCGGTGGTTGTAGGACTCGACGGTCGTCGTGCCGTCTCCGACGGCGCGCTCCACGAGCGCGAGGCGCTCGCCCTCGAGGGGCAGCGGCAGCTGCTCGACCGGGTCGAACCGCTCGGCGGAGACGTTCAGCCCCTCGTCGCAGTCGGGCGCCTCCGTGTGGGAGTGTGTCTCGGTGGGGCGCTCCTCCGAGCCGCGGTCGGGTGGGCTCGCCGTCTCGTTCGGTTCGGACTCGGGAGGCGGGGCCGGCGAGACCTCGGCGTCTCGCCCGACCGGCGCGACGCACCCGGCACCTACCGCCGAGGCGACAGTCGCGAGCAGCGCGCGCCTGCGGATCATACCCGGAGCGTGCGCCCGTGCCGGAAAAGGCCTTCTGGACGCTCAAAACGCCGCCGACCTACTCGAGCAGTTGGTCGGCGATGGTGTTCCGGAGCACCTCGCTGGTGCCCTCGTATAGCTCGTTGAGCTTGGCGTCTCGGAAGAACCGCTCGACGGGGAAGTCCTCGGTGTAGCCGTAGCCGCCGTGGATCTGGATGCCCTCGTTGGCGACTTCGCGGGAGACCTCCGAGGCGTAGAGTTTGGCCTGGGCGGCCTCCTTGACGAAGCGCTCGCCGCGCATCTTCTTGTCCGCGGCCCGGTGCATCAGCAACCGGGCGGCCTCGGTCTTCGTGTCCATGTCGGCCAGCTTGTGCTGGATGGCCTGGAACTCCGCGATGGGCTGGTCGAACTGCTCGCGCTCCTGGGCGTACGCGAGGGCCTCGTCCAGCGCGGCCTGCGCGATGCCGACCCCGCGGGCGGCGATGGTGATGCGCCCGCCGTTGAGCGTCTTCAGCGCCTGGACGAAGCCCCGCCCCTCCTCACCGAGTCGGCGGGATTCGGGCAGTCGCAGGTCGTCGAAGCGCAGTTCCGCCGTCGGACAGCCCTTGTCGCCGAGTTTGTGTTCGGTCCCCTCGACGACAAAGCCGTCGTCGGCCTCCGGGCGGACGACGAACGAGGAGATGCCCTTGTTGCCCGCGTCTGGGTCCGTCTTCGCGAAGAGGACGACCGTGTCGGCGACCGACCCGTTCGAGATCCACAGTTTTCCCCCGTTGACGACGTACTCGTCGCCCTCGCGTCGGGCCGTCGTCTCCATCGCCGGCACGTCGCTGCCGGCGCCGGCCTCCGAGAGAGCGAAGGCGCCGATATCCTCGCCCTCGGCGAGCGGGACGAGGTACGCCTCCTTTTGGGCCTCGTCGCCGAACTCGTAGATCATGTTGCAGGCCAGCGAGATGTGGGCGGCGACGATGGTCCCGAGACCGCCGCTCCCGCGGGAGATCTCCTCCAGGGCCATCGCGTAACTGTGGTAGTCCAGGCCGGCGCCGCCGTACGACTCGGGGATGGGCATCCCCATCAGGCCGAGGTCGGCCATCTCCGAGACGAGGTCCGCGGGGAACTGGTCGCTCGCGTCGATGTCGGCGGCCTGGGACGACCTCCTCGTCGACGAACTCCGCGACCATCTCCCGTATCTGGCGCTGCTCCTGGGTGGGGCTGAAATCCATGCGACCACGTACCGACTAGCGACTCTTTACTGTTGGCCAACGGGACACTCGTTGTCGGGGGTTTGGGCCGCGGGCGACCGACCGCGTCCGCTCTACTCGTACTCGTAGAACCCGGCGCCGGTCTTCTTCCCGAGGTCGCCGGCGGCGACCTTTCGCTTGAGGAGGTAGGCCGGCTGGTACCGGTCACCCAGTTCCTCGTGGAGGGTCTCGCTCGCGTCGAGGACGACGTCCAGGCCGATGTGGTCGGCCAGTTCGAGCGGTCCCATCGGCACGTTCGTCCCCAGGGTCATCCCCCGGTCGATGTCGGCCTTCTCGGCGACCCCCTCGTCCAAGGCGCGGACCCCCTCGTTTATCCAGGGCATGAGGATGCGGTTGACGACAAACCCCGGTTTGTCGTCGGCCTCCCACGTCTCCTTGTCCAGGTCGGCCGCGAAGTCGTGGGCCAGGCGCACCGTTCCGGCGCTCGTCCGCTCTCCCACGACCACCTCGACGCCCTTCATGATCGGGACCGGGTTCATGAAGTGCAGCCCCAGCACGTGCTCGGGGTGGTCGGTGACGCTCGCGATGGTCGTCACCGAGAGCGTGCTGGTGTTCGTCGCCAGGACCGTCTCCGGCCCACAGACCGCCGACAGCTCCTCGAAGACCGTCTGTTTGACCTCCATGTCCTCGGTGACCGCCTCGACGATCAGGTCGGCGCCCGCCAGGTCCGCGAGGTCCGTCGTGCCCTCGATACGCTCGCGGGCGGCCGCCGACTCGCCCTCGGAGACGGCCTCGCGCGCGACCAGTCGGTGGAGACTCTCCTCGATGGCGTCGAACCCCTTTGAGACCAGGTGCTGGTTCACGTCGCGCATGACGACGTCGTAGCCCGCCGTCGACGCGATCTGTGCGATACCGCTCCCCATCGTCCCCGCACCGACGACACCGACGGTGTCTATCTCTTGAATTTCCATATGTGAACCCTTCGCAGACCCTTCGTGTAAGTCTGCCGACGTTCTTTCGGCCTGCGTGGCGCAGAGTCCGGCGGGACGTTCGCTCGCCCGCGTCCGCCGCTGCGTCGAAAGGTTCACTCGGCTTGTAGTAAATGTCAGAGAAAAGATACTTATGGGTGCCGCGAGTATCAGTGTTCGATGACAGCCTTCGGACGACCTCCGGCTCTACCCCCGTCAGTCGGGCTCTCGGCGTCCGAAGCCGCGCGACTCCTTCCCAACCAATGAGCAAGTCACTCGACATCCCGACCAGTTCGACCGACCGGACGATAGATACGATTCTCGACACCATCTCGTCGACGACGACGGACGTTCGCTCGGCCATCGCCGGCCACCGGGAGACGGCCGGGACCACCAACCCCACCGGCGACACCCAGCTGGCCGCCGACGTCAGGGCCGACGAGCTGTTCGAGCGCCGCGTGCTCGACGTCGACGGCGTCGCCACCTACGCCAGCGAGGAGCGCGAGTCCCTCGCGACGGCCGACGGCCGCCTCCACGTCGCGATGGACCCCCTGGACGGCTCCTCGAACCTGGTCCCCAACAGCGGCATGGGAACCATCTTCGGCGTCTACAGCGAGCGCCCGCCGACGGCCGGTCGGAACCTCCTGGCCGCCGGGTTCGTCATCTACGGCCCGGTGACGTCGATGGTGGTCGCCCGGGACGGCCACGTCCGCGAGTACATCGTCGAGGATGGCGAGCAGCGCCTGGTCGACGACGACGTGACCCTCCCCGAGGACCCGACGGTGTTCGGGTTCGGCGGCGGCGAGGACTCCTGGACGGACCCCTTCACCGACTACGCCGACGAGATTCGAAAGGAGCTCAAGCTCCGCTACGGCGGCGCGATGATAGCCGACATCAGCCAGGTGCTCTCCTACGGCGGCGTCTTCGCGTACCCGGCGCTGCAGTCCCGGCCCGAGGGCAAGCTCCGGCTCCAGTTCGAGGGCCAGCCCATGGCCTACATCGTCGAGACGGCGGGCGGCCGCTCCAGCGACGGCACGCAGTCCCTGCTCGACCCCGAGCCGGCCGAACTCCACGAGCGGACGCCGCTCCACCTCGGGAACGCGGAGCTCATCGACCGGCTCGAGGCGTCGCTTCAGTAACCCAGGTATATCGCGAGCGCCTTCAGGACGCCGTAGACGACGACCACCAGCCCGACGGCTGCCGAGAGTATCGTGCCGACGATGCCGCTGGGCCACAGCGAGAGCGGATTGGGCACCCCCAGGTCGGGCAGCGAGAGTGACGGGAGCGACGGGCCGCCCGCACTGACGTTCGCGACCCGCCGGTTCGCCACCGTCAGAGTCCCGCCCTCCGGCACCGTCCGTGCGAACTCGGTCGTCCGCGTCTCGCCGGCCGGCACCGTCACCGTCCGACTGGTCAGGACACTCCCGTTCAGGGCGACGACGACGCGGCGGTCTCCGGTGGCTGTGCCGCGGTTCGCAAGGTCCACGGACACCACCGCCTGGTCGCCCGCGCTCGGCGCCTCGGGCGTGACGGTGACGTTCGCGACGACGACGTTCGGCTCGCCGCGCTCGGTGGGTGCGGGCGTCGACTGTTCCTGTGCCTGCGCCGTCGCGCCGGATTCGGTGTCGTCCCCTGGTTTGGACGCCCCCGTACCGACGACGAAGGTCGAGAGCCCGGGCGAGGATGCCTGGTAGACTACCCGCGAACCGGTGCGGTCCACGACGGCGGTCTCCAGCGGGACCCACCCGCCCTCGTCACGATAGAGCGTGACGCTGGCCGGGTCGGTGTCGGTGGCGTTCAGCGCCGCCCGTGAGACGGCGAAGGTGAACGTGACGCCGCTGGCGGTGGCGCTGCCGTGTGCGAGGTCGAACCGGACGAGGCCCACCTCGCCGGTGGCCGTCGCGAACGACGGCGGCGTCCGGTCCCTAGCCCGGACGGACAGCGTGACCGTCTCGTTCGCCGGGAACGTCGCCCGGATGCGCTCTACCGAGGCGTTCGCGCCGGTCACCAGCGACCCATTCGTCGGCGTGACTCGCTGGGTGGTCCCGGTGCCGGTCAGATTCGCCACGGCGCGCCGCGCGCTCGGTTTCCTGACGTCCACACCGCCGTCGATGCCGGCACCGACGACCGCCACCCGGTGGGTCTCGACGGCCCTGTTCCCGAACGGGTCGGTCACCGCGACGCTGAGCTCGTGGGTCCCGGGACTGGCAAACGCCACCGTCACGGCGTCGCCCGGCAGGATCGTGCCGCCGTCGACGCGCCACCGGTAGGACGCGATGCCCTGGGCGTCGGTCGCGTTCGCGGTGACGGTGACCGACTCGCCGACCGTCGCGTTGGTCGGACCCGCGACGGTGACGGTGGGGGCCGACCCGTCGTACCTGAACGTCCGCTGGTGGCCGAACCGGATGGCGTTGTCGTGCTGGTCCTCGACCGAGAGCAGTATCATGGAGTACTCGCCTTCCTCGGGGAAGGTGTATCGGGTGGTGTAGGTCACCGAACCGCCCGCGTCGACGCTGAAGTTCGAGCGGTAAAGCGTGTCTATTTGCGGGCCGCCGATGGAGAGCGTGAGGTTGCCCAGACGCTCGCTGACCGTGATCGCCATCTCGACGGTCGAGGTGTTCACCCGCGTCGTCTCGAAGGCCTGGTAGCGTGGCGTCACCGTGTCCATGCCGGTCGCGGTCACCGTCCCGTCGGTGAGCGGGTTGCCGGCCTCGTCGACGATGGTGGCGCCGCTCCGGAGACCGACGGTGACGTTGTTCACGTTCAGGCGCTCGGCCAGGCGCAGCGACACCCGCGCACCCGTGCGGTTCGCGCCCGAAGCGTTGATCGACGTGACCGAGACGTTCTCGACGGTCCCGCTCGACAGCAGGAAGTCGTCTCGCGTGATGCTCCCGGTGTCCAAGGTCCCGTTGTCGTAGACGGTGACCTCGATGGTCGTCGCGTTGCCCTTCGTGGCCGTTCCCCACTCGGGGCCTCGGTGTCGGCGGCCGCGACGGCCCCGGTGAACGCGGGGAGGGCGACGAGCGCCACCAGCACCCCCACCACGCACACCACCCCCAGACGCCACTGGCGATACCGCCGTCCGGGGCTGCGCTCTCCCCCCGCCTCCCGGTACATTGCTACGTAGTTGCCCAGCGCCCGGTATCAATCGCACGGCGACATTACCGTGGTTGATAACCGCGTGCTTGGAGGGGTAACTACTGAAACCCCTCCGGCCGTGAGGTGTGGTATGAAGGTTCGCATCGCTGCAGAGGCCAGCCGGGACGAGGCCTCGGCAATCGCCGCCGCGGTCGCCGAGCACGTCGGCGAGACCGTCGAGGTGTACGTCGGCGATGCCGAGGAACCGACGCTGGTCCGGGAGGTCCTCCAGTCGGACGACGACGCGGGCGCGACGGCCGACGAGGACCTCGGCCCGACCGAGCGCGAGGCCCGCCTGCGCGAGGAGATCGCCGACATCGAACGCGGCGGCCCCGAAAAGTACCGGGAGCGGCTCGCCGACCAGGGGAAGCTGTTCGTGCGCGACCGCCTCAGGCTCTGGTTCGGGGAGGCGGGACTGGACTTCGAGGACGGCCGCTTCGCCAACTTCGACAGCTGGCACCCCGACAGCCCCGACGTCGAGGACGCGGACCCCGACACCCGCCTCCCGGCCGACGGCCTCGTCACGGGTGCGGGCACGCTCGACGGCCGGCAGGTCCACGTCGGCGCCAACGACTTCACCGTCAAGGCCGGGTCGGTCGCCGCGCGCGGCGTCGAGAAGTTCATCCGCCTCCAGGAGCGCGCCCTGAAGACCGGGCGGCCGGCGCTGTATCTGGTCGACTCCTCGGGCGGCCGCATCGACGAGCAGCGTGGCTTCTTCGCCAATCGCGAGGGCATCGGGAAGTTCTACTACAACCACTCGCGCATCTCCGGGGTCGTCCCACAGATATGCGTCCTCTACGGCCCCTGTATCGCCGGGGCTGCCTACACGCCGGTGTTCTCCGACTTCACGGTGATGGTCCGCGGGATGAGCGCGCTGGCCATCGCCTCCCCGCGGATGGTCGAGATGGTCACGGGCGAGGATATCGACCTGCAGGAACTGGGTGGTCCGGACGTCCACGCGAAGTACTCGGGCAGCGCCGACCTGGTCGCCGAGGACGAGGACCACGCTCGCGAGCTGGTCGCCGACCTCATCACGTACCTGCCGGACAACTGTGACGAGCGGCCGCCTCGTCGTGAGGGCACCGACCCTGCCCACTCGCCGTCCGAACTCGACGGCGTCGTACCGGCCGAACCCAACAAGGGCTACGACATGCACCGGGTCATCGAGCGCGTCGTCGACGCCGACTCCTTCTTCGAACTCCAGCCGGAGTACGGCAAAGAGATCCTCACCGGGTTCGCTCGCATCGACGGCCGGGCGGTCGGCGTCGTGGCGAACCAGCCGAGCCACCGCGCCGGGGCCATCTTCCCCGATTCGGCGCGCAAGGCCGCCGAGTTCGTCTGGAAGTGCGACGCGTTCAACGTCCCGCTCCTCTATCTCTGTGACACGCCGGGGTTCATGGCCGGGTCGGGCGTCGAGAAGGAAGGCATCCTGGAGGCCGGCAAGAAGATGATATACGCCACCTCGGAGGCGACGGTGCCAAAGCAGTGTGTCGTCGTCCGCAAGGCCTACGGGGCGGGCATCTACGCCATGTCGGGACCGGCCTACGACCCCGAGTCGACCATCGCGCTCCCCTCCGCGGAGATCGCCATCATGGGCCCCGAGGCAGCCATCAACGCCGTCTACGCGAACAAACTCGACGCCATCGACGACCCCGAGGAGCGGGCCGAGCGCGAACGGGAACTCCGCGAGGCGTACCGCGAGGACATCGACGCCCACCGGATGGCCAGCGAGGTGGTCATCGACGAGATCGTCCCGCCGAGCGACCTGCGGGCGGAACTCGCGGCGCGGTTCGAGCTGTACGAGACCGTCGAGAAGGACCGGCCAGAGAAGAAACACGGGACGATCCTCTGAGCGCGGACTCGAACGTCTCCCGTGCTGTCAGATCCGCGGAAGGCTGTCGTCTCACTCGGCCCGAGCGTGTCGATTCGGGAGTTTCCTAGCAGTGATACCTGCCGTAGTATTCCACCCTGTCATTTATACCGATTCGATGGATATGTTAGGCAATGGCTACCGACGTTCTTTCGAAGATCCCTTCCGGTACGCCCGGTCTGGATTCCGTTCTCGGTGGTGGTGTTCCAGAGGGGCACACGACCATCGTCTACGGAGGTCCGGGGAGCGGCAAGACCATCCTCGCGCTCCAGTTCCTCGCCGCGGGTGGGCCCGGCCTGTACGTCGGATTCGAAGAACGGGAACGGGAGCTTCGACGGAACGCCGACGCGCTGGGCATCGACCTCTCGAACGTCGACGTGCTCAATCTCAGTCCGGCGGGCGAGCAGTTCTTCACCGACGACTCCTACACCGTGTTCCCGACCGAGGAGGTTGAGGGCGAGGACCTGCTCGCACAGATTGCCACGGAACTCGAGGCGAGTGACGTCGACCGGCTCGTCGTCGATCCGCTCTCGGAACTCCGGTCGCTCCTCCCCGGTGACTTCCAGTTCAGGCGGAAGATCAGCTCGCTGTTCAACGCCCTCACCGACCGCGGTGTCACCACGGTCTGTACCGCACAGTCGCCGGACGGCGCCACCCAGGACGACCTCCAGTTTCTCGGGAACACCGTCCTCGAACTCCAGCGGACGACCGACCACCGGACGCTCGAGGTGACGAAGTACCGGGGCTCGGAGTTCGCGTCCGGCGTTCACACGTACCGCATCCACACCGGCACCGGCGGGCACGTCTATCCCAAGCTCGAGCCCGGCGACCACGAGCGGGCACACGAGCGGACTCAGCTCCCGTCGGACGTCCCCCGGCTCGACGAGTTGCTCCACGGCGGCATCGAGCGCGGGTCGGTGACTGTCATCTCGGGACCGTCTGGCGTCGGCAAGACGATAACGGGCTCGCAGTTCCTGCAGGCCGCCGCCGACCGCGGACACCGCTCGCTCGTGTACCTCTTCGAGGAGCTCCGTTCCGATTACCTTTATCGCGCGACAGAACTGGGGATGAACATCGAAGAGCACGTTGAGGCCGGGATTCTCGAACTCGAGGAGGTCGAGGCGCTCACCCGAAGCCCCGACGAGTTCGCCGCTCACGTTCGGGAGGCCGTCGAAGAGCGGGACGTCGAGTTCATCATGCTCGACGGGATCGTGGGCTATCGCCAGGGATTGCGAGGTGACGACTCGGCGGAGGCCCTGTCGCGGGAACTACACGCGCTCTGTCGATATCTCAAGCGCATGGGCGTGACCGTCGTGCTCGTCGAGGAAGTCCAGTACGTGACGGGGGAGTTCTCGCCCACGGAGCACAAGATCAGCTACCTGGCGGACAACATCGTCTTCATGCGGTATCTCGAATCCGGGGGAACCCTCGAGAAGGCCATCGGCGTCCTCAAGAAGCGATACGGCGACTTCGAGAGAGCACTCCGCTTAGTCTCGATCGAGTCGGGGACTGGCCTGACCGTCGGTAACCCGATCACTGGCTACCACGGGCTCCTGACCGGCATCGCCAAGCCCGCGGACCAGTCCACCGGCGACGGCGACGGTGACGAATAGAACATATGGCCAGGGACCGTACCCGACCGTCGGCACAGATCGGGCTCGACGTCGACAGGGACCGGGACCGGGAGCTGCTCGCGAAACTGTTCGTCGACTCCGAGGTCCGAGAGTTCTCCGGGCCGGTCCCCGACGAGACGGACCTCTGTATCATCGACGAACGTGCGCTGGAGCGCTCGTCCGACCGGTTCGAGGCGTGGCATGCTCGGCAATCACCGGCGTTCGCACCGGTCGTGTTACTGTCGGACGCGGGCGCGTCGACGTCTCGCGGGAGCTTCGAGGGGCTGCTGGGTGGCCCCATCGATGCCGTCTTCCGCATCCCGCTGCCGAAAGCCGAACTCGGAGCGCGTATCGACAACCTGCTTCAGATGCGCGAGTTCTCGCGGGACCTGGTCGAAGAGAAACAGTTCACGGAGACGGTGTTCGAGGCGAGCCCGTTGGCGAAACTCGTCCTCGACCCGGATGGAACGGTGGTCCGGGCGAACAATCGCGCTGGCGAACTGTTCGACGTAGCGCAAAGTGACCTCGTCGGACAGAAATACAACAACGGGGACTGGCGCGCGGAGCGGGGGGGACGGATCGGAGATCCCCGTCGAGGAGCGACCGCTCGAACGGCTTCTCGAATCCGGCAAGCCGGTCTACGAGTACGAACACGTCATCTCGCGCCCCAGGTACGACGACATGTGGGTGTCCGTGAATATGGCACCGATATGGGACGAGTCGGCCCACCTCAAGCACGTGGTCGTGGTGATCGAGGACGTGACGGTTCGCCACGCGCAGGCCCGGGAACTCGAACGGCAGGTCGACCTGTTTCGGAAGGCACAGGCCATCGCCAGCGTGGGGGCGTGGGAGTACGAGGTCCCGGACGACCAGCTCTACTGGACGGACGAGGTGTACAACATCCACGGGCTGTCGACCGACGTCGCCCTGCCGGTCGAGAAGGCGCTCGAGGTTTTCCATCCCGAGGACCAGCCCGTGATCAAGGATGCGTTCTATCGGGCGATCGAAGCCGGCGAACCGTACGACCTCGAACTCCGACTCGTCCGCGACGACGGCGAGCAGCGGTGGGTGAACACCCGTGGCGAGCCACAGTTCGTGGACGGCGACGTCGTCCGCCTCCGGGGAACTATACAGGACGTCACCGACCGGAGGGAGCGCGAAGAGCAACTCCAGCGGATGCGGAACGCGGTCGACAACGCACCCATCGGCATCACGCTCACCGACCCGTCACAGGAGGACAATCCACTCATCTACGTCAACGAGGGATTCGTCGAGATAACGGGCTACACTCGTGAGGAGGCGCTCGGCCGAAACTGTCGATTCCTCCAGGGCCCGGACACGGGGGAAGATACGGTCGCCAGACTCAGGCGAAAGATCGACGCCGACGACCCGGTTACGGAGACGATCCGGAACTACCGCGCCGACGGGTCCGCCTACTGGAACCAACTCCAGATCGCTCCCGTTCGCGACGACGAGGGGACGGTCGTCAACCACATCGGTTTTCAGCAGGACGTAACCGAGAGCGTCGAACGCCAGCGCCAACTCGAGATACTGGACCGGTATCTCAGACACAACATCAGGAACAAGATGACCGTCGTCAACGGTCTCGCCGAGTCGATCCAGGAGGAGGGGCAACCGCCGGTGACGGACTACGCGAACGCCATCGAACAAGCGGGGGAGGCGCTCGTGAAGAACCTGGAGAAGGAACGCAGGGTCACGACCCTGCTCGGCACTGAGCAGGCCCCGATGCGGATCGATACGTCCGAACTCGTTCAGTCGGTCGTCACGACGTGCACTCACCGATACCCCGACGCGACCATCACCCACAGCGGACCGGACTCGGTCGCGATCGAAGCACTCCCCGAACTGTCGCTCGCGTTCGAAGAACTCGTCGCGAACGCGGTCGAGCACAGCGACAGGCCGTCGCCGACCGTCGAGATCGCGGTCGAGCCCACGGGCGATACCGTCTGCATCCACGTCGTCGACGATGGCCCTGGCGTGCCGGCCGACGAGGTCGACGTCCTCAGCAACCCGGATACGGAGACGACCGTGCACCACGGCCGGGGGATGGGACTCTGGCTGGTCCAGCTGATCGTGAACCGGTCGGGTGGGACGCTCGAGTTCAGCCAGCGCGACTCCGGGGACAACGTCGTCACGATCGAGGTCCCGCGCGCGAAGGAGTCCGGCGAGGTCGAGTGAGCGGCCGTCGGACCCCACTCAGGCCAGCAGCGACCCGACGGCGCCGCCGATGGCCGAGTCCAGGGCGAGCACGAACGCGATGAGGACACCCACCACGAGGACGCTCAGCCCAGCCAGCCCACCGATGGGGCCCGCACCGATGCCGCCGACGAGGATGGCGACGACGCCGAACAGCACTGCCACGACGACGCCACCGATAGCGCCGGCCAGGAGCCCGTGCCACAGTCCGCTCCAGACGTTGCCGCCGGCGACGTAGCCCGCGGCGAAGCCCCCGATGAGGCCCGCACCGATGTGGCCGATGACCGGGACGAGGAACGCCAGGAGTCCCGCGACGATGCTCACCACGAACCCGATTCCGACCGCTCGCCAGTCAGTCATACCCGTCCGTAGGACGCCGACGGGATTAGCGGTTCTGCATGGTGGCCCATGTCAGGGAGTGGTCACTCCACCGACTGCACGAGGACGGCAAGCGCGAGCGCCGTCAGCCCCACGTCCCGGACCATCACGTCGAGGAAGACACCGCCCTGTGTCAGCCCGACCACGAGAAGGTACAGCGTCGTCGCAGCCAGCGAGACGGCAGCGACGGTCGCGGCCACGGTCGTGTACCGGTCTGCGACCAGCGCCGCGCCGAAGCCGAGTTCCAGCACGCCGTTGACGAGCATGAACTGGACCGGCGTGACGATCAGCAGTGGTTCCAGCCAGGCGACGACGTAGGCGGCCCACGACACGGGGTCGAGCAGTTTGTGGACGCCGGCGAGAACCAGCATCGCGCCCAGCCCCACCCGGGCGACGGCGTTCGCGTCGAGTGTGCCCAGGGCCGCCCGGGTGCGCGCAACGACCATCACCCGGGTGCCCGCTCGACCAGTGCCGTCCGCTCGAACGAACAGACGAGCGTGTCCTCTTGGTTGTACGCCTCGACCTCCATCGTGACCACGCCACGTTCCTCGTCGCTCGTGAGTCGCGTCCCCGTCACCGTCGTCTCCGCCCGGACGGTGTCGCCGTGGAAGACCGGCGCGGGGTGTTCGACGTCGTCGTAGCCGAGGTTGGCGACGATGGTCCCGTCGGTCGTGTCAGGGATAGTGAGCCCGACGGCAAGCGACATCGTGTAGAGGCCGTTCACGACGCGCTCGCCGAACTGGGTGTCGGCGGCGAACACGGCGTCCAGGTGGAGCGGTTGCTGGTTCATCGTCAGGTCACAGAAGCGCTGGTTGTCGCTCTCGCTTATCGTGCGGCGCGCCTCGTGGACGATGGTCTCGCCCTCGGTGAACTCCTCGTAGTGCTTGCCCGCCATGGCAGGCTCACGTGCGCGGCGGCCTTAGGGGTGGGGGCAGGCCGACACTTACGGTCCCGCCGGTCCAAGCGGGGGCATGGTCCGCAGGAGCGTCCTCTTCTCGCCCGGCGACGACGGCGCGAAGCTCCGGAAAGCCATCGGGAGCGACGCCGACGTGGTGGTGTTCGATCTCGAGGACGCGGTCGCGCCCGCCGCGAAACCGGCCGCACGCGAGGCGGTCCGCGACGCCCTGGCCGACGTGCTCCCGGCCGACCCGGAGGTGTGTGTCCGTGTCAACCCCGTCGGGCAGGGCGCAGCCGCGGACCTCGACGTGGTGCTCTCCGGCCCGCACCCGGACGCCGTCGTCCTCCCGAAGACCAGCGGCGCGGCGGACGTCGACAGACTCACGGCGCTGCTTTCCGACCACGGGGTGGCCCTGCCGGTGCTGGCGCTCGTCGAGTCGGCCGCGGGTGTCCTCCACGCGGAGGCAATTGCCGCCGCCGACGCCACCGTCGCGCTCGTCTTCGGAGCCGAGGACCTCGCGGGCGATATCGGAGCCACACGGACGAGCGGGGGGGCGGAGGTCTCGCACGCCCGCCAGCACGTGGTCCTCGCGGCCAGAGCGGCGGGGGTCGACCCAATCGACACGCTCTACACTGCCTACGAGGACCACGAGGGGCTGCGCGCAGACACCGAGACGGCCGTCGGCCTGGGCTACGACGGCAAACTCGCCATCCACCCGGCCCAGGCGACGGTCATCAACGAGGTGTTCACGCCGACGGCGGAGCGACTGGCCTGGGCCGAGCGGATTCTGGCCGCCCGCGATGCGGCCGACGGCGGCGTGTTCGTCGTCGACGGCGAGATGGTCGACGCGCCACAGGTCCGACAAGCCGAGCGCGTCGTGGCGCGGGCCGAGGCCGCGCGAGACCGCCCCTGAGGACCGCCGACCACCCGAGGGCGACCATGGCCGGCGGTATCCTTTTCCCGTCGCTGTGTCAATCGCTATGGTATGTCCACCGAGGTGAACCCGTTCGAGAGTCTGCAGGAGCAGATCGACGACGCGGCGGCGTATCTCGAATACTCGACCGACGTCCTCGAACGGTTGAAACACCCGGAGCGGGTGCTCGAGACGAACCTCTCCGTCGAGATGGACGACGGCTCCGTCGAGGTGTTTCGCGCGTACCGCTCGCAATTCAACGGCGACCGCGGCCCCTACAAGGGCGGCATCCGCTACCACCCGCAGGTCTCGCGCGACGAGGTGAAGGCGCTCTCGGGGTGGATGGTCTACAAGTGTGCCGCCGTGAACATCCCCTACGGCGGCGGGAAAGGGCATCCGGATCGACCCCCGCCAGTACTCCGACGGCGAGATAGAGCGCATCACACGGTCGTTCGCGAAGGAACTGCGCCCCATCATCGGCGAGGACCTCGACATCCCCGCGCCGGACGTCAACACCGGACAGCGGGAGATGAACTGGATCAAAGACACCTACGAGACGCTTGAGAACACGACCGAACCGGGCGTCATCACGGGGAAGGCGCCCGAGTCCGGCGGGAGCGCGGGCCGCGTCGAGGCCACCGGGCGCTCGGTGATGCTCGTCACCCGCGAGGCCTTCGACTACCTCGACCGGAACATCGAGGACGCGACCGTCGCCGTCCAGGGGTACGGTAACGCCGGCTCCGTCGCGGCGAAACTCATCGACGACCTCGGCGCGAACGTCGTCGCCGTCTCCGACTCCTCCGGCGCGGTGTACAACGCCGACGGCCTGGACACGCGCGCCGCCAAGGACCACAAACGTGAGACGGGGACACTCGCCGGCTACGAGGGTGCGACGGAGGAACTGACCAACGAGGACCTCCTGACGCTGGACGTCGACCTGCTGGTGCCCGCGGCGCTGGAGAACGCCATCGACGGCGACCTGGCCGCGGAGGTCCAGGCCGACATGATCGTCGAGGCCGCCAACGGGCCGCTTACGCCGCGAGCAGACGACGTCCTCACCGACCGCGACGTCCACGTCTTCCCCGACATCCTCGCGAACGCCGGCGGCGTGACCGTCTCGTACTTCGAGTGGGTCCAGAACCGCCAGCGATTCTACTGGTCCGAACAGCGGGTCAACGACGAACTGGAGACCATCATCACCAACGCCTTCGAGGACCTGGTCGACACCTACGAGAACACCGGCGCGCCCAACTTCCGGACGGCGATGTACGTCGTCGCCATCCAGCGGGTCGTCTCGGCCGCCGAAGAGGCCGGTATCTGGCCGTAACTCGCCGGGACCGCCGCCGTTTTCACCGTTCCGTCCCACGCTCCGACATGGACACCTACGAGCGGTCGGTCCGCGTGAAGGCCCCGTTCGAGACAGTCTGGGAGTTCCACTCGACCGGCCAGGGCCTCGTCGCGCTGACGCCCGACTGGATGAACCTCCGCATCGAATCGGAGACGGGCCCGGACGGTGAGTCCGACCCGGAGGTGCTCGAGGCGGGGTCGACCGTCGTCTCCTCCATCAGACCGTTCGGCGTCGGCCCGCGCCAGCGCTGGGTCTCGGACATCGTGGCCCGCGAGGCCGGCGAGGACGAGGCGATGTTCCGCGACGTGATGCGCGAGGGTCCGTTCCCGCACTGGGAACACACCCATCGGTTCCGTGCCGACGGCCCTGACGCCACCATCGTCGAGGACCACGTCGAGTACGAACTCCCCGGCGGGCCACTGGGCCGTGCGGTGGGGCCGCTCGGCGTCGTCGGGTTCGAACCGATGTTCCGCTACCGCCATCGGGAGACGAAACGGCTCCTCGAAGCCTAGAGGTACTGGGTCTCGGTCACCTCGACGCCGACCGGGGCCCCGCGGCGCGCCGTCCGGCCGTCGAGTTCGACCGTCACGTCCACCGAGCGGGGAGCGACAGACAGCACGCGCTCGAGCGGGACAGACGGTTCGGCCACGACGTCTCCATCCCGGTTCCGCGTGACGCCGTAGTCGACGGTGACGATCGACCCGAACAGGAGGCTCCGGATGCCCCGGCCGAGGCCGGCGTCGGACTCGCCCAGGCGGTCCTCGACGACCGGAACGACGGTCTCGGCGGCGTGTTCGAACGCCGTGCGCCGAAGCCATGCGGCGAACGGGCGAGTCCCGTCCCCGTCGCGGACGGCGTCTCGCTCGGGGAGGTACGTGACGTCGTCGCGGACTGTCCGCGTCGAGACGGGTGCTCCGCTCGGCCGGTGGAGGCCGCGTTCCGCGGCGACGTCCGCTCTGGTGGCGTCCCCCAGTGCCACTGCGCCGACGAGGGCGGCGAGGCCACCGCCGAGGGCCGACAGATAGCGTCGTCGGTTCACGGTCGCAACCACGCGACCGTCGGGAATAACCCTTCAGATGGCTCAAGCGTCGTTTGTAGCGTCCCGTGCCCGTAGACCAAGTCCGACAAGGCCTACATTTATCTGTCAAACGAGCCATTGTATCGTATGCCTGATGTACTCGTGGTCGGCGGCGGCGCCGCCGGCCTCAGTGCCGCACTGTTCACCTCCAAGAACGGCCTCGAGACCGTCGTGTACGACACGGACAAGACCTGGCTCCACAAGGCCCACCTGTTCAACTACCTCGGTATCGAGTCGCGAGACGGCACCGAGTTCCTCGAGGACGCCCGCGAGCAGGTCGCGTCGTTCGGCGCCGACCGCCGCGAGGCAGCGGTCACTGCGGTCGAGACCACGGACGACGGCTTCACCGCGACGACAGAGGAGGGCGAGGTGACGGCGACCTACCTGATCCTGGCGACTGGCGCAAAACGCGACCTGGCCGAGGACCTGGGCTGTGCGACGACCGACGAGGGCGTCGTCGACGTGGACGTCTCGATGGAGACCAGCGTCACGGACGCCTACGCGACGGGCGCGATGGTCCGTGCCGAGGAGTGGCAGGCCATCATCTCGGCGGGCGACGGCGCGGCCGCCGCGCTGAACGTCCTCTCGAAGGAGAAGGGCGAACACTTCCACGACTTCGACACGCCCGACGACGCGCCGTGAGCGGCCGCCGGCGACTCACGCCCCGTCGCTGTCCAGTGCCCGCTTCTCGACGGCCCCGCGAATCGCGGCGGCGTCGAAGTCGTGGTCCGGTCGCAGGTTGACGAAGTCGAGGAACTCCTCGGCAGCGAGCAGTTCCGCGGCGTCGTAGACGCCGCTGGCCGCGGCGACCGCCAGCGGCGCGCCGACGAGCGGTTCCAGCGCGCCCAGGGCACACGCGAGGTCGTAGGCCCGAGCGTCGGCGATGGCGTCTTCCCGGACGCTCGTCGCGTCGATGAAGTACACCTCGTCGTCGGCGACCAGGACGTTCTCACACCGGAAGTCGCCGTGGGCCAGGCCGTGTTCGTGCATCCGGTGCAGGTCGTGAAAGACCGTCGGCGTGTGGCGTTCTATCTGCTCGCGTGGCAGGTCGTCGAGCGTCTCGAAGTCGGGGAGATACGATAGCACCACGACGCCCATCCCCTCGTACTCGAAGGCCTCGACGGGATCGGGGGCGTTGACGCCCAGTTCTTGCATTCGCTCGGTGGCCGCGAGTTCGTGTTCGGCCATCTCGTACGGGGTCCCGAAGTGCTCGAAGAAGCCCTCGGTCCCCGAGGAGAACGCGCCGAGGTTCCGCCCCGTGGTCAGCAGGCCGTGGACCAGCGAGTTCTGCTGGGTGATGAGCTTCACGAACCACCGATCGTTGACCACGAAGGGCGTCGAGAGCCAGTTGTCCGCGTTCAGGAACGTCACGCGGGCCGACGGTTCGTCGTAGCGGTCCATGACCGCCCGAACGACGCCCTCCAGTTGCTCCCAGGGGACTGACCCGCGCAGGAACCGTCGGAACGCCATCGTCGGACTGGAGGATGGGCGCGGGCAAATGGCTTGTGACCGGCCCCGTGGTATTTGGTCACAGAACCCCTACGCCGGGTATGGACTTCACGCTCCCCGACGAACACCGGATGATACGGGATTCGGTCCGCGAGTTCTGCGAGAACGAGATCGCGCCTATCGCCCAGGACATCGAGGACGACCACCGGTTCCCGGCGGAGATATTCGACCAGCTGGCCGACCTGGACGTGATGGGCGTCCCCATCGACGAGGAGTGGGGCGGCCTGGGGAGCGACACGCTGACCTACGCGCTCGTCGCCGAGGAACTGGGCCGGGTCTCGGGGAGCGTCGGTCTCTCGTACGTCGCGCACACGTCGCTGGGGTCGAAACCAATCGAACAGTTCGGCACCGACGCGCAACGCGAGCGGTGGCTCCGCCCGCTCGCGACGGGCGAGTACCTCGGCGCGTGGGCGCTGACCGAACCCGGCAGCGGGAGCGACGCCAGCGACATGGACACGCGCGCCGTGCGGGACGGCGACGAGTACGTCATCGACGGCACCAAGCAGTTCATCACCAACGCCTCCGTCGCGGGGTCGGTGCTGGTCAAGGCCGTCACCGACCCGGACGCGGGGTACGACGGGGTCTCGACGTTCATCGTCTCGCCCGAGGACGACGGCTGGGAGGTCACCGCCGAGTGGGAGAAGATGGGGCTGAACGCGTCGCCGACCTGCGAGTTGCAGTTCACGGACTGCCGGGTGCCCGCGGACCGACTGCTGGGCGAGGAGGGCGAGGGGTGGGATCAGACGCTGCAGACGCTCAACGGGGGCCGTATCTCCATCGCCGCGCTCTCGGTCGGCCTGGCACAGGGCGCGTTCGAGGCCGCCCGCGAGTACGCCACGGAACGCGAGCAGTTCGGCAAGCCCATCTCGAGGTTCGACGCCGTCCGCGACAAACTCGTCGAGATGGACCGCAAGATCGAGCGCGCTCGCCTGCTCACCCACAAGGCCGCGACGATGTACGACGCGGGCGAGGATAGCGCTGGGCCGAAGGGCCAGCGAGGCGGCGGCGAAGCCGCCAGCCTCACACGCATGTCCTCCCTGGCGAAGCTCGACGCCAGCGAGATCTGCCGGGAGGTCGCCGAGGAGGCCGTCCAGGTGCTCGGGGCTACGGCTACACCACGGACTTCGCGCCCCAGCGGTTCTACCGGGACGCGAAACTGATGGAGATCGGCGAGGGAACCAGCGAGATTCAGCGCCTGGTGCTGGGTCGCGAACTCGGCCTGTAGCCGATCGGTCGAGTGACCGATGGGCACATGGGGGAATCGGGCGCTCGTCGGCCGACCACGCCGGCCGACGCGTCACGTTCCCTGATACCAGCGGGGTGGTGGCGGGCTACGTACCACTCCGGTGTGGATGAGGCCGCTCACTGGCCACTCGCTGTCGGGTAGGTACCCACAAGAAGAACGGTTTTGAGGGTATGTTTTCCTTACCCGCTATGGACCTGGATCGCCTGTCGCTCGATACCGACTCGCTCGACCAACTCGCCGCGTTCACCGGCCTCGGGTGGACGACCTCGCTGTGTGGCTTCCTCGCGTTCAGCCTCGGCTACGGCCCCGGCGTCTTCCACCGGGCCCTCGTCGACTCCCGTCTCCTGCTGTACGTGAGTGCCGGCTGTTTCCTCGCGACGCTGGGGCTCGACCGCCTGGTCCGGCGACTCGCCGACCGGGCCGACCAGGCGGAGGGCCACGCCGACGCAGGGGCCCAGCCGGCCGACTAAGGTGGGCTTACTCGGCTTCGGGGACGATGGTCACCGGCACCGACACCGTATCGAGGACGGCGAAGGCGGCGGTCCCGCCGGTCAGCCGGTCCCTGAGTCCCTTGTGTCTGTGTCCCATCACGATGTGGGAGATGTCGACGTCGGCTGCCAGTTCCAGCAGTTCCTGTGCGACCCGGGTCCCGTTGCGCCGACCCGACCGGCCGACGTACTCAAGTGCCACCGTGGCGACGACGGGCGCGTCCGCGAGGCGCTGTCTGAGCTCCTCGCGGAGCTGTCTCGCGCCGGCGTCTGCGAGTTCCTCCTCGAGCAGGTGGACGACGTACAGCTCTTCATCCAGGCCCTCTGCGAGCGTTATCGCGGTGTCGAGGACGTCGTCCGACACGGCGTCTGGTGCGATGGCCACCAGGATTGTCATACGCTAGCCACGTGCGCCAGCAGGAAATACGTTTCATCGCCACCGCCCTACCGCCGGGCTTTCAGGTTGTGGACCGGGTCGAGACGCTCGAGTACCTCGGCGGTCGGTTCCAGGGCCCGGCGAATGACCTCGGCGTCCTTGTAGGCCATCGGCGCCTCGTCGCGGACCGCCTCGACGACCGATTCCGAGTAGACTCCGTCCATCGCCTCGGCGAACGCGTCCATGTCGACGACGTCGTGGGCGCGTCCCCGACTCATCACCCGGCCGGCCCCGTGGGGGCCGTCTGGTGGTAGTCGTCGTTGCCTCTCCCGCGGGCGATGACCGACCCGTCGGCCATGTTGAACGGGACGACGAGGCGCTGGCCCTCGCGTGCCGGCGTCGCGCCCTTCCGAACCGTGAGGTCCCGGAAGTCGATGTAGTTGTGGATACTCTGGAACCGGTCGACGGGGTCGACGCCCAGCGCCTCGCAGATGGCGTCGCTCATCAGCTCGCGGTTCCAGCGGGCGTACTGCTGGGCGAACAGCATGTCGACGTAGTAGCCGTGTGCCTCACGGTCCTCCAGCCAGTCGAGGTCGGTGTTCCGGTCCTCGCCGTCGCCGACGTGGGGGCCCAGCGATCCGAGCGCGTCGAAGGCGTTCTCGATGTCCGTCCCCGACAGCTCCCGGCGCAGTTTGTCCTTCCGGATGTGTGATTCGCCCTTGCCGCCGGTGACCCACTCGTAGAGGTCGGCGTCGCTGACCGTCTCCGGATCGAATTTCAGGTAGTCTGTGTACGCCTCGGGAATCGACTCGCGGATGGCCCCGACCGCCCTGCGGTCGGTCGCTTTCGACTGCCAGTACTCCGCGACGGACTTGCCCAGGTACCGGGACCCGCTGTGGACGACGAGCCAGTAGTCGCCGGAGTCGCGTGCGCGGGCGAACTCGACGAAGTGGTTGCCCCCGCCCAGCGTGCCGGCACTCTGGATGACGTGGCCCATCCCCTGGCGCTGGTCGGCCAGCACGCGCGCACACAGGGACTCGAAGTACTCGCCGTCGTAGCCGTCGAAGTCGAACCCGACGGGGTCGACGTGCTCCCCGAACCGCGCCTCGAACGCGGCGTCGAACTGCTCGAACACCCGGTTCGCCCGCTCGAAGGGGAACTCCTCGACGAGGTGCGGGGCGTCGTCGTAGTCGTGGACGGACCGCCCCATCGGAACTGCCGCGCGCACGCGACGTTCGCGCTCCGCGTCGGCCAGAGGGAGCTCCTCGCCGAGGTTGGTCGCGGCCATCCCGCATCCGACGTCGACGCCGACGACGTTCGGGACGATGCGGTCGCCCAGCGGCATCGTGAAGCCGATGGGCGCGCCCGCGCCCCAGTGGGTGTCCGGCATGACGCGGACCGGTTCGGTGAAGGCCGGGTGGTCGACGAGCGACTGGATCTGGGCCCGACACGACTCCTCCAGCAGCGATTTGTCCTCGACCATCACCCGAGCGGTGGTGTGCTCGCCGACCAGTTCGATGGGCATCTCTGTCGGGGGGTAGTCGAGTCGATGTGTTGAACTTCACGGTCGGTGGGACCGGTCGCTCGGGACCCCCGGACTCACCTCACCGCTTGGTGACGCGCCGGTGACTCGGGTCCGGGAGGTTCTGGACGGTGCCACACTCCATGCACTTCCAGACGAACGCACCGAGCCGACGATGGCCCGCTCCCCCCGACCCGTCGGTACCCACGTCCCAGGTCCGCCCGCAACCGATACACGTGTCCGGTTTGTGCTTCTCGCTCCGCCGTGAGTTCCGCTGCGTCGTCTCTGGCCCGAAGCCCCGCTCGGGCCGAAGGTCCCGCTGGACCGCACGGAGATCGTCAGAGTCGAACGTCGACTTCAGGTCGTCCAGTTCCGCCCGGAGACGGCTTCGGGTCCCCAACAGCTCCTCGTACCGCTCGCACCCGTCGAGCTCCGCGGCTGTCGCCCCGACTTCCATGTTCGTGATGCCGAGCGTGACGTCGTAGTAGTCCTTGAGCAGCGACTGATACCGCGACCGGCGCGTCAGACGGTCGACCGTCTGGCGGACTGCCGACTTCGTCGTGGGTTCTGACAGACAGACGTCGTAGGGCAGCCCGGGGAACATCACCTCGACGTGTTCGGTCGTCGTGACGACGGTTCGGCAGTACGGCGAGGAATTTTTGATCCGGGTCTCGATTTCCGCCTTCGCCTCGTCCGGGAGTTCGTTCCGGACCAGCGCGACGGAGATCGTCTCCTCGAACGCGTCCCGTATCTCCGCTATCGTGTTCGCTGTCCGGACCTCGCACCCGTCGCTAATCCAGAGCTCGAACAGCTCGGCGCGGGTCGGCCCGTCGACGACGAGCACGACCGGTCGCGGCCGCCGCCGTGAGGCGATCGGACTCTGGGCCGCAGTCCTGCACTCGCCGCTCGGCTCGGGACATTGGTCGCCGCCACCCAGTCCTCTAACTCCCATAATAGATAATGCTGAATTGGGTGGTATAGTAGTTTCTTCGATTATTGATAATGATATACTCGGCGGAGTCAGGCAGCTCGGAGTCATTCGACGTGTCTCACCGACCCGGTCCCCAGCGACCGCCGTCGGGAGTAGTCGGGGCTCGATAAAAACCCTCGACCGAACGCGCCCGGCAACCCGATTCTACAGGATTCTGCATTTTCAGCCCTTCAGAACCGTTTTCAGTTGCTGGGAACGTGTGGCTGTTTATATGGAGTTGCTCCACACACGTTCACATGTGAGGTAACGACGATGTCCTACCAAGCGACCAACCCACTGGCCGACGAGTTCACGCTCGACCTGGACGGCCCACTGACGGCGTACTGGCTGGCCTTCCTGCGCATCGTCACCGGATGGTGGTTCTTCCACGCCGGTGTGACCAAACTGATCGAGGATGGGCTGGCCTTCACCTACGGACCGGCCTACATGCAGCAGATGACCGGCACCGCGCTGGGCCCCATCCCGGTCTGGATGGGCAACAACCTGGCGTGGCTTATCAAGCCCGGCGTCCCGCTGTTCGAGACGCTCATCGGCCTGGCGCTGATGGCCGGCGTCCTGGTCCGGCTGGCCTCTCTCGGGGGCATGATCTTCATGACCCTGTTCTGGATCGGCAACGCCGGATTCGGCCACGGCCTCGTCAACGGCGACCTCATGGGCCTGCTGCTGTTCGCCACGATGCTCATCCTGGGCACGGGGCGATACTACGGGCTCGACGCCATCATCGAGAAGCTCGAGTTCGTCAAGCGGCGCCCACGCCTGAAATACATCCTCGGCTGAGGAGGTGACACAACAATGACTAACGACATCATCGACAAAGCGGCACTGGCACTGAGCGGCGGACTGATGCTGCTGGGCATCGTCGGGCTCGGCATCGTCGAGATCCTCGCCGGCCAGCCCTACGGGGCGGCACCGATGACGAACGACGCAGGTGAAATCGTAGCGACCCCGATGGTCGACCCGACGCTCCGGACCGGCCTGGTCCTGCTCGGGCTGGCCATCCTGGCGCTGTACGGAGCCTACCGGTTCACGGCCCAGATTGAGGAGGAAGCGGGTGCGGCTGGCCACGAAGTGACGGCCGACTAACCGAGTGATTCGGACACACTCGCTCCCGCGGGTTTTCGGACGGTCCTGATCCGGTAGCGACAGCGTCGGCTCGTCGCCGACGGCATCGACCGTGGTTTTATCGGCCGGTCGTCCCTCGGTGGTGGCATGCTCGACGTGGGCGACCCCGCACCTGACTTCGACCTCGACGGCACCGCCGGGGCGGGCTTTGGGTCCTACCGGCTCTCGGCGGCCACCGACCGGGTCCCGGTGCTGGTGGCTTTCTACACCGAGGACTTCGCGCCGGCCTGTGCGGGCTACCTCGAGGCGCTCCGGGACGCCGACTGGGGCGCGTTGACCGACGGCATCGGCGTCTTCGGCGTCGCCCCCGGGACGCTCGAATCCCACCGCGAGTTCGCGACCGAACTCGACCTGCCCTTCCCCCTGCTCGTCGACGACCCCGGCGTCGACGCCCAGTTCGGCGTCCAGCGGCCCGACGGGACGACCCGCCGCTCGGCGTTCCTCGTCGACCGGCGTGTCCGGGTCGCGTTCCGGTGGGTCGACGAGCGGGAGGCTCCCGACACGGCGCCCGACGTCGATCCTCTCCTCGACGCGGTCGGCCGGCTCTAGGCGGGAACGACACGCCAAAGTCGGTGCCACCCCGTGGCCCGGTATGGGCACGCCGCTTCCCGCACGCGACGAACAGGCCGCCGAGGTCGTCGACCGACTCCACGAGGAGTACCCCGACTCGACCATCTCGCTGAACTACTCGACCCGCCTGGAACTGCTGGTCGCCGTCGTCCTCTCGGCGCAGTGTACCGACGAGCGCGTCAACGAGGTCACCGAGGACCTGTTCGAGAAGTACCAGACGGCGGCCGACTACGCCGCGGCCAGCGAGGAACAGCTCGCCGAGGACATCTACGGCATCACCTTCCACAACAACAAGGGCGGCTACCTGCAGGGCATCGGCGAGCAGATCGTCGAGAAACACGACGGCGAGGTGCCGGACACCATGTCGGCTCTGACCGACCTGCCGGGGGTGGGCCGCAAGACCGCCAACGTCGTCCTCCAGCACGGCCACGACGTCGTCGAGGGCATCGTCGTCGACACGCACGTCCAGCGCCTCTCGCGTCGCCTCGGCCTGACCGAGGCGGAACGACCCGAGGCCATCGAGCAGGACCTCCTCGATGTCGTCCCGGAGGCCGAGTGGCAGCAGTTCACCCACCTGCTCATCGACCACGGGCGGGCGGTCTGTGGGGCGCGGTCGGCCGACTGCGATGCCTGTGTGCTCGCCGATATCTGCCCGTCGGAGCAGGGCGACAGCGACGTCGACCTCGCCAGCGGCGAGCCCTGGGCCTGATTCAGGACGCTCGACCGGCACTCAGACGACGTACCGGAGGACGTACCGCGCCGCGCCGACGACGTAGGCCAGCATCCAGAAGATGACGTAGCCGAAGACGCCGATGCGAAGGCGCGACCGCCAGTGGTCCATCTGTTCGCCGCCGATCTCCTCCAAGAGCAGGTCCTGGTCGTAGTCGTTGTAGAGGTCGTGTTCCCGCTTGGCCCGGAAGATACGTACGATGCCCGTGCCGCCGAACAGCAGGAGGGCGTAGGCCTGCAGGCCCAGATAGGCGTGGACCGCCGAGAGGCCACCGAGCTGGTCCGGGAGCCGTGGCACCATCCAGCCCAGCATGGGCACTGTCGTCAGCGTCAGGCCCGTCGTGACGAACTTCAGGTGGTGGACCAGCACGTCCCACGTGACCGGGTCGGACTCGATGATGTAGTACGCGCCGTAGACGAAACAGGGGAAACTGAGCGTCACCGACACCAGCACCACTGTCGCGATGGCGCTCTCGGACACCATAACCGCGGCTTAGGACCCGACGGCAAAAGGGGCGCGGTTACGAGATTCGCGTCCCGGGCCAGGCCGGCATCCGCCGCCGATGGGGCGCGGCGTCGTGGCGACGAGCGCCCACAATCGTCACCCTAAGGGGCATCGCCCCCCTAGAGCGACGTGATGAGTGATTCCTCGGACAAGCGGTCTCGCCCGGAGCGGCCAGCCGATTCGCCCGACACCGACTCCGAGGACGTCGAGGCGCTCCGGAAACAGGTCGAGGAGAAGTACGACTTCGACAACTTCGGGCCGGCGGACATGGCCGAGATGACCGCTGAGGAGTGGGACGTCGCCTTCGACCCCGATTCGTGGATCACCGGTGACGAACTGCTGGACCGGGTCGACCGCGACCTCCGGAACCGCGTCTCCCAGCGGGACGTCTTTGCCCGCATCGAGCGCCACGAGGACCCGCCGCGGGTACTCGCCTACTCGGACGAGGGCTACGCGCTGGTCTACCCCGACGGTAGCGTCGAAGGCGAGGGCACGGTCATGCGGGACGTGAAACCGACGGTGGCGCTCGCGTCGATGGACTCCTACGACGTCCCCGAGACGGTACCGGACAACCCCCTGCCCGAACCCGAGGCCGTCCCCGAGGGCGGCGGCGAACTGGGCAACCGGATGCTCCAGGTCATCGCCGGCGCGCAGTTGCTCGCGGGCCTCGGTCTGTTGCTCGGGCGTGCTGGCGGTGGCGAATCTCATCGGCGGGCCCGGCGTCAACACTGTCTTCCTGTTCGTCGCCGGCCTGGCGTTCATCGCTATCGCGCTCGTCCTCTTTTTCACCGTGGCCAACGCCCGGCTCTCGGATACCTTCCGCGCCGAGGAGTACCGCGAGCGACTCCGCGCTATCGGCCTCGAGGACGGCGAACGGCCGGACTTCGTCCCTGAACTCGATCCCCAGGGGGCCGGGGAGCGAGAGGAGACGGAGTAACGCACCGGAGGTGGCCAACACGGTGCCTGCGGGCGGTATCCGGTGGGTTTATACAAACTCAGTCCTGACCTTTCGTTGTATATGAACAGGCGGGAGTTCGTCCGGACTGCCGGGGGTGCCGCCGGTGCGACGGCGGCCCTCAGTGCGACCGGCACAGCCGCGGCCCAGGAGGAGGGCGGCGGCGGCGAGACAGTCCCGGATTACGGCGGTTTCCTGGATCAGGTTGGGAACTTCGACGGCACGACCGTCGACGCGACCGGGCAGGACGAAGTGACAGTCTCGGTCGGTGCGCAGGGCAACGGCGGCGCGTTCGCCTTCGACCCACCTGCGGTACACGTCGACAACGGTGCCACTGTCCAGTTCGAATGGACCGGCGAGGGCGGCGGCCACAACGTCGTCTCGGACGGTGACGGGCCGCTGGACTCCGGCGACCCGGTGTCGAACGCCGGCGTCAACTACGAACACACCTTCGAGGAAGACGGCATCTATCCGTACGTCTGTGTCCCACACGAGGGTCTCGGGATGAAAGGCGCCATCGTCGTCGGCGAGGACTACCCCACCCAGACCGTCGGCGGTGGCGGCCCGGTGGAAGTCGACCCCCACTACGCCGGCGTCCCCATCCAGCCCCACTTCGTCGGGTTCGGCGCGGGACTGGCGGTCGTCATCTCGCTGGTCTTTACGTTCTTCCTCCTGAAGTACGGTGAGTCGCCACACACGAGCGGGGGGAACAACTGATGTCCTCCGAAGGCTCCACCTACGGTGACATCCACCGGTACGAACCGCCCCGAGAGAGCACGGCCGCCGCCGTCGGCATCGTGTTGCTCACCGTCATCCAGATCGTCCTCGTCGGACTCTTTACCTACGGGATGCTCGCCGGCTGGGCGTCCGGCATCGGCACCACGCTCACCCTCCGGCTCATCGAGGCCAACATGTTCCTGGGCGGCGTCCTGACGGCTATCTTCATCGACCTGGCCTTCATCATGATGCTGTATCGGAAGGAGTTCCTCCCGGACGTGATGATCGTCAAGAAGCGCCGTCGCAAGTGGGAGGACCTCTACATCGAACAGGACGACGTCGACGGGACCACCGTCCTCGACAACGAGGCGCTCGTCGAGAACATCAAACGTGCGGTCTACCCATACTACAAGAAATAATGCCACTGGACGAAGACAAATACCCATCCGAGACAGGTCGGCGCCGCTTCGTGAAAGGCGTCGTCGGGAGCGCAGCGCTGTCGAGTGTCGGCGTCGGTGGCGCGGCCGCCGTCGACGCGACGACTGACGCGGCCGGTGAAGGTGGTGGGACGACCACGTTCGTCGGCGTCGAGAACACCGACGGACCCGCCCCGCGCGGGATGCCCATCATCCCCATCGAGATCAGCGGGGGCGAACTGAGCGGCCACTGGCCCGAATACGACCCCGCACAGGGCGTCGCCGTGGACCCGGACTACGGCGGCAGCGGCATCGACTACTCGTCGGCCTGGTTCCAGTACTGCGGTATCCAGAGCGACGGCGCGATCTACCCGCAGGCCGAGCGAAACAACAGCTTCCTCAACAACACCGGGACGTTCGCCTGGCAAAGCGAGTTCGAGAGCGGCGCGACGCTCACGGTCGACATGTTCTCGGACTACCAGGAGTGGGGCAACGGCATCGGACGGTCCGGGGTCGGCAAACCGGCGAGCGTCACCTGGCGGTCGAACAGCGACGGTACCGGCGGCGTGCCGGTCCAGATCATCCGCTCCGTCGAGGTCGAGAAGATGGCCAACGGCGAGGGCAAGTACTCGGAGCTCCCGGGACCGGTCTCGTCGTTCATCTCCGAGGCGACCGACCAGGGATTCATCGCCTGGCTGAACAAGTGCACCCACTTCTGCTGTGTCCCGGGCTTCAAGACACAGGCGGGGAGCGCGAACTTCGGAGCCGCCGACGAGATCTACTGCCAGTGTCACCAGTCGGTGTACGACCCGTTCAGTCCCGTCCAGAAACAGTTCGTGTCGCTCCCGCGGCCACCACAGGAGTAACCAATGAGTCTCGAACGCAAAGACGACCACGACCACAAAGGCTGGATGGAATCGCGTGAGCTGACGCCGATAGAGACGGTGTACCTCACGGCGCTGATCTGGCTCGACAAGCGGCTCCGCATCGTTGACTACCTCGAGATCCTCGAGGACCTCTACTACAAGGTCAACATGCAGATGCCAAAGAGCCACACCGAACAGTACAACCTCGACAACAAGTTCTGGTACTGGTACCCGCTGTACGCGCTGGGGTCGTTCTCGACGCTCGCGTACATCGTCGCGGCGATATCCGGTGCCCTGCTGGGCTTTTACTACGCACCGGCTGCGGCCGCAGCGGACGGGTCGCCGACCATCGCGTACGACTCCGTGTTGCTCATCATGGGCCAGCTGAACCTCGGGTTCTTCCTGCGCTCGGTCCACCGGTGGGCCGCACAGATCATGGTCGCGGCCGTGTTCCTGCACATGCTGCGGGTCTACTTCACGGGCGCGTACAAGGAACCGCGGGAGCTCAACTGGATCATCGGCATCGTCCTCATCTCGCTGACCCTGGTCTTTGGGTACACGGGCTACCTGCTCCCCTGGAGCCAGCTGTCGTTCTGGGCCGGCCAGATCGGCGTCGAGATGTCGCTGTCGATCCCCCTCATCGGCGAGTGGGTCGCCCAGCTGATGTTCGGCGGCTTCACGCTGAGCCAGTCGACGCTCGTGCGGATGTACATCCTGCACGTGTTCGTCCTGCCGTTCGTCACGACGGCGGTCATCGCCGTGCACATCGGTATCGTCTGGATGCAGGGCATCGCGGAACCACACTGATACAATGAGCGACAACGACACCAACGACGACGTTCGCACAGACGGCGGCGGTACCGGCATCGTCCCGCCGGACGACGAGACCCCGACGTGGTCCGAGCGCAAGCAGCGGACCCAGGGACTCTCCCGGCTGACCTACGAGTACTTCGAGCGGTCCCGCCGCGAGGACCAGGACCTCCGCCAGGAGTCCGACTACGTCGAGCGCGACGTGCTGGCGTTCCCGGCCTGGCCCCACGAGATGATCCGCAACCTCGCGCTGTCGGCGTTCTTCGTCGGGATGATCCTGTTCGTCTCCGCGGCGCTCCCGCCGGAGATGCCCAACCCGGCAAACTCCAGCGTCACGCCGGCCATCATCCTGCCGGACTGGTACCTCTACTGGTCCTTTGGCCTGCTGAAACTCGGCCCGCTGAACCCCAGCCTGAGCATCCTGGGCGGCCAGAAGATCATGGCCGACCGGACCTACGGTGTGCTCGCCAACGTGGTGGTCGTCGGCTTCGTCGCCATCGTCCCCTTCCTGAACAAGGGGTCGGCCCGGCGCCCCGTCGAGCAGCCGTTCTGGGCCGCTGTCGGGATGTCCGGCGTCATCTTCAGCCTGACCATCGCCGCGCTGTCCATCAAGAACCTCATCCCGATGGACTCCCACCTGCTGTTCGACCTGACCTTCCTGTTGCCCGTCGTCAGCGCCACCATTACCTACGCGGTGCTGAAGACGATGCGCGAGGGGTACATGTTCGACCTCAACCGGCGGTACTACCGCTTGCGGCCGCCGAAGTAGCCCCCAGGTTCGAGACTCCCCCTGTTTTTCGTCAGGATACCTCTCGACGCTGTTCGAGCCGTGTTTCCAGTGTCGCTCACACGACGACCGGACGGGCTCCCAGAGAGGCGTCTCGCCGCAGTAAAGTAGGTCGCGCCCCTAGTGGCGGTGATGACAGAGGACGACTCGAAGCCGACGGCGGGCCGACGTGACGTCGTCGTGCCGTTGCGCGTGTACAAGACCGTCACCGTGTTCTCGACGCTGTTTGCCGTCCTCTGTGTGGTCGGGGGGTTCATCCTCGTGGACACGGCGACCCAGCGCGCGTCGGTCCCGGCCTCGGAGATAGACGTGCCCGTCGCCATCGCGGGGCTGGGACTCATCCTCGCCGGAGCCGTGGTCTATGCCTTCTCGACGCGCTTTCGGACCGAGGAAATGGGAAAGTCTAAAGACGACGCTACCGAAGAATCAGGTAATGGCTGACGAATTCATCAAGGGGTTCGGTATCCTCATGGTCGGCGGGCTCGCCTGGATGACCTTCGCGGGCTGGTACCGCACGCCGAGCTTCGAGGAGGCACAGCTCACCGGCGAGGTCACCATCGAGAACCCGACCGTCTTCGACCAGATCGGGCTCGTCCTGATGGACGCGTTCTTCTGGTTCGCCATCATCGGCGCGCTGACGTTCTGGGTGGTCATCCCGCTGATCGGCGAAGCCCGCGAGTACCTCGACGAGCGCTCGGCCTGATTCTCCGTTCTCCGTTCAGGGCCGAGATCCCGCCGTCGTCGCCACGACGTTTTCCCGAGCAGCCGACGGCACCTGCACTTTTCGGGCGTCGTCGCGCCGCCGGTCCGACACCTGGGGCGACTCCGGGGCCAGTGTGGGAAGTCGTCGGTGCAGGAGGACAGACAGCGTCGCAGTCGGCGCGTAGCCTGCGAGCCAGCACGGACGACGGCGTCGGACTCGCCACGCGGTCGCCGGGACCGGTAAGTCGGGGTCCGAGGTTCTGCAATCGCTCTACTCCGTCAGTCCGGGACACGTTCGAGATTCGCCGCCGGAGCCCGGCCGGTCGAGGGCCGTCCGGTCGTGGATGACTCGATCGCAAAAGCAGGTCGTCTGTGTCGCGTCAGACGATGGCGTTCCAGGGCGAGGCGATTATCCAGAAGAGGCTCTGGAAGCCGGCATAGAGGAGGACGAGCATCGAGGCGACGATGGAGCCTTTCGGCCGTTCGAGGGGAATGTCGCGGCGTGCCTCGACCTTGCGGGACTCGAACTCGAAGAAGTCCGTGATGACGGCCCCGAGGACGAGCATCGACATGACCATCCCGCCGTGGTGGGCCAGCGTCATGTAGTAAAACGAGGCGACGACCAGCTGCACGTTCGTCCCCACGTGGAGGGGCATGCGGGTGATGGCGTCCACACCGCCCTCTTTGTACTGCTTGACGTGTCGTCGGTGGGCCAGCTGTCGGGTCAGCAGGTTCGCGACCACCAGGGCCATGATGACGTACTCGATGACGAGGACGCCGCCGGGGCCCGTGCTCCCGAAGATGGTGTCCAGCGGCCCGAAGAGCGTGACTGATGGCTGCATACGAGACACTGTGTCCGGTCCCCATTAGTGTCTTTCCAATTCTCGCCCGCTCAGTCGAAGCGCGACCGGCTCGCGTCGACGACGGCGGCCCGCCAGAACCCCTCCCTGGCGAGCGTCACCGAGGTTGCGTAGTCGACGGTCCCCGCCTCCGCCCCATCGACGAACAGCGAGACGGTGGCCTCGTCGCGGTCGACGGTCACCGTGACGGTCTCGGTGGGGAGCACCCAGTGGTCGGGGTTCGTCGCGAACGGGGCGACGGGGGCCACGACGGTGACGGGTGCGGGTTCGATCACCGGCCCGCCGATGCGCCGCGCGTAGCCTGGCGAGCCCGCCGGCGTCGCGACGGTGACGCCGTCGGCCCTGAAGGTCCCGACGTGGTCCGTCGGGCTGGCGACGGTGTACTCGGAGATGTGGGCCGCGTCCGCCGTGACCAGAATCGCGTCCCTCACTGCCGTCCCGACCGGTTCCTCGTCGAGCGTGACCGACAGGAGCGGGTGGCGTTCGACACGGGCCGACTCGAGCGACCGGACCGCGTCCGGGACCGCGTCGCGGGACACCGACCGGACGCCCCGCCCGGCCGCGACCGGCAGGACCAGTGGGTCGTGGTCGGCCCGCGCGGCAGCGGTCACGGCGGCCTCACCGACGGCGACGACGCGGTCCGTCGACGGGACTGCGCCGGTCGTCCCCGTCTCGATCGGCACGTCGGCCGACTCGAGGCGCGCCGCTACGTCGTCGTCGCCGACGACTCCGACGGTGTCGCTCGGGTTCGCGGTCATCACAGGAGGGTCCGACCGACTGGCAAAGCCTGCCGCACTGCCCCCACAGCGGGCGCTCTGTCGCCGCTCAGTTCAGGAACCGATTCCGTGCGTACTCGAACAGCGTCGGGAGGTCATCGAGGTGCAGGAGACGTGCCATCGCGAGCTTGTCGCCCCGGTTGGCCCGCTGGAGGACGTCGTCGTCGCACGCGCGGAGGTCCGCCATCAGGCGGTCGTAACGCTCGTTGGGGACGAGATAGAGCAGTTCGGTCAGCGTCAGGCGCGCCCGGGCCCGCGGAGCCACGTCCCGGTGCCAGAGGTCCTGGTAGACCGAGAGGTGTTCGGCCGAGGTGTCGCGTTCGGCCGGCGTGAGCGCCGAGTCGACAGTGATGGCGGCCGCGCGGGCGGACTTCATCCCCGTGTGGATGCCCTCGCCCCAGAGCGGGTCGATGCTGGGGACGGTGTCCCCGATGGCCAGGAAGTTGTCCGTGTACATCTGTCCCGGCGACTGGATGTGGGCCGACCCGCGGTGCTGTTTGCCGTCGAGGCGTCGGGCGTCGTCGAAGCGGGGGTCCGTCTCGAGCCAGTACTCGAGATAGTCGTCGATGCCCATGCCGTCCTTGGAATACTGCTGGTGGGAGTCGTTCTGGATGTAACAGAGGCCGACCTTGGCCGTGTCCGCGCCGGTGTGGAAGATCCAGGAGTAGCCGCCCGGCGCCAGGTCGTGGTCGAGGCGGAGCATCATCGCGTCGGTGAGGTCCGCGTAGTCGTCGTGGTCGACGTCGACCCCCTCGAACTCCCACTCGACGCCGATAGCCTGGTGGTCCCGAGCGAGGTCGGTGACGCCGAGTTTCTTCGCCAGCGGCGCCGCCGGCCCGGTCGCGTCGATGACGACGTCGGCGTAGACCTCCTCGTCGCCGTCGTAGCGGACGCCGACGATCTCGCCGTCCTCCGTGATGGGCGCCGAGACCCGCGAGTCGAAGCGGTAGGTCGCGCCGTTCTCCCGCCCCTCCCGGACGAGGAAGCGCTTGAAGTCGGCGAACTCCAGCACCGCGCCGGTCTGTTCGCGGACGTAGTGGTCGCTGGGCGACTCGAGGACGACGCTGTCGGTGTAGTTCATGACGACGTCGTCGGGGATGCCAAACGAGGCCATCATGGAGGGGAACGTGCCTGCGGTCGACTTGTTGCTCTGACGCGGGAACTCGGCTTCCGGTTCCGTCTCGAGGACGAGGACGTCGTAGCCCCGCTCTGCTATGTCGCGGGCACACTGGGCTCCGGCAGGCCCGGCCCCGGCTATCACCACGTCAAAGCGCTCGCGCATAGTCCAAGGTCCCGCCTGTGCGTAATCAGTCTTGCTGAATGTCCCGACTCGGGTCTCGAAAGGGTAAAGGACCCACCAGTCACAGCACCGCCAACGCGGAGATTCGACAGATGGTCCTGCAAACTGCGGCGGGCGTCCTCGCGAACCGGCGGCGAGTACCGACTGCCCTGCGGGCGGTCCTGGGGTACTACGCCGACACCGGCGTCTTCGACTACGCGAGCCTCTCCCTGAAGTCCGAGATCGACGACCGCACCGAACGGATGGTCGCCGACGTGAACGCCCGCGTCGAGGACGCACTCGAAGCGGAGTTCGGCCACCCCGTCGAGTTCGAGTACGACACCAAGCTCATCCTGCCGGCCCAGCTCACGCTCGGCTACGTCTACCGCGAGGCCCGCCACGCGGCCGAGGGCGACCCTGTCCGCGAGCCCATCGCCGACGGCATCCCGTCGGTCGACGAGACCGCCCTCGAGAAGGGGCCGGCCCAGGACCTCTCGCCCCGCGAGATGGTCGTCCGGGCCGAGCAGATGACCCGCCTCTCCATCGAGGCGCTCGTCGACGGTGACATGCGCGACGCGATAAACGACGACGAGTTCGAGGACTTCGAGGTGGACTTCGACGCCGACGAAGCCGACCGGCGACGCGTCGCGGAAGTCGCTCAGGCCGCCCTGCAGGACCACCTCGACGGCCTGCTCGAGGAGCTCCCGCCGGTCGTCGAGGAGGCCTACCAGTGGGCCGTCGACTACAGCGAGGCCCACCAGGACCGCGACGAGCACTTCCGCGAGTTGATGGCCGACGCGGAGGCCGGCGACGAGGCGGCCCTCGACGCCGTCCGCGCGGAGTACAAGTTGGCCGACTACGAGGAGGAGCCACCGACGTTCGGCGAGCGCGAGATGACCCTCCCCTACAGCAAGACCCAGTACGCCCGAGTGGGCGTCATCTACGACGGCATGCTGGACCTCTATCGCCTGGCAGGTCTCGACGTCGACGAGACGTTCGCGAAGGCCATCGTGCTGGCCATCATCGGCGCGCAGGTGTGGCTCGACGACGTCGACGACTACGCCGACGACCGGGTGAACGGCCAGCTGACGCCCGTGACTGCGGAGTACCTGCTCGCGCCCGACGACGAGGCCGCCTACCGGCACGTCGTGGACATCACCGAGCAGTACCTCGACCTCGCGGAGTCGTACGCCACCGAGGCGGACTCGCCACTGACCGGTATCGCCGCCGAGTACATCTACCGGTCGGGCGACCCGCGGGTGCTCCCCGGTTCGTTGTGACCCCCTACCGCTTCCCGAGTGCCGTCTCGAAGACCCGCTGGGCGCGCTCGTAGGCCGCGTTCCGGTCGACGATGGGGTGTGGATAGTCGGGCGCAACCCGTGCTCGCTCGTCGTCCGAGAGGTTCGGCCACTCGACCACCTTCCCGGGGTCGACCCCCCGAAGTTCCGGCACGTAGGCAGTGACGTAGTCGGCGCCTGCGTCGTACTTGGCCATCTGGGCGACGGGGTCGAAGATGCGCACGTCGACGGAGTCGGTGCCTGTCGAGGCGGTCCACTGCCAGTTGGCCGCGTTGTTCGCGGGGTCGTAGTCGAGAAGCTGCTCGGCGAAGTAGCGCTCGCCGACGCGCCAGTCGGTCAGGAGGTGCTTCGTGAGGAAGGAGGCGACGTTCTGCCGTGGCCGGTTGTGGACGTACCCCTCAGCGTTCAGCTGGCGCATCCCGGCGTCGACCAGCGGATAGCCCGTCTCGCCGGCCTTCCACGCCGCCACGTGCTCGGGGTCCGACTCCCACGGGATGGCGTTCGGGAACGATTTGTAGTTCTCCGTCGGGAGCGTGGGGTTGTGATACAGCAGGTGGTAGTTCCCCTCGCGCCAGGAGAGCTCGTATCGGAACTTCTCGACGTTGCGCTCCGAGTCCCCGGCGACGGCGCGGTACCGGTCGGTGGCGTCGGCCCACACTTCGCGGATTCCGAGCATCCCCGTCGCCAGGTACGGCGAGAGCCGCGACACCGCGCCGACGGGCCGGTCGACGGCCGCCGCCATGTCGTCGCGCGTGTCGGCGTACGTCTCGATGCCGTCGGCGAGGAACCGGTCGTATCGCTCCCGGGCGGCGTCGTAGCCCGCCGCCGGCAGGTCGACGTCGGCCTCCTCGGTCGGCGGGGTCTCGCCGTCCGCGAACGCCACCAGCGCCCCGTCGGCAGGTCCGTCGGCGGGCGGCAGTTTCTCGCGGGTCCGCCAGTCCTCGAAGAACCGGCTGTGGTTCCGGTAGCGCGACTCGAGGGTCCCCGGGTCGACGAGAACGCGGTCGACGACCGACCGGGATGGCACTGTTTCGTCGACCCGTCGCTGTCGCTCACGGCGCTCAGGGTGGTAGTGTTCGTTGTAGTAGACGCAGTCGGCGTCGTACTCCTCGACGACGTCGGCGAGGACCTGGGCGGCCGGGCCGGGCCGCACCAGGAGGTCGCTCCCTCGCTCGCGGTAGGCCTGTTTCAGCGCTCGGACGCCGTCGTAGATGAAGGCTCGCTGTCGCGCGCCGACCTGGTCCGGGACGTCGGCGTCGACGACGAAGACGGGGAGGACTCGCTCCTCGCTCGCCGCGAGCGCCAGCCCCCGATTGTCGGGGACGCGGAGGTCGCGCTGGTGCCAGAAGACGTACATACCGTATCCAGGGCACCGAGCGGTATGGGTTCGTCCCCAACTCTGTTGTGTGTGTCCGGTGGGAACACGGGCCGCTACGCTCCCTGGGGTGCCGAAAAGACGACTCTCTCGCGAGCGAACCAGGTGGGTCCCGCTCGGTGTGAACCCGAGGTGACGGAGGGTGGTCTAGTAGAACTCGCGGACCAGGTCCATCGCGCCCTCGGGGGCGCCGTCGGGGACGTCGTTCATCGGGGCCTCGATGCCCTCGCGCTGTTCGAACGGGACCGAGGAGTCGTCCTGGTAGAGCACGCCCATGTACTCCTTGTCGGACTCTAAGATCTTGTCCTTGGCCATGTCGCGGTTGCCCGGGTCGTGGTCGGTGTCGGCCAGGTCCACGATGGAGTCCCGGAAGTAGTCGTAGGTGTCGACGTCGTTGAACGTGACACAGGGCGAGTAGACGTTGACGAAGCCAAAGCCGTCGTGTTCGATGGCCTGCTGGACGATCTCGGCGTGGCGCTGAGCGTTCGAGGAAAAGGACTGGGCGATGAACGTCGCGCCGGCAGACAGGGCGAGTGCCTTGGGGTTGACCGGCGGCTGGCCGGGGCCCTCGGGCGTCGTCGCCGTTTCGAAGTCCTCCCGGGAGGTCGGCGAGGCCTGGCCCTTCGTCAGGCCGTAGATGCGGTTGTCCATGACGACGTAGGACATGTCGACGTTGCGCCGCACCGCGTGGATGAAGTGGCCCGCGCCGATGGAGTAGCCGTCGCCGTCGCCGCCGGCGACCATCACCTCGAGTTCTGGGTTGGCCATCTTCACGCCGATGCCCACCGGCAGGGCCCGGCCGTGGACGCCGTGCAGGGCGTAGCTGTGCATGTAGGTCCCGATCTTCCCGGAACAGCCGATGCCGGCGACCACGAACGTGTTGTCGGGGTCGTTGCCCGTCTCGGCCAGCGCTTTCATCATGCCGTTCATCGTCCCGAAGTCGCCACAGCCGGGACACCAGGTCGGTTGCTTGTCTGACTTGAAGTCGGTGAATCGGACGTCTGAGCTCATTGTGTAGCCTCCTGTGTGCCGGCTTCGCCGGCGAGGTGCTGTTCGATGTCTTCGGCGAGTTCGTCCGCCTTGAACCGCACGCCGTCGTACTTGTTGATGCGGTCGACCCGCTGGAGGACGTCGTGTTCGACGACGTCGGCGAACTGACCGGTGGCGTTACACTCGACGACGATGACGTCGTCGGCGGCTTCGACCGCCTCGGTCAGGTCCGGGCGCGGGAAGATGTAGGGCACCGAGATAAACCGGATGTCGTAGCCCTCCTCCTCGAGGAAGCCCAGCCCCTCTCGCAGGGCGCCCTCGTTGGAGCCCCACGAGATGACCAGCGTGTCGGCGTCGGAGTCGCCGAACTCGCGGTAGTCGAAGTCCTCCTGCTCGCGCGCGGTCTCGACTTTCTGCTGGCGCTTGTCGACCTGCTCGATACGGATCTCCTGGTCCTCGGTCCGGCGGCCCAGCTCGTCGTGTTCGAGCCCGGTGGTCATGTGTGCGCCGCCGGTCGTCCCCGGGAAGGCACGCGGGGAGATGCCGTCGGCTGCCGCGAAGTGGGCCTGGAAGCGTCCCTGTTCGTCGAGCCACGAGTCGATCTCCTCCTCGTCGACGACCTTCCCGCGGTCGATCTCGACCTCGTCCATGTCGAATGTCTCGGGTGGGAACGTCTGCTCGGTGACCGCGAGCGCGAGGTCCGAGACGAGGAAGACCGGCGTCTGGTACTTCTCGGCGAGGTTGAACGCCTCGACGGTCTTCCAGAAACACTCCGAGATGGTCGTCGGCGCGACGACGAAGCGGGGAATCTCGCCGTGGCCGCCATAGAGAGTCATGTTCAGATCGCCCTGTTCCTGCTTCGTCGGCATCCCCGTCGAGGGGCCCGAGCGCATCACGTCACAGATGACCAGCGGCGTCTCGCTGGTCGCGACGAGACCGAACGTCTCGGTCATCAGGTCGATGCCGGGACCGGAGGTTGCCGTCATCGAGCGGGCGCCGGCACGGGCCGCGCCCAGTGCCATGTTGATGGCCGCCAGCTCGTCTTCGGCCTGGACGACCTTGCCGCCGAACTGGTCGATGCGACCGGTCAGGTACTCCATGACGTCGGTCGCCGGCGTGATCGGGTACCCCGAGTAGAACTTACACCCAGCGGCCAGCGCACCCATCCCGATGGCCTCGTCGCCGTTGAGCAGGACGTAGTCGGCGTCGGTCGTCTCCAGGTCGTAGTCGAAGTCGTGGTCGTACTCCTCGCGGACGTACTCTTGGCCCTTGCGGGCGGCCGTCTTGTTGTTCTCGACGATGGCCTCGCCCTTGTCCCCGAAGCGCTTCTGGAGGCTCTCGTCTAAGTTCTCGATGGGGAAGTTCGTCACCTCGCAGGCCGCGCCCAGCGCGACGACGTTGAGCATGATGGCCCCGCCCGCGTCCTCGGCCAGTCGCTTGAGCGGCACCTCTAGCGCGGTCGCGTCGCCGGGCACCTCGACGTCCTGCATCGTCGAGCGCTCGCCGTCGTAGATGATGACCGAGTCGTCGTGCAGTTCGTCCTCGTTCTCGTGGATGGTGCGCTCGGTCAGCGCGATGAGGATGTCGAGGCGGTCGACTACGCTCTCGACGCGGTCGACCGCCGTGCGGACCTTGTAGGCGGTGTAGCCGCCTCGAATCCGCGAGGCGAAGTCCTTCGACGTGAAGACGTGTCGACCGGCCCGGGAGAGTGCTTGCGCAAAAATCTTCCCCGTGGAGTCGATACCATCGCCGGCTTCCCCGCCGATGGCCCAGTTGAGGTCGTCTGGCATACTATCTCACGGGTAGCCTGCGGGGTGGGAAAAGGCTTCTGTATGTGCCCGCCCGCGCGTGGACTCGGATGTGAAACAATTTCTCCGACAGCCGGCAGAATCGACCGAAACCCCCTTGGTCGGCCCCGGCCACCACCCCGGCATGGACGAACGTTCACTCACGGTCGCCGCCGTCCGGTCCGTCGGCCCCGACAGCGTCGCCATCGACATCGAGACGCCGCCCGAGTTCGAGGCCCAGCCGGGCCAGTTCGTCAAGCTCACCCTCGCCGTCGACGGCGAGGACCACGCCCGGTTCTACACCATCTCCTCGCCGGACGTCGAGGGCGAGTTCGAGATCACCGTCGGCATCGACCCGGAGGGGGAGGTCGCGCCCCACCTGGCCGACCTCCAGGCCGGCGACGAGGTCCGCATCGAGGGCCCCTTCGGCTCGGACTACTACGAGGGCGAGGCCCGGGCCGTGATTCTCGCCGGCGGGCCAGGCGTCGGGCCGGCCGTCGGCATCGCCGAGCGCGCCCTGCAGGACGGCAACGAGGCCGCCGTCGTCTACCGCGACAGCGACCCCATCCACGTCGAGCGCCTCGAGGCGCTCTCGGACGCGGGCGCCGAGGTCCACGTGCTGGCGGCCGACGAGGACCTGACCGACGCCGTCGCGGCGGCCGTCGCCGACGGCGGGCAGGTCTTCGTCTACGGCTTCGCTGCCTTCCTCGACGCGGCCACGGCAGCCATGGAGGCCGCCGGCGTGGACACTGAAGCCATCAAGGTCGAGAACTTCGGCTAGTCGCCGTCCCCGTCGTCGACGAGGCTCGGATGCATCGTCGGTTCGCCCGGCATCGGTTCCTCGAAGTACCGCTGCATCACCTCGAGTGACTCCTGTTCGCGTCGCTCGCGCTCGGCCTCGTCGATTTCCTCACACCCCGGCGGCACCTCGCGCCCCCGGTCCGTGAAATAGCCCTCCGGGGCGGTCCAATCGTGATAGAAGTCCACGTCCGAGTCCTCGACGAGCGTCAGGCCGACCTGCGCGCCGTGACCGGCGGCGACGATAGCCTGGTGGTGCTGTTCGGCCAGGCGGCCGGCCGCGTAGAGCCCGTCGACGGCCGTCCGGCCCTGCGCGTCGACGCCGATGAACTGCTTGGAGCCGCGGTCGACCACGTCGACGTCGAGGGCGTCGAGATAGGAGGGGTCGGCCCAGGAGGCGGCAACCACGTACGTCGACTCGAACGAGTCGTCCGCGGTCCGCACGGTAAATCCCGCCTCGGTCCGCTCGACGGACTCGACGGTCCCGTCGACGAACCAGACACCCGCACGCCGTGCCTGAGCGCGCAGCAGTTCGACGAGCAGCCGCGGGTTGACGCCCGCCGGGAACCCCGGGTAGTTCTCTACGTGTGCGTTCCGACCGAGTATCGACTCGCCGGCGGAGACGATCCGCGTCGAGACGCCAGCCCGGGCGGTGAACATCGCCGCCGAGAGCCCGGCGACGCCGCCACCGACCACGATGACCGATGCAGGTTCGTCTGCCATACCTCCCGGTAGCGAGTCGGATGACAGAAGCCTGCCGGTTTCGGGCCACGTAGGACACTTGCGTGGGTCCTGGCGTACGACCGCGGGCCGCTCGAACTGGCACTACCCGAAGCCTCATAACGGTTCATCTACTAAGAGGGGTGTAATGACCGACACCGTCGATGAGGTGGACTTACCATACGACGACGACGCCTCTCAGCAGAAAAAGATTGAGGCGCTGCAGGAGCGACTCGAGGTCTTAGAGTCGCAAAACGAGGACATGCGGGACAAGCTGCTCGACGCGAACGCCGAGAACAACAAGTACCAGCAGAAGCTCGAACGGCTGACCCACGAGAACAAGAAGCTCAAGCAGTCCCCGCTGTTCGTGGCGACGGTCCAGGAGGTCGGGGACGACGGTGTCATTATCAAGCAACACGGGAACAACCAGGAGGCGGTCACGGAGGTCACCGACGAGATGCGCGAGCAACTCCAGCCCGACGACCGGGTCGCGGTCAACAACTCCCTGTCTATCGTCAAGCAACTCGACAGCGAGACGGACGTCCGGGCTCGCGTGATGCAGGTCGACCAGTCGCCGGACGTCACCTTCGCGGACATCGGCGGTATCGAGGACCAGATGGCAGAGGTCCGCGAGACCGTCGAGATGCCGCTGACGAGCCCGGAGATGTTCGAGGACGTGGGCATCGACCCGCCGAGCGGCGTCCTGCTCCACGGGCCGCCCGGCACGGGCAAGACGCTGCTGGCGAAGGCCGTCGCCAACGAGACGGACGCGACGTTCATCAAGATGGCCGGCTCGGAACTCGTCCACAAGTTCATCGGCGAGGGATCGAAGCTCGTCCGCGACCTGTTCGAACTCGCCCGCCAGGAAGAACCGGCGGTCGTCTTCATCGACGAGATCGACGCCATCGCCGCCAAGCGGACCGACTCGAAAACCTCCGGCGACGCCGAGGTCCAGCGCACGATGATGCAGCTGCTCTCGGAGATGGACGGCTTCGACGACCGCGGCGAGATCCGCCTCATCGCGGCCACCAACCGCTTTGACATGCTCGACCGCGCCATCCTGCGCCCGGGCCGGTTCGACCGCCTCATCGAGGTGCCGAAACCGGACGCCGAGGGGCGCACGCAGATCTTCCAGATCCACACCCGCAAGATGAACGTCGCCGACGACGTCTCCTTCGAGGCGCTGGCCGAGGAAGTCGAGAACGCGTCGGGCGCCGACGTGAAGGCCATCTGCACCGAGGCCGGGATGTTCGCCATCCGCGACGACCGGACCGAGGTCACGATGGACGACTTCCGGGACGCCTGGGAGAAGATACAACAGGAGGAAGCCGAGGACGAGGACGTCTCCCGGACCTTCGCCTGACCCCCGTTTTCCCCGATTCGTTCCAGAACACAGAAACCCGTCCGTTCCTGAGGGGTATCCATGGCCGTCGCAGAGAAACTCCAGTCGCGCGTGCGCGCCTCCCCGCGGCGCGTCACCGCTCTCATCTCGCTCGTCGGATACGCGCTGGTATTTGCCACGTTCGGCGGCGTATTGCCCTTCCCGAGCATCAGCGACCGGACCGTCATCCTCCTGAGCGACGCCATCGCCGTCGTCAACGCGAGCGCGCTGACGGCTATCGTCGCCGGAGTGTATTTCATCAAGACGGACCAGATCCGCAGACACCGGGCCGCGATGCTGACGGCGTTCGTCCTCATCATCGCCTTCCTCGTGATGTACCTGCTGAAGGTCGGCGGGGCTTCGAGAAGGAGATCCTCGCCGAGGGCGTCGTCTGGACGGCCTACATCGTGATGCTGGCCGTCCACGTCATCCTGTCTGCCATCTCGGTCCCCGTGGTCGTTCACGCCGTCGTGCTCGGACTCACGCACTCGGTGCCGGAGCTGCGCGAGTCCGCCCACGCTCGCGTCGGCCGCATCGCCGTCGCCGCCTGGGGGCTGAGTCTCTTCCTCGGCCTCGTGACCTACGTCATGCTCAACCACATCTACGGGTGGGTGCCACGGGGCGGCGAGGCGGCGCTCCTGCTCGCGGTCGTCGGCCCGTCGATTCGTCGCTGAGTGCGGTCGCCGCCCGCGGTCAGTCCGTCCGGGGGAGCAGTCGCGCGCCGACGGCGACGAAGACGACGGCACACCCCGCGAGGACGGCGAGCGGGACCAGCGCGTCGCCGGTCCCCGTGGTGACTGCGCGCACGCCCCGCGAGAAGTAGGTCAGCGGCGAGAGCCACGTCGGGAGCCAGGCCGGCAGCAGCGTCGGCGGGACGAACGTCTCGGAGAGGAAGAGCAACGGGAGCGCGATGCCGTTGCTCGCCGAGATGACGCCGTCCTGCGAGCTCGCGAGGCTCCCCAGCATCGCGCCGACGCCACAGAACAGCGCGACGCCGAGGACGACAAACGGGACCAGCAGCGGCGAGGGCTGGATGGTCGCGCCGGTCAGGACGACCATCAGTCCCAGGATTAGCAGGCCGGCCAGGCCGATGACGACGACGTTGACCAGTGTCTGTGCGAGCAGCCACTCCGGCCGGGTCAGCGGCGTCGTCGCCAGCTTCTCGAACCGGTTGCCGTCGCGGTGGCGCGCCACCTCGCTGCCGACCCGCGAGAGCGGCGTAAAGAGGACGACGACGGCCAGGTAACCGGGGACGTAGTAGGCCGGCGGTTCCGTGAACAGGCCGCCGCCGCCGGGGCGCGTCTGGACGAGGACGCCGAAGATGACGACGATGATGACCGGGAAGAAGAACGTGAAGAAGACCGCCGTCCGGCGGCGGAGGAAGGCCAGCGTCGCGGCTCGCGTCTCGGCCCGCAGGCGACCGGTCCGACTCACGCGAGACCACCTGCCGGCAGCTCGTCCTGGTGTGGTTCGCCGCGCTGGCCGACCGCCGTGCCCGTCAGCTCGAGGTAGACGTCCTCGAGGTCGGGCTGTCGCCAGGTGAGGCTGTCGTAGGCGACTCCCGCGTCCTCGAGCGCGTCGACGACGCCGGCGATGGCCTCCGGGCGGACGCCGGCGACCAGCAGGCTGCCGTTCCGGAGGGACATCTCGGCGGGGTAGTCGATTCGCTCGGGCGTCGCCTCGTCGAATGTCCCCTCGACGACGAGCAGGCTGGTGCCGCCGTGCTCGGCGACGAGTGCGTCGGGGTCGTCGAGCGCGACGAGTCGGCCGTCGGCGAGCAGGCCCACCCGGTCGGCCAAGCGATGTGCCTCCTCCATGTAGTGGGTCGTGACGACGATGGTCACGCCCCGGTCGGCCAGCCCCTCGAGGAGGTCCCACAGCGCCCGGCGGCCCGCCGGGTCGATGCCCGTGGTGGGTTCGTCGAGCACGAGCAGGTCCGGGTCGTTGATGAGTGCGGTGGCCACGCAGACGCGGCGCTGCTGGCCGCCAGAGAGGTTCTCGTAGGCAGTCCCGGCGCTGCCTGCCAGGCCGACGTCGGCCAGCACGTCGTCGACGGAAAGCGTCTCGTCGTAGAGGCCGGCGTAGTACGTGACCAGTTCCCGCGCCGTGAGCCGCTCGGCCGGCGTGAACGACTGGGGCAACAGGCCGATCCGGTCGCGGTCGACTGCCGTCGGGCGTGCCGAACAGCTCGACGTCGCCTTCGGCGTCAGTCGTCCCCGTCAGCGCCCGGACTAGCGTCGTCTTCCCGGCGCCGTTGGGGCCGACCAGCGCGAGCACCTCGCCCGCGTGGGCCGACAGCGACACGCCGTCGAGTGCCACCGTCTCGCCGTACTCGCGGCGGACGTCGGTGGCGACCAGTACCTCGTCCATGGTGAGGCGTCCGTTCCCGCCGCCGAAAGCCGTTCCGTTCTCCTACAGGCGGGTCCGGACCTCGCGGACGATGTCGTCGACGTCGTAGTCGTCCTCACTCTTCTCGTAGACTGTCTTGCCGTCCACGGCGACCCGGAACACGCCGTGGTCGCCGGTGACCAGGCTGACGCGGTCGAGGTCCCGTTCCAGCCCGTTCAGTATCGCCCGCTGGACGTCTAGCGCTCGCTCCCGGAACCCACAGGGCACGCAGTACTCGATGGTGACGTCGCTCATATCCCCTCCTTCGGGGCCAGCGACAAAGGTCTGTCCTACCGCCTCAGCCATCCGACGAGCGTCACGTCGAAGCGGTGGACGGCATAGAGGAGGCCGACCGAGACGAGGAAGACGGCCGTCGACGCGCCGTAGGACTGGTTCGTCGCGACGGCCGAGAGCGTCGCGCTCGCGCCCAGGACCCCGCCGACGACCGAGGCGACGATTGGCAGGACACAGCTCACACACGAGAAGAGACCGAGGACACCGCCGGCGAGGCCGCCGCTGGCGTCGAGCACCGTGACGTAGACCAGGTACGACAGGGTGAGGTAGCCCAGGACCTTCCAGGGCGTCAGCACGACGGCCAGCGGCGATCCGCTGTAGACGACGGTCGGCGAGAACCCGGGTGGGGCCGCGAGCACGAACCGGAGGCCGGTGCCCTGGCCACCGAGGCCGGCGACGCCGCCGATCCAGGCCAGCAGGAGGCCGTACCCGACGGCCACGGCCAGGCCGACGAGCTGCCGGCGCCGCGGTGCCGGTGCGGGACGGACCCGCCAGAACACCAGCCCGGCCACGTTGAGCCAGACGAACGGGAAGGCGAGCAGGAACCAGTTTGTGGCTGGCTCCGGAACGAGCGTGAGATACACGAAGACGGCCAGCAGCTCGGCGTTCAGGACGGCGGCGACGACGAACAGCGACTGGCCGTCGGGGACGAACCTGCGCGGGTCGATTCTGGTGGTGGTGCTCATAGGACGAGTGCGTCGACGACGACGGCCAGCAGCAGCGCCCCGAGGTACGCGTTCGAGGCGTGGAACGCCCGGAAGGCCGCCTGCTCGGTCTGCTCGCGGTGGAGGCGGACGACCGCCCACAGGAACACCGCGCCCAGCGCCGCCGAGGTCAGCGAGTACAGCGCGCCCAGCGACGTCAGCGCCGCCAGGACGCCCGAAGCCACCAGCGTCGCCCCGAGGTAGTAGACGATGTGTTTCCGGGTGACCGTCTCGCCGCGGACGACGGGCATCATCGGGAAGCCGCCGGCCTCGTAGTCGTCCTTGTAGGCCAGCGCGAGGTTGTAGAAGTGCGCGGGCGTCCACAGGAAGATGACCCCGGCGAGTACCAGGCCCGGTAGTCCGATGGCCCCCTCGACGGCGGCCCAGCCGATGAGCGCCGGGAGCGCCCCGGCGGCGCCGCCCAGGACCGTGTTCTGGACCGTGTTGGGCTTCAGCACCAGCGTGTAGATGACGCTGTAGAACAGGATGGCCGCCAGCCCGAGGGCGGCCGCCAGTGGGTTGACCAGCCAGAACAGCGCGAGCGAGGCGACAGCCAGCGCGACGCCGAACGACATCGCGTTCCGGACGGGTATCTGGTGGGTCGCGATGGGCCGGTCGGAGGTCCGGTCCATCCGCTTGTCGACGTCACGCTCCAGCACGTGGTTGAACGTGCCCGACGAGCCGATGGCCAGGACCCCGCCGCCCAGGGTCAGGAGTACCGTCCTGAGCGACAGCTGCGGGCCGGCGGCCAGCGCCATTGCGGCGGCGGCGACCAGACACAGCAGCCACATCAGCCGCGGTTTGGTCAGCCGGACGTACGCAGACGCCGTGGCGAGGAGGCGTTCGCGCGCGGTCATCGACGCCGGCGGCGACGGGGTCGGTTCGTCGGCGCCCTCGGCGGGCATCGGGTCCGGCGAGGGGTTCCGTACGGGGTCCTCGTCGTCGCTGCCCGTCTCGGCCTCCAGATGCCAGGCCAGCGCCAGGACGAACGCGGTGAAGATACCCATCCCGACGGCGAGGTGTGCGCCGGGGAGCTGGCCGGCGGCCCCGACGTGGCGACGAACGCACCGAGGGCCACCTGGACGGGGTAGAGGCCGAGCGCGAGCACCAGCGCGGCTTTCACCCGTGGCCGGGTCGCCGTCCTGAGGCCGGCCACTACTGTCGCGAGCGCGAGTACGCCCACGACGGCCGCCGTCAGTCGGTGGCCGCGGGCGATGAGCAGCGCCGGGTCGCTCAGGCTCACGGGGCCTCGACACAGCGGCCAGGTCGTACAGGCGGTCACGGCGTCGGTGACCGCGCTCGTTGCGCCGGCGATGACCAGGAGGTAGACACCGACAGCGGTGGCCGCCAGCAGTCCGGAGAACCGCCGGGTCTCTGCCATTAGTCGTTTCTTCGGTGCGGTGCACTTAGACCCCGCGCTTTTTCTCGTGTGCCTGGAACGCGGGCGCCCGGGAAATGTCGGGGACCGGACGCCCACAGCTGGAAGACAGCAGTTATTTATCTCCCAAATCCTAACCCGCGGATATGACTCGGAAACGTGCCGGCCTGGTCGCGCTGTTCGGCGTGGCGTTACTCGCGCTCGCCGTCGAACCGGCCGCCGCGCAGACAGCGGACTCGACGACGGAGAGTCTCATCTGGGGCCTGAACCAGAACCTGCTCTACGTCGCGATTCCCATCACGGTACTCGTCGAAGGGATTCTCATCTACACCGTCTGGCGGTTCCGGAACAAGGAAGAAGCGCTCCCGACCATGGAGAACCGCCGCTTGGAGATCACCTGGACAATCGCGACGGCCATCATCCTGCTGTTCGTCGGCGTCGCCTCCTACCAGGTGATGGCGAGTCCCTACGTGACGGCGTCGGCCGGTGACAGCGCCGAACTGGCTGACCAGAACCCCGAACGCATCGAAGTCGTCGCCCAGCGCTACGGCTGGACGTTCAACTACGGTCAGACGGACGTCTCGACGCAGGGCACCCTGCGCATCCCGGCCGACCAGGAGGTGGTCCTGCGGATAACCTCGACCGACTGGCTCCACGCCTTCCACGTCCCGGGCCTGGGCCTGAAGTCCGACGCCTTCCCCGGCCAGCACAACCGCATCCGGACGGTCGCCAACAACCCCGGCACGTACCAGCTCTACTGCGCGGAGTACTGTGGCTCCGGCCACTCCCAGATGCTGGGCACCGTCGAGGTGCTGCCCCAGGACGAGTACGACCAGTGGCTCCAGAGCCAGCAAAACGAGACCGCGAACTGAGTCTCCCGGCCAAACCGTTTCCTCGGTCCCGTCCCTGATAGGGGTATGGAGTTCTACGACGACCTCGCGGTCGGTGACACGGCGTCTTTCGGCACCTACCAGGTCACGCGCGACGAGATCGTCTCCTTCGCCCGGCAGTACGATCCCCAGCCGTTCCACACCGACGAGGCCGCCGCCGCGTCCTCGATGTTCGGCGGGCTGGTCGCCAGCGGATGGCATACGGGCGCGATGACGATGCGCCTGCTCGTCGATAACTACCTCTCCGGGTCCGGGGCGCTGGGCGCCTTGGGCGTCGACGATCTCCGGTGGCCCACCCCGGTCGAACCGGGCGACGAGCTCTCGGTGCGTGTCGAGATCCTCGAGAAAGATGTCTGGGACGAGACCAGAGGGCGCGTCGCCACCGAGATCACGACGACGAACGACGACGGGGCCGTCGTCCTCTCGATGGTCGCACAGGTCCTGTGGCGCCGCCGAGACTAATCAGCCACAGACGTTCGCAGACGCGTACACCTCGCCGGTGTTGGCGATGGTGGCGCCGACGCCGAGGCGTTCGATGCCCGGGAGCAGGAGCCGGTCGCGATAGATGTTCGAGGCCATCCAGTCGTCGACGATGGCCCTGGCCACCGCGCGGTCGTCCTCGAGGAACCGCTCCTCGCCGTCGACCGTGTAGGTCTGGCCGGCCACGACTCTCCCGACGGCCTCGAACTGGTTGCGTTCGGGGTTGTCGGGCTTGACGACGTAGCTGCCACGCTCGGACTTGTAGACGCAGGTATCATAGATGTCGTGTTTCCGGTACCGGTCGGCGCTCGAGACGCCGTCGATCTCGTGCACGGCACGACCCTCGGTCGCCATGCCAGCGCTGTGGTCGAGCGCGAGGTCGTCGAGCTCCTTGGACGTCGTCCCGGTGAGCTCGAGCGGCTCGAGGCCTTTCGCCTGTCGCTCTTCGTTGATGAACTGTTCGATGTGCTCTGCGACGTTGTCGCCGTTGAACTCCCACGGTGGGATGGGCGTTCGCTCCGTCTCGGTCTCGGTCGCATCCGGTTCGTCGTCCGCGGTCGGCGTCTCGGTCGCCGCCGCGCCATCGTCGCCGTCGTTACCCGTCGGTGTCTGCGTCGGTTCTTCGGGCGCGCCGCCGTCACTCATTGCCGGCGCTGGCCCGTCGCCACCGATCTGCATGCCGATGAGGGTGCCGACACCGACCGCAGAGAGCAGCACGATTATCCCGACCAGGATGATACCCTTGTTGACCATCTCGCAACCGGGTAGACGACGCGAGTATGTAAGTGTAAGGTCGCTTCTACCGGAGTAATACCGTCCTACCTAAGGGTCGGTTCGGCGACAACGTGTCGGTTCGGAAAGGCACATAAGGATACGGAGGCGACGGTCTGTATGGTCGACAACGTCATCTGGCCGGCGGCGCTCGACGCCGGGGCCACCCGCAGCGAGGGGCGACGCGTCCCACTGGACCTCGCGGTGGAGGACCCCACCGTCGACGAGATCGCGAAGGCGGTCCAGCAGGTCGGGTACGACTCGGTCATCGAACGGGACAAGACGTACCCGCGCGAGTACGAACAGCGGGGCCGGGTGCTGGTGAAGAACGCCGACGACGCGAGCAAGAGCGACCTGCTCGGTGCCGTGGCGGCGTACCTCCAGGTCCTGCGCGAATGAGACGCGTCGGGGCCGTCGTCCGGACCGCACAGGGCCTGGCCGTCGTCCGGGCCCCGACGAGACCTACGCGGACGTCGGGACGGCCGTCGTCGACGAGGACCTGCGCACGGTCGGCACCGTCGTCGACGTCTTCGGCCCGGTCGACCGCCCCTACCTCGCGGTCGACCCGTCGGACGCGGTACACCTGCCGGGCCTGCTCGGACAGACGCTGTACGCCCGCTGAGTCGAGGCTTCGAAACCCTGAAACCGACGCTCGCCGACCGTCCGGTATGGACACGCGCTGGCGAGTGATCGCCGCGAGCGGACTCATCGCACTCATCTTCCTGGTCGTCCAGCTGGGGGCGCTGGCACTGGTCGAGCCCTTCCAGTCGGCGGGCTACCAGGCCGTCGAGGACCCGTCCGATCCGACCAACAGCATCGCCTACGTCTTCGCCATCCTCGTCGCGACGGCGGTGATGCTGGCGGCGTTCAAGTTCAACGTCGACCAGCTCATCCGCGCGATCGTCGTCTTCTCGGGCGCCTGGCTCTCGCTGTTCGTCTTCCGGGTCGTGGTCCCCCCTGTCGTGACCGTCGGCGGGTTCAACGTCGTCGCCTGGGGCCTCGCGGCCCTCGTCGCGGCGGGCCTGCTGGTCTATCCGGAGTGGTACGTCATCGACGCCACCGGGGCGGTGATGGGCGCGGCGGCCGCGGGCCTGTTCGGCATCAGCTTCGGCATCCTCCCCGCACTCGTGCTGTTGACCGTCCTGGCCGTCTACGACGCCATCAGCGTCTACGGGACCGAGCACATGCTGACGCTGGCCTCGGGCGTGATGGACCTGCGCGTCCCCGTGGTGCTGGTGATTCCCCTCTCGCTCTCGTACTCGTTCCTCGACGCCGAGACGCCCACGCCAGGCGCGGAGGACGATGCGGACGGGCCCGACGGCGACACCACCGCATCCGACGCGCCCCTCACCGATGGCGAGGGCGACTCGGGGCCCGCCGAGGACCAGCCCGACGCGAGTCCCGGCGGCCCGCTGGACAGGGACGCGCTCTTTATCGGCCTCGGCGACGCCGTCATCCCGTCGGTGCTGGTCGCCAGCTCGGCGTTCTTCGCGCCGGCGGGCATCGCCACCGTCCTCGGCGTCCCTCTACCGACCGTGACCGCGATGGTCGGCACGTTCGCCGGCCTCGCGGTCCTCCTCTGGATGGTTCTCAAGGGCCGGGCCCACGCCGGGCTCCCGCTGTTGAACGGCGGGACCATCGCGGGGTACCTCCTCGGTGCGCTCGCGGCGGGCATCACGCTGGTCGACGCGCTGGGCCTCGCGCCGTACCTGTGAGGCCTGGTTATCGGCCAGTGAGCGCCTCGCTCGCGGGCGAACTCGATCTCCTCGCCCAGGCCCGCCTCCCGCGCGCGGTCGTAGAGCAACTTCCCGGCTGCCACCGTCTCGATTGCCGTCCCGCCCGAGTCGAAGACGGTCACGTCGTCGCGTGACTCCCGCCCCTGGGCCGAGCCGGCGACGACCTCGCCGAGTTCGGCGTGGACGTGGTCCTCGTCGATATCACCTGCTTCGAGGGCCGCGATGAACGACCCGGCGTCCCGCGTGACCCGGGCCCGGAGGTCCGGGACGTACGTCGCCCGCGCGATCGTCTCGGCGTCGAGCTCGCGCTTCTCCGGGTGATACTGTCCCATCGCCGTGACGTGCGCGCCGTCCTCGAGGACCGACCCGTCGAAGACGGGTTCGCTGGCCGTGGTCGCGGTGACGACCACGTCGGCCCCCTCGACGGCGGCGGCGGAGGACGCCACCGCCGCTACCGTCGGGTCGAGCTCCTCGTTCAGCTCCGCGGCGAACGCCTGGCGGTGCTCGGGAGTCGGCGAATACACCTCGACCCGGTCGAAGTCCCGCACCGTGACGGCCGCGCGGACCTGGCCCCGGGCCTGGGCGCCGCTGCCGATGACCGCGAGGTCCGTGGCGTCCGCACGAGCGAGCGCGTCGATACCGACCGCGCCGACCGCGCCCGTCTTGAAGGGGTTCATGCTCGCCCCGTCGAGGAGGGCCAGCGGCGCGCCCGACTCGGCGTCGAATATCGGAAGGGCGAAGTGAGCGTCCTGGGCCCCGAAGCCCGCTGCGTAGGTGTATCCACCCATCGCGCCCGTCTCCGGGAGAATCGCGAGGTAGCCCGTCAGCATGCCTCCGGGGTCCTCGTTGAACAGCGTCGTGCGTGGCTCTGCCGGGGCGCCCTCGCCCCGCTCGTGGTATCCCTCACGGACCGCGTCGACGTACTCGGCGGGCGTCCCCAGGTCGGCGACGTCGTCGCTCGTGAGAAACAGCGCGGTCGAATCAGCTGTCATGTGTCGGTGTTTGCCCGACCGGGCCTTAACCCATGTGGCGGGGTAGAGGGGAGCTGATTCTCGAGCAATCGCTCGAGACTGAAAAAGAACGAACGCTGACGGGTTCAGCGACTCAGTCGGCGGTCTGGAGCGGCTCGGCCTGCGACGTGTCGGTCGGCGTCGGGTCGACGGGGGCGCGGACGAACATCGCGTGACCGATGAGGCCGACGGCGACGACTGACGCCAGCGGAATCGCGGTCGTGAGTTCGAAGCCGGCGAGCGTGAGCCCACCAGTGATTCCTGCCATCGCGAGCGGGATGAGGCCGAGGACAATGTCGTAGTAACCCGTCATAAGTACAATTATTCGTATGAACTATGAGTACATAAGTGTTTCCCGTAGCCAACAGATAATATTCTCAGTAGGTACTATGTAGTTACTATATAGCCCAGAGAAAACCAACCGATAACTTATGCATCGCTTCGGTGCGGAAAGTGCCGGTAACGGACTCCTAACGTTTATATTGGGCCGAGTGAGTGACAGTACCGGACCCAAAGAGCGAACTCGCGCGCAGTGTTGTTCGCGTTCTGTCCAGTCGTCGAACTAATGGACTTTCGAGGCGGGCTCCAGTACCCGCGGGGCATAACACATCGACGCGTGAAAACAGCCCCTCCAGCAGCGGTTCGAAGGCGAGGGGGACGTCGCTCGGTTCGATCGCGGCCCGACTTGCCACTCGTCTCGGGAGCCGATTTTTCCCGCTGATAATCGGGAAGGAGCGCTTATTATGTGAGACAGGATACCACGATATGGAGGGAATGCGGCGCGGGACCTGCCCCAGCATCAATGAGCACCAACGCTACGGACGAAACCGCCGACGTCGCGGGAAACGAGAAGACGCGATACGCAGAGTTGCGCATCGGAGACGACGAGTTCGTCATCTACGATCGGGAGAACCACCAGGCGTGGATCCAGTCCTCGAAGACAGTCTCGGTACACGACCTTCGGTAGGCGCGTCATCCCCGGCGTGGGGTCGGACCCCGGCGACAGCGGCCGCCGCCGATGTCGCGTGTGACACCTCCGGAGCCTCCTTTTGCCTACTCTGCCAGTACCAGCGTCGCGATCAGGCGCCACCCCACGAGGAGCACACCCCCGACGAACGTCGAGACGAGCGCGAACGTGAGTGCGGCGTCGCCGTGGAACACGGCGGTCGCTCGGAGCAGCTGAGCGACGACCACGGCGAGGACCCACCCGCCGAACGTGGTCGCGAGTGTCCGTCCGAGCGAGCTGCGTGACGGGGCGGCGTACAACCCGCCCGCGACGGCGACGAGTCCCCACCCGATGAGAAACGGGGCCAGCGTTCCGCCGACCCGACCGGGGTTTGCCAGCGGGTCGATGCCGTGTGAGTACTCGCCGGCGACGACGAAGATCAGGAGCGCGAGCACGTCCCCGAGCGCGAGCACGGCGGTCCTAGACGACAGTTCGACTCGGCCGCTCTCGACCGTCGAGACGCTCATACCCGCCGTTGGGGGCGGCGGTACTTTGCTCTCCCGCTATCGACGGCCGGCGACCGTGTAGGCGAACCCGCGCTCGACGACCGCCGGAGTCAGTCCGGCGGCGCTCATCGCAGCGGTCAGGTCTGACGGCGTGTAGAACGCCGAGTCGAACCCGACGAGCCGCTCGGCGGCGACCAGGCCCCGGCCGCGTACCGTGGTCGGGTCGAACTCCCTGACGACGAGGACACCACCGGGCCGTAGAACCCGGGCCGCCTCCGCGAACACCGCGTCCACGTCGCGGATGTGGTGAAGCGCGTCGACGACGAAGACGGCGTCGACGGCTGCCGTGCGAACCGGCAACCGCGTGGCGTCGCCGACGACGCCAGCGACGCCGTTCTCGCGCGCCCGGGCGATCATCCCCGGCGCGGCGTCGACCACCGTCCGCTCGGGGACGTCGAGTCGCCGGACGGCCCGTCCCGGGCCCCCGCCGACGTCCAGCGCGCGCACTATCTCTCGGTCGGCGACGGCCAGCCCCGCCCGGAGCTTGCTCACGCGGGCGCGGGGCATCACCAGGTCGTAGGCGCGCGCGAACCGGTCGAACCGGTCGACGTCGGCGTGCATACCCCCTCGTTCGCGACCCAGGTATTTACACGCCCGTTCCCCGACGGCGCTGGCCGCGGTCACGGTGGGGTGGCGGCCGACCCGTGTGCCCGCCCAGCAGGTCCATACCTGGTCGGCCCGTAGTGTCCGCCGACCGTCACATGATTCCACCACTCGCCCGCCGTTGTCCCGCGTGTGGCCACTGGACCTGGAGCCGGCGGTTCGCCGCGGTTCCGGACGCAGAACCGCGACGTGTGGAGTGCCCCGCCTGTGGGCACCACTTCCAGGTGCCCGACGACCCACGAGTGCTCTGAGCGGCGACGGATACCGTCGGCTGCCGTTCGCCCTGCCGGTTTTTTTGTCCCTCGGATTTGATGGTCGTCCCATGAGCGAGGACGGGACCAGAGTCGAGGCCTCCGCGGACCACGACCTGACTATCATCGGCGCCACTCGCGAGGGCCTGCTCCAGCAGATCGTCTTCGGGACCATTCCCGATACGGTCGGGCGCAACGCCGAGGGCACCGTCATCATGGCGAAACGGAACCTCGGTATCACCTCGTCCATCCGTCGCCTGTTCTCCCGGGTGTGACCGACCGCTCCAAACGTACTTCTCCCCGGGCGGCGACGCCCGGGTATGGAGTTCGCCCTGCTGGGCTGGCCCGAGGACGGCCACCGACTCCGGCTCGACCACGAGCACTTCGCCTACGCCGGGAAGTTCGTGATGACCGCGACGGGGAAGGCCGTCGTCGGGGACGACGGCGTCGTCGCGGCGGCCGCCTTCGACGCCGACCGGACCGACCCGGACACTCTCTGTATTCGCTACGTCACGGTTAGGGACGACAGGCGGGGCGAGGGCATCGGGAGCGATCTGCTCCGCTTCGTCAGGGAGCAGGCTGCAGACCGGGTACGAGCGGGTCACCATCGGCGTCAACAATCCGTTCTCGTACCAGGCCGCCTACAAGGCGGGGCTCGCGTACACCGGCACCGAACAGGGCCTGGGCGAACTCGAACTCGAATGGCCGGGCGACCGGAGCAGGGAGCGGTATCAGGCGGGGCTCGACGTGTTCCGCGAGCGTGACCTCTCGGATGTGGAGGAATCGTTCCTGCGCGCACACGAGGGGACCGCCCCGCCCAGCGACGAAGCGGAGTGACGCCGTTCCGGTCCGAGACGCCTCACTTCGCACTAGCATCCCGCACCGCCCTCCACGGCTCCCGCCGGTCGCCGTTCCGGTCCGAGACGCCTCACTTCGTTCGGCGTCTCGCTACCCGGGAGCTTCAAACCCATGTCGACCCAACGTCCGTCGATGGGAAACGCAGACCTCCGCTCGCTCGCAGTCATCGAGGACGTCTCGTTCGACGACCTGGACGGGAGCGTTGTCGCCGTCGACGCCCACAACTGGCTCTACCGGTATCTCACGACCACGGTGAAATTCACCAGCGACGCGAAGTACACCACCGCCGACGGCGAGGAGGTGGCCAACCTCATCGGCGTCGTCCAGGGCCTGCCGAAGTTCTTCGAGCACGACCTGACGCCCGTGTTCGTCTTCGACGGCGCAGTCACCGACCTCAAAGAGGACGAGGTCCAGAAGCGCCGCGAGCAGCGCGAGCGATACGAGGCGGAACTGGAAGAAGCTCGCGAGGCCGGCGACGCGGTGCGCGCGGCGAAGCTCGACTCGCGGACCCAGCGCCTGACATCCACCATCGTCGAGACCACTCGTGCCTTGCTCGATCTGCTCGACGTGCCCGTCGTCGACGCGCCCGCCGAGGGCGAGGGCCAGGCCGCCTACATGGCCCGACAGGGTGACGTCGACTACGCCGGCACCGAGGACTACGACGCGCTGCTGTTCGGGGCGCCGTTCACGCTGCGCCAGCTCACGTCGAGTGGCGATCCCGAACTGATGGACTTCGAGGCGACCCTGGAACGCCACGACCTCACCTGGGAGCAACTCGTCGACGCCGCCATCCTCATGGGGACGGACTTCAACGAGGGTATCGCCGGCATCGGACCCAAGACCGCCGTCACGGCGCTCCACGAGCACGGCGACCTCTACGGCGTCCTGGAGGCCCGCGGCGAGCATATCGACCACGCCGACCGCATCCGCGACCTCTTTCTCGACCCGGCGGTCACCGACGACTACAGCGTCCGGACGGACCTGGACCCGGACGTCGACGCGGCCCGCCGGTTCGTCACCGAGGAGTGGGAGGTCGACGCCGACGAAGTCGCGCGCGGGTTCGAACGCATCGAGGAGTCGCTGGTCCAGACCGGCCTGGACCGGTGGACGTGAGACCCAGACCGCCGCGAGAACCGATAAGGAAACCTTACTAACGGTTTGAACCCGATTACTTCACCCTCGCTGACGCAAACTATCTAGCGGGTCAGACGCGGGGGTTCTATACACATAGCGACCACCCTCATACCCCGCTCCCCGTTCTATACAGGTGATGAGTGACGCAGTGTACCTGGTCCAGAACAACGGCGAAACCCGAATCGAACTCGACGAAGAGAGTTACGACCGGATTATCGACAGCCCCCGGGCGAAGGTCATCGGCCACCGTCGCAACGGCCCGATCGTGAAAATCCGGTAACAGCGTCTTACCGCCCTACAGCACCGCCCGCGAACTACCGGCGTCTTTCTCAGGACTCCTCGGCCAGCTGGTCTCTGAGCTGTTGCATCTGTTGCTGGAGGCGCTCGACCTGTTCGTCGACCTGCCCCTCGGCTTCCTGCTGGATGGCATCCAGCTGGCGCTCCGTCTCGTCGAGGAAGGCCAGCGTCTGTGACTCGAAGTCCTCGTGGGCCGCAAGCAGTGTGTCGAGCTGGCTGTCGACCGTCTCGAGGTACGTCTCCGACGCGTCCTCGACGCCCTCCACGCCCGACTCCGCGGCCTCGACGGCCTGCTGTCCGGCCTCGCTCGCCGCGTCGAACTGCTCGTCGATGGCCGCTCTGACTTGGTCGAGGCCCGCCGCCGACCCGGGGACGAGCTGTTCGACGGCGTCGAGGGTCTGGTGAAGCGTCTCTCGAGTGGTCTCGGCACCGCGCTCGTTCATGTCCGCCCCGCTCTCGAGGCCGGAAAGCATCGCGCGGTTGAGCTGGCGCTGGAACTCGAGGCTGTGTGTCAGTGCGCGCTGGCTCCCCTCGATCGCCTGGCGCTGGAGCTCGAAGGCCGACTGGAACGGGTTCGTGTCGTCCGGCATACGCGGACGTATCGGCGCGATATCATATCAAGCCTCGCCCTGCAGGGGCCGCTCAGACGTCGTCCAGGTTCGCGTTCTCGTCTGCGGCCAGCCGGAACTGGTCGATCAGCTCGTAGAGCTCCTCGCTCATCCTGTTGAGGTGCTGTGAGCGGTCGGCGACCTGGTCCATCGCCCTGGACTGCTCGTCGAGGCCCGAGGATATCTGCTGGACGGAGGCGGTGATCTCCTCGGAGAGCTCGGAGCTGTCCTCGACGATCGCCGAGACCTCCTCGGCGTTGTCGGCCTGTTTCTCGACGGCGTCGCTGATCTCTGCGACGCCCGCGCTGGTCTGCTCGACGCGCTCTTTGATGTCGTGGAGGTGGGTCCCCACAGCCTCGACGGCGTCCGCGCCGTCGCCGACCTGCTCGTTGGCCTCCCGGATGCTGTCGACGACCTCGTCGGTCTGTTCCTGGACCTCCGTGATGATGCCGGCGATGTCGTCCGCGGACGCCTGGGACTCCTCGGCGAGGCCCTTGACCTCGTTTGCGACCACGGCGAACCCGCTTCCGGCCTCGCCCGCGCGCGCCGCCTCGATGTTCGCGTTCAGCGCGAGCATGTTGGTCTGTTCCGCGATGTCCGCAATCATCTCGACGATGTCGTTGACCTCCTCCATCTTGCGCTCCAGCGAGTCGATCTCCCGAGCGACGTCGCTGGTGGCGTCCGTAGCGTCCCGGATCTGGGCGACCGCGTCGTCGACTTCCTCGACGCCCGTCTCCGCGAGGTCCTCCGCCTCGGCCGAGCGGGCGTCGATCTGCTGGATCGACGCCGTGATCTCCTCGATGGACGCCGAGAGGTCGTCCACGTTCTCGTTTGCCCGCTGGGTCTGTGCCGAGAGGTCCTCGGCACCGTCGGCCAGTTCGGTCGACGAAGCGTCGATCTGCTGGACCGACGCGGTGACCTCCTCGGCCGACGCAGAGAGGTCCTCGCCGGTCTCCGCGAGGTCGTCGGACTGTGCGGTCAGCGACTCGATCACCTCGCGGATGTTGTAGACGGCCATCCCGAGGTTCGAGCTCATGTCCTCGAACTCCGCCTGCACCGCCCGGACTTCCTCGAAGTCCGCGTCGGGTTCCGGGACGCTGGGGTCGATGGTGAGGTCGCCCTCTGCCAGCCGTCGCAGCTTGTCCTGGAGGTCGTCGAGCGCCGCTCGCTGATAGCGCTCCAGCCTCTCCTTCCGTCGTTCCTGCTTTCGCCGCTCGGAGACGTCCCTGACGACAAGCATCGCCCCGACACAGGCGCCGGCGTCGTCGTAGAGCACCGTCACCGTCTGACTGACCGGAATCTCGTCGGTGCCGACGGTGAGCACGGTCTCTCGCTCCTGGATGTCACGCCGCTCTTCGAGGGCTTCACGGACGATGGCGGTCGAATCGTCGTGGAGCTCGCTCGGTCGGCGACCGACGGCCACGGCCTCGTCCGTTTCGTAGAACGCGGTGGCCTGGCTGTTGACGTGCGTTATCGTCCCCTCCTCGTCGGTCACCACGGTCGGTTTCGAGAGGCCGTCGAGGATGCTGTGAACCATCGCCGCTGCCTCGTCGGCCCGTTCGGCGTCGGCTTCGGCCGCGCCCCCGACTCGCCGTTCCCCTGCGGAGTTTCCCATGGTAGACGTCAGTAACGACCACATATCTGTAATTACCTCAGTCACACGGGTTACCACCTCTGCCAAGGTGAGTAGGGTGTTTCTCGAGGTTCCCTATCATCATAGGGTCGCGAGTATCGGGCGTGAAAACGGCGCTCAGTCGGGGGACGCCGACCGATCCCAGCCCTCGAGGACGTGTCTGACCACTTTGCCCTCCGCCCGTCGGAGATGCTCGAGGAAGGTCGGGCCGGCGATGTTCATGCTGGCTGCGATCTCTTCGCTCGTCGTCTCCCGTGGCCACCCGAAGAACCCGTGTTCGTAGGCGACTTCAAGGGCCTCCCGCTGGCGGTCGGTGAGGTCCGACAGGAGGGGTTGGACCTGCTGGCCCGTTTCCGGGACCCCAACCTCCCGCCGTGCGAGCAACTCGGTTCCCGGGTACCGGTCGGTGTAGGCCTTGATGAACTCGGTGACGGCAGCCGACTGTGGGAACGTCGCCGCGAGCTGCCCGCGCCCGTCGGCCAGTCTGAGCCGGGTAAACGTGCCACCGTGGTCCGCGACCGGTTCGATGACACAGGGCCCCTCGATGCGGACCTCGAACTGGAGGCCGTCGCCGCCGTTCGTGATGACCTGGGCGTCGCTGATACCGCCGGTCGCGGTACACGCCGCCCGAAAATCCTTGTCGGTGGTCTCGTCCGCCCGTCCGTAGACCAGACTGCCGCTCTCGCTCTCCGGGAGCACCCGTTCTATCTCGACGGCGCCCCGGAGCGAACCGGCCAGCTCGAACAGCACCGTCGGCAGGTCTTCGAGGCCGAAGACGAGTTCGACCTGCTCGTCGCTCAGCAGCGCCCGGCGCTGTTCGACCGTCGCTATGGCCTGGGCCACCGTTTCGCCGAGGTCGGCGAGCACGCTCCGGGTCTCCGCGTCGAACGCGCCCGTCCGGCTCGCGTACGCTGTGAGGGTCCCGTAGGGGATGCCGCCGTGAAGGAGCGGAACGCTGGCCACTGAGCAGTAGTCACGACTGAGTGCCTTCCCTTGCCAGGTGCCCGCACGCAGCTCGTCGGCGACGCTGTCGACGACCACCGGCTCCCGTCTCTGTGCGGCCCGTGCTGTCGGCTCTAACGGGGCCCCGTCACCGTCCGTGAACGAGACCGAATCGAGGTAGCCCCGCCGCGGTCCGGCGACGTGTCGAACCGTCACGTCGGCTTCGATCGGGTCCCGCTCCCCGACCCAGACGAGGTCGTAGTCCTCGACGGCCGCCAGTCCGTCACAGACGACGCGCTCTATCTCTTCCCGCGTCGTCGCGTCGACCAGGTCGTGTGTCACCTGCCGGACCCGCTCGTTGACGTCGTCGAGTTGTTCGAGCCGTCGGTTCTGAGCCCTGAGTTCGGCTTCACGGTCGCGCAAGCGCCGCGTCCGCTCCATCCGTTCGTAGGCGGCTTCCGCGTTCGCCGCGAGGATATCCGCCAGTTCTGCGGTCCGCTCGTCGTAAGCGCCCGGAACGGTCGACCCACAGATGAGGACGCCGTGACTGCCGATGGGAATCAGCAGTTCCGACCGGATGGGCGTCGCCGGGTTGAAGGCCGCCTCGGCCCGGGAGACGTCGTCGTAGATTCGGCTCTCGCCCGTGACGAACACCTTCCACGCGATTCCGTCGCCGGGACCGAACGTCGGCGGTTCGCCGATGAGCTCCCTGGCCTGGTCCGGGACACACTCGGGTCGGAGGACGTTTTCCACCCGGTCGAACCGGTAGACGCCGACGACGTCGATGTCCAGGATCTCCCTTGCGGCTGCCGCGACGGTGTCGCTTATCGACTGCGGGCTTTCCGCGGTCAGCAGGCGCCGGCTCACGTCGTGGAGTTCGGTCAGCGTCCGCTCGTGAGCCACCTGTCCGCTGATCTCCGTGACGGCGAGTACCGTCCCGTCGTCGGTCCCCCGTCGACTGGACCGGACGGACGGAGCGCGACGAGGACTGTCGCGCCGTCCGCGCGTTCGATGGTCGTCTCGACCGTGACGTCGCTCGCGTGCGCCGATTTGAGTACCGTCTCGAGCGTCGCGTTGCCGTCGGTCGCCGCGTCGTCACGCTCCCCGGCGAACACCGTCTTGGCGGGCCGTCCGAGCAGCGCCTCGCGGTCGTAGCCGGTCAGTTCACAGAGCGCGTCGTCAACCGTCACGAACCGGCCGTTCTCGTCGAGCCGACAGCTGCCGTCGGCCGCGGTATCGACTGCCTTCTCGTGGGCTTCGAGCGCTCTTTCCTTCCCCGAGCGCTGGTCACGTGGGGGCTCCCTCGTCGTCGAGAGAGCCGCCACACCGGACTCCTCCAGCGCCTCGCGAAGGCACTCCACGGCCCGTTCGTGGGCTCCGTGCTGGACGACGTCGCTGACGCCCGGGACGTCGGTGACTGCCGCCGGCACGTCCCCGCCGACGACGACGCTCGGGACGCCCGCTCGTTCGTATGCCACGGCCGCCAGCTCGACACCGGACAGCGGCGTGCTACCGGCGGCGCTCAGGAGACAGCCGAACCGGTCCTCACCGAGCGATTCGAGCGCCGCGTGGGTGTCGGGGACGTGTTCGAACGACACCGACCGAGTGGCCAGCGCGTCGAGCAGACCGTCCAGTCGGCCGACGACGAGGACCGTCGACGTCGATTGCCATGGCATTGCTGGGTAGTATTCGTCTGTCACCCATCCGCACGTATAAATTCCGGGACGGCACTATCAGCCGTGATAGCCCGTCAGACCGCGGACTCTATCTGCTCGACCGTGTCCATGTCCCGGTTCCGGATGGCCTCGCCGGTCGCCCCGTCGAAGACGTGAATCGCCTCTTCGGGGAACCGGACGGTGACCGCGTCGCCGGCCGCGACGGTCCGCATCCCCTCGACCGTCGCGATGAACGACTCGTGGTCGCCGGCCTCGAAATGGAGGTGGACCGTGTTCTCGTTCCCGCGGGGTTCGACGACGTCGACGACGGCGTCGTAGTCGTGGTCGCTACCCGGTTCGGCGACGAGTTCGACGTCCTCGGGCCGGACACCCAGCGTGAGGTCCGTCTCAGCGCCGAGCGTGTCGGCCACCGACGCCGACAGCGGGTACTCGAAGTCGCCGGCGACGAGCGTCTCGCCCTCCCGGGTCACCTCGAAGAAGTTCATCGCCGGTTCGCCGACGAATCCGGCGACGAAGCGGTTGTTCGGTTCGTGGTAACACTCGAGCGGCGTCGCGGCCTGCTGGAGCTTGCCGTCGTTGAGGATGGCGATGCGGTCCGACATCGTCATCGCCTCCGTCTGGTCGTGGGTGACGTAGACAGTCGTCACGTCCAGGTCCTCCTGGAGGTGCTGGAGCTCGGTCCGCATGTCCGCGCGGAGTTTAGCGTCTAAGTTCGCCAGCGGTTCGTCCATCAGGAACACCTCCGGATCCCGGACGATGGCACGGCCCAGCGCGACGCGCTGTTGCTGGCCACCCGAGAGTTCGCCGGGCTTGCGGTCGATGAGGTCGTCGATGCCCAGCAGCTGGGCCGCGTCGTCGACGCGCTCCCGTATCTCGTCTTTCGGGAGGTCCGTCGACTGCTCCAGGCCGAACGCCATGTTTCGCCGGATGGTCATGTGGGGGTACAGCGCGTATGACTGGAACACCATCGCGACGTCGCGCTGGGCTGGCGGCTGGTCGTTGATGACCCGGTCGCCGAGGCGGATCTCGCCGCTGGTGACGTCCTCGAGGCCAGCGATCATCCGGAGCGTGGTCGACTTCCCACAGCCGGAGGGGCCGACGACACAGAGGAACTCGCCGTCCTCGATGTCGACCGAGACCGAATCGACCGCGCGGATCTCGCCCTCGTCGTCGTCGTAGAATATCTTCGTGATGTCGTCGAGTGTCAGTTGTGCCATTGGTGGATCACTCCGCGACTCCCTTCGCGAACTGTTCGCCGAAGAAGATGTACACGAGCAAGGTCGGCAGCGCCGCGATGACCGCGCCGGCCATCGTCAGCGTGAAGTCCTGCTGGACCCCGCCGGTCAGCCGGACCAGGCGCTGGGTCGCAACCTGCGTGTTCGGGTCGTTCAGCAGGACGAGCGCGAACAGCAGGTCGTTGTAGACCTGCGTGAACTGGTAGATGAGCGTCACCGCGAACATCGGCAGCGACAGCGGGAAGATGATGTTCTTGTAGATGCTGAACGCCGTCGCCCCGTCGAGTCGCGCCGCCTCTATCATCTCGTCGCTGATGGCCTGGTAGTACGACCGGAACAGCAGCGTACAGATAGGGATGCCGTAGGCCGCGTGCGTGATGGTCAGCTGGATGAGCTGGACGTTCCCGCTGCGGGGGTACGCCCAGTTCCCGCCGGTGACGAACCCGAAGACCGTGTTCACGAACCCGGTGACCAGGCCCGGCCAGATCTGGAACCAGAACGTCGTCAGCGGGACCAGCACCGCCTGGTACGGGATGAAGATGCCCGCGATGATGAGGACGACGACGGCCACCTGCCCGCGCCAGTCGATCGTCGTCAGGCCGTAGGCCGCGAGGCTGCCAAAGAGCGCCGAGAGGATGGTCGCCGGGATCGCCATCAGCATCGAGTCGACGAGTCCCGGGCGGAGCGTCTCCCAAGCGCGGATGGCCGAACTGACGGAGAACCCCTCGCCAAGCGCGGGGACGTACGGTGCCGTGGCGGTAAACGCCTGCTGGGTCTTGAACATGGTCGCGACGGCCGTCTCGACCGGGATGAGGTAGAACACGATGCCGGCGAGCAAGACGAGGTAGAGCCCGATGCGGCGCGCCCCCATCTCCCGGAGAGTCGAAAGCGGGGAGCCCGTCGACGTGCTCATAGTTCACCCCGCCTGTACTCGCTGTAGAGGTACGGCGCGATGATGAGCAGCGCCAGGACAAAGAGTACGATGGCGATGGCCGACCCGTAGGCCCACTCGTTGCCGCCGGTGAAGGCCTCCCGGTACATCATCGTCGCCAGGATGTCGAGGTTCGCGCCCGGCTGGTCGCCTCGCAGCGCGAAAATGAAGTCGAACGCCTTCAGCGCGAACACCATCAGGACGACCGAGGCCGACACCGCCGAGGCCCGCAGTTGCGGGACGATGACCCGCATGTACATCCGAACCGTCGAGGCGCCGTCGACGCGGGCGGCCTCGTAGTGCTCGGTCGGAATCGCCCGCAGGCCCGCCAGGAAGACGACCATCGCGTAGCCGCTGAACTGCCAGAGGAGGGCAAAGATGACCGCCGGCAGCGCCGTCGTGTTCCAGGAGAGCCACTGCAGCACCGTCGCGTTGATGGCCTCCGGTTTCAGGAGCGTCACGAGCAGGCCCTCGAGGTTGAGCAGCCGGAGGAAGGTGTTGATGACGCCGTTGCGGGCGTTGTACATCCATGCCCACATCGTCGCCGTGACGACGAACGAGAGGGACATCGGGAGCAGGTAGATCGTCCGGAAGGTGTTCTCGAAGCGTATCTGCTGGTCGATGAGTATCGCGGCCAGCAGCCCGACGACGAGACACAGCAGCGTGAACACCACGAGCAACACGATGGTGTTCTGTGTCGCCTGCCAGAACGCGCCGTCGCCCAGCAACCGGGCGTACATCTCGACGTCGAGGTCGGAGTAGTCGGCGCCGGAAAGCGACAGCCCCTCCCAGTCGGTCAGCGAGATGATGGCGTTCCAGAAGATGGCGCCGTAGACGAAAAACCCCGCCAGGACGACCGGCGGGAGCCAGAACGGCGAGGACTCGACCAGTTCCCACTCCACCGGGAGCCGGTCCCGCAGTGCGGTCCGTCGGCGCTCGCCGACCGCAGTTCCGCCGTCTGTCGCGACCTTGTCGTCGGTCGGTGCTGTACGTCGTGCGGCTGACCGGAGCCTCGCTCCGGCAGTTCGGAGTCGGGTGAGTATCTCGCGCATGGGTGTGCCAGTCACGCGGCTGTGTCGTGGGGCGCCGCCTCGATGGCCCTGCGGTCCGTCGGTGTGCCAGTCCGACGGGCGGCCGTGACGGGCAGTCAGCCAGTCGTCCCCGTCACGGGTCCGACACGACCCCGTCGCGAGCGACGCGTCCCAATCGGCCCGTCGCCCCGCGTGTGAGCGGCGGGTCGGTCCGTTCGAATCCGAGTTTCCGCGTCCGGTGGTGGTTCCCTGCGACCGCGCGACCTGGTCGAACGCCGTGTGGACGCGACCTTGCCCGGCGTGGCGCCGGTCGGTACCTGCGGTCTGCGTGGGTCGCAACCGGAACTGCGAACTCACCGTAAGTCGAGACAGGTGACACTTAACGATTCCGAATGTTAATGCACAATTCTACGGGGTGAGACGGTGGAATTCGAGTGATTCACGGTTCTCGATTTCGCTCGGAGGGCTGTCACGTCGGGGGTGTCGGGGCGAGGGCAGGTGGGCGGTTCCCCCCGTGGACAGCGACGTCTCGTGGCACAGTTCGGGTGTACCGGTGGCTTTTACGACCCGGCCGTCGACCCTCCAGCTGTATGACCGACGAGTTTCGGACCGAACAGGACAGTCTCGGTGAGATGCAGGTCCCCGCGGACGCCTACTGGGGGGCACAGACACAGCGTGCGGTCGAGAACTTCCCCATCAGCGGCGAGACGTTCGGTCGGCGGTTCGTCCGTGCGCTGGGCGTGGTCAAGAAGGCCGCGGCGCAGGCCAACCGCGACCTGGAGGCCGTCCCCGAGGACAAGGCCGACTGCATCGTCCAGGCCGCAGACGAGGTCATCGCCGGCGAGCACGACGACCAGTTCCCGGTCGACGTCTTCCAGACCGGGTCGGGAACCTCCTCGAACATGAACGCCAACGAGGTCATCGCCAACCGCGCGACCGAGCTGTACGGCGGCGAAATCGGGACCCGGGAGATCCACCCCAACGACCACGTCAACTTCGGCCAGTCGAGCAACGACGTCATCCCGACGGCCATGCACGTCGCCGCCCTCGAGGCCGTCGAGAAGGACGTGGTCCCCGGCCTGAAGGTCCTGCGCGACGAGCTGGCCGCGAAGGAAGCGGAGTTCGACGACGTCGTCAAGACCGGTCGGACCCACCTCCAGGACGCCACGCCCATCACGCTCGGCCAGGAGTTCTCGGGCTACCGGACCCAGATAGAAAAGGGCATCTCCCGGGTGCAGGACACGCAGGGGCGACTCGCGGAACTCGCCCTCGGGGGCACCGCCGTCGGGACGGGGCTCAACACCCTGCCGGAGTTCCCCGGGAAGGCAGCCGAGTACATCAGCGAGGAGACGGGCATCGACTTCCGGGAGGCCGACAACCACTTCGAGGCCCAGGCCGCCCACGACGCCATGTCCGAGGCCCACGGCGCGCTCCGGACGGTCGCCGGCTCGCTGAACAAGATCGCCAACGACCTCCGTCTGCTCGCTTCCGGCCCGCGAAACGGCCTCGGCGAACTCGACCAGCCGGAGAACCAGCCCGGCTCCTCGATCATGCCCGGGAAGATAAACCCGGTCGTCGCCGAGTCCGTCAACCAGCTTCACAAGCAGGTCGTCGGCAACGACGCCGCCGTCTCGGCCGGCGCCGCCGAGGGCCAGATCGACCTCAACCTCTACAAGCCACTCCTCGCGCACAACTTCCTCCAGTCGGCCCGCCTGATCGCCAACGGGAGCGAGGTGTTCGCCGAGAAGTTCGTCGCGAAGCTCGAGGCCGACCGCGAGCACTGCGCCGAGCGCGTCCAGCAGAGCATGGCGCTTGCGACGGCGCTCAACCCGGCCATCGGCTACGACAAGGCCAGCAAGGTCGCCAAGCGCGCCCTCGCGGAGGGCAAGACCATCCGCGAGGTCGTCCTCGAGGAGGGGTACCTCGACGAGGACGAGGTCGACGAAGTGCTCGACCCGGTGAAGATGACGAGACGCGGCGTCCTCGGCGACGACTGAGCGGGAGTCCGCTGGCGGTCCGGTCGCGGGAGCCTCAGTCGCTGTCTGTCTCGTTGGCAGCGGCCACCTGCGCTTTCGCCTCCCCGAGCCACGCCGGCGGCTCGACGGTCGTCGCGTCTATCCTCTCGTATCGGAAACTGTAGCGGATCTCCTCACTGGCCGTGACATACCGGATGTCCATGCGGTAGACGAGTCCCGTGGCGTCGACGAGCAGGGCGACCCGGTAGGTCTCGGGTTCCGAGAGTAGCGATGCCCAGGGCGGCGACCCGCCCGCGCCGACGAGCCGGACGTACTGGCGCCCGTCGCGCTGGACCCGCGCGGTCCACGTCTCGTTCGTGACGAGGTACCGGTCGACGTAGAAGGCCGTCTCGTAGGCGTACTGGTCGCGGCCGAAGCGTATCTCGCCGCCGCGGTAGGTGACCGACCCGTCGGTGGCGCGACGTTCGTACCACTGCTCGCCGTCGCCGTACGTCGACTGTCGGTACTCGGTCCGGTTACCGTCGGCCGAGGTCCGGACCCGCTCCAGGTCGTGCCGGTACGTCCGCACCCCGGAGACGACCGTCGTCTCGTTGCGCCGGAGGGTCGTGGTGGTCTCGTTGTTTCGCGTACGCGTCGCGACGTACCGCTCGTGCATCGTGTACGAGCGGTTCGCCAGAGCGTCCCGGTGGGCCGTCGAGAGCGTCCGCGCGCTGTGCAGCCCGTCCTCGGAGATGCCCGGCGGCAACACCGGGGGCGCCGCCGCGGCGGTCGGGACCGGGGCCGGCGTGACGGTCTCGGCCGGCCGCTCCCCGACCCCCGCGAGGGACGTACACCCGGCGGTGACGACGAGGACGGCGACCGCGGCCGCGTAGTGCCACCGCATACCACGCCGTTGGGTCCTGGGAGCAAAGGCGTCCGCCGGAAGGGTGCGTTTTTTGGCCCCCGGTCACGGACACGCTGACAATGACTGCCGCCGACTTCGACTACGAGGACCTGGGGCTCGTGGCCGGGCTGGAGATCCACCAGCAGCTGGACACCGCGACCAAGCTGTTCTGTAACTGCCCGACCGCCCTGCGCGAACCCGAGGCCGCCGAGCGGTCGTTCACCCGGTACCTCCACCCGACCAAGAGCGAACTCGGCGAGATAGACGAGGCCGCCTTAGAGGAGAGCATGGTCGACCGGGAGTTCGAGTACCTGGCCTACGATACGACCTGCCTGGTCGAGGAGGACGACGAACCGCCCCACCGCATCGACCGCGAGGCGATGGACACCGCCATCGAGATCGCGCAACTGCTGGACATGGACGTCGTCGACCAGGTCAACGTCATGCGCAAGATCGTCGTCGACGGCTCGAACACCACCGGCTTCCAGCGGTCGATGCTGGTCGGCAACGACGGGGAGATCTCGACCAGCGAGGGGCCCGTCGGCGTCGAGGACATCCTGCTCGAGGAGGAGTCCTGCCAGCGCGTCGAGGAGACCGCGGACGGGGTCCGCTTCTCGCTGGACCGCCTGGGCATCCCGCTGGTCGAGATCGGCACGAAACCCGACATCAGCACGCCCGAACAGGCCCGCGAGGCGGCCGAGCGCATCGGGATGCTGCTGCGCTCGACCGGCAAGGTCAAGCGCGGCCTGGGCACGATTCGCCAGGACGTCAACGTCTCCATCGCCGAGGGCGCCCGCATCGAACTGAAGGGCGTCCAGAGCCTCGACGATATCGAGGCTCTGGTCCGCAACGAGGTCCGGCGCCAGGTCGAACTGCTCGACATCCGCGACGAGCTCCAGGCACGGGACGCCAGCGTCGGCGACCCCCGGGACGTCACCGAGGTCTTCGAGGACACCGATTCCGGCGTCATCCAGGGTGCACTCTCCTCGGGCGGGCGCGTCCAGGCCGTCCTGCTGTCCGGGTTCGACGGGCTCGTGGGTCGCGAGATTCAGCCCGACCGCCGCCTCGGGACGGAGCTATCCGACCACGCCAAGCGCCACGGCGCCGGCGGCATCTTCCACACGGACGAGCTGCCGGCCTACGGCGTCACCGAGGCCGAGGTCGAAGCGCTCCGCGAGGCGGTCGGGGCCGACCCCGAGGACGCTGTCGCGATCGTCGCCGACGACCCCGAGACGGCCGAACTGGCCATCGAGGCCGTCGTCGACCGCGCCGAGACGGCCCTGAAGGGCGTCCCCGAGGAGACCCGCGACGCCACCGCCGACGCCACCTCGCGGTACCTCCGCCCGCTCCCCGGTGCGGCCCGGATGTACCCCGAGACGGACGTGCCACCGGTCGAACCGGACCCGAGCGACGTCGAGACGCCGGAACTGCTGACCGAGAAGGTCGAGCGCTACCAGGCCGAGTACGACTTAGACGAGGGGCTGGCCCGCCAGGTGGCCTACGGCCAGCGCTGGCCGCTGTTCGAGTCGGTCGTCGACGACGGCGTCGACGCCACGCTCGCCGCGGGGGTGCTCGAGTCGACGCTGACCGAACTCCGGCGCGACGACGTGCCGGTCGCGAACCTGACCGACGCCCACCTCCGGGACACGCTGGAACTGGTCGACGGCGGCGAGGTTCCACGGGAGGGCATCGAGGACCTCCTGACCGCGCTCGCCGAGACGCCGTCGCTCTCGGCTTCGGAGGCTGTCGAACAGGAGGACCTTGGCGGCGTCGGCGAGGACGAGGTCCGCGAGGCCATCGTCGAGGTGGTCGAGCGCAACGCCGACCAGGTCGACGCCGAGGGCATGGGCGCGTTCTCGGCGCTGATGGGCGAGTGCATGGGCGCGCTCCGCGGGAAGGCCGACGGCGACGTGGTCAGCGACGTGCTCCGCGAGGAGATTCAGAAGCGCGCCTGAGCAGCCGAGACACACACACCTGAGCCCCGCGCAGGCGATATCTTTCTATCCCCGGGGGGTCTACACCCGGTATGTACGACGTAGGGGACCTGCTACCAGTCGATGGCCTCGACCCGGGCTCGACGCTCTTGCTGGTCGGGCCACCGATGACCGGGAAGCGACTCCTCGGCATGCGACTGCTGGAACGGGGGTTCGCCGACGGGGAGGCCGCGGCGCTCGTCTCGACTGACTCGAGCGCCGACGACGTCCGTGAGATGATGGGACAGATCCACGGCGAGGCCGTCGACGGGCTCCCCTTCGGCGTCGTGGACTGCGTCGGGGAGATGCAGAGCCGCGACCAACTCGGCCCGCTGGACCACCGCGTCGGCTCGCCGGCCGACCTCACGGGCATCGGGATGGAACTGACCGACCTGCTCGAAACCCTCTACACCGAACACTCGACCCGCCTCCGTCTCGGCCTCTTCTCGCTTACGACCATGTCGATGTACGCCTCCGTCGAGCAGGTCGTCCGCTTCCTGCACGTCCTCAGCAGCCGCGTCTCGGAGGCGGAGGGGGTCGGGTTCGTCGTCGCCCACTCGGATACAATGGACGACGAGGCCCTCACGCAGCTCCGGTCGTTCGTCGACGGCGTCGTCGAGGTCCGGGAGGACGACGGCGCGACCGAACTCAGGGTGCTGGGCGTGACCGACGAACCCACTGACTGGGTCCCGTTCGCGAGATCGCTCGAGCGCGAGCCGTCGGTGACGGGTCCCGCCGCGGGACCGGCCGACGTCGACGTCCCCGAGTCGCTCCGGGCGGTCATGGACGAGGTGCAGATGGGGCGACCCACGCTGACCATCTGCAACTACGACCGGGCCCCGGAGACCCTCTCGGAGATAGAGCGGTACTTCGACCGACACAACGTCACGGTTCGGGAGGCGACGCTGGACGTCGACCAGCCCCGTTCGTTCGCCCTGCTCCACCACGGTGACGACCTGCTGGCCTCCGAGAACGCCCAGTCGCTCCGGAGCGCCATCGAGATCGACTCCGGCGAGACAGACGCGTTCGCCGAACGCCGGGCCTCGGACCTGCTGACGCGGCTCGAGGAGTCCATCTTCGGCGCTTCGGCGGCCGACAAGTCGTTGCTCATCGACGTCAGCCACAACATCGAGATGCTGGCCGAGCGCAACGGGGGCGGCCGACTGCACGCCGGGTTCCAGCGCTTCTCACGGCTCGTCGACGACGAGCGGAGCGCCCGCATCTACCGGAAACTCTCCCGTGCGGGGACCGACGTACACGTCTACGGCGTGCCGGACGCCGACATCGACCTGGACGGCGTCGTGCCCCACGGCCACGACGAACCGGAGATCGCCAACTCCTGGTTCGTCGTCTACGACGGCAACGGCAACCCGGACCAGCGGGCCACGCTGCTCGCCTTCGAGACCGGCGACAACGAGTACAACGGGTTCTGGACGTACGACAGCGACATCACCAGTCGGCTCGACGCCTACCTCACCGAGACCTACGTCGACGCCGCCTCGGAGGCCGACCTCCCGACCGACTGACTCACTCCTCGCCATCGAGGCGGAGACTCGCCTTCCGGAGGAGGCCGCGGAGCGTCTTCGCCTCGCGACCCGTCGGGTGGGCCCGTCCCAGCAGGCGCCGGAACATCCGCCGGGCCTTGGGCTGTTTCTCTGCCGGATGACCGACGGCCTCGAGGAAGGCGGCGAACTCCTCGTGGACGCCCTCGACGGCCCGCTCCTCGGCCCGCGTGTGCAGCGAGTCGGGGTGCTGGTCGCGCTCGACGGTCACGTCTCGAAGTTCGTAGAGGAGGATCGTCGCCGCCTGACCGAGGTTCAGGACCGGGTAGTCCTCGCTCGCGGGGATCGAACAGACCTCGTCCAGGCGTGCCAGTTCGTCGTTGGTCAGGCCCACACGCTCGCGCCCGAAGATCATGCAGGTGTCGCTCTCGACGTCGGCCAGCGTGTCGGCCAGCTCCCGCGGCGTCTTCGCCGGGTACCTGACGTGGTTCCGGTCGTCCTCGTTCGGGACGGCCGTGCAGGCGACGGTGTGGTAGTTCTCGACCAGGTGGTCGAACGTGACCTCGCGTGCGTCCGGCAGGACGTCCTCGCGGGCCTGCCCGGCGAAGCCGTAGGCCTCGCCGTCGGGGTCTAACTCCGGCGGGTCGACGAGCAACAGGTCCGAGTGCCCGAAGTTCTTCATCGAGCGGGCGATGGTGCCGACGTTGCCCGGCGTCTCGGCGTCGACGACGGCGACCGATATCATACGTCCAGGTCGTCGAGGTTCAGGTCGATGGCCTCGAGGTCCGCCTCGTCCATCTGCTCGAGCTCCGCCTCGAGCCCCGGGATGGCCTCGGCCCGACTCGGTGCCTCGGGGAGGGCCGTCGGGTCCTCGTCGACGTGCTCGAGGCCCTCGTAGTCCGCCGGCGCGCGCCCACCGTCGACGAACCACTCGTGGAACGCCTCCTGCATGGCGGTGTCGCCGGCGTACTGCTCGCCGCCTTCTTCGCGAAACCAGTAGAGGAAGTCCGGTTCGTGCGCCGAACAGAGGACCACCTCGCCGAGCGGTTCGCCGTAGATGACCTCGGCGACGTTACACTGGTCGGGCTGTTCGCGTCCCATCGAGAGCCAGCAGGCGTCACAGGGGTCGACTACTCGGTCGGCCAGCACGAGGATGCGCTGGCGCGTGTCCGGTTCCATGGTCTTCAGCGGGCGGACGCGGCCGTTCGAGTCCACGACGTCCGCGTCGAACCGCCAGCCCCGCAGGCCGATGCTCACCTTGTCCATACCGGTGGCTAGTCCGTTGCGAGACTAAAAGAGCGCGATGTGACTGTTGCCGTCAGCCCAGCAGGAGCTTCAGCCACTTGTTGTTCTTGACGAACGAGAGCTCCTCGATGTAGCCGTCGAGTCCCAGGATGCGGCCGGAACCGAAGGCACCGAGACCGAACAGCAGGACGGCGTAGACGATGTGGTCGTCGACGACCCAGCCGTGAGCGACCGGGAGCCCAGCCAGCAGGCCGCCAGTCAGCGACGCCATCCAGTAGAAGATCATCATGACGGCGCCCCAGAAGGCGGCGAACCGCACCGCCACGCCCAGCAACAGTGCCAGGCCGGCAAGCGTCAAGCCGAGCATGTTCAGCCAGTCGATGAGCGGGTTACCGGCCATCGTGGCGAACAGCCCGGTGAAGGGGTTCCCCTCGGGAATCGCGTTCGCGAGGAACCCGGCCGCAGTCCAGTTGTTCTCCGGGTTGCCGTCCATGTAGGTGACGAGTTTGGTGATACCGCCCTGGAACAGCGTCCAGCCCATCACGATGCGCATGAAGAACAGGGAATAGCCGACCCAGTTCTCCGAGTAGTCGAACTGTACGTCCCGGCCGAGGATTTCCGATTGTAGGGTTTGGCGAGTCGCCATGTATAGTAGTTCAACAAGTCAGTATATTATTCTTTTTCCCGTTCTCGATGCCTGAGAAGCGAACGCGACGGGCAACCCTGCCCCTCAATATTGCGGTTTCGATCGGTCCTGGGCCTTTCTGTGCCTGCCGCGTCGGTTCGATCGCCACGTTGTGCGTCGCTGGGGCCCGACCGACCCCGCGGTTCTCGCTCGCACCGGTCGAGTGACCGATGTCCACTCGATGACGGCTCTGACGCCGCTACGCGGGCGTATCACCGGAGTGGTAACTAAGCCGAACGTTCAGGACAATCAGGTGGCAGTAAGAGAAAACTTATACCGGTGGCCTCGAAAACACGTGATGAAAGCCGAAAGGGCACCCGGGTAGGGGTACACGGACGTGCCACTTCGGCTCAAAACTCACTTTATCGAGAGACGACCCTGGGAGCACCTGCTATGGAGTTCGAGACGTGGGCGCCGGTCTACGAATCGCTGCTCGCCGACTTCGGGTATCCGCGGGCCGGCGACGAACACGCTCGCGACCGACTGGCGACGCTCCTGGTCGACCAGTCGACCTACGACCCCGCGGACCTGCCGCTGGCCGGCGCGACGGTGGCCATCGCCGGCGCCGGCCCCTCGCTCGAGGCCGAGGCCGACCGTGCCAGCGCCGCCGACGTCGTCCTCGCGGCCTCGACGGCGACTGACCGCCTCGAGAGTGCCGGTGTCGCCGTCGACTGCATGGTGACTGACCTGGACAAGAACCCAGAGACCGGCCGGGAGTTCACGGCGTCGGGGCGGCCCGTCGCCGTCCACGCCCACGGCGACAACGTCCCGGCCGTCGAGCGGTGGGTCCCGGAGTACGACCCCACGTTCGTCGTGCCGACGACGCAGGCCGCGCCGGCGGACCCCGTCCGGAACTTCGGGGGGTTCACCGACGGCGACCGGGCGGCCTTCCTCGCGGACCACTTCGGGGCGGCCGACCTGGTGTTCGTCGGCTGGGACTTCGACGACCCGGGCGTCGACGCGACCAAGCGGCAGAAACTAGTGTGGGCCGAACGCCTCCTCCACTGGCTCGAGCGGCGCCGCGGCGAGCGCTTTCCCGTACTGGACGGTCGGCGCGACGCCATCGACCCGCTGTGAGTCAGGGCGCGAGGACGTCCATGGTGGCGTCGATGGCCTCGCGGTCGGCCGCCCGCGGGAACGAGACGTTGATGGCGTCGACCCCCTCGATGCCCCCGAACCGGTCCAGGCGGTCGAGGCACTCCTCGGGCGTCCCCGCGACGGCGATCTCGTCGAGCAGCGCGTCGTCGATGGCGTCGATGGCGGCGTCTTTCTCACCGGAGGCCCACTGCTGTGATATCTCGTAGGCCGTCTCCTCGTAGCCCTGCCTCGCCAGCGCGTCGCGGTAGAAGGTCCCCATCCCGCCGACGTAGAACGCGACGTGCTGGCGGGTGAGGTGACGGGCCCGCTCGCGGTCAGCGAGCGCACAGCAGGGCAGTGACAGCGTCACGCGCTGGGCCGACCGGTCCCGGTCGCCCAGTTCCGCGCCGGTATCGAAGTCCGCCAGTCGCTCGCGGATGCCGTCGGCCGTCAGCATCAGCGCGTGCCAGCCGTCGGCGAACCGGCCCGCGAGTTCGACCGACTTGGGCCCCATCCCGCCCGCGTCGACCGGCGGGACGGGGTCGGGCGGATCACACCGGAGCCGGAAGCCCGACAGCTGGAAGATATCGCCGTCGTAGTTGACCGTCTCGCCCGCGAGGACCTGTTTGACGACGTCGACGACCTCGCGGGTCCGGCGCAGCGGGCGCTCGAAGTCGACGCCGTGCCAGCCCTCGACGACGATGGGGCCCGACGGCCCGAGGCCGACCCGGAGGCGGCCGTCGGACACCTCCTGGAGGGTTGCTGCCGTCTGTCCGATGAGCGCCGGCGAACGCGAGTACACGTTGAGTATCGAGGTCCCGATGCCGACCTCGTCGGTCTCTCTCGCGATGCTCGTGAGCGTGGTCACGGCGTCGCGGCCCCAGGTCTCGGGCAACCAGACGCGCTCGTAGCCCAGGTCCTCTGCGCGCTGACTCATCCCGACGAGCGTCTCGACGGACGGCTGGGCGGCCACCGGGAGGTAGACGTCGCGGACCGTCATTCGCGGGCCTCCGGCGCTGCTGTGGCGTTCGACATGGAGTCCAGTGTGGTCGGGTGTGTGATAAACCCACAGGCGCGTGGCAGGGCCGCCGTTCAAACGGGTTTCAACCGCCCGCTGGTTGACCGATGCACCTCCGGCGTGCCGTCCGTGCTCAGTTCGCGTCGCCGTCGACGGTCTCTCGTGCCTCCCGGGCCGTCTCGACGACCGTCGCGGGCGAGAGGGCGACGTCGGCCCAGGCGGGGAGGCGCGTGTCGGGGCCCGGCGACCGGATGCCGACGGCGTATGCCTCGACCTGCTCGAGTTCGGTCGCCCGGTCGTAGGTCAGGCCGTTGAACGCCGCGTCGGCGGCGTACTGGTCGACCAGGCGCTCGCCGGCCGCGAGGTATCGCTCGGTCAGGCTCCCGTAGTCGGGATCGACGCCGGCCTCCTCGACGGCCCGCAGGAGCGCGGCGCCGACCTGCTCGGCCATCGACGAGAGGCCGCCGCGGCCGCCGACCGGCTTGTGGTCGTGCCGGTGGACGCCCAGGTCGACCTGTGCCGACTTCGTGGCCCCGACCTTCTCGTAGGTCTCCCCGAGCATCCCCACCTCGAGACCCCAGGCACGCTGGGACCGGATGCGGCGGGCCGCGTCGGCGGTGAAGGCGAACTCGCCGGCGAGCGGGTAGCGGAACGCGGCCAGGTACCGGACGAACGGGTGGGCGTGGCGCGCCTCGAGCGCGCGAACCAGCGGCGCGATGAACAGACGGACGAGCCGCCCGTACAGCTGGCCGCCCTCGACGCGGGCGTAGTATCCCTTGACGAACTCGTGGTCCATCGAAAGCGGTGCGAGCAGTCGGGGCACCGTCGACTCGTCGTATGTCGTCGCGTCGGCGTCGTGGACCGCGACGTAGTCGGCCCGGTCGGCCGCGATACCGAGGCCGAGCCAGACGTCACGGCCCTTCCCCGTCGGTCCGCCGAGGCCGTGCTCCTCGAGCAGCGTCGCCAGCGCCGGGGCGTCACACCACACCGTCGTCACCGACAGGTCGAACCCCGCGACCCACTCGCGAAAGCCCTCGGCCACCGCCGCGGGCGCCCGCAGCGGCACCACCACCTCGGCCGGGCCCACCGCCTCCAGCGGGCCGAATACGTGCTCGGGCGTGACCGCCTCGAGCGTGTCCCCGGCGATCGGGACGACGACGGCGCTGTCACCTACCGGTGCGTCCGGCGTCGGGTCCGTGAGGTCGTGCAGCGTCGTGACGTGTTCCTGTGTGTAGTCCATCGGTCAGGTCCGGAGTGCGTCGACGAGGGCGTCGCAGCCGCGTCCCTCGGGGAGGCGGTCGGCCAGCGCCGAGAGCGTGTCCCGGCGGCCGCCCACCAGGAGACTGCCGTCACCGGTGCGGATCACGGCCCCTGTCTCGCCGGCCGCCGTCACCAGCGCGTCCGTCGCCCCGGGGTCGAGCCCACGGACCTCGAACACGGGGCCGACGAACGGGTCCCCGTCCCGGTCGGTGGCGCCGATTCGCTCGAGGTGGCGGGTTACCTCCCGGGACCGGCGGACGTCCAGTTCGGTGGCGGTCACCCCGTCGCGGACCACCGACCGGCGGTCGGTGAAGGCGGCCCCGATGGTCGCGGCGTCGACCGTCTCGCGGACGTCGTGGGTCCGCACGACGTGGGCGCCCCGCTCGACGGCCATCGAGGTGGCCGCGAGACTCACCGGCAGGGCGTCATCGGTCGAGCGGTCGGCCAGCTCCCGGAGGAAGTTCTTGCGGTTGATAGAGACCAGAATCGGGAGGTCGAAGGCCCGGAACTCCCGCAGCCGGCGGAACGTCTCGCGGTCGTCCGCGGTCGTCTTGCGCTCGCTCCACCCGCCGAAGGCCGGGTCGACGATGGTCTTGTCCGTGAAGCCGTTCTGCTTGAGCGCCTCGTAGATACGGTCGACGTAGTCGGCCTCGGCGGCCCACTCGGGGGACTTCCGCTCGGCCCAGTCGACGTCGTCGACGGCGCCGGGGCGCTCGAGGTCCGGCGGGCTGGCCATCTTGCCGACGGCCACGTCGTACTCCCGGCAGACGACCGGCATCTCCGGGTCGGCGAAGCCACAGATGTCGTTGACCATGTCGAAGCCCCGCTCGAGCGCCGCCTCCGCCACCTCGGCGTACCGGGTCTCGATGGAGAAGACGGCGTCGCCGCTGACCGACTGGATGGCCTCGACGGCCGTGTCCAGGCGGTCGAGTTCCGCCGCGGCCGAGAGCACGTCCAGGCGCTTGTTGGCCGACTCCAGGCCGACGTCGACGATGTCCGCGCCCTCGCCGATGAGGTCCTCGTCGACGAAGGCTGCGGCTTCCCCGGGGTCGTCGAAGACGGAGGGCTTGTAGGGCGACTCCTCGCTGACGTTCAGCACTCCCATGATGCGCGGCGGCTGGTCGTCGCCGATACCCAGACCGGCCGCGTCGACACGTCGCATATCCTGACCGTAGGACCGGGCAGGGTAATCGTTGGCGGTTGCGGCGGCCTACGCTGTCTCCGCGTCGCCCGGCGGACGGGGGTGCTCGTGGGTGTACTCGACGACGTCGAACGCGTCGTAGTGCTCGCGACCGGTCACCGACCAGTCGGTCCCGAGGTAGGGGAACACCTTCGCGCCCGTGGCACGTTCGGGGAGCTCCGAAACCAGGGCCCGGTCGGCGTAGGGGAGGAACATCGAATAGACGGACTGGCCGCCGATGACGTAGCCGACGTCGTCGCGGGCCGCGACGGCCTCGACGGCGTCGGGGACCGTCGAGACGAACGTCGCGTTCGCGCCCTCGTACTCGGCGGGGTCACGGGTGAGCACAACGGGGTGGGTCCCGCGGATATCGGTCATCCCTGCCCAGGTCTTCCGGCCGACCACGACCGGGTGACCGGCCACGCGCTCCTTGTACTGCCGCTCGTCCTCCTCGTAGTGCCACGGGATGGTCTCGCCGTCGCCGATGACGCCCGTCTCGCCTACCCCCGCTATCAGCACGAGCTCTGTCATACCATCGCTACGGCCCGACGCGTAAAGTCAGTGTTCACGGGGCGCCGATGGGGTGACCGTCGGCCAGCGATAGGCGACACCGGTCGGTTCACTGCCTAGGTGGGAAATTCGGTTGACACGGACTACTCGAGAGGGACGGGGAAAAGAGAGGAGACGTGTGATTCGCGTCGGACTCAGGCAGTAATCTCGACGCCGGGCTCGAGCCACGGTTCGGTACGGCCCACGGTGACCGAGTCGAACTGGGCGAGCCAGTTCTCGTCGCCGCTCTCGAAGGCCTCCAGAGCGTCGCCCACGGTGAAGGTCCGTTCGGCGTCGCTGCAGGGGAACACCGCCTCGAGCCGGGTGTCGTCGTAGATGGCCAGCGAGACGACGGGGAAGACGACGACGTCCTCGACGCGGTCCATGCCCATGTACGTCCGCGTTCGGCGCTCGAACGCCGGTTCGAGTGTGTGACCGTTACGCTCGGCCCAGTCACGGAACTCCTCGTAGGTGGCCAGCGCGCCGGAGCGCTTGTCCTCGGCCATCGTCCGGATGCGCTGCCACTCACCGGAGACCATCGAGTCGGTGAACACGCCGTTGGCCTCCAGTCGCTTGACCCGGTTCAGGACCTGTTGCTGGGCGTCGAAGGTTCCGTATGTGTCGCCTCGGAGATACAGTTCCGCCCGGAGTTGTGAGTCGACTGTCATGGGTTTCTCGTTTCAAACTTTATCAGATACCAACATAACTCTTTCCCAGAGATAATCATAAATTACGTAACACATACTCACGAAGGAACTGCCACAGAGAACAATCCTTGATCGGAATAGCGCCTCCGGGAATCACAGACTCGGAAATTCGTGTCAACTAGAAAAAATTATATTACAGCGGTGGTCGATGTCAATTTCGGCCAGCGTCGAATATTCTGGGACGGTCGTTCGAACTTCTATTAGATATCTGCCACTCGAGTGTCCGGTATATTCCGATATTCGATACCTCACACGACGGCAATTAGCGGTGATGGGTGAACAGTACTACGGGGCCCCGTCAGTCGTCCGCGCTGGCTTCCGCACCGCTCCCGACGACCTCTACCTCGCCGGCGTCGAGTTCCGCCTCGATCTCGCGGGCGGCCTGGACCATATTTTTCATCTTGCCGTAGGCGACCTCTCGAGGGAGCAGCTTTCACTCCGCAGTCCGGCGAGACGGTCAGGCGCTCTGGTGGGACGACCTCCAGGCCCTTCAAAATGTTCTCCTTGATCTCCTCGACGGGTTCGACTTCGGCGACGTGGGCGTCAACGACGCCCATCGCGAAGTCCTTGGTGAACTCGTGGTCTTTGAAGACGTCGAGTTGCTCGTAGTCGCCGTTGGCCAGCTCCAGGTCGTACTCGTGGACGGGGTAGTCCAGAATCTCGGGGTAGATGCGCGAGTAGTCGCCGTAACAGACGTGCAGACCGAGGCGGACGTCGTCGGGCACGTCGTCGACGATGCGCTCGAGACACTCGCCGACGATGGCGTGGTCGTCGGGCGTCGTCGCCAGGGCCGGTTCGTCGATCTGGATGTACCGCGCGCCGGCCTCGACCAGCGCCTCGATCTCCTCGTTGACGAGGTCAGCGAGGTCGTAGGCCAGGGTCTCCTCGCTGTCGTAGACCTCGTTGAACGACCAGTTTGCGAGCGTGTACGGCCCGGTGATAGGCACCTTGACCGGGCGCTCCGCCACCTCGTCGGTGAACTCGAACTCCTCGACGAGCCACTGCTCGCCGTACTCGACTTCCTCGGCGACGGAGGGCTTGTCGAAGTAGTTGTGACCCCACACCTTCACGCGGCCGTTGAACTCGTAGCCGTCGATGCGGTGGGCGAAGTACTCGACCATCTCGTTGCGCCGCATCTCGCCGTCACAGACGACGTCCAGGCCAGAGCGCTCGTGCTCGTGGGTGATGAGCCGCGAGGCGTCGTCCTTCGACTCCTCCCACTCCTTCTGGCCGAAGTCGGCGTCCTCGTCCTCGAACAGCTCGCGGGCGCGGTCGTGCCACTTGGGCTTGGGGTACGAGCCGACGACGGTCGTCAGCAGGAAGTGGTCGTTGGGGTGATTCTCGGGCTTGAACTGGTCTCGTGGTCCTGTCATGTTAGGCCTCCACAGCGAGGTCGGTGGCGTTCGCGAGCGATTCGAGCTTGGCTTCGAACTTGTTGACCGGCAGGTAGAACAGCTCCGTGTTGGCCGTCGCGTAGACGGTGTCGTACGTGGTGTTGGTCTGCTGTTCGAACCAGTCGACGCGGTCACGGATGGTCTCGGGTGACTCGACGAGCGTGTTCTGGCCGTCGACGACGCCCAGCGCGACGTCGTCTTTGGTCCCGTACTCCTGGACGTTGTAGACGTTCTGGTCGTGGTCAGAGACCAGGTCGAAGCCGATGGCGTCGACGTCGGCGTCCATCAGGTGGGCGTAGACCTTCTCCTCGATGGCGCCCCAGTAGGTGTGGGCGACCACGTCGGCGTCGGTGGCGCTGGCCACGGCGTCGATGGCCTCGCTTGCTCGTTCGTCCTGGCCGTCGGCGGGCGCGTTCTCGACCAGCGACGGTTCCAGCAGGAACAGCGTCTCGACGTCGGGGAACTGCTCGACTTCGCCGGTGAGAAAGCCGGCGACAGCGTCGAGGAACGCCGCCTCGTCGCCGTAGTGCTCGTCGGTCGCGAGGTCAGAAAGCGAATACGGGCCGGGCAGGACGGCCTGCAGGCCGTCGTCGGCGAGTTCGCTGGCGGCCTCGAGCTCGGCCGCGACGTCGCCGTCGGGGGTCAACTCGCCCTGGACGACCGGCTCGCGGTAGAAGTTGTTGTTGTCGTAGTACCGGACGATACCGCGCGTCTCGACGCTGTCGTGGACCGCCAGCGGGTGCGCCAGCATGTCGTCCCAGCGGAGTGCCCCTCGACGATACGGTCGAGGCCGGCGTCCTGCTGGAGGGCGACGACCTCCTCGCGGGCGCGCCGGTAGGCGTCGACGACGTCGTCGCCCTCGTCGCCCGAGATGAGGTCGCTCTTCTGGTGGCCCTTCAGGTCGGACAGCTCGTCCTTGGCCCAGTCCGGCAGCGGGAACAGGCCCGGAGTCGTCGCGACTACTTGTGTCATTACGCCCGGCTATGAAATGACGGGCTTTAATATTTCCTATTCAAGAAAATGTCCTGTAGTAATTACATCGGGACGAACCGCAGGACGACGAGTTTTTCGTACGGGTGCTTCTCGCGGGCGACGCGCTCGCTCTCGAGATTCCGTTCGCGCGCGTACGACCGCACCGCTTCGGGGTCGGTGAGGCTGCTGACCAGCAGGAGCGCTTCGCCGCCGGGCGCCAGGACCCGCTCGACGTCGTCGAGAAACGGGTCGACCAGGCGCCGGCCGTCCTCCCCGCCGGAGAGGGCGTGTTCCATCCAGTCGTCCCACTCTTTCTTCTGGGGCGTCGGGAGGTACGGCGGGTTGAACACCACCAGGTCGAAGACGTCGTCGCGGAACGGCGAGAGGAGGTCGCCGCGGACGACGCTGACGCCGTTCGCGGCGGCCTGCCGACAGGCAAGCGGGCTCAGGTCGACGCCGACGGCCACCGCTCCGGCGTCGCCGAGCACCGAGGCGACGTAGCCCGACCCGGTGCCGACGTCGAGGGCCCGGTCGCCCGGTTCGACGTACTCCCTGGCGGTCCGTGCCAGCAGGGCCGAGTCCTCGGCCGGCTGGTAGACCGACTCGACGCCGCGGGCGTCGGCGAGCGCCGGTCGGCCCCCGTCGCGGACGTCCGCGTCGTCTCCGTCCGCGCCCGGCTCGTCCCCGGGGTCCCCCTCGTCCATCCTAGTCCTCCGGCTCGCCGACCTCGTAGGCCAGCGTCGCCAGCGCCGCGAAGTCGGCGGGCGCAAGTTTCCCGGCGCGGGCGCTCATCAGGTCCTCGTCGGCGGCCTCGACGACGGCGTCCGGGTCGCCGAGCCCGGAGATATGGGCCGTGTTCCGAACGGCGTTTCGCATCGTCTTGCGGCGCTGGGTGAACACCGCCTTCAGGAAGTCCATGAAGAACGCGTCACTCGGGACGCTGTAGTCGGGGGCTCGCGGGGTCGTTCGCACGAGTGCGCTCGTCACGCGTGGCTGTGGATCGAACGCCTCCGGCGGCACCGTCTCGACCACCTCCACGTCGGCGTAGTGCCCGGCGGTCACCGAGAGCCGCCCGTAGTCGTCGGTCGCCGGGGTGGCGGCCATCCGGTCGGCGAACTCCCGCTGGAACATCAGCACGAGCGGGCGTTTCTCGGGCAGCAGGCGGAAGGCGATCTCCGAGGACGCACCGTAGGGGAGATTCGAGATGCTGGTGGTGAACGCGGGCAGGTCGACCTCGAGCGCGTCGCCCTCGACGACGGTGAGACGGCCCGCCTCGACTTCGGGCGCGAACTCCTCGCGGAGGTGGGCGGCGAAGGCCGGGTCTCGCTCGACTGCGGTCACGCGGTCGGCGACGGCGAGCAGGCGGTCCGTCAGCGCCCCAGGGCCGGCGCCGATCTCGAGGACGTGCGAGCAGTCCATCCCCGCGTCGACGGCGTAGTCGGGGATGCGGTCGAGCACCCGGTCGTCGACCAGGAAGTGCTGGTCCCGTCGGGTGTCGGCGCGTTTCCCGGCGCGTCTGACGAGCGCGTCCGGGTCGCGGCTACCGGTCGCTGTGTCGGTCATCGCTTGGGCCTAGACGGTCGGCGGTGAAAAGTGGCGCCTATTCGCCCTCTTCCCGCCGGACGAAGATGCGGTACTTCAGGTCGTTCTCGCGCAGTTCCTCGAGGATACGCTCGACGAGGATCTCCTTGGGCTTGTGGAGGCCGCTGACCCGATCTTCCAGCTCCTCGAAGCTCTCGAAGGGCTTTCGCTTTCGCTCGTCGAGAATGGAGTTGCGCAGCTTCTTGCCGATGCCCGGCAGGAGGTTCAGCTGGTGGAGGCGCAGCGTGATGGGCTGGGCGTCGTTGTAGAAGTCGACGAAGCGCCGCTCGTTGCCCTCGACGATCTCCTCGACGGCGTACTCGACCTCCGACTGGGTGCCACCGGGCAGGTCCTCGAACTCGACCTCGGAGATACGGCCGAACTCCGTCAGGTCGACCCGGTCACCGAAGGCGACGTCGGAGTCGTCGTCCAGCACGAGTTCGTAGATAGAGAAGTCCTGGACGTCGAGCGCGAACGCGAGCGCCGCTTTCTGGTGCTGTGGGCGGTCGTCGTCACTCCGTCCGTGCGGGAGGACGTCGAGAACCGCGCCGACGATCTCGTCGCCACTGTCCTCGGGTTCCGTGGTCGTCATACCTCTCCGTACGGTCAGAACCTACTTAATGTCGGCGGGTGAGACTGATTCCCCTGTCGACGGTGCCCCGGAGAACCACGGTGGGGCGTCGGAATCTCAGGCGTACTGGCGGACGATGTTGAGAATTTCGTCGAGTTCGTCCCCGTCCAGGGAGTACCGCTCCTGGGCGAAGACGGCGCGGAGCTCGTCCCGGTCGAGCGGCCGGAGGTTGGCAATCTTGTAGGCCGTCGCCTCGTCGACCTTCTCCAGTTCCTGCAGCTGGTCGACGAACTCGCGGGACTCCTCGGGGTCCAGCATCGCAAAGCGGTTGACGTGTTCGATGGCCCGCTTGAGCTCGTAGCGCATCTCGCGGTCCTCGTCGGCGGCCCGCTCCATCTCCAGGCCCTCGAGTATCTCCTTGGTCTCGGCGACGGTGAGATACTCCTCCGAGAGCTTCTCTTTGAAGATGGTCATCGCTTAGTTCTCTTGGCGTCGGAGGTGGGCGGGCTTGACGATGATGGTCTTCTCCTTGTTCCCGTCGGTGATCTGGACCTTGTAGGCCGTGCCCTGCTGGCCGACGACCTCGCCGGTCTGGCCGTCGAAGCGCGGGTGGAACCGGCCCTTGGGGACCGACGGGTCGATCTTCATGTGGACCTTCTCGCCGACCTCGTACTGCTCGACGGCGCGCTGGGGCGGGGAGGTGCCGCGGTCGCGGGGCTTGTTCTTGAGCTTGTCACGCGTCCCTTCGAGGGGTCCGTTGGAACTAGGCATTCTTGGCCTTCGCTTGTCCACTCGCCCTAATAAAACGTGCGTTCCGCGGCCGTCGGGCACCGACTGTGGCGGTCGCTCACGGGGCGCGTGACCGAAAAGACGCGAGCCAGTCCGTTCAGAGGCGGCCGACGCTGTCGACGTCGACGGATTCGACGCCCTCGACTTCCGCGAAGGCCTCCTCGACGGCCTCGGTACCACCGGTGTCGTCGGGGACGATGACGGTCGGGAACAGCGCGACGAGGCCGAACGCGACGTCGTCACGCTCGAAGCCCTTGATCTTCGCTCCCTCGGGAAGCGCGCCCTCGAGACGCTCCTGGAGTGCGTCGAGGTCGACTTCCGGGCTCTGCGGCATGATCTTGATCTTGGCGGCGACTTTCCCCATCGTTATGGCCCTCGGAATCCGCAGTCGGGACACTCATAGAGGTTGCTCTGCTTCCGGCAGGTGGCACACCGGTAGATCTGGTGCCCGCAGTCCGGGCACTTGAACGCGGCGGCGTTCGTGCCGGCGATGTTGATGCCACACGAGACGCACTTGCGCGCCTGTTTCTGCTGGCTCTCGCTCATACCTCCCCGTATCCCACCGCGACTTTTAACGATTGCCAAACGTCCCGGGCGAGACGGGGTGACACACCGCCGGGGTTCGCTCGGATTCGTCTAGCTCCCCGGCAGGATGTCGCCCAGCGCGGCCCCGATGGCCATCGGGACGAACGCGACGCTACAGATACACAGCGAGACCCAGATCACCCGGGGGTCGGCTGACCACGCCACGACGCCCCACCCGGTCAGCAGCGCGACGGCGGTCAGGAGGGCGGTGACGGTCACGCCGACGAGTCGCCGCGGGACGACCCCGAACAGACGGTTCGCGACGCGGACGTCCTGGAAGTCGGCGACGTAGAGGATACCGACCACCACCGCCACCGCCGCGACGACGGTACCGACGAAGTACAGGGGGTGGCGGGCGATGTGACGGCCGGCGTCGACCGTCCCGCTCTCGACGGCCATCGGGATGCCAAAGAGCAGCGACCCGAGCACCGCCTCGGCGAAGTCCGCGCGGTCGAACCCCCAGACGACGCGCCCGAAGACCGGCGTCTCGTGACCCTGGACGTCGATGGCGGCCCGCATTGCCTCCCGGACCTGCTCGCGTTCGGTCGGGTCGTCGACGATGGCCTCCAGCGCTTCGAGCTCGTCGAAGAGCGCGCCGATGGCGTCTTGCCCGTCGAGGTCGGAGGGCTGCTGGTCGTCCTCGCTCATCGGCCGCCCCGCTCCGTCGAGGACGTCGCTGTTCGCTCGCCTTTGTTGCTTCCGAGCGCGCGGGCGATCGCGACGGCCTCCGTCCCCGCGTGCCGGCTCCGGATACGGCCACCTCCATGCCGACACCACTGACTGGAACCGGGTTAAGCCTTTACGCTGGGATAGGAAGCCAGCGTCACCGGATTTTCGCCCGGCGGACTCCCCGGAGCCGCCCAAACATTTATATGTAATTGGCTGTTCTCCGTAAAAGAACACATGGAACGTCCGACGCGCCAGCGCAACACCGAACAGGAGGAGCGCGAGCAGGAGTCCGAGGCCACAGGACAGCAGACCTGTCCGGAGTGTGAGTCGGAGTCGATATCCAGTGACGGCGGGGGGGAGCTCGTCTGTGAGGACTGCGGGCTGGTCATCGAAGACGAGAACATCGACCGGGGGCCGGAGTGGCGGGCGTTCAATCACTCCGAGCGGCAGTCGAAGTCGCGCGTCGGCGCGCCCACCACCCAGACGATGCACGACAAGGGACTGACCACCCAGATCGACTGGAAGGACAAGGACGCCTACGGGCGCTCGCTCTCCTCGGAGAAACGGAGTCAGATGCACCGCCTGCGCAAGTGGCAAGAGCGCATCCGGACGAAAGATGCCGGCGAGCGGAACCTCCAGTTCGCCCTCTCCGAGATCGACCGCATGGCCTCGGCGCTGGGCGTCCCCCGGTCGGTACGCGAGGTCGCGTCGGTCATCTATCGCCGCGCGCTCAACGAGGACCTCATCCGCGGCCGCTCGATCGAAGGCGTGGCGACCGCCTGCCTGTACGCCGCCTGCCGACAGGAGGGCATCCCGCGCAGTCTCGAGGAGGTGTCGGACGTCTCCCGCGTCGAACAAAAGGAGATCGGGCGCACCTATCGCTACGTCGCCCAGGAGCTCGAGCTGAAGATGGAACCGGTCGACCCCAAGCAGTACGTCCCCCGCTTCGCGTCGGAACTGGAACTCTCCGAGGAGGTCCAGTCGAAGGCCAACGAGATCATCGACACCACCGCCGAACAGGGCCTGCTCTCGGGCAAGTCCCCGACCGGCTACGCCGCCGCCGCCATCTACGCCGCCTCGCTGCTCTGCAACGAGAAAAAGACCCAGCGCGAGGTCGCCGACGTGGCCCAGGTGACGGAAGTCACCATCCGCAACCGGTACCAGGAACAGATCGAAGCGATGGGCATCCACTGAGTCCGCCGACCACACTTCTCTCGAACCGTCCACCTGCCCGTGAGCGACGCGCCTGCGCGTGCTCGAGGTGTCCGAGGCGACCGAAAACATCGCCGCCTGCCGGAACCGTTCAGTCGTCGGCGGGGTGTGCCGTCGCGGTCGGTCCGCTACGCGACGATATCGTCGAGAGCCCGTACATCGCGATGAGGCCGAAGCCGACCTTCGTCACCACGTCGAGGTAACTGATGACCAGCGACGACGTCTCGACGTCCATCAGGCCGATGCCGGCCAGCCCCAGCAGCCAGACGACCGGGTAGACGAGCCACAGGACCACGACGAAGTTCCGCAGGGTCCGGTAGAGGCTCAGTTCGAGATCGCCGAGCGCCCGTCCGGCGGCCTCGGCGACGGCGCCGTACAGCAGGTAGACGACGCCGGCGAACGCGAGCGCGCCGAGGCCAAAGAGGCCGTAACTCAGCGGCGCGGCGGTCACGGCCCCGGCGAACCCGAAGACGATAGTCAGCGCCTGCAGGCCCACGAGCTTGACGAGGTCCTCGCGGGCCGCGTTCGCGAGCAGGCCCAGGAAGAGGACGTTGATAGGCGTCGTCAACAGCCAGTCGGCGTAGCGGACCGCGTACACCGTGTGGCTCTCCGTCTGGACGGTCCCAACCCCCAGCACCAGCAGGGCGTACGCCACGATGGCGATGCCCGGAATCGCCACCAGCAGGAGGTAGCGCCGTCGGGTCGATTCGGGGACGAGCCGGTAGCCGTAGGCCAGGACGGCCGTCCCGAGCAGTTCGCCGAGCAGTCCCAGCGTGAACCAGGTCGTTATCGTTGCCATTGTCAGTCGTCGGTCTCCGCGGTCGCCGTGTTCGCGCCGACCTCACCGCTCGCGTCGACACGGAAGCGTTCGAGGAGCGACTCGAGGTCCGCGGCGCGCTGGCCCAGTTCGTCGGCGGCGTCGGCGACCTGTCCGATGGCGGCTTCCTGGTCGTCGGCCGCGCCCGCGACGACGTCGGCCTCCGTCGCGGTCTGCTGGCTGATCTCCGAGATGTCGTCGATGGTCCCCATGACGTCCTGTGCAGTCCGGGCCTGTTCGGCCGTGGCGTGATCTATCTCCTGGATTCCCGTGTCGACCTCCTCGGTGTACTCGACGATGGTCTCTAAGGCCTCGACGGCCTCCTCGACGGTATCGACGCCCTCGCTGATGCGCTGGCTCGTCGACTCCATCGTCTCGACCGTGTCGCCGGCCTGGGCCTGGATGCGTTCGATCCGCGCCTCGATGTCGCTTGCGGCCTCCTTGGTCTCCTCGGCGAGGCCCTTTATCTCGTCGGCGACGACGGCGAAGCCGTCGCCGTCGCCGTCGGCGTGGGCCGCCTCGATGGAGGCGTTCAGCGCGAGCATATTCGTCTGTTCGACGATGGAGGTGATGACGCTGACGATTTCGCCGATTTCGTCCAAGTCGTCGTCCAGCGCGTTGATCTCGGCGACCGTCTCCTTGGTCACGTCGTCGATCTCGCCCATCTCTTCGATGGCCGCCTGTGCGGCCTCGCGTCCGTCCTCGCCGACGTCCGCGGCCGACTGGGAGGTGTCGGCGACCTGCTGGGCGGCCGAGGCCACCTCCTCTGCCGTCGCCGAGAGGTTCTCCATCTCGGATGCCGCCGAGTCCAGCCCCTCGTTTTGTTCGGTCGCGCCCTCGAATATCTCCTCGATGGACGACGCGACCTGCTGGCTGGCTTCGTCGACCCGGTCGGCGTTTGACGCGACCCGGTCGCTCGACTGCAGGACGTTCGCGGCGAACGTCTGCATGTTCGCGATAGTCGACTCCAGCGCGGCCAGCGTGGCGTTTATCTCCTCGCCGACGGCCGCCATCGCGTCGCTCATGCTCTCGGTGTCGACCCGCGCGGTCAGGTCGCCGTCCGCGGCCGCGTCGAGCGCGTCGCTGTACTCCTGGGCCTTCAGTTCGAGGTGGCTGCTGAGCGCTTCCATCTCGTTTCGCTCTTGCTCGACGTCTGCCCGCGCTGCTTCGGCCTCCTCACGGGCGGCCTCGGCCTCCTCGCGGGCGGATTCGGCTTCGGCAATCTGTTCTCTGAGGTTCGTCCGCATGTTGTCGAAGGCGCCGTAGAGCGTCCCGAACTCGTCGGTCCTGGCGGTCTCAAGTTCCACCTCGAGGTCGCCGTCGGCCATCGCCTCGGCCTTCGCGGAGAGGCGCCGAAGCGATGCGATGGTGTTGCCACCGATGGTGACGCCGACGAGCCCTAGGTTCACCACCGCCAGGAGGATGAGCCCGACCAGGTCGGAGTTTATCTGCCTGCTCAGGGCGTAGGCCTCCGACGGTTTGGAGTGGGTCATGACGACCCAGTCCTGACCCTCCAGTCGGGAGAGCCCCATCACCATCGAGTCCGTCTCGACGAACGTGCTGTTCCCGGGTTCGAGTTCGCCCAGCGGGTCGCCGTCGAGCGTCGAGACCGGTGCGACCGTCCCGACCCTCGACGTGTTGTGGTGGAAGACGAACCGGCCGTCCGTGCCGACGACGAGCGTCCGTGACCCCGCACGCTGGCTGGATATCTCGCTGGCCTTGGCCTCGAGGTCGGTCATGTACACGAGCAGGCGGTCCTCGGCGCCCGGGACCGGCGAGACCACTGCGACGATCGGGTGGTCGACGACCGAGACGGAGAACGGTCGCGTTACGTAGGTGTCGTCGGGCCCCTCGAAGGCGGGTGTCCGTCGCGAACGGCGCGCCCTGGTCCGCGGCGTTGACGCCGACGAACTGCTCGTTCGAGCTCGCGAGTATCTCGCCCGACGCCGTGTTCACGTAGTGGACGGCGACGACGTCCGGCGGGACCGCGTCGTCCGCGACCATGCTCACGAGCCGATTCTGTCTCTCCGTGTTCGATCCCGTCGTGAACACGGGCCTGCTCGACGTCGTCCGGGCCTCGCGTCGCGTCGTCGTCAGCCAGGCGTCCAGCTGGTCGGCCTGGGTGTCTGACAGGGCGGTCAGCTCGTCCGAGACGTCTGCTTCCAGCGTGGCAGACGCCTGGACGCTGACGAGGACCCCGAAGGCGACGACGACGACGATCGCGAACGCGAGCGCAGCGCCGAGCCGGCCGGCGTAACTGTCGCCGACGAAGCTCGGAAGCGGTGACGCGCTGTCTGATGCCATCGCCGTTCGGTACGAAAAAAACGACCTAAAGGGTTCGTCCCCGATTTTCAACAGTGATAGGAAGATCCGGTACCGCCCGGGGGCGCTACAATCCAGGCGAACCGCCGGAACCGGCGTCCGCCCCGGTCGGTACGACCACAACAGTGATGCTGGGCGCTTCTAGAGTGTACTGTCACGCATCATGTCGCCGGACGAACGCGGTCCGACGGACCCGCGGACCCTGGTTGCCGAGGTCATCACGGCCCCCGAGACGGGGTACACGCAGCTCCCGGCCCTGCTGGGGTTGCTCGACGTCGGCGACCGGCAGGTCCGACTCGGCGCGGTGACGGCCCTCTGTGTCGTCGCCGAGGACCACCCGGCCACGGCGGACTACCTCGCTCGCCGCCTGCTCGACCGGACCGGGGGCGACCAGCCCCTCGAGGTGGCCCTGGCGATCGAGTATCTGGCCGCCCGGTATCCCGGGGCGGTCGAAGCCGAGCTGGACGCCTACAACGCGACCCACGAGGGGGACCGCGACCTCGGTGACCTGACGGCGGATTTAGGCAGCGCGACGCTTCAGGACCCGTCGCTGGGCCTCGACGTGGGCCGGACGACGGCCGTCGGCGACGCTACTACCGGGCAGCGGACCGACTACGACCCCGAGGACGTCGAGACCGCCGACGACGAGGAAGACGCCGACGGGACGATAGGCGATCGTCCGATCGGCGACCTGTTGCCGGGTCGCACCGACTGGCTCGCCATCGTCGAGCACGAGAGCCCGTTCGACCACCTTTCCATCCTGGCCCCGCGCGACAGACGGCGGTACGGGGACGTCTACCGGACGCTCGGGACCATCGACGGCACCGACGTCGCCGTCGCGATACGCCTGCTCGACACGCCCGATACGGACACCGATGCCTTCCGGTCGGCCGTCGGGACACGACTCGACGACTGGGCCGCCGTCGCCGGCCTCGACAACGTCGTCTCGCTGTATGACTGGGGCCACGAGCCGTACCTCTGGGCGACGACGGAGTACACCGACGAGACGCTCGCCGACCGCGACCAGTTCGACCCGGCAGAGGCCGCCTGGCACGCCGAACAGCTGGCCCTCGCCGTCTCGTCACTTCACGAACGGGGCGTCGTCCACGCGAGCATCGACCCGGAGAACGTCGCCTACTACGGGAACGTGCTGGCGGCCGACGACCGGCAACCGCCGCTGCTGGACAACGTCGGGGCCATCCAGGCCTACCGGCACGTCACCGACCCGGCGAACTACCTCGACCCACGCTACGCCGCGCCCGAGTTCTACGACCGTCGCTTCGGGCGCATCGACCACGCGACCGACCTCTATCACCTCGGCGCGGTCTGCTACCGCCTGTTTACCGGCCGACCGCCCTACGCCGGCGAGTTCGAGACGATCCGCGAGCGCGTGCTCCAGGCCCCGCCGCCGACGCCGAGCGAGGTAGCCGACGTCCCGTCGGAGGTCGACGCCCTCGTCGGCAAGGCGATGGGCAAGCGGAAACTCGCGCGCTACGAGTCGGTAACCCACCTAACACAAGAGATACGTGCGCTGAAAGAGAGTCTCGAAGACGATGGTGGGTAAGGTGGACGTAGAGCTCCAGTTCGTGGCGGGCAACCCCAACCTGACGTTCATCTTCTTCATCGCTCTGACTCTGCTCGCGACGCTGGGGCTTCGCTTCGCGTTCTACGCCGTCCGGAACCGCCGCGCCAGCGACCTGGTGGCGGAACACCGGCTGTGGGACTTCCTCGCCGTCGTCGGCCTCCTCTCGGTCCTGTTTGCCGTGCTCGGCCTGCTGGAGATCGTCACGACCCTGTCGTTCCCGTTCAAGGGGGCGTTCGTGCTCGCCCAGGTCCTCCTGCTCGCGATCACGATGCGGGTCCTCTACCGGAACGTCGTTCCCTCGACCGGCGACCCACACCGGTACACGCGCTCGCTGACGCGCGCGGCCCTGCTCGTCGTCGGGGCCGTCTTCGCCGGCCTGGTCGTCGTCGGCCGCCACCCCGCGCTGGTCGGGGTGCTCGGCCTGAGCGCCCTCGTGTTCGCGGCCGCGGGGTTCTCCTTTGGCCGGCGCGGTGCCGCGGCGACCCGCGTCCAGGGCACGGTGGTCGACACCCTGCTCCGGCATCTCCTGCCGGTCTTGCTGTTTGCCGCACTCGTCCCGGCCGTGGACCTGGCGACGCTGGCCGGCCTCGACCGGGCCGTCGTCTTGCACGTGCAGGTCGTCTTCGTCATCATGACGGCGACGACGCTGATGACCGCGACCATCAAGCTCCGGCAGAACCTCGCGAGCCTCTGACCGCCGGGAGACGCACGACGCGTCGGCTGGGCATTTATCAGGTAGCCGAACGTTACCTCGCGTATGTCTGTCGAATTTGACTTCGACGGTGACGTAGCGCTCGTGACCGGCGTGGGCGGTGCTCTGGGCAGTGCGGCCGCACGGGCCTTCCTGGAGGCTGGGGCGACGGTCTGTGGGGCCGACGTCGTCGACCCCGAGAGCGAGGACTTCCTGCTCGAACCGCACGAACGCATCGACTTCCACCAGGGCGATTTCACCGACGAGGCCGACGTCGAGCGCGTCGTCGGCGACGTCATCGACGAACACGGCCGACTGGACTACCTGCTGAACATCGCCGGCACCTGGCGCGGCGGCGACCCGGTCCACGACACCGACGTCGACACCTTCGACTTCCTCTTTGACGTCAACCTCAAGACGATGTTCCTGGCGTCGAAACACGCCCTGCCACACCTCCGGGAGACGGAGGGCCGTCGTCTCCGTCTCGGCCCGGTCCTCGCTGGAGGGTGGCGAGGGCGACGGCCTCTACCGGGCGACGAAGGCCGGCGTCCGCCTGCTGACCGAGACTATCGCCGAGGAGAACCTCGGGACGGTGCGGGCGAACGCGGTGCTGCCGAGCGTCATCGACACGCCGATGAACCGCGAGATGATGCCCGATTCGGACCACTCGAAGTGGGTCGACCCGGCCGACATCGCCGCGATGATGCTGCTGCTGTGTTCGGACGCCTCCGCTGTCACCAGCGGCGCGGCGGTGCCGGTCTACGGCGAGGCCTGACGGGACCCCGGACCGATCTGTGGGTTGCTAACGCGGTTCTCGGCGAGTCTCGCCGGGAAACCGATGCGATTTTGTTGCGATGCGAGAGACCCGCCAGGATAGAGCATGTCCGAGCGAGAGACGTGGGCGACGAGAGTTGGATTCATCCTCGCAGCGATCGGCAGCGCAGTCGGTCTCGGGAACCTCTGGCAGTTCCCGTTCAAGACCGCGACCAACGGCGGGGCGGCCTTCGTCGTCTTCTACCTGGTGGCGGTGGTCCTCGTGGGCTTCCCGGCGATGCTGGCGGAGTTCGTGCTCGGCCGGCGGACCAACGTGAACGCCGTCGACGCGTTCGCCGAACTGGGCCACCGCCAGTGGCGCATCATCGGCGGCCTCGCGGTGTTCACCGGCTTCTGGATCCTGTCGTACTACAACGTCGTCGGCGGGTGGGTCATCCGCTACATCCTCGGGAGCGCGACGGGCGCGTACTTCGCCGACCCCGGCGGCTACTTCGGGGCCGTCTCCTCGGGCCCGGAGGCCGTCCTGGCCCAGGCGGCCTTCCTCGCTATCGCCGTCGGTATCGTCGCGCTGGGCATCGAAAACGGCATCGAGAAGGCGACGAAGGTGATGGTCCCCAGCATCGTCGTGCTGATGGTGGCGCTCGCGGCGTGGGTCGCCACGCTGCCCGGGGCCGCCGAGGGCTACGCCTTCTTCCTCTCGCCGGACCTCGACGTGATGGTTGCCAACGCCGGGAGCATCATCCCCTTCGCGGTCGGGCAGGCTTTTTTCACCCTCTCGCTGGGGATGGCCATCATGATAACCTACTCCTCGTACGTCGGTAGCGACGACAACCTCGTCTTCGACGGCGGCATGGTCGTCGTCACGAACACGCTCGTCGGCGTCCTCGCCGGCCTGGTCGTCTTCCCCATCCTGCTGACCATCGGCGCCGAGATCACCACCGAGAGCGGCGGCGCGGGGGCGCTGTTCGTCGCGACGGCGGCCGGGTTCAGTTCGGTCCCCTTCGGCCGCGTCTTCGGCGTCGTCTTCTTCGGCGTCGTCCTCATCGCGGCACTGTCCTCTGCCATCAGCCTGCTCGAGGTGACCGTCGCCTACGCGAACGACAACTTCGGGATTCCGCGGCCCTACCTCGCGTCCGCTGTCGGCATCGTGTTGTTCCTGCTCGGGCTCCCCTCGGCGTGGGACACCGGGTGGCTGACGTGGTTCGACAACGTCGCCTACCAGCTCTTCCTGCCCGTCTCCGTGCTCGCCCTGGTCGTCTTCGTCGGCTGGGTCGTCGGCCGCGACGCCGTCGACGAGCTCCGGCAGGGGAGTGAGGGGCTCGGTCCCGTCGGTCCCGTGTGGCTCTGGACGCTGCGGCTGGTCGTGGTCGTGGCCATCGTCGGCACGCTCGGGCTCGGAATCAACGAGCTGTTCCTCGTCGAGGATGCCGCCTTCTTCACGCCCTTCTGACCAATCTGGGCCGCTCTCGACACGTTTACCGGCCTGCGAGGACCCTGCAACGATGACGAGAGCCACCTGGCGGACCCGACTCGGGTTCCTGCTCGCCGCCGTCGGGAGCGCCGTCGGCCTCGGGAACATCTGGCGGTTCCCCTGGCTGACCGCGACCAACGGCGGCGCAGCGTTCCTGTTGCTGTACGTCCTCGTAATCGTCCTCGTCGGCGTCCCCGGACTGCTCGGCGAGATGGTCATCGGCCGGCGCTCGCGCCGGAACCCCGTCGGCGCGTTCGGGGCGCTTGGCGGCCCACGCTGGCGCGCCCTCGGCGGCGTGGCGTTGCTCGCTTCCGTCGTGGTCATCTCGTTTTACTCGGTCGTCGGCGGGTGGATTCTGCGCTACACCGTCGCGAGCGCGACGGGCGCGTACTTCGCGGCCCCCGCCGAGTTCTTCGCCGCCATCGACTTCGGCGTCGGCGCGGTCGCCTTCCACGCCCTCTTCTTGCTGGCGACGGTGGCCGTCGTCTACGCCGGCGTCGACCGCGGCATCGAACTGGCAACGACGGTGATGGTCCCCGGCATCGTCGTCCTCTTTGGCGCGCTGGCCGTCTGGGCGGCGACGCTCCCCGGGAGTTCGGGCGGCTACGCCTTCTTCCTCTCGCTGGACGTGGCTTACCTCCGGGCGAACTTCGTCGACGTGCTCGTCGCCGCGGCCGGCCAGGCCCTGTTCACGCTCTCGGTCGGCGCTGGTGCGATGCTCACCTACGCCTCTTACGTCGACGAAGACCGGTCGCTGGCGGCAGACGGCACCGTCATCGCGGTCCTGAACACCGGCATCGGCGTGCTTGCGGGGCTGGTCATCTTCCCGCTGCTGTTCTCGCTGGGCGTCTCGCCCGGCGAGGGCGGCCCCGGCGCGCTGTTTGTCAGCCTCGCGGGCGCGTTCGCCGACCTCCCCTACAGCCGGCTCGTCGGCGTCGTCTTCTTCGGTGTCGTCCTGCTGGCGGCGCTGTCCTCGGCCATCAGCATCCTCGAGGTACTGGTGGCGTATCTCGTCGACGAACACGACGTCCCTCGCTCGCAGGCGACCCTCGGCATGGGCGCGCTCTTCCTGGGCACCGGGACCGCCGCCGCGCTGTCGCCGTCGCTGTTCACCCTGCTCGCGGACACCATCGCCAACCTCGCGCTGACGGCCGGTCTGCTTGGCTTCCTGCTGTTCGACGGCTGGGTGCTCGGCCGGCTGGCCGTAGAGGAGTACGAGAAGGGCGCCGGCCCCCTCGCCCGCATGGCCGGGCTCCCGTGGTACTACGCCGTCGCCGTCGCCCTCCCGCTGTTTCTCGCGTTCACGCTCGTCTCGGGCCTCGCCGGCGTCGTCGGCGTCACGGTCAGTCCCCCGCAGGCGGTGGCCGTCGCCGTCGTCGGCGTGCTCGGGGCCATCACCGTCCTCCGGACTCGCACCGGGACGGCGGCCTGACGCCGGACCGGATGGAAACCCGGAAAGGCGTCGGGTCCGTCCGGACGGACGATGCACCAGGGCACCATCGATCTCGCGGGGCTCGCGGGCGACTTCGACCTCCAGTCGACCGTCGAGAGCGGCCAGTCGTACCTCTGGGACCGCGAGGACGACCGGATGTACGACCGGGACGGCGAGACGGGGAGCGACGCCTGGTACTGGACGACCGCTCGCGTCGACGGTGCCCCCGAAGTCGTCCGTGCGCGCCAGACTGACGGGCGACTCGAGTGGGACGCCTCCTTCGACGCCGAATCGCACCTGCGAGCCCGCCTGGGCCTGGACGACGATCTGCCGGCCATCCGCGAGACGGCCCCGCCCGACGCCGTCGTCGAGGAAGCCTACGACGCCTACTGGGGGATGCGCATCGTGCGCGACCCCGCGTTCCCGACGCTTATCTCGTTCATCTGCTCGGCCCAGATGCGGGTCGCCCGCATCCACGGGATGCAACAGGCGCTGCGCCGCGAGTTCGGCGAGCCGGTTGCGTTCGACGGCCGGCAGTACCGCGCCTACCCGACGCCCGAGTCGCTGGCCGCCGCCAGCGAGGCCGACCTGCGCGAGTTGAACCTCGGCTACCGTGCGCCCTACGTCAAGCGGTCGGCCGAGATGGTCGCCGACGGCGAAGCCGACCCCGAGGACGCCAGCGGCCTCGACTACGAGGACGCCCGCGCGGCGCTGACCGAGTTCGTCGGCGTCGGCGACAAGGTGGCCGACTGCATCCTGCTGTTCTCGCTTGGCTACCTCGAAGCCGTCCCCCTCGATACGTGGATCCGCACCACCATCGCGGAGTACTATCCCGAGTGCGACCGGGGGAACTACGCCGACACCTCCCGGGCCATCCGCGAAGCCCTTGGCGGCGCGTACGCCGGCTACACGCAGACGTACCTCTTTCACTACCTCCGCTCGGGCGGCCGGGACCACTAGGACCTAACTTCCGTCCCTCGCAACGTCGACCCTATGGCACGCACGCGAGCGCACGTCTTGGTCTCCGGTCGGGTCCAGGGCGTCTACTTCCGGGCGACGACCCGCGAGGCGGCACAGGACCAGGGTATCGACGGCTGGGTGAAGAATCTGGAGGACGGTCGCGTCGAAGCGGTCTTCGAGGGCGACGAGGCCGACGTCGAGGCGATGGTCGAGTTCTGCCACGAGGGGAGCAACCGGGCGAACGTCACCGATGTCGAGGTGACCTACGAGGACCCCGACGGGCTCGAGGGGTTCGAGGTCCGCTGGTAGGCCGTCCCCTATCGTTAGGGGGATGGCCGGCCAACCCCCGCCCATGCTCACTGGCTCAGCGATGGGCGTCGTCGACGAGAACGCGGCGGCGCTGGGCGTGCCGCGCAAGCAGTTGATGGAGTCTTCCGGGAACGCCGTCGCGGGGGCGGTTCGCGACCTCGCCGACCCCGGTGATTCGGTCACCGTCGTCGCCGGCCGGGGGAACAACGGCGGCGACGCGCTCGTGGCGGCCCGCTTTCTCGACGACTTCGACCTCCGGGTGCTCCTGCTCGGTCGCCCCGAGACCATCACGACCGACATCTCGCGGGAGAACTGGGAGGCGCTGCAGCGCGCCGAGTACCCCACCGAACAGGTCCGCGACGCCTCGGCGTTCGATCTCCGGAGTCCCGACCTCGTCGTCGACGCGATGCTCGGAACGGGTATCAGGGGGGCGCTGCGCGAACCGGCCGCCACGGCGGCGGCCGCGATGAACGCCGGCGACGCGACGGTCCTCTCGGTGGACGTCCCTTCGGGTCTTGACGCCGAGGACGGCACGCTGGCCGAGAACGCCGTCGCCCCCGACCACGTCGTTACCTTCCACGACACCAAGCCCGGCCTCCCGGACCTCGACGCGGGCGTGACCGTCGCGGACATCGGCATCCCCGACGCCGCCGAACTGTTCGTCGAGCGCGGCGACCTCCAGCGACTCGTGCGCGACCCGGCCAGTCACAAGGGCGACAACGGCGAGGTGCTGGTCGTCGGCGGCGGACCTTACACCGGCGCGCCGGCTCTTTCCGCCCAGGCCGCACTCCGTGCCGGCGCCGACCTGGTGCGCGTGGCTTGCCCGTCGGCCGTCGCGCGCGAACTCCAGAGCTACAGCGAGAACCTCATCGTCCGGCCCTACGACGGCGAGCGACTCGAACCCGCTCACGTCGACCGGGTCGCTTCCCTCGCGGCCGAGCACGACACGCTCGTCCTCGGACCGGGCCTGGGCGACGCCGACGCGACGATGGACGCCGTCCGGGCCCTCCTCTCGCGGTTCGACGGCACCGCGGTCGTCGACGCCGACGCGCTCGCGGTCGTTCCGGAGGTCGAGACCGACGCGACCCTGATCTGTACTCCCCACCAGGGCGAACTCGTCGGGATGGGTGGCGAGACGAGCGACGACTGGCGCGAGCGGGCCGACTTCGTCGAGTCCTTCGCCGCCGACCTCGGCCAGACGCTGCTGGTGAAGGGCCGCTACGACGTTATCTCGGACGGCGAGGTGACCCGCGTCGGCCGGACGGGCAACGCGGGGATGACCGTCGGCGGGACCGGCGACGTCCTCGCGGGCGCGACCGGCGCGCTCGCGTGCACGCAGGAGACCCGACACGCGGCCGCCATCGCGGCCTACGCGACGGGTGCCGCCGGCGACCTGGTGGTCGAGGACCGCGGATTCGGCCTCGTGGCGACGGACCTGCTGGACGCGATTCCGACGGTGCTCTGGGGAGACCAGTAGGCGCGACCACGCTCAGGCCGACGCGCCGACGAGGTCGCCCGCCTTCGCGCGCGAGCGCTCGACGATCGCCGGGCGGGCCTCGAACTCGATGACGACCTGATCGCCGTAGTCGACGGTCTCGACGTGAGCGTGGTCGTGGATCCACGAGACGAGGCTCATGGTGTCGTCGGTCATCGGCAGGACGAGGCGTTCGCGCTCGTAGTCGGGCAGCTCGGCGTCGATGCGCTGTGCGAGGGCCTCGACGTTGAGCCCCTCCTGTGCGCTGACGGCGACGGGGTTCGGGGCCAGCGCCGAGAGGGCCTCTTTCTTCCGGCGGACCTCCTCGTCGTCGACCGTATCCGTCTTGTTCAGGACGGTGACGATGGGCGCCTCGTTGCGCTCGTAGAGCGTGTCGTGGCTGGTCACCAGCTTCTCGCGTATCTCCTCGACGGACTCGGAGACGTCGACGACCAGCAAGACGAGGTCGGCCCGATAGACCGAGTCCAGCGTCGACTTGAACGACTCGACCAGCCAGTGGGGCAGGTCCTGGATGAACCCGACGGTGTCGGTGACCAGCACCTCGCGCTTGCCGACCTCCGCGCGGCGGGTCGTCGTCCCCAGCGTGGTAAAGAGACGGTCCTCGCTCTCGGCGGTCGTGTCGAGGTCCGGGTGGAGGTCCTCGTTCTCGTCGACCTCGAGGTCGGCCGCGAGGCGGCGCAACAGTGTCGACTTGCCGGCGTTGGTGTAGCCCGCCAGCGCGACCAGGTCGAACCCCGACTCGCGGCGCTGCTCGCGGCGGTGTTGCTCGGTGTCCTCGATGGAGGCGAGCTCGTCGCGGATGTTCGAGATCTGCTTTTTGATGTCCTCTTCGCGGCTCTCGTCGTACTCGCCCAGCCCCATGAACCCGGGGCGCTCGTCGCGCTTGGCGAGGCTGGCTTTGGCCTCCGCGCGCGGGAGTTCGTAGCGCAGCTCGGCGAGTTCGACCTGGAGCTGGGCCTTCCGCGTGCGGGCCCGTTGCCCGAATATCTCGAGGATGAGTCGGAACCGGTCGATGACGCGGACGCCGCTCATCAGCTCGTTGCCGATGTTGTAGGTCTGGTAGGGGCCCAGCTGGTTGTCGAAGATCACGACCGTCGCGTCCTCGCGGGCGACCGCGTTGGCAAGACGCGTCACCTTTCCCTCCCCGATGTGGTAGGCCGGGTCCTCGGTGCGCGTCTGGGTTATCTCCGCGACGACGTCGTAGCCCGCCGCGCGCGCGAGGTCACGTATCTCCCCGGTGTCTGCGGTGCCGCTGTCCACTCGCTTCGCGATGACCGCTCGTTCCGTGGTGTCTGTCGCCGTCACTCGTCCCGAAGTACGGCGCCCGTTTATTTAATCTGCAGGGTGAGCGCGTCGTTCGCCTACACCGGGCCGCTCCGGAAACCGTTTTATCGTGGCACGGGAAGCGGTAGTATGGACGAGTCGCCGCGCTACTGCCGGCGCTGTGGCGAGCGACTGGTGACCGGTCTCGTCGCCACGTCGCGCCGGCACTGCTGTCTCAACGCGACGCCCATCGTCGGGGCCTGTCCGGAACACGGGCCGGTCGGGCCTCACGACGCCGTCGAGCAGTGACCTGACGTCGGTACCGACCGCGGACACACCGCTATTCGGCGTCGCGCTGTGGAATGAGTCGCAGGTGGTTACGCGGCAATGCTCGCGGCCGCGATGAACGACCAGCGGGTCCCGCTGGAGGTCTCGCTCTCTTTCGTCGCTGCCTTCGTCATGTTTCGGGGGTGTTTCCAGTTCATCACCACCACGTACTCCCTCTGCGCGTATAAAGTGTTCGATTTCTTATATATTGTCGTGGTTATTGATGAACAACGAGGACCGTGAAAAATATGCTTTCAGGCGTATCGACGCGAAATCCCACGACGGAACCGATGTGTCAGGCGGGACGTATCTGGTAACTATCGAAGCTTCGACCTTTCCTGGCACCCCGTCTCGGGCCGTTTCCATCGCTCGGCGCGCCCGATGCCTGTGGTCGAGACCGTTCCAGCCGCCCTCGCGCGCATGGCTGGGTGGGAGCTATCTGTCCTCGCTGGTCGCCTGCTGGTGTCCCGCCGAGTGACGGGCCCGAGTCCGGTGTCTCTCCCTCATGAGGTACACTTCGGCGCTGTTTTCAGTCCTGATACTCCAGGTCATCCCTCTTTTGTCCCCCAGTCCACGGAATCGGCACCCAATTCTCCGATTCGATATCTTGAACCCGCACGAACTGCGCGTCAAATCGTGGTAGTATGTGGCAAGATAGTACTATAACCCTCCGTCTGTTAGACGGTTGTATCCATGAGGAAGCAGGAGCTCATCCACCTTCACAGCCTGCTCGCACAGGTACAGAACCACTACGAAGCAGACACAGGTTCCGAGGTCGCCCAGGAGGAGTACACGGCGCTCGGCGTCAAGCCGACGTCCATCCACAAATCGAAGACTGACCACAAAGACGCCGTTTTCGCGCTCGCCGACGGCCTGACCGACGACATGCTGGAGCGTAGCGACGAACCGCTGACGCTCACCGCCGACTGAACCGTTCTGTGCCGGTATCCGCTGTCCCACTTCCCCGCCAGCCACCGGTTTCTCGTCCGCCGGCGTCCTCACGTCCGGCCGCCCTGCCACTACGTTTAAATACACCCTTGCTGAACCCCAGGGTAGTCAGATGCCGAAAATAGAGATCTCCGTACCGGAACACCTCGAGATGCAGATTTCACAGCTGGTAGAGCAGGGCGAGTTCCTCAACCGCGAGGACGCCTTCGAGAGCCTCCTCGCGACCGGACTCAAGGCCTACAAGGTGAGCGGCCCAAGCGAGGACAACGACGAACCGGGCTTCGAGGACGACCCGCTCGACGACAGCGGGATGATGGGCCACGACGACGAGTACGTCTTCTGAGTGTGCCCGTGTGGTACGCGGTACCTCAACTCTCAGTCAACTTATACGCCGTGGGGGCGTAGTTAACCCGTGAGCGAAGATACAGGGCGACGGAACCTCCGTATGCCTACAAACGACGAGCTGTTCGCGGTCGTAACTGAACACCTGGGCGGGAACCACGTCCGAATCCGCTGTGAGGACGGCGAGACCCGTCTGGGCCGTATCCCGGGCCGGATGAAGTTCCGCACGTGGATTAACGAGGACGACATCGTCCTCGCCGAACCGTGGGACTGGCAAGACGAGAAAGCAAACATCGAGTGGCGCTACACCGGCCAGGACGCCGACCAGCTCCGTGCCGAGGGCCACGTCGACTCGCTGACCGCCTGAAGTTTATTTCTGCACCCCGTCTCGACGCGCCCGAGTGACGGCTCCCCTGAGTCGCTCGTACGCCGACTGTCGCCGCGCCACCGGCCGCGCCACACCGGCCCGACGCGACCGGCACTCGTTCGTCCGCGAGTCCCCCGGCTGCGACGTGTGCCGACTCGCACACTCAACGCCGTGCGCGCACGCGCTGGCGAGACCTGCCCGTGTGTGACGACGTAGCCCTCTATATCCCTGGGTACTCCGGGGGAGACTATTGTCCGTCTCCGGTCCCGCTGCTGGGTGGTCGGCGAACCGTGCGTCGGTGTATCAATCAGAAACCAAACCAGTTCTGCCGCCGACCCTCCGATGTCGTGCGGTTCGGTGTGTGACGGCGTGACGTCACGTACGGGCCATGTGGGGCCTGCACAGTGTGGGTCTGAGACGAGTCATTTATATATACCCCTCTCCTCGGAAGAAATGCGAAGGTCGCACGGGGCACCACCCCGGGCGAATACGGTCCGACGCGTCCTCGCGACGCTCGGGCCGTTCGCAGAGAGCACGTCGACGTCGCTTCGGCGACACCGACTCTCTCGACCGA